>NZ_JBGORN010000001.1:0-2083610 GCF_041679625.1 Enterobacter cloacae complex sp. ESBL7
TTTCTGGAAAATAACTACGGCACAATGCCCGTGGCAGAGCTTGCCACCATTCTGAAACGTACCCCGGGGGCGGTAGGACTGATGGCCGACAGACTGGGCTGTCGCGGCAAGAGAAGCCGCCCCTGGAGCGAAGCGGAAATGGAGATTATCCGCCATCACTACTCGCAGGGGGTTGAGGCTGAAGAGCTGACCCGGCTGCTGCCGGGCAGAAGCGTCAGCGCGATATTTTCACGGGCCATCATTTTAGGCGTGCAGAGCGGTCGCTTCTGGCGTGAAGATGAACTTCGTATTCTGAAAGCACAGTACCCGTTGGTAGGTACTGCAGTCATGCACCAGTTGCAGGGCAGGAATGAGGTTGCCATCAGGGTGATGGCGAGAAGGCTGGGGCTGAAGAAATCCCGTGAAAGTACAGTCGGATTTCGCCCCTGGAGTGATGAAGAGTGGGCGCTACTGGAGAAAAATATGCATCTGAGTGTTGCAGAACAACAGACCACATTATTCCCGGACCGGAGCAACAAGTCAGTGGAGAAGGCCCGGGGGCGACTGCTCCGCAGAAAAAGAAACGCTACGACCAGCAAGTAAATGCAGCTACGACATATTCAGGAAGCATGTACTTTTTGTGTCGATACCTGAGAGAAAATATATTCTTTATTTCCAGTCTGTCGATTTATTTTTTGTGGTGCACTGAAAAGAATATTTCGACCTTGCCGAATAATAATGGTCAGACAAAATTTATCTTATTGTCATAAGTTACTTCCAGTGTGACTGCTTAACCCGTGGTTAAAATATGATAGCGTATTATTTCATGCTACCGGCAGCAGATGATATTTTGTTGCTGGCAGTGATGTTATCGTTACTGATAATGTCTGCATATATTGGGTGTTATCAGAATCACTCCCGTGATAAATCCCGTACAGGTGGCGATATTATTATCACTGCAGGAGCGCTTTCATTAATCATGCTGCTTATCGGATTCGCCTTTTCGGTATCGATTAATGGATTTACCACCCTGAAACAGGCCCTGGTCAGGGAAGCACAGACCATCGAAAAAGCATGCCAGTACAGTCTGTTATTACCCGCATCGGCTCAGCCGAAAGCGCAGGCACTGCTGCGTCAATACCTCGACCAGCGGATCCATTTTTTCAGGGATAACTCACTACTGGGTGGACGAAGCTGGAACCAGCTGTCGGAGGACAGCCAGCAAAAGCTCTGGCTACTGGCGGTCTCTGAGGCCGTGCACAGTCCCCTGCCAGTGATGGGCTCGCTCCTGACGGCATACAGTGAGCTGAGAGTATCGCAGCAGCAGACGACCGCTGTCTCTCAGCGCAAGCTCCCCGATGCGGCATGGCTGGTGATCATTGCCTTCGCCATGGCAGCCTGCTGTCTGACCGGGCGTCAGCAGCGGCAGGGACATTCTCTGCTGGTCCTGCCCGTGATGATTTCGCTTTCACTGTTCCTGGTGGCGGAAATCGATACGCCTGGCGAGGGCATCATTCGCGTCACGCCGGACGACCTTGAACACGTGTCCTTTACGCTGCCCCCCGTTAATACAGGAGTTAAGCATGATCCGACACATTCTGTTTATCACGCTCACTGACGATGCTTCGCCTGAGCAAATCAACGCGGTCAGGCAGGCCTTTTTGCACATCCCGAAGCGGGTGGAAGGGGTGAGCCGTGTGGAATGGGGCGTCAACGACAGCCCCGAAGCCAAAAGTGCGGGTTTTACGCACTGTGTGCTGATGACGTTCGCCGATGAGGCTGCCCGTCAGCGCTACCTGCCGCATCCAGCCCATGATACGCTGAAATCCATTTTTATACCGGTGCTGCAGGATATTGTCGTGCTGGATTTTACGCTGGCACCTGAAAACGTGGCTGTCGGGTGAATTGTTACAGGTCTGACTATGAAAAATCTGTTACGGGATGCTATCAGGCAGAGACCGTCCCGGCGATACGGTAAAAAGCAGTATCTGTGGCGTGCCGGTGATAAGTGCAGTGGGCTCTGGCTGATTAAATTCGGTACCGTCAGAACTTTTTATTTTAACGACAACGGGGAAGAACACATCACCGGCTTTTATCTGCCCGGCGAGTATATCGGCGCGGTTTTTCAGCAAGGTGGAATACATCTGGCTTGCCAGCTCTGGCGAGCTTACGCAGCAAAGCACGTTGTTTCGCTTTACATATATGATCGACACGCTTCGGACAATGGGCTGGGTTAACTGTCTGGTTTCAGCAAAGGAATGGGAAGAGAAAGCCAAATTAGCGGGTAATGTCTGTGCGATCTATACGCCAAAAGACGAGCTGCATCAGGTGTTCACCGACAGGGGGGAACTCATCAAACCAATGGAACTGCGGCTTACTGGCGATACCAGCGGCATTCCTGCGCTTCTGGCGCAGTGTAGTCTGCATGCTGAACGGTTGCCTGATGACAATGGTTTTTCGGTGTTACGTTTGATTCCAGAACTTGGTGCTTGATTCAGATTGCAGTTAGCCATTTTCGACTGGCTGCTTTGTGCTGTGAGTTCAATGGGTCGATGTTAACATCTTCGCTCTCATCCGTAGACCCCGATACACTAAAAGAAAAAAGAACGGAAAAAGGACGCCAGGCCACTAAGGCCCGGTGTTCTGGTTTATGACGTTATTTTTTCTATTGTAACAATATAACATTTATTATCGTGTTATTCTGGCAGAGAACCCGCCAGATTCTTCGCTGAAACACTGCTGGTGGATTGTCCTGCAATCTCTGGTTGCAGCTCCGTAGCCGTCACCGTTACAGATGGAGCCGAACCCGGCTGAATGTTCAGAAACGACGACAGCATTACACGCAGTGTTTCCTGGCTCGTATTGTCAGCCAGCAGTGCCGCCAGGACCGACGGCAACCGGCTGTCAATTTCTCCCAGCGCAATACCTGCAAGTAACGCCGTTCGTGATAACTCACCGCGATCGCCCCGGTGATGCGCCTCAATACGCGCATCTGCAAAGCGCTCGCTGGCATGTGTTGCAGGGCGCAGATAAATCAGTACTTTTCTTCTATTCATTACTACCTCTATCAGCCAATAGCTTTCAAACCATGTACCAGCGCGAACTGCGGATCCTGTGCAACAAAGAAACGATCTTCGCGCAGATTGACGTGAGTACGAATGTCATCAGCCAGCAGACAGGCTCCCCCGCCAACCACCGCGACGTGGGTATAGCCTTTGAAACGATCTATCGCTTCCAGTACCCGCGCGCGATAACGCGCAATACCACTCTGGATTGCCTGCTTTATGGAACCGACAGCACGTGGATCGTTGATATTGTTCGCGAGGTACGTATCGTCTAAACGTTTGATAATTAACCTGTCCACGTTGTAGCGGGACAGCGCCATACCGGCTTTACGCAACGCCTGCTGCACCTCGTCGGTCACCAGAGACACGCCGAGAACCGGATCGCCGTAGATTCGTGATACAGAAGACATCTGGCCCGCCACCTGTGAGATATCCAGTGTCGTTCCACCGAGATCTACAATCAGCACAGAGTTGGAAGCTGATAGCTGATCGCACAGCACAATCCCGGCAGGAATGGACTCCGGGCGCACGGTAACGCGGGTGATGGTAAAGACGTGGCCGTTATTCAGCACCACCGGTTGCAGCAGGTTCTGTTTCTTGCGCTCAATGTTATCAAGCCGGTACTGGGCGTCTTCGTCATAAAACTCCGCCAGCGGTAGAGTCACCACGATATCCACGCACTGCGGCGTAAGTCCGCTGGTCTGTAGCGCGTGATGGACTGCTACGGCATTAAGCGGGCTGTACTGCCACTCAATATTGCTGGTGGTAAGAGCGTCGGGGGAAATCAGGTCAAACGAATATTTCTCTTTGCCTGCGGTGTAGTTAAACGGCTTACCGCTGCCAAACGTGGCTGACCATCCGCGTTTGAAGCTGTTGGGGCTGAGATGGGTGAAAGACCTGCCGTGCTGCTCCCACAGCATTTTGATATGGGTCGAACCATCGTCGATATAAATGCGCATATTGCACCTTAGTTGAGTCAAATGTGAATTGAGATTGAACCTTCCGGCGTTACCGGAAACGTGTACGGCTGTTATTGCGTTAAAATTGAGAGCAAAGTGAGATGAATCAGTACCAGCCAGCGCTCAATGAGATAAAGTAGCGTTTCCAGTAAGACAAATATGAGAAATCGGTTTATCTGGTTTGTTAGAATAAACTTTATTAACTGTAGAAACTGGTAATAACTGAACATGTTGGTTATCAGTCAGGTGCATTAGTTACTTTCCTCTTTAGGTATTAGAAGGTAATACTCAATCAGATAATATATGTTTGGGATATTTTTAAATTAGCCATTCTTAAATACCGTACTTCAATAGATTTATTGCTCTCCCTCGAATAAAATAACAACCTCGACTTATACATGACTGGCTGGATTAATGTTCATCCCCGACTATATTTCAACATTTATTTCCCGGGAAGAAGCAATATGCCAGCCAGTCAGCCAGGTACAATGTGTTCAAATGTTTGGCGTTTCACGTTCCAGCAGCCATTGATCCAGTTCTGCTTCCAGCCACCCTACAGACTGTTGCCCCAGTCGCCGCTGCTTTGGAAAAGTAGCATCGTAGCGTGGTGAATTCGGATTGAGCCAGTCGTAAATGGTCGAACGGGCGATGCCGAGTTTGGCTGTAAGTGCACGCATGCGAAGAATCTTCACGGTCGGGGTATGGATGATCATCTTTCTACCTCATTCAACTGTTCGAAATTAAGTTGTCTGTTGAATAACTATTCGCTGTTATTCGCCACCTGAGCCAACTGGCTGGTATGCGATGGATTGTAATGAGGTCTAATAGTGTCTAAAATTGGCAGTTATCACTTACTTTTTTTGACACTAATTTATGCCAGCAACAACCCCCCTGCAGAAAGCAGCGTTTGATGCCATCGACAGCCTTCACTTCAGCCAGGTTGTAATGAGCCTCATCTACGGAGAACCACTTGCAGAGTGGTATCCCCGCATTCTAGGCAGAATCAACAGTCTACTTGCGAAAACAGGGATAACTGGAAAACAGGCTGAGATAACCCGGCACTATATGCTGGCTGCTCTTGAAATTTACCTGTCTGTTGACAGCAACTATTTTTCTAATATGGATGAGCACCATAAACAAACCGATGCTGGCGGTACGCCTTATAACAGGGTTATGCATGAACAGTTTGCTGAACACGCTCGAAATTTTAGTATTGCCATGCTGAGCAAGCTTGCTCGCGAGAATGGTATGGACAGTGAATTCCTTGTTGGGGCAACAGAAGAGATGATGAATGATAAGGCGCTGGCATTATCATCCATGCCGTATCTAATCAGATACCGGCTAACTGAATGTTGCTATGCGCTGGAATATCCCGATGCACCTCTCGGTTTTTATCGGGAACTGGCGAGTCGCGAGATCGTTTCTTGCAGGAAATACTCACACAAGGCTCCGCCGTCGGTAAATGAACCTGGTTCAGATCTATCCCTGTTGTTCATCCGGGCAGGCTTGCTGTTTGAGTTGAAGATGCTACAAAGATCACTGGCAGTAATGATTTCTCTCCAGGAGAACGGCTCTATTGTTTTTCCTGCTCTTGACTCCAGGATGCCTCGCACAGATCGCAAGAATATTGCCGATTACTACAAAAGGATTGTTGATATCTGGTTGCTGGAGGCACAGCCAAATTCTTCTGCATCTTTTAAGTGTAAAGACCGGGTTTCAACAACAGAGGCTGAACAGCTCCTTAAGAAAATGAGCCGATTTTATTTTCATAAACGAATGTTTGGTGGTACGCAGGGAAGCTGGCTGGGTACGCTGGGAGCATTTGATATCGAGGTCAGCCGTTGGGAAGAGCCAGGGGTAGCGATTTATTACGAGATAAATAATAAAAATACGATTTCACAAAAAATAAGCTCAAAGTTTAAGGCATCTGGCTTTAGTATATCAGCAAGAAATTTATATTTACGGCATAAAGTGATAAGAAAAGATAGTTACTCTAAAGTTCGATATTATTGTAGTCTTTTAATGAATCAGCCATGCATGATCCCCTGGCATCTAAATGACAACAGCTATTACGACATGGCTCTGAAATTTGAAGAGGGAGAATAACCACAACGTATTCATGAACCTACCTATTAATATAACCTTAGTAGGATTTTCATGGTGGTTATGGTGAACCGGTAATACCCGTAGTTCTGTACCAGTCAAATGCGGATGAACAGTTAAGTTAAAAAAAGAAAAGCGCCCCGAAAGGCGCGAAACCGGTTTATTTTACCGCTGAAAAAACGTAATCAGCCCATGCCTGCATCATCGGACGGCGTTCATCCAGCAAGTCTGTGCGGTGATAGGCGGCTTCAGATTTATTTTTGATGGTGTGCGCAAGGGCTCGCTCCGCAATATCGTGGGAATAGTGATGCTCACTACACCAGTCACGAAAGCTGGAGCGGAAACCGTGAGCCACTGCGCAACGACCTGCCGTGTCGCTAATGGCTTTGGTTTTGCGCAAAAATGAAGTTAAAACCATATCAGTGAGTACAGTCTGATTCCTCGGTGAGGGGAACACCAGTTCTTCATGCATGCCTTTCATTTGCTCCAGTATTTCAATGGCCTGACTGGAGAGCGGAACTCTGTGTCGAAGGCTGCCTTTCATGCGCTCAGGAGGTATGGTCCAGATTTTGCGCTTAAAATCGACTTCGGCCCAGTGCATTGCCCGTGCCTCCCCGGAGCGGCAGGCTGCCAGAATGACGAATAATAATAATGCGCGGGTAACGTTGTAGCGCTCATCGCTGTATACGCGGGAAGCGATATATAAAGGAATGATTTTCCATGGCATGGCTGGCTGGTGCTCAGTACGTATGCTGACACTGACTTGTTGGGGGAGAAGGTGATCGACGACATCTACAGGATTTGCAGTGCAATATCCATGAGCCCATGCCCATTGCATGACTTTGTGGATTCGCTGCTTAACCCGTCCGGCGGTCTCCGGGATTGTCATCCAGGAAGGGCGTAGCACATCAGCGATGTTTGCCGGAACGATTGCATCAAGAGGCACTGATCCTAATGAAGGGAATACATGTTGTTCGAGAGTGGAAATCCATTGTCTGGCGTGTTTTTTGTTACGCCACCCCGGAAGCAATTCAGTGTGAACTTGCCTGGCCGCTTCTTCAAAAGTTGGGATAACGACTTTTGTTGTTTCTGCCTTTTTGAGTTCAAGGGGATCATCACCAGAGGCCAGTTGTTCGCGCATAGCCTGGGCCAGGCGGGAAGCTTCGGCGATGCTGATTTCAGGATATGTTCCAAGACATGCATTGCGGCGTTTTTGCGTTACAGGGCTGACGTAACGAAGAACCCATTTTCCACGACCTTTCGTCGAAGATGGATGAAGAGTTAAACCAGTGACACCCCCATGTGGGAGAGGCTTGTCATCAGGTTTGATATGACGGGCTTTAGTATCAGTAAGTAATGCCATGAACCGTAAATCCTGTTATTTCTGGTATGCCACCAGTATGCCATTCAGTATGCCATCAGTCAGGCGCTTATCTAAGTTTAAGTTGATTTGTATTGGACGAGGATTTTGTTAATGTTGTGTGGTATATGGTATTTTTCTTGGGTTTGACGATGAGCTTGGCTTGTTTTGGATAAATGTAGAGCAGACGTCCGTTCCGCCACTATTCAGAAAGCCTGAATCAGAAATGATTCAGGCTTTCGTCGTTTCAGCCTTCAGTAATCTCATTCTCTCTCTTATCGTTAACAAAAAGTCAATATGCATAGTGCAATTTATTAACAATTGCACGGATGCAGTGCATAATTTGCACTGTAATTGTGCATTTCTCCATCACTCCTCTCTTCGCACCTCATTCAGAATGTTTCTTTCTGTAAAAATAATTCACGCAGAATCATCTGGTTATCTCCTGCTTTCCAAAAATATACCGAACCAATTGCGTATTGGTTTGGTTATTGCTTAATCATTAGCACGATAAGCTTCATTCCATATCAATAACTTATCGTTAATAAAAATAAAGTCATGATGAAAGCGAGCGAACCAATATGGAAAAACCGTCACGGTTTCTGGCCAATTCCAGCACCGCGCTTGAGCAGCTGCGCGGGCTTATCAACCAGCATGAGTCAACACCAGGCATACCGCTGCCCACGGAACGTGAGCTGTCGGACACTCTCGGCGTAGGACGACGTGAAGTACGTCGTGCGCTGGACGTGCTGGAAGAAGAGGGGCGCATCTGGCGTAAGCAGGGCAAAGGGACCTTTATTGGCCCGGCGGCACCTGTTGAACCGCTGGCCCTTCAGGGATTGGTTCAGCAAACCAACCTTCTGGAAGTGATGGAAGCTCGTCTGCAGCTCGAACCCGGCTTAGCCCGGCTTGCGGCACTGCGTGCCACCAGGGAAAACCTCGCGCTCATGCAGCGCATGCTGGAACGCATCGACAAGGTCAGCCCGGACGACCGCGATCTCAACGAACTCTGGGACAGCGCCTTTCACCGGGCGATTGCCGAGGCGGCGGGCAACCGTCTGATGCTCGGCCTGTTTGATGCCATTGATGCCGTTCGGCGCGAACCGGGCTGGCAGCATCTGCGCGAGCTGGCACGCACCCCCGAACGTGTCGACAGCTATAACGACCACCACCATAAGATCATGTCTGCGATTATCCATCGCCAGCCTAATGAAGCCGCGGCCGCCATGCGCGAACACCTGCTCAGCCTGCAAACCGCCCTGATTCAGGCGATCCACCTTGAGGACGACTTCACGCCATGACGACAATACCCTTTAAGGACGCCACGCCCGTATTGCGGGTGCAAAACCTCAACGTTACGTTTGCTGGCTCGCCGGCTAGCGTGCTTGATGGTATCTCGCTGACCGTCAGGGCGGGCGAAACGCTGGCGCTGGTGGGAGAGTCCGGCTGCGGGAAAAGTATCACCTCCCTGGCGCTGATGGGGTTACTGCCCGCCAGCGCGCAGATTGTCAGCGGTGAGATGCAGTTTCGCCGCCACGATCTGCGAAAGCTCTCACCGCGGGAATATGCCGACCTGCGCGGCAGCGAGCTGGCGATGATTTTCCAGGAGCCGATGACCTCGCTCAATCCGGCGTTCACGCTGGGGGATCAGCTGAGCGAGGCGGTTATGCGACACCAGAACGTCTCGCGCGCAGAGGCGATGAAGGTCGCGCTGCAGATCCTCGAGAAGGTACAGATCCCGGCGGCAGAGATGCGCCTGAAAGCATATCCCCACCAGCTTTCCGGCGGCATGCGCCAGCGCGTGATGATTGCGATGGCGCTGATTAACCACCCTAAACTGCTGATTGCCGACGAGCCGACCACCGCGCTCGACGTCACCATCCAGGCGCAAATCCTCGCCTTGCTCAACGCCTTAAAAGAGGAAACCGGCACGGCGGTGCTGATGATCACCCACGATTTGGGCGTGGTGGCAGAAGTCGCCCAGCAGGTCGCCGTGATGTATGCCGGGCAGGTGGTGGAGCAGGGGAGCGTGGAGGCGATATTCGCCGATCCGCAGCACCCGTACACCATCGGCCTGATGGGCTCGATCCCTTCTCTTGGCGCACGCAAGGGCCAGCTCTCCACCATTCCCGGATCGGTCCCGCTCCCGGAATCCATGCCGAAAGGCTGCCGTTTTGCCACCCGCTGTCCGTTTGCGCAGTCGCGCTGCCATGCTGAAAAACCGCAGCTCACCGCGCTCGGCGCGGGCCATCAGGTCGCCTGCTTCCGCGTGCCGCTCGAACAGCACATTGCCCTGGGAGAAATCGCATGACCACGCCCATTCTTGAAGCCCGTGACCTCAGCAAGCTTTTCCCCGGCCCCAAAAAGCTCTTTACTCCGGCACGGTTTGTCACGGCGGTCGATCGCGTTTCGCTTGCCGTGATGCCGGGCGAAACGCTGGCGATCGTCGGCGAGTCCGGCTCCGGGAAATCTACGCTCGGTCGTCTGCTGCTGCGCCTGCTGGCCGCCAGCGAAGGGCGCGTGTTTTACCAGGGGGAAGAGATCACGCATGCATCGGGTGCGCGCCTCAATCAGCTCCGGCGCGAGCTGCAGATTATCTTCCAGGATCCCTTCGCCTCGCTCAACCCGCGCATGACGGTGGAGCAAATCGTCGGGGAGCCGCTGTGGCTGCATCAGAACATGAAAAAATCTGACCGGCAGTACCGCGTTGCCGAGCTGCTTAAAACCGTGGGCCTGCCTGCCGCCTGGGCCGGGCGCTATCCGCACGAGTTTTCCGGCGGGCAGCGCCAGCGTATCGGCATTGCGCGTGCGCTGGCTTCCGGGCCGAAGCTGCTGCTGGGCGATGAGCCGGTATCCGCGCTGGATGTGTCCGTTCAGGCGCAGGTGGTTAATCTGCTGGAGAGCCTGAAGCACCAGCTGGGGCTGACGATGGTGATTGTCGCCCACGGTCTGGCGGTGATCCGCCATATGAGCGACCGAGTGGCGGTCATGTATCTCGGGCAAATCGTCGAGCTTGCCACCGTCGACGAGATTTTTGACGCGCCGCTGCACCCCTACACCCAGGCGCTGATTGCCTCGGCACCGCAGATGCAGCCGGGCGTTGAGCGAGATGCGCCGCTGCTGCAGGGGGATCTGCCCAACCCGGCCAGCCCGCCGTCCGGCTGCCGTTTCCACACCCGCTGCCCGTACGTCACCGATGAATGCCGCCAGGTTGAGCCGATCAATCAGGTGCTCGACGGCGGACGTCAGGTTGCCTGCCACCGCTGGCAGGAGATCAACCGCGATCGCAGCGTTATTCAGATCGCACCGCCATCCGCCGCCTTTCTGCGCCGCCGCGCGCTGTTTGAACACGCGGCCACTCACTCGTCCCTTCCTTCAAGGAACTCATGATAATGACAATGCGTAATTCTCTTTTGACCGTACTGGGAAGTGTTATGTTGCTTGGCGCGGCGCTGCCCGCCCATTCTGAAAGCGTGCTGCGAATCGGCCTGGGCGCTGACCCGGACATGCTCGACCCGCATCTGGCGCGCACCTACTATGGCCGCTTCGTGTTTGCCTCCCTGTGCGACAGGCTGGTGGACGTGGATGAAAACCTGAAGGTCGTCCCCGGCCTGGCTAAAGACTGGGCGTGGAGTGATGACGGTAAAACCCTGACGCTCAATCTGCGCGAAGGCGTCACCTTCCACGACGGTGAGAAATTTGATGCTGCCGCGGCAAAATACAACCTCGACCGCGCCCTGACCCTGAAAGGATCCCTGCGTAAGAGCGAGATCTCCTCCGTTGAATCGGTCGAGGTTACCGGCCCGATGCAGATTGCGCTGCACCTGAAGACCCCCGATGCCGCGCTGCTGATGCAGCTCACCGACCGTGCGGGCGCGATGATGGCCCCGGAGGCGGCGAAAAAGCCGGACTTTGCCGCCCATCCGGTCTGTTCCGGCCCGTACAAGTTTGACAGCCGCGTGTCGCAGGACCGCATCGTGCTGACCCGCTTCGACAACTACTGGAACAAAGACGCCTACCACTTCGACAAAATCATCTATCTGCCGATCCCGGACGCCTCCGTGCGCCTCGCGAACCTGCGCGCGGGCGATCTTGACCTGACCGAAGGGATCGCCGCCAGCGACGTTAAAACGGTCGAAGCCGACAGCAAGCTGGCGCTGGCGAAGGTAACCGGTCTCGGCTATCAGGGCATCACCTTCAACATCAACAACGGCAAGGTGCCGGCGAACGATCCGTTCAAGGACGCCCGCGTGCGCGAGGCGTTTTCTCAGGCCATCGACCGCGATGCGTTAAACCAGGTGGTCTTCGAAGGGCTTTACACACCGGCAAACCAGGCGTTTTCCCCGGTCAGCCCGTATCACGTTAACCTGCCGGTTCCGCCGCGTGACGTCGACAAAGCCAAAGCGCTGCTGAAGGCGGCAGGCGTCACCGCGCCGCTGACCGTCAACCTGCTGGTGCCGAACAACCCAACCTCGCAGCAGGTGGGCCAGGTATTGCAGGCGATGGTCGCCGAGGCCGGATTTTACCTGAACCTACAGATGACCGAATTCGCCACGCTGCTCGACCGCCAGCAGAGCGGCGACTATCAGCTGAGCTTCTCCGGCTGGTCGGGACGCCCGGATCCGGACGGCAGCATCTACGGCTTTATCAACAGCAAAGGCACGCTCAACGACGGCCGCTACAGCAACGCGCAGGTCGATGAGTGGCTGACCCAGGCGCGCCAGAGCACCGACCAGGCCGCACGCCAGCCGCTGTACGACAAGGTGGTGAAGCAGCTGCAAACCGACATGCCGATTGCCTACCTCTACTTCGAGCCGCGCATTTTCGGTCTGAACAAAAGCGTGCAGGGCTTTAAGCCGTACCCGGACGGCATCGTGCGTCTGGCGGGTTTGACGCTGGCGAAATAAAGGTCCCGAGGAGAACCCATGCTGGAACTGATTTGCAAACGTCTGCTGCTGGCTATACCAACCCTGCTGCTGGTGAGCATGATGGTGTTCGGGTTGCAAAAGCTGCTGCCCGGCGACCCGCTGATCGCCATGGCCGGGGAGGAGCGCGACCCGGCGGTCATCGCCCAGCTGCGTGCGGAACTGAACCTCGATGCGCCAATCCCCGTGCAGTATTTCCACTGGCTGACGCGGGCGCTGCAGGGCGATCTGGGCGTCTCCTTACGCACGCACGAACCGGTGACGCAGCTGATCGCCAGCAAGCTGCCGGTCACGCTGGAACTGTCCCTGCTGGCGATGATTATCGCGCTGGTGTTTGGCATCAGCATGGGGATCCTCGCGGCGGTGAACAAAAACAGCTGGGTCGATCACGGGGCGAATTTCGTGGCGATCTCGGGGATCTCGATCCCGCACTTCTGGCTGGGGATCCTGCTGATTCTGGTCTTTTCGGTGAACCTGCAGTGGCTGCCCGCGTCCGGCTACGTGCCGTTCAGTGAAGATCCGCTCCAGAACCTGCGCACGCTGCTGCTGCCCGCGTCCGTGCTCGGAACCGGCCTTGCGGCGACGCTGATGCGCCATACCCGCGCCTCGATGATTGCGGTCCTGAAGGCGGATTACATCCGCACCGCGCGCGCTAAGGGGCTGCTGCCAAAGGCGGTGATCCTGAAGCACGCGTTTCGCAACGCGCTGGTACCGGTCATCACCCTCGCCACGCTGCTGTTCGGCGAGCTGCTGGGCGGCGCGGTGCTGACCGAGCAGGTCTTCACCATTCCGGGCTTCGGCAAGATGATCGTCGACTCGGTATTTAACCGTGACTACGCGGTGGTGCAGGGCGTAGTGCTGATCGTGGCGATCGGCTTCCTGATGCTGAACCTGCTGGCAGACGTGCTCTACGTCCTTATCAACCCGAAAATGCGAGGTTAACCATGGCGGAACTGACGACGCAAACCGTTACGCCCGCGCTGCCGCGCGCGCAGAACCGGGTGCTGAAGAAATTCCTCGCCAACAAAAGCGCGGTGATTGGCGCGGTGGTGGTGGGATTCTTTGCGCTGGTGGCGCTGCTGGCGCCGTGGATTGCCCCGTTCGACCCGGTCAAAGCCAACTTCCTGGCGGTGCGCAAAGCGCCGTCGGCGATGTACTGGTTCGGCACCGACGAGCTGGGGCGCGACATTTTATCCCGCATTATCTGGGGGGCGCGCACCTCGCTGATGGCGGGCTGTATGTCTGTGGTGATTGCCGTGGTTATCGGCGTGCCGCTGGGGCTGGTGGCGGGTTACTTCCAGAAGATGTGGGACGGCGTGATCTCGCGGTTTATCGAGGCGCTGCTGGCCTGTCCGTTCCTGATCATGGCGATCGCGCTGGGGGCGTTTTTGGGGCCGAGCCTGACCAACGCCATGATCGCCATCGGTCTTTCGGCGATGCCGATCTTCGCCCGCCTGACGCGCGGCCAGGTGATCGCCATTCGCAACGAAGAGTATATCGACGGCGCGCGGGCGATTGGCCTGCCGGATCGCTGGATCATCATTAAATACGTCCTGCCGAACGTGATGTCGCCGATCCTGGTGCAGGCCACGCTGGCGATTGCCTCGGCGATTATCGCCGAAGCCAGCCTGTCGTTTTTGGGGCTGGGGCAGCAGCCGCCCAATCCGTCCTGGGGCTCTATGCTCAACACCGCGAAAGGGTTTCTGGAGCAGGCGCCGTGGATGTCCGTTTTCCCCGGCGTGGCGATTTTCCTTGCCGTGCAGGGCTTTAATTTACTCGGTGACGGGCTGCGCGATGCGCTCGATCCGCGCCACGACTAAGGAGTCATGATGACCAAAGCGCTTGATTTTACATCCGGTTACGCTTCACGCCGCCCGCCAATGATGGGCCGTAACGCCGTCGCCACGTCGCAACCGCTGGCGGCGCAGGCGGGAATGAAAATGCTGCAGCTGGGCGGCAACGCCGTGGATGCGGCCATTGCCACCGCGATGGCGCTGACGGTGGTTGAGCCGACCGGCAACGGGATCGGCAGCGACGCCTTTGCCATCGTCTGGGACGGCGAAAAGCTGCACGGCCTCAACGCGTCCGGTCGTTCGCCTGCGAGCTGGCATGCGGATCTGTTTGCCGGTAAAACCGCGGTGCCGGAAATTGGCTGGGACGCGGTGACCGTGCCGGGTGCGGTATCCGGCTGGGTCGCGCTGGCGGAACGCTTCGGCACGCTGCCGCTGACCACCCTGGCGCAGCCAGCCATTGACTACGCGCGCAACGGTTTCCCTGTCTCCCCGCTGATTGGCCATCTCTGGCAGCGCGGCTATAGCAAGCTGAAAGATCAGCCGGGCTTCAGCGCCTGCTTCGCGCCGGAAGGCCGCGCCCCGCGCGTGGGGGAAATCTTCCGTAACCCGGCGCAGGCGAACTCGCTGGAGCTGATTGCCCGCACCAACGGTGAAGCCTTTTACCGCGGCGAGCTGGCGCAGAAAATTGCCGCTTTTGCCAAAGAACACGGCGCGCACCTGACGGCTGAAGATCTGGCAAACCACCGCGTGGACTGGGTGGAGCTGCTGTCGCGCGACTTTGCGGGCGGTTCGGTGCAGGAATTGCCGCCAAACGGCCAGGGGATCGCCACGCTGATTGCGCTCGGCATTCTGGAGCAGTGCGGCATTGAGAAGCATCACCCGGATTCCGTGCAGTCCCTGCACCTGTCCATTGAGGCGATGAAGCTGGCGCTGGCGGATCTCGACCGCTACGTGGCGGATGAAGACCATATGGCGTTCGCGGCGAAAGAGCTGCTGAGCGACCATTATCTGAAGTCGCGCGCGGCGCTTATCAATCACGAGCACGCCTCTGATTTCGTTTACGGTTCCCCGACGCAGAGCGGCACGGTCTACATCAGCACCGCCGACGCCAGCGGGATGATGGTTTCGTTTATTCAGTCCAACTACATGGGCTTTGGTTCAGGCATTGTGGTGCCGGATACGGGGATCAGCCTGCAAAACCGGGGCTGCGGGTTTGTGCTGGATCCCAATCACCCGAACGCGCTGGCGGGCAGCAAGCGACCGTTCCACACCATCATTCCGGGCTTTGCGATGGACGGCAGCGGCCAGCCGCTGATGTCTTTCGGCGTGATGGGTGGGCCGATGCAGGCGCAGGGGCACATGCAGATGGCGCTGCGCATTATGCTGCACGGGCAAAACCCACAGGCGGCAATCGATGCCCCGCGCTGGCGCGTGGTGCAGGGCAGGGAGGTGATCGTTGAATCGACCTTCGATCGCAATACCATCGCCGCGCTGCGCGAACGCGGTCATCAGATCGTGGTGGAAGATCCGCTTCAGGATTACAACTTCGGCGGGGCGCAGGTGATTTATCGCCTGCCGGAAGGGCACTACGTGGCCGCGACGGAAAGCCGTAAAGACGGGCAGGCGCTGGTGAGTTAATGTTTTATCCTCCCTCTCCCGTTGGGAGAGGGGCGGGGTGAGGGGAAAATTTCAGCCAATGCTAAACGGATCCGCATCCTGCCAGGCCGGAAACTTCTCGCGATACTCCTGCAGCGCCGTCAGCGACAGCTCCGCATCAATGCGCGTCGCCTGATGCGGCTCGGCGGTGGCAATGATCTCGCCCTGCGGATTCACCACCCGGCTGTCGCCGCGGTAGTGATGCCCGTTGCCGTCGGTTCCCACGCGGTTGCAGCCCACCACGTACGCCTGGTTCTCAATCGCGCGCGCTACCAGCAGCGACTGCCAGTGGAGGGAGCGCGGTGCAGGCCAGTTGGCAACATACAGCGCCAGGTCGTAATCGTTGCGGTTGCGCGACCACACCGGGAAGCGCAGGTCGTAGCAGACCAGCGGCAAAATACGCCAGCCGCGCCACTCGAACACCACGCGCTCGTGACCCGCTTCATAGTGATGATGCTCATCCGCCATGCGGAACAGGTGGCGTTTATCGTAAAAATGCACTTTCCCTTCCGGCTCCACCAGCAGGAAGCGGTTCACCGGCCCGCGATCCGTTTGCAGGGCGGCGCTCCCGGCGATCAGCGCGTTGGTCTGCTGCGCTTTGGCATGCATCCAGACCACCACCTCATCCTGCGGCATTGATTGTTGTGCCGCTTCCATGGCGAAGCCGGTGGTGAACATCTCCGGCAGGACAATCACATCGCGCCCGGTAATCTCTTCCAGTTGACGATCAAAGTGGCGCAGGTTGGCGGGGCCATCCATCCACACTAAAGGTTGCTGCAAAATAGAAATCTTCAAACCAGGCACGATACAGACTCCTCAAAAGACCGCTTTTTGACACTGTAGCACGTCATTACGAGAAAATGTGGCAATAAAAAACCCCGCGCGAGGCGGGGTTTGTATAAGCGAAACGCGTTACGCCGCTTCAGGCTTGCGGTGCTTCTCCGGCAGCTTTACCGGCTGCGTCGCCAGCTCGTCCGGTTCGAAATCATCCACGTTAATGCTGCGCAGACGGCTCTCTTCGGCTTTCACCAGCAGGGCAGCTTCATCTTTATTGATAATGCCGCCGGCCAGCGCCTGTTTTGCCAGTTCGTCCAGACGGGTAAACGGCAGGTTTTTGCCCAGCTGTTTACAGATCTTCTGGTGAATCGGATCGGCAGCCATCACGTCCAGTAGCGCCTCTTCCAGCAGTCCCACCGGGTTATGCGGCGTCGGCGTCAGATACTGACCACGACCGATACGGGAGCGGGTTGCGCTCGGTACCTGCAGGATCTTCGCTACCTTGTGGTCCAGCTTGTCGGACGGCGCAAGGTGATGACGTCCGGTCGGGAAGATCACCGCGCGCAGAGCGCCCGCCACGAAGCGGTTCGGGAAGTTCGCCAGCAGGTCGTCAATCGCCTGTTCAGCCTGATACATCGCATCCTGAACACCCCAGTGCACCAGCGGCAGATCCGCTTCCTGACGGCCTTCGTCGTCGTAGCGCTTCAGGACCGCAGAGGCCAGGAATATCTGGCTCAGTACATCCCCCAGACGGGCAGAGATACGCTCGCGACGCTTCAGGCTGCCGCCCAGCACCGCCATGGAGACGTCAGACAGCAGAGCCAGGTTGGCGCTCAGACGGTTCAGATGCTGGTAGTAACGTTTGGTCGCATCGCCGGTCGGCGTCGCGCTGGTAAGACCGCGCGTCAGGCCCAGCCAGAAGCTGCGCACCTTGTTGCTGCCCACGTGACCGATATGTTTGAATAGCAGCTTATCGAAGGCATCCACGTCGTTGTTCTGCGCGGCAGCCATCTCTTCCAGCACGTACGGATGGCAGCGAATTGCGCCCTGACCGAAGATCATCATGCTGCGGGTCAGGATGTTTGCCCCTTCCACGGTGATGGCAATCGGTGCGCCCTGATAGCCGCGCGCCAGGAAGTTGCCTTCTCCGAGCATAATGCCTTTACCGCCTGCGATATCCATCGCGTCAATGATCGACTGCTGCGCGCGGTGGGTACAGTGGTACTTCACAATCGCGGACAGCACGGCCGGTTTTTCGCCCAGCATAATGCCGTAGGTAATCAGAGAAGCCGCGGCATCCATCACGTAGGCGTTGCCCGCGATACGCGCCAGCGGCTCTTCGATACCTTCCATCTTGCCGATGGAGATTTTGAACTGACGGCGGATGTGGGCGTAAGCGCCAATCCCCATCGCGACCGACTTCAGACCGCCGGTTGAGTTCGACGGCAGGGTAATGCCGCGGCCCACAGACAGACATTCCACCAGCATACGCCAGCCCTGACCGGCCATTTTCGGACCGCCGATGATGTAGTCAATCGGCACAAAGATGTCCTGACCGCGGGTCGGACCGTTCTGGAACGGCACGTTCAGCGGGAAGTGACGGCGACCAATTTCAACGCCTGGGGTAGAGGTTGGGATCAGCGCACAGGTAATGCCCAGATCTTCTTCGCCGCCCAGCAGTTTTTCCGGGTCAGAGAGCTTAAAGGCCAGACCCAGCACGGTGGCGATTGGCGCCAGGGTGATATAACGCTTGTTCCAGGTCAGGCGCATGCCCAGCACCTGCTCGCCCTGCCACTCGCCCATGCAGACCACGCCGGTATCCGGGATCGCACCCGCATCGGAGCCTGCTTCCGGGCTGGTCAGCGCGAAGCAAGGGATTTCCTGACCGCGTGCCAGACGCGGCAGGTAGTGATCTTTCTGCTCTTCGGTACCGTAATGCTGCAGCAGTTCGCCCGGGCCTAAGGAGTTAGGCACGCCAACGGTAATGGCCAGGATCCCGGAAACGCCCGCCAGCTTTTGCAGGACGCGAGCCTGAGCGTAAGCGGAGAATTCCAGACCGCCGTACTCTTTCTTGATGATCATCGCGAAGAAGCGATGTTCTTTCAGATACGCCCACAGCTCTGGCGGCAGGTCGGCCATTTCATGGGTGATGGCAAAGTCGTTTGCCATACGGCACGCTTCTTCCACCGGGCCGTCAATAAAGGCCTGCTCTTCAGCGGTCAGACGCGGCTGCGGATAGTTATGCAGCTTTTTCCAGTCCGGGTTGCCCTGGAACAGATCGCCTTCCCACCAGGTGGTGCCCGCGTCAATCGCTTCTTTTTCAGTACGCGACATGGGCGGCATCACTTTGCGAAAGCCCTTGAACACCGGCGCAGAGATCATTGATTTACGCATCGGGGCCAGGTTAAACGGCAGAAGGATGATGGCAAGAGGGACTAAAAGCCAGATATTCCAGAGACCTGCGACGCCAAGCGCAGCCGTCCAGGCCAGAAGAATCAGGCTGCTCAGGAATAAACTTACGCGGTGATAGAACAACACACCGAGCAGAACAACGGTTGCGAGAATGCTCAAAATCATCATAAAGAAAAGCTCCCTTGCTTGTAGGAGGTCTGACCACTTGTGATGATATGGTTGTAGTTGATGTGAATTCCTTTAGCAATGTGTTTACAAAATAATTACAACCTGGTTCACATTGTTCGTGTTTTAGCCGGCACAAAAAATCAAAACGCCGGACGTTTCGCATGGCTTTAGCTTCTCGCTTTTCCCGCTATCCGGTACACTCCACTGTGTTATTTCATCAATACTGAAGGATTATCCTCATGTACCAGGATCTTATTCGTAACGAACTGAATGAAGCGGCGGAAACGCTGGCGAACTTTCTGAAAGATGATGCCAATATTCACGCTATTCAGCGCGCAGCGGTCCTGCTGGCCGACAGCTTCAAAGCCGGTGGCAAAGTGCTTTCCTGCGGTAACGGCGGTTCCCACTGCGACGCTATGCACTTCGCAGAAGAGCTGACCGGACGCTATCGCGAAAACCGTCCGGGCTACCCGGCGATTGCGATTTCAGACGTGAGCCACATCTCCTGCGTAGGCAACGACTTCGGTTACGACCACATCTTCTCCCGCTACGTTGAAGCGGTAGGCCGTGAAGGCGACGTGCTGCTGGGGATTTCTACCTCCGGCAACTCCGGCAACGTGATCAAAGCGATCGCCGCCGCGCGTGAAAAAGGGATGAAAGTCATCACCCTGACCGGTAAAGATGGCGGTAAGATGGACGGTACGGCGGATGTCGAAATTCGCGTTCCGCACTTCGGTTATGCTGACCGTATTCAGGAAATTCACATCAAAGTGATCCACATCCTGATCCAGCTGATCGAAAAAGAGATGGTTAAGTAAGACTTCGCTGGGGGCACTCTTGCCCCCGCTGTTGTGGAGGTGACGTATGTGCGAACTGCTCGGGATGAGCGCCAATGTGCCAACCGATATCTGCTTTAGTTTCACCGGGCTGGTTCAGCGCGGTGGAGGAACCGGGCCGCATAAAGACGGCTGGGGCATCACCTTTTACGAAGGCAAAGGGTGTCGCACGTTCAAAGATCCACAGCCCAGCTTTAACTCACCGATTGCCAAACTGGTGCAGGACTATCCCATCAAGTCCCGCTCGGTGATCGCCCACATCCGTCAGGCTAACCGTGGCGAAGTGGCGCTGGAAAATACCCATCCGTTTACCCGCGAGCTGTGGGGCCGTAACTGGACCTATGCGCACAACGGGCAGCTCACGGGCTATAAGACGCTGGAGACGGGCAATTTCCGCCCGGTCGGCGAGACGGACAGCGAAAAAGCCTTCTGCTGGCTGCTGCACAAGCTGACGGAGCGCTATCCCCGCACGCCCGGCAACATGACTGCCGTGTTCAAATACATCGCGACGCTGGCGTCTGAACTGCGTGAAAAAGGCGTGTTCAACATGCTGCTCTCTGATGGCCGCTATGTGATGGCGTTCTGCTCGACGAATCTGTTCTGGATCACCCGCCGTGCGCCGTTTGGCGTTGCGACGCTGCTCGATCAGGATGTGGAGATAGACTTTCAGAAGGAGACCACACCGAACGATGTGGTCACTGTTATCGCAACGCAGCCGCTGACGGGCAACGAAACCTGGCAAAAGATTATGCCAGGCGAGTGGGTGCTATTTTGTCTCGGGGACCGTGTAATTTGACGCCAGCTGCGGGTGGACGACTTCGTGGCTCAGCGGTTTGCTGACCACGTAACGGCCATCGACGATAGAGACCACGGGTGGCTTGTGGGTCTGCTCAAAGTAGTCGTAACCCGGTTTCAGCTGTTTCCAGAAATCCGCGTAGTATGAGTACTTGTGACGCGTCATGTTGGCGTCCGTCATGCGGAACGGATAGATGCTGACCTGTACGTTAGGCTGACCAAAGACCAGTGCGCCCGTCACGAACTGGAAAATCTCATCAATGCCGGAGTCGGTCATCGCATAACAGCCGATAGACACGCAGGCACCGTGGATCATCAGATATTTACCTTCATAACCGTGTGCACGGTCATAGGCATTCGGGAAGCCGATGTTAATGGCTTTATAGAAGCGGCTGTCAGGCTTGAGCTGGCTGCGCTGAACGTTGTAGAACCCTTCCGGACTTTTGAAGTCGCCCTGACGCTGTTTTGGCCCCAGTCCGCCGGAGTAGTTACAAATTTTGTAACTATCAAGCAGCTGATATGTCTCGCCCATTTTGACAAACAGATCGAGAGTGCGCTCTTCCTTGAAGATCTGAATATAAACCGGCGATCCCATTAACTGCTGTTTATATTCCTTGCTGACCGGCGTCGTTGAGCTATTACTGCTGAGCAGTCCGGCAAACGACATGCACGGCATCAGAAGCATCGCAATGAACAATGCGATTTTACGCATACTACTAGTTCCTTGATAAAACCATGACCAACTTGCCAGGACGGCAAAAGAGACCCGAAATCAGATTATTCTGTTAGGAGCGCTCACATTAGCACCGCTATAGATTTTCGCAAGAGCCGGGCGGTGAGTTTACAAATTAGTTTTACTTTATAAACCATCAAAATTGCGATGGCTCCAGGAACTTTGCGCATTAGCTCGCAATTTGGCGCGCGTGACGGCGGATTCCCTGCCCGCGTGAAGGGGAAAATGTTACACTTTGCGCCCACTGGATTGTTGTTCATGGAAACCTGCTAACCACATGTTTAAAATTAAAAAAGGACTTGATCTGCCGATTGCAGGCGTGCCAGCGCAGCACGTTTCGACAGGCGCAAGTGTCCGTCATGTCGCCATTGTGGGCGAAGACTACCTGGGTATGCGTCCTTCAATGCTGGTACAGGAGGGCGATCGCGTTATCAAAGGACAGCCGCTCTTTGAGGACAAAAAAAATCCCGGCGTGATGTTCACTGCCCCCGCGAGCGGCACCGTTGTGGCCATCAACCGTGGCGAACGGCGCGTTCTGCAGTCGGTGGTTATCCGCATTGAGGGCGATGAAAAGCGTGAGTTTGCCCATTACGACGCCGCAGAACTCGCGTCGCTGAACCGCGACGCCGTTCAGGATCAGCTCCTGGCATCCGGTTTATGGACCGCGCTTCGTACGCGCCCCTTCAGCAAATCCCCTGTTCCGGGCACGGAACCGGCCGCGATTTTCGTCACGGCCATCGACACCAACCCGCTCAGCGTGGACCCGGAACCGGTTATCCTGGCGCAGCGAAAAGCTTTTGATGCTGGTCTAACCGTTTTAACCCGCCTCACATCCGGAAAAGTGCACGTTTGCCAGGCCGGCGGCGGCAAGCCTGGCGGGCATCCGCTGGGGCAGGTCACGTTTAATGAATTTTCTGGCCCGCATCCGGCGGGGCTGGTCGGGACGCACATCCATTTCCTTGAGCCAGTCAGCCTGACGAAACAGGTCTGGCACCTTAACTATCAGGACGTCATCGCCATCGGTAAGCTCTTTACTACGGGTGAACTCTGCGCTGAACGGATAATCGCCATCGGCGGACCGCAGGCTGCAAAACCGCGCCTGGTGAAAACGCTGCTGGGCGCTGACATCAACGAACTGCTGGTGGGGGAAACGAAAGAGGGCGAAAACCGCCTGATTTCCGGCTCGGTCCTCAGCGGCCGCCATGCGGCCAATGCGCACGCGTACCTGGGACGCTTCCATTTGCAGGTCAGCATTGTGCAGGAAGGGCGTGAGAAAGAGCTGTTTGGCTGGGTTCTGCCAGGCGCAGAAAAATACTCCGTCACCCGAACCACGCTGGGCCACTTCCTGCGTAATAAGCTGTTTAGCTTCTCAACCAGCACGCACGGCGGCGAGCGCGCCATGGTCCCGATTGGCAACTACGAGCGCGTCATGCCGCTGGATATTCTGCCCACCGTGCTGCTGCGCGATCTGCTTGCTGGCGATACCGACGGCGCGCAGGCGCTGGGCTGTCTGGAGCTTGACGAAGAAGATCTGGCGCTCTGTACCTATGTCTGTCCGGGCAAATATGAATATGGACCGGTATTGCGCGAGGTGTTAACCCGCATTGAGCAGGAAGGATAACCGATGGGCTTAAAACACCTCTTTGAAAAAATTGAGCCGCACTTTACCGAAGGAAAGCTCAAAAAGTACTACCCGCTGTATGAAGCAACGACGACCATTTTCTACACGCCGGGGCTGGTGACGAAAGGGGCGGCGCACGTTCGCGATGCCATCGACCTGAAACGCATGATGATCCTGGTGTGGTTTGCGGTCTTCCCGGCGATGTTCTGGGGAATGTACAACGTCGGCCTGCAGACCATTCCGGCGCTGCACCACATGTACGATGCACAGCAGCTGGCGCAGGTGATTCAGGCCGACTGGCACTACCGTCTGGCCCAGTCGTTAGGGGTAAGCTTCACCGCAGACGCGGGCTGGCTGAGCATGATGACGCTGGGCGCGGTGTTCTTCCTGCCGATTTACATCACGGTATTTGTCGTGGGCGGCTTCTGGGAAGTGCTGTTTGCCATCATCCGTAAACATGAGATCAACGAAGGCTTCTTCGTGACCTCTATTCTGTTTGCCCTGATTGTTCCCCCGACGCTACCGCTCTGGCAGGCGGCGCTTGGAATCAGCTTCGGCGTGGTGATTGCCAAAGAGATCTTCGGCGGCACCGGGCGGAACTTCCTCAACCCGGCGCTGGCGGGACGCGCGTTTCTGTTCTTTGCTTATCCGGCGCAAATCTCGGGTGACCTGGTGTGGACGGCGGCAGACGGTTTTTCCGGCGCGACGCCGCTTTCACAGTGGGCGGCACACGGCGGCGAAACGCTGGTTAACAACGCGACGGGTCAGCCAGTCACCTGGTTTGATGCCTTTATTGGCAACATTCCGGGCTCCATCGGAGAAGTCTCTACGCTGATGATTTTGCTTGGCGGCGCGATCATTCTTTTTGGTCGCGTGGCCTCCTGGCGGATCGTTGCGGGCGTGATGATCGGCATGGTGCTGACCGCCACCCTGTTCAACGTTATCGGTTCGACCACCAATCCGATGTTCTCCATGCCCTGGTACTGGCATCTGGTGCTGGGTGGCTTCGCGTTCGGCATGATGTTCATGGCGACGGACCCCGTCTCTGCCTCGTTTACAGACAAAGGTAAATGGAGCTATGGCGTGCTCATTGGCGCGATGTGTGTCCTGATCCGCGTGGTCAACCCGGCGTATCCGGAAGGGATGATGTTGGCCATTCTGTTTGCCAACCTGTTTGCGCCGCTCTTCGATTACCTGGTGGTGCGGGCCAATATCAAGCGGAGGAAGGCGCGTGGCTGAGGTTAAAAATAACGACAGCATCAGCAAAACGCTGCTGGTGGTGCTGGTGCTCTGTCTGGTCTGTTCTATTGTCGTGGCCGGTTCTGCCGTGGGGTTAAAACCCCTGCAGCAGGAGCAACGTGCGCTGGATAAACAGCGCAACATCCTGGCCGTCGCCGGGCTGATGCAGGAAGGAATGAGCGCGGACGACGTTTCGGCCGTCTTTGCTGAACGTATTTCGGCGCGTCTGGTGGATTTAAAAACGGGTGAACTGCTGGATAAAGACCCGGCAAAATTCAACCAGGCGCTGGCGCTGAAAGATCCGCAGATGAGCCTGACGCTGGAGGCATCGCAAGATCCCGCCGGGATTAAGCGTCGCAGCAACCTGGCCGAAATCTATCTGGTTCGCGATCCCCAAAAACGCATTCAGGAAGTGGTACTGCCTGTTTACGGTAACGGTCTGTGGTCAATGATGTACGCGTTTGTGGCCCTTGATACCGATGGGCGCACGGTCAAAGGCATTACGTATTACGACCAGGGTGAAACGCCGGGGCTGGGTGGCGAAGTTGAAAACCCTAACTGGCGGGCACAGTTTGTCGGCAAAAAAGTGCTCGACGATAACGGCCTGCCTGCGCTGAAGGTGATGAAAGGGGCGGCACGTCCCGGTGACGACTACGCCGTTGACGGGCTTTCCGGCGCCACGCTCACCTCAAAAGGCGTGCAGCACAGTTTTGATTTCTGGATGGGCGAGCTGGGCTTTGGTCCTTTCCTGAAAAACGTACGTGAAGGAGCGCTGAACAATGGCTGATACCGGTGAACTGAAAGAAGTTAAAAAGGTGCTCGTTGGCCCACTGTTAGCCAATAACCCGATCACGCTCCAGGTGCTGGGTGTCTGTTCTGCTCTGGCGGTGACGACCAAGCTGGAAACGGCAGTCGTGATGACGCTGGCGGTCACGCTGGTCACGGCGTTCTCCAGCATGTTTATCTCGATGATCCGCCACCATATCCCCAACAGCGTGAGGATCATCGTACAGATGGCGATCATCGCCTCGCTGGTGATCGTGGTCGATCAGCTGCTGCGCGCCTTTGCCTATGAAACCTCCAAACAGCTCTCGGTATTTGTCGGGCTGATTATCACCAACTGTATCGTCATGGGGCGTGCGGAAGCCTACGCCATGAAAATGCCGCCGCTGGCGAGCTTTATGGACGGCATCGGCAACGGCCTGGGCTACGGCGTGATCCTGCTGACCGTGGGGTTCCTGCGCGAGCTGATTGGCAGCGGCAAGCTGTTTGGTATCACGGTGCTGGACACGGTGCAGAACGGCGGCTGGTATCTGCCAAACGGCCTGTTCCTGCTGGCCCCTAGCGCATTTTTCATTATCGGTTTGTTGATCTGGCTGATTCGTACGCTGAAGCCAGAACAGCAGGAAAAGGAGTAACCGACGATGGCTCATTACCTGAGTTTGTTTGTGCGGGCGGTGTTTGTTGAAAACATGGCGCTCGCGTTTTTCCTCGGCATGTGTACGTTCCTTGCGGTTTCCAAAAAAGTGTCGACGGCATTTGGTCTCGGTATCGCGGTCACCGTGGTGCTCGGCTTATCTGTACCGATCAACAATCTGGTGTACAACTTTGTGCTGCGGGACGGCGCGCTGGTGGAAGGGGTTGATCTCAGCTTCCTGAACTTCATCACCTTTATCGGGGTGATCGCGGCGCTGGTGCAAATCCTCGAGATGATCCTCGATAAGTATTTCCCGTCGCTCTACAACGCGCTGGGGATCTTCCTGCCGCTGATCGCGGTGAACTGCGCCATCTTTGGTGGCGTCTCGTTTATGGTGCAGCGTGATTACAACTTCAGCGAATCCGTGGTGTACGGTTTTGGTTCCGGCATCGGCTGGATGCTGGCGATTGTCACCATGGCGGGGATCCGCGAGAAAATGAAATATGCCAACGTGCCTGCGGGTCTGCGTGGCCTGGGGATCACCTTTATCACCACCGGGCTGATGGCGCTGGGCTTTATGTCCTTCTCCGGTGTGCAGCTATAAGGGCAAACAGATGGAAATTATCCTTGGCGTGGTGATGTTCACGCTGATTGTACTGGTGCTGTCAGGGCTTATTCTGGCGGCGCGCGCGAAGCTGGTGAATTCCGGCGACGTGGTCATTGATATTAACGACGAGCCGCAGAATCAGATCCGCACGCCGGCGGGAGACAAGCTGCTCAACACGCTCTCCGGTAACGGCATTTTTGTCTCCTCAGCCTGCGGCGGCGGCGGTTCCTGCGGGCAGTGCCGCGTGACGGTAAAAGAGGGCGGTGGCGATATTCTGCCAACCGAACTGGCGCATATCACAAAGCGTGAGGCAAAAGAGGGCTGTCGTCTGGCCTGCCAGGTCGCGGTGCGCCAGAACATGAAGATTGAGCTGCCGGAAGAGATCTTCGGCGTCAAAAAATGGGAGTGCGAGGTTATCTCTAATGATAACAAAGCCACCTTTATAAAAGAGCTGAAGCTGCGGGTGCCGGAAGGCGAGCATGTCCCGTTCCGCGCCGGAGGCTACATTCAGATCGAGTGCCCGGAGCACGCTGTGGCCTATGCGGACTTTGACGTGCCGCATGAGTACCGCGCCGACTGGGACAAATTCAATCTCTTCCGCTTTGTATCTGAGGTGAAAGAGCCGACGCTGCGCGCCTACTCGATGGCCAACTATCCGGAAGAGAAGGGCATTATCATGCTCAACGTGCGTATCGCCACGCCGCCACCGAATGTGCCGGATGCACCGCCGGGCGTCATGTCGTCATACATCTGGTCGCTGAAGCCTGGCGATAAGGTGACGATCTCCGGCCCGTTCGGGGAGTTCTTCGCGAAAGATACCGATGCGGAAATGGTGTTTATCGGCGGCGGTGCCGGTATGGCCCCGATGCGCTCGCACATCTTTGACCAGCTCAAGCGGCTGGGGAGCCAGCGTAAGATCAGCTTCTGGTACGGGGCGCGCTCGCTGCGCGAGATGTTCTATGAAGATGAGTTTGAACAGCTGGCGCGTGAAAACCCGAACTTTACCTTCCATGTGGCGCTTTCCGATCCGCAGCCGGAAGATAACTGGACGGGCTATACGGGGTTCATCCACAACGTGCTGTATGAAAACTACCTCAAACAGCACCCGGCGCCTGAGGACTGCGAGTTCTATATGTGTGGTCCGCCGATGATGAACGCCGCCGTGATTAAGATGCTGAAAGATCTCGGTGTCGAAGATGAGAACATCATGCTCGATGACTTTGGAGGCTGATGATGCTGACGTTTCTGGCAACCTTTGTGGTGTTTGTGCTTGTCATCTTCGGCATGTCGTTAGGCTGGATCGTTAAGCGGAAAAGCATTCAGGGCAGCTGCGGCGGTATTTCCTCTATTGGTATGGAAAAGGTTTGCGACTGCCCGGAACCGTGCGATGCGCGGAAGAAAAGGATGGCCCGCGAACAGCAGCGCATTATTTAGTCTTGTCGGTCGGGTAAGGCGAAGCCGCCTCCCGACAATTCCCACCCATACTTCTCAACCCTCATTTGTTTACTGTATACTTATCCAGTAATAAGTGAGGGCTTACTATGCGCAAAATAATCCATGTCGATATGGACTGCTTTTTTGCCGCAGTGGAGATGCGTGACAACCCGGCGCTGCGGGATATTCCCATCGCCATTGGCGGCAGCCGCGTTCAGCGTGGTGTCATCAGCACCGCCAACTATCCTGCGCGCAAATTTGGCGTGCGCAGCGCGATGCCGACGGCGATGGCCTTAAAGCTTTGCCCTCATCTCACGCTTCTGCCCGGCCGGTTTGAAGCCTATAAAGAGGCTTCCCTCCATATTCGGGAAATCTTCTCCCGCTATACTTCTTTGATAGAGCCGCTGTCGCTGGACGAAGCCTATCTGGACGTGACCGACAGCGTGCACTGCCACGGTTCCGCCACGCTGATGGCGCAGGAGATCCGCCAGACAATTTTCAACGAGCTGAATCTGACGGCTTCAGCGGGCGTCGCGCCCGTTAAATTCCTTGCCAAAATTGCCTCCGATTTAAATAAGCCCAACGGTCAGTACGTCATCACGCCTGACGAGGTGCCGGCGTTTTTGAAAACGCTGCCGCTCGGCAAAATCCCCGGGGTAGGAAAAGTTTCCGCCGCAAAGCTGGAAAGCATGGGGCTACGGACCTGCGAAGACGTGCAGCGAAGCGATCTCGCTATGCTGCTCAAGCGCTTCGGGAAGTTTGGCCGCGTGCTGTGGGAGCGCAGCCAGGGAATTGACGATCGCGATGTGAACAGCGAGCGGCTACGTAAATCCGTCGGCGTTGAGCGCACCCTCAGTGAAGATATTCATGACTGGTCCGAATGCGAAACCATTATCACGGAACAGCTTTACCCTGAGCTGGAACGACGCTTAAGCAAGGTGAAGCCGGACCTGCTCATTGCCCGTCAGGGTATCAAATTAAAATTCAACGACTTCCAGCAGACCACGCAGGAACACGTCTGGCCGCGTCTGAATAAAGACGATCTTATCGCGACGGCGAAAAAGGCATGGGAAGAGCGCCGGGGCGGGCGAGGGGTCAGGCTGGTGGGATTACACGTCACGCTGCTGGATCCGCAGCTAGAGCGACAGCTGGTTCTGGGATTGTAAAAAAGCCCGGTGGCGCTACGCTTACCGGGCCTACGTTTTTACCCTCTTCCTGTGGGAGAGGGCTGGGGTGAGGGTATTACTTCGCAGGGATCGCTTTCAGCAGTTCAGTCAGCAGCGTCCAGTAGTGACCGACGCTTTCGATATGAACCTGCTCATCCGGCGAGTGCGGGCCGGTAATGGTTGGCCCGATGGACACCATATCCATATCCGGATACGGTTTCTTGAACAGGCCACATTCCAGACCGGCGTGGATCACCTGAATGTTCGGGGTGCTGTTGAACAGACGCTGATAGGTTTCACGCACCAGCGCCATCACCGGAGAACTTGCATCCGGCTGCCAGCCCGGGTAGCTGCCTTTTGCAGACGTTTTCGCGCCCGCCAGCGTGCCCAGAGATTCCAGCATGCTCACCACGTACTCTTTACCGCTGTCGATCAGAGAGCGGATCAGGCAGATGATTTCCGCGCTGTCGTCGCTCATGGTCACCACGCCCACGTTCAGTGAGGTTTCCACCACGCCTTTCGCCACGTCAGAGTTGCGGATCACGCCGTTTGGCGTCGCGTTCAGCAGCTGAACGAAAGTGTCACGAGACTGCGCGGTCAGCGCGGCTTTATCTGTAGAAACAGATTCCAGCACCACGGTCAGGTTTTTCTCTTTCGCCGACAGTTCGTTTTTCAGGATATCCAGATATACGGTGGAGAGTTTTTTCAGCTCGTCCGCTTTTGCCGCTGGAACCGCTACGGTGGCGAACGCTTCGCGCGGAATCGCGTTACGCAGTGTACCACCGTTGAAGTCTACCAGACGCAAATCCAGCTCGGCCGCATGGCCTGCCAGGAAGCGCGCCAGCAGCTTGTTGGCGTTACCCAGACCCAGGTGAATATCACCGCCGGAGTGGCCGCCTTTCAGCCCTTTCAGCGTCAGCTTGAAGGTCTGGAAGCCTGCAGGAATCGCTTCGCGCTTCAGCGGCAGGGTAGAGATGAAATCAATCCCGCCCGCGCAGCCCATGTAGATCTCGCCTTCTTCTTCAGAGTCGGTGTTGATCAGGATGTCCGCCTGCAGCCAGTTCGCCTGCAGACCAAACGCGCCGTCCATGCCCGCTTCTTCGGTCATGGTCAGCAGCACTTCCAGCGGACCGTGCTCAACGCTGTCATCGGCCAGCACGGCCAGCGCAGAGGCCATACCGATGCCGTTATCCGCGCCCAGCGTGGTGCCGCGTGCTTTCACCCAGTCGCCGTCGATGTACGGTTGAATCGGGTCTTTGGTGAAGTCGTGAACGGTGTCGTTGTTCTTCTGTGGCACCATGTCCAGGTGCGCCTGCAGCACAACCGGTTTGCGGTTTTCCATGCCTGCGGTAGCCGGTTTGCGGATCAGAATGTTGCCGACCTGGTCACGTTCAGCATGCAGACCTTTTTCCTTCGCCCAGCCCATAATATGTTCGGCAAGCTGTTCTTCATGGTAGGAAGGGTGTGGAATGGAGCAGATTTTCGCAAAAATATCCCACAGCGGCTGCGGAGATAATTGAGACAGTTCAGACACGATAAGTCTCCTTGTCGAGGCGCTGCAAACAGGGTTGCAGGTCACAGGGTTAGCAGGTTAATAGTTACCACAAGTCAGGCTTGCGAGATGAAACTGAGAATACCACTTTCTCTGCTGGCTGGTAGCATAAAGCATGTAAAAACTCAGGCAGAGGGCGCTAAACACTGGTTTTTAGTGCGTCAGATCTCTATAATCTCGCGCAACCTATTTCCCCCTCGAACACTTTTTAAGCCGTATAAAAACAGGCTGGGACACTTCACATGAGCGAAAAATACGTCGTCACCTGGGACATGTTGCAGATTCACGCACGCAAACTGGCTGCGCGTCTGATGCCTTCCGAACAGTGGAAAGGCATTATTGCCGTCAGCCGTGGCGGTCTGGTACCGGGGGCGCTGCTGGCACGTGAGCTGGGTATTCGTCATGTCGATACCGTTTGCATCTCCAGCTATGACCATGACAACCAGCGCGAGCTGACCGTGCTGAAACGTGCGGAAGGCGACGGTGAAGGCTTCATCGTTATTGATGACCTGGTAGATACCGGTGGTACTGCGGTCGCTATCCGCGAAATGTATCCGAAAGCACATTTCGTCACTATCTTCGCGAAGCCTGCTGGCCGCCCGCTGGTTGACGATTACGTGATTGATATCCCGCAGGACACCTGGATTGAACAGCCATGGGATATGGGCGTGGTCTTCGTACCGCCTATTTCAGGCCGTTAATACCAGTACGTAACTTTACACGCCCGACTATGTCGGGCGTTGTTCTTTTTGGCCTGCCACGCGTTACAATAATCTCTATACGACGTATTCATGGAGGCAACGCAATGACGCAGGCGAATCTCACCGAGACTCTCTTCAAACCCCGTTTCAAACACCCTGAAACGTCGACGCTGGTGCGTCGCTTCAATCCGGGTACCCAGCCTGCCGTCCAGTCCGCGTTAGACGGAAAAAACGTGCCTCACTGGTATCGCATGATTAACCGCCTGATGTGGATCTGGCGCGGTATCGACCCCCGTGAAATCCTCGATGTGCAGGCACGTATCGTGATGAGTGAAGCCGAACGTACCGACAGCGAACTCTACGATACGGTGGTGGGCTACCGTGGCGGAAACTGGATCTACGAGTGGTCTAAACAGGCGATGCTCTGGCAGCAAAAGGCCAGCCAGGAAGAGGATGCCACGCGCAGCGGCAAGCACTGGCTGCACGCCGCTAATCTTTACGGCATTGCCGCGTACCCACATTTAAAAGGGGATGAACTGGCAGAGCAGGCTCAGGCGCTGGCGAATCGCGCCTATCAGGAGGCGGCTCAACGTCTGCCGGGCCGGATGCGTGAACTTGAGTTCACCATTGCAGGGGGCGCGTCCGTTACCGGGTTCCTGCATATGCCTGAAGGTGAAGGTCCGTTCCCGACCGTGCTGATGTGTGGGGGGCTGGATTCGCTGCAAATTGATTATTACAGCCTGTATGAGCGTTACTTCGCACCAAAAGGGATCGCGATGCTGACGCTTGATATGCCTTCAATTGGTTTTTCATCCAAATGGAAACTGACTCAGGATTCCAGCCTGCTGCATCAGCATGCGCTCAAAGCGCTGGAAAACATTCCGTGGGTTGACCACACCCGCGTGGCGGCATTCGGCTTCCGTTTCGGCGCGAACGTCGCGGTGCGTCTGGCTTATCTTGAATCTTCTCGTCTGAAAGCCGTCGCCTGCCTCGGCCCGGTCGTACACGCTCTGCTCAGCGATCCTGCACGCCAGGGGAGCGTACCTGAAATGTACCTTGATGTGCTGGCCAGCCGTCTTGGCATGCATGATGCATCAGACGAAGCGCTGCGCGTTGAGCTCAATCGTTACTCGTTAAAAACGCAGGGGTTGCTGGGACGTCGCTGCCCAACACCAATGCTGTCAGGGTTCTGGAAAAACGATCCGTTCAGCCCGGAAGAAGAGTCGCGATTAATCACTTCGTCATCTGCGGATGGCAAATTGCTTGAGGTGCCGTTCAGCCCGGTCTATCAGAATTTCGACAAATCACTGAAAGAGATTACGCGCTGGATCGCTCAGAGATTGTGTTAATAGATTGCTAAATTTCGCTGGTTTGGTAAAACAGTGGCTTCACAAAAGGAGATCGCAATGACGTTACCGAGTGGACACCCGAAAAGTAGACTGATTAAGAAGTTTATGGCTCTCGGCCCGTATATTCGAGAAGAGCAGTGTGAAGAGAATCGCTTTTTTTTCGACTGCCTGGCTGTATGCGTCAACGTGAAGCCTGCACCCGAAAAACGTGAATTCTGGGGCTGGTGGATGGAAATGGAAGCAGAGGAAAAACGCTTTACGTATAGCTACCAGTTTGGCCTGTTTAATAAAGACGGCAACTGGCAGGCGACCACAATTAAAGATCAGGAAGTGATTGACCGCCTGGAATATACGCTAAAAGAGTTTCACGATAAGGCACGTGCACTGCTGGCTACCCTGGATCTCAAGTTCGAACCGGCGGATGACTTTTCCAGCGAAGCGGTGAAGCTGACTGCCTGATGGTGTCACAGCGCCGGGTGGCGGCTTCGCCTTACCCGGCCTACAAATTCCCCCTCTCCCTGTGGGAGAGGGGCGGGGTGAGGGCACCAGACCGCATTAATCCCGACAATAAAAAAACCGGCATCAAGCCGGTTTTTTTATTTCACGTCATCAGAACTGGTAGGTCATACCTACAGCAACGATGTCATCGCTGCTCACGCCCAGTTTATTTTTGTCGTCAATCTGGTTGATTTTATAATCAACAAAGGTGGACATATTTTTGTTGAAGTAATAGGTCGCGCCAACGTCAATATATTTCACCAGATCTTCGTCACCAATACCTTCGATATCTTTGCCTTTAGACTGGACATAGCCCAGGGACGGGCGCAGACCAAAGTCGAACTGATATTGTGCGACAACTTCAAAGTTCTGCGCTTTATTTGCAAAGCCGCCGGAAATTGGCGTCATATTGCGGGTTTCAGAATACATTGCAGCCAGATAAATATCGTTCGCATCATATTTCAGACCGGTTGCCCAGGCTTCTGCTTTCTGACCCTGGCCACGCGCCAGCAGGTTTTGAGCATTGGTGCGGTCAGAGTTGGTGTAGGCGCCGCTGACGGCGAAATCGCTGCCGCCGAAGTCATAGGTCAGAGAGGTACCAAAACCGTCACCGTTCTGTTTTTTGGCGTCACGGTTTTCGTTTTTGCCCTGGTACTGCAGCGTCATGTCCAGACCGTCAACCGCGCCGAAGAAATCGGTGTTACGGTAGGTGGCCAGGCCGGTAGCGCGCTTGGTCATGAAGTTATCGGTCTGCGCGGAAGAGTCGCCGCCGAACTCAGGGAACATATCGGTCCATGCTTCGACGTCATACAGGGCACCCAGGTTACGACCGTAATCCAGTGAACCAAAGTTTTTCAGCTTCAGGCCCGCAAACGCCAGACGCGTTTTCTGAGTAGAGTCGCTCTCGGCTTTGTTACCTGCAAATTCAGATTCCCAACGGCCATAGCCCGTCAGCTGATCGTTAATCTGCGTTTCGCCTTTAAAACCGAAACGAACGTAAGTCTGATCGCCATCTTTGGTGGCATCATCACTGATGTAGTGCATGGCTTTCACTTTGCCGTACACGTCCAGTTTATTACCATCTTTATTATAAACTTCAGCTGCGTGAACGGATGCAGAAGCCACTACGCCCATAACCATTAATGCCAGAGTGCTCTTTTTCATTTTCGATCCTGTCTTATAAACGCGCTAAAAAATTCGCTGGACGATAAGCTCATGCTTAAGTCCCGTGAAAAAACAGGAAGGGTTTTATCGTTCTGGAATGAAACTTTTATGACAAACTAAGAATAATTTTAAAAAACTGTGATTTATTATTTCGGTAATAAAATTGTCAAAATTTCCCGCTAGGCTTCCTGATCCCGCGCAACAAAGTGTTTCGCGATGTGCTAAGGCAGTTGGCAACGGGGCTGACTCCTGTTAAAACGTTCGTTCGACATTACTTTCCCTTATCGTTGAACGGCAGAGAATCATGAGTGACAGCCAGACGCTGGTGGTAAAACTCGGTACCAGTGTTTTAACAGGCGGATCGCGCCGCCTAAATCGCGCCCACATTGTTGAGCTTGTACGTCAGTGCGCTCAGCTACATGCCGCAGGGCATCGTATTGTGATTGTGACCTCCGGGGCGATTGCCGCCGGGCGTGAACACCTGGGTTACCCCGAACTCCCCGCGACGATCGCTTCCAAACAGCTGCTGGCCGCCGTGGGGCAAAGCCGACTCATTCAACTCTGGGAACAGTTGTTCTCCATCTATGGTATTCACGTCGGGCAGATGCTGCTGACGCGTGCGGATATGGAAGACAGAGAGCGCTTCCTGAACGCCCGCGATACCCTGCGCGCGCTGCTGGACAACAACATTGTTCCGGTCATTAACGAAAACGATGCCGTTGCTACCGCTGAAATCAAAGTGGGTGATAACGATAACCTCTCGGCGCTGGCCGCGATTTTGGCCGGTGCCGATAAATTACTGCTTCTGACCGATCAGCAGGGGCTGTTCACCGCCGACCCGCGCTCGAATCCGGAAGCCGAACTGATTACCGACGTTCAAGGCATCGACGATGCGCTGCGCGCTATCGCCGGTGACAGCGTTTCAGGCCTGGGAACGGGCGGAATGGGGACCAAGCTGCAGGCCGCTGACGTAGCGTGCCGCGCCGGTATCGACACCATCATTGCAGCGGGCAGCCGCCCCGGCGTGATTGGCGACGTGATGGAAGGCATCTCCGTCGGCACACGCTTCCACGCCCAGGAATCCCCGCTGGAAAACCGCAAGCGCTGGATATTTGGCGCGCCTCCTGCTGGCGAACTCGTCGTCGATGAAGGGGCTACCGCCGCGATTCTGGAACGAGGAAGTTCATTACTTCCTAAAGGAATTAAAAGCGTGACAGGCAACTTCTCCCGTGGTGAAGTGATCCGTATCCGTAACCTCGAAGGCCGCGACATCGCCCACGGCGTAAGCCGTTACAACAGCGACGCGCTGCGCCGCATCGCGGGTCACCACTCGCAGCAGATCGACGCCATTCTGGGCTATGAATATGGCCCGGTTGCCGTGCATCGCGATGACATGATTATTCGTTAAGGAGCCAGAACATGCTGGAACAAATGGGCGCTGCCGCGAAGGCTGCCTCTTACAAACTGGCGCTCCTTTCCAGCCGCGAGAAAAACCGCGTGCTGGAAAAAATCGCTGATTATCTGGAATCCCAGTCTCAGGAAATTTTGCTCGCCAACGAGCAGGATCTGCTGGAAGCGCGTCGCAACGGCTTGAGCGAAGCGATGCTCGACCGTCTGGCGCTGACGCCAGCACGCCTGAAAGGCATCGCCGACGATGTGCGTCAGGTCTGCAATCTGGCCGACCCGGTAGGGCAGGTGATCGACGGCGGGCTGCTCGACAGCGGTTTACGCCTGGAGCGCCGCCGCGTGCCGCTCGGCGTCATCGGCGTTATTTATGAAGCCCGTCCAAACGTGACGGTTGATGTCGCCTCCCTGTGCCTGAAAACCGGTAACGCCGCTATTTTGCGCGGCGGGAAAGAGACCTGGCGCACCAACGCCGCGACGGTGAAAGTTATTCAGCAGGCGCTGGAAGAGTGTGGCTTACCGGCGGGTGCCGTACAGGCGATCGAGAGCCCGGACCGCGCGCTGGTCAACGAAATGCTGCGCATGGACAAATACATCGACATGCTGATCCCACGCGGCGGCGCGGGCCTGCACAAGCTGTGCCGCGAGCAGTCGACGATTCCGGTGATCACCGGCGGTATCGGCGTGTGCCATATCGTTGTTGACGACAGCGCTGAGATTGAACCGGCGTTGAAGATTATCGTGAACGCGAAAACCCAGCGTCCAAGCACCTGTAACACCGTTGAAACGCTGCTGGTGCATCAGGATATTGCAAACACCTTCCTGCCGGCCCTGAGCAAACAGATGGCAGAGAGCGGCGTGACGCTGCATGCTGACGCCAATGCGCTCGCACTGCTTCAGGAAGGCCCGGCTAACGTTGTTCCCGTAAAAGCGGAGCAGTACGACGACGAGTTCCTGTCACTGGATCTGAACGTGAAAATCGTTGCCGATCTCGACGACGCCATTGCGCACATTCGTGAACACGGCACGCAGCATTCTGACGCGATCCTGACGCGTACCCTGCGCAATGCCGATCGCTTCGTGAACGAAGTGGATTCTTCAGCAGTATATGTGAATGCCTCCACCCGCTTCACCGACGGTGGCCAGTTCGGCCTCGGCGCTGAGGTGGCGGTCAGCACGCAGAAACTGCACGCGCGCGGCCCGATGGGGCTGGAAGCGTTGACCACGTACAAGTGGATCGGCTTTGGCGACGATACGATTCGTGCGTAAATAATCACGGGTGATGCAAAAATAGCCGTTTGATTCAAAAGGGCATTGACGCATCACCCGGTTAGATCTAACCTTTTGCCCCGTGGTTACGCTCGTAACCGGCCTCTCAGGGCCGATATAGCTCAGTTGGTAGAGCAGCGCATTCGTAATGCGAAGGTCGTAGGTTCGACTCCTATTATCGGCACCAGTCATTTCAAATAGTTATCCAAGATTTAAGTAAACCACCTTCTCCTCTTAGGCCGTATTTGTGACATTTCGACTAATAGTTGAGTCTATTTTGCTTGCGTGTTCTTTTAAGTGTCCGGCTGAAAGATGAGCGCACCTCTGAACCATTTCGAGCGTTTCCCACCCACCCATCTCTTTAAGTGTAAGAAGGGACACGCCAGACTGAACCAGCCAGCTTGCCCCCGTATGCCTGAGGTCATGGCAGCGGAAATTGTTAATACCTGCCGGTTTTCGTTTCATCATGGGGCATCCATGCCATCCGTTTATCTCAGTCAACCTGTGACCATTCCAGACCCGTAACATTAGACCGGCGTAGCCCTGTTGTGATGGCGAATATTTCAACCGGAAAGAAGTAACGTGCTATCTCTTCAAACAGACGCTTCGATTCTTCCTCTTTAAACCATCTTATCTGCAACGATCCGGATCTGAACGAACAGGCAAAAAACCGCAGGGCAGGTGAAGCCCGGAACCCGGACACGCTCAAAGACTTTACCCGCGGCGTCGCAGCCGTAAGCGAGCAGGCCGCAAACATTCTCGATTACCTGAAGAACAAGATCGCTCCGGTTAATCCACTGGCATCTGATGATGTTCAGGGATTCATGCGTGACAGCGAGATGCGCCAGGCATTCGCCCGACTGGATCGCCGCAGCCAGGAAAAAATGCTGCTGTCGATGCACAGTGGAAAGCATCAGGAGCTGGCGGACGCCTTACTGAGGGCGCACGCGGTGTGTTCGGGGCTCGATACGGAACAGCTAAAACGTCTCGGCTTTTCCCGTATAGCATCAGAGAACGGGCAGGTAATTAGCGCGGTTGCCGATCTGGTCGACGCGGTAAGGAAGGACGTCGCACAAATTACAGCTGTCCGAACCTGGTATAACAATCTCGTTTACGGGAAGAACGACGATCCATCAGAAGTTCTGCCCCGCATGACCGGCCTTGATCAGTTAAGCGAACATGTCAGCGCGATGCTCAAAGGCAGCCAGCGGCAGACACATTCAGAAGAGAAGCAGGCCGCCTGACGGCGGTTTTTTCTGCCCGGAGGGAAACATCACGATGCTATTAAGTAAATCAGCCTACGCCTGGCATATGGGCGTCAGCCGGCAAACTGTTTATGGCTGGATAGCCCGCGGTGAAATTGTTATTTCAGGCGATAAAGTGGATGTCGAAGCATCGCAGGCTAAACAAAATTCTGCTGGTGCTGGTGCTGGTGCTGGTGCTGGTACTGGTGATCATCACAATGCAATGACGTGGGCGCAGGCCGCCGCGTGGGTATGGGGGCATGACGTCGGGAAAGAGCTGCCGGCTGATAATAATGCTGGCCAGCGAATAGAGGCAGCAGCCGCTGAGCTGGGTTTTGATGTTCAGCACGAGCCCGATGAACAATTGCTGATTCTCTTCCGGCCGGATGAAGAAACCCACAGCTTCTATGGCAAAGACCGTGCAGCAGGCGCTTTACGGTTTCTTCGTTCTGAGCTGGCTTACGTTGCCACAATGCCCCCCGATACGCTGGATGACTGGAACAAAACTGGTTTAATGTCACTCTGTCTGCTGGACGGCGAAAAACTGTAAACCCCCAGCCCCTCAAACTTGACACTTTTTCGCGAGAAACTGGGAAAAGTGTCAACCCAACATAACGGATCCTGACGCCTACGAACAGCAGCTACAGCAGAAGTGTAAAGGGCTGGCGTTGAGATTTGTTGAGCCTTGGCTGTTAGCTTTTGTTAATCCTGATGCGAAGCAGGGCAGGTGTCAGCCAGTTATGGGTTGTTATGCCTTACTAGGGAAAACTAGGGAAAAGTGACAATCGCTCCCCCTTCAGAAAACTTCAGGTGCGGGAACACAGGAGGGGAGGTGTTAAGCACTCCCCCTTTGCAACCATCCTCGAGCCTCTTTCAAGTCGCTGTTCTGGTTAGCCCGGACGCTGGCGTTCAGATTGAGTTGTCAAAAGTTGTCACCCACCGGCAGCGTCAGTGGGGATTTTTGGCAGAACGCGCTCTAAGTTACAGTTGCTTCATACAGTAACTATTTTACAAGTGATAAATGAAGGCGTTTACGTAATTGGTATATTGCTTTTGATTGATGCTTACAGTCTTGAGGAAATTTGTCATAGTTTCGAGTTAATAATTAAGACCTATCAATTATAGTAGTATTTGATGCGGTGATAGATATAATTGATTGATTTTTAAGTGTTTTATATATGCGTGCGGATTCCCTCTCTTGAAATGTCCAGTTACATCCATTATAGATCTGTAAGAGTTTCTACCTGTAAATAAGAAGAGTCTTAATGAGCGAGCAATTTGAATTAATCCCACGAGTTGAGGAAGGCTCTATCATTCCTCAACGTTTAAGTGATGGCTACATTAATGCAACTGCCCTTTGCCAATCAGTAGGTAAAACATTCTCCCACTACAAAGCATCACGGCAGGCAATCGAGTTTATTGAGGAACTCAGTAAGCAAAGTGGTTTAACGGAAGCTCAATTGATCCATTCAATTGTGGGCGGGAATGCGAAGTTACAGGGGACATGGGTTCACCCTCAACTAGCTATTAATCTTGCACAATGGCTTTCCGCAAAGTTTGCTGTCAAAGTATCACAATGGGTGCATGAATGGTCTCAGGGCCAAGTAAAGTTTGCAACACCTGTCCACATTAAACGCTACATGCAAAATAGGCACAAGATCCCTCATACTCATTTCTCAATGTTAAATGAGATGACGTTGAGCTTGATTGCTCCTCTTGAAACAGCAGGATATATTTTACCAGAAAGGATGGTTCCTGATATTTCGGAAGGACGAATGTTTTGTTCGTGGTTACGGAAAAATCGCGGGGTCGAACCAAGTGATTTTCCTAGTTATGAACATGAATATACAGATGGAAGAAAAGTTCAAGCAAGGCTGTATCCAGTTGAACTTTATGCGGATTTTCGTAGGCACTTCCATGAAGTATGGCTGCCACAAAAAGCACCAGAATATTTCCAACAACGAGATGCTTCAGCACTTGAATTTCTTGAAGTACTTTTACTTCCTGCACCTAAATAATTTTAGAGGCAGTCTTCAAATCAACTATTCTAGGTTTTAATCTATGATGCCGATGTTAAATAATAGTTGATTTTTTTCATATAATCGCCTCTTAGACTTTGAAATCCTAAATCAGGGAGGCGATTAAAATCTCACTTGAGAGAACACTGCTTTAAAATTGAAATGTAGTAAAGTGGTGCGTGTATTATAAAGAGTTGGGCTTAGGTTTTTATGATTTTTTTGAGAGGGCATCTTTTCGAGGTTTTATGCCATGTCATCGTCAAGTGAAGAGCTAAAGATTGGGGCGAGGTTGACGCTATTCTTAGTGTCTTATATGCCTTTGTTTTTAATAATGACAGTAAATCAGGTATACAAAAAAAAAGATTTCTTGCATTGGGGAGGTATGAATAAAAAGGCACTATTATTATTTGTTGAAAATTTTGGTGCTGTTACAGTTATTTTGATGTTTGTTCTTTTTGGTTTTATTGGCCTTTATTTTTTATTGAATAATATTAATTCGCGTATTGATAATGACGGGGTTTTTGTAAAGATAGTCGATATAGAAAATAAAAATAGTGAATCGATAAGCTACCTTTTTACATATTTACTACCATTCCTTTTCCAAGACCTTTCTGATCTCACCAGTGTCTTTTCTTTGGCGGTTTTATTACTGGTTACCTTTATCATTTACTCAAACTCATCAATGATTTTAATAAACCCCACCTTAGCTATAAAATACTCCCTTTATAGTATTGAATATACAAAGGAGAACGGGCCGAAAAAGAAAGGGATGATAATTTGCAGAAATAAATATTTAGATGAAGGTGATTGTATAAAAATTCAAAAAATTGGATATAAACTTTTCTATGCTAAAGCTCAGGAGAAAAAACAATGAATAACACTGATATTAAAGATATTTTAAATTCACTTTTGAAGGTTTATCAATCAAATACTTTTTCTATGAATTGTTTCTTAATTACAAGAAAGGTTAAAAAGGACTCTGAAATATCCTCGCAAGAAAGATTCGAATTTAATCTGTATAAGGTCAGTCTTGATAAGGATATGGTCAATTTCTTCAAAACAGGAACATCAGATACAATTAGTAAAATAGTGAAAAATAATAATCTTGAATTTTCTAATTACTCAGTAATTTCTGATGACGGTATAGATGCTGTATACGGATATGAGGGGATGGAAAATCTTGATTTCAATCATGTATTAGATGGAGTCAATGCAGACACAAAGTTTGAAGTTTTAAAAGATCTTAAAGAAATAAAAGATGACATCTTGGCTTTTTGTTTGAAAGTAAGCACTCAGGATGATAGCTTCCTTTTATTTAGGAAGTTAACTAAATCAAAGGTAGCTACTGATGCACCATTAAATAAAATGCAAAGAGTGCAGGCTTTTTTTGATGTAAATCTTTCTAAAATGAAAGTAGTTCCTATGCAAACGGTAAGCTTTGATAGCAAGATAGATTTCTTTTTCATAAATAAAAAAGTGTATATTATTTCAAAGTTAGGATTTGAACAAATAATTGGAATCGAGAGGGAGTTCATGGAGAATGCTAAAAGTGTACTTCAAGTATTATCTAATGCATGTGTAATTGATAATATGCAACTTCTCGAGCAAGTTATTTTATCTAATAAGTCTCTTCTTCGAACGGTTGCCAATATAGCCCAAAAGAAAAACCATGAATCTTTAGATACTGCTACAATAAGCAAATATCAAGCTACACTTAAATTATTTGAAGATGATATATTAGAGGAAAAAAATGGCAGGCTAGTAATAAATAATGTAGATGAAGCAAAGTTGTTAATAAGGTTGTTAAATGATTTTTATAAACAGGGCGTTGCCTCTGGTAAGTATTATGGAACAAATAGCGGCCATATAATTGACAAGAAAGTTAATTAATATATGTGTTACTGGCTAAACCGATAAAAACGTATCACTTTTTTTTCATGCAATCAAAAATAAAGTACTAAAATATTAAAGACTTGCCAAATATGTTTGAAACTTCAGTCCGCTTTTACACGGCGGACTACTACATCTAAGGTAATCAAGTTCAACCAAAATTATTTTTGAAATAGTTGATGGGGCTAAGGTGTTTTGATGACAATCGGACGGGAATGATTTGGGGGTATCTTTGGGGGTATCTTAAAAAACAAAATTAATAAAAATGTTTTAAATCATTAATTTGAGTTGGATTAATTGTTCCTATTATCGCAGCATCTTTCAAAAGCTTTTAAATAAAAAAACATTTGCCTTTTTAAATAGAGGAATCTGGCCCATCAGCCATTACGTTCCCCCGACAACTCCGGCAAACCATCACACATCTCCTGCAGCTCATTAAACATCCTTGCCACATGGAAACCATCGCACACCGAGTGATGTACCTGTACCGCCATAGGCAACAACACTTTCCCATCCTGCTCGTAGTATTTTCCAAACGTGAACATCGGGGAAAAGAAGTTCTTCATGTGCGCAATATTCATCGTAAAGTTCGTAAACGTTACCCAGGGAATAGACGATACGAAAAAGACATTTTCCCGGGACTCTTCCTTAGGCCAGTAAGAAAGGTTATTGCCATAGCGCGCAATGTCTTCTGCATAGGTGTTCTGGAAGTGATGAATATTGCCGTCGAAGTGACTCCACAATGACGAAAAGGTCTCTGTTTCAGGGTGGAAAATGGTATAGCTCGGATGAATTTCATTCCATATGACAAGCTCATTATCCTTCATGGCCATACGGAATTCCGGATGCCGGTTCATGATTTTAGAGAGGAGGAAAATAATCGTCGGGTAAAACTTCCAGCCGACCTCTTTGATATGTTTTCGCAGCGCGGTGATGTCGATCAGAACCGTTTGGTTAATTGTACACTCAGCAAATGACTGGAATACTTCAAAATGTTCCTTCCTGGCCCAGCGAGATAAATCAACAGGTGTATAGGCCGGGGCTGTTTTTTTCATTTTTTAACCTTTGATTATCAATCGATTAAAGGGTTTAGGGCCAGAAAAAGCCGCGTAACCATTTCAACCGTATCTAATCTTCCTGTCAATCTCAGCCTGTGGTTTTCCGAACAGATATCCCTGGACGAGATCGCAGCCAAGCGCCTGAAGACGTTCAAGCTGCGCTTCGGTTTCAACACCTTCTGCAATGACCCTCATATTGAGGCTCTTCGCCATGCCGGTTATCAATTTAACGATATTAAGGGCATCATCCTGCGTGGATATCGGGTTCACAAAGGATTTGTCGATTTTAATTTTATCAAAATTTAGTTCACTCAGCCGTGAGAGCGACGAATAACCCGTCCCGAAATCATCGATTGAAATTCTTACACCCAGCGTTCTCAGCTTTTTGAGAATAGTGATTGGCGTGTTGCTGTCGCTGAAGAGCGATGACTCCGTAACCTCTAATTCAAGACGGTTTGCCGGAAGTCCAGTCTCCTTCAGGATGGACTGTACCATTGCCGTAAAGGATTTCGTGCCCAGCTGAACGGGTGAGACGTTCACAGAGATCCTTGCCGGAACCGCCCAGGAAACCGCTTCCCGGCAGGCAAGCTCCAGCACGGTTTTGCCGATTTGGTTGATCATCCCCGTTTTCTCAGCGACGGAAATAAAGTAATCGGGTGACAGTATCCCCTTCACCGGGTGTATCCAGCGAATAAGCGCTTCATAGCCGTAAATTTCATTGCTGAATGAATCGACAATAGGCTGGTAATAAACAACGAATTCATGGTTATCGATCGCCAGTGCCATATCATGTTCAAGGGTTCTGCTTTCCTGCAACTTTTGCAGCATCCACTGACGGAAGACTTTTATCTGCTGTGAGCCCTCTTTTTTGGCTTCGTAGAGCGCCAGATCGGCAAATTTATAAAGGTAGTCAGAGCGCCGTTCATTATCAGATAAAACGATACCCACACAGGTGGCGATTTTTATCAGCTGGTTATTAATCGTATAGGGCTGGCTGATATGTTCGCTGATTTCTTTGGCACGCGAAACGGCGGCAGCTTCAGTGAGGCCACTGGACAAAAGGGCGAACTCGTCTCCGCCCAAACGGTAAAACGTATCAGTGGCGCTGCTCATTGAGGTGAGGCGTCTGGATACCTGATTCAACAGCAAATCTCCGGCATCATGGCCATAGGTATCGTTGACCTCTTTGAAGCGGTCTAAATCAAATAACATCACCGTGACGGGGATGTGGTTTTTATCTGCCTGAAGATTAATTTTGTTGAGATCGTCCCAGAAGAAAAGGCGGTTTTTCATGCCGGTGAGGGAGTCATGATAAACATCATATTCCAGCTTCGAGTTCTGAATTTGCAGCGTTTCTTTTGATATTTGTAGTTCGTCAGCAAGGCTTTTAACCTGCATGTGCGCTTTGAGAATGTTTTTATTCTGGTAGATCATTAAGAAACCCAGAATAAAGCTTAATATCACCAGTAATAATGAAAGTACCGAATAAATATAATAAAGAATCTGTATTTTATGGTTGGATTCATTAACCGTGTTAATATCTTTCGTCAATGCCGTTGCAGAAAGCTGGCTCAGCGGCGCATCGAGATTATGCATATTTGTCAGGTATGCCTGTAGTTCTGGGTGGCTCATTTTTTCAAGATGGCTATCCAGATAGGCCAGTATTTTCTCTAAGCGCAAAGCGAGCTCCTGATGCGCTTTATCACTGTCAATATAGCGACCTAAATCACCCCCTTTCATTAAATCGCTCTGGCTTAGCATAATTTCAAGACGCATGCGGACCTGGTCTATCGTAACGTCATCGGTATCGGTTGCGTATAGACCAAGCCATGATTCAAAACGGTAATACTCTGATACCAGTTGTGCCACGGACCAGGACTCAGTGTATTGAGTCAGTTTTTGCAATTCCTGCTGTCGATCGTAAACAAGGAATGCAATATATCCTGTCGTGATAAAAAGAGAAAAAATGATACCAACCAGTATCCTGTTCATTATGTTCTCCTGAACGACTACTCAATCTTCATTTTGCTAACCTGCCATGCTGATCGTGAGTAATAAATCTGATTATTCAACTCAGGAAGACTGTCATAGGGGTATACAATGAACGATGGGCCTTTATCGCGGATGCGCATATATTCGCCATTGACCTTTAAGGCAAGTATGGCGTTGTATTTTTTAAAGTCGCTGAGAGGGATCACGGTAGAGTAATCATTGAGCGCAATAACATTAACGTTAGTTCCCTTCGCACCCACATACTCCATGAGTTTGTTCATTGGAACACCCTCAAACTTCGTACGACCATTATACCAGGGAGATGTCGTCTCGAAACTCACTACTCCGAGTTTTTCAAGGCTGGCGAGATCAAACACTGCTTTTCCATTTTCATTGGTATTTTCTATATTACCGTAAATCGTTAAAATGGGTTTACCAACTGGTTTTGGCAGGTCGCCAGCCCAGGTTACACTTTGTACGAGACAGCATAACAGCAGTAGGGTTAATCGCATTTTGACCTCCACCTTTTGAACATAAGTATAAGAATTATAATTTAGATATCACACGAGTTTATATATTTTGTTGAGGAGTAAGGGGTTTTATCGTTTTTGTTGATATAAACCCATTTTAATCAATGGGTTAGGTGTTGCGGGTGACAGGGTGTTTGATACTAGAGCGACGCTTAACTTTTTGATAAAAGCTAAAATTGCGGGCATAAATGCTCTTCTGTTTAAAAAATAATCGCTTTAATTGATGGATATTAACTTCCGCGACAATTTTAGGATGTCCTTGGCTTTTTGGGGCGCGAATCTGGAGACTAAATACGCACCCCGGTTGTGTCCGTTGTTTCAGGATGACGACGATAAGCGAGAACACGACCATTCTGATGGTGCGTGTCCCATATCGCTTGCCTTACTTCATGTCATCCTGGATGGCTGACGCCGACTTCCCCCCTTTCGCCATGCTGGAAAACACTGCGTCCCGGTAGATCCACGCATGAACGAGTGCGGCAGAGATATGGACCAGCACCACAGCAAAAAGCAACTTTGCCAGAAGGCTATGGGCGTCGTGACACCAGGCATACAGTGCTGGGCTGTTCGGGGCAATCGCCGGCAGGTTGACGCCACTAAACATCACAATCGGCAGCCCGGCTGCCGACAGTTGCGCCCAGCCCAGCAGCGGCATTGCCAGCATTAACCCATACAGCATCCAGTGTGATGCCTTTGCTGCAAGCACCTGCCAGACGGGCAAATCAGCAGGAAGTGGGGGCGTCCGGCTGAGGAGCCGGTTGACCAGACGCACCAGTGCCAGCAGTAAAATGGCGACACCCAGCGGCCGGTGCAGGTCGATTAACCAAATCCGGTGATGTAACGACGTCATCATTGCGGCACCGATGAAAAGCATGGCCAGGATCATCACCGCCATCAGCCAATGCAGGCTTCGCGCCAGGATATTGAAATGCTGCGGCGCGTGCTCTCGCATATCTTTATTCGAGCTCATTTTACCTCCTGCTTTTGCACAGCTTCGGTGGCCTTGCCGTAGCCGATTTCCCGCTCACGGCGACTGAAAGAGTGGGAATAGGCAGCGGAACGGGCGTTTAAGATGGGATCATCAGACACTGCAACGCCTGCAGGAACAATCGAAGGGTCAAAGTTAACGTCGCGGCACGCGCCCTCGGATTGTGCTTCGACACGCGTTACTTCCAGCGTGCCGGCAACCATCTGTTTGCGATCGTCCGGCCATGGCTGGGAAGGGTCATCCACCGGATCGCCCCGCTGTGCGAGCTGCAAAACGTAATCCCAATAGAGTGGCTTCTGCGCCAGGCGCTGACGCAGGTTTTCGAACAGGAAGTTGTCATCGGCTTTCTGTCGTTGTTCATCGCTCATAGAAAGGAAAGGCTCGTGCGGACGCATCATCCAGCGAACGGCCTGGCGATCTCCCTGCGAGTTCACAAGATAAAAGGCGTTAATGCTGTAAAACGTCGCGCCCGCGAAGCTGCCGGGCGCGGGTTTTTGTGCCGCCCATTTAAGGTATTTCTCCGCCTCCGGGTACGCTTTCAAAAAGTCTGCGAGACGCTGTGGATCCGGTTTGCCAGTGGCTGCATCGACAGCCGTGGCTTTTCGCAAGGCCAGAAAACCTTCCGGACTGTGCGTGGCGAAGAAAGGCTCGTTGTTCATCGCCATTCGCCATTGCTGCTTGTCATCTGTCTTCAGCAGCAGCGCCATGCTCAGGGTTTTGGTCGTACTATCCGGGGCATGGGGATCGCCAGTACCAATAGAGAATCGGCCCACCACGGGCACTTCCTGCTGTGAGAAGAGGCGGGAGGTTGAAAGAGAATTTGCCGAGCCGTTTGGCGTAAAGGTGCCAGCAAAGCAGATGCCTTTTCCATGCGCGCGGCGAAAACCCGGCGGGAAGGGTTTCGGTGTTTCACCCACCAGTGCCTGGCTGACCGTGCGTGAACCAAGCCAGCCCGCCGTCCATGCAAAAGCAAATGCCAGCGTACCGGCGACAACGGCGATCGATGCCAGCGCGCCCCAGGTTTTTTTTGATCTCAAATCCAGTTTCGACATAGACGTTTTTCCATAACAAAATATCTTCACATGTCATGCACAACGTATTGCGCGTGACATGTGTTAATACAGTGGCGAATATGGCTTGAGTATAAAAATTAAGGGGCGTAAAGAAAGAATATCACGAAAAGTTTAAACCTTTTCGCCGTCACAAAGGAGGGCTACTTATCACAACGGTAATTGTGGCAGGACAGGTTCTTACTGAGAAATAGTGACGAAATATGTAATTTAAAGTTTTCCATTTCTCAAGCGAGAACGTGTAAGGTTTGTTGTTCCTGACGAATTAGATTCATTGATGTAAATCAGATTATCTCTTTCATTCGCCGCTTATCGTGTGCATACCCTTCCTTAAAACGAATCAAAAAATGAAAAAAAGACCATTCTTGATGGTGCTTTGCGCTGTGTGCTGCTTTTTTGTTGCGGACATCGCTATGGCAAAAAACAGTTCAGTTTCCAGTGAACAGGTTAAAGAGAACGTTATTGCAGAGTCGATCGCATCTTATCCCGGAGTATGCGCCTGTCCTTTTAACCGGGCCAGAAACGGAAGCGCCTGCGGCAGACGCAGCGCATGGAGTAAAGCGGGAGGCTATGCTCCCATTTGTTATAAAAATGAAGTTACGGATGAGATGGTAAAGCAGTGGCGTGAAAATAATAGCTAACCCGCCTCCAGCATCCCAAAGCTCACAATCCGCGCGCGGCCCAGCTCTTTCGCCCGGTACAAGGCCACATCCGCGGCGCGCAGCAGGTTGTCAGTCTGGGCATGTTGCGGGTAGCTGGCAATGCCAATCGACACATCCACCGGCCCAATCTCGGTCAGCCCGTAGCGAAGCGACAGCTCATGCACGCTATTGTAAATCTTCTGCGCGCAGGCGTGCGCCTCTGGTTCATCGGCACCGGGAAGCAGGACCAGAAACTCCTCGCCCCCGTAGCGGAATGCGAGTCCGTTGTCATGTGCGGCCCGCTGAACAATTGACGCCACGCTTTTAATCACCTGATCGCCCGCTTCATGGCCGAAGCGGTCATTGATGCTCTTGAAGTGATCGATGTCGATCATCATGCAGCTTAATGGTTCGCCGGTGCGCAACGCCTGTGCCGTTTGGGTTTGCAGGGTATCTTCCAGATGATGACGATTACGCAGGCCGGTGAGCGGGTCGAACAAGGCTTTTTCCAGCAGCGCGTCGCGCAGACGCTGGTTGGCCAGCGCCAGCCCGAGCGCTTCGGCCATCAGTTCCAGATAGGCGCGGGATGGGGCGTTGTCCGCCGTAATATTCTGGAAAGAGAGCAGGCCAATGGCCTCGCCCTGGGCGATAAGCGGCACGCACAGCGAGCTTTCAGCTTGCGATGCCGGAAGATGGTAGCAGGCGATATCCGGCTCACCGTTTACCGGCGGGTGACTCTGCCCGCGGCGCACGGCCCAGCACTCGTCAGGGTGGAAGCTTGTCTCTTCACCAACCGGTGAAAGCCAGTGTGCGACGCAGCGCATCTGCCATGGCTCCCGGTCAAGGACGTAAAGTCGCCCCGCGATCCCCGGCGCGATATTAGGCGCAAACAGCTCCGCCACGTTAATCACATCGTTAAAGTTCTCACACCCCTGCAGCCGCTGGGTCATGCGCGCCAGCAGCTCGCGGATGGCCCAGTCGGCATCGCGTTCTCTTTCCAGACGCTGTCGCGCCAGGCCGTTTTCGCGGAAGATGCGGATGGCCTGAGCCATGTCGCCAATCTCATCAATCTGGTTGAAATTGGGCGTTTCAACTGCGTAATCCTGGGATGCCAGACGGTGCACCACGTCGCTCAGGCGCACCACGGGACGCAGCACGCGGCGCTTCAATATAAAGCCGAGAACAAACAGGAACAGCAGGGCGGTCAGGCCGACCATCAGCTCAGAGGCCGTACGCAGCGCTTTCGATTTTTTTGTCGCGTCCTGAACGGAGGCGATGACGCGTTTGTCGAGTATCTGGCGGAAGTGATCGAGCTGGCTCTGCGCGCGCTCCAGCTCCTGCTCATAGGGCGCACCGTAGAGTAGCGCAACGGCCTGCGCGTCTTCTCCTCGCTCAAGGCTGGAAAGGGCGGTTTGCTGTTCGTCCTGCAGCTCATCGACGATCTTTATTCCTTCATGCAGCAGGGCCAGTTCTTCATCCGATGCGCCGTTATCCTGCAACTTTTCCAGCCGAAGCTCGATGCTCTTCAGGCTGTTTTCCGCCTGGTCATATTCCTTGAGAACCTGAGGATCTTTTTTAATGACGTACAGCCGTGCTAAATCAGACTGGGCCCAGATATCGGTTTCGATATCTTCCGTAAGCTGATCAAATTTCTGCCGTTGTTCAACGGCCTGACGCTCGAGGGTATCAGCACTGGACGCCATCAGCATGATGATGCCGGAGGCGATGGTCAGGCAGACCGTGGCACCGTAGGCCCAGTTTGTTATCGTTGCGATTCGCACCTGATGATCCTTTTACGACATGAGTAGGATGGCGTTCTTTCAAATTATAGAAAACGTTTGATTTAAGGCGAAAAAAAAGGCGGCACAGCGCCGCCTGGTGTGGTCTATATCGTCACATCCTCACAATTCTGGAGGATTTTTTCCTTCTTCGATGAAGTCGGGGTCCAGCTCTTCGGCGTTACCTTCGTGATCGCGCCCTGAGAAGAGGTTCCAGCAGGCGATAAACAGCGCGGCAATGAGCGGCCCAATCACAAAGCCGTTAATGCCGTACAGCTCCATGCCGCCGAGGGTGGAGATCAGAATCAGGTAGTCCGGCATTTTGGTGTCTTTCCCGACCAGCAGCGGGCGCAGGATATTGTCCACCAGCCCGACGATAATCACGAAGAAGCCGACAATAAACAGCCCTTGCCAAAGCTGATGGGTGGCGAACAGGAAGATGGCGGCGGGCACCCAGACAATCGCCGAGCCGATGGCGGGCACCAGCGAGAGGAAGGCCATCAGCGCGCCCCAGAGCACGCTGCCGTCAATACCGGCAATAGCAAACGCAATCCCGCCGAGGATGCCCTGAACCACCGCCACCGCCGCCGTTCCTTTTACCGTGGCACGCGACACGCCGACGAATTTGGCGAACAGGTGCTGTTTCGCGAAATCAGACAGCGGCAGGGAGTCAAGGATTTGGCGCACCAGATACGGGCCGTCTTTCAGCAGGAAGAACAGCAGATAAAGCATGATGCCGAAGCTAATCGCAAAGCCAAACGTGCCCTTGCCAATCAGGAACGCGCTGCCGGCGAGATATTGCCCGCCCTGCAGGGCGACATCAGAGAGTTTTTTCTGGATCTGCGCCGCGTTGGTGAGGTTGTGATCCGCCAGGAAGCCGCTGGCCCAGTCAGGCAGATGGTTGAAGATGCTCGCCACCACTTCCGGAAACTGGGTGTTGTTCTCCTGAAGCTTCGTGTAAACCACGTTCAGCTCAATGGCGAGCGAGGAGAGGATAACCATCAACGGTATAAAGACGATCAGGCAGATAATGCCAATGGTCAACAGCGAGGCAAGCCCGTTGCGATCCCCCAGCGCGGCGCGCAGCCTGTTTTTTACCGGGTTAAAGATGACGGTCAGAATGGCGGCCCAGAGTATCGCGGAGAAGTAGGGCGACAGTATGTCGAAGAAGGCCCAGGTGACGAGGGCGAGAATAAAAATGAAGAAACCTTTGGTCAGTCCATTAAAGCGCATAGTGATTCCTGGTAACGAATAAGCAGAGTCGACTATAGAACTGATTTGAGGATTTACCAATAATTCTGCCGCTGGCGTGCCGGGCGATGGCTTCGCGTCTGACCCGGCATACAGACCTCAATAATGTGTTATGTTTTGATGAGATTTTAAACAGCTCAGGACGACAGCATGGAAAAGGTCTTTTCAGGTGGGTGCTTATGCGGCTCGGTTCGCTTTACCGCTGCGAATGGGGGCAATGTGCACACCTGCTCGTGCGATATCTGTCAGAAACACACCGGCGCACAAACCGTCGTATGGATTGAGTTTCCGGCGGAAAACGTGCAGTGGATCGGTCCGGGCGGACGTCCGGCGACATGGCGATCGTCGGACTACTCCAGCCGGGCGTTTTGCCCCACCTGCGGCAGTTCAATTGGCGCGATTGATGATTCACCCACCGTTGCCTTATTTACTGGCGTGTTTGACGATCCGGACCAGCCGGAGTTTGCCCCGGAAAATCACTCCTTCGACGACATGATGCCTGCCTGGTGGCGACATACCATGAGGGAAGCGTAAAAGTATGATCCGAGGGTTCATCGTTACCACTTTCGACTGACCGAAGATCGCCGCTTCCCGCACCATGCTGTAAGTATCTGCTTGCGGAGGTGCTTATGGCCTGGCGTCCGATTCTCTATGTGATCCTCACGACCCACCCCAGACTCAGCGCGAGGCGTGCCCGTTTGCGTCTGGTCATCTAGCTTTTTATTAACAATCGCGGTATAACACACCTTCTTTGGATGTTTAGATGTCCATACGTATAGAAGGTAATATGCAAACACAACAAGAAAATGGGCAGCTTAAGCGCACCATGAAAACGCGCCACCTGATTATGCTCTCGCTGGGTGGCGTGATTGGGACAGGGTTATTCTTCAATACCGGATACATCATTTCAACGACCGGGGCGGCGGGCACGCTGCTGGCGTACCTGATAGGCGCGCTGGTGGTCTGGCTGGTGATGCAGTGTCTGGGCGAGCTTTCCGTGGCGATGCCGGAAACCGGCGCGTTCCACGTCTACGCCGCCCGCTATCTTGGCCCGGCGACGGGCTATACCGTGGCGTGGCTCTACTGGCTCACCTGGACGGTGGCGCTCGGCTCTAGCTTCACCGCCGCGGGGTTCTGCATGCAGTACTGGTTCCCGCAGGTGCCCGTCTGGGCCTGGTGCGTGGTCTTCTGCGTGGTGATTTTTGGCCTGAACGTCATCTCTACGCGCTTTTTTGCGGAAGGCGAGTTTTGGTTCTCCCTGGTGAAAGTCATCACCATCATCGCCTTTATTATCCTTGGCGGGGCGGCGGTCTTTGGCTTTATCCCGATGCAGGACGGTTCCCCCGCGCCGGGCTTAAGCAACATCACCGCCGAAGGCTGGTTCCCGCACGGCGGCCTGCCGATCCTGATGACCATGGTGGCGGTGAACTTTGCCTTCTCCGGGACGGAGCTCATCGGTATCGCGGCGGGCGAAACGGAAAATCCGCACAAGGTGATTCCGGTTGCGATCCGCACCACCATTGCGCGCCTGATTATCTTCTTTATCGGCACCGTGTTTGTGCTGGCGGCGCTGATCCCGATGCAGCAGGCGGGCGTGGAAAAGAGCCCGTTCGTGCTGGTGTTTGAAAAGGTCGGTATTCCTTACGCGGCTGACATCGTTAACTTCGTGATCCTGACGGCGATCCTCTCGGCGGCGAACTCGGGACTGTACGCTTCCGGGCGCATGCTGTGGTCGCTGTCGAACGAGAAAACGCTGCCGCGCTGCTTTGCCCGCGTGAACAAAAACGGCGTGCCGCTGACGGCGCTCTCGGTTTCTATGCTCGGCGGCGTGCTGGCGCTGTTCTCAAGCGTCGTGGCCCCGGACACGGTGTTTGTCGCGCTCTCCGCGATTTCTGGCTTTGCGGTGGTGGCGGTGTGGATCAGCATCTGCGCGTCGCACTTCGTTTTCCGTCGCCGTCATCTGCAGTCCGGCCAGCCGCTCTCTGCGCTGCAGTACCGCGCGCCGTGGTATCCGCTGGTGCCGGTGCTCGGTTTTATCCTCTGCGTGGTGGCCTGTGTCGGCCTGTGGTTTGACCCAAGCCAGCGCATTGCCCTTTATTGCGGGCTTCCGTTTGTCGCCCTGTGTTATGGTGCGTACTACCTGACCCGAAATATGACATCGCAGGAGCCTGAACATGTCGCAGAATAACCCGCTTACCGCCATCCTTGAAAAACAGCCGTTTGTGGTGCTTGATGGCGCGATGGCGACGGAGCTGGAAGCGCGCGGCTGTAACCTGGCAGACAGCCTCTGGTCAGCCAAAGTGCTGGTGGAAAACCCGGAACTCATCCGTGAAGTGCATCTCGATTACTACCGGGCTGGGGCACAGGTGGCGATCACCGCCAGCTATCAGGCCACGCCTGCGGGGTTTGCGGCGCGCGGTCTGGACGAAGCGCAGTCCCGCGCGCTGATCGGTAAAAGCGTGGAGCTGGCGCGTAAGGCGCGCGAAGCGTACCTGGCCGAAAACCCGCACGCGGGCACGCTGCTGGTGGCGGGATCTGTTGGGCCGTATGGCGCGTATCTGGCGGATGGCTCAGAATATCGCGGCGACTACGTGCGCAGCGCCGGGGAGTTTACTGCCTTCCACCGCCGGCGCGTGGAAGCGCTGCTGGATGCGGGCGCTGACCTGCTGGCCTGCGAAACGCTGCCTTCGTTTGTGGAGATCAAGGCGCTGGCGGCGCTTCTGGCCGGGTACCCCCGCGCCCGGGCGTGGTTCTCCTTTACCCTGCGCGACAGCGAACACCTGAGCGACGGCACGCCGCTGCGCGAGGTGGTCAGCGCGCTGGCAAACTCTCCGCAGATTGTCGCGCTGGGCATTAACTGCATCGCCCTGGAAAACACTTCGGCGGCGCTGAAGCATCTGCAAAGCCTGACGTCGCTGCCGCTGGTGGTCTATCCGAACTCGGGCGAGCATTATGACGCGGTAACCAAAACCTGGCACCACCACGGTGAAGCGTGCGAGACGCTGGTAGGGTATCTGCCGCAGTGGCTGGCTGCCGGGGCTAGGCTGATTGGCGGATGCTGTCGCACCACGCCGAAAGACATTGCTGAGCTGAACGCGCAGCGCTGATGCCCTCACCCTGACCCTCTCCCACGGGGCTGAGGGACCCCCGCATAATAATACCTCCACGGACGGCTCCCTCTCCCTTAAGGGAGAGGGCTGGGGTGAGGGGGAACATACAGCTGTGGTGGTCATTCCGTTCACTTCATGTTCCTTGCTACTTTGTAACGACATGGCCTGTGAACGTGCCAGGGCGGCTCAATCGCCGCCTTGGCGACCCGGGCTCCCGGCGGTAAATCGCCGCTTCGCGGTGCCCTCAGCTTATTCCTTCAGGCTATCGGGTCGGGCATGAGCCTGCATCCCTGCAGGCCACGCCCTCTCGGCGCATCCGTGCGCCTCGCCCCGGCCTTACGGAAACGCTTCGGCGATTTACAGCCGGACCGAAACATCGCTTTAAGCCATTTATTTTCCAGATACCACATGCATCGCTTCAGGTGAAAAAATTACTGGGTAACCCTCCGCCCACGGGGAGAGGGAAAAAAACGAACCGCACAAAATTCGCTATCCTTTCCCGCTTTTTATCTAAAAACGAATCGTTATGAGCGATTCATTTTTATTCCTTTATCAAAATTCCCGCGCCGGAAATACTGCCCTCATAACAACAAGGGGAGCAGGCACTATGGCAATTTCATCGCGAATCACACTTCTCGGCGCACTGGCGCTGTGGGCATTTCAGGCGCAGGCGGTGGACGTCACCGTCGCGTATCAAACTTCTGCGGAACCGGCGAAAGTCGCGCAGGCGGACAACACCTTTGCCAAAGAGAGCGGCGCGAAAGTCGACTGGCGCAAGTTCGACAGCGGGGCGTCCGTTGTGCGTGCGTTAGCCTCCGGCGACGTGCAGATCGGCAATATCGGATCCAGCCCGCTGGCGGTTGCGGCCAGCCAGCAGGTGCCGATCGAGGTTTTCCTGCTCGCCTCGCAGCTCGGTAACTCTGAAGCGCTGGTGGTGAAGAAAAACATCACCAAACCGGAAGATCTGATCGGCAAACGCATCGCCGTGCCGTTTATCTCAACAACCCACTACAGCCTGCTGGCGGCGCTGAAACACTGGGGCATCAAGCCGGGTCAGGTACAAATCATCAACCTGCAGCCGCCGGCGATTATCGCCGCCTGGCAGCGCGGGGATATTGACGGGGCTTACGTCTGGGCTCCGGCAGTGAACGAACTGGAAAAAGACGGCACCGTGCTGACCGACTCTGAAAAAGTGGGCCAGTGGGGCGCGCCAACACTCGACGTGTGGGTCGTGCGCAAAGACTTTGCCGAGAAACATCCCGAAGTGGTGAAAGCCTTCGCCAAAAGCGCGATTGACGCCCAGCAGCCGTACATCTCTAACCCGGATGAATGGCTGAAGCAGCCCGCCAACCTGGAAAAACTCTCCCGCCTGAGCGGCGTGCCGGAAGCGGACGTGCCGGGGCTGGTGAAAGGCAATACCTATCTGACCCCCGCGCAGCAGGTGCAGCAGCTGACCGGGCCGGTGAACAAAGCGATTGTGGATACCGCCACCTTCCTGAAAGAGCAGGGCAAAGTGCCTGCGGTAGCGGCGGATTACAGCCAGTACGTGACCGATCGTTTTGTGAAATAAGGAGTCCGCCATGCTGAATATTACGAACCTGTACGCCGATTACGGCGGGAAACCCGCGCTGGAGGACATCAACCTGACGCTGGACAGCGGTGAGCTGCTGGTGGTGCTGGGCCCGTCCGGGTGCGGAAAAACCACGCTGCTGAATCTGATCGCCGGGTTTGTCCCTTATCAGCATGGCACCATCCAACTGGAAGGCAAAAAGGTGGAAGGCCCGGGCGCCGAGCGCGGCGTGGTCTTCCAGAACGAAGGATTGCTTCCCTGGCGCAACGTGCAGGAAAACGTGGCGTTTGGGCTACAGCTTGCGGGCATCAACCGCGAACAGCGGCTGGAAACGGCGCGGGCGATGCTGAAAAAAGTGGGGCTGGAAGGGGCGGAAAAACGCTTTATCTGGCAGCTTTCCGGCGGCCAGCGTCAGCGCGTCGGTATTGCCCGCGCGCTGGCCGCGAATCCGCAGCTGTTGCTGCTGGACGAGCCGTTCGGGGCGCTTGATGCCTTCACCCGCGAGCAGATGCAAACCCTGCTGCTGCGCCTGTGGCACGAGACGGGCAAGCAGGTGCTGTTGATTACCCACGATATCGAAGAGGCGGTGTTTATGGCGACGGAGCTGGTGCTGCTCTCGCCGGGGCCGGGCCGCGTGCTGGAGCGCTTGCCGCTGGAATTCGCCCGCCGCTACGTCGCGGGAGAGCCCGTGCGCAGCATCAAATCCGATCCGCTGTTTATCGAGCAGCGAGAATACGTCTTAAGCCGCGTGTTTGAACAACGGGAGGCTTTCTCATGAGCATCGTCTTCAGTGAAAAAACGCGCCGCACGCGTCTGGCGCTGCGCTGGCCTTTCTCGCGCCAAATCACGTTGAGCGTCGGTACGCTGCTGGTGCTGCTGGCGGTGTGGTGGGCGGTTGCTGCCCAGCAGTGGGTCAGCCCGCTGTTTCTGCCGCCGCCGGGCCAGGTGCTGGCCAAACTCATTACCATCGCCGGGCCGCAGGGCTTTATGGATGCCACGCTCTGGCAGCATCTTGGAGCCAGTCTGGCGCGTATTCTGGTGGCGCTTCTGGCTGCCGTCATCATCGGAATTCCCGTGGGCATTGCGATGGGGCTGAGCCCGACGGTGCGCGGTATTCTCGACCCGCTGATTGAGCTTTACCGCCCGGTGCCGCCGCTGGCCTATCTGCCGCTGATGGTTATCTGGTTTGGCATCGGTGAAACGTCAAAAATCCTGCTGATTTATCTGGCGATTTTCGCCCCGGTTGCCATGTCGGCGCTGGCGGGCGTGAAGAGCGCCCAGCAGGTGCGGATCCGCGCGGCGCAGTCGCTGGGAGCCAGCCGCACGCAGGTGCTGCTGTTCGTGATTTTACCGGGCGCGCTGCCGGAGATTTTAACCGGGCTGCGCATCGGCCTCGGCGTGGGCTGGTCCACGCTGGTGGCGGCAGAGCTGATTGCGGCCACGCGCGGCCTTGGCTTTATGGTGCAGTCGGCGGGAGAGTTCCTGGCGACTGACGTGGTGCTGGCAGGGATCGCGGTGATTGCCGCGATCGCCTTTGGATTAGAACTGGGGCTGCGCGCGTTACAGCGCCGCCTGACGCCCTGGCATGGAGAAATACAATGAGTGAACGTCTGACCATTACCCCGCTGGGGCCGTACATTGGCGCGCAGGTGTCGGGCCTGGATGTGACCCGTCCGCTGAGCGATAACCAGTTCGAGCAGCTGTACCACGCGGTGCTGCGCCATCAGGTCGTTTTCCTGCGCGAACAGGCGATCACCCCGCAGCAGCAGCGCGCGCTGGCCCTGCGCTTTGGCGATCTGCATATCCACCCCGTCTATCCACATGCGGAAGGCGTGGAGGAGATTATCGTGCTGGACACCCACAACGATAACCCGCCGGATAACGACAACTGGCACACCGACGTAACCTTTATCGAGACGCCGCCCGCTGGGGCGATTCTGGCGGCGAAGCTGCTGCCGGAAACCGGCGGCGATACGCTGTGGACCAGCGGCATTGCGGCGTATGAGGCGCTCTCCGCGCCGTTCCGGACGCTGCTGAGCGGTCTGCGGGCGGAGCACGACTTCAAAAAATCGTTCCAGGAATACAAGTACCGTAAAACGGAAGAGGAGCATCAGCGCTGGCAGGAGGCGGTTGCGAAGCATCCTCCGCTGCTGCACCCGGTGGTGCGGACCCATCCGGTCACGGGCAAGCAGGCGCTGTTCGTGAACGAAGGGTTCACGACGCGCATTGTGGACGTGTCCGAGAAAGAGAGTGAGGCGCTGCTGGGATTCCTGTTCGCGCATGTCACTAAGCCGGAGTTTCAGGTGCGCTGGCGCTGGCAGGAGAATGACCTGGCGATCTGGGATAACCGCGTGACGCAGCACTATGCCAATGCGGACTATCTTCCGCAGCGCCGGGTTATGCAGCGGGCGACGATCCTGGGGGATAAGCCGTTTTATCGTGCGCCTTGATCCCCTCACCCTAACCCTCTCCCCAAAGGGGCGAGGGGACTGCCCGGTGCGGTTTTCACCCTCTCCCTTTTAGGGAGAGGGCTGGGGTGAGGGTATTAAATGCGCCTCAATATACCGCTGATACCGGTTCGCCTTCAGGTAACACAAATCCACCAGTACCAGTCCGTCGACGCAGTCGTTAAACGCCGGGTCGCTGCCAAAATCAATAAACTGCACGCCGCCGGGTTCGCAAAGCTCGGAATACTGCTTGTAGAGCGGCGGAATGCCGCACCCAAGATTGCCGAGCAGGGATTTCAGCTTTGTCAGATCGTCCACGTAATCCACGCCGCCAAACTGCGCGAGCACGTCCGGCAGCGATGCGGGATACGGCTGACGTGACGCGGCGAGCGGATGCGTTGCCGGGAACCACAGGCGATAAAAGGCCACCAGCAGATCCCGCGCGGCAGGCGGTAAGCCGCCGGAAATGGAGACCGGGCCAAACAGGTAGCGGTAGTTCGGATAACGCGCCAGGTAGGCCCCAATGCCGGACCATAAATAGTCCAGGCCACGGCGTCCCCAGTAGCGCGGCTGAATAAAGCTGCGCCCCAGCTCAATACCGTGCTCCAGCACGTCCTGCATTTTGTCGTCGTAGTGGAACAGGCTATAGCTGTACAACCCTTCCAGACCGCGACGTTCAACCTGTCTGGCGGTCGGCATAAAGCGATACGCGCCGACGATCTCCAGATCCTCATCATCCCACAGGATCAGGTGCAGATAATCATCATCGTAGCAGTCGGTGTCACGGCGTTTGCCGCTCCCTTCCTCGACCGCGCGAAAGGCAATCTCGCGCAGGCGGCCCAGCTCGCGCAACAGCGGGGCGTCTTCCTGACCGTTGCGCTGCCAAAGATAGATGGTTTTACCGTCGCTGGTATTGCCCAGACATTCGGCCTGCGCCAGCGCGCGTTTCAGGGTGGCCCGGTCTTCCGGACGGGCAATGGCGCACTGGGTTTTAAAGACGCCAGGCAATCCCTTGCCAAGACGCATCACATGCTGACGGCACTGTTCGGCCATCTCACGCGACGAAAGGGTGGCGCTGTGCCAGTGATGCCAGGCAATCTGCTGGCCGATTTTAATCGGCAGCTGGCTATGGCGGCGGCGGAACATCTGCTGCATCAGCAACAGCATCGACAGCGTCGGGGAGACCAGCGTGCTGGCATAGAAGAGCAGGCTGTTATGCGCCTGAATATGCACCGGCAGCAGCGGGGCGCGCAGCTTGCTGGCGAGTTTGATAAAGCCAGAGTGCCACTTTTTGTCGCGAATGCCTTTGCGCGTGGGGCGGGAAACTTCTCCGGCCGGGAAGAAGATCAGCACGCCTGCGTTTTGCAGATGCTGTTCCATCTGCACCAGCGACGATTTCGCCGTCCTGCCGCCCATATTGTCCACCGGAATAAACAGCGAGCTGAGGGGCTCAAGGTGGGTTAGCATCCGGTTGGTCACGACTTTAACGTCGCGTCGCACGCGGGAGACGGCGTACATCAGCGCCAGACCGTCCAGCGTACCCGTCGGGTGGTTGGCAATAATGACCAGCGGGCCATGTTCGGGGATTTGTTCAAGATCGCGGGCGGAAACGGTGCAGAGAATATCAAGGTGTTCCAGAACTTGCTCCACCATATCCAGTCCTTTCAGGTGGCGGTGTGCTGCGGCAAATTGCTGAAATTCGTCTTCGTAAAACAGTCTTTTTAACAGACTTTTTTGCCAGGGTGCAGGCCTCGCCTGAGGCCAAAGATCGTCGAGAACGCTATCGAGGCTAAACATGGTTACTCCTCCTGCCGTCTTGCGAAGACAGTAGAAGGAGCAGATGTCGGTTGTATTGCAGTTTGGTGAAGATTAGCGCAGAGAGCAGGCCGGGTAAGGTGAAGCCGCTACCCGGCGCTAGAGCGGATTAACGCAGGATTTTCTTCTCGGCCAGATCCAGCGCGAAGTAGCTGAAGATCAGATCCGCGCCTGCGCGTTTGATGGCGCCGAGGCTTTCGAGGACCACTTTCTCTTCGTCAATCGCACCGGCCAGCGCGGCGAATTTGATCATCGCGTACTCGCCGCTGACCTGGTAAGCGCCCAATGGCAGCTCGGTGCGCTCGCGGATGTCGCGCAGGATATCAAGGTACGCGCCCGCTGGTTTCACCATCAGGCAGTCTGCGCCCTGGGCTTCATCGAGCAGGGATTCGCGAATCGCTTCCCGACGGTTCAGCGGGTTCATCTGATAGGTTTTACGATCGCCCTTCAGCGCCGTGCCCGCAGCTTCGCGGAACGGACCGTAGAAGGAGGAGGCAAATTTGGTGGAGTAAGACATGATGGCGGTGTCGGTAAAGCCCGCCGCGTCCAGCGCCTGACGGATCGCCTGAACCTGTCCGTCCATTGCGGCAGAGGGCGCGATGAAGTCCGCACCCGCAGCGGCAGCCACGACCGCCTGTTTGCCGAGGTTCAGCAGGGTGGCATCGTTGTCCACGCCGTGATCGCACAGCACGCCGCAGTGGCCGTGAGAGGTATATTCGCAGAAGCAGGTGTCTGACATTACCACCATTTCCGGCACGGTCTCTTTGCAGATGCGCGACATGCGGGCGACGAGGCCATCTTCTTTCCACGCGTCGCTGCCGGTGGCATCGGTATGGTGAGAGATGCCGAAGGTCATCACCGAGCGGATCCCCGCGTTGGCGATGCGTTCAATCTCACGCGCCAGATATTTCTCCGGAATGCGCATTACGCCCGGCATGGCTTCGATGGCTTTGTAGTCATCGATCTCTTCTTCGACAAAAATCGGCAACACCAGATCGTTTAAGGTCAGGGTTGTCTCTTCAAACATAGCGCGCAGTGCAGGTGACTTGCGCAGGCGGCGGGGACGTGCAATTAAATCGGTCATGGTATGCCTGATGTTTGTGGAACAAAGAAGGCTAGTGTACCTCAAAGTGAAGACAGGTGTTTTGGTAAAAGTGGGCATTTTATTTTTGTAAAATGTGATGGGTCTGGCTTTCTGGCATCAATATATAATGCAGGGCAGTATAACGCCGAAATGGAGATGAGTTATTCATATTGTTTTTATATTAAATAGAAAACATCATTGGAAATGATTCATTATTTATTTTTATATGTGTCTTATTGTTTTGTCTGTATTTTAATGCTTTGTTTTTATAATATTTATCTGTAGTGACAGATGCTTTCTCGGTTTTGATGTGTTATTAGTCTGGATACGGACTTAATGGAAACATTCATTGAACCTTTTCGAAATGAAAATGCATAATTCCCTCCGCAATTAAACATTGCAAAATCATTGATGGACAAACTTGCTTACGTCCCTGAGGAGGGATGACCCAATGCAAACATGGAAAAAGAAACTCGTTGTATCTCAACTTGCATTAGCCTGCACCCTGGCTATCGCTTCTCAGGCCAATGCGAAGGATATTTCCGGTACGACATATAATACATTCGGATACGATAATACCGTTTCCACTCCCTGGTATTATGGCTATGCCGACTGGGATTACTCAGACGCGACCCATGACGGTGATATTTATCCGGTGATTAATAAAAGCACCGTGAATGGTGTTATTTCAACATACTATCTGGATGATGGCATTAATGGTCGGGCGAATGCGTTAAGCATTTCCAACAGCACCATTAATGGCATGATTACCTCTGAATGTATGACCTCCTCGTGTGCTGATGGCCTGGATACCGATGGCACCAACCATTCTCAATACGATCGTTTAAGCCTGACCGTAGATAATTCCACCATTAACGACACCTATGAGCATTATGCGTATGACGTCGTGAATGGGGAAAATACGGAAAGACACTATCTGGACACGTATAATCTGGGTAATGCGATTACCCTGGATGTGGAGTCCGATATTGTTATCCAGAACAATTCCCACATTGCCGGTATTACCCTGACGCAGGGTTATCAGGAGCCGGATAACACTCCTTACGACGGTGTGGAAGGCGTAGCCAACAGCAGCAAAGTATTTACCGACACGCTGGTGGTGAAAGACTCCGTTCTGACCTCAGGCGCGTACCGCGATCTGGGGACCAGCGGGTTCTACGGTCAAACCGCGAAGCCGAGCGACTACGGTGAAACGAATGCCACGGCAGCAGATGATGCGGCGCTGATCGTTGCCGCTAGCGCGTCTGATAACGCAATGCAGACCACTGCCACGTTCGATCATTCCACCGTTACTGGTGATATTCTGTTCTCCAGCACCTTCGACAACAACTTCTATCCGAACGGCGATCCGGCAACGGATACGAGTGCAGACGGTGTCTATAACCCAACCACTAACGGCTGGGATGGCACCGATAAGCTGGATGTCACCCTGACCAACGGCAGCAAATGGGTCGGCGCAGCACAGTCCAGCGTCGAGGCTATCGGCCCAGCGCAGATGTATGGTCTGGGCTACAGCAACGTAGACTGGAGTAGCTTATCCCCTAACAGCATTTGGCCGGATTCCATTTATGACAGCAACGGACACGTTACGGGTGAAGCTGTGTATCAGAGCGGGCTGTTTAACATCGCGCTGGATAATGGCTCTGAGTGGGATACCCGCAAGCTTTCAAACATCGACACGCTGACGGTAAACAACCAGTCTCAGGTTAACGTTGAAGACTCTGATCTGCTGGCGGACTCCATCACTCTGACCAATGCTTCATCAATGAATATTGGAGACAGCGGTGCTGTGGCGACCGACCATCTGTATCTGGACAGCTATAGCCGTGCGGCACTGACGGAAGAAACGGCCGAACTGTATGCCAACACCATCACCGTGGATAACGGTGCTGAGCTGGCGCTGGGGCTGGGTCAGGTTGATACGCACAATATGGAACTGACCGATGGCGGGGTGCTGAACGTTGCCAGCCGTGATTACGTCCTGAACAGCGATCTGAACAACGCACGCTATATCACTAACGATAAGTACAATGCCGATTACGACTACGGTGTTGTGGCGATTAACTCTAATGGCCATCTGTCAGTAAACGGTGACGTTGCAGGTAACTACCAGGTGCGCATCGACGATGCGACCGGTGCGGGTTCCGTTGCCGATTACAAAAACAAAGAGATTATTCGCGTCTATGACAATAACGCGGATACCACAGCCAGCTTTACTGCCGCAAACAAAGCCGATTTAGGTGCTTACACCTATCAGGCGCAGCAGCAGGGTGACGCCGTTGTACTCCAGCAGAAAGAGCTGACCGACTCTGCCAACATGGCGCTGAGCATCCCATCTGCCAATACCAATATCTGGAATCTGCAGCAGGATACCGTCGGCACGCGTCTGACCAACAGCCGTCACGGCCTGGCGGATAACGGCGGGGCGTGGGTGAGCTACTTCGGTGGCAACTTCGACGGTGACAATGGCGTTATCAGCTACGATCAGGACGTGAGTGGTATTATGGTGGGTCTGGACACCCAGATTGACGGTAATAACGCGAAGTGGATCGTCGGTGGTGCGGCAGGTTTCGCGAAGGGTGATACCAGCGATCGTACCGGTCAGGTCGATCAGGATAGCCAGACAGCGATGATCTATGCGTCAGCGAAGTTCATGAACGATCTGTTCCTCGACAGCTCCCTGAGCTACACCCGCTTCAACAGCGATCTCTCTGCCAACATGAGCAACGGTAAGTATGTTGACGGCAATACCACGAATGATGCTGTTGGTTTTGGGCTGAAGCTGGGCTATGACTGGAAGCCAAACCTCTCTGGCTACGTTACGCCATATGCAGCCGTATCTGGCCTGTTCCAGTCTGGCGATGATTATCGTCTGAGCAATGACATGCGCGTCGATGGGCAATCTTACGATAGCCTGCGTTATGAACTCGGTGTTGATACGGGTTACACCTTCAACTACGGCGGCGAACAGGCTCTGACGCCTTACTTCAAACTGGCCTACGTCTATGACGATGCCGATAACAATGCCGATATTAACGGTGACAGCATTGATAACGGCGTGAAAGGCTCCGCTGTGCGGGTAGGGCTGGGCACCCAGTTCAGCTTCACGAAGAACTTCAGTGCGTACACCGATGCCACTTATCTGGGCGGCGGCGACGTTGATCAGAACTGGGGCGCAAATCTGGGAGTGAAATATACCTGGTAATGAATAAAAGCGGGGGGAGTGGTTATCTCCCCCGCTTTTTATAGAAGCAATAAAAATAATATTGAACCGACAAATACGGATGACTTGAGGTCTGCATGAACGTTAATGCGAAACCGCTTTCTGAATTACGCCGGCTCGAACAGTATTTAACAGCGGCCAGTACCCCTTTTACATGTGCGCCCCAGCAATTAATTACGTCAGGGGAATGGAATGAGCCTTGTACGATCGTATTACAAACCGGCGTTATTGAGGTTTATCGAACTTCTGATGAATTACTGGTGGGGATTGCGACTGCCCCTTTTATATTCGGGCTATCTACGGTGGTGATTAATCACTCTCACGAATACAGGGTAATTGCTAAAACGGCCTGTACCGGTTTTTATTTGCCCACGGAAACCACCCGTCAACTCATCCAGCAGTATTCACTCTGGAAAGAGGCCTTCTGCTGGTTATCCTGGATAACTTACATTCTTGAGAAACGCGATAAGCAGCTGGTGGGAAATAATTCCTATCACCAGATCCGCTCGATGCTGCTGAATATGGCGGAATGGGATGAAACGCTGCGTTCAAAAATCGGTGTGATGAATCATATTCAACAGAGCACACGAATTTCACGGTCCGTTGTTGCCGAGGTGCTTGCCGCCCTGAGGCAGGGAAACTATATCAACATGAGCCGGGGCAAGCTGGTCAGCATCAACCGCTTGCCCACGGAATATTAAAATTAGTTAGACGCGGTGAGAACCTGGGCTTTATTGGCGCTCAGCTCAGCCACTAAGTTATTAATCCCGTCACTCATATTGACGAAACGCGTATGCGGGGAGCGGGTGACCACCACAAATGCGCCCACGTTTGACTGCGGGATCATGGCCATATAGGTGATGAATCCACCACCGCCGCCGGTTTTCTGAATAATACCCGGACGGCCATTTTTCGGAGCCATATAGACCCAGCCCATACCGAGCGCGTCGGCTTTACCCGGCACGTCCATCCCGATGACGCGTTGCAGCTGAGTGCGCTGATAAATCAGGGTCTGCATGCGATCGGCCTGGCTGCTGCGTGCGTAGAAATCTGAGGAAAGGAACTGTTGCATCCAGCGCATCATGTCGCCAGGCGTGGAATAGACCCCGCCGCTGCCCACGGCCGCCAGCGTGTTATTACAGGGACTAGCGCCTTTCTCCGCCACCATCAGGCGACGGCACTGATCCGGAGACGGGGTAAAGGTGGTGTCTTTCATACCCAGCGGACGGGTTATCTGCTCTTCGAACAGCTGCGTATAGGGTTTGCCAGCCGCCGTTGAAAGGGCGTCCGCCAGCAGGTCAAAGGCCAGGTTTGAATAAGAGGCCTGCGAACCCGGCGCCGCCTTCAGCGTGGCGGTACTCAGGTAGCTCCAGCGCTGGTCGCGCGTTGGCCAGACAAATACGTCACGGTGCGCCGCCCCGCCTGGCTGCTCACGCGGCAGGGCGCTGGTGTGGGTGGCAAGGTTCACAAGCCGAATCGGCGTACCCTGCCAGGTTGGAACCCGGGCGCCTGGAGGCGCGTATTTGCTGAGCGGGTCGTCGAGTTTTACCACGCCCTGATCGAGCAGTTTCACCAGCATTTCGCTGGTCATCAGCTTGGTTAAGGACGCGATGCGAATAACGGAATCCAGCTGCGGGTGAACGTTATTTCCTGGGCGCGTCTCGCCAAAGCTGCGGAATACACGCTGGTTGCCGTCGATGACGACCATCGCCATCCCGGTCGCGCCGCTGCCGTAATAGATAAGGTTCGCGTAGCGATCGGCAATATCTGAAGCTAAAACGGGCGCCGTCAGCGGTTGGGCTGCCTGGGCGGTAGAAAAGCTCACCGCACACAGCGCGGCAAAAGAGAGCAGACAACGTTTCAACGAAAAGCATCCATGAAGTGAATGAAGAAAGTAATGGGTATTTATACTACTAATCGGTACCGCGCAATGCCCCGAATTGCATAACGATAGCGAGAAAAACGTAACCATGGGTAAATATGAACAATTTACTTACGAGCCATCTCCCATTTTGTGACATCGGGCTTATGATAGGCACCAGTGTCACTCAATCTTACGGAGAACGGTATGTCTGAGAAGCGTGTGGTTATGGTTGTCGATATGCAGAACGGGGTATTTGAAACCCCTCGTCATCAGCGCGAAAAATGTGTCTCTCTGATCAACCAGCTTACGCAGGCAGCCGACAAGGTCATTTTTATTCAGCATACCGAGGCAGGGGGCCTGGAAGAGGGAAGTGAAGGGTTTGCGCTACTGCCTGAACTCCATCAGCCAGCTGACGCGCTGTATGTGACCAAAACCGCCTGTGATGCCTTCTATAACACCGTGCTTGAGGCGCTGCTGCGTGAGCAGGGCATTCGCGAGTTTGTCATCTGCGGCTGCGCCACCGATTACTGCGTCGATGCGACGATCAAGAACGGCGTCAGCCGGGGTTATCACATCACCGTGGCGGAAGATGCCCATACTACCGCCAATCGCCCGGCGGCAGATGCGCGGATCCTGATTAACCACCACAACGACGTCTGGCGTAACTTCATCGCGCCGGCGAATCCTCTCGCGGTGAAACGCACCGAAACAATTCTCGAAAACTGGAAAGCGAACTAATAATCAACCCTCGGGTCTGACCTTTTTGCCTGAGTCGGGAGGCTGGCTCGGGCAGGTTTTTCGTGTGGTAACGTGTTGTGCACAGCAACAGCCATAACAACAAGAAGGAAGCATTATGTTTAAGTCTTTTTTCCCAAAGCCGGGGCCTTTTTTCCTGTCGGCATTTATTTGGGCACTCATCGCTGTCATTTTCTGGCAGGCGGGCGGCGGCGCATGGCTGACGCGCATCACGGGAGCAACGGGCGAGGTGCCGATTAGCGCCGCGCGCTTCTGGTCGCTCAGCTATCTGCTGTTTTACGCCTACTACACGGTGTGCGTAGGGCTGTTTGCCCTGTTCTGGTTTATGTATTCTCCGCACCGCTGGCAGTACTGGTCTATCCTCGGCACATCGCTAATTATCTTTGTCACCTGGTTCCTCGTGGAGGTGGGCGTGGCGGTTAACGCCTGGTATGCGCCATTCTACGATCTGATCCAGACCGCGCTGAGCTCGCCGCATAAGGTGACCATCAACCAGTTCTATCATGAAGTAGGCGTCTTCCTCGGTATCGCCCTTATTGCGGTGATTATCGGCGTGATGAACAACTTCTTCGTCAGCCACTACGTTTTCCGCTGGCGTACCGCGATGAACGAACATTATATGGCGCACTGGCAGCACCTGCGCCATATCGAAGGTGCCGCACAGCGTGTGCAGGAAGACACCATGCGTTTTGCCTCCACCCTTGAAGACATGGGCGTCAGCTTTATCAACGCCATCATGACGCTAATCGCCTTCCTGCCGGTGCTGGTGACGCTCTCGGCGCACGTGCCGGATCTGCCGATTGTCGGCCATATTCCTTATGGTCTGGTGATTGCCGCGATCGTCTGGTCGCTGATGGGCACGGGCCTGCTGGCGGTGGTGGGGATCAAACTGCCGGGCCTGGAGTTTAAAAATCAACGCGTGGAAGCCGCTTACCGTAAAGAACTGGTTTACGGCGAAGATGACGCCAACCGCGCCTCGCCGCCAACCGTCCGCGAGCTGTTTGGCGCCGTGCGTCGTAACTACTTCCGACTCTACTTCCACTATATGTATTTCAACATTGCCCGTATTTTGTATCTGCAGGTGGATAACGTTTTCGGTTTGTTCCTGCTGTTCCCGTCGATTGTTGCGGGTACGATTACGCTCGGTCTGATGACGCAGATCACCAACGTTTTCGGTCAGGTTCGCGGGTCGTTCCAGTACCTGATCAGCTCCTGGACCACCCTGGTAGAACTGATGTCCATCTACAAACGTCTGCGCAGTTTTGAACGTGAGCTGGACGATCGTGACCTGCAGGAAGTCACCAACACATTTAGCTAATACAGGAAGTTGCTATGTCTTTTGCCGTACCGCGCGCGTTACCGTTGTCCTTGCTGGCCACTTTTGTGCTGGCAGGCTGTGCCGAAAAAGGGGCCGCTCCGCTCAAAAAGGGGGAGAAGCCCGTCGATGTGGCGAGCGTTGTGCGGCAGAAAATGCCCGCCAGCGTGAAGGATCGCAACGCGTGGGCAGATGCGCTGGCAAAAACCTTTGAAAGCCAAAAGATCGCGCCGACCGAGGAGAATATCTGCTCGGTGCTGGCGGTGGCGCAGCAGGAGTCAATGTACCAGTCAGACCCGGTGGTGCCGGGTCTGAACAAAATCGCCTGGAAAGAGATCGACCGCCGCGCGGAATCCATGCATATCCCGGTTTTCCTCGTGCATACCGCGCTTAAAATCACCTCGCCGAACGGCAAAAGCTACAGCGAACGGCTGGACGCGGTGAAAACCGAAAAACAGCTCAGCGCCATCTTTGATGATTTCATCAGTATGGTCCCGATGGGGCAGAAGCTGTTTGGCTCGCTGAACCCGGTACATACCGGTGGCCCGATGCAGGTGAGCATTGCGTTCGCGGAGAAGCATACCGACGGCTACCCGTGGAAAATCGACGGTACGGTACGTCAGGAGGTCTTCTCCCTGCGCGGTGGGCTGTGGTTTGGCACGTATCATCTGCTGAACTATCCGGCGAACTACAATGAGCCGCTGTACCGCTTTGCCGACTTTAACGCGGGCTGGTACGCCAGCCGTAACGCGGCATTCCAGAGTGCGGTCAGCCGCGCAAGCGGCGTCAAGCTCGCACTGGACGGCGATCTCATCGCTTACGGCAGCAGCGAGGCGGGAAGCACCGAGCTGGCAGTACGGAAATTATCCACCACGCTTGGCTTGAGCAATAGTGACATTCGTCATCTGCTTGAGAAAGGCGATAGCCTGGCATTTGAGAAAACGGATCTGTACAACAAGGTGTTTGCGCTTGCAGAGAAGAAGAGTGGGAAAGCGTTACCGAGGGCTATCCTGCCGGGGATCCAGCTGGAAAGCCCGAAGATCACGCGTAACCTGACCACCGCATGGTTCGCAAAACGCGTGGACGATCGTCGGGCGCGCTGTATGGGGCTTTAACGGCGACGGCGAAAGCGCAAAACTAACGCTACAACGCCCAGAATCATACATCCCGCGAGGAAGGGGATCAGGCCGAACAGGGTGCTGACGCCAAAGCCAATCTCAACTCGCGGGCGTCCGTTATCCTGCACCTGCATCAGGTGTTCATAAACGCCCGGCGCATGGACCAGCATATTGAGCAGCTGGGAACCGGCCCAGAAGCAGAACAGGACAAACAGGGCATAAGCGATATTACCCGCCGTGGAGGTTTTTGGTTTGCCGCCAAAAATCGGTTTCGACAATGTAAAGTCAGCCATGTTGACCTCCCGTGGTATCACTCTGTTTTAATACGCGTCTTACGGGGTGAGTTTGACAGGTCATCGCATTTGTCAATATCAGAATCGTGGTAATTTACGCGCCGGAATCCTCCTGGATTGCCGATTTCTGCAGCACATCACAATTTCATCACTTAAGTGAAATTGCGTCGCGTTTCAGAATTTCCGTATCTGCCACAGACCTGGCCGTAAAACTGTGAGAGGATGTCTTTTTTTCCTGCCGGAGTTGTTATGAAGCTCACGTCCAAACTACGCCGTGACTGGCACTACTACGCCTTTGCTATCGGGCTAATCTTTATTCTTAACGGTGTCGTGGGCCTGTTGGGGTTTGAAGCAAAAGGATGGCAAACCTATGCCGTCGGGCTGGTGACCTGGGTGATAAGTTTCTGGCTGGCGGGGTTGATTATCCGCCGTCGTCCTGAAGAGACGACAGCGGATGAGGCGAAGCGCGCCGATTAACCGTTTACGGAACTTTTAAGCGCGCTGTCGGCGGCGTGACGCTCCAGCGCCAGTTCGATCAGGCGGGTGATCAGTTCCGGGTAGCTCAGGCCGCTGGCCTGCCACAGTTTTGGATACATGCTGATGTTAGTGAACCCCGGCAGCGTGTTGATTTCATTGATCACCACTTCGTTTTCCGACGTCAGGAACACATCCACGCGCGCCATGCCGCAGCAGCCGAGCGTCTGATAAGCGCGAATGGCGATCGCCCGGATCTTATCGTTAATCGCCGGATCGATATCCGCAGGAACGACAACCTGCGCGCCTTTGTCATCAATGTATTTGGTGTCGTACGAGTAGAAGTCGCTGTTTAAGACCACTTCGCCGCAGGTGCTCGCCTGTGGGAAATCGTTACCCAGCACGGCGCACTCAATTTCACGGCCTTTGATGCCCTGCTCAACCACCACTTTATGGTCGAACTCAAACGCCAGACGGACAGCCTGAGTGAACTCTGCTTCGCTGGTGACTTTGCTGACGCCCACGGAGGAGCCCTGGTTTGCCGGCTTCACAAACAGCGGCAGACCCAGCTCTCCGCTAATTTGCGCGAAGCTGTGCTTGTCGCGGTTGAGGGTCACAAATGGCGCAATATTCAGCCCGGCATCGCGCAGCAGGCGTTTGGTGACGTCTTTGTCCATGCACGCGGCAGAGCCGAGGACGTCCGAGCCGACGAACGGCAGGTTGGCCATGCGCAGCATTCCCTGCAGGGAACCATCTTCGCCCAGGGTGCCGTGAACGATAGGGAAGACAACGTCGATCTGGGCGAGTGCCTGCGCGTTGCCGGCATCGATGAGCTGCCCCTTCGCGACGCCGGGTACGGTGGCGACGCTCACTTCCGAAGGATTAAGGGCGATATGCGCCGGATCGTGAGCATTCAGCAGATACTGGCTGGCATCGTTAACGTGCCACTGCCCCTGTTTATCAATGCCCAGCAGCACCACGTCGAAACGGCTTTTATCGATCGCATCGACGATATTTTTGGCCGATTGCAATGACACTTCGTGCTCCGCTGATTTTCCCCCAAAGACAATACCTACGCGCTGCTTAGCCATCTCACTCTCTTCCAGTCTGACGAAAAGCCAATAACATACCACGATGCCCGGCGGGTTTCGCGGCCTTCTGCCATAATGTTTTGGGGAATGTTGAGGGGGGAGAGTGAAAGGAAAAACGCTGCTGACCGTATTCATCATTGTGGCCGTTGCAACGGTGGGTTACCGCTGGTTGCCGCCTTACTACAACCCTTTCATGCCGCTGACGCTTGACGACCCGCCGGGCCGAATCACCCAGTATAAGCTTCGGCGCTTAAGTCCCGAGGCGTGCGCAAGCCTGCTTTCGCAGGCCAACCAAAGGGATCTTATCCGCACCCAGCCGGTGACCGACAGCGGCGGCGCGTGCCCGCTTAACAACGTCGTGCGCGTGCGTGACTTCGGCCCGGTCGGCCTGAACAGCAGTTTTCTTGCCAGCTGTCCGCTGGCGCTCAGCTCTGCGCTGTTTATCAGCCAGCAGGCCCGGCCGCTGACAAAACGCTATACGGGCAGTGACCTGGCGCGTATCGACCATCTCGGCAGCTTTACCTGCCGCAATATTTACCATCGCCCTGACGCGCGACGCAGTGAACATGCCACGGCGGAGGCGCTGGATATCGCCGCCTTTCGGCTGGCGAACGGGGAACGCGTCACGGTGCTGAACGGCTGGAAGGCGGCAACAACGCAGCCATGGCTGAAGGCCATGCTGGCGGCAAGCTGCGGCTACTACGGAAACGGCCTGGGGCCGGAGTATAACACGGCGCATGCCAACCATTTTCATCTGGGAATGCGCGGTTTCGGACTCTGTCGGTGAAGCATAATATTCCGCCAGAAAATGGATGAATTGTGACTTATTTCACAAATATGATGACTGGGAAGATAAAACACCAAAGTCAGTCGGGCCGCATCTCTGGTGCGACGTCAAAACGCGTAACTTGCTAATCTGTAGGCGAATTCGCCTAAAAATGAAGACTATTTCTTTATGGAATCCTGGAAAGTTAATCTCATCTCGGTCTGGTTCGGCTGCTTCTTTACCGGGCTGGCCATCAGCCAGATCCTGCCGTTCCTGCCGCTGTACGTCTCGCAGCTGGGGGTGACCTCGCATGAAGCGCTCTCCATGTGGTCCGGCCTGACGTTCAGCGTCACGTTTCTGGTCTCCGCCATTGTGTCACCGATGTGGGGCAGCCTGGCGGATCGGAAAGGCCGAAAACTGATGCTGCTGCGCGCCTCGCTCGGGATGGCGATTGCCATTCTGCTCCAGGCCTTCGCCACCAACGTCTGGCAGCTGTTTTTCCTGCGTGCGGTGATGGGGCTGACGTCCGGGTACATTCCGAATGCCATGGCGCTGGTCGCCTCTCAGGTGCCGCGCGAGCGTAGCGGCTGGGCGCTGAGTACGCTCTCCACGGCACAGATCAGCGGCGTCATCGGCGGTCCGCTGCTGGGCGGCTTTCTGGCGGACCACGTCGGGCTGCGCGCGGTATTTATCATCACCGCGATCCTGCTGGTGGTCAGTTTTCTGGTCACGCTCTTTCTTATCAAAGAGGGAGGCCGCCCGGTTATCAGTAAATCTGAACGCCTGAGCGGCAAGGCCGTTTTCGCCTCGCTGCCCTATCCTGGACTGATGATCAGCCTGTTTGTGACCACTATGGTTATCCAGCTCTGTAACGGTTCGGTCGGTCCGATTCTGGCGCTGTTTATCAAGTCGATGGAGCCGGAAAGTACAAATATCGCTTTTCTGAGCGGCATGATCGCCGCCGTGCCGGGCGTATCCGCCCTGATTTCCGCGCCGCGTCTGGGAAAACTGGGTGACAGGATCGGCACGGCGCGCATCCTGATGGCGACGCTGATCTTTGCGGTCGTGCTCTTCTTCGCGATGTCGTTTGTCACCTCTCCGCTTCAGCTTGGCGTATTGCGATTTCTGCTCGGGTTTGCTGATGGCGCAATGTTGCCTGCGGTGCAGACCCTGCTGGTTAAATATTCCAGCGACCAGGTGACGGGGCGTATTTTTGGATATAACCAGTCATTTATGTATCTGGGGAATGTTGCCGGTCCGCTTATTGGCGCATCCGTTTCCGCGATGGCCGGTTTTCGTTGGGTATTTGCCGCCACGGCGATTGTTGTTTTAATCAATATTATCCAGCTGGCTATTGCGCTGCGTCGCCGCAGACAAATGGCGGAAGCGAAATCATCGAGATAATCGTTTCGTTGATGTATTATATATTCTTATGGTAGCCGCATTTTTATATAACAAAATGCGGCGCTTCTTTATAGAAAAACGTTTCGCTCATCGCGGCGGTCCTTTATTTTCATTCCTGCATCACTTTTGCATACCATAATAAATTTCTTCTCTTTGCATTATGGATTCAGAATGCTAACTTCAGACAAAACTGAAAAAGGAACTGGCACGATGAAAAATCTCATTGCTGAATTGCTGGTCAAGCTGGCGCAAAAGGAAGAGGAGTCAAAAGAGCTGGTTGCTCAGGTCGAAGCGCTGGAAATTGTGGTCACCGCGCTGCTGCGACAAATGGCGAAAACCGATCAACAGGCGTTGATTGAGAGCGTGGAAGGCGCGCTGGACAGCGTCAGGCCTGAATCGCAGGTTCCGGTTGAGGATGCCGAGATGCTCCACCAGTACGTAAAGAAGCTGTTAAGGCATCCGCGCAGCTAAACCGTCACAGGACGTAACGACGTGTCATAGAATTGTCATGCAGGATGCCTATAGTCGCTCTGTTTTTATTTTTATGTATTTGTACATGGAGAAAATAAATTGAAACAGAGCGCACTTTTCATCGCATTACTTCCCCTGTTAATTACCCCTGCCATTTATGCCGATACTGCCCAAACCAGCGTGCTGGATAATCGCGCGGCAAAAGGGGATATCACCCAGCCTGGCGGTGCACGCCGTTTATCAGAAGATCAAACTGCCGCTATTCGCGCTTCGCTGAATGATAAGCCAGCGAAAAATATTATTCTGCTGATTGGCGATGGAATGGGGGATTCCGAAATCACGGCGGCGCGAAATTATGCCGAGGGTGCGGGCGGCTTTTTTAAAGGCATCGACGCATTACCGCTGACCGGACAATATACCCATTACGCGCTGGATAAAAAAACCGGTAAACCGGATTACGTCACGGACTCCGCGGCCTCTGCTACGGCGTGGTCCACCGGCGTGAAAACCTATAATGGCGCGCTGGGGGGGGATATTCACGAAAAAGATCATCAAACCCTTCTTGAGATGGCAAAAGCGGCGGGCCTGGCGACCGGCAACGTCTCCACCGCTGAACTTCAGGATGCAACGCCCGCGGCGCTGGTGGCGCACGTGACCTCGCGTAAATGCTACGGTCCGTCAGTGACCAGCGAAAAATGCCCGACGAACGCGCTGGAAAAAGGCGGCAAAGGCTCGATTACGGAACAGCTGCTGAACGCGCGTCCTGACGTGACCCTCGGCGGCGGCGCGAAAACCTTCGCAGAAACCGCAACGGCGGGCGAGTGGCAGGGCAAAACGCTGCGCGAGCAGGCGCAGGCCCGCGGCTATCAGCTGGTGAGTGACACCAGTTCGCTGGCAGCCATCACCGAGGCGAACCAGGACAAGCCGCTGCTGGGGCTATTCTCTGACGGCAACATGCCCGTGCGCTGGGAAGGACCAAAAGCCTCTTATCACGGCAATATCGATAAACCTGCCGTAACCTGTACGCCTAACCCGAAACGCACGGACAGCGTACCGACGCTGGCGGCGATGACCGATAAAGCCATCTCTCTGCTGAGCAAGAGCGAAAAAGGGTTCTTCCTGCAGGTTGAGGGCGCGTCGATCGATAAGCAGGATCATGCGGCGAATCCGTGCGGCCAGATTGGCGAAACCGTCGATCTGGACGAAGCGGTGCAGAAGGCGCTTGAGTTCGCGAAAAAAGACGGCAACACCCTGGTGATCGTCACCGCGGACCATGCCCATGCCAGCCAGATCATTCCGGCAGATACTAAGGCCCCGGGCCTGACGCAGGCGCTGAATACCAAAGATGGCGCCGTTATGGTGTTGAGCTACGGCAACTCTGAGGAAGAGTCCATGGAGCACACCGGCACCCAGCTGCGCATTGCGGCCTACGGCCCGCACGCGGCAAACGTGGTAGGCCTGACCGATCAAACGGATCTGTTCTACACCATGAAGGCGGCGCTGGGTTTTAAATGATAAAATCCCGGCGGAAATCACATCTGTCGGCTGGTTTTTTTCCTGTCACGAACCAGACTTACAGGGAATGTTCACAAAAGGATGGTGCAATGAAAACAACATTACTGGTTACTCTGCTCTCCGGCCTGTTCCTGGTCGCATCGGCGAACGCGGAAGAGAAGACGCTAACGCCGCAACAACAGCGTATGACCACCTGTAATCAACAGGCGACGTCGCAGAGTCTGAAGGGAGACGCCCGCAAGACCTACATGAGCGACTGCCTTAAAAATGGCGCCGCGAAGCCGGCTGAAAAAAGCCTGACGCCGCAGCAGCAAAAAATGCGCGAGTGTAATGCGAAAGCAACCGAACAGTCCCTGAAGGGGGACGACCGCAGCAAGTTCATGAGCGCGTGCCTGAAGAAAAAAGTGTAGTTCAAACGGGTGAGCGGCTTCGGCGGCTCACCCGAAATTTCATACTTTCCCCGCAGACCCCCTCTCTATAATTTGGGAAAATGTTTCAGAATATTCCCAAAAATGATGAATGATGAAACGTATTACAACAAAAAGCGCATTCGGGAAGAGTGGAATTTAACCCTTTCTCAGGATGACCCTCACCGCGCCGGCATTCAGTTTGCCCGGCGAGTTCGGCTGGCGCGCGCCGTCGGGCTGGCGGCGATGTTTTTCCCCGTTGCGGGGATGCTGGTCACCCATTTTTTACCCGGTGGCTGGTGGCTTTTACTGGTGGGGTGGGCGTTCGTCTGGCCCCATTTTGCCTGGCAGCTGTCCTGCCGTGCCGCTTCACCTCATCAGCAGGAAATTTTCAATCTTAAAATCGATGCCATTATCGCCGGGCTCTGGATAGGCGTGATGGGGATGAATGCATTACCCACCGCAGCGCTGGTGATGATGGTGGGGATGAATATGATGGGTTCCGGCGGCTGTCGTCTGTTTATCCCGGGGATCGCGTTGACGCTGCTCTCCGCGCTGGTGACCCTGCCACTCGTCGGGAAAGTGGCCGTCTTCAACCCCGACCTCGTGGAGTGGGGCTTAACGTTACCCGTGCTCGTGCTGTATCCCATGCTGTTTGCCTGGCTCAGCCACCGAACCGCCGTCAGGCTTGCGGAACATAAGCAGCGGCTGGAAATGATGAGCACCCGCGACGGGATGACCGGGGTCTTTAACCGTCGGCACTGGGAAATGCTGCTGCGAAATGAATTTGAGCATTGTCGGCGCGACCACAGCACCGCCACGATATTGCTGATTGATATCGACCACTTTAAAAACATCAACGACACCTGGGGGCACGACGTGGGCGACGAGGCGATCATTGCTATTACGCGTCAGCTCCAGCGGTCGGTACGGTCAGGCGATGCGATCGGTCGGTTTGGCGGGGATGAGTTTGCGGTGATCATGTCGCAGACCGCGGCGGAAAGCGCCATCGCCGTGATGTCGCGACTGCATGAGCGGCTGGAAAAACTGACGTTACCGTGCGCGCCAAAAGAAGCGCTGCGCATCAGCGTAGGCGTTGCCCCCTGGGGGCCGCAGTTTGGACATTATCGGGAATGGCTGAAGGCGGCGGACGTGGCGCTGTACAGGGCGAAAAATGCCGGGCGCGGCCGCACCGAAGTGGCTGCCTGACGCCCGGTCAGAAATCAGGATTTACTCAGCTTCTCTGATTTTTCCATGCATTTTGCCATCGCTTCAATGACGGCCGAGCGGAATCCGCGCTCTTCCAGCACCCGCACCGCTTCGATGGTGGTACCGCCCGGGGAGCAGACCATATCTTTCAGTTCACCCGGGTGTTTGCCGGTTTCCAGCACCATTTTGGCGGAGCCCATGACGGCCTGCGCGGCGAACTTATACGCCTGCGCGCGCGGCATTCCGCCAAGCACGGCGGCGTCGGCCATCGCTTCTAAAAACATGAACACATAGGCAGGGGCTGAGCCACTCACGCCGACCACCGGATGGATCATCGATTCGGCAATCACTTCTGCTTCACCGAAGCAGCGGAAAATATTCAGCACATCGGCCACTTCTTCTGTGGTCACCAGCGCGTTAGGCGTGACGGAGGTCATGCCGGCATTGACCAGCGAGGGGGTGTTGGGCATGGCGCGGACGATTTTACGATCGTGACCCAGCGCGCGCGCCAGCTGATCGAGCGTGACGCCTGCGGCAATCGACACGACCAGCGTCTCTTTATTCAGGCTGGAGGTGATATCGCTCAGCACTTTGATCATGATGTTCGGCTTGACGGCGCCAAAGACGATATCGGCGACCTGGGCGACTTCCTGCGCGCTTTCGGCGGCGTTGATCCCATATTGATCGCGCAACTCGGCGACTTTGTCCGGTGACGGGGTATAGACCCAAATCTGACCCGGCAGCACCTGCCCGCTGGCGATCAGACCGCCCAGGATGGCTTTGCCCATGTTACCGCAGCCGATAAACCCGATTTTCTTGTCCATCACGATTCTCCGTCATTATGCGTTGTTTTCTCTGATTGATAGCTTAACAACGAAATGCAGGCGACAATAGTCGGCAGACTCATTATGGGGAGACAATATGGCGATTTGGGTTGATGCGGACGCGTGTCCGAACGTGATTAAAGAGATTTTATTTCGCGCCGCCGAGCGCGTTCAGATGCCGCTGACGCTGGTGGCGAACCAGAATATTCGCGTACCGCCTTCGCGGTTCATCCGCTCCTTGCGCGTGCCGGCCGGGTTCGACGTGGCGGATAACGAAATTGTTCGCCTGTGCAGCGTGGAGGATCTGGTGATCACGGCGGATATTCCGCTGGCTGCCGAAGTGCTGGAGAAAGGGGCGGCGGCGCTCAATCCGCGCGGGGAGCGTTACTCGCCTTCGACCATTCGGGAAAAGCTCACCATGCGCGATTTTATGGATACGATGCGGGCCAGCGGCGTGCAGACCGGTGGACCGGACAGCCTGTCCCAGCGCGATCGCCAGCAGTTCGCTGCCGAGCTGGATAAATGGCTGCTGGAAGTGAAGCGCCGCACAGCGTAATGATAATTATTGTCAATTTGTGGTACAGTGTGGCCTCCACAGGGTTGTCATCCCGTACCGCTTTGCAGTAAAGTAATCGCAACATCTTCTGCAATTATTTCTTTACACTCTTCAGCCATTCGGCATCAAGGGGAACACCTGGCATGACCCAACCCATCTTTTTAGTTGGCCCCCGCGGCTGTGGGAAAACCACCGTTGGCCTGGAGCTGGCACGCGTGTGTCATCGCCAGTTTGTTGATACCGACCACTGGCTGCAAACCGAGGCCGGAAAAACCATCGCCGAGATTGTTGAGCAAGAGGGATGGGAGAGCTTTCGCGCGCGCGAAACCGCCGCGCTGAAAGCGGTCACCACCCCGTCTGCCGTGATCGCCACTGGCGGTGGCATTGTTCTGGCGGAGTGTAATCGCCACTTTATGCGCGAAAAGGGGATTGTGATTTATCTCAGCGCGCCGGTGTCGGCTCTGGTAGGACGTCTGGAAGCCTTTCCGGAAGAGGGGCAACGCCCTGCGCTGACTACCAGGCCGCTCAGCGAAGAGGTGAGCGAAGTGCTGGCCGAACGCGATGCGCTATACCGCGAAGCGGCTCACCACGTGGTGGATGCGTCAGCCTCTCCCGAAGACGTTGTGATTCAGATTATTACCGCCCTGCGTTTGGCTTGTGCCAGCTAACCGGCGTCTATACTTATAGCTCAGACATAAAAAAAGGATGAGCTATGCCAACCAGACCTCCCTATCCGCGTGAAGCACGTATTGTTACCGTTGAAAAAGGCCAGACGGGTCATACCGTGACCTGGTATCAACTGCGTGCCGATCACCCCAAGCCGGACTCGCTGATCAGTGAACACGAGACTGAACAGGAAGCGCTGGATGCGAAACGGCGCTATGAAGATCCCGATAAAACCTGACCCTTTTCCTAAACGTTCCAGTATCGTGCCTGAATCACACTTTTTACTCATCGGGAAAGTTAAGCAGGAGTTAATATTTAGTTATTACAAGTAACTCCGGTATCGGCAGGCGATCTTTACATTTCGATGTCGGGATCACCTGCTACGCTTGGTGCTGTTTTGTTGAAAAAATGAACTGTGCAGCGTAGTGAGCCTGTACCTGTATGCACGATGTTGGAGTAATGGAAGGCGATCAAGATGAAGGCAACGTTGGCGATCCTCACCATTGGTGTGGTCCCTGTAAGCGAAGTGTTACCGCTCTTAACCGAGCATGTATCTGAACAACAGATAACGCATCTTAGCCTGCTGGGGAAGATGAGTCGGGAAGAGGTCATGGAAGACTACGCTGTCGAGGCGGGGGAGGATCCCCTGGCGACGTTATTAAGCGACGGTAAACTGGCGCACGTTTCGCGTCAGAAAATCGAGCGCTCGCTGCAGGGCGTAATAGAAGTGCTCGATAATCAAGGTTATGACGTTATTTTGCTGATGAGCACCGCGCCCATTAAGGGGCTTACGGCGCGTAATGCGATTTTGCTTGAGCCGATGCGGATCATTCCACCGCTGGTGGCCTCCATCGTGGATGGTCATCAGGTGGGGGTGATTGTGCCCATTGAGGAGCTCATGGATAACCAGGAAGCAAAATGGCACGTGCTGGAAAAAGTGCCCTTGTATGCGCTGGCAAATCCGTTCTGGGACAGTGAGGCAAAACTTATTGCTGCCGGGAAGGAACTGCTTGAGAGAGGAGCAGATGTCTTGATTCTGGACTGCCTCGGTTTCCATCAGCACCATCGTGATCTGCTGCAAAAAGCGCTGGATGTGCCCGTGCTGTTATCCAACGTTCTGATGGCTCGCCTGGCCTCGGAACTCCTCATGTAATGATTTTTCGTGACAGGTGATGAGCATGGCCCCTATAGTGAATTTTTATCTAAAAATATAAGGGCCAGTTCATGCTTCAAAGTAACGAATACTTTTCCGGTAAAGTGAAATCCATTGGTTTTACCAGCAGCAGCACTGGCCGCGCCAGTGTCGGCGTTATGGCGGAAGGGGAATACACCTTTGGCACGGCGGAAGCTGAAGAAATGACGGTCGTCAGCGGTGCGCTGAACGTCTTACTGCCGGGTGAAACGGAATGGAAAGTTTACGCTGCCGGGCAAGTTTTCAACGTCCCTGGCCACAGCGAGTTCCATTTGCAGGTCGCTGAACCTACCTCTTATCTGTGCCGCTATCTGAAATAAAAAATAAGCCGGGTGGCGCTAACGCTTACCCGGCCTGCGTTTTGCCTGTTATCTCTGCGCTTCGCCGCCGAGACCTTCCACCAGATTCTGAATCAACGCGGCCAGCTCGCCGGTCATCAGGATGAAGTCCGCGTCAAAGCGCTGGGCATAATCTTCCCTGTCGATATCTTCGTTCTGATCGCGCAGCTCGTCGCAGAATTTCAGACGCTTCACGGAGCCGTCGTCGCACATCACGAACTGAATGCGCTGCTGCCAGTCGAGCGCCAGTTTAGTGACCACTTTACCCGCTTCGATGTGGACGGCGATCTCGTCGCTCACCAGATCCTGCTTCTTCGCGCGGATCACGCCGCCATCTTCCAGCAGGGCTTTCAGCTCGGCTTCATCAAGGATCTGGAAACCCTGAGCCGCAGCGCCGCTGCGTACCCATTCGGTCAGCGTCAGCTCGATCGGCGTTTCCAGCGCCAGCGGAACGACCGGTAAAGATCCGATGCTTTTACGCAGCAGGGCCAGCGTATCTTCTGCTTTCTTGGCGCTGGCGCAGTCCACCATGATCAGCCCGTTGACGGTGTCGATCCACATCATGGTTTGGCTGAAGCGGCTGAAGGCGCGCGGCAGCAGCGAGTGCAGCACTTCGTCTTTCAGCGAATCTTTCTCGGTCTTTTTCAGCTTGCGGCCCTGTTCGGCTTCCAGCTTGAAAATTTTCGCTTCGAGCGCCTGCTTAACCACCGGCGTCGGCAGGATTTTCTCTTCTTTACGGGCGCAGACGATGATTTGACCCGTGCTGCTGGCGTGGGTCAGTGCATCGCTTTGTGAACCCATTGGCGGAACCCAGCCGGTTTTCGCCATATCCTGGCTACCGCAAGGGGAAAAGGTATAAGCGGCTAACTGTTTTTCCATCTCTTCTGCACGCAGCGAAACGTCGCGGCTGAGACGGTAAACCATCAAATTTTTGAACCACAGCATGATAATTTCCACGGCCTTGTCGTTAAATCAGCGGGCATGATAACGAATTGTCGCATCGCTTGCATTGCTAATCGGGAAGCGTGCTTCTACTCTGTTGATAATCAAAATAATGAGGAGAGTCTTGTGCGTATTGGGATCGATTTGGGCGGTACCAAAACAGAAGTCATCGCACTGAGCGAGCAGGGGGAGCAGCTGTTCCGCCACCGTCTGCCGACGCCGCGCGATGATTATCACCAGACTATCGAGACGATTGCCAGCCTGGTTGAGATGGCAGAGCAGGCGACAGGCCAAACCGGCAGCGTCGGTATGGGGATCCCGGGGTCGATCTCCCCGTATACCGGGGTGGTTAAAAATGCCAACTCCACCTGGCTCAACGGTCAGCCGTTTGATAAAGATTTGAGCCAACGTCTGAACCGGGAAGTGCGTCTGGCCAACGACGCTAACTGTCTGGCGGTCTCTGAGGCCATCGACGGCGCGGCGGCTGGTGCCCAGACCGTGTTTGCCGTGATCGTCGGTACCGGCTGCGGTGCGGGCGTGGCGTTCGGCGGGCGCGCCCATATCGGCGGTAACGGTACCGCGGGCGAGTGGGGACACAACCCGCTGCCGTGGATGGATGAAGACGAGCTTAAATACCGCGCTGAGGTGCCGTGCTACTGCGGAAAGCAGGGCTGTATTGAGACGTTTATCTCCGGCACCGGTTTTGCGACCGACTACCACCGCTTAAGCGGCCAGCCGCTAAAGGGCAACGAAATCATGCGTCTGGTCGAAGAACAGGATCCGGTCGCCGAGCTGGCCCTTAGCCGCTACGAAATGCGGCTGGCGAAATCCCTGGCGCACGTGGTGAATATTCTCGATCCGGACGTGATTGTGCTCGGCGGCGGCATGAGCAACGTTGACCGGCTGTACGCCACGGTACCGAATCTGGTGAAACAGTGGGTGTTTGGCGGCGAGTGTGAAACCCCGATCCGCAAAGCTGTCCACGGTGACTCCAGCGGCGTGCGCGGCGCGGCGTGGCTGTGGCCGGAATAAAAGCAAATAATGTTTATTCCCTCTCCCTGTGGGAGAGGGCTAGGGTGAGGGCATCAGACCGCACCGACCTACCATTCAGCCCACCGCAAATTCCTTATCCAGCCTGCTATAACCCAGCCCGTTAATTTTCTTCACCTTGATCTGCACCGGAATGCGCTCTTTCATCGCCTCAACGTGGCTGATCACGCCGATGGTTTTCCCGGTGGCGTTCAGCGCGTCGAGCGCATCCAGCGCGGTATCCAGCGTTTCACTGTCGAGCGTGCCGAACCCCTCATCCAGGAACAGGGAATCGATCCGCGTTTTATGACTCACCAGATCGGAAAGGGCCAGCGCCAGCGCCAGGCTGACCAGGAAGCTCTCGCCGCCCGAGAGCGTGCGGGTATCGCGAACCGCATCCGCCTGCCAGGTATCGACCACTTCCAGCTCCAGCGCGTCGCTGGCCTTGCGCTGCAGCAGATAACGCCCGTGCAGACGGTTAAGCTGCTGGTTAGCAAGCCAGACGAGATTATCCAGCGTCAGCCCCTGCGCGAATTTACGGAACTTGTCGCCGGTGCTGGAGCCGATCAGCGCGTTCAGATAACCCCAGTCGTCCGCCTGGCGCGCGGCCTCTTCAATTTGCTGCATCAACGCCAGCTGGTGCTGACGGTTATCGCTGTCCTGCTTAAGCTGCTGGCGGATCTCGCCCTGATGCGTCGTGTTCTCGCGAAGCCGTTGCGCCAGCTGCTGCAGCTGGCTTTGCAGTGCAGGGGCATCTGCATTGAGACCTTCCGGCCGCAGCGCCAGATGAGATTGCAGCTGCTGATTAGCCTGGCCGGAAAGGGCCGCGGCCTGCTGTATCTGGCTTTCCAGCGACTGCTTCAGCTGTTCGAGGCGACGAATAGCGTCGTCATCCAGCAGCGCGGCAAGGAACGCGTCCCGATCGGCAAAGCAGCTCGCTGCGAGCGCCGCGGTGAACTGTGCCTGCGACTGAAGCAGGCGCTCTTGCTCCAGCTTTTCCTGCTGCTGCTGCACGCTGAGCTGGCTTTGTAGCGACACGCATTCGTCGTGGACGTCGCGCCAGCCGTCCGGAATGGCCGGTTCGGCCTCTTCGCCGTTCGTTTCCGGAAGCGTGTCGAGCAGCGGCTTCAATGCGTTTATGCGTTCCAGAAGCGCGCCGTGCTGCGTTTGCTTCTCCTGCCACTGCGCGAATTCCGCTTCGCGGGCGTGCAGCCAGGCGGCTTCATTACCGTCTTCAGGTACGTTAAGCGATAGCGAAAGCAGGGTGTTTTCCAGCGCCTGGCGCGCGGCCGTCAGCTGCTGCTGATACTGTCGCTCCAGCACTTCCTGATCGTTTAGCTGGTTTTGCAGGGTCAGACGCTGGCTGAGCTGATAGAGCTGGCGCTCGTACTGTTCCTGCTCGTTCATCCATGGCGTGATATCTTCCTGAATATTCAACGCTATGTTCAGGGAAGTGCAGGCCTCCATCCACTCTTTAGTGAGTGCTTGCTCTTCCTGAGAGAGCGTCTGCGCTTCGTCTGTCTCGCGCTGGATCTGCTGCGTCAGGGCATTAACCTGTCCCAGCACCAGCAGGCCTTCCTCTTTAAGGGCGGCGACCTCTTTTTCCAGGTCATCACGGCGGCGCTGGTTATCCGTCAGCTCAAGCGACTGGTATTGCGCAACGGCGGGATGCTCGCTGGAGCCGCACAGCGGACAGGGTTTGCCGGCCTCAAGCTGCGAACGATAATGTTCCAGCTTTTTGATCGTCGCTTCGGTTTCGCACAGGGCCTTGAGGTCCAGATAGTGCTGGTGTTTCTCTTTGTACTGCTGGCGACGCAGCGTCAGCGTTTCATTGAGTTTGTTTTGTTCGGCCTGGGCCCTCTGCACGCTTTCACCGCTCTGGCGCAGGCGCTTTTGCAGCGGCTGATAGCGGGCATGCAGCGATGTTAGCCGCTGACGCAGCGTGCGTGACCGGGACTGCTGCTCCATGGCCGCGCTGACCTCATCCGCCGTCAGCGTCAGCGTATTTTCCGGCATCTCTGCCAGCCTGTTGCGTAATTCACCCATCCGCGCAGCAAGCGAGGCTAGCTGCGTTTTGTCGCGGTTAAGCTGAGAGAACTGGGCACGCCAGCCGGCAATCTCCTGCCCCAGCAGGCGATAGCGTTCGTGCTCCGCCAGCCACTGCGCCAGCGCCGTCTGCTCGGTCTGAAGTTGCTTATGATTACGCTGGGCGGTATGACGGATCCGCGCGCGCAGCGCGGTTTTGGCTTGTAAGCGAGTATTTACTTCAATAATTCGCTGCTGGGTTTGCGTCAGGCGCGCGGTTTGCTCCTGCTGGTGCTCCCAAAGCGGTCGAAGCTGGGCGGCGGGCAGAGCAAGCTGGAGCTTTGCCAGCTCTGGCGCAGCGTTCGTCAGCGCCTGTTGCGCCTGCTGTTGCATCGCGGTGACGCGCTGTTGCTCAAGCATGAGCTCATCATGGCGCGTAAGCCACTGAAAATCTTTCTGTTGCCTTTGCTGCTGAACCAGCAGGGTTTTCTCTTCGTCAGTAAGCGCCTGCAAACTTTGCTGCAACTGCTGCTGTTGCTCTTCGCTCAACAGCACGACGCCCGCCGCCTGCGCCTCGCACTTTTCAAGCACGCTGCGGGCGGCTTTGTGTTTCTCAAACACCATGGCGGAAATCTGGCCGTAGATCTCGGTGCCGGTCAGCTCTTCCAGCAGCTCGGCGCGATCGCTCGGCCTGGCATTAAGGAAGGCGGCAAACTGCCCCTGTGAGAGCAGCATCGAGCGGGTGAAGCGGCCATAGTCCAGCCCGGTGAGCGCAGCGGTTTGCTCCAGTTTATCCGTCACTTTGTCGGCCAGGATTTTGCCATCTTCGCAGCGCGCCAGCTCCACGCGCGGCGCCTGCAGGTTTCCGTCCGGCTGGTTGCGCGCGCGGTTCTGGCTCCAGAATGCGCGATAGGCGGTGCCTTTTACCTCGAACTCCACTTCCGCCAGGCACTCGGCGGTGTCGCGCGTCATCAGGTCGTTTTGCGCCTGAGAGACCTTCTGCAGTCGCGGCGTTTCGTGATAAAGCGCCAGGCAGATGGCGTCGAGCAGGGTGGTTTTACCTGCCCCGGTCGCGCCGGTAATGGCAAACAGCCCGTTGCTGGCAAACGGCTCCGCGGTAAAGTCAATTTTCCACTCGCCCTTGAGGGAGTTGAGATTTTTCAGGCGCAGGCTCAAAATTTTCATGCGTTTTCTTCCTCATCATTGAGCGCATGCAGGGTATGGCTGAACAGTTCGCTGAGTCTTGCGCGCTTCGCGTCGTCAATTTCCTCCTGCGAGAGCCTGCGTTCAAACACCTCTTCAACCCGCAGTTCACTGAGCGTTTCGCGTTGAGCGCTTAACAGAATTTTCTCGCGCTGCTCGCGGCTGCGGCGTACCAGTAAGACCTCGACGGGTAAATCTTCCGTCAGCGCCTGAATTTTACGCTGCATATCGTGCAGGTAGTCGTCGGTGGTGATTTCGATATCCAGCCAGACGGGCGGGTTAAGCGCTGTTCCGCGCCACTGCTCAAGCTGGGCGGTAATGGCGGCAAGATCGCCCTTCAGCACCGCCAGCGGCTGGGTGACCGGGACCTCCAGCGTCTCGACGGCGTGAAGTTTTCCCTCGGAAAAGCTCACCAGGTGGACGGATTTGGCCTTGCCCGTTTCGTCAAAGCTGAGCGAAATTGGCGAGCCGCAGTAGCGGATGTGCTCGCTGCCGCCGACGATCTGCGCCCGGTGAATATGTCCGAGCGCAATGTAGTCGGCTGGCGGGAAGTTTTGCGCCGGAAAGGCATCCAGCGTGCCGATATAGATGTCGCGTACGGCGTCACTTTTACTGGCCCCGACGGTGGTGAGATGCCCGGTCGCAATCACCGGAATCGGCTGGTCGCCGCGCAGGGCGCAGGCATCGGCGTGCTGCTGGTGATAATAATCGGTGATGGCCTGCAGGAGATGCTGCTGTTTTTCCACGCCCGACAGCCCCGCCTGGCTTTGCACGATGTCGCGCGGCCGTAAAAAGGGAATGGGGCACAGTACCGCCCCCGGCGTGCCGTCGCGTTTTTTCAGGATCTGCGGGGGCTGCCCGGCGCTGGCGACGACGGTGGTATTCAGAAATGCCAGGATGTCGCGGGATTCATTGAGCGTCGCGACGGAATCATGGTTGCCGGCGACAATCACCAGATGACAGCCGGTTTGCTGCAAATTCACCACGAAGCGGTTGTACAGTTCACGCGCATAGCTGGGGGGCGAGCCGGTATCAAAGATGTCACCCGCCACAATAATCGCGTCCACCTCGTGCGTCCGGGCCGTTTCCAGCAGCCAGTTCAGGAAAGCTTCATGTTCAGCCGCACGGCTTTTGCTGTAAAAATTTTGACCCAGATGCCAGTCCGAGGTGTGAAGTATGCGCATAGCTGATCCGTGGCAAAAAAGAGAAAGCAGGATTATAAACGTTCAGAGACGGGAAAATAACCGCTGTAATAAAACAACGGTTTGCCCGTTATCGTGGTACTGTTTTTCATAAATCTGTCATAAATCTGACGCATAATGGCGCCGAATTACAAACTTGTAACTTAAATAAGATAAGACAGGGCAAAGTATGGCGAGACGTATTCTGGTCGTAGAAGATGAAGCTCCAATTCGTGAAATGGTGTGCTTCGTGCTCGAGCAAAACGGCTTCCAGCCGGTTGAAGCGGAAGATTATGACAGCGCAGTGAACCAGCTGAATGAACCCTGGCCCGATCTGATTCTGCTGGACTGGATGTTGCCCGGCGGCTCCGGACTGCAGTTTATCAAACACCTGAAGCGCGAGGCGCTGACCCGCGACATCCCGGTTGTGATGCTCACGGCGCGCGGAGAAGAAGAGGATCGCGTTCGCGGTCTGGAAACCGGCGCGGACGATTACATTACTAAACCGTTCTCCCCAAAAGAGCTGGTTGCCCGCATTAAAGCCGTGATGCGCCGTATTTCGCCGATGGCGGTGGAAGAGGTGATAGAGATGCAGGGACTGAGCCTTGACCCCACCTCACACCGCGTGATGACCGGTGAAAATCCCCTCGACATGGGGCCTACCGAATTTAAACTCCTGCACTTCTTTATGACCCACCCGGAACGCGTTTACAGCCGCGAGCAGTTGCTGAATAACGTCTGGGGAACTAACGTGTATGTCGAAGACCGGACGGTTGACGTACATATTCGCCGCCTGCGAAAAGCACTGGAACTGAGCGGCCACGATCGCATGGTGCAGACGGTCCGCGGCACGGGTTATCGTTTTTCTACCCGTTTCTGAACAATGACAGGAGTGTGACGCGTGCTGGAACGTCTGTCATGGAAAAGGCTCGTCTTTGAACTGATCTTATGCTGTATTCCGGCCTTCCTTCTGGGGGCCTTTCTTGGACACCTGCCGTGGTTTCTGCTGGCGTCGGTCACCGGGCTGCTGATCTGGCATTTCTGGAACCTGCTGCGCCTCTCCTGGTGGCTGTGGGTTGACCGAAGTATGACGCCGCCGCCGGGAAGCGGCAGCTGGGAGCCGCTGCTGTACGGTCTGCATCAGATGCAGATGCGTAATAAAAAGCGTCGCCGCGAGCTGGGAAGCCTGATTAAGCGTTTTCGCAGCGGTGCAGAGTCGCTGCCGGATGCCGTTATTCTGACGACCGAAGAAGGGACGATCTTCTGGTGTAACGGCCTTGCGCAACAGCTGCTGGGCCTGCGCTGGCCCGATGACAATGGCCAGAATATCCTCAACCTTCTGCGCTATCCCGAGTTCACGCTGTATCTGAAAAAGCGTGATTTTACCCGCCCGCACAATCTGAAGCTCAATAATGGTCGCCATCTGGAAATCCGCGTGATGCCCTACAGCGATAAGCAGTGGCTTATGGTGGCGCGCGATGTCACCCAGATGCACCAGCTGGAAGGGGCGCGTCGCAACTTCTTCGCCAACGTCAGTCACGAACTGCGTACCCCGCTGACCGTGCTTCAGGGCTACCTCGAGATGATGCAGGAGCAAACGCTTGAAGGCGCGCCGCGTGAAAAAGCGCTGCACACCATGCGCGAGCAAACGCACCGGATGGAAGGGCTGGTGAAGCAGCTGCTGACACTCTCGAAGATTGAAGCGGCGCCGTCGCTCGCGCTAAATGACACCATTGATGTCCCGATGATGCTGCGGGTCGTTGAGCGTGAAGCGCAGACGTTAAGCCACAAAAAGCATCACCTGACCTTTGAGGTCGACAATACGCTGAAGGTGCTGGGCAGCGAAGATGAACTGCGTAGCGCCATTTCCAACCTGGTGTATAACGCGGTGAATCATACGCCGGAGGGGACGAATATCGTGGTGCGCTGGCATCATGCCCCAACGGGGGCTGAGTTTAGCGTGGAAGACAACGGGCCGGGGATTGCGCCTGAGCATATTCCGCGTCTGACCGAGCGCTTTTACCGTGTAGATAAAGCGCGATCCCGGCAGACAGGCGGAAGCGGCCTGGGGCTGGCAATTGTGAAACACGCGGTGAATCACCATGAAAGCCGTCTCGATATTCAGAGTACGCTGGGTAAAGGAACCCGCTTCAGTTTCGTTATTCCGGAACGATTAATTGCCAAAAAGATCGCCTGACGGCAGGCGTGTCATTTTACCTTTCCACGGGTCAGCGTCTGCTGGCCCGTTTGCTTTGCAGTCAAGCGAAACGCGGATGAATTTTATACGGCTGACTGTTTTTTGTTCGCATGATTAGCCATGGGTTTTTCTTATAAATAGCGTATTGTTCTGAGGTGTATTTTCATGCTGGCATATTGTTCTGGTTTTACGATCCCACCTTGCCTTTAAACGTTATAAGCGTTTAAATTGCGCCCCAGATACTGTCAGACCGACTGTATTTGCGTGGTAAATCGAAAAACTATTCTTCTCCACGCCAGGACGGGAGCATTTCCCGCTGAAATTGAGCAAATTTTCGGCTGTATCGTCCCATCAGGGATATCGAAAATCTCAATGTTTTCAACACCACATCCACAGGCAGTAAGGTTTTATGACCCATCACTTAAAATCGCGTGACATCATCGCGCTGGGCTTTATGACATTTGCGCTGTTCGTTGGCGCAGGCAACATCATTTTCCCTCCAATGGTTGGCTTACAGGCGGGTGAACACGTCTGGACCGCCGCGTTTGGTTTCCTGATTACTGCCGTGGGTCTGCCGGTTCTGACCGTCGTCGCGCTGGCGAAAGTCGGCGGCGGTGTGGATAGCCTCAGCACCCCGATTGGCAAAGTGGCGGGCGTTCTGCTGGCAACCGTCTGCTATCTCGCCGTTGGCCCGCTGTTTGCGACCCCGCGTACGGCAACCGTGTCCTTCGAAGTGGGTATTGCTCCCCTGACCGGAGACGGTGCGATGCCGCTGTTTATCTACAGCCTGATCTACTTCGCGATCGTGATTCTGGTTTCCCTCTATCCGGGCAAGCTGCTGGATACCGTGGGTAACTTCCTGGCTCCGCTGAAAATCGTGGCGCTGATTGTTCTGGCGGTAGCGGCCATCATCTGGCCAGCAGGCCCGATTAGCGACGCGATGGACGCCTATAAAAATGCCGCGTTTTCCAACGGCTTTGTGAACGGCTACCTGACGATGGATACGCTGGGCGCGATGGTGTTTGGTATCGTTATCGTTAACGCCGCGCGTTCCCGCGGTGTGACCGAAGCGCGTCTGCTGACCCGCTATACCATCTGGGCTGGCCTGATGGCTGGTGTGGGGCTGACGCTGCTGTATCTGGCGCTGTTCCGTCTGGGTTCCGACAGCGCCATGCTGGTTGAGCAGAACGCCAACGGTGCGGCTATCCTGCACGCCTACGTTCAGCACACCTTCGGCGGTGCGGGCAGTATGCTGCTGGCAGCGCTGATTTTCCTGGCGTGTCTGGTGACGGCGGTTGGCCTGACCTGCGCCTGCGCAGAGTTCTTTGCGCAGTATCTGCCGCTTTCTTACCGCACCCTGGTGTTTATCCTCGGCATCTTCTCTATGGCGGTGTCAAACCTCGGTCTGAGCCACCTGATTCAGGTCTCGATTCCGGTGCTGACGGCGATTTATCCGCCGTGTATCGTGCTGGTGGTGCTGAGCTTTACTCGCCCGTGGTGGAACAACTCTTCACGAATTATTGCGCCAGCCATGTTTATCAGCCTGATTTTTGGTATCCTTGACGGGATTAAAGCATCAGCTTTCGCGCACATACTGCCGGCATGGACACAGCGTCTGCCGCTGTCCGAGCAGGGTCTGGCCTGGCTGATGCCTACCGTTGTTGCACTGGTTCTGGCGATTATCTGGGATCGTGCTGCAGGGCGTCAGGTCGCATCGAACGCTCATTAATCAACGGCAACAAACTGTTTAACCACGGGGCTTAAGGCCCCGTGGTTTTTTGTTTTTTTCGTGTTGAATGGCAAGATTTAAATGGAAAGCACTAACAAACTTAAACGTGGATTGAGCACGCGCCACATCCGCTTTATGGCGCTGGGCTCTGCTATCGGCACCGGTCTTTTTTATGGCTCGGCAGATGCCATCAAAATGGCCGGTCCCAGCGTTCTGCTGGCGTACATCATCGGCGGCGTGGCGGCGTATATCATCATGCGCGCCCTCGGCGAAATGTCGGTTCACAACCCGTCCGCCAGCTCCTTCTCCCGCTACGCGCAGGAAAACCTCGGCCCGCTGGCCGGGTTTATCACCGGCTGGACCTACTGCTTTGAAATCCTGATTGTGGCGATTGCCGACGTGACGGCGTTTGGCATCTATATGGGCGTCTGGTTCCCGGCGGTGCCGCACTGGATTTGGGTGCTGAGCGTGGTGCTGATCATTTGCGCCGTCAACCTGATGAGCGTGAAGGTGTTCGGCGAGCTCGAATTCTGGTTCTCCTTCTTCAAGGTCGCCACCATCATCATCATGATCGTGGCCGGTTTCGGCATCATCATCTGGGGAATCGGCAACGGCGGGCAGCCGACCGGTATTCACAACCTCTGGAGCAACGGTGGCTTCTTCAGCAACGGCTGGCTCGGAATGGTCATGTCGCTGCAGATGGTGATGTTCGCCTACGGCGGCATCGAGATTATCGGTATTACCGCCGGTGAAGCGAAAGATCCGGAGAAATCCATTCCGCGCGCCATCAACTCGGTGCCGATGCGTATTCTGGTGTTCTACGTGGGCACGCTGTTCGTGATTATGTCCATCTACCCGTGGAATCAGGTCGGCACCAACGGTAGCCCGTTTGTTCTGACCTTCCAGCATATGGGAATTGCCTTTGCGGCCAGCATTCTGAACTTTGTGGTGCTCACCGCGTCACTCTCCGCGATCAACAGTGACGTCTTTGGCGTGGGCCGTATGCTGCACGGCATGGCGGAGCAGGGCAGTGCGCCGAAGGTGTTCGCCAAAACTTCACGCCGCGGCACGCCGTGGGTAACCGTTGTGGTGATGACCGTGGCGCTGCTGTTCTCGGTTTACCTGAACTACATCATGCCGGAGAACGTCTTCCTGGTGATCGCATCGCTGGCGACCTTCGCGACGGTGTGGGTGTGGATTATGATCCTGCTGTCGCAGATTGCGTTCCGCCGTCGTCTGTCGCCGGATGAGGCGAAAGCGCTGAAGTTCAAAGTACCGGGCGGCGTTGCGACGACCGTCGTCGGGCTGATCTTCCTGGTGTTTATCATTGCCCTGATTGGCTACCATCCGGATACCCGCATTTCCCTGTACGTGGGCTGCGCGTGGATCGTCCTGCTGCTGGTGGGGTGGGTGTTTAAATGCCGCCGTGACCGTCAGCTGGCGGAAGCGCAGTAATATCCTTTTCCCCTCTCCCCTTGGGAGAGGGAATTTTGCCTCATCCTCCTTTCTCCTCCCCCAATAATCCCGAACGTGATGAGCTATCCTTAACCACCCTGTGGCAAGGTGACGTCAATTTCATCAGAGGGGATTCGTGATGTTAAACGCCTGGCACCTTCCGGTTGCCCCATTTGTTAAGCAAAACAAAGACAACCTTGTGATTACGCTCTGGCTGGCGGGGGAAAATCAGCCTGAACGCGTGACGCTCCGCGCCGAAATAGATAACGAAGAGACCGGCCTGAAAATGCACAGGCTGCGCAGCCAGCCGCAGCCGGGGATCACTGCGTGGCGGGCGAATATCGACCTGAATAGCGGGCAGCCGCGCCGTCGCTACAGCTTTAAGCTTTTGTGGAATAACCGCCAGCTGTGGTTTACCCCGCAGGGGTTTAGCCATTTCCCGCCCGCACGGCTGGAGCAGTTTGCGGTCGATTACCCGGATAACGGCCCGCAGTGGGTTAACGATCAGGTGTTTTACCAGATTTTCCCGGACCGTTTTGCGCGCAGCGAAAAACGCACCGCCGACCAGGATAAGATCTATCACCACCATGCGGCGGGCCACGACATTATCCTGAAAGCGTGGGACGAGCCGTTAACCGCGCAGGCGGGTGGATCCACTTTTTACGGCGGCGATCTCGACGGCATCAGCGAAAAGCTGCCGTACCTGAAAAAGCTCGGCGTGACGGCGCTGTATCTCAACCCGGTGTTTAAAGCCCCGAGCGTGCACAAATACGATACCGAAGATTATCGCCACGTTGACGCGCAGTTTGGCGGTGACGAGGCGCTGCTGCGCCTGCGCAAGAACACTCAAAACGAAGGCATGCGCCTGATTCTGGACGGCGTGTTCAACCACAGCGGAGATTCGCACGCCTGGTTTGACCGCCATAACCAGTCGATGGGCGGGGCATGTCATAACCCGGACTCGCCGCAGCGCGACTGGTACAGCTTTAACGAGGAGGGCCGTGCGCTGGACTGGCTGGGCTACGCCAGCCTGCCGAAGCTGGATTTCCAGTCGCCAACGCTCGTGAATGAAATCTACGGCGGTGAAGACAGCATCGTCCGTCACTGGCTGAAGGCGCCGTGGAATATGGACGGCTGGCGGCTGGACGTGGTGCATATGCTCGGTGAAGCCGGCGGAGCGCGGAATAACCTTCAGCACGTCGCCGGGATTACGCGCTCGGCGAAAGCGGCCCAGCCGGAGGCGTTCGTCTTTGGCGAGCACTTTGGCGACGCGCGCCAGTGGCTGCAGAACGATGCTGAAGATGCGGCGATGAACTATCGCGGCTTTACCTTCCCGCTGTGGGGATTCCTCGCTAACACCGACATCTCCTACGATCCGAATCATATCGACGCTGAAACCTGCATGGCGTGGATGGAGAACTATCGCGCCGGTCTGTCCCATCAGCAGCAGCTGCGGATGTTCAACCAGCTCGATAGCCACGATACCGCCCGCTTTAAATCCCTGCTCGGCAAGGATGTGGCGCGTCTGCCGCTGGCGGTGACCTGGCTCTTCACCTGGCCGGGCGTGCCGTGCATCTATTATGGAGACGAAGTGGGGCTGGACGGCAACAACGATCCGTTCTGCCGCAAAACCTTCCCGTGGGAGCCAGAGAAGCAGGACAAGGTGCTGTTCAGCCTGTATCAGCGGCTGGCGAAGCTGCGTAAGCAGAGTCTCGCACTGCGCTACGGCGGCTGTCAGGTGGTCTATGCCCACGATAACGTCGTGGTGTTTGCTCGCGTCTACAATCAGCAGCGCGTGCTGGTGGCCGTTAACCGGGGCGAGGCCTGCGAAGTGGTGCTGGATGATTCACCGCTGCTGAAGGTGGCTGCGTGGAAGAGTAAAGAGGGCAAGGCGACGATACAGGACGGCGTGCTGGCGCTGCCTGCGGTATCCGCGACGATCTGGTTCGGCAGTTAAGACCTGCTAATGTTTCCACCTTTTAAGATGGCGCAAATGCAACTATTTGTGTCAATCTTAACGGATCGTTTACGGTGAAGGTGGAAACATGGACGAGCTTTACATCCTTGGCTGTTTGTTCCTGGTATTTGCGCTGGTGGTTGCGCCCGTGCTTGCGGTTATCGGCTTTAACCGAAGTACGGCGGCGCGACAGGAGATCGCCCGGCTACGCCAGCGCATTGAGGCGCTTGAGCAGCGCGACGTACCTGAAAGCGCGCCGGAGCCCGTGCAGCCTACCGCGCCAGTGGTTGAAGATGCTCCCGCGCCTGTCGACCCCTGGCGTTCCGATACTCCCGCAGCCGTGGCAGAACCCGCTCCGGCCCCGACGCCTGCGGCAAAACAGCCTTCTGCCTTTGGCGGCATCCTGACGTCGCTGGTGCGCTGGTTTATGCAGGGTAATCCGCTGGCGAAGCTTGGGATCCTGCTGCTCTTCCTCGGTCTTTCATTCCTGCTGCGCTATACCGTGGAACATTCCCTGTTCCCGCTTGAGCTACGCCTCGTGGCAACGGCGCTCTTTGCCATCGTGCTTCTGGCGGTCGGGTGGCGGCTGCGGCATAAGCAGCGTGTCTATGCGCTGATCCTCCAGGGCGGGGCGACCGGCGTGCTCTACCTGACGGTGTTTGGCGCATTCCGGCTCTGGCAAATGCTGCCGATGACGCTGGCCTTTGCGCTTCTGGTGGTGATTTGCGCCGCGAGCGTTGGGCTGGCCGTGTTGCAGAAAGCGCTGAGCCTGGCCATGCTGGCGAGCCTCGGCGGGTATCTTGCGCCGCTGCTGTTGTCCACCGGGGGCGGCAGCTTTGTGGCGCTGTTCTCATTCTATCTCCTGCTTTCCATCGGGATTCTCGCTATCAGCATCTGGCAGCACTGGCGCGAGCTGAACCTGCTCGGGCTGCTGTTTACGTTCGGCGTGGGCGGCCTGTGGGGGCTGAATGACTACCAGCCTGAAGACTATTGGATCTGCCAGCTGTTCCTGATTGCCAATACGCTGATATTCGGCGTCCTGAGCGTGGCGCTGTCGCTGCGGGCGCAGGAGAAAGGGAAGCAGATTATCGACGGCGTGTTGCTGTTTGCCCCGCCGCTGATCGGTTTCGGGATGCAGTACGGCATGACCCGGCACTGGGTGTATGGCCCGGCCCTGAGCGCGCTGGGCTACGGCGCATTTTATCTTACCCTCGCGTTCCTTGCGCTGCGGCGCTATCCCTCCCTCGGACGACCGCTGGTCATGGCGGCGCTGGCCATCGGCGGCGGATTTGCCACGCTCGCCATTCCGCTGGCGCTGTCGGCGCGCTGGACGGCGATGGCCTGGGCGCTGGAAGGGCTGGGTATCCTCTGGCTGGGCGTACAGCAGAACCAGCGTCGCATGAGCTATAGCGGGACGGCGCTGCTGGTGCTGGCGCTCGGCAGCGCGCTATGGGCGCAAACGAACGGCGTTACGTCCCTGAGCCTGCTGCTGATCTTCACCATCCTCAGCCTTTGCTGGCTGGCTGCGGCCTGGCTGTGGCGGGCTCTCTTTCTGCCGGTCAGCCGGGCGCTGCTGGCAGGCGGGCTGCTGTTCTGGCTCGTGGCGCTATTGGGCGCGTCGCGGCTGGCGCTGACGAAGGAATTACCGATTCTGGCGGGCGTGCTGGCGCTGACGGCGGCGTCGGTCTGGGGCTGGCGGCAGGCGGCTGCTCGTCTGGCGTGGCGGGAGCTGGATGCCAGCAAATGGCTGCTGTGGCCGGTTATGCTGCTGATGGTGTGTTATCAGCTCTGGCACCAGCAGATCGTTGCCGCCGGCTGGTCAAATCTCGCCTGGTGCGTAGCGCTTCCTGCCGCGCTGATGCTGCTGCGGCGCGACGGTGAAAGACTCCCGCCGCGCATCGCGATGGGGCTGCATTTGTCGCTGTTCTGGATGATTTTGCTGGCGCTGGCTGCGGAGCTTTACTGGTTTGCCCGATCGCTGCCGTGGGGCATGGCGGCCTGGGGCAGCGGAGTAGCGATGGCAGCAGGCGGCGGGGTAATTATAGGGCTCTCTGCAGCCGTACGGCGTCGCGGGTGGCCGTTCCGGGAGTGGCCTGCGCTCTACGCCTGCCTGGCACCGATCCCCGCGGTCGTGGCGCTGCTGGTACTGCTGGTGGTGACCAATTTCCAGGACGGCGTGGTCTATCGCCAGACCTGGCTGCCGCTGATAAACCCGCTTGAGGAAGGCGCGGCGTTCGCATTGCTGGGGCTGGTGGTCTTTTATCGGGCGGTGGATCGCTACTACCCGGCGTGGCTCTTGCAGGCCCGCCCGTGGCCTGCCGTCGCGATGATGGCGTTTGGCTTCTGGTGGCTTAACGGTGCGCTGATGCGCGCCCTGGCCTGGTACGGCGACGTGGCCTGGAATATGGCATCGCTGTGGGATTCGCGGCTTATACAGACCAGTTTTGCCCTGTTCTGGATGCTGAGCGCGCTGGTGGTCATGATCCATGCCACCCGTCGGGCTTCCCGGCAGGAGTGGCTCTGCGGTGCCGCGCTGCTGGGCGTGGTGATGGTTAAACTGATGCTGGTTGACAGCGCGGGCGGAGGCGGTTTGTCGCGCGCGGTGGCGTTTATCGGCGTGGCGATACTGGTTCTGATCGTGGGGTATTTCTCACCGCTACCGCCCAAAACAGGAGATGAAAAATGAAATGGATGAAAGCGGTAGCCTGTACCGCGCTGCTGGCGCTTTCCGGCCCGGCGTTCTGCGACGAGGGACAAACGGAATCGCCCCGGGACTATGCCTTTGGTCTTTCACTGGATACGTCTGTTCCTTCCCAGTGGTATCGGGTGATGCTGCCGCTCGCCGTCTATGAGCAAAGCACGTCGCCGGATCTGCATGATGTCCGCGTCTTTAACCAGTCGGGCGAGGCGGTTCCCTTCAGCCTGGTCAGCGCGACGCGTCCGCAGGTGCCAGCGCAATCCACCGCGCTGCGCCTTTTCCCGCTGGACGCCTCGCCGCTAGCGGCTTCTCGAGGATCCGGTGATAGCGATAAGATCCTGCTTCGTTCCGGAAGCGGCGTTGAGATTGTGCTGGAGGGGCAAAAAGCCGCCGCAGCCGGGCAACATTATCTGCTGACCCTGCCGGAACAGGCGACGGGCGAGATCGCTATATCCCAGCTGCAGCTGCTCTGGAATACCCCGCAGACGCCGTGGCAGGGAACGGCGTCGGTCTATTACAGCGAGGATCTTAAGCGCTGGTATACCCTGCGCGAGGATATGCCATTGCTGGACGTCGTCAGCGGCCAGGACCGTCTTAAGCTCGATCGGATCGATACCGATACCGTTTTATCTCCCGATGCGAATCGCTATCTCATGGTGGTGCTGAATGCGCAGAGCCAGGGGATAACCTTGACCGGCGTAAACGCCATCAGCGCACCTGCGCAGGCAGCCCCGGAAGCTATCGACCTTGAGGGCGAAGGGGAGCAGCTATCGACAAGCGAAGCACAATGGCACTGGGCGCGCCCGCAGCCGCTGAGTGCTATCAGTATCTCACTGAATGGCGATGGCGTCCTTCCCGTGGAGATCGCGTGGCGGAGTACGGAAAAAGACGCATGGCATCCTCTGAAGAAAGAGGTCCTTTACCGTCTTGATGGAAAAGCGTCGCCACCGGTTTCGCTTAACGGGGGGCTGGTGCAGGCCGTGAAAATCACGACGCTGAATGCGCGTCTGCCAGAATACCTGCCGGGCGTCACGGGACATCGCGACCGCTATGACCTGGTGTTCAACGCGCAGGGGAAAGCGCCGTACGTGCTCGCCTGGGGCAACGGCGCCGCGAAGCCTGCCAGCGTGGAGCCCGGCATGCTGATCCCGGCCGACCTGCGCAAGACTTATGATATGGCGAACCTGCCGCAGGCCGACATTCTGGATGATGTCTCATTAGGCGGCGAGGGGCGTCTGACCGCTACCTCTGCGGCCGAGCGGGAGAGCAGGATGAACACGCTGCTGGTATGGGGCGTGCTGATTGCGGGGGTGATTCTGCTGGCGGGCATGGCCTGGCGCATCTGGCGAGAGACGCAGCGTAAGGCATAAAAAAAGGCCCGCATAAGCGGGCCTTTTTCGTAAACCGTGCCGATTACAGGCTGGATACGTTCTCAGACAGGTATTTAGCCACGCCGTCTGGAGACGCGTTCATGCCTTCTTTACCTTTTTCCCACTGAGCCGGGCACACTTCGCCGTGCTCTTCGTGGAACTGCAGCGCGTCAACCATGCGCAGCATTTCGTCGATGTTACGACCCAGCGGCAGATCGTTCACAACCTGGTGACGAACGATGCCGTTAGCGTCGATCAGGAAGGAACCACGCAGCGCAACGCCAGCGTCCGGATGTTCGATACCGTAAGCCTGCTGGATTTCGCGTTTGATGTCCGCAACCATTGCGTATTTCACCGCACCGATGCCGCCTTTGTCGACAGGGGTGTTACGCCATGCGTTGTGTACAAATTCAGAGTCGAAGGAGACGCCAACAACTTCCACGCCACGCTTCTGGAATTCTTCATAACGTTTGTCGAATGCGATCAGTTCAGACGGGCAAACGAAAGTGAAGTCCATTGGCCAGAAGAACAGAACGGTCGCTTTACCGTTGGTGTGCTGTTTGAAGTTGAAGTTTTCAACGATTTCACCGTTGCCCAGAACTGCTGCAGCTGTAAAATCCGGAGCCGGACGAGTTACCAGAACCATATGATTCTCCTGTAGATACTAAGGTTATTTGGAACGCAACGCGAGCCAGTATAGAGAGTGTTCATGGATAAGACAAAGAGGTGGTGACAATCGTTCCGCCAGCTTTTACCTATCAATGTCATTTTTATACACAAAATCATTCAAGTTGCATCAAGGCGGCAAGTCTGGGAATCCCCGGGAACTTACTGAAGTAAGTGACTGGGGTGAGCAGACGTAGCCAACGCAGAGGCAGCTTGAAGGATGACGTGTATTTAAAGCTGTTTGTTTTTCGCCTGTACCATCATCCGCGGGTAAAACTGCCAGAAACGCGCTTCCAGGGCATCGTAATGTTCATCCAGGTCATACCAGGAATCCCGCAGCGCATCCAGTCGCGGTCGGCGGCTCGCCATCCCGTTCAGCACGTTCTGGATGAAATCCATCTCGCGATAGCGCTCCAGCCAGCGTTCCGACCACAGGTAGTTATTCAGATTCACAAAGCGCGGCGGCGAGTCGGGTAGAATGATCGACACCTGCTGGTGGGCATAGCGCACAAACGCCGGCAAGGGCATCTCCGGCGACAGCTGTTCCCAGTGGCGCGACAGAAAGTGATCCCACATCACGTCGAGCGTGATCGGCGCAACGCGGCGCGTTTCAGGGCGAAACCACGCTTTGGCTTCCGTCACTTCCGGCAGCTTATCCGTCAGCACGTCGATGCGGCGGTGCATGAAAATCCCGTCGACAACCTCAGGGGAATAGTCCTCAGCGGGGTTGCCGCGTACGAAATCGGCCAGCAAATTGCCGGACAGGGAGCTGTCAGCGAGGTGAGCGAGATGCAGGTGAGCGAGAAAATTCATGCGTTTTATTTGTCCGGGGGCGGCTAGTTGTTGCAGCAAAAGGGTGTGAGCACTAGACTATGCCGCCTGTTTTTAAGTCACGAGTATACGTCATGCGCGTCGCCGATTTCTCCTTTGAACTACCTGAATCCCTGATTGCTCACTATCCCATGCCTGAGCGCAGCAGCTGTCGCTTACTGTCACTGGATGGGCCAACGGGCGAGCTGACGCACGGTACTTTCACCGATTTGCTCGACAAGCTCAACCCTGGCGATCTGCTGGTCTTTAATAATACCCGCGTGATCCCGGCGCGCCTGTTTGGCCGTAAAGCCAGCGGCGGCAAGATTGAAGTGCTGGTCGAACGTATGCTCGATGATAAACGTATTCTGGCACATATTCGCGCGTCTAAGGCGCCGAAGCCGGGCGCTGAACTGCTGCTGGGCGATGATGAGAGCATCAAAGCGACCATGACCGCGCGCCACGATGCGCTGTTTGAGGTGGCGTTCGATGACGAACGCACGGTGCTCGATATCCTGAACGCCATCGGCCACATGCCGCTGCCGCCGTATATTGAGCGTCCGGACGAAGAGGCCGACCGCGAGCTGTACCAGACCGTATACAGCCAGAAGCCTGGCGCCGTCGCTGCGCCGACCGCGGGCCTGCATTTTGATGAGCCGCTGCTGGAGAAACTGCGCGCGAAGGGCGTGGAGATGGCGTTCGTGACGCTGCACGTCGGCGCGGGAACCTTCCAGCCGGTGCGCGTGGACAGCATTGAAGATCACATCATGCACTCTGAGTATGCCGAAGTGCCTCAGGATGTGGTGGACGCGGTGCTGGCGGCGAAAGCGCGCGGTAGCCGCGTCGTGGCGGTCGGTACAACGTCCGTGCGCTCACTCGAGAGCGCCGCGCAAGCCGCGAAGAGCGATCTTATCGAGCCGTTCTTTGGCGATACGCAGATCTTTATCTACCCGGGCTATCAGTACAAAGTGATTGACGCGCTGGTGACCAACTTCCATCTGCCTGAATCAACGCTGATTATGCTGGTGTCGGCATTTGCCGGTTATCAGCATACGATGGCGGCCTACAAGTCTGCGGTAGAACAAAAATATCGCTTTTTTAGCTACGGGGACGCGATGTTTATCACGTACAATCCGCTGGCTTTGAATGAGCGTGTCGGGGAATAAGTCCGCGGCACCGTTTTACAACGTTGGACTGTTTTTCTGACGTCGGAGAAAAAATGAAATTTGAACTCGATACCACCGATGGCCGAGCGCGTCGCGGTCGCCTGGTGTTTGATCGCGGCGTGGTGGAAACCCCCGCGTTTATGCCTGTGGGCACGTACGGCACCGTAAAAGGGATGACGCCGGAAGAAGTAGAAGCCACTGGCGCACAGATTATCCTCGGCAACACCTTCCACCTGTGGCTGCGTCCGGGTCAGGAGATCATGAAGCTCCACGGCGACCTGCACGATTTCATGCAGTGGAAAGGCCCAATCCTGACCGACTCCGGCGGCTTCCAGGTCTTCAGCCTGGGCGATATCCGCAAGATCACCGAGCAGGGCGTACACTTCCGTAACCCGATCAACGGCGATCCGATTTTCCTCGATCCCGAAAAATCGATGGAGATTCAGTACGATCTCGGCTCTGACATCGTGATGATCTTCGACGAATGTACGCCGTATCCGGCCGACTGGGATTACGCAAAACGCTCCATGGAGATGTCCCTGCGCTGGGCGAAGCGTAGCCGTGACCGTTTTGACTCGCTGCAGAACAAAAATGCACTGTTCGGCATTATCCAGGGCAGCGTTTACGAAGATTTACGCGATATCTCTGTTAAAGGTCTGGTAGAGATAGGTTTTGATGGCTACGCTGTCGGCGGTTTGGCTGTGGGTGAGCCGAAGGAAGACATGCACCGCATTCTGGAGCATGTCTGCCCGCAAATCCCGGCGGATAAACCACGATACCTGATGGGCGTGGGTAAACCAGAAGATCTGGTTGAAGGCGTACGCCGCGGCATTGATATGTTCGACTGCGTCATGCCAACCCGCAACGCGCGTAACGGCCATTTGTTCGTTACCGATGGCGTGGTGAAAATCCGTAACGCGAAGCATAAGAGTGACACCAGCCCGCTCGATTCCGAGTGCGATTGCTATACCTGTCGCAATTATTCTCGCGCGTATCTGCATCATCTCGATCGTTGCAACGAGATTTTGGGCGCGCGTCTCAATACCATTCATAATCTTCGTTATTATCAGCGCTTAATGGCTGGTTTACGTAAGGCTATCGAAGAGGGTAAATTAGAGAGCTTCGTGACCGATTTCTACCAACGTCAGGGGCGGGTTGTTCCACCGTTGAACGTTGATTAATTTTAATAATGAGGGAATTTGAATGAGCTTTTTTATTTCTGATGCGGTAGCGGCAACAGGTGCTCCAGCGCAGGGCAGCCCGATGTCTCTGATTCTGATGCTGGTTGTGTTCGGTCTGATCTTCTACTTCATGATCCTGCGTCCACAGCAGAAGCGCACCAAAGAGCACAAAAACCTGATGAACTCCATTGCCAAAGGCGATGAAGTACTGACTAACGGTGGTCTGGTGGGTCGCGTAACCAAAGTGGCTGAAAACGGCTACATTGCTATCGCCCTGAACGACACCACTGAAGTGGTCATCAAACGTGACTTCGTAGCTGCCGTTCTGCCGAAAGGCACCATGAAGGCGCTGTAATCCCAACTTTTCCCAAAGGGAACTGCCGTGTTAAACCGTTATCCTTTGTGGAAGTACATCATGCTGGTCGTCGTGATTCTCGTCGGCCTGCTGTACGCGCTTCCCAACCTGTATGGTGAGGATCCGGCTGTTCAAATCACTGGCGCGCGCGGTGTCGCCGCCAGTGAGCAAACGCTGATCCAGGTCCAGAAAACGTTACAAGAAGAAAAAATTACCGCTAAGTCTGTGGCTCTGGAAGAGGGTGCAATTCTTGCTCGCTTCGACACCACCGACACGCAGCTCCGCGCTCGCGAAGCGCTGATGGGCGTGCTGGGTGACAAATACGTCGTGGCGCTTAACCTTGCCCCTGCAACCCCGCGTTGGCTGGCTGCGATGAAAGCAGAGCCAATGAAACTCGGTCTTGACCTGCGTGGCGGCGTTCACTTCCTGATGGAAGTGGATATGGATACCGCGCTCGGCAAGCTGCAGGAACAGAATATCGACAGCCTGCGCAGCGATCTGCGTGATAAAGGCATCGCTTACACCACCGTGCGTAAAGAAGATAACTACGGCATGAGCATCACGTTCCGCGACAGCGCGGCGCGCGATCAGGCTGTAGATTACCTGACCCAACGTCACCGTGACCTGGTGATCACCTCTCAGGGCAGCAACCAGCTGCGCGCGGTGATGACCGATGCGCGTCTGAAAGAAGCGCGTGAATATGCCGTTCAGCAGAACATCAACATTCTGCGTAACCGTGTAAACCAGCTGGGCGTGGCTGAGCCGCTGGTGCAGCGTCAGGGTGCTGACCGTATCGTGGTTGAACTGCCGGGTATCCAGGATACCGCGCGTGCGAAAGAGATTCTGGGTGCGACCGCAACCCTGGAATTCCGTCTGGTGAACTCCAACGTCGATCAGTCCGCTGCCGCCGCAGGGCGTATTCCGGGTGACTCCGAAGTGAAACAGACCCGCGAAGGTCAGCCAGTTGTGCTGTACAAACGCGTGATTCTGACCGGTGACCACATCACCGACTCCACCTCGAGCCAGGACGAATACAACCAGCCGCAGGTTAACATCTCGCTGGATAGCGCGGGTGGTAACATCATGTCTAACTTCACCAAGGACAACATCGGTAAACCGATGGCGACCCTGTTCGTGGAGTACAAAGACAGCGGCAAGAAAGATGCAAACGGTCGTGCGGTGCTGGTGAAAGAGGAAGAGGTGATTAACATCGCCAACATCCAGTCTCGTCTGGGTAACAGCTTCCGTATTACCGGTATCAACAACCCGAACGAAGCGCGTCAGCTCTCCCTGCTGCTGCGTGCCGGTGCGCTGATTGCGCCAATTCAGATTGTTGAAGAACGTACCATTGGTCCAACTCTGGGTATGCAAAACATCCAGCAGGGTCTGGAAGCGTGTCTGGCCGGTCTGGTGGTCTCTATCCTCTTCATGATCTTCTTCTACAAGAAGTTTGGTCTGATTGCGACCTCCGCGCTGATCGCCAACCTGGTGCTGATCATCGGCATTATGTCCCTGCTGCCGGGGGCGACGCTGACCATGCCGGGCATTGCTGGTATCGTTCTTACCCTTGCGGTGGCGGTCGACGCCAACGTACTGATTAACGAACGTATCAAAGAAGAGTTGAGCAACGGTCGCTCTATTCAGCAGGCGATTGACGAAGGCTATAAAGGCGCGTTCAGCTCCATCTTCGATGCGAACGTAACAACACTGATTAAGGTTCTTATCCTGTATGCAGTGGGTACTGGCGCGATCAAAGGCTTTGCGATTACAACCGGTATCGGTGTCGCAACGTCAATGTTTACCGCTATTGTCGGCACCCGTGCCATCGTGAACCTGCTGTACGGCGGCAAGCGCGTCAAAAAGCTGTCTATCTGAGGAGTGCGTTGTGGCACAGGAATATACTGTTGAACAATTGAACCACGGCCGTAAAGTCTGGGACTTTATGCGCTGGGACTACTGGGCCTTCGGCATTTCAGGTTTCCTGCTGATTCTGTCCATCGGCATTATGAGCGTGAAAGGCTTTAACTGGGGTCTGGATTTCACCGGTGGTACGGTCATCGAGATCTCCCTGGAAAAACCGGTCGATATGGACCAGATGCGCGAATCGCTGCAGAAAGCGGGCTTTGAAGAGCCGCTGCTGCAGAACTTCGGCAGCAGCCGCGACATCATGGTGCGTATGCCGCCGGTGCACGATGCCAACGGCAGCCAGGAGCTGGGCAGTAAGGTTGTTAGCGTGATTAACGAAACAACCAGCCAGAACGCGGCGGTCAAGCGTATTGAGTTCGTCGGCCCAAGCGTGGGTGCTGACCTGGCGCAGACCGGTGCGATGGCGCTGCTGGTAGCGCTGATCTCCATCCTGGTGTACGTCGGTTTCCGCTTTGAGTGGCGACTGGCGGCCGGTGTGGTTATCGCTCTGGCGCACGACGTGGTGATCACCATGGGCATACTGTCGCTGTTCCACATTGAGATTGACCTGACGATTGTGGCATCCCTGATGTCCGTTATCGGTTACTCACTGAACGACAGTATCGTGGTATCTGACCGTATCCGTGAAAACTTCCGTAAGATCCGTCGCGGTACGCCGTATGAAATCTTTAACGTGTCGTTGACCCAGACGCTGCACCGTACCTTGATCACATCTGGTACCACTTTGATGGTGATCCTGATGCTGTTCCTCTTCGGTGGTCCGGTACTGGAAGGCTTCTCGCTGACCATGCTGATCGGTGTCACCATCGGTACGGCGTCGTCTATCTACGTCGCATCCGCTCTGGCACTGAAACTCGGCATGAAGCGCGAGCACCTGCTCCAGCAGAAAGTCGAGAAAGAAGGGGCGGATCAGCCGTCCATTCTGCCGTAAGGCGAGGTTTAGCGCGTTATCGAAATCCCGGTCTGTTGACCGGGATTTTTTTTATCTGCTCCTGACAAACACTCCTGACAGTATGCTGTCAGGAGCCCTGTCGTAGACTTCTTCTGAACCCAAACAACAGGCAGGAGAATATATGAAAAGCGTCATTAACTGGTTTGAAATTCCGGTCGCGGATATGGATCGCGCCATCAAATTTTATGAGCCGGTGATGCAGCTCGCGCTGCGTCGCGAGAAAATGGACTGTGCGGAGCTGGCCGTTTTCCCGCATGAGGATCCGTATACCGGCGGGGCGCTGGCAAAATTTGACGGCGTTACACCGTCTTTGCAGGGCGCTATTATCTACCTGCATACTGACAATCTGGCGGCCACGCTCGATCGCATCGCCTCTGCGGGCGGCGAGTGCGTGTTTGGCCCGCTGGAACTGCCGCATGGCATTGGCACTATCGCATTGTTTACCGACAGCGAGGGTAACCGCGTCGGCCTCCATCAACCTGCCTGAGAGCGGAATAAGATATGACCCGACGCGCTGACCGTTTGTTTCAGATTGTGCAGATCCTGCGGGGCAGGCGTCTGACAACGGCAGCGCATCTGGCGGACCGGCTTGGCGTGTCCGAGCGCACGGTCTACCGCGATATCCGCGATCTGTCGCTTTCCGGCGTGCCGGTGGAAGGTGAGGCGGGGAGCGGATATCGGCTGATGTCGGGTTTTGACCTGCCGCCGCTGATGCTGACAAATAAGGAGTCAGAGGCGCTGATCGTCGCGATTCGCCTGCTCAAAACCTGGGGAGGGGAATCGCTTTCGCGCGAGCTGGAGTCGGCTCAGGAGAAGGTGCTGGCTATCCTGTCCGAGGAGAGTCGTCGAAAGGCGGAGCAGACGCGGATCTACGCCCCGGATTTTTGCATGCAAAGCCACTCCCGCAGCGATTTTGACAGGATTCATCAGGCGATTTCCGCCCAGCGCGTGCTGGCGCTGCATTACCGTGATGAAGCCGGACAGCTCTCAAAGCGCGAGGTTCAGCCGCTGGGCTTGTTCTTCTGGGGGGAGCGCTGGCTGCTGGCGGCGTGGTGCGAACGGCGCGACGACTATCGCTGTTTCCGGCTCGACCGATGCCTCAATATTGTGCAGACGGAGAGGCGGTTTAGCGAGAGTGCGGACAGATCGCTGGCGGATTTTTTGCGGAAGGTTAAGCAGTAAAAAGCCAGCTCTTGAGCTGGCTTTTTTTTGCCCGGCGGCGAGGTAAAAGTAAAACGGCAACGTATGTTGCCGTTTTTAATATTTGTTCCCTCTCCCTGTGGGAGAGGGTCAGGGTGAGGGCATCAGCCCGCACAGTCCCGAACAGGTTAGAAGTTATAACCTACAACCAGGTAGCCACCCCAACCGGTTGATTTTGACGTGAAGTCACCATCACCCCAGTTTACGGTATCTCCACCTTTCCACTGGCCGCCATTATGGAAATAACGCGCGACTACGGAGTAGTGCCAGTGATCGTAGTTCAGAGCCAGAACGTGGCTGGACGCGATAGAGTTGCTGGTACGGTTCTTGTCATCACCCAGATCTGAGCCCCAGTCGAAGTTGGTGAAGCCGATGTAGGTCAGCTGGCCACCCCAAACCTGAGTGATTGGCACAAAGTATTTCACTTTGAAACGGTAGCCATCCCACTCGTTTTCGTTGGAAGCGCCATAGTTCTGCCACTGGTATTTCGCGTACACGTTCAGGGACAGTCCCATAGGCAGACCGGTATCGATGTCTGTACCCAGACCCATGTACCAGGTGCTCTGACGGCTGCCTTTGTTATCACCCATATCGTAGATATAGTTGTTGGCGAAGTACCATTCTTTGAATGGACCAAAGCTCAGGTCAGTGCCCGTCAGCTTATCGATAGAGAAACGCGGTTCGATTTCCATGAACATTGGGGAACCGTCTGACCAGATACCTTTATCGTTGCCGTTGCCCCAGTCAAAAGTCTTAGGAATATCGATGTAGCCGTAGAAATCAAACCAGTCTTTTTTAGCAAACGCTTCGTATTCCAGGTAGACGTCGTTGTTCAGCTTTGGAGAAAAGCGCGTGTGGTAGCTGCCGACCACGTTAACGCTCTGGTGCCACCAGTCGGAGAGGTATTGTGGTTTATCGTTTTCCGCTGCGTTAACAGTGAAAGAAGAGGAGAGTGCCAGTACAGCGCCAGCTGCGAGTAATGTGTTTTTCATAATCATGCCACTGATTGAAATTCCCTTCCGGGAGTGAAAAATGCGCGAATTGCGTTTCTAAATATTTCGTGTTTCTGCGGTGCCTATTATAGGAATCCCTGCTCACAAAAATATGTGTTGTTTCACATATCTCTCACACGCGTAATCGATTGCGTTCACGTTTGCGTACTTTAAACGGGCGGGATTGTAGCGGCAATCATTTATGTTGCCAATCCATACGAAATGTAAATGTTAGCGGAGTGACATTTCACTCCGCTAAAGGGGGGTTACTGCGCGGCGGGCTGGATATCGTGAATGCGGATAAAACCTAACCGATCCGGAGTCAGTCCGTTAAGCTGCAGCGGGATGTCAACATCGCTCGGAGCCAGCACGCTGGCCGGTGCGGTGAACAGCTGACTGTTAACATTCACCTCCTGGTAGCTCTCAGTGGTGCCCTGAATCTGTCCCCATTCGACGGTGCCGCTGAAGGCGGGCAACGGATCGTTGGACTCGCCCTGAATGCGTAATGTTGCGCGAGTACCATTTGCATTCGCCGCCACATTCACCAGAGACATTTTTAGCGTGCCAATCTGACTATTGAGACGCGCAGGCGTATTCGCTCCCGGCAGCAGATAAACCCCGCTGCTGGATTTGGCGTTTAGCGCGTTTTGCTGGGTGATCTTCACCGTTTCTTTGTTCAGTTTGTCCATCGCCGCATTGAGCGTTTTCACGCTCTGTTTCATCTGGCGGACTTCGGTTTGCTGTGCACAGGCGCTAAGGGTGAAGAGGCTCCCCACCAGCAAAATTTTAAGGTAACGTCTTGTCATTGCGTTTATTTCCTTGAAATAACGGATCGCCTTAATGGTAGCCAGCCTCGACGTGTCAGACATAGATCCTTTGTCTCAAAAAGCTCTTCCTTTGTTGTCAGGCCAGATCAGGGTAAAATGAAAATTAGTTAACCACATAACAGGGATACCGTATGCATTGCCCATTCTGCTCCGCTGTGGATACCAAAGTCATCGACTCTCGTCTTGTGGGCGAAGGGTCATCCGTACGCCGTCGTCGGCAGTGTCTGGTGTGCAACGAGCGTTTCACGACCTTTGAGGTTGCAGAGCTGGTAATGCCTCGCGTGGTGAAAAGCAACGACGTGCGAGAGCCGTTTAACGAAGAGAAACTGCGCAGCGGGATGCTGAAGGCCCTGGAAAAACGTCCCGTCAGCGCGGATGACGTTGAGATGGCGTTAAACCACATAAAATCTTACCTTCGTGGGTTGGGTGAGCGTGAAGTGCCGAGCAAAATGATCGGTAACCTGGTGATGGAGCAGCTGAAAAAGCTCGATAAGGTTGCCTATATCCGCTTCGCCTCGGTCTACCGCAGCTTCGAAGACATCAAAGAGTTTGGCGAAGAGATCGCCCGCTTACAGGATTAAGCTCATGCAGGATGAGATTTACATGGCGCGAGCCATGAAGCTGGCGCAGCGCGGTCGTTTTACCACCCATCCCAACCCGAACGTCGGGTGCGTTATCGTTAAAGATGGCGAGATCGTAGGGGAGGGGTTTCACTATCGTGCCGGCGAGCCGCATGCCGAGGTTCATGCGCTGCGCATGGCGGGTGAGAAGGCGCGCGGCGCCACAGCCTACGTCACGCTGGAGCCCTGCAGCCATCACGGGCGTACGCCGCCGTGCTGCGAAGCGCTGATCGCGGCAGGCGTTTCACGCGTGGTCGCATCGATGCAGGACCCGAATCCGCAGGTTGCCGGACGCGGTCTGTATCGCCTGCAGCAGGAAGGCATCGACGTCAGCCATGGGCTGATGATGCAGGACGCGGAAGCGATCAACAAAGGCTTTCTGAAGCGCATGCGCACGGGGTTCCCGTATATTCAGCTCAAGCTGGGCGCCTCGCTGGACGGTCGTACGGCGATGGCAAACGGCGAAAGCCAGTGGGTAACCTCACCACAGGCAAGGCGCGATGTGCAACGTCTGCGCGCGCAAAGCCATGCTATTCTCACCAGCAGTGAAACCGTTCTGGCTGACGATCCGGCCATCACCGTGCGCTGGGACGAGCTGAATGCCGATACCCAGGCGCTGTACCCGCAGGAGAACCTGCGCCAGCCGCTGCGTATTATTATTGATAGCCAGAACCGGGTGACGCCGGAGCACCGCATCGTCCAGCAGCCGGGTGAAACCTGGATTGCCCGCACTAAAGAAGATACGCGCGAATGGCCGGAAGGCGTGCGCAGCATTATGGTGCCGGAGCATAACGGTCATCTGGATCTGGTGGTGCTGATGATGCTGCTCGGCAAGCAGCAGGTGAACAGCATCTGGGTTGAAGCGGGGCCAACACTCGCCGGTGCGCTCTTACAGGCCGGGCTGGTGGATGAGCTGATTGTTTACGTTGCGCCTAAACTCTTAGGTCATGACGCGCGCGGCCTGTTTGTGCTGCCCGGCCTTGAAAAACTGGCCGACGCACCGCAACTCAAATTTAGCGAGATTCGTCCGGTAGGCCCGGATGTCTGCCTCCACTTAACGACAGCGTAATTGCTCCTGAAATAGGGAAGCAGTGCGCAAAGTATTATGATAAAATCCGCCCCCCTGCGGGGCCAAATGAACCCGTAAAGGAAGAGTATGAACATTATTGAAGCTGCTGTAGCTACCCCGGACGCTCGCGTCGCCATCACCATTGCGCGTTTCAACAACTTCATCAACGACAGCCTGCTGGAAGGTGCGATTGACGCCCTGAAACGTATCGGCCAGGTTAAAGATGACAACATTACCGTTGTTTGGGTTCCAGGCGCTTACGAACTGCCACTGGCGGCGGGCGCGCTGGCGAAAACCGGTAAATACGACGCGGTGATTGCGCTGGGTACCGTTATTCGTGGCGGCACTGCGCACTTCGAATACGTTGCGGGCGGTGCAAGCAACGGTCTGGCACACGTTGCGCAGGATGCTGAAATTCCTGTCGCGTTCGGCGTGCTGACCACCGAAAGTATTGAACAAGCCATCGAACGTGCTGGCACCAAAGCCGGTAACAAAGGTGCAGAAGCTGCACTGACCGCGCTTGAAATGATCAATGTATTGAAAGCCATCAAGGCCTGATTTTTTTGTAAGGGGAATTCCGTGAAACCTGCTGCTCGTCGCCGCGCCCGTGAATGTGCCGTCCAGGCACTTTACTCCTGGCAGTTGTCCCAGAACGACATCGCTGATGTTGAATACCAGTTCCTGTCAGAACAGGACGTAAAAGACGTTGACGTTCTGTACTTCCGCGAACTGCTGTCGGGAGTGGCGACTAATAGCGCGTATCTCGATGGCCTGATGAAGCCATACCTGTCCCGTCTGCTCGAAGAGCTGGGCCAGGTGGAAAAAGCAGTGTTGCGTATCGCGCTGTTTGAGCTGTCTAAACGTGATGATGTGCCGTATAAAGTGGCCATCAACGAAGCGATTGAGCTGGCGAAAACCTTCGGCGCTGAAGACAGCCACAAGTTTGTAAACGGCGTACTTGATAAAGCAGCACCTGCGATCCGTCCCCACAAAAAGTGATCCGCAAACCGGAGTCCTGCATTGCCTGACGGGCAGTGCGGCTCCGGTTTTTTCTTTTATTTGCTGAGGCATAACGTATGGCATGCGGCGAATTCTCCCTGATTGCCCGTTATTTCGACCGTGTCAGAACCTCTCGTCTTGATGTTGAAACCGGCATTGGCGATGACTGTGCACTTCTCAATATTCCCGAAAAACAGACGCTGGCAATCAGCACCGACACCCTGGTGTGCGGCCGTCATTTCTTACCGGATATCGATCCTGCCGATCTGGCGTATAAAGCCCTGGCGGTTAACGTCAGCGATCTGGCGGCGATGGGTGCCGATCCCGCGTGGCTGACGCTGGCTCTGACCCTGCCTGAGGTAGATGAAGCCTGGCTGGAAGCCTTTAGCGATGCGCTGTTTGAGCAGCTTAGCTATTACGATATGCAGCTGATTGGCGGCGACACGACTGCCGGTCCGCTGTCGATGACGCTGGCGATCCACGGCTACGTGCCGCTCGGCCGCGCGTTGAAGCGCTCAGGTGCAAAACCGGGCGACTGGATCTACGTAACCGGTACGCCGGGCGACAGCGCGGCAGGGCTGGCGATCCTTCAGAACCGTTTAACGGTTGATGATGCTGACGACGCGGCATATCTGGTGAAACGCCATCTGCGGCCAACGCCGCGTATTTTGCACGGCCAGGCGCTGCGCGAACGGGCAAGCTCGGCTATCGATCTCTCTGACGGGCTGATCTCGGATCTCGGGCATATCCTGAAGGCCAGCGGCGTCGGTGCGCGCGTTGACCTGGATCTCTTCCCGCTGTCTGAGCAGCTGCTTCGCCATGTAGAGCCTGAGCAGGCGCTGCGCTGGGCGCTCTCCGGTGGTGAAGACTACGAGCTGTGCTTCACGGTGCCTGAGCTCAACCGTGGAACGCTGGACGTGGCGTTAGCGCATCTCGGCGCGAAATTTACCTGCATCGGTCAGATTATGCCGGAGAGCGAAGGGCTGAAGTTTGTAAAAGACGGTGCGCCCGTTACGCTGGACTGGAAAGGGTACGATCACTTCGCGTGATGTTGTGCGCGCTGTATTGCCGGGTGGCGGCTTCGCCTTACCCGGCCTACCAAAGATGGAGCTTACTTAAACCCCACCACCGGATGCTGCTGATACGGCGTCTCCAGCTCGGCAACCTGCTCCGGCGTCAGCGTGATATCCACCGCATTCAGCAGCTCATCCAGCTGTTCTTCCCGCGACGTTCCAATAATCGGTGCCGCGACCCCGCGCTTGCCCAGCAGCCACGCCAGGGCCACCTGAGCGCGGGTTGCACCGGTATCGTCGGCGATCCCGGCTAAACGTTCGGCAATCAGCGCATCGCTGGCTTCTGTACCGCCATAGAGATTTTTTCCCACTTCATCCGATACCAGCCGAGCCGTGGTTTCACCCCATGGACGGGTCAGGCGGCCTCGCGCCAGCGGACTCCACGGGATCACCGCCACGCCCTCCTGATGGCACAGCGGCAGCATCTCGCGTTCTTCTTCACGATAGATCAGATTGTAGTGATCCTGCATGGTGACAAATCGCGCCCAGCCGTGCTGCGCCTGGAGATCCAGCGCCTGGGCAAACTGCGACGCGTGCATAGACGACGCGCCGATGTAGCGAGCTTTCCCGGCTTTGACCACGTCGTTCAGTGCTTCAAGCGTCTCCTCGACTGGCGTGTTGTAATCCCAGCGGTGAATTTGCAGCAGATCGACGTAATCCATGTTCAGGCGTCTGAGGCTGTCATCAATGGAGCGCAGGATCTGCGCGCGAGAAAGGCCCTCAGCCAGGTCGCCCACCGGGTAGTAGACCTTGGTGGCGACGACGATATCATCACGACGGGCAAAATCGCGCAGGGCGCGGCCGACAATCTCCTCGCTGCTGCCGTCGGAGTAGCTGTTGGCGGTGTCAAAGAAGTTAATGCCGCCCTCGATGGCGCGTTTGATAATCGGACGGCTGCTCTCTTCCGGCAGCGTCCAGGCGTGGTTTCCCCGATCGGGCTCGCCAAAGGTCATGCAGCCCAGGCAAAGTCGGGAAACCTTAAGGTCCGTTTTTCCTAATGTTGTGTATTGCACGGTTCCGCTCCTGCTGTTTAAACACCGGGTTTAAGCATAGCAGGAGCGGAAAAGGGGGAGGGGTCAGTCCAGCCAGGTACGGATTTTGGCTTCGATACCGGCGGCGTCCAGGCCAATCGCCGCACGGGCTTCGTCCTGAGTACCTTGCGGAATGAAGCGATCCGGCAGGCCGAGGTTCAGCACCGGCACGGCTTTACGGTTCGCCATCAGTACCTCATTCACGCCGCTGCCCGCGCCGCCCATGATGGCGTTTTCTTCCAGCGTGACCAGCACGTCGTGGGTCTCAGCCATACTCAGGATCAGAGATTCATCGAGGGGCTTCACAAAGCGCATGTCCACCAGGGTGGCATTCAGCGCTTCAGCCGCTTTAGCCGCCTCTGGCATCAGCGTGCCGAAGTTCAGGAGCGCCACTTTCTCACCGCGACGCTTCACCAGACCTTTACCGATCGGCAGTTTTTCCAGCGGCTGCAGCTCAACGCCTACCGCATTGCCGCGCGGGTAGCGAACGGCGCTTGGGCCATCCTGATAGTGATAGCCGGTAAACAGCATCTGACGACATTCGTTCTCGTCGCTTGGCGTCATGACAACCATATCCGGAATACAGCGCAGGAACGACAGATCAAACGCGCCCTGGTGCGTCTGGCCGTCGGCACCGACGATGCCCGCACGATCGATAGCAAACAGTACCGGCAGCTTCTGAATCGCCACATCGTGGATCACCTGATCGTAGGCGCGCTGCAGGAAGGTGGAATAGATAGCGACAACGGGCTTGTAGCCGCCAATCGCCAGGCCCGCTGCAAACGTCACCGCATGCTGCTCGGCAATGGCGACGTCAAAATACTGGTCAGGGTATTTTCTGGAGAACTCCACCATGCCGGAACCTTCACGCATGGCCGGGGTGATCGCCATCAGCTTGTTGTCTTTGGCTGCGGTTTCGCACAGCCAGTCGCCGAAGATTTTGGAATAGCTCGGCATGCCGCCGCTGCTTTTTGGCAGACAGCCGCTGGACGGGTCAAATTTCGGTACCGCGTGAAAGGTGATCGGATCTTTTTCCGCCGGTTCGTAACCGCGCCCTTTTTTGGTCATGATATGCAGGAACTGCGGGCCTTTCAGGTCGCGCATGTTCTTGAGCGTGGTCACCAGTCCCAGCACGTCGTGACCGTCAACCGGGCCAATATAGTTAAAGCCCAGCTCTTCAAACAGGGTGCCCGGCACCACCATGCCTTTGATGTGTTCTTCGGTACGCTTGAGCAGCTCTTTAATCGGCGGTACGCCGGAGAAGACTTTCTTGCCGCCTTCGCGCAGCGAGGAGTAAAGCTTGCCGGAGAGCAGCTGGGCCAGATGGTTATTCAGCGCGCCGACGTTCTCTGAGATCGACATTTCGTTATCGTTGAGGATAACCAGCATGTCCGGCTTGATATCGCCCGCGTGGTTCATGGCTTCGAAGGCCATACCGGCGGTAATGGCGCCGTCGCCAATCACGCAGACGGTGCGGCGCTGCTTGTTCTCTTTCTCGGCGGCAACGGCAATACCGATGCCCGCAGAAATGGAGGTGGAGGAGTGGCCGACGCTCAGCACGTCATACTCGCTCTCACCGCGCCACGGGAACGGGTGCAGGCCGCCTTTCTGACGAATGGTGCCAATTTTATCGCGACGTCCGGTCAGAATTTTGTGCGGATAGGCCTGGTGTCCCACGTCCCAGATGAGCTGATCGAACGGCGTGTTATAGACGTAGTGCAGCGCCACGGTCAGCTCTACCGTGCCAAGCCCGGAGGCGAAATGGCCGCTGGAGCGGCTTACGCTGTCGAGCAGGTAGCGACGCAGCTCGTCGCACAGCTTCGGCAGGCTCTCTTTCGGCAACAGACGTAACTCCTGGGTGGAGTCAACTAACGCCAGTGTCGGGTATTTGGCAATATCAAAACTCATCAAAGGCTCATCGAGATATATAGTTTATTTATCACGCTGGATTATATAGTCCGCTAGCGCTTCCAGTGCCGAGGTATCCAGCGATTGCGCGGCCAGTTCATTTAGCGACTGGCGGGCATCGTCAATCAGATCCCGGGCTTTACGTTGGGCTTGCTCAAGACCCAGCAGGGCGGGGTAGGTACTTTTGCCAAGCTGCTGGTCCGCACCCTGACGTTTACCCAATGTTGCAGTATCGCCCACCACATCCAGAATGTCATCCTGAACCTGGAATGCCAGACCGATACTTTCTGCGTATCTGTCCAGAATCGGCAGGGCTTTGCGCCCTTGTTCACCCGCGCTCAGCGCGCCCAGGCGAACGGCGGAACGAATCAACGCCCCGGTTTTATGGCGGTGAATACGCTCCAGCTGTTCCAGATTAACCTGACGTCCTTCCGCTTCAAGATCCAGCGCCTGTCCGCCGCACATGCCGGCCACGCCGCTGGCCATCGCCAGCTCGGAGATCATCGCCAGGCGGTCGCGGTCGGCCACTTCCGCCATCGGCGCGTCGCTCAAAATCGAGAATGCCAGCGTTTGCAGGGCATCACCCGCCAGAATGGCATTCGCCTCGCCAAACTTGATATGGCAGGTGGGTTGACCCCGACGCAAATCGTCGTCGTCCATGGCCGGGAGATCGTCGTGGATCAGCGAGTAGGCGTGGATACACTCCACGGCGGCTGCCGGGGCGTCCAGCGTGTTATCGCTGATGCCAAACATATTGCCCGTGGCGTACACCAGGAACGGGCGAAGGCGCTTTCCACCCAAGAGTGCGCCATAGTGCATGGCTTCAACCAGAGGAGTGTTCTGAAAAGGCTGTGGCGCAATAAAACGGCGCAGGGCGTCGTTGGCGCGTACGACACGCGCCTGAAGCTCGTTGGCAAAATCCATCTACTCGGCGTCCGGTGTGAAAGGCGTGGTTTTCGCGTCTTCGCTGTCGGAAAGCAGGATCTGCACGCGCTGCTCGGCCTGCTGCAGTTTGACCTGCCCCTGGCGCGCCAGCTGCACGCCACGCTCGAATTCGTTGAGCGCCTCTTCCAGCGGGAGATCGCCGCTTTCAAGACGGGTAACGATTTGCTCCAGTTCACTCAGCGCAGTTTCGAAACTGGCCGGTGCGTCGTTCTTCTTCGGCATAGTGAATTGACTCTTATATTCTCAGCCCCGACATGGTAACGGACTCAGGGCAATTATCAAATAACGCGCAATGTGCACAGGAGCGGCGCGATGATGGTATACTTGCGCGCCTGGATGCAGCCACGGGTGTGGGCTGCTGTACTCTTTTCCATTACAAGCCTTAATACGCTTGCCTAAGAAACATTGCCGCCATGAAGTTTATCATTAAATTGTTCCCTGAAATCACCATCAAAAGCCAATCTGTGCGTTTGCGCTTTATTAAAATTCTCACCGGGAACATTCGTAACGTATTAAAGCACTACGACGAAACCCTCGCCGTGGTGCGCCACTGGGACCACGTTGAAGTGCGCGCCAAAGACGAAAACAAACGTCAGGATATTCGCGACGCGCTGACCCGTATTCCGGGGATCCACCATATCCTGGAAGTGGAAGATGTTCCGTTCAGCGATATGCACGACATCTTCGAGAAAGCGCTGGTCCAGTACCGCGACCAGATCGAAGGCAAAACCTTCTGCGTGCGCGTGAAGCGTCGCGGTAAGCACGAGTTCAGCTCTATTGAAGTGGAACGTTACGTCGGCGGCGGTTTGAACCAGCACGTTGAAACGGCGCGCGTTCGTCTGACCAACCCGGACGTAACCGTGAACCTGGAGATCGAAAACGATCGCCTGCTGCTGGTGAAAGGGCGCTATGAAGGTATCGGTGGCTTCCCGATTGGCACCCAGGAAGACGTATTGTCCCTGATCTCCGGCGGCTTCGATTCCGGCGTTTCCAGCTATATGCTGATGCGTCGCGGCTGCCGTGTGCACTACTGCTTCTTCAACCTGGGCGGCGCGGCGCACGAAATCGGCGTTCGTCAGGTGGCGCATTACCTGTGGAACCGCTTCGGCAGCTCCCACCGCGTGCGTTTCGTGGCGATCAACTTCGAACCTGTGGTCGGCGAAATCCTCGAAAAAGTGGACGACGGCCAGATGGGCGTGGTGCTGAAACGCATGATGGTGCGTGCGGCGTCCAAAGTTGCCGAGCGCTACGGCGTGCAGGCGCTGGTCACCGGTGAAGCGCTGGGCCAGGTGTCCAGCCAGACGCTGACCAACCTGCGTCTGATCGACAACGTGTCTGATACGCTGATCCTGCGCCCGCTGATCTCCCACGATAAAGAGCACATCATCGATCTGGCGCGCGAAATCGGCACCGAAGATTTTGCCCGCACCATGCCGGAATACTGCGGCGTGATCTCAAAAAGCCCGACGGTGAAGGCGGTGAAGGCGAAGATCGAAGCGGAAGAAGAGAACTTCGATTTCAGCATTCTGGAAAAAGTGGTGGAGGAAGCGTCCAACATCGACATCCGCGAGATTGCCCAGCAGACCGAGCAGGAAGTCGTTGAAGTTGAAACCGTGAGCGGTTTCGGCGCTAACGATGCGATTCTGGATATCCGCTCCATTGACGAGCAGGATGACAAGCCGCTTCAGGTTGAAGGCGTCGACGTGGTTTCTCTGCCGTTCTATAAGCTGAGCACCAAGTTTGGCGATCTCGACCAGAGCAAAACGTATCTGCTGTGGTGCGAGCGCGGGGTGATGAGTCGCCTGCAGGCGCTGTATCTGCGCGAACAGGGCTTTGCGAACGTGAAGGTGTATCGCCCGTAGTTTTTTGCCGGGGAGTGCGGCCTGAAGCCCTCACCCCGGCCCTCTCCCACCGGGAGTGGGAGAACACCTATTCGTAATAATTATAAATCCCCGCCGGCATCACCAGCGACGACGCCACTTCGTACGCTTTCTCGCGCCCGACCAGCAGGTCAATAATCTTTAAGCCAAAATCAATCGCGGTGCCTGGCCCCTGGCTGGTCAGCAGGTTGACGCGCGGATCCCAGACGACGCGTTTATCCACCCAGTGCTCTTCCGGGATCGTATCCTTCAGCCCCGGGAAGCCGGTCATGTTGCCGATGGGGAAGATATCGTGCGGAACCAGAACCGTTCCTGCTGCGGCACAGATTGCCGCGACGATGCGGCCGGATAAATGAAACTGACGCACGGTCTCGACCAGCAGCGGGCTATCGCGAAAACATTCCGCGCCTTTTAAGCCGCCGGGCAGCACGATGATGTCGTAATCGCCGTCAGCCACCTGAACGAGGGGGGCATCCGCAAGGATTTTCACCCCGCGCGAGCAGGTGATTGCCAGATTACCGTCGCTGGCGACGCTGGCGGTGGTGACCTTAATGCCGCCGCGCACCATCAAATCAATGGTGGTGACCGCTTCCATCTCTTCGCTACCAGGGGCGAGGCAGATCAGGGCTGACGCGCTCATATTCACTCTCCTTACGTTTAACCAGGTCATACAGACGGGCGTTTTCCGGCACGGCGATGCCGTGCGCGCGGGCGCGTTTTAGCAGATAGCCGGTGATGTAGTCGATCTCCGTGTGGCGTAATGCCCGAACGTCCTGCAGCATTGAGGAGATATTTTCTGCCGTGCTCTCAATGACCTGCTCGACATAGCAGCGTAAATCGTCGGCCGAGGTATGCAGGCCTTCCCGCTCAACGACCGCCGCGACTTCCGCACACAAAATCGCAACGTCCTGCGGATGATTTTTCAGCTCTCCGTTCGGGCAGTTCCACAGCGCCGTCAGCGGATTGATCACGCAGTTTACCGCCAGCTTGCGCCACAGCTGAGGGCGGATGTTGTTGTGCCAGGCGACGTCCGGCAGCACCTTCTGCAGCACATCGGCAAGATAGCTGTAATCTCCATCCTGAGTTCTGGCGGGCCCGATGTGCGTCACGCCGCTGGCGACATGCACGATGATGTTGCCGTCGCGACGCGCAGCGTGCGTGGTCGTCGCCATCAGCAGGGGCTGCGGTACGCTTTTCAGCTCATCAAGGGTCCCCATGCCGTTATGCAGCAGCAGTATGGGTGAAGTGGGGGGGAGCTGCGCGGCCAGTGTCTTTACCGCGTCTGAGACCTGCCACGCTTTGAGCGTCACCAGTAAAAGATCGCTTTGCGCCAGGAAATCAGGATCGTTCGCGGTGAGGGATTCGTTAAAGATGCTTCCGTCTTCACCTATCAGGTTTACACTGCAATAGGGCTGGGGCACGCGCAGCCAGCCCTGAACCTCATGTCCGTGCTTGCACAGCGCGGTCAGCCACAGCTGACCAAGCGCTCCGCATCCGAGCACCGTAATTTTCATTGTTCCTCCTCACCTGCAACTGCGCCAGGTGTTACAGCTTAATTATACAGCTAAGCTTCTGTTGAGTTATGCCTCGTAGCGGGTATTATGCAACGCAACAAAAGTGAAGGGAGAAGAAAAGATGCCATCTTTCGATATTGTTTCCGAAGTTGATATCCAGGAAGTTCGCAACGGCGTTGAGAACGCAACCCGCGAAGTTGAGTCACGTTTCGATTTTCGTGGCGTTGAGGCGTCGTTTGAGCTGAACGACGCAAATAAGACCATTAAGGTGCTGAGCGAGTCTGATTTCCAGGTGAATCAGCTGCTCGACATTCTGCGCGCCAAGCTGTTAAAGCGCGGCATCGAAGGGACGTCTCTGGACGTGCCGGAAGAGTTTGTGCACAGCGGTAAAAACTGGTTTGTTGAAGCCAGGCTGAAGCAGGGCATCGAGAGCGCGGTGCAGAAGAAGATCGTTAAGCTTATTAAAGACAGCAAGCTGAAGGTGCAGGCGCAGATCCAGGGCGAAGAAATTCGCGTGACCGGGAAGTCCCGCGATGATCTCCAGTCCGTAATGGCGCTGGTGCGCGGCGGCGATCTGGGGCAACCGTTCCAGTTTAAAAACTTCCGCGATTAATATAAAAAAGCCCGGTTTAACCGGGCTTTTTTTCACGCTTTGAGCGCCTGCTCGACTTCGAAGCGGTTGGTCATTTTACTGTCTATTTTGACGTAAGCGCTGCGCTCTTCCGCGACGATGAGCACCTCCGTCACACCCTCTTTGGCTTCCAGACGCTGTTTCAGCGCATCGCTAATCTCCACATCATCCGGGATTTCTACCCGCAAGCTGCTCACGTAGCGCGGCTCTTTCATGGTGCTGGCGACCAGCAGCCAGACTGTCGCCAATAGCGCACCGGCGAGGAACACGGTTTGTGAATCAAACAGGCCGTCCACCCAGCCGCCGAGCGAGCCGCCGATCGCCACGCCGAGAAACTGGCTGGTGGAGTAGATGCCCATCGCCGTGCCTTTATACCCGGCGGGGGACTCTTTGCTGATCAGAGACGGCAACAGCGCTTCCATCAGATTAAAGGCCAGGAAGAACAGCTGTACGCCGGCAATCAGCTCCCAGAAGTGCGGGCCGGCACCCCAGAGCACAATTTCGGCAATCAGCAGGACCGCCACGCAGCCCACGAAGACGCGCTTCATTTTGCGCTTCACTTCGGCGTAGATGATGAACGGCACGACGGAGACAAACGAAATCAGCATCGTGACCAGATAGATTTTCCAGTGCTCAGCCGCCGGGAAACCCGCTGCGGCAAGCTGGCCGGGCAGGGCGACAAAGGTGGACATCAGCAGGATGTGCAGACACATAATGCCAAAGTTCAGCTTCAGCAGGCGCGGTTCGACAATCACTTTGCTGAAGCAGCCTTTTACCATCCCCGACTCACGGTTCAGGACGTGGTTCTTGCTGTCCGGCACGACCCACAGGGTTAAGGCAATACCGATGGTCGCCAGCACGGCAATCATCCAGAACAGGGCATGCAGACCCAACGTGTGCGTAATGATGGGGCCCAGCACCATCGCAATCGCAAAGGTCACGCCAAAGCTCACGCCGATGAACGCCATCGCTTTGGTGCGGTTCTGCTCGCGGGTTAAGTCGGACAGCAGTGCCATCACCGCGGCGGCAATCGCGCCGGAGCCCTGCAGGGCGCGGCCGAGAATAATCCCCCAGATGGAGTGGGAGAGGGCGGCAATCACGCTTCCGAGCACAAAGACCAGCAGCCCGCCGACGATCAGCGGCTTTCGGCCCACCCGGTCAGACAGCAGGCCAAAGGGGATCTGGAAAACCGCCTGCGCCAGACCGTAGATGCCGATCGCGAGGCCAATCAGCGCCTCGCTGGCCCCCTGCAGCGCCATACCGTACGTGGTCAGAACAGGCAGGACCATAAACATGCCAAGCATCCGTAGCGAGAAGACAGTCCCTAAGCCCCAGGTCGCGCGTAGCTCGCCTGGCGTCATTTTATAATCGTTCATTACCACCTCAGTTCAAAAGCAGGCCATAGTGTAGTGCGGGGAAGGGGCGGGGTAAATAAAGGGTTATTTAACAAATATTACATGCGTTATTAGTAGATTCAGTGAATAAAAAAGGGTGCCGAAGCACCCCTTTATTGACCTGTTTTGACTTACCAGACGTAAGTCAGCAGGTTGTGTGAATCTGGCACCATGAAGTCCACGGACATCATCACGGACAGCGAGGTGATGGCCACAATCGAGAACACAAACAGCTTGCGCGCCCAGACTTTGTCATCTTCCACTTTGTAACCGCGCAGCGCCATACCGAGCCACCAGACGCTCACTGCGGCCGCTACCGCCAGATATTTGTATCCAGCGTAGCCACCCAGAGAGAGCATCAGCGTTGCTACAGCAAAAGCGATGATGTACAGCGTGATGTGGTTCTTGGCAACTGAAATGCCCTTCACGACCGGCAGAACCGGGATGTTCGCCGCCTGATAATCCTTAAAGCGGAAAATCGCGATGGCATAGGAGTGCGGCATCTGCCACAGGCTAAAGATAGCCAGCAGGATCAGTGCACCGCTGTCGAACTCGTTCGTGACCGCGCAGTAGCCAATCACCGGCGGCGCAGCGCCGGAGAGAGAACCAATCAGCGTGCCGTAGACGGAGTGGCGTTTCATATACAGGCTGTAGACGCCCACATACACCACGAACCCCATCACCCCCAGCCAGCAGGCCAGCGGGTTAGCACCAAACCACAGCAGCATAAAGCCAGCAATACCCAGCAAGGTGGCGTACACCAGCGAGACGGAAGGGGCGATCAGGCCTTTCACCAGCACCCGATTTTTGGTCCTTTCCATCTTCTTGTCGATATCCATGTCGATGTAGTTGTTAAATACACAACCGGACGCAACAACCAGTGACACACCGACCAGCGTGTAGATAAAGAGGGTGTAATCAATGCTGCCCTTAGAGGCCAGCAGGAACCCTCCGATCACGGAGATCAGGTTGCCAAAGATGATGCCTGGTTTCGTTACTTGCAGGTATTGCTTAAACATACTCGCCGCTCTTAGTGAACCATCATGTTGTAGTTGAGGTTCCACATAATCCAGATGGAACCGACTACCAGGATAGCGATGATAATCACGGTAAAGATAAAGGCGGTCATATTCCAGCCTTCATCGGACTTGGTGTTCATGTGCAGGAAGCAAACCAGATGCACCAGAATCTGAATCACCGCGGTCACCAGGATTGCACCCAGAATAACCGGTTTAGACGCAGAACCGCTCATCACCATCCAGAACGGGATCACCGTCAGGATGATCGACAGGATGAAACCTGTCATGTAGGTTTTTACGCTACCGTGGGAAGCGCCATGATCGTTTGAATGACTCATTACATCGCCCCCATCAGATATACAACAGAGAACACACAGATCCACACCACGTCCAGGAAGTGCCAGAACAGGCTCAGGCACATGATACGGGTACGGTTAGTGCTGGTCAGGCCGCGACGGGATACCTGGAACATCAGTACCGCCATCCAGATCAGACCAGAGGTTACGTGCAGACCGTGGGTACCGACCAGCGCGAAGAACGCTGACAGGAAGCCACTGCGATCCGGACCGAAACCTTCCAGAATCAGGTGATGGAATTCATAGATTTCCATCCCGATAAATCCAGCACCAAACAGCCAGGTCAACGCCAGCCAGGACACAACCTGGCTCTTGTTGTTTTTGTACATGGCGATAGCCGCCATGCCGTAGGTGATGGAGCTGAATAACAGCAGTGCGGTTTCAACCAGAACGAACGGCAGTTCAAAGATGTCCTTGCCAGCCGGGCCGCCCGCCGTGCCGTTCACCAGAACGGCATAGGTCGCGAACAGACAGCAGAACAGAATGCAGTCGCTCATCAGGTAGATCCAGAAACCGAAGACTTTAGTCGGTCCTGTATCGTGGTGCGCATGTTCATGCGCGTGGGCAGTTGAGTGCGCCAGAGTATCAGTTGCCATTTTTCAGCCCCGCTTTAGAAATCTCGTCGAAATGCTGATTTTCCAGCTTCTCAACTTCACGGACTGGTACGTAGTAGTCCACGTCCTCGTCAAAGCTCTTCACAATCCAGCTGATTACGATGCCGGCGAAGCCAACAATCGCCATCCACCAGATGTGCCAGATCATTGCGAAACCAAATACCGTTGCGAAGGCGGCAATCACAATGCCCGCACCGCTGTTTTTCGGCATGTGGATTTCTTCGTAATGAGCAGGTTGCTTGTACGCTTCACCTTTTTCTTTCATTTCCCAGAATGCGTCGCGTTCATGAACCTGCGGCACGATGGCAAAGTTATAGAAAGGAGGTGGAGAAGAGGTCGCCCACTCCAGCGTACGGCCACCCCATGGGTCACCGGTCAGGTCACGGTTCTGGTCGCGGTCGCGAATAGACACGTAGAACTGAATCAGCTGAGACGCGATACCGCAGGCAATCAGCACAGCGCCGCCCGCTGCAACCATCAGCATTGGGTGGAACTGCGGATCGATCTGCTGGCTCAGACGACGGGTCATACCCATGAAGCCCAGCACGTACAGCGGCATAAATGCCACGAAGAAGCCGATGATCCAGAACCAGAACGCGCGTTTACCCCATTTTTCGTTCAGCGTGAAGCCGAACGCTTTTGGCCACCAGTAGGTTACGCCAGCGAAGCAGCCGAAGACCACGCCACCGATGATAACGTTATGGAAGTGCGCAATCAGGAACAGGCTGTTGTGCAGAACGAAGTCAGCACCTGGTACCGCCAGCAGTACGCCGGTCATCCCACCTACGGAGAAGGTCACGATGAAGCCGATAGTCCACAGCATCGCTGAGTGGAACACGATACGGCCCTGGTACATGGTGAACAGCCAGTTGAAGATCTTCACCCCGGTAGGGATGGCGATAATCATGGTGGTAATACCGAAGAAGGCGTTTACGTTCGCGCCCGCACCCATGGTGAAGAAGTGGTGCAGCCAAACGATGAACGACAGAACGGTAATACACACGGTTGCCCACACCAGAGAGGTGTAACCAAACAGACGTTTACGCGAGAAGGTTGCCGCGATTTCGGAGAACACACCGAACACAGGCAGAACCAGAATGTAAACTTCCGGGTGACCCCAGGCCCAAATCAGGTTGATGTACATCATCATGTTGCCACCCATATCATTCGTGAAGAAATGGGTGCCCAGGTAGCGGTCCAGGGTCAGCAGCGCGATGGTGACGGTCAGAATTGGGAAGGAGGCAATAATCAGGATGTTGGCGCACAGAGATGCCCAGGTAAATACCGGCATCTTGAACATGGTCATGCCTGGGGCACGCATCTTGATAATGGTCACGAAGAAGTTGATACCGGTCAGGGTAGTACCGACACCGGAGAGCTGAAGCGCCCAAATCCAGTAGTCGACGCCAACGCCCGGACTGTACTCAATTCCTGACAGCGGCGGGTAAGCCAGCCAGCCGGTCTGCGCGAATTCGCCCACACCCAGTGACAGGTTAACCAGGATAACGCCGACAACCGTGAACCAGAAGCTCAGGTTGTTCAGGAACGGGAACGCCACGTCGCGCGCGCCGATTTGCAGCGGAACGACAACGTTCATCAGACCGATAACCAGCGGCATCGCCACGAAGAAGATCATGATAACGCCGTGGGCGGTAAAGATCTGATCGTAGTGGTGCGGTGGCAGGAAGCCGGCTTCACCCGCAGAAGCGAGTGCCTGCTGGCTACGCATCATGATCGCATCCGCAAAGCCACGAATTAACATGACGATACCGACGATGCAGTACATGATACCGAGTTTTTTGTGGTCAACCGAAGTCAGCCACTCGTTCCACAGGTAGCTCCACTTACCGAAGTAAGTGATCAGGGCCAGTAAGGCCGCGCCACCAATGATAATTGCAGCCACCGTAACCACGATAATCGGTTCATGGTAGGGCACTGCATCCAGTGTCAATTTTCCGAACATTTTCTTCCTCGGCCCCTTAGTGAGCGGTTTCCGCGTGGCTCATGTCCATGCCTTCCATACCTTCGTGCGCGCTGTGCTCGCCTTCAGGCTGGGTCATGTCCATGCTCTTGCCGTGATCCATAAATTTGCCAATAACGTCTTTGAACAAATCAGGTTTCACATTAGAGAAGTACTCCACCTTGTTGTATTCGCTTGGTGCAGCCACTTTTTCGAACGCCGCCATGTCAGACATGGTGTTTGGAGACTGCTTCGCTTTTTCAACCCACTGGTCGAAAGCGGCACGGTCTGGCGTCGCAATAGCTTTGAACTTCATACCTGAGAAGCCCGGGCCGCTATAGCTGGCGGAGATACCATCATAGGTGCCTGCTTCATTCGCGATCAGGTGCAGGTTGGTCTGCATACCGGCCATCGCGTAAATCTGGCTACCCAGACGTGGGATGAAGAAGGAGTTCATTACGGAGTTGGAGGTCACTTTGAACTGAACCGGAGTGTTCGCCGGGAAGGCGATTTCATTCACGGTAGCAATACCCTGCTCTGGATAGATGAAGAACCATTTCCAGTCCATGGAGACCACTTCAATGGTAATAGGTTTCTCATCGTGAACCAGCGGTTTGCTTGGCTCAAGTGCGTGAGTGGTTTTCCAGGTCAGTACGGCAAGGAACAGGATGATCAGAATAGGTACCGTCCAGACCACAGCTTCCACTTTATTGGAGTGTGACCAGTTAGGGCTATACTTCGCATCTTTATTGCTCGCACGATACTTCCAGGCGAAACCAACAGCCATCAAAATGGCAGGAATAACCACAATCAACATCAGGCCAAAAGCCGTCAATATCAGTGAACGTTGTTCCAGTCCAATCTGTCCTTTGGGGTCTAGTAGTGCAGAATCGCAGCCACTGAGTAATACAGTGCCCGCGAATAATGACAACCATCCCAAACTTTTATTGTATTTCCCGAGTCTCATTTAACGACCTCAATTCCACGGAGTCTGGTGGCGTTTAAAGTGTGCGGGCATTTTACGGGAAGGTTACATTACTGTAAACATCATTAGGCCTGTGTCAGGAAGGTGTTACCGGGTTCTGCCGCACGTGTCACAAGTGTTGCAAATTATGTCGGTTTTTATGACCGAAGCCGCATGGCATGGGCTTTATAACGAAAGGACCCCCAAGCATACCTTAAAAGGGGCAATTGGTATAACCATTGTTGAAAATAAACAAAAAATTAACAATTAATTATCAATAAAAAGACATCTGAAAAACGAAAAATCAAACTCTCGTATGCTGAATCGTTTAATGAAAAATAGCGTTTTGGAATGGGAGCCAATAATTTCCAAATCCTATCCCGCACAAAACAACAAATATTTTTTTTTGCGCCTGGCGGCTATTTCGCCGTTATAATTTCGGTTAGTGATTACAACGGGAAATAACCTTTCGCATTTTTCTTCAGGTCATCTGCGTTTTACGCAACGCCATGAAATCAAGCAGACCTCCGATCAGGATCCCGGCGATAGCCAGCAGGGCGCCTGCGTCCAGCAGAAGGGCTTCGAAAGGGAGTACCAGAGAGGTGCTGGCATTGATAATAAGCACCACAAGCCAGAGCGCCAGAGCAATGCAGCCCGCCATTAACAGACGTAGCGCAAAACGGTAGGCGCGGCGATATTCGGTGCGCGGCATAAAGTGTTCCGTCCGCTGGGTATATTCCAGCGTCTGACGGCAGACCAGCAGCAATAAAATTCCCGGCACGGCAGCCACGACCGAGAAGAGATAAAATGTTGGCCAGCCGTGGGCTTCCACGAACCAGCCGGCAATCGGGCCAACGTACACGCGGCCAACGGCGGAGAGCGCCGAGAGCAGAGCGAACTGGGTGGCGGAAAACGACTTGTTGCACAGAGTCATCAGCAGGGCAACAAACGCCGCGGTTCCCATGCCGCCGCAGAGGTTTTCGAAGAACACCGCCGCGGCCATGCTGATCGTATGTTTGTCGGTAATCGACAGCAGCCAGTAGCCTGCGTTTGAGGCGCCCTGAAGGATGCCGAAAATCAGCAGCGCGCGAAACAGCGTCAGGCGCTGCATCAGCACGCCGCCATAAAGCGCGCCGACAATGGTCGCAAACAGCCCCAGCGTTTTATTCACCACACCCACTTCACCGGCGTCAAAACCGACGCCCCGGATCAGGAAGGTAGTGGTCAAACTCATGGCAAAGGCATCGCCCAGCTTATAAAGGACGATAAGCAGCAGGATCAGCCAGGCGTTGTTGCGGCCAAAGAAGTCACGAAGCGGTTCGGCGACGGCCTGCTCCAGCGAGCGGGGAACCGGAATAACGTCACTCGGTTCGGGCGCGAACAGCGTCGCGATGATGCAGGGGATCAGCAGGGCGGCCATCAGCCAGTACATGCCCTGCCAGCCGAGGTAACGGTCGGCCAGCCACAGCGCCAGCCCGCCGGAGACCAGCATCCCGAGGCGATAGCCCAGCACGCTGATTGCCGCACCGGCGCCGCGCTCTTCAGCAGGTAACACGTCCGTCTTCCAGGCGTCGAACACGATATCCTGAGAGGCGGAACAGAAGGCAATCACTACCGCAAGCGCGGCCATCCAGCGAAGCTGGGTGGTGGGTTCAAGAAACCCCATTGCCGCAATAGCCAGCAGCAGCAGGATCTGCGTCATCACTAGCCAGCCGCGTCGACGTCCGAGGAAAGGCGGCGTGTAGCGATCCATGACCGGAGACCACAGGAACTTAAAGACATAGGCCTGGCCAACAAGCGAGAAGAAACCGATGGTTTTAAGATCGATGTTCTCAACCGTCATCCACGCCTGAAGCGTGCCGGAAGTGAGCGCGAGGGGTAAACCCGAGGCGAAGCCGAGGATCAGCAGGATCGCTGATTTCGGTTGCTGGAAAATGCGTAAGTAATGGCTGGACATGTTCTTATAAAACTGACCCGGTGATACACCGGGTCAGAGAGCGGGATTAACGCGCGTTCTGCTTGATGAAGTCGTGAATGCTGGTGTCCTGCGCCATATCGGCGATGGTATCGGTCAGCACGCTGTTCACGGCGTTAGCAATGTTCTGGTTAGAAGCCTGGAAGGCACCTTCAACAGAGTAGCTGGCGCGGTAGTTTTTGGTCATCTTGTTGCCATTCTTCGCGGTGGCAATGATGGCGATATCCGCTTTGGTCGCAATGTTGTAGCGTACGTTGCCCTGAGACACGTCAGCGTACAGGTTATTCACGATGATCTGCAAATCAACCGCGCCGCTTGGGCCAATCATGTAGCCGCGAGCGGTCATCTGTTTCTCCAGCACTTCCTGGAGCAGGAAGCGCAGGTCGCGGGACGCGGTGAGGGTAACCTGCTGGTTATCGCGGGTCACTTTAGCCAGCGCCTGATCCTGACGCTGATCGGCGCCGTTAATGCTCACGGTGACGCCCATCAGGCTTGGGTCCTGCTGAGGCAGAGTGATTTTTGGTGAGACATCAATAGTGGTAGGCGGGGTAGCACAGCCTGCCAGCATAAAAAGGGCTACCAACGGAAAGAAGAGTTTTTTTAACATTTTCGGGTTCTCAACGAATCGTAAGCATATAAAGAGAAAAATTGCCGCCATCATAACATCGCCAACGGCGAGGGGAAGTGGTCAACGCATGTAAATTCATCGCCTTGTCCGAAAACTGACCAGTTCACCGTTTTTCCCAATCCGTGTATGACAAAACGTATGAGTCTCACAGTGAACTTCATTCGTTTGAATGAGAAAATCAGACGAAAGCTAAATATTTGTTGTCAAGGTGTAATGGAAACGGTAAAAGCGGCTAACATTTAAAGGGATGGGTGACATCCTGGCGTTGTCGGAGGAGTAATTTCATGATGATACGTGAGCATATAGAAGATAAATTAAGGGCAGCGTTCAACCCTGTGTTCCTCGAAGTCGTCGACGAAAGCTATCGTCATAACGTGCCGGCAGGTTCTGAAAGCCACTTTAAAGTGGTTCTGGTTAGCGATCGCTTCACGGGAGAACGTTTCCTGAATCGACACCGCTTGATCTACAGCACCTTGACGGAAGAGCTCTCCACGACCGTGCATGCGCTGGCACTGCATACCTACACCATTAAGGAATGGGAAGGCCTTCAGGATACGGTTTTCGCATCGCCGCCCTGTCGCGGTGCAGGCACTATCGCCTGATAAATCGGATTTGCAACGGCTGGAGCTTTTCCAGTATGTTGCTTACAGATTTCCTCAAAACGGCCTTCGGGCCGTTTTGTTTTGTCTGAGTTTTGAGCGAATGGAGCGATTTTAAGACTAAAAATAGCCTTAAAGTGTGAAAAAAGCCGCAGCAACATGCCCCAACCGTTCTCGACTCACCTAAGTGATGCCGCTATAATGCCGCGTCTTATTGAATGTCTTCGGGATGATTCTGGCGACAGGGAATGTGAATCTGCACTAAGAGAGCATCCCGGTATAACAGACAGATTCAGAGTTGACCGAGCACTGTGATTTTTTTGAGGTAACAAGATGCAAGTTTCAGTTGAAACCACTCAAGGCCTTGGCCGCCGTGTAACGATTACTATCGCTGCTGACAGCATCGAAACTGCTGTGAAAAGCGAGCTGGTCAACGTAGCAAAAAAAGTACGTATTGACGGCTTCCGCAAGGGCAAAGTACCAATGAATGTTGTTGCTCAGCGTTATGGCGCTTCCGTGCGTCAGGATGTGCTGGGTGAACTGATGAGCCGTAACTTTATTGATGCGATCATCAAAGAAAAAATCAATCCGGCCGGTGCGCCGAACTACGTTCCAGGCGAATACAAAATGGGCGAAGACTTCACCTACTCCGTAGAGTTCGAAGTGTACCCGGAAGTTGAGCTGAAAGGTCTGGAATCTATCGAAGTTGAAAAACCAGTTGTTTCCGTGACTGACGAAGACGTTGACGGCATGCTGGATACCCTGCGCAAACAGCAGGCGAACTGGAAAGAGAAAGAAGGCGCTGTTGACGCTGAAGACCGTGTCACCATCGACTTCACCGGTTCTGTAGACGGCGAAGAGTTCGAAGGCGGTAAAGCGTCTGACTTCGTACTGGCGATGGGCCAGGGTCGTATGATCCCAGGCTTCGAAGACGGTATCAAAGGCCACAAGGCTGGCGAAGAGTTCACCATCGACGTGACCTTCCCGGAAGAATACCACGCTGAAAACCTGAAAGGGAAAGCAGCGAAGTTCGCTATCAACCTGAAGAAAGTTGAAGAGCGCGAACTGCCAGAACTGACTGAAGAATTCATCAAGCGTTTCGGCGTGGAAGATGGTTCCGTAGCGGGTCTGCGTACCGAAGTACGTAAGAACATGGAACGCGAACTGAACGGCGCGGTGCGTAACCGTGTGAAATCTCAGGCGATCGAAGGTCTGGTGAAAGCCAACGAAATCGACGTTCCAGCTGCCCTGATCGACAGCGAAATCGACGTTCTGCGCCGTCAGGCTGCACAGCGTTTCGGTGGCAACCAGCAGCAAGCGATGGAACTGCCACGCGAGCTGTTCGAAGAGCAAGCGAAACGCCGCGTTGTTGTTGGCCTGCTGCTGGGCGAAGTAATTCGTACCCACGAGCTGAAAGCTGACGAAGAGCGTGTGAAAGGCCTGATCGAAGAGATGGCTTCTGCATACGAAGATCCATCAGAAGTGATCGAGTTCTACGGTAAGAACAAAGAGCTGATGGACAACATGCGCAACGTTGCCCTGGAAGAGCAGGCTGTTGAAGCGGTACTGGCGAAAGCGAAAGTGACCGAAAAAGCGACCTCTTTCAACGAACTGATGAACCAGCAGGCGTAATTTCGCCCCAACGGTTTAAAGTTTGAACAGAAAACCCGTTGCCTTGCGGCAGCGGGTTTTTTTTATCGCAGCGATAGCCCAGGAAGAGTGCTAAAACGCCCTTTCGGTGTTAGCGTAACAACAAAAGGTTGTTATGCTTGAAATAGGGCACTGTGAACCCCATAAGTACGTAATCATGATGAATGAGACTGGCTGATAATCCGTCCGTAAGGTTACAATCAGTACAGCAGGTGTTTTCAATTTTGATCCAGGAGACGGAAATGTCATACAGTGGCGAACGAGATAACTTTGCACCCCATATGGCTCTGGTGCCAATGGTTATTGAACAGACCTCACGTGGTGAGCGTTCTTTTGATATCTATTCCCGTCTGCTCAAGGAACGCGTTATCTTTTTGACCGGCCAGGTGGAAGACCACATGGCTAACCTGATCGTGGCGCAGATGCTGTTTCTGGAAGCGGAAAACCCGGAAAAAGACATTTACCTGTACATTAACTCCCCGGGTGGCGTGATTACAGCAGGAATGTCCATTTATGACACCATGCAATTCATCAAGCCTGATGTAAGCACTATCTGTATGGGTCAGGCTGCATCAATGGGCGCGTTCCTGTTAACAGCAGGGGCGAAAGGTAAGCGTTTCTGCTTGCCAAATTCCCGCGTGATGATTCACCAGCCGCTGGGCGGTTACCAGGGGCAGGCGACGGATATCGAAATCCACGCCCGCGAAATTCTGAAAGTAAAAGCGCGCATGAATGAACTTATGGCGCAGCATACGGGTCAACCACTCGAGCAGATCGAGCGCGATACCGAGCGCGATCGCTTCCTCTCTGCTCCAGAGGCAGTTGAGTACGGCTTAGTCGACTCCGTGTTGACCCATCGTAATTGATGCCCGCGACGCGAGTGTGCCGCTATACTAAGGTAGGGCGGCACGCTGCTGATTGCAGCTTGCGTCTTAGAATGGCATTTGCGTCGTCATGTGCGGCACAAAGAACTTAAAAAGAGGTTTGGACTCATGACAGATAAACGCAAAGATGGTTCGGGCAAACTGCTGTACTGCTCTTTTTGCGGCAAAAGCCAGCATGAAGTGCGTAAACTGATTGCCGGGCCGTCCGTGTATATCTGCGACGAATGTGTCGATTTATGTAACGACATCATTCGCGAAGAGATTAAAGAAGTCGCACCGCACCGTGAGCGCAGCGCGCTGCCAACGCCGCATGAAATTCGTCATCACCTTGACGACTACGTCATCGGACAGGAGCAGGCCAAGAAAGTGCTGGCGGTAGCGGTCTATAACCACTACAAACGTCTGCGTAACGGCGACACCAGCAATGGCGTAGAACTGGGTAAAAGTAACATTCTGCTGATCGGCCCAACCGGTTCCGGTAAAACGCTGCTGGCTGAAACCCTGGCGCGTCTGCTTGATGTTCCGTTCACGATGGCGGATGCCACCACCCTGACCGAGGCCGGTTATGTGGGTGAGGACGTCGAAAACATCATTCAGAAACTGCTGCAGAAGTGCGATTACGACGTACAGAAAGCCCAGCGCGGGATTGTGTACATCGATGAGATCGACAAGATCTCCCGTAAATCTGACAACCCGTCCATTACCCGTGACGTATCGGGCGAAGGCGTACAGCAGGCACTGCTGAAGCTGATTGAAGGTACTGTTGCTGCCGTTCCGCCACAGGGTGGTCGTAAACATCCGCAGCAGGAGTTCCTGCAGGTTGATACCTCCAAGATCCTGTTCATCTGTGGTGGCGCGTTTGCTGGTCTGGACAAAGTCATCTCCCACCGTGTTGAAACCGGCTCCGGCATTGGTTTTGGCGCAACGGTGAAATCGACGTCCGAAAAACCAAACGAAGGCGAACTGCTGTCTCAGGTTGAACCGGAAGATTTGATCAAATTCGGTCTGATCCCTGAATTCATCGGCCGTCTGCCGGTTGTGGCAACGCTGAATGAGCTGAGCGAAGACGCGCTGATCCAGATCCTGAAAGAGCCGAAAAATGCGCTGACCAAGCAGTATCAGGCGCTGTTCAATCTGGAAGGCGTTGATCTGGAATTCCGCGACGAAGCGCTGGATGCTATTGCCAAGAAAGCGATGATCCGTAAAACCGGTGCCCGTGGTCTGCGTTCAATTGTTGAAGCGGCACTGCTCGACACCATGTACGATCTTCCGTCGATGGAAGACGTTGAGAAAGTGGTGATTGACGAGTCCGTCATTAGCGGTCAAACCAAGCCGCTGCTGATTTACGGCAAACCGGAAGCGCAGCAGGCATCTGGCGAATAATTAACCAAACCATACAAGCAGTTAATCAAAAAGGGGGGATTTTATCTCCCCTTTACTTTTTCCGTATTCATAGCGTTGAATGTGTGGGAAACATCCCCATATACTGGATACATGTTAATGGTTATGTGAAGCACAGTGACATGACCAGCTTACCTGGCGGACACTAACTAAGAGAGAGCTCTATGAATCCTGAGCGTTCTGAACGCATTGAAATCCCCGTATTGCCGTTGCGCGATGTGGTGGTTTATCCGCACATGGTCATACCCTTATTTGTAGGGCGGGAAAAATCTATCCGTTGCCTCGAAGCCGCCATGGATCATGATAAAAAAATCATGCTGGTCGCGCAGAAAGAAGCATCAACGGATGAGCCGGGTGTAAACGATCTTTTCACCGTCGGGACCGTGGCCTCTATTTTGCAGATGCTGAAGTTGCCTGACGGCACCGTGAAGGTGCTGGTAGAAGGCCTGCAGCGTGCGCGTATTACCACTCTGTCAGATGACGGCGAGCACTTCTCTGCAAAGGCAGAGTACCTTGATTCGCCTGAGCTTGATGAGCGCGAACAGGAAGTGCTGGTTCGCACCGCGATTAGCCAGTTTGAAGGCTATATCAAGCTGAACAAGAAAATTCCACCAGAAGTGCTGACGTCGCTGAACAGCATTGACGATCCTGCGCGTCTGGCGGACACCATCGCTGCACATATGCCGCTGAAGCTGGCTGACAAGCAGTCCGTGCTGGAAATGTCCGACGTTAACGAACGTCTGGAATACCTGATGGCGATGATGGAGTCTGAAATCGATCTGCTGCAGGTCGAGAAGCGCATTCGCAACCGCGTCAAAAAGCAGATGGAGAAATCTCAGCGTGAGTACTATCTGAACGAGCAAATGAAGGCCATTCAGAAAGAACTGGGCGAGATGGACGACGCGCCGGACGAAAACGAAGCGCTGAAGCGTAAGATCGACGCGGCGAAGATGCCGAAAGAGGCGAAAGAGAAGGCCGAAGCAGAACTGCAGAAGCTGAAAATGATGTCTCCAATGTCGGCTGAAGCGACCGTTGTACGCGGCTACATTGAGTGGATGGTGCAGGTTCCGTGGAACGCCCGCAGCAAGGTCAAAAAAGACCTGCGTCAGGCGCAGGAAATCCTGGATACCGACCACTACGGCCTGGAACGCGTGAAAGACCGCATTCTTGAGTACCTCGCGGTACAAAGCCGTGTAAACAAAATCAAGGGCCCAATTCTGTGCCTGGTTGGACCGCCGGGGGTGGGTAAAACCTCTCTGGGTCAGTCCATCGCCAAAGCGACCGGACGTAAGTATATCCGTATGGCGCTGGGTGGCGTACGTGATGAAGCGGAAATCCGCGGTCACCGCCGTACCTACATCGGTTCTATGCCGGGTAAACTGATCCAGAAGATGGCGAAAGTGGGGGTTAAAAACCCGCTGTTCCTGCTCGATGAGATCGACAAGATGTCGTCGGACATGCGCGGTGACCCTGCGTCTGCACTGCTGGAAGTGCTTGATCCAGAACAGAACGTGGCGTTCAGCGATCACTACCTGGAAGTGGACTACGACCTGAGCGATGTGATGTTCGTGGCGACCTCCAACTCCATGAACATTCCGGCCCCGCTGCTGGACCGTATGGAAGTGATCCGTCTCTCCGGTTATACCGAAGATGAGAAGCTGAACATCGCTAAGCAGCACCTGCTGCCGAAACAGATTGAGCGTAACGCGCTGAAAGCCAACGAGCTGACCGTAGAGGACAGTGCGATTATCGGCATCATTCGCTACTACACCCGTGAAGCGGGCGTGCGTAGCCTTGAGCGTGAAATCTCTAAACTGTGTCGTAAAGCGGTGAAACAGCTGCTGCTGGATAAGAGCCTGAAACACATTGTGATTAACGGCGACAATCTGCATGCCTATCTCGGCGTTCAGCGCTTCGACTACGGTCGCGCGGACAACGAAAACCGCGTTGGCCAGGTGACCGGCCTCGCATGGACGGAAGTGGGCGGCGATCTGCTGACCATCGAAACCGCCTGTGTCCCGGGCAAAGGCAAGCTGACCTACACCGGCTCGCTGGGTGAAGTGATGCAGGAATCCATCCAGGCTGCGCTGACCGTGGTGCGTGCGCGCGCGGAGAAACTGGGTATCAACCCTGATTTCTACGAAAAACGCGACATCCACGTGCACGTTCCGGAAGGGGCGACGCCGAAAGATGGCCCAAGCGCGGGTATTGCTATGTGTACCGCTCTGGTTTCCTGCCTGACAGGTAACCCGGTGCGTGCCGATGTGGCAATGACCGGTGAAATTACGCTGCGTGGTCAGGTTCTGCCGATTGGTGGTTTAAAAGAAAAACTGCTGGCGGCACACCGCGGTGGGATCAAAACCGTATTGATCCCTTACGAAAACAAACGCGATCTGGAAGAGATTCCGGACAATGTGATTGCCGACCTGCAGATCCATCCTGTGAAGCGAATTGAGGAAGTTCTCAGTCTCGCACTGCAGAATGAACCCTCCGGAATGCAGGTTGTAACCGCAAAATAGTGACCTCGCGCAAAGAGCGTCAATAAAAACAAGGCTGGTAAGTCATTTCGCACTTGCCAGCCTTTTTTTGTATAGCTAATTTAGATTGCTGATTAGGTCCGTCATCAACAACGGGTGTTGTAAGGTCATGGCAGGCCTGATATAACTGCTGCGCGGTCGCGTTGTGAAGGATTCAGGCGCGATATAAATTATAAAGAGAGGAAGAGAACAGTGAATAAATCTCAACTGATTGACAAAATTGCTGCGGGTGCTGATATTTCTAAAGCTGCAGCTGGACGTGCGTTAGATGCTTTAATTGCTTCTGTTACTGAATCTCTGCAGGCTGGGGACGACGTTGCACTGGTAGGTTTCGGTACTTTTGCTGTTAAAGAGCGTGCTGCCCGTACTGGCCGCAACCCTCAGACCGGTAAAGAGATCACCATTGCTGCTGCTAAAGTGCCGGGTTTCCGTGCAGGTAAAGCGCTGAAAGACGCAGTAAACTGATTGCTTTCCCGTTTCAGGGAAGCCGGAAAGTACAAGGGCGCATCATTTGATGTGCCTTTTTTGTTTGTCCAGACCTGATTTGTGCGAGTTTATGCGAGTTGTGGGCTGACAATCGCCCCGTTTTCTTGTCACAATACGCCTTCACGCGCGACGGGCAGGATTTTCCGTCAGCGTCAGGTAACCAGTCACCTACAGCGGAGTGTTGTTACACCATGATGGACAGCTTACGCACGGCTGCTAACAGTCTCGTGCTCAAGATTATTTTCGGTATCATTATCGTGTCGTTCATATTGACCGGCGTGAGCAGTTACCTTATTGGCGGTGGCGCAAACTACGCCGCAAAAGTGAATGGCCAGGAAATCAGCCGTGGTCAGTTCGAGAATGCTTTTGCCGGTGAACGTAACCGTATGCAGCAACAGCTGGGCGACCAATTCTCTGAACTGGCGGCGAACGAAGGGTACATGAAGACCCTGCGCCAACAGACACTGAACCGTCTTATCGACGAAGCGCTGCTTGATCAGTATGCCAAAAAACTGGGCCTTGGCATCAGCGATGAGCAGGTGAAAAAAGCCATCTTCTCCACGCAAGCCTTCCAGTCTAACGGTAAATTCGACAACGCGCGTTACAACAGCATCGTCAATCAGATGGGGATGACGGCCGACCAGTACGCTCAGGCGCTGCGTAACCAGCTGACCACCCAGCAGCTCATCAATGCCGTCGTGGGCACCGATTTCATGCTCAAAGGTGAAACGGATGAACTGGCCGCGCTGGTGGCGCAGCAGCGTGTTGTACGCGAAGCGACCATTGATGTGAACGCCCTGGCGGCGAAACAGCAGGTGAGCGACGCTGACGTCAACGCTTACTACGAGCAGAACAAGAATTCCTTTGTTTCTCCAGAGCAGTTCCGCGTGAGCTACATCAAGCTGGATGCGGCCGCGCTGCAGGAAACCGCGTCTGATGCTGAAATCCAGTCTTACTACGATCAGCATCAGGATCAGTTCACTCAGCCGCAGCGTAACCGCTACAGCGTGATTCAGACGAAAACCGAGGCTGATGCTAAAGCGGCGCTGGATGAGCTGAACAAAGGCGCTGATTTCGCGACCGTTGCGAAAGCGAAATCCACCGACATTATCTCTGCGAAAAACGGCGGCGATATGGGCTGGCTGGAAGATGCGACCACCCCTGACGAGCTGAAAAATGCCGGTCTGAAAGAGAAAGGCCAGCTTTCTGGCGTCATTAAGTCTTCCGTTGGTTTCCTGGTCGTGCGTCTGGACGACATCACCGCGGCGAAAACCAAGCCGCTGGCTGACGTTCGTGATGATATCGCGGCGAAAGTGAAACAGGAAAAAGCGCTGGATGCCTACTATGCGCTGCAGCAGAAGGTAAGCGATGCTGCCAGCAACGACAACGAATCTCTGGCAGGTGCAGAGCAGGCGGCGGGCGTGAAGGCGGTTGAGACGGGCTGGTTTGGTCGTGACAACCTTCCGGAAGAGCTGAACTTCAAACCGGTTTCCGATGCCATCTTCAACGGTGGTCTGGTGGGCGAAAACGGCACGCCGGGCAGTAACTCTGACATCATTACCGTCGACGGCGATCGTGCGTTTGTGTTGCGCGTCAGCGAGCACAAGCCAGAAGCGGTCAAACCGCTGGCGGAAGTGAAGGATCAGGTCGTCGCTCAGGTTAAGCACAACAAAGCGGAACAGCAGGCGAAACTGGATGCTGAGAAGATTCTGTCCGATCTGAAAGCGGGTAAAGAAGACGCGCTGAAAGCAGCTGGCCTGAGCTTCGGTGAAGCGAAAACGCTGAGCCGTACCGGCCAGGACCCAATCAGCCAGGCCGCGTTTGGTCTGACTCTGCCTGCGAAGGACAAGCCAAGCTTTGGTACCACCACCGATACGCAGGGTAACGTCGTTCTGCTGGCGCTGGATGAAGTGAAAGCCGGTACCCTGCCAGAAGCGCAGAAGAAAGCGATGGTTCAGGGGATTACCCAGAACAATGCTCAGATTGCCTTCGAAGCCATGATGAGCAACCTGCGTAAAGAAGCCAAAATCAAGCTGGGTGATGTAATGACTCAGCAGCAGTAATTACGTGTCTGCTCGCAGATTTTCGTAACGCTCTGCAAAAACTAAAGGCCGCTTTCGCGGCCTTTTCCATTTCTGCAATCTGCTGTTTGTGCCGGTTTTAACTGGCGGCTATCGTGACGTGGCTGTCAACAAACAAGGAGATAACAGCATGAAATGTGGAATCAAAGCACTGTTAATTACGCTGGCTATTGCCACCACCGGGATGAGCGCGGGCGCGCTGGCGGCGACGCCTGCTGCCAAAGCACAGGCTACGCAGAGCAAGTCCGATGCGACAGCGCCGGTGCAAGGGCAAACCAAAGCGACAGATGCCGGTAAAAATGCGGATGATGACGGTACGCGGGTCAGTATCAATTCGGCCTCAGCGGAAGATCTCGCCCGTGCGTTGAACGGCGTGGGCCTGAAAAAAGCGCAGGCCATCGTCAGCTACCGCGAAGAGTATGGTCCTTTCAAAACGGTCGACGATCTCAAGCAGGTGCCGGGCATGGGCAGCGCGCTGGTTGAGCGCAACCTCTCACACCTGACGCTGTAATTACGCAATTTCTTGCACTGCGGCAAAATTTTGCCAGGATAAAGAGGTCATACCAGTTATGACCTCTCTTCCTACAATAACAGTAAAGGCTATTGCGCTATGCAGACAAAAATCAAAGTACGCGGTTTTCATCTCGACGTTTATCAGCATGTGAACAATGCTCGCTATCTTGAGTTTCTTGAAGAAGCGCGCTGGGACGGGCTGGAAAACAGCGAAAGCTTTCAGTGGCTGACCGCGCACAACATCGCGTTTGTGGTTGTCAATATCAACATCAACTACCGCCGTCCAGCCGTGCTGGGTGATGTGCTCACGATCACCAGCCAGGTGCAACAGATCAATGGCAAAAGCGGGGTCTTAAGCCAGGTGGTGACGCTCGATCCAGAAGGGCAGGTGGTCGCAGATGCGTTGATCACGTTCGTCTGTATCGATCTGAAAACGCAGAAAGCGCTGCCGCTGGAAGGGGAATTGCGGGAAAAGCTGGAGTTGATGATCGCTTAGAAATGTTGTCTTTTATAAAAGACAAAAGGATTTTTCAGGGATAGAATAATGGACAGGGACTATGTCGTTGAACGCTACCGGACCCGTGACGGGAAAGTACCGTTTGAGGAGTGGGTAGCTAGAATGAATCGAAGGGATCCGGATATGGTTTTCCGGATCCTTATGCGGATTAACCGCGCGATAAAACGTAATTTTGGCGATTACAGGTATCTCAGGGAAGGTGTTTGGGAGATGCGAGTCGACAGTGGCCCCGGCTACAGAATCTTTTTTTCAGTAGAGAATCGGCAGGTTTTATTGTTACTGATCGGTGGTGACAAAAAGAGCCAAAAAGCGGATATCAAACTGGCAATAGATTACTGGAAAGATCATCAAACAAAAGGACATTCCTATGAGCGCCACTGAACGAAAATATTCGAGCTCCGTTAGCCACCATGATGCTGTTGTGAAAATGCTGCGAGAGAATCCTTCCTACGCTCAGCGTTATCTGCAAACAGCCTTGGAAGAGATCTATGAAGAGCAGGGAATCCCTGCCTATCTCATTGCACTCCGTCAGGTCATTGAAGCGCGAGGCGGTATTGGAGAAATTTCTGCCAAAGCAGGTCTGTCCCGTCAGCAGCTATACCGAACCCTATCAGACAACGGCAACCCAACGCTGACAACGCTGATGAAAGTCACCCGTGCTGCCGGTGTGAAACTGTTCGACAGCACGGTCAAGTAGCCCTATTTAAGACCGGTCTTTTTCTGCATCGCGGCCATCACGCCGGATTTATAGGCAAGATAGTGGTTTAGCCCGTTAGCGCGCAGATTACAGGCCGCGCACTGGCCGCAACCGTCGCCTTTGATACCGTTATAGCAGGTGAGCGTTTCGCTGCGAACAAGGTCCAGCTTGCCCCAGTAGTCCGCCAGCGCCCAGGTTTCGGCTTTATCCAGCCACATGAGCGGAGTTTCAAAGCGCGTCTCTTTCGCCATCCCCAGATTAACGGCGTGGTTTAACGCTTTCACGAACTCATCACGACAGTCCGGGTAGCCGGAGAAGTCGGTCTCGCACACGCCCGTGATCACCGCTTCGGCTTTTACCTGGTAGGCGTAGATCGCCGTCAGGGTCAGGAACAGGATATTACGGCCCGGCACGAAGGTATTTGGAATACCGCTGGCATCGGGTTCATAGTCTGGTACAGGAATACTGTCGCGGGTGAGGCTGCTCACGGCCAGTTCATTTAACAGCGTAACGTCCAGCACCTTGTGCGCGCGTGCGCCCAGTTTCAGGGCAAGTTCACGGGCAACGTCGATTTCAGCGCGATGACGCTGACCATAATCGAAAGTGACACAGTGAACTTCATCGTACTGATGAAGGGCCTGGACCAGGCAGGTAGTTGAGTCTTGTCCTCCGCTGAACACGACGACGGCACGTTTCATAAATCATCTCGACTGTTACGGTAAAAACGTTATGTTACCGTCTGACCACGACGGCGACCAGCTTCTTCACGATTTGGGCGCGGGCAGCCAGGCTTCGGTAAAGTCAAACCAGCCGCGGGTGTTGAGGCGTATACCATTCACGCCAGGCGGAGCACTGATTTGGTATTGATAATTAAAGAGTGGCGTCAGCACCGCACTCTCCATTAACCGGTTAAAGATGGCTTGCAGCCCCGCGTGTCTATTCCGAGCCTCGGCCTGAGTCTGTACCGCATCCAGCGTGGCTTGCAGATGGGCGTAAGCCGGAGCGCTAAGAACGTGCGGCCAGAGGGCATCGCAGCGCAGCCACTGTTCAAGCGTATATTCCGGCGCTTCGCCAATCAGCCTGTCCCCCATCATGATGTCTGCATCGGCAAGCTCCAGGCATCCGTCCCACGTCTTGGCGTCGTGAAAGATGACGGTCAGTTCACACCCCTGTAGCGCCAGGTATGCCTTCAACTGGCTGGCCATGGTGTGAAGCTCAACAGGGAGATGGTAAACCAGCGTCAACGCTTCAGGGAGGGTGACGTCCGATAAATCAGGCCATTCGGGGATGGTCCAGCCGGGAAGCAGTTCCTGGGTGGGCGTGATGAGCCCTTCGTTTAGCGGAAGTGTGTGAAGAAGCCTGGAGAGATGAATGATATTGATAAGCCGCTTTGCCTGAATCTCACTCAGGCGCGCGCTCTGTTTTAGCGTGAGGTAACAGAACCCCAGGCTGGTGCTGCTGCTTACCAGACGCAGACTTTCCAGCTCGTCGGCCTCGCCGATCGCGATTTGCACCGGGTGACGACAGCTGGTGCCCAGGCTGTAATCAAAAAGCTGGGGAGTGATCCAGTATTCGATGGCTTTGAGCAGCGGATGGCTCAGGTGATACTGCTCATGGCTTTCCAGACGAACCAGGTCGGGCTCAAAGGCGGCCAGCCGAAACGGGCCACTGCCAACCACAGGATGGTCGGGATGCGCCAGACGGCTACAGTAGGTTGCCAGCCTGTGCGGCAGCCAGTAGTCCGGTTGATGCAGCGTAAACGTCAGACACTGTGGATGCGTTGTTTCAATACATAAGACGCTCTGAAACAGAGTGCGCAGGGCAGGAAGCGTCAACAGCGCTGTCAGACTTCGCTGGAGTTGCGGCGTTTCTATTTTATCGCCGTTATGCCAGTGCAGGGTGGAGCGAATGTAGAAATGCCAGCGCAGGCCGTCAGCAGAGACATCCCAGTGATGCGCCAGATCGCCCGTAGGTTCACTGCTATTACCGTTAAAACGCGTCAGGCCTGAGAAGACCTCTCCCGCCAGATGCTGCTCTGCCCGGCCCGGTAAAAAACCCGGCTGAAGCGGCTCCAGCGAGCGATAGTAGGGGATGCGCAGCGTCGGCGTGTCGTTTTGCCACTGCCCGCCCAAAAAAGGATGCAGTAATGACCGCAGCGCTTCAGGGGCAAGCTGCGCCAGTTCCAGCGCGTTGTGCTGCTGCCCGCTTTTCAGCGCTTCTTCCATCATCGCATTGCGCAGTGACTCCGGGGCGACATGGAACGTGAGCTCACCGCGCTTACCGCGGCCAGACTGCGCTCGCCAGCTGAGCCAGCCCGCCTCCTGGGCCTGGCGCAGCAGGGTTCGGACATGCCGCTCGCTACAAAAACAGCGGGCGGCCAGCTCGCTGATGGTGACCTGTTGCGTTGCACCCTGCGAAGGCTGCCAGAGGCGGTGATACTGGTTGAGTCGATTGAGCTGGCGCATAAGAAACCCGGAACAATAATTTTCATCTATTCACTATTACTTCCGTATATCTCACACGATACTGTTGCACAAGTTAACCGCATCACATTTCGGGAGTAATCATGGCTCGGCTCGCTGCATTTGATATGGACGGTACGCTGTTAATGCCGGATCACCGTTTAGGGGAAAAAACCCTGAACACGCTGAAGCGCCTGCGCGAGCGTGATGTCACCCTGACGTTTGCCACTGGCCGCCATGTGCTGGAGATGCGCCATTTGCTGGGCGCGTTTTCCCTCGACGCCTTTCTAATCACCGGCAACGGGACGCGAATTCACTCCGTAGAAGGCGATGTGCTGCACCGGCAGGATCTCAACCCGGAAGTGGCGGACATCGTGCTGCACAGCACCTGGGACACGCAGGCCAGTATCCATGTCTTTAACGATCGGGGTTGGTTTACCGGACGTGAAATTCCTGAACTGCTGCACGCGCATGTATACAGCGGTTTCAAATATCAGCTTATCGATCTGCGTCGGATCCCCGCTCATGCGGTAACCAAGATCTGCTTCTGCGGCGATCATGACGATCTGTGTCGCTTACGGATTCAGCTGAATGAGGCGCTGGGTGACCGGGCGCACCTGACCTTCTCGGCGGTGGATTGTCTGGAAGTGCTGCCGGTGGGTTGTAACAAAGGCTCCGCTCTGGCGGTGCTGAGCGACCACCTGGGCTTAACGCTGCAGGAGTGTATGGCGTTTGGTGACGCCATGAACGACCGCGAAATGCTGGGTAGCGTAGGTCGCGGTCTGATCATGGGGAATGCGATGGCGCAGCTGAAAGCAGAACTTCCCCATCTGCCGGTTATTGGCCACTGCCGCAATGAAGCAGTGTCCCATTTTTTGACGCATTGGCTGGACAACAACAATCTCCCGTATTCCCCCGAATAGTGAGACCCTTCCAGCAAGCCAGACTTCGGTCTGGCTTTTTTTATTTCACCAGTTCTGCAATCTGCGCTTTCCACGGAGCGATATCGCCGATGTTGGCCTGCACCCACTCCGCGTTGTAGTAAGTTTCAAGGTAGCGTTCGCCGCTGTCGCACAGCAGCGTGACGATGGAACCGGTACGGCCCTCTTCGCGCATACGGGCGGCAAGCTGCAGTGCGCCCCACATATTTGTGCCCGTCGATGCGCCCACTTTGCGCCCCAGCTGCGTTTCCAGCCAGTGCGCCGTTGCCACGCTTGCGGCATCCGGCACGCGCATCATCTCATCCACGACGTCGGGGATGAAAGAGGGCTCCACGCGCGGGCGGCCAATCCCTTCAATTTTACTGCCCACCGGGCTGCGCAGCTCCGCATTGCGGTTTTGCCAGTAGTCGAGGAACACGGAGTTCTGCGGGTCAACCACCATCAGTTGGGTATCGTATCCCTGACAGCGGATGTAGCGTCCAATCGTGGCTGACGTGCCGCCGGTACCGGCGCTCATGACGATACAGGACGGAACCGGATGCGGTTCGTGGGTCATCTGGCGGAAAATACTGTCGGCAATGTTGTTATTGCCGCGCCAGTCGGTCGCGCGCTCGGCGAAGGTGAACTGGTCCATATAGTGACCGTTCAGCTCACGGGCCAGCATTTCGGAGGCGGCGTAGATTTCGCAGGCGCTTTCCACAAAGTGGCAGCGTCCGCCGTAAAATTCGATCTGTTCGATTTTGCGTTTTGCGGTGCAGGACGGCATTACCGCGATAAACGGCAGGCCCAGCAGGCGGGCGAAATAGGCTTCGGACACCGCCGTTGAACCGGACGAAGATTCAATAATAGTGGTGCCTTCTTTAATCCAGCCGTTACATAAACCGTATAAAAACAGCGAGCGCGCCAGGCGATGCTTCAGGCTACCGGTGGGATGGGTGCTTTCATCTTTCAGATAGAGCTGAATGCCGTCAAATCCCGGCAGGGAAAGGCGAATCAGGTGCGTATCCGCCGAGCGCTGATAGTCGGCATTGATTTCGCTGATCGCATGTTTAACCCAGGTGCTATTCATCATCGTTATCCGTTTGTCATTTTGTGCCTAGGATAGCGAAAAGCACAGAAAAAATTGTTGCTATCTGGCCTTTAAAATAGAATGAAGAGAGAAAAATTTTCTCTGTGAGGTGGGTATGCTAGATAAAATTGACCGCAAGCTCCTTTCATTGCTGCAAAATGACTGTACCCTCTCTTTGCAGGCGCTGGCAGATGCCGTTAATCTGACCACCACCCCGTGCTGGAAGCGGCTTAAGAAGCTGGAAGATGACGGCATTCTTCTGGGGCGCGTCGCGTTGTTAGATCCCGAAAAACTGGGGCTTGGGCTGACGGCATTTGTGCTGATAAAAACCCAGCATCACAGCAGCGAGTGGTATTGCCGCTTCGTCACTCAGGTGTCTGAGATGCCCGAGGTGCTCGGTTTCTGGCGTATGGCCGGAGAGTATGATTACCTGATGCGCGTCCAGGTGGCCGACATGAAGCGCTATGATGATTTCTACAAGCGGCTGGTGAACAGCGTTCCGGGTTTGTCGGACGTCACCTCAAGCTTTGCCATGGAACAGATTAAATACACCACAGCATTACCCATTGAATAACTTCGTAAAATACCTTCAGGAACAAACCGCGTGCGATTATTTGCCCAACTAAGCTGGTACTTTCGTCGGGAGTGGCAACGCTACCTCGGTGCAGTCGCCCTGCTTATTATTATTGCCATCCTGCAGCTGATCCCGCCGAAAGTGGTGGGGTACGTCGTGGATGGCGTCACCGAGCAGCATTACACCACCGCACGGGTGTTGATGTGGGTCGGCACGCTGGTGCTGACGGCGGTCATTGTTTATCTGCTGCGCTACGTCTGGCGCGTGCTGCTGTTTGGTGCGTCCTATCAGCTGGCCGTTGAGCTACGTGAAGATTTTTACCGCCAGCTGAGCCGACAGCATCCCGAATTTTATCTTCGTCATCGCACCGGGGATCTCATCGCCCGCGCGACGAACGACGTCGATCGCGTGGTCTTTGCCGCCGGGGAAGGAGTGCTGACGCTGGTGGACTCGCTGGTGATGGGCTGTGCGGTGCTGATCGTGATGTCCACGCAGATCAGCTGGCAGCTGACCCTGCTCGCCCTGCTGCCGATGCCGATCATGGCGCTGGCGATCAATCGCTATGGCGAACAGCTGCACGAGCGCTTCAAGCTGGCGCAGGCGGCGTTTTCGTCTCTGAACGATCGCACCCAGGAGAGCATGACCAGCATCCGCATGATCAAAGCGTTTGGCCTGGAAGACCGTCAGTCTGCGCTGTTTGCCGCCGATGCGGCAGACACGGGGGCGAAAAACATGCGCGTCGCGCGTATCGACGCCCGTTTTGACCCGACGATTTATATCGCAATCGGCATGGCAAATATGCTGGCGATTGGCGGCGGAAGCTGGATGGTGGTGCAGGGCACGCTTACCCTGGGGCAATTGACCAGCTTTGCGATGTATCTGGGGCTCATGATCTGGCCGATGCTGGCGCTGGCCTGGATGTTTAACATCGTGGAGCGCGGCAGCGCTGCCTACAGCCGCATTCGCGCCATGCTGGCCGAAGCGCCGGTGGTCATCGACGGTAGCGAGGCCGTACCGGAAGGGCGCGGCGTCATGACCGTCGACGTCCGCAAGTTTGTCTATCCGCATACGGAGCATCCGGTGCTGGAGAACGTTAGCTTTACGCTTCAGCCAGGCCAGATGCTGGGGATCTGCGGCCCGACGGGATCCGGCAAAAGTACCGTGCTCTCTCTGCTTCAGCGCCACTTTGACGTCACCGAGGGCGATATCCGCTTTCACGATATCCCCCTGACCAGACTGCTGCTGGACGAGTGGCGCGGTCGACTGGCGGTCGTCAGCCAGACGCCGTTTTTATTTTCGGACACCGTGGCAAACAACATTGCCCTGGGACGCCCCGGGGCGACGCAGGAAGAGATTGAACATGTGGCGCGTCTGGCCAGCGTTCATGATGATATTTTGCGTCTGCCGCAGGGGTACGAAACGGAAGTCGGGGAACGCGGCGTCATGCTGTCCGGCGGGCAAAAGCAGCGTATATCGATTGCCCGCGCGCTGCTGCTGAATGCTGAAATTCTGATCCTGGATGATGCGCTTTCCGCCGTGGACGGCCGTACCGAGCATCAAATTCTGCATAACCTGCGCCAGTGGGGCGACGGACACACGGTGATTATCAGCGCCCACCGCTTGTCGGCGCTCACCGAAGCCAGCGAAATTGTGGTCTTACAGCACGGGCACATTGCCCAGCGCGGGCAGCATGAAACGCTTGCCGAGCAGCCGGGCTGGTATTGCGATATGTACCGCTATCAACAGCTTGAGGCGGCGCTGGACGATGCGCCGGAGCAGGATGAGGAGGCCGCCAATGCGTAAGCTCGGAACGATGTGGCCGACGCTCAAGCGTCTGCTGGCCTACGGCTCGCCATGGCGTAAACCGCTCTCCGTGGCCGTGCTTCTACTCTGGATTGCGGCGATTGCTGAGGTGAGCGGTCCGCTGCTCATCAGCTATTTTATCGACAACATGGTCGCCAAAAGCTACCTTCCGCTGGGGCTGGTGGCGGGCTTAGGCGTGGCCTACGTTGGCCTGCAGCTGGCGGCGGCAGGGCTGCACTATGCGCAGTCGCTGCTGTTTAACCGCGCAGCCGTGGGCGTTGTTCAGCAGCTACGTACGGATGTGATGGACGCGGCGCTTCGCCAGCCGCTCAGCGAGTTTGATATCCAGCCGGTCGGGCAGGTGATTTCGCGCGTGACCAACGATACCGAGGTGATCCGCGATCTGTACGTTACCGTGGTCGCGACGGTGTTACGCAGCGCGGCGCTGATTGGCGCGATGCTGGTGGCGATGTTCAGCCTCGACTGGCGCATGGCGCTGGTGGCGATCACCATCTTCCCGGCGGTGCTGATTGTCATGGTCATTTACCAGCGCTACAGCACGCCAATCGTGCGTCGGGTGCGCGCGTATCTGGCCGACATTAACGATGGCTTCAACGAAGTGATCAACGGCATGAGCGTCATCCAGCAGTTCCGCCAGCAGGCGCGCTTTGGCGAACGCATGGGGGAAGCCAGCCGTTCGCACTACATGGCGCGTATGCAGACGCTGCGGCTTGATGGTTTCCTGCTGCGTCCGCTGCTGAGCCTTTTCTCGGCGCTGGTGCTTTGCGGGCTGCTGATGCTCTTCGGGCTGAGCTCAAACGGTACGATTGAAGTGGGCGTGCTGTACGCCTTTATCAGCTATCTCGGGCGTCTTAACGAGCCGTTGATCGAGCTTACCACCCAGCAATCGATGCTGCAGCAGGCGGTGGTCGCCGGTGAGCGCGTGTTTGAGCTGATGGACAGGCCGCGCCAGGCCTACGGCAATGACGAGCGGCCTCTGCAAAGCGGGAGTATCGCCTTTGATAACGTCTCGTTTGCCTATCGCGAAGACCGGCTGGTGCTGCAGGACATCACGCTTGACGTTCCGTCGCGCGGTTTCGTGGCGCTGGTGGGGCATACCGGCAGCGGTAAGAGCACGCTTGCCAGTCTGTTGATGGGCTATTACCCGGTCACGCACGGCGAAATCCGCCTCGACGGGCGCCCGCTTGCGTCTCTCAGCCACACCGTGTTGCGTAAAGGCGTCGCGATGGTGCAGCAGGATCCGGTCGTGCTGGCCGATACCTTCTACGCCAACGTGACCCTGGGGCGAGACTACTCCCAGGAGCAGGTCTGGGACGTGCTGGAAAAAGTGCAGCTGGCAGAGCTGGCGCGCGGGTTTAGCGATGGGATCAATACCAAACTGGGCGAGCAGGGGAACAATCTTTCCGTCGGGCAAAAGCAGCTCCTGGCGCTGGCGCGGGTGCTGATTGAAACGCCGCAGATACTGATTCTGGATGAAGCCACGGCCAGTATTGATTCCGGCACCGAACAGGCCATCCAGCAGGCGCTGGCCGCCGTACGCGACCATACAACGCTGGTGGTGATTGCCCACCGTCTTTCCACCATCGTCGATGCCGATACCATTCTGGTGCTACATCGCGGACAGGCCGTTGAACGCGGTACGCACCGTGAACTGCTGGAAGCCAAAGGGCGCTACTGGCAGATGTACCAGCTGCAGCTGGCGGGCGAAGAGCTGGCGGCCAGCGTGCGTGATGAAGAGTCGCTTAGCGCCTGATGCACCAAAATGAGGCGACGCGCTAACTGTCATTCCTGTTGGTGCAAAACTGAAACGCACTCTGCACCGGCATGGTGCGTTTTTTTTCACCTGTTCGTTTATTAAGGCCGCGTAATGCTCTGTGCGCCGCCGTTCCCCCTCGTTTTCATTTCTGGCACACCCCTTGCAATACCCTCTGCGTAAGCTGCGGCCATTACCGAATTCTGACTGGAGGGGATCTATGAAGCTGGTTACGGTTGTAATCAAACCATTCAAACTCGAAGACGTGCGTGAAGCGTTGTCTTCAATGGGTATTCAGGGACTGACTGTCACCGAAGTGAAAGGCTTTGGTCGTCAGAAGGGTCATGCCGAGCTTTATCGCGGGGCGGAATACAGCGTTAACTTTCTGCCAAAAGTAAAAATTGATGTCGCGATTGCTGACGATCAGCTTGATGAAGTCATTGATGTCATTAGCAAAGCGGCCTATACCGGCAAAATTGGCGACGGCAAAATTTTCGTTGCCGAACTGCAGCGCGTCATTCGCATCCGTACCGGCGAATCTGACGAAGCGGCATTGTAAATAACGCCTGGCACACAGTGATAGGGATCGAGAAAATGAAGATAGCAACACTTAAAACGGGTCTGGGTTCGCTGGCGCTGCTGCCGGGCCTGGCGCTGGCTGCTACCCCTGCGGTGGTCGACAAAGCCGATAACGCCTTTATGATGATCAGCACCGCGCTGGTGCTGTTCATGTCAATTCCGGGCATTGCGCTGTTCTACGGCGGTCTGATCCGTGGCAAAAACGTTCTCTCCATGCTGACGCAGGTTGCCGTGACGTTCGCACTGGTCTGCGTGCTGTGGGTGGTTTACGGTTACTCTCTGGCGTTCGGTACGGGCAACGCGTTCTTTGGTAACTTCGACTGGGTGATGCTGAAAAATATTGAGCTGACCGCGCTGATGGGCAGTTTCTATCAGTACATCCACGTTGCGTTCCAGGGCTCCTTCGCCTGTATTACCGTCGGGCTGATTGTGGGCGCGCTCGCCGAGCGTATTCGTTTCTCTGCCGTGCTGATCTTCGTGGTGGTCTGGATGACGCTCTCCTATGTGCCGATTGCGCACATGGTCTGGGGTGGCGGTCTGCTGGCAACGCACGGCGCGCTGGACTTCGCGGGCGGTACCGTTGTACACATCAACGCCGCGGTAGCGGGTCTGGTGGGTGCCTATCTGATTGGCAAACGCGTGGGCTTCGGTAAAGAAGCGTTTAAACCGCACAACCTGCCGATGGTGTTTACCGGTACGGCTATCCTCTACTTTGGCTGGTTTGGCTTTAACGCCGGCTCGGCAAGTGCAGCAAACGAAATCGCCGCGCTGGCCTTCGTGAACACCGTTGTGGCGACGGCGGGTGCAATCCTCTCCTGGGTGTTTGGCGAGTGGGCGGTACGCGGCAAACCTTCTCTGCTGGGTGCCTGTTCGGGTGCCATTGCCGGTCTGGTTGGCATTACGCCAGCATGTGGTTATGTCGGCGTGGGTGGCGCGCTGCTGGTCGGCCTGGTGTCCGGTCTGGCGGGTCTGTGGGGCGTGACCGCACTGAAACGTGTGCTGCGCGTTGACGACCCATGCGATGTGTTTGGTGTCCACGGCGTGTGCGGCATCGTGGGTTGTATCATGACCGGTATCTTCGCCGCGAAATCGCTCGGTGGCGTGGGTTACGCAGAAGGCGTGACCATGGTTCATCAGGTGCTGGTGCAGCTGGAAAGTATTGCAATCACCGTTGTCTGGTCTGCCGTTGTAGCCTTCATTGGCTATAAGCTGGCGGATATGACGGTGGGTCTGCGCGTACCGGAAGAGCAGGAGCGCGAAGGTCTGGACGTCAACAGCCACGGCGAGAATGCGTATAACGCCTGATAAACAGCAAAACGGCAACTTCGGTTGCCGTTTTTAATGTGTATTCCCTCTTCCCGGGGGAGAGGGTCAGGGTGAGGGCATCAGGCCGCACAAGGCAAAAGCAAAACGGCAACTTCGGTTGCCGTTTTTAATGTGTATTCCCTCTCCCCGTGGGAGAGGGCAGGGTGAGGGCATTAGGCCGTACACAATCACCCGCGATTACGCATCACCCCTTCCTGCACCGTAGATGCGACCAGCACGCCGTCCTGAGTATAAAACTCCCCGCGCACAAACCCGCGCGCGCTCGACGCTGACGTACTCTCCACGCTGTAAAGCAGCCACTCATTCATGTTGAACGGACGGTGGAACCACATGGAGTGATCGATCGTCGCGACCTGCATCCCTTTTTCCAGGAAACCAACCCCGTGCGGCTGCAGCGCCACCGGCAGGAAGTTGAAATCTGACGCATAGCCGAGCAGATACTGATGCACGCGGAAATCTTCCGGCACGCTCCCGTTGGCACGGATCCAGACCTGGCGTTTCGGCTCGGCGGTATGGCCTTTCATCGGGTTGTGGAACTCAACCGGGCGGATCTCCAGCGGCTTATCGCAGAGAAACTTCTCTTTGACCTGCGGCGGAAGCAGATGCGCCAGCGCGCGGGCGATATCCGTCTCTGATTTTAAAGAGTCGGGCGACGGAGCCGGGGGCATCACTTTTTGATGCTCATAGCCGGGTTCCGGCGCCTGGAAAGAGGCGGTCATGTAAAAGATCGGCTTGCCGTTCTGAATAGCTGCTACGCGGCGCGCGCTGAAGCTGTTGCCGTCTCGCAGGACTTCAACGTCATACACAATCGGTTTTGCGCTATCGCCAGGGCGTAAGAAGTAGCTGTGGAACGAATGCACCAGACGGTCTGCCGGGACAGTCTCCTTTGCTGCGTACAGTGCTTGTCCAACGACTTGCCCCCCGAAGACCTGGCGTAAGCCGAGATCTTCGCTCTGTCCGCGAAAGAGTCCTTCCTCAATTTTTTCCAGATTCAGTAATGTCAGCAGATTGTTCAGTGCCTGACTCATAGTTGTCCTCAATAAACGCCGTAGCGAAAGATAGGCAGAGTATAACGCAGAAATGAAAGTGGTCCGATGGGTAGAATAATCTGAATATCGGCACGTTTTCAGGCATAAATCGGTGATCTGTGCCACACTTGAATACGTTATGTGATTGAAACAACATCGGATGGGATCGATCCCGCTGGTGCATTGATAAGGAGACTTCAATGAAACTCGTGCCCATGCTAAGTGGTGTAGCTATTGCGGTGGCGTTGTCCGCCTGTGCCGGTAAAAGCGCCCAAGTGCCAGTACCAGCAGCCGACCCGAACGGGATTAATACCCTTTCGCAGCAATCCATTCAGCAGCCTAATGTTTCCGGTACCATCTGGATTAAACAGAAAGTGGCGTTGCCGCCGGATGCGGTATTAACCGTAACGCTGTCTGATGCTTCTCTGGCCGACGCGCCGTCGAAAGTCGTTGCCCAGCGTGCCGTTCGTACTGAAGGCAAGCAGGCGCCGTTTAGCTTCGTATTGCCGTATAACCCGTCGGACGTGCAGCCTAACGCCCGTATCCTGCTGAGCGCAGCGGTAACCATCAACGGCAAGCTGGTCTTTATCACCGATACGGTCCAGGAAGCGATCAACAACGGTGGGACAAAAATCGATCTGAACCTGGTGCCGGTGCAGCAGACCGAAGTGCCGGTCGCACCGCAGACCAATCAGCCGTCTCTGCCAACTCCACCGACTCAGATGTAATTTCTGCATTTCCCCTCTCCTCCGGGAGAGGGGTCAATACACCCAGCGAAACTTCTGCAAATCGATCTGACCCGACCCTGACACCTGCACACCCTCTGAAAGTAACGCCTGACGCTGACGCTGAAGATCCGGCCCGGTGAGTGAAATGGCGCCATGACGGTTCACCACCCGATGCCAGGGCAGCGTACTGCCTTCCGGCAGCCGTTTCAGGACGCCTCCAACCTGTCGCGCCGCGCGCGGGGAACCGGCCAGACGCGCGACATCACCATAGGTGGTGACGTAGCCTTCCGGGATTGAGGCCACGATTTGCCATACGCGCTGTGGAAAGGAGTCGTGTTCGTCCATACCTTTACCTGTGGGGAGTTTCTGGAAAGCTATGGTAAACGAAGATCTTCATGATTGCTGCGCCTGTTTGCGCAAGAAACCAGCATCCGGTTGCTGGTCGCTTGCAATTGGGCTTTAGCACAGGGATAATGCGCCAGCGCGTTGGTTATCAACGCTCTCAATGGGGGCTCTGTTGGTTCTCCCGCAACGCTACTCTGTTCACCAGGTCAGGTCCGGAAGGAAGCAGCCAGGGCAGACGACGTGTGTGCCGGGATGTAGCTGGCAGGGCCCCCACCCATTTGTAGCCTCATAAGATTCTTCAGCTTCACCTCTCCCTCAAAGCATTACTCCACAATAAAACTACGCCTGTATCGTGTAATATATATTTCATTGCACTGAAATATTATTGTCATAAACCTGTAATAATAGACTGTCATTTTATAATCGGACGGTTATTTTGTTCCATAACTCAAAAAAATATATATCTGGATAACATTGTTAAGTTCGTGTATTAAATAAAGTACTTATTCCGAAGGGAAGTGACAAACATGGCTACAGCGGTATTAAACGTTAAGATTGATGACGCGCTAAAAGAAAGGCTTCGCCACTATGCGGAAGTCAATAACGAGAATTTAAGCGTGACGACAGAGAAACTGCTGCTGCTGGCGTTCGAAGCAGTAGAAGAGGCGGGAGTATCGGAAGAGGATATTGATAATCAGCATACGGAAGAAGAGAGTGTTTCTCCTTTTACTCCTAAAGAAATCAAGGCTCTACGTAAACTTCTGAAGAAGAGAAAATGAAACAACAACTGTCAACCGCCAGTGACTACAACGAGGCCTGCGATCTGTTGCGTTCAGGCTACGTGAAGCATGTACGTCTTGGCTGGAATGTTGGAAGCGATGAGTTCTTTCGTATTGCGTCTGACTGGTGTGATACCGGTGCAAAAATAAAGAAAGACGGTGATAACTTCGTTATTTCACTAAAAGGCTTTCCTATTCCTCCTCAGCATTAAACCCTGACCAGTGAAAACTGCTGACTGCATATGTTACAGTCAGCAGTTTTTATTTTATGATCTGCTTCAAATATTTTAATATTAGATCACGCTGCGTTTTAACGATGGCACGTTTTTATTCAGGGCGAGCCATAACGGTTTGATCCTCAGCAACGCCTGCTCAAGCTCTGTCGATTCGAGCGAGAAGGGCATCCGTAAATAGCGGTCAAACGCCCCCGATAAACCAAATCGCGTCCCGGTTCCCAGGTTAATCCCGATTATTTCTGCCCGCGCGGCAAGCTGTGTCGCCAGCATGCCCGGAAGCTCTATCCAGTAAGAGAGCCCGCCTTCCGCCTCGTGGAATTTCCACTCCGGGAAATGCTCGCGCAGCAGGTCACCACATCGATCGCGCCGTTCCGCCAGCATCTTCCGGCGTGCGGGCAGAAACGTCTCGCTGTTGTTAATGAGCCACTGCATTGCCAGCTGTTCGAGCAGCGGCGAGCCTAAATCCAGAGTATCCCGCGTCTGGGCAAGGGTGGCGATGATGCGCGATGAGGCGCGGATCCAGCCGAGACGCAGCCCGCCCCAGAAGCTTTTTCCGGCAGAGCCTAAGGTGATGACGGTGGCCTGCGGGTTAAAGGCGGCCAGCGGTGGCGGGGGAGGCGCATCAAACCAGAGATCCACCATCGTTTCATCCACCACCAGCGCCGTGCGGGTTTGAGCTGCAATATCCGTGATGGCCCGACGGGTGGCGATATCCATACAGCGCCCGGTCGGATTATGAAAATCTGGCATCAGGTAGGCCAGGCGCGGCGCCGTCTGGGCAAGCGTTGCGGCAAAGCCATCCGTATCCCAGCCGGTTTCCGGCAGCGACACCCCGACTGGCCGACACTGCGCCCCCTGAATGGCGGCAATCGCCAGCGGATAGGTGGGATGATCGACCACGACGCGGTCCCCCGGCCCGGTCATCATCCGCAGCACCAGCGCAAAGCCGCTGACGGCGCCATTGACCACCATCACTTCGTCTGCGCGGGTGGGAAGACCCCGCGCGGTATAGCGCGCAGCGATGGCCTCCCGCAGCGTCGGTAGCCCCAGCTGATCGTAGCCCGTCAGCGAGAGATGCGGGGTAATGGCCGTGAGCGCATGGGCATAAGCCTGATGGATCTCCGGCCCGGCATTCAGGGCGGCAGTAGAGAGATCCAGTGCGGCGCTCGCCGCGGAAAGGGTGGGAACGGCGCGCGTGTCCGGGAGAATGACCCGCGACCCGCTGCCGTGGCGGCTTTCAAGGTACCCCTCTTCACGCAGGTGGGCGAGCGCGCTGCTGATGGTGGTTCGGCTCACGTCCAGCGCTGTGGCCAGTTCACGCTCGCCAGGCAGCCGCGTATTCAGTGCCAGACGTCCATCAAGGATTAACAGACGCAGCGCGTCGGCCAGCTGTCGCCAGAGCGGGGTGCGGGATGAGGCTTGCTGCCAGTGGCCTAAAAGGCGTACCAGAGACTGGCTTCCGAAGCGACGTGATGACATATGCAGTCCACTATTTGAAAACTGGACATTAATCATAGTGCCATTTTAGGTCAGGATGAAAGCCTGGTTCACTGGAGAAGATAAAAATGGTACGTCGTCTGCTACAACTCTATGTCGGTTTAGGACTGTATGGCCTTTCCACCGCGATGTTTATTCGTTCCGATTTGGGTGTCGATCCCTGGGATGTGTTTCACCTCGGGGTGGGGATGCAGCTGGGGATGACTATCGGGACGGTGATCATTTTAGTCGGCGCTGCGGTGCTGCTGCTGTGGATCCCGCTGCGCCAGATGCCGGGGCTTGGCACGATCAGCAACGTGATTTGTATCGGTCTGGCGGCGGACGCCAGCATGGCGCTTATCCCGGAACTGGATTCGTTACCCGTTCGAATTGCTTTCCTGGTGTCGGGCATCGTGATGAACGCGATTGCGACCAGCATGTACATCGGGGCCGGTTTCGGGCCAGGCCCGCGCGACGGCCTGATGACCGGCATTCACGCCCGGCTGGGGTGGTCCATTCGCAGCGTGCGTACCTCAATTGAGGTGTCCGTCCTGCTAATTGGGTGCGTGCTTGGCGGCACGTTTGGGGTGGGAACCGTACTGTATGCACTGACCATTGGCCCGCTTATCCAGCTCTGTCTGCCCTGGTTCCGCCAGAAGCCGCGCATTGCCGAAATACCCCAGCCGGAGCAGGTTGTTTGATTTTGCGAAGCGCTCACATGTTTTAACGGCGTCGCTGTGCCAGAATAGACGCTTCGAAAATCGCGATGCCAGAAAGCATGAAAGCAATCACTCTCTATGATGTCGCCCTCCTTGCGGGGGTTTCTTATCAGACCGTTTCCCGCGTCATTAACGACGCGGAACATGTGTCTGCTCGCACGCGAGAAAAGGTGCAGCAGGCGATGGCGGAGCTGCACTACGTTCCTAACCTTCGGGCGCAGCAGCTGGCGGGAAAACGCACCCGTACGCTGGGCCTCATCACCACCGACCTGGCCCTGCACGCGCCTTCGCAAATTGTGTCGGCGGTCAAATCGCGTGCGGCGGAACAGGGGGCGAGCGTCCTGATTTCCATGGTGGAGCAACCCCAGCAGTGTCAGGCCGCGCTTCAGACGCTGCTGGCACAGCGGGTGGACGCGCTGCTGGTGAATGTGCCGCTTGACGATCCGCTCGCCGAAGAGCTCGGGGCGCTGGCGTCGCCCGTCCCGGTGCTGTTCCTCGATGTGGCGCCCTCAGCGCGGGTAAACAGCCTCGTGTTTAACGCCGAGCAGGGGGCGCGGCTGGGCGTTGAGCATCTGCTTTCACTGGAGCATCGGAATATTGCCCTGTTGAGCGGGCCGGAGAGCTCGGTCTCTGCACGGGCGCGCCTGGCAGGCTGGAAAGCGACGCTGGCGCAGGCGGGTCTTAACGCGACGGCTGTGGCCTACGGTGACTGGAGCGCGGCCAGCGGTTACGAGAAGGGACACGTGCTGCTGTCGGGTGCGGCATTACCGGACGCGATTCTGGTGGCGAACGATCAGATGGCGCTCGGGGTGATGCGCGCCTGCGCGGAAAAAGGGATCGCGATCCCTGGCCAGCTTTCGGTGGTAGGGTTTGACGATACGGCCGACAGCGCCTGGTTTTCCCCGCCGCTGACGACCATTCGTCAGGCGTTTCGCGAGGCGGGCGAACGCAGCGTGGAGTGGCTGCTGGCGCCTTCCGGGGGCGAAGCGTGCCGGCAGGTTCAGTTGCCGGTGACGCTGGTTACCCGTCATTCCAGCGCACGGCGCAACCCTAAGCAGGCCGAACGCGAGGATCTGGCGCAGCAGCTCAGAAGTCTGGCACTGCTTGCCGAGCAGATTGCCCGCAAATAAAACTTTGTGATCGGACTCGCTACCCCGCGATTGAACGCTTTACCGTTGCCGGGTGCCAGGGCATGTTAACCAAAATTGTGAGCGCTTCGCAAAGAGGTTACTATGTCTACCACTTCACCGCTGACCCTCAGCGCCATTCTGGCCCGTCGGGACTGGGAAAATCCTGGCCTCACCCAGTGGAACCGTCTGGCCGCACACGCGCCGTTACACAGCTGGCGCAATGAACCCTCTGCCAGAGAGGACGCTAGATCCACCAGCAGGCACTCTCTCAACGGGCTCTGGCGGTTTAGCTTCTTTTCTGCGCCGGAGCGGGTTCCTCAGGCATGGGTAACCGAAGATTGCGCCGATGCCGTTGCGATGCCCGTGCCGTCTAACTGGCAGATGCAGGGGTTCGACACGCCCATCTATACCAATGTCACCTATCCCATTCCCGTAAACCCACCTTTTGTGCCGCAGGAAAATCCGACCGGTTGTTACTCGCTCACATTTGAGGTGGATGACGCCTGGCTTCAGAGCGGGCAGACCCGCATCATCTTCGACGGCGTGAACTCCGCGTTCCATCTCTGGTGCAACGGACAGTGGATGGGCTATTCCCAGGACAGCCGGTTGCCCGCTGAATTTGACCTCTCTGCGGCATTACGCCCCGGGCAGAACCGCCTTGCTGTCATGGTATTGCGCTGGTGCGACGGCAGCTATCTGGAAGATCAGGACATGTGGCGCATGAGCGGCATCTTCCGCGATGTGACCTTGCTGCATAAACCCGAGACGCAGATTGCCGATTATCATGTGGTGACGGATCTGAATGCGGAGCTGGATCGCGCGGTGCTGAAGGTGGATGTCGCGCTGGCAGGCGCTGGCTTTGCAGACTGCGAGGTGGTCATGACCCTGTGGCGCACGGGTGAAAAATGCGCCAGCGTTTCCCGGCGTCCAGGATCTGCCATCGTCGACGAGCGCGGCAGCTGGGCAGAGCGCTTAACGGCGGCGATCCCCGTTGACCAGCCCGCGCTCTGGAGCGCTGAAACGCCAGAACTGTATCGCCTGACGATTGCGCTTCTTAACCCGCAGGGTGAGGTGCTGGAGGTTGAGGCGTGCGACGTGGGCTTCCGCCGCGTTGACATCAGCAATGGCCTGCTGAAGCTTAACGGTAAACCGCTGCTGATCCGCGGGGTTAACCGGCACGAGCATCACCCGGAAAACGGCCAGGTGATGGACGAAGCGACCATGCGCCGCGATATCGAAATCATGAAGCAGCACAACTTCAACGCCGTGCGCTGCTCGCACTACCCGAACCATCCCCTGTGGTACCGGCTTTGCGACCGCTACGGGCTGTACGTCGTTGACGAAGCCAATATCGAAACGCACGGCATGGTGCCGATGAGCCGCCTTGCTGACGATCCGCGCTGGCTGCCGGCAATGAGCGAGCGGGTGACCCGCATGGTGCAGCGCGATCGTAATCATCCCTCGGTTATCATCTGGTCTCTGGGCAATGAGTCGGGCCACGGTGCGAATCACGATGCGCTGTACCGCTGGCTGAAAACCACCGATCCTACGCGTCCGGTGCAGTATGAAGGCGGCGGCGCGAATACGGCGGCGACCGATATTGTCTGTCCGATGTACGCCCGGGTCGATCGGGATCAGCCCTTCCCGGCAGTGCCTAAATGGTCAATCAAGAAATGGATCGGTATGCCGGACGAAACGCGCCCGCTGATCCTCTGTGAATACGCCCACGCGATGGGAAATAGCTTTGGCGGGTTTGCGAAATACTGGGAAGCGTTTCGCAGCCATCCTCGCCTGCAGGGTGGGTTTGTCTGGGACTGGGTCGATCAGGCCCTGACGAAACGGGACGAAAAGGGCAACTTGTTCTGGGCCTACGGCGGAGACTTCGGGGATAAGCCGAACGATCGGCAGTTTTGTCTTAACGGGCTGGTGTTCCCCGATCGCACGCCGCACCCGGCGCTGTACGAGGCGCAGCGTGCCCAGCAGTTCTTTACCTTTACGCGGGTCAGCACCTCTCCGCTGGTGATTGAGGTGCAAAGCGGCTACCTGTTCCGCCACACCGATAACGAAGTGCTGAACTGGACGGTTGCCCGGGACGGGGACGTGCTGGCCGCGGGCGAGGTGACGCTCTCGATGGCGCCTGAAGGCTCCCAGCGTCTGGAGATTGACCTGCCGGAGCTGAACGCCGGGCCGGGTGAGGTCTGGCTGAACGTTGAAGTCCGCCAGCCGCGGGCAACGCCGTGGTCTCCGGCTGACCATCGCTGCGCGTGGGAGCAGTGGCCGCTTCCGGCTCCCCTCTTTATTGCTCCGCCAGTCCCGGCGGGCGAGCCTCCAGTGTTAACGCAAAACGATCGCATCCTGGAGATCGCCCATCGTCAACAGCGCTGGCAGTTCGATCGCGCAACCGGAAACCTGTCCCAATGGTGGCGAAACGGCGTTGAAACGCTGCTTTCACCTCTGACGGACAACGTCAGCCGCGCGCCGCTGGACAACGACATTGGCGTGAGCGAGGCGACGCAGATCGATCCGAACGCGTGGGTTGAGCGCTGGAAAGCGGCGGGCATGTACGATCTCACCTCGCGCGTGCTGCGCTGTGACGCAGAGCAGCACGCAGGTGAGGTGGTGGTCACAACCCAGCACGTCCTTGAGTATCGCGACAACGCGCTGTTCCTGAGTCGTAAAGTCTGGCGGGTGGACGATCGGGGCGTTCTGCATGGCGATATTCAGATTGATGTTGCGTCTGATATCCCTGAACCCGCGCGCGTTGGCCTGAGCGTTCATCTTGCCGAAACGCCGGAAAACGTTCACTGGCTGGGGCTGGGGCCGCATGAAAACTACCCGGACAGAAAGCTGGCGGCGCAGCAGGGTCGCTGGACATTACCTCTCGAGGCCATGCACACGCCGTATATCTTCCCGACGGAAAATGGTTTGCGCTGCGATACCCGGGAACTTGTGGTGGGAACGCATCAGCTGAACGGCCGGTTCCATTTCTCGGTGAGCCGCTACGGCCAGCAGCAGCTGCGTGAGACAACCCATCATCATCTGCTGCGCGAAGAGCCGGGATGCTGGCTCAATCTCGATGCGTTCCATATGGGCGTGGGCGGCGACGACTCCTGGAGCCCCAGCGTCTCTCCGGAGTTCATCCTGCAGACACGCCAGCTTCGCTATACCTTCAGCTGGCAGCAGAACCCTTAGCTGACCATGAAGATGCGGCCACAGAGCGTGGCCGCAGTCTTACGCCAGAATGCCGCTCAGGCCATGCAGGCTCATGTAAATCCCTACTACGGTAATCAGCGCAGCGGAGATCCACGGCGCTTTACGGGAGAATTCGCTAAACCCGGGCCAGCGTTTGGTCGCGTGCTTGAGGCTTAAGGCGGCAATCGCGCCGGAAGCGACCAGCGTTAACGCCAGACCAATGCTGAAGCTGAACACCAGCGTCGCGCCGAGGGCGAAATGCTTCAGCTGCAGGCAGATCAGCAGTACGGTGATGGACGCCGGGCAGGGGATAAGCCCGCCGGTCAGGCCAAACATCACGATCTGGCCGGTGGTGACGTTTTGACCGCTGAAGCGCCGGTTAATATCCTGCGCGTGAGCGCGCTGGTGGGCATCCTGCCACTCTTCTTCAACCAGCGAGTGTTCGTGGTGATGATGATGATCATGATGGTGGTCATGGTCATGGTCATGGTCATGGTCATGGTCATGGTCATAGTCATGGTCATGGTCATGGTGGTCGTGGTGGTGATGACGATCGTGCGGCTGGCTTTCTTTCCAGGTTCGCCACGCCATCCATAGGGCGATCGCAACGATCAGCACTCCGGAGATCAGCTGGAACCAGGGTTCGGACGTGTGTGCATCCCAGCCCCGACCAAACCATAATCCCGCCATCGCAACGAGCCAGACCACCGCCGTATGGGAGAGCGTTGCCGCCAGGCCGAGCAGCACCGCCTGTTTCAGCGTGCCTCGGATGGCAACAATAAAGGCGGCCATCATTGTTTTTGAATGGCCCGGTTCCAGGCCATGTAGCGCACCGAGCAGGATAGCGCTGGGAACAAACAGCCAGGCGTTGCCCTGCTGAAGGAGTGAAGCAAAATCGGTCATGGGAAATTCCGGAGTGGAAAGCGTGCGGAGATACTACTCCCCCCCAGTAGCGTAATACTACCCCCCAGTAGAAAAATACTCAGGGGGAGTAGAGCGTGATATGCTTTAAAAGCCAAAAAATAAGGGATACAGAGATGTCACATACCGTTCGCGACAAGAAAATGTTACTGACTCGCCTGAAGAAAATTCAGGGGCAGAGCACCGCGCTGGAGAAAATGCTCAACAGCGATCACGAATGCGCCGAGGTGTTACAGCAGCTGGCGGCGATCCGCGGGGCGGTCAATGGCATGATGATGCAGGTGATCGAAGGGCATTTAACCGATCATGTGGTGAAAGAGCCTGAAGAAGCGCAGCGTGAAGCCGATCTTGGCGTGGTATTGCGGGTGATGAAATCCTATCTCAAGTAGCGTGCGTGCCGAGGTTATTTTCTGCCCAGAGAATAAATTCCGTTTTTGGCAGCGCTTTGCTGTAGTACCACCCCTGCCCGTACTGCACGCCGTGTTGGTGTAGCCAGGCGAGTTGCCCTGCGGTTTCGACGCCCTCCGCCACCATCGCCAGCTTCAGCGACTTCGCTATTTCAATGATGTGCGGCGTCACGTTTTTATACTCCAGCGCATCCACGAACGATTTATCAATTTTTAGCGTATCGACGTCCAGATCCTGCAGATAGCTCAGGCTGGAATAGCCCGTGCCAAAATCATCAATATAGACAGGGTGGCCTGAACGGCGAAATGCGGCGATAGCCGGTGCGCTAATTTTGGGATCGGCAAAGCCGCGCTCGGTGAGCTCCAGGGCGATTTGCCGGGGGTGGATTTGCCACTTATTCAGGAGCTGACTCAACAGAGGCGGCAGGATGCCGGAGGTTAAATCTGCAGGGGCGAGGTTAATGGAGATATGCTGATCCGGATAGCGTTGCAGCCAGTGGCCCATATCTTCAAACACCTTTTCGATGACTAACTGCGTCAGCTTCGAGATGAGCCCCGTTTGCTCGGCAAGGGGGACAAAAATATCCGGCGAGAGGCAGCTTCCGTCCGGCTGTGGCCAGCGCGTCAGCGCCTCAGCGCCCACAATTTTTCCGCTACAGAGCGCCACGATGGGCTGATAGTGGACCACAAAATCCCGGCTGTTAATGGCGTCAAGCAGGCGATTGCGCGGCGACTGGATACGCCGCAGGATCCGCAGGACAAACAGTGCGGCGAGCAGGCTTATCAACATGCCGAACGGTAACCAGAAAAGAAGCTGCCGGTGCCAGGTTTCAGCCAGCGGTTTGAGCGTTGCCCATGCGACAACGGTAAACCCAAGCTCAGGTACAGACTTCATGACGTACATTGAACCGTTGTACTGCACGCTTTTCACACCCCGCTCCTGAACCATGTCGCGGATGTGAGAGTCGAGCTTGCTGCTGCTGGCAAATATGCGGTGCGTTGCGCTTCCTACCAGGGCGGCATCAATCGCTATCTCGCCGAAAGGGATCACGTCCACCAGCGAGGCAGGATCGATCATGACAAGGTAGTGGCCTTTTCCCAGCACCGTCATGTAGCGGTTAAACCCAAGATCGTTTTGCGTGGTCAGCCACGCGCTGTAACCATCTTCGGTAATGCGCATTGGAGGAGGGAAAGGGGACGCATGGCTGGTTTGCTCCAGGGAGGAGCAGAGCGGTCGAAGGTTGTCGATATAAATCACTTCCTGGACATATCGCCACGAGAAAGCGACCCGGCGCATTTCCCGCAATTGCAAGGGGCTACACGGCACGCCCTCAAAGGCCTGCAGGTGATCGAGCGCTTCTTTTGCCTGATCCACAACCCTGTCGGTGCGTACCAGCACGCGGGAGGCATAGTTATCCAGCGCATCGGCGAATTTATCTTCCGCCTGGCGATGGGCCAGCCAGATGCTCAGGCAAATGGGGACCAGCACAGAAAAGATAAGTACGCCAGTCACCAGACTGACCAGATGTCGGGTTTTCATGCTGTCGTGTCCTTCCTCGTATACCCGTTCCTGGGCATTGAGTTCCCTGCCTGAAGAGAAAGATTTTACCGCGAAATGATATAGTTATAGCACGTGGTTGGCATGGTTTTCATTTTATCTCAGGCATACGAGAAATTATCGTCAGAAGAGAGGGGTTGTTTTTTCAACCTCGCCTGGATATTATTTTGTTATGTTATAACAAAACATAAAGGATTTACGATGAAACCCGATATCCACCCAGCCTATCGCACCGTGGTATTCCACGACACCAGCGCTAATGAATACTTTAAAGTTGGCTCAACCATTAGGACCGACCGCGAAATTGAACTCGACGGTGAAACGTATCCGTACATCACCATCGAGGTTTCTTCAAAATCGCACCCGTTTTATACCGGTAAGCAAAAAACGTTCTCCACGGACGGCAGCGCAGCGCGCTTCCGCAAGCGTTTTGGCGGTTTTCTCAATGCGAAGCGGGGCTAATCATGCAGGTACTTAACTCATTACGCAGTGCAAAGCAGCGCCACCCGGATTGCCAGGTTGTCAAACGCAAGGGACGCTTATACGTGATTTGCAAATCTAATCCGCGCTTTAAGGCGGTTCAGGGACGTAAAAAAAGACGCTAAACGCGCGTTTCTCGCCAGCTTTCCAGGGATCTTTTCTGTTTGCCATCGGCAGTAAAATTGTCGGTGGCAAGCCAGCTTTCAAAGGCGTTAGCCAGCGCCGGCCACTCTTTGTCGAGAATCGAAAACCAGTCGGTATCCCGGTTACGGCCTTTTATGACCAGCGCCTGACGAAAGCGCCCCTCAAACTGAAAGCCCAGACGCAGCGCCGCTTTACGGGAAGGCTCGTTCAGGCTATTGCACTTCCATTCATAACGCCGGTACCCCAGGGTATCGAACACGTATCGCATCAGCAGATACTGCGCTTCTGTCGACCCTGGCGTGCGGCTTAACAGAGGAGAGAAGTGAACGTGCCCCACTTCCACGACCCCGTTTTTAGGATCGATCCGCATCAGGGACAGCGTCCCGACAGGAGACTGGGTCCGGTTGTCCATAACGGTAAAGTGGATGGGATCGGATAACTCACTTACGCTCGCCACCCAGTCGGCAAACTCCTCTGCGGTGGCATCGGGTTCACGCAGCAGCCACGTCCAGCTGCGGGTATCTTCGGCCAGTGAATAGGCGGAGAACAACGCGTGGGCATGCTCCACGCGCAGCGGCTCAAGCCGACAATAGTCACCCTGAAGGACCACCCGGGACGGGTGCTGACGAGGCTGCCAGTCGATAAGGGCTTCGCCTACAGGCTGTCCAAACTCGTTGAATGTATTCATCTTTATTTCCATGACGTTGAAAAGATTTCCAGATTAGTGAATTGCTGGTTCCTTAAAAAGAACCACCAAGGTATGTTTTTCTGGTACCACAAGGAGGGAAGATGAATATACCGGGTGATGAGCTTTACACTTTGCTCCATGCTGCGCTGAAAAAGCGTGGGCAGGAGACGCTTCAGCGCGCGCTCTATCTCGCTTTGCGGGAGGCCATACTGAGCGGAAGGCTTCGGTCCGGCAGCCAGCTGCCCGGTTCGCGAACGCTGGCGCAGCAGATCTCGGTTTCCCGAAACACGGTCAATGCGGCGCTGGACCAGCTCACGCTCGAAGGCTATTTGCTGCGTAACCGTCAGGGGACGCGGGTGGGGCAATTCGCTCATCGTACGATTGCCCGGACATTGCCGGATCCTGACGTCAGGCTGACAAAACGGGTCGCCCTGCTGCCCGCGCCCGTGCCGCGCGACACCCCGGTGATGGCATTTACGCCGGGAACGCCTGCCATTAACTATTTCCCCTTGCCGCTGTGGCGGCGATTGTACGATCGCGTCCTGCGCGAGGACGGGAGTGCCCTGTTAGGCTATGGCGACCCGGCCGGCGAGCCGTCGCTGCGGGCCGCGATTGCCCGGCATCTCGCCCTGTCCCGCGGTATCGACTGCGACGCCAGCCAGATTGTGATAACCGAGGGAGCGCTGGAGGGCGTCAACCTCTGCACGATGCTGTTAAGCGAGCCTGGCGATGTCGCCTGGGTAGAAAACCCCGGCTATAGCGGGGCAAAGAGTGCGTTTGTTAAAACTGGCCTGGCAATGACGGGAATACCGGTAGATGACGAGGGAATGTGCTGGGAAGGGTTGAATTCGCCCGCTCCTTCACTGATTTTTACCTCACCTTCGCATCAGTTCCCTTACGGAAGCGTGCTCAGCGCGCGGCGGCGGCTGGCGCTGCTGGAGCTGGCCCGGCAGCACAACGCGTGGATCATTGAAGACGATTACGACAGCGAGTTCCGCTATGCCGGTGAGCCCGTACCAGCGATGCTGGGAATGGTCAACAATGCGCCCGTTGTGTATCTGGGAACGTTCAGTAAAACGCTGTTTCCTTCGCTCAGAATGGGGTTCATGGTGCTACCGCCAGCGCTGGCGAAAGCGGCTCGCCCGGCCATCGGCTCGCTGTTGCGCGGGGGACATCGTGCGGAGCAGCGTACCCTGGCGCTATTTATTGAAGAAGGTCATTACGCCCGTCACCTTGCCGCCATGCGTCGGCTCTACCGTAAACGCTACCGCCAGCTGCGGGAGGTGCTGAGCGCAGAGCTTCATTCTCCGCATCGCATTCTGGCAGGCGAAGGGGGAATGCATCTGACGCTGGCGATAGACGGTATTGACGACCAGAAGCTGGTGGAGCAGGCGAGGGCGTTTCAGCTGGCACCCGCTGCGCTGAGCGGGTACTACCTGGAGGCGAAGCAGGGGCAAACCGGTCTGGTTTTAGGTTACGGCAATACCTCTGCTTCTCAGTTTGCGCCGGGGATCCGACGTCTGCAGGCGTTAATTACGCAGCAGCAGGGCGGGAAAGGGTAAAGACATCATAGAAAGAGAGCTGACCTTTGGTGGAGACCATTTTCTGCAGCTTCTCTTTTTGCCCGGCTTCAACCGCCGGAGAGTGCATGATGTTTTCGATCAGCTCCTCTGGCACGTAACGCGTGTTGTACCATTCGCCGTTATAGCAAACCCGGAAATCGAGCACGTCGATATCTTCGTAACGGTAGCGCGGATTCACGTCGAAAAAGAAAAAGGCGTTAAAGACGACAAACAGTACAACCAGCAGCCAGACGGAGTCCACCAGCGTTTCGGACTTCAGCATCACAATAAGCGTCGCCAGCCAGGCGGCATACATGGCGACAAACAGTCCAGGATGTTTGCGAATAAAGCTAATGCTAAAGCGCGGGCGATTGTCGCGCTTTTCGCGGAGGTTGAGATCGTCGATGGTGGCGGTAAGCAGGCGCTGTATCTCGGTCATTTTTTGCCTTCATAAGAGTTGACAATACAGGGGGTCTGCCAATTTTAGGGGAGCCAACAGGCTGAAAAAAGTAACAGTCTGGCGCTAAAAGACTATAACAGTTGACTCCCCGCAACCTCACAGCGTTTTGATGATTTTTGCCGGATTGCCGCCAACGACGACGTTAGCCGGGACGTCTTTCGTCACGACGGCGCCGGAGGCCACGACCACATTATCACCAATGGTGACGCCAGGGTTAATGACAGCCCTGCCGCCAATCCAGACGTTATTGCCAATATTGACGGGTTTTCCAAACTCCACGCCGCTGTTTCGTTCTTCCGCGTCCAGGGGATGGGTAGCCGTATAAATATGAACACCCGGTGCGAGCATACAGTTATCGCCAATATGCACAGGGCAGACATCCAGCATCACGCAGTCGAAGTTAGCGTAAAAGTTTTTGCCCAGATAAATGTTATATCCATAGTCGCAGCGGAAGCTCGGCTCAATATAAGCGCCTGCGCTTTGTCCCAGAAGTTCCGCCAGAATGTTCTGGCGTTCTGTTTTTTCATCAGGCGCGGTGTGGTTATAGCGGTAAACCAGATGGCGGGCGTGCAGTCGGTCAGCCCGTAACGTCTCATCGCCGGGGCGGTAATGTTCACCGGCAATCATTTTCTGTTTTTCTAAGCTCATTGGAAACCTCTCTGGATGTGATTACCGAAGGGTAATCGGAACAGGCCAGGAGGGGAACGTTCCCGAAAAGCCGATGTGACTGACGTCACAACATTGCTGCTGATGAACACGTTTTACACGGAGACCTGGCCTGGGCACAGGGAACATAACGGGACAGGTAAATACTCAGAACGAGGCGTAGAACTCTACAGACACCCTTCAAAGATTAACGGACAAATTTCCACACAGAAGTAGGGATTTTGTCATACAGTTTATTCATTGTCAGTTCAGCAAGACGATGGTCAGCGGCTGAATAAAATACCGCCAGTTCATTATCAGAAAGCTCGTATTTATTCTTTTCAATGACGCGCTCAAGCGTGTCAATTGACTGACAACGTCGTAAGCGCATCAAATAATCGATTTTTGTGAGTGGTTTATCAGACATAAATTCACCTTAGTAATTGTAATAATTTTAACAGGAAAGACTCACCGGGTTAGCTCTGCTCACGTTGACGAAACAGCGGAATAGCCGATTTCCCGATTTACGCCATTTTTGCAAATCCTGAGCGTTAATGCCGTAACTGCTGAACAACATAAAGGTGTCGTCCAGGTATTCATCAATTTGCTCAATGAGCTTATTATCTTCATTGTACTTAATTTTATAATTAAGTGCGAAGGTTGCGATATGCTCTATCAGCTCATTCAACTGTAAATTGATGGCAGACGTTGGGTCATTTACCCAGCCATGGTTACTTTCATCAAGATTGGCAAGGCAGTCATGGTACAAGGATTCGCAGAGAAATTTCAACTGCGCGATATCATGCCTTTTTGGCGAGTACTCGTCCATAGCGCATCCCCTTCTGAGTGATTTCTTACTCACCGAACATCATTGTCGGGATGGATACAACTGACTTAGCTACATGAGTGCTGTGTTCCTGATAACCTAACTATAAGCCACTCCTTCCTGGATTTCACCGCGCTATTACGAAAAATTACAAATAAAAACCGCAGGCTGGGAGCGTGTACGCAAATGGTTACCCTGGACTCAACGTTTTTATCCAAATTAACGACGGGGTTTTATCGCTTCCTTACGTTTCATCGGCTTAGCAAAAATGATGAGAAAAGTTCAGATTCAGACTTATCTTTGTAAGAACTTCTTATTAGGAATATTCCTAATAGCTTAAGCGGGGAAATGAAATTAAAAAAATCCTGAATTCACCGATTAAGGTATCAGTTAATTATGATATGTCTATTTAAGATGGCAGAAAATAAATAGAGCCACAATAAGCGTAATTTATGATTTTTTCTGAAAATGAAAAAGGCCGCTAATGCGGCCTTTTTATCATGTGGAACCGGTATCAGTGAGGTTCTACCGAATGACTGTGTTCAACATCTTCATTCTTGCGGCTAAAGCGGCGGCGAACCACCACGAAGAACACCGGTACGAAGAAGATAGCCAGTACGGTCGCGGTAACCATACCGCCCATTACGCCTGTACCTACCGCGTTCTGCGCGCCGGAGCCCGCACCGGAGCTGATAACCAGCGGCAGTACGCCGAGGATAAACGCCAGCGACGTCATCAGGATTGGGCGCAGACGCATACGAACCGCTTCAAGCGTCGCCTCAATAAGGCCTTTGCCCTCTTTCTCCATCAGATCTTTGGCGAATTCAACGATAAGTATCGCGTTCTTCGCCGACAAGCCAATGGTTGTCAGCAGGCCTACCTGGAAGTAAACGTCGTTGGTCAGTCCACGGAACGTTGCCGCAAGCAGCGCACCGATAACCCCGAGCGGAACCACCAGCATAACGGAGAACGGAATCGACCAGCTCTCGTACAGTGCCGCCAGACACAGGAAGACCACAATCAGTGAAATGGCGTACAGGGCAGGGGCCTGGTTACCGGACAGACGTTCCTGATAGGACATACCGGTCCAGTCATAGCCGATACCCGCAGGCAGTTTGCTTGCCAGCTCTTCCATCAGGTTCATGGCTTCACCGGTGCTTCGGCCCGGAGCAGCCTGACCCAGGATCTCCATCGATGGCAGACCGTTATAGCGTTCCAGACGCGGCGAACCGTATTCCCAGCGTGAGGTTGAGAACGCCGAGAACGGTACCATCTGACCATTGCTGCCGCGCACGAACCAGCTGTTGATATCGTTAGGCAACATACGGTACTGCGCCTCTGACATCACGTACACTTTCTTCACACGACCGCGGTCGATGAAGTCGTTAACGTAGCTACCGCCCCAAGCTGCGCCCAGCGTGGTATTGATGTCACTGATGGATACGCCCAGCGCCTGGGCTTTCTCCTGGTCGATATCGATCTTGTACTGCGGCGTATCTTCCAGGCCGTTTGGACGCACGCCGACCAGCAGGTCAGGGTGTTTAGCGACTTCACCAAACAGCTGGTTACGCGCCTGCGTCAGTTTCTCGTGGCCCAGACCGCCCTGGTCAATCAGCTGGAAGTCGAAGCCGGTCGCGGTACCCAGTTCAACAATCGCTGGCAGGTTAAAGGCAAAGACCATCGCATCTTTAATCTGCGAGAAGGTGCCCATTGCACGACCGGTGATAGCTTCAACCTTGTTCTTTTCGCCTGGACGTTCAGACCAGTCTTTCAGAGAAACGAAGGCAATACCGGTGTTCTGACCACGACCCGCAAAGCCAAAGCCGTTAACCGCAAACACGGACTCAACGTTGTCTTTCTCTTTGGTGAGATAGTAGTCCGTCACTTCATCCAGCACTTTCTGGGTACGCTCTTGCGAGGCACCCGCCGGAAGCTGTGCCATCGTCAGGAACACGCCCTGGTCTTCATCTGGCAGGAACGAGCTTGGCAGACGAACGAACAGGAAGGCCATGCCCACCACGATGATGATATAGAGCAGCAGGTAACGACCGGTGCTGCGCAGGATGTTACCCACGCTGTCGGTGTAGTGATGCGTGCTCTTATCGAACATGCGGTTAAACCAGCCGAAGAACCCTTTGTGCTCGCCGTGACCGCCTTTCTGAATTGGCTTCAGCATGGTGGCACACAGGGCAGGAGTCAGGATCAACGCGACCAGCACCGACAGCGCCATCGCGGAAACGATGGTAATGGAGAACTGACGGTAAATCGCACCGGTAGAGCCTCCGAAGAAGGCCATCGGGATAAATACCGCAGACAGTACCATCGCGATACCGACCAGCGCGCCCTGGATCTGGCCCATTGATTTACGGGTCGCTTCCTTCGGCGGCAAACCTTCTTCCGCCATCACGCGTTCGACGTTCTCGACCACGACGATGGCGTCATCCACCAGCAGGCCGATGGCGAGCACCATCCCGAACATCGTCAGGGTGTTTATCGAGTAGCCGAATATCGACAGGATCGCAAAGGTCCCGAGCAATACCACCGGCACGGCAATCGTTGGGATAAGCGTCGCGCGGAAGTTTTGCAGGAACAGGTACATCACCAGGAATACCAGGATGATCGCCTCAACTAGCGTCTTAACCACTTCATGAATCGAGATTTTGACGAACGGCGTGGTGTCGTACGGGTAAACGATTTTCAGACCTGACGGGAAGAACGGTTCCATCTTCTTCAGCTCTGCGCGGATCGCCGTGGCGGTGTCCAGGGCGTTAGCGCCGGTCGCCAGTTTGATACCCAGACCGGAAGCCGGTTTACCGTTAAACTTCGCGATGATGTCGTAGTTCTCACCGCCCAGCTCAACTTTCGCCACGTCGCGCAGGCGAACCTGCGAACCGTCCTGATTCACCTTCAGCAGAATTTTGCTGAATTCATCGGCAGAGGTCAGACGGGTCTGCGCGATGATCGAGGCGTTAAGCTGCTGGCCTTTCACCGGCGGCGTACCGCCTAACTGACCGGCCGCTACCTGGGCGTTCTGCGCTTTAATCGCGCTGATCACGTCAACCGGCGTCAGCTGGAAGTTGTTCAGCTTGTTCGGATCCATCCAGATACGCATCGCGTACTGGGAACCGAACAGCTGCACGTCACCCACACCGGAAATACGGCTGATGGCGTCCTTCATGTTGGCGCCCACGTAGTCGGAAATATCCTCCTGCGTCATGGTGCCGTTGGTGTTGATAACGCCGACAACCATCAGGAAGCTACTGGACGATTTCTCGACGCTCACACCCTGCTGTTGTACTTCCTGCGGCAGCAAAGGCATTGCCAGCTGCAGTTTGTTCTGCACCTGAACCTGCGCAATGTCAGCATCCGTACCTGACTGGAAGGTCAGGGTGATCTGCACCGTACCGGTGGAGTCACTGTTTGAGGACATGTACATCAGGTTATCGATACCGTTCATGTTCTGTTCGATAACCTGGGTGACGGTGTCCTGCACCGTTTTCGCATCAGCCCCCGGGTAGGTTGCGGAAATTGTCACCGCCGGTGGCGCAATCGTTGGATATTGCGCGACAGGCAGCTTCAGGATCGCAAGTCCCCCGGCCAGCATGATGATTATGGCGATCACCCACGCAAATATGGGGCGATCGATAAAGAAATTAGGCATGTCTTAACGGCTCCTGTTTAAGTTAAGACTTGGTTTGTTCTGACTGGCCAGCGGCCGAAGCTTGTTGTTTATCGTCAGATTTCACTTCCTGTGCTTTAACCTGCGCGCCAGGACGAACTTTTTGCAAACCAGTAACAATCACGCGATCGCCATCTTTCAGACCTTCCGTCACCAGCCATTTATCGCCAATCGCCTGGGTGGCGGTGATATTGCGCGTTTCGACTTTGTCATCAGCCCCAACAACCAGCGCGCTCGCATCGCCGCGTGGCGTACGGGTCACACCCTGCTGTGGAACCAGAAGTGCGGTTGGATTCGTTCCTTCTTCCAGACGCGCGCGAACGAACATACCTGGCAGCAGATTTTTGTCAGGGTTCGGGAAAATCGCACGTAAGGTGATGGAACCGGTAGTCTGGTCGACCGTCACGTCAGAGAATTCCAGGGTTCCTTCCTGCGGGAACTTGATACCGTCATTGGTAATCAGTTCCACTTTGGCTTTGCCGTTTTCCTGTTTCAGGGTGCCGTTAGCCAGCTCCTGTTTCAGGCGCAGGAAATCGTTGCTGGACTGCGTCACGTCAACGTAGATCGGATCAAGCTGCTGCACGGTTGCCAGCGCATTGGTCTGACCGTTCTGCACCAGCGCCCCTTCCGTGACGGAAGATTTACCAATACGACCGCTGATAGGGGAGGTCACTTTGGTATAGGCCAGGTTAATGCGCGCGGTTTCGACGGCGGCTTTGGCTGCCACCACGGCCGCGTTAGCCTGCTGTGCGTCTGCCAGGGCGGTATCGTAATCCTGTTGGCTGATGTACTTGGTGCCGAGCAGCTTTTGGTAGCGGTTCAACGTCAGCTGAGCAATTTTGGCTGCGGCTTGTGCTTTCGCCAGGTCGCCTTTCGCACTTTCATAAGAGGCCTGATAGGTTGCTGGATCAATCTGATACAGAGACTCACCGGCTTTCACATCACCACCTTCGGTGAAGTTACGCTTCAGGATAATGCCGCTAACCTGAGGACGCACTTCCGCTATGCGGTAAGCATTGGTACGGCCTGGTAATTCGGTGGTGATTTGTAGAGGTTCAGATTTGAGCGTCACGACGCCTACTTCTGGCGCCTGCTGAGCTCCTTGTTGAGCTGGTTTGTCGTCACATCCTGTTAGCGCTAAGCTGCCTGAGAGCATCAGAACGACCGCCAGAGGCGTTAACCCTCTGTTTTTGTTCATATGTAAACCTCGAGTGTCCGATTTCAAATTGATCAAGGGTCCTGAGTCTAAAAACCCATTGCTGCGTTTATATTATCGTCATGCTATGGTACATACATTCACAAATGTATGTAAATCTGACTCCTGTAAATTCACCCACCTATGGCACGAAAAACTAAACAACAAGCGCTGGAAACCCGACAACACATTCTGGATGTGGCAATACGTTTGTTCTCGCAGCAGGGTGTTTCATCCACCTCGCTGGCGCAGATTGCTCAGGCTGCCGGTGTGACGCGAGGAGCGATTTACTGGCATTTTAAAGATAAGTCAGATCTGTTCAGTGAAATCTGGGAGCTTTCAGAGTCCAGCATTAGCGATCTCGAGAGTGAGTATCGGGCAAAATTCCCTGACGATCCACTCTCAGTATTGAGAGAAATATTAGTATATATCCTTGAAGCAACGGTAGTTGAAGAACGTCGCAGATTAATGATGGAGATTATTTTTCATAAATGCGAGTTCGTGGGCGAGATGGCGGTGGTGCAGCAGGCGCAGCGCAGCCTTAGCCTGGAGAGCTATGATCGTATTGAACAGAATCTGAATCTGTGTATGCAGGCAAAACTCTTACCGGCCAATCTCTTGACCCGACGGGCGGCAATCCTGATGCGCAGCTACATTTCAGGTCTGATGGAAAACTGGCTTTTCTCGCCGCAATCCTTTGACCTCAAAGAGGAAGCCCGCAGCTACGTGGCGATTTTACTGGAAATGCTACAGCTCTGCCCCACGCTGCGCAGCGACGCGCCTTCGCTAACGGCCTGATCCCTTTCCAGGAATTATCTCAGAGGATAACGTTCGCGCTATTCTGCTTTCAGCGAGCGTGATATTCTTCACGCCGGACTATTTTCGGTCATCTTCTGACATCATTCACAACTATGCTGCCCATCAATCGCTCGCAACATCCTGTTTTTGCATTGCTCTTTGCGATGCTGTTTTTCTTCGCCACGGCGCCGCTGACCTGGGCCCGCGCCGATAACAGCAATGATATTCCCTCGCGCGGCGATGTTCAGTCGCAGCTCGACACGCTGAACAAACAAAAAGATCTCTCCCCTCAGGAGAAACTCGTCCAGCAGGATCTGACGGAAACGCTGGAAACGCTGGATAAAATTGAACGCATCAAAGCGGAAACCGTCCAGCTTCGCCAGAAGGTGGCGCAGGCGCCTGAAAACATGCGTAAGGCCACCGACGCGCTGAATGCCCTCAGCGATGTGGATAACGACGACGAGACGCGCAAGACGCTCTCGACGCTCTCTTTACGCCAGCTGGAGTCCCGCGTCGCGCAACTGCTCGACGACCTGCAAACCGCGCAGTCGGATCTCGCAACCTATAACAGCCAGCTTGTCTCGCTGCAGACCCAGCCCGAGCGCGTGCAAAACGCGATGTACGCCGCGTCTCAGCAGCTGCAGCAGATCCGCAACCGTCTGAACGGCACGACGGTAGGCGAAGGCACGCTGCGCCCGACGCAGCAAACCCTGCTGCTGGTTCAGCAGACCTTGCTCAATGCACAGATTGAACAGCAGCGTAAAAGCCTGGAAGGGAATACGGTGCTGCAGGACACGCTTCAGAAACAGCGTGATTACGTCACCGCGAACATTAATCGCCTGGAACACCAGCTTCAGCTGTTGCAGGAGGCGGTAAACAGCAAACGCCTGACCCTGACGGAAAAAACCGCCCAGGAGGCCGTATCGCCTGACGAAACCGCCCGCATTCAGGCAAATCCGCTGGTGAAACAGGAGCTCGAGGCCAACCACCAGCTTAGCCAGCGCCTGATACTGGCGACGGAAAACGGCAACTCGCTGGTTCAGCAAAATATCAAAGTGAAGAACTGGCTGGATCGCGCGCTGCAGGCTGAACGCAACATCAAAGAGCAGATCGCGGTCCTGAAGGGCAGCCTCCTGCTGTCGCGTATTCTCTACCAGCAGCAGCAGACGCTCCCGTCCGCCGATGAGCTGGAAGACATGACCAACCGCATTGCGGATTTACGTCTGGAACAGTTTGACGTCAACCAGCAGCGCGATGCCCTTTTCCAGAGCGATGCCTTTGTCGCCAAAATTGAAGAAGGGCATTCCAGCGACGTGAACCCGGAAGTGCACGACGCGCTGCTCCAGGTCGTCGATATGCGTCGCGAGCTGCTGGACCAGCTCAACAAACAGCTGGGCAACCAGCTGATGATGGCCATTAACCTGCAAATCAACCAGCAGCAGCTGGTGAGCGTTTCGAAAAGTCTGCAGGAGATCCTGACCCAGCAGATTTTCTGGGTGAACAGCAACAAGCCGATGGACTGGGACTGGGTCAAATCCTTCCCGGAGACGCTGAAAACGCAGATTAAGAGCATGAAGATCACCGTAAACTGGGAGAAAGCCTGGCCTGCGGTGACGATTGCCTTGCTGGCGGGATTACCGCTGCTGCTGATTGCCGGCCTGATCCGCTGGCGTCTGGGCTGGCTGAAAAAATATCAGGCGAAGCTGGCCTCCGAAGTGGGGCAGCTGCGCAACGATAGCCAGCTCCATACGCCAAAAGCGATTCTCATCGATCTCATCCGCGCCCTGCCGGTGTGTCTGATTATTCTGGCGGTGGGCCTGATTCTGCTCACCATGCAGCTCAACGTCAGCGATCTGCTGTGGGCGTTCAGTAAAAAACTGGCGCTGTTCTGGCTGGTCTTTGGCGTGTGCTGGAAGGTGCTGGAAAAAGACGGCGTGGCGGTGCGTCATTTCAACATGCCTGCGCAGCTGACCAGCCACTGGCGTCGTCAGATTGTGCGCATTAGCCTGGCGCTCCTGCCGCTGCACTTCTGGTCGGTTGTCTCTGAGCTTTCCCCGCTGCACCTGATGGATGACGTGCTGGGCCAGCTGGTTATCCTGCTGAACCTGCTGCTGATTGCGATCCTGATGTGGCCGATGTGCCGCGACAGCTGGCGTGATAAAGAGTCCCACAATATTCGCCTGGCCACCGTGACGGTGCTGGCGATCATTCCGCTGGCGCTAATGGTGCTGACGGCAACGGGCTACTTCTATACCACGCTGCGCCTGTCCGGGCGCTGGATTGAAACGGTCTATCTGGTGATCGTCTGGAACCTGCTCTATCAGACCGTGCTGCGCGGCCTGAGCGTGGCGGCTCGCCGCATCGCCTATCGCCGTGCCATCGCGCGTCGTCAGCATCAGGTGAAAGAAGGAGCCGAGGGCGCGGAGCCGCAGGAAGAGCCGACCATCGCCCTGGAGCAGGTTAACCAGCAGACGCTGCGCATCACCATGCTGGTGATGATCGCGCTGTTTGCGGTGATGTTCTGGGCCATCTGGTCCGATCTTATTACCGTTTTCGCCTATCTAGACAGTATTACCCTCTGGCAATACAACGGTACCGAAGCGGGCGCGGCGGTCATGAAAAGCGTGACCATGGGCAGTCTGCTGTTTGCGCTGGTGTCGTCGGTGGTGGCCTGGGCGCTGATTCGCAACCTGCCAGGCCTGCTCGAAGTGCTGCTCCTGTCACGTCTGAATCTCCGCCAGGGGGCGTCCTACGCCATTACCACGATCCTCAACTACGTGATCATTATTGTTGGGGCGATGACGGTCTTCGGCTCGCTTGGCGTCTCGTGGGATAAACTGCAGTGGCTGGCGGCCGCCCTCTCGGTCGGTCTTGGTTTTGGCCTGCAGGAGATCTTCGGTAACTTCGTGTCCGGCCTGATCATCCTGTTCGAACGTCCGGTACGAATCGGCGATACCGTCACCATCGGCACCTTCTCCGGTACGGTCAGCAAGATCCGTATTCGTGCCACCACCATCACCGACTTCGATCGCAAAGAGGTGATCATCCCGAACAAAGCGTTCGTGACCGAGCGCCTGATCAACTGGTCGCTCTCCGATACGGTGACGCGCGTGGTGATCCGCCTGGGCGTAGCCTATGGATCGGATCTGGAGAAGGTGAAAGAGGTGCTGCTCAAGGCGGCGTCAGAACACCCGAAAGTGATGCACGATCCGGCTCCGGCGGTCTTCTTCACCACCTTTGGGCCGAGCACGCTGGATCACGAGCTGCGTTTATACGTGCGCGAGCTGCGTGACCGCAGCTACACGGTGGATGAACTCAACCGTTCTATCGATCGTCTGTGCCGTGAAAACGATATTAATATCGCCTTCAACCAGCTCGAGGTTCACCTGCGCAACGAGAAAGGTGATGAGCATACGGAAGTGAAGCGCGACATTAAGGGTGACGATCCGACTCCGGCTTAATCTATTATTTTCCCTCTGCCCTCAGGGGCGAGGGAACGATTTTCCCCCTCTCCCTCAGGGAGAGGGCCGGGGTGAGGGTAATTTACCTTCAAAATCCCGCCGCACAATCTCCAGTGCCTTAAGCACCGTTTCGGCGGGGATCTCATGATTCTCCAGAAGCATAATCAAATCGACGGCCAGCTTGACCTCATCGGGTGCATTTTCCAGTGACATGGGTGTGGCTCCTGTTAACGGGTCAAACGTTCAATGACACGCTCAATCTCGTCCCGTGCCTGGCGGCAGCGGACGATACGTCCTTCCAGCGCGCTAATCTCGCGCATCAATAGCTGCTGCTCTTCCAGCGTCTCGCTGTTGTTCAGCCGCGTCTCGCGCTCGCGCTTCATCTCAAACAGCCGGCGCTCAAACTCCTGGTTCTCCAGCCGCTTGCGCTGCCATTTACCGAGCCCCGGCGAGGCGCTGTCCCAGGCGCGCAGCGGCCAGGCGGCGATTTCGCGATGCAGAGCGGTGATCTGCTCTGTGAGATGCTCTGCGAGCCACGCCACCTGTTCCTGCTGTTCACTCTCAACCGCATGGCGAAGCTCGTCGAGGTTGGTCTGCGCTTCCGCCAGGTAATCCTGAATGACGGTGCTGCGGGTACGAAAAAGCTGCCGGTCAAAGCGCGGTTTCAGCGTGGCGTGGCCCATCAGCGGTGTAGCCTGCTCCCGCAGAGCAATAAGCTGATTTTGCAGCCTCTCAAGAAGCAGTGCTGTTTTCAAGGCGCTCTCCAGTGGTAAAGTAGCCGTTCAGTTTGATAACGATTCGCATTATGAAGCGTACTATTTTAATCATCATTGGCTGGCTCGCGGTAGTGCTTGGCACGCTGGGCGTGTTTTTACCCTTGCTGCCGACCACCCCGTTTATCCTGCTGGCGGCCTGGTGCTTCGCCCGCTCGTCGCCGCGTTTTCACCACTGGCTGCTCTATCGTTCATGGTTTGGCGGCTATCTGCGGCACTGGCAAAAACACCGGGCCATGCCGCCCGGCGCGAAGCCGCGCGCGATCGCGGTGATCCTCATCACCTTCGCTATTTCATTATGGCTGGTGAAAATGATGTGGGTACGCATTCTGCTGCTGGCGATCCTCTCCTGCCTGCTTTTCTTTATGTGGCGGATCCCCGTGGTTGATGAAAAGCAACAAAAGCACTGAAGCCTCATCATGGCTGTTGCAATTATCACGCACAGCCAGTAAATTCGACCGTTTTCGAGCACAGGTGCGCCTGGTCAAAGGTTAAACAATTGTTGCCTTGGCCGACTCGTTGCGCGCTGTGAGTAACACTGTTTCATTTAGGCAAAACCGATGACCGCAACTGCACAGCAGCTTGAATATCTGAAAAACAGCATCAAAAGCATCCAGGACTATCCAAAGCCTGGCATTCTTTTCCGTGATGTCACCAGCTTGCTGGAAGACCCGAAAGCGTACGCGCTCAGCATTGAATTGCTGGTCGAGCGTTATAAAAACGCCGGGATCACCAAAGTAGTAGGTACCGAAGCCCGTGGCTTCCTGTTTGGCGCACCGGTTGCGCTGGCGATGGGCGTGGGTTTTGTGCCGGTGCGTAAGCCGCGCAAACTGCCGCGTGAAACCATTGCTGAGAGCTATGAGCTGGAGTACGGCACCGATCAGCTGGAGATCCACGTTGATGCGATCAAGCCTGGCGACAAGGTGCTGGTGGTGGACGATCTGCTGGCAACCGGCGGTACCATTGAAGCGACCGTGAAATTGATCCGTCGTCTGGGTGGTGAAGTGACCGACGCGGCATTCATCATCAACCTGTTCGATCTCGGCGGTGAACAGCGCCTGGAAAAACAGGGCATTACCAGCTACAGCCTGGTGCCTTTCCCGGGTCATTAATCCCGGTTTTCACAACCTCGCTCAATGGGTGAGGTTGTGATAGCATTCCCCTCCATAAATTCACCTTCCAGCGTTGCAGAGCCTGCCCATGAGTTATCAGGTGTTAGCCCGTAAATGGCGACCACAAACCTTTGCTGACGTTGTCGGTCAGGAACATGTGCTGACGGCCCTGGCGAACGGCTTGTCGCTAGGTCGCATCCATCACGCCTATCTTTTCTCCGGCACCCGCGGCGTCGGTAAGACCTCTATTGCCCGCTTGCTGGCAAAAGGTCTCAACTGCGAAACCGGGATCACCGCCACGCCGTGCGGCGTGTGTGATAACTGCCGGGAGATCGAGCAGGGGCGTTTTGTCGATCTGATCGAGATCGACGCCGCCTCGCGCACCAAAGTGGAGGATACCCGCGATCTGCTCGATAACGTGCAGTACGCCCCGGCGCGTGGCCGCTTCAAGGTCTACCTGATCGATGAAGTGCACATGCTGTCGCGCCACAGTTTCAACGCCCTGCTGAAAACGCTGGAAGAGCCGCCCGCGCACGTGAAGTTCCTGCTGGCGACCACCGATCCGCAAAAGCTGCCGGTCACGATTTTGTCGCGCTGCCTGCAGTTCCACCTGAAGGCGCTGGACGTTGAGCAGATCCGCGCGCAGCTTGAGCACATTCTTGATGAAGAGAAGATCGTTCACGAGCCGCGCGCCCTGCAGCTGCTGGCACGCGCGGCGGACGGCAGCCTGCGTGATGCGCTCAGCCTGACCGACCAGGCGATTGCCAGCGGTGACGGCAAGCTCTCCACCGAGGCGGTCAGCACCATGCTCGGCACGCTGGATGACGATCAGGCGCTGTCGCTTATCGAGGCGATGATTGCCGCCAACGGCGAACGCGTGATGTCGCAGGTGAACGCGGCCGCTGCCCGGGGTATCGAATGGGAAGGACTGCTGGTTGAGATGCTCAGCCTGCTGCACCGCGTGGCGATGCTGCAGCTTTCACCGTCCGCCATCGGAGCGGATATGGCCGCCATTGAACAGCGGATGCGTGAGCTTGCCCGCACCGTGCCGCCTGCCGACGTGCAGCTGTACTACCAGACGCTGCTGATTGGCCGCAAAGAGTTACCGTTCGCGCCGGATCCACGAATGGGCGTTGAAATGACGCTGCTGCGCGCGCTGGCGTTCCACCCGCGCATGCCATTGCCGGAGCCGGAAGCGCCGCGGCAGTCTTTCGCGCCGGTCGCCCCTACGGCGGTGATGTCGCCGCAGCAGGTGCCACCGCAGCCGACACCGCCGCCGCAGCAAAACGTGCCGCTGTCGGATGCCACCAGTTCGGTGCTTGCCGCACGCAGCCAGCTGCAGCGTGCGCAGGGAGTAACCAAACCAAAAAAGAGTGAACCGGCAGCGCCAGGAAGAGCGCGGCCGGTGAACAACGCCGCGCTTGAACGACTGGCCTCGGTAACGGAGCGCGTACAGTCGCGTCCGGCACCGTCCGCGCTCGAGCAGAAAGCCCCGGTGAAAGAAGAGGCTTACCGCTGGAAGGCAACCACCATCACTGAAACGGTGAAGGAAGAGGTCGCCACGCCGAAAGCGCTGAAAAAGGCGCTGGAGCATGAGAAAACGCCGGAGCTTTCCGCGAAGCTTGCCGAAGAGTCCATTGCCCGCGACGCCTGGGCCGCCGAGGTCAGCAAACTCCAGCTGCCGAAGCTGGTCGAGCAGGTCGCGCTGAATGCCTGGAAAGAGCAGGACGGCAATCAGGTGCGTTTGCACCTGCGTCCGGGTCAGCGGCACCTCAATTCCCCTGGCGCGCAAAAGGCGCTGGCGGAGGCGCTCGCCGCATTACAGGGCGCGCCGGTTGAATTGACTATCATTGAAGATGATAATCCGGCAGTGAAAACGCCGCTCGAGTGGCGCCAGGCCATTTATGAAGAAAAGCTCGCGCAGGCGCGCGAGGCGATTATTGCGGATAACAACATTCAGACCCTGCGCCGGTTCTTCGACGCCGATCTGGATGAAGAGAGTATTCGCCCCATTTGATCGTGAGTCTGACTTACGGTTGTAATCCTTAAACGTGAAAAAGAGAGAAGCCTATGTTTGGTGGAAAAGGCGGTCTGGGTGGCCTGATGAAGCAGGCTCAGCAGATGCAGGAAAAAATGCAGAAGATGCAGGAAGAGATCGCTCAGCTGGAAGTCACGGGTGAGTCCGGTGCCGGTCTGGTCAAAGTGACCATCAACGGTGCGCACAACTGCCGTCGCGTGGAAATCGACCCGAGCCTGCTCGAAGACGACAAAGAGATGCTGGAAGATCTGGTTGCAGCCGCGTTTAACGATGCCGCTCGCCGTATCGACGAAACTCAGAAAGAGAAAATGGCCTCTGTTTCCAGCGGTATGCAGCTTCCGCCTGGCTTCAAGATGCCATTCTGATGCAAACCAGTCCGCTGCTCACGCAGTTAATGGAAGCACTGCGCTGCCTGCCGGGCGTTGGCCCGAAGTCGGCGCAGCGCATGGCGTTTACGCTATTGCAGCGCGACCGCAGCGGCGGGATGCGCCTGGCGCAGGCTTTAACCCGCGCCATGTCAGAAATTGGTCACTGTGCGGATTGCCGCACCTTTACCGAGCAGGACGTGTGTAACATCTGTACGAACCCGCGTCGTCAGGAAAACGGTCAGATTTGCGTGGTGGAGAGTCCGGCGGACATCTACGCCATCGAACAAACCGGGCAGTTTTCCGGCCGCTACTTCGTGCTGATGGGGCATCTCTCCCCGCTGGACGGTATTGGCCCGGATGATATCGGTCTTGACCGCCTTGAACAGCGTCTTGAGTCCGAAACCATCAAAGAGGTGATCCTCGCCACCAACCCGACGGTGGAAGGGGAGGCAACCGCCAACTATATCGCTGAACTGTGCTCGCAGTACGGCGTTGACGCCAGCCGCATCGCCCACGGCGTGCCGGTGGGCGGCGAGCTGGAAATGGTCGACGGCACCACGCTGTCGCACTCTCTGGCCGGGCGTCACAAGATTATTTTCTGACCAAACGGAGGCTGCGCGCGCGGCCTCCGCTTGAAAATTTCCCCCCTTATCCCCATCTCTCACTCAACGTTTTAAAACCCCATTAAATGGCATTGTTGAGGTCGACTTAGATGAAAGGACAAGAAACCCGTGGTTTCCAGTCAGAAGTAAAACAGCTTCTGCACCTGATGATCCATTCCCTGTATTCCAACAAAGAAATTTTCCTGCGTGAGCTGATTTCCAACGCCTCGGACGCGGCGGACAAGCTGCGCTTCCGCGCGCTGTCCAACCCGGACCTGTACGAAGGCGACGGCGAGCTGCGCGTGCGCGTCTCGTTCAATAAAGAGAACCGCACCCTGACCATCGCCGATAACGGCATCGGGATGAACCGCGACGAGGTGATCGACCACCTCGGCACCATCGCCAAATCCGGCACCAAAGCGTTCCTTGAGTCCATGGGCTCTGACCAGGCGAAAGACAGCCAGCTGATCGGCCAGTTCGGCGTCGGTTTCTACTCGGCGTTTATCGTGGCCGACAAAGTTACCGTCCGTACCCGTGCTGCAGGCGACAGCGCCGAGAACGGCGTGCTGTGGGAATCCAAAGGGGAAGGCGAATACACCGTTGATGACATCACCAAGGCGGATCGCGGGACCGAAATCACCCTGCACCTGCGCGAAGGGGAAGACGATTTCCTGAACGACTGGCGCGTGCGCTCCATCATCAGCAAATATTCCGATCACATCGCGCTGCCGGTTGAGATTGAAAAACAGGAAGAGAAAGACGGTGAAACCGTGGTCTCCTGGGAGAAGATCAACAAGGCGCAGGCGCTGTGGACGCGCAACAAGTCTGAAATTAAAGACGACGAATACAACGAGTTCTACAAGCACATCGCCCACGACTTTACCGACCCGCTGACCTGGAGCCACAACCGCGTGGAAGGTAAGCAGGAGTACACCAGCCTGCTGTACATCCCGGCACAGGCGCCGTGGGACATGTGGAACCGCGATCACAAGCACGGCCTGAAGCTGTACGTGCAGCGCGTCTTCATCATGGACGACGCTGAGCAGTTCATGCCGAACTACCTGCGCTTCGTGCGTGGTCTGATCGATTCCAACGATCTGCCGCTGAACGTCTCCCGTGAGATCCTTCAGGACAGCACCGTCACCCGTAACCTGCGCAACGCCCTGACCAAACGTGCGCTGCAGATGCTGGAAAAACTGGCGAAAGACGATGCGGAAAAATATCAGACCTTCTGGAAACAGTTTGGCCTGGTGCTGAAAGAAGGCCCGGCAGAAGACACCGCGAACGTTGAAACGATCGCCAAACTGCTGCGCTTCGCCTCTACGCACACCGACTCCTCCGCGCAGACCGTGTCGCTGGAAGAGTACGTCTCCCGCATGAAAGAAGGGCAGGAGAAGATCTACTACATCACCGCCGACAGCTACGCGGCGGCGAAGAGCAGCCCGCACCTGGAGCTGCTGCGTAAGAAAGGCATCGAAGTGCTGCTGCTTTCTGACCGCATCGACGAGTGGATGATGAACTACCTGACCGAGTTCGACGGTAAATCCTTCCAGTCCGTAGCCAAAGCCGACGAGTCCATCGACAAGCTGGCCGATGAAGTGGACGAAAGCGCGAAAGAAGCCGAGAAGGCGCTGGAGCCGTTCGTTGAGCGTGTGAAAACCCTGCTGGGCGAGCGCGTGAAAGAGGTGCGCTTCACGCACCGTCTGACCGACACCCCGGCGATTGTCACCACCGATGCGGACGAAATGAGCACCCAGATGGCGAAACTGTTCGCTGCGGCGGGCCAGGCGATGCCGGAAGTGAAATATATCTTTGAGCTTAATCCGGATCATCCTCTGGTGAAACGCGCGGCGGATACCCAGGACGACGCCCGCTTTGCCGAGTGGGTTGAGCTGCTGCTGGATCAGTCCCTGCTGGCCGAGCGCGGCACGCTGGAAGATCCTAACCTGTTCATTAAACGTGTGAATGCGCTGCTGCTGGCGTAATTGACCGCGCCTCCCCTGGTCTTCTCCCCCTCCCGTGGGAGAGGGCCGGGGTGAGGGCACCAGACCGCACTAACCCAAATAATCTCCCCCCGTTAACCGTTTCAGCCTTCCCGCCTTCCTTGAGCGATGCCCGTTCTGGTGGTATTGTTTAGCGCTTTTGAAAAATTGAAACGACTTTTGAGGGGATTTTCGCAATGCGTATTATTCTGCTTGGCGCTCCGGGCGCGGGTAAAGGAACTCAGGCTCAGTTCATCATGGAGAAATACGGTATTCCGCAAATCTCCACCGGTGACATGCTGCGCGCCGCTGTTAAATCTGGCTCCGAGCTGGGTAAACAAGCGAAAGACATCATGGACGCAGGCAAGCTGGTGACCGACGAGCTGGTTATTGCTCTGGTCAAAGAGCGCATTGCGCAGGAAGACTGCCGTAACGGTTTCCTGCTGGACGGCTTCCCACGCACCATTCCTCAGGCTGACGCCATGAAAGAAGCGGGCATCAACGTGGATTACGTTCTGGAGTTCGACGTACCGGACGAGCTGATCGTTGACCGTATCGTTGGCCGTCGCGTACACGCTGCTTCTGGCCGCGTTTACCACATCAAATTCAACCCGCCTAAGGTTGAAGGCAAAGACGACGTGACCGGCGAAGAGCTGACTACCCGTAAAGACGATCAGGAAGAGACCGTGCGTAAACGCCTGGTGGAATACCATCAGATGACCGCGCCGCTGATCGGCTACTACACCAAAGAAGCGCAGGCGGGTAACACCAAATACGCCAAAGTTGACGGCACCAAAGCCGTGGCTGACGTACGTGCAGAGCTGGAAAAAATCCTCGGCTAATCGCGCGCCTCTCACCCGGGCTCCCGGGTGAGAAATATTCTCATCTTACCTATTACAGCAATGGGTTTCGTTTAAACGCATTTCCGCTACAATTGACAACCTATCAAATGGTTAAGAGGCGTGAATGAGTCAGGCGAAAACCGGCATCCTGCTTGCCAATCTGGGCACTCCAGAAGCACCTACATCAGACGCGGTAAAACGCTACCTGCGACAATTTTTAAGCGACACGCGCGTCGTGGATTTCCCGAGACTGCTGTGGTGGCCGCTGCTGCGTGGCGTCATTCTGCCGATTCGTTCTCCGCGCGTCGCCAAACTTTATCAGTCCGTCTGGATGGAAGAGGGCTCGCCGCTGATGGTATACAGCCGTCGCCAGGAAAAAGCGCTGGCTGCCCGCCTGCCGGATATGCCCGTCGCACTCGGCATGAGCTACGGAAAACCGTCCCTGAAAAGCGCGGTGGAATCACTGCTGGCGCAGGGCGTGGACCATATCGTCGTGCTGGCGCTTTACCCGCAGTACTCCTGCTCGACGGTGGCCGCCGTCTGGGACGAGCTGGCCCGCATTCTGGCGACCCGCCGCCGCATTCCGGGCGTGACTTTTATTCGCGACTACGCGGATAACGATCTCTACATCCAGGCGCTTGCCAACAGCGCGCGCGCGTCGTTTGAAAAGCACGGCGAGCCGGATCTGCTGCTGCTTTCCTATCACGGGATCCCGCAGCGTTTCGCCAATGAAGGGGATGATTATCCGCAGCGCTGCCGCGATACCACGCGCGAGCTGGTCTCCGCCCTCGGCCTGCCGCCGGAGAAGGTGATGATGACCTTCCAGTCGCGCTTCGGCCGCGAGCCGTGGCTGACGCCTTATACCGATGAAACCCTCAAAATGCTGGGTGAGAAGGGCGTGAAGCACATTCAGGTGATGTCGCCGGGCTTCTCGGCCGACTGTCTGGAAACGCTGGAGGAGATCGCGGTGCAAAACCGGGAATTTTTCCTTGAGGCTGGCGGCGAAAAGTACGAGTACATTCCGGCGCTTAACGACTCGCCTGAGCATATCGACATGATGGTCTCGCTGGTAACCAACAGCCGCTGATCGCACTCCGGGCCGGGTTTGTGCTACCATTCCCGGCCCATATTCTTCGTACAGTTCAGACCATGAAATTTCCCGGTAAACGCAAATCCAAACACTACTTCCCCGTCGATGCCCGCGACCCGCTCCTGCAGCAAATCCAGCCAGAAAACGAAACCAGCGCGGCATGGGTCGTCGGTATCGATCAGACGCTGGTGGACATTGAAGCGAAAGTGGATGATGCGTTTGTCGCCCGTTACGGTCTGAGCGCCGGTCACTCGCTGGTGATTGAGGACGACGTTGCCGAAGCGCTGTATCAGGAGCTGGTGCGCGAAAACCTGATTACCCATCAGTTCGCCGGTGGCACCATCGGCAATACCATGCATAACTACTCCGTGCTGGCCGACGACCGCTCGGTGCTGCTCGGCGTGATGTGCAGCAATATCGAAATCGGTGGCTATGCCTACCGCTATCTCTGCAACACCTCCAGCCGTACCGATCTGAACTACCTTCAGGGCGTCGACGGGCCTATTGGCCGCTGCTTTACGCTGATTAGCGATTCCGGCGAGCGTACTTTTGCCATCAGCCCGGGTCATATGAACAAGCTGCGCGCCGAGAGTATTCCGGAAGAGGTGATCGCGGGCGCCTCGGCGCTGGTGCTGACCTCCTACCTGGTGCGCTGTAAGCCGGGCGAGCCGATGCCGGAAGCGACCATGAAAGCGATCGAGTACGCGAAGAAATACAACGTGCCTGTCGTTCTGACGCTGGGCACAAAATTCGTTATCGCCGATAACCCGGATTGGTGGCAGGCGTTCCTGAAAGAGCACGTCTCGATTCTGGCGATGAACGAAGAAGAGGCCGAAGCGCTGACCGGCGAAAGCGATCCGCTGCTGGCGTCTGACAAAGCGCTGGACTGGGTGGATCTGGTGCTCTGCACCGCCGGCCCGGTTGGGCTCTATATGGCGGGCTTCACGGAAGAAGAGAGCAAGCGCAAAACCCAGCACCCGCTGCTGCCCGGTGCGATTGCCGAGTTCAACCAGTACGAGTTCAGCCGCGGCATGCGCTACAAAGATTGCGTGAATCCGCTGCGTATCTACTCTCATATCGCGCCATATATGGGCGGGCCGGAGAAGATCATGAACACCAACGGTGCGGGCGACGGCGCGCTGGCCGCGCTGCTGCACGACATCACCGCTAACGCCTACCATAAAACCAACGTGCCGAACTCCAGCAAGCACAAGTTCAGCTGGCTGACCTATTCCTCGCTGGCGCAGGTGTGTAAATATGCCAACCGCGTGAGCTATCAGGTACTGAACCAGCATTCTCCGCGCTTAACGCGTGGGTTGCCGGAACGTGAAGACAGCCTCGAAGAGGCTTACTGGGACAGGTAAAAGCAAAACGGCAACCCTGGTTGCCGTTTTTAGTGTTTGTTCCCTCTCCCTGTGGGAGAGGGTCAGGGTGAGGGCATCAGGCCGCACCAAACTTACCCCGTCACCCCTTCTTCAACCGGCGGTTTCTCCAGCAGCGTCAGCATCGTATTCGCAATCTCGCGCTCGCCCATCACCACCTTATTCGCACCGCGTTCGGTAATGTACTCGACCTCGTCGTCATAGTGCGCCCGGGCGATAATCTCAATCGTTGGGCACTTCTCGCGCGCGGAAGCCACAATTTCACCCGCTTCATAGCCGTTAGGTATGGTCAGCAGCAGCCAGCGCGCGCAGTCCAGGTGCGCCAGATTCATGATCTCTTCGTTTGCCGCATTGCCCAGCACCGCACGAATCCCGCGCTCGCGCAGCTCGTCGACGCGGGTGCGTGAGGTCTCAATCACCACCAGCGGAATGCCCTGCGCCATCAGCTTCTCACCGAGCAGGCTGCCCACGCGGCCAAAGCCGACCAGCAGGGCGTGATTGCAAATATCCACCGGGATCTGCTTCTCTTCTTCGATGGCCTCTTCGAGCGTCTGTTCTTCCAGCGTTTCGGTTTTATCGAGGTATTTTTCCAGCAGGGCAAACAGCACCGGGTTCAGCATAATCGACAGGATCGCCCCCGCCAGCACCAGGTTTTGCCCCGCCTGCGGCAGCAGGTTCAGGGCCATGCCCAGACCGGCCAGGATAAAGGCGAACTCACCGATCTGCGCCAGGCTGGCGGCGATGGTCAACGCCGTGCGCGGGGAGTGGCCGAACATCCGCACCAGGAAGAAGGCGGCAAGCGACTTACCAAAGATGATGATTGCCAGCGTGCCCAGCACGGCCAGCGGCTGGTGAATCAGGACCATCGGGTCAAACAGCATCCCGACGGAGACGAAGAACAGCACGGCGAAGGCATCGCGCAGCGGCAGAGTGTCATGCGCCGCGCGGTGGCTCAGCTCGGATTCGTTCAGCACCATCCCGGCGAAGAACGCGCCCAGGGCAAAGGAGACATCAAACAGCTCTACGGCACCAAACGCGATACCCAGCGCCAGCGCCAGCACGGAGAGGGTAAACAGCTCGCGTGAGCCGGTTGCCGCGCTGCGGGACATGATCCACGGCACCAGACGGCGTCCCACCAGCATCATGATGGCGATAAACGCCACCACCTTACCGATGGTGATACTCATATCCAGCGCCAGCGAGGCCAGGCCGACGTTGTCTTTTTCCATCATCCCGGCGACGGCTGGCAGCAGCACCAGCGTCAGGACCATCACCAGGTCTTCCACAATCAGCCAGCCTATCGCGATTTGCCCGCGCTGGCTGTCTATCAGCTGTCTCTCTTCAAGCGCGCGCAGCAGCACCACGGTACTGGCGGTTGAGAGACACAGCCCAAATACGATGCCGGTCATTAACGACCAGCCCAGCACCGCCGAGAGCGCCATCCCCAGCAGCGTCGCCACCCCAATCTGGGCGATCGCTCCCGGTATGGCGATCGACTTTACCGCCATCAGATCCTTCAGGGAGAAGTGCAGGCCGACGCCAAACATCAGCAGAATCACGCCCAATTCCGCCAGCTCAGGGGCCAGCTTGGTATCCGCCACGAAGCCTGGCGTAAACGGTCCCGCCAGTACACCCGCTAACAGATAGCCGACAAGAGGAGAAATACGCAGCTTATTGGCAATCATGCCGAGGATAAAAGCGAGCACAAGTCCACCAACAATGGTGGTGATAAGCGGTGTGGCGTGGTGCATTCCGTCTCCTTTCGTTGTGGGTGTTCCTTTTTGGCGAAAACCAAAAAACCGAGTAATAGTTTATGACAATTTTTACCCTTATGTTTATGAATTATTGTTGAAGTTTGAATAAAACAGCAATATGCACGTAAAAAAGCGCGTTTTGATAAATTCAGCGAGGGGAAGAAGAAGAAACCCTTATGGCATCAGGGTATCAGGTAGCCAAAGTTAAACTTTGGCTACCCGTAATTTACGCTTTATGACGGTTATCAGGCAGGAATATGGTCAACATCCCGAGAAGTGGCAGGAAAGCGCAGATTTTATAAACCAGGAAGATGCTGGTGTGATCCGCCACCATCCCCAACACCGCCGCGCCAAGCCCGCCCATGCCGAAGGCGAAACCGAAAAAGAGCCCGGAAACCATACCGATACGGCCAGGCAGCAGCTCCTGGGCATAGACCAGAATGGCGGAAAACGCGGATGCGAGAATAAAACCAATGATCACGGTTAAAATCCCCGTCCATTCAAGGCTCGCGTACGGCAAAATAAGGGTAAACGGCGCCACGCCGAGGATAGAGCCCCAAATGACGTATTTACGCCCAATCTTATCACCCACAGGCCCGCCAATGACCGTGCCGGCCGCAACGGCGAACAGGAAGGCAAACAGGTGGATCTGCGCATTCTGTACCGATAATCCGAATTTTTGCATCAGATAAAAGGTGTAATAGCTGCTGATGCTCGCCATATAGAAGTATTTCGAGAAGATCAGTACCAGCAGCACGGAAACCGCCAGGATAACCTTGTTGCGCGGAAGGGGATTGATAACCTTCGCTTTAGGTTTACCTTTATTCACGCGATGCTGAGCGGCATACCAGCGGCTGATCTGCGCCAGCACGATAATGGCCAGCAGTGCGGCCAGCACAAACCAGGCCACGTTGCCTTTGCCGTAAGGGGCAATAATCACCGCGGCCAGCAGCGGGCCGAGAGAGCTACCAAAGTTACCGCCCACCTGGAAGAGAGACTGCGCCAGACCGTGACGTCCCCCGGAGGCCATACGCGCCACGCGGGAGGACTCCGGATGGAAAACGGACGAGCCGGTGCCTACCAGCGCGGCAGCAATCAGCACGGCTTCAAAGCTCCCCGCCATGGCCAGCAGCACCAGCCCGCTTAGGGTGAAGCACATGCCGATCGGCAGCGACCACGGCATCGGGTATTTATCCGTCCAGTAGCCCACCACCGGCTGCAGCAGTGAGGAAGCCAGCTGGAAGGTCAGGGTGATCATCCCGATCTGCACGAACGTTAACGAAAACTCGGACTGCAGCAGCGGATAAATTGCCAGAATCAACGACTGGATCATGTCGTTGAGCAGGTGCGAGAGACTGATTGCGCCTAAGACTTTAAAGGAGGTGCGCGACGCCGGCGCGCCCGGAACGGGCTGGGTTGATTCACTGATTGCCATAGAGAGAAGTACCACGTTTTTCGTTATTAGAGATGCAGGGTGTAATTATTATCCGACTAACATACCCGTCCGGGACATTTGAAGAAAGTCGCAATTCTGAAAACTTATTTGTCTATTCTTGTTAGTCACTGTAATTTTTGCCTTTGTCTATTGGTCAGGGAGAGAGAAGATGAAGTTTATGAAGCGGGGCGTCGCGCTGGCGCTCATCGCCGCATGGGGCCTGGTAAGCCTGCCCGCGCAGGCGTATGAAAAAGACAAAACCTATAAAATCACCATTCTGCATACCAACGATCACCACGGTCATTTCTGGCGCAGCGAATACGGCGAATATGGCCTGTCGGCACAAAAAACGCTGGTGGACGGCATTCGCAAAGAGGTGGCTGCCCAGGGCGGCAGCGTGCTGCTGCTGTCGGGTGGTGATATCAATACCGGCGTGCCGGAATCCGATTTACAGGACGCGGAACCTGATTTTCGCGGTATGAACCTGATTGGCTACGACGCGATGGCCGTGGGTAACCACGAGTTCGATAATCCGCTGACCGTGCTGCGTCAGCAGGAAAAATGGGCCAAATTCCCCTTCCTCTCCGCCAATATTTACCAGAAAAGCACCGGCGAACGCCTGTTTAAGCCGTGGGCGCTGTTTAAGCGCCAGGATCTGAAGATTGCGGTCATCGGCTTAACCACTGACGACACGGCGAAAATTGGCAACCCCGAGTTCTTTACCGATATCGAATTCCGCAAACCGGCAGACGAAGCGAAGCTGGTGATTCAGGAGCTGCAGCAAAACGAGAAGCCGGACGTGATTATCGCCACCACGCACATGGGGCACTACGACAACGGCGAGCACGGCTCTAACGCGCCCGGCGACGTGGAAATGGCGCGCAGCCTGCCTGCGGGCTCGCTGGCAATGATTGTGGGCGGTCACTCACAGGATCCGGTGTGTATGGCCTCGGAGAACAAAAAGCAGGTGGACTACGTGCCGGGCACGCCGTGCGCGCCGGACCGTCAGAACGGTATCTGGATTGTTCAGGCGCACGAGTGGGGCAAATACGTTGGCCGGGCGGATTTCGAGTTCCGTAACGGCGAGATGAAGCTGGTGCACTATCAGCTCATCCCGGTCAACCTGAAGAAGAAAGTCACCTACCCGGACGGGAAAAGCGAGCGCGTACTCTACACGCCGGAGATCGCAGAAAACCAGCAGATGCTCTCCCTGCTGACGCCGTTCCAGAACAAAGGCAAGGCGCAGCTGGACGTGAAGATCGGCACGCTGAACGGTCGTCTGGAGGGGGACCGCAGTAAAGTTCGCTTCGTGCAGACCAACATGGGCCACCTGGTGCTGGCGGCGCAAATGGCGCGCACCGGCGCTGACTTCGGCGTGATGAGCGGCGGCGGTATTCGTGATTCCATCGAGGGCGGAAACATTACCTATAAAGACGTCCTGAAGGTGCAGCCGTTCGGCAACGTGGTGGTCTATGCGGACATGAGCGGGAAAGAGGTGATTGACTACCTGACCGCCGTGGCGCAGATGAAGCCGGATTCCGGGGCCTATCCGCAGTTTGCCAACGTCAGCTTTGTGGCGAAAGACGGCAAGCTTAACGACCTGAAGATCAAAGGCGAACCGGTTGACCCGGCTAAAACCTACCGTCTGGCGACGTTAAGCTTTAACGCCACCGGCGGCGACGGCTATCCGCATATTGATAACAAACCGGGATACGTGAATACCGGCTTTATCGACGCGGAAGTGCTGAAGCAGTTCATCGAGCAGAATTCGCCGATTGACGTGAATGCCTACGAGCCGAAAGGTGAGGTGAGCTGGCAGTAGTGGTGTGCGGCCTGATGCCCTCACCCCAACCCTCTCCCACCGGGAGAGGGCGCGAACACAAAAAACGGTAACGCCTGTTACCGTTTTGCTTTTACCTCGCAGCCGCCACCGGGCAATTTTCTCAATCCCGGCGCGCAATATCCGCAAACTTCGCGTCCAGCATTTTCGCCAGGTCGCCCGCCGCCAGCTCGATATCCAGCCCGCGTTTGCCGCCGGATATAAAGATGGTTTCAAACTCCTGCGAAGGGGCATCAATCAGCGTCGGCAGGCGTTTTTTCTGCCCGAGCGGACTGATCCCACCCACCAGGTAGCCCGTGGTGCGCTGCGCCACCATCGGATCCGCCATATCCACCTTCTTCGCGCCCAGGGCTTTGGCGACTTTCTTCAGATCCAGCTGTCCCGCCACCGGAGTAACCGCGACGGCGAGGTGTTTCATATCGCCATTCACCGCCACCAGCAGCGTTTTATAAACCTGGTCAGCATTCAGCCCCAGCTTGCGCACCACTTCATCACCAAAGTTAGTTTCATTCGGATCGTGATCGTAGGTGTGGATCCGGAAAGAAATGTTGTTTTTTTCGAGTAATTTAACGGCGGGAGTCATAGCTATCCTTCTTACGACAGACAAATCATGCCATCAGCATACGCCTGACGTTTGTCTAAAAAATAGCACCATCTTGCGCAATAGTATTGGCAGTGATGGTCACTTTGAGCGACAATCGGCTCAACCGAAGGTCTCCTTCGGCATAATAAAAACGATGAAATTCCTCTTTGACGGGCCAATAGAAATATTGGCCATTTTTTTATTTCAACAGTGACGGCAAATTCCCTTCTCCGTACAAATGTAACGCCCCAACCGCCACCACGTAATGCCCCGCGGGCAAAGCATGCAGCGTCTGCCGCCAGGCTTTGTTGCGCGCATTCATCAGCACATCATACAGCGATTCGCTGAACGTCGACGGTAACGCCAGCTTACCGTCCTCAGGCGGCGCGTCCAGCCACCAGCCAATCATGGTCTGCAGCAGGCGCGCGTTGGTGTGCCAGTGGGTCAACGTATCATCCAGCAGCATCAGGCCGTCGTCGGGAAGCTGGCGCAGAAGCGCAATCTGGCTGTCCGTCCCTTCCAGCTCGATGACGGGCAGGCTGCGCGCCCTTGCCGCGTTCAGCAGCTGGTAATCAATGCCGTAGTCACCGCGCAGTCCCAGACGCTGCGCCTGCGTAGCCTGCAGCACCATCGCAATTTGCCAGAGCGGCAGGGTGTCAATCATGGAGAGCGACACGCCGGTTTCATCCGCGACGCGCGTCAGTTCGGCAAGCCGGGGATCATCCAGACGTTCCGCCAGAGTGAGATCGCTTTCCAGCCCGGCAAACGGCGACTCCTGACCCGAAATGTCCGCCTCAACGACCAGCGCGTCGGCGCGTTTCAGCAGTTTAATCAGCCCGGGTGGCAGGGGAGACATATCCTGCGTACCCATATGAATACTGCCGACCAGATGCAGGTGCTGCCCGCCGGGGAGAGAGATATCCAGACCGGGCCAGGCATAACGGCGAGGAAAGAGGGCGCGAAACGATGCTTTTATACGATTAAACAGACCCATACGCGCTCCATGAATGGAAAGGTTCATGCTAGCGCGTACGGGTACAAGGTTCAATCCTTCGGTTTAAAGCGCAGCAGGCGGTTGGCGTTGCTCACCACGGTAATGGAGGAGAGCGCCATCGCCGCGCCCGCGACCACCGGGTTAAGCAGCGTGCCGGTCAGCGGCCACAGAATACCGGCCGCGATTGGGATACCGAGGGTGTTATAGACGAACGCTCCCAGTAAGTTCTGCTTCATGTTGCGCAGCGTGGCTTTTGAAATGGCCAGCGCGTCGGCAACGCCCATCAGGCTATGGCGCATCAGCGTAATCGCAGCGGTTTCGATGGCGACATCGCTCCCGCCGCCCATGGCAATCCCCACGTCCGCCTGGGCCAGCGCCGGGGCATCATTGATGCCGTCGCCGACCATCGCCACCTGACGGCCCTGACTTTGCAGTTTCTTGATGGCGTCCGCTTTACCGTCCGGCAGTACGCCTGCAATGACCTCATCAATTCCGGCCTCTTTCGCGATGGCGTTGGCCGTTGTCGGATTGTCCCCGGTCAGCATCACCAGACGATAGCCCGCACGGTGCAGACGCTGCAGGGCGTCCACGCTGTCCTGGCGAAGCGGATCGCGCACGGCCAGCAGCGCGGCGGCTTTGCCATCCACCGCCAGCAGAACCGGCGTAGCGCCCTGAGACGCCTGCGCTTTCAGCTCGCTTTCCAGCGCGGCGGTATCAATACCGTTTTCATTAAGCAATGCCTGGTTGCCCAGCAGCAGCGCATGGCCTTCTGCTTCACCGCTGACGCCGAGCCCGCGCAGGGTGCGGAAATTGCTGACCTGCGGCAGGGCAGAAGCATTCGCTTTATCGAGAATGGCGCGCGCCAGCGGATGGCTGGATCCTTGCTCCAGCGCGGCGGCGAGGCGCAGCGCGTCCTCTTGCGCAATGCCTGCGGTAGTGACGGCCACCACCTGCGGTTTGCCTTCGGTCAGCGTCCCGGTTTTATCAAACACCAGCGTGTCGAGGGTGCTGGCCCGCTGCAGCGCGTCCGCATCCCGTACCAGTACGCCAAATTCGGCCGCGCGGCCTACGCCGGAGATAATCGACATTGGGGTCGCCAGGCCAAGGGCGCAAGGACAGGCGATGATCAGCACCGTAGTGGCAATCACCAGGGTGTAAACAATCTGCGGTGCGGGGCCGAAGAAATACCAGATCGCCGCGCTCAGCAGGGCAATGCCGACCACCACCGGCACAAAAATGGCCGAGATTCTGTCAGCAAGCTGGCCAATTTCCGGCTTGCTGCTCTGCGCCTGGCGCACCATGCGGATGATACGCGACAGCGTCGTGTGGCTGCCGACGGCGCTGGCGGTAAACAGCACGCTGCCGTCCTGCACCACCGTGCCGGCATGAACGGCGTCGCCGTCTGTTTTCTGCTGGGGGATAGGCTCGCCGGTCAGCATCGCTTCATCCAGCCAGGCTTCGCCCTGGGTTATCTTGCCGTCAACGGGAACGCGATCGCCCGTCGTCAGGCGCAGCGTCATGCCGGGCTGAACTTCCGCCAGCGGGACGCTTTTCTCCCCCTCGTCCGTGACCACGCGCGCCAGCGGCGGGGTTAAATCAAGCAATCTTTCCAGCGCTTTCGAGGAGCGCTGGCGGGCGCGGGCTTCCAGCATGTGGCCCAGGTTAATCAGGCCGATAATCATCGCGCTGGCTTCATAGTAGAGATGGCGCGCCTCCATCGGGAACCACTGCGGCCAGACGTTCACGCTCATCGAATAGAGCCACGCCGCGCCGGTTCCGAGCGCCACCAGCGTATCCATCGTCGCGGTGCGGTTTTTCAGGCTCTTCCAGGCGCTGGTATAGAAATGCCCGCCTGCAAACACCATCACCGCAAGAGTAATCAGACCAATCACCAGCCACAGCGTGCGGTTGTCAGCGGTGACCATCATGTTGTCACCCATCATGCCCCACACCATCACCGGAATACCCACCAGCAGGGCGACAATCGCCTGCCAGCGGAATCGCTTCATGGTGGCGATAGCCGTTTCCTGCTGGCGCTCGCGGCGCTCGGCATCATCTTCGATGGCCTCCGCCCCGTAGCCCGCTTTCTCAACGGCCTGCACTAAATCTGCGGCGGAGGCGCTGCCCATCACCAGCGCAGTGCGCTCCGCGAGGTTTACCCGTGCCTGCGCGACGCCCGGTACGGCCTGCAAGGCGTTTTGTACCCGGGAGACGCAGCTGGCGCAGCTCATGCCGTTGATCAGCAGCTGTTGGCTGTCGTCAATATCATCAGCTGCCGGAAGCTCAGGAGTGGCCGCTGTCAGTGCTTCCGACGGGGATGATGACTCTGCCAGCGGTTTAGCCTTTGGGTGGCTTAACTCCGCCCCGTAACCGGCCTGCTTGATGGTATCAATCAGCGCATCCGCGCTGGCGCTGCCGGTGACGGCGGCATGATCGATAGTCACGTCAGCGCTTTCAACGTCAGGGCGCTGTTCCAGGCTTTCTTTAACGCGTTTGACGCAGTGGCCGCAGGAGAGGCCGTCCAGCGTCAGGTCGATAGTGTGAGACATAGTAAAACTCCCGTATAATGATCTGGTCAGTTGTTGACCGATACAGTGCTTTTCACTGACTGTTATAAAGGTTAAACCTTCCATCAAGGGGAAGGTCAAGGGGGAAATGTGAATATCAGTGACGTGGCAAAAAAAACCGGCTTAACCAGCAAAGCGATTCGCTTTTATGAAGAGAAGGGGCTGGTGACGCCACCGCTGCGCAGCGAAAACGGCTACCGCAGCTATACGAAACTGCATATTGATGAGCTGACGCTGCTGCGCCAGGCAAGGCAGGTCGGTTTTAATCTGGAAGAGTGCGGCGAGCTGGTTAACCTGTTTAACGATCCGAAGCGTCACAGCGCCGACGTGAAAAAACGCACGCTGGAAAAAGTGGCCGAGATCGAACGCCACATCATCGAGCTGCAGGCGATGCGCGAACAGCTGCTGCAGCTCGCGGAATCCTGTCCGGGGGATGACAGCGCCGACTGCCCGATTATCGATAATCTTGCCGGCTGCTGTCATCGTAAGGCATCTGTCTAACAGGCCTTCACCCGCAGGGTAATGCCTTCCACCGCAATGACCTCAACCCGCGTGCCGGCGCTGAGGTCGTCGTCGGCGACTACCGGCCACGAGCTGTCGCCCACGCGCATGTGCCCGCGTCCGTTTACCAGCGCGGTGTCGAGCGTAAAACGCTTGCCGACAATCTGCTGTCCGCGTTGGTTGAGGTGCGCGTCCAGCGGCTTTTGCTCGGTAACCCGCCGGTTTAGCCAGCGCCACCACAGCCACGCGGCCACCAGCGTCAGCACGGCAAATAGCGCACCCTGCCACGCCCAGTCCAGGGGAAGGATCCAGACCAGAAGGCCCGTAATGACGGCGGCAACACCGCTCCAGAGCAGGTAGCCGTTGCCGCCCAGCATCTCCGCCGCCAGCAATAAGCCGCCGAGGCTTAGCCAGAAGGCATGAGGATGTGCAGCGATCAGCTCAATCATTTTTTACGCTCGTTTCCGCTGTCTTTAATCAGTTCGGCAATACCGGCGATAGAGCCCATCAGGCTGCTGGCCTCCAGCGGCATCATCACCACTTTGCTGTTGTTCGCCGATCCGATCTGTTTTAGCGCGTCGGTATATTTTTGCGCGACAAAGTAGTTCACGGCCTGGATATCACCGGCGGCGATTGCCTCGGACACCATCTGGGTGGCGCGGGCTTCCGCCTCGGCTGAACGTTCACGCGCTTCCGCCTGTAAGAATGCGGACTGACGATCGCCTTCCGCTTTCAGGATCTGCGACTGTTTTTCCCCTTCCGCTTTGAGGATCTCCGCCTGGCGTACCCCTTCGGCTTCCAGAATGTAGGCACGCTTGGTTCGCTCGGCCTTCATCTGGGCGTTCATGGAGGCGATCAGCTCCGCCGGCGGGCGCACGTCGCGGATCTCAATACGGGTGACTTTGATCCCCCACGGGTTCGTTGCTTCATCGACAATGTGCAGCAGGCGGGTGTTGATGCTGTCGCGCTGGGAAAGCATTTCGTCCAGCTCCATCGAGCCGAGCACGGTACGGATGTTGGTCATCGTCAGGTTGACGATCGCCAGCTCCAGGTTGCTGACCTCATAGGCCGCTTTCGGCGCATCAATCACCTGAATAAAGCAGACGGCGTCAATGGTGACGTTGGCGTTATCCTTGGAGATGATCTCCTGAGAAGGAATGTCCAGTACCTGCTCCATCATGTTGATCTTGCGTCCAATCCGATCCATGAACGGAACAATCAGGCTTAAGCCTGGCTGGAGGGTATTGGTATATCGACCGAAACGCTCGACGGTCCACTGATAGCCCTGAGGGACAATTTTGACGCCTGCGCCCACAATAACCAGCGCAACGAAAATAAGGACAGGAACAACGATAAGCATAAAAACCTCCTGTTTTGCATGCTGTGATGAGTGAATGTGTGTGTTTATTGCTCGTAAGTATAGGTAAAGTCAGAGATGAATCCATCACCCGCTTCGGCAATGGCTTTGGATAATCCCTGGTAGTACTTCTCCAGCCCCAGCGCTTCGATACGCTGGATCTGTTCGCGAATGGGGGCGCAGAACAGAACGGCATTCCCCGCTTCAACGCGCTTGTTATTAGGGGGAAGGTCGCCCGCGATGGCCTTGAACCATGTTCTGATACCCTGCTTTAAATTATGCGGCGCTTTAGTCAGGTTATCCATGCCCGTCAGAACCTGCAGGGTGGGAAACTCATCGGCCAGCACGGCGGTTTTCATGCGCGCAAAGAACTGGCTGAACAATTCAAACGATCCCAGATCGGTCACGCGCGGTTTGGTCGTTTTACCGTTTTTATTGCCGATTTTCCCTGCGGCTGACGCTGCGGCCGGAACCGCATTCACCTTTTCCAGATCCAGCCCGAATAACAAATTACAGTGCGCACGGCGCTCTTTCAGCGGGTAGGACATCAGCACGTCAATGAATTGGGTGGCCTTTACATCCGCAAGATCGTGGTTGATAAGCCACTGGGTACGAGAAAATTCAGCCGGAGAGACGAACCAGTCGGGTACCTCATTGAAGCGTTTGGATTTTCCCTTGCCGTCAAATTCCAGGAAGTGTGTCCCGTTGTCGAAGGCGAAATAGCAATTTTTGAAACTGCCGATCGTGGTGTTCACGATAAGCGCCTTCTTAACAAAATCCACCACCTCTGCACCGATGACAAAACGCGTGAGTTCCGACGATTTGATGACTTCCATTAATGTTTCGACATCAGGAACACCAGGCTTCAGGGAAGGAAACTCATAAAAGATATGTGCCATGCTGCTTACTTCCTGTAGTGATGGTGGAGACAAATAACAAACAAAAAGTTTAACACTTGCTTTAGCGTGAGGCTATTCGCTCTGTGCGCACGAAAGGATTATGCTACAGGCGGTTATTACACGAAGCGGTTAACGGAAGCGTAATGAACGATAAAAAAGAACTATTACAACTCAGGGATATCGGATTTCGTGTTGGAGAAAATATTATTCTTCAGCACGTCGGGTTTAGCCTGTCGCCGGGCGAGTTTAAATTAATCACGGGCCCCTCTGGCTGCGGTAAAAGCACGCTGCTGAAAATTGTGGCCTCACTCCTCAGCCCGACGGAGGGCGCTATTCTGTTTGAAGGACAGGATATCGCAACCCTGTCCCCGGAAAACTATCGCCAGCAGGTCTCCTACTGCGTGCAAACCCCCGCGCTGTTTGGCGATACGGTTTATGACAACCTGATTTTCCCGTGGCAAATCCGCAATAAAACGCCGGAACCGGAAAAGTTTATCAGCGATCTCGCCCGCTTTGGCCTGGCGCAGGAGACGTTAACCAAATCTATCACCGCGCTGTCGGGCGGAGAAAAGCAGCGCGTCTCGCTGATCCGTAACCTGCAGTTTTTACCGAAGGTGCTTTTGCTGGACGAAATTACCAGCGCGCTCGATGACGTCAACAAGCGCAACGTTAACGAGATTATTCATCGCTACGCCCGGGAGCAGAATATTGCCGTGCTGTGGGTGACGCACGACGCTAGCGAAATAACCCATGCGGATGACGTGATTACGCTTCAGCCGCACGGCGGGAAAATGCAGGAGGCTAACCGTGGGTGAGCATAACATTACCAATGAATCACTGGCGTTTTCGATGGTGCTGGTGCTGATTGCGATTGTGGTCAGCTACCGGGAAAAGCTGGGGCTGGAAAAAGATATTGTGTGGAGTATTTGCCGCGCGGTGGTTCAGCTCATCATCGTCGGCTATGTGCTGAAGTATATTTTCAACGTCAACCACGCGGTGCTGACGCTGCTGATGGTGCTCTTTATCTGTTTCAACGCGGCGTGGAATGCGAAGAAACGCAGTAAATACATTGATAAGGCGTTTATCTCGTCGTTTATCGCCATTACCACCGGGACGGCGCTCACGCTGGCGGTGCTGGTGCTCTCCGGCTCGATTGCCTTTACGCCGATGCAGGTTATCCCTATCTCCGGGATGATTGCGGGGAACGCCATGGTGGCCGTTGGGCTCTGTTATAACAATCTCGGCCAGCGCTTCAGCAGTGAACAGCAGCAGCTGCAGGAGAAATTAAGCCTGGGGGCGACGCCTAAAGTGGCCTCGGCGCGGCTGATCCGTGAGAGCATTCGCTCATCGCTGATCCCCACGGTCGATTCAGCCAAAACGGTGGGGCTGGTGAGCCTGCCGGGCATGATGTCGGGGCTGATTTTTGCCGGTATCGATCCGGTAAAAGCGATTAAGTATCAGATCATGGTGACGTTTATGCTGCTCTCCACGGCAAGCCTGTCAACCATCATTGCCTGCTACCTGACCTATCGGAAGTTCTACAACGCGCGCCACCAGCTGGTGGTGACGCAATTAAAGAAAACGGGTTAAGCCTGTTTTGTAGGCCCGGTAAGCGTTAGCGCCACCGGGCATTTTTTTGTTAGTAGAGCAACGCGTACAGCTGACGACGATACTTCGACGCCAGCGCGTCTCCGGTGCCCAGCGCGGCCAGAATTTCCTGGAACATCTTACGCGCCTGACCGTCTGCTGCTGCCAGGTCTTTCTGAAGATGGCTGAACAGCAGCTCCAGCGCCTCTTCGTTACGCCCCACCTGGTGCAGCTGCAGCGCCAGCTGGCTTGCCAGCGCGGCATCGGCCGGGTTGTCGGCAACCTGCTGCTGCAGCTGCTGAATTTCCGGGGTGTCCGCCGCCTGTTTCAGCAGCTCAATCTGCGCGACAAGACCCTGATAGCGGGTGTCCTGATCCTGCAGCGGAACCGTCTTGAGTACGGCTTCCGCGTCTTCTGAACGGTGCAGGGCGATTTGCGTTTCCGCCAGCAGCAGGCCAATCTGGCTGTTCTGATTCGACAGCTGCCACGCCTCTTTGAGCAGCGGCAGCGCCTCGTCGTATTTGCCTTCCTGCATCAGCGCCATGCCTTCCTGCGCTTTCAGCTCTTCTTCGCGCGGCAGCACTTTATCCAGCAGGGCGCGGATAGCCTCTTCCGGCTGCGGCCCCTGGAAGCCATCAACGGGCTGGCCGTTCTGGAACAGATAGACGGTTGGGATGGCGCGCAGACCAAACTGAGACGCCACCATCGGCTCGGCGTCGCAGTCCAGCTTAGCGAGAATGAACTGACCGTTGTACTGGGCGGCAAGGCTTTCCAGCACCGGCGTCAGCTGCAGGCAGTGTTGGCTGCGTTCAGACCAGAAGTAGAACAGGACCGGTTTGGTCATCGACTGTTCAAGGGTCTGTTGCAGGTTAGCTTCTGTAATATTGACGATATTCTGTACGGACATGCGGCTTTCTCTTTTGTCGGTTTGTTCTTTACATGGGGATGAGCGTCGTCGCTTCAACTCAACCGTGCAAAATTTTGTCCATCATCCGGCCCGGCAGCAGGCGTTTTAACCAGCCTACGGCATGGGTGACCAGCGTCACCGGATAGCGCATTTTAGGATGTTCGCTCTCAAAAGCATGGCGCACTTTGGCCACCACCGCCTCTGGCCCGAGGGTAAAACGTGCGGCAATGCCGGGGTTCTCGACCGGCTTATCCGCCTGGGTCTGGTTCACGTTTTCGGTAAAGCGGGTGCGGATCGGGCCGGGTTCAATCAGGCTGACCTTGATGCCGCTGTGGCGTAGCTCCATGCGCAGGGCGTCGGACCAGGCCTCCAGCGCATATTTGCTGGCGGCGTAGGCGCCGCGGCCCGGGGTGGAAATCAGCCCCATCACTGACGATGTCATCACGATGCGCCCTTCACCGTGCGGCAGCATCGCGGGGAGCAGGCGCATGGTGAGCTGATGCACGCCGAAGAAGTTGGTCGAAAACTGTTTCTCCAGCGTTTCGCGGGAGAGCGTATCCAGCGGGCCATACACGCCGTAGCCGGCATTGTTAAAGAGCCCGTACAGACGATTGTCGGTCAGCGCGATCACTTCATCGGCGGCGCGTTCAACGCTCTCCGGCGAGTCCATATCCAGCAGCACGCCGGTAAAGCCCAGCCCGTTCATGCGTTCGACATCGTCGGGTTTGCGACACGCCGCCAGCACCCGAAACCCCTGGCGCTTCAGTTCGAGCGCGCTTTCCAGGCCGATTCCACTGGAACATCCTGTAATTAAGACCGATTTTTGCATAACTTTACCTGTCAGGATCTCCGCTTAATCAGGAGTCATGTTTAACTAAAGGAGCCAGCCGCGTTGCCATCCAGTCGGCAATAAACGGCTGAGCATCGCGATTGGGGTGGATCCCGTCGTCTTGCATCCACTGGGGTTTGAGATAGACCTCTTCCATGAAAAATGGCAGCAGCGGAATATCAAACTCTTTGGCAAGCTTAGGGTAGATCGCGCTAAAGGCTTCATTATACCGACGACCGTAGTTGGCGGGCAGGCGAATTTGCATCAGCAGCGGCTGGGCGTTTGCCGCTTTGATATCCTGCAAAATGGTGCGCAGCGTTTGCTCGGTTTGCTGAGGCTGGAAACCGCGCAATCCATCGTTACCGCCAAGCTCCACCAGCACCCAGCGCGGCTGATGCTGTTTGAGCAGTGCAGGCAGGCGTGACAGGCCCTGCTGCGAGGTATCGCCGCTGATGCTGGCGTTAATTACCGACGTCTTGCTCTGCCATTTGTCATTGAGCAGCGCGGGCCAGGCCGCGCTGGCCGCCATGCGATAGCCAGCGCTCAGGCTGTCGCCGAGAACCAGTAACGTGTCCGCTGCCGCCGCGCGGAAGGTCATCAGAATCAAAAACAGGAAGGGCAAATGCCAGCGGAAAACAGTGTTGAAGTTCATCATCTTAAGAAGTCCGTCGGTCAGGGGGAACACGAGCTTTCCATCCTTACTGGAGTTGAACTCGTTGTCAAACGCGCTGAAACCATCGCGCTGATTGGCGAATCCGGCTCCGGCAAGTCCACGCTGCTGGCGATTTTGGCCGGTCTGGACGACGGCAGCAGCGGCGAGGTCCATCTTGTCGGGCAACCGCTGCATCAGCTTGATGAAGAGGCGCGGGCCGCGCTGCGCGCGCGTCACGTTGGTTTTGTCTTCCAGTCATTCATGCTGATCCCAACCCTGAACGCGCTGGAAAACGTCGAACTCCCGGCGCTGTTGCGCGGTGAAAACAGCCGTGAAAGCCGGGCGCACGCGAAGGCGCTGCTGGAGCAGCTCGGTCTGGGCAAGCGTCTCGACCACCTTCCCGCACAGCTTTCCGGCGGCGAGCAGCAGCGCGTGGCGCTGGCGCGGGCGTTTAACGGTCGTCCCGAAGTCCTGTTTGCCGATGAGCCCACCGGTAACCTTGACCGTAAAACCGGTGACCGGATTGCCGACCTGCTGTTTTCGCTCAACCGCGAGCACGGCACCACGCTGATCCTCGTCACCCACGATCCGCAGCTCGCCGCCCGCTGCGACCGCCGCCTGCGGCTGGTGAACGGTATCCTTCAGGAGGAGGCATGATTACCCGCTGGTTCTGGCGCGAGTGGCGCTCGCCCTCGCTGCTGATTGTCTGGCTGGCGCTAAGCCTGGCGGTGGCCTGCGTGCTGGCGCTCGGCAGCGTCAGCGACCGCATGGAAAAAGGGCTTAGCCAGCAGAGCCGGGAATTTATGGCGGGTGACCGGGCGCTGCAAAGCTCTCGCCCGGTGCCGTTGGGCTGGATTGACGAAGCACGTAAACAAGGGCTGAAGGTGGGGGAGCAGATAAGCTTCCAGACCATGACGTTTGCGGGCGACACGCCGCAGCTCGCCAGCGTTAAAGCCGTCGATGATATCTACCCGATGTACGGCGAACTGCAGACCAACCCGCCAGGGCTGAAGCCAAAGCCCGGCACGGTGCTGCTGGCATCACGTCTGATGGCGCTTCTGAACCTGAAACCCGGCGACAGTATCGACGTCGGCGACGCCACCCTCAACATTGCCGGGGAAGTGGTGCAGGAGCCCGATTCCGGCTTTAACCCCTTCCAGCTCGCGCCGCGCCTGCTGATGAACACCGCGGATGTTGCGGCAACCCATGCGGTACAGCCGGGCAGCCGCGTCACCTGGCGCTATAAGTTTGGCGGCACGCCTGCCCAGCTTGACGCGTATGAAAAATGGCTTCTGCCGCAGCTCAAGCCGGAGCACCGCTGGTACGGGCTGGAGCAGGACGAAGGCGCGCTCGGTAAATCACTTGAACGTTCTCAGCAGTTCCTGCTGCTTTCGGCACTGTTGACCCTGCTGCTGGCGGTGGCGGCGGTTGCCGTGGCGATGGGGCACTACTGCCGCAGCCGTTACGACCTGGTGGCGATCCTCAAAACCCTGGGGGCGGGCAGGGCGCAGCTGCGCAAGCTGATTGTCGGCCAGTGGCTGATGCTGCTGGTCCTCTCCGCGCTGACCGGCGGAATAATGGGGCTGCTGTTTGAAAAACTGCTGATGGTGATGCTGAAACCGGTGCTCCCGGCCGCCTTGCCGCCGGCCAGCCTCTGGCCGTGGCTGTGGGCAATCGGTGCGATGACGGTGATTTCGCTGCTGGTGGGGCTACGCCCCTACCGCCTGCTGCTCGCGACGCAGCCCCTGCGCGTGCTTCGCAATGACGTGGTGGCGAACGTCTGGCCGCTGAAGTTCTACCTTCCGGTGATAATAGCCGTGGCGGTGGGGCTGCTGGCGTGGCTGATGGGGGGCAGCACGCTGCTGTGGGCGGTACTGGCCGGGGCGGTTGTGCTGGCGCTGCTGTGCGGCGTGCTGGGCTGGATACTGCTCAACGTCCTGAAGCGGCTCACGGTGAAATCGCTGCCCGTGCGCCTGGCGGTCAACCGCCTGCTGCATCAGCCGTGGTCAACGCTCAGCCAGCTGTCGGCGTTTTCGCTGTCGTTTATGCTGCTGGCGCTGCTGTTAGTGCTGCGCGGCGATCTGCTCGATCGCTGGCAGCAGCAGCTTCCCCCGGAAAGCCCGAACTATTTCCTGATCAACATTGCCCCTGAGCAGGTCACGCCGCTGAAGGGCTTCCTGTCGGAGCATCACATTATCCCTGAGTCGTTTTATCCCATCGTTCGCGCGCGTCTGACGCAGATCAACGGCCAGCCAGCGGACGGGAACAAGGACGAGTCGCTGAACCGCGAGCTGAACCTGACCTGGCAGGAGAAACGCCCTGACCACAACCCGATAACCGCCGGCACCTGGCCGCCAAAAGCGGGGGAAGTGTCGATGGAAGAGGGGCTGGCGACGCGCCTGAACGTGAAGCTGGGGGACAGCGTCACCTTTACCGGCGATACCCAGGATTTTACCGCGAAAGTCACCAGCCTGCGTAAAGTGGACTGGGAAAGCCTGCGGCCAAACTTCTTCTTTATTTTCCCGCCGGGCGCGCTGGACGGGCAGCCGCAGAGCTGGCTGACCAGCTTCCGCTGGGAAAACGGCAACGGCATGCTGACCCAGCTCAACCGGGAGTTTCCGACGGTCAGCCTGCTGGATATTGGGGCGATCCTGAAGCAGGTGGGGCAGGTGCTGGAGCAGGTGAGCCGCGCGCTGGAGGTGATGGTGGTGCTGGTGGCCCTCTGCGGCGTGCTGTTGCTGCTGGCCCAGGTGCAGGTGGGCATGCGCCAGCGCCATCAGGAGCTGGTGGTCTACCGCACGCTGGGTGCCGGAAAGCGGCTGCTGCGGATGACGCTCTGGAGCGAGTTTGCGCTGCTGGGGCTGGTGGCGGGTCTGGTAGCGGCCATTGGCGCGGAAACGGCGCTGGCGGTACTGCAGACAAAGGTCTTCGACTTCCCGTGGGAGCCTGACTGGCGCCTCTGGCTGATCCTGCCTCTCAGCGGCGCGGTGCTGCTTTCTCTTTGCGGAGGCTGGCTCGGCACGCGGCTGTTAAAGGGCAAAGCCCTGTTCCGTCAGTTTGCAAGTTGATTTAGAACCGTGATAGTTGCGCATCGGGTGTTAATGCCGGTGCGCAGCGTTTAAATAGCACAAAGTGATAATACCCACTCATTTAGTAGCACAAAACATTAAAAACCCGACCACACGGCCCGATTATTTCCAGTTAATATTCACCCGCTAAATATTTAGCAGCGTGTCTATTAAGGAAAAATAATGACTATAAAAAAATCAGCGCTGGCGGCAACGATCGGCGCGGCAGTGGCATTGACTACCTTCGCTTCTCAGGCGGAAATCACCGTTCTTAAGCAGGATCCTCAGGCGGGTAACCCGCTGAGCCGCCTGAACTTTACCGTTGGCGGCAGTATTCGTCCTCAGTTCCAGAACATGACCGGCGACGACGGTAAAAACAGCTACAAGCGTAACGGCTTTGACGGCGGTACCCGTTTCCGTTTCGCGGCTGATTACTACCTGTTTGATGACATTAGCTGGGTAAGCTACTACGAGCTGGGCGTGAACTTCCCTGCAATGTTCAACTGGGACAACCACTACAGCGAAAGCGATCACGACACGACGCGTCGTATGCTCTACACCGGCCTGAAGAGCGACACCTGGGGTACGCTGACCTTCGGTCAACAGAACAGCGTTTACTATGATGTGGTGGGCGCGAAAACCGATATCTGGGACTACGACATGATCGGTCAGGCACCAGGTAACGGGATCAAAGGCGATTACGACGGTTCTTACCGTTCACGTAATATGCTGAAATATAAGAAAACCGTGGGCGATGCCGACATCTACGCATCTTACCTGTTTGAAGACAGCGAATACCTGCCGGGCAACGGCCTGCGCTACAAGCGTAAAGGCGGCGGCTCGCTGGGTCTGGATTACCACCTGACCACCGATCTGACCTGGGGCGCGGCGTGGAACTACACCCGCGCGGACATGCGTAACCCGGATAACGGCGACAGCAAAACCTACGACCAGAACATTCTCGGTACCGCGCTGAGCTGGACCCCGGACAACTGGACCTTCTCCGCTGGCGGCGGCTGGTACCAGAACTTCATGACCACCAAAAAAGTGTCGGTTAACGACTACTTTGCAGGTGATGCATGGGGTATTGAATACTTTGCGGGCTACAAGTTCCCAGTCGGTCAGTACGCGGTTAAATCCATCCAGCCTTACTTCATGGGCGACCGTATTGAGTACGTGAACGGCCGTAACTACCAGCGCATCGACAACGGCGTGGGTATCAGCTTCCAGCTGGATTACGGTTTCCGCGTGGATTACGAACACGTGTTCACCTCCAGCACCGACAACCTGGGTGACATGAACCTGGTGCGTCTGCGTTACGACTTCTAAGTCGTCTTGTTGGGTGCGGCCTGATGCCCTCACCCTGACCCTCTCCCACGGGGAGAGGGAATAAACATTAAAAACGGCAACCCAGGTTGCCGTTTTGCTTTTACCTCGCCACCCGGCTTTGTTTTAGCGATTAAGCCAGTCAGCGACCTCGCCATACGTCCCGCGATACACAATCTTCTCCGCCTTTTTCTCCAGCTGATAGCCGTACATCGGGTCGTAATAGTCCTTCAGCAGCGGCGCAAGCCAGCTGAAGTGCGCGTCCGTGCTGCCGGAGCGTTGCTGTTCCAGCAGCGCGGAATCTAACAGCGCGGTGAATTCTGCATACCGCTGCAGCCCCAGACGGCGGCGAATGGCGAACAGGCCATGGTGCAGATACTCGCTGTATTCTTTCCAGCCTGCTTCCTCGCCGTAGGCAGCAGAAAAATCCGCCCACATATGGTCGAAATACTCTTCGCGCAGGCGCTCAAGGCGGACGTCAAACGGGTCTTCGACGACAACGATAGGGGCTTCAGCCATGCGGTCGCGCAGGCACTCCGGCAGGTGGTTGGAGCCTATCATCCGGCCCTCGTCTTCCAGCACCCAGCGCGCGGCGTCTTTTTTCAGGAGCTCAGCCGCAAGGTGGTTTTCAAAGCTGGCCTGGGAAAGCTGCGGCGTGAGCGTGCGGCCAAACGACGAACCGCGATGGTGCGCCAGCCCTTCCAGATCGATACCCTGCGCGTGCTGCTTCACCAGCAGGGTTTTGCCGTTTCCGGTACAGCCGCCAATAAGCACCATCGGCTTTTGCGACTGCTCGATAGTCACCTGAATCGCCGTCTGACGCAGAGCCTTATAGCCGCCGCGGATCAGCGGGTAGTCAACGCCCGCCTCTTTCAGCCAGGCCTGCGAGATATGCGAGCGCTGGCCGCCGCGCGCGCAGCAGAGAAAGCCCTCAGGATGGGTAAGGCTGGCTTCCCGCCAGGCGTTAATGCGTGCCTCACGCGTCTCGCCGCTCACCAGCTGATGGCCGAGCGCCAGCGCGGCCTCGGGGCCCTGGCGTTTATAGCAGGTACCGACGGCGGCGCGCTCGTCGTCGTTCATTAAGGGCAGGTTGATCGCCGCAGGCATCGCGCCCTGGGCAAATTCGATCGGCGCGCGAACGTCGATTAAAGGGGTATCAGACGCGAGGATCGCGCGATAGTCCGTTCCATCGTTCATGGTTGTTCCAGAAGAAAACTCAGCAGCAATGGGCGGGGATTGTACGCCGGGGAAGGGGAAGATCAACTCCCCGGCGCAGATGTCTTACTTGAGCTTAGACTGTGCCCAGACAATACCGCTCGCATATTCCGGCGGCAGGAGCGGGATCATCGCTTCCAGGGTGGCGCTCAGGCGGCCCGTGTCGCTGTCGTTCAGGTTCAGGTGACCGACCTTACGACCCGCGCGTACCTCTTTGTCATACCAGTGCAGATGCACGAGCGGCAGCTTCAGCCAGTCGTAGTTCAGATCGGTGCCGATCAGGTTGATCATCACCGACGGGCTGTTCACCACCGGCTGCGGCAGCGGCAGGTCGGCGATCGCGCGCAGGTGCAGTTCGAACTGGCTGATGGACGCGCCGTTTTGCGTCCAGTGGCCGCTGTTGTGCACGCGCGGCGCAAGTTCGTTGATCAGCAGACCGGACGGGGTGATAAAGCACTCCATCGCCATGACGCCCACATATCCGAGTTCGTGCATGATGGCAGAGAGCATATCTTCCGCCTGCGCCTGCTGGTCAGCATTGGCGTGCGGGAAGGCGACGCTGGTGCGCAGAATGCCGTCCTGATGCAGGTTATGCGTCAGCGGATAAAAGACGGTATGCCCGTCGTGCCCGCGCGCGCCAACCAGCGACACTTCACCGCTGAAGTTGATGCCCTGCTCAACGATGCACTCGCCGTAGCAGTCGTCCGGCAGTTCTGCCGTTTCATCTGCACGCAGGCGCCACTGGCCGCGGCCGTCATAGCCGCCCACGCGGCGCTTCACGATTGCCAGCTCGCCCAGCATCGCGAAAACGTCATTCCACTCGCTTTTATCGGACAGGAGCTGCCACGGCGCGGTCGGCAGACCGAGCTTGTCGAACAGCTGCTTTTGCGTCAGACGGTCGGCGATGATCGGGAACACGTCGCGGTTAACGAAGGCGTTATGACGCGCCAGCTCGCGGGTCAGAGCCGTTTCCGGCCAGCGTTCGATCTCGGCGGTGATCACGCTCTGGTGGAACGGTACGGCTTCCGGTTCGGCGTCCAGCCCGACGGGCCAGACGGCAATACCCAGCGGCTCACCGGCCTGACGCAGCATGCGGCCTAGCTGGCCGTTACCGAGGACGCAAACCTGCTTCATGCCGCACCCCGCGGGTCCGGATTGTCCAGCACCTCGTCGGTCTGGGCTTTACGCCAGTCCGCCAGGCGCTGATGCAATGCTTTATTGTGCGTCGCAAGAATTTGCGCCGCCAGCAGGGCGGCATTGGCAGCACCCGCTTTACCAATCGCCAGCGTGCCGACAGGAATACCGCGCGGCATCTGGACGATTGAGTAGAGGCTATCCACACCGCTTAACGCGGCGCTTTGGACCGGAACGCCCAGTACCGGCACCAGGGTTTTAGCGGCAATCATGCCTGGCAGATGTGCTGCGCCACCCGCGCCGGCAACGATCACCTCATAACCGTTCTCTTCGGCGCTTTCGGCGAAGCTGAACAGTTTGTCCGGTGTACGGTGCGCGGAGACCACTTCAACGTGGTGCGGAACATTCAGGATTTCAAAGATTTCGGCGGCGAACTGCATGGTAGCCCAGTCGCTTTTGGACCCCATCACGATGGCGACACGCGCCGGATTATTGCGGGAAGACATGCGTCTTAAAACTCCTGTGGTGCGAAACACACTGCTTTCGAGGGCACAGAGAATAGCATGTTATACGGGCAAGGAAAACGGTTGCGCGGTTAAAAGGCGAGCAGTTATGGCGAGAAAGCGATAACAAAAAAGACCGCACGATGGCGGTCTTTTATATGATGTTACTGAAGATCCCCTGCGGACAGGTTCTCGTTGTCGAACGCGCGGCTGACATCGATATGATTCACCATGCTGGTGTCGGCATTCGAGCCCGATTTTGGCACGGAGAAGCGATTCTCCGCGGCCTGTGCGCCAGTGGACACCACGACTGCCAGCAGCAGGGTACTTACGATGCTGATGTTTTTCATTCTCTGTTCCTTCCTCATCGTATTGTCGCTGTCGCACGTCTTCGCTGGCGGCACGGCAATCAGGGTTTTTATTTAGTCAGTTCTGCGGTCATGTACACGCGGTTGTTGACCTTCGCGCTCGTGATTTTATAAGAGGCATTCTGCTCGGCGGCCTGCGCGGCAATTTTCGCTTCTGCGCGGTCAAGGGTAGAGGCGGTTGCGCTCACGCTTTGAGCGAAAGAACCGAAAGAAACCAGGGAAAGAGCGGCAGCTGCAACGAAAGTTTTGATAGATTTCATGGTCGTATTCCTTAAGTATTTTATCTGGGATAGGGCGTATTGCCCTGATGTGATAAATAATAGGCCGACCACGGGCTGATTAAAATCGAAACAATTTGCCGATATTGTTCAAAAAAATAGAATGATGGTGCGAGAGGTTAAAACGGAAACGCGATCAGCTCCACGCCCTCTGGCGTGACTTTGACCATGGAACCTTCGGTGTGCCAGGCACCCAACACCACGCGATGGGCCGGTTCGCCGTTGGCGATAAGGGAATGGACGTCAGGACGGTGCGTATGACCGTGGATCAACCACTGAACGCCATGCTTTTCCATCACGCTCACCACGGCCTGCGGGTTCACGTCCATGATGGTCATGGATTTGCTGCTGTTGGCGGCTTTACTGCCCGCGCGCATTCTGGCGGCGATACGGTTGCGGATAAACAGCGGCAGCGCAAGGAACACCTTTTGGATCCACGGGGTGTGGACTTTGGCGCGAAACGCCAGGTAGCCGGTATCGTCGGTGCAGAGCGTGTCGCCGTGCATGATCAGAACCCTGCGGCCATAGAGGTCGAGCACCTGCTCTTCCGGCAGCAGCGTCATGCCGCTTTCGCGGGCGTAGCGCTTGCCGATCAGGAAATCACGGTTGCCGTGAATGAAGTAGCAGGGGACGCCGGAATCCACGAGCGCGTGAATGGCGGCGGCCATTTCACGGTGCAGCGGGTTAGGGTCGTCGTCGCCAATCCAGGCTTCAAAGAGGTCGCCCAGGATGTACAGCGCATCGGCGCTTTTCGCTTCACCGCGTAAAAAACGCAGAAAACCGGCGGTTATCGCCGGTTCTTCTGTTTGCAGATGCAGATCCGCAATAAAGAGTGTCGCCACGAATTACTCGCTGACGGTCACGCTTGTAATCACAACGTCTTCTTTAGGAACGTCCTGGTGCATACCGCTGCGGCCAGTAGCGACGGCTTTGATCTTGTCAACCACGTCCATACCTTCAACCACTTCTGCGAATACGCAGTAGCCCCAACCCTGCAGGCTTTCGCCGGAGAAGTTCAGGAAGTCGTTGTCCGCCACGTTGATGAAGAACTGCGCGGTGGCAGAGTGTGGCGCCTGAGTACGGGCCATTGCCAGCGTACCGCGGGTGTTTTTCAGACCGTTGTTCGCTTCGTTTTTGATCGCTTCTTTGGTCTCTTTCTGGTTCATGCCAGGTTCGAAACCGCCGCCCTGGATCATAAAGCCGTTGATCACGCGGTGGAAAATGGTGTTGTTGTAGAAACCTTCGCGGCAGTAGTCCAGGAAGTTTTTAACTGTTTCAGGCGCTTTGTCATCAAAGGTTTTGATTACGATATCGCCATGATTAGTGTGGAAAGTAACCATTTTTGCATCCTGTTCCGTTATTGTGGTACGTCGACCCGCGTTCGGGTCATCTATAGGGGCTTGTTATAGCATAACCACAGGATGCGATCACCTTGCATTGTGTGCTGCTTCGGGTTTGAATTACGGGTAGAATAGCCGGTTTTCAACCACACACGTGTTTACATGGAATCTTCGATGTTAAAAATCTTTAATACAATGACGCGCCAGAAAGAGGAATTTAAACCTATCCATGCCGGGGAAGTCGGCATGTACGTGTGTGGTATTACGGTTTACGATCTCTGTCACATTGGCCATGGCCGTACCTTTGTCGCCTTCGACGTGGTATCACGCTACCTGCGTTTTCTGGGCTACACCCTGAAATACGTGCGTAATATCACCGACATCGACGACAAAATCATCAAGCGCGCTAATGAAAACGGCGAAAGCTTCGTTGCGCTGGTCGATCGCATGATCGTCGAAATGCACAAAGATTTCGACGCCCTGAATATTCAGCGCCCGGACAGCGAGCCGCGCGCGACCCACCATATTCACGAAATCATTGAGATTACCGAAAAGCTGATCGCACGCGGTCATGCCTACGTTGCGGACAACGGTGACGTGATGTTCTCGGTGCCGACGGACCCAACCTACGGTTCGCTTTCCCGTCAGGATCTGGACCAGCTCCAGGCCGGCGCGCGCGTTGACGTGGTTGACGTGAAGCGTAACCCGATGGACTTCGTGCTGTGGAAAATGTCCAAAGAGGGCGAGCCAAGCTGGCCATCACCGTGGGGCGAAGGCCGTCCGGGCTGGCACATTGAATGTTCCGCGATGAACTGCAAGCAGCTGGGCAAGCACTTCGATATTCACGGCGGCGGTTCGGACCTGATGTTCCCGCACCACGAAAACGAAATCGCGCAGTCCACCTGCGCCCACGGCGGCGAGTACGTGAACTACTGGATGCACTCCGGCATGGTAATGGTTGACCGCGAGAAGATGTCTAAATCGCTGGGTAACTTCTTCACCGTGCGCGACGTGCTGAAGTATTACGATGCGGAAACCGTGCGCTATTTCCTGATGTCCGGCCACTATCGCAGCCAGCTGAACTACAGCGAAGAGAACCTGAAACAGGCGCGCTCGGCGCTGGAGCGTCTGTATACCGCGCTGCGCGGTACCGACAGGTCTGTTCCTGCTGCAGGCGGCGAAGCGTTCGAAGCCCGCTTTGTTGAGGTGATGAACGACGACTTCAACACCCCGGAAGCGTACTCCGTGCTGTTCGACATGGCGCGCGAAGTGAACCGCCTGAAGTCAGAAGATATGGCCGCGGCGAATGCGCTGGCGTCCCATCTGCGTAAGCTCTCCTCCGTGCTCGGCCTGCTGGAGCAGGATCCGGACGCGTTCCTGCAGAGCGGTGCGCAGGCGGACGACGGTGAAGTTGCGGAGATTGAAGCGTTGATCAAAGCGCGTCTGGAAGCGCGTCAGGCAAAAGACTGGGCGGCGGCAGATGCGGCGCGTAACCGTCTGACCGAGATGGGCATCATTCTGGAAGATGGCCCGCAGGGCACCACCTGGCGCCGTAAGTAATTTTCCCCTCACCCTAACCCTCTCCCAAAGGGAGAGGGAATTATTAGGTTTTCTCCCTCTCCCCGTGGGAGAGGGCCGGGGTGAGGGCATCAGCGCCCACGTTTTCTCCACCACAGCAACCCCATCAGCACGACTCCCGGCAGCCACACCCACAGCAGCTCCGACACGATCACCTGATGCCCGTACGGCGTGGTATAGCGCGACAGCGCAAACGGCGCGACCTTAATCACCTGCCACGGCGCAAAGAAGCGTTCATCTGACCACGGCCACAGCCAGCCGACGCCTTTCCCGCCCGTGGTAATCGAATCCAGCAGGCTGTGCGAAAGCAATGACACGGTTAAAAACAGCCAGCACCGCGTCAGGCTGGCCCGGAACCACCGTCGTCCAGTCAGCACGCAGAGTATCGGCACCACAAAGGCGAACAGCAGGGAGTGGGTAAAGCCGCGATGGCCGAAAACATTGCCGTACGCGACGCCGAACTTGAACGCCAGCACGTCGGCATCCGGCAGCATGGCGAGGACAATCCCGGCAAACAGCAGGCGGGGAGGAATCACTTTGGTTCCCAGGCCTAAGCCCAGACAAAGCGGAACAGCAGCGTGTGTAATAACGGTAGGCATTGCGATTATCCATGGCAAATCATGGAAATATAGCAGCAATCCCGCGCCGGCAGATCCGCGTCAAATTCTTATTTTTACGCCGACTCGCGCGCGATAAGCTGTCCGGAAAGCGTAATGCGCTGGGTTTGCAGCGTCGGCTCCTTCAGCGTACGAATAATCAGCCCGGCAGCCTGACGCCCCGTCTCTTCGCTGGCGGACGACACGTAGGTAAAGGATGGCGAGGTGAGGTTAACGTGGAGCATATCTTCGAAACCGACCAGTGCGACCTGCTGCGTCAGAAACACATCTTTGCCCACCGTTCGTCCAACCTGATGAATACCCGAGATGGAGCCGATCATGGCATCCGGCGAGTGGCAGAGCAGGGCGGTGATGGTGTTGTTTTTTTCCAGCAGCTGGCGGGTGGCGAAACCCGCCGCCAGCGTGTCATCGCTGCAGGCCGGAGAGTATTCATCGCGCCAGACCAGCCCGTTCTGCGTCATCGCGCTGCGAAAACCGAGCAGGCGCTGCTCGCGGATGAGGCAGCCTTCACGCCCGCCAATGTAGGCAATATTGCGATGGCCGCGCTCGATAAGATAACGCACCGCCAGGTTTGCCGCCTGACGGTTATCGCGCATCACCAGATTGCATTTTTCATCCAGCAGCGACTGAGAAACCACCACCAGCGGCAGCGGGCAGCGGCGAATTTGCTCCGGCAGGGTGGAGGTGCGGGTATCCGAGGCCAGATAGATAACCCCGGCGACGCCCTGCTGCTTAAACGACAGCAGGCAGCGCTCAAGATGGTCATGGTCGTTCTGGGGCTGGCCGAGAAAAACCATATACCCCTGTTTTTCAAGATCCTGGACGATGCTCGCCATCACCTTGATGGAGAAACTGTCGCTAAAGTCGCGGAGGATCAGGCCAATCAGATTGGACGTATTGGCGCGGAGATTGGCAGCGGCAACGTTATGAACATAGCCCAGCGTATTGATGGCAGCGTTGACCTTCTCGATCGTTGCCTCTGAGATTTTCCCTTTCTGGCGCAAAACCAGCGAGACGGTTGAGACCGACACGCCCGCGTGCTTTGCGACATCAATAATGCTGACTTTCTTCAAAACCGCTCCCTGAAATTCACCGATTATCAGTCAGATACGACAATGCGTCTCCCAGACTACAGGAGACGCGTCGTGCAGGCATCTTATTATTTGCCGATCATGGTGGACATGGTCTGGGCGATAAACTGTGCTCTGGCACCGAAAATCACCTGAATACCGTTGTCGCCGACGAAGACCACGCCGCGCGCGCCGAGTCCGTTCAGGCCGTCCTTATCGACCACCTCGCTTTTTGCCACTTCCAGGCGAAGGCGGGTGATACAGGCGCCGACGGAGTCGATGTTGTGCGCCCCGCCCAGCAGGGTGATGATCTCGGTCGCGAGTTCTGAATCAGACTTATCATCCGCGTTGGCGGTCACTTCAGTGCGGCCCGGCGTTTTCACGTCGAAACGACGGATCACAAAGCGGAACGTGAAGTAATAAATCAGGCCCATTGGAATGCCGATGATAATCGCATTCAGGAAGTTGGTCTTGTAGCCGTTAAAGGACGGCAGGATCCCGAATGACAGATAGTCGATAAAGCCCGCGGAGAACGACTTGGCGATATGCGCATGCAGCAGATACATGGTCATGTAGGCCAGGCCCGCCATGATGGCGTTAAAGACGTACAGGATCGGCGCCACGAAGATAAAGGTAAACTCGACCGGTTCGGTGATCCCCGTCAGGAAGCAGGTCAGCGCCGCAGAGAACAGAATACCGGCCGCGATTTTCTTATTCTTCGTATGGGCTTCGTGATACATCGCCAGGCACGCTGCGGGCAGCGCGAACAGCATGAGCGGGAATTCGCCCTGCATGAATTTACCGGCATTCTGGTAGGTGTCGCTGCTGAAGGACTTCACCCCTTCTTCCAGCATCTTGAACCAGATGGTCTGGTCGCCGTGGATCACCTGTCCTGCCTGAGTGGTGTAATCCCCGAACGAGTACCAGAAGGACGGATACCAGATGTGGTGCAGGCCGAGCGGGATCAGCGCGCGCTCTACCAGACCGAAGATAAAGGTCGACGCCGCCTGATTATCGCCGTTCACCACCACGGAGAGCGCGTCGATACCGGCCTGGATATGCTGCCATACGTACGGCAGCAGCAGCCCCATCAGGAACGACAGAAACGCCGTTGCAATGGCCACGAAGCGCTTGCCGGAGAAGAAGCCCAGGAACTCCGGCAGCTGCATGGTGTGGAAGCGGTTATAGCACCAGGCCGCGAGAATACCGCAGATCAGGCCGCCGAAGACGCCCATCTGCAGCGTCGGGATGCCGACCACCATGGCGTATTTTCCGCCCTGGGAGGCCATTTCCGGCGTGATGCTCAGCACGGTGCTGATGGTGATATTCGTGACAAACACCGACACCGCCGCAGACAGCGCCGCGATGCCCGATTCTGACGCCAGACCCACGGCGGAGCCAATGGCAAACAGCATCGGCAGGTTATCAAAGATAACCCCGCCCGCGTTCATCATCAGCGGCAGATGGAACTTATCGCCGAAGGCCAGCAGCAGGCCCGCAGCGGGAAGCAGTGAAATTGGCAGCATTAAGGCGCGACCAATCATCGATAACTTAGACAGCGATTTAACAAACCCTGATATCAGACTCATGCTGATTTCCCCCGAGTAGCGCTTTTTTGGCGCTGTTATTGTAAGTAGAACGTTTTAGTAGAACGTTCTACTTATCGTGGGCAAAGAGTGAAAAACGCGCAACAGAATTTTCATGTTTCAACAGATGAAATAGTGATTATTTGAAGTTGATCGATAAATAACCGCGATGGGTGTGAGGGGATTTTATATCCCCTCTCCCTGTGGGAGAGGGTTAGGGTGAGGGCATAATACGGCTCAGGCCGTAACGGTTACGCTCTGTCCTTCAAAGCTCACGGTCTGACCCGCGACAATCTTGCAGCGCTTGCGCGTTTCTACCACGCCGTCAACTTTTACCAGCCCGTCGGCGATAACGATTTTCGCCTGCGCGCCGCTTTCGCTCCAGCCTTCCAGCTTCAGCAGATCGCACAGCTCAACGTGCGGGTGTTTACCTAATGAAAAAGTCGCCATCTTACGCGTCCTCTACGTCGTGATATTCTTCGCACGCCTGCAGCGTGTTCTGAATCAGCGTTGCTACGGTCATCGGGCCTACGCCGCCCGGTACGGGGGTAATGTAAGACGCGCGCGCGGCGGCATCTTCGTACACCACGTCGCCGACCACTTTGCCGTTTTCCAGACGGTTAATCCCGACGTCCACGACAATCGCGCCTTCTTTGATCCACTCGCCCGGAATAAAGCCCGGCTTGCCGACCGCGACGATCAGCAGATCGGCGTTCTCGACGTGGTGACGCAGGTTTTTGGTGAAGCGGTGGGTTACGGTGGTGGTGCAGCCCGCCAGCAGCAGCTCCATGCTCATCGGGCGACCCACGATGTTGGACGCACCGATAACCACGGCGTTCAGACCGTAGGTGTCGATGTTATAGCGCTCCAGCAGCGTCACAATGCCGCGCGGCGTGCACGGGCGCAGACGCGGCGCGCGCTGGCACAGGCGGCCAACGTTGTACGGATGGAAACCGTCCACGTCTTTATCCGGCGCGATACGCTCCAGCACCTTCACGTTGTCGATACCCGCCGGCAGCGGCAGCTGAACCAGAATACCGTCGATCTCTTTATCGGCATTCAGGGTGTCAATAAGTTCCAGCAGCTCTGCTTCGCTGGTGGTTTCCGGCAAATCGTAAGAGCGGGAGACGAAGCCCACCTCTTCACACGCTTTGCGCTTGCTGCCGACATAAATCTGCGATGCCGGGTTGCTGCCAACCAGCACAACGGCCAGCCCGGGGGCGCGTTTTCCGGCAGCTTTACGCGCCTTCACTTTTTCCGCGACCTCAGAGCGCACCTGCTGCGCAATCGTTTTACCGTCAATAATCTTTGCTGCCATCAGAGAGAAGATTCCGTCTGTAACGTTTGAAAGGGGGGATGGCGTGTATTTTGTCAGAAGCGAGCGTCGCTGTCAGTCACCCTTTACGCGTTTTTATCAGTGAGACGCAAAAACCCTTCTTAAGGGATGGTCAATTTCTTAGGCGGGATTAGGATGTGACCTGGCGAAATGGCAGCGTTTTGACATATTTAAAAAACGCGTCCTGAGCTACTTTGTCTCCTCCGAAATAAGCTTTCAATTAATCAATTGAACGTATTTCTTATTCCCGATTATTCGCGGGAAGGGTTATTTACATTTTAAAGGAATAGACATGAAACTCAGCAACATTGCTTCTACTGTTATTGCTACTTTGGCCCTGGTTGCAGGTGCCGCAAATGCAGCAGATCCTGCTGCGCCGGTTTCCGTAAATGGCGGTACCGTACATTTTAAAGGTGAGCTGGTTAATGCGGCTTGTTCAGTAAATACTGATTCTTCCGAGCAGACCGTTAATCTGGGTCAGTATCGCACCGCGAAATTTACCAAAGTGGGCGACACCACCTCTAATATTCCATTCAACATTGAACTGAATGATTGCGATCCGCTGGTTGCCAAAACTGCCGCTGTTGCGTTCACCGGTCAGATCGACCCAACCGACAAAACCCTGCTGGCCGTGACCTCCGGTAACAACGACAACACCGCGAAAGGCGTGGGTATCGAAATCCTCGACAGCAAATCCAGCGTTCTGACCCCAGACGGCGCGACCTTCTCTGCTGCGCAGACGCTGATCGAAGGGACCAACACCCTGAAGTTCACCGCACGTTACAAATCAACGGCTGCCACCACTGAGCCAGGCCAGGCAAACGCTGACGCCACCTTCGTAATGAAATACGAGTAATTCCTCCGCACAGGGATGTTCAGGCCTCACGGACGAGGCCCGTCATACGCTAATGCCAGGAACGAAGGATGACAAGGACTGGAACACTACTGCTGTTAACCCTTGCGATGGCATGCCCGGCATCGGCGCATACCGTGGTGATCGAAGGTGGCAAGGTTCATCTCAGAGGTGAACTGGTGAACGGCGGCTGCGCCGTGGCGCCAGACAGCCAGAATATGCGCATCGACATGGGGCAGTACCGAACCAATTCATTTTCCGGTGTGGGCAGTTTTTCCACGGTTAACGTGCCTTTTACCGTGCGGCTGCTGGACTGCAGCGTTGATGTTTCGCGCACCGTGGGGATCCAGTTTCAGGGCGTGACGCCCGCAGAAGATCCGCAGGTCTTTCTGGCGACCTCGCGGCCGGGTGAAACGCCCGTCAGCAGCGGCGTGGGGCTGGCGCTTTTTGACGAACAGCAGCGTCAGATTATCCCAAACGCCACGGCCGTCAGCTGGCTGCCGATCGATACCCGCGAGCTCGCGTTCCATTTTAGCGCCCGCTATCGGGCTATTTCCGAACACCTCGAGCCAGGCAAAATTCAGTCGGATGTCTGGTTTACGTTGATTTATCCATAACACCTGCGAACACATTATTAAAGGTACGGTTGTGATGAATACCCTAATTAAACCAGGACTTTTTTTATCGTTTATTTTGATGATGGTTTCTGCCTGCGCAAATGCTTCCGGCGGTATTGCGCTGGGGGCCACGCGCGTTATTTATCCCGCAGAGGCGAAGCAAACGTCGCTGGCGATCACCAACAGCAACAAACAGGAACGCTATTTAATTAACGCGTGGATCGAAAATGCGAGCGGGCAAAAAGAAAAAACCTTTGCCGTCACTCCGCCCCTGTTTGTCAGCGAGCCGAACAGTGAAAATACGCTGCGTATTATTTACGCCGGGCCAGCGCTGCCTGCCGATCGCGAATCGCTCTTTTACATGAACGTGAAGGCGATCCCGTCGGTGAACAAAGCGAAAACGGAAAACAATAACGTGCTGCAGCTGGCGATCCTCTCACGCATCAAGCTGTTTGTGCGCCCGAACAACCTGGCGATGCAGCCGGAAGAGGCGCTTTCCCAGCTGCGGTTTGAGCGCGCGGGCAGCCATCTCAAAGTCAGCAACGCTTCTCCGTATTACATCACCCTCGTCAATCTAAAGCTGGGCGGGCAGCAGCTGGATAACCTGATGGTTGCACCGAAAAGCTCGGCTCAGCAGGTGCTGCCAGCCGGTGCTGGCGGTACGCTTTCCTGGCAGAGCGTGAATGACTACGGTGCCATCACCCCGGCGCGTAGCGTCAACCTGTGAGCAGAGTCAGGGCGATGAAAAAGCACCAGAGACGTTACTGCCCGGTTGCACTGGCGCTGATGGCTGCGCTCTGGCCGCAGGCTGGCTGGAGCGAAAGTTATTTCAACCCGGCCTTCTTGTCGGACGACACCGCCAGCGTGGCGGATTTGTCGCGTTTTGAACAAGGACACCAGCAGGCACCCGGCGTTTATCGCGTGGATATCTGGCGTAACGATGAGTTTATCGGTACCCAGGACGTGCGTTTCGAGCAGGCCGAGAACACGCCGCCGGTGGCGGGCGGTTTGTCGGCGTGCATTACGCGCGCGATGCTCGATCGCTTTGGCGTCAACGTCGCGGCGTTTCCCGAGCTGGCTAAGGTGCAGGGCGACACCTGCGTTCCGTTGACCACGGCCATACCCGGCAGCGAAACGGTATTCAATTTTGCCTCTCAGCGTCTGGACGTCAGCCTGCCGCAGGTGGCGTTGCAAAACAGCGCCCGGGGCTACATTCCGCCTGAACAGTGGGATGAAGGCATTCCCGCCGCGCTGGTGAACTACAGCTTCACCGGTAACCGGGGAAGCGAAGACGACAGCTATTATCTGAACCTGCAGAGCGGGTTGAACTATGGCGCCTGGCGTTTACGTAACAACGGCGCATGGCGGTACACGCAGAATAACGGGCAGCGGCACAGCGAGTGGCAGAATATTGGCACCTGGGCGCAGCGCACCGTCATCCCGCTCAAAAGCGAACTGGTGCTGGGCGACAGCAATACCGGGAACGACGTCTTCGACAGCATGGGTTTTCGCGGCGGACGGCTTTTCTCGTCTGACAGCATGTACCCGGACAGCCTGCAGGGCTACGCGCCGACCGTGCGCGGGATCGCCCGTACGCCCGCCAAAGTGGTGGTTCGCCAGAACGGCTACGTTATCTATCAAAGCTACGTCCAGCCGGGCGCATTTGCGATTACCGATCTTAACCCGACCTCCTCAAGCGGTGATCTGGAAGTCACGGTCGAAGAGAAAGACGGCACCCAGCAGCGCTATACCGTGCCGTACTCCACCGTGCCGCTCCTGCAGCGTGAAGGGCGCTGGAAGTATGACCTCGTCGCGGGGGATTACCGCAGCGGGAACAGCGATCAGGATACGCCGTTCTTCACTCAGGGCACCCTGATTACCGGTCTTGCCAACGGTTACACGCTCTACGGCGGGACGCAGCTGGCGTCACGCTATACCGCGGTGGCCGTCGGGGCCGGGAAAAACCTGGGCGACTGGGGCGCGGTCTCGCTCGATATCACCCACGCCCGCAGCCAGCTCGCGGACGACAGCAGGCACGAAGGGCAGTCTCTGCGCTTCCTCTATGCGAAATCCCTTAACGGCTTCGGCACCAACTTCCAGCTGCTGGGCTACCGCTACTCCACAAAAGGGTTTTACACCCTCGACGATGTCGCCTGGCGCTCCATGGAGGGCTATCAGTATGCCGATAGCCAGAACGATAACGATGTGCCGGACGTGCAGAGCTATCACAACCTGACGTGGAATAAAAAAGGCCGCTTCCAGCTCAACGTTTCTCAGTCTCTTGGGGACTACGGCTCGGTCTATATCTCCGGTAGCGAGCAGACCTACTGGGGAACAGACGAGACGAACCTCTGGTACCAGCTGGGCTACGCGGGAGGCGTGAAGGGGATCAACTACTCCGTCTCGTGGTCGTGGAACAAATCCGTGGGGATAGATGGCACCGATCGGATCGCGTCGTTTAACGTCTCCGTGCCGTTCAGCCTCTTTACCCGTCAGGGCTATCGCCGGGACAGCGCGATTGACCGCGCCTACGCTACGGCATCCGCCAGTCGAAACAGCGATGGCGACACAAGCTGGCAAACCGGCGTCAGCGGAACGCTGCTGGAGGATCGCAACCTGAACTACAGCGTGACCCAGGGACACGCCAGCACCAACGGCGCAAGCGGAAGCGCCAGCGCCAACTGGCAGGCGACCTACGGCACGCTGGGCGTTGGCTACAACTATTCCCGCGACCAGCACGATCTCAACTGGCAGCTCTCCGGCGGGGTAGTCGGCCACGCCGACGGCGTGACCTTCAGCCAGCCGCTGGGCGACACCAACGTGCTGATCAAAGCGCCGGGGGCATCGGGCGTCAGTATTGAAAACCAGACCGGCGTGAAAACCGACTGGCGAGGCTACGCGGTGATGCCGTATGCCACCGTCTATCGCTACAACCGCGTGGCGCTGGATACCAACACCATGAGCAATAACACCGATATCGAAAACAACGTGAGCAGCGTGGTGCCGACCAAAGGTGCGCTGGTACGCGCCAGCTTTGATACCCGCATTGGCGTGCGCGCCCTGCTGACGGTAACGCGCGGCAACCAGCCGGTGCCGTTCGGCGCGGTGGTGCGCGAGACCAAAAGCGGCGTCACCAGCATGGTGGGGGATGACGGGCAAATTTACCTGAGTGGGCTGCCGCTGGAGGGAGAACTGCTGATCCAGTGGGGCGACGGGGCGCAGTCCCAGTGTCGCGCACCTTACAGCTTGTCTGAACAGAGCCTGCAACAGGCAATCACACTTAAGGGGATCGGCTGTGATTAAAACTCAACTCTTTGCCTTGTCGCTGCTGGCGCTACTGCCCGCGACAAACGCATTAGCGACCGTGTGCGTCAATGAAAAAGGCGTGCCGACGGAAGTGCATTACGACCTGACGGATAAATTCAACAGCTCGAATAACCAGATTGGGCAGGTCGTGACGCTCAGCGAGAAATCGCAGTGGGTAGGGGTGAATGCCGTCTGCCCGAAGGGCACGACCGGGAATACCACCAAGCGCAGCTATGTGACCGATTATACGGTAACGGGGACCAGCGATGGCTACCAGTATCTGAAGCTTAACGACTATCTGGACGGGGCGATGAAAATCACGGACAGCTATGCTGGCGTGTTTTACCCGCCAAAAAGCTATATCCAGATGGGGAGCCATCCTAACGTCTCCAAAAACAAACCGTTTGGCGTTCAGGACTCCAGCCTGGTCTTCCGTCTTAAGGTGACCCGGCGTTTTATCAACATGGTGGTGATCCCGCGTGCCACCATGTTCCGCGTTTACGTCACCACTACCTCTTCCGATCCGTTAACCACGCCGGTCTATACCATCAGCTACAGCGGAACCATTCAGGTGCCGCAAAGCTGTGCCATCAATGCCGGTAACGTGGTGGAGTTTGATTTCGGCGACATTGGCGCCTCCTTGTTCAGCAAGGCGGGCGTGGGTAACAAGCCGGAGGGGGTCTCATCGCAAAGCAAAACCATCGCCATCAAATGCACCAACGTGGAGGCGAACGCCATGCTGACGATGCGGGTCGAGGCGGAAAAAGTCTCTGATAATGTGCTGGTGTCGGATAACCCGGATGTGGGGTTCATCATCGCCAACGAGAGCGGGGCGCCGCTGACACCCAACAACCTGACGAGCAAAATTCCGTTCCGCCTCGACGACAGCGCGCAGGCGCAGGTCGGGATCCGGGTCTGGCCGGTGAGCGTGACGGGCAATAAGCCAGCGGAAGGGCGCTTCACCTCGCGCGGGTATTTGCGCGTGGATTACGACTAAGGAGCCGATATGCGAAACAGGATCCGTTTTCTCACCGTAGCGCTCTTTGCGCTTTGCACGCAGGCTCAGGCGGACACCGCGTTGGGCGAGATTAACATTCGGCTCTACGGCAATATCGTCGATTTTACCTGCGTTGCCGAGGGCAGCGACAGCGACAAGGCCGTCCCGCTGGGCACCTGGCCCACGAAACAGCTCAGCACCACCGGGAGCCGCACGCAGCCGATGCCGTTTACGCTGAAGCTGACCGGCTGCCCGCCGGGCGCGGCGTCCATTACGTTTTCGGGTAAAGCCGACGGAAGCAATAGCGGCTTGCTGGCGCTGAATGACGCCAGTACTGCAAGCCATGTCGCCGTTGAGATCAGGGATGCGGATAAAACGCGGCTGGCGCTTCAGCAGGCCAGCCAGCCGGTCTCGGTTGATGCGCAGGGAAATGCGATTCTGTCATTTTATGCCAATTATATTGCCACTGCCGATAACCCTCAGCCCGGACGGGCTGATGCGGATGCCACCTTCATGATTAATTATAATTAGCACTGACCGCACTCCCTGCAGCTCAGATAAGCTGCAGGGAGTGAATTCAGGTTATAGCAGCTCGTGGGCTTTGGCGTAATCAATTAATTCCACGATGCTTTGCACACCCAGCTTGGAATAAATATTGGATTTGTGCGCGCTAATGGTCTTGTTGCTTAATAGTAGCTGTTCAGCAATTTCCTTGTTGGATAATCCATTCGCCAGATACCGTAATACCGTGACCTCGCGATTCGATAATGGCATATCTACTGCCATCCCTTTCCCTGAACCCAGGTGGTTTATAAAGTTCAGCGTTTCCGACGGGAAAAAGGAATAGCCCATCAGGATCATTTCTACGGCGTTGTAGATCTCACCTAAATCTTTTCGTTTACTGACGAAGCCATTTGCCCCGGCGCGAATGGCGCGACCCGCGTAAAATAACTCTGATTTAGACGAGAGGAACAGAACCTTAATGTTCTTGTTTAAGTTTCTGATTCTCTTAAGTAAAGCGAAAGCATCCGTGCCCGTGAGTTCAATGTCAAGGATCACCAGATCGATAGGGTGATTGCGGATACAGTCAAGGACTTCATGGCTATCGCCAGACTTGAGCTTGACTGTGATATTCTTATTTTTCTGTAGCAGGACTTCTATCGACATTCTGACGATAGGATGTTCGTCCATAATGATAACGGATGCCGGTTTCATTTTTAATGCCTCAGATTGTTAAAAGCGTTATGCAGAGTTTGGTAAAACTCTCGAAATGCCGGAAGGATATAATGTGCAGATCCCTATACCGTAGTATTTCCCTGGAAAGAGCGAAAGCATCCTTGTTTACGTAATGAAAAGAACTATGCCTCAGCGCGGTCATCTCATTAGGCTGGTGTTGGCAAAAAGGTTTTTCTTATTCATATTTGATACGCATCTTATTATACAGGGTAAGTTTTTTCCGAAAACCCTGTAAATTAATGTGAGGGTATTGGTTTGTATTATCTTCTGGATCTTAATCGCTATTTTTTTAAATTTAGCGGAAATATCCTGTTATCTCATTTACCGCATATTTTCATCTTTATGTAATAACAAAAAATAACAGATATCTCTGTATGTTGATTAATTGTTAACAAAAATACGCCTCTTTGAAAGGGACGAACCCGCAAAAGTGAGGTTAAAAATTGCCCTCGCAGGCCGTCTGGCCTTCATCTGAAAGTGCTTGCGCCGATCCGGATAACGGCGTCTGGTGCACAGGAGAACGTGCTGCCCGCTTTGCTTTTTACTCCTGGCAGTTGTCGCTAAGCTGCTTGTTTTTACATCATTATCATCTTGTTAACGCCTTCTGCATTCGCTTAACGGATGGAGGAAAGTGCTGCCGTTCCGCTAATCTGTGGCATTTCACAAGGTTCACGCCCATGAATTAGGAATAGTTATAAATTCGATTTTATTGTTAAAAATTAACATTTACGCAACGCAAGTGGTAAGTAAATTCTTAAACCGCTTTAGGAAATAAGGGGTTAGGAGGTGAGTGAAAACGTGCAGTCTGAGAGGTTATTAAGAAGATGCAGCAATTCCTGGCGATGCCTTAGCCCCAGCTTCAGCAGGATGCAGCTGAGACGATAGATAATGCGGCTATAGGGGCGATTCTGCATAAGGGCAATCTGACGCAATGTCTTGCCCCGGGATAGCTCCTGCAGAATGGGCCATTCGTTGCGCGAGAACCAGTCTTTCTCGGTTCCCGGCGGAGGGAGGGGATCCTGCAGGCTGTGCTGGAGCGCGGCGGCGTTCAGCTGACGTTCGAGCACATGAAAGGGACCTGCCGCTTTGCAGAAGAGGCGGGTGTCGTAATTATCGGCCCGGACCAACAGCCAGGGCGTCAGGAACGGAGGAAACAGGCTATGCCGTCTCAACTGATCCAGTTTCTCCAGAAGCCCCGTGGATCGGCTTTCAATATCCACGACCAGACGGGCTGAGGGCCACTGCGTCTGAGCGATAAGGGCGTCGTCCAGCGTGGCGTAGTCGCAGCAGCTGCTCAGGGGAAACTGCCCGTTGAGAAAACCGGTGCGCAGGTAGTGATCCTCCGTCACCAGAAGGATAAACGGGGCGTCGGTTTTGCGGGGCTGGCTGATGGACTGGCTCAAAAATTCGAGCCGGTCGAAAAAGGGGGGAGCAAAAGGTGAGCGCGTAAATCCCAGTGCATCACTTCCTGTACGCCGCCGCCGGTAACGGCGCACTGTCATTCGCATGGTCTCCCTCCTGGAAATGGCGTTTTAATCCTCCGGCCATGTCCAGGACGGCCAGTAATATCCCTGGCCGAGGTCTGCGCCTGCCTGCAGTGCCCAGGTACGATCGCGTTCAGTCTCAATACCTTCAATAAGCACTTTCCCGGCAAGCTGAAAGCAAAGGGAAACCAGTTGCCTCAGCGCAGGGGTGTCGCGTAAACGCCAGAATGCTTCCTTATCTATTTTGATGCCGCTTAACGGGAGTCGGCAGGATAAAAACGACTGCACTGTGACGTCATCCACGTCATCAAGCCAGATTGCGTGTCCCTGTCTGCAAAGTTGCCGCAAATTTTGAACGACATGCTGCTTCTGTACGAGGGAAAGCGCCAAAAAGGACGCGAGGTCGACAATCTCAATATTGAGCGGCACGCCTGGCAACCGGATAAGTCGCTGAAAAGACGCGGGCTCTGTCAGGACGGTTATCGGCAGATTAATAAAAAGATTATGACCGTGCGGCGTATTTTTTAACGCGGCAAGCTGCGCTTCAAGCAGCGTTATCGACCACTCTGCGGAGCGATCGCAAAAAAAGTTCTCGCTGTCCCGCGTGTCGGACAGGACGCTAAGGACCTCCACGCCAACCTGGCGCAAGGAGGAAAGGGCGACGATGGGCTCAAGCTTAATGCCGACGATGTCCTGAGAAATGTACTGTAACCGGGGGGGCGTATCGATCAGGTTTTGCGCTGTCACTCCATTGTCCTGTTGTCTGTCAGCCTCCAGGCGGCCGGGATACCTGACTCTAGTGTGACGAGCTGACGGTCAGGAAAACAGCAGGCGTTACTTAAATGCAACTAAGCCTTTTCGCAGCGCTAAATTTTACGGTGAAACAGGGCGAAATGTTGAGAAAATAGCCGTATTTACAATCGGCTAGCGGTAATTGGCCCTGAAAACGGAAAAGGCATTGACTCACCTGCCATTGACCGTATAATTCTTCGCGTTTCACCACCGCGAAGTACACGCATATCAGTGCGCCCTTAGCTCAGTTGGATAGAGCAACGGCCTTCTAAGCCGTAGGTCGTAGGTTCGAATCCTACAGGGCGTGCCATTTCATTTCATAGAGTACGCCTCCTTCACATCCTCCTGATTTTCGTTGTGGGACATATTTGGGACATCGCCCCTAAAATTTACCGGTCAAGAAGGACATTTATGTGGTATCTACTCGCAACTTCGCTTGCCGCACTCTCCCTTAATAAAAGCCTGGCTTACCTGATGCTGGGATTAACGGCATTTCTCGGCTGGAAACAGAGTATTCTTGACGCCCCGGCGCTGCTGGTTATTGCATCAATCGTTGTTGGCTGGTCTGCTGTTGAATGGCTACGGAATAAAAATAATAAATATACCTATCTGGTCGAAGGCCTGTGCGTGGCCATCGCCGTTGCCCTGGTTTTGCATCTGATCCCGGGCTTCCATAACCCCAAAGTGCTGGATGCTGTCGTCGTAGGTCCGCAAAGCATGCCGTTCAGTATGTACTTTAATATGGACAAGGCAGTGGTGCCGTTCTTTTTAATTACGTGCATGCCAACGTTATTCGTCGCAAAACCCCTCTATAAAGCGGGCAAGCTCGGCTGGGGAATATTGGTTCTTGCGATACCCGCGCTGTTACTTCTGGCTGTTGCGTTGGGCGGACTTAGAATTGAGCCGCATGCGCCTGAATGGTTCGCTCAATTTGCCCTTGCGAATATTTTTTTCGTCTCTTTGGCTGAGGAAGCCTTGTTCAGAGGCTACCTGCAGCAACGCTTGTCCCGGATTATTCATCCTGTTGTCGCGCTGTTGATTGCCTCAGTCATCTTTGGACTGATGCATTATAGCGGCGGTTTACTACTGATTATTTTTGCCAGCCTCTCCGGCATTATTTACGGCCTGGCGTGGATGTGGAGCGGCAGGCTTTGGGTTGCGACGTTATTCCATTTTGGGCTGAACTGCGTGCATTTATTGTTCTTCACCTATCCGATGTATGCCCCCCACGCTGCGATGTGATGCGTTTTTAAATAGTCGCCTAATAATTTGGCTACCTCTGAATAAACATAAAAAGCCCCGAAATATCGGGGCTTTTTTATATATGCCGGGTGCGTAAACAACAAATTTCACTTCGCGGGAGAATGAATAGAAGGCTAATGAATTTCATTGCTGGCAGGCTTAAGGTTTTCTTAATCTAAATATTATCTCGGATTAAAATCTGAATTTTTATCTTAACAAACTCCGCAATAAAGAAATTTTACACTTTTACGACTAAACTCGATTGATACTAATTATCATTAGCGTTGTTGTATGCTTTAATCCTGTCCCACAAAGCTATGAGTCGTTAATCCCGTTGGTCTATAAAGGATATGTTCATGAATTCTCGCCTGCTGTCCTGCTTCTCGCTTGCCTTGTTGTCTTCATCCCTTTTCCTTTCCACACAAGCAGTTGCCGCCGATAACAACGAAGGTATCGTTGTTTATAACGCGCAGCACGAAAACCTGGTGAAGTCGTGGGTTGACGGTTTTACCAAAGAAACCGGCATTAAAGTCACTCTGCGTAATGGCGATGACAGCGAGCTGGGTAACCAGCTGGTTCAGGAAGGCAGCGCGTCCCCGGCAGACGTATTCCTGACGGAGAACTCGCCTTCAATGGTGCTGGTGGATAACGCCAACCTGTTTGCGCCATTGGATGCAGACACCCTTAAGCAGGTACCGGCAGAATATCGTCCGGCGCACGGCCGCTGGATTGGCATCGCGGCCCGCAGCACGGTGTTTGTGTATAACCCGGAAAAGCTGAACGAAAAGCAGCTGCCTGAATCGCTGATGGATCTGGCAAAACCCGAGTGGAAAGGCCGCTGGGCGGCATCACCGTCAGGCGCGGATTTCCAGGCCATCGTGAGCGCGATGCTGGCGCTGAAAGGCGAAAAGGCCACGCTGGAATGGCTCAAGGCGATGAAAGCCAATTTCGTTGCCTATAAAGGCAACAGCACCGTGATGAAAGCGGTCAATGCCGGTCAGATTGATGGCGGCGTGATTTATCACTACTACCGTTTTGTCGATCAGTCCAAAACCGGTGAAAACAGCAAAAACACCCAGCTTTACTACTTCAAACACCAGGATCCGGGCGCGTTCGTGAGCCTCTCTGGCGGCGGCGTGCTGGCGTCCAGCAAACACAAAGCGCAGGCGCAGGCCTTCATCAAATACATTACCGGTAAAGAAGGCCAGGAAAGCCTGCGGACCAACAACGCCTTTGAATATGCCGTGGGCGTGAACGCGGCCTCAAACCCGAAACTGGTCCCGCTGAAAGATCTTGATGCGCCGAAAGTTGAACCTTCAACGCTCAACAGTAAAAAAGTTATCGAGCTGATGACGCAAGCCGGCCTGCTGTGATCCTGAGAGTGAAGTGAACGTCTTATGTCTGGTCTGAGTCTCGACATCGGAAAAAACAGAGCGCAGGAGCCTGCCCGCAGGCGTCCTGCACTGCCGATGGTTGCGTTAGCTGTGTTGTTTTCATTAATGGCGCTTCTGCCTTTGGGTTTTATCATTGCCATTGGCATTGAGACCGGCTGGGAAACCATTAAGGCGCTGGTGTTTCGCCCGCGTGTTGCTGAGCTGCTCAGCAACACGCTGTGGCTGACGGCTTTAGCGGTTCCGCTGTGTATCGTGACGGGCGTGGCAATCGCCTGGCTCACGGAGCGCACGCAGCTTGCCGGGCGAGGGATCTGGTCCGCACTGGCGGTCGCCCCGCTGGCGATCCCCGCGTTTGTGCAAAGCTACGCCTGGGTGAGCGCTGTCCCGTCCATGCACGGGCTCTCCGCGGGCGTGTTCCTCTCGGTTCTTGCCTACTATCCGTTTATCTATATGCCGGTTGCGGCGGTGCTGCGTCGCCTTGACCCGACGCTTGAAGATGTCGCCGCTTCGCTGGGTACGCCGCCGTGGCGGGTCTTTTTCCGCGTGGTGCTGCCCCAGCTTAAGCTCGCTATCTGCGGCGGCGCGCTGCTGGTGGCGCTGCACCTGCTGGCGGAATATGGCCTGTACGTGATGATCCGCTTTGATACCTTCACCACGGCAATTTATGACCAGTTCCAGTCTACCTTCAGCGGCCCGGCGGCGAACATGCTGGCGGGCGTGCTGGCCTTGTGCTGTCTGGCTATATTAATGCTGGAAGGCGTGACGCGCGGAAAAGCACGCTACGCGCGCATTGGCGCCGGGGCCGCGCGCGAGCAGAAACGCTGGCCGCTGAAGCCTGCGGCCGCCGCGCTGGGCCAGCTGTTTTTCATCGTGCTGATCGTGCTGGCGCTGGGCGTGCCGTTAATTGTCCTGTGTCGCTGGATTTGGCTCGGCGGCGTGCAAAACTGGATGAGTGCCGATCTCTGGCACTCCCTGCGCCAGACGCTGATGCTCGGCGTGGGCGGCGCGCTTCTGACGACGGCGTGCGTGATCCCCATCGCGTGGCTGGGTATTCGCTATCCGCACCGCATCTTCCGGACGCTGGAAGGGTGTATCTATATCACCAGCTCGCTGCCGGGCATCGTCACGGCGCTGGCGCTGGTCACCGTCACCATTCACTACGCCCGTCCCATTTACCAGACGGAAATTACCCTGTTCCTTGCCTACCTGCTGATGTTTATGCCCCGTGCGCTCATCAACCTGCGGGCGGGGATTGCGCAGGCGCCGGTCGAACTGGAGAACGTGGCGCGCAGCCTGGGCAGCACGCCCGCGAAGGCGCTCTGGAGCGTCACGATGCGGCTGGCCGCGCCGGGTGCGGCGGCGGGGGCCGCGCTGGTTTTCCTCGGCGTCAGCAACGAGTTGACCGCCACGCTGCTGCTCTCTCCGCTGGGCACGCGCACGCTCTCCACCGGATTCTGGGCGCTGACCAGTGAAATTGACTATGTGGCCGCCGCGCCTTACGCGATGCTGATGATCCTGATTTCACTCCCGCTGACCGCCATTCTCTATATGCAGTCGAAAAAAATTGCAGGGCTATGACATGCTTGAATTAACCGCCATTTCTAAATCGTTTTCTGATGTGCAGGTGCTCGACAGCTTAAACCTGAGCGTGGCGCCGGGGAGCAGGACGGCGATTGTCGGGCCGTCCGGGTCGGGGAAAACCACGCTGCTGCGTATTCTGGCCGGGTTCGAAACGCCTGACACCGGGCGCATTGTCATGCAGGGGAGAACGCTGTTCGACGAAAACAGTTTTGTTCCCGCCCACCTGCGCCGGATCGGTTTTGTGCCTCAGGAGGGTGCGCTGTTCCCGCACCTCAATGTGGCAGACAACATCGCCTGGGGGCTGGACGGCACTCGCCACGAGAAGCGCCAGCGCGTTGAGGCGCTGATGGAGATGGTTTCTCTGGACAGGCAGCTCGCAACGCACTGGCCCCACGAGATTTCCGGCGGACAGCAGCAGCGCGTGGCGCTGGCCCGTGCGCTGGCCCAGCGACCTTCACTGATGCTGCTGGATGAACCGTTCTCGGCGCTGGATACCGGCCTGCGCGCGATGACGCGTAAGGCAACGGCCGATCTGCTGGCCGAAGCGGGCGTAGCCTCGATTCTGGTCACCCACGATCAGAACGAAGCGTTGTCCTTTGCCACGCAGGTTGCCGTCATGCGCTCCGGGCGCTTCACGCAGGTCGGGACGCCTTATGACGTTTACACCCGTCCCGTTGACGAAGAGACGGCGCTGTTTCTTGGCGATGCCGTGATCCTGCCTGCTCAGCTCGCTGCCGGGTATGCCGTGTGCGCGCTGGGTGAAGTGCCGACGGACAACGCGCAGGCGACAGGACAGGGCAGGGTAATGATGCGTCCTGAACAATTACGCGTGACGGCATGTGCAGCGCATGAAAGCCCGATCTCGATTCTCGACGTGGACTTCACCGGCCAGCTGTCAACGCTCACCCTGGGATTAGCCGGGCAGCAGCAGCCCGTAATTCTGAAGACCGTAAGCCAGCCAGGATGGAACCCGGGCACGGCTGTACGCATTGATATTGCTGGCACCGCGCGGGTATTCGAATATTCTTAATATTCGTTAGTAATTTCATGCAACGGGTTGTTATAAAAGATTTTTCCCGAACGCATGGCAATTCCTGAGATTCTCTACCATGCTCATAAAACCTCACCACAATGCGTGAGGTTTTTCGTAGTTGCTGATTAATCTCAAGGAAAAAGGTTATGAAAAAGACGACTGCTATTTTGTTGGGAACGGCGTTACTGTTTACGACCAATGCTTTTGCTGCCCAGCTACTCACTAAAAGCGAGTTCAAGAAAGTTGCATCTCAATATAAAAAAATCGGTACGGTAAACACCTCGAATGAAGTATCGGTGGATGATGCGAAAAAAGAACTGATTGAGAAAGCCGATAAGCAAGGCGCGGATGTCCTGGTGCTCACTTCAGGGAACACCAACAATAAAATTCACGGTACGGCCAATATCTACAAGAAAAAATAATGTTATTGCAGCCATCCCCGAAACGGGGTGGCTGTTCCCCCTCTTTTCTCGCCAAATCTCCTTATGAACGCGGTTACACTTGCTAACGCATGGATAATGCGTATAGTTCTCATTTGCATTGCATTCAATACATTCTAAGGCCCGACAACGGGTCATTTTTGCGCGCACTTTAAAATGAGTTAACGATGAACAACACCATCATGCACAAAACGCTGCTGGCGCTCGCCGTTGGCGCGGCGACACATTCCGCCTTCGCGGCGGACAATCAAAAAGAGGACACCCTTGTTGTCCAGGCTGCTCCAGCCAGCGATTTCAAACCCGGTGGCGACCAGCTGGTACCTGCCTTCCTTGACGGACAGGTGGCGAACGGCGGGCGCATGGGTATGCTGGGCCAGCAAAACGCCATGGACGTGCCGTTCAACATCATCAGCTACACCTCGAAGCTGGTGGAAGATCAGCAGGCGAAAACCATTGCCGATGTCGTCGCGAACGACGCGGGCGTGCAGTTCGTTCAGGGATACGGCAACAGCGCGGAGACCTACCGCATCCGCGGCCTGAAGTTTGACGGCGACGACATGACCTTTGGCGGCCTGTCCGGCGTGCTGCCGCGCCAGGTTGTGGATACCCAGATGGTCGACCGCATCGAGATCTTCAAAGGGGCAAACTCGCTGATGAACGGCGCGGCAAGCTCCGGCGTCGGCGGGATGATCAACCTTGAACCAAAACACGCGGGCGAACTCCCACAGGCGAAAGTCGGCGTGGACTACACCTCGGATTCCCAGATTGGCACCACGCTGGATGCGGGCCGTCGCTACGGTGACAGCGACCAGTTCGGCGCGCGGGTGAACCTGGTTCATCGCGAAGGGGAAACCGGCATACCGAATGACCGCCGCCGCACCACGCTACTCTCTACCGGCCTGGATTACGCGGGCGACCGCTTCCGCACCTCGCTGGATCTGGGTTATCAGAAGAAAACCTTCCACGGCAGCCCGACCAGCGTCAATATTTCCGCGGTGGATTTCGTTCCGGAGCCGCCGAAAAACGATCGCAACTTCTCGCAGAAGTGGGCCTACAGCAACATCGAAAACGAATTCGGGATATGGCGCAGCGAGTATGACATCACCGACGGCTGGACCGCCTATACCGGTCTTGGCGCGCAGCACGCGCACGAGGAAGGCATCTACAGCGCGCCGAAGCTGGTGGATAAAAGCGGCAAGGCAACGGTCAGCCGTCTCGACACCAACCGCATCAGCGATTCCGTCAGCGGCATGGCGGGCATTCGCGGTAATTTCAATACAGGCTTCGTCTCGCACAAGGTCAACGTTGGCTATTCGGCGATGACCAAAAACGAAAAAATCGCGTGGAAAATGTCGGCGACGAAGGATAATCCGACCACCAACATCTACCACAACACCGGCGTCGACATGCCGGACAGCACCAACTTCAGCGGCTCCGGCGGAAAGTACAGCGATCCGCTGACCAGCGGGCGCACCCGTACCCAGGGCTGGCTGCTGAGCGATACGCTGGGCGTGCTGGACGACAAGCTGCTGTTCACCGCAGGCGCCCGCCATCAGAAAGTCGTCATTCGCGGGTATAACAAAGTCACCGGTGCGGAAAACGCGGCGGACGGTTTCGACGGCAGCCGCTGGATGCCCACCTACGGCGTGGTCTACAAGCCGTGGGAGGAAATTTCCCTCTATGCAAACCACACCGAAGCGCTGCAGCCGGGCAAAACCGCACCTAACACCGCCACCAACTACGGCCAGAGCACCGGTATCGTTCACTCTAAGCAGAACGAAGTGGGCGTGAAGGCGGACTTCGGCCGCGTGGGCGGATCGCTTGCGCTGTTTGAGATCAAAATGCCGTCGGCGATCCTCGACGACAGCGGCCACTATGGCCTGGACGCCGAGCAGCGTAACCGTGGCGTGGAGCTGAACGTCTTCGGCGAGCCAATGCTGGGGATGCGTCTGAACGCCAGCGCCACCTGGCTGCAGGCCGAACTGACCAAAACCAAAAATGGCGTGAATCAGGGCAACGATGCGATCGGGATCCCGAACTTTTACGCCGTACTGGGCGCTGAGTACGACATTAAGCCAATTGACGGCCTGACCGCCACCGCCCGCGTGAATCACTCCGGCGCGCAGTACGCTGACCTGGCAAACACCAAAAAGCTGGACAGCTACACCACGCTGGATCTGGGGATGCGTTATCGCTTCGCGGTGAACCACAATGAAAACCAGATGACGGTTCGCGCGGGCATCGACAACGTGACTAATGAAAACTACTGGGCCAGCGTGGACGATTCCGGTACCTATATTACGCAGGGCGAACCGCGCACCTTTAAGGTTTCGGTTGGCTACGCGTTTTAAGCGTTCCATCTCGTTATCCGGGGCAGGGATGCCCCAATCCCTTGCTACCTCCAGCATGAAGTGTTAAAACGTGCCCCTTCTAAAAAAGAGACAGGGGTAGGACGTGAAAGACGCGTCATCCGCTTCAGGCCATGGTAGCGCTGAAGCCTCGTCGGATCAGAATCCGACGCTGCAACGTGGTTTGCAAAATCGACATATTCAGCTCATTGCCCTTGGCGGCGCGATCGGTACCGGGCTGTTTCTCGGCATCGGCCCCGCTATTCAGATGGCTGGCCCGGCGGTGCTGCTGGGTTACGGTATCGCCGGGATTATCGCCTTCCTGATCATGCGCCAGCTTGGCGAAATGGTCGTTGAAGAGCCGGTTTCAGGCTCCTTCGCGCACTTTGCTTATAAATACTGGGGCCCGTTTGCTGGCTTCCTGTCCGGCTGGAACTACTGGGTGATGTTCGTGCTGGTGGGGATGGCCGAGCTGACCGCCGCAGGCATTTACATGCAGTACTGGCTGCCGGACGTCCCGACATGGATCTGGGCGGCGGCCTTCTTCATCATTATTAACGCCGTTAACCTCGTCAACGTGCGCCTGTATGGCGAAACCGAGTTCTGGTTTGCGCTGATCAAGGTGCTGGCGATTATCGGGATGATCGGCTTTGGCCTGTGGCTGCTGTTCTCCGGCCACGGCGGCGAGCGCGCCACGATCGACAACCTGTGGCAGCACGGCGGCTTCCTGGCGACCGGCTGGAAAGGGCTGATCCTCTCCCTGGCAGTGATCATGTTCTCCTTCGGTGGACTAGAGCTGATCGGCATTACCGCCGCGGAAGCGCGCGACCCGCATAAAAGCATTCCCAAAGCGGTCAACCAGGTGGTGTACCGGATTCTGCTGTTCTACATCGGCTCGCTGGTGGTGCTGCTGGCGCTCTATCCGTGGGTGGAAGTGAAGTCCGACAGCAGCCCGTTCGTGATGATTTTCCACGATCTGAACAGCAACGTGGTGGCCTCGGCGCTGAACTTCGTCATTCTGGTGGCGTCTCTGTCGGTCTATAACAGCGGCGTTTACTCCAACAGCCGCATGCTGTTCGGCCTCTCCGTGCAGGGCAACGCGCCGAAGTTCCTCACCCGCGTCAGCCGTCGCGGCGTGCCGGTGAATTCCTTGTTACTTTCCGGCGCCATTACGTCGCTGGTGGTGCTGATCAACTATCTGCTGCCGAAAGAGGCCTTTGGCCTGCTGATGGCGCTGGTTGTTGCCACGCTGCTGCTGAACTGGATCATGATCTGCCTTGCGCACCTGCGCTTTCGCACCGCGATGCGCCGCAAGGGACGCGAGACGCAGTTCAAAGCGCTGCTTTACCCGGCGGGGAACTATATCTGTATCGCTTTCCTCGGGCTGATTCTGGTGCTGATGTGCACCATGGATGAGATGCGTCTTTCGGCGATGCTGCTGCCGGTGTGGGTTATCTTCCTGTTTGTGGCGTTTAAGCTTTCCCGCAAAAAGTGATCTGCTTTTCTCCCTCTCCCCGTGGGAGAGGGCCGGGGTGAGGGCACCAGACTGCACCTGCCTTCACGCCCGGCAACCCACCTCACCGATGCTGTAGGGTCAACGAGCGAATATCGTTCCCGGTCGGGGACTGGTGAATACGCAGCCCAAATTCATCCACCACTGCGAAAATATGGTCGAAGATGTCGGCCTGAATCTCCTCATATTCTGCCCAGACCACCGTGTTGGTGAAGGCATATATTTCAATCGGCAAACCATTCGCATCAGGCGCTAGCTGGCGCACCATCAGCGTCATATCTTTGCGAATACGCGGATGGTTGCGCAGATATTCATTCAGGTAGGCGCGGAAGGTCCCAATATTGGTCATCTTACGCAGATTTAATACTGACTCCCCTTCACCGTTCTTCTGATTCCACAGGCTAATTTCCTCATGTCGCGCGGCCAGATAGGGCTTCAGCAGCTTCGCCTGAATGAGTTTCTGCTGCTCCTGCTCGTCGAGAAAATGAATGCTGGTGGTATCAATATTCAGGCTGCGCTTAATGCGTCGCCCGCCGGAGGCCGACATGCCGCTCCAGTTGATAAAGGCGTCGGAGACCAGCGCCCACGTCGGAATGGTGGTGATGGTGTTATCAAAATTGCGCACTTTAACGGTGGTCAGACCGATGTCCGTTACCGTGCCGTTGGCACCGTATTTCGGCATCTCCAGCCAGTCGCCGAGCTTGAGCATGTCGTTGGCGGAAAGCTGGATCCCGGCCACAAGTCCGAGTATCGGGTCCTTAAACACCAGCATCAGAACGGCGGCCATGGCGCCCAGACCGCTGATCAGAATCGCCGGGGACTGGCCGATCAGCAGGGAGATAATCAATATCCCCACCAGGATGGCGCTCACCAGCTTGATGCCCTGGAAGATCCCCTTCAGCGGCAGCTGTGACGCGGTGGCCATTTTCTGCGACAGATTAAAAATCACGTCCAGCAGCGAGAAGAAGGAGAGCAGGGCATACACCATGACCCACAGCTTTGCGCAGGTAGTGAGAATTTCCGCCGCTTCGCTGCCCTTTTGCAGCCACAGTACAGCCTGAACGTTGACGATTATCCCCTGAAGGGTGAAGGCCAGACGGTGAAATAATTTATTCTGGGTGATGATCTGCAGCCACAAATGGCTGCTGGCCTGCGCGCGTTTTTCGAACGCGCGAAGCACCACTTTGTGCAGAATAAAATGAACGATGATGGCGGTAAGAAAAATAATACCAAAGATAATCACTAAAGAGGTGGTGTGATTAATTTCAATGCCTAACTCTTCAACCTGAGCAATTAATTCCTGCATAACGTCTCCTGTATTGATGCAGCCCCATAATGGCGGCTGCGGATCTATTATGCAAATTCCCGGGCTTATTTGGTGGCCTGGCAGACCTTCACCACCGGCAGGCACAGGCTATGGCGGATGCGCAGCGTCGCCAGGGCAAGTACCACCATCATCGCCGTTTCCACCATCAGGAAGACGTTAACCGCCTGGGTGTAATCCCCGTGATGGTTTTGCAGCGCGTGCAGCAAAATCGCGCCAAAAATGGCCGGGCCAAGCCCCAGCGCGGCCTGCTGCAGCGTGCTGAGAATGGCGCTCGCAGCCCCCGCGTCGTCAGGCTGAATATCGCGCATCCCGATGCGGTAGAAGCTGTTCACGATCAGCGCCTGCCCGTAGCCGACCAGCCCGGTCGCGGGCGCCAGCGTCAGGGCGGTATTCTCCATTCCCCAGACGCGGAACGTGGCGATCAGCGCCAGCAGGCCGGCAATCTGGATCGCCAGACCCGTCAGCAGAATGGTACTGGTGCTGTAGCGAGCAATCAGCCTCGGCGCGAACCACGCCGAAATAAAGTAAGTTACGCCCAGCGCGATAAAACTGTTTCCGGACTGCCACGGTGCCATCCCCAGACCGGTTTGCATGGTCAGCGCCATACAGAACATAAACCCGGACCAGACGCTGAAAAAGAGCATCGCAATCAGAATGCCAAAGCGAACGCTGCGAAGCTGCAGCAGGCGCGGCGGGATCAGCGGGTGGGCATTCTCACGCTCCTTTTTGCGCGCATTCAGCGCCGTCAGCCAGGCCAGCGGAATAATGGCGAGAAGCATAACCTTCAGCGGCCACGACCAGTGCCACTGGGGGCCGAGCGCCATCGGGAACAGCAGGCAGCAAAGAATGATCGCCAGCAGCACGGTTCCGGTCCAGTCGATGCGTGACGGCGTCTCGCGACGGGTTTCGGGTACGAAATGGCGACTCAGCGCCAGCACCACCAGACAGATCGGGACGTTGATAAAGAAGGCGTTACGCCAGCCCAGCCCGGCGATATCCGCCGACACCAGCCAGCCGCCGCCCATCTGGCCGACGATAAACGCAATCCCACCGATGCCGCCAAACAGGCTGATGGCCTTAGCGTGCGCCGTACCTTTCAGCGTCACGTGCAGCGTGGCAAGAATTTGCGGCACGATCAGTGCGGCTCCCGCCCCCTGAACGATGCGCGCGGCCAGCAGCTGTTCAATGTTCCCCGCCATCCCGCAGAGCAGCGAGGCCAGGCCAAAGCTCGCCACGCCCCACATGAACAGACGCCGACGGCCAAAGTTATCCCCCAGCTTGCTGCCGAGCGCGAGGCAGACGGCGAAGGCCACGCCGTAGAGGGCGACGATCAGCTCCAGCTCGGTGGCGGTGGCGTTCAGCGAATGGGTGATGGCGTCCAGCGCGACGTTGGTGATTGAGGTATCAATCATGGGCAGCATCTGGCCGGTTAGCAGCAATATCAGGCCAGCGCGGCCGGGTGAAACAACTGACGTATTCATGGTAACTCCATTGCGTCATTCAACAGATGGTCGTAGCATCAACCATCTGATAAACGGGTACCAGTTCTTACTTATACTGGTACTGGCACTACCATGCAGGGGGATTTATGGCCTTGATGTCTGAACCCGTCGTCTCACTTCAGGATGACACCCGAAAACAGCTGGGGGCATTTTTACGCGCGCGACGCGAAAGCCTCGATCCGCAGCGTCTCGGCCTGCCGCGCAGCGGTCGTCGCCGCACGCCGGGTCTGCGCCGGGAAGAGGTGGCGATGCTCGCGGACGTGGGCGTGACCTGGTACACCTGGCTTGAGCAGGGCAGGGACGTCAATCCGTCCAGCGCGGTGATGGCCGCTGTTGCGAAAGCGCTGCAATGCACACCGACCGAGGCCCGACACCTGTTTGTGTTAGCCGGGTTGCCGCCGGGGGAAGCGCCGCAGGCGGTCTGCTGCGAGGGCATCAGCGAGGGCACGCGGCGCCTGCTGGATACGCTTATGCCTAAACCCGCCAGCATTCAGAAACCGAATTTCGACATCGTGGCGTGGAACGACAGCTTCGGGCACCTGATGGGCGTCGATTTCAATGAAATCCCGCCGGAAGACCGCAACTGTATTTACCTGTTCCTCACCCACCCGGCGTGGCGCGCGCGTCTCGGCAGACGTGACGATGTGCTGCCCATATTTGTCTCCTATTTTCGGGCAGCGATGGCCGAACATCGGGGTGACCCGCTGTGGGAGGCCAAACTGGCGCGCTTCTTTGCGGTGTCGGAAGAGTTTAAAACCCTGTGGCACCAGCGCAACGACGTGCGCGGCGTGGAGAACCAGCTCAAGCTGTTTACCCATCCCGAGCTGGGGGATTTTACGCTGCAGCAGATGTACTGGTACTCCGCGCCGCGAAACGGGTCGCGGCTGCTGGTGTATCTCCCCGTGGATGAGGCGGGGGAAAGAGCAATGGCATGGTTGGCGGTGCAGAACAAATAAACCTGGTTTCCCGGGTCAGTAGTTATCCGGAAGCCTGTTTATTGCCATTAAGAGCCCACGTTCAATTTTAATATAGTTGCCTGTTTTCAAATCGCTCAGGATCTTCATAATTCGACTGCGCGAAAGATGGGTTTTTTCCTGTATATAGTCACAGGCATTAATCGACAGACGAAGGTCCTCTTTTTCGGTCATTAGTGACACAAGGTTTAAACGAATCAACTCGTATGTAGACAACCCAACCGAAGTTTCGTGAGCTTGCAGTAACCGTTTTATGGCATACATATACGAATAGGCGGCTTCCTGCCAAAGATTGCGATTGTTAATAATTTCAAGTGTGGATTTTCGTGGTTTGATTTCATATCTAATCTCACCGCAGGCCTGCATATAAAAGCCCGCATTGGTATCAATAAGGTCATTCATGCCAACGATCATCGGGGCTTCGATAAACTTCAGCAGAAGCTGGTCTCTCGTACGGTAGACGGCGACGATGCCGGAGTGAAGAATGAACGTCATCGGTTCTTCAAGTTGATCGAGTGAGATGATTTGGCGTTGGCGGCCGACTCTTATACGCGCGGGTTCAGAGAGCTCACCAATAAGTTTTATAATGTAATTTTCAGGTTTCATAGCGCACAGCATTCCCAGAGAAATATCACTACGAGTATATCAGAGGCTGATAAAAGCGCTGCCAGTACGAAAAGGTTCGTGCTTACCCCACCAAATTACACAAGATATTAGGCGTTGTTTTGACGGAGACAAGAACGAGTAATGGGGGTAACGTTCAATAGAGGACGAAAGGGGATGAAGCAGGAAGTGAACGGCAGCGTGAGAAAAAATAAATCCCTTTCAGCACTCAACATCGAAAATATACCCGGAAACCGCCATCCACTGGCCGTTTCCGGATCAAGCATACGATAAGCCAGCCTGTCAGTTATAGGTGAACGACATGGTGATGGCGGCTTTAATGCTGCCTGGCGTCACGCCACCGGCTTTACTGAAGGCACGCGTTTGCATTTTAAAGGTGGGGGTTGCACCTGCTGAAGCAATGTCGATGGTCGCCGTTTTGCCATCGCCGTAAGGTTCGCTATCCAAACCTTCCAGCTGAACCGCGACATTTTTCGCCGCTAAGTTTGTACCGTCATCGACCGCTGTATTGCTGTAGAGTGTTGTAGCATCGTCATCGTCAGCTGTTCCGTGGAATGTCGCGGTAATGCTTGAGGTACCCGCCGGGCAGCTTTTAAACTTAACGTTAATGGGTACCCATGCTGAGCTACTTCCTGCTGCGTTGAGGTCGGCACTTTGCAATGTGCCAAGCGGAATAGTTAAGCCCGAGGCGGCGGAGTCATCAATCGTACAAGGTGAAGCGACAACCGTTCCGGTTACGTTAATGGCAACCGGGTCAGCTGCAAAAGCAGAATGGACCATACCAGCAGAGAGCAAAAGACATGCTACTGGTGACAAAAAAACGTATTTGAGATTAAACATAGTCATAACCATTTTATGCTGAATGAGAGTGCATATTGCCGACAGCGCCGAAGTCGCTGATGACGCTGTACTGGATATTTCCGCCATTCACACCTGCTGGCAGGGTAAACGAAGCGGTACTTCCCGGTGCTGCCCAGGTGACATTGGATAATTTTTTCCCGGCCACTGTAATTTCATTAAAATTAATGAAATACGGTGTCGGGTTTTTAACCTCCAGCTGGTTACCGGTTATCCGCCAGCTCAGTTTTTCGCTCTCTTTTTCCACATCAGCGCCTTTTAGCGCATCCGGGCGATAGATCAGCTTAATACTGGTGGCAACAGCTATCTGCAGAGTATTCTTTTCACGCGGTGCTGAAGGGATCGCTTTAACGCGCAGCCAGTACATTGACTCTTTATCCTGCGGCAGCGTACCTGCAAGGATTATGCGCATCAGGTTCTCCTTGCCCCCATTCAGACGATAAAGAGGCGGAGTGATGACAAACGGCGGTTTTTGCGCATCGTCGTTGAGATTGCTCACCACCGTCTGGATTAAATAGGGTGTGCTATCCGGATTACGTACGCTCAATGACACTTCTTTCTTCGCACCGTCATAAAGCAAACGCGTGCCGCCAATATTAACGGTGGCGTTAGCGTAAAAACAGCTGGACGAAATAACACAGCTAAGAAGTGCAGATAATATTTTTTTCAACGATAAACTCCAGGGTAAATAAATCACTCCATAATAAAGTGGCAGGTATAATCCTTGCTGATTGCAACACTATATTCGTTATGTCTGTGTAATGTCTTCACGCTTTCTGTCCTGTTTGAAATCCTGAAAAGGACTTTTTTGAAGTTGAGAGCTGGATTGATACCGGAAACAATATTCCTGTCAATAAAACGTGGTAACAACGTGGGTTATTGAAACATGGCAAGGATAATTTTAAGTTTGTTTATGGAGTTTTGAATAATGAAAAAGCAAGTTTTGGCTATTATTGCCGCGTCCTTTATCGCTGGTACTGCGTTTACTGCACAGGCAGCAAGTACGACACTGACGGTAAGCGGCGGCACAATCCAGTTTATGGGGTCTGTTGTCAATGCGCCTTGCTCTGTGAGTGCTGATTCTGAACACGGTATCGTGATTCTTGATCAGGTTACTCTGGACAGCATGGGTGCTAAAGGTGAGACCTCTGGTCAGGCTAAGGCGTTCAATATCAGCCTGGAAAATTGCGATGTGACCACCTATACAAACGCGACAGTAACCTTCCATGGCCAGTCCAGTCCAGACCAGGCTGGCGTGCTGGCGAATACCGCGGGTTCTGGTGCGGCAAAGGGCGTTGCGCTGCAGTTGTTTGGCCCTGATGGTAACAAACTGGACGTGGAAAAAGAGTCCTCGAAGCAAATTCTGTCTACCGGAACGAACAAAATCCCGATGAGTGTGGATTACGTGACGACTGCTGATGCCGCTACTGCGGGGGCTGTGGAATCAGTAGCAACATTCCAGGTCACCTATTCCTGATCAAAACGCTCTCCCGGAACAAAGGGAGAGCGCGCATTTCGCGTCATATAATTATTCTTAATGAGCAAGAGAAAATGTTTCGTCTGTTTTTAATGATAATTATTACACCGTTACTCAGTTTCTTTGCTTACGCCAGTAGTTCTAATAATCTGACGGGGGGCGATGTGCATTTTTATGGTGCAGTGGTTAATGCCCCCTGTTCCATAGAAGCACAAAGTCTTCATCAAATCGTCATGATGGATCCAGTTTTGGCAGCAAGTTTCCCGTCGCCCGGCAGTTGGGCTGCACCGAAGACTTTTTGGATCAAATTGGTTAACTGCAGTAATAAGCTATTTCAGTTTGCCACGGTCGCTTTTACGGGCACAACCGATGCGAATGACCCACAGGTTTTTAAGGTCGGGTTTGGCGCAGATGCAGCGAAAGGCATGGGAATCGGTATTTTTGACAGTAAAGGAAACTTAATTATTCCTAACTCAACACCGCTTTCACAATATCCACTTCTTGATGGAGAGTCCGTTTTATATTTTACCGCAAAATATCGGTCGGTTTCTGAAAAGGTTGTCGCAGGTGACGCCAGTGCGGCGGTAAACTTTTCAGTAATCTATCAGTAAGCAGCACAGGAAAAGGAACAGGGATTACATAACTCTTATTTCGGAATTTGTAATGAAATCTATTTTGAAATTATCACACTATGTACGCGTTTTGTTAACCGTTGTTGGTTTAATGGCTTCTGTCATTTCCCTCGCATTGTCAAATAACGCTGCTGCTGCGGGTGTAGCTTTAGGGGCGACTCGTGTGATTTATCCGCAGGACGCTAAACAGGCCAGTATTAATGTGACTAACAGCGATCTGCATGAATCCTTCCTGGTTCAGTCCTGGGTATCAGACGATAAGGGTAATAAAGTGCCATCTTTTGTCGTCACGCCGCCATTATTTGTATTAAAACCCGGTAAGGTCAACATCCTGCGTATGATCTATAACGGCCCGGCTCTGCCTGAAGATAAAGAATCCGTTTTCTATCTCAATAATAAAGCGATTCCATCGCTGGATAAAACCACCCTGACGGGTAACTCCTTGCAGATTGCTACCCAGTCTGTGATCAAACTTTTTGTTCGCCCGGCACACCTGACTGTTAAGCCAGTCGATGCCGCCGCCATGTTGCGTTGCCAGTCAGAAGGCCCAAACCTCACTATTTCTAATCCATCGCCTTATTTCATCACCCTGGTCAATTTTACTGTTGCCGGTATAAAACAGCCGAACATGATGGTGCCGCCAAAAAGCAGCCAGACGATCAAAGGGTCTGGTGCCGTCAAATACCAGACGCTGAATGACTACGGCGCGGTGACCGCTGAGCTGAGCTGTAAAGCTTAACTGTGGTGGACACGATGGGTATCCGGAAAGAAAAACGCATGTTATCAGTAGTGCGCTGGCGCATTTCGCCGTTGGCGCTGATGATTGGCGCCAGCCTGTTTTCAGGCTGTGTACTGGCGGATGAGTATTTTAACCCGGCCTTTCTGAGTGACGGCAAAGTGCAAGTGGCCGATCTCTCGAGCTTTGAGACGGGTGGCGGCCAGGCGCCAGGCACCTATCGCGTTGATATTTATCTGAATAATGATTTTGTGGTCAGCCGTGACGTGGAATTTAGGGCACAAAAAGAGGTTAATCCCAACGCCAAAACTGTGGATGACACGGGGTTGGTGGCATGTCTGTCAGCAAAAACGCTGTCAGATATGGATATTGAACTTAACATTCCTGACGATAAAAAGCAGGCTGCTGACGGGCAATGTATCACTATTGCTTCCCTGATTGACGGCGCGACTGCAAGCTTTGATTTTGGCCATCAGCGTCTGGATCTCAGCGTACCGCAGGTGGGGCTGAAGAACACCGCGCGAGGCTATATTGCACCAGAAAAATGGGATCAGGGCATTAATGCCCTGCTGATGAACTACAGCTTCAGCGGATCCAACAGCAAAGATCAGAGTGGTAAAAGCAGCAGCAATTTTCTCGGCCTGAACGGAGGGGTTAACGTTGGCCCGTGGCGCTATCGCGATTACTCTACTTTTAACCGTAATACCAGCAGTAATGGGCAAACATCAACCGAGTGGGAGCACGTCAGCGGCTTTATTGAACGCACCATTATCTCTATGAAAAGCGAGCTGACAGCTGGAGATAGCTATACCTCCGGTGAGGTCTTCGACAGCATCAGCTTTCGCGGCGTACAGCTGGCTTCTGATGACAACATGCTGCCGGACAGCCTTAAAGGGTTTGCGCCAACGGTGCGCGGCATTGCTAACAGTAACGCTCAGGTCACGATTAAACAGAACGGTTATATCGTCTACCAGACCTATGTTGCACCGGGTGCATTTGCTATTAACGATCTTTTCCCGACATCTTCGAGCGGAGACCTGATGGTCGAAGTCAAAGAGCAGGATGGGAAAACACAAACGTACAGCCTGCCGTACTCGGCGGTGCCGTTGCTACAACGAGAAGGGCGTCTAAAGTACTCTCTTACCGCCGCGAAGTACCGTACCAGCAACGATCAACAGGATCAGACTCCGTTTGGTCAGGGTACCCTGATGTGGGGGCTGTCGCACGGCATTACCCTTTATGGCGGCACGCAGTTCTCCAGCAATTACAAAGCCGTTGCGTTAGGAGCGGGGGTCAATATGGGAGACTGGGGCGCTCTGTCTGCAGATATCACTGGCGCGAAAAGTACGTTGATTGACGACACGCAGCATACCGGGCAGTCGCTGCGCTTGCTGTACGCTAAATCCCTTAACGACTTTGGCACTAACTTCCAGCTGTTGGGTTATCGCTACTCCACATCCGGGTATTACACCTTCGCAGACACTACCTATAAGCATATGGATGGCTATAACAGCGATCCGGAAAACGAAGATACCGATCCGGGCAATGACCATCCTCACTGGTATGACTATTACAACCTTTACTACTCCAAACGTGGCAAGTTGCAGGTCAACATTTCCCAGCAGCTGGGAGAACTGGGTTCATTATATGTGAGCGGTAGTCAGCAGACCTACTGGCACACCGAGGGTAAGGATACACTGTTACAGGTGGGGTACAACACGTCGTGGCACGATATCAACCTCGGTCTGAGCTACAACTACAGCAAATCCTCTGGCCAGCCGGAGGCGGATAAAATAGTCGCTTTTAACGTTTCTCTGCCTATCGGCAAGTGGCTGTCGCCAAAAGACACGACTACGCCAAATAACGCCTTTGCCACCTACAGCGCAAACCATGACAACCACGGTAGCGCCACGCGTAATGCCGGTATCAGCGGCACCCTCCTGGAAGGTAACAACCTGAGCTACAGCGTGCAGCAAGGTTTTGCCAACAACGGAGCAGGCAATAGCGGCAATGCCAGTCTGGCTCATCAAGGCAGTTACGGAAGCTCTAACATCAGCTACAACTACAGCGATAACGGTGATTCCCAACAGGTTAACTACGGTATCTCTGGCGGCGTAGTCGCCCATCGTCACGGAGTGACCCTCAGCCAGCCGCTGGGAGAAACTAATGTACTGATTGAAGCCCCGGGTGCGAACCGCGTGCGCGTTGCAAATGCCACCGGCGTGAAGACTGACTGGCGCGGGTATGCCGTCGTGCCGTACGCCAATACCTACCGCAAAAACCGCATTGCGCTGGATACCGCAACGCTGGGTGACAAAGTGGATATTGATGATGCCGTAGTTGACGTGGTACCGACCAAAGGGGCACTGGTGCGTGCTTCATTTAAAGCCCATGTGGGGATTCGTGCACTGTTGACAATGCTGCACAACAGCGAGCCGATTCCGTTTGGCGCCACCGTCACGCGCGACGATGAAGGCGCAGGCAGCATTGTCGGGGAAGACGGTCAGGTCTACCTCTCAGGACTTGCACCGAAGGGCAAGCTAAAGGTTCAGTGGGGTGAGGGGGCCGATCAGGCTTGTAGCGTAGACTATCAACTGCCTGTAGATGCAGAAAACGCCGCTATTACCCAGATGAACGTTATCTGCCGCTAACAGGGATGAACATGAAGAAGCCATTATTTTTGATGCTGTTCTCAGGCGCTTTGATGATTTTTTTGCTGCCTTCAGGCGTGTCGGCTGCGGACTCAACGTTGGCGGTCACCGGCAACGTGATCGCCAGTAGTTGTGAGGTGGATACGGGAAGCGAAAATCAGAAAGTGAAGATCGGCACTTTTTCCGGCAAAGATTTCCCGTCTGTGGGAAGCACTTCTGCATTTAAGGCGATGAACATTAACCTCTCAAATTGCTACGACAAGCTGACGACGATTCAGGTGACATTTTCCGGCACGTCTGATGTTGATAACCCTACATTATTGGCGGTAACAGATAACGGGACTGGTGGGACGGTGGCGACAGGGGTTGGCGTAGAGTTACTGGACAACAGCGGTAAAACCATACCATTTAACGAGGAAGCCCCACAGACGTTTGAACTGGATGCAGGAAATAACACGCTTTCGTTCCTGCTGCGCTACAAATCTACACGTTATCCCGTCACTGCGGGTGAGGCCTCGGCTGTGATGTATTTCGATTTAACCTATCAGTGAGTATTAGTTAATGACTTCTGGACAATGGAAAGGTGTGATTATTCTTCTGATGGTGTTATTTATTTCGGCGGCTCAAGCTCATGATGGTACGGTGAGTATTTCTGGAACCATTCAGGATAATACCTGCGAGCTGGCACCGGATTCAAAAAATAAAACGGTCAATATGGGGGCTGTCGCAGGGCCGCAGTTTAGACGGGTTGGGGATTTTTCTCCGGCTAAACCTTTTACGCTTAGCCTGGAGAATTGCGGCCCGGCGGCCAGCGAGGCGACGGTGACATTTTCGGGCATGGCAGATACCCAGAACCCTGGACTCTATGCTCTCGACGCGGGCGCTGATTCAGCCAGCGGTCTTGCTCTGGGGATTTATGACAATAAGGGCCAGCGTATCGCACCGGGAGAAACCAGCGCGGGCGTTGTTCTGAAGCCAGGGCAGGCTTCGGTGACGATGGATTTTTCAGCGAGATATGTGGCTGTTTTGGATAGTGTTATGGTGGGAAGTGCGAATGTGACGGTGACGTTTGTTGTAAATTATAATTAGCCACGGTCCTGTAAAAGACTAAATATTCATTTCAAATATTGATTTAGAGACCTATTCTTCGGGTAGTAATTTGGCTGATGGGCTTCCAATCTCGTATGAAATACTGTGTTTTATTGATGTTGTTATTTATTTCGTTCTCACAGAGTTGTTACGCTGTAGGATCGGATGAAGATGTCTGCACCAGCAATCCCGTATCTGTCGTTCTGTCGGATGATGTTCATTTTCAGAGGGACGATCCTGTTGGTAAGGAAAGTGATTTTATAAATCCTTTTATCGAAACAACATTGACATGCAATGGTATTCTGGATGCCGGAGGGGCTGATAGAGATTTATGGTTCAAATTTTTAGTCGTACCTACTCAGAGTGTTTCTGGATTTGATGGTGTTTTTGCAACAAATCTTGCTGGAGTGGGTATAAAATATTATTTTACTGTTAGTAATTTCTCTGGTTTTTCAGTATGTGGTGCAGAATCTTCACAGGATTATTTTAGGAATAATAATTCATATTATGGATTGAAATGCCATTGGATGCATGGTACTAAAAATTCCTCAGTTACAGTTCAAATAAAATCTAAATTGGTGAAAATATCCCAGCCTTTAAATTCGGGCGCTCTTTTGACAATTCCTTCAGTAATTAATACAAAGATTGAATATAATAACACAGGTTACACGAAAAAAACCTCAGACATTAATCTGACATCATCAGTGAAGGTCTTTTCTGACAAATGTACGTTGATGAATGATAAGTTACTGTTTGAAATGGGAAATGTCAGTGTTGATAAATTCTCATCACAAATAGGTTTTTCACCGGACAACAGTGCCACTCAAAATATGGTACTTAGCTGTGATGCAAATGCAAATATTAATATTATGTTGACTGGGGTTAAAAATCCTGACTCATCTAAAGATTCAGTGTTGTCTTTAAGTAATCAAGGTCAGCCCGGAGTGGCGGATGGTGTGGGTATTGAAATACTGTATGATGGTCAGTCTCTGGAATTAAATAAACTTCTAAACCTTATGCGATCTAATGGAGGACAGGAAATCATTCCAATAACTGCCCATTACTATCAAACGAAGAGTCAGGTAAAACCTGGCACCGCTAACGGGATCGCAACGCTGGACCTAACCTATCAGTAAATTCATTTGAGATAAACCGGGCAGGATGCCCGGCCTCGCATTCTTCACCCGCGCTTCTTTTTAATACCCACGTCTCTCGTACCGCCAGAGCTAATTCTACTTCTTTTATCACAAGCGTCTCTGGCTTAAGCTGTGCCGTTATCACATCTGTACGTCTTCCACTACGACCTAAATACTGATGAAAACTACAGATCCAGTTGGCAAGGTTGAGTTCGTTTTGAATTGCTTAAGTCTGTGTTTAAATTATATCTTAAAGTATATTAAGCCACGTATCATCACGCGGCTTAATATTAATGAGCTATCTCTCAAGGTTTAAATCTGTCGTCCCACGGCATTAAGCGATGGGCTTCGGTTTTTAATTTTTCTGCTTCTGTATGCCGGTTTAAAAAATAAAGAATATTGATCTGATCGTTATACGCATCTTCTTCCATATGCAGCTTTATCCACTGGGCATTACTACGCATGAACATTTCCAGTTCCGCCAAATCTCCGTGTTCATTGAAATTCGCCAGATGCAACAGTGTAATATCGCGCTGATAGCGCATCTGCATCAGCCATGGAACATGCAGACGAGTAATGCTCTGCCGATCCGCAAGCCGGGCAGTTTCAAAATTGCCGAGCGCGATGCTGGCAGAAAAGAGCTGGAAGGAGAGTACGATGCCGTATGACGCAATAGCAACCAGCGGCAGACGGATCAGGGCAGGGCGCATGGTGAAAGCAGTAGCATTCCCTTCTGAAGCCGCCATCAGCAGCAGCACGGCAAAGAAATGCGCCACAGAATAGTAAAGCGGAAACTCCACCTGCGTATGCAGCAGGATCGGCAGCGTGGTTAACAACGCCGCCCACTGCCAGAGGTTTTTGCGTCGGCGGCACAGTACCACCCAGCCCAACAGCAGCGCCACGCCCCCCGCCAGCGCGGGTACGCCGCCTTCAGCCCAGATAAACAGCGTTTCGTTGTGCGGGTGCTGCATCATTTCGCGGCTCGGGTTGTCACCGGGTAACGCGGCCATAAAGAGCTGAAATGCAGATTCGAACATCCCCAGCCCCCAGCCCTGCCAGGGGTGGACGCCGATCATGCGCAACGTGTACGCCAGGGTCACCCAGCGCTGGTGGTTAGAACCTTCATGCAGGAGCGACGCCACAATCGATTGCTGAAGTATAAGCGTACCGAGTAGACCACCGAGCACCGGCAGCAGGATTATCAGCGCTCGCCGCCAGCGGGTGGTGCGGTGTCGAAAACGAGCCTGTGCGAACAATACCGATGCGCAGACTATCGAGGTTAACCCGCCAATCCAGCCAATACGGGAATGGAAGAGCACCAGCGTCGCCGTTATCACGATAATGGCGACGCTGATGGCTACGAACCGCACACGCTCGGCTTGCGGCAGATAAAGCGCGCGCCGCGTATCGGCAAGAAGATAGAGCAGGGCGGCAAGCCCGGTCGCGAGAAATGAGGCGGTCACGTTGAGCTGTTGAAAGATGCCGGCCGCGTGCCCGTCATATATTTCCGCCAGCGAATTGAGGGGAAAAGGCAAATATTGAGGACAGTAAAACCCGGCCAGAGAGAGGGTGCACTCAATAACAGCTGCGGCGGCCAACAGGTAAAAGAGGGCAACGGTTTCATTTTCGCGAATGGGCTGCTGCAGAAGCGTGATATAAACCAACGCTCCGCCCCAGATGCCGACAAGCCTCGGCAGAGCGATAGGTAAGGCCTCGTGCGGTGACCAGAAAGCCGGAACGGTAAACAGCATTGCGCTAGCCAGCATCAGCAAACCGGTAGGGGTGAAGCGTACCGTTTTTTCCCGCTGTAATAGCCAAACTATCAAACCCAGCAGTGAGATAATGCCCCAGCTCAGCAGGTTCATGGGCAAGTTCATGCCGTAATCGCCGCTGTTCGGCCAGGGAATATGGAGCAGCACCAGCCAGTAAAGGCTGAAAGTGGACAGTATCAGCACGCGAATCGTGCGGGCGTTTAGCAATGTATTTGCCAGCGTAATCAAAGAGAATGTCAGCGTGTTCATTAGAGCCTGAAGAGGGTAAATCATCATTGTATTTACCCTCTCCGACAAGGGTTAACGCTCCCGCGTCCTTTCTTAGACTTTCTCCGTCAGTACTGCCATTGCACCGAAAACCCAAGCGTGACGGGACTGGTATGCATCTCATCCGGTTTTGCCAGAGGCACACCCGCAAAAAGGTCATACCCCAGATGGCCTTTTATCCCGCGCACGCCTGCGACCGCACCGGCAATGTGCGCCCCGCTCCAGTAATCATTTTCTGAGCCGCTGACTTCGCCATAGTCTGCGCCAATGTACGGCTGCATTCCCCATACCGGCAGATTCAGGTTGATATCGTTGCGCAGATACCACCCTTTGTCGGCATACAATGAGGACTCTCCGTCAAAGCCGCGCACCGTCCAGCGGTTGCCGATGGTGAACTTATCGGGCTGGGTCAGCCTGTCCGGAGTGGTCTGTTGCTTGAAATGCGGTTCATAGCTGAGGGAAAACTTGCCCAGTTTGAACGGGAAAGTACCGTCTGCACTCAGCGTAATGATGCGCGCCTGCGCGTCGGCACTGCCCACTATCTCTTCAGCATCGGGTTCTTCACCAAACCACGGTGCGGCATGTTGATAACCGAGGCTTGCCGTAAGCTGACCGAAGGGAAGATAGGCTAAATGTTCCAGGCTGAGCTGCCAGCTGCTGGTGTCCCGGTGCTGAACCTCCACTTCCACGTCGTTAAGATCGTAGCGGGAATCCCGCTTGATCCCTTTAAAGTCCAGCGTGGTTTTCTGGCTCGCGCTGCGGTAAACCACGCGGTTAAGCGCGGCGGTCATTAACTTTTCATCGCTACTGTACCGGTAGTTAAAATCACCGCTATGGAGAGTCTGCGTCGTTCTGTACTGGCTGGCATAAAGTTCCAGCGCCCAGTATCCCCAGGGAACGGAGTAAAACGCCGAGGTATTATCGTTACGCTTGCCGTTTTCATTTTTGAAGCCACCGCCATAGGCTGCATAAAACATATCGTTGAGCGAGGTGGGGTTATCCAGATATAGCGCCAGGCCCTCCTGATACCGTCCGGTGTATTTACTACCCGAATCATCAAACCAGCTGCCCAGTCGCCAGGCTTTACGCTGGTCGCGCTTGATCTCAACGCGCGTATCGCCAGGATTTTCCCCCGGCATCAGACGAATACTGGCCTGCGAACCGGGTATACGCTGCAGGTTTTCCAGCCCCTGTTCCAGACCGCGTAAATCGAGGAGATCGTCCGGCCCTTGTGGGACGTTATTCCAGCGATGAACGGGGAGGCCGCTTTCATCCTGAATAATGACATCACTGACGCGTCCAGGCAGAATTCGCAGGGTTAGCGTTCCCTTGTGCAAATTTTGCTCCGGTATTAATACGCGGGTGGTAATAAATCCGTGGGATATTAATCGATCCTGCACGGCCGTATGTATGGCTTTAATTCCCTTCACGCCGATACAGTTATTCTCAGCCTGACGAATGACATCGCGAAAGGTGAGCCAGTGTGGAAGCGACTGCGTATTGTCGATTCTCACATGGTGAATGTCGTAGCAAACAGACTCTTTCGGAAGAACAAGCGCGTCGCCATTAGACATGCTTTCAGCCGTAAGCAGCGGCTTACCCGGAGGGGCGAGCTGTTCGTGTCGGGCTTGATCCTGCTGCTGTATCGTTGCTGGTTCGGCATGAAGAAGAGAGGATTGCATTAAGCATAAGGACAAAAAAAGGAAACTGAGGCCCGCTTGATAATTGTTCATTATAATTTACAACGTCCTGGAGATACTCATCGCAGAAACATAGTTAGGAAATAAAGCCTCACGAAAATGTGAGGCTTTTTATTTAAAAAGAATTACGCAGCGGTAGCGATGACATAGCCGCCAGGATAATAAATAATGTCCTGAACAACATAGCCGTAATAGATATCACCCGGGTGATAAACTACGCCGTTTTCCCAAACGCCATTACCTTCAGGTGTCCCGTTTGGCTTAACTGTGGTATTTCCACTGTTATCCGCCGTGGCATCTGAGTCTGGGTTGGTATTGCTGTCGTCAGGCGTTGTTGCACCGTTATCCGGGGTCGTTGCACCGTTATCCGTGGTCGCAGCACCGGTCTCGTTAATAATACCCATATTATTAACGTAGCCTGTGGTGTACACGCGATCGCCGGTAATATTGCCGCTGGCTTCGTTGTTAATACCGCTGGCAGTATTCAGCGTAATATCACTTGCACTGGTGATGTTACCGCTGTTGGTCAGGTAGTTGCTGACCAGGGTAATACCGTTATCAGCGGACAGCGTGCCGCCGTTAATGAGGTTGACACGGTCCATCTGTGCGTTCAGGGTATTACCCGCCACAATCGTGCCGTAGTTATACGCGGTGCTTTGAGACCAGCCGTAGCTGCCCATTACGTCGAGATTAATGTCATGCGCCGCGCGGATGTCACCGCTGTTGTCCAGATTGTTCATGACAAACAGCATGGCATCAGAACCCGCGTTGATCTGGCTGCCTGCATCGGTCATCAGATAAGAGGCGGTAATGTTGATGTTATGGTCTGCGACGAGCGTACCGTTACCCCGGTTTTCCAGGCTAGTGGTGTTAAGGTTGATATCATTCTTGCTGACGATCGAGCCGCTGTTGGACAGGTCTGCCAGCTGAAGATCCATCTGATTAGCGGTAATGTCGCCGCTGTTGTCGAACTGACTGCTGTTCATCTGCAGCGCCAGGCGACCGCCAGCCGCGATGGAACCGCTGTTCTGCACCGGGCCGCCATAGTTATTCCAGCCATTAGAACCGATGGTTAACATCATATCCTGACCCGCCTTGAGGGTTCCGGCGTTCTGGAACGTACCGGTCACGGTCATGTCGATATTGCCGCCTGCTTCCATCTTACTGGCAAGGTCAGAATAGTAAGACGTGCCGTACATAAAGAGGTCTTTTTCGGCTGCGATGGTGCCGGACATATTATCCAGCGCGCCATTGATTGAAACAGATCCGTCGCTGTGGATTGAACCATTGCGGTTAGAGAGCATGTTGTTGCCGCTCACCTGAAGCTGGCTGTCAGATCCCAGAGACTGAATCACACCGTTATCGTTATTCAGCATGGAGGCGTTGATCATGTTCCAGCCGTTCCCGGCGGAAATAAGACCGTTGTCGTTCGTCAGCGTGTCGACATTGACGGCCATCGCTCCGTTGGTTTCTACGCGGCCAGCGGAGTTGTTCAGGCTGGCAGCATCTACGTTGAGGGCACCTTTAGCAACAATGCTGCCATGGGTATTATTCACGCCCTGCGCGTTGTAATTCCATGAGGCGCGTTCGATCGTCAAATCGCCATTGCTGAGAATTTCACCGTCGCGGTTGTCCAGCGAGTCAGCGGTAATAAAGGTATTCTGGCTGCCCTGAATGGAACCATGGCTGTTAACGGTATTTTTGCCGGAAACATTAACCATCGCAGCTTTGATGACGCCGTTAGTGTTGTCCAGCGTGTTGTCTGCGGTAACGGACACCATACCCTCAGAGGTAATCTGACCGTTATGGTTCAGGACATCACTTCCCATCACGGTAGCTGCATTTTTACCGCTGATATGTCCACCGTTGTTTTCGACCACACCATCAACGTTGATTGACAGCGTGTCCGATGCCGTCAGGTCAGCACGATCGATATGCACGCCAACGCCGGCGTCAGTGCCTTCCATATAGATTTTATTCGCGTACATGGAGCCCAGCGCAGACACATCCAGCGCTACGTCAGGGGCATTGCTGCTGTCATACTTCTTCTGCACACGGCCATATTTATCGATGTGGTTGTTACCCGTGACGATATTCAGTTCGTTAGCCTGAAGTTTCGCATTGACCTTCACTGAACGGGCAATAATGTCGGTGTACTGCGTAGAACGAGTATCCATCCCTTTACCGGTGATGGTCACCTGGCCTTTGCTCACATCCAGACCGCTAACATCACCCTTGTTGTCGTAGGTGGCGGTACCGGTGGTCAGCGTAGCGTGGTTGGTATTGATAAAGCCACAACCGTCACAGGTGATGCCTGATGGGTTGGCAATAATCACCTGCGCGGACTGGCCTGCCACTTCGACCATGCCGTTCAGCTGGCTCGGATCGGATGAACGCACTTCGTTCAGGATCACTTTAGCGCTGCCGCCGGCCATATTAGCGTTGCCATTGATCTGGCCTGCTAATTGGGTGTTGGTTGCTGTGCCGCTGTTATTCAGGATTACGCCGTTGCTGTCGACGTTAAATTCGGAATAAACGTTATGGGAAACTCCACCTGCGCTCGCCTTGTTAATATCAACGATGGTTGCGCCACTTGCATCCGTATGAATGGCCGGTTTATCGGTATTACCTGCCACGATGGCAGCCTGAGCTGGCATAATCATGCCCAGCGCAAGCATAGTCGCAAAGCAGGTCGGCGCCAGTTTGGCGTGCAATACCTTTGAATTAGCCTTTGTGCTCACTGCACTTTTATTTTTCATATATCTATCCTTGTAATTCCTTGAAAAAGTGTTCCCATTTCTCTTCATGCGAAATGGAAGCACATAAAAACATGCACAACCTCGATTACAAAAATAGACATGTAACAATTCATACAAAATGCGTATTAATTAATGCTGAACCAGAATGGAATAATTAACGTGAGCGTGACAAAAAATAAATGGATATATTTTTGAGGGTTATTGATTGGAGTGCTGAGAGGCTGTAACTGGTTGATATCACATAAAAGAACGTAATTATTAATTATAAAATTGTATGCGAAATTTCCGATATAAGTATTTCTATGCTGTTACAAATAATTTGCCTGCTAACTGATGCATCTATACACAACGGGAGTATGCGGTATTGAAAACAGGCACGCCGGATCCCAGCGTGCCAGAGGAGATCAGCACTCAGTGACAATCGTGCTCAGCGGCAGGCGAGACTTCGGCAGAGTGGCGTTGAAATCTTCCACGCTGTGGTGCCCAACCGGTACTACCACCAGGCTGGTAAAGCCTTTTTCTTTCAGGCCAAACTCTTCGTCGAGAATAGCGGCGTCGAACCCTTCAATCGGTACCGCGTCCAGACCCATCGCGCCCACGCCCAGCAGGAAGTTGCCGACGTTCAGGTAAACCTGTTTCGCCATCCACTGGTCGTCATCCTTCAGATCCACGCGGTGCATGTCGGCGAAGTAGGTGCGGCCCTTGTGGTTTGCGGCTTTGGCTTCCGGCGTGTTGAAACGGCCATCGGCCTCTTCCTGATCCACGACGCGCTCCAGCCAGGCGTCATCCAGCGCGGTTTTCGCGCAGAACACCACCACGTGAGAAGCATCCAGCATTTTGCGTTCGTTGAACACATAGGTGCCCGCGGCGGATTTCGCCACGCGCGCTTTTCCTTCCTCGGTGCTGGCCACAATGAAGTGCCACGGCTGGGAGTTGGTGCTGGACGGGCTGTACTGCAGCAGGGTTTTGATTTTTTCCGCTTCTTCCGCGGTCAGTTTTTTGCTTGGGTCGAACGCCTTGGTCGAGTGGCGTTTCAGGGCGACAGAAATGATATCCATAACAACTCCTGGTGATGAAATTCGCCCGCTCGCGGGCGCGAAAGGAATGCAGATTACAGCGGGACGCGGAAAAAGATAAGTGCAATTCGAGCGCTTAATCTGTTCGTCTCAGACGAACAATCAGACCGGCCGGATCCACTTCTGGTCTTTTTTCGGCAGCTTATCCACCACCAGATTCCAGGAATCATGAATGAGGTCAGTAACCAGTTCCGGCGTCACGTCGTCGGTGCCGTAAAGGGAAATCCAGTGCTTCTTACTCAGATGGTAGCCCGGCTCTATCCCGCGATAGATCTGCTGATTTAACAGCGATTTTTCCGGGTCTGACTTCAGGCTGACGTGCGGTCGCCCGTGCGCGACCGCGACGATCATGAAAATCTTTCCGCCCACTTTAAACACGTCAAACTCCGGCCCAAACGGCCAGCAGTGCTCGGTGAAGGGCAACTCAAGGGCCACGCGCATTGCATGTTCCTGCAGGGATTTACTGTCCATCGTTTTCTTCCTGGGCCAGCCCGCGCCACATCACTTCAAAACCGAGCGCTTTAAAATCAACGGCGCGGGAAGGGTCGCGAGTGGCAAATTCCATCGTGGATTCGGCCAGCGATAAGAAAAGCGCATCGCCAAACGTTTTAAATTCATCTGACATAAACACCTGACGCACCGAGCGGCGGCACAGCTCATGGAGTTCCGGGAACATCTCTTTCACCGCCTGTTCCGTTTCGGCGCTCAGCTTTTCACTGACGCCGATCTGGCGGATAGCCGCATGAGAAACGGGGTTACGAATACCCCAGTCCACGTAGCTGTTCCAGATATTGCGGGTATGTTCTTTGGGCAGCGTGATGGTGCGATCGAGGTTTGCCAGCATGGCCTGGCAGAGATCCTGCTTCAGGTGCAGATAGAGGGCATTTAGCAGATCGTCTTTAGTGGGAAAGTAGCGAAACAGGGTCCCTTCGGCGACGCCCGCGTTACGGGCGATTAACGACGTTGAGGCGGCAATACCTGACTGTGCAAACGCCACCGTTGCGGCTTCCAGTAAGGCCTGTTTTTTATCTTCACTCTTCGGACGTGCCACTAAATTTTTCCCCCTGTCAATTATAAAAACCCTGATTGAAACACGTGCTTTGACACGCTGCAACGCGGAATGTCAAAGATCGAAAACGTCTTGACGACTTTATCATCATATCTATAATGAGTGCTTACTCACTCATAATCAAGTTTACCCCGCGCAAACTATCGGATGGGGCGCGTTTTCGGGTCTGGATATGAAAAAACCTCTCTTCATCTGCGTGGTGTTAATCATGATTATTGCTTCAGCTGCGAGTTTACCGTTTGTACTGAATGCCGGATTCGGCCAGCCACCGCAGGGTGAGCAGCTCACCGAAGTGGAGGCCTCTCCCCAGTATCGCGACGGGAAATTCCACAATACGCTGCCAACGCCGGGCTATAACGGCGACAAAAACATGCTGGTCGCAACGTGGGATTTTCTGACCAAAAAAACCGAAAACGCGCGCCCGGCCCAGCCGCTGCCGCTGGTGAAAACCGATCTTGCGAGCCTGCCGCTGGAGCAGGACACCCTGGTGTGGCTCGGTCACTCCTCGTGGTACCTGCAGCTCGCGGGCAAACGCATCCTGATCGACCCGGTGCTCGGCAACTACGCCGCGCCGTTCTCGTTCCTGAATAAAGCCTTTGCCGGAGAGTATCCGTGGCGCGCTGAAAGCATGCCGGAAATCGACCTGCTGATTATCTCGCACGATCACTACGATCATCTGGATTACGCCACCATCAGGGCGCTACTGCCTAAGGTGAAGCGCGTGGTGACGCCGCTGGGCGTGGGATCCCATCTGCGCTACTGGGGGATGAAGCCTGAGATTATTGACGAACGCGACTGGAACCAGTCGGTACGCATCAGCGATGAACTGACGGTGCATGTTCTGCCGGCGCGCCACTTCTCCGGGCGCGGCATCAAGCGCGATCGAACCCTGTGGGGCAGCTTTATGTTCGTCACGCCAGAGCGGAAGGTTTATTACAGCGGGGACTCCGGCTACGGCCCGCACTTTAAGGCCATCGGCGAGCAGTTTGATGGCGTGGATGTCGCCATCATGGAAAACGGCCAGTACGACCAGGACTGGAAGTACATCCACATGCTGCCGGAGGAAACGGCGCAGGCCTCGGTGGATCTGAACGCGAAAGCCGTGGTGCCCGGGCATAACGGACGCTTCGTGCTGGCGAAACATACGTGGAACGATCCGCTGATCCAGCTGGCTAAAGCCAGCAAGGATAAAAACTATCGGCTACTGACACCGGCGCTGGGCGAGCCCGTCCGGGTGAATGACGCCACGCAAACCTTTCGCGCGTGGTGGGAATAATGTTTAAGCGAGAAGCAGAGGGGGACAGCAGCATGACCATTTCCGCTCAAGTCATCGACACTATCGTCGAATGGATCGACGACAATCTGCACCAGCCATTACGTATAGAAGAGATTGCCCGCCACGCGGGCTACTCGAAGTGGCACCTGCAGCGGTTGTTTATGCAGTACAAAGGGGAGAGCCTGGGGCGTTATATCCGTGAGCGCAAGCTGCTGCTGGCGGCGCGCGATCTGCGTGAATCCGACGCTCGGGTCTACGACATCTGCCTGCGTTACGGGTTTGACTCGCAGCAGACGTTTACCCGTATCTTCACCCGGACGTTCAACCAGCCGCCTGGTGCCTACCGTAAAGAGAACCACAGTCAGACGCATTGAGTTGTTATCGCCCGGTGGCGCTATGCTTACCGGGCCAAAAGTATACCCTGGCATTTCTCTATTATCATTTCCTGTAAGATCCTCGCTATTTCATTACTACGCTGCTTAATATTCTACTTCAAGTAATTTAGGATCCTGATTAGGATTGCCTGTTTCTTGTTATATTCACTGTCTGGATATTTAATAGGCGCCGCGGTGGGGTTAATTAATATTGCTTGATGTTTGTATATGTACCTTTTGGGTAAGGGCGATATATAGCGTGCACCGTTAAATATTATAGCGGAACGGATAGAATATAGGTGTCGTAAATGAAAAAAGAAATGATTGGTAAGGTATTGACCTCAGCATTATTAGTAAGTGCAGCCTTCTCTGCATTTGCTGGTGATACAGTTGATCTGAAAGTTAAAGGTGTGTTGGGTAATACAGCCTGTACACCAACACTGAGTAATGATGGTGTTGCCGATTTTGGTCGTCTTAAAGTGAGCACGCTCAGCGCTACTGATGTAAATCAGTTAGGCAAAAAAGAAATCACGTTAACAATTACATGTGATGCACCCATGGCAGTAGGTGTTTCTGCAATGGATGGTCGTAGCTCAAGCCGGCAAGCACTCCTGATTAGTCAGGGAACGAGCAATAACGTTAACATCAACTCTGGTGCGTGGGAGTTTGGTTTAGGTCAGACAACTGGTGGAGTCAAGCTAGGCGCTTATACCATTACATCCGCTCACACAGATGGATCAGGCGTAACTTTGGATGGCGTTGCGGCTGATATGATTGTCCAGAAAACGGCTGGCGCTTCGGTAACCAGTACTGACTGGAGAAGTGTAACGTCAATGAGCACCGGTTTCAGACCGGATGGTACAGAAGTCTGGAGTTTTGCCGCAACAGGCACTGTTGTGCCTAAGGCCTTTAAAGTTGCCGTGCTGCCACTGCGTGTGAACGCTGCGATTCAAGACACAACGACTCTTGCTATCACCGACGAGACGAATCTCGATGGCTTAACAACCTTATCTCTGGTTTATCTCTAATAACTATTTAGATACCAATTTAAATTTTTGTTAGAAGTATTGAGGGTGTAATGATTTCATTGCACCCTTATTTAAATATGTTTTATTTTCGCCCTTCATTTCCATGGTGAAATCAATGTCTAACCGTAATTATCCTTTCAGTCTGTTATTTTTCATTTTGCTTGGTGTTTTAAATACTCCTTCCGCCAAGGCAACGGGATTGATTCCAGAAACGTCCATGCTCTTCATCAATGAAGAAGCGAAGGGTGGGAGTATGAATGTTAAAAATAGCGATGAAAGGCCGCAGCTTCTTTACACCAGTATTACCGAGTTGCCAGGAGAAAAAGGTTTTCACCTGATTGCCACGCAGCCAGTAACGCGTGTGGAGGGCGGCGATACTCAGCATGTACGATTTGTATTGCAAACCGATGCGCCACTGAAAGTGGAACACATGGCGCGCGTTGTTTTTGAAGGAATTCCGCAGAAGGAAGTAGGGAAAGACGCTGTTGGATTTAATATCCGTCAGGATTTACCGGTGATTATTCATCCGTCAGGCATACCTGAACGACAAGATGCATGGACTTTGCTTACCTGGAAAGTGAATGGCACAGCTATCACTTTGCAGAATACCAGTCCATATGTCGTACGTTTCCAGCCGCAGAGTGTAGCATTACCGTCTAAAACGACGATCAAATTTCCGCGCAGCTATATATTGCCAGGCCAATCCATAGTGGTTGATACGGGTAGATCTCTCGCGGGAGATACTCAGGTCACGTTTTCGCCGGTCAGTCGCTATGGTGTGCAAATAGAAAATTATACGGCACAACTGAATGCACATTAATCTCGTCATCGAGTAATCAAAACAACTTCTGGTATTTTTTTGTTCGTTAATTATGAAACCTGAAAATATAACGTTTAAAATAGGCATTGTGTGCAGTGTACTCCTCTGTGCTGCGATCGATGCAAAATGTTTTGCTGCAGATAACATGGCTGAATTTGACAAAGACGTTTTGAAGACTCGTGGTCTTGATAGCGCTTTGAGCGATTACTTTGCGGATAAAGCAAAATTTGCACCAGGACGAAGTCCGGTTACTCTGTATGTTAATGGAAAAAATATTGGTAGCGTGACTGCTCGATTTGATAATGCCGGTGAGTTATGCGTCGATAATGATTTCCTGACAGCGGCAGGGCTGCAGATCCCCGGTGAGATAAGCCAGTTTTTTACCGAGCAAGAAAATCAGGATGCTAAAGCTATACAAGGGAAAAAGACTGATACCTGTTTTGATTATAAAAAATATTATCCTACAACCGTTATTATTAAACGCCCTGGTGAAGAGCGTCTGGACCTCATTGTACCTGAGGAGGCACAAGCCCATGACAATATGCTTATTAAAAACTATCAAAAGGGCGGAGCAGCAGGTCTGCTGAATTACGACGTCTTTACGACTAAAAATACCTATAGTAATGATCAAAGTCATTATACTCAGGCTTCGACGGAAGAAGGTCTTAACTTTAACGACTGGCTTTTACGCAGTCGTCAGATTTTCACAAATAATGATGGCCAGTTGAGTAATGATGCGCTGTATACCTATGTACAACATACATTTGTTGATCAGCAAGCATTAGTGCAGGCTGGGCAGATCTACATCAGTAATACCTTATTTTCTGGTTCCGCGATTTCCGGCGTGCAAATGGTTCCAGAAGCAGAACTTAACGTTAATTCGGGTTCAGGTGTAACGGTTAAGGGTATTGCCCAGGGTCCACAAGCGCGTGTCGAAGTTCGACAAAATGGCGCACTGGTGTATTCTACGCTGGTTCCTGCTGGTCCTTTTTCGCTAAGTAATGTTCCGATTACCAGCGTAAATACACCGCTTGATGTTAAGGTAAAAGAAACTGATGGCTCAGAGAACCATTATGTTATTCCCGCTGAATCATTGCATCCTAACCAGCTAGGTGGACCACAGGGGTTCTCCATCGCCGCAGGTAAGCTTCGGGATATAGACAGTAACGGTGAATTGCCCTATCTGCTGACTGCATCCAAAGGCTGGAAAATTTCACCCTGGATGAATGTGAGTGCCGGTGGATTGACGGCAACAAAATATAATGCCCTGGCTTTCTCTGCGGATGTTTCACCAGTGTCTGAAACACTTCTGTCTTCGGTCATTAAAGCTTCACAGGATTCTAAAGATGATAATAAAGGAACGGAGTCCACGCTCAGTGCCAGTTATTCACCAGGCAATAATATTTCCTTGTCTGCCGCCGCGTCGCATTTCACCTCCGGTTATCGTGAATTAGCCGATACATTGCAGGATGATTTTATTCAATATAGCGGTCAATACAGCGGTAACGTGGGATGGAGTAATAACATCTTAGGTTCAGTTAATCTTGGATACAGCCTGAATAAAGGCAGTAAGGGTGAAAACGACACGCGTTACGTTACGTTGGCATGGGGTAAAACCTTCTCGCGATTCAGCATAACGGCAAACTGGCAAAGCCAGTTAAACCGCGATGACAATGACAATGACAATCACAACACCAATGCTGATATGTTTTACGTGAATATGAGTGTTCCTATTGGTTCTCAGCGTGTCGGCGCGTATATGCGCAAACAAGGTGATTCTGAGCACAGTGGATTACAAAGCAGTGGAACTATTAGCCCTGAGGTCTCTTATTCCGTCGCCGCAGAGCGCGACATGTTTAACAATGAAAATAGTTTTGATGGCAGCCTGAGCGACAATTTGCATTTCACTCAGCTTGGTCTCAATGCAGGGACCACGGGTAACGACAACAAAAATTATGGCGCACGACTGAGCGGCGGTGTACTGGCACATTCCAAGGGCGTGACTTTTTCATCGTATCCAATTGATGACACCTTCGCGTTAGTGTCGCTGGATGAAAAAGTGAGTAATGTTGAAATATCGACTCCGTCCGGTGACGTTTGGACAGATCGCTGGGGGCGTGCGGTGATCCCTTCACTGCCTGCTTATCATAATGCTCGCATCGAAATTAATACTGAAACCTTACCCAAAAATATCGATGTAAACAACGGTATTTCAATCGTTGCGAGTGGACATGGTGCCGTGAGCCAGGTGCGTTTTGGTGTGATCAATACCCGTAGAATCATGTTACATGTTTCGCGCCAGGATAAAGGTATATTGACGAAAGGGAGTTCTGTGGTTGATAGCAAAGGTAATTATGTTGCCACTGCGATTGAAGATGGTCTGGTATTTTTAAGCGATGTGCAAAATTTACCGACCTTGTATGCAGTTGATGAGCAGGGAAGACATCAGTGTCAGTTGCATTTCAAATTGCCAGAAAAACAAGACCTTAATAACTTCTATGAGGACATCACCGGAGTATGCCAGTGAGACATTATATGAAATATATCGTGGCAGGACTGATGCAATTGGTCTGTATGCCATATTCACTTGCTGATTGCCAGGTATCACTGTCACAGCATGATGTTAACTATGGTCAAATTAAACCTGACGATATCGTCAATACCGTTAAACAGTGGAATGCGTTAGCTCAACGAGATGTTCATCTCACGGCATTTTGTACTGAACCACAAAAGATGGCGCTGTTCTTTAGCGGTAAATCGGGAGAGCAAGGGGCATTTATTTTCGGCGATCGGAGTGGGCTGTTCATTCAGGCCACTCAGGCAACACTGGATGGGAAGAATGTTTCGCTGAGCCATACTGTTTCTCATGACCCGTTTGTTATTGCAGGGCAAAGCGAGGATAACCATCTTGTCCAGGCGCAACAGGGATTGATTCCTGTCCAGGGTTCGCAGATTCTGGCTGGTAAGCAGTTCAGCGTTACGCTCACACTCAAACCTGTTCTTAACAAAAATGAGCTTCATGTCAGAGATAAGCATGATGTTATGAGCGATATACAGATTAATGTTGAAACGGAATAAGGCTTTTTAGCTTTATATCCAGAACATATGCCGGGTAAGCATAGGCGCTACCCGGCAATTTCGCTTTACTGGCAACCGTTCACCGTCGCCATCATTGTGTGTGGCCAATCCCATATCAACTCGCCGTATTGCTTGCGCATGACGCCACATACCTGGTATCCGCCACGTTGTCCTGGGTTAAATCGTGTAGCGCGACAGTCATCGGTGTGCTATCGACCCGCTGTTCCGCGAGGCCACGACTTCGCGGCCCGGTGAGAAGCGCTGATCACGGCATGCGCGATTTCATCGGCTTACGACGCCAGTGAAAACCAGCGGCGCCAGACGAAACGCAGCACGAAGAATTCGATAGCACCCAGCAGTAAAAACCACACGCAGAACAGAATGGTGTAAAGCTGGTTCAGATCGACCATGTGAAAGGTCTGAACCAGCTTCTGCGCCAGCACCAGACCCAGCGACGGAGCGGGCAACAGCAGGCAGGAGAGCAGGGCCAGCAATAAAATGCCGCCTGCCGTAAGCAGCGATTCTAACGGGTGTTTCATCGTAATGTTAATCGTCAGTTAAAAATGTCATTGTCCGGCATCCTGTAACGTAAAGCAATAACAGCGACTAAGACGTTATTGAACAAAACGAAGATATTATTTTTCGAATAAATAACAAAATATGGCCCGGCATTTATATTAATATCGCGTTATGTAAATAAACGTCTTTATCAGGAAAATAATTTTACAAATGTATAGGTGCTATAACCAATTAACGTGGCAATAACAATGGCCGCGATAACGTATAACACCAGTCGGCGTCCGCGATAAATACCCCACATGGTTCCCCCTCGTTTAATGTTGGTTTAGAAATATTTTGTAAAAATCAGGCCATCGAAATAGTTTTAATCAGTTTTGAATAACCGAGAAGTCATTATATTGCGGTAGATCAATTTTACCCGCAAGACTTTAAAATGAATTTATTTAGCCAGAAAGGAATTCAGGCTTCTGTTCACCGGATATTGAAGGAAAAATACGATGACCGAAAAAAAATTGTCCCCAAACATGCCGCCTTCCGGCGGGCTGGCATACCAGCAGACCGTAGAGCAGGTGCTTACCCACACGCAGAGCCAGGCCAGCGGTCTGGATCGTGCAGAGGCGCAGGCGCGTCTGCAAAAAACAGGGCCGAACGCGCTGCCGGAGAAAAAAGGCAAACCCGCCTGGCTGCGTTTTCTGGCCCATTTTAATGATGTGCTGATTTATGTCCTGCTGGCCGCCGCCGTATTAACGGCAATAATGGGCCACTGGGTTGATACGCTGGTTATTCTGGGCGTGGCGGTAATCAATGCCTTAATTGGCCATATTCAGGAAAGCAACGCGGAAAAATCCCTGAAGAGTATTCGCAATATGCTCTCCAGCGAGGCGCGCGTTATTCGTAACGGCAATCACGAAACTCTACCCACAACTGAAATAGTCCCGGGCGATATTATTGTATTACGCGCGGGAGATCGTATTCCGGCGGATATGCGTTTAATCGAAGCGCATAATTTACGCGTGGAAGAGGCGATTCTGACCGGTGAATCCACCGTGGTGGATAAACACGTTAATCCGCTGAGCGGTGAATTGCCGCTGGGCGATCGCACCAATATGGTCTTCTCCGGAACGACCGTAAGCGCGGGCGGCGGCGTCGGCGTGGTCACCGCGACCGGTAAGGATACGGAGCTCGGCCATATTAACCAGATGATGGCGGGTATCGAAAAGCACCGCACGCCGCTGCTGGTTCAGATGGACAAGCTGGGTAAAGCGATCTTCGCCATTATTCTGGCGATGATGGCCGCGCTGTTTGTCTTCAGCCTGGTGTTCCGCGAGATCCCGATGGGCGAGCTGCTGCTCTCCCTGATTAGCCTGGCGGTGGCCTCCGTGCCGGAAGGTCTGCCGGCGATTATCTCCATCATCCTCTCGCTGGGCGTGCAGGCGATGGCGCGCAAGCGGGCGATTATCCGCAAGCTGCCGACGGTGGAAACGCTCGGCGCGATGACCGTGGTCTGTTCGGATAAAACCGGCACCCTGACCATGAACGAGATGACGGTTAAAGCCATTATCACCGCTGACGCCTGCTATCGCGTGGACGGCAACAGCTACGAGCCGGTGGGCAACATCTACCTGGAAGGCAGCGATGAGCCGGTCCACATCCAGCCGGGCACCGTGCTGGAGCACTACCTGCGCACCATCGACCTGTGCAACGACAGCCAGCTGATCCAGGACGAGCGCGGCCTGTGGGGCATCACCGGTGGCCCAACCGAGGGCGCGCTGAAGGTGCTGGCGGCGAAGGCCAGCCTTGAGCCGGTCATGACCACGCTGGTTAACAAGATCCCGTTCGACTCGCAGTACAAGTACATGAGCACCCACTACCAGATTGGCGGTGAGGAGCAGATCCTGATCACCGGCGCGCCGGACGTCATTTTCGCCCTGTGCGCGCAGCAGCAGACCCGCAACGGTGCGGAAGCCTTCAACCGCGCGTACTGGGAAAGCGAGATGGAGCGCTATGCGCGTCAGGGGCTGCGCATGGTCGCCGCGGCGTTCAAGCCGGCGAACGGCGAGCAGGAACTGACGCACGATGACCTGAGCCACGGCCTGATCTTCCTCGGCATCGCCGGGATGATGGATCCGCCGCGTCCGGAAGCCATTGATGCGATTAACGCCTGCCAGCAGGCGGGGATCCGCGTGAAGATGATCACCGGGGATCACCCGCAGACGGCGATGAGCATTGGCCAGATGCTGGGGATCGCCAACAGCGAGCAGGCGGTCACCGGCTACGAGCTGGAGAAGATGGACGACGCCGCGCTGGCGGAAGCGGCGGTGAAGTATGACATCTTCGCCCGTACCAGCCCGGAGCATAAGCTGCGCCTGGTGAAAGCGCTGCAGGACAAAGGCGAAATCGTCGGCATGACCGGTGACGGCGTGAACGATGCCCCGGCGCTGCGTCAGGCTGACGTCGGCATCGCGATGGGCATCAAGGGCACGGAAGTGACCAAAGAGGCGGCGGACATGGTCCTGACGGACGACAACTTCGCCACCATCGCCAGCGCGGTGAAAGAGGGGCGTCGCGTTTACGACAACCTGAAGAAGACGATTCTGTTCATCATGCCGACCAACCTCGCGCAGGGGCTGCTGATTGTAATTGCGCTGCTGGCGGGGAACATCATTCCGCTGACGCCGGTGCTGATTCTGTGGATGAACATGGCCACCTCCGCCACGCTCTCCTTCGGCCTGGCCTTCGAAGCCGCCGAGCGCAACATCATGCGTCGTCCGCCTCGCCAGACCGGACAGCACGTAATGGACGCCTACGCCGTCTGGCGCGTGGCCTTCGTCGGCACCATGATTGCCATCGCCGCCTTTGCGCTGGAAGCCTGGCTGGCCCCGCGCGGCCACAGCGCGGAGTTCATCCGCACCGTGCTGCTGCAGATGCTGGTCTGCGCCCAGTGGGTGTACATGATTAACTGCCGCAACACCGAAGGGTTCTCCCTGAACCGCGGCCTGCTGGCGAACAAAGGGATCTGGCTGGTGACGGGCGTGCTGTTCCTGCTCCAGGCGGCGATTATCTACCTGCCGTTGATGCAGATGCTGTTCGGCACCGAAGCGCTGCCGCTGCGCTACTGGTTTGTGACCCTGGCGGTAGCGGGCGTGATGTTCTTCGTCGTCGAAATCGAGAAGCGACTGACCCGCAGGTTCCGTAAGGCTGCATAACCTTTTGCCCTCACCCTAACCCTCTCCCGCAGGGAGAGGGGACTCTGACCTCCCTCTCCCTGTGGGGGAGGGTATTAAAAAACATACTCAATTGATGTTTAAGAATTTATTTTTTCATTATTTATTTTGTTGCCCCCATAGTGGCCCCCAGGTGTTTGCGGCTTCGTTTGTAGTGATTTGTTATCTTCTCATCAGAGAATACTCCCGTGCTCAGTACGGTTTGGGGCTGCATGGACTGTAATGAATTAGCGACCAGAATAAAGATCAATTTGCTGACGGGATCCTAAATTCCGTCAAACAGAAAATCTATTGCTGCTTTTACCTTTACGCGGTATTGCACCGCATTACAGAACTCAGCCCCCAGGGCACGGACAGGGATACTTGCCAGCTCGTGGGTTATGACTGCGTATTCCTTGCCATCGGTTAGTTTGATGAGTGGGATCATCCTCTCCGGTCGATTACCACCAGGATATTTTTCAATCGGTAATAACGGTATCACGACCCGGCGATTTAGCTGTCCGATGATATCGCTCGTGACGTCAAGCAACAAAGGGTACGTGCTGCTCTTCCCGGTATTGCTGTATACGGTGAATTGCATCGTTAAAACGTCCTGTGATCGTCACTGAAGCAGCCATGTTCATCATGAAAACGGTTTAACGCTTCTATCCCCTCCTTGTTTTCTTCCTGCCATTGGCTTACGGCCAGATGACGTAGTTCAGTATCCAGTGCCGCCGTCAGGGTGGCGCTAAGGTTAATACCGGCCTCACGCGCCCGGCTGAGTAATCCTCGTTCTAACGTCATTGTGACGCTTTGGGTATTGCGTTGTCTGGTAGTCATACTGTGCTCCCTACTGATGATGTTACGTGTTGCATACACGACATTATACACGCACAGAAGCTGGCTAATATGCAATAAGAAAAAATGCCGCTCAGGGATTACCCGGCACGGATTTTGGCAGGGCATTTGCGGGGGATGCGACTTTCTGGGGAGCCCCACAAATAAAACAAAATTTATCTTGCCGCCAGCGCCCCCGGATAGTGACGGGCGATGATGTCATTCAGTTTATCGACCAGTTCAGGTCGCTTAAAGGTGATATGGGCTGTTCCTTTCTGAAAGTACTTAATCGTAAACATCTCGTCCTCGTAACGGTTGCTGTGCCGGTTAGCATGGATATGATCGCCGAGACGACGGGTAACGTCAGCGCGGTTGTCAGGAACCGGCTTACCATCCAGAAGCATCAGCATACGCTCAAGGTCTGCCAGGCGGTCACGCTGCCAGCCCCAGTTAAGCCCAAATCCCCACCGGTCATATTTGACCAGTCCCGTCACAATGATTTTCGCACCAAACTTGCAGGGCGAGTTCGTCTTAAAATCCCAGCTCAGCCCTTTGAACACATTTATCACTCCGCGCTCAAACACCTCGCCTTTATTCAGATGCAATTGCTCAAACGTGCTAAGGATATTCTCTTCACTGACAGCCGGAATATCCTCCTTTTCCAGGCTGTTGTGCCATTCATCACGGGCCTGCGCGTCCATCAGGCTCTGCATTCCAGAGCGTTGCATCAAATCTCGCCATATCCCGCGATCGATACTGCGGGTAATGGCTTTCATCGCCGTATCCGCTTTCTCCATTAGCCAGCATTCATAGCGGTGCTGTTTCATTCCCCATTCTTTTGCCGTACCCGCTCCCAGTGAGAACGTCAGCAATGAGATGTCATCAAGTTGCTGAATGAGCGCTTCAATCTGTGCCAGCGCAGCGTTACGACCTGTGACGATGCGTTCAATGCTGGTAGAGCAAATCACGTCGGTGTGGTCGGTTAATACTTCGGGTTCGGTGAGAGTAAGTTCTGACATCATTTTTATTTCCTTTATATAAAGCAAAGCGCCAGCCGGTGAGGGCTGGCGCTTATACGTGTGTTATGAATATTGTCAGGCGGCTAATCAGTTCTGGCATGACGCAGAAGCTGGAGATGACGGAGATCGCGAACGTCCTGACGCGCACGTTCAATCCAGGGCAACAGCACTGTCTTCGTCGTTGTCGAAGATAATCTCGCTGTTACAATCGATGTTGTCCTGCAGCCACTCAATCAGAATGTTGAGAGCGGCTTCGGTGGTTAATTTCGGCAGGTGAAAACCTGGTGGTGATTGTGGTTGTGTTACCAGTCGAAGGTGGCAAAGCCCGGCAGTACTTCGCCAAAGGCATCCAGATGAACAATACCAGCGGCGTAGCGACGGATAAGCGTCAACACTAACCGACGGCAGGCTTTCGACAGGCCGAGACGTTTGAGGCGTAAGACCGGAAATGACCACGCGCCCAGGTAGAGCAGATAACCCGATCCGGTGTACGAAATCCATTCCTGGTCGCCAAAGTCTTCATGCTGGTGCGAAAGGGTAAACAGCAGAGCATTGTCTTCCGCCGTGATATGAGCGGTGCTGCACTGGATGCAGTTTACGTGGGCGACGGGCGGCAGTGGATCTTCCACTACCAGCTTGCCTGGCTCGTCAGCAGCGCGAAGTGAATACCCGTTGTCACAGACCACATCGATCAGCGCAGCCAGTTCAATGCCGTCAATATCGACGGCGATCCGGCCCGCATTCAGGGCCAGAACGTTGATGGCGTCGGCTTCTACCGTCAGGGATAACTTCATTGCTGCACCTCGCGGTATTTGCCTGTGGTGATATCGGTCATCATTTTGTAGCCGTTGCGGGTCATCAGCCCGGTGGCTTTGCGGGCGCGGAGAATATCGATACTGGTGAGAAGCGGCGACTGTGTTTCGGCACTGAAGCCGTGACGATCGGTGCGAACCAAATCGTATTTTTCCACAATAAAATTCACGGCGTCGCACAGTGAGATACCGGCGTCAATATGCTCCTGAATCACGCCATCGTTGCCGAAAGGTGTGTCGTTGAGCGTCAGACCGTAGTGGTGCTCCAGCAGGTGACTCAGGAGGCGCTGCCAGATCTCCACGGGTGACGGGCGTGGTGAAACCTCCCGTGTCGGGGGAACAGGTTGAGTTTGCATAGTTGGATCTCTTAGCTGATGGGTTAAAACGAGAGGAAGCGGTACGAAAGTTTAAGCGGTTGTTACAGGTGTCGGGTAAATCGCGATATAGAGATAACCACAACTGCCTAGGGTATCCGCCTCGCATACCAGCCCTTTTGCATAGAGCGTGACGCCGTGCTGATGGCGGGGATTGAGTTCACCGGAAACCAGCATTAATTCCAGCTGTTTGAGCAGAACCGGAAACGCCTGATCAAGGTGGCGTAAATCCGCCTTGCTGAACGTTCCGGTGATGCTGGCGCGGTCATTCAGGTAATGCAGCCGGTTGCCTTCCTGCACCAGACGGGCACCAAAACAGGGTGTGATATCGCGTTTAAGCCCCCACCAGGGTTCGGCGATATTGTGGTTTACTGCCGGTATTTCATTCGACAATTTAGTCTTCCTTAAACGTGAATTAATTCAGGGTAACGCTGCGCAACACGACATAGGGACCGTTGCGGTCCTGTCGGCGTTCTGCGAAGACAGCGAGCACACCGCTGATATCCTGGACATCCCGGCCGGCATAGTGGCAGATGCTGCCAGACCATTTATATTTGCCGGTACAGAAGCGAAACAGCCGGGATTGTGGATGCTGGCGGTATATCGCCATTGCCTGGCGCTTACTGATAATCTTCATCGATATTTTGCTCCTTAAATCCATCCTCGCTCTGCAAACGAGACTATTTCCATCCCGCCCACCACCAGATGGTCCAGCAGGCGAATATCGACCAGCTCCAGCGCCTGCTTCAGACGCTCTGTAATCAGTCTGTCAGCCTTGCTGGGCTCCGCCTCCCCTGACGGGTGGTTATGCGCCAGAACGGCAGCCGCAGCGTTGTGCTTCAGACCGGCCTTTACGACCTCTCGCGGATGCACGGTGATGGTGTTGATTGTTCCGAGAAACAGCGTGTCGTGGGCTATCAGGCGATGCTGATTGTCGAGCCACAGAACAGAAAGCGCTTCCCTCTCCAGTGGCGCGAGATGCAGACGCAGCCAGTCGCGGACGGCATGGCTGGAGGTAAATGACGCGCCGGGTTCACGTAACTGGCATTCCAGCAGGGTTAATGCCTCCCTGACCGTCTGCTGGTCGGCAGGAGCTAATTCACGGGCAAACAGCGGTAACGGTTGTTCCATCGCGGCTTACCTCAGTCGATGATGTACATGATGGCGCTGCATTCGGGGTGACTGAGCGCGTAGTCCCGCAGGCGGTAGTAGTGTTCGGTCATGGCGTCGCTTTCGGTGCGCATGGCGTGGTGGCTGTACGTCATCAGACAGACGGCAATCCCGGCGGCCTCGCTGCTGAGCTCACCGCCGTTACCGTTCATGGTGTTGAACAGGGACCATTGTTCATGGGTATTGTCGTCTGCTTCCGGGGCCATAAACGCACCGCCGTTGCTGAGCGTGTAAAAGTTCCAGATGCCGCCGCTGTAGTCTGCACAGAGGCGGTCCATCCAGGTGAAGACGGTCGGTTCGAGGATTATCCACTGCGGTATGCTGCCGAAGTGCTGCGGCCAGAAGCCCACGCGCTGCTCGTCCTGTACGAGGGTAGCGGTCAGCGCTGGCTCAGAACCGGCACCGGCAGGTTGTGTCTGTAACGGGAAGGTATCGTTAAGGTTGATAATGTCGGTCATAGTCATTTTTCCTTGTTTATTTCTCGGGTTGGGGATGCTGGTTCAGCAGGCATGACGGGCAGGACTGCGCATAGCCATCCTCATCACAGCGTGATGGCCAGTGGCCTTCAGGAAGACTTAACTGGCAGAGGCTGAGCTCACCGGGCCGGTAGAGAAGATGTGAGCACCAGGCGCACAGGTCGTCGTCAGAGATGGAACGACAGCCCGGCAGGCTCAGCAGGGCGAACGGATATGGCGTAATCGGATGACGGCCATCAGGGATACGCGGCATTACTTCAGCGTCTCCAGCAGGCTTTCCGCCATCACCCACAGCGCCCTGTTTAATTTAACGTCGCCATCTATGCCGTTAATCGCGCGGGTGTGGGTACGTTTTCCCTGTGCGGTGCGCCCTGGCAGACCACCTTTGAGCAAAGACTCCTGAATGCGGTTATAAATGGTCCACAGGTCGTCCTGACGGTCCTCATACCGTCGCGGAGTCAGTATCTGCGTAGCGGTCACCGGCTGGTGTTCTTCCCCAAAGCGGTACGTCAGGGCGGCGTTCGCCAGGGCATGTTGTGCCGGTGGGGGTAACCGCAGCGACTGCATGGCGTCACGCTTCTCTTCCACCCGGTCAAAAACACCGAGCACTTCATAAGCCCCCTCAATCACTTTCCCGGCCACATTGCCCCGGTGCGGCACGCGAATTTCACCGAACGACTGTCCGCAGACGAGCCCGTTGGTGCAGATGGCTCTGAACAGCCCTGGCAGCATTTGATATGAGCTGGAGCCATCGTGCGAGTTGAGCAAAATGATCTCCGGTACCTGCTGGCCATTGATCTGCCCGGCCCGACGCAGACGTAACAGGTGTTTGGTGTGCTCCCGGCGGTCAGGGTCGCGTACGCGTGACTGGCAGGCGAAGAAGGGTTCAAAGCCTTCACGCTGAAGATTTTCGAGCAGAGTAATGGTGGGGATGTAAGCGTATTTTTCGCTTCTGGACTCGTGGCGCTCTTCACTGAAGACGCTGGGAACGACCTGCATCAGTTCGTCACGGGTTAAGGGACGGTCGCGGCGGATCTGGTTTGTCCGCCCGAAGCGGCTGGCTAATCGCATTGTTAATCTCCTTTGTTGGTTGACTGAACGGCATAAACAAAAAAGCCATGCTCCTGTGGGAACATGGCCTGTTGGTGTGGCGGGTATCCGGGTGAGGCCCGTGGCGAGTCAGTGCTGAGGTAGTCCGTGGCTGAGCAGATAGCGGTTAAGCCAATACCCGGCATTGTCTTCAAAATTCCACGCCCTCCAGATCAACTGGTTATCGCTGTCGCGGATGACCAGCCGAAAATGGGTACACTGGTCGTCTTCAATAGCCGCGTTCTGGTACGCCGCTACGATTGTTTCAGCCTGCCTGCGGGAAAAGGGGCCTTCGGGCAGTAGCGGACTGTCGGTGTTGTGCATGTGTATGCTCCTGGCAAGCGTCATAAAGGGCATTATCAAGGCTGTCTTCGTCATGGTCTTCCACAAACTGCTGTGTCCGGTCGCTGGTGCACCATGTCAGCAACAGGCCCAGCGTAGTGACCTGTATTTTGAGTCATGTCATTGAGTCAGTCCCGGAGGTGAACCAGGACGGACAGGGGCATTCGCGAATGCCCCTGCGGGGTAAATAAGAGAGGTACTGTGTTACTGCGGTGACGAAGAGTCTGGTTGCACGGTGGCCTGACCATGAATAATCCGGTGCTTTGCGAGTGCCTGGGGCATGTCGTTGATGCACCAGATGATGTAAAAGACGTTGAACAGCACGGTGTAAAATGCGTTCATTTTCAGGTCAAAGCGGAAGGTGTTCAGCGCATAGTGGCGCAGGGCGGTGCGGGCCTTAAAGGCCCAGACGATGTACATCATGCCGGTGGCTAACGACAGAATGCTGCTCAGTACCAGCAACGTGTCGCTGCCCGTGTTGTAGCCTGCCTGGTCCGGCGAGGCCAGTACACTGAGCTGGCGGCTGAGCCCGAAGCAGACGGCGAGCCAGATGATAAAGAGGTTGCCACACACACGCATGCCGGTGGTGTCGCTGATGAGGTCCTGCTTTTTATACAACCAGAGCAGCGGCCAGACGCCGCAGGTAGCGACGGTGAGCAGTACGCAATTCAGGGTGGGGGTTGCCAGCCGCTGGCTGAGGGTGGTGATGTCGTTCATGGCGTAATTTCCTTATTTTATCGTTGCTTATGCACTTTTTGCAGACGGAGCGGCAGACATTAGTGCCAGTTATAGGTGTATGGACCCTTGCTGGTCTGGACTGTGAGCTCCAGAGGGCGACATTTCGTGAAACCGCTGTTACTCGGTGTGGTGAATGAGAATGTCTGACCGTACTCCAGGCGTTTGTTCATGTTTCTTCCCCGCCCCGCGATGGATATCAGGCAGTTGCCCCGGTTAAGCGTGAGTGACTTAATGGTGATGTCGTTTTCCAGGCTGGTCAGGGTGAGCTGCCAGACGGGGAGATTCGGATTATTAATCAGATACGTTCCCTGTGAATTTACGGACAGGGGTGCAGTGTCAGCCAGTGCTGAGGCGCTGATAATGAGCAGTGCGGCGGTCAGTACATGTTTAAACATGAGGGGCTTTCCTTTATGAAAGATATTTAAAGTTATTTCCATTCTTATATGGTATTTGGGTGGATTTATTCGCATAAGGCACTACATCAACTGTTTACTCACCGTCATCAGACCGGCCAGCCAGCCGATACACTGAGGACCAGCAAGCCAGAACAGTCGGGCTTTTAACAGACCGCCCATTCCGCCAGTGGTATAGACGCTGTCCGGCATCAGCCATTGTCGAAGAGCAGCACCGACCGTCATACCGGCTCCGGGCCCAAGCGTCATCCAGAACAGATACCCCATTCCCTGACCAAAACTGCGTATCTCACCGGTACTCCCGAACACGTTAAACAGCACGACCACAAGCGCGATGGCGAAGGCAATCGCGAAATATTTAATGACAAGAGGCATGTTCAGATTTCCTTATTTTCTGCACTGCTTAGCAGCACTCAGCATGTTGTCCATGAAGCGCGGCGGAACATAACCGTACTGCCGGTTCATTTTCTCCAGCTCCCCGTGCATATATTTCGTTTTGAGGTCATCCCAGATACATCCGCAGACGGCGGTAGTACCGCCGCCTGATTTGCAGCCCCGGATAAACTCTCGTTCGTTCTTGTCACCACAGCCACTCAGGGCCAGCGCGGTCAGCAGAGTGACGGCCAGTAATGCGCCCTGTGAAGCCATCGTCATTTTTAATTGCCTGTTTATCATTGTGTGAATATCCATACGTAAGAGATTTCTGCTCAGAGGCTGTTCGATTGCGCCACGCCTTCCTGTTCAAGTGCACGGCTGATGTTGTTCACCACCGTATCCGGATCGAGCTGGATTTCCGCCAGATGCTTACCCGCCTCAGGTGTTCCCTGATAAACGTCCAGGGACGCGAACGGTGTGCCTTCATCGTTTGTCCCGGCAGATACCAGGTATGAGGTGTCGCCGTTCCTGACGGTGAATTCCTGCAGACTGATTACCTGATTGTTCTGGTATGCGTACGTGGTGGTGTTTGCTGGTACGGTTATGTCCATTTCCTTATGTTCTGCGCCGGTCCTGCCGAATGAATACGATACCGACGGCGTGATGATGCAAATCTCAACCTCCTTTTTGTGGTTAGCAGTCTGCGCATAGAAGACGGGCTTTCCGCAGCGCTGGTCATGTGCCTGTATAAGAGCATCGGGCGTAGCGGCATTTACGGCCGACAGCGATGCCAGCATCATTCCTGCGCTCAGCAGCAGGGCTGTACTGTGTTTCATGTCTTACTTAACTCCTTTTGGTCTGGTCTGAGGTTCGGGAGAAAGCTCCCGGAAGGTGTGAATGACGTTGCTGATAAAGTGAAAATGTGGAAGAGCATTGATGAAATTCGCATCCACAATGAGTGCGCTGGTCTCACTGCGTCGGTGGAAAGAGCGTTCAGACAGGGAAACGGACGTCACTTCCTCAATTCTGAATACCCGTATCGCACCATACTGGCTGGCCACCAGATACCAGCACGCATACGAGAAAATCAGCCGGTAGGGTTCAAGGTGGTCGTGACGAATACCCTTAACCAGCAGGCTGACCATCCGGTGGTGGTAAATCCCTTCAGCAAGCCGCTGAAAGCAGTCCGGGAGGATCCCCGCAGGCTGATGTACATGTCCTATCAGACACGGCGATGTGCCGTTTTCATCCATCAACAGCTGCATCAGATGACGGCTCTGTGAGGGAATGAGGCGGGCTATTCCGGTGTTGCGGGCAAACGCCAGCGCACCTGGAGTATGATCGCGCATTGGGTTCGTCCGTAAACGCCAGCAGCCGTTATCGCCAGTGAGATCCAGATGCAGCAGACGCTGAGAGAAATCCCGGCGCAGGGTGCGCTCAGATACGCTAAATTCACCGGACAACGCTTTCAGTGAAAGGATTTCACCAGCAAGAAGCCGGCTGATAATGACTGATAGCCTGAGTGCCAGTTTGTCGTGTCGATGCGCAGGGTCCGTGGTGCGCATATGCCCTCCGTGAATGGAAAATACTGAGATAAGTCATGCGGTTATTATGCAGGACATGGTGGACAGGGTATGACCAGCGATGAGAGCGCGCGGCAGAAAAGATGAAATATTTTTACCAAGGTAACTGACTGAATTTACGCTGATAATTCCACATTGTTCATCTGGTGAGCTGCATGTGGTCATACCCTGTCATGAATCAGGTCAGCAGGAGGCGTTGCCAGGGCGGAAGGAGGATGCAGTATGGCGTTGTATAAATCGCTCGCTCAGTAAACGGCGAAACAGAACGATGAGAGCCCAGCGCATGCTGTGGATCTCTTTCTTCGGCCAACCTGCGCGCCGGCAGTAATCCAGGATCCGGGTTACTGTCTGTCTTCGGATATAGCGCAGCAGCATGCGTAACAGGGGACATGTCAGCTTCCTGAATATCATTTTCTACCTCCTCAAAAAAGTAAGTGCCACAGCGCAGAAGCGGCATTCACAATCCCGTCGCGGATCGTGCCCAGCGCTTCCCGGACCGGCCTGGGCAGCGGAATGGCATCCACTATCCGGCCGAACAGCTCACCCAGCAGATCGCCAAAATCCTGTCGGGCGGTACTCTCTGCCTCCGCAGTCCGGTGCTCTTCCCTGACCTGACGGAACACGCCGCTGCTGGCCTCCGGGGGCAGGGCAAATATCATGGTTTCAACCAGGCGGGCCAGGTTGTAGCCGGTTTTTGCCGACACCGCATGTACCGGATAAGGACAGGAGAACTGCCGTGAGATAGCTGCGCTTCGGGCGGTCAGCGTCAGCAACTGGCCGGTGGAGGGCTGGCATGCTTCCCTGTCCCATTCCAGCGAGGGTTCCGCCTTGTCGGCCTGGTTGATGACGAAGACAATGCTGCCCGGCGAGACACCGCATTTGAGCAGGAACCGGTGAAACGCTTCATCGGTCGCACAGGCCCGGTCATCCGCTTTCATCACCCAGAGAATAAGATCCAGCGCCGGTAGCTGCTCTTTATACAGTTGCCGGTATTCACGGTCATAGTCCAGAGATTCGCCTGCACCGGGCAAATCGACCAGCGTCATGCGGCGCCCGCCCACATCGAGAGAGAAGCGAAGCGGTTCACGGGTACAGCCCTGCACATCGCTGACCGGGCTGAGGGGCTGCTGAAAGAGCGCGTTACAGAGCGAACTTTTGCCACTTCCTGTTTTACCCATAATGCCAATTACTGGTTCGTAATGGATGTGCTGGCGGATGCGGTTCAGTATTGTGCGGGAGAGTGTTTCGGGCAGGAGAGACAGCTGTTGCTTCAGGGCATCAAGGCCCTGTTCGGTTTTATCGGACACATTAACCTCCGTGAGAGAAATAACAAAACGGCAGCATTTCTGCTGCCGTTCTCACACTGGTAATATAGGTCTGTAACTATTTCTAAGTTAAAATAGCAATGATAATTATGGTTGTGGATTTGTATTCAGGGACGTCGTGGTCTTAACTGTCGTGCGTTTGTAGCTATTTCAATACCTCTCATTCTGTCTTCAATTAACATTTCCAGAACGGATATTTTGTCGGAATGGTAATGGCTAGCAAGGAATGATAATTTTTTACTGTGCTCATCGCTGATTTCTTCTCGCCCTTTCATTACAGCCTGTTTTTTCCTGAATGTTCTTTGATAGTAAGCTTTGTTTATTTTAGTAATGGTGTTTTTTTGGGTTTCATTATCAATTTCCCACAAATCAAGAAGTGCGTAAAAAGAATGTAATGCTTCCTCAGCGTTAACTGGGTGAGGTATGACCACAGGGTTAAGGGGATCGTTATCGGCAGATTTGTGATTCTGCTGATATTTAAGCATCGCATGATAAGCCCATACAGCAATGTCATTACCTTCATTTTGAAGCCATTTGAACCGAGTCAGTCTGGTCGCATGTTCCCGCCAGAAATTTAGTGTTTTTGAAAGCCATATCCGCAGGGCAGGAGTTCTTCTGGTTTGCAGACATAATCTGTCAATAAACATAACAATACAGTTAAAACGATCTGAATGACTTGCGGGAGATTCAGGCATATTCAGCTCTTTATACCATGCATTGCTGTGTAAACCCAGTGCATCATTAATACCCTGATTACATCGCCTGTCCAGTAACAAGGAGCCCCATAGCCAATATGTTGCCCGCGTATCGTCCTTGAACCAATCAAAGTTTTTTTCAGCGATAATCGTTGTGCTCAGATTAAGCTCCATTCCCCGAATAAACCCCAGTCTTACTGATTTGTCCGGGAAGTAAGCTTCAAGCGCATCGTTGATGATACGACATGAGAGTGCTGTATCCGGATTATTCACATCGAATACAAGATTACTGGCGGAAGGGATATTTACTTGTATGTAGTGGAAATAAAAACGACAGGAGCGTACGTCATTCGTCCTGATAATAAGACGGGTGCTGTCGGTCATAACCATCCTCACTTATAAAGCTCAATAAATGTTCATTTTGTACGTGTCATTATGTAGTGTTTTTGATGCTAATGAGTAGTGTTTTTTTTGTTTTGTGATAATCAAGTTGTTTTACGTAATGATTTCGTGGTAATTCGTAGTTTTTACGTAGTGTAGCGAATGTTGCTTTACAGCACTGTCTGACCCCTGGAGTCGGAGGGGACTTGCGCTAATTAGTCATCGGCCGCCTGGTATGGAATTTCGTTCAAAGGTGAATCAGGGAAGGCTGATGGGTTCGAATGTTAATCAATAATGATTACATTATCTGGGGCCCTGGAAAGAAGGAGCGAAGATAGTTTTCTAACAGAAATTAAGTGCTAACTTGAGAGTGAAATTATCATTTAATTTGAATGCTAAAGATGTTTTTTGTGTTTTCTTTCTTTTATTGCAGTTACCATTCATTAATTATTGGGTTTGTCGGGTTGGTAATATATTTATATAGATGCACTTATTAGTGTTTGCGTGGTTATATTGGTAAGCGTATCAGATTGAGTAATGGTTATACATGCAATATCAGATGGTACACTAACTCAATAAATATGACCAATATACTAACTTACACCTGATGTCGCATCAATAACACACATTCGTACCCTGTCGGCAGGGTGGAAAGTAATTTATTACTGCTTGTGAGTATTCTATTGAACAAACTCACTAACACAAGGTAATTCCCTCATGAGCATTAATACCAGCAGTTACGGAATATTGAACCAGAGCTATGTTAAACGCATTCAGGATACTATCACTAAAGCCCTGAATAATTATCCCCGCGTTATGGTCCTGAGGGTAGATCTTCGCTTACCTGAGATTGAAACAGGCTCATATAAGTCCGACTCAGGACTGATCACCCGTTTCGTTGTTTCCCTTAAAGCTCAGATTGAAGCTGACTTACTGAAAAAATATCATGCAGGTAAACGTGTTCACCCTTGTCGTGTTCGTCATATCTGGGCAAGGGAATTTAATGAGTACGGTAAAAAGCATTATCACGTGGCTTTATTGTTTAATCGTGAAGCTTATGCCTATCCAGGAAGCTATACGAGCACCGATGGCAATTATACTCACAATCTGGCCGTGATGATTATGGAGGCCTGGGTACGGGCTCTGGGGCTTCATTCGGTGGAAAACCATACGCAATATTATGCGCTGACAGAGTTTCCGAAAAACTGCTATTACCACTTGAGCAGGAATAGCGAGAATTTTACCGAGCAGCATTCTGACATTACGAACAGGGTCAATTATCTGGCTAAGGAGTTCAGCAAAGATAATTCAGATAGCCAGCGTAACTTTGGCTGCAGTCAGTTCTGATTAGGTCATCAGTATTTTTCTACTGGCGAGAGGAATGTTATGGCGGAGTGCCAGAGTAAAGATAACTCAATCATCCCTGGTGCTCCTGTCTTTCATTCCCCTGAGACAAAGCGAGATTGTTATGACAAAGATGGATATCACTGCTGACCTGCTGAACGACAAACTTGTTGATATGGCATTCATTACAGAATTTTCGGGACTGAGTGATAAGTGGTTTTACAAATTAATCCAGGATGGTCAGTTCCCGAAACCCATCAAGCTGGGGCGCAGTTCCCGCTGGCGCAGAAGCGAAGTGGAATCCTGGATGCGACAGCGCATTGCTGATTCCCGTGGTGCCTGAGCAGAGGAGGCAGCTGAATGGAAAAAAGACGCCGTACTCAGCCATGGAAAATACCCCCACGCTGGACGTGTCCCCGTTGCCAGCGACGGTACTGTGGTATCAAACCCTGTCCCGTGTGTTTTCGTCCCTCCGGCGCACCGGCGCAACCGTAACCTTTCTGTATTCCTGCACCAGCTACCAGCCGTACCGACCCGCTAACGTATAACTCCACCGCCATTCGCACCCTGCCACGCTGCCTGTACCGGGACGGCTGATGCCTGCGTGTCGTCTGGCGGTAAGGCGCAAATATTATGAATACGATGTACGCAAAATCCTTTATGGCTCTGGACGGCAACGGCCGTCTTACCGGTGCCCGTACTGCGCAGACCGCGCCGTATGACCGCTACAGCTGCCATCTGTGTGGTCGTGCCCTGCAGTACCATCCGGAATACGACACGGAACGCCCGTGGTTTGAACACCGGTCCGGCGCGCTGACGGAGAACGGGCGACAGCACTGCCCGTATGTTAATCCTGAACTGAAAGAAACCCGCATTATCCGGCAACTGCAATGGTATGTACCGGAAGCCCGCCCCCTGGTTTTCTGCGCCGACTGGCACTGTTACGGCTGCAGCAGTGATTACCACGGTGAACGTTACTGCCTCGTCTGCCGGACGGGTGAACACAGTGATGCGCCCGCTGATGCGGCCAGCCGGTTAACGGAGGTGTCGTTATGCGCATGCTGAAGTGTTACCTGGCGAATGACCGTGAAGGCCACTACGCGACAGCCGGTGAGGCGATGAGTGCGCCGGGGCAGATATGGAGCTGCGCGTCCTGTGGCTGCCGGCTGATACTGCATGCCAGTATGCACGAAGACCCGTGGTTTGAGCATGACCAGCAGAGTGTGGCCCGGCACGTGCTGATGACCTGCGCCCATCTCGACCCGGAAGTCAAAGCCGAAGCCCGGCACAACAGACTGCGCCGTATCATCGGCGGGCTGGAGGCGCCAGTGATGTCGCTTGCCTGGTACTGTGTGTGGTGTGGCGAGCATTATCAGGGCGTGAAGCATTGTCCCCGGTGTCTGACCGGTATTTACAGCATCGAAGAGGCAAACTGGCAGCGGAATTACTGCTGCAACACGCTCCCCGGATAAGCCCTGTCCCCACCTTCTGTATCAGATGCTTACTGTGTAACCTGAATCAACAAAAGAGATACCCCATGAATAGTCATCACACCGACACAGTCGCTGCAGATGTAGTGAATACACAAGCGTTTCTGCAACAGGCCGTTGACCATTACCCACGTCTGGCATCGTTCAGCTTTACGCTGGTCTTACCGCATCACGAAACGATGGCGGATTACCGGTCATTGATTTTGCGTTTTCATACCGAAGTCTGGCAGCGGATTAGCGAATACTCGTGGCAACGTCAGCAGGCACGCCTGAGCTCACCACCGACGCTGTTACGCTGGTTATGGGCTTCAACCAGCGCGCCGGAATGCAAAATGGTCCTGCTGCTCAATCTTGATACGCTGGGTACAGTGAGAAACCCGCAGCTGACCGACAGTGCGCTACGGGCACTAAACACCATCCTCTCTGACGCCTGGCAAACGGTCACCGGCACTGCCTGCGCTGGCGTAACGACTGTCATGCCGCTCGTTATCAGTCGCACTGGCCGGGACGCTTTCGCTGCGTCATTTAACCAGCTGAAGGCGAAAGTACAGGAAATGAGGGCTCCATTGACCACGGCGCGAACGTGCGTTATCAGTGCGTGAATGCTGTATGAAACTGGCCGGGGGCGTTTCCGGCATCGTTCCGCTGCGTATTCCGCTCTGTTCGATCATGTTTTCGCATGGAACGTCGATCAGCGATTCGCGAAATCATGATCGACTACGGTGCGAACTGGCGATCGATCACCGTGCGAATATGCAGTTCCGCTGCTTCCGTTGCAGGGTGATGTCTGAATCGGTCATGGTCTGGCATCTCTCTCCGGTCGCGATTTGGTCAGTCCATGTTTGTCCAGAGTGGGAGACGCATTCAGTACAGTTGTACATCTGCCAGGGATGACATTATCGCCAGGAGTGATAGTGAACCCACATGCCTGGCGCGAACAGGGGAATATTGCTGCAGCAGGTCATTGAAAAGTCAGCAATATTTAACGCTGGTTTTACGAGTCGCGGTATAAGGTAAAGCTGCGATCCCGATAACCACAATTCGCGAGATCAAGAACGACATCGTTTCTGTTAACCCCGCCTCATGCCCGTGCGTAATATGGGGATTTTTTTGTCGTGTCTGGCTCGCCCTTGCGTGGTCAGTGAGATTCACCAGCGTGAATGAGCAGGGCTGCAGCGATGCTGAGGACAACAACAGCAAAGACCACGGCGACGAGAACAGATATCAGCACGGTATTCCTCCTGTGGGGTCAGCCGGTATTCCATATGCACGTCATTCAACGACAGTATGAAACGGCAGTCTGTGATGTGTGCAAAAGAACAACAGGATTAAGCGGGAGCCGGGGGGCCAGTAAAAACACCACTGGCATCGACACTGCAGGCCATCCCCGGGGCCTCAACCTTCCTGTTGTTCTGCATGACCCTAATCATTATTTGCGGGTTTCATCTGTCAGATGACGATGAGACTGCTGGCGTTCTCGTATTTTTCTCAGTATGGCTACGGGTAAAACGCTGTGCTTCTGTCGACGGTGTTTTTCGGGAGCGGTCTTCTTTTCAGATTCTGGCATATATTCATTCCCTGGTTCAGCGATGTTGTCTGATGCTGGTTGAAAAATAATTCCAACTGACCGGTTTCAGTCAGGCTGCATAGTACGCTGAAAAGATAAATCGATAATTAACGGTGTGATCAGAGGGCGCAGTCCGGTCCCTGAGTACTGGTGCTCATAATGGCGCAATGTCCAGTCAGTACCGTAGTTTGTATTGGGTAAGTTTATCCTCAGGAGAAAAGAAGGAGGCACACCCGATTAAGGCAGGAACAGCGATATATGGCGTATCGCAGGGGAGCCTCCACTGAACCAGAATGCTGCCATCAACGAAACAGCACAGGAAGACGGTTCAAAGAGCGTAGATATTGCCGGTTGAAGTGTAACCAGGCGTGTTAAACCGCCGGTAAACCATGAAATAACATTTGCGTGGAGATGTCGTGCTGGTAAAACGAAGGCGTCCCCCTGGTGTGGCCTGGGAATATGGCGATACGGGATTGCAGCGAGCAGATGACCACTACCGGATGATTGATATCTGGTTTAACAGCTGCTGCCATACTCTGTCCTGATTTAGAGGCAGATAAGCTTCCATCGGCAATTTGCGCATTACCCCGCCCCCTGTCAGCGCCCCCCCGAGGCGGGGATTTTTTGCGTGCGGGGTTGCGGGCTTTTCTGCACCACAGCCCTTCGTTTATACTCCGGGCGTTATGAAAAACGGACAGACGACATTACTTCCCGAAGAATCACTGGCTGACCTGGCGCATTTTGCCTGGTGTGCGCTGGTGGGATTACGGCTGGCTCAGCAGGACGGCCAGGCACGTTCACCGCTGACCATTCACACTTTTCTGGTCCGCTGGCTGGCGGATGCACAGAAACAACGCCGGTTTCCCCGCTCCGTTGCGCCCGACATCGACAGCCTGTTGCGTCTGGGGCGCCAGAAAGGTCCTGCTGCGGATTTACAGCAGCGGCTGCAATACCTCTGGCACTCCTGCACGGAGCCTGTTTCGCAGCAGTCGGATTTGTTTCGTCTGACCCATGCGATTGAACACCTGCGTTCGCAGGGCTGGGTGAACGCGGTGGTGGCGGACGAAGAGTGGGTTCCCGAAATTCTGTATACCGAATATGCGAATACCTCTGCATTACTGGTCAGGAAGTCCGAACTGCAGTGCCATTTTAACGAACAGGGGCAGCAGACTGCGCCGGTTGAGTTTGTCGTTGCCGGAGAGGTGCGTGTTGTTGGCGAGGCTTTTGATGCGCGGGAGCTGCGTTATGCGCTGGGTAAGCAACGCGCTGGCGGGTGTTTGTTGACGCTGGTACCGCCAGCAGGGTAAATGACCATGGAGAAAATGCCTGACGGAACGCCGATAGTATGGCAGTGCCTGTTCGATGAGCAGGCATTTACGAGTGAGCATCGTGAAATGTTAAATCAGAGTCATCGGGGCGCACTGCTTGAGATGGTTGCCGAACTTGCCTGTTGTCATCCAACAGCGGGTGTGTTGTTGAAAAATAAATGGCTGACGGCACCGGATAAAATCCTTCCGCTGGTTACCGGTGAGTACGATAAAAGAACCCGGGAAACGCAGCATTTCCGGCGTGAGCAAGAAGCCGAACGATGGTTACACGAATTATCCGTTGCTGTTCTTGCGCCATTAGATAATGTGAGCCAGGAACATCTTGATTTGGCTGAACAGTTTATTCTGCGACTTATTGATGATCAGTCGCGTTTGCAGGATGTGACTGGCGTGGGTGATGGCTGGTCATGGCATTGTGATCTCTATGCGATGTTGTTTCGGATCATACTCAGAAACGCAAACAACAGGCCTGAGTATCTGAAGCAACGTATAACAGAAATGCTGGACGATCCCGCTCTCGATTTTTCGATAGCGGATGTTAAATGGCGGGTCAATTTTCCATTGGATAGTAAACTGAAAGCGGTACTGCTGGCGTTTATTGATTAAATGCGCACAAGTTGCCCGGGCGAAGAGCTCCGTGGAAAGGCGAAATTATCAGCGGGTGGAATGTGCGCATTGTCCGGGCGGGAAACGCTCAATACTTAAGCGTCTTCCGCCCATGGTAATACGCATGGGATGCGAACGGGGCGTGATATTACGTCCGGCTGTCCTTCGCGTCGTTTACAAATGCGCCGATGGCCTTATAGGTGGCTTTCGCCTCTTCCGGCACCAGGTTCTCCAGCATCAGGTACGCATGCACCACATCCGGAAAGTGTACATGGCGGACCGGGATACCCGCGGCCTTCAGACGTGCCACAAACGCAAAATCTTCATCGCGCAGCGGGTCAAGACCGCCGCTGAACAGCAGCACCGGCGGCCAGGCTTTTGTCACCGGCATGGTCAGCGGGGAGTGAGCACGGCGGTCCTCGTCATGCTGAAAATACTGGTCAAAGTACCAGCGTACTTTAGCCTCATCGAGCAGTTTCCCGGTCCCGTTCTCCTTCACGGATGGCCAGCTCAGGGTGTAATCCAGGCTCGGGTAAATCAGCACCAGACGGTTGATCAGGTCCGGGTGGGTGGACTGCATTTCTGCCGTCAGGGTGGCACTGAAGGCACCGCCGCCGCTGTCTCCGGCAAGCGTCAGTTGCCGTGTATATGGGATATGCTGACGGTCCAGCAGAGGGTACGCCTGCAGCAGCACAGCCCGTGCATCCTCAAGCCCTGCCGGGAACGGGTTTTCCGGCGCACGGCGGTAGTCCACCGCTATCACGGTGTCGCCGGTACTCACTGCCAGATGACGGGCCACCGGGTCATAGACTTCCACAGACCCGCTCAGGTGACCGCCGCCGTGAATGAAGAACAGCACGCCGGGGGCGGCAGATTTTTTCGTGCCGGTGGCTGAGGATGAACGGGGGGAGTTACTGTGGTAAATCCGCACCGGGATACGTCGTCCGTGCGCGTCCACATCGATATTCACCACCGACAGCGCATCCTGCGGCGGGGTGGTGTACTGCCGGGTCAGGGCCTCCAGCCCTTCACGGGCACTCAGGGTGTCATACGGTGTGCCCGGCGAGGTGGCGTGCTGTGCCAGGAAGGTACCCAGCGCCGGAGGCGGTGCGGCCGTCAGTGGGCCGTTTTTAGCCTGCCAGTGTTGTGCATATTGCGTCTGTTGCATTTGTAAAGGGCTGGCCTGGGTTGTCCCGCAAAGCAAACTGACGCTCAGCGCCAGACTACAGGGCAGGTGACAGAGCGCCCGTTTGACTGACCCGGGTGTTTTTTTACCGGTATTCTGTTTCATGCGTTATCTCCGTGATGCTGGTTGTGTTGAGGCTAAGGTATGGAGCCGATCCCCGGGGGAGAGCGTGTCCTCAGGGAAGACACGCTGCGTATTTATTCCATCATCCAACCGTGGCTGACCAGCAGGGACTGTCCGGTCAGGGCATTCGTCTCAAAATCCCCCAGAAAGACCGCCACATCAGCAATATCCTTCTCCGTGGTAAATTCGCCGTCCACAGTTTCAGCCAGCATCATTCTGATGACCTCATCCTCTGAAATCCCCAGTTCTTCAGCCTGTTGCGGGATTTGTTTATCAACCAGAGGCGTGCGAACGTAGCCCGGGCAAATCATGTTGGCTCTTACGCCCTGAGACGCTCCTTCTTTTGCCACCACGCGGCATAATCCCAGCAGTCCGTGTTTGGCGGTGACATAAGGGGCTTTCAGCTTAGACGCCGTTTTCGCGTGTGCAGACCCCATATAGATGATGCAGCCACGTTTCTGCGCATACATGTATTTCAGGCAGGCGCGGGTGGTCAGGAAGGCACCGTCCAGATGAACTGCCAGCATTTTTTTCCATTCTGCCAGGGGGAATTCCTCCACCGGCCGCACAATCTGGATCCCGGCGTTACTGATGAGAATATCGATGGTGCCGAAATGGTCCGCCGCGCTTTTCACGCCGTCGTTGACCTCAGACTCATTCGAAACATCCATGGTGACGCCAAACGCCTCACCGCCCAGCGCCCGTATCTCCTCCACGGTGCGGATGACGGCTTCAGGTGACAGGTCCGAAATCACCACCCTGGCACCTTCACGGGCATACTGCAGTGCAATGCTTTTCCCCAGACCGCTGCCGGAGCCGGTAATCAGTGCAACTTTATTCTTAAGCGACATATACATTTTTCCTTCTGGTTTTCGGACTGTTCGGTTGCAGGTTGTGCTCCGTATCGTGTCCGGAATATTTAGAGCGACTTTGCCCTCAGGTGAGGTAGTCATAAACGACCCGTCCGTGAGTCAGGGTCAGGTCAGCGATGTAGTGGCTGGCAGACAGTAATTCCAGGACGGGTAACCGGGCCACCGGTGCCAGAGCATGGGGATGCAGCTCCAGCGACCCGGGGCCTGTCCAGGCCCCCTGCAGGCGGATGTCGCTCAGGTGATGCTGAACTAGCTCACAAATCCGGGGGCTGCCGTCCACGTGCGGAATGATTTTCAGCAGGAAATTGGGTTGCTTAAGACTTTCCAGCAGCGACGCCTGCTCGATTTCCTGGTATTTGTAGCCCATGGTGCCGGTGGCAATTCGTACCGGGCCATAATCCAGCGTCCCGACCAGCGTGTCCTGAAACACCTCCATGTGCGGGTGAGCGTATTTCTTGGGAAAACCCCACAGTTCACGCCCGCCGGCAATCGGGGCATGGTCATCCAGATACATGGCGTGGGTATAATTCCCCTGCACGCCATGGAGGCTGACGGGTATGACCTGTCCGCTCTCGGTGTAATTGCCAAACCCCGTTGAATCCGGCATGCGGATAAACTCGTATTTGACTACCGGCTCCGTGATTTCCAGAGGCTCAGGCACTACCGCCCGCAGTGCCTCCATATCGGTCCGGTAGCTCAGTACCAGATATTCCCGGTTATAAAACCGGAAAGGACCCCGGCTGAAAGCCGGGCTGGTCAGCGGCATGGTATAGGCCTGCTGACGTACAGTATCAATCTTCATGTCAGTCCTGGTTACCGTCAGCCTCCGGTGATTTTTCCTGGACCTGCCCGGAAAAGTGGTCGTACGCTGCCGGAATAAAGTGGTGAGGATTACGGTTTCATCGTGACCAGAGCTTTCAGGTCAACGTCTGCCAGATAATTCACCCCGGGGAGCCCGAAGCCATTCAGGGCATGGAATTCCCGCAGATAGCCGGCAAAGTCGCTGACTGTCATGAAATTATCGGCGTTAACCTGTCTGCGTAGCGCGTCAACCTCAGCCTGTACGTCGGGACGCAGTTCCCGGTCGTCAAGACGGATAAGACGCTGGTCGTCAACAGGGGTCTCCCCGTGGGTGGGATACAGCCTGTCAGCCAGCAGGCGATACATCTGTTCGATGCAGGTTTCATGAAGATGCTTTTCTTTCATGACCCGGTACAGCAGGGCGATGTAGAGCGGGAATACAGGGATAAAAGCACTGGCTTTGGTGACCACGGCCTTGCAGACGGCAATATGTGCCTGCCCGCCGGTGCCCCTGAGCTGGTCATTCAGCACATCAGCAGTATGATGCAGGTGTGTTTTGGCCGCCCCCAGGGCACCATCCTTATACAGCGGCCAGGTGGATTCCGGACCGATATAGGAGTAGGCCACGGTTCTGAAACCGTTCGCCAGTACACCAGCCTGACTCAGCCAGTCAATCCATAACTGCCAGTCCTCTCCACCCATCACTTTGACGGTGTCCTGCAACTGCTGGTCGGATACCGGCTCCAGCGTCTGTCGGGTCAGCGTCTGATGTTCAAGGTCAAACGCTTCACCGCTGAACGGAACATCACGGACGCCCAGCGTGGAACGGTACGTCACGCCGTCCGGGGCGGTACGAATACCGGACGCCAGTGAATACACCACCAGGTCAATCTGCCCCCCGAACTCACTGATAATGTAGTCCGTGACCTGACGGCGCATCTCATCACTGAAGGCATCCCCGATGAAGTTACGGGCGGTCAGCCCTTCTTTTTCTGCGGCCTCCCGGAAAGCAATCAGGTTATACCAGCCTGCGGTACCCTGGCCTTTCTCATTCGGTCCCTTTTCAAAGGCGATACCAATGGTGTCTGCGCCACAGCCAAAGGTCAGGGCAATACGGGACGCCAGACCGTATCCGGAAGACGCGCCAATCACCAGGACTTTTTTCGGTCCCTTAACCGGAGGAACGTTTTTGATATAATTAATTTGCTGCTGCACCGCAGTCCTGATGCCATCAGGATGGCAGTTACGGGCAACGCTGCCTTTAATTACCGGTTCGATAATCATTATTTTCGCCTTATATTAATTACGTCGAAGAATACGTTATTGGGGCTTTGCCCATGGCATATTTCGAACAGAATGAAACTACATACACCTTTATTCCGTCATGCTTTCGGTGGCATGGCGGTCGCAGTACCGGTAATCACCACCACCCCGTCCTGATTGGTGCAGGTGGTCTTAAGCCGGATACGTTTTTTCTCGTGGTCAATATTTTCCACTTCAACCGTTGCCGTAATGGTGTCGCCAATATAGGTCGGGCGGGTGAACTTCATTTCCTGCCCGAGGTAAATCGTCCCGTTTCCGGGTAAGCGGGTACCCAGCACCGTGGATATCAGGCCGCTGACCAGAAGGCCGTGGGCAACACGGTCGCCGAAAATACTCGCCTTCCCGGCGAGTTTATCGATATGCACCGGGTTCATGTCACCACTGGCAGAGGCAAAATTGATGACATCCGTTTCCGTGATGGTTTTGCGAAATGACGCGGTCTGACCCACCGTCAGCTGGTCTATGGTAAAGGACATTTATGCCCTCCTGAGTTAGTGGTTCGGGTTGCTGTTATCCGTATTTCCTGCTCACTGATTTGTGCAATAAAATACGCGCTGTATTAATCCGGTGTGCTGTCACCGTTAATCTGCTGTGGAATATATCGCCCGTTGTAAGATGAATAAAATACTTTCCGCGAAAAAGTGTTTTTCATTTATGAAATGATGCCGGAGTGAAGAGGTTTTATGTATCGGTTGAATGCTTTGTATTGTTTCATTTCTGAAAAACTGTTTTTCTCCGAAACTGATTTTTATTTTTTCATGAGGATTTTATTGTGCCGTCATGACGTTCTTTTCTGCCAGCTAACATTACAGATGAGTTAAGTGATGAAACGAGTAAACTTTATTTCCGCCGAAGAGGCAGCATGCCGTATCCGGGATAATGACCATGTTATCCTGGGCGGGTTTATCGGAGCGGCTGTACCTGAGGCAATAGAAAGAGAAATCGGCAGACGTTTTCAGCGGGAAGGTCACCCGCGAAACCTGTCCATTTATTTCACGGCCGGTCAGGGCGATGGGGGTGACAAAAGCGTTAACCATATGGCACAGGAGGGGCTGGTGTCTTTTGTGATTGCCGGTCACTGGGGCCTGAGCCCGAAGCTCCAGCACCTGGCGATGGAAGGCAAAATCAAAGGGTACAATCTGCCTCAGGGGGTCATTGCCCAGTTGATGCGTGACTCCGCCTCCGGCAAACCCGGCACGATAAGTCATGTCGGACTGGGTACCTTTGTTGACCCCCGCCTGGAGGGCGGAAAAATCAATGCGCTGACCACGGAGGAGTGGGTGGAGGTGGTTAACATTGGTGGCGAAGAGTGTCTTTTTTATAAAAAAATCCCAGGCGACATCGCTCTCCTGCGCGGCACAACGGCCGATGAGCACGGTAACATCACGATGGAAGATGAGTGTCTGCTGCTGGACAACCTGGCGATTGCCCAACTGGTGAAAAATAACGGAGGCAGGGTGATTGTTCAGGTTAAACGTCGGGTGCCTGCCGGGACGTTAAAACCCCATGATGTCCGCATCCCGGGGATTTACGTTGACGATATCGTGCTGGTCGATGATTTACACGACCATATGCAGACCTTTGCTGAAATTCAGAATGACCGGTACAGCAGCCAGGGGCGGGAAGACATGTCATCTGCCACGCCGGTCAGAATGGATGCGAAGAAAATCATTGCGCGACGGGCAGCGATGGCGCTGAGAGAAGGCGCGGTGTTAAATCTGGGGATTGGCGTCCCGGAAGTGATTGCCGCCGTTGCCCGCGAAGAGGGATTGTCTGACCGCCTGCTGCTGACCGTGGAGCCTGGTGCCATTGGCGGGACCCCGGCCGGTGGATTGAGTTTCGGCGCGTCCTCCATGCCGGAAGCGATTATCACCCAGGATCAGCAGTTTGATTTTTACGATGGCGGTGGTCTGGACCAGGCTTTTCTGGGACTGGCCGAATGCGACAGGCAGGGGAACCTGAATGTCTCCCGTTTTGGTCCAAAAATTGCCGGCTGTGGAGGGTTTATCGACATCACACAGAACACCCGCGAAGTGTATTTTTGCGGGACGTTTATGGCCGGGAAATCCGACATCCGGATCGAAGGCGGCAAACTGAACATTGTCAGCGACGGCACCATCCGTAAATTCATCCGTGAGGTACAGCAAATCACGTTTTCGGGGAAGATGGCCGTCGCATCCGGTAAAACCGTTTTGTATATTACGGAGCGTGCCGTCTTCCGCCTGACCGCAGAGGGACTGGAGCTGACTGAAATGGCTCCGGGGGTGGATTTACATCGCGATATTCTGGAAAAGATGGACTTCACCCCGGTTGTCAGCCCGTCGCTGAAAATCATGGACGCAGCAATATTCCAGGACGGTCCGATGTTACTGACATTACAGTCACCTTCTGAAACAAAGTGCTGATGGTGTTTATAATACGCACGCCCGTACCATAGCAGTACGTCCTGTTGAACAACCGGCCTTAATCCCCCACTTTGCTTCGGTCTGTCAGTCACTGCGCTGCCAGACTGAAATAACAGGTATCAGTCCATGCTGGATAAAATCGAATTTTTTTGCTCTGTCGTTCGTCTGGGCTCGGTGGGGAGGGCATCCTCTGAGCACAGGATCTCCGTGTCAGCCGGCAGCCGCTGGATAGCCGAACTGGAATCACAGCTGGGTATGACGCTCCTGCACCGGACCACCCGAAAAGTGGTCGCCTCGGAGGCCGGAATGTCACTGTATGAACGGTTTTTGCCTGTTCTGAAGGAGGCAGATATCGCCATTGAAGAAATCAGGGGGAGAGAAGAGGATCTTTGCGGCCAGATTAAAATATCATCGACGCCATTGTTTGCCCGCAACGTCCTGCCACACATTATTGCGGCATACCTGCAGACGCACCCCGGGACACGTTTTAAGGTGGTCATTAATCCCTTTCAGGCCGATGTGGTTGATGAATATGATTTTTCTGTCAGGGCAATTGCGAGTCATATCGGCAAACCCGGCATACCGTCTGGTGATACCAGCCTGAGGCTGTACAGTGAACCCCTGGTGGTGATCGCCACACAACACTATCTTGCTGACCGTGGTGAAGTGAATACGCCGGATGATCTCGCCCGTCATAACTGCCTGTTTGCGTCCAGCCTGGTTGGCGGCGACCGCTGGGAATTTCGGCGGGGAGATAAACACGATTTTTTTAAGATCCCGGACACCGTACAGTGTGATGATTCAGAAGTTCTTCGAACGATGGCGCTGAATCATGCAGGGATCGCCTGTCTGCCGCGCCAGCTGGTTCAGCCTGATATTGAGAAAGGATCTCTGGTGGAGCTCCTGCCTGACTATATTGCGAGTACCTTTGATATCTGCCTGTACTACCGGAAATACGAATTTATGCCCAGGCGTGTGATGCACTTTAAGGAATACCTTGAAAACTACTGTCGCCAGCCCGGAAGCATGGCTGGGCTTTTTAACTTGTCATCACGCTGAATCTCTTTCCAGAGTTTACCTTTTCAGGGAGCGTCCTGCCATCGATGTCTGGCGAAAAGAACCCCGTAAGAATGATTCGAATGACTTCAGGCTCTGTAGGGTTGAACTGACTTCCCGTCCCGGAGCCTGCGTTGTTCAGATTGACTGTCGTAAAATGCTGCGCTTTTTTAACATCTGGCATTCAGCTGAAGCATTATGTTAACGCTGTGTCATTGTAGGGTTAATCTCCCGTAGGTAGCATTCACCTCCATGTCAGGGAGACACAGACCGCCACTCGCTCAGCAGGAAAGAGCCGGTGACACTGATGTTGCAACTGCGGCCTTTGAGGCCTGGTGGCGGTCCATTCTGGCTTTTCGGCCTGCGATGAAGGGTTAACCCGGAGTGGCCGGAGAGTCCATTCGCATGAGTGCGGGTATGCTGACCCGGATGTCACATCCCCTGACGCCTGCATACTCCGCACTCAGCCGAACGTGTTTTCGTCACACAGATAAGCGTACTGTCCCGGGGATTGCCCTGTGTGCGGCCGGAGCGAAAGATGTTCAGTGCGCTTATCTGTGGTGCTGATATCGGGTTTCGACAGTACGGCGGCAGAGCAAGGAGGAAAGGATGTTACCTGCTGAACAGATTTTTCATGCAGTACCGGCAACGATAGCCAGATGTCTTCAGCTGATACTCAATGCCGCGCTGTTGTTGCTGGGACTGATACTGGTTGTGTTCCTCGCAAAGGAAACGTTGCATCTGGCAGAGGTGTTGTTTCAGCCTGACGCGGATAACAGCAAATACAGCCTGGTGGCCGGGCTGATGGTGTATTTTCTGTATTTTGAGTTTATCGCGCTTATCGTGAAGTACTTTCAGGCAGGGTACCATTTCCCTCTGCGTTACATCATTTATATTGGCATCACGGCTATCGTCAGGCTGATTATTGTTGAGCATCCGTCTTCGCGTGATGTGCTGGTGTATGCCGGAGCGATACTGGTGATGGTCATGACGTTATGGCTGTGCAATTCACCGCGACTGAAGCGGGAATGATAACAGCAGACGGTGATGAGGTTGTGGCAGGGTGCGATGAGAACGGTATCGCTTGCACACCATACCGAATTGCGTGAAAACCTGACACCCGTAGTCTGCCGTTGCCAGAGTGGGTACATGCTTTTAAATAAGGAAAATGCGTATGCGGAAGAAGTTTTTGTTGGGGTTATGCCTTATCGTCGGTAGTGCCTGCAGTCTGGCTAAGGCCGCAGATCATAGCAGGCTCACAAACCCCGTCTCGGGCGTTGTCTGCGATGCGTATTTTTGTGCTGACGCGGCGGGTGTTTCAGATGCGCTGACGACGAAATATCTGGGCGCGAAAAAAGGGAAGCAGCTGGCGGCCCAGGGCGAGTTTGACCGCACGGCGTTTACGTTTGCCAATGGCATTTACTGCGACACCAAAGAGAAAGTCTGCCGCAAGGACCGCTATTTTGGTGCTGACGGAAAACCTTCCGGTAAGATCGACAGCAAAACGACACAGTGGCTGTTTGCCCAATGAGTGAAGGGAACCTTGAGGATCCCTTCGTCTTTTTCACTGCTGACAGCGATCGCTTACCCCGTTCAGCCCCTCTGTTTCTTTATTGAATGATTCAAACTGGCCCCGATCGTTAAGCCTGACAATGTACAGGCTGTCGAAATCCTGCCCCGGCCACGCGGGAATTTGTTGCGGATCGCCTCCGGTCTGTTTAACCAGGGCTTTAGCTGCAACCACCAGGTTTTTGTGTTCCCATGAGACAAACACCCTCTGTTGTCTGTTGCTGGTGGACAGAAGATCGCTGACCAACCCATCCGTCTCCGTGGCGTGATATTTCAGCACAACCGGGTGTTCAGCCTGAATGGCAGTGGGAAGAATGGTGGTCAGCGGACGAAGTGAACTGCCGGTTTTGTTTTCCTTTGGTGCAGAAGCATAGATAGCGTCAGGCATTCCAAAACGGGTCAACAGAACTGATGGCAACGCCAGCGCACGATTAAACCCTTTGCAGGTCAGCTGGCCGGTGGGGGCCTCCGGTTTTTCACCGTGGCGCAGGAATACGACGGTGGTTTCTGCTCTCGCGATGAAGGTCGTCAGAAATAACATACAGCAAAAAATATAAGGCAGATGCGGATATTTAATTTTCATGAAAACGCACTTTGTTGCAGATAATGATTTATCAGTAATAAGCCTTTAGCATGAGCAATATAAACAATTTATAAATGAATACTGCTTATTTTTGATTATTGTTGCCGGGCGTGCTTTGCAAGTACTGAATAACCTTGTTTATGAAACAACTTGTTTCCCCGTTAACCATTTTTAATTCTTTAAAGAATCGTTGCTGTTATTTTTTTCGGAATTTTATTTAGTTAGCACATTCACTTGTGTGTATTCATTTATGGAGGGTAAAAGGTTGTTTATGTCATTGTCTTTAGCATATCTCGCTGCCTTGTTGGCGTTACAAAATGAAATAAACAACCATTGGTTTTCATTTTGCTAGATCATTATTCTCACATATTGATCATGAACAGCATATCGATCTAGTATGAGCAAGGAAAAACCAACAGCCCTACATCTGTCATGGGTTATCAAAGGAAACCAAAATAATGAGTTCGTATCAGTCTGAGATACCTAAAGCCCGAATAAATCTTCAGCTGGATTTGCACACGGGTGGGGCTCAAAAAAAATCTGAGCTCCCTTTGAAAATGGTCGTGTCGGGAGACTTCAGTAATGGCCGGGAGACGGCACCGCTTTCAGAAAGGAATAAAGTCAATATCAATAAGCTGAACATGCAGCAGGTGCTGGCAGAGTTCGCGCCGTCGACAAGCTTTGACGTGAAGCATACAGACGGTGATGAAGAAACGGAAGAGAAAATTAATCTGACGTTTCGCCACATGAAAGATTTTTCACCGGAGCATGTTGCCCGCCAGGTGCCACGTCTGCACGCGATGTTAATGATGCGCAATCTGTTGAAAGACCTCCGGGCCAATCTGTTAGATGACGTCAGCTTCCGCCGCGAGTTGCTGGAAATCCTGCGCAACCCCGCTCTGAGCGATGAGCTTCGCGCTGAAATTGCCGCCCTGGCACCACTGGACATCTGATCCCCCCTATTTTGCACGAGATAAAAACCATGTCAGCAGAACAGAATACCGCCGCCGCGACGGCTGAAGTCCTGGAGCAGGAACCGTCTGCCGGGGTCTACGCGTCATTACTCAAAAAAATTAACCTGTCCCCGGTTGACCGGCTCAGCGATATCCGTGCCTGGCGGGATGAAGCCGATATGGCAGAAGCCGGTGCGAATCAGCGCGTGACCGCTGCCCTGGGCATCTTTCTGGAGCAGTTGCGCCAGTCCGGTACGCAAAAAGTTGATAAGCTGGATAAAGCCCTGCTGGATCAGATGATTGGCGAACTGGATCGCCAGCTCAGTCAGGATCTGGATAAAATCCTCCACCATCCTGAGTTTCAGAAGGTGGAAAGCCTCTGGCGCGGCGTGGAGCATCTGGTCAATAAAGTCGATTTCAGAAAAAATATTCGCGTAGAGCTTCTTGATTTGTCTAAAGAATCGTTAAGGGAAGATTTTGAGGACGCGCCGGAAATTATCCAGAGTGGATTATACCAGCACACATATGTTAATGAGTACGATACTCCGGGCGGTGAGCCCATTGCAGCATTAATCTCTGCTTATGAATTTGATGCCTCTTCGCAGGATATAACCCTGCTGCGTAACATCTCGAAAGTGTCTGCCGCCGCCCATATGCCGTTCATTGGCTCGGTGGGGCCGAAGTTCTTCATGAAAAACACGATCGAAGAGGTAGCGGCCATTAAGGACATCACCAATTTCTTCGATCGCGCGGAGTATATCAAATGGAAGAGCTTCAGGGAAAGCGATGATTCGCGCTACATAGGCCTGACGATGCCTCGCGTGCTGGGCCGCCTGCCGTATGGCCCGGACACCGTGCCGGTGCGCAGCTTCAACTACGTGGAAGAAGTGAAAGGCCCGGATCACGACAAGTATTTGTGGACTAACGCCTCTTTCGCCTTCGCCGCCAACATGGCCCGCAGTTTTGCGAACAACGGCTGGTGCGTGCAGATCCGTGGCCCGCAGGCCGGGGGCGCGGTGGAAGATCTACCTATCCACCTGTACGACCTCGGTACCGGTAGCCAGGTCAAAATCCCGTCCGAAATCATGATCTCCGAGACCCGCGAGTTTGATTTTTCCAATCTGGGGTTAATTCCTCTAAGTTATTATAAAAACAAAGATTTTTCCTGTTTCTTTTCTGCCAACTCGACCCAGAAACCGGCGCTGTATGACACGCCGGACGCCACGGCCAACAGCCGCATCAACGCCCGTCTGCCGTATATCCTCCTGATGTCGCGTATTGCTCATTACCTGAAGGTGATTCAGCGCGAGAACATCGGCACCACCAAAGACCGTCGCGTGCTGGAGCAGGAGCTGAACCGCTGGCTGAGTGGCCTGGTGACTGAGATGACCGATCCGGGCGACGCCCTGCAGGCGTCTCACCCGCTGCGCGAAGGCAAGGTCGTCGTGGAAGACATTGAGGATAACCCGGGCTTCTTCCGCGTGAAACTCTTTGCGGTGCCGCATTTTCAGGTGGAGGGGATGGATGTCAATCTCTCTCTGGTCAGCAAGATGCCGAAGGCCAAAGCATAGCGGGTTGCAGTCATGAAGATTTATCGTCCGTTATGGAACGAGGGTGTGCTGCTCTCCCCTCAGCAATTTCAGCAGCAGTCTGCCATGGATAACTTTATCCGTGCGGGCGTGTCCGCACTGACATCGCCTTACCCGTGGGGCGTTGAACGCGCTGAGCTGGATGAGCATCTGTTGTCTTTCGGGCGTATTCAGTTTACTGCGCTGCGGCTCTGGCTGCAGGATGGCACGCTGGTGGATACGCAGAACTGTGATCCGGGACCGGATGTCCGGGAACTGGATGAGCAGGCGCTTTCTGGCAGAGATGCGGTAACGGTATTGTTGGGCTTACCTCTGATGCAGCCAGGAATGGTGAACGTACAGAGTGAGGGCGTCGTGAGCGGGCAACCGTTGCGTTTTCGCGAGGAGTGGATCCCAGTCCCTGATATGTTTGGTCAGGAGGAGGAGTCCATTGCGGTTGCCCGTCTGAATCTGTCTGTCCGTTATGCACATGAAAACAATGCGGCATGGCTGACCTGTCCGGTTGCACGTCTGGTGCGGGATAAGCAGGGGGGCTGGCACAGAGATCCTGATTTTATTCCACCCATGGCCCTTTTTTCGGCCAGTACGGCGATGTGTGAGCGTCTGTCGTTACTGAACCGGCAACTTCGTTCCCGACGAACCCGGCTGATGTCCATGCGGCGCGAAAGTAATGCCCGTCTGGCCGACTTTGCTGTCGCAGACGTGTCGCTGTTCTGGCTGCTCAATGCCCTGAATGCGCATGCCCGCGTGCTGACCCGGTATGAGCATCAGCCACAGCGTCCTCCTGAGAGGGTCTGGGCGGAACTGACCCCGCCTGGCAGGGAGCATGCTGACGTTCTCGCTGGAGCATGAACCGGATGTGATCCCGGAGTATTACCACGATGATCCGGCACGAACCTTTCCGCCGTTGTTTGATCTGATTGCGGAATTGCTGGAAACCAGTCTGCCGTCACGTGTGGTAGCGCTGGATATGTCAAGGCCTGATGAACAGACGTGGAAAGCGACCTTTCATGATATTCGCCTGCGTGAAGAGGCGGATTTCTGGCTGTCTGTTCGTTCGGATATTCCGCTCTGGCAACTGGCAGAGCAATTCCCCGGCATGTGCAAGGCGGGTAGTCCCGATGATGTGCGTACGATTTCCAGTCTGGCACTGGCGGGGATCCCGTTAATGCCGGTCTCGCGGGTGCCAGCAGCCCTGCCTGTTCGTCTCGAAAATCAGTACTTTGCCATGGACATGGATAATCCGGCGGCTCGCGCCATGCTGGAGCAGGGGGTATGCCTGTTCTACGTCCCGGCGTTGCTGGGTGCAGTGGAGCTTGAACTGTTTGCGGTGCTGCGCTCATGACCGGGGTGGATATTGACGAACTGATGGCGGAGACCTGGCTGATGGTCTCCCTGTTGCGGCGGGGGGCTGCCGTGCCGGAAGGAAAAATACTGTATCAGCGTTGTTGTGCAGAAGTTGAGCGGGTTCGTGAAGCGCTGGAGCTGGCGGGGTACGATAAGACCAGTCGCGAGCATATCTCTTATGCCCAGTGTGCGTTGCTGGATGAAGCGGTGTTGAGGCTTCATGCGATCCCCGTGGACAGTGATGTGATCTCCGGCGACGCGTCACGTACGGAGCCCGTGCCGAAAGAATGGAAAGCGGCTCCCCTGCAGGCCCGGTATTTTAGTACCCTGCAGGCCGGTGGCACGTTGTGGGAGCGTATTACCGATGTGCTGCATCAGCCTGCGCCAGTGCAGGCGGTACTGACCTGCTATCACCGTGTGCTGGTCTTTGGTTTCCGGGGGGTATATACCCTGAAAGAAGACGACACTTCGCAACGGGACTCGGTGCTGAAAGCGCTGGCGGCGCGAGTACCGCCGTTGCCATCTGATCTTTCCCTCGTTGTGCATGACCGTACCCGTCATCGTTTTGGTCTGCTGCGCACCTTCGGTTTCTGGCTGGTCTCGGCTCTTCTGGTGACCGGGCTGGCCTGGTGGGGGGGACACCTTTGGCTGCAGTCGTTACTGACGACACATCTGTCGGGGTTCGCTTCCTGATGCGGATATCACTGACTTTCCGCGCCGTATTGTTCGTGTCGATCTGCTTCTGCGCGGCAATGTGGCTGTTGTGGGGATTTGTGCCGTTTTCGGTGCTGAGTCGCAGTCTGTTAACGGTGCTGACGCTGCTGGTGGGTATGGGGTGGGTGCTTCATCGCAGACGGCTGTCGGGAGAGTCCGTATCTGACGAGGTGTATTCTGGTATTGACGTGCACGGCCCGGTGGCGCTGGTGTGCGGGGATGGCGCGGAGGAGATGTTTGCCGGGCAGCTGCTTCGTAAAACGTCCACCGGGTGCTGGCTACTGACCGGGGAGCCGGGGGCACTGTCGGCACAGGTCAGTCACCTGCTCAGTCACTCGCCAGCGCTCTCGGGGCGGTTATCGGTGGTGTACTGCTGCCAGCCAGACGGACGGGATGATGAGGTGGCTTTGCGGTTGTCGCTGAAAAACCTGCGCCAGCAGATTAAACGCATCAGGGATACGCACAACATTCTGCTGCCGGTGGTACTGCAGTGCATGTTTGCCGGACATGATACACCCTGGTTCATCATTCAGGGGCGGGAGGTGAGTGCCTGCGCGGATGATGGTGAGGTGTATGCCTTCAGTGAATGGCAGCAGCAGGATAATCATATTGCCAGTATACCGGTGCTGTCGCAGGCGATGGCGTTCTGCCGGTCCTTCATGCTCAGTGAGCTGACGCGTCCTGATGATTATTTTCCCGTGGTATCGCCCCTGGCGGTGGTGCTTCGTCTGAACGCACTGCAGACAGCTGACACCTCGCTCTGGCAACGCTGGCTGATACGTGCGGCGGCAGTACGTTACCACGTTACCTCTGCGCCTGCCTGCGAAGCCATGACCTTCGTGGATGTGCTGTTGCCGGTGCTTGCCCGCGCATCGTCACCGGTAGGACATTCGGTTGCCGCGCGTTATACGCTGGCTTTTCTGACGGGGTGCCTGCTGACCGCCCTGGCATTTTCCACCGTTAACAACGCCCATTTGATTAACGGTACCCATGACCTGCTGACCCGGTGGCGTACACATCCTGTATCCGGTCGGTCTCAGGTGTTGCCTGCCGTGACGCAGCGCAGACTTCAGCTTGAACGCTGGCAGCGACAGGGTGAACCACTGCGTTACGGATTAGGGCTGTATACCGGCGAGCCGCTGCTGCGGGCATTGCAGCAGGTTACCGATACCGTTGCACCAGTTGTGCCCCAGGCAACGCAGGACCGTTCCCGAACACCCACAGCACCTCCGCAGATTGTGCGGCTTGACAGCCTGTCGCTGTTCGACCCCGGCAGTGCCACCCTGAAACCCGGCTCCACAAAGGTGCTGGTGAATGCCCTGGTGGGTATTAAGGCGAGGCCCGGCTGGCTGATTGTGGTCAGCGGGCATACCGACAACACAGGCAGCTCGTCGCTGAACCAGATGCTGTCCCTTAAGCGGGCGGAAGCGGTACGCGACTGGATGCGGGACACCGGTGGCGTGCCGGAAAGCTGTTTTGCGGTGCAGGGCTACGGGGCGACACGTCCCCTGCAGACCAATGACACGACGGCGGGCCGGGCGGCCAACCGTCGGGTTGAAATCCGTCTGGTCCCGCAGGCGGATGCCTGCCGGATACCGGGCACAAACCCGATGCCATCACAGGATGGTGGCGCTTCTCAACATCAATAAGTAAAAGGAATCAACAATATGGCAATTCCGGTTTATCTGTGGCTGAAAGACGATGGTGGCGCGGACATTAAGGGCTCCGTGGATGTGAAGGACCGTGAAGGGAGTGTTGAGGTTCAGTCGTTTGACCACCAGGTCTATATCCCGACAGACAACAACACCGGCAAGCTCACCGGCACGCGTATCCACACACCGGTGGTGCTGACCAAGGAAATCGATTCTTCCAGCCCGTATTTGTACAAGGCGGTGACCACCGGACAGACCCTGAAAAGCGCCGAATTCAACTGGTATCGCATCAACGATGCGGGTCAGGAGGAGGTGTATTTCAACGTCACGCTGGAAGGCGTGAAGGTAGTGAAGGTCAGTCCGGTGATGCACGACGTGAAGGACCCGACGAAGGAGAAGCACAACCACCTGGAAGAGGTGGCGCTGCGTTACGAGAAAATCACCTGGCATACCGTTCAGGGCAACATCATGCACTCCGATGCCTGGAACGAACGCGCCACCGCGTAATACGTCAGCAGGCGGGGTTATCCCTGTCTGCTTTTTTTGCTGAACGTCTGTTTGTACGGATGCTGAGCAAAAAACAACACAATCCGGAAATCTGACCTGATGCGCTCTGGTCTCCTGAACACCAGGAAACAGCGAGGGGCGGTAGCGTGCCTGAAGGTCCCCGACTGCGAGTAAATGAACATGGAAAATCCTGCTGTACTGCTGCGTCGTCTCAACCCGTTCTGCGCCCGGGCGCTGGAGGATGCAGCCACGCTGTGCCAGACCCGGGCCCACGCGGAGCTTCATCCTGAGCACTGGCTGCTGAAGCTGCTGGAGCAGGGTGAAGGTGACCTCACCGTGCTGGCCCGCCGTTATGAATGGAATATGGATGACGTCTGGCAGGATTTACTGGCGTATCTGGACCGGCTGCCGCGTTCGGTCAGAAGGCGACCGCAGCTGTCAGAACAGTTTAACGAACTGCTGCGTCAGGCCTGGCTGTGCGCTTCGATGGCGGGTGACGAGCAGATACGCAGTCTTCACCTGCTGATGGCGATGAAGGATAAACCGGCGATGCTGCTCTGCGACGGCCTCTGGCCACTGCTCTCCCTGACCGCAGGGCAGCTCACGGCGTTGCGTCCGCTGCTGGATGGTTATTCGGAAGAGCGCCCTGACGTTCAGCAGGAGGCTGCGCTGATGGCCGGGAACGGCCCATGCGACGATACCGGCGGTGATAAGGTGACGTTTGTCGGCCGCCTGGTTGGTGCTGACGAGACTGTAGTCTCAGCCACATCAGCCACAAAAGAAGGTAAACCCACGGCGACCCTGCTGGCCGTCCTCGACCGTTTCACCACCGACGTGACCGCCAGAGCCCGTGACGGCAAAATCGACCCGGTGTTTGGCCGCGACAATGAAATCCGTCAGATGGTGGATATTCTCTCCCGTCGTCGCAAGAACAACCCGATTCTGGTGGGCGAACCTGGCGTCGGCAAAACCGCCCTGGTGGAAGGCCTGGCGCTGCGTATCGCAGAAGGCAACGTCCCGGAGTCCCTCAAACCGGTCATCCTGCGCACCCTCGACCTCGGTCTGCTGCAGGCGGGGGCCGGTGTCAAAGGCGAGTTCGAACAGCGCCTCAAAAACATCATCGATGCGGTACAACAGTCCCCGTTACCGGTGCTGCTGTTTATCGACGAGGCTCACACCATCATCGGGGCGGGCAATCAGGCGGGCGGCGCAGATGCGGCCAACCTGCTGAAACCGGCGCTGGCCCGGGGGGAACTCAGAACCATCGCCGCCACCACCTGGAGCGAATACAAACAGTACTTCGAGCGCGACGCCGCGCTGGAGCGCAGGTTCCAGATGGTTAAGGTGGACGAACCGGACGACGACACCGCCTGCCTGATGCTGCGGGGGCTGAAGTCCCGCTACGCGGAGCACCACGGCGTACATATCAGCGATGAGGCGGTTCGCGCTGCCGTCACGCTGTCGCGGCGCTACCTCACCGGACGCCAGTTGCCGGACAAGGCGGTGGACCTGCTGGACACCGCCGCCGCCCGCGTACGCATGAGCCTCGATACGGTCCCGGAAGCCCTCACCCGGCTGGCGGCGCAGGAGAATGCGCTGGTGCTGGAAGAAGAGGCTCTGCTGGAAGACCAGGCTGTGGGTCAGACCGTGAAGACCGCGCGGCTGGCAGAGATTGCGCAGCAGACCCGTCAGCTCACCACGGAGCAGCAGTTGCTCGAAGCCCGCTATCAGGAAGAGAAAAAACTGGTCGCACAGCTGCAGGACAGCCGCCATGCGCCCGAATCACAACAGCAGACCGCAGAACTGCAGCAACAACTGCACGCCCTGCAGCAGAACAGCCCGCTGCTGTGCCCGGACGTGGACGTGCGGATGGTGGCGGAGGTCATTGCCGACTGGACCGGCGTGCCGCTCTCGTCATTACTGAAAGACGAACAGACGGAGCTGCTGCATCTGGAATCCCTGCTGCAGCGGCGCGTGGTGGGTCAGGACACGGCGCTTGCCGCCATTGCACAGCGTCTGCGGGCGTCAAAAACCGGGCTGACGCCGGAGAACGGCCCGCAGGGCGTGTTCCTGCTGGCGGGACCCAGCGGCACCGGCAAGACCGAAACCGCCCACGCCCTGGCGGACGCGCTGTTCGGCGGTGAAAAGTCGCTGATTACCATCAACCTCTCAGAATATCAGGAGCCGCACACCGTCTCGCAGCTGAAGGGCTCCCCGCCGGGCTACGTCGGCTACGGCCAGGGCGGTATTCTGACCGAAGCGGTACGCAAACGCCCTTACAGCGTGGTGCTGCTCGACGAAGTGGAAAAAGCCCACCGTGACGTGATGAACCTGTTCTATCAGGTGTTTGACCGGGGCTTCATGCGCGACGGCGAAGGCCGGGAAATTGATTTTCGCAACACCGTCATCCTGATGACCTCGAACCTCGGCAGCGACCACATCATGCAGCAACTGACGGAAGCTCCGCAGACCACCGACAGCGAACTGCATGAACTGGTCAGACCGTTGCTGCGCGACCACTTCCAGCCCGCGCTGCTGGCGCGTTTTCAGACCGTACTCTACCGCCCGCTCGGCGAAGCGCCGCTGCGCACCATCGTGGCGATGAAGCTTGAGAAAGTCACTCAGCGACTCACCCGCCACTACGGCATCACCACCACCATTGATGACAGCCTGTTTGACGCGCTGGCGGCGGCCTGTCTGCTGCCGGACACCGGGGCGCGTAATATCGACAGCCTGCTTAACCAGCAGATACTGCCGGTGCTGAGCCAGCAACTGTTGCATCACCTCGCTGCCGGACAGAAACCGCAGCACCTGACGCTCGGCTGGCATGATGAGGAAGGTATCGTGATGGCGTTTGTGGCCCCGGAAAAAGAGGTGAACCATGAGTGAGATACTGACCGGTCTGGCAGACCTGGCCGCTCAGACGCTTATCAGCCAGTCCCGTTACCGTCTGGATGTGCATGAATGCCCGCATTTTCTGGATGTGCTGTCGTTCAGGTCCGAAGAATCCCTCAGTGCGCCCTGGCATTATCATATCCGGGTGACCTGCGGGGCGGCGGATATCGCCTGTGATGCGCTATTGCTGAAATTTGCGTCATTTACGTTTCAGGTGCCGGATTTTAACGGCAGGGCCGCCACCCCCTTGCGTACCTTGCACGGTGTGGTGCGGTCTTTCAGACGACTTTCCACATCGGCGGATGAAACGACATACCAGCTCACCCTGGTGCCGCGCATTGCGCTGCTGCAGTTCACCCGCCAGAGTGCCATTTACCAGAATGTTACCGTGCCGGAGCTGGTGGAGCAGATACTGCGCTCGCATGGCCTGGAAGGCCCGGACTTTGTGTTTCATCTGGCGCGGGATTACCCGGTGCGTGAACTCATTACCCAGTGGCAGGAGACGGACCTGGCGTTTGTGCAGCGAATCCTGGCGGAAGTCGGGATTTTCTGGCGCACGGAGATGGATGAAAAACGCCAGATGGATGTTGTGGTGTTCATGGATACCCAGGCGCAGTATCTGTTCGGGATGCGGATACCGTTACGTTCTCCATCGGGGACCAGTGATAACGGTCAGGCGAGCATCTGGGCTATCCGCACTTCGCATCAGGTGGTGAGCAACCGTGTGACCACCCGGGACTATAACTACCGGCAGGCGCTGATACCTCAGGACAGCACGGAAAGTCTCAGCGGTGACGACAGTATCACGACGGGAGAGGTCTACCACTACGCGGAGCCTTTTCTGTCGGCAGGGGATACGGATACCCCGGAAGCCGGGGCCTTTTATGCCCGGCTTCGCCATGAGCGTCTCCTGAACGCACAGCATCAGGTCACCGGGCGCTCGACCAGTCCGCAGTTGCTACCCGGCCAGGTGCTGGAGAGCGACGTTTCCCTGCCGGAGAGCCTGAAAGAGGGGATGGTCATCACCCGTATTCGCACTCGTGGCTCCCGAAGCAGCAGCTTTATTCTGGATTTTGATGCTATTCCCTACAGTGAAACGGTCTGCTTTCGTCCTCCTCTGGTCGCCCGTCCGGTGGTTGCCGGAACGCTGGTGGCGCGTGTGGAAAGTGAGACCACGGGCGACAGCTATGCCTGGCTGGACCTCCAGGGGCGCTATCGCGTCCGGCTCAACGTGGACCGCAGCGACAGCAGTGCCGGAGACGCGTACCTCTGGCTGCGGCTCGCGAAGCCGTACGCCGGATATGAATACGGCTGGCACGCCCCGCTGCTGGACGGCACGGAAGTGGCGGTCGCCTTTGATGCAGGCGACCCTGACCGGCCTTATATCGCCAGCGCCCTGCATGATTCAGAGCACCCGGACCCGGTGACGCAGGACAACCATACCCGTAACGTGCTGCGTACCCCGTCCAACAACAAGCTGCGTCTGGAGGACCAGCAGGCGCAGGAGCACATCAAACTGGCGACGGAATACGGCAAGAGCCAGCTGAATATGGGGCATCTGGTCAACGCTGAGCGCCAGCCCCGGGGAACCGGCTTTGAGCTGCGCACCGACGAATACGGTGCCCTTCGTGCGGCGCGTGGACTGTTTCTGAGCGCTGACGAGCAGCCGAAAGCACAGGGCCTGGTGCTGGAGATGAGCGCGGCGGTCAGCCAGATAACGCAGGCGAATAATGAAATGCAGGCGCTGCATGACGCGGCGCAGGCGGCACAGGCGCTGACCTGTGATATCCGGGCCCAGAGGGCGCTGCTTGATGAGCGGCTGAAACAGCTGCAGTCTGCGGTACTGCTGGCGAGCGCTCCCCGTGGCGTGGCCTTCACCTCAGGTGAACATGTACAACTGACGGCCAGCCAGAACGTGATGGTCAACGCCGGTCAGCATCTTGACCTGGGGGCGATGAAAAACGTCTCGGTGGCGGCAGAGGCGTCACTGGGGCTTTTTGCGCATAAAGAGGGGATGAAACTGATTGCCGGTCAGGGGGATATCGCCATCCAGGCCCAGCACAATACGATGGCGCTCAGCGCGGAGAAGCAGGTCACCATCACCAGTACAGAGGATGAAATCATCATCAGCACGCCGAAAACGCTGACGCTGAACGGTGGCGGCTCTTACCTGAAGCTGAGCGAGAACGGCATTGAGCATGGCTCTGAAGGGAAGATGATCATGAAGGTGGCGGAGTATCTGGTGCCTGGCTCGGGAGCGAGCCTTTCTGCAGATACCTCAGAGTTCGGCGTATCCACGCTGACGGAAGTGAAGCATATCGACAGCAAGTCATTTCACGACTGACGGAGATAAAACATCGTGTCTGTTATACCCAAAATTGTATGGCCGGTTCCTGCCGATCGCAGGGGAAATGCGTTTAGTCATCAGGAGGATGTGCTTGCTCATCTGAACGGAGAGCCTACGGGACTTTTTCTTGTCGGGCGTAGTGGGATGTGGCATCCAGGGATCCATATCACGCAGGTCACGACCCCCTGGTGTGCACTTAGTGGCAAAGCGGTATCAGAGCACACAGACTTCCCTGTGGCGTACAAGGGGGAGCAGGCTGTGCGTTGTATGGCTGACGGAGAAGTCGTTGCCTACCGGATCTGCCAGGATTATCTCGATATTCCATGGGAATCCGGGCCGCTATTGTTTTCCGGCTCATTTTTGCTGGTTCGTCACTATATTCAGCCGGGGGAGACGGAAAAAAGCGGCCTGCATTTTTATACTCTCTATATGCATCTGGCCCCTTATTCGGCTTATGACGAACAGCAGGATAAACCCCTCTGGACCGTTCAGAATGCACTGTCGGTTTATCATCCTGACTGGCTCATGGTTGCGGCAAGCCATAACCCGGATTCAGTAAACAGTAGTTACCGGGCTGGAACGATCCCGAAAGGTGCCATTGTCGAATGGGATGAGTCTGACGACAGTCTGCACGTGATGGGCTTCAACCAGCGCAAATACGGGCTGGTGACTTACCAGGGGCTGAATGAAGAAGCACAAAAAAACAATGTAAAAACATCGCTTAAAGCCGGGCAGCAGTACTGGATGCTGGTTGATAACAACAATATCGCTCCGGGGGCTGGTTCTGTGGTGCTGCCTGCATGGTGGCGTTCCTTGATGCCACCGGCGAAAGACAGCATGGTATTTGACCAGGTGGTATGTCCGGAGCCTTTCGCTATCCACGCGGGAGATCCGGTTGGGCATCTGGGATATTATCAGTCGCCGAAAGATGGCAGCTATGTCTCGCGTTATCAGGTGCATATTGAGTGCTTCAGTATGGATGATAACCTGCCACAGTTTCTCAACAATCCGGAAAAGGCCGGTGCTGAACATCCGCTGTGGCTGAAGTATTCGCCGGATCTGGAGCTGTACAGTAAAAATATCCGGGCCGGAACGTTCGGGAAAGACGGCAGAGTGACCAACAGGGCCGGATTGCTGAAACTGAGCGACCTGAGAACAGAGACGGATACCACCACAAACCAGGAATACTGGCTGTTGCCCCCTGAAAATGGCTATGTTCCCAAAGGTCAGGCTCAACCGGAATTATTATCTCAGTATGACCTGGGGAAACTGGGTTTCAGAACGGAAATTGTAGACCCTCCGAGTTTTGATTACCTTGATGGTAAAACCCAGCCAGTGGGGCTGGTGCGGCGTATTTTTGAATGGATTCTGGAAGTGGCTAAAAACGATCCGCGTCCCAGCCATGCAATGGCAAAACACGGTTACCAGTACCTGCTGAATAAGATTGACAGCGGGGAACCGTATTACTCTTCTGGAGAATACCTGCGGGCGATTCACCGACCGGACTACCAGGATGTTGTGCAAAAAGCGATAGTGAAGCATCCGAGCGACTGGTATCACAAAAAAGGCGATGCAATATGGCAGTCATTTCTGGAACCGTTAAAGAAAGAAGCACCGGAATGGAAGGCTTATAGTGAGGCTTTTATCGACAAGATGGCCTGGATGCAGGATGCCAGTAAATTAAAACTGGGGCCATCACTGTGGCATATGCATCCAATAATGTTTCTTGGCTATTTGAAGATCCAGACGGTTTCCACGTACAGGAATTATACCCCTTCTGATGCTAAAGAGGCTTTAAGGACCATTTATATAGAACATGGCTATAATATGGCTAAAATAATAGAGCAGCTTTATCGGGATGAAACTGGTCACTTCCAATCGACACAGTATAAACGATGTGGTGCGGGTGGCATGGAGGTATCAGGTAGAAATCCTCAACCACCAGGATATGGTTGGAATGAGTCACTGTTTTCATTACATCCAGAATATACACCTATTGGAATTTGGTGGGCTTTTGAAAACAAAGGATTAAGTGGTCAGGGTGGGAATCAGCAAGTAACAAGCAGGAAAAAAGGTTATATAATTTTCCCATCAGTTTTAGCTGCAATGGAGTATAAAGTTGATTATATAAACAGAAATGGTGGTAATTGGGCACGCTGGCACTCACGAGATCCTTCAGTACAAGAGCATTATAGAACTGCAATTTCTAAAATGAGGCACCCATTTATCGATGAAATCAATAAAGAGGATAAATGAAAATTCATATCAAAATAATAATCCCATTGTTTTCCTTGCTTCCTTTGTCTGTGTCATATTCAGCGACTCCAGAACAGTGTTATTCATACTTTACTGAGTTAGTGAGAAGTAGTAATTATCCATTCAATGACTGGGGTGTTAAGCCGCGAAAAGTAAATTTAATAATTGATGAGGATGATAGTGAAATAATTAGAGCGAAACTAGAGGTTGATACTGATGGTACAGGAACAATAGGATGGATAGTGTTTGATAAGAGTAATGGCGAGTTACTTAACACGACTATCGATCCAGAAAAACCAATCAAACTAACTTATAATAGAGAATATGAGAAAGCTCAGAAATACTGTCTTTTAGGTGATGTTGTTTATCGGGTTAGAAGTAAGGGACGGGTGTATTTCTTTGATAAAAAAGACTCAGTTATGAGACAAACTAAAACATTTATCATTAATGGAGATTATGTTCATCTTTTAGGAATAGAAGGAGAGTATAGCAAAGTATCGTATCAAACAAAATCAGGGCGTACAATCACGGGCTGGGTTGAATCAACCTTGTTGAGTCAAATCGATTTTAAAAACACCTGGTAAGCACAGGGTGAGACAATGAAATATATTCGCATTTTTTTTGATTTTTTAATAAGGAATTTACTCATGTTACCTATTATTCGTAAGGGGGATAAAACCACCCACGGTGGTGCGGTTCTCACTGGTTCAGAAACCATGAAGTTCGGCGGTATCGGCGTTGCCCGTAAAGGTGACAAAGTTTCCTGCCCGGTTAACGGTCATGGTCCCACTACGATTATTGAGGGTAATCCTGATTATCTTGATCATGGTGTTCCCGTGGCGTTTCACGGCCATAAATGCGGTTGTGGCTGTACACTGATTAGCTCCTTCTCCCTGGCGAAGGTGGGCTGAATATGCCTGTCTGGCTGGATGCTATTCCGGAGAAAGCGGCGAAGGTCCGGCGTCCAGACACCCGGCGTTGGCTGCTGTTTCTCGCATTTGTCATGCTGACTGGAATTATATTGACGTTCTGGCGATGGACGTCAGAACGTACAGGATTTGTTTTCTGGTTCACCGCGCTGGGATTACCTTTTTGTTGCTGGGGCCTGATTTTTTCAGTCCGGCGTTTTGGTTACAAAATTCAGCAGGTTGCCGCTGAGTCCCGAAATGTGGCACGTGAAGCGCTTATTGACCAGGAGATTCGTCGTGGACAACGCTGTGCCTGGATCCTCGCCACGCGTATCCAGCTCGCCGCCGGAAATAAACCCGGGCAGTTGCTGTCTGCCATCAGCAAGGCATCACCCGTCGCGGAACTGTCACCATCACGGGGCAGTTCCGCACAGGTCAATTATGCCGCAATGATTGATTTTCGACAGGATTTTCCGAAGGCGCTGGATGATGCGGTTAACAAACTGTCATCGAGTCTGGCTGGAGTGGTAAAACATCTTCCCCGGGGAATCGCCTGCTGGCTGGCGCTGGATTGTGACACTGACCTGGAGTCAGAGGTTAAGCCTCTTCTCATCAATAAATTTTTGCAGGTGACCGGAAGTACTTTTCATCTTCTCTCTGAGAGAGGAGCGGCTGCATTTGACTTCTGGCTGGATCAATGCCATGAGGTGCCGGGTATCCTTGTTGCTGTCACATTTTCTCTTCCGTCCATTCCCCGGGCTGGAGAGGCTGATGCTGTGACAATGATGGTGCTCTGTAACCGTAAATCGGTGGCATTTCCTGACGCCCCTCGTCTCCACAGACCTGAAAAAGGTCGTAAGACTACCCTCGTGAAAACCCTGAACAGAGCCCTGCTGTGGGCCGGAATTGATGGCTGCGCGTTACAGGCCGGGTGGAGTAGTGGCCCACTGCTGGAGACGGGCGCGAGCTGGAATACGGCCTGTGAAGAAAATGGACTGACATACAGTCTGTCAGAAAACAACGTTTGCTTCGATTCTGTCCTGGGGTATTGCGGTCAGGCGGCGCTGTGGGTTGCCGCAGGGCTGGCTGAAGCAGTTTGTGAGACAAGGGGACCCCAGCTTATTGCCGCCCAGCCAGCAGCTGATATTGATGAGATTTGGGTCATGGTTATCACTAAAGAAAAAATGCACGAGGAACGGCAAGGGAATGTCTAAAGTAAAAGTGAAAACACTGATTGGCACGACTGTTGCGGTTCTGTTTTTTCTGACGGTGATCGTGGCTTTTTTGTTTTATGCCTTTCCGGAAACAATGGTGTCCACAACAGGGCTTGGTCCATGGGATGGTCAGCGGATCTTCACCTGTTGTTCGCTGATGGCTGCTATCTGGTTTTTACTGGGCTGGCTGGCTGAACAGATGTTCAATGCTTCAGGTAAATCCGGTCTGTATTATCAGTGGGGCGCAAACCGGAAGCAGGATGTCGGGGTTATATTAACCGACCTCCCCGAGGTCGGAAGTCGTGAAAAAAGTCTCTGTGTTGAAACTATCCGCGATCACCTTCAGCTCCGTTACGGTCCGCGCTGGCAAAAGAAAGTCCGTATTTTCCTTGTGACGGGGAGTCCGGAAGATACGGAGAGCGCTGCCCCCAGGCTGAGCAGTGAGCACTGGCAGGATGTTGAAGGCTGTCTGCTGGTTTACGGTGGCGATGCGCAGTTGCCACCGGATGAAAACGTCTTATCTGTGCTCAGACAGCTTCGCCCCCGTCAGCCGCTGAGCGGGATTGTCCAGATAGTGCATACGGACGCTTTCCCCGATGAGCAGGCGCGTGATGCCTGTATCCGTTACCGTCAGAAAGCTGACCAGCTCCTGGGCTGGCTGGCACCGGTCTGGCTGTGGCTGCCGCTGGCACATCAGGGGTTTTCTGAGGGCGGACCCAGCCAGGCGGTTGCGGCTCTGTCGGGACCGGGAAGCACACCGGAAGCCTTACTGTCACAGGTGGATGCGCTGGTTCCCCGTCTGCGTCAGACTGGGATGAGCGCGGTGCTGAATGACCTGCGCCACGACGGGTTGCTGAGTCTGTCGTCCCGGTTACAGGATACCCTGCGCAGCGATATTAAGACGCTGGTGACCGGGTTGCTGGGCGCAACGGCACCTTATCATCTGCGTGGCCTCGTCTTCAGTCCGGCACAGATCCGTACCGCATCGCTCCCTCACAGTGCGCTGTCCTCGCCGGGATGGCAGACCATTGCTCAGGACAGCGTGGTGGTTCGCGCCCGAAAAATCACGACGGACTGGACAACCCGGGGAAAAGCTCTCCTGCTGGCGCTCATCGTGCTGTGGGGCGCGGGCACCGGCCTGTCGCTTGCCGTGAATCGTACACAAATTTATCTGGCGCAGAAGACTGCCAGCCAGGCGGCGGATACCCACAGTTCGCTGGCCGCCCGACTGCATCACCAGATGGCGCTGCAGCAGGCTATTGCCCGTCTTCAGTACCGGGAAGCCCGGGGAGCGCCGTGGTACACCCGTTTTGGCCTCAATCAGGACCACGATACGCTTGCGGCTCTGTGGCCGCTTTATGCCCGCAATAATACCCTGCTGATGCGTGATGCAACCGCACAACAGCTCAGCACCCGTCTTCGTGCCTTTGTTCGTTTGCCGCCTGCGAGCGATGCGCGGACGAAGGAGGCGCAGCAGGCTTACGGGCTGCTGAAAGACTATCTGATGATGTCGCGCCCGGATAAAGCGGATGCTGCCTGGATGGCAAAATATATCCTGACGGCCTGGCCGCAGCGTGATGGCGTGCCTGCGGGCACCTGGCAGACGCTGGCACCCTCGCTGGCGGGGTTCTGGGGACAGAATCTGGCGGCGCACCCGGAATGGGCGGTGACGCCCGATCGCGAACTGGTGGGGACCGTGCGTCAGATCCTGCTGAAGCAAATCGGTCAGCATAATGCGGACTCCGGGTTGTACCAGCAGATGCTGAAACAGATTGCCAGCAACTGGCCGGACCTGACGCTGGCCGATATGACCGGCGATACGGATGCGTCTTCGTTGTTCTCCACCGACGAGGTGGTGCCGGGGATGTTCACTCGTCAGGCCTGGGAGTCACAGGTGCAGAGCGCCATTGATAATGTCGTGAAATCCCGTCGGGAGGAGATTGACTGGGTGCTGACCGACAAGGCGAACAAACCCGGCAGCGAGGCGTCGCCGGAGGCGTTAAAGGCCAGGCTGACGGAACGCTATTTTACCGATTTTGGCAACGCCTGGCTCGGTATGGTCAACAGCATCCGCTGGCATCCTGCGTCGTCACTGTCCGGCGCGATGGCTCAGCTTAACCTGCTGTCTGATGCCCGGCAGTCTCCCCTGGTGGCGCTGATGAACACCCTCAGCTATCAGGGAAAAACCGGCCAGAAAGGCGGTGCACTGGCAGACACGCTGGTGAACTCAGCGAAAAAACTGATGGGGAAAGTGACGAACGGCGAGCAGTTTGCCGCGCAGGCCCGGGGGCCGGAAGGTCCTCTGGATGGCGTGTTTGGTCCCCTGTTGGGGCTGATGGCAGGGCATGAGGGCAGCGACAACAGTGGTAACCTGAGTTTCGGGGCCTGGCTTACCCGCGTCACGCAGTTGCGGCTGAAACTGCAACAGGTGACCAGCGCCCCCGATCCGCAGGAGATGGCACAGGCGCTGGCGCAGGCGGTCTTTCAGGGAAAATCCGGCGATCTGACCGACACCCGCGACTACGGCAGCCTGGTGGCCGCGAGTCTCGGGCAGGCGTGGGGCGGATTCGGTCAGGCACTGTTTGTTCAGCCGCTGGATCTGGCCTGGCGTCAGGTACTGGCCCCGGCGGCGGGTGGGCTGAACGCCCGCTGGCAGAGCGCCATTGTGAGGCCATGGAATACCGCCTTTACCGGACGTTATCCGTTCAGCGCCACCGGCAGTGATGCCTCTTTACCGATGCTGGCACAGTTTTTACGGGCGGATACAGGGCGGATTTCCACCTTTCTGCACGCGAATCTGGGGGGCATGCTGCGTCTGGAGGGCAATCGCTGGGTGGTGGATCCTGCGGCCAGTCAGGGGATGCGTATTAACCCTGCATTTCTCTCGGCGGTGAACCAGCTGACCGCGCTTTCCGACATCGTCTTTGCAGGAGGTGATGCCGGGGTTCATTTTGAACTCCTGCCCCGACCGTCGAAAGACGTGGCCCGGATGCAATTGACGGTGGACGGACAACAACTGGATTACTTTAACCAGATGGAAAGCTGGCAGAGCTTCGCCTGGCCGGGGGACACCTACAGCCCGGGGGAGTCCCTGAGCTGGCAGAGTAACCGTAACGGGGGGCTTCAGCTGTATGACAGTCAGCAGGGCGTATGGAGTCTTATCCGCCTGCTGGAGAAGGCCAGAACCACACCGCTGGACAGCAGCCGTACTCAGCTTCTCTGGCTGACGGCCGACGGTCACCCGCTCAGTATGGTCCTGCGCAGCGAACTGGGTGGCGGGCCTCTGGCATTACTGAAACTCAGGAACTTTCGTCTGCCGGAAACGATTTTTGCGGGGCCACATGACGTGATATCCGATAAGCCTGATGCGTCCCTTTTATCCGGGGAGGACAACGAATGAATGCCCCTGAACAACTGCTTCACCTGAGCGCACCTGATGCAGAGACACAGCAGCGGTTACTGCAGGTCGCGCAGGAGACGCTCTCGGGTCTGGAAGACTGGCTGCAGCCTTTTGGCGATGCGGTGCCAGCGGGCGAAGATCCGGCCTACGAGGACGATTTTTTGTGGATGCGTGAGGAGATAAACAAAACCTCAGGCGGGGATCTGCCGCAGCTTTGTCTGCGGGCGGGAGCGTTCCTTTGCCATACGGCCAAGGATATCCGCGTGGTGACCTGGTATACCCTGGTCCGACTACAGGATGAGGGGCTCCGGGGACTCAGTGAGGGGCTGTTGCTGCTGTACGGACTGGTGTCACGTTTTGGCGTTCAGCTGCATCCTCAGCGGGCGAATGCCAGACGGGCATCACTGGAATGGCTCAACAGTGAGCGCATTATCGACAGTCTCGGGCGTTTTCCTGGCGTAGTGGCGGAAGACACGGCCACGGTGGCAATGGCCCTGCTGCAGTTACACCAGGCGGTGAGTCAATGGCCGGAAGCGGAACGGCCTGTCTTCACGGGGTTATGCCAGGCCCTGCGCGTACAGCTTGAAAATGCCGGGGGCGCGGGGACGATGTTGCCCCAGAATGTCAGCCCTCAGGGGGCTTCTCCTGCTCCGCAACCCTTTTCCGGGGGCGCGGTACCGGGAAAATTGTCCGCGAGGGATGTCCTGGAACAGACCCGCCAGCTGTCCCGCTGGCTGGGTGAACAGCCGTCAGGCTGGCTGGCCGCACACCGTCTGATGAAAACCGTTCGCTGGGACACCGTTGAGCAGTTGCCTCCGCTGGCGGCGGACGGGACAACCCGGCTTAATCCCCCCCGTGCCGATTACCGGGCACAGCTGATCCGCCTTTACCGCCAGCAAAGCTGGTCGGCGCTGGTGACCCTGTCCGAACAGTTTTTTGCTGAAGGCGTCAATCATTTCTGGCTCGATTTGCAGTGGTACCTCTGGCAGGGGCTGAGCAAGGCAGGGGAACAACCCGAGGTTATTGCAGATGCGGTGCTGGCGGATTTACGGCTGTTTCTGACGCGACTGCCCGGTATTGAGACACTGGCCTGGAACGATGGTAGTCCATTTGCTGATGAGGTCACCCTGCACTGGATTGCGGAACGCGTGAATGAGGCACCCCGGCATCCTGGACATGAGCCTGCTGCGACGACAGTCGCGGTGGATGAGGACATACAGACCCTGGAAGCGGAGGCGACCGCGAAGGGGGACAGTGACGGGCCGGAGGCTGCCCTGACGTGGCTGCAGACCCGGCCAGGTTTTGAGACACCACGGGGCCGGTGGATGGTGCGCCTGCTGATGGCCCGCGTGGCAGAGCAGTATGGCCGCAATGACATGGCGATGCATCTTCTGGGCGAGCTGGCAGCGCAGGCACCGCAACTGACGCTGGCGGACTGGGAGCCGGGGCTGCTGTTTGAAGTGCTTGCCCGGCGTCTGAAGCTGCTTCGCCTGCGGGCGGGGCGTCACGACAGTGAGCGTACACGGCTGGCTCCGGAGATGGACAGCCTGCTGGCCTCGCTGGTTAACCTCGATCCTGCCCGGGCCATGGTGCTCTGCAGTTGATCGCTTTCAGACTATCAGGAAGACAGGAATGGATGATTTAACCCTGCGTTATTACGAGGCCGAAATGCGCTATCTGCGCGAGGCCGGAAAAGAATTCGCCCGCGCCCATCCGGACAGAGCGTCGATGCTGCATCTTGATAAACCCGGTGCGGTTGAGCCATATGTGGAACGCCTGCTGGAGGGGTTTGCGTTTTTGATGGGACGTCTTCGCGAAAAGCTGGATGACGATTTGCCTGAACTGACGGAAGGCCTGGTGAGCCTGTTGTGGCCGCATTATCTGCGAACCATCCCCTCCCTGTCGGTGGTGGAGTTTGCGCCACCGTGGCAACAACTTCGGCAGGCGGAACGGCTGCCGGAGGGGTTTTCCGTGCTCTCCCGTCCGGTGGGGCCACGGCAGACGGCCTGCCAGTACCGGACCACCCGGGCGCTGATGCTGCAGCCCCTGCATCTGGCGCAAGCCCGTCTGCAGACGGAAACCGACGGTCGGTCTGCCATCCGGCTGCGCTTTGAATGCCCCGCCCGGGCTGACCTGGCGCAGGCAGGGATGGAGCAAGTTGTTCTGTACCTCTGTGCGGATGCACCGGTCAGTTCAGCCCTGCATCTGGCGCTGACGCGCCAGGTTCAGGCGATGTATGTCCGCCATGCGGGGATCCCGGAGCGACAGCCCTTTGACGGCTGGTGTAAACCGCTGGGCTTTGACGATGATCGTCTGTGGCCAAAGGGCGCATCCGCATTCAGTGGCTATCAGCTGCTGCTGGAGTATTTCAGCTTCCGGGAAAAATTCATGTTTGTCGGGCTCCGGGGGCTGGAACAGCTTGTGCTGGCACCGGAGAGTACGTGGTTTGAGGTGGATATCGTGCTCAGCGAGGCCTGGCCTGCCGATTTAACGTTTGGCACAGGTAACGTTCGTCTGCACTGTGCGCCGGTCATCAACCTGTTCACGCTGGAAGCGGATCCGATGCCTCTGGATCCGCTGGAAAATGAATATCTTCTGCGTCCCCTGCGGATCCAGGACGGGCATACCGAGATCTACAGCGTGGATGAGATCCACGGGACGGTGAAAAATGGTCAACAGCGCTATGTGCCGTTTACCAGCTTTCGTCACCGTGGCGGGATGATGCGCCATGGCGCACCAGAGCGCTATTTTCATACCCGGGTGAAACGCGGTCCCTCTGGTCTGTATGACACCTGGCTTATTCTGGGAGGGGATTCCTTCGATGCTGACCAGCTGGCAAAAAAAACCGATGTGCTGTCGATGAAAATGACCGTGACCAACGGTCAGTTACCCCGTATGGCGCTGAGGAGCACGCGGCTGGACAGACCGGTGAAAGCCGGAAAAATTCCGCTGCAGATCCAGAACCTGACGGCACCCACGATGCCGCTCTACCCGCCTGCCCGCGATCGTTTTCACTGGCGGGTCATGAGCCATCTGGGGTCGAACTTTCTCAGCATGATGGATAACCCGGAGGTGCTGCGGGGGACGCTGGCGCTGTACGACTGGAGCGACGATGAAATGAACCGTCGCCGTCTGGAAGCCATTGTGGATGTGAGGCATACCCTTATCCGCCGCTTTGAGCGCGGGGTGATGCTGCGCGGTGTCGATATTGAAATCACCCTGGACACCGGGCTGTTTGCCGGTAAAGGGGATGTGAATCTTTTCGGGGAGCTGTTGCACCGATTCTTCAGCCTGTATGCCGATATTCATCTTTTTAATCAGTTGACGCTGTTGCTGCAGCCCACAGGAGAACGACTGCGATGGTGCGAGAATCACAGTCAGCACGTACCCGGCTGACAGAGCAACTGCGGGACGAGATCTGGCGGGTTAATTTCTACCGTTTCTGCCGGTTGCTGGAGCAGGCGGCTCCTGATGCGCCTGCACTTGGCAGTACCAGTCATCCCGAAAACGATCCGGTTCGCTTTCGTCCCTGGCCGGGGATGGGGTTTCCGGTCAGCGAGTTGCGGGCCGTGGAGGAGAATGAGGACGATCCGGATGCACCGCTCTCGGTACGGACAACCTTCCTCGGGGTATACGGCGTGGACTCCCCGCTGCCGACGCACTATCTGGATGATATTGCCACCCGGCGTGAAGGGTATGAAGCCGTCACCGCCTTTCTGGATATGTTCAGCCACCGTATTACCACGCAGTATTACCGGATCTGGCGCAAATATGCGTACCCGGCCACGTTTGAGGCGGGAGGGACGGATGCGACCTCACAGTGTCTGCTGGGGCTGATTGGTCTGGGGATACCCGGTACCGCCGGACGGATTGCCACGCCCGTGTCCCGCTTTCTGGCCCTGCTGGGCAACATGCGTCTGCCGACCCGCAATGCCGAAGGGATCCGCGCGCTGGTCAGCCTGCTGGCTCCCCGGACGCAGACGACGGTAAGCAATTATGAGGTGATACGTGTCCCGGTGGGCGTACGCAGCGGTCTGGAGAGGGCAAACCGCGTGAGGCTTTCTGCACGTCCCGTGCTGGGGCAGACTGCCCCGGAAGGCTGCAGTCGGGTGCGGGTAACGCTCAGCACTACAGACCGGGAAGAGGCGGCAGGCTGGCTGCCGGGGGGATCGCTTCACGCTGACCTGCGGGTTCTGCTGCGGGTGTACCTCGGGTATCGCAGCGATGTCCGTCTTCAGCTTCGTGTGCCGCTGTCCCTGATACCGGAACCCCGGCTACACCGGGAGCATCGGGTTCGCCTCGGCCAGACCGGCGTCCTCGGGCATCAGGGACGTGAAACCTCAGCGAGCCGTGAGATCACCGTCAGTACGGGCCGCTATGAAAGTCTGTCTGTGGCCGTACTGCCCCCGTCGCAGAACGGCCAGTATCGTTTTGAACAGGAAACACCATGAAAATTGTGAACCTCCGGCGGGCCCTGCTCCCGCTTCTGTGCACTCTTCTGAGCGGGTGCGGACTGGCCCAGAGCATCCATGACGGCACGCACAGTATGGCAACCTCGCTGTTTTACAAAAAAATCAAAACGCTGCACCTGGATCTGTCACCGCGTGCGGCGCTGAATGCAGATGAGTCCCAGACGCCGCTGGCGACCATGGTCAGGGTGTATCAGCTGAAGGACCGGAAAAGCCTGGACTCCGCTGATTATCAGACGTTGCTGCGTGATGACAGCCCGGTCCTGAAAGAGGATATGCTGGCCTCCCGTTCGCTGCTGGTGATGCCCGGCGGCAATGTGACGCTGAATATGCCGATGGAGGAAAATGCCGCTTACGTGGCGGTGGTGGCGTTGTTTCGCCAGCCGGATCTGAAGAAAAATACCTGGCGACTGGTGCTGCGACGTGACGAACTGGATCCGGACAAGGCCCGGACCGTTGAGCTGGGCGATGGCAGTCTGAGTCTGGTGCCGGTGAAGGAGAAATAGGGTGGATGATAAGAGTACCGTTCGCGGACATAACCCGTATCAACTGGTGATAAGCGACAGCACGGTCAGGGCCGACGTTCTGCGCTTTCGCGGGACAGAGGCGCTGAGCAGGCCGTTTTCATGGCGTATTGAATTTACCACCTCAGGAACGGTGAGCGCAGAGAGCGTGCTGCTGAAGTCAGCGCGTTTCAGTCTGCGCCATCACAAGGTGGTGCAGGGGGTCATCACGGAGCTGGAATGGCTTTCCTCAAACGCAGACCAGTCTCACTATGCCGTGACCCTTGGATCCCGTCTGGCGCTGCTGTCGCGCTCCCGGCGTTGCGCCATTTATCAGAATGCCACCGTGCCGGAGCTGGTGGCGCAGATACTGCGCTCGCACGGTCTGGAAGGGCCGGATTTTGAATTTCAGTTGACCGGCGATTACCCGGAACGCGAACTCATCACCCAGTGGCAGGAGACGGACCTGGCGTTTGTGCAGCGTATTCTGGCAGAGGTCGGCATCTGGTATCGCCAGACGATGCACGATGTGACCGGACTGGATGTGACGGTCTTTGGTGACAGCCAGCAGCAGTATCTGCCTGAGCAGCCTCTGCCATACCATGAACCGTCCGGTCTGTATGATGGTGCTGAACTCTGCTGCTGGGGGCTGCGCACCTGGCACAACGCGGCGACGGGGAACGTCTCGGTTCGTGATTACAATCCTCGTACCGCACGTGAGCCCATGGACGCTGCTGCTTCTGTGCGTGCTGCGGGCGTGACGACGGGGGGGCATTACCGTGATAGCGAGTCTTATCTACACGCCGGAGAGGATAGCGCCCCGGCCCCTGAAACCGGGGGCTTTTATGCCCGCATCCGCCATGAGCGCGAGCAGAATAACTCGGCTTACCTTCACCTGTTCAGCAACGCTTACTGGCTGAGTCCGGGGCAGGTGATAAATCCCGAGGGGGCGGGGCTGCATGGCCTGAATGAGGGCATACTGGTGACCTTCACCTCGTTCCGGGGGGCGCGTGACTCACGGCTGTACGTGTCGTTGTGGGGGATGCCGTACCGGGAGGCGTATGGCTTCCGGCCTGCGGAATGTCCCCGTCCTCACATCACCGGCACACTGCCTGGCCGGGTGGAAAGCGTTACACCCTATGACCGCTACGCGCATATTGATAACACCGGGCGTTACCGGGTACGAATGGATTTTCATCCGGACGAGGGCGAGCCGGGTTACGCGTATCCGTGGCTGCGGCGGGCCTCGCCATACGCCGGAGAGGTGTATGGCTGGCACATGCCCCTGACAGACGGTACGGAAGTGGGAGTGGCGTTTCACGGTGGCAATCCGGACCGCCCTTATATTGCGCATGCGTTCCATGATTCCGGACACCCTGACATCGTGACCGCTGACAACCGCAGTCAGAATATTCTGCGTACCGGCGGTGGCAATGAGCTGCGAATGGAAGACCAGAAAGCGCAGGAGCATATTGCGCTGAGCACGCCGTATGGCGCGACGCAGCTGAATCAGGGGAAAATGACGGATGCGCAGCGCCAGCCGCGTGGTACAGGATTTGAGCTGCGCACCGATGAGTATGGTGTCATCCGGGTGGCAAAGGGGCTGCTGGTGACCACCGACGGGCAGAACAAAGCCGTCGGTGAGGTGCTGGACCAGGCCGATGCGCTGCGTGAAATTGACGTCTGCCTGCAGCAGCGCCAGCAACTGGATATTGCCGCGGAACAGGCGCAGGTGCTGCAGGCGGATATCACCGCTCAGGTACAGATGTCACAGACGCGGCTGCAGACCCTGGACCGGATGCTGCATCTGTCGGCCCCGGAGGGGATAGCGCTGACCAGCGGGGAGCACCTGCAGCTGGCGGCGGCTGACAATGTGGCGCTCAGCGCAGGCGCGGATATCAGCCTCGGGGTGACGGGGGCGATGACGGTAATGGCCGGAGGGCTGCTCGGGCTGTTTACGCACCGGGGGGCGATGCGTCTGCAGTCGGGCGAGGGGCCTGTGGTGGCACAGGCGCAGCACGGATGTATGCAGTTGTCGGCACAGAAACCGCTGAACCTCAGTGCTGGCGATGATATCACCCTGACCGGCAAGAAGCGTATCACTCTGATTGGTGGCGGCAGCTATCTGACACTGGCGCAGGGTGTCGTGGAATACGGGACGATGCAGAGCTATCAGCGCAGGGTAAAACCCACGATGAATGTGGCCGCCGCCCCAATGGCGGTGGATATCCCTGTGACGGGACTTTCCCGTATGTACTCGGCGGTGTACCGGCTACTGGACATGCACGGTAACGTCAGAGTGAAGACACCTTACCGCATTACTACGCCTTCTGGCCTGATAGCGAGCGGATATACCGATGACAATGGTTACTCGGCCCCGGTTTATACCCGTGAAGAAGAGGCTGCTGAACTGCATGTGGTTCACCCGAAACTCTCGCCGGATACCCCACTGTGCTTTACGGGGGACGGGGAGACACATCAACTGGCAATGGAATTCAGAGAGGCGTAATGGAACAACCCGATTTACCCGATATCCCGGCAGCAGAGAGGCCTGCCGGTGCGAACAATCAGCCGTGGGACTGCACCACCACCGGCATTGAGATGGTGGAGAAACAGTCACGCCTGCCGACAGCGGATAATCGTCAGTACCTGCACATCAAGGTGGAATACGCGATGCGCTTTCCCCGCTTATCGGGTGAAATCCGCCGGAACGGTAAGTGTTATCAGATGAGCCTGAAACAGATGATGATGAGCGGATTGATCCGGGTGGACGAAATTGCCGCTAAATACCGCTGGTGGTACAAGGCCGAGGTATCGTTCGATATGCGGACCACGCCGCCGCGCCCGTTTCTCAGCAGTTCATTACGGCATGAGGGCGCAGGCCGACGCCACACCACCAACCCGTTTCCGGTGCCGGGAAAAGGTCTCTACCGCCGCCCCGATATCATTATCGTGAAGGATAAAGATAATCGCTGGCCGGGGCTGGCGGGAGACGATGCGGAAGGGCAGAGGCACGGCGATAACCTGGAGCGACTGGTGGAGGTCAAGTTTCCGGGGGATAAACTGACTGAGGAGCAGTATAAAGATTACATGCAGATTGTTGGCAGAGAGCGCAGGCGTATGACGATACTGGAGATCCACGACTGCCGCTCACAGGAGCAGCAGTGGAGCGATCAGGTGGTCAACGTGACGATGAAGGCCTGGAAAACCAGCGGGGCGAAATACTGGCCGCTGTTTCTCTACCCGCCTATCTTTACCCCCACGCCCCCGGCCACGCCCGCCCCCTCGAAAGTGGAGCCCTGGACCTATGCCGGTCAGGCCGTTGCTGACCTCAGTGAGGGGGTTATCGGTCACGTGGCCGCAGGCTGGAATGCCCTGTCGAAAGAGATGCAGCAGGAACTGAGCCGGGGGGCTGGATGGCTCAACGACACAGGCGAGTGGGTTTATTACCAGGGGGCGCAGACGTGGCGCTGGATCAGCCGTACCGAGCGCAGCGCGGCAGTCTGGAGTAACGCGCAGCTACAGGCTGCATGGGTGAGCATTCAGCGGGCGACGGACATGACGCTTGATACACTGAAACAGGTGGAATGGGTTCAGATCATCACCAGCGTGGCGAAAACGGTGGGCGTGGTGCTCGTTGCGATCGGCATTGGGGGGCTGGTGGTCACGCTGGGGGTTCCGGCGGAAATACTGGCCGCCTTTTTAACCATCGTGCGTCTGGCAATCAGCGCCTGGGACGAACTGGCTGCCGTTCTTGGTGCCGGAGCGTCCGGCACGCTGGCAACCGAATAAGGGAGCGATAATGGAACTGAAAGATTTTGAGCTGACGTATCTTGATAAGTGGTTGCCAGACGCGTCGGTCAGATACCGGGACGGCAGCCCGGCGATCAACCTCGGGCTGATTATCACGGTGTTTTTTAAGGACGGCCATACGGCAGCGGTGCGCCGTAAGATGGTCGAATGCGTGGACCGCTATTACGGTGAGTTTAAGCCGCATCTGAAGAAGACCATGCTCTCGAAATGGGTGGGCATCACGGAGAAAAACTACCAGAAAAACCGACAGACAATCCTGGATTCATCCCCGGAAGAGATTATTTCCTGGTATCTGGGCAGTGTCGAAACCGATTACCATGCCCCTGACTACAGCATTCTTATCATGGGGAATCGGATTTTCCATAATGAGAACGATCGCTCGGTTATCAAACAGGTGTTTCCGCTGTCGCTGCTGAAAGAGCCGGAGGGTAAAGTGCGCTATCAGTCCTGGCTGATGTGGCTGTGCAACACCTTTGCGGTGGAAAGCGGTTATGCCGGACTGTCGTTTGTGCTCCCCTATGCCCGCGAACGCATGTTTCCCTATGAGTACCAGCTGGCGCAGCGTTTTCCCGGCGTGATGGTCGATTCACTGGGGACACTGGAGGGGGGAGAAGCGGTCGAGGGAGTAAAAGGAGCCTGCTGGTACACCATTCTGGGGACGCCGTGGCTGGACAAGCTGGGCGGTACGGAGACACTGACCCGCCGTCTGGCGAAAACGCCGGAGATTGAACTGCTCTCCTATAACAGCGGCATTGTGTTGAAAGCCGGGGCATTACCGCCCGCCCCTGGCGAGGTCAATTCAGAACCGTTACCGCCGCTGCTGGTCAAAGTGAATCAGATTATCAAACCCATCCGGCAGGACGGGCATAATGGCCTGCATTTTTACTCAGAATACGAAAACTTTCAGTTTGAAGAAGAGTCTTCCATGGCCTGGTTTGCTCGTTTTGATGAAGCCAGTGCCCTGCTGGACAGCGACGATGACGGTCAGTCACTGGAGCCGGTACGTATTACCCGCTGGACGGATGATATCGCCCCTCATGCCGGGCAGTGGGCCTCGATTGTTAACGGCACCACGCAGTATATTCAAACCCGTGAAGGACAAAAAATGCCCGCCTTTGAGGATGTTCACGGTCAGAAACACCGTGCCTGCTGGTCGCTGCTGAAACGCGATGAGCGGGGCAGTGTCTTTACCTTACCGGAGTCGTCATCAGAATGAGTCATCGTTCAGTGTCATTACACGACATGCTGTATGGAAATTTTGAAGGGGAGATTGAGCTGCATCGGGTCAGCGAAGAAAATCAGGGCATTCTGTCGGTGCTGGATAACCTGCAGCGGGTGCTCAACACCCGGGCCGGTTCGGTGTCCCATCTGCCGGACTACGGTCTGCCGGATATGACGCTGATTTTGCAGGGCATGCCTGGCACCGTCCATCAACTCAAAACCACGCTGGCGACCACGCTGCTGAAATACGAGCCGCGTATTCAGGACATTAACGTGGTGATTCTGGAACAGACCCAGCCCGGTGAGCTGCGCTACGCCATCGAAGCGGAACTGCATGACGGCGGGCTGGTGCGTTTTGGCACCGAGTTTATGCCCGAAGGCAAGGTACTGCTCCGCCACCTGAAACAACAACGAATCCTCCCGTGAGTTAAGGACGCTTTATTATGTTCACCCGAAACCTGCCCCTGCATGCGGGCCAGGACCCGCGCGCGTGGTCTGAATACACGCAACTGCGCGATGAACTGAGTAAGCTGACCCACCCGGCCAGACCCGATGTGGACTGGCAGAACGTGGAGCTGCTGTGTGTGACCCTGTTTCGCCACAACGGCACCGACCTGCAGACGGCCGCCTGGTTCTGCTGCGCCCGCCTGCAGCGGGGCAACCTGTCCGGATTGTCGGAAGGGCTGGAGTTGCTGGACTCGCTGATATCGCATCAGTGGAGCGTGATGTGGCCGCCACAGCTGCCCGTGCGCAAAGAGATACTGGTGTGGCTGAGTGCCTGGCTGATGCAGAGCCTGCGTCGGTTTACCCTCAGCCATCAGGACCTGGCAGCAATTTATCGTCTTGAACAACAGCTACGCCACCTGTGCGACCTGCTGCAGCGGCTCGACCTGAGGCAGGTCAGTAAAATGGACGCCCTGCTGCACTGGATGCATGCGGCCGTGGTGCGTCTGGAAAGTGCCAGAGAGACATCGCTGCCCGCGCCAACTGAGGCACCGTACCACACGCCCGGTCCGATACCGGCCAGCCCCGGGCCTGCCTACAGCCACAGCGAGCCGGTGGTCCTGGTGGTCAGGGATGACGGTACGCAGCGGATAACACAGACCTCCCTTCTTAAGCGTCATCGTCGTGGCGTGTGGGGCGGATTTGCGGCAGGTGCCCTGAGCGCAGTGGTTATCACGTCACTGTCAGTATGGGGTTGGACGGCCTGGCACTACAATCTGCCTGAAACCCTGATTGGCGCGTCGCTTTCGCCGTTGCCGGTGGTGCTCTCGTCGTCTGCACAAGATGCGCTGATTGAAGACAACGCCGCTGCGCTGCAGTCTCATGGGCGAGCTGTCACTCAGCGCACGCATCGCCAGCTGGAAGTGGTGGCGCAGCTTTCCCCTGTATGGGCGCAGGATTACGGTTTTGCGCTGGTAACACAGACGCAGCGCTTGTGGCCGCATCAGCCAGAAACGGCGGCGCTTGCCAGACAATGGCAGCAGCAGGTGGAGGCGAATGCCCTGCCGGAAGCCCGTCTGCAGGGCTGGCATCAGGCGATGGGACAGCTGCAGTCGCTGACGGAGAAACTCAACAGCACCGATATGCAGCGGGGGAAATACCTGACGGTTTCGGAGCTGAAATCTTCGGTGTTTGCCATCATGCAGACCCTGAGTCAGAACGTGCCAGTGGAAGAACAGTTACGCCAGTTGTCACAGCAAAAAAAAGAGAACGGCAATCAGCCTGTCGCAGAACAGCAGGCAGAACAGAGTCTGCGTCAGTTGCAGGATCGTTACGTGCTGATTACCCGTGGGGGAGTGACTGAATAATGAAAAAGAAACCGAATCCATCATCCGCGAGAGCAGTGGAAAAAACAGCCACACCCCGTAATCACTATGAGCACTGGACGCTGGCAGAAATAGCCTGTCTTGAGAAACACTACGGCAAAATCCCGGCACAGGAGATAGCCGCCACACTGGGAAGAGGCGTTTCAGCGGTCAGGTCGATGGCGTTAAAGGTTGGGGTTGGTCGTTGGGAGGCTAAACCCTGGGAACTGTGGGAAATTAACATCATGAAAAAGCATTACTCTCATGGTGCCGGTATCGCCATGGTGAGGGCACTTCTGCCGCACCGCGATAAGGACTCTGTCAGGAAACAGGCGGCAAAGGCGGGGCTCACCGATGAACGGGAATGGCATCCTGACGCCGTCGCACTCCTGAGAGAGCAGTATGGTCATATGCCTGTTGAAGAAGTCGCTGCAACCCTTAACAAAAGTGTCAGTGCCGTGAGGAGCCGGGCAAATGTACTTAAGCTGGGGAAAACGCGACTGAGTAGATGGACCCGTGAGGAAAACGCGATACTGACTGAGCATTACGGTAACTCAGATAACCTTGATGCCATCCATGCGCTATTGCCCCATCGTTCCAGACAAGCCATTTCGGCGCAGGCGACCAAATTAGGGTTAAGGCGAGCAGTGATGTGGACGTCTGCGGAGATCAGCATTCTTCAGCAGTTTTACCCGAAACTGGGGAGAAAGGTTACCGCGATGTTACCTGGCAGGAAGGTAAGCGCAATTCACCACAAGGCTGAGAAACTGGGATTACGACGATACGCTAAAAAACAGAGCGGTAAGCCCGAACAGGACAAGGGGTAATGGGTGAACCATTATTAACTGTAGATATTCATTGTATTGACCGGAGGAATAATGATTCGTCATATTTTATTGATTACATTTACTGATAGTGCGCAACCGGAACAAATACAGGCTGTCAGGCAGGCATTCCTGCAAATCCCCGATCGGATTGAAGGTGTTACGAATGTGGAATGGGGCATAAATAACAGCCCTGAAGGCAAGAATAGCGGCTTCACACACTGCGTGCTGATGACGTTTGCCGATGAAGCTGCCCGCAAGCGGTATTTACCGCATCCTGCGCATGATGATCTTAAAACGATTTTTCGACCGATATTGAGGGAGATTATCGTACTGGACTATACCATGGAACCCTGATTTATTTTTTAACCCGATGGATTTGAGTGAAATGACACAAAAGATGACGGATGATGCAAAACGCATTCTGGGCGCATTCAGAGAAGCGCCGGTGATGACGTTACAGGCGGTGAGTACGATTGCTGGTCTGGGAGAACATACCACCCGCTTTATTCTGGAGCAGTTACGGCAGGCCGGGTGGGTTCTGGAAAGACATAAGCGCTGGAGTATAGCTGGGGGGCACCTTTCAGATGACCAGGAAAGCAGCGAGCGCTATGTCCCGGAAAGGCGGTATGAATGACCAGTAAGTCACTGCCCGATAAGCATTTTACGCTCTGGACGGTAAAGGATTTAACCTTTCTGGAAAATAACTACGGCACGGTGTCCGTAGCAGAGCTTGCCGTCCTTCTGAAACGCACGCCGGGTGCAGTGGGGCTGATGGCCGACAAACTGGGATGCCGGCGAAAAGGAAACACGCCGTGGAGCGAAGCGGAAATGGAGATTATCCGTAAACACTATGCGCAGGGTGTTGAGGCTGAAGAGCTGACCCGACTGCTGCCGGGCAGAAGCATCCGTGCGATATTTGCTCGGGCTGAAGCGATGGGGGTACAGAGCGGGCGATTCTGGCGTGAAGACGAACTGCGTATTCTGAAAGCACAGTACCCGGTGGTTGGTACTGAAGTCATGCACCAGCTGCCGGGCAGGAATGAGGTGGCCGTCAGGGTGATGGCGAGAAGGCTGGGGCTGAAGAAATCCCGTGAAAGTCAGGTCGGGTTTCGTCCCTGGAGCGATGAGGAATGGACGTTGCTGGAGAAAAATATGCATCTGAGTGTGGCTGAGCAACAGGCCACGCTGTTCCCCGACAGGACCAATCGGGCGGTAGAAAAAGCGCGGGAGCGACTTTTACGCAAAAAATTAGATGCAAAGCTGGAGTGGAGAAAATAACTCACGTTAATATTTTCGAACTACGGAGCGTATTTTTCCATACGGCGGATAGATGTTGCTTTCGCATTTTTCGACAGATTTTCAAGAGTGTATCAGACGGTGTGCAATATGAAAGTAAAATTATGGACAATATTAGTTATATTGTTGGTGATGTTGTTTGTGTTTTTTTATTGGTATTATAGATCTATAACTTTAGACTCAGGGTATTATATCCCGACTAACATTGATATTGTTTTTTATAAAAAAGACAAAACACAAAAAACAGATGCTAAAGGATGTTTTTTTTGTGAGAAATATGTCAGTACAACAAAAAACATCATGAAACATGTGTACTTCCATATCACGTCTAAGAATGTGCAATGGTACTATGATGGGGAAGAAAATAGTAGTAATATTGTTAATAACAGAGTGAATATAAACCACGTCTGGTACACTGCACGGTCAGGTTTCGGAAATGATATTGTTTTTAACTCAGATGAAAAAAGTACATGTGCTTTATTTTCTTGTCAGATGGTTTTTGTGTTAAAAAAAACAGATGATAACTCTCCAGAGCTTGGTAAGTTGAGGCAGGAATACGCTAAAAGCCTTAAGGCGTTTCAGGTGAAAATCTTTCGGGAACGTGAACGATTCAACAATACAGCAATGCCAGACTTTCCCGGTTCTCTGTTTTCTGTCGCGGATGGATTTTCACTTAAACTACCTTTTTACGTACAAGAATCAACTCAAGAAAGACTGGGAGGTATTTATCGCAGGAAAATAGGAGGATTAATAATAGATAAAAACGATTCAGGCACGATAGTCTATGACTACCATGATCGACCTAACCAAACAGATGGTGAACTGGTTGTTGTTAGTGGGAAAAAAGATGATTTTAATATGAACTCCTGGCTGGCGGGCCAGCGAGGTATCATTTTTAGCTCGGAAAATGGTGCTGTTTATTATGATCAGTATGGTGAGCTTGAAGTGATTTACATTCAGTTTAATGCGTCGCTACAACGCTACTTTATAGGACTTGCTCATGCAAGGTCCCCGGACGCTGCTGCAAAAGCATTTTGCTTTTTACGCACCATGGATCCTCGTTACCGGGGAAAAAAGTGGATTTCACTGAGTGATATTGAACTTTCCAGAAAAGACCTGGAGGATAAATATAAAACAAAAAACAGTGAGCTTTTAAATATTTCTGATATAGAAAATAAAATTAAAAATGCTATTGATTTTAAATTTAATTTTAATAAAAGGCTAAAAATGGATTTTAATTTAAATCAAGGAAAAAACGACAGTTCCGTCGTTATAGAGCCTTTTAGAGTGGCCGTGTCCTTCATGCTGGATAGAGATTTTGATTACATAAATATTGCAATTTTTTCTGAATCAGTCAGGAAGCTGATGGATAATGCAAAACGGATTAATCCTCATGGGAAATTGTACAACGATTTTTTTGTTTATCAAAAAGATGGTGATGGGTTTTATTATTACTATCGGTCACTGGGAAATGGAACTACGCTGAGAGTAAGCGTACCTGTCAGTGAAGATCATATGGTGGAAAGAATGTTTCTTTTGCAGGCACTTCGTCAAATCGATAGTAGAGTATTTATACCACGAGCAACAACAGCACAAGGATGATCCTGTTAACCTCTATTCTTTGCAGGAGCATATGTTCATCATGCAGTAGTTGCTGACTGACAGCCCAAAACGCAAACTGTTTCCCCGAACGTTAGCATCGGACATCATCTCGCTGCAGGAGCAGGGTAAGCGTTACGGACCATCAGCGCGGCTTTACAGCAAGGTAGAGTACATGTGGCTCGCCAGCTCTGGCGAGCTTACGCAGCAGAGCACGCTGTTTCGTTTTACGCATATGATCGACACGCTTAGGACAATGGGCTGGGTAGACTGGCTGGTTTCAGCAAAGGAATGGGAAGACAAAGCTAAACTGGCGGGTAATGTCTGTGCGATTTATACCCCGAAAGAAGAACTGCATCAGGTCTTCACCGACAAAGGCGAACTCATTAAACCAATGGCGCTGAGGCTTACTGGCGATATCAGCGGCATCCCTGCGCTTCTGGCACAATGTAATCTGAGTGCTGAGCGGTTGCCTGATGACGACGGATATGTCGTTTATCAACTATTGCCAGAATCGGGAAATGTACATTCTTCAGCACCGTAGCAGGGTTAAAGTTGGTGGTAAAAGAAAACAAAAAAGAACACAGTGATAAAAGGACGCCCGGCCACAAGGGCTGAGCGTCCTGTTTTTTATCCCTCTCAATGTAACGATATAACATCATGAATTAACTATTCAGGCAAAGAGCCCGCCAGATTCTTTGCTGATACGCTGATGGTGGATTGTTTCGTTACCTCTGGTGTTGGTGCTGTGGCGACTACCGCTTCGGGCTGACGCGATCCCGGCTGAATATTCAGAAATGCTACCAGCATGGAACGCAGAGTTTCCGGGGAAGTGTTATCAGCAAGCAACGCTGCCAGTACAGACGGCAAGCGGTTGTCAATTTCACCCAGTGCAATACCTGCCAGCAATGCCGTTCGTGTTAACTCACCGCGATCGCCCCGAGCTAATGCTTCTATACGAATATCTGCAAAGCGTTCACTGGCGTGTGTTTCCGGGCGAAGATAAATCAGTATCTTTCTTCGGGTCATGACCCGCTCCTCTTAACCAATGGCTTTCAGTCCATGTACCAGTGCGAACTGCGGATCCTGAGCGACAAAGAAACGATCTTCACGCAGCTTCACGTGAGTACGAATGGCTTCAGCCAGCAGACAGGCTCCACCTCCCACCACAGCAACATGGGTATAGCCTTTAAAGCGATCAATTGCTTCCAGTATCCGCGCACGATAACGCGCGATACCACTGTGGATTGCCTGTTTTATGGAATCGACAGCACGCGGATCGTTGATGTTGTTCGCCAGGTAGGTATCGTCGAAACGTTTGATGATCAGCCGGTCCACGTTGTAACGGGACAGCGCCATACCGGCTTTACGTAAGGCCTGCTGAACTTCATCGGTCACCAGCGATACGCCCAATGCCGGATCGCCGTAGATACGCGATACCGAAGACATCTGGCCCGCTACCTGTGAGATATCCAGCGTAGTTCCTCCGAGATCAACAATCAGCACAGAGTTGGAGGACGAGAGTTGATCACACAGCGCTATACCTGCAGGAATGGACTCCGGGCGCACGGTGACGCGGGTGATGGTGAATACGTGGCCGTTATTCAGCGCTACCGGTTGCAGCAGGCTCTGCTTTTTGCGCTCAATGTTATCAAGCCGGTACTGCGCGTCTTCGTCGTAGAACTCCGCCAGCGGCAGCGTCACCACAATATCCACACACTGCGGCGCAAGACCACTGGTCAGCAGCGCATGGTGGACCGCAACGGCGTTGAGCGGGCTGTACTGCCATTCAATGTTGCTGGTGGTGAGTGAATCCGGGGAAATGAGGTCAAACGAATATTTCTCCTTGCCTGCGGTATAGTTAAACGGCTTACCGTTGCCAAACGTGGCTGACCAGCCTCGTTTGAAGCTGTTAGGGCTGAGGTGAGTAAAGGTCCTGCCGTGCTGCTCCCACAGCATTTTGATATGGGTCGAACCATCGTCGATATAAATGCGCATATTGCACCTTAGTTGAGTCAAATGTGGGATGAGGATGAGACATCCGGCGTCGGTAGATGCCTGAAAGGCGATTATTGAGCCAGAACTGAGAGCACAATGAGATGAATCAGCGCCATAAAGCGCTCAATGAGAAAAGGCAGTGCCGCCAGTGAGACAAAGATGAGAAATCTGTTCATTTGGTTTGTTTTTCCTGTATGGGGTTGTCACTCGTTGCAGAGCGCGGGTTACCACACAGGATTTGGGGAATGATCGTAGATAATTTACAGTAGGGCTTGATGTTGAGGAGGCTTGCACCGGGTCAAATAAACCGATGGTTTACGTAAAGTGAAAAGCGGGGTTGATATTTGAGGGGGCAAAGTGCTGCGATGAAATGAAGGACGCCCAACCGTGAAGGCTGAGCGACCAGGGATTATGCTACTTTGTTCGCCATACCACTTATCAGGCTGTCGATGTGGTCAGCGTACCACTGCATCATTTCGCGCCGTCCATCCAGATACTGCGCATGGTTGTAAACGCCGCGAATGGCGTTTTTGTCTACGTGAGCAAGCTGTAACTCAATCCACGCGGAGTCAAACCCGGCATCATGCAGGAGGGTGCTGAAGGTATGGCGAAGTCCGTGTGCAGCGGAGTGTTCATGCCAGCCGATTTGAACCAGAAAATCGTTGATGCAACGTCTGGCCCGGGGCTGGGCCGGGTTACGTGCGCCTGGAAAGATATAAGGCGAGTTCAGCGATGCTGTCAGTGTCTGAATCTGTTTCAGAGTCGCTATTGCCTGTGTGGATAACGGTACGATGTGAGGGCGACGCTTTTTCATGCGCTCCTTCGGGATCTGCCATATCGCTTTATCAAAGTCGATCTCCTCCCATCGTCCCTGACGCATTTCCCCGGTACGTAGCGCCGTCAGCATCAGTAACAGTGTACCCAGTGCCATAATGCGTCTGGACTTGCTGATATCACGCAGAAAGGCCGGAAGCTGCTCAGTGCTCAGACTGCGACCTTCCCCCTGTTCCGGTGGCAACAATGCGCTGCTGAGATGTGCGGCCGGGTTAGTTACTGCTCGTCCGGTAATAATGGCATGCGTAAATATCTGTGTGCAGATCTGGCGGGTTTTCCGCAGGGTTTCAAGCTTTCCGTCCTTCTCAACCTCACGCAGGCAGTTTAAGATTTCCATTGGCTGGATGTCTGTCACGGGACGATGACCAATGAAGGGATAGACTTTGTTTTCCATTCGGGCAATCTGGTCATTCAGGTAGCGTTCGGTCCACTGGCGGGCTTTGTGCGCGAACCATTCCGTTGCGATAGCCTTAAAGGTATTCTCGATATTGACCCTGTGGGCTTGCTTGCTGGCCTGCTTTTCGTAAGAAGGGTCTTTGCCTTCCCTGAGTAGTCTGCGGGCATTTTCTCGCCGGGAACGCGCTTCAGCCAGTGTGACAGTCGGATAAACGCCAATGGAGAGTTTTTTCTCTTTCCCGACAAAACGGTACTTGAGGTTCCAGTATTTAGCGCCAGATTTTTTGACCAGCAGATACAGCCCCTGACCGTCAGTCAGCTTGTAGTCTTTATCCTTTGGTTTGGCAGTTTCTATTTGACGGGCAGTTAATGCCATAGCGGTGGTTTCCTGTTTATTGCCCCCAGAGTTGCCCCCAAAGGTGAGTTGATTTCCGTTGACCCCGGAGGGGAATGATAGACATGGGAGAGAGGATAAATCCAGTGGTTACCGTGTGGTGTGTGGGATTGGTTGAAGTGTGTTGACACTGGTGGATATCAACACGCTATTATAGATCCTCCCTGTGGGAGAGGGCCGGGGTGAGGGGAGAAACAACGCTGAGGTACTCCCATGAAACTCCCACTCCTGTTCGCGCTCCTCGCCTGCACCCTGCAACCCGTATTCGCTGCCGCCATCCCCGTTCGCGTCGCCACCGTGGAGCAGACCGCCCACGCCGCCGAGCGCCAGATCCCGGGCCGCATCGAAGCCATCCACACCGTTGAGCTGCGCGCGCGTACCGAAGGCGCGATCGCCAAAATCCACTTCCGCGACGGGCAGTACGTGAAAAAAGGCGACCTGCTGTTCGAGCTGGACGACGCCGAGCCGCGCGCCGCCCTGCGTCTGGCGCAGGCTGAGGTGAGAAGCGCCGAAGCCACGCTGCGCCAGGCGCAGCAGCAGCTGTCCCGCTTTGAAAGCCTGGGCAGCAGCAACGCCATCAGCCGTCACGACGTGGACAACGCCCGCATGCAGCGCGACGTCGCCAGCGCGGCGCTGGAGCAGGCCAAAGCCCGTCTCGAAACCCGTAATGTCACCCTGAACTACACTCGCATCACCTCGCCGATCGACGGTCGCGTGGGGCACAGCCAGTTCCACGTCGGCAGCCTGGTCAACCCTGCCAGCGGCGTGCTGGTGGAGGTGGTGCAGCTCGATCCCATCCGCATCGCCTTTGCGCTGGAAGAGGGCGCGTTTGCCACCAAAGCCGGACAGCATGCGGATATCAGCGCCATGAAGCAGGCCTGGCAGACGTTCATTGACAGCAACGGCCAGCGCGTCAGCGGCGAGCTGACGTCCGTGGACAACCGCATCGATCCGCGCACCGCCAGCGTGATGCTGCGCGCCGAGTTTGCCAACCCGCGCCATCAGTTGCTGCCCGGCGGCAGCGTGAACGTGACGCTGCGCCCGGCCAGCGAGCAGCCGGTTCTGACCCTGCCCGCCGCGGCGGTCCAGCAGAACGGCGACGGGTTCTTTGCCTGGGTGGTTAACGCCGACGGCAAAGCCGAAATGCGCCCGCTGAAGGTCGCCGGACAGATCGGCCAGCAGTTCCGGATTTCATCCGGCGTGAAGTCCGGTGAGCGAGCGATTACTGACGGCGCGCAGCGCGTGCAGCCCGGCGCGGCCGTCCAGATACTGAATTAAGGAGCCATCATGCTGACGTTTTTCATCAAACGCCCGCGCTTCGCGATGGTGATTGCGCTGGTCATCTCCCTGCTGGGGGCCATTGCGCTGAGAATTATCCCGGTGGAGCAGTACCCGCAGATCGCGCCGCCGGTGGTGAATGTGTCTGCCAGCTGGCCGGGCGCCAGCTCGGCTGACGTGGCGGAGGCTATCGCCACGCCGCTGGAGACGCAGCTGAACGGCGTGGATCACATGCTCTACATGGAGTCCACCAGCTCGGACGAAGGCTCGTATAGCCTGAACATCACCTTCGCGGCGGGCACCGATCCGGACCTCGCCGCCATCGACGTGCAGAACCGCGTCTCGCAGGCCGTGGCGCAGCTCCCGACCGAAGCGCAGCAAAACGGCGTGCAGGTGCGCAAGCGCGCCACCAACCTGATGATGGGGGTAAGTCTTTACTCACCGGACAACACCCATACGCCGCTGTTTGTGAGTAACTACGCCAGCACCCAGGTGCGCGAGGCGCTGTCGCGTCTGCCGGGCGTCGGGCAGGTGCAGATGTTTGGCGCGCGCGACTACAGCATGCGCATCTGGCTGCGTCCGGACCGCATGAACGCCCTGAACGTCACCACCGACGACGTGGCGCAGGCGCTGCGCGAGCAGAACGTGCAGGGGGCGGCAGGCCAGGTCGGCACGCCGCCGGTGTTTAACGGCCAGCAGCAGACCCTGACCATCAACGGCCTGGGGCGCTTAAACCAGGCCGAAGACTTTGCCGACATTATCATCCGCGCGGGCGAGATGGGCCAGCTGGTGCGCCTGAAGGACGTCGCCACCATTGAGCTCGGCTCGCGCAGCTACAGCTCCGGCGCGCAGCTGAACGGGCACGACTCCGCCTATCTCGGCATCTACCCGACGCCGTCCGCCAACGCCCTGCGCGTGGCCGACGCGGTGCGCGCGGAGCTGGATCGCCTCTCGACGCGCTTCCCGGACGACCTGGTCTACGAGGTGAAGTTCGACACCACCTCCTTTGTTGCCGCCACCATTAAGGAGATCGGCGTCTCGCTGGCGCTCACCCTGCTGGCGGTGGTGGTCGTGGTGTCCCTGTTCCTGCAAAGCTGGCGCGCGACGCTGATTGTCGCGCTCGCCATTCCGGTATCGCTGGTGGGCACCTTCGCGGTGCTCTACACGCTCGGCTACTCCGCCAACACGCTCAGCCTGTTCGCCATTATTCTGGCGCTGACCATGGTGGTGGATGACGCCATCGTGGTGGTGGAGAGCGTCGAAACGCTGATGGCGGAAGGGCAGAGCCGCACGGCGGCGACCGCGCTGGCGCTGCGCCAGATCGCCGGGCCGGTCATCGCGACGACGCTGGTTCTGCTGGCGGTGTTTGTGCCGGTAGCGCTCCTGCCGGGGATTGTCGGCGAGCTGTACCGCCAGTTTGCGGTGACGCTCTCGACGGCCGTCACGCTCTCAAGCCTCGTGGCGCTGACCCTGACGCCCGCCCTGTGCGCGATGCTCCTGCGTCCGCGCCCGGTGCAGCCCGCGGCGATTTTCCGTGGGTTCAACCGGGGGCTGGAGGCCACGCGTGGCGTCTACACCCGCATCGTGACTGTCTTCAACCTTCGCCCGTGGCTGGCGCTGCTGGCCACCGCAGGCGCGGCGGCCGTGGTGGCGTTCGGTTTTACGTCGATGCCTAAAGGCTTCCTGCCGCAGGAGGATCAGGGCTACTTCTTTGCCAGCGTTCAGCTGCCTGAGGCGGCCTCGCTGGAGCGCACCGAAGCGGCGATGACCACGGCACGCGAACTCATCGCTAAAAATCCGGCGGTGGAGGACGTGATTCAGGTCTCCGGGTTTAACATTCTCAACGGCACCAGCGCCTCCAACGGCGGGTTTATCTCCATCATGCTCAAGGACTGGAGCGAGCGTCCGCCGCTGGATGAGGTGATGGGTACCCTGCAGCGCCAGCTGCTGGCCCTGCCGGAAGCGACCATCATGACCTTTGCCCCGCCGACGCTGCCGGGGCTGGGCAACGCCTCCGGCTTCGATCTGCGCATCCAGGCGCAGGCGGGGCAGAGCCCGGCGGAGCTGGAGCGCGTGACGCGCGAGGTGCTGGCCAAAGCCAACCAGCACCCGCAGCTGAGCCGCGTGTTCACCACCTGGAGCAGCAACGTGCCGCAGCTGATGCTGACCGTTGACCGCGAGCGCGCCGCGCGCCTCGACGTGCCGGTGTCGCGCATCTTCAGCAGCCTGCAAACCGCCTTTGGCGGCACGCGCGCCGGGGATTTCAGCGTCAACAACCGCGTCTACCACGTGGTGATGCAGAACGAGATGCAGTGGCGCGAGCGCGCCGGGCAGATCGGCGAGCTGTTCGTGCGCAGCAACAGCGGCGAGCGGGTGCGCCTGAGCAACCTCGTCACCATCACGCCAACCGTCGGGGCGCCGTTCCTGCAGCAGTACAACCAGTTCCCGTCCGTGTCGGTGAGCGGCTCGGCGGCGGACGGGGTGAGCAGCAGCACCGCGATGGCGGCGATGGGCGAGCTTCTGGCGCAGAATTTGCCAGCGGGATACGACTACGCCTGGAGCGGCATGTCGTATCAGGAGCAGCAGACCGGCAACCAGGCGATGTGGATCGTGCTGGCGGCGGTAGTGATGGCGTGGCTGTTCCTCGTCGCCCAGTACGAGAGCTGGACGCTCCCGGCGAGCGTGATGCTCTCGGTGCTGTTCGCCATCGGCGGGGCGCTGGTCTGGCTGTGGCTGGCGGGCTATGCCAACGACGTGTACGTGCAGATAGGTCTGGTGCTATTGATAGCCCTCGCCGCCAAGAACGCAATTCTTATCGTGGAGTTCGCCCGCGCGCGGCGCATGGACGGAATGGCGATTGTCGATGCCGCGCGGGAAGGGGCCTCGCGCCGCTTCCGCGCGGTGATGATGACCGCCGTGTCGTTCATTATCGGCGTCCTGCCGATGATGCTGGCGACCGGGGCGGGTGCCCAGAGCCGCCGCATCATCGGCACCACGGTGTTCAGCGGCATGCTGGTAGCGACCGTGGTGGGGATTGTGTTTATCCCCGCGCTGTTCGTGCTGTTCCAGCGCCTGCGCGAGTGGGGCCACGGCCTTACGGACTCGTCGCCCACAGCTCGCAGTGCTTCTGAACCAGAGAAATCAGCGAGCCGCCGTCGGCGATAAACTCCCGCATGCGCTGCGCCTCGCTCTTGCCCTGCTTTAACAGCAGGGCAATTTCATTGATTGCGCTCGTCGCGCCGAGCTTCTCGGCCGACGGCGCAACCTGCTCCAGCTGCCACGCAATATCTTCCGCCACGGTTTTATGCTCGCCGGTATGCACGTCCGTCAGGATCCCCTCCAGCCCGTAGCGACAGGCCTGAAAACGGTTAAAGCGGTACAGCAGAAAATCTTTTTCCTGATGCTTATAGGGCCGCGTAGTCAGCAGCCAGTGCGACGTCGCCTGAATAAGCCCGGCGATGTTAATCGCGTGGCCGAGCGTCAGCGGCGTATCCATCACCCGCACCTCGACGGTGCCGAAGTGCGGGCTGGGGCGAATATCCCAGTGCAGATCCTTAATGCTGTCGATCATGCTGGTGGAGCTCAGGCGGCGGAACAGCCCCTCGAACTCCTGCCAGCTGTTGACCCACGGCATCTGGCCGTTATCCGGAAATCCCGAGAAGATGTTGAGCCGCGACGAGGAGAACTTCGTGTCCGTGCCCTGCATGTACGGCGAGGCCGCCGCCAGGGCGATAAAGTGCGGCACGAATCGCGACAGGCCGTGCAGCAGGTAAATCGCGTCGTCCCCGGTTCGGCAGCCGACGTGCACGTGCTGGCCGAACACCGTCGCCTGCAAAATCAGGTAGCCAAAGCGCTCCAGCGTGACGTTATAGCGCTCGTCGTCGCACACCTCCTGACGCTGCCACTTCTGGAACGGATGCGTCCCGCCGCCGCAGATCTGGATATGCTGCTCCGCCGCCGCGCGCAGGATGCTCTGCTGCATCACCGAGAACTGCGCCGCCGCCTGGTCGATGTTCTGGCATACGCCGGTGGCGATTTCGAGCATGCTTTCGGTGATATCGTGTTTGACCTCGCCGCCTTTGATGTCGTCTTTGACGGCGGCGATGAGCGCGGAGGAGTCCTGGCTCAGATCGTAGCCCGGCGGGTTAACCACCTGCAGTTCGAGTTCGATGCCGAGGGTGAAAGGTTCAGAGGACTTAAAATCGGGTAAAGGCATGGCGCACTCCGTTGTCTGTTGTGTGTTGAGTATAGACAACGACGTGGCGCTCACTTTTCAGGGTGGTATAACTGTTAGCAGGCTTAGCGAAAAGGGGAGTTAACCATGTCTGACAATCCAGTGATTGCGCTGATTGGGCCTGGCGCAATTGGTACCACCATCGCCGCGGTGCTGCATGACGTTGGCCGCACGCCGCTGCTGTGCGGACGCACCGCGCATCCGGAATTACGCCTGCGCCACGACGAGGGTGAAACCGTGGTGCCCGGTCCGGTATTGACCGATCCGGCCGTCATCAGGCAGCCAGTGGATCTGGTTTTCATCGCAGTGAAAACTACCCAGAACGCCGACAGCGCCGGGTGGCTGCGCGCACTGTGCGATGAAAACACCGTGGTCTGCGCCCTGCAAAACGGCGTGGAGCAAAAAGCCCAGCTTGAGCCGTGGGTTAACGGCGCGACGGTGCTGCCGTCGGTGGTCTGGTTCCCGGCCCAGCGCGAGCCGGATGCCTCCGTCTGGCTGCGGGCGAAGCCGCGCCTGACGCTGCCGGACGTGCCGCAGGCGCAGCGGGTGGTGGAGGCGCTTCGCGGTACGCGCTGCGCGGTTGAACTCTCGACAGATTTCGCCTCCGTCGCCTGGCGCAAGCTGCTGCAAAACGCGGTCGCCGGGCTGATGGTGCTTTCTAACCGCCGCGCCGGGATGTTCAGGCGCGAGGATATCAGCGAGCTTGCGCTGGCCTACCTGCGCGAGGGGCTTACCGTCGCCCACGCCGAAGGGGCGAAGCTGGACGATGACGTGGCGCAGGAGATCCTGGCAAACTTTCAGCGTGCGCCTGAAGACCTGGGCACCTCGATCCTGGCCGACCGTCAGGCCAATCGCCCGATGGAGTGGGATATCCGCAACGGCGTGATCCAGCGCTACGGCCGCAAGCACGGGATTGCGGTGCCCATCAGCGACGTGGTGGTGCCGCTGCTGGCGGCGGGGAGCGAGGGGCCGGGCTAACGGCCGCTGTTTTTCCGTTCGGCAAAGTAGTTGGCGGGCGTGCTGCCCATCGCTTTTCGGAACATGGTGATAAACGCATTCACCGATTCATACCCGAGCGTTGCCGCCACGTTCTGGACGGGCACGCCGCTTGCCAGCTCCCGCAGGGCAATAATCAAATGCAGCTGCTGACGCCATCGCCCGAAGCTCAGCCCGGTCTCGCGCTGCATCAGGCGGGCAAACGATCGCTCGCTGAGGGCGAGCCGTTTCGCCCAGTCCTTCAGGGTGCTTCTGTCCTCAGGACGGCTGACCAGCGCGTCCGCCATGGCGCGAATTTTCGGATCGGTTGAGACCGGCAGGCTTAGCTTCTGCTGCGGCATGCTGGCGAGCTCGTCAAGCGTGACCCGGGTCAATCTGGCGACGTGGCCGTCGGGGGGATAATCCACGCCTTCGCGCGTCAGACGATCGACCAGCTCCTTAATCAGCGGCGAGATCGCCAGCGTGCAGCATCTTTCCGGCAGCGCCGCCGCGCCGGGCTCAATAAACAGATAGTTAAGATGCGCGTTCCAGGTCGCTTTGGCGCTGTGCGGGATCCCGCCGGGGATCCAGACGGCGCAGTCCGGCGGCACGATCCAGATGTCATTCTCCGCGTAACAGCTGACCGCTCCGTATCGGGCAATAATCAGCTGCCCCTTGCGGTGGGTATGTACCGGCACTTCCGCGGCGTAGTCCACAAAGTCCAGATGACGCGCCACGGCAGGAGAGGCGGTAGAGTCAGGGTCATACAGCGTAGTAGCAGGTTGAGGCTTCACGATTATGGCAACGTTTAGGTATTTTTTGACAGAATAGAGTATTTAAGCGGGTCTGCAAGCCGGTAATAATCCCGGCATGAATAAAATCTTCTCACTTCACGTGCACATCCCCGCCGCGCTGCGAAACGATGCGGGCGCGCTGATCTATTCCGCGAAGAGTTTTGCCGCGGCGATGCTGGCTTATTACCTCGCGCTGTCGATCGGTCTTGAGCGCCCCTCGTGGGCCATTATTACGGTTTACATCGTGTCGCAGACGTCGGTCGGAGCATCGCTGAGCAGAAGCCTCTACCGGCTGGCCGGTACCGTGGCGGGTGCCAGCGCGACCGTTGTGATTGTACCTGCCTTCGCAAATACGCCAGTCCTGTGCAGCGTGGTGCTGACGGGCTGGATCGTATTCTGCCTGTGGCTCTCCCTGCTGGAACGCACGCCCCGGGCTTACGCGTTTGTGCTGGCAGGCTACACCGCGAGCCTGATTGGTTTTCCGGCGGTGTCCGATCCCGGCGGCATTTTTAACGTCGCCATCGTCCGCGTGCAGGAGATCGCGATTGGGATTTTCTGCGCGGCGCTGATCCACCGCTACGTGCTGCCCGCGCGCGTATCGGGCCAGTTCAACGCTAAGCTATCCCAGACGCTACAGGCCGCGCGCGGGCGGGTGGCTGACACCTTAGCGGGTAAACCCGACGCGGCTTCCGGCCCCCTGTATCTGGCCCTGGCGCTGCAGTTCCTGCAGGGCATCAGCCACCATATTCCGTATGATTTTGCCCTTTCAGCCCCGGTGCGGCAGGCCAGAAAAGCGATCCACGACCGGCTGGCGCGGCTGGTTATCGTCAACTGTGAACTGCACGATCGCCTGCCAGCGAGCGGAACCCTGCCCGCCGACGTGCAGGCGTTGATGGGCGACGTTCAGGCCTGGCTTGCCGCTGAAGGCGCTGATGCCGGCAGTACGGCAGAGTCGCTGCGGCTCCGCTGTACGCTTCTCATCGATCGGTATGCCGCGCAGGCGCAGACGTTTGACGACGCGCTGCTGGTCAGTTTTATCCGCTACCTCTCGGAGGCGATCGCGCTTCTGCAGCAGTGCGAGCGTCTTTCCGGGGCCATCCACCGTGCAAAACCCGTGTTTGGGGAGGTGCAAACCCGCGCGGCGAAAGGCTACGTTTTCCACCGCGATCCTCTTACTGCCGCCCGCACGGCGCTGGGGGCTTTCGGCATCATCCTGAGCGGCTGTCTGGTCTGGATCTTCTCGGCGTGGCCGGATGGCGGTACGGCGGTTTCAATACTCGGCGTCTGCTGCACGCTGTTTGGCAGCTTCGACACCCCGGCGCCGCACATCGTGAAATACATCATTGGCTCATTCTGGGGCGTGGTCATTAGCCTGTTCTACAGCTTTGCGCTGCTGCCGCAGGTAAGCGATTTCCCGGTGCTGGTGGCGGTGCTTGCCCCGGCGTATCTGCTGGCCGGGTCGCTTCAGGCGCGCCCGCCCACCACGTTTATGGCGATGGGCATCACCCTGACGCTGCCCATTCTGTGCGAGCTGGGGGCGCACTACAGCGGAGACTTCGCCGTCGCGGCCAACACCGCCATTGCGCTCTTTGCCGCGACCGGCTTTGCCGTCATCAGCATGAGCCTGCTGCAAACCGTGCAGGCGGATGGCGCCATCGCGCGTCTGCTGAACCTCTGCCAGCGCGACATTCGCCGCAGCGTGAAGGGCACGCTGCGGGTTGATGAAACGCACTGGATCAACCTGATGATGGACCGGACCGCCCTGTTGCTGCCGCGTTTGCAGCGCAGCGCGCGCGCGCCGGAGCAGGCGCTGGATCGACTGTTACACGCGCTGCGTCTGGGGCTGGCGGTCATGCATTTACGCCGCAGTGACGCACCGCCCGGCAGGGGGGTTGACGCGCTTTTTCATCGGATAAACGCCGGGGACCGCCACGCCTTGCGCGAACGCATTGCCGCTATTATCGCGCGCCATCTGCCTGCGGCAGATGAACATACGCGCCAGTTGGTCTTCAGGCTGGTGGATCTGCACTGTGCATTACGGGGGCCAGACAATGGTTAACGATCTCAATATCGGCGGGGTTTTTATTCCGGGGCTGCTGACAGTCGCCCTCGCGGCGCTGGTCTGCACGCTGGGCCTCGTCGCGCTTTTCTCTCTCAGCAGGCTCTACCGGCGCTTGCCGTTTCGCCCGCTGATGGATGTTTCAACCTGGATTGTCACCTTTTTCCTGCTGATGCAGGGTCTGACCGCGTTGGGGTTATTGTCATGAAATCACTGCTCTCTTTACTGGCTCGCTATGCGCTGACCTTAATCGCGGCCGCGGCGGCCACGCTTCTGGCCTTTATGATGTGGAAACACTACGCGCAAACGCCGTGGACCCGCGACGGCCGCGTGCGGGCGGACGTGGTGCAGATTGCGCCGGACGTCTCCGGGCCGGTCATCAGCGTGGCCGTGCGGGACAATCAGTGGGTGAACCGGGGCGATGTGCTTTACACCATCGATCCGCGCTGGCTTAAGCTGGCGGTGGTCGGCGCGCAGGCGGACGTCGAGTCGAAACGCCATGAGATGCTGATGCGCCAGGACGCGGCCCACCGACGCACGCTGATTAAAAACGCCATCTCGAGCGAGGATTTACAGCAAACCGGCAGCGCGGCGAACGTCGCGGCGGCCAATTATCACGGCGCGCTGGCCGCGCTGGATCTGGCAGAGCTGAATCTGGCGCACGCCACCGTGCGCGCGCCGGTCTCGGGGTACGTCACGCACCTGCGGCTTCGCCCCGGAGACTACGCGACGGCGGGGGAGATGAAGGTCGCCATCGTTGATGCCCACAGCTTCTGGGTGGTGGGGTACTTTGAGGAGACCAAGCTGCGCCATATTCGCGTCGGGGATGCCGCGCAGGTGATGCTGATGGGCTACGAGCCGGTCATCACGGGCCACGTGGAGAGCATCGGGCATGGGATCGGGGACAGCAACGATGAGGCGGGCGGGCTGGGTCTGCCCGACGTCGAGCCCACCTTTAGCTGGGTGCGCCTGGCGCAGCGCGTACCGGTGCGCATTCATATCGACAGGTTGCCGGAGGGCGTTGAGCTGGTGGCGGGGCTGTCGGCGAGCGTGGCGGTGGGGCGGTAGATAAGGATTGAAGCGACTATTCCTTGTCTACAAACTTGTCGGCTTCAGGAGAGTAATGCTGATAAACGCATGCGAGCTTATGCCCGTCAGGATCGCGCAGATAGGCAACATAAAAGTCGGGGCCGTACGCGCTTCGCGTACCAGGCTCGCCTTCATCCGTTCCTCCCGCAAGGAGGCCAGCTGCATGGAACCGTCTGACAAGATCCGCGTTATCTGCACTGAATGCGAACATTGTCCCGTTTCCCGCCGTCGCGGGCTGCTGGTCAAAAGGAGGACAAAGACAGAAGCTGAAGCCCTCGCCGGGATTATTTTCATCTCCCCACATTGCCCAGCTTTCAGTCCATGCCGGCAGACGTGAATAGCCCAGAACGTTAAAAACTGCGTCATAAAAATTCACGGAGCGCTGAAAGTTGTTTGTACCTATTGTGATATAAGCCAGCATCTTATGACTCCCGTCCTTCAATATTCGATTTAACAGCCTTCAGCGTCCTTTTACGGATCCAGCCGCTTCCCGCCCGTATTATCAGCCAGTAAGCCGACATTTTTAGTCGAGTGCGTCTATCCGGACAATAGATGAATGTTTCCGTAGAGAGCTCATGTTTGCCGGGCGCCAGCTCCGTTACCTTGTAGCGCAGCAACAGTTTCGCGCTGCCCGGCTCGGCTGGGGTCTGAAAAGCACTGGCATCCGGCACGTTTTCCAGACCGAAATCGGTACGCCAGAATTGCCCTCTTAAGCCATAGCAGAGCTCAGATGCAGAGTTCTTCAAAAGGGTAAAACTGTGCAGGCCAAAGTTGCCGATCGAGTCAGGCTGCTGATTGCGTAGTAATTTTTGCGGTAATTGACGCAAAGACATTAACCGCCGAATCACGGCATCTTGCCGGACGTCAAAGCTGGCAATCAACGGCAGAATATTTTCAGGGTAGGTAGTGTGAATGACCGTTAGGTGTTTTTCATGAAACTGGAACTGGGGGAGAAAAGCGGGAACATCCTTCCACTGAGCAAGCGCTTTGCGGGTAACGAATCCTGGGTTAAGCATCTCTCTTCCTTGTCATCCCTTGCGTCCTGCCAGAGTAACAGATGGTGTGTCGCAGGCAATTACCAGGAAAAGAGAGGGCAACAGGGAAGTAAATGTAACGAGCCGGTTGGGTTAACGACGTTCGCTTCTTTGCGAATGGAGAAGCTCAGTGATTTCTTTGCGCTTTCTTGTTGCCCATTCAGGTTTGATAGAGAGCATTAAACTGTATTGCCTTCTGAAATAAATCTCTCTGAATTCTCGTTCAAATGAATGGTTTGCTGCATAAGTTGAGGCCAGCCCCGCCACGGCACTTTCCACAAACCAATACAGAATTTCATCGTCACTGAGCGTTACTTTTCGCTGTATCTCAAGGCCTCTTTCACTGACGATAAAATGATATTCTTTGCCATGAATTTCAAGATAGGGAGTTGCAATCCCATCGGGTTGGTCAGGGATAAAGAAGTAATGGTTTGACCTTGTGCCTCCCCCTAGTTGCTCACCTATTTTTAGAAGCTCGTTTCGTAGTTCTTCAATTGTTTTCATAAACAGCTCTTTGTTCTTGTATGTAAACGACGCATTATCGCGGATTGGGTACAAAGCGCCTGCTCTCGATCACTTCCCCACAAACGCACTCACCGGCAAACCAAAACCCTTCGCCAGCGCACGCATATGATCCAGCGTTAACGTTGGTACTGATCCATCAGCGTTCGCAATAACGCAACGCCTGACGGAATGCTGGCAACACGCGCGTTAAATTTTGCAAACACCGGAGACTTGTTTTCGTATTTATCGATTTTAGTGGTGAGCATCTCCACCAACGTCAGCGCATCCTCGTAATCATGCCGCGACGGGCTTAAGCCCAGGAAAGGGAGCGCGTTTGTCAGATCGTTTGCCGCTTTGATGGCTGCTGCATAATTCATACTTACGTTCTCCGTTAGATGTCCGTGAGCTTGCCATACTCTGCGTATGTGCTGATGTGTTTGATGAAAATCTTTCCTCGCTCAAAATCAGCAAAAAACATCACCGCAGCCCACATCAATGACCCACCATTTCACCCGGTATTTCATCCTGTCCTGGCTGGGGAATCGCTTTTGCATATCGTCCGGTGACGGGTAGTGTTCCTCTTTAGTACCCGGTAAAGATCGTCCTGGGCTTGTGCTTGATTAGGAAATTGTCTGGTGGCTGCGTCGAAAGGCGCTCTTGAGACTACGTGCATCCTTGCCTCGTGTTTCCATATTGGAAATATAATAGGTGATAGTTGGTGGGTTGATAATATGGAAACATTGATGGAGTACAGTTTTCAAATGCTCGTGATGACGGCGGTCATTTAATGAGTGTGAACACTGTATGAGGTGACTGTGAAAAAAATGTCCGCTTTGTGCCAGAAGCGGACGTTGCGCGGTATGTTAGTTATGATACGAAATGTTTGCGTAAGATTTTTTCTAATAGTGAAAAAATTACTGTGACCCTTTTTGGAGTAATCGTCTGATAAGGCCGATATAAATAAAATTGCCATTTCTCCTGTCGCAGTTCTGGCAGGGGTTTTATGAGTTGACCATTTGCTAAGTACTCTCTACAGATAAAATCGCTGGACTGTACAACCGTTTTGCCAGCCAAAGCGGCCTGAATTTCTGCGTATGGGTCCGTAGTATAAAATTCAATATGACGAGGGACAAAGGTATTCACTGCATCACTCATAAATTCAAAGATTTTTCCCGTCTCAGGATTAATTAAACCACTAAATGGATAACGCTGTCGAAGATCTTCTAAATCAGTAGGTGCCCCCAGGCGCGCAATGAGTTCAGGGGATGCGACTAAAATATGTTCAACTTGCCCAATATTTTTAATGATAAAGTTTGGATTAGGTTCTCGCCCTACGCGTATACCTATATCAATACGATGCTCGATAGTATCAAGTTTCATCATATCTAAACGCCAGTCGATAAATAACTCAGGATAGGGACGTAGTGCAGTCAATAGTTCATACAAGATTTGTTCATGATTTGGAAGTCGAAGTAATGTGATACGAACAATGCCCTTCATTTCATTATCATCTTTTGCCGTCTGAAATAGTTTTTCTGAATCCTCCAGCAGTCGCTTCGCTTGGGGTAAAAATAGTTCGCCGAAACTGGTGAGAAAGATCGAACGCGTATTGCGTTTGAATAGAGGTTCACCAAGTTGTTTCTCCAACTCAGCGACTGTTCGGCTTACTACTGATGGTGAAACCGACAGCTTGATTGCTGCTTCGCGGAAGTTCAAGGTCTCAGAGGCGATGATGAAAAATTTTAGAGCATCAAGTTTGTTCATGATTGTTGTGAAATTTGCATTAATATATTTTGATAATAGCAATTAATTTGCAAGTATTCCAGTCATATAATCGAACAATAAAATAAGTAACCTGTCTTACTTTTTATCAGAACTCAAAAGAGTAAATTATGTCAATTCAACGAGTAGAGTTAAACAAAGCCTATCGGCTATTACAGATCGGGCCAACGACGATGATATCGGCTAAAAATGATGGCATTGAAAATGTCATGGCAGCGGCCTGGGTGGGATTAGTAGGCAATAACAAAGTGATGGCTTTTATAGGTCCACAGGCATTTACTCGCGGGCTTGTAGAAAAAAGCGGATATTACGTTGTGCAGATCCCAGTAGTAAATCAGATGGATATGGTCTTATATGCTGGAGGCCACAGTTATTCCGACACACCCGATAAAAACAGTAAAATTCCACTATTTTATCAAAAAGAGTTTGATCTGCCTTTAGTTGAAGGTTGCGCTGGCTGGTTAGTATGTAAGGTCATACCCAATGAAGAAAATGAAAAGCAGCACAACTTGTTTATGGGGGAAATTGTCGGAGCATGGAGTGATGACCGCGTTTTCAGAAATGGGCACTGGATTTTTGATGATGCGCCAGATGAATTACGTACTGTCCATTACGTAGCTGGCGGACAGTTTTACGCCATTGGTAAAGGTACAAAATTCAATTATGGCCCGGGAAAAGACTAATCCTTACTTCTGTATAAATGTAGCCATATAACATTGCTATATAGAGGTAGTAGCATAAAAAAACAACTTACTTAAGATGTCCGCTCCTCGCTTTTAGCAGACATTCAACGTTAGCGTAAGGTCGAAATCCTGCTTCTACCCAGCAGAATTCCGGCCACCTATCACCCACCTCAATGTGCCGAAATATAAGGCTCCTTTACAAATTCCGCCAGCAACCAGACCATATCATGCAGCAGCCCGGTGAGTTCTTTCGCCACGCTCGCAGGCAACGTCCCGCCCATCACCGCCAGCGTTAACGCCACGGCATAATCCACCTGCAGCGTCGTCTCCTGCCAGCAGTCCGGTACGCAGGAGGCAATCTTTTCCCCCGCAATCAGTTGTTCAACCAGATGCGAAGGCAGTTCGGCATTGCAGCACTCCCGCAGTCGCTTAAGCGCAGCCAGCAATCTCTTACAGAGCGTGGCAAATGTCACCGCGTCGTCAGTTTCCACCAGCACGCTGACATACGCAGTACAGGCATCGGCCAGTACGAAGAGATCCGCGGAATCGGAAATTGAAGTGTTGATAAGGTGATGAACTGCGCTTTCCTCAGAGAGCGCGTAAGAAAATCCAGGGGTAGTCGCCATTTAGCATCCTCTTTGTCCAAAAAAACGTCATGTTATGCTAACGGGTTCCTACGCCCGGTTACGGATGTGCCGCAACGCAGGCACTTTACGGCGGCGAAAAAGGGAAGGAAAGGGATCACCCTGAATTACATAAGGTTTCTTGAAAGTTTGCGAGGCGGCTTCCAGAAGGGCACTGCCGGATGGCGGCTACGGCTTACCCGGCCTGCAAAACCGCCAACCAACCCGCGACACGAACCGTAGGCCCGCGCAAGCGCAGCGCCGCCGGGCACAGTTTGAACCACGGTTACTCCTTCACGCAGACCTTTTCATTTTGAGCAATCCTTCTAATAACGCCTGCGTCGCGCGGGAGGATTTGCCAGCCTGCGAACAAACCAGCCCAAACTCCCGGCACAGCGAAGGCGTCACGGGCACGACGCACAAGCCGCGTAAATCACCCGGCAGGGCGGATTCAGGTATCAGCGCGACGCCCATGCCTTCGCGTACCAGCAGGCAGGCGCTGATCCAGTCGCGGACGGTCACCCGCACGTCAGACAGCTGCAAGCCAGCCAGTTCCATCAGGCTTTTTCCATTGACGGCACAACCGCCCGTTGCGAGCACGAAGGGCTGGTCTGCCAGTTCCTCAAGGGTGATGGCGCGCGTACGTGCATAACGAGCCTGACGGTGGCTGGCTGGCAGCACCGCGACCCATGCATCCTGCCCTAAGATCGCTTCAGCACGCCCGGGAACAGGGTTCATGACCACGCCCACATCAGCCGTATCTGCTGCCAGCCACTCTTCGACCTCCTGGTCCGTCCCTTCCAGTACGACCACCTCGATTTCAGGATGCAGGCGCTTAAAATCCCGCAGCAGCCCGGGCAAAAACGTGGATGTCACCGAAGGAAAACTGGCAAGACGAATACGCCCGCCGCTCAGCCCCCGGCTCTCATCCGCCAGTGCACGGATGGCATCCAGCCGCGCCAGCATACTCCTTGCTTCTTTGACAACCCGCTCGCCCAGGGCAGTCACGCCGATGTGGCGTCGCTCTCGCGTGAATACCGCAAATCCTAATGAGGCCTCTAACTGAGCGATCGCCTGGCTGGCGCAAGACTGCGTCATGCCAACCTCTTCAGCGGCACGGGAAATATTACTGGCATCGGCCACTGCAACCAGCAAGCGCCAGTGTAAAAGATTCATCATGGATATCAGTAGCTCAGCTAATAGCTATTTTATGAATCATTAATTTTACAGTGAGAATGGCTTTAAGCACAGTGTATGTAAATCACACAACCGCTTTAACGGAGAGATTATGAAACTCTATTACGCCCCGGACACCTGTTCACTCTCACCCCATATCGTGCTGCGCGAACTGGCGATTGAGTTTGAACTGGTTAAAGTGGACAACAGGAGCAAGCTTACCGCTGACGGGCGCGACTTCCTGACCATCAACCCCAAAGGTTATGTCGCTGCGCTTGAACTGGATGACGGGAAAATCCTGACCGAGGGGCCAGCCATTTTGCAGTACCTGGCAGACCTCAAGCCAGAAAGTGGGCTGGCACCGCGAGCAGACGGCTGGGAGCGGGTGCGGCTTCAGGAATGGCTAAACTTTATCACCAGCGAAATACACGCGGGATCGGCACCTCTTTTTAATCGTGCGCTGCCCGAAGAGGCCAAATCGATTTTTCGTGAGAAGCTGTTCAGGCGGTTCGATTTTCTTCAGGAAACGCTCTCCGCAAGCGCTTATCTGACGGGAGCGTCTTTCAGCGTGGCAGATGCCTATCTTTTCACCGTGCTGGGATGGTGCACGTTCTTCTCAATTGAACTCAACGACTGGCCCGCGCTACTGGCGCACAGGGAAAAAATCAGTGCCCGGCCCGCGGTGCAGGCCGCATTACGTGCGGAGGCGAAAGTCTAGTTCTGCGTATTCCGGCGCATATATTAATGCCTGAAGCAGGAGGCAAGTGAGGATGTGGAACCAGGATGCGTTAACATACTGTCACTCTGCATCTGATTGCCTGGCGCTTTTCACGGCATCCTGCTTCCCCGGATTGCACTGCTGTTTTGTTCCTGGAAGATAAAATTTTCCCGACGCGTCCGGATTTGTTCCGCCCGGACAACCCGCACGGCCCGGAGCTGAGACGGTGCCATCCGAACCGTTTCCTCCATCAGAACCGTTTCCGCCATCCCCACCATTACCGCCATCGGCAGCATTTACAGCGAATGCGCCGAGTATAAGCAAAAATGCAATAACTCGTGTAGTCATCAAAACCTCCATTGTTCAGGGTATTTCAAGGCATCTTGCCAGCCTGGATTCAGCATCTCTCTTCCTTGTCATCCCTTGAGTGCAGCCAGAGTAACAGAGGGTTTGCGGCAGACAATTACCAGGAAAACGTAGTACCTAAGCGTGCATCAACATGACCTTTACCGTTCTAAGCACGACAGAGGCTGGCATTGCCGGGTGGCGTCTGCGCCTTACCCGGCCTACAAAAACCAAAACCCCTCTATTGCCGTCACCCCTCGCTCATCATCATCAAAAACCGCTTCACCGTCCGCGAGCGTTCAAAGCGCCGCCAGCAGAGCGCGATATCGGTATAAAGCTCCGGCGAGCTCAGCGAGTGATAGGTGACATTCGGCGGTGAAATGGCCGCCATGGATTTGGGCACCAGCGCGAACCCGCCGCCCGCGGAAACCATGCTCAGGGAGGAGGAAAGCTGCGACGACTGCAGCGCGTGCTGCACGTCAATTCCGGCCCGCTCGCAGCAGCCGTGAACCCGTTCGTACAGCCCCGGCGCGACCTCCTGCGGGAACAGCACCACCGGTGTATTCCGAAGCTGCTCTAACGCCAGCGAATCGCACGCCGCCAGCGGATGATCGCGATGCAGCGCCACCACCATCGGCTCCCGGTCGAGGATTTTTAACTCGAACGCCTTGCTGCTCTCGCACGGCAGGCGCACGAAGGCAATATCCAGTTCACCCTCCGCCAGCATCGTCGTCAGCGACGACATATTGGCTTCCACCTGGTGAACCTGCACCGCCATGTTCTGCACCTGAAACTGGCGGATCAGCGCGAAAATTTTGGGATGAAAAGCGTCGGAGCTGGTGATGCCAATCGACAGGTTGCCGTTCAGCCCGCGCGCGATGCCGCGGGCTTTTTCCAGCGCGGCATCGCTCAGCGCCAGAATTTTGCAGGCGTCCTCGTAGAAGGCTTCTCCCGCCTCGGTCAGCTCCACGCCCCGCGTCAGGCGTCTGAACAGCGGCGTGCCCACTTCCTCTTCGAGCCGTTTGATCTGCTGACTCAGAGGAGGCTGTGAAATACCCAGCGCTTCGGCCGCCCTGGTGAAGTGTCGCTCGCGTGCAACCGCGACAAAATACCGCAGATAACGAAGTTCCATATCTAAAACGTCTCAAACCAGCATGGTTTCTATATTGGAACTCTCTGCTGAATCGGGTCAACATTTATTTAACCTTTCTAAATAAAGTTGAAGAGGACGAGCACGATGATGCATTCATCTGCCTGCGACTGTGAGGCCAGCCTGTGCGAGACCCTGCGGGGGTTCTCCGCCCGGCATCCTGACAGCGTGATCTATCAGACATCGCTAATGAGCGCCCTGCTAAGCGGCGTGTACGAAGGAGAGACCACCATCGCCGATCTGCTGGCACACGGTGATTTTGGTTTAGGCACCTTCAACGAGCTGGACGGTGAAATGATTGCCTTCAGCAGCCAGGTGTACCAGCTGCGCGCCGACGGCAGCGCCCGGGCCGCGAAGCCAGAACAGAAAACGCCGTTCGCGGTGATGACCTGGTTCCAGCCGCAGTACCGCAAAACCTTCGATGCGCCGGTCAGCCGTCAGCAGATCCACGACGTCATCGACCAGCAGATCCCCTCCGATAACCTGTTCTGCGCGCTGCGCATTGACGGCAACTTCCGCCACGCCCACACCCGCACGGTACCGCGCCAGAAGCCGCCGTACCGCGCGATGACCGACGTGCTGGACGACCAGCCGGTGTTCCGCTTTAACCAGCGAGAAGGGGTGCTGGTCGGGTTCCGCACGCCGCAGCACATGCAGGGCATCAACGTGGCGGGCTATCACGAGCATTTCATCACCGACGACCGTCAGGGCGGGGGCCATCTGCTCGACTACCAGCTGGAGAGCGGCGTGCTCACCTTCGGTGAAATTCACAAGCTGATGATTGACCTGCCCGCCGACAGCTCGTTCTTACAGGCCAACCTTCACCCCAGCAATCTTGATGCAGCGATCCGTTCCGTCGAAAACTAACAGGAGAACTACCGTGAACAGTGAGAAACAGTCACGTCAGTGGGCGCACGGCGCCGATATGGTTGTCGGCCAGCTGGAAGCGCAGGGCGTGAAGCAGGTGTTCGGGATCCCGGGGGCGAAAATCGACAAGGTCTTTGACTCCCTGCTGGACTCCTCCATCGAGATCATCCCGGTACGCCACGAGGCCAACGCGGCGTTTATGGCGGCGGCGGTCGGGCGGCTGACCGGCAAGGCCGGGGTGGCGCTGGTCACCTCCGGGCCGGGCTGTTCTAACCTGATCACCGGCATCGCCACCGCCAACAGCGAAGGCGACCCGGTGGTGGCGTTGGGCGGGGCGGTGAAGCGGGCGGATAAAGCCAAGCTGGTGCACCAGAGTATGGACACCGTCGCCATGTTCAGCCCTGTCACTAAATACGCCGTGGAGGTCAGTTCGCCAGACGCGATTGCCGAGGTGGTATCGAACGCGTTTCGCGCCGCCGAGCACGGCAGGCCGGGGGGCGCGTTCGTCAGCCTGCCGCAGGATATCGTCGACCAGCCCGCCACGGGGGCGATTTTACCCGCCAGCGGCCCGGCGCTGATGGGCCCGGCACCGGAGTCAGCGATTAACGACGTGGCGAAGCTTATCGAAAACGCCAAAAACCCGGTCATTTTACTCGGCCTGATGGCCAGCCAGCCCGCGAACAGCGCCGCGCTGCGCAAGCTGCTGGAGAAAAGCCGCATTCCGGTGACCAGCACCTATCAGGCCGCCGGGGCGGTAAACCAGGAGCACTTCACCCGCTTCGCCGGACGCGTCGGCCTGTTCAATAACCAGGCGGGCGACCGGCTGCTGCATCTGGCGGACCTGATTATCTGCATCGGCTACAGCCCGGTGGAGTACGAGCCGTCCATGTGGAACAGCGGCGACGCGACGCTGGTGCATATCGACGTGCTGCCCGCTTATGAAGAGCGGAACTACGTCCCGGATCTGGAGCTGGTGGGGGACATCGCCGAAACGCTGAACCTGCTCGCTAACCGGATCGATCGTAAGCTCGAGCTGAGCCAGCGGGCCTCCGAAATTCTGGTCGATCGCCAGCATCAGCGCGATCTGCTCGACCGCCGCGGCGCCTCGCTCAACCAGTTTGCCCTGCATCCGCTGCGCATCGTGCGCGCCATGCAGGACATTGTGAACAACGACGTGACGCTCACTGTCGACATGGGCAGCTTCCACATCTGGATCGCCCGCTATCTCTACAGCTTCCGGGCGCGTCAGGTGATGATCTCCAACGGTCAGCAGACCATGGGCGTTGCCCTGCCGTGGGCGATTGGCGCGTGGCTGGTGAACCCGGGCCGCAAGGTGGTTTCAGTCTCCGGCGACGGCGGCTTCCTGCAGTCGAGCATGGAGCTGGAAACCGCGGTGCGCCTCAACGCCAACGTGCTGCACATCATCTGGGTGGATAACGCCTACAACATGGTGGCGATTCAGGAAGAGAAAAAATACCAGCGGCTTTCCGGCGTCGAATTCGGCCCGGTCGATTTCAAAGCATATGCCGACGCCTTCGGCGCGAAAGGCTTTGCCGTGGAGAGCGCCGAGGCGCTTGAGCCGACGCTGCGTGCGGCGATGGATGTGGATGGCCCGGCCGTGGTGGCCATTCCCGTCGACTACAGCGATAACCCGCTGCTGATGGGCCAGCTCCATCTCAGCCAGATTTTGTGACTCAATATAAGGACAGAGAAATGCAAAAAGTTGCTCTCGTAACAGGCTCAGGCCAGGGGATTGGTAAAGCGATCGCGCTTCGCCTGGTGAAAGACGGCTTTGCCGTCGCCATCGCCGACTATAACGTTGAGACGGCAAGAGCCGTCGCCGATGAAATCATCCGTAACGGCGGCAACGCCGTTGCCGTGAAGGTCGATGTCTCTGACCGCGAACAGGTGTTTGCGGCGGTGGAGAAAGCGCGCACCGCGCTGGGCGGTTTTAACGTTATCGTTAATAACGCCGGGATTGCGCCGTCTACCCCTATCGAATCCATCACGCCGGACATTGTCGACAAGGTCTACAACATCAACGTGAAAGGGGTGATCTGGGGGATCCAGGCCGCGATTGACGCCTTCCGCAAAGAGGGGCACGGCGGCAAGATCATCAACGCCTGCTCCCAGGCGGGCCACACCGGCAACCCGGAACTGGCGGTCTACAGTTCCAGCAAGTTCGCGGTGCGCGGCTTAACCCAGACCGCGGCACGGGATCTCGCGCCGCTGGGGATCACCGTTAACGCCTACTGCCCGGGCATCGTCAAAACGCCGATGTGGGCGGAAATCGACCGTCAGGTCTCCGAGGCGGCGGGTAAACCGCTCGGCTACGGGACCGAAACCTTTGCCAAACGCATTACGCTTGGCCGCCTGTCCGAGCCGGAAGATGTCGCCGCCTGCGTCTCATACCTGGCAGGCCCGGATTCCGACTACATGACCGGCCAGTCGCTCTTAATCGATGGAGGGATGGTGTTCAACTAAATACTAATATACCCGTCATACTTCAAGTTGCCTGTGCGTTGGCTTTCCTCGCTCACCCCAGTCACGTACTGATGTACGCTCCCGGGGATTCGCTGCGTCGCCGCCTTCATGCAACTCGAATTATTTAGGGTAAAAGCTCTGACATGAGTTTTCCCCTGCACCCGTGCAGGGGCTTTTTTTTGTCTCCTCCGTCATTGTGCATTACACTGCGCGCTGCAAAACTTTAGTCATTACGATCTGACAGGCGGTAACAGCGATGAACGGTACAATCACAACGTGGTTTAAAGATAAAGGCTTTGGATTTATCAAAGATGAAAACGGCGACAACCGCTATTTTCATGTGATTAAGGTCGCGAACCCCGATCTGATTAAGAAAGATGCCGCGGTGACCTTTGAGCCGACCACCAACAACAAAGGCCTTTCCGCCTACGCGGTGAAGGTGATCCCCGAAAGCAAACATCTCTTTATTGCCGGCGAGCGCGTGAAGCTCTCCTCCATCAAATCCTTCGTGGTGTTTAACGAAGAAGAGCCGGCTGATACCAAAATCGACAAAGAGAACGCGGTGCTGTCGGTTGGGCTGCTGATGAACAGCATCAAGCCGAAATCCGAGAAAAAGCCGGGCGAAATGCGCACGGTGAAGAAGCTGGCGATCACCACCTTCCAGAATACGACGCTAATCTTCACCGAAGATGAGATCGACATCGACGCCACGGTGAAGCTGCTGAAGTGATTTTTTTTGCCGGGTGGCGGCGACGCCTTACCCGGCCTGGAAAACCCGCGCGGCGCTCGCCGCCACGCGGCTTACCCCATCCTGTGCTCACCCCGTAACATCGCCTCGCGGTCAAACACCCTCTGGATCTCCCCGTGCGCCATAAATGCCGCCCGGTCGGACATATGGGCAATCACGTCCGCGTCATGGCTCACCAGCAGGTAGGTCATGCCGTGCTCGGCCTTCAGGCGGTTCAAAAGATTGAGAATTTCCGCCTGCACGGACATATCCAGCGCCGAAGTCGGCTCGTCCAGCAGCAGAAGCTGCGGGCGCAGCAGCAGCGCGCGGGCAATGGCCACGCGCTGACGCTGCCCGCCGGAAAGCTGGTGTGGGTAACGCCTGCCCGCGTCGGCGGAAAGTCCCACCTGCTGCAGCGCATCCGCCACTTTCTCCGCAATCTGCGTTTCGCCGTGGATGTTTAACGGCTCCGACAGGGTGCGCGCAACGGTGTGGTTTGGGTGCAGCGACGCCCACGGATCCTGGAACACCATCTGCACGTTGCGGCGAAGCTCGCCTTCAAAACGCCGTCCTGGCCGTAGCGCCTCTCCCAGGATCGAAATGCGGCCGTTCCACTCGCGCTGCAATCCCGCCAGCACGCGCAGAATAGTCGATTTCCCGCAGCCGGATTCGCCGATCAGGCTGAAGGTTTCACCTTTCTCGATGCCAAAGCTGGCGGCGGACACCGCCGTTTTCTCCCCGAATCTCACCTGGAGATCGTTAACCTCAACGAGCGCCATTATCGGCCTCCTTCCACGGCTGCGTGCGGTCCAGCGTCGGCAGCATCTGGCCGAAGGTGTTGGCGTTCGGACGGCAGGTCCACAGGGTGCGCGTATACGGGTGCGTCGCCTGCGGCAGCCGGTTCGCCGCCATCTCATCGACCTTTTCGCCCTGATACATCACCAGCACGCGGTCGCAGTGTTCCGCCACCAGCGGCAGATCGTGGCTGATGAGCAGCATCGCCATCTGGCGCTCTTCGCTCTGCTGCACCAGCAGCTCGAGGATCTGATTGCGCAGGCGGGCGTCCAGCGCGGAGGTGGGTTCGTCGGCAATCAGCACCTGCGGGTTGTTGATCAGCGCAATGGCGATCATCACCCGCTGGCCCATGCCCCCGGAGAGTTCGCCGGGATAGCGCTGGAGGACGTGTTCGTTGAGCCCGACGGCGCGGATAATGTCGTGAATGCGCGCCAGGCGCTCGGCGCGGGGCAGGCGCTGGTGCAGGGTCAGCGCCTCATCAAGCTGAGCGGCGACATTTTGCGCCGGATTCAGCGCGTAGCGCGGGTCCTGCAGGACCATCGCAATCCCGTTACCGCGCAGCGCCTGCCAGCGGCGGGTGCTCAGGGTCAGCAGGTCGTTGCCGAGCACGCTAAGCCGGTTCGCGCTCACGATGCCGGGTTTGCGCACCAGCCCCATCAGGGCGCGGGCGGACATTGATTTGCCCGAGCCGGATTCCCCCACCAGCGCCAGCCGCTCGTTGCCCAGCGTGAAGCTCAGATTGTTGACCACGCGCGCGGCGGGGTAGTCGATATTCAGCGCATCGACGATAACGCGGTGTTCAGTCATGCTGTGGCTCCAGTACGTCGCGCAGGCCGTCGCCCAGCAGGTTAAAGGCCAGGCTGGCAAACAGAATGGCCCCGCCCGGAATGGCGGCAATCCACCACTGGTCGAAAATCACCTGCATGCCGTCGGCAATCATCGCGCCCCATTCGGCCATCGGCGGACGTGCGCCAAGGCCGAGGAAGCCCAGACCGGCGGCCGCCAGAATAATCCCCGCCAGATCCAGCGCCAGCCGCACAATCGCGGACGGCAGGCACAGGGGCAGAATATGGCCGACCAGCAGGCGCGGGCCGCGAATGCCCATCATCTCGGCGGCGGCCAGATAATCGCTGTGGCGCAGACGCTGAATCTCGCTCCGCGCCTGACGCGCGTAGGCAGGCCAGGTGGTTAAGGCCAGCGCCAGCGCGCCGTTGACCAGCCCTGGGCCGAGCATCGCCACAAACGCGAAGGCGAGGATCAGGCGCGGCATCGACATCACCACGTCGGTAAAACGCATCAGGATGCGCTCCAGCCAGCCGCCGTAGTAGCCGGACAAAATCCCCACCAGCAGCCCGGCGGGCAGGGTGATTACGGTAACTAACGCCACCAGCCCGAGCGCCGGACGGGTGCCGTAAATCAGGCGCGAAAGCAGGTCTCGCCCGTAGCTGTCGGTGCCCAGCCAGTGCTGGCTGTTCGGTGCCTGCAGGCGCGAGGCGGCGTCCTGCCAGTTCGGGTCAAGCGGCGCGAGCCACGGCGCGAACAGGGCGATAGCTACCAGCAGCGCGATGGCAGCCAGCCCGCAAAACGCGGCGGGGGAGCGGCGCAGGCGGCGTAAGAAAAGATAAAACGGCATCAGCGCACCCTGGGGTCGGTCGCCCGCACGAGCAGGTCGGTAAGGTTATTGATCAGCACAAAGCAGACGCCAATCAGCAGCGTGCCGCCCATGACGGCGGTGGTGTCTCCGGCGAACAGGGCGGTGGTGAGGTAGCGCCCGATCCCCGGCCAGGAGAAGACGGTTTCGGTTAATACCGCGCCTTCCAGCATGCTGGTGTAGGCGAGGGCGATCACCGTCAGCAGGGTGCCGCGAATGTTCGGCAGCACGTGGCGCAGCAGAATGGCCATCTCCCCGGCGCCCTTGGCGCGGGCAAGCAGGATGTACTCTTTGTTCATTTCGCTCAGGCAGGCGGAACGCGTCAGGCGGGTGATGCTCGCCAGCGAGTAATAGGCCAGCAGCAGCACCGGCAGCACCAGGTGGCTGAGGGCGTTGCGGAACGCCTCGCGATCGCCGGAAAGCCAGGTATCCACCAGCGCAAAGCCGGTGCGCGGCTCGACGGTGAACTGCCAGATATCGTCCAGCCTGCCGGGACCCGCGCTCCACTGCAGCTTCGCGTAGAACAGGGCCAGCATCAGCAGGCCGAGCCAGAAAATCGGTACCGAGTTGCCGAGCAGGGTGAGCGTTCTGATGGCGAGATCGAGCGGCGAACCGGCGTAGCGGGCGCACAGCACCCCGGCAATCACGCCGAGCACGGCGCCGATGATTAACGCCAGCGTGGCCAGCTCCAGCGTGGCGGGGAACGCGTGCAGCAGATCCTGCAGCACCGGCTGCCCGGTGGCGCTGGCGGTGCCTAAATCACCGTGGGCAAGGTTTTGCAGGTAGTGCCAGAACTGCACGGGCAGGGGACGATCCAGCCCAAGCTGGTGGCGAACCTGATCGTAGGTTGACTGGCTGGCGTGATCGCCGACGATCTGCAGCACGCGATCGACAGGTGAAAACGCCGAGAGCGCAAACGTGACGAGCAACAGCCCGAAGAGCGTGAGCAGCAGGGTCAGCAGACCCTGAAGCACGCGGGTGGAAAGATGTGGCATGGGTAAATCGTTATCCTGAAAATATGCACGGACGACCCCCTCTCCCTGTGGGAGAGGGCGGGGGTGAGGGGGAACAGGCGGCTCTGTTGCACGATGTTGCCCTCACCCCAACCCTCTCCCACGGGAGAGGGAGAAGGAGAAGGGCTACTTCGTGACGCGATCGTACCAGACCATATCCGCGTTCAGCCCCTGCTGATACCCCTTCACGTTATCGCGCACCACGATCTGGGTTTTACCCTGATCGACGAACACGTACGGCGAATTCTGCTGCAGCTGTTCCTGCATCTTTTTGTAGAGATCCAGACGCTTCGCCGGATCCGGCTCGGCTACCGCCGCCAGCGTGGCTTTGTTCAGCTCCGGAATTTTCCAACCGTTAAGCCCGGCCACGGTGCTGGATTTACCGTCGTTCCACGCAAAGGCGCTGGCGTTTGAGTGCGCGTCGAAGTAGTCCGGGATCCACAGACGGATCGCCGCCTGATGCTGCTTTGCGCGCACGCGGGCATAGACCTGGCTCCCGGCGGCAGGCAGCAGATCGACCTTCACGCCGCCCTGAGCAAAGCTCGCCTGCATCGACTGGGCGATGGTGATAAACGGCGGCTTGTTCTCCACGTCCAGCGTGAAGTGCGCGTCTTTAATGCCCGCTTTGGCGAGAATGGCTTTCGCTTTTGCCGGGTCAAATTTAAACGGGTTGTCTTCCAGCGCGCCCGGCAGGCCGACCGGCAGGAAGCTCTGATGAACAAAGTACTGGCCTTTCAGCAGATTTTTGGTGATGCCTTCATAATCGACCAGCCAGCGCGAGGCTTCCCAGAACGCCGGGTTGTTCAGCAGCGGGTTGGCGCTGTTGCCGGTGTTAAACACCAGGTAATTTTGCTCGGCGGACGGAATGCTCAGCACCTTAACGCCCGGCTTGCCGTCCAGGGCGCTTATCTGATCTGCTCCGAGATCGCGCGCCACGTCGGCATCACCCTGCTGGATCAGCAGGCGGCGTGAGGCCGGATCGGGGACGTTTTTAATGATGATACTTTTGAGCTTCGGCGCGCCGCCGGGTGCAGATTCGTTGGCTTCCAGCACGATGGCCTGATGCGGCTGATAGACGCGCATTTTGAACGCGCCGCTGCCCGCCGAGTGCATTTTCAGCCACGCGTTGCCGAAGTCATTATCCTTCACGTTTGCCGCGACCTGCTTTTCATCGACGATGGAGGCAATCGGCGTGGAGAGAATATTCAGCGCCACCGACGGGCTAACGTCCGCCGTCCAGTGAAGCTGGAGGGTATGGTCGTCCACCTTTTTCAGCTGGCTGGCGATGTTGCTCGCGTCCCACCCCAGCACGTTCAGAATAAAGGCCGGAGATTTGTTCAGCGTCACGGCGCGGGTGTAAGAGAAAATCACGTCTTCCGGGCGCAGCGGGTTCCCGGAGGCGAATTTGGCATCAGGCTTAAGCTTAATCGTCAGGGTTTTTGCTGCCGCGTCCGCTTCCCAGCTTTCTGCCAGAATCGGGGTGATTTTTTCCGGGTTATCGCGGTCCGGCTGTACCAGACGCTGATACAGGCTCGGCACGGTCTGGATGCTGGAAAGCTCGTTGGCTTCGGCCGGGTCGAGGCTCACGATGTCATCCAGCCCCTGGGCGACAACCAGCGTGTTGGGCGGAGTAGCGGCGTGGACAGCGCCTGAGAGCGCAGCCAGCACCAGTAACGGCAACAGTTTTTTCGTCATAGCGATCCCTGAGAAGAATATATTGTGATTGTTTTATGCTCCGCTACGTTAGGTCGACTCTGACATTCCGCAAAGTCGAAATTCAGCTTTGCTTATATCTTCAGGGAATATCGCATGCGCTTGGGCTATTAAAATGTGCTGCTTTTCGCCCGCTTTTTAACCTGCTATAACAAACTCCTTACCTTTCAGGGAGTCACCGCCGTGCCCGAAATCAATCAACATGGTCAAACCGTTAACGATATCGTTCCAGACTGGAGAGGCGCGCGCGTATTAACCCGCACGCCGTTGTTCGGCCAGTATTGCCGCCTGGAGCCGCTGGATGCCGATCGCCACGCGGCCGATCTCTATGAGGCCTACGCGCTGGGCGACGACAGCGACTGGACGTGGCTTGCCAGCACGCAGCCAGCGAGCGTGGAAGCCACCGCCCACTGGATCGTGGCTAAGGTGATGGACGATGAGCTGGTGCCGTTTGCCGTCATTGATTTACGCACCGAACGCGCGGTGGGGCTGGTGAGCTATATGGCTAACGAGCGGCTGCTGGGATCAGTGGAGATCGGGCACGTGACCTGGTCGCGCAGGATGAAAGGAACCCGGATGGGCACCGAAACGGTGTGGCTGCTGCTGAAAAATGCGTTTGAGCACGGCTACCGGCGCGTCGAGTGGAAGTGCGATTCCATGAACGTTGCGTCACGCAATGCGGCGGAGCGGCTGGGGTTTGTCTGGGAAGGACGCCTGCGCCAGAAGCTGGTGCGCAAAGGGCGCAACCGCGACAGCGATATGCTTTCTATTATTGACGGCGAGTGGCCGCAAAGAGACGTCGAGCTGCGCGCCTGGCTGGCGGCGGAGAATTTTGACGGGGAAGGGCGTCAGATTAAGCGGCTTGAGGCGTTTCGGTTATAAGTGTTTTATGTAGGGTACGTCTGAAACGGTCGATCAATCTGCGGAAATGGCAATTTCGATCAAATTGGTTTTTCCGGACTGTAGCCCCTGCGTCACCGCCGAGGCGATATCCGCGGCCTGAGTCACCCGGCAGCAGCGGATACCCATCGCGGCGCCCAGCGACTGGAAATCAATTCGCGGGTTAATCAGATCCATCCCGATAAAGCGACCCAGCTTTGTCGAACTGTAGCCCGGCTGTCCTTTCATGAAGTTTTTCAGGATGTTGTACTCCAGGTTATTCATCACGATAAAGGTGACGGGCAGATTTTCGTGCGCCGCCGTCCAGAGCGCCTGCGGCGAGTACAGGGAGGCGCCGTCGCCAACCAGACACACAACCGGCTCGCGCCCCAGCCCCAGCGAGTGACCGACTGCTGCAGGCATTCCCCAGCCCAGACCGCCGCCGCGCATAAAGTAGTAGCGCGGGTGCTGCTGGTCGGAAATAAACCGGCGAACGTGTCTGGCCGTTGCTATCGCCTCGTCGACAATCGTGGTGCCCGGCGGAACGGACTTTATCACCTCGTAGGCCGCGACCATCGGCGAAATCGCCGGGCGCAGCCGCTCGGCTGCCAGACGCTCTTCCTGCAGTTGCCACTCTTTTTCTCGTTCAGCACGTGCCGCTTTGAGCAGCCGCTGATGCGTCAATTTGCTTGCCACCCGGCGCTGCTCAAGCTTCGGCAGCAGTTCCTTCAGGGAGAGTTTTATATCCCCCATCACCGAGAGGCGGGTGGCGTAGGTACGGCCAAGTTCGTTCATATCCGCCGAGAGCTGATACACCGCGCAGGTTTCCGGAATGGCCTCGCCCTCGCTATACAAAATGGTAATCAGGCTTCTGCCGCCGATGATAAACACCGCATCGTAGGCATTAACGACGCTGGCGATTTCATTTGCGGTGGTGGGCATATTGCCTCGCCATAGCGCGTGCTGCGTGGGAAAGGGCAAATTCAACGGCCAGGAGGAGCCGTAGACGTGGGCGCCGAGCGCTTCAGCAAGCTGGACAATCTCCTGCGTCGAGCCGCTGGAGTGAACTTCATCCCCCGCCACAATCATGATCCTGCCGGGCGTAACCTGGCTCAACTCTTCGGCCAGTTCGTCCAGCGAGCCCGCCACGGTGTGGTAGTTCACTTTAGAGGCCGTTTGTATCCCGGCGTCGCTCAGCTCTTCCATCACGTTCATTGGCAGGGATAGCAGAACCGGACCCGCGGGAGGGTAGCTGGCGGCATGAAACGCCCGACGCACCAGCACCGGAAGCTGGTCGGCGCTGGTGACCTCCTGCGCCCATTTCACCACCGGCGATCCAATGGAGACAATGTCATCATACAGGAGCGGGTCGCGCACGTAGTGCCGCGTGTCCTGCTGCCCGACGGTGACAACCAGCGGCGTTTTCATGATCCGCGAATTAATGAGATTCCCCATGCCGTGCCCAAGACCGCTGGCGGTATGCAAATTGATAAAACCGGTCTTGCCGGAGGCTTTCGCGTAGCCGTCGGCAATGGCGACCACGCTGCTCTCCTGGAGTGCCAGAATATAGTGAATATTTTCATGGCGAAGAAGGGCATCAATGAGCGGGAGTTCGGTGGTGCCGGGGTTGCCAAAAATATATTCCACACCTTCACTCTCCAGCACTTCAAGGAGAATATCGGCACCCGATCGCATATTTAAATCTGACAGGGACGTTAATGATTTAATCATAATGACACCTCATTCAGCGTTATTTAACTCATGCTAAAATTCTTCCTGCGTAGGACGGACAATTATTTCATTTACATCAACGTCGCCAGGCTGTTCGATAGCAAATAATACGGCCCTGGCAATCGACTCTGCCGGAATAGCCTGCTTATAAAATTCATGCAGGAACTGTTTGCTCGGGGCATCAGAGCTGCCAAACTGCAGCTCGCTTTCAACGGCGCCGGGGGAAATAAGGGTCGTCCGAACGGTTTTCCCCGCTTCCTGACGTAAGCCTTCACTCAGGGCGCGGACGGCGAATTTCGTGGCGCTGTACACCACGCCGCCGGGGGCAAGGACCTTGATACCCGCCACGGAGGCCACGTTAATAAAGTGTCCGCTCCCCTGACGCTGGAATACCGGGAATGCCGCTGCGATACCGTACAGCACGCCTTTGATGTTGGTATCGATCATCCGGTCCCACTCGTCGGTTTTCAGCTCGCTGAGGGGAGCAATCGCCATAAAGCCTGCGTTGTTGATCAGCACGTCGACGCGCTGGTATGCGGCGACGGCAGCGTCAATCGCGCGCTGAACCTCCTCCTGTCGGGTCACGTCCGCCTTCACGGCAATCGCCTGGCCGCCCTGCTGAATAATGCGATCCACCAGGGCGTTAATTCTCTCCAGACGACGGGCAACCAGCACCAGAGAGAAAGGTTTATTTGCCAGATGAAGGGCAATGGCCTCACCAATACCGCTGCTGGCACCGGTGATAACAACAACTTTGTTTGCACTATTATTCATGATCTTATCTCACTGTTGTGTGATTCAAAATAAATAAAAATAAGGGAGCGGTTTAAGAATTATGAAAAATTCTTAAACGCTCGTTTTTGATATATTCTGTATCTGGAATGAAATAATGCTCGCTTAAAACTTAATGGAGTGCGGAAGAAAATGTCAATGACGTTTTTTAATAATTAAATTAATTGCAAGCTTAATATTTAATTCTTATATGTAACAATCATATGAACAGAATAAAATTTGGTGACCCCCGCGGCCCTGCGAACAAGGCCGGGGGATTAAATCTTGCCGCTGTACAGCACGGGGCCGGTGGGTTGACCGGTGGGTGACCCACCTTCGGGCTCGAGGCTTATGGCTATCATCGCGTCAGGGGTAAGGGTGTTGTTCCTGAGGGCAACATGAGTCGGTATATCACGTTGCAGCAGCCCAAGGGATATCGGGGCCTTACCGGCAGGAATAAGCCAAAGCTGCAGGCTGTTTTGCGCCGCGACAGCGTTCGGTCTGAGAGGGGTGATGCTCAGATACTGGCGGCGGCTGTCCGCACTGACGATCCATTGCCCGTGCTGTTGGGCATCGTTGAGCACCATCAGCGGTGCGAGTTCCGGCGTTCGGGTGGAATACCAGGTCACGACGGTAACGGCGGCGAGGCCGGCCGCGACCATCCAGCCGAGATAGGGCCGGCTTTGGCGCAAAGGCTTTTTCGGTGGCAGATCGAGGGCGATTCTCTTCCACACCGTCTCGGGTGGGTGAACGGGCGTAAGGTGACTATCGAGCGTGCTGAACATTTCCTGCCAGTACGCCACGCGGGCAGCCAGACCGGGCTCAGCGGCAAGCCTTTTCTGGAACTGAAGCCGCGCCCCTCCGCGCAGGGTGCCGAGGGCATATTCTGCAGCCAGCATGTCATCGCGTTTTTCGCTGTCATTCATAGGCCCACGCACTCCCGAAGATGATCCATCGCGCGGCGGATCCAGCTTTTTACCGAGCCCACGGGCTGCTGGAGCCAGTCGGCAATGTCGCTGTGGGACATGCCCTGATAGTAGGCGAGCGTAATGCTCTGGCGCTGTTCCTGACTCAGATGATCCAGACAATGCCTGAGCCGTGCTGCCTGCGCGTCGTCGTACCAGTTGTTTTGCTCATCGTTTTCGCTCAGCAGACTCTCTTCGGAATACGACTCCTCGCGGGCGGCAGCGCGGGTTTGCCCGCTGCGCAGCCAGTCAATACAGCGGTTGCGAACAATATGCGTAAGCCAGGTCATCGGAGAGCTCAGGGCGGCGTTATAGGTTTCGGCTTTACTCCAGACGGTGACAAAACAGTCGTGAAGGATCTCTTCTGCCCAGGCGCGATGGCGTAGCATGCGCAGCGCGACGGCAAACAGGTGAGGCGATGTGAGTCGGTAAAGTTGTTCAAATGCGCGGCGATCGCCGTTTGCGACCGCCTGCATTAATTTCAACTGCTGTTCAGCCAACGCGTTATCCATGTTTTTCCCGGAAGGCAACGTCACACTTCCGAAGTATAGACAACTACTTAGGCATCAGGACGGTATCAATCACATCGATCACGCCATTTTTCTGATGGACGTCATAGGTGCTGATATTCGCCACGTTGCCTTTACCATCCTTGAGCTGAATATTGTGCGGGCCGTTACTCATGATCCACAGCGGTTGACCGTTAACGGTTTTCAGCTCCGCGTGGCCGCCGCCCTGTTTAATTTTCTGCTCCAGCGCTTTCATATCGTAATTACCCGCAACCACGTGATAGGTCAGGATACTGGTGAGCAGCGCTTTATTTTCCGGCTTCACCAGATTGTCGACCGTACCCGCAGGCAATTTCGCAAACGCCGCATCGGTGGGCGCAAAGACGGTGTATGGCCCTTTGCTCTGCAGCGTATCCACCAGCCCGGCCGCTTTAACCGCCGCCACCAGCGTGGTGTGATCTTTAGAATTCACGGCGTTTTCAACAATGTTTTTGCTCGGGAACATTTCCGCTCCGCCCACCATCACGGAGCCTGACGTCATGGCTGCTGATGCGCCTGCACAGAAGAGTAAAGCGCTGGATACGAATGCAACACTGAGTAGCTTTTTCATCATTTATCCTCGGATTAAGGAGCAAAGGCGTTGCTCACATACTCACATACGAGGGCAGGGTGGAAACTGGATGCAGGCAAATGAAAATAAATTTTTGGCGGGAAGATAAACTCCCTCTCCCGTATGGAGTGAGAGAGCCCCAGTCATTTTTTAACTTGGAACGTTCACAAGTTACGTCGTTACAGAGTGGCAAGGAACGTCAAGTGAACGGAATGACCACCACAGCCGTATGTTCCCCCTCACCCCAGCCCTCTCCCTCAAGGGAGAGGGAGTCGTCCGTACAGGCATTGTTTTGTGGGGATCCCTCCCCCGTATGGAAGAGGGTTAAGGGGAGGGGAAATACCCTCAGCGTCGAACCGGCGCCCCGTTCGCCACATAATACGCCGCCGTGCTCTTCGCCAGCGGCTCGAGCCCGCGAATGGCGTCGGCAATCTTCTCGCCAATCATGATGGTGGTGGCGTTCAGGTTGCCGGTGATGATCTGCGGCATGATCGACGCATCCACGACGCGCAGCCCTTCCAGCCCGTGAACGCGGCCTTCGCCGTCGACCACCGCCATCTCGTCGTAACCCATCTTGCAGGTGCCGCACGGGTGGAAGGCGGTTTCCGCGTGATTGCGCACGAACTCGTCGAGCTGCTCGTCGGTCTGGCAGTCGACGCCCGGGCTGATTTCGCGACCGCGATATTTGTCCAGCGCGGGCTGGCGCATGATCTCGCGGGTGATGCGGATCGCGTCGCGGAACTCCTGCCAGTCCTGCTCGTGAGACATATAGTTGAACAGGATCGCCGGATGCTGGCGCGGATCGCGCGACTTGATGCGCACGTGCCCGCGGCTTGGGGAGCGCATGGAGCCAACGTGGCACTGGAAGCCGTGCTCTTTTACCGCGTTCGAGCCGTTGTAGTTAATCGCTACCGGCAGGAAGTGGTACTGAATGTTCGGCCACTCGAACTCTTCGCGGCTGCGGATAAAACCGCCCGCTTCGAAGTGGTTGCTCGCGCCCACGCCGGTGCCGCCAAACAGCCACTCGGCGCCAATCTTCGGCTGGTTCCACCACTGCAGGGCAGGGTAGAGGGAGACCGGCTCTTTGCATTCGTACTGGAGGTACATCTCCAGGTGATCCTGCAGGTTTTCGCCCACGCCGGGCAGGTCGTGCACCAGCGGAATATCGAACTGCTTCAGCAGCTCCGCGTTGCCCACGCCGGAGCGCTGGAGGATCTGCGGGGAGGCAATCGCGCCTGCGCACAGCAGCACCTCTTTATTCGCCGTCGCTCTGGACGGGATAGTGCTTTCGCCCTCCAGCCACTCGACGCCCGCCGCGCGCTTGCCGTCAAAAATAATATGATCGGTCATGGCGTGAGTGCGGATGGTCAGGTTCGGGCGCTTTTTGGCCTGGTCAAGATAGCCGCGCGCGGTGCTGGCGCGTCGACCCTGCGGCGTGACCGTGCGGTCCATCGGGCCGAAGCCTTCCTGCTGATAGCCGTTGAGATCGTCGGTGCGCGGGTAGCCCGCCTGCACGCCCGCTTCCACCATCGCCTCAAACAGCGGGTTCACGCCCGGTTTCGAGGTGGTAACGCTCACCGGGCCGTCGCCGCCGTGGTAGTCGTTCGGCCCCACGTCGCGCGTCTCCGCCTTGCGGTAGTAGGGCAGGCAGTTGAGGTAGCTCCAGTGCTCCAGACCCGGCTCTTTGGCCCAGTGGTCGAGGTCCATCGCGTTACCGCGGATGTAGCACATGCCGTTGATCAGCGACGAGCCGCCCAGACCTTTGCCGCGTCCGCACTCCATGCGGCGGTTGTTCATGTACGGCTCTGGCTCGGTTTCATACGCCCAGTTGTAGCGCTTGCCCTGCAGCGGGAACGCCAGCGCGGCGGGCATCTGGGTGCGGAAGTCAAAGCGGTAGTCCGGCCCGCCCGCCTCAAGCAGCAGGACGGTGGTATTCGGATCTTCAGTCAGTCGCGTTGCCAGCACGTTGCCGGCAGAGCCGGCCCCGATAATGATGTAGTCAAATTGCAAATAAACCTCCCGGTTAAAATATGGACTGGAATTTACCCATCTCAACCTGGATGGACTTCACCTGGGTGTAGCTCTGCAGCGTCATCACGCCGTTCTCGCGGCCAATGCCGGAGTGTTTGTAGCCGCCGACCGGCATCTCTGCGGCGGATTCACCCCAGGTGTTGATCCAGCAGATGCCCGCTTCGAGCTGATGAATGGCGCCGTGCGCGCGGTTCAGGTCGGCAGTGACGATGCCCGCCGCCAGACCGTAGTCGGTGTCGTTGGCGCGGCGGATCGCTTCTTCGTCAGCGTCATAGGTGAGAATGGACATCACCGGGCCGAAGATCTCTTCGCGTACGATGGTCATCTCATCGGTGCAGTCGGTGAACACTGTCGGGGCAACCCACGCGCCGTTGTCGAAGCCTTCGCCCTTCAGCACGTCACCGCCGCACAGCACGCGCGCGCCTTCCTCTTTGCCTTTGGCGATGTAGCGCAGCACGCTGTCGCGGTGCGGGAAGCTGACCATCGGGCCAAAGTTGGTGCGTTCATCGAACAGATCGCCCGCGCGGATGCGGCCCACGCGCTCAACGATTTTCTGCTCAAACGCGGCCTTGAATTTCGCGGGTACGAACACGCGGGTGCCGTTGGTGCACACCTGGCCGGAGCTGAAGAAGTTCGCCATCATGGCGATGTCCGCCGCGAGATTGAGATCCGCGTCGTCGAAAATAATCAGCGGGGATTTGCCGCCCAGCTCCATCGTCACCTCTTTCAGGGACGAGGCCGCCGAGTTGGCCATCACCTTCTTGCCGCTGGCGACGCCGCCGGTGAAGGAGACTTTGGCGATGCCCGGATGCTCGGTGAGGTACTGGCCGGTCTCCGCGCCCACGCCCGGCAGGACGTTAAACACGCCGTCCGGCAGGCCCGCTTCGGTGTAGATCTCGGCAAGCTTCAGGGCGGTGAGCGGCGTCACTTCGCTCGGCTTGAAGATCATCGCATTGCCCGCCGCCAGCGCCGGGGCGGATTTCCAGAGGGCGATCTGGATCGGGTAGTTCCACGCGCCGATGCCCGCCACCACGCCCAGCGGCTCGCGGCGGGTGTAGACGAATGAGGTCTCACGCAGCGGGATCTGGCTACCTTCCAGCGCCGGGATCAGCCCCGCGTAGTACTCCAGCACGTCCGCGCCGGTAACGATGTCGACGGTGGAGGTTTCGGAATACGCTTTACCGGTGTCGAGGGTTTCCAGCTTCGCCAGCTCGTCGTTGCGCTCGCGCAGGATATCGACGGCGCGACGCAGAACGCGCGAGCGCTCCATGGCGGTCATCGCTGCCCAGATTTTTTGCCCGCGTTTTGCGCTTTCCACGGCGCGGTCGACGTCTTCGCGCCCGGCGGCCTGTACGCTCGCCAGAACTTCACCGTTGGCCGGGTTGATGGTCTCGAAGGTGCGACCGCTGGTGGCGGAGGTATAACCACCATTGATATAAAGCTGCTGTTCTGCCATTCGGGACATAAATTCTCCTCGGTTATTCGGTCGGTAAATGCTGGCTGATAAAGTGGCTGGTGAGCGACTGCGCCAGGGTCTTATCCAGCGGCTTGCCGCTCAGCGCGGCGCGCAGCCACAGCCCGTCGATCAGGGCCGCCAGGCCGTAGCCCGCCTCTTCAGCCTGTTCGCGCGGCAGCTCACGGCGGAACTCGTACACCAGGTTTGACAACAAGCGACGGCTGCTCACCTGCTGCAGGCGGTAGAGCATCGGCTGGTGCATGCTGCTCGCCCAGAAGGCCAGCCAGGCCTTCATTGCCGCGCCGCTGGTCTGGGTTTCATCAAAATTGCCGCCGACAATGGCCTGCAGGCGTTGCTCCGCGCTGCCGTCCGGCAGGGCGCGTAAGCGGCTCAAAACCGCGTCGCGCAGCTGACCGGTAATGTCGCGCATGGTCGCTTCCAGCAGACCGTTTTTGTCTTTGAAGTAGTGACTGATGATCCCCGTGGAAACGCCCGCCCGACGGGCGATCTGCGCGATCGTCGCGTCGTGCATTCCCACTTCATTTATTGCTTCCAGCGTGGCGTCGATAAGCTGCCTGCGCCGGATCGGCTGCATCCCCACTTTGGGCATTTTTGCCACTCCATTCATCAGCGTTGGTAATACATTAAAGCGGTTTTTGATTGGACGTTCAATATAAAATGTGTCTTAATTGTTGCAGATTTGGATTTTAATAGTTACAAAAACAGTGGGGATACTGGATGACAGACCTTTCACAAGACAGAGAAAAAGACAAAATCAACCCGGTCGTTTTTTACACGTCCGCCGGGCTGATTTTGTTGTTTTCCCTGACGACCATCTTCTTTCGTGATTTTTCTGCCGAGTGGATTGGGCGCACCCTGAACTGGGTGTCGAAGACCTTCGGCTGGTACTATCTGCTGGCCGCGACGCTCTATATCGTCTTCGTGGTCTGCATTGCCTGCTCGCGCTTCGGCTCGGTGAAGCTCGGGCCTGAGCAGTCCAAGCCCGAGTTCAGCCTGCTGAGCTGGGCCGCGATGCTGTTTGCCGCCGGCATCGGCATTGACCTGATGTTCTTCTCCGTGGCCGAACCGGTCACGCAGTATATGCAGCCGCCGGAAGGGGCGGGGCAGACGATGGAGGCCGCGCGCCAGGCGATGGTCTGGACGCTGTTCCACTACGGCCTGACGGGCTGGTCGATGTACGCCCTGATGGGCATGGCGCTCGGATACTTTAGCTATCGTTATAATTTGCCTCTCACCATCCGCTCCGCGCTGTACCCGATCTTCGGTAAAAAGATTAACGGGCCGATTGGCCACAGCGTCGATATCGCGGCGGTGATCGGCACCATCTTTGGTATTGCGACGACGCTCGGGATTGGCGTGGTGCAGCTCAACTACGGGCTGAGCGTGCTGTTTGATATCCCGGATTCGATGGCGGCCAAAGCGGCGCTGATTGCGCTCTCCGTCATTATCGCCACCATTTCGGTGACGTCGGGCGTCGATAAAGGCATCCGCGTGCTCTCCGAGCTGAACGTGGCGCTGGCGCTGGGGCTGATCCTGTTCGTGCTCTTTATGGGCGATACCTCGTTCCTGCTCAATGCCTTAGTGCTCAACGTGGGCGACTACGTAAACCGCTTTATGGGCATGACGCTGAACAGCTTCGCCTTCGACCGCCCGGTAGAGTGGATGAACAACTGGACGCTGTTCTTCTGGGCGTGGTGGGTGGCGTGGTCGCCGTTTGTCGGCCTGTTCCTGGCGCGTATTTCGCGTGGCCGCACCATCCGCCAGTTCGTGATGGGCACGCTGATTATCCCGTTCACCTTTACCCTGCTGTGGCTGTCGATTTTCGGCAACAGCGCGCTGCATGAGATCATCCACGGCAATGCCACCTTCGCGCAGGAAGCGATGGCGCACCCGGAGCGCGGCTTCTACAGCCTGCTGGCGCAGTATCCGGCGTTCACATTTAGCGCCTCCGTGGCGACCATCACCGGCCTGCTGTTCTACGTCACCTCGGCGGATTCCGGCGCGCTAGTGCTGGGCAACTTCACCTCGAAGCTCAAAGATATCAACAGCGATGCGCCAAACTGGCTGCGCATCTTCTGGTCCATCGCCATTGGCCTGCTGACGCTCGGCATGCTGATGACCAACGGTATCTCGGCGCTGCAGAACACCACGGTGATCATGGGCCTGCCGTTCAGCTTCGTCATCTTCTTCGTGATGGCCGGGCTGTATAAATCGCTCAAGGTAGAAGACTATCGCCGCGTCAGCGCCAGCCGCGACACCGCGCCGCGTCCGATGGGCGCGCAGGACAGGCTGAGCTGGAAGAAACGTCTCTCGCGCCTGATGAACTACCCGGGCACGCGCTACACGAAACAGATGATGGAGACGGTCTGCTTCCCGGCGATGGAAGAGGTTGCGCAGGAGCTGAAGCTGCGTGGAGCCTACGTGGAGCTGAAAAACCTGCCGCCGGAGGAGGGAGAGACCCTGGGGCACCTGGATCTGCTGGTGCACATGGGCGACGAGCAGAACTTTGTTTATCAGATCTGGCCGCAGCAGTATTCGGTACCCGGGTTTACCTACCGGGCGCGCAGCGGGAAATCGACCTACTACCGGCTTGAGACCTTCCTGCTGGAAGGGAGCCAGGGGAATGATTTGATGGACTACAGCAAGGAGCAGGTGATTACGGACATTCTGGACCAGTATGAACGGCACCTGAACTTTATCCATCTGCACAGGGAAGCGCCGGGGAATAGCGTGATGTTCCCGGATGTCTAAACGGATTCTTAAATAACAATATATCTGTATATAAATACAGTTGTTCAATGCGATATTACTCATGGAAGAGTCATATTGCAGCAAAAGCCTGATGCTGAAGCATTCAGGCTTTTGCTGCATCAGGGAAGGAATCATGCATGAGCCACGCGATAGAATTTATCGAAACATCACTTTTTACCCGGCAGTTCAAAAGTATTGCTACGGATGATGAATTAAGGGATCTCCAAAAGGAACTCATTGCCTGGCCTCATAAAGGCGATTTGATCCAGCATACAGGCGGGCTACGTAAAATAAGAATGGCTGTTGGCTCAAAGGGAAAAAGCGGCGGGGCCAGAGTCATCTACTTTCTGGCTACTGAAGAGGTGATTTTTTTCCTCATGGCCTATCCAAAAAGCATGAAGGACAGCCTGACCGATGTAGAGAAAGCCGAACTCAGAAAACTCACGTCTGTTCTCACCAATAGCGCTTCAAGTTCCGTCAATTAAAGGTGTACTATGTACTCCATCAGGCAAGAAGGGGCAGACAATGAGTATCTTTGATGAACTTAAGGCTTCGCTTGAAGAGGCTGCCGAGATCCAACGTGGTAAGAAAACTCCATCACGAGTCACTCGCTATGAGGTCGCGGACGTTCGGGCGATAAGAGAGCAGTTAAATGTCACTCAAAGCGAAATGGCGAAGGCTCTGGGTACAAGTGTTGATACGATTAAAAGCTGGGAGTCGAAACGGCGAAACCCAACGGGATTAGCGGCGAAAGTGCTAAATGTGATTAGAGATAATCCCGCGTTTTTCAGAGCGCTTGCGGGGCAGTGAGCTGATATCTATCTGTACAATTTATGCCGGGTGGCGGCGATGCCTTACCCGGCCTACAACACCGCTTTACCGAAGACCTGATAAGCGTAGCGCCATCAGGCTTTTAGCAGCGTCCACACGTTCCCATCATTATGCTGCCAGACGAGGATGAAGCGTTTACCCTCAGGATAGTCTCCAGCCGGGTTCGAAAGCGCCAGCGTGATTGTTTTTTCCGTTAACTCTGTGACTCTCGCCCACTCAAACCCCATGTAAGTATTTGCCTTTGGAAAGAGCGCCTTAAACAAACTCTCTTTGGCGCTAAATGCCAGCGTCAGCGCCAGCGCAAAAGGGTAGCCCGAGTGCGTCAGGCATATCGCCTCCTGCGCATCAATAATGCCGTCCTGGATTTCGCGGGCTTCACGCTCCGCAAGAATGGCTTCGCAATCAATACCCACCAGCGCATCTGGATGACGGACGACAACCGCCATCGCCTGCGCGCCGCTGTGAGTGATGCTCCCCGAAACCCCTTCCGGCCAGAGCGGTTCGCCGCTGGGGCCGATGCCGGGGATCGCGCGTTCATGTATCGCGCCGAGCGCATGTGCGGCGGCGATGCGGCCTGCCAGATGCTCGGCTTTGCGTTTGCGTCCGGCGTTTGCAAGCTCAGCGTAGTGGGGGAGCCAGAGAAGGTCGGCGTCGGTGAAGGTGGTGGGGTCGAAGGTGACGTGATGGACGGGGTGGCCGGCAAGAATGAACGTGGTGTGGGTTGTGTGCATGTTTTTCCCTTCAGAATTGTGCGGCCTGATGCCCTCACCCCGGCCCTCTCCCACGGGGAGAGGGGGGAGTTACTGCCTGTATCAGAATCGCGTATTCACGCTCATGTACCAGGTACGGCCCGGCTCATTATACGTATACGCTCCCGCACCGTACATATATGCACCGGTGGTGGAATTTCCGGTCGTCTGGGCATTACCCGCGCGCCACTGGCGTTTGTCGAAGACGTTGTCCACGCCGCCGGTCAGACTAACGTTTTTGGTCATGTCCCAGGTCGCGCTCAGGCCAACGATGCTGTACGGGCTGACTTCGTCTTTCTCAGACCCGGTCACCGGCTGACCTTTGTAGTTGTACTTCTTCGGCTGCTGCTTGCCGTACCAGGTAAAGGTCGACTGGAGCGACACGTCCTGATGAACCTGCCAGCTCAGGGTCGAGTTCAGCGTGTACTCCGGAATGATCGACAGACGGTCACCGGTCTCCTTGTTTTTGCTCTGCAGCATCCAGGTGATGTTATTGGTCCAGTTGATCGTGTCGCTGACCGGCACGTTCAGGGAGCCTTCCAGCCCTTCGACGACCGCTTTCGGAACGTTTTCCCACTGGTAGATATCCGTCTGCACTTTACCGGAAGAGGTGTGACCGATCGGCGCGTAGCCCGCTTCAATCTTGTCGCGATAGTCGTTGCGGAACCAGGTCACGCCCGCCAGCCAGCCGTCGCGTTTCCACTCCAGACCAATCTCTTTGTTGATGCTGGTTTCCGCTTTCAGATCGTCGTTGCCCATCATGTAGCAGCCCACGCCGTCCGAGCTGGCGTAGCAGCCCTGGCCTTTGCTGTAGAGCAGGTAGTTCGGGTTGGTCTGGTACAGGCTCGGCGCTTTATAGGCGCGCGCGATCCCCATCTTCAGCGTGAAGTCATCGCCCAGACCTTGCGACAGGTTCAGGGACGGGCTCCAGTTGTTGCCGACGATGGTGTGGTGATCGAAGCGCAGGGCAGGGGTCAGCATAGTGCTGTCGGTCAGCTCCATGTTGTTTTCGGCGAACAGGGAGAAAATCTCCGCCGAGGTGTACGGGCTGCGGTCGTTGCTCATGCCCGGAACGGTGCCGCCCTGCAGGGTTTGCGTAAAGGAGGTGGAGTCCTTCATGCGCTGCTGGTTCCACTCGGTGCCCAACGTTAGGTTCTGGTTGACGAGGAAATCAATCGGCAGGTTGATCTCGCTGTGCAGCATCACGTCGGCCAGGTCGGTGTCGGTGAATTTATTGCTGTTGAACAAGCCTTCCGTCCCGCCCGCCAGACCTTCGCCCAGGCGGGAGTTGCGGGTGTGTTCGTACTGCGCCCAGCTGCTGGTGGTGATGCCGTTATCCCAGCCGCCGTTCCAGGTCACCGCGAAGTTCTGGCGGTAGATACGGTTAGTCTCTTTGCCGTAATTCTTCTTCACCAGCGCGCTGTCGTTGTTGGTGTTCTGCGTGTCGCCCGCGTAGAGGTTGTTCTGGCGGCTGTAGCCCGCTTCGAACTCCAGGGACTGCATGGGCGCGAAGTCCCAGCGCACCACGCCGTTGATGTCTTTGTTTTCCACGCCCTCGCGGCCAGCCGGCAGGGTGTTGGCGTAGGCACCGGTACGATCGGACTGATGACCCTGGTTGATGTCCCACGCGTCGGCCTGGGTTTTATCGAGGTTACCGAACATGCGGAAGCTGAAGTCGCCGCCCAGGGGGCCGCTCAGGCTGAAGTTGGTGCGCCTGGTGGAACCTTCGTCCTTATGTTCTGGCGCGTTCAGGTAGGTGTTCCAGGAGCCGTGCCACTGGTCGTCGAATTTTTTGGTGATGATGTTTACCACGCCGCCTGCCGCGCCGTTGCCGTAGCGCGCGGCTGCCGGACCGCGGATCACTTCGATACGCTCGATCATCTCCGGCGGCACCCAGCCGGTATCGCCGCGCGTGTCACGCTCGCCGCGCCAGCCCAGACGGATGGAATTACGGCTGGTCACCGGCTTGCCGTCGATCAGGATCAGCGTGTTTTCCGGCCCCATGCCGCGAATGTCAATCTGACGGTTGTTTCCGCGCTGGCCGCTGGTGGAGTTGCCGGTGAGGTTAACGCCCGGCATGGTGCGGATGATTTCCGCCACGTCGCGCGCGGGCGGGTTTTTGCGGATCTCGTCGGCGGTGATGGTCGACACGCCCGGCGCCTGTAAATTCTGCTCGGCGGCGGTGATCACCATGGTGTCTTCGTGCTGCGCAGAGGCGGTGTTGTCGTCTGCCACGGCGGGCAGCGCGACACCATAAATCCCTAAATTGACCAGCAAGGCCAGAGAGTGAATCTTCTTATTCATTGTACGTCCCGCTTTTATGGTTATTTAATGAGCGCGCTTCCCACAGCGCGGGCATTACGCTATTGCAAATGCAAATAGTTATCAATAATATTATCAATAAAATTTGCTCTGAAACAAAAAAGTCTGTTAAACATGGGGTTATAAGGGTGACGACGTTAACAACCGGAAGTGAAGCGTGGTGGCAGTCGAAAAACGGACCTGAATGGGAACGTCTGAAGGAGAGCTGTCGCGTCACCTTCTGGTGGCGGGATCCGGCAGGCACGCAGAAAACCTCATCGGTCAAACGCGTCTGGCTCTACGTTACCGGCGTGACCGATCACCATCAAAATGCCCGCCCGCAGTCCCTCGAGCGCATCCCGGATACCGACGTCTGGCAGTGGCAGGGCGAATTCAGCCCCGAGTGGCGCGGGAGCTACTGTTTTATCCCTTCTGAAAATGAAAACGATTTTGCCGATACCGTGTTTGAAGGCGAACTGCCGGACCGCATGGCGCTGCGCGAAGGCTGGCGCAAGCTGCTGCCGCACGCGGTTTCCGACCCGCTGAATCGGCAGAGCTGGCGCGGCGGGCGCGGTCATGCCGTTTCGGCGCTGGAGATGCCGGACGCGCCCGTTCAGCCCGGCTGGGATCGTCCCGATACGCCGTATCAACAGCCGGTCTGCATTGAGTGGAACAGCGAGCGTCTCAACAACCGTCGCCGCGTATGGATTTTTACCACCGGGGACGACGGCCCCGAGCGCCCGCTGGCGGTGCTGCTCGACGGGCAGTTCTGGGCCGAAAGCATGCCCGTCTGGCCTGCGCTGACGTCGCTCACCACCGGGCGCCAACTGCCCCCTGCGGTCTACGTATTAATCGATGCGATCGATATGGAACACCGCAACCGCGAATTGCCCTGTAACCCCGATTTCTGGCTGGCGGTACAGGAAGAACTTCTCCCTCTTGTAAAACATCTCACGCCCTTCAGCGACCGCGCCGACCGTACCGTGGTGGCGGGCCAGAGCTTTGGCGGACTCTCTTCGCTTTATGCTGGCCTCAGCTGGCCGCAGCGTTTTGGCTGCGTGCTGAGCCAGTCCGGCTCGTACTGGTGGCCGCACCGCGGCGGGCAGCAGGAAGGGTGCCTCATCGAACAGCTCAGAGCCGGTGAGCTGACCGCGAGCGGGCTGCGTATCGTCCTCGAGGCCGGGCGCAACGAGCCGCTGATTTTCAATGCCAATCAGGCGATTTACGCCGAACTACGCGCGCAGCAGGTTACCTGGCGTCAGGTTGACGGCGGACACGATGCGCTTTGCTGGCGCGGTGGGCTGACGCAGGGGCTGATGACCCTCTGGCAGCCGCTCATTCAATAACGGAGTCTGTATGGAATTCAGCAATCCTTTCGATAATCCGCAGGGACAGTTCGCCATTTTGCAAAACGACCGTGGGCAGTACAGCCTGTGGCCGCAGCAGTGCGAACTGCCTGCGGGGTGGCGCGTGGTGTGCGAAGCGCAGTCTCAGGAGGCGTGCCAGCAGTGGCTGGCCGGGCACTGGCGCACTCTTGAACCGTCTCATTTTGCGGGGGAGAACCCATGAACCGTCTTCCCCTCGTCGCCGCCCAGCCGGGTATCTGGATGGCGGAGCAGCTGTCCACGCTGCCAAACGCCTGGAGCGTGGCGCACTACACCGAGCTGAAAGGCGATATCGACGCGTCATTGCTGGCAAAAGCGATTGCTGAAGGCATGATGCAGGCCGATACCCTGCGGATGCGTTTTGCCGAGGAGAACGGCGAGGTGTGGCAGTGGGTGGATGACACCCTCATTCTGCCGGAGCCGTCCATCGTTCGCGTTGCCTCTCACGAAGATGCCGTGGCGCTGATGGAGGCCGATCTCAATCAAAACCTGCGCGTCGATAGCGGTCAGCCGCTGGCGTTTCACCAGCTGATTCAGGTGGGTGAAAGCCACTGGTACTGGTATCAGCGCTATCACCATCTGGTGGTGGATGGCTTCAGCTTCCCGGCCATTACCCGCCAGATCGCCGCGATTTACGCCGCGTGGAAAAAGGATGAACCGACTCCTGACTCCCCGTTTACGCCATTTGCCGAAGTGGTGGAAGAGTATCAGCGCTATCGCGACAGCGAGGCGTATCAGCGCGACGGCGCCTTCTGGGCGGAGCAGCGCAGGCAGCTTCCTTCTCCGGTCTCGCTCTCTTCCGCGCCGCTGCCGGGACGCGCCGCCACTACCGATATTCTGCGCCTCAAAATCGCCGCCGACGGTCGCGCCTTTAGCCAGCTTGCACAGGCGGCAGGGCAGGCGCAGCGTACCGATCTGGCCCTTGCGCTGGTGGCGCTGTGGCTGGGCCGCCTGACCGGAAGGCTGGACTACGCCGCCGGGTTTATCTTTATGCGACGCATGGGCTCCGCCGCGCTGACCGCGACCGGACCGGTGCTCAACGTCCTGCCGCTGGCGGTGAATATCAATCCGCAGGAGAGCCTGCCGGAGCTGGCGCTGCGCCTGGCCAACCAGCTGAAAAAAATGCGCCGCCACCAGCGCTACGACGCCGAGCAGATCGTGCGCGACAGCGGGCGTGCCGCAGGCGAAGAAGCCCTGTTTGGCCCGGTGCTGAACGTGAAGGTGTTTGATTATCAGCTGGATATCGACGGCGTGGAGGCCATCACCCACACGCTGGCCACCGGCCCGGTGAACGACCTTGAGCTGGCGCTGTTCCCGGACGAACAGGGCGGATTGAGCATTGAGATCCTCGCCAGTAAGCAGCGTTACGATGAGGCGACGCTTTCCCGTCACGTCGCGCGCCTGAACGCGATGCTGATGCAGTTTGCGGCCAACCCGGACCTGCGCTGCGGCGAAGTGGAAACCGTTTCAGAGCAGGAATACCAGAGGCTTGCGCGCATCAACGATACCGGACTGGCGCTGCCGGCCACCACGCTGGCGGATCTGGTGGCTGAGCAGGCGAGCAAAACGCCGGACGCCCCCGCGCTGGCGGACGCGCATATTGAGCTCAGCTATCGTCAGATGCGCGAGCAGGTGGTTGCGCTGGCAAACCTGCTGCGCGCGCGCGGCGTGAAGCCGGGCGACAGCGTGGCGGTGGCCCTGCCGCGCTCGGTGTTCCTGACGCTGGCGCTGCACGGCATCGTCGAGGCCGGCGCCGCGTGGCTGCCGCTCGACACCGGCTACCCGGACGACCGCCTGCGGATGATGCTGGAAGACGCGAAGCCATCCCTGCTCATTACCACCGACGAGCAGCTTCCGCGCTTTAGCGATCTGCCGATTACTGCCTTTAGTTACAACACCCTTTTACCGGCTGCGGATGTAAAACCGCTGCGCCTGGCGAAGCCGGAGCAGACGGCGTACATCATCTTTACTTCCGGTTCGACGGGGCGTCCGAAAGGGGTGATGGTTGGCCATACCGCCATCGTTAACCGCCTGAAGTGGATGCAGGACCACTACCCGCTGGACGCGACGGATGTGGTGGCGCAGAAAACGCCGTGCAGCTTTGACGTGTCGGTGTGGGAGTTCTGGTGGCCGTTTATCGCCGGGGCGAAGCTGGTGATGGCCGAGCCGGACGCGCACCGCGACCCGCAGGCCATGCAGAGCTTCTTCGCGCAGTACGGCGTGACTACTACCCACTTCGTGCCGTCGATGCTGGCGGCGTTTGTCGCCTCGCTGACGCCGGAAAACGTCGACTGCTGCAGAACGCTTAAGCAGGTGTTCTGCAGCGGCGAAGCGCTGCCGACCGAGCTGTGCCGCGAGTGGGAGCAGCTCACTCGTGCGCCGCTGCACAACCTCTATGGCCCAACCGAAGCGGCGGTTGACGTCAGCTGGTATCCGGCGTTTGGCCCCGAGCTGGCGGCGGTGGAAGGCAACAGCGTGCCGATCGGCTTCCCGGTTTGGAACACTGGGCTGCGCATTCTGGACGCGATGATGCGCCCGGTGCCGTTCGGCGTGGCGGGGGACCTTTATCTCACCGGGATTCAGCTGGCGCAGGGGTATTTGGGCCGTCCGGACCTCACCGCCAGCCGCTTTATTGCCGACCCGTTCGCCCCGGGCGAGCGGATGTACCGCACCGGCGACGTTGCCCGCTGGCTGGACAACGGCGCGGTGGAATATCTCGGCCGCAGCGATGACCAGTTAAAAATCCGCGGACAGCGCATCGAGCTGGGCGAAATCGACCGGGCGATGCTGTCGCTGCCGGATGTGGCCCAGGCCGTGGCGCACGCCTGCGTGTTCAACCAGGCGGCAGCCACCGGCGGCGATGCCCGCCAGCTGGTGGGGTATGTGGTTTCCGAATCCGGCTTACCGCTGGATCGCGACGCGCTGATGGAAGCACTAAAAGCACAGCTGCCGCCGCACATGGTGCCGGTGGTGCTGCTGCAAATCAGCGCGCTGCCGCTCAGCGCGAACGGCAAGCTTGACCGCAAGGCGCTGCCGCTGCCGGAGCTGACGAGTAAATCCTCCGGCCGTGCGCCGGAGACGGAAACCGAAGTCGCCGTCGCGCAGGCGTTTTCCGCCCTGCTGGGCTGCGAGGTCAACGACATCGACGCCGACTTCTTTGCCCTCGGCGGACACTCGCTGCTGGCGATGCGCCTGGCGGCACAGCTTAGCCGCGAGTTCGAGCGCAAGGTTACGCCGGGGCAGATTATGGTCGCCTCCACGGTGAGCAAGCTCAGCGCGCTGCTGGACTCGCAGATGAGCGACGAGCAGGCGCAGCGACTGGGGTATGAAACACTTCTTCCGCTGCGCGAAAGCGACGGCCCGACGCTGTTCTGTTTCCATCCGGCGTCCGGCTTTGCCTGGCAGTTTAGCGTCCTGGCACGCTATCTCAGCCCGCGCTGGTCCATCGTCGGCATTCAGTCGCCGCGTCCGGACGGTCCAATGCAGCAGCGTGCGGATCTGGATGGGGTGATTGAGCATCACCTGGCTACGCTGCGTAAGCAGCAGCCGCAGGGGCCGTATTACCTGTTCGGCTATTCCCTCGGCGGCACGCTGGGGCAGGGTATTGCCGCCCGTCTGCGCGAGCAGGGTGAAGCGGTAGCCTTCCTCGGCCTGCTGGACACCTGGCCGCCGGAAACCCAGAACTGGTCGGAGAAAGAGGCCAACGGCCTCGACCCCGAGGTGCTGGCGGAAATCGAGCGCGAGCGTCAGGCGTTTATCGCCGCCCAGCAGGGTCAGGGCTCCAGCGAGCTGTTTAACGCTATCGAGGGCAACTACGCCGACGCGGTGCGGCTGCTCACCACGGCGCGCAGCGCGCGCTTTGACGGCAAAGCGACGCTGTTTGTCGCCGAGCGCACGCGAACGATGGATCCGCAGGTCGCCTGGGCGCCGTGGGTGGCGGAGCTTGAGGTGTACAGCCAGGACTGCGCCCACGTGGATATCATTTCACCGCAGGCGTTTGAGAAGATAGGGCCGGTGTTGAGGGAGATATTGGGGTAACGTCAAAAGCGCCTCTCCCACAGGGCGAGGGGAGGGGGTGCTCCCTCTCCCTGTGGGAGAGGGCCGGGGTGAGGGCATCAGCCCGCACGCTTCCCCAGCGGCACCACCAGCGGCGTACCCGCCACCGGATCGTCAATAATCATGCAGCGCATGCCGTAGATCCGCTCGATCAGCTCCGGCGTCACAATCTCCTTCGGCGCACCCTGCGCCACGATCTCACCGTCGCGAAGCGCAATCAGATGCGTCGCATAGCGGCACGCCTGGTTTAAGTCGTGCAGCACCGCCGCCAGGGTATACCCCTGAGTGCGGTTCAGCTCGCTCAGCAGCTCCAGCAGGTCAATCTGATGGCTGATGTCGAGCCAGGTTGTCGGCTCGTCCAGCAGCATGATCGACGTTTCCTGTGCCAGCACCATCGCGATCCACGCCCGCTGACGCTGCCCGCCGGAGAGGGTGTCCACGCTCTGCTGGGCAAGATCGGTGATGCCCGTCGCCTGCATCGCGCGGTTCACCGCCTCGTCATCCTCTTTGCGCCAGCGGGTAAACAGCGGCTGGTGCGGGTAGCGTCCGCGCGAGACCAGCTCCTGCACCGTGATGTCGCCCGGCGTGGTGGCGTTTTGCGCCAGCAGACCGATGCGCCGTGCTACCTCTTTGCTGGCGAAGCGCTGGATCTGCTCCCCGTCGAGGAACACGCTGCCTTCAGCCGGCGTCATCAGGCGGCTCAGGGTGCGCAGCAGGGTCGATTTGCCGCAGCCGTTCGGGCCGATAATCGCGGTGAAATGGCCGTCCGGAATGGCGACGGATAAGTCACGGGCAATGATTTTTTTGCCGTAGCAGAGGGTTAAGTTTTCGCCGCGCAAGCGGGTGGTTGAATCAGTCATTTCCTGCGTGACTCCTGAACGAGCAAGACGATGAGGTAAATCCCGCCGAGGCTGACGGTCACCACGCCCACCGGCAGTTGATAAGGCATAAACAGCCGCTGGGCGCAGAGATCGGCGGCCAGCAGCAGCAGCGCGCCGCACAGCGCCGCCTGGGTTAATCCCCAGCGCGCCGTGCCGCTAAGTCGCCGGGCGATGTGCGGTGCCACGAGGGCGATAAACGAGATTGGCCCGGCAATCGCGGTGGAGGCGGCGGTCAGCAGTACGGCGACCAGCATCAGCATCAGGCGCGAGCGCTCGACGCCCACGCCCAGCGCGCAGGCGCTGTCGTCGCCCATCTCCAGCAGACGCATGCGCCGCACCAGCAGCAGCGCGCCGATAAACATCAGCAAAATCAGCGGCGCGGCGGGCCAGGTTTTGCCCCACGTCAGGCCGTTGAGCGATCCGGCGTACCACAGCCCGGCGGAGAGCGCGGTTTCCAGCGAGGCCTGCAGTAAAAGCCAGGTGTTAAAGGCCATCAGCATGGCGCGGATGCCGATCCCGATGATGATCAGGCGAAAGGTGTCGATACCGTTGCGCCAGGCCAGCGCCCAGATCAGTAATGACGTCAGAATGCCGCCCGCCATCGCCGTAAAGGCAATGGCCGTCAGGTGCTGACCAAATAGCACCATCGCCACCAGCACGCCGCTCCAGGCCCCGGTGTTAAGGCCCATCACGTCCGGGCTGCCGAGCGGGTTGCGCATCAGCGACTGGAATATCGCACCGCTCACGCCGAGCGCCGCGCCGACCAGAATCGCCATCGCCACGCGCGGGAGGCGCCACTCCGTCACCACCATGGTGATGTTGCGCGGCGCGCTGCCGAGCAGGGCGTTGAAGACCTGAGCAAAGTCGAGCGTCACCGCGCCGCTGCGCAGGCTCCAGACCGCCAGCAGCAGAATGGCAATACTCAGCAGGCAGATGCTGGTGAGTAAACGACGGGACGGGGCCATCATGCGCCACCTCCGCGTTTACGGCGTACCAGGAAAATCAGCACCGGCGCGCCGATAAAGGCGCTGACCACCGAGACGCGCAGCTCGCCGGGCACCAGCAGGCGGCCCAGCACGTCGGCAAACAGCAGCAGGGCAGGGGTCGCCAGCAGCGTGACCGGCAGCGACCAGCGGTGATCCGCGCCCACCAGCCAGCGCGCCATGTGCGGCATCATCAGGCCAATAAAGGCGATCGGGCCGACCACGGCGGTCGCGCTGCCGCACAGCACGGTGATGGCGAACAGACCAATCAGCTGCGTGCGCGCCACGCGGTTGCCGAGGGCGGTCGCGGTGTCGCTGCCGAGGCTCAGGCTGTTGAGCGACCGGCTTAAAAACAGCGCCACGGCGGCGGCGATAATGACCGGGATCGCCACCACTTTTAGGGTTTCAAGGGTGCGGATATCCAGCGAACCGGCCTGCCAGAAGCGCAGCTGGTCGTAGACGTCCGGGTTGAGCAGGGCAATGCCGTTGGACAAACCTTCCAGCACTGCCGCGAGCGCTACGCCCGCGAGCGTCAGGCGTACCGGGCTCAGCTGCCCGCCGCCCTGGCTGCCGGTAAAGGCGACCACCAGCGAGGCGGCCAGCGCGCCGCAGAAGGCCATCGCCAGCTGCTCGGAAGGAGATGTCAACCCGAACAGCGCCGCGCCGAGCACGATGGCAAAGCTGGCGCCGGAGTTAACGCCGAGAATGCCGGGGTCCGCCAGCGGGTTACGGGTGAGGGTTTGCATCAGGGCACCAGCAAGGCCGAGCGCGCCACCGGCCAGCAGTCCGGCAAGCGTGCGGGGCAGTCGGGCGTCGAGCACGATGACGCAGTCGGCGCTCTGGCAGGTGCCGGAGAGCGCATCAACGATAACGGACGCGGGCAGCGGCTTCGCGCCGACCAGCAGGCTGAGTGCAGTCGCAAGGATCAACAGCAGCAATAAAACGGGCACGGCAACGGCGCGCATCGAAGAAGAGGAAAACGACATAGCAACATCCATGATTTGATAATGATAGTGATTATCGTTATCTATCTTATTTGGCTATGTTAGCATGTGCGCCCATGGAATGGGTAGAAATAGACTCAAGGCTTTGTCATGAATCAAAAATCCTGGCTGCTCAACCTCAGCCTGCTGAAAACGCACCCGGCGTATCGCGCCGTTTTTATCGCTCGCTTTATCTCCATTTTGTCCCTCGGGCTGCTTGGCGTCGCCGTGCCGGTACAGATCCAGACCATGACCCACTCCAGCTGGCTGGTGGGGTTATCCGTCACCTTAACCGGCGGGGCGATGTTCATCGGCCTGATGGTCGGCGGCGTGCTGGCGGACCGCTACGAGCGTAAAAAGCTGATCCTGCTGGCGCGCGGCACCTGCGGCGTGGGCTTTATTGGGCTGTGTCTGAATGCGATGCTGCCGGAGCCGTCGCTGCTCGCGATTTATGCCCTGGGGCTGTGGGACGGTTTCTTCGCCTCGCTGGGCGTGACGGCGCTGCTGGCGGCGACGCCCGCGCTGGTCGGGCGCGAGAACCTGATGCAGGCGGGGGCGATCACCATGCTCACCGTGCGTCTGGGCTCGGTGATTTCGCCGATGGTGGGCGGCCTGCTGCTGGCGACCGGCAACGTGGCCTGGAACTACGGGCTGGCGGCGGCGGGAACCTTTATCACCACGCTGACGCTGCTGCGCCTGCCGCTGCTGCCGCCTCCGCCGCAGCCGCGCGAGCATCCGCTGAAATCGCTGATGGCCGCGATTCGTTTCCTGTTCAGCAACCCGCTGATTGGCGGGATTGCGCTGCTCGGCGGCCTGCTGACCATGGCGAGCGCCGTGCGCGTGCTGTACCCGGCGCTGGCGGGAGAGTGGCAGATGAGCGCCTCGGAGATTGGCATTCTCTACGCCGCCATTCCGCTCGGCGCGGCGTGCGGGGCGCTGACCAGCGGCAACCTGGCGCAGGGCGCGCGTCCGGGGCTGATTATGCTGCTTGCCACGCTGGCCTCGTTTATCGCCATTGGGTTCTTCAGCCTGATGCCTGTGTGGGCGCTCGGGGTGCTGTGTCTGGTGATTTTCGGCTGGCTGAGCGCCATCAGCTCGCTTTTGCAGTACACCCTGATCCAGACCCAGACGCCGGAAGGGATGCTCGGGCGCATTAACGGTCTGTGGACGGCGCAGAACGTCACGGGCGATGCGATTGGCGCGGCGATCCTCGGCGGGCTGGGGGCGATGATGACTCCGGTGGCCTCGGCGAGCTGCGGCGGGTTTGTACTGGCAATTATTGGCGTGGTTTTATTCATGTCGTTGGCAGAATTGCGCCGATTCAGGCAGGAGAGTGCTCCGGTGTGATTTGCCGGGTGGCGGCTGCGCCTTACCCGGCCTACATTTTGCACCCGTAGGCCCGGTAAGCGAAGCGCCACCGGGCGCAGCTGTTACCCAAAGATTGCTTCTAAACGCTGCAACACCAACATCGCGCTGTAATAATCCAGGCGGAACGTCTCCGTTCCCAATGCCCAAACCCGTTTGTTTTTCACCGACGGCAAATGCGCCAGCAGCGGGTTGGCGTAAATCGCATCCACGTCTTTCTGGTCGCCGGCAAACACAAACAGCCCTTCGCCGTTCAGCCCCGTCGCCAGGTTTTCACCGCCCAGCTGAATAATGTCGTGGCGTTTGCCCTGGCTTTTAGAGGTGTGCAGTCCGGCGGGCAGTTCCGCCAGCGTAAAGCCCAGCTGGTGCAGCAGCTTGCCTTGCGCCGATTCCGCAGTCCACAGGTTGGCGCTGTGCGCGGCGGCGGTGTAGACGATGGCGTTCACCGGCTGCGGCGGCAGCTTCATCTGCTGTTTCACCTGCTCGAGCTGTTTATCAAACGCGGCAGTGCGCTCTGAGGCCTGTTTTTCCTGCCCGGTTATTGTGCCCAGCTGCGTCAGCAGTTCCTGCCAGCTCTTGTCGTCGTAGTTGATGATAAGCGTTGGGGCGATGGCGGAAAGCTGATCGTACAGCGCCAGCGCGGAATCCCCGCCGGTAGCGCTGATCAAAATCAGATCCGGCATTTGCGCGGCGACCGCTTCGGCGCTTGGCTCGCCAATGTACAGCCGCGCAACCTTGCGCTGTTTCGCAATATCGCCCCACTGACGCAAAAAGCCCTGCGCATCCGCCACGCGGTTGTTCGGCGTGGTCGCGCCGCTGGCAACGACCGGCGCGTCAATCGCCAGCAGGGAGCCAGTTAAGGTCACGCTGGTGGAGACAATACGCGTCGGTTTGCTCTCAAGCGTGTGAACGCCTCGGCTGTCGGTCACCTGACGCGGCCAGTCGGCGGCAGCGGCTGAGGCAAGTCCTAAAACAAAAAGTCCAGATAAAAGCAGGGTATTACGGAATAGGGCATGGAATTTCACAGCGCGACATCCTGTTTTCGTTGAAGATAATGCTTCTCATTTTCATGGTTGATGCGAAGGGATGCAAGCTTTTGTCGCATAAGTTATTTGTCCGACGGTTGACAGCGAAGCGATGTGGGATTAGGTTAGCCGACGAAAATATAAATGATAATCATTATTGCTTCTTTTATCATTTTGAGGAGGATGATATGGACACGTCCCTGGCTGAGGAAGTTCAGCACACCGCGACCACGCTGCAATCAGACAGCTTTTTCTTTATGTCGCCTTACCGCAGTTTTACTACCTCAGGCTGTTTTGCCCGCTTCTCTGAACCCGCCGTCGGCGGTGACGATCCGGCCGGGCAATTCCAGCAAAAATTAGCCCAGGCCTTCCGGAATGCGAAAGCTAACGGTATCGCTCATCCGGTGATGGTAGGGGCTATCCCGTTCGATACCCGCAAGCCATCTTCTCTGTTTATTCCGCAGCGCTGGCAGACCTTTTCCCGTCCGGCACGTCAGCAGTCCGCACGCTATTTTTCCGGCTCGCAGGCGCTGAAGGTGGAACAACGCACCGAGATCCCGCCGCAGACCGTGTTCGAAGAGATGGTTGCTCGCGCCGCGTCGCTCACCGCCACGCCGCAGGTGAACAAGGTGGTGCTGTCGCGTCTGATTGATATCGCGACCGACAAAAACATTGATAGCGGTGCGCTGATGGAGCGGCTGATCGCCCAGAACCCGGCGAGCTTTAACTTCCACGTGCCGCTGGAAGACGGCGGCGTGCTGCTCGGCGCCAGCCCCGAACTGCTGCTGCGTAAAGAGGGCGCGCACTTTAGCTCGCTGCCGCTGGCAGGCTCCGCGCGCCGTCAGCCGGACGACGTGCTGGATCGCGAAGCGGGCAATAAGCTGCTGGCCTCCGAAAAAGACCGTCACGAGCACGATCTCGTAACCCAGGCGATGAAGGCCATTCTGGCACCGCGAAGCCACCACCTGAGCATGCCGTCTTCCCCGCAGCTCATCACCACGCCGACGCTGTGGCATCTGGCGACGCCGGTTGAAGGTGACGCGCGTGAAAACGAAAACGCCCTGACTCTGGCCTGCCTGCTGCACCCGACCCCGGCGCTGAGCGGCTTCCCGCATGAGGCGGCAAAAGAGCTGATCGCCGAACTGGAGCCGTTCGACCGCGAGCTGTTCGGCGGCATCGTCGGCTGGTGCGACAGCGAAGGCAACGGCGAGTGGGTGGTGACCATCCGCTGCGCGCGTCTTCGCGAAAATAGCGTTCGCCTGTTTGCCGGCGCGGGCATTGTGCCTGCCTCTTCGCCGGTGGGCGAATGGCGCGAAACGGGCGTGAAGCTCTCCACCATGCTCAACGTGTTTGGCTTGCACTAAGGATCGCTCATGACCATTCCTTTTACCCGCTGGCCTGAGGAATTCGCCCGCCGCTATCGTGAAAAAGGCTACTGGAAGGATCTGCCGCTGACCCACATCCTGACGGATCGCGCGGACAGCGATGCCGTGGCGATTATCGACGGCGAGCGGCACATAACCTACCGCGCGTTTAATCAGGCGGTGAACAACCTGGCGTCCGCTCTTCAGGCGCGCGGGCTGCAGTGCGGCGAGACCGCGCTGGTTCAGCTCGGCAACGTGGCCGAGTTCTACGTCACTTTCTTTACGCTGCTGCAAATCGGCGTCGCGCCGGTGAACGCGCTCTTTAGCCACCAGCGCAGCGAGCTGAACGCCTACGCGGAGCAGATCAAACCCGCCGTGCTGATTGCCGATCGCGACCACGCGCTGTTTGCGGGCAATGATTTTCTTAACACCTTTGTGGATGCGCACCGCTCGGTTCGCGTCGTGCTGCTGCGCGGCGATAAGGACGAACACGCCCTGGAAGCGGCGATTGCGCGTCCGACAGACAATTTCATCCCGAACCCGACGCCCGCCGACGAAGTGGCGTTTTTCCAGCTTTCCGGCGGCAGCACCGGCACGCCGAAGCTGATCCCGCGCACGCATAACGACTACGACTACAGCATCCGCCGCAGCAACGAGATCTGCGGAATCAATGCACACACCCGTTATCTGAACGCGCTGCCCGCGGCGCATAACTACGCCATGAGCTCGCCGGGATCGTTAGGCGTCTTCACCGCGGGCGGGTGCGTGGTGCTGGCGAACGATCCAAGCGCCACGCTCTGCTTCCCGCTGATTGAACGGCATCAGATTAACGTCACCTCGCTGGTTCCTCCGGCGGTGAGCCTGTGGCTGCAGGCGATTGCCGACGGCGCGGGCAACGCGCAGCTTAAATCCCTCAGGCTGCTGCAGGTGGGTGGCGCACGCCTCTCCGCCACGCTCGCGGCGCGCATTCCGGCGGAAATCGGCTGCCAGCTTCAGCAGGTGTTCGGCATGGCGGAAGGGCTGGTGAACTACACCGCGCTCGACGACTTGCCGGAGCGCATCATCAACACTCAGGGTCGCCCGATGTGCCCGGACGACGAAGTGTGGGTGGCGGACGAACACGGCAACCCGCTGCCGCGCGGTGAGGTCGGGCGTCTGATGACGCGCGGGCCGTATACCTTCCGCGGCTATTTCAACAGCCCGGAACACAACGCCAGCGCCTTTGACGCCGACGGCTTTTACTGCTCTGGCGATCTGATCGCCATCGACGAGCAGGGCTACATCACCGTGCAGGGGCGCGAGAAGGATCAGATCAACCGCGGCGGCGAGAAGATCGCCGCTGAAGAGATTGAAAACCTGCTGCTGCGCCACGAGGCGGTGATCCACGCCGCGCTGGTGAGCATGGAGGACAGCCTGCTGGGCGAAAAAAGCTGCGCGTATCTGGTGGTGAAACAGCCCCTGCGCGCGGTCGAGGTGCGCCGCTTCCTGCGCGAGCAGGGCGTTGCCGAATTCAAGCTGCCGGACCGCGTGGAGAGCGTGGATGCGCTCCCGCTGACGCCGGTCGGCAAAGTCGATAAGAAACAGTTGCGCCTGTGGCTTGCTGAACGCGCCCGGGGCTGAGGAACAGAGTATGGCCATTCCAAAATTAACCGCTTACGCGCTGCCGACCGCCGCAGAACTGCCGACCAGTAAAGTGAACTGGGCGTTTGAGCCTGAACGTGCCGCGCTGTTGATCCACGATATGCAGGAGTATTTCCTGAACTTCTGGGGCGAAAACAGCGCGATGATGCAGCAGGTGGTGGCGAATATCGCCCGACTGCGCGCTTACTGCAAAGCGCACAATATTCCCGTGTACTACACCGCTCAGCCGAAAGAGCAGAGCGACGAAGACCGCGCCCTGCTGAACGACATGTGGGGGCCGGGCCTGACCCGCTCGCCGGAGCAGCAGCGCATTGTCCGCGAACTGACCCCGGACGAAGCGGACACGGTGCTGGTGAAGTGGCGCTACAGCGCGTTTCACCGCTCGCCGCTGGAGCAGATGCTGAAAGAAACCGGCCGCAACCAGCTGCTGATTACCGGCGTTTACGCCCATATCGGCTGTATGACCACCGCCACCGATGCCTTTATGCGCGACATCAAACCGTTCTTTATCGCCGACGCGCTGGCGGATTTCACCCGCGACGAGCACCTGATGTCGCTCAACTATGTGGCCGGACGCTCGGGCCGTGTGGTGATGACCGACGAGCTGCTGCCGTCCGTTCCGGCGACCAAAGCCGCGCTGCGTGAGCTGATTCTGCCGCTGCTGGACGAGTCCGACGAGCCGATGGATGACGAAAACCTGATCGACTACGGCCTGGACTCGGTGCGCATGATGGCGCTGGCCGCCCGCTGGCGCAAAGTGCACGGCGACATTGACTTCGTGATGCTGGCCAAAAATCCAACCATCGACGCCTGGTGGGCGCTGCTGTCCCGCGAGGTGAAGTGATGGGGCTGGATTTCACCGGTAAAACCGTCTGGGTGACGGGCGCGGGTAAGGGGATTGGCTACGCGACGGCGCTGGCGTTTGTGGAGGTGGGCGCACGGGTGACCGGCTTCGATCTGGCGTTTCCGCTGGGGGATTATCCGTTCGCCACTGAAACCCTGGACGTGGCGGATGCCGCGCAGGTGCATGAAGTGTGCGGGCGGGCGCTGGCGTCGCTTGAACGGCTGGACGTGCTGGTCAACGCGGCGGGCATTCTGCGCATGGGGGCGACGGACCAGCTTTCGCAAGAGGACTGGCAGCAGACCTTCGCGGTCAACGTCGGCGGCGCGTTCAACCTGTTCCAGCAGACGATGGGCCAGTTTCGCCGTCAGCAGGGCGGGGCGATAGTCACCGTGGCGTCCGACGCGGCACACACGCCGCGCATCGGCATGAGCGCCTACGGCGCGTCGAAGGCGGCGCTGAAAAGCCTGGCCCTGACCGTCGGGCTGGAGCTGGCGGGCAGCGGCGTGCGCTGTAACCTGGTGTCGCCGGGCTCAACGGATACCGATATGCAGCGCACGCTGTGGAAAAGCGACGACGCGGAGCAGCAGCGTATTCGCGGTTTTGGCGAGCAGTTCAAGCTCGGCATTCCGCTGGGCAAAATCGCTCGCCCGCAGGAGATTGCCAGCATGGTGCTGTTCCTTGCTTCCGATGCCGCCAGCCATATCACCCTGCAGGATATCGTGGTGGACGGCGGCTCCACGCTGGGGGCGTAAGATGATCTGGAAACGTCATTTACCGCTCGAGGAGCTGAACGCGACCAGCCTGAACACCCTGGTGGCGCATCTCGGTATCGTCTATACCCGTATCGGTGACGACACGCTGGAAGCGGAGATGCCGGTGGATGCGCGTACCCATCAGCCGTTTGGCCTGCTGCACGGCGGCGCGTCGGCGGCGCTGGCGGAAACGCTGGGGTCGATGGCCGGTTTTCTGATGACCCGCGACGGGCAGAGCGTGGTGGGGACGGAGCTTAACGCCACGCACCATCGTGCGGTCTCTCACGGCAAAGTGCGCGGGGTATGCCAGCCGCTGCATCTGGGGCGTTCGAGCCAGAGCTGGGAGATTGTGGTATTCGACGAGCAGGGGCGGCGGTGCTGCACCTGTCGGTTGAGTACGATGGTGTTGGGCTAAGCCAGGCAGATCAAAGTGATCGGCTTAACACTGTGGTGTAAATCTCTGGTTTGACCACGCATTATTGCGTTTCAAAGTTGTTAAATTTTTCCGGTTGTTCTAGAAACAAAATGTAACATCTCACTGTTTCACAACAACGGACAACAACTATGAACAACTCAGGGAAATACCTTATATGGGCAGGGCTCTCCGTTGTGGGAGCCTTTGCCCTGGGCTATATCGCCCTCAACCGGGGGGAACAGATCAATGCGCTCTGGATCGTCGTCGCCTCCGTCTGCATTTATCTGATCGCGTACCGTTTTTATGGCCGCTATATTGCGAAGAACGTTCTGGGCGTTGATGCGACGCGCATGACGCCTGCCGTCCGCCATAACGACGGGCTGGACTACGTGCCGACCGACAAAAAAGTGCTGTTCGGTCACCATTTTGCGGCGATTGCCGGGGCGGGTCCGCTGGTGGGGCCGGTGCTGGCGGCGCAGATGGGCTACCTGCCGGGGATGATCTGGATCCTCGCGGGCGTGGTGCTGGCGGGCGCGGTGCAGGACTTTATGGTGCTGTTCGTCTCGACCCGCCGCGACGGGCGTTCGCTGGGTGAGCTGGTGAAAGAGGAGATGGGGGCAACCGCCGGGGTGATTGCGCTGGTGGCGACCTTTATGATCATGGTGATCATCCTCGCGGTGCTGGCGATGATCGTGGTGAAAGCGCTGACCCACAGCCCGTGGGGGACCTATACCGTTGCCTTCACCATTCCGCTGGCGCTGTTTATGGGGATTTATATTCGCTACCTGCGCCCGGGCCGCATTGGTGAGGTGTCGGTAATTGGCCTGGTGTTCCTGGTGTTCGCCATTATCTCCGGCGGCTGGGTGGCGGAAAGCCCGACCTGGGCGCCGTTCTTCGACTTTACCGGCGTCCAGCTGACCTGGATGCTGGTGGGCTACGGCTTTGTGGCGGCGGTGCTGCCGGTATGGCTGCTGCTGGCTCCGCGTGACTATCTCTCTACGTTCCTGAAAATCGGTACCATCGTCGGGCTGGCGATCGGCATTCTGATTATGCGCCCGACCCTGACCATGCCTGCGTTAACCAAATTCATCGACGGTACCGGTCCGGTCTGGACCGGTAACCTGTTCCCGTTCCTGTTTATCACCATCGCCTGCGGCGCGGTGTCGGGCTTCCACGCGCTGATCGCATCCGGAACCACGCCGAAGATGCTGGCGAATGAAAATCAGGCCTGCCTGATCGGCTACGGCGGCATGCTGATGGAATCCTTTGTCGCCATCATGGCGCTGGTCTCTGCCTGTATCATCGACCCGGGCGTGTATTTCGCGATGAACAGCCCGATGGCGGTACTGGCACCGGCTGGCACCGTTGACGTGGTGGCGTCCGCCGCGCAGGTGGTGAGCGGCTGGGGCTTTGCGATTACCCCTGATACGTTGACGAGCATCGCCAGTGAAGTGGGCGAGCAGTCGATTATCTCCCGTGCGGGCGGAGCGCCGACGCTGGCGGTCGGCATGGCGTATATTCTTCACGGCGCGCTGGGCGGGCTGATGGACGTGTCGTTCTGGTATCACTTCGCCATCCTGTTCGAGGCGCTGTTTATCCTGACGGCGGTGGATGCAGGAACCCGTGCGGCGCGCTTTATGCTGCAGGACCTGCTGGGGGTGATCTCCCCGAACCTGAAGCGTACCGATTCGCTCCCGGCTAACCTGCTGGCGACGGCGCTGTGCGTGCTGGCGTGGGGCTACTTCCTGCATCAGGGGGTAGTCGATCCGCTGGGCGGGATTAACACCCTGTGGCCGCTGTTTGGTATCGCCAACCAGATGCTGGCAGGCATGGCGCTGATGCTCTGCGCGGTGGTGCTGTTCAAGATGAAGCGCCAGCGTTACGCGTGGGTGGCACTGGTGCCAACCGCGTGGCTGCTGATCTGTACCCTGACGGCGGGCTGGCAGAAAGCCTTCAGCCCGGACAACAAGGTGGGCTTCCTGGCGATCGCCAACAAGTTCCAGGCGATGATCGACAGCGGCAAGATCCCGGCGCAGTACACCGAGTCGCAGCTGTCCCAACTGGTGTTTAACAACCGTCTGGATGCCGGGCTGACCATCTTCTTTATGGTGGTGGTCGTGGTGCTGGCGTTGTATTCTCTCAAGACCGCGCTCGCGGCGTTGAAAAACGATCAGCCAACGGCGAAAGAAACACCGTACGAGCCGATGCCTGAAAACCTGGAAGAGATTGTGACCCAGGCGAAAGGGGCGCACTAACCTGTTTGCCGGGTGGCGGCTTCGCCTTACCCGGCCTACATTTCTTCTCCGCCCTCACCCTCCGGGAGAGGGCCGGAAACAAACGAGAAACTGATTATGTTCGACACTCTATCCAAAGCAGGTAAATACCTGGGCCAGGCCGCCAAAATGATGATTGGCGTGCCGGACTACGACAACTACGTCGAGCATATGCGCGTCAACCATCCGGACCAGACGCCCATGACCTACGAAGAATTTTTCCGCGACCGCCAGGACGCCCGCTACGGCGGCAAGGGCGGGGCGAAGTGCTGTTAACCCTCTTTCGGTAAATAGAGGCTGATCTGTTCCTGCCTGCAGCCGTAGATCGCTGCCAGCTTTTCACGGGTGCGCTTTTGCGGACGGGAGTCCAGCGCTTCCAGCTGCGACACGGCGGACTGGGTGATGCCGAGTTTTTCCGCCACCTCCTGCTGGGACATGCCGCGCAGGATACGCCACGCGGCCTGCAGGCTGACGTTCTCGTTATGCATGACGTCGCACACTTCACCAGGTAATCCTACGTCATCATAACAATCGTGTTCGACTTCAATATCCTCTAGATCATCATCGGTTTCGTCGTCGATTTCTGCCATCTGTAAGCACATACGAAAGTATTCATCATAGGGAATAACGACGTACTGCGCTTTTCCGTCATCGTCCTTAATTAGCTGAACAGCCATAGGGGGCTTTCTCCTCGTGAAGGTAGGTCGTTGATGTTCTGCGCTTGACGGCCAAAACATAACAATGGTTATCGGGATCGTCCCGAAGTGTAATCAGAATGCGGTAATCGCCAACGCGTAGCCGGAATTGATTTTCTGTTGCCGATATTTTTTTGATATCGGGCCGGGGAGCTGAGCGATCGTCCAGCTCAGCAAGTTTTGCTTTGATTCTTCGCTGATATCGGCCATCGATTTTGAAAAACTCTTTCTTTGCATTCTTTGACCAGACAATCTTCATCCGTACCTCCACTGTACGCCCACACAAAGTATAAGGAAATAATAAGGCTATTAGATAAATTCCGAATTTCTAATGGGGTACTGTAGAGCGGGGAAATAACCGGAGAAAGCGGCAAAACGCGAACCGTCGAGGATGCTCGGAAACGCCTCTGCCGGGCGACAGAGGCTTGCAGGGAGATTGCGATCAGGCGTTCAAACCGCCGTCCACATCCAGGCCGGTGCCGGAGATCTGCCCGGCCGCCGGGCTGGCAAGAAACGTGACCGCCGCCGCGACGTCTTCCGGCTGACCGTAATGACCCAAAGCAATAAGCTGACGCTGAGAGTCAGCCTGTTCCCCGTCTTCCGGGTTCATATCGCTGTTGGTGGGGCCGGGGTGCACCAGGTTAACGGTAATGCCGCGCGGCCCTAAATCACGGGCCAGCCCGCGGGTGAGGGAGTTCAGCGCCGATTTGGTCATCGAGTAAACGGCAATGCCCGGCTGCGCCACGCGGTTTGCCAGACAGCTGCCGATGTTGATAATGCGCCCGCCGTCGGACATGTGCACCAGCGCTTCCTGAATGGCGATCACCACGCCGCGAATGTTGACGTTGATTAGGGCGTCAATGTCCGCCAGCGTCATAGACTCCAGCGGGCCGCCGCGCGCGATCCCGGCGTTGTTGACCAGAATGTCCAGCCCGCCAAGAGAACGCGCCGCATGGGTGACGGCATCCTGAATCGCCTGCGCGCTGGCGCTGTCGGCCTGCACGGCTTCGCTGTGTCGTCCCAGCGCCTTAATCTCATCGGCGACCGCCTGGGCTTTATCGGCAGATTTTTCATACGTAATAATCACATCCGCACCGGCGCGCGCCAGCGACAGGGCAATCGCACGACCCAACCCGCGGCTGGCACCGGTAACCAGCGCCTTTTTACCTGTTAAATCGATCTGCATGATGACCTCGTTACGAGAGTGGTAAGAATCATCATTAGGTATAGCCTGTCGGCGCGATCAACGGCTGAAGGATTCTACTTTCTCAAACGCGGCGCGCAGAACGTCAGGCGTTAACGTAACAGGTAAATAGTGAATCGACTCCACCGGGCGCAGGGTGTGGGCGATGACCCGATCCAGCTCGTCGCGGTTATTGATGTCGACGTCCAGCTCGCGAAGCGTGGTCGGCAGGTTAAAACGCTGGTAAGCCGTCACCAGCTGCGCCAGCACGTCGTCCTGGCCGAGCAGGGCGCTCTGCACCAGAATGCCGTAGGCCACCTTGGTGCCGTGCAGGTATTTCTCCGTCTGCGGCAGCACGGTTAAGCCGTTGTGTACCGCATGCGCCGCCGCCACGCGCGTATAGCGTTCGCCCAGGCCGCCGACCATCCCGCCGCCGGCGATGATTGCATCCACCACGTCCCGGAACGCCTGCGTCTGTTCGCCGCGCTGCTGGTCGGCCAGCGCCTCTTCGCTGCGCGCCAGCAGCACGTCGCGGATCGCCAGCGCGCCGTTAATGCCCAGCCGCACGGTCAGCGGCAGGTTCTCCGGCTCAGGTGCCAATACCACCGCTTCGTACCACTTCGCCAGCGTATCGCCGATGCCCGCCAGCAGATACTCCGCCGGAGCGTTAAGGACGATCTGCGGCTCCACCAGCACCAGGAAGTTGGCGTCGTCGAAGATCTCAAAATGCAGCGCCTGACCGGCATCGTTGTACCAGACGGAGAGCGGGGTCCACGCCGCGCAGGTGGCGGCAATGGTGGGGATGCCCACAAACGGCACCCCTAAGCGGCGCGCCACGGCCTTGACGGTATCCATCACCGCGCCGCCGCCGACGCCAATCACCACGCTGGCGTCGCTGCCGGATTCATTCACCAGATGGGTGACGTCGCGCTCGCTGCAGTGGCCTTTAAACAGCAGGCGTTTCGCTCCCGGCGCGTTAAAGCTCTCGGGCAGGAAAGGGCGCGCGCCTTCGATAGCGCGCTCGCCGTAAATCCACACCGCGCGGGAGAGCTGCTGCGGGGTAAAGAAGTTATCCAGCTGCGCAAGGCTTCCGGGATGAGAGAAGTAGTTCGCCGGGCCAGGCACGACGCGGATATCGGTGTTGCTCATGATGGTGTCCTTTTTGCGGAAGCGCTAACCCGATGTTATGTCTGGACATCCGGATGGCTAATAATATTTCGCTTTAACTTATGCCTTTTCCGTCGTTGTCAGTCAACCAGAGCTGTGAAAAATTCGATAAATCAGAAGAGTAATGAAGGATTTACGCGGATGGTTTCCAGTCGCCTTGAGATGCGCGGTATCAGCCTGGCCTTTTCCGGCTTTCAGGCGCTGTCGCGCGTGAATTTCACCTTAACCGGCGGATCCGTACACGCGCTGACCGGTGCCAACGGCGCGGGAAAATCGACCCTGATGGCGGTTCTGTGCGGGACGCACGACCACTATGAGGGTGAGATCAGCATCAACAACCAGCCGGTGAGCATCCGCGAACCGCTCGATGCCAAACGGCTGGGGATCCACCTTGTGCAGCAGGAAGTGGACGTAGCGCTGATCCCGGGGTTAAGCATTGCCGAAAACATCATGCTCGACCAGCTGGCGCAGCCGGGGCATCGCTTCAGCTGGCGCGCTATCCGCCAGCAGGCGAGACAGGCGCTGGCGCAGCTCGACGTGACGCTGGACGTTCGCCGTTCCATCGACGGCTGTTCGCTGGCCGAAAAGCAGCAGATTTTGCTGGCGCGCGCCCTGTCCCACCACTGCCGTTTTTTGATTCTTGATGAGCCCACCGCGCCGCTGGATGCGCATGAGAGCGAGCGCCTGTTTGCGGTGGTGAGACGTTTAAAGCAGCAGGGCATCGGCGTGGTGTTTATCTCCCACCGTATTCACGAGCTGAAGGCCATCTGCGACACCCTGACGGTGCTCCGCGACGGCAAGCTGATCGAGTCCGGCCCGATGGCCGATCTTAGCGGCGAAGCGATCGTCGAGAAGATGCTCGGCCACGTGCTGAGCGATATCTATCCGCCCGCGCGGCCGCCGCACGGCGAAGAGACGCTGTTACGCGTTGAGGGGCTTCACGACGACGCGCTGCTGAAAGATATCTCCCTGCACCTGCGCAAAGGCGAAATTCTCGGGATTGCCGGGCTGGCGGGCGCGGGAAAAACCGAACTCTGCAAGGCGCTGTTTGGCGCCACTAAAAGCCGCGTGGCGCACGGTGAGCTGAATCATCAATCCTGGCAGCCGCGCGATCCGGCCGACTCCGTGCTGCGCGGTCTGGCGCTGGTGCCGGAGGAGCGCCGCAAAGAGGGCATTTTTATCGACGAGCCGGTGAGCATGAACCTCGCCGTGTGCGCCGATAACAGCTTTTCGCGCTGGAGCCTGTTTGGCCATCGTCAGGCGTGGCGCTGGGCGGAAGAGGTCATCGCCCGCGTCGGCGTGCGCGCGCGTGGGCCGGGGCAGGTGCTGCGCCGTCTTTCCGGCGGCAACCAGCAGAAGGTCGCCATCGGTAAATGGCTGCGCAATGACGCCAGCGTGCTGATATTCGACGAGCCGACCAAAGGCGTGGACGTGAAGGCCAAAACCGACCTGTTCCAGCTGATTGACGGCCTGGCGCGCGAGGGCAAAGGGGTGATTTACGCCTCGGGCGAGTTTGCCGAACTGGTCGGGCTGTGCGACCGCATCTGCGTGCTGTGGGACGGGCGCATCGTGGCGGAAATCGCCGGGGCCGAGGCCCGCGAAGAGACACTACTTTATTATTCAACCGGAGGAACGGCGTCGTGAGCAAGGCCCTTTCAGTGAACGCGGCGGCGTCTGGCCGCCAGCAGATTTTCGATTTTCTCTACAGGTGGGGCATGCTGTTAACCGTCGTCGCGCTGGTGGCCGTCTTTGGCCTGGCGTCGGACAGCTTCCTCGATCCGAACAACATCATCAATATTCTGCGCTCGATTGCCATCGTGACGGTGATTGCCATTGGCGTGTCGATCTCGTTGACCATCGGCGGGTTCGATCTCTCCGTGGGATCCACCGCCTCGCTGGCGAACGCGCTGGTGATTTCACTTTTCGTCTGGCACGGCTTTGGCACCACCGAGTCGATTCTGATCACCCTCGCGCTCTGCACGCTGGTGGGTCTGTTTAACGCCTTCCTGATCGTCATCCTGCGCATTCCGGACATGCTGGCGACGCTTGCCAGCCTGTTTGTAATCCAGGGCGTGGCGATGACCTACAGCTACGGCGGGTCGATTACCGAGAACATGGTCCTGCCGAGCGGCGACATGGCGGAAGGGACCATTCCGGCGGCGTTCAGCCTGCTGGGGCAGGTGCCGACCATCGTGATCGTCATGCTGGTGGTGACCGTGCTGGCGCAGCTGGGCCTGTCGCTCACTACGCATGGCCGACGCATGTACGCCATCGGCGGTAACCCCGAAGCGGCGCGCCTCTCCGGCATTCGCACCACGCGCTACAAGGTGGCGGCCTACGTGATTGCCTCGCTGCTGGCGGGACTGGGGGGGATTTTGCTGGCTTCGCGCATCGGTTCGTCGCAGGTGAATGCGGGCGGCGGATACCTGATGGATGCGGTGGCGGCGGCGTGGATTGGCTTCTCTCTGGCAGGCTCCGGCAAGCCGAACGCGCTGGGAACCCTGGTCGGGGCGGTCATTCTCGGCGTGCTGTCGAACGGGCTGGTGATGCTCTCCGTGCCGTATTACGCCATGGACATTATAAAAGGGCTGGTGCTCGCGGTAGCGCTGGCGATTACCTACATACAAAAACGCTGACAACACAACGGGATAAAAAAATGAAAAAGATTGCATTCTCTTTGGTGGCACTTGGGTTGCTCACTGCTCTGCCAGGCTTCGCGGCTACGCCCGCGCCGCTTCCGGCTGCCATTGCGAACCATGACGGCCCGATCCGCATCGCGGTGATCCGTAACCTCGGCTCAGACGACAACACCACGCAGTTTATTGCTGGCGCAATTCAGGAAGGGAAAAAGCTCGGCTTTAAGGTCAGCACCTTTTTAAGCAACGGGGACGACGCCAAATTCCAGGACTTTGTGAACCAGGCCATCAGCCAGAAGTACGACGGGATTATTCTCTCTCAGGGGCGCGATCCGTACTCCACCGCGCTGGTGAAGAAAGCGGTGGATGCCGGGATCAAAGTCTCCGTCTTTGATACGGCGGTTAACGGCGAGATCCCTGGCGTGACCGTCACCCAGCAGGACGATGCCTCCCTGACGAACCTCTCCTTCGGCCAGCTGGCGAAAGATTTCAACGGCAAGGCCAATATCGTCAAGCTGTGGGTGGCGGGCTTCCCGCCGATGGAGCGTCGTCAGGCGGCCTATAAAGAGCTGCAAAAGCAGTATCCGGACATCAAAGAGCTGGAGTCTATCGGCGCCGTGTCCTCTGACGTGCAGGGCGATACCGCCAACAAGGTGGGGGCGATCCTGGCGAAATACCCGAAAGGCAAAATTGACGCCATCTGGGGAACCTGGGACGCCTTCAGCCAGGGCGCGTATAAGGCGCTGAAAGAGAACGGCCGCACCGAGATCAAGCTCTACAGCATCGACATCTCTAACCAGGATCTGCAGCTGATGCGCGAGCCGGGCAGCGCGTGGAAGGTGAGCGTGGCGGTGGATCCGAAGCTGATTGGCGCAACTAACGTGCGTCTGGTGGCGAACAAGATTGCCGGGGAAGCGACGCCTGCGACCTACGATTTCAAAGCGGCGGCCATTCCTCAGGCGCTGCTGACCGCCCAGCCGGGCCCGGTGAACGTGGCGTCGCTGGGGAAAATCATTTCGGGCTGGGGCCAGACGGAAGATTTTATCGCGCCGTGGTTTGCGACGCTGGAAGCGAAAAATAAATAAAACCAGGCCGGGTGGCGTCAGGTGCGGCCTGATGCCCTCACCCCGGCCCTCTCCCGCAGGGAGAGGGGGAAAACCCAAAGGAGCTAACAGGTGACGCAAGTACCCCTTCCAGAATACAGCCACAATATGCGGCTGATTGGCCATAGCGATCAGGGCGGTCGCCCGGACGGCGTGCAGCTGATGGTCCATCGCGGTTTCGCCTATATCGGCCATATGGTGTCGCAGGGCTTTTCGATTGTCGACGTGCGCGACCCGAAAAACCCGAAAGCGGCGGGCTACGTGCCCGCGCCGCCCGGCACCTGGAACGTGCACCTGCAGGCGCATGACGACCTGCTGCTGGTGATTAACGCCCGGGATCTGTTTGCCGATGCCCGCTTTGCCGACGAGAAGGTCTACTACACACGCCAGGTGGGGGAGACCGTCAGCGATGTGCAGGACAAAGGCTGGAGCGCCGGGCTGCGGGTGTTTGATATCTCCACGCCCGACAGGCCGCGCGAAATCGGCTTTCTGTCGCTGAGCGGCATCGGCATCCACCGCATCTGGTACGTCGGCGGCCGCTGGGCGTATGTGTCAGCGCTGATCGACGGCTTTACCGACTACATTTTCCTGACCATCGATCTGGCCGATCCGCGTAAGCCTGAAGTGGCGGGGCGCTGGTGGCTGCCGGGGATGAACCAGGCCGAAGGGGAGAAGCCGAACTGGCCGGAAGGGAAACGCTACGCGCTGCATCACGCGATTATCGCGGGCGATACCGCCTACGGCAGCTGGCGCGACGGCGGCCTGACGCTGCTGGACGTGAAGGACCGCACCCGGCCGAAGCTGATTAGCCACCGCAACTGGAGTCCGCCGTTTGGCGGCGGGACGCACACCGCGCTGCCGCTGCCGGACCGCGATTTGCTGGTGGTGCTGGACGAAGCGGTGCTCGATAACCAGGAGGACGGCGAAAAGCTGATCTGGCTGTTTGATATCCGCGAGCCGTCGAACCCGGTCAGCATCTCGACCTTCCCGCAGCCGGATGAAACCGACTACGTGGCGAAAGGGGCGCATTTTGGCCCGCATAATCTGCATGAGAACCGGCCGGGGAGCTTTATCAGCTCGACGCTGATTTTTGCGACCTATCAGAACGCGGGCGTGCGCGCATATGACATTTCCAATCCGTATCGACCGGTGGAAACCGGTGCGCTGGTGCCCGCCGCGCCGGAGAGAATGATGGACACGAGGCCGAATCGCCCGCAGGTGATCCAGTCGTGCGACGTGTTTGTGGATGCGCAGGGGATAATTTACAGCACGGATTATAACGGCGGGCTGTCGGTGATTGAGTATCTGGGATGAGTGCGGTTTGATGCCCTCATCCCGTCCCTCTCCCACAGGGAGAGGGAGAAAACCAAATGTAATCAGCTGTACTGACGCACCCGTGCCACCAGATCTTCGGCGCTGTCGATGCGGTCGGCAATGACAATCAGCGCTTTACCGAGCGTTATCGCGTGGCGCAGGCACTCGTGGCGCATCGCCTCGTCCTGGATGGTGTCGATATCCGCGACGTGGGAAAGCCCGACGCTGCGGCGAATGAGCTCGGTGCCGCAGAAGCCGATGGCGTCATGCCAGACCTTTTTCAGGAACGCGGAGGCATAGCCCGGCGCGCCGAGCGCGGCGTCGCGCGTTTTCTCGTTTGCCAGCGCCTGGAAGCGTTCCGCGAAGGTGTTCCACAGCTCCTGAATATCGGTCAGGCGCTGCTCGCGCGCGGCGGCGGCATCGCGAATGCCCAGATGCCCCGGCAGGCCGCAGAAGTTCAGCAGCAGGTTGCCGATGGCGGTACCGACGTCAAAGCCAATCGGGCCAAAGTAGCCGAACTCGGCGTCGATGGCCTTCAGGCTGCCGTCAGCCACAAAAATCGAGCCGCTGTGAATATCGCCGTGCAGGAGCGCTTCGGCGTGCGAGAAGAAGCGGTGCTTCAGGGAGGCCACGGCAATTTTAAGCTGAGCGTCGTCGCGCAGGGCCGCGACGTCATTTTCCAGCTCGGCCGGGTAGCTGTTGCGTTCGTGGATCTGGTACGGATCGTTGAAGAACAGATCTTCGGTGATCTCGCACATCTCTGGGTTGATGAATTTCGCCACCTGCGCTTTTTTCGCGTGCGGGTGCAGGTAGAAATCGCTGGTGTGGAACAGCGCGTGCGCGAGGTATTCGCCCAGCTGACGGGCCGCCTGCGGGTAGTAAATGTTTTTAATCAGCTCGCCGCGCCAGATGCGATGGCTGGAGAGGTCTTCCATCACCATCACCGCCAGCTCCGGGTCGAAGTGGTGGATTTTCACGGTGTGCTGCGGGCTGTGCTGGTAGTGCTCGACCAGCGTTTGCGCTTCAAGGCGGGCGCGGTCCAGCGTCAGCGGCCAGGACTCGCCGACGCAGCGGACGTAGGGCAGCGCCTGCTTAACGACGATGCGGCTCACGCCCGCGCCGTCGAAAATTTTGAATACCAGATTGAGGTTGCCGTCGCCTACTTCCTGCGCCTCTACCAGCGATGAAGGATCGTCAAGTCCGCCAAACTGCCTGGCATACTCCACGGCGTCCTGAGCGGTAAAGGTACGGTATTGCGACATGGCCTGCTCCTCACGAGTTTTCTAATTAAGACATGTAGACGTCTATACATCTGGATTTCATCCTGACACAATGTGCTACAACAACGCAACAGGGAATTAACGACATGCAGACATTACAGACGACCAGCCTGCGGGTGGCGGATAATCAGCTCTTTATTCTCGATCAGCAGGCGCTTCCGCAGGAGAAACGCTGGCTGGATGCCTCGACGGTAGAGGCGCTGGTCGGGCATATCCACGCCCTGCGCGTGCGCGGCGCGCCGCTGATTGGTCTCTCTGCAAGCCTGCTGCTGGCGCTGCTGGCGGAAAACGGCAAAAGCCGCGACGAGCTGGCGGCGGCGCTGGAAACCCTGCGCGCATCCCGCCCGACGGCGGTGAACCTGATGAACAATCTCGACCGCATGAAGCTCGCCCTGTGGCAGGAAGAGTATGTTCCGGCGCTGGTGGCCGAAGCGCTGCGCCTGATTGACGAAGACAAACGTCTTTGCGACGCGATTGCCAAAGCCGGCAGCGCGCTGGTGAAGCCCGGCAGCCGTCTGCTGACCCACTGCAACACCGGCGGGCTGGCAACGGCGGGCGTTGGCACCGCATTGGGCGTGATTGCCCGCGCGCATCAGGAGGGTAACGTCAGCAACGTCTGGGTGGATGAAACCCGTCCGCTGCTGCAGGGCGGCAGATTGACCGCGTGGGAGCTTGGCGAGCTGGGCGTGCCGTATCAGCTGATTACCGATTCCATGGCCGCCAGCCTGATGGCAAAAGGGCTGGTGGACGCCGTGTGGGTGGGCGCAGACCGCATTGCCGCCAACGGGGACGTGGCGAACAAGATCGGCACCTATTCCCTGGCGGTGCTGGCGAAGTTCCACGGCATTCCGTTCTACGTTGCCGCCCCGCAAACGACCCTCGATCCGGACTGCCCGAACGGGGACGCGATCCCGATTGAGCAGCGCGCCGCCAGCGAGGTGACGGGCGTGGCCGGAAGCTTTGGCGCGGTGCAGTGGGCGCCGGAAAACGCGCAGGTCTATAACCCGGCGTTTGACGTCGCACCTGCCTCGCTGATTAGCGGCTGGGTGCTGGATACGGGCGTAGTCACGCCGGAAGCGGTGGCAAACGGGAAATTCGCCTGAGTCCGGCTATCCTTTAAGGGGTTCCCTTGAGAGGACAATATCGTGACGCTCGATCCTGAAACAGACTTAAAACTGGAGCGCGTGGTGGATGCACCGCGCGACCTGCTGTGGCTGTGCTGGACCACGCCGGAGCACATCAAAAACTTCTTCATTCCTGCTCCCCATAAGGTGACCGAATGCGATCTCGATCTCCGCGTGGGCGGGCGGTTCAACACCGTGTTTGAGGTGGACGGGCAGCGGATGGATAACCGGGGCGTCTTCCTGGAAATCGATCCCGGTCAAAAGCTGGTCTTTACCGACGGCTATACCGAAGGCTGGAAACCGGCCGAGAAGCCGTTTATGACGGCGATCCTGCTGCTGGAGGATGTGGGCGAGGGCAAGACCCGCTACACGGCGATTGCGCGTCATCCGACGAAGGAAATCCGCGAGCAGCATGAACAGATGGGCTTCCACGAAGGGTGGGGGATTGTGCTGGATCAGCTGGTGGGTTATGTGAAAGGACTGGAGCGTTGAAGCTCGAGCGGCCTGATGCCCTCACCCCGACCCTCTCCCACAGGGAGAGGGAGCAAACACTAAAAACGGCAGCTCTAGCTGCCGTTTTGCTTTTACCTATGCCAACCGTGGATACGCATCCGCGATGGCATCGCCCGTAAACTGCGCCACCCAGCCTTCCGGGTTATCGAAAATACGGATCGCCGTAAAGTTCGGCTCTGAGCCCATATCAAACCAGTGCGGCGTGCCCGCGGGAACGGAAATCAGGTCGTTTTTCTCGCACAGCACCTGATACACCTCATCGCCAATGTGCAAGCAGAACAGCCCCGCGCCTTCCACGAAGAAGCGCACTTCGTCTTCGCCGTGGGTGTGTTCGTTCAGGAACTTCGCGCGCAGCGCCTCTTTCTGAGGGTTGTCGGCGCGCAGGCTGATCACGTCCCAGCTTTGGTAGCCTTTTTCCGCCACCAGCTTGTCGATCGCATGCTGATACGCCTCGATCACGGCTTCAGGTGCGGGATCGTGTCCTAAATCGCGATCCGCCGCCCAGCGTTCAAACCGCACGCCTTTGGCGTTGAGCTGCTGGGCGATCTCGGCGGCGTCGGTGCTGTGCCACTGGTGTTGACTGGCGTCTTTATCGGAATAAATGGTCAATGCGCTCATGAAGGGATCTGCTCCGGATTAATCTCGTCAAACTGGTGGACCTGATGGTGATGGCTTGCGCCGTCATCATCACCGCGAATCAGCTGCAGGGTGCGAAAACCTGCCTGTTCAGCCGCGTCCAGCTCCTGATGAATATCGGACAGGAACAGGATCTGCGACGGGGCGATGCCCGTTTGTGCCGCAATGTTCTGATAGGACTGCACCTCGCGCTTGGCGCCGATGTGGGTATCAAAATAGCCGCTGAACAGATGAGTAATATCACCTTCGTCGCTGTAGCCAAATAACAGTTTCTGCGCGGCGACGGAGCCAGAGGAATAAACATAGAGATCAATCCCTTGCGCTTTCCACTTTTCCAGCGCAGGCAGTACGTCCGGGTAGAGGTGGCCGGTAAAGTCGCCGTTCACGTAGCCGTCATGCCAGATGATCCCCTGCAGGGCTTTGAGCGCCGTGGATTTGCGGTCCTCATCCATAAAGGCAAAAAGGGCCTCGATAAGCTCGCTGACGCTGGCATGCGGGTTACCGATTTCATCACGCAGGTTGTCCAGAATGGATTTGACCGGCTCGGCGTACTGCTGCGCGGTCACGAAGGCCGCCAGCCGCTCACGCGCGTAGGGGAACAAAACGTCATGGACAAAACGGATATCGCTGGTGGTCCCTTCAATATCCGTCACAATCGCGCGAATCATACTCTCTCCAGTTGTCGTAAACGCATTTCGCATTCAAATAAGAATTCTAGTCCTTCCAGATGACGGCGGGCCTCGGCCACGTCGCGTCCCCAGCAGGTTAAGCCATGACCGCGCAGAAGAAAACCATAATTAAGCGGGCGTTCCTTAGCGTAATGGGCGATTCGGGAGGCGAGGGCGTCAATATCCTGGTCGTTATCGAAGACCGGGATAGCCACCGTATCCTGATGCGTGGTCTGCCCGGTGAGGGATTTTTGCATCTCAAAGCCGCTGATGTTGAGCTCGGCTTCTTTGACCAGACGCGACAGCACCGTGGCGTTGACGGTATGAACGTGCAGGACGGCGTTGGCTTCCGGGAACAGGCGATAAATCAGCGTGTGAAGACCGGTTTCAGCCGACGGCCTGCGGCCAGACGGCGCGCGGTTGGTGGCGATTTCAACCTGCAGAAAATCTGCCGTTGTCAGGCTGCCTTTGTCTTTTCCGGATTCGCTGAGCCAGCAGAGTCGTTCGTCCTGACGCACCGACATGTTGCCCCCGGTGGCGGGGGCCCAGCCTTTGGCGCCAATCCAGCGGCAGGCGTCGACCAGATGTGTGAGTTGCAGGTTGTCTGTCATTTCCTTTTACCCTCGCGGCCAGGAATATTCATATGGTTTATACCCGTCATACTTCAAGTTGCAGGTGCGTTGGCTGCACTCACTCATCCCAGTCACGTACTTATGTACGCTCCCGGGGATTCGTTCCCTTGCCGCCTTCCTGCAACTCGAATTATTTAGGGTATAGACGTCTAAGCGTCTTGATTGCCAAAGACTAACATCGTGTTATAGTGGCAGCAACATAAGTATTACAAGCAGGCACGACACAATGAGCAATAAAGCATTGATTCCTCAGAGTAAACTTCCCAATCTCGGTACTACCATCTTTACGCAGATGAGCGCTCTGGCGCAGCAGCACAACGCCATTAACCTTTCTCAGGGATTCCCGGATTTCGACGGCCCGACCTATCTGCAGGAGCGCCTGGCGTACCACGTGGCGCAGGGGGCGAATCAGTATGCGCCGATGACGGGCGTGCAGGCGCTGCGGGAAGCCATTGCGGATAAAACGGCGGAGCTGTACGGCCATAAGCCCGATGCGAACAGCGACATTACGGTGACGGCAGGGGCGACCGAAGCGCTCTATGCGGCAATCACCGCGCTGGTGCGTACGGGCGATGAAGTTATCTGCTTTGATCCGAGCTACGACAGCTATGCGCCTGCAGTTGAACTCTCCGGCGGTGTGGTGAAGCGCGTGGCGCTTCAGCCGCCGCATTTTCGCCCTGACTGGCAGGCGTTTGCTGCGCTGCTGAGCGACAAAACCCGCCTGGTGATCCTGAATACCCCGCACAACCCGTCGGCGACGGTGTGGCAAAAGACCGATTTCGCCGTGCTGTGGCAGGCGATTGCGGAACGTGAAATTTACGTGCTGAGCGATGAAGTCTACGAGCACATCTGCTTTGCAGAAGAAGGACACGCCAGCGTGCTGGCCCATCCGCAGCTTCGCGAGCGTGCTATCGCCGTCTCGTCATTCGGTAAGACTTACCATATGACCGGCTGGAAAGTGGGCTACTGCGTCGCACCGGCGGCTATCAGCGCCGAGCTGCGCAAGGTGCACCAGTACCTGACCTTTGCCGTGAACACGCCGGCTCAGCTGGCGCTGGCGGATATGCTGCGCGCCGAGCCGGAGCACTATCGCGAGCTGCCGCACTTCTATCGTGAACGTCGGGATCTGTTTGTGGCGGCGCTAAGCAAAAGTCGTCTGGAAATTTTGCCCTCAGAAGGGACCTATTTCCTGCTCGCCGACTACAGCGCGATATCGGAACTGGACGACGTGAGTTTCTGCCAGTGGCTGACGAAAGAGGTGGGCGTGGCCGCCATTCCGCTGTCTGTATTCTGCGCCGATCCCTTCCCGCATAAGCTGATTCGTCTTTGCTTTGCGAAGCAGGAATCGACGCTGCTAGCGGCGGCAGAGCGCCTGATCACGCTCTGATTATTTCACCGTCCAGGCTTCTGAGTAACGACGGTCTGCAAACAGCTCCAGCAGACCGTTGATTTGCTTGAGGCGCAAGACTTCATCGCCGTCCATTCCCAGCTCCTTGCTTATTCTCTCGTCATTCCAGCCAAGCTGCACCAGCTCGCGAACGATCTCCGACATAGCGTTAATCTGGTGTCGACCCCGCGCCCGGTTGTGACGAATAGTGGCAGCCATACGGTCATGTTTATCCTGTCGGTCCTGGCGCAGGAAGGTCACAGGGAGATAACCCTTGAGCTGGTGCTTCAGTGCCGCCCGATTTGTACCGATTTCATGGCGATGAAAACCATCCACAATTTCATAGTGTTGCGGTTCACTTTCTGTCACAACGATAGGTTGGGTGAATCCATCGAGTTCCAGCGACTTACTGAGCAGCCGTTTTTCTGGCGGGGCAACATTATTGGGGTTGTAGTCGTTAGCGGTAATAGCGTCCTGTCTGATCCAGAGGACGCAGTCTATCGGTTGCGCACGAAACGGACTGTGTTTATGGATCGCTTCACGAAAAGCATTTATGGCGTTAATGCGTTCCTCTTCGGGAAGTGACTGAAGGTACGTTTCCATCTCGTTGATTAGTTTTTGTCGCATAATATGCCCCACTCCTTGCGTTTCGCCTTCACTCTGTCGCTGTAGCGCTGATAATGTTTGGGTTTATTTGGGCTGAATGATAGCGCCCTGCACCAGTAGTCGTTATTCAGGAGAACCTTACAAATACGGCGCCATGAGGGAACATCTTTGGCACCGATATCACCGTCCTGCGTATCGGGAATCTCCTCTGTGCCTCTCTTCTGATACCAGTGCAGATAAATGGCGATTTTATTGCGGTAATGCTCAGCCGTATTTTGCGGCATGCTGTCGAGGAGCAGCATGGCATATTCGCGCCAGCACAGGTGTTCGGGTTTCAGAATTTTTCGGTGACCATAAAAATGGTTATCGTGTCCGGCGTACATCCCCCCGCTGCGCGCACCGCTCACGCGCTCACACATGGCCGCCCAGCGATCGGGCTCAACAACGTGGTAGAGCCATAATCCCTGACGCTGTTCAGGACCAAAGGGTTCACAAATCCGCATGTAGCGTAGCGGCACGCCGGCCTGAAACATCAGGTCATAGAGTGGGTTATAGCAACCCCCTGATTTGGCGAACCAGGTCCATATATCGGCGGTTTTCCAGTCGTAGAGAGGGTAGATATACCAGGCATGTCCTCCCGGTGCGACGGTTGTCCAGGGTTTATCGTCGGCAAACCGCTGTTTACGCGCCGACGCGACAGCCAGAAAACGGTTGTATGACTCATCGGCTCTGATGCCAATCAGTACCGCCGCCGGGCGATTGCGAGAGAACCAGTCGGAGAAACCGCGGACAAAGGTTTCAAACGTCATGCCTGGCTGGTAGAAGGGAAAAAAAGTGAGATCGGTTATCGCATCGTCAGGAGGCTGGCGGACCCATTGTGTGCCGGGTTCCCAGCATTGCCATTCCGGCTGGAATTGCGACAGTGAATTTTGCGTTGTCAGGGGGAGCGCGACCCACCAGAAATGGTCGATGACATCGCTGTACAACTCGCGCATATGTTCCACATGGATAATGGTATGGGAAAACTGCGCTTCCCAGTCGATAAAGAGCACATCTATTTTGATGTTCATCAGTCGCGCCTGCTGGGCAACCAGATGCAGCATGACGGTGGAGTCTTTACCTCCTGAAAAAGAAACACAGATTCTGGGTAAGTTTTCGAGCGTCCATTTTATTCGCTCCCGAGCAGCGGTAAGAACATCCTGATTTAAAGGGTATTTATAAATTGACATGCTTATTCTCATCCTGAGGAATAAATACCTGACTGTAGCGTCAATACTAATAAGAGGATTATATCAGTCAATAATTAATTGGATATGTAACGGTTATGCCGCGTAATTCTATAACGGTGGTGTATGTTTTAACGGTGTGGTTCCCATTTTGTGCGAGAACCACAGCAATATCTCACGGTAAGGATATTTCTTCAATAAAACTCGCGAATGCCGAGCTATTGAGCGCGGAACGATTGTACATCATGTAAATATCAATGCTGGGGAATTGAATGTCAGTTTCCACTTTTCGCAGGTTGAGGGCTGGCCCATATTGTTCGAAGGCCGGTGCGGGCACTAATCCTATGAGGTCGGACGAACCAATCACCGACAGAAGGGATATAAAAGAGTCGCTGCGATAGACGATATTTCTTTCGGTTAACAGGTTTTCGGCCTTTTCCTGATAGTCTTTGAAGCTGTTTTCATCGTTCAGGTAGGCGGTGAAGTTTTCATTCAGAATTTCTTGACGGGTGGGATTTTCACTGAGACGGGGATGGCCCTCCCGACAAACGAGGACGAAAGGAAGTTTATGGTAGAGGCTACAGGCGACAGAATGATTGTTAGAAGAAGAAAACGAAAATATCAGGTCGGCTCTTCTGTAGGCTAAGAGATCTTCTGCAGAATCAGACGAAAGAAAAACATCATGTAATTCAATTGAATAGTTATGGTTTTCCATCAACAGTTTTATAGGGTCAAGCGTTGCTTTCGTACTCATAAAATGCGGGCAATAAATGACAAAGTTCTTCTTCAACCCGCTGCTGTGCATGATATTGATAGTCTGCTCCAGCTGGTTCAGGTTCTGTTCCAGATGATGATGCAAATTGACGCCGACGGTCGTGGGGGTGATCCCTTTACCGGAACGGATAAACAGAGGATCGTTGAGTTGTCCTCTCAGACGCTGCAGTGACTGGCTCACGGCAGAGGGTGTGATATACAGCGTCTCGGCGGCTTTACTGATACTAAGGTGCTGGTAAATGCACTCGAAAATGACTAACAGATTAAGATCGAATTTTTTAAGGTCATACAGGTTTGCCATGTTTCGTCCTGAAGGTACTGCGTTTGCTGTGGTTATCATATAACTGATAACAATAGTTTAAGGCTAACCATTTATAACTCTTTCGGTTAGCTCTCTTAGTTTTAAATTAAATCATCTTAATATATCACGGTGGCAGATTATTGAAATAGCGCTTCAAAAGCGATTGAGATAATTTTATCTTAGTAAAGGGAACAATCATTTTAAATGACAACTGTCATTTATATATTGCGATAGTTTTATAATAAAAATAAATTTATAACGCACCGGAATGATGTTCGACACAACCTATCACAGCCATAGGCAGGAATGCCTCTCTTATGGATTGCTCAATCCCTGCGCGGGTGTTGTAATCAAACGGCTGTTACCGCCTTGATATAAAGGGTTGTAGAGCGCAACGCAACGCCAGTTTCGGCTGGCACTGAATGTACCTGCGGGGAATTCAGGTATCAGGGCCGCCCGTTGAGGCGGCCTTTTTACTTTCAGGCTTTCCTGTAAAAGGTTCACCTTGTTGTCTTGTCGACGTTGTAAGGTTTGGCTGATTGATTTGATAAAGCATACGCATTAGCCCCGATGAATAAAGTTGGTTACCTTACACCTCAACGAAAACACGGAGGAAGTACAGATGTCTTTGATTAACACCAAAATTAAACCTTTCAAAAACCAGGCGTTCAAAAACGGTGAGTTCATCGAAGTTACCGAGAAAGATACCGAAGGCCGCTGGAGCGTCTTCTTCTTCTATCCGGCTGACTTTACCTTCGTTTGCCCGACTGAACTGGGTGACGTTGCAGACCATTACGATGAACTGCAGAAGCTGGGCGTAGACGTTTACTCCGTCTCTACCGATACCCACTTCACCCACAAAGCATGGCACAGCAGCTCCGAAACCATCGCGAAAATCAAATACGCGATGATCGGCGACCCGACTGGCGCCCTGACCCGTAACTTCGACAACATGCGTGAAGATGAAGGCCTGGCTGACCGCGCCACCTTCGTTGTTGACCCGCAGGGCATTATCCAGGCTATCGAAGTTACCGCTGAAGGTATCGGCCGTGATGCGTCTGACCTGCTGCGTAAAGTGAAAGCTGCTCAGTACGTGGCTTCTCACCCAGGCGAAGTGTGCCCGGCGAAATGGAAAGAAGGCGAAGCGACGCTGGCTCCATCCTTAGATCTGGTTGGTAAAATCTAAGTTTTGCCCATTCGGCAATCAATGGGCGCACCCGCGCCCATTTCATTCCAGCACCATGATGCAAGTTGCATTCAGGCCGCCCGTATAAGGCAGCTTGCATGATGACGTCTTAAGAGAGGGAAGAACAATGCTCGACACTAACATGAAAACCCAGCTCAAGGCCTACCTTGAGAAACTGACCAAACCCGTTGAGCTGATTGCCACGCTGGACGACAGCGCCAAATCGGCAGAAATCAAGGAACTGCTGGCGGAGATCGCCGAGCTGTCGCCGAAAGTGACCTTCAAAGAAGACAACGCGCTGCCGGTCCGTAAGCCCTCTTTCCTGATTACCAACCCAGGCTCCGACCAGGGACCGCGCTTTGCCGGCTCGCCGCTGGGTCACGAATTTACCTCACTGGTGCTGGCGCTGCTGTGGACCGGTGGTCATCCGTCAAAAGAAGCGCAGGCGCTGCTGGAGCAGATCCGCGATATCGACGGTGATTTCGAATTTGAAACCTATTACTCGCTCTCCTGCCACAACTGCCCGGACGTGGTGCAGGCGCTGAACCTGATGTCGGTTCTGAACCCGCGCATCAAGCACACGGCGATTGACGGCGGTACCTTCCAGAATGAAATCACCGATCGCAACGTGATGGGCGTTCCGGCGGTCTACATGAACGGCAAAGAGTTCGGCCAGGGCCGTATGACGCTGACCGAAATCGTAGCCAAAGTGGATACCGGTGCTGAAAAACGTGCGGCGGAAGAGCTGAACAAACGCGATGCTTACGACGTGCTTATCGTCGGTTCCGGCCCTGCGGGCGCGGCGGCAGCGGTGTACTCTGCGCGTAAAGGTATTCGTACCGGCCTGATGGGCGAACGTTTTGGCGGCCAGGTGCTCGATACCGTGGACATCGAAAACTACATCTCCGTGCCGAAGACCGAAGGCCAGAAGCTGGCGGGGGCGCTGAAGGCGCACGTCAGCGACTACGACGTGGACGTGATTGACAGCCAGAGCGCCAGCAAGCTGGTTCCGGCAGCGGTCGAGGGTGGTTTACACCAGATTGAAACCGCGTCCGGCGCGGTGCTGAAAGCGCGCAGCATTATCATTGCCACCGGCGCGAAATGGCGCAACATGAACGTTCCGGGCGAAGATCGGTACCGTACCAAAGGCGTGACCTACTGCCCGCACTGCGACGGCCCGCTGTTTAAAGGTAAACGCGTGGCGGTGATCGGCGGCGGTAACTCCGGCGTGGAAGCGGCTATCGACCTGGCGGGGATTGTTGAGCACGTTACCCTTCTGGAGTTCGCTCCAGAGATGAAGGCCGACCAGGTTCTGCAGGATAAAGTTCGCAGCCTGAAAAACGTCGACATCGTACTGAACGCGCAGACCACGGAAGTGAAGGGCGACGGCAGCAAAGTGACCGGCCTGGAATACCGCGACCGCGTGAGCGGCGACGTGCACAGCGTTCAGCTGTCAGGGATCTTCGTGCAGATTGGTCTGCTGCCAAATACCACCTGGCTGGAAGGCGCGATTGAGCGCAACCGCATGGGCGAAATCATCATCGATGCGAAATGTGAAACCAGCGTGAAAGGCGTGTTTGCGGCGGGCGACTGCACCACCGTGCCGTACAAACAGATCATTATCGCCACGGGCGAAGGGGCGAAGGCGTCTCTGAGTTCCTTTGACTACCTGATTCGCACCAAAACCGCATAACAGAAGAAAGTAAGGCTACACCTGCAATAGCGAGAGGCCACCGAAAGGTGGCCTCTTTTTTTATCTTACGACCATCACCGGTATATGGGTGTGGCGGATCACGCTGGAGGCGTTAGAGCCCAGCAGATGCGTGGTAATGGAAGGGTTGCGCGAACCGATGACCACCACGTCTGCTTTCAGCTCGTTCGCCAGTTCGTTTACCGCATCGCGAACGCTGCCGAATCTGACGTGCGCTTTGATGCGTGAAGGGTCGATGCTGAAGTGGCTGACCATGGTTTGCAGTCGAGTTTCCGCTTCATGCTGCAAATGCTCCTCGAAGCGACGCACGTCGGCGGCAAAGCGGTGCAGGCTCAGGCTGGCGGAGCCCGGCAGTACGTGTAAAAGATGGATAACACCGTCCTGCTGCGCCAGGAACTCCGCATGGCGTACGGCCTTGTCGCTCAGCTCCATCTCAAAAACATCAACCGGCATAATGATTCTCTGATACATACCCGTTTCTCCATGTTTATAAACGCTGAACTCATTCAACCATAAAATAGATATGGTTTCTGTAAGCGCCCCGTCAGTTTTCTTAAGTTGCCAGGATAAATCTCAAAAGGCCCGTATTCCGGGGCAGACCTTCAGGGGTAGCTACCCTTATACACTTACCTGGAACCTTTCGGAGGTCGCATGAAAGCACTTACGTATCACGGTCCGCACCATGTTCGCGTCGAGAATGTCCCCGATCCCATTATCGAACAGCCCGACGATATCATTCTGCGCGTCACGGCCACGGCTATCTGCGGCTCCGATTTGCATCTCTATCGAGGAAAGATCCCGAAGGTGCAGCACGGCGACATTTTTGGCCATGAGTTTATGGGGGAAATCGTCGAGTGCGGCGCAGAGGTGAAGAATTTGCAAAAAGGCGATCGCGTGGTGATCCCCTTTGTCATTGCCTGTGGGGACTGTTTCTTCTGCCGTCTGCAGCAATACGCGGCCTGTGAGAATACCAATGCCGGGCAGGGCGCCGCGCTGAACAAAAAGCAAATCCCCGCGCCGGCCGCGCTGTTTGGCTACAGCCATCTCTACGGCGGCGTGCCGGGGGGACAGGCGGAATATGTCCGCGTGCCAAAAGGCAACGTCGGGCCGTTTAAGGTCCCGCAACTCCTCTCCGATGATAAGGCGCTGTTCCTTTCCGATATTTTGCCCACGGCCTGGCAGGCGGCAAAAAATGCGCAGATTGAAAAAGGCTCAAGCGTTGCGGTTTTCGGCGCCGGGCCGGTGGGGCTCCTGACCATTGCCTGCGCGCGGCTGTTAGGGGCCGAGCAGATCTTTGTTATCGATCACCACCCGTACCGTTTGCGATTTGCCGAGGCGCGTTACGGCGCAATCCCCATCAACTTTGATGATGATAACGACGCAGCGGAAAAAATCATCGAGCAGACCGCTGGCCAGCGCGGCGTTGATGCCGTGATTGATGCGGTAGGGTTCGAAGCGAAAGGCAGCACCACGGAAACGATCCTCAGCAATCTTAAAATTGAAGGCAGCAGCGGCAAAGCGCTGCGGCAGTGCATTGCTGCCGTTCGACGCGGTGGCGTGGTTAGCGTACCCGGCGTGTACGCCGGGTTTATTCATGGCTTCCTGTTTGGCGATGCCTTTGATAAGGGTCTGACGTTTAAGATGGGCCAGACGCACGTCCATGCCTGGCTGGGTGAGCTGCTGCCGCTGATCGAAAAAGGGCTGCTTACCCCGGAAGAGATCGTGACCCATTATCTTCCCCTTGCCGATGCGGAACGCGCCTATAAGGTATTCGAAAAACGGGAGGAGGAGTGCCGGAAGGTGATTCTGGTCCCTGGCGCAGAAACGCCTGAGGCCGCAGAGCAAAAAGTTAAGGGCCTGGTGAACGCTTTCCCGGGTGGGGTTGCATAAGTGCTCGCCTAGCTGTGGCGTTCAAGATAAAGCACGGCCATGACGATAATCGCCGCAATAATCAGAAAAATAAGTGTGATAACCAGTATCTCACTCATGACCGTCCCCACGGCACCAAAACAGATTAAGCGTGGATTAAGGGCTTTTTGCGCGATATAAGAAAATGGGGTGAATTTACGGAAAGAGGATGCGGCTGCATCCTCTGTGCAAAGCGGGTGGGCGCTTGTTCAGAAGTGGTTAACGCAGGTAATCGCCCGCGGCTTCTGGCTGGTAGAGCAACGCCAGCACTTCAAGATGGGCAGAGGCGCCGCCCGGCAACTCCCAGTGGATGGTATCGCCCGTGCGCAGGCCCAGCAGTGCGGCACCCACAGGCGCAAGAACAGAAAGCTGTGCGCTGCTGTCGGTCATCTGAGCCGGGTAAACCAGCGTGCGGGTCAGCTCTTCACCGGTGGTCAGGTTGCGGAATTTTACCTGGCTGTTCATGGTGACCACGTCATGCGGCATCGTCTCAGGCGTGCACATCTGCGCCCGGTCGAGCTCCTCATTCAGGGCGTCGGCCACGGGAAGTGAGGCAAACTCCGCTTTTTCCAGCAGCCTGTCGATACGTTCTGCGTCGAGCTCGTTGATGATAATTGTAGGTCTGGACATTTTTACTCCATGTCGTTAATGCTGCGCGTAACGCAGAAACCAATCCAAAAGAAAACCCTCGCCGTCTGGCAGCGAGGGTTTAACTCTCCCGATGATACTGGCTGAGCGCGCAAGTTTGAAGTGATGAAGGTCACATTCATGGTCCATATGAATTTTCGCTGAAATTTATTCAGTCTTCATTCCGGGCGGAATACGTTACGCTGAGTGTCCTGAACCCGGGCTTTGCGCGAAGCGCTATTCGCGTCCGCCCACCAATGAGAGAGAACTATGTACTTCTACCAACCGTCTCAGGGGCACGGCCTGCCGCACGATCCGCTGAACGCCATTATTGGTCCACGTCCGATCGGCTGGATCTCCTCATGCGACAAGGCCGGTCAGCTCAACCTCGCACCGTATAGCTTCTTTAACTGCTTTAACTATCGCCCGCCGATCATCGGCTTTTCCAGCAACGGCTGGAAGGACAGCGTGCGTAATATTACCGAAACAAAGGAATTTGTCTGGAACCTTGCGACGCGCGATCTCGCGCAAGCGATGAACCAAACCTCTGCGATGCTTCCGCACGATCGGGATGAATTCAGCTTTGCCGGACTTACGCCAGCGGCGAGCCAGCTGGTTAACGCGCCCCGCGTCGCAGAAAGCCCGGTGAACTTTGAGTGCCGCCTGTCGCAGTGCATTCAGCTTACCGGTGCTGACGGCACACCGGTCGATACCTGGCTGGTGCTGGGGGAGGTGGTCGGTATCCATATTGCCGAAACGCTGCTGGAAGAGGGGATTTACCAGACGGCGAAAGCGCAGCCCATCCTGCGTGCGGGTGGGCCGACGGCGTATTATGGCATCAGTGACGAAAACCGGTTTGATATGGTGCGCCCGGGCGCGGATCAGTAGCCGGCTTTATCAATCACGAACTGTTTTCCGCAGTTACCCGGATGTGGCTGCGGGGCAAATGACGCCGATGAAAGCGGGTTATTAATGGTGTCCGCCTTAAGCGAAATCTGCATTTCGGTCAGATACGCCGGATTGCCGTTGCAGGTCAGCTTTAACGCTTTGATGTTCTCCTTGCCCCAGCTTTTGGCAACGGCACTGTCAAAGTCGCTGCGATTGACGGTTTTCCCGTAATTATCGGCGAGGAATTTACCGACCGCGCTGTTTTTAACTTCCTGATTCATCCGCACCATCGTGCCGAAATAGGCATCTGGATCGAAACCAAAGCAGACGCCATGTTTGGCATATTCATAACGTTCCAGGCAGGAATTACCGCCCGCGCCCGGCATCACGTCGTTGAGCTTTGCGGCTGCGGAAAGCGACAGTCCGGTTTCGGCGGCATCGCATTTGCGGCTAGCCTTTACTTCCGGCATGTTCGGAATGGGGCGCGTGGCGCAGCCAAAACGCATCCACCGACGTTCATCCACGCCGCGTGCGGCAATAGATTTCGGCAGGCCAGGCCATAGACCGTGAACGGTCAGAAAATCGGCTTTATTATCGCGCTCTTTTTGCAGGCGACATTCGTCAGGTTCATTGCGGTTGCGTTCGACCATGCTCTGGCAAAACCCGGTTTGCCAGGACAGAGCCAGCACATAGCGATCGAAATCGCCATACTGTGTTGCCTTCAGCGGTTCCGCCTGTGCGGAGAAGAGACAGAGAGCAAGCGCGATTGCGCCAGACGGGATGACGATATCCTTCCTGAACATATGATTTCCTGATCGAATGAGCACGATTAATTTCTGGAAGTTATTAAAGCACAAAAAGCGCCCGCAGGCGCTTTTTGGATATCCCTAATTTAGCTTAGGCCGCGCCGGGTACCAGCACTTCCGTGGCGATAATCACGATAATCAGACCAACTATAACGGGCACTGAGGTGCGTTTGACGACTTCGAATGGCGAGATTTTCGCCATCCCGGCAACGGCGACGACCACACCCGACACCGGCGAAATGGTACGGCCCAGGTTTGACGCCTGCAGCATGGGAATGGAAAGGTAGGCCGGGTTAATACCGGAGGAGTGAGCCAGTTTCGGGATCATCTCAACGAAAGCGTAGAAAGGCGCATTACCGGAACCGGTGGTCATCGCCGCCAGCATGGTGAGCACCACCAGAACCAGCATCAGGATAATACTGGCGGAGCCGAACGAGGTGGCGATAGAAATCAGGCTCTGGATAAAGCCGATCGTGCTCAGACCCTGGGCAAAAACGCCCGCTGCAACCAGCAGGATCACCACGCCAGCGAAGGCATCCGCCATACCGCGATACGCAACTTCCAGACCCGAGAAGACTTTTTGCGTGTTAAAACCGCGCACAAACTCCAGCACGGCGGCCAGCAGCATACAGATGACCAGAATGGTGATGATGTGCAGCTGTGGACCCCATTTTCCGTCAAAAATCAGCACTCCGACGATCGGGGTGAACGGCAGAATGGCATAGAACGCGGGAGCGGTCGTGGTGATTTCACTCACGTCCATCATTTCATGGCTGATGTTTTCTTTCTTATCGAGATAGCGCTGCCAGAAGAAATGCGCGATCCCCATGCCCACGATGGCAACAATTGAGATCGGTAACGTGGTTTTAAAGGCGAAGTCGATGAGTGACATCTCCGCCGCCTTTGCCGCCAGCACAACGTCGCCGGAGGTCGGGGAGAGAATAATCGCTGCCGGAGACGCGCAAATTGCCGCGGCCGCGCCACGGCTGATACCGACGTTCACCATGACCGGGAACAGCGTCGCCATGAGCAGTACGCCAAGCCCTGTAGCCGACGAAACGGCCAGTGACATGAGGCAGGCGAGGAAATAGGCTGCGACCATTAGCAGATACGGCGAGTTGATGTATTGCAGGGGTTTAGAGGCAAGCTTAACGACCATGTCGTTGGCGCCGATATGGGTCATATAGGCTGCAAAACCGCACAGCATCATGATCATCATACCCAGATCGCCGCCGCGGCTCATGAGCAATATTTTAATGTATTCAACAATATCTGTAGCCGTGTAACCGGTGCTGGTCGCGCTGGCAGGTAACACCTGGTGCCCCATTATTGCGCTGATAATCAGCAGCGTTAGACCGCCGACAAATAATACGCCTGTGGCCGAGTAGCCTTTAATGATGTAGCGTGCGACGCCGACAATGACGACGACTCCAATAAGGAGTTCGAATAACGTAAGCATGATTTCCCCTGTATCTCTGCTGCTATGGAGCACAAAAAATCAAAAAAAAGAAGGATGAAAATGTGCCGAATAATTGGCCTGTTCTTGCTGATTAAAATCAATAAACAGACGACTAAAGAACAGAACAACCGTCTTTTTGCCATGGCCCATACATTTATGTCATGCGGGTCTTGACCGTCAGAAATAGCGCAATATGTCCTAATAATGATAACAAATTGTTAATGTTTTGTGTGGTTTTACATGTCACTGATTCAGAATATTAAATAGGTAAAGTCACACCCCTTGTGGGTTTATTTTGAACGCATCGCCGCCTTTCCTTAAGAATATTCCCGAAAAGAAGCTGAATAATTAGGAATAACGCCGATGTCGTTAAGCTTTGATTCAACTACTTTATGGTAAACTTTGCCTCGAATACTAAGAATGGTAATTGCATTGTGATTGTACGTAATACATTTTTCTCTATTTTGTTGTTTATTTTTGGGCAGTTAACGTTTTGTTCTGTTGCTCAGGCAGAAGGCAACGCGACGGATAAAGGCTGGTTCTCAACCTTTACGGATAATGTTTCCCAGACATGGACGGCACCTGAACATTATGATCTCTATGTCCCGGCAATAACGTGGCATGCGCGTTTTGCTTATGACAAAGAGAAAACCGATAAATACAACGAGCGTCCGTGGGGCGCGGGTTTTGGCCAGTCGCGCTGGGATGAAAAGGGAAACTGGCATGGCATCTATCTGATGGCCTTCAAAGACTCGTTTAATAAATGGGAGCCGATTGGGGGGTATGGCTGGGAAAAAACCTGGCGGCCGCTAGCGGACGAGAACTTCCACGTCGGTTTGGGCTATACCGCCGGGGTTACTGCACGTGATAACTGGAAATACATTCCAATCCCGGTGCTGCTGCCTTTGGCCTCTATCGGCTATGGCCCCGCAACGTTCCAGATGACCTACATTCCGGGTACGTACAACAACGGTAACGTTTACTTCGCCTGGATGCGTTTTCAGTTTTAACTGACAAAACGTTACATGCTGGTGAAAAAACGCGCAGGCGTTGATTCATAAGCGATAAAAATCTGTCAGTGAAAATTAACGCGACTTTAGTCACTTTTTATCAAAGATCCGCTGGACAAAAGGTCCCACAATTGATGTACTGATAACCGACACAGCATTTGTGTCGTTTTTTAATGTAAAGGTAATTTTGATGTCTAAGATTAAAGGTAACGTTAAGTGGTTTAATGAGTCCAAAGGATTCGGTTTCATTACTCCTGAAGATGGCAGCAAAGACGTGTTCGTACACTTCTCTGCAATCCAGTCTAATGGTTTCAAAACTCTGGCTGAAGGTCAGCGTGTAGAGTTCGAAATCACTAACGGTGCCAAAGGCCCTTCTGCTGCTAACGTAATCGCTCTGTAATTCAGACGCGTCAGCAAGAATTTCAAAACCCGCTCACTGAGCGGGTTTTTTTCGTTTTGAATCAGCCAAGCAGATACATTTTCAGGAAGCTGGCAACGATCAGCACGCTCAACAACACCATTCCTGCGCTCATCAGACTCTGTTTCATTCTGTCACCCTCGTTCAGTATTACATTCAGAGTGACAGAGAAAAATTAAGCCAACATTAACGGTTCGGCTGTTAATGCGCGCTTGCGGAAGAAAATAGCCAAAATGCGATCCCCGTCATCGCAAAGGAGCCGAGCATATTGATCGCCACATTCATCAGCGCCCAGCCGATACGGCCTTCCTGAAAGAGAAAAACCGTTTCCGCAGAAAAGGTTGAGAAGGTGGTCAAACCGCCGCAGAATCCGGTGGTAATCAATACTTTCCACATTGGGTCGATGTGCGTCATTCGGTTAAACCAGGCCAGCCCCATACCAATGATAAAGGCACCAATCAGGTTTGCGGCAAGCGTCCCCATAGGAATCGCCTGATGCAGGGGGTTAAACCGCATACTCAGAAACCATCGCGCAACGCTACCCGTTCCCCCACCAATAAAAACGGCTAAAAGTAGTTGTAACACGCTAAATACCTGCTATTTGATGTGTAAGAGTAGCGAGTTTAACGCCGTTTATGATGAGGGGACAAATATGTATGTAGCGGTAGGGCAGTTTGCCGTCACGCCTGACTGGCATGAGAATGCGAGAACATGCGTCAACCTGATGATGCAGGCCCGGCAGAAAGGCGCGTCGCTGTTGGTTCTCCCCGAGGCGCTGCTGGCCAGAGATGATAACGACCCGGATTTATCCGTGAAGTCCGCGCAGCCGCTGGACGGCGAATTTTTGCAGCTGCTGCTTGCCCAGAGCGCAGGCAATACGATGACGACGATCTTAACGATCCATGTTCCCTCCACGCCGGGTCGCGCGGTGAATACGCTCGTGGCGATTCGTGACGGAGCTATCGTGGCACGTTACGCCAAGCTTCACCTCTATGATGCGTTCAGCATCCAGGAGTCGCGACGCGTTGACCCCGGAGACAATATCCCTCCGCTGCTGGAGATTGACGGATTCAGGGTCGGGCTGATGACCTGCTATGACCTGCGTTTTCCCGAGCTGGCGCTCCATCTGGCGCTGCAGGGGGCGGACGTACTGGTACTGCCTGCCGCGTGGGTCAAAGGGCCGTTAAAAGAGCACCACTGGGCAACGCTGCTTACGGCACGCGCGCTGGATACAACCTGCTATGTCGTTGCCGCAGGGGAATGTGGCACGAAAAACATCGGGCAAAGCAGGGTGGTTGATCCGCTGGGGGTGACGATCGCCGCCGCCGCTGAAGCTCCGCATTTGCTGGTGGCGGAGATAAACTCAGAAAGAATTGCGCTTGCGCGTCAGCAATTACCCGTTCTTCGCAATCGTCGGTTTGCGCCACCGCAATTATTGTGATGTTTTTTTCAACAATGCTTGATTCACCTTGTTACAGATTGCTATTGTGTGCACGCGCTAAATGACCGTTAATACAGTCAGGTTTTGGCGCTGAATGCAGCCTGTTTTAAGTAAAGAAGGTATCTATGGGTGAGATTAGTATTACCAAACTGCTGGTGGTTGCCGCACTGGTCGTCCTGCTGTTTGGTACCAAGAAGTTACGCACGCTGGGTGGTGACGTGGGGGCTGCCATCAAAGGCTTTAAGAAAGCGATGAACGATGATGATGCAGCGGCGAAGAAAAGCGCCGAGGATAACGTCCCGGCAGACAAGCTTTCTCACAAAGAGTGACAGCAACGCCTGAGGGCTTGCGAAAAAAAACCGGCTCATGAGGCCGGTTTTTTGTATTACTGTAAATGAATATTACAGCATTATTTAACTTCTTCGCCTTTAGCCTGCATATCGGCATGGTATGAGGAGCGAACGAATGGGCCGCAGGCAGCGTGGGTGAAGCCCATCGCCATCGCTTCGGCTTTCATTTCATCGAACTCGTCCGGGCTCACGTAGCGCTGTACCGGCAGGTGGTGACGGCTTGGCTGCAGATACTGTCCGAGGGTAAGCATGGTCACACCGTGGCGGCGAAGATCGCGCATCACCTCGATGATTTCATCATTGGTTTCACCCAGACCCACCATCAGACCAGACTTGGTCGGAATATGCGGATGCGCTTCTTTGAAACGCTCCAGCAGCTTCAGGGACCAGTTATAGTCAGCGCCCGGACGGACCTGACGGTAAAGACGCGGCACGTTCTCCAGGTTGTGGTTAAACACATCTGGCGGCGTCGCGGTCAGGATATCCAGCGCGCGGTCCATACGGCCGCGGAAGTCAGGCACCAGAGTCTCGATTTTGATGTTAGGGCTTTTCTCGCGAATGGCCGTAATACAGTCGGCGAAGTGCTGAGCACCACCATCACGCAGGTCGTCACGGTCAACGGATGTGATAACCACATAACGCAGCGCCATGTCGGCGATGGTCTGCGCCAGTTTCTGGGGTTCGTTAGCATCAGGCGCGACTGGACGGCCATGAGCAACATCGCAGAACGGGCAGCGGCGGGTACAGATAGCACCCAGAATCATAAACGTCGCGGTACCGTGATTGAAACATTCAGCAAGGTTCGGACAAGAGGCTTCTTCACAAACGGAGTGAAGGCCATTCTTGCGCATCGCCGCTTTGATCCCCTGGATACGCGAAGAGTCGGCCGGAAGTTTGATTTTCATCCATTCCGGTTTTCTTAACAGCGCCTCGCGCTCTGTAGCCACGTTTTTAACCGGGATAAGGGCCATTTTATCGGCATCGCGGTATTTAACACCGCGTTCCATCACAATGGGTTTACTCATAGCGTGCGTGTTCCAGTTGCGAATATCGAAGGAAAGCGTTTCAATTCAAGGGAATGTTGTATTTATCAACTATTTTTGAACGAACGACAGGCAGTATATCATTGAAACGGTCGTTAAAGCAGCCTGCCAGATCGCCAATTTGTAAAATAGTTGTTGTTTAGTGCCTTTTGCCCTGCGGGTTGCAGGGGCTTGTGCTGGCTAAACCTGTCAGAAGGCCTGACGGATGATGCGGATGACGTTTTCCAGGACCGGATCGCGCAAACTCAGCTTGTTGTAATGCAGTGAAATCTCGATAGATTCCGCATTAAGCTGGCTGAGCGGGATGCTTTCCAGCGGCCAGCATTTTTGTAGCAGGCTGTACAGGCGTGATGGCATAACGCACAGCATGTCGCTGCTGCCGATCAGGGATGCGGTGGTAAACATATTGTAACTGCTGAAGCTGATCTGACGCTCCGGGAAAATTTCATCAATACGCTGACGAAGCGCATGATTAGATTGCCCTTCGGTCATGAAAGACGAGTGGTCGTAGTTGCGCAGGTTTTCGATGGTTAACGGCTCGCTAAGAGCAGGATGCTGCTGGCGGCAAACCAGTACCAGGTTATCCGCATAAAGCACATTTTGCCCCAGCGCTCTGGCACTGAAGCTGCCGCTTTCAATAATCAGGTCCGTCTGGAACTGGGCAAGCTGAATGTCAGGTTCATTGAGAGGCACATTGCGAAGCAGAAGCTGCGGAGCATGCTCTTTTACGGCCTGGAAGATCGCCGGCATCACCAGCACCCCGACAGAAGGGGAACAGCCGATGGTGATGGTTCTCTGCTTATCATAGCTCCCGGTTAAATCCAGTGCGCCCAGAATCGACTCCAGCCCCTGGCTGATGTACTCGTGGAGATGCGTGGCGTAAGCCGTCGGCGTTACCCCCTGGCCCTTACGGATAAATAACGGGTCGGGAAATATAGCGCGTAGCTTTTGGATTGACTGGCTTATTGCTGATGGCGTGAGATTAAGAATTTTCGCAGCGTTAACGATACCCTTATGGACATATACCGCCTCAAAAATAGTCAGTAAATTGAGATCAATATTACGTAAAGTCCGAAAAATTTGCGGCTTGTCTTCGCCACCGGGTTCATTCAGTCGTTTGGCTGGTAAATTATTATACTCCACGCTTTCACTCCGTATACATTCACAATATGAATGATAGTTGAATTTATTTATTATGCTTGTAGAGATTCGTAAAGTGTTGGTTTTGTTTCACTTGTTTATCAAGGGCAAACGGTTGTGTGATAATTGCTCACCTTACTTATGCCGTGTTTGCCATGCTTGCTGGAGGCTAAATAATATGTGGCGGTAATATTCGGGCGCTTCGAAAATATAGAATCTGTGGATTATTGTAAAGTGCAAAAGCTGTAAATAAACAGTGGCCCGCCAAATTATCGAGCCATGTTGTATGATGTATTAAGCAGGGATATATTCGTATGGGGGATTGTTAAGTAGCGCTAACATCTGCTTTAAAAGCACGGGACGAATATGTTCTGGCGTAGCGGTTTCAACCCACTGACGCATTTGCGTCATTTCCATGCCGGCGTAGCCGCAGGGGTTAATGCGCTGGAAAGGCGCAAGGTCCATATTAATATTCAAGGCCAGGCCATGGAATGAGCAACCTTTACGAATACGCAGCCCCAGTGAGCAGATCTTCATTTCCCCAACGTAGACGCCCGGCGCATCGGCGCGTGGATGCGCGTCAATACCATATTCCGCCAGCGTGTTGACGACAGTTTGTTCCAGTAAGGTAACCAGTTCACGCACGCCCAGCTTTCTGCGCTTCAGATTGAGCAGGACGTACATCACCTGCTGACCGGGCCCATGATAAGTGACCTGACCGCCGCGATCGCTCTGAATAACCGGGATATCTCCCGTCATTAACAAATGCTCTGCTTTACCCGCCTGGCCCTGCGTAAATACCGGCAGGTGTTCGACCAGCCAGATCTCATCTGGGGTGCTGTCATCGCGTGAATCGGTGAAGTCATGCATAGCCCGGGAGACAGGCTCATAAGGTTGCAGCCCGAGGTGACGGACCAGAATTTTATCCTGATACAAAACTGCGTCTCCGAAGACGAGGGACAAAAGGTGTGGGGGAGTATATCACAGCGGGGGAGAGGGGTTACCCGGCAAACCGGGTAACCGCAAAGGGACTACAGCACCATACGAACAATTTCGATATTGCCGAGCTCTTCGTACAGCGTTTCCACCTGCTCAATGTGTGTTGCAGTGATGGTAATAGAAACCGAGTGGTAGTTGCCCTTGCTGCTTGGTTTTACTGACGGAGAGTAGTCACCCGGCGCATGGCGCTGTACCACTTCAACCACCTGATCAACCAGCTCAGGTTTCGCCAGACCCATTACTTTGTAGGTAAATGAGGTTGGGAATTCAAGCAGTTCGTTAAGTTTGGTTTTCATGTCAGCTCCGGCGTAACGTCAAAAAATAATAACTCCCACGTCAGGTGGGAGTTATCAGGATACTTAGTATATGGGGATCAAAATCACACTTTCAAGTGTTCAATTTTTAACCAAACCAGTGGTGGAACATCAATTTAATGTAATCAATGATTTTGCCGAAGAAATTGCCTTCAGGAATTTCTTGCAGGACAACCAGCGGACGCTGATCGATCGTTTTTCCATCCAGCTGGAAGTTGATCGTACCCACCACCTGGTTTTTCTGCAGCGGGGCATGCAGTTCGGTGCTGTTCAGCACGTAGCTGGCTTTCAGATCCTTCATGCGACCGCGTGGAATGGTCAGGTAGAGGTCTTTATCAACGCCGAGAGAAGCACGGTCGTTGTCGCCGAACCAGACGGGTTCAGACGCAAACTCTTTCCCTGCTTTCAGTGGGTTCACGGTTTCGAAGAAGCGGAAGCCCCAGGTCAGCAGTTTCTTGCTTTCTGTTTCACGACCTTTAAAGGTACGGCCGCCCATCACGGCAGAGATCAGACGCATCTGACCTTCAGTGGCAGAGGCCACCAGGTTGTAGCCCGCTTTATCGGTGTGGCCAGTTTTGATGCCGTCAACGTTCAGGCTGTTATCCCACAGCAGGCCGTTACGGTTGGTCTGACGAATACCGTTGAAGGTGAACTCTTTCTCTTTATAGATAGAGTATTCATTAGGTACATCGCGGATCAGCGCCTGACCAATCAGGGCCATGTCACGTGCGGAGCTGTACTGACCGTCTGCGTCCAGTCCGTGTACGGTCTGGAAATGGCTGTTTTTCAGACCCAGCGCGTTAACGTAGCTGTTCATCAGGCCCACGAAGGCATCCTGGCTACCGGCGGCGAAGTCGGCCATCGCCACGCAGGCATCGTTACCAGACTGCAGGTTGATACCGCGAATCAGCTGGGAAACAGGAACCTGCATACCCGGCTTCAGGAACATCAGAGAGGAACCTTTGAAAACAGGGTTCCCGGTTGCCCACGCATCGTTACCGATGGTGACCAGATCCGATTCTTTGAATTTACCTGCCTTCATCGCCTGGCCGATAACGTAGCTGGTCATCATTTTGGTCAGACTGGCCGGGTCACGGCGGGCATCGGCATTCTGTTCTGCCAGCACTTTGCCAGAGTTGTAATCGATCAGGATGTAGGATTCCGCGTCGATTTGCGGAACGCCAGGGATCATGGTCTTGATATTCAGGTCATCGGCGTGAGCTGCAGAGAGCGCAGCAGCGCAAAGGGCCGTGGTCAGCGCCATGCGCTGCACAAAACGAGCAGAAAAAGTGGTCTTCATGGTCAGAACTACGACATCCGTGATGGAATTAAAAAAAGTGCCTTACTATAGCAAATGCTATTCAGGCAGGCATCCGACTTTAAGCATGAGTTTGTGAATGTGTTTTACACTAACTGACAATTCGGATACCGCCGGTTAATTATTTCGCAACAGCGATAAATGACTGAAGTTGAGCTTCATTCTGCAGACGCTGCTGCAGGGACGCGGCCTGCGATTTGCTGGCAAACGGCCCCATCTGAATGCGCCAGACCGCGCCGTTCTGCTCAACGCGTCCCGGTACGCCAAACTGCTGGCTCAGACGCTGTTGATACTGTTTGGCCCGGGCCTGATCGCTTACTGCGCCTACCTGAACCACATAGCTGCCGCTGGCCGCTGCTGGAGCCGCTACCACCGCACTTTGCGTGGCTGCAGGCGCCGTTACGGGAGCCGGCTGGGTTGCTGGTGCCGCAACGGGAGCAGGGGCTGGAGTCGGCTCACTGCCTTCCAGCACGCCCGAGGCTAAGGTCGTCGGTGCGCCAAGAAAGCCACTACTCTTTACCGGCGCGCCGGTAGAATCCTCGCTTTGCAGCGTGTCATTGCTGATCGGGCGTATTTCTCCCCCCGGCTGAGCAGGCTCTGCCGGAGACGAGACGCTTCCCATTCCGCCGTCAAGATTTGGGCGGTCAGGAAGGGCATAGGTCTGTTTTGCCACCGTCGTACACGCGGTACCCGGCCCGGAGAGCGAACCATCCTGTGCGACGATAATCGGGTCAATACGGACTTTGGTGTTGTTCGAGGTGTTCAGGCGATCGGCAGACGCGCGCGAGAGGGAAATCACCCGGTCATTCCCGTAAGGACCACGGTCGTTGATACGCACGACGATCATACGGCCATTCGCCAGGTTGGTGATACGAGCGTAGCTCGGGATCGGCAGCGTCGGGTGTGCTGCCGTCAGCTGCATTGGGTCGAACGCTTCCCCGGAAGCCGTCAGGTTACTGCCCGGCTCGGCATCATAAATGGCGGCAAAGCCCGCCTGACTGAAACGGGAAGGATCCTGAACAATTTTATAGCTTTTGCCGTCGCGCTGGTAATCCTGATTGGCACTGGCATTCAGCGGTTCATAAACGGGATCGGCACCGCTGATTTCAACGATCGGGCCATTACACACCGCAGGCTGCGGCGGCGCGACGGTTGCCTGTTGCTGACCATCATCACTTGTGCAGGCCGCAAGTAAACTTGCCGCGATGCAGATCCCCAGCCACTGCTTACGCATTCCGATCCCCTTATTTTTATACGCTTTTTGACAACATTTTTCTGTGGGTATGGATCGACATCACGATACCAAACCCGGCCATCAACACGATCAGTGCCGAGCCTCCGTAACTCACCAGCGGCAGCGGTACGCCTACCACCGGCAGAATACCACTCACCATACCAATATTTACGAAGACATAAACGAATAAAATCAGCATCAACCCGCCAGCCATGACGCGACCAAAAGTGGTTTGCGCGCGTGCTGCAATCCACAATCCCCGCATGATCAGCAGTACGTACAGCGCCAGCAATATTAAGATGCCAACCAGCCCCAGCTCTTCCGCCAGTACGGCGAAGATAAAGTCGGTGTGGCGTTCCGGTAAAAATTCCAGCTGCGACTGCGTGCCATGCAGCCAGCCTTTACCGCGCAGGCCGCCGGAGCCAATCGCAATCTTGGACTGAATAATATGATAGCCCGCGCCCAGCGGATCGGTTTCCGGATCGAGCAGCATCATGACGCGCTGACGCTGGTAATCATGCATCAGGAAGAACCAGAGGATAGGAATGAACGCTGCAATCAGCACCACCGCGATACCAATCAGGCGCCAGCTCAGTCCCGACAGGAAAAGGACAAACAGGCCGGAAAGGGCGATAAGAATTGAGGTGCCAAGGTCAGGCTGCGCCGCAACCAGCAGCGTCGGCAGGAAAATCAGCACCAGCGCGATGGCCGTGTTTTTCAGCGACGGCGGACAGACGTCGCGGTTGATAAAGCGTGCCACCATCAATGGAACGGCGATTTTGGCAATTTCCGAGGGCTGGAAGCGGACAACGCCCAGATCCAGCCAGCGCTGCGCCCCTTTTGAAATGGCGCCAAACGCATCTACCGCAACCAGCAAAATAATACAGAAGATGTAAAGATAGGGCGCCCAGCCTTCGTAGACGCGCGGCGGGATTTGCGCCATCACCACCATGATGATCAGACCCATGGCGATCTGGCCGATTTTGCGCTCCATCATGCCGATGTCCTGGCCGCTGGCGCTCCAGATAACCAGGGCGCTGTACACCAGCAGAGCCAGCAGGATCAGCAGCATGGCTGGGTCGATGTGGATTTTATCCCACAGCGATTTTTTATTTGGATTATCCGTCATGATTATTGGTCCTCCGCCGCAGCGGCGGCCGGGTTTTCAGCCGGCAGTTCGGTGTTGTTATCACCCAGCATAATGTGGTCAAGGATCTGGCGCATGATGGTCCCTACTGCTGGCCCGGCACCGCCGTTCTCCAGAATCATCGCCACCGCGACCTGCGGGTTATCATAAGGGGCAAACGCCGTCATCAGCTTATGGTCACGCAGGCGTTCAGCAATGCGGTGCGCGTTATAGGTTTCGTTGGCTTTCAGACCAAATACCTGCGCAGTACCGGATTTCGCGGCCACTTTGTACGGCGTACCGGTGAAGTACTTATGCGCGGTACCGTTCGGGCGGTTTGCCACGCCGTACATACCGTCTTTCGCAATTTCCCAGAAGCCGGAATGGATGTCACCCACTGGCGCCTCGTGCGGCTGGTTCCACGGTACTTTTTTGCCGTCTTCAACCGTGCTCTGTAGCAGATGCGGCACTTTTACCACGCCGTCATTGATGAGAATCATCATGGCCTTGTTCATCTGAAGCGGCGTTGCCGTCCAGTAGCCCTGACCGATACCCACCGGAATGGTGTCACCCTGATACCACGGTTTTTTAAAGCGCTTCAGCTTCCATTCACGCGTTGGCATGTTGCCAGAACGTTCTTCTGAAAGGTCCACGCCGGTGTAATGCCCGTAGCCGAATTTGCTCATCCACTCTGACAGGCGGTCGATACCCATGTCATACGCCACCTGATAGAAGAAGGTATCCGCAGATTCTTCCAGCGATTTGGTGACGTTCAGATGACCGTGGCCCCATTTTTTCCAGTCACGATAGCGCTTATCTGAACCCGGCAGCTGCCACCAGCCCGGGTCAAACAGGCTGGTATTACGGTTGATGACGCCGGCACTCAGCGCAGAGACCGCCACGTACGGTTTAACCGTTGATGCTGGCGGGTAAACCCCTTGCGTCGCGCGGTTCACCAGCGGCGTGTTCGGGTCATTCAGCAGACCGGAATAGTCTTTGCTGGAAATACCGTCAACGAAGAGGTTCGGGTCATAGCTAGGCATGGAGACCATTGCCAGGATGCCGCCGGTACGAGGATCGGTGACCACAACGGCTGCACGGCTGCCCGCCAGCAGGGTTTCGATATACTGCTGAAGCTTGAGGTCGAGCGTCAGATAGACGTCATGCCCCGCCTGAGGCGGCACTTCTTTCAGCTGGCGGATCACGCGTCCACGGTTGTTAACCTCAACCTCTTCATAGCCGGTTTGCCCGTGCAGAACGTCTTCGTAGTAACGTTCGATCCCCAGCTTACCGATATCGTGCGTAGCAGCGTAGTTGGCCAGCTTGCCGTCTTTATCAAGGCGGTCGACGTCTTTGTCGTTAATCTTGGAAACGTAGCCAATCACATGCGTCAGCGCGGAGCCGTAGGGATAGTAGCGACGCTTATATCCCTTCACTTCCACGCCGGGGAAGCGGTACTGATTCACCGCAAAGCGGGCCACCTGGACTTCCGTCAAATTGGTTTTAACCGGAATCGAGGTGAAGCGGTGAGAGCGGGCGCGCTCCTTTTTGAAGGCCGCGATATCGTCATCGTTAAGATCGACAACGCTTTTCAGCGCTTCCAGCGTATCCTGAACATTATCGACTTTTTCCGGCATCATCTCGATTTGATAGATGGTTCGGTTCAACGCCAGCGGGGTGCCGTTACGATCGTAAATAATGCCGCGGCTGGGTGCGATAGGCACCAGCTTAATACGGTTTTCGTTTGAACGCGTCTGGTAGTCGGTAAAGCGGACAATTTGCAGATTATAGAGGTTGGCGATCAGCACGCCGGTAAGCAGCAAAATCCCGGTAAAGGCGACCAGCGCCCGGCGCACAAACAGCGCGGACTCAGCCGTATAGTCGCGAAAAGAATTCTGTAGTTTCATCCGCTGCTTAATCTACCCTGGTCAGTCATTACTCGCGGTGATAGGGGTGGTTGGTAGTAATGCTCCACGCGCGATACAGGCTTTCTGCCACCAGTACCCGAACGAGCGGGTGGGGAAGCGTCAGCGCGGAGAGGGACCAACTTTGTTCAGCCGCCGCTTTGCAGGCAGGGGATAACCCTTCTGGTCCGCCAATCAACAGACTGACGTCACGGCCATCCTGCTTCCAGCGCTCCAGTTCTTGTGCCAGCTGCGGCGTATCCCAGGGTTTACCTGGAATATCGAGGGTGACGATGCGGTTTTTGCCAGCGGCAGCCAGCATCAGTTCGCCCTCTTTATCGAGAATACGTTTGATATCAGCGTTCTTGCCGCGCTTCCCGGCGGGAATTTCCACCAGCTCGAACGGCATGTCTTTTGGAAAACGACGCAGATATTCAGTAAAACCGGTTTGTACCCAGTCCGGCATTTTGGTGCCGACGGCGACCAGCTGTAACTTCACGCATTAACCCCAGAGTTTTTCCAGCTCATACAGGCGACGGCTCTCGTCCTGCATGACGTGGACAATCACATCGCCGAGGTCGACTACCACCCAGTCAGCCGTCGCTTCACCTTCAACACCCAGCGGCAACAGCCCTGCTGCACGCGATTCCTGAACCACGTGATCGGCAATTGAAACAACATGACGCGTCGATGTACCGGTGCAGATGATCATGCAGTCGGTAATACTGGATTTACCCTTAACGTCGATAGCGATGATGTCCTGACCTTTCAGGTCATCAATTTTGTCAATAACAAAATCCTGGAGTGCTTTACCCTGCAAGTTTTCCCCCTGGGGTGAATGAGATTGTAAAACTTTGAATTCGTAGCCAGACAGTATACCTGAACTCACGCCTGCGTCGGGACAAATGTCTCCGGCCGGGCTTTTGAAGGCGGGTATCATCCCACCCTCCGCCTGAGATTGCATTGCCATTTTTGTAAAACAATTTCTGTAAAGCAATGATCGGCGGGAAAGTCTGGCAGCGGAGAATAACAGTATGGCTTACCCTGTCAAGGCGGGATAAACAATAAGCCGCTTTTTATGCTCTCCGGCTATTCATCTGCGCTTTTCTGATACAAACCGTGCGCATGGATATAGGCCAGCACCGGGGTCGGCAGCAGATCGTCACACGCTAAACCCTGCTGTAAACGCTCGCGAATGAGGGTTGCAGAGATATCAAACCACGGCGTTTCCGCCAGATAGATCTTCCCGGCAGGCTGGTTGTGAAGATCTTCAACATTATCGGTGAGGTGGTCTTCCAGCCACTGCTGGTACTGCTCTTCGCGCATGGTCAGCGGATAGCCGGGACGGCGGCAGACGAGCAGATGGCTGTTCTCCAGGATGGTTTCATACTGATGCCACGTAGGGAAATTCAGCAGAGAATCCTGGCCGATGATAAAGGCAAGCGGCTGGTCTGGCCCTTGTTCGGCGCGCCACTCCTGAAGCGTCTGAGACGTCCAGGAGGGCGTGTCGCGACGCAGCTCACGCTCGTCAAGTCGGAATAGCGGTTTATCTGCGATGGCAAGGGCAAGCATCTCTTTTCGCTGCTCGCTGGTCGCCTCGGGTTGTGGACGATGGGGCGGGACATTGTTGGGCATGATGGTGACGCGCTGAAGGCCGATCAGATTTGCCAGAATTTCAACCGGCTTCAGATGCCCGTAATGTACCGGGTCGAAGGTGCCGCCATATAAGGCCTGTAAAGAATGCATGCTATCCATCAATAAAAACGTCTGCCAGCGCCTTGTGGCAGAGCAGGAGAGAAAGACTTTCCAGCTCCGCCCAGACCGACTGGCCATAATCTTGTTTTAACGTGAGCTCAGCGCGCATCAGAAGCTGCACTGCCTGACGAAGCTGTTCATGACTCAGGCGGTTGACGGCTTCGGTGATCAAAGCCCGGCGATTTTGCCACACGCGGTGTTTATCAAACAGCGAACGCAGCGGCGTATGGGCAGACTGACGCTTGAGCGTAATCAGCAGCAGCAACTCGCGCTGCAGCGTACGCAGCAGAATAACCGGTTCGCTCCCTTCGAGACGCAGCTGTTGCAGAATATGCATGGCGCGTTTGCTTTTCGCCGACAGCAGCGCGTCCACCCAGTGGAACGGCGTGAAGTGCGCCGCGTCGTTAACGGCCTGCTCGACGCGCGGCAAGGTCAGCTTGCCATCCGGCCAGAGCAGGGAGAGTCTGTCCAGCGCCTGCGCCAGGGCCAGCAGGTTACCTTCATAGCAGTAGCAGAGCAGTTGGTTCGCCGCATCATCCAGCTGAAGGTTGTTCTGCTTCGCTCTCGCTGCCACCCATTTGGGCAGATGCGCCTGTTCAGGCGTCTGACAGGTGACCTGCACCGCGTGGGCTGCGAGTTGGGTGAACCACGCCGCATTTTCCTGCGCTTTGGTGAGCTTGTTGCCGCGCACAATCAGTAGCAGATCGCTGTGAAGCAGGCTGACCAGCGTGGCCAGCTGTTCATTGATGGCCGCGTTAGGGCCGTTCTCCGGCAGCAGGATCTGAATTGTCTGGCGCGACGCAAAAAGGCTCATCGCCTGACAGAGTGAGAAGAGGGCATTCCAGTCGGTGTTGTTATCCAGCTGGACGGTGTGGTGTTCATCGAAGCCCTGAGAGGCGGCTTCATGCCGCACGGCATCCAGGCTTTCCTGAAGCAATAACGGATCGTTTCCAAGAAGCAGATACGCCGCGCGCAGCCCTTCTTTGAGCTGCGCGCGGAGTTGTTCAGGATACAGCCTGATCATCATTTACCCAGAGAGTTAGCAGCAGGAAGCGTGCCAGCAACCGGTTTTTCAACAATGTCAGAGCCTTGTCGGGTAGACGCTGCAATACCTGGCAGTTTACGGATCAGCTGTTCCGCCGCCTTGTCGTACATTTCGTTGATGATAATCTGCTGTTCGGCATCTTTTGCCAACGCCGTCTGCGGGTTATCGAAGAACGAACGGAACACTTTCGTGCTGATCGGATAGATGTCTTTACCCGGGATCAGGACCGCTGCGTTGACCGTCAGCACCATCTGATATTCAGCTGTACGACCGTCCTGGAAGATTGAGGCCGTATCTCTCGACAGACCTCCTCCGATGATACGCAGAGACGGTACATCCTGGCGCAGCGTTTGTTTCTCAACAAGCTCAACGCCGTTCAGACGCAGCTGATTACGAACTGCCCGGCTGAGTGGACCATTCGGATCCGATGAGTCGAAAATCATCGTTTTCATCTCAGCAGGCACTGCCGTGGTATTGCGCAGGTGCCAGCCACAGCCAGCGGTGACAAGCACCGCCAGTGATAAGAGTATTGTTGCCAGTTGTCGCACGTTTCCTCCCGCGCTTAGCCAACGACCAGATTGAGCAGTTTACCCGGTACGTAGATCACTTTACGTACGGTAACGCCCTCAAGATATTTTGCGACCAGAGGTTCCTGGCCCGCGCGCTCGCGAACCTGTTCTTCGGTTGCATCGACCGCCACTGTAATTTTACCGCGGACTTTGCCGTTTACCTGGACCACAACCAGCGTCGTGTTTTCCACCATCGCGGCTTCGTCAGCCTGCGGCCACGGCGCGTTGTCAATATCGCCTTCGCCTTTCAGCTCCTGCCACAGGGTGAAGCTGACGTGTGGAGTGAACGGGTTCAGCATGCGAACGACGGCCAGCAGCGCTTCACGCATTAAGGCACGATCCTGCTCACCGTCCTGCGGGGCTTTCGCCAGCTTGTTCATCAGTTCCATAATAGCCGCAATTGCGGTATTGAAGGTCTGACGACGACCAATATCATCGGTCACTTTCGCAATCGTTTTATGAACATCGCGACGCAGCGCCTGCTGATCTTCAGTCAGTGCGGCGGCGTTCAGCGCCGGGGCATCGCCCAGTGCAGTGTGTTCGTAAACCAGTTTCCAGACGCGTTTCAGGAAGCGGTTCGCCCCTTCCACGCCGGACTCCTGCCATTCCAGGGTCATGTCGGCCGGAGAGGCAAACATCATGAACAGACGCACGGTGTCCGCACCGTAACGCTCAACCATTACCTGCGGATCGATGCCGTTGTTTTTCGACTTAGACATCTTGCTCATGCCGGTATAGACCAGTTCATGACCTTCGGCGTCTTTCGCCTTAACGATACGGCCTTTCTCGTCGCGCTCGACGATCGCATCAACCGGAGAAACCCAGTTACGCTCGCCGTTAGCACCGACGTAATAGAACGCATCTGCCAGTACCATGCCCTGACACAGCAGCTGTTTTGCTGGTTCGTCAGAGTTCACCATGCCTGCATCGCGCATCAGTTTGTGGAAGAAGCGGAAGTAGAGCAGGTGCATGATGGCGTGTTCGATGCCGCCGATATAGATATCAACCGGCAGCCAGTAGTTTGCCGCATCGGAATCGAGCATACCGTCCTGATACTGCGGGCAGGTGTAGCGCGCATAGTACCAGGATGACTCCATAAAGGTGTCAAAGGTGTCGGTTTCACGCAGCGCAGGCTGACCGTTGACGGTGGTTTTTGCCCACTCAGGATCGGCTTTGATCGGGCTGGTGATACCGTCCATGACCACGTCTTCCGGCAGGATCACCGGGAGCTGATCTTCCGGCGTTGGCATCACGGTGCCATCTTCCAGCGTCACCATTGGGATTGGCGCGCCCCAGTAACGCTGACGGGAAACGCCCCAGTCGCGCAGACGGAAGTTAACTTTACGCTCGCCCACGCCCAGAGAGGCCAGCTTATCGGCGATGGCGTTGAAGCCCTCTTCGAAGCTCAGGCCGCTGAATTCACCGGAGTTGAACAGGGTGCCTTTTTCGGTCAGCGCTTGTTCGGACAGGTCGGGTTCAGAACCATCGGCGGCCAGAATAACGGCTTTAATCGGCAGGCTGTATTTGGTGGCAAACTCGTAGTCGCGCTGATCGTGTCCCGGAACGGCCATTACCGCGCCTGTACCGTACTCCATCAGCACGAAGTTCGCTGCCCAGACAGGAATCGCTTCGCCAGTCAGCGGATGCTTCGCATAGAAGCCTGTCGCGACGCCTTTTTTCTCCATCGTCGCCATGTCGGCTTCGGCCACTTTGGTGTTGCGGCACTCGTCGATGAAGGTGGCCAGCTCCGGGTTGTTCTCTGCCGCTTTCTGCGCCAGCGGGTGACCTGCGGCCACGGCCAGGTAGGTCGCGCCCATGAAGGTGTCCGGACGGGTGGTGTAGACAGTCAGGGTCTGGTCGTAGTTCTCAACGTTGAAGGTAATCTCCACGCCTTCAGAACGGCCAATCCAGTTGCGCTGCATGGTCTTAACGGTATCTGGCCAGTGGTCGAGGTTATCCAGATCGTTCAGCAGCTCATCAGCGTAAGCGGTGATTTTGATAAACCACTGTGGGATCTCTTTACGCTCAACTTTGGTGTCACAGCGCCAGCAGCAGCCGTCGATAACCTGTTCGTTCGCGAGAACGGTCTGGTCGTTCGGACACCAGTTAACGGCAGAGGTCTTCTTATAAACCAGGCCTTTTTTATACAGCTCGGTGAAGAACTTCTGCTCCCAGCGATAGTATTCCGGGGTACAGGTTGCCAGCTCGCGGCTCCAGTCATAGCCAAAGCCCAGCATCTTGAGCTGGTTTTTCATGTACGCGATATTGTCGTACGTCCACGGCGCCGGTGCGGTGTTGTTTTTGACCGCCGCGCCTTCCGCAGGCAGACCGAACGCATCCCAGCCGATAGGCTGCAGAACGTTTTTGCCCAGCATGCGCTGGTAGCGTGCAATCACATCGCCGATGGTGTAGTTACGCACATGGCCCATGTGTAGTCGACCAGAAGGATAGGGAAGCATCGACAGGCAGTAATACTTCTCTTTGCTCTCGTCTTCGGTTACTTCAAAGGTGCGCTTCTCGTCCCAGTGTTGCTGGACTTTTGATTCTATCTCTTCCGGGCGGTATTGCTCTTGCATGGCAGCCAGTGGTCCTGTTTTCAATACAGCTACAAATGTAGCCAATGGATGTGGTAATTCAGATCCGCATAGCATAGCCCAAACGCCAGCGTCAAAACAGCCTTTCGCACAAATGCGCTTTGCAGGAATTTACCGGGTCTGTGCTTCACCTGACAAAGCGGCGATGAAATAAGGTCTATTATTAGAAATAGTTACTTACCCGGGAGGCAAAATGATGAACAAGGTTGCTCAATTTTACCGCGAACTGGTGGCGACACTGACGGAACGGCTGCGTAACGGCGAGCGAGATATCGACGCGCTGGTGGAGCAAGCGCGTGCCCGCGTGACGCAAACGGGTGAGTTAACGCGAACCGAAGTGGAAGAGGTGACGCGCGCCGTGCGTCGCGATCTGGAAGAGTTCGCGCGCAGCTACCAGGAGAGCCAGGAGGAGGTTACGGACAGCGTTTTTATGCGGGTGATTAAAGAGAGCCTGTGGCAAGAGCTGGCCGACATCACGGATAAAACGCAGCTGGAGTGGCGCGAGGTCTTTCAGGATTTGAACCATCACGGTGTGTATCACAGTGGTGAGGTGGTCGGCTTGGGAAATCTGGTATGTGAGAATTGCCACCATCATATTGCGGTATATACGCCGGATGTCCTGCCGCTGTGTCCGAAATGCGGCCACGATCAGTTCCAGCGTCGGCCGTTTGAGCCCTAAATAAAAGCAAAACTCTCTGCTCCCTCTCCCAGTGGGAGAGGGGTGGGGTGAGGGCATCAGGCTGCACATGGTAAAAGCAAAACGGCAACCACGTTGCCGTTTTTAGTGTTTGCCCCCTCTCCCCGTGGGAGAGGGTTGGGGTGAGGGCATCAGGCCGCACTATAGTAAGCAAGTCTCTCCGCCAGCAAATCCACAAACGCCTCGCGGTCGATGTCCACCATCACCGTGGTATTCGGTTTATTCCCCGTCAGCGAGTAGTAATCCACCACCGTCATTCCCTGGGTGTATTTTCCCTGCGTCTCAACACCAACCCATCTGTCCACCGTGGTGAACATCTCCGGCTTCAGTAGCCAGGCAATGGTGCACGGGTCGTGCAGCGGCGCGCCGTGGAAGCCCCATTTCTCAACTTTGTGATACTCCATAAAGAAGTCGAGCAGCTCGGCCACGGTTGTCGCGACCGTATTACCCACCGAGCGGAATCGCTCAATATCGTCCGCCATAATCTGCGCGCGGTGGGTAACGTCCAGTCCCGCCATTACAATCGGTAAGCCGGACTGAAAGACGATTTCCGCCGCTTCCGGGTCGACAAAGATGTTGAACTCCGCCGCTGGCGTCCAGTTACCGAGCCCCATGGCGCCACCCATAATCACAATACGGGCAATTTTATTATGCAGCTCGGGATGGCTGTTCAGCAGCAGCGCAACGTTGGTTTGCGGTCCGGTTGCCACCAGCGTTACCGGTTCTGCACTTTCGCGCAGCACCTTCGCCATCAACTCGACGGCGGTACCGTTTTGCGGCGTGAAACCCGGCTCCGGCAGTGCCGGACCGTCCAGCCCGCTTTCACCATGAACGTTGTCGGCAATAATCAGCTCGCGCATCAGCGGCTTCACGGCCCCGCCGGCGACAGGAATATCTGTGCGTTTGAGCAGCGTGAGCATGCGCAGCACGTTGCGCAGGGTTTTTTCAGGGGTCTGGTTTCCGGCGGACGAGGTGACGGCTTTTACGTCGAGTTCAGGGGAGGCAAGTGCAAGGACGAGCGCGATCGCGTCATCATGACCCGGATCGCAATCGAGAATAATAGGCTGTGCCATAGCGTTCTCCATACGTAGCGTTATTTTGTGACAAGGTTAACGCTGCAATGTGACGCCGACGAGCGGAAGTGAGTGAAAGCGTGAAGCAGTGCGCAATCCGCAGATTGCGCACCGGGAAGATTAATGCAGGATTTTCGCGAGGAAATCCTTCGCACGTTCGGATTTCGGGTTAGCGAAGAACTCTTCTTTCGGTGAGTCTTCGACAATTTTCCCTTCGTCCATAAAGATCACGCGGTTGGCCACTTTACGGGCAAAGCCCATTTCGTGGGTCACCACCATCATGGTCATCCCTTCGTGCGCCAGCTCGACCATTACGTCCAGCACTTCATTGATCATCTCTGGATCGAGCGCCGACGTTGGCTCATCAAACAGCATTGCCACCGGATCCATGCACAGCGCGCGGGCGATCGCCACACGCTGCTGTTGGCCGCCAGAAAGCTGTGCCGGGAACTTATCGGCATGCGCCGAAAGCCCAACGCGTTCCAGGAGCTTCAGACCTTTCTCGCGCGACGCTTTTTTATCACGCTTCAGCACTTTTACCTGCGCCAGCGTCAGGTTCTCAATAATGGAGAGGTGAGGGAACAGCTCAAAGTGCTGGAACACCATGCCAACGTGAGAGCGAAGCTGGGCGAGATTAGTTTTCTTATCGTTGACTTTGGTGCCGTTGACAACGATCTCACCCTGCTGCACCGGCTCCAGTCCGTTGACGGTTTTAATCAGCGTCGATTTACCGGAGCCGGACGGCCCGCATACCACCACTACGTCGCCTTTTTTGACTTCGGTGGAGCAGTCGGTCAGCACCTGAAAGTGCCCATACCATTTAGAAACATTTTTCAGGGAAATCATTATACCGTCCTTTTCTTCAGCCAGCTGACCAACAGCGACGCGCTTAAACTAATCACAAAATAGACCGCACCCGCAAAGAGCACCATCTCGACCTGCGTACCATCACGTTCACCGATGGTTGACGCGGTACGGAAGAAGTCTGCCAGACTCAGAACGTAGACCAGCGAGGTATCCTGGAACAGCACGATGCCCTGGGTCAGCAGGAGCGGAACCATGGCGCGAAACGCCTGCGGCAGAATAATGAGCTGCATGGACTGCCAGTGCGTCATTCCCAGCGCCAGCGCGGCGCTGGATTGCCCGCGGGAGATACTCTGAATGCCCGCTCGGATAATCTCCGAGTAGTAAGCGGCCTCGAACATTGAGAACGCCACCATGGCGGAGATCAGACGGATATCGGTTTTCGGCGACAGCCCCAGCACGTTCTGCAGGAAGCCGGGCACAATCAGGTAAAACCACAGCAGCACCATCACCAGCGGGATGGAGCGGAACACGTTAACGTAGGCGGTCGCAAACCAGGCGAGCGGCTTAAAGCTCGACAGGCGCATGACGGCCAGCAGGGTGCCCCAGACGATACCAATGATGATGGCAATAACGGTGATTTTTAAGGTAATCACCAGGCCATCAAGCAGGTAAGGCATGGATGGAACGATAGAACTCCAGTCAAATTCGTACATTATTTGCCCCCCAGATTACCCGGCAGGCGGATTTTGCGTTCAACCAGGTTCATCACCAGCATGATGAAAGCGTTAATCAGAACATACGCGAGCGTGATCGCGGTGAAGGATTCCCACGCGTGAGCGGAATAATCCAGCAGCTTGCCCGCCTGCGCGGCCATGTCGACCAGGCCGATAGTCGAGGCGATGGCCGAGTTTTTCACCAGGTTCATCATCTCGGAGGTCATCGGTGGAACGATAACCCGGTAGGCGTTAGGCAGCAGCACGTAGCGGTAGGTTTGGGGCAGCGTCAGGCCCATCGCCAGGCCCGCGTTTTTTTGTCCGCGCGGCAATGACTGAATGGCGGCACGCACCTGCTCGCAAACGCGCGCAGCGGTAAACAGCCCCAGACACATCATGGAGGAGACAAAGAACTGCACGTTCGGATCCAGTTCCGACTTGAACCACATGCCAATATTTTCCGGCAGCAGTTCCGGGATGACCAGATACCAGGTAAAGAATTGCACGATCAGCGGAACGTTACGGAACAGTTCCACATACAGGGTGCCAAGCGTTGAAAGAAAACGGTTAGGGACGGTGCGCAGAATACCGAACAGAGAACCGACAAGAAACGCGATAATCCACGCCGTTATCGATAGTGCCACGGTGACCTGAAAGCCGCTCCACAGCCAGCCAAGATAGGTGGTGTTGCCGAACGGGGCTTGTTGCAGGAATATGCCCCAGTTCCAGTCTATTGACATAATACACTCCAGAAAAAAAAGGGTAGCAGCGCTACCCTCGAAGATTGGTGAGAAGCTCATTTTTCGCGCTGAGTGGGGAACGACCACTCAACGTATAGTCTGTCCATGCTTCCCGACAATCGAGAGGGCAGGAGATCCCGCCCCTGTTGTTCTAATTAGTTAAGAGCCTTGTCATTTGGAGATTTGAACAGCGCCTTCATGTCGTCAGACAGTTCAAAATTCATGTTCAGGTTTTTTGGTGGAATCGGGTTCTTGAACCATTTGTCGAACCATTTTTCCGCTTCGCCGGAGGTCTGCACCTGAGCGATGGTGTCATCGATCAGCTTTTTGAACTGCGGATCGTCTTTACGCAGCATACAGCCGTAGGCTTCTTTGGACTGCGCGGTACCGACGATATCCCAGTTGTCTGGTTTCTTCGCTTTCGCACGTTCGCCCGCCAGCAGGGCGTCATCCATCATAAACGCGACGGCACGACCGCTTTCCAGGGTACGGAAGGAGTCGCCATGGTCTTTCGCGCTGATGATGCGCATATCCATTTTCTTCTCGTCGTTCAGCTTGTGCAGCAGCACTTCTGACGTGGTACCGGAGGTCACAACAACCGCTTTGCCTTTCAGGTCAGCGAAGTCTTTGATCTCACCGCCTTTCTTCGTCAGCAGACGGGTGCCCACGACAAAGATGGTGTCAGAGAAGGCAGCCTGTTTCTGACGCTCGAGGTTGTTGGTGGTGGAGCCACACTCGAAGTCAAAGGTGCCGTTTTGCAGCAGTGGAATACGGTTCTGTGAAGTGATTGGGATCAGCTTCACCTGCAGGTCAGGTTTGTTCAGCTTTTTCTTCACAGCTTCAACGATGGCGTTGGAGTAGTCCTGTGAATAGCCCACGACTTTTTGCGTGTTGTCGTAGTAAGAGAACGGGACTGAAGATTCACGGTGGCCGACCACGATGACGCCGTTTTTGGCAATCTTGTCGAGAGTGCTGCCTGCTGCCGGAGCATCTTCAGCGTGAACCACGCCTGCAGACATTCCCATAACCAGCATTGCTGTGGCCAGTTTACGTAATTGCATACCCAACTCCTTTTTTATCAGCGCCAGCGACGCATTGATACCCATTGTGATGTTGTTATATCTCGCGCAGTGCGAGTGCAGTGTTATGCAAGCTTGTTAACATTTAGTCTGGCTTAATGTAAAGATTTTGCTGCGTTATTGTTTATTTTTGCGAAGCGCGCCGCACCATTCAGAGGCAAATATCTCCCGTTGCACCGTTTCGGTGCTACCGATGATCTACGCTGGTGCGACAAAGTTGCACGTTAAGCCAAACTGCGTTTACCTGAATAAACAAAGCAATAGGCGTGCCAGATTTACGATTGGGGGAGGGGATTGTCGGGTGCGCTGACGCTTACCCGACCTACGGGAACGGAAATGGGGAATGTAGGCCGGGTAAGGCGTAGCCGCCACCCGGCAGGAAGAGGTGAGATTATCGAAGACGCTGACGCAGGCTCATCAGCACCGCGCCAAAGCCGAACAGCACGGTCAGTATCCACAGCGGCCAGTTGCCGGTGCGCGCGTATGGCGTCAGCCCGGTGGTTGGCGTGACTTTAGTGGTCAGTACCTCACGGGTAAACTGCGGGATCATCGCCTGAATCTCGCCCTGCGGACCAATCACGGCGGTGATGCCGTTGTTGGTGCTGCGCAGCAGCGGACGCGCCAGCTCCAGGGAGCGCATACGTGCCATCTGGAAGTGCTGCCACGGGCCGATTGACTTACCAAACCATGCATCGTTGGAGATGGTCAGCAGATAGTCAGTATCCGGGCGGAAGTTATCGCGTACCTGCTCGCCGAGAATGATTTCGTAGCAGATGGCCGCCGTCAGGGCCAGGCCGTGCGCGTGCAACTGAGGCTGTACGTACGGGCCGCGGCTGAAAGAGGACATCGGCAGGTCAAAGAACGGGGCCAGTGGGCGCAGAATCGACTCCAGCGGGACAAATTCACCAAACGGCACCAGGTGGTTCTTGTTGTACCGGTCAGTGGAGTGGTAGCTGTACTCGCTATCTTTCCCGAGCGTAATGATGCTGTTGTAGGTGTCGTAGCGGTTCTGCTGATTCAGACGCGCATCGACAATCCCGGTGATCAGCGTGCTGCCGCGCGCCAGCAGCAGGTCGTTCATCATGTTGAGGAACGGCTGCTGGTTAATTTCCAGATCGGGGATTGCAGACTCCGGCCAGATAATCAGCTGGGATTTACCCATCACCTCTTCGGTGGCGTTGGCGTAGATCTTCAGCGTATTCAGCAGTTCTTTCTCATCCCACTTCATGGACTGCGGAATATTCCCCTGCACCATGGACACCTGCATGGCGCGCTCTGGCTCGGGCGTGAACCACTGGATATAGCGCAGCGGGAAGGGCAGGGCAAACAGCACCAGCGCCACAGCCAGGGGTTTCCAGCAGCGCTGGACCAGCGCCAGGACCAGCAGACCGCTGACCACCATCAGCAGGAAGTTGATGGCCTCAACGCCCATTACCGGTGCCAGCCCTTTCAGCGGGCCGTCAATCTGGCTGTAGCCGAACTGTAGCCACGGGAAGCCCGTCAGCACCCAGCCGCGCAGGAACTCGGTTATTTGCCAGACCACCGGCGCGGCAATGGCGACGCGCAGCCAGGTGGTTTTTGGCCACAGGCGAGAAAGGATGCCGGCGAACAGACCGGTATAGAGCGAGAGATACGCGGCGAGCAATACCACCAGGAAGACGTTGACCGGGCCTGGCATACCGCCAAACTGGGCGATGCTGACATAGACCCAGTTGATGCCTGAGCCAAACAGCCCCAGTCCCCAGAAGTAACCGATGGCCGCAGCCTGTACGGGACGACGATTCAGGGTCAGGCCCTGAAGCCCCATCAGGGATAGAATGGCGGCGGGCCAGATATCGTAAGGAGAAAAAGCCAGCGTACCGCTGGCTCCGAGTAACAGCGCCAGCAGCAAACGGATGCGCTGGCGTTCAAGCAGTGGGGCAAATGCCATTTACATTAATCTTCCAGTTTTGGCACCGGTGAGTCGTCCGGCGTTCTGACGTGAACCTGTATAATACGTCGGCTGTCGGCCATTGCCACTTTGAACTGGTAACCGTCGATGTCAACGGTCTCACCGCGCGCCGGGAGGTGGCCAAAGGCCTGCATCACCAGCCCGCCAATGGTATCGACCTCTTCATCGCTGAAGTGGGTACCGAAGGCGTCGTTAAAGTCCTCAATCGAGGCCAGCGCGCGTACGGTCCAGGTGTGGCGGCTAAGCTGACGGAAGTCGATATCTTCTTCTTCGTCGTACTCGTCTTCGATTTCGCCCACGATCAGCTCAAGAATATCCTCGATCGTGACCAGACCGGAAACGCCACCAAACTCATCAATAACAATCGCCATGTGGTAACGCTGAGAGCGAAACTCTTTCAGCATCCGATCCACACGTTTACTTTCCGGCACAACCACGGCCTGGCGTAACACTTTTTCCATGCTGAAGGCTTCGGCATCGCTGCGCATAAACGGCAGCAGATCTTTGGCCATCAAAATCCCTTCGATGTGATCTTTGTCTTCGCTGATGACCGGGAAACGCGAGTGGGCGGATTCGATGATCACATCGAGGCACTCGTCCAGGGTCTGGTTACGTTTCAGGGTGATCATCTGCGAGCGGGGGATCATGATATCGCGAACGCGCTGGTCGGCGATGTCCATAACCCCTTCGAGCATTTCGCGCGTATCTTCGTCGATAAGGTCGTTCTGCCCGGAATCACGAATCAGCTCCAGCAGTTCATCACGGTTTTTGGGTTCGCCGTGGAAAAGCTGGTTCAGAATGAGGGAGAAAAATCCCTTTTTACTGGTTGTCGTGTCGCTACTGTGTGAATTGTCGTCGCTCATGGCGTTTGTTAAGGGTTCTCTTGTTAGTTCAACGTTTACCGCCACGCGATATCCTTTCGTGGCGGCATGTGAGTCCGTCAGGTGACGGACTATTCTTTCTCGGCAATGTACGGATCCTCATAGCCCAGAGCAAGCATTATCTCTGTCTCGAGGGACTCCATCTCTTCCGCTTCGTCATCTTCAATGTGATCGTAGCCGAGCAGGTGCAGGCTGCCGTGTACCACCATATGCGCCCAGTGGGCCTCAAGCGGCTTTTGCTGCTCTTTGGCTTCCTGTTCAACCACCTGACGGCAGATGATCAGATCGCCTAACAGCGGCATCTCAATGCCCGGCGGCGCTTCGAACGGGAAAGAGAGCACGTTGGTCGGCTTATCTTTCCCGCGATAGGTCAGGTTAAGCTCATGGCTTTCTGCTTCATCCACCAGGCGAATCGTGACTTCTGATTCTTCCTGAAACTGAGGAATAACGGCATCCAGCCATTTCTGAAACTGTGCCTCATCTGGCATGCCGGAATTGTCTTCACAGGCCAGCTGTAAATCGAGGATCACCTGACTCATTTCTGTTCTTGCTCCTGCGCTTCGCGCTTACGTTCTGCGGCCAGTTCGGCCTTACGCTTCTGATCCGCTTCTTCCCAGGCTTCATAGGCGTTAACGATACGCGCGACCACCGGGTGGCGTACCACGTCTTCACTGTGGAAGAAGTTAAAGCTGATTTCGTCGACCTCGGCCAGCACCTCAATGGCGTGGCGCAGGCCGGATTTGGTGCTGCGCGGCAGGTCGATCTGGGTGACGTCACCGGTAATGACCGCTTTCGAGTTAAAGCCGATACGCGTCAGGAACATCTTCATCTGTTCGATGGTGGTGTTCTGGCTCTCATCGAGAATGATGAACGCATCGTTCAGCGTACGACCGCGCATGTAGGCGAGCGGGGCCACTTCGATAACGTTACGCTCAATGAGCTTCTCAACCTTCTCAAAGCCGAGCATCTCGAACAGCGCATCGTATAACGGGCGCAGATACGGGTCGACCTTCTGGCTCAGATCGCCCGGCAGGAAGCCCAGCTTTTCGCCCGCTTCAACGGCCGGACGGGTCAGCAGAATACGACGGATCTCCTGGCGTTCCAGCGCATCTACCGCAGCGGCAACGGCCAGATAGGTTTTACCCGTACCCGCCGGACCCACCCCGAAGGTGATGTCGTGGTCGAGGATATTGGCGATGTACTGCGCCTGGTTTGGCGTACGCGGCTTAATGACGCCACGTTTGGTCTTGATATTGATTGCCTTACCGTAGTCCGGCACGCTTTCCGCGCTTTGCTCAAGCACGCGCGCCTCTTTAATGGCGAGGTGAATTTGTTCCGGTTCGATATCCTGAATTTCGCCGCGCATGGGTGATGTATCCACATACAGGCTACGCAGAATGTCCGCAGCGGCGTTGACGCAGATAGGGCGTCCGGTAAGTTTGAAATGATTATCGCGACGATTGATTTCGATACCCAGACGTCGCTCCAGTTGTTTGATGTTGTCATCAAACGGCCCGCACAGGCTCAGCAGGCGAGCGTTGTCTGCTGGCTCAAGGCTAATTTCACGCGTATCTATATTCAAACTGTTCCTCTTTAATTGGTTAACTGACCCATTGCGATAGGACGTAATAAAACGGTCATTACCGAAATTATTCACGCCACAGAATAAAGGCGCAAGCGTTGCGGAAGATATTGGGGACGATGAGAGGAAATACAAGGCCTGCCGGAAAGGCAGGCCAGGAGGATTAAGGCTGGTAAATCCCCACGCCAGAATCGTTTTCTTTACGGGTACGAGAGATCACGGATTCCGGTGACTCGGCAATACGCAGGCCCATTTCGTCCTCGGTGCGTACCAGCTTCGCGCGCAGCGAGTTGGTCAGCACTTCGACAATCTCGACGTCCACGAATTTACCGATCATATCCGGGGTGCCTTCAAAGTTCACCACGCGGTTGTTTTCGGTACGACCGGAGAGTTCCATAATGCTCTTGCGGGAGGTGCCTTCCACCAGAATGCGCTGAACGGTGCCGAGCATACGGCGGCTCCACGCGTTGGCCTGCTGGTTAATACGCTCCTGCAGAATATACAGACGCTGCTTTTTCTCTTCTTCCGGCACATCGTCAACCATATCGGCCGCAGGTGTTCCAGGACGCGCAGAGAAGATGAAGCTGTAGCTGACGTCAAAATTCACTTCACCGATGAGCTTCATGGTGCGCTCGAAGTCATCAGCGGTTTCGCCAGGGAAGCCGACGATAAAGTCGGAGCTGATCTGGATATCCGGACGGGCTTCACGCAGCTTGCGAATGGTGGACTTGTACTCCAGCACCGTATGCGGGCGGCCCATCAGGTTCAGCACGCGGTCAGAGCCACACTGAATCGGCAGGTGCAGGAAGCTCACCAGCTCTGGCGTATCGCGATACACGTCAATGATGTCGTCGGTAAACTCCATCGGATGGCTGGTGGTAAAGCGAATGCGGTCGATGCCGTCAATCGCGGCCACCAGACGCAGCAGTTCGGCAAAGCTGCCGGTGGTGCCGTCGTAGTTTTCCCCGCGCCAGGCGTTTACGTTCTGGCCCAGCAGGTTCACTTCGCGAACGCCCTGTGCGGCAAGCTGCGCGATTTCAAACAGAATATCATCTGCCGGACGGCTGACTTCTTCACCACGGGTGTAAGGCACCACGCAGTAAGTGCAGTATTTGTTGCAGCCTTCCATGATGGAGACGAAGGCGGTCGGGCCATCGGCGCGCGGCTCCGGCAGACGGTCAAACTTTTCGATTTCCGGGAAGCTGACGTCAACGACCGGGCTACGGTTGCCGCGAACCTGATTGATCATCTCCGGCAGGCGGTGCAGGGTCTGAGGGCCAAAGACGATATCCACATACGGGGCTCTCTGGCGAATCAGCTTACCTTCCTGCGACGCGACGCAGCCACCCACCCCGATGATCAGGTCCGGATTTTTTCGTTTGAGAAGCTTCCAGCGGCCTAACACGTGAAAGACTTTTTCCTGCGCTTTTTCACGAATCGAACAGGTGTTCAGCAGCAGCACGTCCGCTTCTTTCGCATTTTCAGTCAGCTGGTATCCGTGGGTTGAATCCAGCAGATCGGCCATCTTGGATGAATCGTATTCGTTCATCTGACAGCCCCAGGTTTTTATATGGAGTTTTTTAGTCATCGACTTGCTCAGCTCAGGATTGCAAGCCGCGTATTGTAATGCTTTGGTGGGGTTGTGACCAGTATGAAGGTTATGTGTCTCAGGACCGCAAAAATCCGGTAAACTTAAGGGATTCTCCAATAAGGAAAATTGACCATGACACTCCTACACACCGAAGTTGCCGTTGTCGGCGGCGGTATGGTCGGCGGCGCGCTGGCGCTGGGGCTGGCGCAGCAGGGATTTGAGGTAACGGTAATCGAACAGGCTGCTCCGCCGGCATTCGATCCCGCGAGCAAACCGGATGTGCGCATTTCCGCGATCAGCGCGGCGTCCGTCGATCTGCTGCGCGGGCTGGGCGTCTGGGAGGTGGTGCTGGCGATGCGCGCCCATCCTTACAGCCGTCTTGAAACCTGGGAGTGGGAAAATGCCCACGTCGCGTTCGATGCCGCTGAGCTGAAGCTGCCGCGCCTGGGTTATATGGTGGAAAACAACGTGCTCCAGCAGGCGCTCTGGCAGGCGCTGGAGGCGCATCCGAAGGTGACGCTGCGCGTTCCGGCGTCGATTAAGGCACTGTATCCTCACGAGAGCGGGTATTTGCTGACGCTCGACAGCGGCGATGAACTGGCCGTGAAGCTCGTCGTCGGAGCGGACGGCGCTAACTCGCAGGTCAGACAGATGGCGGGAATTGGCGTTCATGCCTGGCAGTATGAGCAGTCCTGCATGCTGATTACCGTCGAGTGCGAGAATGCGCCGGGAGAAAGCACGTGGCAGCACTTTACGCCGAATGGCCCGCATGCCTTTTTACCGCTGTTTGATAACTGGGCATCGCTGGTCTGGTACGACAAACCGGCACGCATTCGCCAGCTGCAGGGGCTTACAATGGAACAATTGCAGCGGGAAATCCGCCTGCATTTCCCGAGCCGTCTGGGCAACGTGATGCCGGTGGCTGCAGGGGCGTTTCCCCTCACGCGACGTCACGCTTTGCAGTATGCTCGTGAAGGGCTGGCGCTGGTGGGCGATGCGGCACACACCATTCATCCGCTGGCCGGGCAGGGCGTGAACCTGGGGTACCGTGATGTCGATGCGTTACTGGATGTGCTGGGCAGCGCCCGCGGGCACGCGGAAAACTGGGCCAGCCATCAGGTGCTGAAGCGTTACCAGACGCGACGCATGGCGGATAACTTTATCATGCAGTCGGGGATGGATCTGTTTTATGCCGGGTTCAGCAATGACTTAGCCCCGGTGCGCATTCTGCGTAATATTGGATTGATGGCAGCGGAACGTGCCGGTGGTCTGAAGCGTCAGGCGCTGAAATACGCCTTAGGACTTTAATTTTCATTCCCTCTCCCCGTGGGAGAGGGTCAGGGTGAGGGCATCAGGCCGCACCATTCTGAACAACAAAAACAAAAAAGCCCGCATAGCGGGCTTTTTTGTTACTTAAGTGGCTGGGGTGCAGGGATTCGAACCCCGGAATGCTGGTATCAGAAACCAGAGCCTTACCGCTTGGCGACACCCCAATTGCGTTAAACAAGCTGCTTAACGACTTTTTAAATTGGCTGGGGTACGAGGATTCGAACCTCGGAATGCCGGAATCAGAATCCGGTGCCTTACCGCTTGGCGATACCCCAACAATTTGTCTTGATTACCGAAAAATCGACAATCTTAATTTGGTGGCTACGACGGGATTCGAACCTGTGACCCCATCATTATGAGTGATGTGCTCTAACCAACTGAGCTACGTAGCCAGTACTGCAATCTTCGATGGCTGGGGTACCTGGATTCGAACCAGGGAATGCCGGTATCAAAAACCGGTGCCTTACCGCTTGGCGATACCCCAATACCGCGGAGAACCGCAAAATCGAAGAAATATGGCTGGGGTACCTGGATTCGAACCAGGGAATGCCGGTATCAAAAACCGGTGCCTTACCGCTTGGCGATACCCCATCCGTGCAACGCTTACCCGGGAATGGTGCGGGAGGCGAGACTTGAACTCGCACACCTTGCGGCGCCAGAACCTAAATCTGGTGCGTCTACCAATTTCGCCACTCCCGCAAAAAAGATGGTGGCTACGACGGGATTCGAACCTGTGACCCCATCATTATGAGTGATGTGCTCTAACCAACTGAGCTACGTAGCCATCTTTTTTCGCGTTACCTTATCGGCGTTGCGGGGCGCATTATGCGTATAGACCCTTGCAGCGTCAACACCTTTTTCAACGAAAATAGCCGGAATGTGACTGTTTGGTTAGGTTGCGAACAGCGTGGCCGAATATTCGGCAATTATTGGTTATTAATCAGATTTAGACGGTGAAATGTGAGGCAAAAAAATCAGGCCCCTGAGGGGCCTGATTGCGATCTGAGTGATTATTTGTAGGCTGACTGGTGAACGCCTACCGCGCGTCCTGACGGATCGTTCATGGATTTGAAAGATTCATCCCATTCAATCGCTTTGGCAGAAGAGCAGGCGACGGACGGGCCACCCGGTACGCACTCCGCAGCGCTCGGCACCGGGAACAGCTCTTCAAAAATTTCACGATACAGATAGGCCTCTTTCGAGCCCGGCGTGTTGTACGGGAAGCGGAAGCTCGCGGTTTCCAGCTGTTGGTCAGAAACCTGTTTCGCCGCGACCTCTTTCAGGGTGTCGATCCAGCTATAGCCTACGCCATCAGAGAACTGCTCTTTCTGACGCCATGCCACGCTCGCCGGCAGGTAGGATTCAAAACATTCACGCAGGATATGTTTTTCCATTTTGCCGTTGCCGCACATCTTGTCCTGCGGGTTGATGCGCATCGCCACGTCGAGGAATTTCTTATCCAGGAACGGCACGCGTGCTTCCACGCCCCAGGCCGACATCGCTTTGTTGGCACGCGCACAGTCGAACATGTGCAGCGCCTGCAGCTTGCGCACGGTCTCTTCGTGCAGCTCTTTGGCGTTCGGCGCCTTGTGGAAGTACAGGTAGCCGCCAAACACTTCGTCAGAACCTTCACCGGAGAGCACCATCTTGATGCCCATCGCTTTGATCTTGCGCGACATCAGGTACATCGGCGTTGAGGCGCGGATGGTGGTCACGTCATAGGTTTCAATGTGATAGATCACATCGCGGATCGCATCCAGACCTTCCTGCACGGTGAAGTGAATCTCATGGTGCACGGTGCCGAGGTGGTTCGCCACTTCCTGCGCGGCTTTCAGGTCAGGCGCACCTTCCAGGCCAACTGCAAAAGAGTGCAGCTGTGGCCACCAGGCTTCTGAGCGCTCCTGATCTTCCACGCGACGGGCCGCGAATTTCTTGGTGATCGCGGAGATCACGGAGGAGTCCAGACCGCCGGAGAGCAGCACGCCGTACGGCACGTCGGACATCAGGTGGCTTTTGACGGAATCTTCCAGGGCCTGACGCAGCTCGGCTTTGTCCGTGACGTTGTCTTTTACCGCATCATAGTCGAACCAGTCACGCTGGTAATAGGAGCGGATCTCGCCGTCTTTGCTCCACAGATAGCTGCCTGCCGGGAACTCTTTAATGGTGCGGCATACCGGCACCAGGGCTTTCATTTCAGAGGCGACGTAGAAGTTGCCGTGCTCATCGTGGCCCATGTACAGCGGGATAATGCCGATATGGTCACGGCCAATCAGGTAAGCGTCTTTTTCGCTGTCGTACAGGGCGAAGGCAAACATGCCCTGCAGGTCGTCCAGGAACTCAGGCCCTTTCTCCTGATACAGCGCCAGGATCACTTCACAGTCAGAACCGGTCTGGAACGCGTAGCGGTCGCCGTATTCGGCGCGCAGCGCCTGGTGGTTGTAGATTTCACCGTTGACAGCCAGCGCGTGCGTTTTTTTCTCGTTATACAGCGGCTGTGCACCAGCGTTGACGTCAACAATAGACAGACGTTCGTGAGCCAGAATCGCTTTGTCACTGGCGTAAACGCCTGACCAGTCCGGGCCGCGATGGCGCATCAGGCGGGACAGTTCGAGTGCCTTTTTACGCAGTTCGCCCGCGTCAGTTTTAATATCCAGTACGCCAAAAATTGAACACATAACCTTCTCCGTTAACCCTGTTGCTTTGTAATGTTGCTTGCTTATGAAAATGCCGCAAAGGGGCAGGGCGCGCAAGCGTTTTACGGGTGAAAACGGAAATAGTGCAATAGCGATTGCGGAATAGTGAAAAAAGAGTACGCCATGAATTCTTTTATTGATGATTATGCAATAAAACGTGCTTTTTGTTAGATGTGGTTTTATTTGTGCAGGCCATAAATGAAAAACCACGCCCTGAGGCGTGGTTCGGTATCAGATGATGTCGATTTCATCGACGGAGGGGTAAATCCAGCTTGGCCGGAACGGCATCGAATCAATGTCATCAAGTTGAGAGACGCCGGAGAGGACCAGAATCGTCTCCAGACCCGCCTGGAATCCGGCCAGAATATCGGTGCGCAGGTTGTCGCCGACAATAACGGTTTCTTCAGAGTGGGCCTGCATCTTGTTGAGCGCGGCACGAATGATCCACGGGCTCGGTTTACCGACCACAAACGGCTGACGACCTGAGATTTTCTCGATACCGGCGCACAGCGCGCCGCAGGCCGGATAAAAACCACGGCCGTGCGTGTCCGGGTTGGTCGCGATAAAGCGTGCGCCGCTGGCGACAAAGTATGCTGCCTTATGCATCATCTCCCAGTTAAAGGAGCGCGTTTCGCCGACAATCACAAAGTCCGGGTTCACGTCAGTGATGGTAAAGCCAGCTTTGTACAGCTCGTGTATCAGCGCACCTTCACCCACTACGTAGGCTTTTTTCCCTTCCTGACGCTTCAGAAAATCTGCCGTGGCCATTGCCGAGGTATAAAACACGCTGTCCGGAACGTCGACGCCCGCCGTGGCAAAGCGGTTAGCCAGATCCTGACCGGTTTGGGAAGGGTAGTTCGTGAGCAGAACCAGAGGCATTCCTTTGTCGATGATGCGGTGAAGAAACTCCGCAGCACCCGGCACGGCAACGTTGTCGTGCATCAGCACGCCGTCGATATCACAAATTACATTCTTAATGGTCATGGACAGTCCGACATCAAAAAAAGAAGGCGTTACTATAAGGTCCGATCAACTTTCCAGCAAATGCTGCAGCAGAATTCCGTTGAGCATGGCGCGTTTGACCAGCGCGAACGCGCCAATCGCCGAGCGATGATCAAGCTTTGAACGAACCACCGGGAGGTTCTGGCGGAATGCTTTCAGCGCCTGGGTGTTAATACAGCCTTCAATGGCGGGGAGCAGCACCTTTTCCGCTTCCACAATTTCACCGGCGATCACCACTTTCTGGGGGTTAAACAGGTTAATGGCGATGGCGATGGTTTTCCCCAGATGGCGGCCTACCTGCTCAATCACTTCGCAGGCCAGCGCGTCGCCTTTATTGGCGGCTTTGCAGATGGTGCCTATCTTGCAATCGTCCAGCGTGACGCGGCTTTGATATCCCTGTTCAAGAAGATGGCGAACGCGCTGCTCGATGGCCGTGTTCGCGGCAATCGTTTCAAGGCAGCCGAAGTTGCCGCAGTGGCAGCGCTCCCCGAGGGGTTCAACCTGAATGTGGCCAATCTCGCCGACGTTACCGTTGCGACCAATAAAAATACGGCCGTTAGAGATAATACCGGCGCCCGTTCCGCGGTGAACGCGCACCAGAATAGAGTCTTCACAGTCCTGGCTCGCACCAAAGTAGTGCTCTGCCAGCGCCAGAGAGCGAATGTCGTGACCCACAAAGCAGGTCACCTTAAAACGCTTTTCCAGCGCGTCGACCAGCCCCCAGTTTTCAACCTGAATATGCGGCATATAGCGGATCACGCCGCTTTCCGGGTCGACCAGTCCGGGCAGAATCACGGAGATGGCGATGAGTTCACGGATCTTGCGCTGACAGCTTTCAATAAACTGCGCGATGGTATTCAGCAGCGCATGCTCCAGCGTCTCCTGAGTGCGCTCCGGAAGAGGGTAGTGCTCTTCCGCAATCGCTTTACTGCTCAGATCGTACAGCGTGAGCGTGGTGTCATGACGGCCCAGACGGACGCCAATGGCCTGAAAATTGCGGGTTTCGGTAATAATGGAGATGGCGCGGCGGCCCCCGGTAGAGGCCTGCTGATCGACTTCTTTGATCAGACCGCGCTCAATGAGCTGGCGGGTAATTTTTGTCACGCTGGCGGGAGCAAGCTGGCTCTGTTCGGCTATCTGAATTCGCGAGATTGGTCCGTGCTGGTCAATCAGGCGGTATACCGCCGCACTGTTAAGTTGTTTAACGAGATCGACATTACCGATTTGAGCTTGTCCGCCAGGTGTCATACTTTTACTTACTCAGTGACGACCTCGTTACCATTAACGATGGTCTTAATAATTTTATAATCGTGTGTGAATGCCGTCAGGTTTGCAACCATACCTGGTGCAATTTCGCCGAGCTGTTTATCCACGCCCATTGCGCGCGCCGGATAAAGGGTGGCCATACGCAGGACTTCATCAAGCGCAATCCCGCAATGTTCAACCAGGTTACGCACCCCTTCAATCATGGTTAAAGAGGAACCGCTCAGCGTACCGTTTTCATCCACACACAGTCCATTGCGGTAGTATATTGTTTTACCGGCAAAAATGAACTGCTCAATATTTGCACCTGCCGGTGCGGTGGCATCCGTCACCAGACAAAGCTTGTCACCTTTCAGCCGCTTAGCGTTGCGGATGTTGGTGTAATCGACGTGTAAGCCGTCGGCAATAATGCCGCAGTAGACGTCTGGCTCATCCAGAATCGCCCCGACCAGACCCGGTTCACGGCCTGTGATATACGGCATGGCGTTGTAAAGGTGCGTTGCGAAGGTAATGCCCGCGCGGAAACCGGCTTTCGCTTCTTTCAGCGTCGCGTTTGAGTGGCCAGCTGAAACGATAATCCCGGCGGCGGCCAGTTTACTGATCACATCCGTACCCGTCATTTCAGGCGCCAGCGTCACTTTGGTGATCACATCGGCGTTCGCACACATGTAGTCAACCAGCTCCGCATCCGGTTTACGCACGAAATTCGGGTTATGCGTTCCTTTCTTGACCATATTCAACCATGGCCCTTCAAGGTGCAGACCCAGCGCCTGGTTAGGGTGTTTGGCCAGGTATTCGCGCATCACGCGGATACCCTGCTTCATGAGGTCATCACTGCTGGTGATGAGCGTTGGCAGATAGCTGGTGCAGCCCGATTTCTCGTTGGCTTTCTGCATGATCTCCAGCGTTTCGACCGTCACCGCATCCGCGGTGTCATTGAATTGCACACCGCCGCAGCCGTTGAGCTGTACGTCGATGAAACCGGGGGAGATTACTGCTCCATTGAGTGAGCGCTGTTCAATCTCCGGCGGCAGTTCTGCCAGCGGACAAACACGTTCAATCAGGCCATCAGCGATAACAATCGCATGGTCATCCAGAATTTCATGGCCGGTATAAATCCGACCGTGGGTTAAAGCGTACATAACGACCCCCGGTTAAAAAAAGCGGCCGCCTCTTGATGAAGAGGCGGTTATTCAATTACAGACCTTTGATGTTCTCAGCTTCTAACTCGTTGAAGTATTTCAGCGTTTTAACCTTCAGCTCCATCGTGGACGGTTCGTCGCAGACGATGACTGATTTCGGATGCAGCTGCAGGCAGCTGATGGTCCACATATGGTTAACGTTGCCTTCAACGGCAGCCTGGAGCGCCTGCGCTTTCACGCCGCCCAGCACCAGAATCATCACTTCTTCGGCATCCAACAGGGTGCCTACGCCTACGGTCAGGGCGTATTTTGGAACCTGGTTAACATCGCCGTCAAAGAAGCGGGAGTTTGCCACGCGCGTGTCATGGGTCAGCGTTTTAATACGGGTGCGGGAAGCCAGAGATGACGCCGGTTCGTTAAACGCGATATGACCATCATTACCTACACCACCCATGAACAGGTGGATCTTACCGTAAGAACGGATTTTTTCTTCATACTGACGGCATTCTGCGTCAATATCAGGCGCGTTTCCATTCAGCAGGTTAATATTTTCAGATGGAATATCAACGTGATCAAAGAAATTACGGTGCATAAAGCTATGGTAGCTTTCCGGGTGGTCTTTCGGTAAGCCAACGTATTCATCCATATTGAAGGTCACAACATGTTTGAAGCTAACCTGGCCTGCTTTATGCATCTCAACCAGCGCCTTATAGGCGGTCAGCGGCGTGCCGCCTGTCGGAAGTCCAAGAACGAAAGGACGATCGGCGGTCGGTTTAAAGGCGTTAATACGGTTAACGATATGGCGAGCGGCCCATTTACCGACTTGTTCAGCAGTTGCCAGGGGAATCAGTCTCATTGTTCACCTCAAGAGTTTAAGTAGAAGAGTGGGCGGATGGCTATCGGGACCTGATACTTAAGCGTAACCTGGAAACTTTCAGGCCGGATCAATCCGTCTTGATTTTTTGAATGATAAAATAAGTTTTCGCTGTTAGCCAGTATAAGGGAGGGGGAATAACGATATTTGGTGACAAAAATCACAAAAAGTACGCGTTTAATTTGCGATACGAATTAATTTTTCACACACTCACAATGCCAGTGAAGCATCAACTGTATCTATAGTTCGTGACACAATAAAAAACAGAGCTGAGAACATGCCTTAAACGGGGTCTCATAGGGGGAAGAAAGTGAGTATTCTAGGTTATTTACAAAAGGTTGGCCGCGCGCTTATGGTGCCGGTCGCCACGCTGCCTGCCGCAGCCATCCTGATGGGTGTCGGCTACTGGATCGACCCCAACGGCTGGGGTAATACCAGCGCGCTGGCGGCGTTCTTTATCAAGTCAGGTTCCGCCATTATCGACAACATGTCCGTGTTGTTCGCGATTGGTGTGGCTTACGGTATGTCCAAAGACAAAGACGGCGCCGCTGCGCTGACCGGTTTTGTCGGTTTCCTCGTGTTAACCACCCTCTGCTCGCCTGCAGCGGTGGCCATGATCCAAAAAATTCCGGCGGACCAGGTTCCGGCGGCGTTCGGTAAGATCAGCAACCAGTTTGTCGGTATCCTTGTGGGTATTATTTCCGCCGAACTGTATAACCGCTTCAGCAGCGTAGAGCTGCCAAAAGCGCTCTCCTTCTTTAGCGGTCGCCGCCTGGTTCCTATCCTGACCTCGTTTGTGATGATCGTTGTCGCGTTCATCATGATGTACGTCTGGCCGATGATTTTCGACGGTCTGGTGAACTTCGGTGAGCACATCCAGAAACTGGGTTCTGTCGGTGCGGGCGTGTACGCGTTCTTCAACCGTCTGCTGATCCCGGTCGGTCTGCACCACGCGCTGAACTCCGTATTCTGGTTCGACGTTGCCGGTATTAACGATATCCCTAACTTCCTGGGTGGCGCACAGTCCATCGAAGCAGGTAAAGCGGTTGTCGGTATCACCGGTCGTTACCAGGCGGGCTTCTTCCCGATCATGATGTTTGGTCTGCCGGGTGCTGCGCTGGCTATCTACCACTGCGCGCGTCCAGAGAACAAAGCGAAAGTGCTGGGTATCATGATGGCGGGGGCGTTCGCGGCCTTCTTCACCGGTATCACCGAGCCGCTGGAGTTCTCCTTCATGTTCGTGGCGCCGGTTCTGTATGTGATCCACGCCGTGCTGACCGGTATCTCCGTGTTCATCGCTGCCAGCATGCACTGGATTGCCGGTTTCGGCTTCAGCGCCGGTCTGGTGGATATGGTGCTGTCGTCCCGTAACCCGCTGGCGACCCACTGGTGGATGCTGATCCCGCAAGGTCTGGTGTTCTTCGCGATCTACTACATGGTGTTCCGTTTCACTATCACCAAATTCAACCTGATGACCCCGGGTCGTGAACTGGCCGTGGCCGGTAGCGAAGCGGATGGTCAGGATGTGAACGTGAGCGGTGCTCAGGATCAGGACGTTTCAGGCCTGGCGCGTCAGTACATCGCCGCTGTCGGCGGCTCTGACAACCTGACCGGTATCGACGCCTGTATCACTCGTCTGCGTCTGAACGTCAAAGACTCTTCCCTGGTGAACGAAGCGCTGGCCAAACGTCTGGGTGCTTCCGGTGTTATTCGCCTGAACAAAACCAGCGTGCAGATTATCGTTGGCTTCGTGGCAGAGAAAATTGCTAACGCCATGAAAACCACTGGTCCGGTAGCCGCAGCAGAAGCTTCTGCCGCACCTGCCGCTGCGCCAGCGGCCGCAAAACCGCAGGCGGTACCGAACGCCAAAACGGTAGCCGCGCTGGTTTCACCGGTAACCGGTGAAGTCGTTGCGATTGAGCAGGTGCCTGACGAAGCCTTCGCCAGCAAAGCGGTTGGTGACGGTGTGGCGGTGAAACCAACGGACAAAACCGTTGTGTCTCCGGCGGCCGGTACCATCGTGAAAATCTTCAACACCAACCACGCGTTCTGCCTCGAAACCGAAAATGGCGCGGAGATCGTTGTCCACATGGGTATCGATACCGTTGCGCTGAACGGTCAGGGCTTTACTCGCCTGGTGGAAGAGGGCGCTGAAGTGGTGGCCGGGCAGCCGATTCTGGAAATGGATCTGGACTTCCTGAACGCCAACGCGCGCTCCATGATAAGCCCGGTCGTTTGCAGCAACATCGATGACTTCAGTGGCCTGGTCATTCAGGCGAAAGGTCTGGTTGTTGCGGGGCAAACACCGCTGTATGAGATTAAAGGCAAGTAATCGCTCCTGAGTAGAGTCATGCCTTAAGCGGCGGGGGATATCCTCCGCCGCTTTTTTTTGCAGCAAAAGCCCCCATTATTTTCTTCAGAGACGTTTTAAGGGTTGTCACTACGTCCGGCTTATAAGATCATATGCCGTTATACGTTGTTTACGCTTTGAGGAATCCACGATGAGTGAGGCAGAAGCCCGCCCGAGTAACTTTATTCGTCAGATCATCGATGAAGATCTGGCCAGTGGTAAGCACACCACAGTTCATACCCGCTTCCCGCCGGAGCCGAACGGCTACCTGCATATCGGGCATGCGAAGTCCATCTGCCTGAACTTTGGCATTGCGCAAGACTACCAGGGACAGTGCAACCTGCGTTTCGATGACACCAATCCAGTAAAAGAAGACATCGAATACGTTGAGTCCATCAAGAATGACGTGCAATGGCTGGGCTTCAACTGGTCTGGCGATATCTGCTACTCCTCTGACTATTTTGATCAGCTGTACGCCTACGCGGTTGAACTGATCAACAAGGGTCTGGCGTATGTTGACGAACTGTCTGCTGATGAAATCCGTGAATATCGCGGTACGCTGACCGCGCCGGGCAAAAACAGCCCGTTCCGCGATCGCAGCGTGGAAGAGAACCTTGCGCTGTTTGAAAAAATGCGTGCCGGTGGCTTTGAAGAAGGCAAAGCGTGCCTGCGTGCCAAAATCGACATGGCGTCTCCGTTCATCGTTATGCGCGATCCGGTGCTGTACCGCATTAAGTTTGCGGAACACCATCAGACCGGCAACAAGTGGTGCATCTACCCGATGTACGACTTTACCCACTGCATCAGCGATGCGCTGGAAGGCATTACGCACTCCCTGTGTACGCTGGAGTTCCAGGACAACCGTCGTCTGTACGACTGGGTTCTGAACAACATCACCATTCCTGTTCATCCGCGCCAGTACGAGTTCTCTCGTCTGAATCTGGAATACACCGTGATGTCCAAGCGTAAGCTGAACCTGCTGGTGACCGACAAGCACGTTGAAGGCTGGGATGACCCACGTATGCCAACCATCTCTGGTCTGCGCCGTCGTGGTTACACTGCCGCCTCTATTCGTGAGTTCTGCAAACGCATCGGCGTGACCAAGCAGGACAACACCATCGAGATGGCCTCCCTTGAATCCTGCATTCGCGAAGATCTCAACGAAAACGCCCCGCGCGCGATGGCCGTTATCGACCCGGTGAAACTGGTTATCGAAAACTATCCGCAGGGTGAAAGCGAGCTGGTCTCCATGCCTAACCATCCGAACAAACCGGAAATGGGTAGCCGTGACGTACCGTTCAGCGGTGACATCTGGATTGACCGCGCTGACTTCCGCGAAGAAGCCAACAAGCAGTACAAGCGTCTGGTGCTGGGTAAAGAAGTGCGTCTGCGTAATGCCTACGTCATCAAAGCCGAGCGCGTAGAGAAAGATGCGGAAGGGAATATCACCACCATCTTCTGTTCTTATGACGCTGAAACGCTGAGCAAAGATCCGGCGGATGGCCGCAAGGTGAAAGGCGTGATTCACTGGGTGAGCGCTTCCCACGCGCTGCCGGTAGAAATTCGTCTGTACGATCGTCTGTTCAGCGTGCCTAACCCAGGTGCAGCGGAAGATTTCCTGGCGACCATCAACCCGGAATCTCTGGTGATCAAGCAGGGTTATGCGGAGCCTTCTCTGAAAGCCGCTGAAGCGGGCAAAGCGTTCCAGTTCGAACGTGAAGGTTACTTCTGCCTGGACAGCCGTTACAGCACGGCGGAAAAACCGGTATTCAACCGTACCGTAGGTCTGCGTGATACCTGGACGAAGAGCGGCGAATAATATTGCTGGTCTGGTCAATGAGAGACAAACGCCGCACTATGCGGCGTTTTTTTATTTAACGATCAGGGTATTAAGACAGGGCCTAAAAAGGTGTGATAAAAATATCAGGTCAATGAGGTGCTACTTATTTTTCAAAAAAAAGTTTGTATCATTGCGGAAATTAAAAAGGTGATAAAAAAGGAAAGAATTCTCACGTCTAGCCACTGAAATACCTGAAAATTCCCCGCCATTCCTCGCCTCCTCACAAATGTTACAAAGCGCTACCAATTATGTGCACTTCGTCATAATCCTGACTTTTGTCCGCTAAAAAGCATTGATAATTCGCGCCGCGAAAAATAACCTAAAGACGGTAGTTAATTCGAGGGTATTTAAAGCTACCCCTGACTATTTGGTCTTTTTTATTTACGCCGCTTCAGGCGTTTTAATTCGTCAAAGAGGAATAATCTATGCGTACGTTCAGTGGCAAACGTAGTGCGCTGGCGCTGGCTATTGCCGGTGTGACAGCAATGTCGGGTCTGGTGGTGACACCAGAGGCGAAAGCGGCGGGCTTCATCGATGATTCTACCCTCACGGGCGGTATTTATTACTGGCAGCGTGAACGTGACCGTAAAGACGTCACCGAAGACAAATACAAAACCAACCTTTCGCACTCCACCTGGAACGCCAACCTGGACTTCCAGTCAGGCTATGCCGCGGATATGTTCGGTCTGGATATTGCTGCGTTTACCGCGATTGAAATGGCGGAAAACGGCGACAGCGCCCACCCGAACGAAATTGCCTTCTCCTCCAGCAACAAAGCCTATAAAGAAGACTGGTCCGGGGATAAGAGCGGTATCAGCCTTTACAAAGCCGCAGCAAAATTTAAATACGGTCCGGTTTGGGCGCGCGGTGGTTATATTCAGCCAACCGGTCAGACTCTGTTAGCGCCGCACTGGAGCTTTATGCCGGGTACCTATCAGGGTGCAGAAGCCGGGGCGAACTTTGACTACGGTGATGCGGGTGCGTTGAGCTTCTCCTATATGTGGACCAACGAGTACAAAGCACCGTGGCACATCGAAATGGACAAGTTCTACCAGAACGATAAAAAAACCAAAGTCGATTACCTGCACTCGCTGGGCGCGAAGTACGACTTCAAAAACGATCTGGTGCTTGAAGCGGCATTCGGTCAGGCACAAGGCTATGTCGATCAGTATTTTGCCAAGGCCAGCTATAAATTCGATGTCGCGGGTAGCCCGTTGAGCACCAGCTACCAGTTCTACGGTACGCGCGACAAGGTCAGCAACGGTGGCGTCAACGACATTTATGACGGCACCGCGTGGCTGCAGGCGTTAACCTTCGGCTACAAGGTCGGTCAGGTTGATTTGCGTCTGGAAGGCACATGGGTGAAGGCGGAAGGGCAGCAGGGCTACTTCCTGCAGCGTATGACCCCGACCTACGCCTCCTCCAACGGTCGTCTTGATATCTGGTGGGATAACCGCTCAGACTTCAACGCCGACGGCGAGAAAGCGGTCTTCTTCGGCGCAATGTATGACCTGAAAAACTGGAACCTGCCTGGCTGGGCGGTGGGCGCTTCTTACGCTTACGCCTGGGACGCAAAACCTGCCGATATGGCCACGCCGGACGCATACTACGATCCCAACTATCGCCTGAAAGAGTCTTCCTACAGCTTAGATGCTATCTACACCCTGCAGGATGGTCGTGCGAAAGGCACGATGTTCAAACTGCACTTCACCCAGTATGACAACCACTCCGATATCCCGAGCTATGCGGGCGGTTACGGCAACATCTTCCAGGATGAGCGTGACGTGAAATTCATGGTTATTGCCCCATTCACCATCTTCTGATGAACGCACCGGCGGGCTGAGTCCCGCCGGCATGGAGACTGCACATGATGAAAAAAATCGTAATCGTCGCGTTGCTGGCATCAGGGCTGGCGGCGTGTGCTCAGAATCAGGCGCCTAAAGAGGACTCCCGTCTGAAGGAGGCGTATAGCGCCTGCATAAATACTGCGGAAGGATCGCCGGAGAAAATTCAAGCCTGTCAGAGCGTGCTGAACGTGCTGAAGAAAGAGAAAGCGCATGAGCAGTTCGCGACGCAGGAAAACGTCCGCGTGATGGATTATCAGGCCTGTATCCAGGCGCGTAAAACCGGTAACGATCAGGAAGTGGCGAAGCGTTGCGACCAGATTTGGAAAGAAATACGAAGCAATAACAGTAACTAATTCGCTGTTATCATGCCCGGTGGCTCTGCGCCAGCGGGCTTTTTTTAGGCAAAAAAAAGCCAACCTTGCGGCTGGCTCAGAGTATGAGTCTTATTATTTCGCGTCGTGCGCGTGATCGTCTTCGCGGCAATCGCCTTCAGCGCAGTGACCGTAAAGGTACAGGCTGTGGTTCGTCAGGCGGATGCCATGACGCGCCGCGATTTCACGCTGGCGCGCTTCGATGGAATCATCGCTGAATTCAATGACCTTGCCGCAATCGAGGCAGATCAGGTGATCGTGGTGCTGCTGCTGGGTCAGTTCGAAAACAGATTTACCGCCTTCGAAATTATGACGGGTAACAATGCCCGCGTCATCAAACTGGTTCAGCACGCGATAGACGGTAGCCAGCCCAATCTCTTCACCCATGTCGATAAGACGTTTATAAAGGTCTTCCGCACTGACATGGTGATTGTCTGGACCCTGAAGCACTTCAAGGATTTTTAACCGAGGAAGCGTAACTTTCAGGCCAGCCTTCTTTAATGCGGTATTGTTGTCAGTCATGCGGAATCTGTCCTGTTGCTAAACGATTCACTTCTGTAGGAAGTGACAGAAAATGCACCCGGGATAATGCGTCTCATTATAGAACTGCCATGGCTAAATGAAAACTGCAAGTCTCAGGCAAAATATGCTTATAAAAACGTGGTATCACCAACAAACTTGCTCAATGGAAAACCACGTTTTATCAGGGAGACATTGTACAGGTCTGGGCGAAAAAGTTAAAAGATTGTAGCGATTAATTTAATCGGTTTGACCTGGAGCATGGGCGCAACCGCAGTTGCGCCGCGATAAAATCAGGCGTTCAGAATATCATCCAGGTGCAGTTCTTCACGGATCTGCTTCACCCATTTCTCAACGCGCTCTGCGGTCAGTTCTGGCTGACGGTCTTCGTCGATTGCCAGGCCTACGAAATGATCGTCATCGGCCAGGCCTTTAGACGCTTCGAAGTGGTAACCGGCGGTCGGCCAGTGGCCTACGATAACCGCGCCGTTCGGCTCAATGATATCGCGGATGGTGCCCAGTGCGTCACAGAAGTATTCGGCGTAGTCTTCCTGATCGCCACAGCCAAACAGGGCGACCAGCTTACCGTTGAAGTCCACTTCTTCCAGCGTCGGGAAGAAATCATCCCAGTCGCACTGGGCTTCACCGTAGTACCAGGTTGGGATACCCAGCAGCAGAATGTCATAGCCTTCCAGATCTTCTTTGCTGCTCTTGGCGATGTCATGCACATCAGCAACGTCTTTACCGAGCTGTTTTTGAATGTTTTTTGCGATATTTTCGGTATTGCCGGTATCACTGCCAAAGAAAATGCCGATGATTGCCATGAGTAAAATAACCTCTTGAAACTTAATAGTATGGTGGCGCAATTCGGCCACGGATAAGGGCAATAATAGCAGAACTGGCAACCCTGCGGAAACAGCTATCGCGCAGGACTGCACTCTGTGCTACATGAAAAGGGTGAGAAAGGGGATTTTCAGACTTATGCCTGGCTGCGTAACGTCTCAAGCTGGACGAGCAACATTTCTTCAATGAGCTCGCTGCGGCTGATATTTCGCGCGTCAGCCAGCTCGTTCAGCGCGTCGACGGCGTCGGCGTTAAGCTTCAGTTCGACACGCTTAAGCCCACGATTTTTATCGCGTTTAAGCTGGTTGCGTTTATTGATACGCAGCTGTTCATCGCGCGAAAGCGGATTCGTCTTGGGTCGTCCCGGGCGACGCTCATTCGCGAACAGATCTAGTGTCGTACGGTCCGTTTGTTCTTTGGCCATGATTCTGAGACTTCGGGGGAAACACGCCGCCCTGCTAATGCCCGGGCGATAAGCGCGCCATCATACATCACCAAAAACGGCACGCCAACGACTGGAAGCCCGCAGCCTTCCAGTCGCTTTCTTTTTAATCAATTTGCAGTATCAGCAAGATAGCGGCGAATGGCGCGCAGCACAGCATCCGGTTTTTCCGCATGCACCCAGTGCCCGGCACCGGCAATCACGTGGGCGCGAGCCTGCGGGAATTGGGCCAGCAGCGTGTCGCGGTACGCGTCGGTAACGTAAGGTGAGTTTCCGCCGCGAATAAAGAGAGTAGGGTGTGGCCAGGCGGGGACGGTTTCCCAGCCCACGATGTTATTGTATTGATCCCAGAGCACCGGCACGTTAAAACGCCATTGCCCGTCAACAAACGACTTCAGCAGGAACTGCACGACGCCTTCTTCATCAAGATGCTCACGCATGACGGCAGCCGCCTGTTGGCGCGTCGCGACACCCGCTTCTGTGACCGCATTGATGGCGGCAAAAATCTCGTCGTGACGGCGGACGTCATAATCCACGGGCGCGACGTCAATCACCACCAGGCCGCTAATACGGTCCGGGGCCAGTGCCGTCAGGGCCATCACCGCTTTGCCACCCATTGAATGCCCGATGAGGGTCACCTTTTGCAGGTCGTGGGCATCCAGCGTATCCAGCAGATCCTGCGCCATCGCCGCGTAGGTCATCTCGTCGGAACGCCCGGAAAGACCATGATTGCGCATATCGACCTGTAAAATATCGTGGTCGGTAACCAGATCGCGCGCCAGCACGCCCAGGTTATCCAGACTGCCAAAAAGCCCGTGAACCAGTACGATGGGAGAATTATTGTTCGGCGATTGTGCAGTTTGCGCTCGGGTATTCAATTTCATGGCAAAGTTCTTTTTTTACGGATGTCAGGTTAGGGTATCATGTTGACCATTCTGCCGCCCGGCTGCAAGGTTCCAGTTTAATCTGACTTTTGCTGCCAACCTGGTTTGACGCTATCCGCTGTTGGGATTTGACCTTATAATCCCAATGACTTGTATTCAGATAAGATATCGCACTGGATTAAGATGAAAACAATCGAAGTTGATGACGAACTCTATCAGTATATTGCCAGCCAGACGCGGCATATCGGGGAGAGCGCGTCCGACATTTTACGGCGCATGCTTAAAATTTCCGCCGCTTCACAGCCTGCTACCCCAGTCACCAAAGATGTCGTGTCTCAGCCGAGCGTTGTTGCACAAGCAAAACCTGCCGTGACGCCGGCAAAAGATAAAGTGCGCGCGATGCGCGAGCTGCTGCTCTCCGATGAATACGCGGAGCAGAAAAAAGCGGTAAACCGCTTTATGCTTGTGCTGTCTACACTTTACTCACTGGATAACAAAGCGTTTGCTGAAGCGACCGAGTCGCTTCACGGCCGTACTCGCGTCTATTTCGCGGGCGACGAGCAGACGCTGCTGCAAAATGGCAATCAAACCAAACCCAAACATGTTCCTGGCACCCCGTACTGGGTGATCACCAATACCAATACGGGCCGCAAGTGCAGCATGATTGAACACATCATGCAGTCCATGCAGTTCCCGGCGGAATTGATTGAAAAGGTTTGCGGTACAATTTAACCCTTGCATCAGAAGGACCCGGTAATGGCAAATCACAGCCGTGCAGGCCAACCTGCACAACAAAGCGATTTGATTAACGTCGCTCAGCTGACCGCGCAGTATTACGTGCTGAAACCGGTCGTGGGCAACGCAGAACACGCAGTGAAGTTTGGTACATCCGGTCACCGCGGCAGCGCGGCGCGCCACAGCTTTAACGAACCGCATATTCTGGCCATTGCTCAGGCCATTGCGGAAGAGCGCGCTAAAAACGGCGTTACCGGTCCGTGCTATGTGGGGAAAGATACCCATGCCCTGTCTGAACCGGCGTTCATCTCTGTTGTGGAAGTGCTGGCGGCAAACGGCGTCGATGTGATTGTTCAGGAGAACAATGGCTTCACCCCGACGCCTGCGGTCTCTAACGCCATCCTGGTGCACAACAAAAAAGGTGGCGCGCTGGCGGACGGTATCGTTATTACGCCATCCCACAACCCGCCGGAAGACGGTGGTATCAAATACAACCCGCCTAACGGTGGCCCGGCCGACACTAACGTTACCAAAGTGGTGGAAGATCGTGCGAACGCGCTGCTGGCTGACGATCTTAAAGGCGTGAAGCGTATTTCTCTGGATGCGGCCATGGCGTCCGGTCACGTGAAAGAGCAGGATCTGGTTCAGCCGTTCGTGGAAGGGCTGGCGGATATCGTCGATATGGCGGCCATCCAGAAAGCCGGCCTGAAGCTGGGCGTGGATCCGCTGGGCGGCTCCGGTATCGAATACTGGAAACGTATCGCCGAGCACTACAAGCTGGATCTGACCATCGTGAACGATCACGTCGATCAGACCTTCCGCTTTATGCACCTGGATAAAGACGGCGCGATCCGTATGGACTGCTCCTCCGAGTGCGCGATGGCGGGCCTGCTGGCGCTGCGTGATAAATTCGATCTGGCGTTTGCTAACGACCCGGATTATGACCGTCACGGTATCGTCACCCCTGCCGGGCTGATGAACCCGAACCACTATCTGGCTGTTGCAATTAACTATCTGTTCCAGCACCGCCCGCAGTGGGGCAAAGAGGTGGCCGTCGGTAAAACGCTGGTTTCCTCTGCGATGATTGACCGCGTGGTCGAGGCGCTGGGCCGCAAGCTGGTGGAAGTGCCGGTCGGCTTCAAATGGTTCGTTGACGGTCTGCACGACGGCAGCTTCGGCTTCGGCGGTGAAGAGAGCGCGGGCGCATCTTTCCTGCGTTTCGACGGCACGCCATGGTCAACCGATAAAGACGGCATCATCATGTGCCTGCTGGCGGCGGAGATCACCGCGGTCACCGGTAAGAACCCGCAGGAACACTACAACGACCTGGCGGCACGCTTTGGTGCACCAAGCTATAACCGTATTCAGGCGAGCGCGACGTCAGCCCAGAAAGCGGCCCTGTCCAAGCTCTCACCGGAGATGGTCAGCGCAAGCACCCTGGCGGGCGATCCGATCACCGCGCGTCTGACGGCTGCACCGGGCAACGGCGCATCCATTGGTGGTCTGAAAGTGATGACCGAGAACGGCTGGTTCGCCGCGCGTCCGTCCGGTACGGAAGATGCGTACAAAATCTATTGCGAAAGCTTCCTCGGCGCTGAGCACCGTCAGCAGATTGAGAAAGAAGCGGTAGAGATTGTCAGCGAAGTGCTGAAAAACGCGTAAGTGATGTTCGGGGGCGGGCTGATGCCCTCACCCAGCCCTATCCCACAGGGAGAGGGAGAAAACACAAAAAACGGCAACCCCTGGGTTGCCGTTTTGCTTTTACTTAACTGTGCTTGTTCTTCAATTCAAACCGTGGTGACACCAGACCGTACAGCGTCCAGCCCATAAAGGTCACCATCGCTCCATACAGCATCGCTTCCTGGCCGGATGAGTAGAGCGCATAGAAGCTGTAGATTGCCCCGATCAGCGCCACGATATTGGCCGCACGCGCTTTGCGAGGATCCACCTTCGCCACCTTCTGAATGATCACCAGCGCTGCCATCGACAGAATATACGGAATGATGTTCGTCACCACCGCCAGGTTGACCAGCACGTTGAACTGGCTGTTCAGCGACGGGCTAATGGTCATCAGCGACAATCCGCTCTGGAAGATAACAATCGCCAGCATGCCCTGCACCGGCGCATCCGCTTTGGTCACGCGGGAGAAGATTTTTGGGAAGTAACCTTCATCAGCCGAGGATTTAAACACCTGTGCGATGGTGAACTGCCAGCCGAGGAGTGAACCGCAGCAGGACATCACCATCAGCCCCATGATCACTTTCCCGACCTCAGGCGTGAACATCTGCGCGAAGGCCAGTCCGAACGGCGCCGTAGAGTTTGCCAGATCCATGTTTGGCACAATCCCGGCAATCACGTTAGTCGAGACGATATAGATCACCGCCGCGCCCAGCGTGCCGCCGAGAACCGCAATCGGCACGTTCTTTTCCGGATTCTCTACCACTTCCGCGTTCGCGCAGGCGGATTCCAGGCCGAGGAAGGCCCAAAGCGTCATGGCGATGGATGACCCAACAGCGGTAAAGAACGGCACATGGTGCGGGTTCCAGGAGTTGGCGTAGAGTGTCGGGCTGAACCAGAACCAGCCGATGATGCACAGGCCGACAACCGGGATAATCACGCCCCAGACGGTGATGCTGGAGAGCTGCCCGGTGATGCGCGCGCCGCCAAAGTTAGCTACGGTACAGATCCACAGCACCCCGATGGTCGCCAGCCCTATTTGCACCGGGCTGAGCGTCGCGCCAAACAGCTCCGTACCGTAACCCACGGCGGAGATGGCAATCGCCACGTTGGCGATCAGCAGCGACACCCCGTAGGTATAGTTGGCCATAAAGTTGCCCGACTTGCCAAAAGCGTATTCGGCATAGCCGCCCATGCCGCCTGACTTACGGCTGAACATTCCGCACTTGGCAAACGCCCACGCCAGCGCCATTGAACCGACTGCCGTCACCAGCCAGGAGATGATAGAGATGGTGCCCACCTCTGCCAGTTTGGTGGGCAGCATGATAATCCCGGAGCCCATCATGTTCACCATGGTGAGGATGGTCAGCTGCACCACGCCCATTTTATTGGACTTACTCATAATTTCTCTCCTTTCAGCAGCGCGGGCTGAGCGGCGGGTTGTTTGATGACGTTACAGCGAACCTGCTTGCGACCCTCACACTCCTCGACGTACACACCCTGCAGCTCCGGCGCGAAGCCCGGCAGCAGGTTGATGCCTTCTTCCAGCGCGGCAAAGTAGCGCAGCACGGAACCGCCCCAGACTTCCCCTGGAACCACGCACAGCACCCCCGGTGGATAAGGAAGGGCGCCTTCGGCGGCGATGCGGCCTTCCGCATCGCGCAGAGAGACCAGTTCAACCTCACCGCGCAGATAGGCGTAGTTTGCGTCCTGCGGGTTCATCATCACGCGGGGGAAGTGAGACTTGCGGAACATCTCTTTCTGCAGCTGTTTCACGTTGTGGCGGGCGTACAGGTCATGCATTTCCTGGCAGATCTGGCGCAGGGTGTAATCCGCGTAACGTTCCGGATGCTGTTTGTAGAGAGAAGGCAGGACGTCTTTCAGCGGAACATCGCTCTCGAGCAGTTTTTCGAAGCGCACCAGCTGCGCCACCAGCTGCTGCAGTTTTCCCATATCTTCCGCAGGCGTGAGCAGGAACAGGATCGAGTTGAGATCGCATTTTTCCGGCACGATGCCGTTTTCACGCAGGAAGTTGGCGAGGATAGTGGCGGGCACGCCGAAGTCGTCATACTCCCCGGTGCGGGCGTTAATACCCGGCGTGGTCAGCAGGAGCTTGCACGGGTCGATAAAATACTGATGCTCAGCGTAGCCTTCAAAAGCGTGCCAGTTTTCACCCGGTACGAAGTGGAAGAAGCGCAGATCGGTCGCAATTTCCGCGGTGTCCCAGCTTTCCCACGGGCGGCCATCTACCGTCTCCGGTACGAAGGGGCGCAGATACCGGCAGTTCTCCAGGATCAGCTTGCGCGCTTCGATACCGTTCACCACGCAATCCATCCACATGTTGCGGCCACTCTGGCCTTCGTGCATACGGGCGTTGATGTCCAGCGCAGCGAACAGCGGATAAAACGGGCTGGTGGAGGCGTGCATCATAAAGGCATTATTCAGGCGCTTATGCGGGACATAGCGCTGTTGCCCTTTGATGTGGCTGTCTTTCTTATGGATTTGCGAGGTCTGCGAGAAGCCGGCCTGCTGTTTATGTACGGACTGGGTGACCAGGATCCCCGGATCGTTTTCGTTCAGCTCCAGCAGCAGCGGAGAGCAGTCGGCCATCATCGGAATAAACTGCTCGTAACCCACCCAGGCCGAGTCAAACAGGATGTAATCACACAGGTGTCCAATCTTATCCACCACCTGACGGGCGTTATAGATGGTGCCATCGTAGGTACCCAGCTGGATCACCGCCAGACGGAACGGACGCGCATCGCGTGCACGGCCTGGCGCCACCTCTGCCACCAGCTCGCGCAGATAACTTTCTTCAAAGCAGTGGGCGTCAATGCCGCCAATAAAGCCGTACGGGTTGCGCGCGGTTTCCAGATAGACCGGCGTTGCGCCAGCCTGGAGGAGGGCACCGTGATGGTTAGATTTGTGGTTGTTACGGTCGAACAGTACCAGGTCGCCCGGGGTGAGCAGGGCGTTAAGCACCACTTTGTTGGATGACGAGGTGCCATTCAGCACGAAGTAGGTCTTATCAGCATTAAAGACTTTTGCCGCATGCTGCTGGGCGATGCACGGTGCGCCTTCGTGGATCAGCAGATCGCCCATCGCCACGTCGGCGTTACACAGGTCGGAGCGGAAAAGCGTCTCACCAAAGAAGTCGACAAACTGATTACCGGCAGGATGGCGGCGGAAGAACTGGCCACCCTGATGCCCCGGGCAGTCAAACGCGCTGTTGCCCTGCTTCACATAGTCGACAAGGGCGCGGAAAAACGGCGGGCGCAGCTGGGTTTCATACTTCTGGGCGGCCGCTTCCAGCTGGCGTCCATAAAAGTCGTTGCTGGTGTCTGAATACTCAAATACGCCGTGAATGCGCGATAAATAGTCTGCCGGGATGAACTCTTCTTTGTGGGTCGCAACAAAAACAGGAATGCCAAAACCGGTGGCTTCTATTTCGTCCAGGATACCGCTGGCAATATCCGTGACCGCCAGAACAATGGCGGCAACATCAATATAATCAGAGGCGCGGACATCTACCAGTTCACGCTGGGTAGTAAAACAATCCGGACATGCACGGCTGGCTGCGATTTTTAAACTTTTCATCTTTCTCTCTTTATTTTAGGTAATAAGCGTCCCTCGATTTCTTGCAAGAAAGAAATCGATAATTTACCGGAAAAAAAGCAAAGGGTGGCCGCTGATTAAAATCAGTGAATTGCTTTTTTGATGATTGAAATTCAGTCCGCCCGGTGCGGATGAGTCTGAATTAAAATGAATGAGCGCACGAGTTCACAGGCAATGGCCTGTAAAATAAGGTGTTTCAGGATAACCTGTAAGCGAGTGCGCCAGAAGTCGAAGGACTACCGGGCATTAAAGAGATGAAAGTCAAAGCAGTTTCGGTGGGCAAACATCATGATATGTGTTGTCCGCCTTATATGGGGCATTAAGCGATTGTTGTTTTCCATGTTTCATTTTCCTTTCAGTAATTGAAAGCATGGTCATTTTATCCAGTGAAAGGCGATTAACCGTGAGGTAGATCACCGTTAACCGATCAAATCAGAAATAAATATTCGGTTTAGATGAATATCGCAGATCAAAATTCTGATTTGTTGATGATGCGTTAACAGGTTGTGTCGTCAATGTTTTAAATGAGCGAAAATAGCCCGTAAAAATAATTTATGGGTTATTTGTGAAATACTGTCTGAGGGATTTCGTTTTTATTTAAAAATAAAATGAATAGTTATTCAAAGCATAAACCGATAACCGATACCGGTTTCAGTTAATAAATGGCGAGGGCGAGCGGGGTCAACTTCGAGTTTCTGACGAAGGTGTCCCATATATATGCGTAAATAATGACTATGTTCTACAGCGTTGGGTCCCCACACCTGACTTAACAGCTGGCGTTGGGTGAGAACCTTGCCGTGGTTGTTGAGCAGAACGGCGAGCAGGCGAAATTCTATTGGCGTCAGATGGATTTCTTCTTCACCGCGCACAATACGCCGCGCGGCCAGGTCAACCCGGATATCCCCAAACGTGTACGTTGGGTCAGCAGGCGTGGTTGCGCTGTGGCGACGCAGCGCCACGCGAAGGCGAGCCTGAAGCTCGCCGATACCAAAAGGTTTAATCAGATAGTCATCTGCACCGGCATCCAGCGCCGCGATTTTATCCGTCTCTTCAGTACGCGCGGAGAGCACGAGGATCGGCATCTGGCTCCACTGACGCACTTCCCGGATAAAATCGATGCCGTCGCCGTCCGGCAAACCAAGATCGAGGATCACCAGGTCCGGCTTGCGGGTGGCGGCTTCAATTAAACCCCGTTGAAGCGTGCCCGCATCATGAACGCGCAGACCGTCCCCTTCCAGCGCAGCGCGCAGAAAACGGCTAATGGCGATCTCATCTTCAACAATCAGAACGTTGATCACAAATCCTCTGGTAATTCATTTAGTTCTGGCGGGGTTTCCAGAGGAAGTGTAACACAAAACCGCGCGCCGCCTTCGGGGCGATTCTCAGCGGAGATGGACCCGCCATGGACGTCAATGATCGCCTGGCAAATCGCCAGCCCCAGCCCGACGCCCGGAATGGCAGACTCCTTATTGCCGCGCGCGAATTTTTCGAAAATAGCCAACTCCTGCCCGGCGGGAATGCCGGGTCCGGTATCCCAGACGTCAAGGCGAAGCGTGCCGTCGTCCACCGTCGCATCCACGCCAATTTGCGCGCTGGCGCCCGCATATTTGCCGGCATTTTCCAGCAGGTTGATCAGCACCCGTTCAAACAGCGGACCATCAACATGAATTAACGTCAGGGGCTCGGGCATGTTCAGCGCAATATACCGCCCGCCCAGGCCGGGTTCGAGCATTTTCAGGGCGCTGCCCACCACCTCTTCAAGCGTGAGCCACTCTTTTTTGAGGTTAAAACCGCCTGACTGGATACGCGCCATATCGAGCAGGTTATTAACCAGACGCGTGGTATTCAGCACATGCTGGCGGATCTCGCTGGCCTGAAGGGCGTGTTTAGAGCCTTCCGCCGCCAGGTCCAGCGTCAGGATTTCTGACTGACCAAACAGGACGGTGAGCGGGGTTCGCAGATCGTGAGAGAGCGCCGCCAGCAGCGAGTTACGAATGCTTTCACGCTCGCTCGCCAGCCGGGCCTGCTCTTCGCTGGCGGTGAGGGCCAGCCGCTCCAGCGCGCTGGCAACCAGCAGCGTAAAGGTCTCCAGCAGCCGCTGCTGTTCGGGGATCATCAGCTGGCGCAGGTTGGAGGGCTCAACAATTACCAGCCCCTGATTTTTATCGGCGCTGCGCAGCGGCAGAATTTGATAGGGCACGCCGGGCAGGGTGTCGGTCCCTGCGCCTGCCGGTAGCCCTTTATCAAAGCTCCAGCGCGCGATGGCTTCATCCCAGGGCGTCATGCCTGAGGCCGACGTCAGCGGGCGCAGCTTGCCGTGTTCGTCCGGGAGCAAAATCAGGTTGCTGGCATGAAACGTCGAGCGAATGAACTGCTCGCTGGTCTGCACGATATCCAGCGGCGTGCGGCCCACCGCCAGCGATTTCGACATCTCATAGAGATGGCGCGTGCGCTGTTCGCGATAGCGGGCAATACGCGCCTGGTAGCGCACGCCCGCCGTCAGATTCCCGATCACCAGCCCGACGGTGAGCATTACCGCGAAGGTGAGAATGTACTGTACGTCCGACACCGCGAGCGTCCCTCGCGGGGCAATAAAGAACAGATCGAAGCTGATGACGTTGATCACCGTCGCCAGTACCGACGGCCAGCGCCCGTAAAAGAGCGCCACCACCACCACGCCAAGCAGGTAGATCATCACCAGGTTGGCGGCATCAAATGCGATCAGCCACTGGCTGGCAATCACGGTAATCAGGGCGCAGAGCACGACGGCGACAAGACAGCCGCGCAGCTGAATGCGCCATTTATCGCTGAAGGCACGGCTGTCCGGCGCGCGGCTGGGTAACGGCGTGGGCTTATCATCCAGCGCCACGATCACCAGGTCCAGATCCGGTGCACGGCGGGCCAGCTTGTCGGCAAACGATTCGCGGCTAAACCAGCGGCGATGCTGGCGACGGCCAATCACGATTTTCCCCAGATTGTGCTCACGGGCGTAGCGCAGGATGGCTTTATCTTCCTGAGGGTCGGAAAGGGTGGCGGTTTCAGCGCCCAGCTCCTGCGCCAGGCGAAGCGAACTCAATATCGCGCGACGCTGGTTCTCGGGGAGCGCGTGCAGCTGCGGCGTTTCGACATACACCGCATGCCAGACGCTGCCAAATTTAGCCGCCAGGCGGGCAGCGGTGCGGACAAGTTTTTCATTGCCGCTGCCGTGCCCTACGCACAGCAGGATGGCATCTCGCGTATGCCAGACGCGCTCCTGGCCCTGCAGATCGCGCCAGGCGCGCATCTGATCGTCGACGCGATCGGCAGTACGACGCAGGGCCAGCTCGCGCAGGGCAATCAGGTTGCCTTTACGGAAGAAATGTTCGATGGCGCGCTCGGCCTGGCCGGCAATATAAACCTTGCCTTCGTGCAGGCGCTGGCGCAAATCGTCAGGGGGCAGGTCGACCAGCACCACTTCATCGGCAGAATCAAAGAAGGGATCGGGCACCGTCTCGCGCACCTGAATGCCGGTCACGCCGCTCACCACGTCGTTCAGGCTTTCAAGATGCTGAACGTTAACCGTCGTGAAAACATCGATGCCGGCTTCGAGCAGCTCTTCTACATCCTGCCAGCGTTTTGGATGGCGTGAGCCTGGCGCATTGCTGTGCGCCAGTTCGTCCATCAGGATAAGGGCGGGACGGCGGGCGAGGGCGGCATCGAGATCGAATTCGGTGACTAACCGACCGCGGTGGCTGATGCGGCGGGGCGGCTGGGTGGCCAGCCCCTTCAGCAGCGATGCGGTCTCTTTGCGTCCGTGGGTTTCTACCACGCCTATCAATATATCGAGCCCCTGCGCCCGAAGCCGCTGGGCTTCCGTCAGCATGGCGAAGGTTTTCCCAACGCCTGCGCAGGCGCCAAAGAAAATTTTCAGTTTGCCGCGATGGGCTTCGGCCGTCTGTTCAAGCAGCCTGTCCGGATCCGGGCGCATGGGCTCGTCGGTCATTTAGTTTTTCCTTAGCGCGTCCAGCGCCAGATTCAGCTCAACAATATTCACTACGGGCATGCCGATAAAGCTGACCAGCGGCTTTTGCGTGTGCTCTGCAACCAGCTGGCTAACCTGCTCGACGGTCAGCTGACGGGCCGCGGCGACGCGCGGGATTTGCCATGCCGCGGCTGCTGGCGTCAGGCTGTAGTCCAGCCCGCTGGCCGAGGCGGTAACCAGCTCTACGGGCACCTCACGGCTGGCCTGCGGATTAGCGGCGCGCAGGGCTGCCACGCGCTCAGCAACGGCTTTGTCCAGCTCGGGGTTGCTGCCCGCCAGGTTACTGCCGCCGGATGCCATCGGATTATACGGGCTTTCGGCAGTGGCGGAAGGGCGTCCCTGGAAGTAACGGGCATCGGTAAAGTTCTGACCAATCAGGCGCGAACCGCGGTTTTCACCGTTTTGCATAATCAGCGAGCCGTTGGCCCGATCCTTAAACCACCACTGTCCCAGCGCGGTGGTCACCAGCGGGTACAGCCCGCCGGTAATGAGAGACAGCAGAATAAACAGAAGTATAGCGGGGCGTAACATCGTCATTTGATTCACCTTTTAAACCAGGCCGAACAGCGTCAACAGCAGGTCGATAACCTTGATACCGATGAAAGGCACCACCAGCCCGCCCAGGCCGTAAATCCACAGGTTGCGGCGCAGCATGGCGGCGGCGGTGAGCGGCTTATAGCTCACGCCTTTCAGCGCCAGCGGGATCAGGAAGACAATAATCAGGGCGTTAAAGATCACTGCGCTCAGAATGGCTGATGCCGGAGAGTGCAGGTGCATCACGTTCAACGCGTTTAATTGCGGATAGGTCGCAGCAAACGCGGCCGGAATGATGGCGAAATATTTCGCCACGTCGTTGGCGATACTGAATGTGGTCAGCGATCCGCGCGTCATCAGCATCTGCTTGCCAATGTGCACCACTTCAATCAGCTTGGTCGGGTTTGAGTCGAGGTCGACCATGTTGCCCGCCTCTTTTGCCGCCTGGGTACCGGAGTTCATTGCCACCGCCACGTCGGCCTGCGCCAGGGCAGGGGCATCGTTGGTACCGTCGCCCGTCATCGCCACCAGACGGCCTTCCGCCTGATACTGACGAATCAACGCCAGTTTCGCTTCCGGTGTGGCTTCGGAAAGAAAATCATCCACGCCCGCTTCGGCGGCAATCGCCGCGGCGGTAAGACGGTTATCCCCGGTGATCATCACCGTTTTGATCCCCATTTTACGCAGCTGGGCAAAGCGCTCCTTGATGCCGCCTTTGACGATATCCTTCAGGGCAATCACTCCCAGCACGTGTGCCCCTTCGGCCACCACCAGCGGCGTCGCCCCCTGACGGGCCACGCTTTCGACCAGGCTGTCCACTTCCGGCGGGAAGTGGCCGTTGTTGGCCTCAATGTGGCGACGGATGGCGTCAACAGAGCCTTTACGGATCATGCGATCCTGAATGTTAATGCCGCTCATGCGGGTTTGCGCCGTGAAGGGCACGAAAGTGGCGTGCAGGCTCTGAACGTCGCGCTGGCGCAGGTTAAAGCGCTGCTTGGCGAGGATCACGATACTGCGGCCTTCCGGGGTTTCATCGGCAAGCGAAGAGAGCTGCGCGGCGTCCGCCAGCGTTTTTTCATCCACGCCCGGGGCGGGCAGGAAATCTGACGCCTGGCGGTTACCGAGGGTAATGGTCCCGGTTTTATCCAGCAGTAAGACGTCCACGTCACCGGCGGCTTCCACCGCGCGCCCGCTGGTGGCGATGACGTTGGCACCGAGCATACGGCTCATGCCGGCTACGCCGATGGCTGACAGCAGGCCACCAATGGTGGTGGGGATCAGGCAGACCAGCAGCGCCACCAGCACCGTGATGGTGACCGCGGTGCCGCCATAGGCGGAGAACGGCCACAGCGTCGCGGTTGCTAGCAGGAAGACGATGGTCAGGGCCACCAGCAGGATGGTCAGGGCAATCTCGTTCGGCGTTTTACGACGCTGGGCACCTTCCACCATGGCGATCATCCGGTCGAGGAAGGTTTCCCCCGGGTTAACGCTACACTGGATCACCAGCCAGTCGGAGAGAATGCGCGTCCCGCCCGTCACGGAGGCGAAATCGCCGCCGGATTCACGGATCACCGGCGCGGACTCCCCGGTAATGGCGCTTTCATCCACCGAGGCGCCCCCTTCGATGACTTCACCGTCGCAAGGGATAATGTCACCGGCTTCCACCAGCACCACATCGCCTTTACGCAGTTCATCCGCCGGAACGTGGTCCATCTGCGCGCCGTATTTCGGTTCACGCAGCTTGCGCGCGAAGGCGGTTTTCTTCACCCCTTTCAGGCTGTTGGCCTGGGCTTTACTCCGGCCTTCCGCCAGCGCTTCCGCAAAGTTGGCGAACAGCACGGTAAACCACAGCCACAGGCTGATGGCGCCGGTAAACATCGCATTTCCCGGCATGTGGCCCGTTCCCATGGCAATCGCCAGGGCGGTGGTCAGCACGCTTCCCGCCCAGACAATAAACATCACCGGGTTGTGCCACTGCACGCGCGGGCTCAGCTTTTTCACCGCATCCATGAGCGCCTGGCGAACTAAAGACGGTTCGAACAGGGCCAGTTGTTTACGACTCATGACAATTTCTCCGCAAAATCAGCGTAAAGAGAGGTATTCCGCGACCGGGCCTAACGCGAGGGCGGGGATAAAGGTCAGGGCGCCGACCAGTAACACGGTACCCGTCAGCAGGCCGATAAACAGCGCGCCGTGGGTCGGTAATGTTCCGGTGGTGGTCGGCTGGATTTTTTTATTCACCAGCGATCCGGCAATCGCCATGACCGGCACAATGATCCCGAAGCGACCCACAAACATGCAGAACGCCAGCAGGCAGTTCCAGAACGGTGAGTTGGCGCTTAAGCCCGCAAAGGCGCTGCCGTTGTTGTTGGCGGCAGAGGAGACGGCATACAGCACTTCGCTAAAACCGTGAATGCCCGGATTAAAGATGCCGCTGCGTCCGGCCTCGGTCATCAGCGCCAGCGCGGTGCCGAGCAGCACAAGCGCCGGGGTGACCAGAATCGCCAGCGCGGTTAATTTCATCTCGCGAACGTCGATTTTTTTACCGAGGTATTCCGGGGTGCGGCCAATCATCAAACCGGCAATAAACACCGCCAGCAGCACGAACAGCAGCATGCCGTAAAGACCCGAACCCACGCCGCCAAAGACGACTTCGCCAATCTGCATCAGCCACATCGGGATCATGCCACCCAGCGCCGTAAAGGAATCGTGCATGGCGTTGACTGCCCCGCACGAGGCCGCCGTGGTGACCACCGCATAGAGGCTGCTGGCGAGAATGCCAAAGCGACTCTCTTTACCTTCCATGTTGATTGCGCTATCGGCACCCAGCGAGAGGAAGTGCGGATTACCCTGCCACTCGGCCCACATCACCAGCGCCACGCAGACCACAAAGATCAGCGACATGGTCCAGAGCAGGGTGCGGCCCTGACGGCGATCGTTAACCACATCACCAAAGGCAAAGCAGAGCGCGGCGGGGATCAGGAAAATCGCCAGCATCTGCACAAAATTGGTCAATGCTGTAGGGTTTTCAAACGGATGCGACGAGTTGGCGTTGAAGAAGCCACCCCCGTTCGTTCCGAGCATTTTGATGGCTTCCTGTGACGCTACTGGCCCCATCGGCAGGAGCTGTTTTGCACCTTCCAGCGAGGTATAGGGCGCGTAAGGCATCAGGTTTTGCAGGGTGCCCTGCTGGATAAAGAACAGCGCGATCAGCAGCGCAATTGGCAGCAGGATCCACAGCGTAATGCGGGTCAGATCCACCCACGCGTTACCCAGGGTATTGATTTTCTGACGCGCAAACGCACGCGTCAGCGTGAAGATCACGGCGATACCGCTGGCGGCCGAGAGGAAGTTTTGCACGGTTAACCCGACCATCTGGCTGAAATAGCTCAGCGTGGTTTCACCGGCGTAGGACTGCCAGTTGGTGTTAGTGACAAAGCTCACCGCCGTGTTCAGCGCAAGATGCCAGGACAGGCCCGGTAACCGTTGCGGATTCAGCGGCAGGATGCCCTGCAACATCAGCATGGCAAAAAGCGCAATGAGCCCAACGATATTCAGCAGCAAAATGGCGATCAGATACTGACGCCAGCTCATCTCCCGATCGTCTATTCCCAGTACGCGCCAGATCCCTTTTTCAACGCTTCCCGTGCCGGGCAAAGGGACGTTGTTGATCAATCGTGCCAGTCCCGATCCCAGTGGCCTTGCCAGAATGAACAGTACCACTAAGAAGCTGGCAATAAGCAGAAACGCCTGAGCAGCCATCAGAAGGCCTCCGCATTAATCAGGGCATAGACCAGATAACCCAATAACAGGAACACCAGCACGATGCCGGCAATAAGACCTGCACTCACAATCCACCTCCAGGTGACTTTCGTTGTTGTACTAACGGTAGGATTTCCGGCGCAAAGATTTCGCAAAAATGGGGAGGGCGGGTGTAAAAAAAGTATAAAAATGGCAAAGCCCACAATTTAACTATTGATAAGTAAACTGTTAACTTTTTTGTAACTTAATTACGGCGTGAATGTAAATATTCACTAAATGGGCAAAAATAAGTGGTCGGATGAGTAGTAAAATTACAAACAAAGCGATATTATTTTAGCCAGGTCACAGATTTTGAATTTTCCGGATGACGTTTCCGGCCAACTATAGGGGAGAAAATATGGATCTTTATAAAGAGTATCCGGCTCATATCGTGTTCTTGCGCCGCGCTTTCGCCGTAGTGGCTGGCGTGCTGGCTCTGCCGGTGATGCTGTTCTGGAAAGATCGTGCACGTTTTTACAGCTATCTGCACCGCGTCTGGGCGAAAACCAGCGAGAAGCCGGTGTGGATGGATCAGGCCGAGAAAGCGACCTGCGATTTCTACTGATACTAAGACTACACATAGCAATAAAAAAAACCGCCACATTACTGTTGGCGGTTTTTTTGTCCCTCGGGATTCGCGGTCCGTTGGGTGGTCTTGCAGCCCCTACCCGGGGTTTTTATCATACCTTCCTGTAAGCAGATGGCAATCCCTCGAAGCCTTTATAAATTCCTAATTTTATTCGAGTATCTTACCTTCGCAGCGGATGTTAATTATGATGCTGCGTCCCTTTCCGCCATCTCGCAAATGGGCATCGGTCCTGGGAAAGGTGTACTTACAGCCGTAAAGCAGCCCGCCTACCCGGGCTTGTGTCCACCGACTTATCACCGGTGGTGAACGGTGGAGCGGTTAGCAGCAGGGACCGCATAATGAAACGCTATTTTTGCATCGCGTTCATTGTCGCCAGCGTACTCGTTGTAAAGAGCGATGAACCTAATGGGTTTGTCGCGTTAACCACGATAGCGCAGGACAAGTAGCGCTAAGGCCGCCTCGGGCGGCCTTTTTTATTTCATCCCGTCTACACTTCATGGCAAAGTAGTTCAATGCATGCTTTTTCCTTTTACGGCATGCCCTTACGGACATAATGGATAATTGCCTGGAGTTTTATGCCCACCCATCTGGTTTGGTTTCGCGCGGACCTGCGCGTACATGACAACATCGCCCTTGCGGCAGCCTGCCGCGCCACAGACGCTAACGTACTGGCCCTGTTTATGGCCACGCCCGAGCAGTGGCGGCAGCACGATATGGCCCCCCGGCAGGCGGCCTTGCTCCGGGCGTATCTTAACGATCTGCAGCACTCGCTTGCCGGAAAAGGCATACCGCTTCTCTATAAAGAAGTGGGTGATTTTGCCGCACAGCTTCAGACGGTGCAGGAGATATGTAAGCAGCACAACGTCACGCATCTTTTTTACAACTATCAGTACGAATTCAACGAACAGCAGCGCGACCGTCAGCTGGAGAAGATGCTGGAAGGGGTGGTCTGCGAAGGGTTTGATGACAGCGTGATGCTGGCACCGGGCAGCGTGATGACCGGCAACCACGAGATGTATAAAGTTTTTACGCCGTTCAAAAATGCCTTTATCAAACGTCTGAAAGAGGCGCTGCCGGAGTGCGTTGCCGCGCCTGCCGTGCGAGGCGAAGCCATAAAAGAGCTGCCTGAGCTGACGTTTGATTACCCTCAGCAGCCGTTTGATGAAACGCTGTTCCCTGCCGATGAGAAAGCGGCCATCGCCCAACTGCGCCAGTTCTGCAAGCAGGACGCGGCCAGTTACGACGCGCGTCGGGATTTTCCCGCCATCGAGGGCACCAGCCGCCTGTCGGCCTGTCTGGCGCTGGGCGCGATCTCACCGCGCCAGTGTTTGCATCGTCTGCTGGCGGAGCAGCCGCAGGCGTTGGAGGGCGGCGCAGGGTCTGTCTGGCTGAATGAGCTTATCTGGCGCGAGTTCTACCGCCATCTGATGACGTATCACCCTGATTTATGTAAACATCGGCCCTTCATTGGCTGGACCGATAATGTAAAGTGGCAATCGAATGATAAGCAGCTGAAAGCCTGGCAAAGTGGGCAGACGGGCTATCCAATAGTCGATGCCGCCATGCGTCAGCTTAATGAGACGGGGTGGATGCACAACCGCCTGCGGATGATTACCGCCAGCTTTCTGGTGAAGGATCTGCTTATCGACTGGCGTATCGGAGAGCGCTATTTTATCTCTCAGCTGATCGATGGCGATCTCGCGGCGAATAACGGCGGCTGGCAGTGGGCGGCCTCTACCGGCACCGATGCCGCACCCTATTTCCGGATTTTCAATCCGACCACGCAGGGGCAAAAATTTGATGCGGACGGCGAGTTTATCCGCCGCTGGGTTCCTGAACTTAACGGTATACCTGCTAAAGCGATCCACGAACCGTGGGCATGGGCGGATAAACAGCGTGTAAAGCTGGATTACCCTCGTCCGATTGTCGACCATAAACAGGCGCGTGTCGCCACGCTGGCGGCGTACGAAGCTGCCCGCAAAGCATAAGAGAGTGATGATGAAAAACAGCGAACTGGAAAGCCTGATTAACGAAAAACTGAACAGTACCTCTTTCAGCGATTACGGCCCGAACGGGCTCCAGGTTGAAGGCCGTGAGACGGTGCAAAAAATTATCACCGGCGTGACGGCAAGCCAGGCGCTGCTGGACGAGGCCGTTCGTCAGAACGCCGACGCGGTGATTGTTCATCACGGTTACTTCTGGAAAAACGAATCGCCGATTATTCGCGGGATGAAGCGCAATCGTCTGAAAACGCTGCTGGCTAATGACATCAACCTGTACGGCTACCATCTGCCGCTGGATGCGCACCCGGATCTCGGCAACAACGTCCAGCTGGCGCAGCTACTGGGGATTACCGTGATGGGTGAAATTGAGCCGCTGGTGCCGTGGGGCGAGCTGGCGATGCCGGTACCTGGACTGGAGCTGGCATCGTGGATTGAAGCGCGCCTGGGCCGTCGTCCGCTGTGGAGCGGTGATACCGGTCCGGATACGGTGAAGCGTGTCGCATGGTGTACCGGTGGCGGTCAGGGCTTTATCGACAGCGCAGCGCGTTTCGGCGTCGATGCTTTTATCACCGGCGAGGTTTCCGAGCAGACCATTCATTCGGCGCGTGAACAGGGGCTGCATTTTTACGCGGCTGGCCATCACGCCACCGAGCGCGGCGGCATTCGCGCCCTCAGCGAGTGGCTGACAGAAAATACCGATCTGGATGTGATCTTTATTGATATCCCTAACCCAGCCTGACGAGAGGTAGTTAAGTGCAGCGAGCGCGTTGTTATCTTCTGGGTGAAACCGCAGTGGTTCTGGAGCTTGAACCACCGGTGACGCTTGCCACGCAAAAGCGTATCTGGCGGCTGACCCAGCGTCTGGCCGAATTACCGGAGGTGGTTGAAGCCATTCCGGGGATGAATAACATCACTGTGGTGCTGCGTAGCCCGCATACCCTGGCGCTGGATGCCATTGAACGTTTGCAGCGCTGGTGGGAAGAGAGCGAGGCGCTGGAGCCGGAATCGCGCGCCATTGAGATCCCGGTCGTTTATGGCGGTACGGGTGGGCCGGATCTTGGCGTGGTGGCAGATCACTGCGGATTAACCGAAAAGCAGGTTGTTGAGCTGCACAGCTCGGTTGACTACGTGGTCTGGTTCCTGGGGTTTCAGCCCGGATTCCCGTATCTGGGCGGGTTATCTCCCCGGCTGCATACGCCACGCCGTGCCGAGCCGCGCGTGAGCGTGCCGGCGGGAACGGTGGCTATCGGCGGCGAGCAGACCGGCGTTTATCCCCTGACATCGCCCGGCGGCTGGCAGCTTATTGGGCATACCGCTACACCGTTATTTGAACCCGGGCTGGAGACGCCAATACTCCTGCGTCCCGGCGATACCCTTCGCTTTATCCCGCAGAAGGAGGGGGTATGTTAACGCTTATTCGCGCCGGGCTTTACACCTCCGTACAGGATGCCGGTCGCTTTGGTCTTCGCCAGTCGGGCGTGAGCTACTGCGGTGCGCTTGACCGTCCTTCGCTGGAGATTGCCAACCTGCTTGTGGGCAACCCAGGCAGCACGGCGGCGGTAGAAATTACGCTGGGTCAGTGTGTGATTGAGTTTGGTCAGGAGACCTGGTTTGCCTTAACCGGCGCAGGGTGTGATGCGACGCTGGATGGCAAAGCGGTGTGGACCGGCTGGCGGCTGCGGGCGAAAGCCGGGCAGCGCCTGACGCTCAAACGTCCGCTGCACGGCGTGCGTAGCTATCTCGCGGTGGCTGGCGGCATTGACGTGCCGGAGGTATTGGGTTCATCCAGTACCGATCAAAAAGCCGGGATCGGCGGTCACGAAGGGCGTTTGTTGCGCGACGGCGATCGGCTGGCAATCAAAGCCTCCGCGCGCCATTTCTCGACCACGCAGGGCGTAAAACAGCTGCTGTGGGGAAACCAGATCCGCGCCTTACCGGGGCCGGAATATCACGAGTTTGACGAGGCTTCTAAAGAGTCTTTCTGGCGCGCGCCGTGGAAGATCAGCCCGCAGAGTAACCGCATGGGCTACCGCCTGCAGGGTCAGCCGCTGACCCGCACGACGGACCGGGAACTGCTCTCCCACGGTTTACTGCCGGGGGTTATTCAGGTGCCGGGCAACGGTCAGCCCATCGTGTTAATGAACGACGCGCAGACAACGGGCGGTTACCCGCGCATTGCCTGCATTATTGAAGCGGATCGCTACCATCTGGCGCAAATTCCCCTCGGCCAGCCGATTCACTTCGTGCAGTGTTCGCTGGAGGAAGCGCTGAAAGCGCGGCAGGATCGGCAGCGTTATCTCGAACAGCTGGCGTGGAGGCTTGATGGTAAAGATTGATTTGAACGCCGATCTGGGGGAGGGAAGCCGCGCTGATGCGGAACTGATGACCCTGGTCACCTCGGTCAATATCGCCTGCGGCTTTCACGCGGGCAATGCGCAAACCATGCTGGAGAGCGTGCGTAATGCCATTAAAAACGGCGTCGCGATTGGGGCTCACCCCAGCTTCCCCGACCGGGAAAACTTTGGCCGCACGGCGATGGATCTGCCCCCTGCGACGGTCTATGCGCAGGTGCTCTACCAGATCGGCGCGCTGGAGGCGATGGTGCGCGCCCAGAACGGCGTGATGCGCCACGTGAAGCCGCACGGCATGCTTTACAACCAGGCAGCGAAAGATGCGGATCTGGCGGACGCCATTGCCCGCGCGGTGTGGGACTGCAGCCCGCAGCTGATCCTTGTGGGTCTGGCGGGCAGCGAGCTGATTCGCGCCGGACAACGGCTGGGGCTGACCACGCGTCAGGAAGTGTTTGCCGATCGGGGATACCAGCCGGACGGCAGCCTGGTGCCGAGGACGCAAGCCGGGGCGTTGATTACCGATGAAGGCAAGGCGCTGGCGCAGACGCTGGAGATGGTGCGCGCCGGGCGGGTGATCGCCGTGGATGGAACACCGGCAAACGTTCAGGCCGATACGGTATGTTTACACGGCGACGGCGAGCATGCGCTCCAGTTCGCGCGCCGCTTGCGGGCAGCGTTCTCTGAAGAGGGCATCCTCGTCAGCGCCGAATAATGACGATAAGGACACAAAAATGCCAGAAGGTCCGGAGATCCGCCGCGCGGCGGATAGCCTGGAGGCGGCGATAAAGGGCAAACCCCTGACGGATGTCTGGTTTGCTTTTCCTCAACTTAAACCGTTTGAATCACAGCTGGTGGGCCAGACGGTGACCCATATTGAAACGCGCGGCAAGGCCTTGCTCACGCACTTTTCCCATAACCTGACGTTATATAGCCATAACCAGCTTTACGGCGTCTGGCGCGTGGTGGAGGCGGACGAGCAGCCGCAAACCACCCGCGTGCTGCGCGTCAGGCTGCAAACGGCGGATAAGGCGATCCTGCTCTATAGCGCGTCGGATATCGAAATGTTAACGCCGGAGCAGCTGCTGACGCACCCGTTCCTGCAGCGGGTCGGGCCGGACGTGCTGGACATGCGCCTGACGGCAAGCGACGTGAAGGCCCGGCTGTTATCACCTAAATTCCGTAACCGACAGTTTTCCGGTTTGTTCCTCGACCAGACCTTTCTGGCCGGGCTGGGCAACTACCTGCGGGTAGAGATCCTCTGGGAAGTTGGGCTGGCGGCGCAGCATAAAGCGTCTCAGCTGAGCGATGAACAGCTGGAGGCGTTATCCCACGCGCTGCTGGATATTCCGCGGCTGTCGTACAACACGCGCGGCGTGGTGGATGAGAACACGCATCACGGGGCGCTGTTCCGGTTCAAGGTGTTTCATCGGGCGGGGAAAAAGTGCGAGCGATGCGGCGGAATTATTGACAGAATTATGCTCTCTTCGAGACCCTTTTACTGGTGCCCGCACTGCCAGAAATAAAAGTAAAACGGTAACTCAGGGGTTACCGTTTTTAAGGTGTTCACCCTCTCCCTGTGGGAGAGGGCCGGGGTGAGGGCATCAGGCCGCACCCAACTCCTGTTAGCGCTTAATATCAGACTTAAAATCACGCTGCTCGTAGCCGGTATACAGCTGACGAGGACGGGCGATTTTCATGCCTTCGCTGTGCATTTCGTTCCAGTGCGCAATCCAGCCTACGGTACGGGCCATGGCGAAGATCACGGTGAACATGGAAGACGGAATGCCCATCGCTTTCAGAATAATGCCAGAGTAGAAATCGACGTTCGGGTAGAGTTTCTTCTCAATGAAGTACGGGTCGTTCAGCGCGATGTGTTCCAGCTCCATCGCCACTTCCAGCAGGTCATCTTTGGTACCCAGCTCTTTCAGCACTTCGTGGCAGGTCTCACGCATGACGGTGGCGCGCGGGTCGTAGTTTTTGTAAACACGGTGACCGAAGCCCATCAGGCGGAAGGAGTCATTCTTGTCTTTCGCGCGACGCACGAACTCAGGAATGTGCTCAACGGTGCTGATCTCTTCCAGCATCTTCAGTGCCGCTTCGTTCGCGCCGCCGTGCGCCGGTCCCCACAGGGAGGCGATGCCCGCAGCGATACAGGCGAACGGGTTCGCGCCTGAAGAGCCTGCGGTACGGACGGTAGAGGTAGAAGCATTTTGTTCGTGGTCAGCGTGCAGGATCAGAATACGGTCCATCGCGCGTTCCAGCACCGGGTTCACTTCGTACTCTTCGCACGGCGTGGAGAACATCATGCGCAGGAAGTTACCCGCGTAGGAGAGGTCGTTGCGCGGATACACAAACGGCTGGCCGATGGAGTATTTGTAGCACATCGCCGCCATGGTAGGCATTTTGGACAGCAGGCGGAACGCCGCGATATCGCGGTGACGCGGGTTATTCACGTCAAGGGAGTCGTGGTAGAACGCCGCCAGCGCACCGGTAATCCCGCACATCACCGCCATCGGGTGAGAGTCACGACGGAACGCATGGAACAGACGAGTAATCTGCTCATGGATCATGGTGTGACGGGTCACGGTGGTTTTGAATTCATCGTACTGTGCCTGCGTCGGTTTTTCGCCGTTCAGCAGGATGTAGCACACTTCCAGATAGTTGGATTCGGTGGCTAACTGATCGATGGGGAAGCCGCGATGGAGCAGGATACCTTCGTCACCGTCAATGTAGGTGATTTTGGATTCGCAAGATGCGGTAGAGGTAAATCCAGGGTCAAAGGTGAATACACCTTTAGAACCCAGCGTACGGATATCAATAACATCCTGACCGAGCGTGCCTTTTAGCACATCCAGTTCAATAGCAGTGTCACCATTTAGGGTGAGCGTTGCCTTTGTATCAGCCATTTACGGTCTCCTTAGCGCCTTATGCTTAAGACTGCGCTTTACCGGATTTGCTTTCAGCTGTTAATCACCGTTACCAGATTGTTATTTGGCTTACCGCTCAGCTCACGAGGACAAACCAGGGTACAGAGCTATGGCGCCTTGCAGGTAAACGAATGAAATATCAGTGAAACAACAGCAAATCAGCGTTTTTGCAGTCCGAATTATTCAAACCTGTATATCACTAATAACTGTCCTGATAACTTCGGTCAATACCATCACACTGTTACATAACTATTTGTCAGGTGAAAGAGAGACCTCATAACTTTTGCGCATTATATGCCTTTTCTGATGACGTTTGTAACAATATTGTTTAACATTTGTCAAATCAGATGATTAAAAATTAAAAAGATGTTGTTATCGTGACCCTGATCACTGTTCCAGAGAAAACCCGACAAACTGTATGTAGGTTAATTGTAATGATTTTGTGAACGGCCTATACTGCCGCCAGGTCTCCGGAACACCCTGCAATCCCGAGCCACCCAGCGTTGTAACGTGTCGTTTAAGCATCTGGAAGCAGTGTTTTGCATGACGCGCAGTTATAGAAAAGGAACGCTGCTTGACCCGCATCGCAGTCCGGAGGAAGGAAACAATAAGAACAGCATGTGGGCGTTATTCATGATAAGAAATGTGAAAAAACAAAGACCTGTCAATCTGGATCTCAAAACGATCCGGTTCCCTGTAACAGCAATAGCGTCCATTCTGCACCGTGTTTCTGGTGTGATTACGTTTGTGGCGGTCGGTATTTTGCTGTGGTTACTGGGCACCAGCCTCTCTTCCCCTGAAGGATTCCTCCAGGCCTCCGCCATCATGAACAGCTTCTTCGTGAAATTCATCATGTGGGGCATTCTGACCGCGCTGGCGTACCACGTCGTCGTGGGTGTTCGCCATATGCTGATGGACTTTGGCTACCTGGAAGAGACTTTCGAAGCCGGGAAACGCTCCGCTAACATTTCATTTGTGATTACTGTCGTGCTTTCACTTCTCGCAGGAGTTCTCGTATGGTAAGCAACGCCTCCGCATTAGGACGCAACGGCGTACATGACTTCATCCTGGTCCGTGCTACCGCCATCGTTCTCACTCTTTACATCATCTATATGATCGGTTTCTTCGCGACCAGCGGCACGCTGACGTGGGAAATCTGGAGTGGGTTCTTCGGATCCGCCTTCACCAAAGTGTTCACCCTGCTGGCTCTGTTCTCCATCCTTATTCATGCCTGGATTGGCATGTGGCAGGTGTTGACCGATTACGTTAAACCGCTGGCGATTCGCCTCCCACTGCAGCTGGCCATTGTTGTTGCACTGGTGGTTTACGTTATTTATGGATTCGTTGTGGTGTGGGGTGTGTAATGAAACTGCCAGTCAGAGAATTTGATGCTGTTGTAATTGGTGCCGGTGGCGCAGGTATGCGTGCCGCACTGCAAATTTCCCAGAGCGGCCAGACCTGTGCGCTGCTCTCTAAAGTTTTCCCGACCCGTTCCCACACTGTGTCTGCGCAGGGCGGTATCACCGTTGCGCTGGGTAACTCCCATGAAGATAACTGGGAATGGCACATGTATGACACGGTAAAAGGTTCCGACTACATCGGCGACCAGGATGCCATCGAATATATGTGTAAAACCGGCCCGGAAGCGATTCTGGAGCTGGACCATATGGGTCTGCCGTTCTCCCGTCTGGAAAATGGCACCATCTATCAGCGTCCGTTTGGCGGCCAGTCGAAAAACTTCGGCGGCGAGCAGGCGGCACGTACCGCGGCGGCGGCTGACCGTACCGGTCACGCACTGCTGCACACCCTGTATCAGCAGAACCTGAAAAACCACACCACCATCTTCTCCGAGTGGTACGCGCTGGATCTGGTGAAAAACGCCGATGGCGCAATCGTCGGCTGTACCGCGCTGTGCATCGAAACCGGTGAAGTGGTTTACTTCAAAGCCCGCGCTACCGTGCTGGCTACCGGCGGCGCAGGCCGTATCTATCAGTCCACCACCAACGCCCACATCAATACCGGTGACGGTGTCGGTATGGCTATCCGCGCGGGCGTGCCGGTGCAGGATATGGAGATGTGGCAGTTCCACCCAACCGGTATCGCCGGTGCGGGCGTTCTGGTAACAGAAGGCTGCCGCGGTGAAGGTGGCTACCTGCTGAACAAGCACGGCGAGCGCTTCATGGAGCGTTATGCCCCGAATGCGAAAGACCTGGCGGGTCGTGACGTGGTGGCGCGTTCCATCATGATCGAAATCCGTGAAGGCCGCGGCTGTGACGGCCCATGGGGGCCACACGCGAAGCTGAAGCTCGACCATCTGGGTAAAGAAGTTCTGGAGTCCCGTCTGCCGGGCATCCTGGAGCTGTCCCGCACCTTCGCACACGTCGACCCGGTCAAAGAGCCGATTCCGGTTATTCCAACCTGCCACTACATGATGGGCGGTATTCCGACCAAAGTGACCGGTCAGGCGCTGACCGTAAACGAGCAGGGCGAAGACGTGGTTATTCCTGGCCTGTTCGCGGTGGGCGAAATTGCCTGCGTATCCGTACACGGTGCAAACCGTCTGGGCGGCAACTCCCTGCTGGACCTGGTGGTGTTTGGTCGTGCAGTCGGTCTGCATCTGCAGGAATCCATTGCCGAGCAGGGCGCGCTGCGTGACGCGACCGACGACGAAATTGATGCCTCTCTTGAGCGCCTCAACCGCTGGAACGGTAACCGCAACGGCGAAGATCCGGTGGAAATCCGTAAAGCGCTGCAGGAATGCATGCAGCACAACTTCTCGGTGTTCCGCGAAGGCGACGCGATGGCCAAAGGTCTTGAGCAGCTGAAAGCGATCCGCGAGCGTCTGAAAAATGCCCGTCTGGACGACACCTCCAGCGAATTCAACACCCAGCGCGTTGAGTGCCTGGAGCTGGATAACCTGATGGAAACCGCGTTCGCGACGGCGATGTCGGCAAACTTCCGTACCGAAAGCCGTGGCGCGCATAGCCGCTTCGACTTCCCGGATCGTGATGACGAAAACTGGCTGTGCCATTCCCTGTATCTGCCAGAGTCGGAATCCATGACGCGTCGTAGCGTCAACATGGAACCGAAACTGCGTCCGGCGTTCCCGCCGAAGATTCGTACTTACTAATGCGGAGACAGGATAATGAAACTCGAATTCTCAGTTTATCGTTATAACCCGGATGTTGATGATGCTCCGCGTATGCAGGACTACACCCTGGAAGCGGAAGAAGGTCGCGACATGATGCTGCTGGATGCGTTAATCCAGCTGAAAGAAAAAGATCCTACGCTGTCGTTCCGCCGCTCCTGCCGTGAAGGGGTTTGTGGCTCTGACGGTGTGAACATGAACGGCAAAAATGGCCTGGCCTGCATCACGCCAATTTCAGCGCTGCAGCGTCCTGGTCAGAAAATTGTTATCCGTCCTCTGCCAGGCCTGCCGGTCGTGCGTGATTTGGTGGTAGACATGGGGCAATTCTATGCACAATATGAGAAGATTAAGCCTTACTTATTGAATAATGGGCAAAATCCACCCGCTCGCGAACACTTACAGTCTCCTGAGCAGCGTGAAAAACTCGATGGGTTGTACGAGTGTATTCTCTGCGCATGCTGTTCAACGTCCTGCCCGTCGTTCTGGTGGAACCCGGACAAGTTTATCGGCCCGGCCGGTCTGCTGGCTGCCTATCGCTTCCTGATTGATAGCCGCGACACCGAAACCGACAGCCGTCTGGAAGGACTGAGTGACGCTTTCAGCGTATTCCGCTGCCATAGCATCATGAACTGCGTCAGTGTGTGTCCGAAGGGGCTGAACCCGACGCGCGCCATCGGCCATATTAAGTCGATGCTGCTGCAGCGCAGTGCGTAAGTAGTGAGAGGGGAGCGCTGTTCCCCTCACCCTAACCCTCTCCCTAAGGGAGAGGGGACAGATTGCAGGAAATCTTTAAAAACTGCCGACGGCATTCCCCCTCTCCCTTAGGGAGAGGGTAGGGGTGAGGGTAAAGACCCTTAGACAGTTTCTAAAGGTTCCTTCGCGGGCCACAAAGAGCTCGCAGGTGAACCCCGGCACGTACACGTGGTGTGCGTGGTAGTTTCTACGGCGAAAGTAAGCATAAAAATGCTTAAGGGATCACGATGCAGAACGGCGCAATGAAAGCCTGGCTGGACTCTTCTTTCCTTTCTGGTGCGAACCAGAGCTGGATTGAACAGCTCTATGAAGACTTCTTAACCGATCCTGACTCAGTGGACGCAAACTGGCGTTCCATGTTCCAGCAGTTGCCTGGCACAGGGGTCAAACCGGATCAATTCCATTCCAAAACACGTGATTATTTCCGTCGTCTGGCGAAGGATGCCTCACGTTACTCTTCTGCGATTTCCGACCCTGACACTAATGCGAAGCAGGTTAAAGTCCTGCAGCTTATCAACGCTTATCGCTTCCGCGGTCACCAGCATGCGAATCTCGATCCGCTGGGACTGTGGCAGCAAGACCGTGTGGCCGATCTCGATCCGGCGTATCACGATCTGACCGAGGCCGATTTCCAGGAAAGCTTTAACGTAGGTTCCTTTGCCATCGGCAAAGACACGATGAAGCTGGGCGATCTGATTGACGCGCTCAAGCAAACCTACTGCGGCTCCATCGGCGCGGAATACATGCACATTACCTCTACCGAAGAGAAACGCTGGATCCAGCAGCGCATCGAATCCGTAGCGGGCCACGCGACCTTCTCGGCTGACGAGAAAAAACGCTTCCTGAACGAACTGACCGCAGCGGAAGGGCTTGAGCGCTATCTGGGCGCGAAATTCCCGGGCGCAAAACGCTTCTCGCTGGAAGGCGGCGACGCGCTGGTGCCGATGCTGAAAGAGCTGATTCGTCACGCAGGCAAGAGCGGCACCCGTGAAGTGGTACTGGGCATGGCGCACCGTGGTCGTCTGAACGTGCTGGTCAACGTGCTGGGTAAAAAACCGCAGGACCTGTTCGACGAATTCGCGGGCAAACATAAAGAACACCTCGGCACCGGCGACGTGAAGTACCACATGGGCTTCTCGTCGGATATCGAAACCGAAGGCGGTCTGGTTCACCTGGCGCTGGCGTTTAACCCGTCACACCTGGAAATCGTTAGCCCGGTGGTTATCGGTTCCGTGCGTGCGCGTCTGGATCGTCTGGACGAGCCGAGCAGCAATAAAGTTCTGCCAATTACCATCCACGGCGATGCGGCGGTAACAGGGCAGGGCGTAGTTCAGGAAACCCTGAACATGTCGAAAGCGCGTGGTTACGAAGTGGGCGGTACCGTTCGCATCGTGATCAACAACCAGGTGGGCTTTACCACCTCTAACCCGCTGGACGCGCGTTCTACCCCATACTGCACCGACATCGGTAAGATGGTGCAGGCGCCAATCTTCCACGTTAACGCGGATGACCCGGAAGCCGTTGCTTTCGTTACCCGTCTGGCGCTGGATTTCCGTAACACCTTTAAACGCGATGTGTTCATTGACCTCTTCTGCTACCGCCGTCACGGCCACAACGAAGCGGACGAGCCAAGTGCAACCCAGCCGTTGATGTATCAGAAAATCAAAAAACACCCGACCCCGCGCAAAATCTATGCTGACAAGCTGGAGAGCGACAAAGTGACGACGCTGGAAGATGCGACCGAAATGGTCAACCTCTACCGCGACGCGCTGGATGCGGGTGAATGCGTGGTCAAAGAGCTGCGCCCGATGAACATGCACTCCTTTACCTGGTCGCCGTACCTCAACCACGAGTGGGATGAGAGCTACCCGAACAAGGTTGAGATGAAGCGCCTGCAGGAGCTGGCTAAACGCATCAGCACCGTACCGGACGCTATCGAGATGCAGTCTCGCGTGGCGAAAATTTACGCTGACCGTCAGTCCATGGCGGCAGGCGAGAAGCTGTTCGACTGGGGCGGCGCGGAAACGCTGGCTTACGCAACGCTGGTTGACGAAGGCATTCCTGTTCGTCTGTCCGGTGAAGATGCGGGCCGTGGGACCTTCTTCCACCGTCACGCGGTTGTTCACAACCAGTCCAACGGTTCAACCTACACCCCGCTGCAGCACGTGCACAACGGTCAGGGCCAGTTCAAGGTCTGGGACTCCGTGCTGTCTGAAGAAGCGGTTCTGGCCTTCGAATACGGTTATGCCACCGCTGAACCACGCACCCTGACCATCTGGGAAGCGCAGTTCGGTGACTTCGCCAACGGCGCGCAGGTGGTGATCGACCAGTTCATCTCCTCCGGCGAGCAGAAGTGGGGCCGTATGTGTGGCCTGGTAATGCTGCTGCCGCACGGTTATGAAGGTCAGGGTCCGGAGCACTCCTCCGCGCGTCTGGAACGTTATCTGCAGCTCTGCGCCGAGCAGAACATGCAGGTCTGCGTGCCGTCCACCCCGGCTCAGGTCTACCACATGCTGCGTCGTCAGGCGCTGCGCGGTATGCGCCGTCCGCTGGTGGTGATGTCGCCGAAATCCCTGCTGCGTCACCCGCTGGCGGTGTCGAGCCTGGAAGAACTGGCGAACGGAACCTTCCTGCCAGCCATCGGTGAAATTGACGAGCTGGATCCGCAGGGCGTGAAGCGCGTGGTGATGTGTTCTGGTAAGGTTTATTACGACCTGCTGGAACAGCGCCGCAAGAACGATCAGAAAGATGTCGCCATCGTGCGTATCGAACAGCTTTATCCGTTCCCGCATCAGGCGATGCAGGAAGTGCTGAAACAGTACGCTCACGTACATGATTTTGTCTGGTGCCAGGAAGAGCCGCTTAACCAGGGCGCATGGTACTGCAGCCAGCATCATTTCCGTGAAGTGATTCCATTTGGGTCAGCCCTGCGCTATGCAGGTCGCCCGGCCTCCGCCTCTCCGGCGGTAGGGTATATGTCCGTTCACCAGAAGCAGCAACAAGATCTGGTCAATGACGCGCTGAACGTCGATTAATTAAAGGATACAAAATGAGTAGCGTAGATATTCTTGTTCCCGACCTGCCTGAATCCGTAGCAGATGCGACCGTCGCTACCTGGCACAAAAAACCAGGCGATGCCGTTAAGCGCGATGAAGTGCTGGTAGAAATCGAAACTGACAAAGTGGTACTGGAAGTACCGGCTTCGGCGGATGGCGTTCTGGACGCGGTGCTGGAAGATGAAGGTACCACCGTAACCTCTCGTCAGATCCTGGGTCGCCTGCGTGAAGGCAACAGCGCGGGCAAAGAGTCCAGCGCGAAATCTGAAGAGAAAGCCTCTACGCCGGCTCAGCGCCAGCAGGCTTCTCTGGAAGAACAGTCTAACGACGCTCTCAGCCCGGCGATCCGTCGCCTGCTGGCTGAACACAGCCTTGACCCGGCAGCCATCAAAGGCACCGGTGTGGGCGGTCGTCTGACCCGCGAAGACATCGATAAACACCTGGCGAAAGCGCCTGCTCAGGCAGAAGCGAAAGCCCCTGCGGCGGCACCGGCAGCACAGCCTGCTCTGGGTGCCCGCAGCGAAAAACGCGTGCCGATGACTCGCCTGCGCAAGCGCGTGGCCGAGCGTCTGCTGGAAGCGAAAAACTCCACCGCGATGCTGACCACCTTCAACGAAGTGAACATGAAGCCAATCATGGACCTGCGCAAGCAGTACGGTGACGCGTTTGAAAAACGTCACGGTATCCGTTTGGGCTTTATGTCCTTCTACGTGAAGGCGGTAGTTGAAGCGCTGAAACGCTATCCGGAAGTGAACGCGTCTATTGACGGCGATGACGTGGTTTACCATAACTATTTCGACGTCAGCATGGCGGTTTCTACTCCACGCGGACTGGTCACCCCGGTTCTGCGTGATGTGGATACCCTGGGTATGGCTGACATCGAGAAAAACATTAAAGAGCTGGCTGTTAAAGGCCGCGACGGCAAGCTGACCGTAGACGACCTGACCGGCGGTAACTTCACCATTACCAACGGCGGCGTATTCGGCTCGCTGATGTCTACCCCGATCATTAACCCGCCGCAGAGCGCGATCCTGGGTATGCATGCCATTAAAGATCGCCCTATGGCGGTAGACGGTAAAGTTGAGATCCTGCCGATGATGTACCTGGCGCTCTCTTACGATCACCGCCTGATCGACGGCCGCGAGTCCGTGGGCTTCCTGGTCGCGATTAAAGAGCTGCTGGAAGATCCAACCCGTCTGCTGCTGGACGTCTAGTTTTGCAGTCTTGCCCGGCGGCGTATGGCTGCCGGGCCAATAAAAGCACGACCTAACGATTACCTGAAGGATGGATAGAACACATGAACTTACATGAATATCAGGCCAAACAGCTGTTTGCCCGGTATGGCTTACCGGCTCCGGTGGGTTATGCCTGTACTACCCCGCGTGAAGCAGAAGAAGCCGCATCTAAAATCGGTTCCGGCCCTTGGGTAGTTAAGTGTCAGGTTCACGCTGGTGGCCGTGGTAAAGCTGGCGGTGTGAAGGTTGTTAAGAGTAAAGAAGAGATTCGTGCGTTTGCTGAACATTGGCTCGGCAAGCGTCTGGTAACCTACCAGACAGATGCGAACGGCCAGCCGGTTAACCAGATCCTGGTTGAAGCGGCGACCGATATCGCAAAAGAACTGTATTTGGGCGCGGTTGTTGACCGTAGCTCCCGTCGCGTGGTGTTCATGGCGTCTACCGAAGGCGGCGTGGAAATCGAAAAAGTGGCGGAAGAAACCCCGCACCTGATCCACAAAGTGGCAATCGATCCGCTGGCGGGCCCGATGCCTTACCAGGGTCGCGAGCTGGCGTTCAAACTGGGCCTGGAAGGCAAGCTGGTTCAGCAGTTCACCAAGATCTTCATGGGTCTGGCGAACATCTTCCTGGAGCGCGATTTGGCGCTGATCGAGATCAACCCGCTGGTGATCACCACCCAGGGCGACCTGATCTGCCTCGACGGCAAGCTGGGCGCTGACGGCAACGCGCTGTTCCGCCAGTCGGATCTGCGCGAAATGCGCGACCAGTCTCAGGAAGATCCGCGTGAAGCACAGGCTGCACAGTGGGAGCTGAACTACGTAGCGCTGGACGGCAACATCGGCTGCATGGTTAACGGTGCGGGCCTGGCAATGGGCACCATGGACATCGTTAAGCTGCACGGCGGTGAGCCAGCAAACTTCCTCGACGTAGGCGGTGGCGCAACCAAAGAGCGCGTAACCGAAGCGTTCAAAATCATCCTCTCTGACGACAACGTGAAGGCCGTTCTGGTTAACATCTTCGGCGGCATCGTTCGTTGCGACCTGATCGCCGACGGTATCATCGGTGCGGTAGAAGAAGTGGGCGTGAACGTTCCGGTTGTTGTACGTCTGGAAGGTAACAACGCTGAACTCGGCGCGAAAAAACTGGCTGACAGCGGCCTGAATATTATTGCAGCGAAAAGTCTGACGGATGCAGCTCAGCAGGTTGTTGCCGCAGTGGAGGGGAAATAATGTCAGTTTTAATTAATAAAGATACCAAGGTTATCTGCCAGGGCTTCACCGGTAGCCAGGGGACTTTCCACTCCGAACAGGCGATTGCCTACGGCACGCAGATGGTTGGCGGCGTAACGCCAGGTAAAGGCGGCACCACGCATCTGGGCCTGCCGGTATTCAACACCGTGCGTGAAGCCGTTGAAGCGACGGGCGCAACCGCGACCGTGATCTACGTTCCGGCACCGTTCTGCAAAGACTCCATTCTGGAAGCGATCGACGCAGGCATCAAGCTGATCATCACCATCACTGAAGGCATCCCGACGCTGGATATGCTGACCGTGAAGGTGAAGCTGGATGAAGCAGGCGTGCGCATGATCGGCCCGAACTGCCCTGGCGTTATCACCCCGGGCGAATGCAAAATCGGCATCATGCCGGGCCACATTCACAAGCCGGGTAAAGTGGGCATCGTGTCCCGTTCCGGTACGCTGACCTATGAAGCCGTTAAGCAGACTACCGATTACGGCTTCGGCCAGTCCACCTGCGTGGGCATCGGCGGTGACCCAATTCCGGGCTCTAACTTCATCGACATCCTGAAGCTGTTCCAGGAAGATCCACAGACCGAAGCGATCGTGATGATCGGTGAGATCGGTGGTAGCGCGGAAGAAGAAGCCGCTGCTTACATCAAAGAACACGTGACCAAGCCAGTAGTCGGTTACATCGCGGGTGTGACCGCGCCGAAAGGCAAGCGTATGGGTCACGCAGGCGCGATCATCGCCGGTGGTAAGGGTACGGCTGATGAGAAATTCGCAGCGCTGGAAGCCGCAGGCGTGAAAACCGTTCGCAGCCTGGCGGATATCGGCGAAGCACTGAAATCCATCATTAAGTAAGTCCTCTCTGCTCCCCGAAAGGGGGGCGTTGAAGTATAAAAATGTCCGTTTCGACATGGTTGGCCGCTGTAAAGCGGCCTTTTTTATTGCCTGCCGGGCATCATGCAATAGTCACTAAATGGTGTTAATTAGAGAGGGGGATAAAAGTAAAATAATTGTTATTTATTTACCTTAAAGAGAGCGGATGGAAAAAAACGAAAAACGCACTAAAATTTATGTCCTGAATAAATTAGGCATTCGGGCTTCTGAGTTAATAAAAATCACTTCTGTTTATATTCATCAATCGACTTGATAACCTTAATTGTATTTTATATACATATCTTTAACATGGTTTTTACTATGTTCACCGCATCAAAACACATTTAACACAAAGGATTGTTTTTGATTTAAATCAATGTTTAATCCTTGGAAAAACTCATCAAAAGGCGGTAAATTGTCCCCGATCAAAATGGCCGAAAAGTGGTAATTTTGCTATAAATTGATCGCCGTCGAAAAACGTAAATGTGATTCAATAAAAACCTGTTTATTGTAAGGGTTTTGCAGCGTATTATATTTGCGGGATCAATTTGAGTTTTTTATTAACGTATTTGTAACCTCACGTCATCGTTTTTATCCTCCTTCAGGGTAATAACGACGACAAGGATGCGAATAATTTGTATTGGGGCATGCGTGTGGATCTCTCTCTGACGGGGTTCACTCTCGGAGTCTTCATGCGATGAGCAAGGAGTCATGATGTTAGATATAGTCGAACTGTCGCGCTTACAGTTTGCCTTGACCGCGATGTACCACTTCCTGTTTGTGCCACTGACGCTCGGTATGGCGTTCCTGCTGGCCATTATGGAAACGGTATACGTTCTCTCCGGCAAACAGATTTATAAAGATATGACCAAGTTCTGGGGCAAGTTGTTTGGTATCAACTTTGCGCTGGGCGTGGCAACCGGTTTGACCATGGAGTTCCAGTTCGGGACTAACTGGTCTTACTATTCCCACTATGTCGGGGATATCTTCGGTGCGCCGCTGGCCATTGAAGGTCTGATGGCATTCTTCCTCGAATCCACCTTTGTAGGTCTGTTCTTCTTCGGCTGGGACCGTCTGGGTAAAGTCCAGCATATGGCGGTGACCTGGCTGGTGGCATTAGGTTCGAACCTGTCCGCGCTGTGGATCCTGGTGGCGAACGGCTGGATGCAGAACCCTATCGCGTCTGATTTCAACTTCGAAACCATGCGAATGGAGATGGTCAGCTTTGCCGAGCTGGTCCTGAACCCGGTTGCGCAGGTTAAATTCGTTCACACCGTGGCTTCTGGCTACGTGTGCGGCGCGATGTTTGTACTGGGCATCAGCTCTTACTACATGCTGCGCGGTCGTGACTTCGCGTTTGCTAAGCGCTCCTTTGCTATCGCTGCAAGCTTCGGTATGGCTGCAATCCTCTCTGTTATCGTTCTGGGTGATGAATCCGGTTATGAAATGGGTGACGTGCAGAAAACCAAACTGGCCGCCATCGAAGCCGAATGGGAAACCCAACCAGCACCTGCTGCCTTTACGCTGTTCGGTATTCCGGATCAGGACGCGCAGGAAAACCGCTTCGCCATTCAGATCCCTTATGCGCTGGGTATCATCGCCACCCGTTCTGTTGACAAGCAGGTGACCGGTCTGAAAGAGCTGATGGTTCAGCACGAAGAGCGTATCCGTAACGGTATGAAAGCCTACTCGCTGCTGGAACAGCTGCGTGCAGGCTCTACCGACCAGGCCGTTCGCGACCAGTTCAACAACGTGAAGAAAGATCTGGGTTACGGTTTGCTGCTGAAGCGTTATACCCCGAACGTTTCTGATGCGACAGAAGCGCAGATCCAGATGGCAACCAAAGACTCGATTCCACGCGTTGCGCCACTGTACTTCGCATTCCGTATCATGGTGGGCTGCGGCATCATTATGCTGCTGATCATTGCGGCGTCCTTCTGGTCCGTGATTCGCAACCGCATCGGCGAGAAAAAATGGCTGCTGCGCACCGCGCTGTACGGTATTCCACTGCCGTGGATCGCTATCGAATCCGGCTGGTTTGTTGCGGAGTACGGCCGTCAGCCATGGGCGATTGGTGAGGTACTGCCAACGGCGGTAGCGAACTCGTCCCTGACAGCGGGCGACCTGATCTTCTCCATGCTGCTGATTTGTGGTCTGTACACCCTGTTCCTGGTGGCTGAACTGTTCCTGATGTTCAAGTTCGCGCGCCTTGGCCCAAGCAGCCTGAAAACCGGTCGCTATCACTACGAGCAGTCCACTGCGACTACTCAGCCGGCACGCTAAGACAGGAGTCATCAAATGATCGATTATGAAGTATTGCGTTTTATCTGGTGGCTGCTGGTTGGCGTTCTGCTGATCGGTTTTGCCGTCACGGATGGTTTCGACATGGGGGTGGGGATGCTCACCCGTTTCCTCGGTCGTAATGACACCGAGCGTCGAATCATGATCAACTCCATCGCCCCTCACTGGGACGGTAACCAGGTGTGGCTGATCACCGCTGGCGGCGCGCTGTTCGCTGCCTGGCCGATGGTCTACGCGGCTGCGTTCTCCGGCTTCTACGTGGCGATGATTCTGGTGCTGGCCTCTTTATTCTTCCGTCCGGTCGGTTTCGACTACCGTTCCAAGATTGAAGACACCCGCTGGCGCAACATGTGGGACTGGGGCATCTTTATCGGTAGCTTCGTTCCACCGCTGGTGATCGGCGTGGCGTTCGGTAACCTGCTGCAGGGCGTACCGTTCCACCTGGACGAATACATGCGTCTTTACTACACGGGTAACTTCTTCCAGCTGCTGAATCCATTTGGCCTGCTGGCCGGCGTGGTGAGCGTGGCGATGATCATCACTCAGGGCGCAACCTATCTGCAGATGCGTACGGTTGGTGAACTGCACCTGCGTTCTCGCGCGACGGCTCAGGTCGCTGCGCTGGTAACGCTGGTCTGCTTCGCACTGGCCGGTGTGTGGGTGGTGTACGGCATTGATGGTTATGTGGTGACCTCTGCAATTAACCACTCGGCACCGTCTAACCCGCTGACCAAAGAAGTGGCGCGTCAGGCTGGCGCATGGCTGGTGAACTTCAATAACACCCCTGCGCTGTGGGCGATCCCGGCTCTGGGCGTATTGCTGCCGCTGCTGACCGTGTTGACGTCTCGTCTGGAGAAAGGCGCGCTGGCGTTCGTGTTCTCTTCGCTGACCCTGGCGTGCATCATCCTGACGGCGGGTATTGCGATGTTCCCATTCGTCATGCCATCCAGCACCATGCTGAATGCTAGCCTGACCATGTGGGACGCAACGTCCAGCCAGCTGACGCTGAACCTGATGACGTATGTTGCTTGCGTGTTCGTACCGATTATCCTGCTCTACACCACCTGGTGTTACTGGAAAATGTTCGGTCGCATCACTAAAGAACATATCGAAAGCAACACCCACTCTATGTACTAAGTAAGGAGCTGAATATGTGGTATTTCGCATGGATTTTAGGGACGCTTCTTGCCTGTGCATTTGGTGTCATCACTGCCCTGGCGCTTGAGCACGTCGAAGCGACCAAAGCGGGTGAAGAAAAACACTGATGAATATTATCGCGACGCTTTACGCGGTAATGGATAAGCGCCCGCTACGGGCGCTTTCTTTAGTGATGGCATTACTGCTGGCAGGTTGTATCTTCTGGGACCCTTCGCGCTTTGCAGCGAAAACCAGCGAGCTTGAAATCTGGCACGGCTTTCTCATTATGTGGGCGGTGTGCGCAGGTGTGATCCACGGCGTCGGCTTTCGTCCGAAAGCCATTCACTGGCAGGGAATTTTTTGCCCGCTGATTGCCGATCTGGTGCTTCTCGCCGGTTTGATTTTCTTCTTCTTCTGAATAAGAAATGTCCGTTAACGTTATGGGCTTACCCGAGCCCATAAAAATTTACTCTCCGTTTACTTTCTCCCATTCCCAACCCTCTTTCCCGCGCGTATAGTAGCGAAGTTTAAAAGCATTAACTTTTGTTGCATTACCGGGATGTAAAGTGAATACAACGCTGTTTCGATGGCCGGTTCGTGTCTATTACGAAGATACCGATGCCGGTGGTGTGGTTTACCACGCCAGCTACGTTGCTTTTTATGAACGGGCACGCACAGAGATGCTGCGCCATCATCACTTTAGTCAACAGGTGCTGTTGGCTGAGCGAGTTGCCTTCGTGGTACGCAAGATGACGCTTGAGTATTTTGCGCCTGCCAGACTCGACGATATGCTCGAAGTCCAAACTGAAATTACATCAATGCGCGGGACCTCACTGGTTTTCACGCAGCGGATAGTCAACGCAGAGAATACCGTACTGAACTCAGCTGAAGTGCTGATTGTTTGTGTTGATCCAACCATAATGAAGCCTCGTGCGCTTCCTAAGTCTATTGTCGCGGAGTTTAAGCAGTGACTGACATGAATATCCTTGATTTGTTCCTGAAGGCAAGCCTTCTGGTTAAACTTATCATGTTGATTTTGATTGGTTTTTCAATCGCATCCTGGGCCATCATCATCCAGAGAACGCGTATCCTCAATGCCGCTGGCCGTGAAGCTGAAGCGTTTGAAGATAAGTTCTGGTCGGGTATTGAGCTTTCTCGTCTGTATCAGGAAAGCCAGGGACGTCGTGAAAACCTTACAGGCTCCGAGCAAATTTTTTATAGCGGTTTCAAAGAGTTTGCTCGTCTGCATCGTGCAAACAATCATGCGCCGGAAGCGGTTGTAGAAGGTGCCTCGCGTGCGATGCGTATCTCTATGAACCGTGAGCTGGAAAATCTCGAAACGCATATTCCATTCCTCGGTACTGTCGGTTCCATCAGCCCGTATATCGGCCTGTTTGGTACCGTGTGGGGGATCATGCACGCCTTTATCGCGCTGGGCGCGGTGAAGCAGGCGACGTTGCAGATGGTTGCACCGGGTATCGCTGAAGCACTGATTGCGACCGCTATCGGTCTGTTTGCGGCAATTCCTGCGGTTATGGCTTACAACCGTCTGAACCAGCGCGTGAACAAACTGGAACTGAACTACGACAACTTTATGGAAGAGTTCACTGCGATTCTGCACCGTCAGGCGTTTACCAGCACCGAGAGCAACAAGGGGTAAACCATGGCCAGATCGCGTGGACGAGGTCGTCGCGAGCTCAAGTCCGAAATCAATATCGTTCCACTGCTGGACGTCCTGCTGGTACTGCTGCTGATCTTCATGGCGACAGCGCCAATCATTACTCAGAGCGTGGAAGTGGATCTGCCGGATGCGACAGAATCACAGGCGGTGAGCACCAATGACGATCCTCCGGTTATCATTGAGGTTTCCGGCGTAGGGCAATACAGCGTCGTGGTAGAGAAAGATCGTATGGATCAGCTGCCGCCTGAGCAGGTGATTGCTGAAGCGCAGCGTCGTCTGGAGTCAAATCCGAAAACGGTCTTCTTAATCGGTGGCGCGAAAGACGTACCCTACGATGAAATTATTAAAGCGCTGAACTTGCTACATAGTGCGGGTGTTAAGTCAGTTGGCTTAATGACCCAACCTATTTGATCATCCGCGTAGTTTTTGGGAACCGATAGTGTCAAAGGCAACCGAACAGAACGACAAGCTTAAGCGAGCGATAATCGTCTCCGCAGTGCTGCACGTGATTCTCCTTGCAGCGCTGATCTGGAGTTCGTTCGACGAGCATATTGATGCATCAGCCGGTGGCGGTGGAGGGTCTTCCATTGACGCCGTGATGGTGGATCCCGGTGCGGTAGTACAGAACTATAATCGCGAACAGCAGCAGAAGGCGAGTGCCAAACGGGCTGAAGAGCAGCGTGAAAAACAGTCGCAACAGCAGGCGGAAGAACTGCGTGAAAAGCAGGCCGCAGAGCAGGAGCGTCTGAAGCAGCTTGAGAAAGAGCGTTTGCAGGCGCAGGAAGCTGCGAAAGAGCAGGCGGAACAGCAGAAGCAAGCCGAAGAGGCCGCGAAGAAAGCACAGGAACAGCAAAAGCAGGCGGAAGAGGCGGCAGCAAAAGCCGCAGCGGACGCGAAAGCACAGGCTGATGCCCAGGCAAAATTAGCGGCAGAAGCGGCGAAGAAAGCCGCTGCTGATGCTCAGAAGAAAGCTGAAGCGGAAGCGGCAAAGAAAGCCGCTGCCGATGCTCAAAAGAAAGCTGAAGCGGAAGCCGTGAAGAAAGCCGCTGCTGATGCTCAGAAGAAAGCCGAAGCGGAAGCCGCGAAAAAAGCCGCTCAGGAAGCAGAGAAGAAAGCTGCTGCCGAGGCCGCGAAGAAAGCGGCTGCTGCTGAGAAAGCGGCTGCAGAAAAAGCTGCCGCCGCTGAAAAAGCCGCTGCCGATAAAAAAGCTGCAGCTGAGAAGGCTGCCGCCGATAAGAAAGCTGCAGCTGAGAAGGCCGCTGCCGATAAGAAAGCTGCTGCTGATAAAGCGGCGGTCAAAAAGGCCGCGGCTGCTGAAAAAGCCGCTGCTGCCGCAGGGGTTGACGATCTGCTGGGCGATTTGAGCTCCGGTAAGAATGCACCGAAAACGGGCGGTGGGGCGAAAGGAAACAACGCAGCGCCGACGGGAAGTGGTAACACTAAGAGTAACGGTGCGACAGGGGCTGAAATCAACGGTTATGCCGCGCAGATTAAATCCGCTATTGAAAGCCGATTCTATGATGCGTCTTCCTATACCGGTAAAACGTGTACGTTGCGTATAAAACTGGCTCCGGACGGCATGCTGCTGGATATCAAGTCTGAAGGTGGCGACCCGGCTTTATGTACTGCGGCCCTGGCTGCAGCGCGTCAGGCGAAGATGCCTAAACCGCCGTCTCAGGCAGTTTACGAAGTCTTCAAAAATGCGCCGCTGGACTTCAAACCTTAAGTTACATTTTCCCCGTGCAAACGGGGAAAAATAGACCAGGTTTAGTCACAGGGTTCTGGTAGTTTTGTCTATTTGAGTTTGTTAACATTCTGCTAAATTATCGTGGGTAAGGTTACCCGGATAAGGGAGATATGATGAAGCAGGCATTACGTGTAGCATTTAGTTTTTTAATGCTGTGGGCAGCAGTACTGCACGCAGAAGTACGTATCGAGATCACCCAGGGGGTGGACTCGGCACGCCCAATCGGTGTTGTTCCGTTCCAGTGGGCCGGTCCTGGCGCTGCACCTGAAGATGCCGGTGGCATCGTGGCGGCTGACCTGCGTAACAGCGGTAAATTCAACCCGTTAGATCGTTCTCGTCTGCCGCAGCAGCCGGGCAGCGCGCAGGAAGTACAGCCTGCAGCATGGTCTGCACTGGGTATTGATGCCGTGGTTGTGGGTCAGGTTACGCCTAACCCGGACGGCTCTTACAACGTGGCCTGGCAGCTGGTGGATACCGGCGGTGCACCGGGTACCGTTCTGGCACAGAACTCTTACAAGGTCACTAAGCAGTACCTGCGCTACGCGGCACACGCTGCCAGCGATGCGGTATTTGAAAAACTGACCGGCATTAAAGGGGCGTTCCGTACCCGTATTGCTTATGTGGTGCAGACCAACGGTGGTCAGTTCCCGTATGAGCTGCGCGTATCTGACTACGACGGCTACAACCAGTTCCTGGTGAAACGTTCTTCTCAGCCGCTGATGTCTCCAGCCTGGTCTCCGGACGGTTCTAAACTGGCCTATGTAACCTTCGAAAGCGGCCGTTCAGCGCTGGTTATCCAGACGCTGGCAAACGGAGCTGTTCGTCAGGTGGCGTCTTTCCCACGTCACAACGGTGCACCTTCCTTCTCTCCGGACGGGTCTAAACTGGCGTTTGCGCTGTCAAAAACCGGTAGCCTGAACCTGTACGTGATGGACATTGGCTCTGGCCAGATCCGTCAGGTGACCGACGGCCGCAGCAACAACACTGAACCTTCATGGTTCCCGGATAGTCAAAACCTGGCGTTTACTTCTGACCAGGCTGGCCGTCCACAAATCTATAAAGTCAACATCAACGGCGGTGCTCCGCAGCGTATTACCTGGGAAGGTTCGCAGAACCAGAACTCAGACGTGAGCAGCGACGGTAAATTTATGGTAATGGTGAGCTCCAACGGTGGGCAGCAGCACATTGCCAAACAGGATCTGGTAGCGGGTGGCGTTCAAGTTCTGTCGTCAACGTTCCTGGATGAAACGCCAAGTCTGGCACCTAACGGCACGATGGTAATCTACAGCTCTTCTCAGGGGATGGGATCTGTGCTGAATCTGGTTTCTACAGATGGGCGTTTCAAAGCGCGTATTCCGGCAACTGATGGACAGGTAAAATCACCTGCCTGGTCGCCGTATCTGTAAATAATAATTAATTGATTACTAAAGGAATCATAGAAATGCAACTGAACAAAGTGCTGAAGGGGCTGATGATCGCTCTGCCTGTAATGGCAATCGCAGCGTGTTCTTCTAACAAGAACGCCAGCAATGACCAGAGCGGCGAAGGCATGATGGGTGCCGGCACCGGTATGGACGCGAACGGCAATGGCAACATGTCTTCTGAAGAGCAAGCGCGTCTTCAGATGCAGCAGCTGCAGCAGAACAACATCGTTTACTTCGATCTGGATAAATACGACATCCGTTCTGACTTCGCTGCGATGCTGGATGCTCACGCTAACTTCCTGCGTAGCAACCCATCTTACAAAGTCACCGTAGAAGGTCACGCGGACGAACGTGGTACTCCAGAGTACAACATCTCCCTGGGTGAACGTCGTGCTAACGCTGTTAAAATGTACCTGCAGGGTAAAGGCGTTTCTGCTGACCAGATCTCCATCGTTTCTTACGGTAAAGAAAAACCTGCAGTACTGGGTCACGACGAAGCGGCTTACTCCAAAAACCGTCGTGCCGTACTGGTTTACTAAGAGAATTGCATGAGCAGTAACTTCAGACATCATCTGTTGAGTCTGTCGTTACTGGTTGGAATAGCGGCCCCCTGGGCCGCTTTTGCTCAGGCACCAATCAGTAGTGTCGGCTCAGGCTCGGTAGAAGACCGGGTCACTCAACTCGAGCGTATTTCTAACGCTCACAGCCAGCTTTTAACCCAACTCCAGCAACAACTTTCTGATAACCAAAACGATATTGACTCTCTCCGCGGCCAGATTCAGGAAAGCCAGTATCAGTTGAACCAGGTTGTGGAACGTCAGAAGCAGATTTTGCTGCAGATAGATAGCCTGAGCAGCGGTGGTGCAGCAGCACAAGCACAGCCAGCCGCGGGCGATCAGACCGGTGCGGCGACATCAGCTCCGGCTGCGGATGCTTCTGCTGCAACAGGTGCGCCTGTACAGAGCGGTGACGCGAATACGGACTACAACGCGGCCATTGCCCTGGTGCAGGATCAATCTCGTCAGGATGACGCGCTTGCTGCGTTTCAGAACTTTGTTAAGAAATACCCTGATTCCACTTATCAGCCAAATGCGAATTACTGGCTTGGTCAGTTGAATTACAACAAGGGTAAAAAGGACGATGCGGCGTTTTATTTTGCCTCTGTGGTGAAAAATTACCCGAAATCGCCAAAAGCGCCTGATGCGATGTATAAAGTGGGCGTCATCATGCAGGACAAAGGCGACACTGCGAAAGCCAAAGCGGTTTATCAGCAGGTGGTCTCTAAATTCCCGGGTACCGAAGGTGCTAAGCAGGCGCAAAAACGTCTGAATTCGATGGGATGATTATCGCATGACCAGAAATCGCGTTATTTCTGGTCGTGCAGCATGATTCGTAAGCAGTTAAGTGATCTTCATCGAAATTTTTGTTGCGCTGAATTCTTAAATCAGTAATATATGCCGCCGTTGCCACGGGATATCAAACAACGTGAAAACAGCGTAAAAGTGGGTCGTTAGCTCAGTTGGTAGAGCAGTTGACTTTTAATCAATTGGTCGCAGGTTCGAATCCTGCACGACCCACCACTAAGTCAGGTGGAAGTAGTAGTAAAACGTGAAGGATAACGTTGCGTCAGCAACGGCCCGTAGGGCGAGGTGAAGCCGAGTCATCCTGCACGACCCACCACTTAACGCACACCAGCAGTACAGAGTGGGTGATTAGCTCAGTTGGTAGAGCATCTCCTTTACACGGAGGGGGTCGGCGGTTCGAGCCCGTCATCACCCACCACTCGGGTCGTTAGCTCAGTTGGTAGAGCAGTTGACTTTTAATCAATTGGTCGCAGGTTCGAATCCTGCACGACCCACCAATTTTATTGGTTCCGAGTGATAATTCAGGCAACACCCAAAAGGGTCGTTAGCTCAGTTGGTAGAGCAGTTGACTTTTAATCAATTGGTCGCAGGTTCGAATCCTGCACGACCCACCAGCCTGAATAAATTTGAAGTACATCCCGCAAGGGGTCGTTAGCTCAGTTGGTAGAGCAGTTGACTTTTAATCAATTGGTCGCAGGTTCGAATCCTGCACGACCCACCAGTGTAGAAAGGCGCCCTAAAGGCGCCTTTTTGCTATCTGCCGTCTGTGCAGGTCGGGCAAGGCGAAGCCGCTGGCCGACAAATGCTATCCGCACCTATTTCCGGTGACTTTTCCTCTCATATTCGCTATCTTGTTTAGTATACAAAACACAATTGCCATGCGTTTTGCTATGTCATGCAAAAGAAAGGCAAAATTGTTAAGCCCGTAAAACGAGAAGCCATAATGAGTGTGATGTTTGATCCTGAAGCCGCAATCTATCCGTTTCCGCCAAAGCCTGTCCCGCTGAGCCAGGACGAAAAGCAATTCTACCGTGAGAAGATCAAACGTCTTCTCAAAGAACGAGATGCGGTGATGGTGGCCCATTACTACACCGACCCGGAAATTCAGCAGCTGGCGGAAGAGACCGGCGGCTGTATTTCCGACTCACTGGAGATGGCACGCTTCGGTGCAAAACATCCTGCTTCCACGCTGCTGGTTGCTGGCGTGCGTTTTATGGGCGAAACGGCAAAGATCCTGAGCCCTGAAAAAACCATTCTGATGCCGATGCTTAATGCGGAGTGTTCACTGGATCTCGGCTGTCCGATTGACGAATTCACGGCCTTCTGTGACGCCCACCCTGACCGCACCGTGGTGGTTTACGCCAACACCTCTGCGGCGGTAAAAGCACGGGCAGACTGGGTTGTCACCTCCAGCATCGCCGTTGAGCTGATTGAACATCTGGATAGCCTGGGCGAGAAAATTATCTGGGCGCCTGACCGCCATCTTGGAAATTATGTCCAGAAGCAGACAGGGGCTGACGTTCTCTGCTGGCAGGGTGCCTGCATTGTGCACGACGAATTCAAAACCCAGGCGCTGGCGCGCATGAAGGCACTTTATCCTGACGCCGCGATTCTTGTTCACCCTGAATCACCGCAGTCTATTGTCGAGATGGCGGACGCCGTGGGCTCAACCAGCCAGCTTATCAACGCGGCCAGAACGCTGCCTAACAGACAGCTCATCGTGGCAACCGATCGTGGTATCTTCTACAAGATGCAGCAGGCCGTGCCGGAGAAAGAGCTCCTTGAAGCGCCAACGGCGGGTGAGGGCGCAACGTGCCGCAGCTGTGCGCATTGCCCGTGGATGGCGATGAACGGCCTGAAGGCCATTGCCGAAGGGCTTGAGACAGGCGGTGCAGCACATGAAATCCATGTGGATGCCGCCCTGCGTGAAGGTGCGTTAATTCCGCTTAACCGTATGCTGGATTTTGCGGCTACACTACGTACTTAATTCAAAACGCCCCGGGGAAAAGATGGATTTTTTTAGCACGCAGAACATTCTGGTTCATATACCGATTGGTGCAGGTGGCTATGACCTGTCATGGATTGAGGCCGTTGGCACGCTGGCGGGATTACTCTGTATCTGGCTGGCAAGCCTGGAGAAGATCAGCAACTACGCGTTCGGGCTGATAAACGTTACGCTGTTTGCGATTATCTTCTTCCAGATCCAGCTGTACGCCAGTCTGCTTTTGCAGCTGTTCTTCTTCGCCGCCAATATTTACGGCTGGTACGCGTGGTCGCGTCAGAACAGCCAGCAGGAGGCAGAGCTGCAGATCCGCTGGCTGCCCTTGCCGAAAGCCATCGCCTGGTTTGTCGCCTGCGTGGTCGCCATTGGCTTAATGACCGTCTATATCAACCCGGTGTTTGCGTTCCTGACCCGCGTTGCCGTTTCGGTCATGTCCGGTTTCGGCCTGAACGTGACGATGCCCGAGCTCCAGCCGGATGCCTTTCCGTTCTGGGATTCCTGCATGATGGTGCTGTCAATTGCAGCGATGATCCTGATGACCCGTAAATACGTTGAGAACTGGCTGCTGTGGGTCATCATCAACGTGATCAGCGTGGCGATCTTCGCCCTGCAGGGCGTCTATGCGATGTCGCTGGAATATCTGCTGCTGACCTTCATTGCGCTGAACGGCAGCCGGATGTGGATTAAGAGCGCGCGTGAGCGGGGTTCTCACGCGCTTTCCAGCTAGTGGTGATGCTGATGTGAATGTCCGGACTGCGCCTCGTTAAGGTGGCAGTCCGGCCCGTTACAGGGCTGATACTCCATCTGGATGGTGGCGTGGCCAATTTCGTAGTGATGTTCAAGAAAATGCTGGATGCGTTCAAGCAGCGCATCGTGGTCGTGAGGCGGGATCACCTGGACGTGCAGCGTCATGACCGGTTTTTCCCCTACCAGCCAGACGTGCACGTGATGAACATTGCGGACTTCCGGGACTGAACGGCGCAGGTTGCGCTTCAGCTCGTCAATATCCATCGATGCCGGTGCCCCTTCAAGCAGTTCATTCACGCTCTCCTTCAGCAGCCGCCAGGCGCTGCGCAAGACCAGACACGACACCAGCACGGACAGAATCGGATCGACAGGCGTCCAGCCGGTGTAGAGGATCACCAGCGCGGCGACAATCGCCCCGACTGAGCCGAGCAAATCACCCAGAACATGCAGAGCCGCAGCGCGCACGTTGAGGTTCTTTTCCCCGCTGCCGCGGTGCAAAATCCAGAAGGCGAGGATATTCGCCAGCAGCCCCGCCACGGCAATCACCATCATTGTCGCCCCGGCGATCGGCTGCGGGTGTCTGAAGCGCTGGACGGCCTCCCATACGATAAGAACGGTAATGACCACCAGCGCAATGGCGTTAACAAACGCGGCGAGGGTTGTCAGCCTCAGCCAGCCGAAGGTATGGCGCGCATTGGGAGGACGACGCGCAAACTGCACCGCCAGCAGGGCGAAGAGCAGCGCTGCGGCATCGGTCAGCATATGTCCGGCATCAGCCAGTAGCGCCAGAGAGCCGGAAATGAGGCCGCCAATGACCTCGATAATCATAAACGTTGCGGTAACGCCAAAGGCCAGCATCAGTCGTTTAGCGTTGTCGTTGCCGGGAGAGGGTGAGTGGGAATGGGAGTGAGCCATGTCTGCTTTCCTGATATGTTATTGTTTTTAGTGTAGCGTTTTTAATAGGTTACTCCAAAAAGAAAGGAGAGCCAGAGCTCTCCTTTTTCTTACCGAACCCTACATTACTGGGTGGTGCCATCGGTTTTGGTATTCGCGTCGTTCCCTACTTTGTCATTAGGGTCAGGGCATTTGCCGTCCTTGCACATTGAGTTCTTATGAACCTCGTCCGAACTCATATTGTCATGATTCATGGTGCCGGAACCGCTGCCGTTGGGATGCAGCATGGTGCCTCCGGTGTTAGTGTTGCCGGTATTGATCTGGCTGTTGTCGACATTATTCGGGGCGATATTCTGTTTCGCATCAGGTGCGGGCTGGCCTGCTGCTGCCGCGGCATTCGCATCACCGTTGCTGTCTGATGTGCCCGTTTCCGCGGCCAGGACGCTGCCGCTGGCCAGAGTGAGTGTGGCGGTCAGGAAGAGGGTTGCCAGTTTTGTCATTTTCATCATGGTGCTCCTGTTCTTGTCGTTACGCTGGATAACATTCTCCAACAGTGCATCTTTTTCTGAGGCGAAAGATTCCGCCTTACGGACTTACGTCAGTAGGGAATCGCGTTTAAGCGTGTAAAATTGGTTGTTACAGTTAAAAAGCTTAGGTTAGATCTCGTTTTTCGCTATTTTGTGGCGATTTTTAGGCGAATTCCAGGAATTATCTGCGTGAAGTGTAAAACCGTGTTTACACTTCCTGGTCGACAAGATAGATTGAAAGGATTGCTTTCATTACTAAAGATATGGCAGAGCTGGAAAGAAAATGAATTATCAGAACGACGATTTACGCATTAAAGAGATCAACGAGTTATTACCTCCTGTAGCGCTCCTTGAGAAATTCCCCGCCACTGAAAATGCCGCAAACACGGTTTCTCATGCTCGTAAAGCGATCCATAAGATCCTGAAAGGTAATGACGATCGTCTTCTGGTGGTGATTGGCCCGTGCTCCATTCACGATCCTGCAGCTGCGAAAGAGTACGCTGCCCGTCTGCTCACCCTCCGTGAAGAGCTGAAGGACGAGCTGGAAATCGTGATGCGCGTCTATTTTGAGAAACCGCGCACCACCGTGGGCTGGAAAGGACTGATTAACGATCCGCATATGGATAACAGCTTCCAGATCAACGACGGTCTGCGCATTGCGCGCAAGCTGCTGCTGGAGATCAACGACAGTGGCCTGCCTGCGGCCGGTGAATTCCTGGACATGATTACGCCACAATATCTGGCAGACCTGATGAGCTGGGGCGCAATTGGTGCCCGTACAACCGAATCTCAGGTGCACCGCGAGCTGGCATCCGGTCTCTCTTGCCCGGTGGGTTTCAAAAACGGCACTGACGGCACCATTAAGGTGGCTATCGACGCCATCAACGCAGCGGGTGCGCCGCACTGCTTCCTGTCCGTGACCAAATGGGGCCATTCCGCCATCGTTAACACCAGCGGTAACGGTGACTGCCATATCATTCTGCGCGGCGGCAAAGAGCCAAACTACAGTGCGAAACACGTGGCGGAAGTGAAGGTCGGGCTGGAAAAAGCCGGGCTGCCACCGCAGGTGATGATCGATTTCAGCCATGCTAACTCCAGCAAGCAGTTTAAAAAGCAGATGGAAGTGGGTGCAGACGTCTGCCAGCAGGTTGCCGGCGGTGAGAAGGCGGTGATTGGGGTAATGATCGAAAGCCATCTGGTTGAAGGTAACCAGAACCTGGAAGGCAGCGAGCCGCTGGTGTATGGCAAAAGCGTCACCGATGCCTGCATTGGCTGGGACGATACCGATACCATCCTGCGTCAGCTGGCGAATGCGGTAAAAGCGCGCCGCGGCTGAATTTTCAGACACAAATAAAAAAGCGCGGAAGGCTCCGCGCTTTTTTTATGCCTTGCGAAAGTTACTTCGCTTTACCCTGGTTCGCGACAGCCGCTGCTTTCGCCGCGATCTCTTCTGCGTTACCCAGATAGTAGTGTTTGATTGGCTTGAAGTTTTCGTCGAACTCATACACCAGCGGTACGCCGGTTGGGATGTTCAGTTCGAGGATTTCGTCTTCACCCATGTTGTCCAGGTATTTCACCAGCGCACGCAGGGAGTTACCGTGAGCCGCGACGATCACGCGCTCGCCGCTTTTCAGGCGTGGCAGAATGGTTTCGTTCCAGTAAGGCACAACGCGGTCGATGGTCAGCGCCAGGCTTTCGGTGGTTGGCAGCTCAGCGTCGGTCAGCTTCGCGTAACGCGGGTCGTGGCCCGGGTAACGCTCGTCATCTTTGGTCAGCTCTGGTGGGGTGATTGCGAAGCCGCGACGCCACTGTTTAACCTGCTCATCGCCATATTTCTCAGCGGTTTCCGCTTTGTTCAGGCCCTGCAGCGCACCGTAGTGACGTTCGTTCAGTTTCCAGGACTTCTCAACCGGCAGCCAGGCCTGATCCAGTTCGTCCAGCACGTTCCACAGGGTGTGGATGGCACGTTTCAGCACAGAGGTGTAAGCAAAATCAAAGCTGAAGCCTTCTTCCTTCAGCAGTTTACCCGCTGCTTTTGCTTCGCTTACGCCTTTCTCAGACAGATCAACGTCGTACCAACCGGTAAAGCGGTTTTCGTTGTTCCACTGGCTTTCGCCGTGACGCACCAGGACCAGCTTAGTTATAGCCATCTCTTACTCCTCAAGCATTTTTAGAATGATAACAATTCTCATTATATTGCCGTGGCCGTGCCACCAGCAACGCTTAACCCTAACCATAGCGAAAATAGTCTCTGAGTGTAAGATGCTTGTGAATCCAGGGTTATGATTTTGTCTGCGATCGGCGCTATTTTCAGCAAGGCGCGCAGAAAAAAGCCCTCGTTGTGAGGGCTGGCGTTTTTTGCCGGATGGCGCTTCGCTTATCCGGCCTAACCGTAGGCCCGTGCAAGCGTAGCGCCGCCGGGCGTTAAGCGCGCGGAGTGAAATGATACTCGGTGACGCTCACGTACTCTTCACCCGGGCGCAGCACGCAGTCCGGCTGCGGCCATTCCGGATGGTTCGGGCTGTCCGGCAGGAACTCGCTCTCCAGCGCCAGGCCTTGCCAGTCGCTGTACTCATCGTGTTCGCGCGCCGTCGTGCCGCCGAGGTAGTTGCCTGAGTAAAACTGCAGGGCAGGGGCGGTGGTATAAACCGTCATCTGCAGTTTCTCATCCGCAGACCAGACCTGCGCGGCAGGCTGTTTCACATCGCCTTTGGCCTGCAGCAGGAAAGCGTGATCGTAGCCTTTCACCTTGCGCTGATCGTCATCACTCATGAAATCCTGGGCGATGGTCTTCGCGCTGCGGAAGTCAAAGCTGGTGCCGCTCACGTCTTTGAGGCCCTGATGCGGAATGCCCATCTCGTCAACCTGCAGATACGCATCCGCCAGGATCTGCAGCTTGTGGTTGCGAACGTCGCACTGGTTACCGTCCAGGTTGAAATACGCGTGATTGGTCAGGTTGACTGGACACGGCTTGTCGACCGTCGCACGGTATTCGATGGCGATACGGTTGTCGTCGGTCAGCGTAAAGCGCGCGGACGCGACAAGGTTCCCCGGGAACCCCTGGTCGCCATCAGGCGAATCCAGCGAGAACAGCACTTCCCCGTCGTTTTGACGAACAATCTTCCAGCGGCGTTTATCAAACCCGTCCGGTCCGCCGTGCAGCTGGTTCTCCCCCTGGCTTGGAAGCAGGGTGTACTGCACGCCGTCGAGCTCAAAACGGCTCTTCGCGATGCGGTTAGCATAGCGCCCAACGGACGCGCCCAGATAGGCGGACTGATTGACGTACTGCTCAGGCGAGGCGCAGCCGAGCAGGGTCTCGCGCACGCTGCCGTCCGGCATCGGTACGCGGGCAGAAAGAAGGGTTGCCCCCCAGTCCATCACCGTAACGACTATCCCCGCGCTGTTGCGCAGGGTTAACAGGCGATACGGCAGACCATCCGGTGCAAGGGTAGGTGTTTCGTTTAGCACTGTCCGGCTCCTTGTGATGCTTTACAAACATAGAAGGTTTCTTTGATACCCGTTTTTGCTTCGTACTGCTTCGCCACGGCATCCTGTACGGCAGGGACCAGCTCTTCTGGCACCAGCGCAACGATGCAGCCGCCAAAACCGCCGCCCGTCATGCGCACGCCGCCTTTGTCGCCAATGGTGGCTTTAACGATGTCCACCAGGGTGTCGATCTGCGGAACGGTGATTTCAAAATCATCGCGCATGGAGGCGTGAGATTCCGCCATCAGCTCACCCATGCGTTTCAGGTCACCTTTCGCCAGCGCGGACGCGGCTTCAACGGTACGGGCATTTTCCGTCAGCACGTGACGAACGCGTTTGGCGACAATCGGATCCAGCTCGTGCGCCACTTTGTTAAATTCATTGAGCGTCACGTCGCGCAGGGCAGGCTGCTGGAAGAAGCGGGCGCCGGTTTCGCACTGCTGGCGGCGGGTGTTGTATTCGCTGCCCACCAGCGTGCGCTTAAAGTTGCTGTTGACGATCACCACAGCCGCGCCTTTCGGCAGGGGAACGGCTTTGGTACCCAGCGAGCGGCAATCAATTAACAGGGCATGCTCTTTTTTGCCCAGTGCGGAGATCAGCTGGTCCATAATGCCGCAGTTACAGCCCACGAACTGGTTTTCTGCTTCCTGACCGTTCAGGGCGATTTGCGCGCCGTCCAGCGGCAGATGATAAAGCTGCTGGAATACGGTACCAACCGCGACTTCCAGCGACGCAGAGGAGCTTAAGCCCGCACCCTGCGGCACGTTGCCGCTGATAACTAAATCCGCACCGCCAAAGTTCTTGTTGCGCTTCTGAAGGTGTTTCACCACGCCGCGCACGTAGTTAGACCACTGCTGGCTGTCGTGCGTCACAATCGGGGCATCGAGGGAAAACTCGTCCGTCTCATTACCGTAATCCGCCGCAATCACGCGTACTTTACGGTCGTCGCGCTTCGCGCAACTGATGACGGTCTGGTAATCGATGGCGCACGGCAGCACGAAACCGTCGTTATAGTCGGTGTGTTCACCGATCAGGTTAACGCGGCCTGGCGCCTGGATAACGTGTGTGGCAGGGTAGCCAAATTTCTCAGCAAACAGGGATTGGGTTTTATCTTTCAGACTCATTTTTTTTAGACTCCTGATTCGCGATAGTGGACGTCGCTAACGGCACGCAGACGTTCTGCCGCCTGTTCCGCCGTCAGGTCACGCTGGGTTTCCGCCAGCATTTCATAGCCCACCATGAATTTACGCACCGTCGCAGAGCGCAGCAGCGGCGGATAGAAATGGGCGTGCAGCTGCCAGTGTTGATTCTCTTCGCCGTTAAACGGGGCGCCGTGCCAGCCCATGGAGTACGGGAAAGAGCACTGGAAGAGGTTGTCGTAACGGCTGGTCAGCTTTTTCAGCGCCAGGGCAAGGTCGTCGCGCTGCGCGTCGCTAAGATCGGTGATGCGCTGCACGTGCGCTTTTGGCAGCAGCAGCGTTTCAAACGGCCAGGCGGCCCAGTAAGGGACGACGGCCAGCCAGTGTTCGGTTTCCACCACGGTGCGGCTGCCGTCGGCCAGCTCGCGCTGGGTGTAATCCACCAGCATCGGCGAACCGTTTTCCGCGTAATACGCTATCTGTAGACGGTCTTCACGCTCGGCTTCGTTAGGCAGGAAGCTGTTCGCCCAGATCTGGCCGTGCGGGTGCGGGTTAGAGCAGCCCATGGCCGCGCCTTTGTTTTCGAACACCTGCACCCACGGATAGCGCTGCCCCAGCTCTGCGGTTTGCGCCTGCCAGGTGCTCACCACATCTTTCAGCGCGTCCACGCTCAGCTCGGGCAGCGTTTTGCTGTGATCGGGCGAGAAGCAGATCACGCGGCTGGTGCCGCGCGCGCTTTCGCAGCGCATCAGAGGATCGTGGCTTTCCGGCGCGTCCGGCGTGTCGGTCATCAGGGCGGCAAAATCGTTGGTGAACACGAAGGTGCCTTTGTAGTCCGGATTTTTATCCCCGGTGACGCGCGTGTTGCCCGGACAGAGGAAGCAGTCCGGGTCGTGCTGTGGCAGCGTCTGTTTTGCAGGCGTCTCCTGCGCCCCCTGCCAGGGGCGCTTGGCGCGATGCGGAGAAACCAAAATCCATTGCCCGCTTAACGGGTTAAAACGACGATGCGGATGATCGACGGGATTAAATTGCGTCATGACGGATCCTTAGTCCGGATAGCCTTGCGGGTGGCGTGACTGCCAGTGCCAGGTATCCTGTGCCATTTCATCAAGCGTGCGCGTCACACGCCAGTTGAGCTCTTTGTCGGCTTTGGTGGCATCGGCCCAGTAAGCAGGCAGGTCGCCATCTCGACGCGGCGCGAAGTGATAGCTCACCGGCTTGCCGCAGGCTTTGCTGAAGGCGTTAACCACGTCCAGCACGCTGCTGCCGACCCCGGCGCCGAGGTTGTAAATATGCACGCCCGGTTTGTTGGCCAGCTGCTGCATGGCCGCAACGTGACCGTCGGCCAGATCCATCACGTGGATGTAGTCGCGCACGCCGGTACCGTCTTCGGTCGGATAGTCATTGCCAAATATCGCCAGCGAGTCGCGGCGACCCACGGCAACCTGGGCGATATACGGCATCAGGTTGTTCGGGATGCCCTGCGGATCTTCACCCATGTCGCCGGACGGATGCGCGCCGACCGGGTTGAAGTAGCGCAGCAGCGCGATGCTCCACTCCGGCTGCGCTTTTTGCAGGTCGGTCAGGATCTGCTCAACCATCAGCTTGCTTTTGCCGTACGGGCTTTGCGGGGTACCGGTCGGGAAGCTTTCAACGTAAGGGATTTTGGGCTGATCGCCGTAAACGGTGGCGGAGGAGCTAAAGATAAAGTTTTTGACGTTGGCCGCGCGCATGGCGGAGATGAGACGCAGAGTGCCGTTGACGTTGTTGTCGTAATACTCGAGCGGCTTCGCAACGGATTCACCAACCGCTTTCAGGCCCGCGAAGTGGATCACCGCTTCGATGGCGTGGTCGTGAAGGATCTCGGTCATCAGCGCTTCGTTGCGGATGTCGCCTTCCACGAAAGTCGGTTGTTTACCGCCAAGGCGTTCAATCACCGGCAGCACGCTGCGCTTACTGTTGCACAGGTTGTCGAGGATGATGACGTCGTGACCGTTTTGCAGCAGTTGCACGCAGGTATGACTACCTATGTAACCGCTACCACCTGTTACCAGAACTCGCATATTTCGCTCCATTGGGCTTATGGTATGTAATAACCATAGCATAACAGAGACGCGAAAAGTGTGACATGGGATAAAATAGTGGAATCGTTTACACTCGTTTTCACACTCGCTTTTTCAATGACTGAGTGCATTCTAGATCAAAGAGATAGCGATGTATTGATGCAAGTTATCTGAAAAAGAGGAGGGCAGAGCCCTCCACGGTTAATCGACGTTGCTGAGAAGGTAGCGATAACTCCCACCGTCCGGCACAAACTCCAGACGATGCGTGATGCAGGCGGGGGCATCTTCGGCATGATGTGAAACGAACAGCAGCTGCGTTTCACCTTCGCTAATCAGCACGTCCACAAAGCGGCGGATAAGCTGGCGATTCAGCGGATCGAGTCCCTGCAGCGGTTCGTCGAGGATCAGAAGCGTAGGGTGTTTCACCAGCGCGCGAACGATCAGGGCCAGACGCTGCTGCCCCCACGACAGACTATGAAACGGCGCGTCAGCGACCCGGTTGTCCATGCCCAGGATATCCAGCCACTGCTGGGCGAGCTTGTGCTGTTTGTCAGACACCGCCTGATAAATACCGATGGAATCAAAATACCCGGAAAGGATCATGTTGCGTACCGTGGTACTGACCCGGTAATCCAGATGCAGGCTGCTGCTGACGTAGCCGATATGTTTTTTAATATCCCAGATGGTTTCGCCGCTGCCGCGACGCCGACCAAACAGCGTCAGATCGTTGCTATAGCCCTGCGGGTGATCGCCGGTTACCAGGCTCAGCAGCGTGGATTTTCCCGCGCCGTTAGGGCCGACAATCTGCCAGTGTTCGCCGGGATTGACCGTCCAGCTAAGACGGTTAAGGATCGGGCGATCGTCATAAGAGACCATCCCATCCCGCAGCACGATGCGCGGCTGGTGGGGATCGAGCGCGTGGCGGGCCGAAGGGGCGTCAGGTTCCGGAAGGGTAATTCCGTCGAGTTGTTCACTGTGCGCGAGCTGGGCGATGAGCGCCTGCTTGAGCAGCGCTGTTTTTTCACCGGTCTCGGTCAGGTTACAGTCGGCCAGTACGCCCGCGTGCTGAATAAAGTCCGGAATTTCATCGAAGCGGTTAAGCACCAAAACCAGGGTATATCCCTGCTGATTAAGAGACTCCAGCAGGGCCGCCAGCTGCGCGCGGGACTGCACGTCAAGGCCGTCAAACGGTTCGTCGAGGATAAGCAGCTCGGGCTCGCTCATCAGCGCCTGGCAAAGCAGCGTTTTTCGCGTCTCGCCGGTAGAAAGGTATTTAAAGCGCCGGTTCAGCAGGGCGGTGATGCCGAACCGTTCTGCCAGGCGCTGACAGCGGGCGGGATCTTTCACCTCATCCTGAATAATTTCCGCCGTCGTACGGCCGGTATCTTCTTCGCCTGGGCTGAGTAAATCAGTGTTATTGCGCTGCCACTCGTCGCTTACCAGCTTTTGCAGTTGTTCAAATGACAGGCGCGTCAGGCGCGTAAAGTCGCTCTGGTATTCGCCCTTGAGGAGGGGGAGCTCGCCGGCCAGCGCGCGGGCCAGCGCGGATTTACCGCTGCCGTTTGTGCCGACAAACGCCCAGCTTTCACCCGCGCGTATCGTCAAATCAGCAATCGTCAGCGTTCGGGTATCGCTAAGACGAAACGTGCCTTGCGAAATATGCAATGATGACATGATTTATCCCTGTTTTTGCAGCAATAGATATCAGGGATACGCACTGTCGGCGCGAATGTCAATGCGCTCAGCACAATGTGGCGATAATCACCCGATCTGCATTGAACCAGGCGGTAACGACAGAACCTTCTTCTAAACCGTCCGCTTCGCTAAGCGGTATCATCGCGCAAAGCGGCTGCCCGTCAGCCAGGGTCATCAGCACTTCGCACTGCGCCTGGCCGCGTTCGATATGGCTAATTGCGCCCAGTAGCTGGTTATCGGCTGCCTTTGCGGTGTCGGGATCGCGCGTGATATTGACCCACGGCGCTTTCAGCAGCACCAGCACCTCTTTACCTTCATAAAGCTCCAGGCGCTCTGCGCTCTGCGCCGTTATTGCGGCCTTCAGACGGGTGGTGCCATCGGCAAGCAGGATCTCAATATGCTGCTGTACCTGCAGATTGTCGCGCGCCGTCACCGTTCCAAACCACTGGTTGCGGGCGCTGGTTTGTAACGAGAAGCGGGAAATGGCGGCCAGCAAGCTGTCCAGCGGAACGTTATCGTCGTCGCTCAACGCATCAAACGCCTTTTGCTGGATCTGGGCCAGCAGATCGTAAAGCTGAATAAGGCGCTGGCCATAGCGCGTCACGATCGCACCGCCGCCGCCTTTGCCGCCTGTGGCTCTGTCTACCAGCGGCTGTTCGCTCAGGGTGTTCATTTCGTTGATGGCGTCCCAGGCACTTTTGTAGCTGATGCCCGCGTTTTTCGCCCCCTGGCTAATTGAGCCCGTTTGTTCTATTTGTTTAAGCAGGGAGATACGTCGCGGATCGGCGAAAAGCTTTTGCTGAAGTCGTAGAGTGAGAAGAATTTCGGCCTGCATAACAGTGTCCTGGCAAAAAGAGTATTGTGACCCAAATGGTGCAAGGCGCAAAGGGTACCGCACAAAAGGGGATGTTTTTCTCACTTTTCAAGGTAGAATGAGCCGTTCACAATATCTGGAGAAAACCATGTTAGAGTTGTTGAAAAGTCTGGTATTCGCCGTGATCATGGTACCAGTAGTGATGGCCATCATCCTCGGTGCCATCTACGGCCTGGGTGAAGTGTTCAACGTCTTTTCGAACATTGGTCACAAAGACCAGGCTAAAAAGCAGCATTGATTCCCCACAAAACGCCCGGCTAGCCCGGGCGTTTTGCTCTCAAGATTTTCCCGTCTACGCCGATATTATTTAATGCATCACCCCGGTTTACCCCTTCAGCGGTACGATTAAACGCTGGGATCTCCCTGACGTTACCGTTATATTAATATGTATATAACGCTACTCACAGGAGTTACAGATGGCACGTTCATGGGGACGCCTTTTCGCAGGGGCAACGTTACCGGACACGCGCTGGCGGACGAAGGTAAAATCACGGTCTTTGCCGCGGCGTCGCTGACCAACGCGCTGCAGGACATCGCGGCGGCGTATAAAAAAGAGAAAAACGTCGAGGTGGTCTCCTCTTTTGCCTCTTCCTCTACGCTGGCGCGCCAGATAGAAGCGGGCGCACCGGCGGATCTGTTCATCTCGGCTGACCAGAAGTGGATGGATTACGCGGCGGAGAAGAAATCGATTGATGCCACAACCCGCGAAACGCTGCTGGGGAATAGCCTGGTTGTCGTGGCGCCAAAAGCCAGCGCGCAGGCGGAGATCACCATCAACAAAGAGACCCACTGGACGAGCCTGCTGAACGGTGGCCGTCTGGCCGTGGGCGACCCGGAGCACGTTCCGGCCGGGATTTATGCCAAAGAAGCGCTGCAAAAGCTGGGTGCATGGGAGACATTGTCACCGAAGCTGGCCCCGGCGGAAGACGTGCGCGGCGCGCTGGCGCTGGTAGAGCGCAACGAAGCCCCGCTGGGCATTGTGTATGGCTCTGATGCCGTTGCCAGTAAAGGGGTAAAAGTAGTCGCAACGTTCCCTGAAGATTCCCATAAGAAAGTGGAATATCCTGTTGCGATTGTTGATGGACATAAAAATGCGGCCGTGACGGCCTTCCGCGATTACCTGAAAGGGCCGGAGGCGTCCGCAATCTTTAAACGTTATGGATTTACGACTCACTGATGATATTGACCGATCCTGAATGGCAGGCTGTTCTGCTGAGCCTAAAAGTCTCTTCCCTGGCGGTTGCGCTGAGCTTGCCCTTTGGGATCTTCTTTGCCTGGCTACTGGTTCGCTGTCAGTTTCCCGGCAAAACGCTGCTCGACAGCGTGCTGCATCTTCCGCTCGTTTTGCCGCCCGTGGTGGTCGGTTACCTGCTTCTGATTTCGATGGGGCGACGTGGTTTTATCGGCGAGAAGCTCTACGACTGGTTTGGGCTGACGTTTGCGTTCAGCTGGCGCGGTGCGGTACTGGCGGCGGCGGTGATGTCATTTCCGCTGATGGTGAGGGCGATACGCCTCGCGCTGGAAGGCGTGGACATGAAGCTCGAACAGGCGGCCCGCACGCTGGGCGCAGGGCGCTGGCGCGTCTTTTTCACCATCACGCTCCCGCTTACGCTACCGGGCATTATTGTCGGGACGGTGCTGGCCTTCGCCCGCTCGCTGGGCGAGTTTGGCGCGACGATCACGTTTGTGTCGAACATCCCCGGCGAGACGCGAACCATCCCGTCGGCAATGTATACTCTGATTCAAACGCCGGGCGGTGAAGGCGCGGCGGCGCGGCTGTGTATTATTTCAATTGTGCTGGCGCTGGTATCGCTGATGGTGTCTGAATGGCTGGCGCGGCTCAGCCGCGAGCGGATGGGGAAATAAGCATGCTGGAACTCCATTTCACCCAGACGCTGGGAAACCATACCCTGACGCTTAACGAGACGCTGCCGGCAAGCGGAATCACCGCTATCTTTGGCGTGTCGGGGGCGGGAAAAACGTCGCTGATTAATGCCATCAGCGGCCTGACCCGCCCGCAGTCAGGCCGTATTGTCCTGAATGACCGCGTCCTGAATGACGTGGAGAACAAAATTTACCTCTCGCCGGATAAACGCCGCATCGGCTATGTTTTCCAGGACGCGCGCCTGTTCCCGCACTACAGCGTGCGCGGCAACCTGCGTTACGGCATGGCGAAAAGCATGGCCGGGCAGTTTGACAAGCTGGTGACGCTTTTAGGCATTGAACCTCTGCTCGACAGGCTGCCATCCTCGCTCTCCGGCGGAGAAAAACAGCGTGTGGCCATTGGCCGCGCGTTGCTGACCGCCCCCGAGCTGCTGCTGCTCGACGAGCCGCTGGCCTCGCTCGATATTCCGCGTAAACGCGAACTTCTGCCTTATCTGCAGCGCCTGACGCGCGAAATTAATATTCCGATGCTCTACGTCAGCCATTCGCTGGATGAGATCCTCCATCTGGCCGACAAGGTGCTGGTGCTGGAAGAGGGCAGCGTGAAGGCCTTCGGCAATCTGGAAGAGGTGTGGGGCAGCAGCGTAATGCACCCCTGGTTACCCCGGGAACAGCAGAGCAGCATCCTGAAAGTGAGCGTTCTGGAACATCATCCGCATTACGCGATGACCGCCCTGGCGCTGGGCGACCAGCATCTGTGGGTCAATAAGATCGACAAACCGCTACAGTCCGCGCTGCGAATTCGCATCCAGGCGTCGGACGTCTCGCTGGTACTGCAGCCGCCGCTGCAAACCAGTATTCGAAATATTCTGCGCGCCAAAGTCGCGGAGTGTTTTGATGATAACGGGCAGGTGGAAGTGAAGCTTGAAGTCGGCAGCAGGACGCTCTGGGCGCGCATTAGCCCGTGGGCGAGGGATGAGTTAGGGATCAAACCCGGCCTGTGGCTTTACGCGCAAATTAAGAGCGTCTCGATCACCGCCTGATTACAGCAGGTGGGTATAAATGTACTGCGCGATGCTGTCGGTGGTGTTGTCACCAATCACCACGTTGGCGCGGGCTTTTATCGCGTCGTCGGCATTGCCCATCGCCACGCCGGTACCGGCGGCTTCCAGCATGCTGATGTCGTTATAGTTGTCGCCGAAGGCGATCACGTCACGCATCGACCCGCCCTGCGATTCCACATACTGCGTCAGGCGCTTGCCTTTGCTGTTGCCTTTGCGGGCAATATCCACCTGGTCATGCCAGGACCATTCGCACTCCAGACCCAGCGTTTGTTCCACGTGTTTTGCGAAGGTATTCAGTTTGGTGGTGTCTTCATCGGTCAGGGCGAATTTCCAGATAGCCTCAACGTCCTGGGCTGCCTGACGCAGGGAGGAAACCTGGGTAAAGACCGGACGCTGCGCTTCAGGCAGGGACAACGCCCAGTTGCTGGTGCGCACCACATGGCCAGTAGGGCGCTCGTACACCATCGCGTTATCCACGTACATCAGGCCGTGAACGGCATGCTCATCCAGCAGATCGATCAGCTGCAGCGCCTGGGGAACCGGCAGCGGGTCGGATTCTAAAACCTTTTTTGCCTGATAATCATACAAATAAGTGCCATTACAACAAATTGCAGGTGTATCTAACGCCAGTGCCTGATAAAAAGGGTGAATGGCAACGTGATGTCGACCCGTTACGATAAGGAGTTGATATCCCACTTCCTGCGCGCGTTTTAGCGCCTCAAGGGAGGAGGGGAGAAGGGTTTTTTGCGGCGTCAGTAAGGTACCGTCTAAATCCAGAGCAATCACACGCGAGGTCATCTGTTTTCCCGGGTTAATATTGAATTTACGTTTTGATGGGATGGTACACCGAGAGGCGAACGCTTCAAAACTCCTGTCGACAATTCAGCATTCACCGTCAAAAGTTAACTACTTTCATGCGCAGTGAGGAGTGAATATTCATGAAACAAACCGTTTATACCGCCAGTCCTGAAAGCCAGCAGATCCACGTCTGGCGTTTAAATACCGAAGGGACACTCACGCTGGTTCAGGTTGTTGATGTGCCAGGCCAGGTGCAACCGATGGTCATCAGCCCGGATAAACGTTTCTTGTACGTGGGTGTGCGCCCGGAGTTCCGCGTGCTGGCCTATCGCATTTCTCCGGACGATGGTGCGCTGACGTACACTGCCGAAGCCCCGTTGCCGGGCAGCCCAACCCATATCTCGACCGATCGTAAAGGCAACTTTGTCTTCAGCGGCTCTTATAACGCGGGCTGCGTCAGCGTAACGCGTCTGGAAGATGGTATTCCGGTCGAAACCGTGGATGTGGTGGAAGGGCTTGAAGGCTGCCACTCGGCGAATATCTCTCCGGATAACCGCACGCTGTGGGTGCCTGCGCTGAAGCAGGATCGTATCTGCCTGTTCACCCTGAGCGACGATGGTCACCTGGTGGCGCAGCATCCTGCCGAAGTGACTACCGTTGAAGGCGCGGGTCCGCGCCATATGGTCTTCCATCCGAACCAGCAGTACGCCTACGTGGTCAATGAGCTGAACAGCTCTGTGGACGTATGGGAGCTGAAAGATCCAAACGGCCAGATTGAGTGCGTGCAGACGCTGGACATGATGCCGTCTGATTTCTCCGATACCCGCTGGGCGGCGGATATCCACATTACGCCAAATGGCCGCCATCTGTACGCCTGCGACCGTACCTCCAGCCTGATTACCGTCTTTAGCATTTCTGAAGACGGCAGCGTGCTGGCGATTGAAGGGTTCCAGCCAACGGAAACCCAGCCGCGCGGCTTTAATATCGATCACAGCGGTAAATACCTGATTGCGGCGGGGCAGAAATCCCACCACATCGCGCTGTATGAAATTAAAGGCGAGCAGGGGCTGCTGGAAGAGAAAGGGCGTTATGCCGTAGGCCAGGGGCCAATGTGGGTGGTGGTAAACGCTCACTAAGCGGCTAAAAACAAAAAACCTCGCGAATGCGAGGTTTTTTTATGCCCGGTAAACGCAGCGCCACCGGGCAAAATAGCTTACTGCTTCGGCTCAGCAACCACTTTGCTACCCAGACCGCGGTTGTTGTATTCCCACATGCGGTTGAAGTTAGCGTCGTTCAGGTTGCGCTGCACGTTCCCTTTATCATCCACCGCGCCGGTATTGCCGGAGAATGGACGTTTGGAGATCGCGGCATCAGCCCACGGCTTCGCCATGTTGAAGCCTTCGTTGATCACGCTGTCGCGGATCACGACCTGACCGTTGGTCGCAGAGTCCACGTCCAGGGAGCGTCCCAGCTGCGCCACGCCGTCACCGGCAGCGTTAAAGCGGCTGTTCACGGCCAGGAAGCCGTAGAAGAGGTTAGACTGGGTTGCCGGAGCAAACACGTAACCTTCCTGCTGAGTGCGTGAGTTCACCACGCGGAAATCGGTATTATCAAACACCACCGCGCCGCGACCGGACACCAGATCCACGTCACCTTCAACGTAGCTGTTGGTCACCAGAGTACGGGTCAGGCGGTTATTCTGCAGGGTGTTCTGCACGCCGCTGTTGGTCACGAAGAAGGTGTTCTGACGGCCCAGAATGTTGACGTTGTTAATCTGCACCTTATCGCCATCGCTACGCAGCGCAACGGCCTGGTGGCTGCCGGCATCAACGCTGTCGCCCAGGGTATTCTGAATGGTCAGGTTCTGCAGCTGCAGACCGTTATTCTGAGACCAGAATACCGCCGAGCACATCACGCCAATGGTGGCGGAGCGCTTGCTCTGGCAGTTATCAAACATATACCACGCCGGTTTGCCCGGCATATATTTACCGGCCGGGTTCACCAGGTGACGCCAGGTGTTGCTGTCGATTTCGGAATCAATCGCCAGACCAATTTTTACGTCGATCGCTTTTTCGCCCAGACCGTAAAGCGTAATGCTGCCAGGGGCCGCTGGAACATACACGGTGCCTTCATATTCACCCGGCAGGATCGCGATGTACTGGCGAGACGCGCTGTGTTTAGTGATGGCAGCATCAACCGCAGCCTGAATAGAGGTATGCGTTACGCCCTGCGCACCCGCCGGGCCAACTACGAAGTCAGGCTGTTTAGGCAGGTTGATAGAAGACGGTGTCCACGGCGCAGCGTTAGGATCCATCGCCGAGAAGTAGTGCGCACGATCGAAATTCTTCGCTTCATCAGCGGACAAAATCGGTCGGGAGGCGGTACCGGGCGCAACCTGCTCAGAAGGGCGCTGATCCGGTGGTGTTGAACTGCATGCGGATAAGGTCACGCCAAAGGCGAGTGCTAACGCCAGACGGGAAATCCTGGAAATGTTCAAGGTAGAGCTCCTGGGTATGCAAGTCTTAAACGGGATAGACGAAATAGCCTGCTTTTTTATACTAAGTTGAGCGAAACGGGAAGATAAAAAGGGTAAAAGTTACATTTTTAGCCCCGGAGCGGCAGGTAGGTGATCACAAATAAATAACATTTTCCGTTAAGGCGGTTGACAGTAGACGGTGGATGCAAATAAATGTCTATACAACCTAAGACAAGTGGAATGCCCCATGCAGCAGATTCATCCCGACGATGTAATATGGCGAAATGCGCGACTGGCTACGATGGCGCCGGACGTACCTGCGCCTTATGGACTGAAAGAGCAACACGCCCTGGTCGTGCGCGGCCACACTATTCTGGCCGCGATCCCTGAATCTGACATTCCTTCCGGACACCGACACTGTGTCGATCTTCAGGGGCGTCTGGTCACGCCTGGCCTGATTGACTGCCATACCCATCTGGTCTTTGGCGGCGACCGCGCGGCGGAGTGGGAGCAGCGCCTGAACGGCGTCTCTTATCAAACCATCAGCGCCCAGGGGGGCGGGATTAACGCTACCGTGACGGCGACGCGCAGCAGCTCAGCCGAAACCTTGCTGAAACTGGCGCAGCAGCGGCTCCAGCGTCTCATGAATGAAGGCGTGACGACCGTTGAAATCAAATCGGGATACGGGCTCAACGCCGAGGCCGAAGAGAAGATGCTGCAGGTTGCCCGCCAGCTGGGCCTCAATAATCCGATTGATATCAGCCCAACGCTGCTGGCGGCCCATGCGGTTCCGCCGGAATACCGGCAGGATCCGGATGCCTACCTCACGCTGGTCTGTGAGCAGATACTGCCCACGCTGTGGCAAAAAGAGTTATATGAAGCAGTCGACGTGTTTTGTGAAAACGTCGGCTTTACCCCGTCGCAAACCGAGCGCCTTTTCCAGGCTGCCGCCGCGCTCGGTATCCCGGTGAAAGGGCATGTCGAGCAGCTGTCGAATCAGGGCGGCGCGGCGCTGGTCAGCCAGTATAAGGGCCTTTCCGCCGATCATATCGAATATCTCGACGACGCAGGCGTTCAGGCGATGGCGGAAAGCGGCACGGTTGCCGTCCTGTTACCGGGTGCGTTCTATTTTCTGCAGGAGCGCCAGCGTCCGCCGGTTGAACAGCTCAGAAAACAGGGCGTGCCGATGGCCGTCGCCACCGACTATAACCCCGGCACCAGCCCGTTTGCGAGCCTGCACCTGGCGATGAACATGGCCTGCGTCCAGTTTGGTCTGACCCCTGAAGAGGCCTGGGCTGGCGTCACGCGGCATGCCGCGCAGGCGCTGGGCCGTGGCGCAACCCACGGGCAGCTGCGGGCAGGGTTTGTCGCCGATTTTATCGTCTGGGATGCTCATCATCCGGTTGAGATGGTCTACGAGCCGGGACGCAATCCGCTGTATCAACGTATTTTCCGTGGGGAGGCAGTATGAGGTTATGGCGGCCCGTAGCCGAAACCGTCTGGCAGGGGCGCGATGACAGCGCCGAGGCCAGCAGTGCAAAGCGCATTTTCCAGACGATAAAGCAGCAGGGCCAGTTCACGCCGCTTTCATCCGGCATCGCGCTGATAGGCTTTGAATGTGATGAAGGGGTTAAACGCAATCAGGGCAGGCCCGGTGCCGTGCAGGCACCGGATACGCTGCGAAAAGCGCTGGCAAATATGGCAAGCCATCAGGGGCATGACCGGCTGGCGGATATGGGCTCGGTGTATGTTGAAGGCGACGAGCTGGAAGCGGCGCAGCAGGCGTTAAGCGATGCCGTCACGGCCTGTCAGCAGTCCGGGATGCGGACGCTGGTGTTTGGCGGCGGGCACGAAACCGCGTGGGCGCACGGTCGCGGCGTGCTGGAGGCCTTCCCGAACGAGCGGGTTGTCATTATCAACCTTGATGCCCACCTCGATCTGCGCAAGGCCGACCGGGCCACATCCGGCACCCCGTTTCGCCAGCTGGCGCGCTACTGCGATGAGCGCGGGCGGGAATTTCACTACGCCTGCCTTGGCGTGAGCCGGGCGGCGAACACGCTGGCGCTGTGGGATGAGGCCGAACGCCTGAACGTCACGCTGGTGGAAGATCTCCATTTCAGGCGCGATGCGCTATCCGCCCTGGAAAGGGTGCTGGCGCAGGCCGATCGTATCTATCTGACGATCGATCTGGACGTCCTGCCCGCCAGCGAAATGCCTGCCGTGTCCGCACCGGCTGCGTTAGGCATACCGGCGCTGGATCTTCTCCCGGTTATCGAACAAATCTGCCGCAGCGGTAAGCTACAGGCCGCCGATCTGGTAGAGTTTAACCCGCAGTACGATCGGGACGGGCAGGGCGCTAAGCTCGCCGCCCGCCTGGCCTGGCAAATTGCTCACTGGTGGGCATAACACTATTCAAGGAGTCACAATGTTTTCACGCTCACCTCTGCCGCAGTCGAGCCCTCCCGCGCCTTTCTATGAAAAGGTGAAGCAGGCAATTAGCGAAAAAATCGCTACCGGCGTCTGGCGCCCGCACGATCGTATTCCTTCGGAGGCCGAGCTGGTGGCGCAGTTTGGTTTTAGCCGGATGACCGTCAACCGGGCGCTGCGCGAGCTGACCGACGAAGGGCTTCTGGTGCGCCTGCAGGGCGTGGGGACGTTTGTGGCGGAACCGAAAGGACAGTCGGCCCTGTTTGAAATCCGCAGCATTGCGGACGAGATAGCCGCGCGTAAACATCAGCACCGCTGTGAGGTGCTGGTGCTCGAAGAGACCCAGGCCAGCGCCGAGCAGGCCACAGAGCTTAACGTCAAGGAGGGAAGCCGCATTTTCCACTCCGTGATGGTGCATTTCGAAAACGACATTCCGGTGCAGATTGAAGATCGCTGCGTGAACGCTGAGCGGATACCGGACTATCTGAACCAGGATTACACCCAGACCACGCCGCATGCCTATCTCTCGCTCGTCGCACCGCTGACGGAAGGGGAGCACATTGTGGAGGCCGTGCGCGCCACGCCGCAGGAGTGCGAAAGGCTACGCATTAAAGAGCACGATCCGTGCCTGCTGATCCGCCGTCGAACCTGGTCCTCGTCGCACATTGTGTCGCATGCCCGGCTGCTTTTCCCGGGGAATCGCTACCGGCTGCAGGGCCACTTCATGTCATAAGTTTTATAAGCGTGATCGCTAACGCAATATAACAAAATTGTATCTTCTTTGTTAAATCTGACCTTGTGTGTGCTTGTCTATACAAGTATATCTAAATGCATCATCTGTCCCCTATGAGGAGCACACAATGTCGTCAGGTAAATACCGCCAGCAGGACGTCCGCGCCGCGCGCGGCACCACGCTTACCGCCAAAAGCTGGCTCACCGAAGCCCCGCTGCGCATGTTGATGAATAACCTCGACCCTGAGGTGGCGGAGAACCCCCACGAGCTGGTGGTCTACGGCGGCATAGGCCGCGCCGCGCGCAACTGGGAATGCTATGACGCAATTGTAAAATCCCTGACCGAACTCGAACACGACGAAACCCTGCTGGTGCAGTCCGGCAAGCCGGTTGGCGTGTTCAAAACACACAAAAACGCGCCGCGCGTGCTGATCGCTAACTCTAACCTCGTGCCGCACTGGGCCACGTGGGAACATTTCAACGAACTGGACGCGAAAGGGCTGGCGATGTATGGCCAGATGACCGCGGGGAGCTGGATCTACATCGGCAGCCAGGGGATCGTGCAGGGCACCTATGAAACCTTCGTGGAAGCCGGTCGCCAGCACTATAACGGCTCGCTCAAAGGCCGCTGGGTATTGACCGCAGGTCTTGGCGGTATGGGCGGCGCGCAGCCGCTGGCCGCCACGCTTGCCGGCGCGTGCTCGCTCAACATTGAGTGCCAGCAGAGCAGAATTGATTTCCGTCTGCGCACTCGCTACGTCGATGAGCAGGCAACCGATCTGGACGATGCGCTGGCGCGCATCAAAAAATACACCTCCGAAGGCAAAGCGGTGTCGATTGCTCTGTGCGGCAACGCGGCGGACATTCTCCCGCAGCTCGTCGCCCGCGGCGTGCGTCCGGATCTGGTCACCGACCAGACCAGCGCCCATGACCCGCTGCACGGTTACCTGCCAAAAGGCTGGACGTGGGAAGAATATCAGCAAAAAGCGGAAACCGACCCGGAAGGCACGGTGCTTTCCGCGAAACGCGCCATGGCTGAGCACGTCTCCGCCATGCTGGCCTTCAGCCAGATGGGTATTCCGACCTTTGACTACGGCAACAACATCCGCCAGATGGCGAAAGAGATGGGCGTGAATAACGCGTTCGACTTCCCGGGCTTCGTTCCTGCCTATATTCGCCCGCTGTTCTGCCGCGGCATCGGTCCGTTCCGCTGGGTTGCCCTGTCCGGCGACCCGGAGGACATCTACAAAACCGACGCCAAAGTGAAGGAGATCGTCGCCGATGACGAACACCTGCATCACTGGCTGGACATGGCCCGCGAGCGCATTAACTTCCAGGGCCTGCCGGCGCGTATCTGCTGGGTAGGGCTGGAGTGGCGTCAAAAACTCGGCCTCGCCTTCAACGAAATGGTGCGCAGCGGTGAAGTTTCCGCGCCGATCGTCATCGGCCGCGACCACCTGGACTCCGGCTCCGTCGCCAGCCCGAACCGCGAAACCGAAGCCATGCGCGACGGCTCGGATGCGGTCTCCGACTGGCCGCTGCTGAACGCTCTGCTGAATACCGCCAGCGGCGCGACCTGGGTGTCGCTGCACCACGGCGGCGGCGTGGGGATGGGCTTCTCCCAGCATTCCGGGATGGTCATCGTCTGCGACGGAACCGATGAAGCCGCCGCGCGTATCGCTCGCGTGCTGCACAACGACCCGGCCACCGGCGTGATGCGTCACGCGGATGCGGGTTACGAAATTGCCATTGACTGTGCCAAAGAGCAGGGCCTTAACCTGCCGATGATCCCTGCCACACAAGGAAAGCATTAATGAACGCATTAACACTCACTCCCGGCTCGCTGACGCTCAAGCAGCTGCGTAACGTCTGGCGTAAACCGGTCACCCTTTCGCTGGATGCAAGTGCCCACGCCGCCATTAACGACAGCGTCGCCTGCGTCGAAGCCATCGTTGCCGAAGGGCGCACCGCCTACGGGATTAACACCGGATTTGGCCTGCTGGCGCAGACCCGCATCGCGACACACGATCTGGAAAACTTACAGCGTTCGCTGGTGCTGTCACATGCGGCGGGCGTGGGTCAGCCGCTGGATGATGAGATTGTCCGTCTGATGATGGTGCTCAAAATCAACAGCCTGGCGCGCGGCTTCTCCGGCATTCGCCTGAGCGTGATTCAGGCGCTGATGGCGCTGGTCAATGCGGAAGTCTATCCGTGGATCCCGGCGAAAGGTTCCGTTGGCGCATCCGGCGATCTTGCGCCGCTGGCCCACATGTCGCTGCTGCTGCTGGGCGAAGGCAAAGCGCGCTGGCAGGGCGAGTGGCTTCCTGCGAAGGAGGCGCTGAAAAAAGCCGGATTAACGCCAATTACGCTGGCGGCGAAAGAGGGGCTGGCGCTGCTGAACGGCACGCAGGCATCGACGGCCTTCGCGCTGCGCGGCCTGTTTGAAGCGGAAGATCTGTTTGCCTCGGCGGTGGTGTGCGGTGCGCTGACCACCGAAGCCGTGCTGGGCTCGCGTCGCCCGTTCGATGCCCGCATCCACGAGGTGCGCGGTCAGCGCGGGCAGATTGATGCCGCCGCGATGTACCGTCACGTGCTTACCGACACCAGCGAGATCGCGGATTCACACCACAACTGTGAAAAGGTGCAGGATCCGTATTCCCTGCGCTGCCAGCCGCAGGTGATGGGCGCGTGCCTGACGCAGCTGCGTCAGGCGGCAGAAGTGCTGCTGGTGGAGGCCAACGCGGTGTCCGACAACCCGCTGGTGTTCGCTCACGAAAACGAGGTGGTTTCCGGGGGCAACTTCCACGCCGAGCCGGTGGCAATGGCGGCGGATAATATCGCCCTGGCGATTGCCGAAGTCGGCGCGTTGTCCGAGCGCCGCATCGCGCTGATGATGGATAAACATATGTCCCAGCTGCCGCCGTTCCTGGTGCGTAACGGCGGGGTCAACTCGGGCTTTATGATTGCCCAGGTGACCGCGGCGGCGCTGGCGAGCGAGAACAAAGCCCTGTCGCACCCGCACAGCGTGGACAGCCTGCCAACGTCAGCGAACCAGGAAGATCACGTTTCGATGGCGCCGGCTGCCGGGCGTCGTCTCTGGGAAATGGCCTCCAACACCCGCGGCGTGCTGGCGGTGGAGTGGCTGGCGGCATGTCAGGGTGTCGATCTGCGTGAAGGGCTAAAATCCAGCCCGCTGCTGGAGCAGGCGCGTCATGCGCTGCGCGAGCACGTATCGCACTACGATGACGACCGCTTCTTTGCGCCGGATATTGATAAGGCGATGCAGCTTCTGGAAGAGGGAAGCCTTGTAGGACTGCTACCTTCAGTGCTGTGATTTTTTGCCCTCACCCTCTCCCACAGGGAGAGGGAATTGTCCGGTTTTCTCCCTCTCCCTGTGGGAGAGGGCCGGGGTGAGGGCATCAGCCCGCACTATTATGAATACATCGCCGTAATCGACGCGCTCCCCAGCGAATGGAAATGCACGTTAAACCCGACCATCGCGCCGCTCGCCCCTTCATCGACCTCAATCTTCTCCACATCCAGCGCGTGCACCGTGAAGATATAGCGGTGGGTTTCCCCTTTTGGCGGCGCCGCGCCGCCGTAGCCCGCTTTACCAAAGTCAGTGCGCGTCTGAATGGCGCCTTCAGGCAGGGCAACCAGGTCTGAACCGGAACCCTGCGGCAGGACGCGCGTGTCGGCAGGCAGGTTCGCCACAATCCAGTGCCACCAGCCGGAGCCGGTCGGCGCATCCGGGTCGTAGCAGGTCACGACAAAGCTTTTTGTTCCGGCCGGAACCTCATCCCACGCCAGGTGCGGGGAGATATTGTCTCCCTGATACCCCATGCCGTTGAATACGTGGCGTTCCGGCAGTTTTTCACCGTCGCGCAGATCTTTACTGATGATTTTCATACGGTTTACCCTCGTTGATCGCTCGTTCAGCAAGTGTAATGCATAGGGTTACATCGTGAAATGCGCGGGAATGTTAACGGCTGTTACAACCGCGTCGGTTAATTTACGCAGCTGCTCCGGCGTAATGCTGTACGGCGGCATCAGGTAGATAAGCTTGCCGAAGGGCCGTACCCACACGCCCTGGTTCACGAAGAAGCGCTGCAGCGCCGCCATATTCACCGGATGGGTGGTTTCAATCACGCCGATGGCGCCCAGCACGCGCACGTCTGCCACAAAATTCGCGCTCGAGGCGACGCTCAGTTCATCTTTCAGCTGCGCCTCAATCGCCGCAACCTGCGTCTGCCACTCGCCGCTCTCCAGAATGGCGAGGCTTTCGCTTGCTACGGCGCAGGCCAGCGGGTTGCCCATAAACGTCGGGCCGTGCATAAAGCAGCCCGCCTCGCCGTCGCTGATGGTGTCGGCCACCTGGCGGGTCGTGAGCGTGGCGGAGAGCGTCATGGTGCCGCCGGTCAGCGCTTTACCCAGACACAGAATATCCGGCGCAATGCCCGCATGCTCGCAGGCAAACAGCCTGCCGGTGCGGCCAAAGCCGGTGGCGATCTCATCGGCAATCAGCAGAATGCCCTCGCGGTCGCACATCCTGCGAATGCGCCTCAGCCATTCCGGATGGTACATCCGCATTCCGCCAGCGCCCTGCACAATCGGCTCCAGGATCACGGCGGCGATTTCATGGCGATGCGCCGCCATCAGCCGCGCGAAACCGACCATGTCCATCTCGTTCCACTCGCCGTCGAAACGGCTCTGCGGGGCTGGGGCGAACAGGTTTTCCGGCAGATAGCCTTTCCACAGGCTGTGCATGGAGTTGTCCGGATCGCACACCGACATCGCCCCGAAGGTATCCCCGTGATAGCCGTTGCGGAAGGTGAGGAAGCGCTGGCGCGTTTCACCTTTCGCGTGCCAGTACTGCAGCGCCATTTTCATCGCCACTTCCACCGCCACGGAGCCGGAATCGGCCAGGAACACGCACTCCAGCGATTCAGGCGTCATCGCCACCAGGCGACGGCATAAATCCACCGCGGGCTGATGGGTGATCCCGCCAAACATCACGTGCGACATCTGGTCAATCTGGGCCTTCATCGCCGCATTAAGGCGCGGGTGGTTGTACCCGTGAATGGCCGCCCACCACGAAGACATCCCGTCAACGAGCCGTTCGCCGCTGGCGAGGTGCAGCTCGCAGCCGTGGGCCGAGGCCACCGGATAGACGGGAAGGGGGCGGGTGGTGGAGGTGTAAGGGTGCCAGATATGCTGCTTGTCGAAGGCGAGATCGTCCTGGGTCATAATCGACTTGTAAACCATTTTGAAAAGTTTTAGGTTTACGAGTATAAACCGAACCGAAAATTAACAAAACCCTTTGGAGAAGCCCGATGGCTCACCACGCACGCTGGACGATGTCGCAAGTCACTGAATTATTCAACAAACCTTTCCTTGAGCTGATGTTCGAAGCCCAACAGGTGCATCGTCAGCACTTCGATCCGCGCCATGTTCAGGTCAGCACGCTGCTGTCGATCAAAACCGGTGCCTGTCCTGAAGACTGCAAATATTGCCCGCAGAGCGCGCGCTACAAAACCGGACTGGAGTCCGAACGGCTGATGGAAGTAGAGCAGGTGCTCGACTCCGCCCGCAAGGCGAAAAACGCCGGCTCGACCCGCTTCTGCATGGGCGCGGCGTGGAAGAACCCGCACGACCGCGACATGCCGTATCTGGAGCAGATGGTGAAGGGCGTGAAGGAGATGGGCCTCGAAGCCTGTATGACGCTCGGCACGCTGAACGAGGAGCAGGCGCAGCGCCTCTCCGCCGCAGGGCTGGACTACTACAACCATAACCTCGACACTTCGCCGGAATTTTACGGCAACATCATCACCACGCGGACCTATCAGGAGCGTCTGGACACGCTGGATAAAGTGCGCGATGCGGGGATCAAGGTCTGCTCGGGCGGTATTGTCGGCTTAGGCGAAACGGTGAAAGACCGCGCGGGCCTGCTGCTGCAGCTGGCAAACCTGCCGACCCCGCCGGAAAGCGTGCCGATCAACATGCTGGTAAAGGTTAAGGGAACGCCGCTGGCGGATAACGACGACGTGGATGCGTTTGATTTTATTCGCACCATCGCGGTGGCGCGCATCATGATGCCGACCTCTTTCGTGCGCCTCTCTGCCGGTCGCGAGCAGATGAACGAGCAGACCCAGGCGATGTGCTTTATGGCCGGAGCCAACTCCATCTTCTACGGCTGCAAGCTGCTGACCACGCCGAACCCGGAAGAGGACAAAGACGTTCAGCTGTTCCGCAAGCTGGGGCTTAACCCGCATCAGACCGAGGTGCTGAAGGGCGATAACGAGCAACAGCAGCAGCTGGAGCAGCAGATTTTCAACGCCGACACTGATCAGTTCTACAACGCGGCAGCCGTATGACCTGGCAGGCACGCATCAATACCGCGCTGGACGAACGCCGGGCGGCAGAGGCGTTTCGCGTTCGCAGGGTGGTGGAAAACGGCGCGGGCCGTTTTCTTACCCGCGAGGGGCGGCAGTTTTGTAATTTCTCCAGCAACGACTATCTCGGGCTGAGCCAGCATCCTGCCATCATCCGCGCCTGGCAGCAGGGTGCGGAGCGGTTTGGCGTGGGCAGCGGCGGCTCGGGACACGTCAGCGGCTACACCACGGCGCATCAGGCGCTGGAAGAGGCGCTTGCCGACTGGCTCGGCTACCCGCGCGCGCTGCTGTTCATCTCCGGCTTTGCCGCCAACCAGGCGGTCATTACCGCCCTGATGGGAAAAGAGGACCGGATTGTCGCCGACCGCCTGAGCCACGCCTCGCTGCTGGAGGCGGCAAATTTAAGCCCGGCGCAGCTGCGCCGCTTTGCCCATAACGATGCGGGGCAGCTCGCCGCGCTGCTGGATAAACCCTGCGACGGACAGCAGCTGGCGGTCACCGAAGGTGTGTTCAGCATGGACGGCGACAGCGCGCCGCTTGCCGCGCTGCACGAGGCAGCAAGGCGGCAAAACGCCTGGCTGCTGGTCGACGATGCCCACGGCATTGGCGTAATGGGTGACGAAGGTCGCGGCAGCGCGCATCAGCAAAACGTAAAGCCGGAGCTGCTGATTGTCACCTTCGGCAAAGGCTTTGGCGTCAGCGGCGCCGCCGTGCTGTGCAGCGAGTCCGTCGCCGACTATCTGCTGCAGTTTGCCCGACACCTGATCTACAGCACCAGCATGCCCCCGGCGCAGGCCGTGGCGCTGTCTGCGTCGCTGGCGGTGATCCGCAGCGCAGAAGGGGATGAACGTCGTCAGCGGCTGGCAGAGCATATCTCCCGCTTCCGCAAGGGGTTAGCGGCGCTGCCCTTCCACAGTCCCGATTCGCAAAGCGCCATCCAGCCGGTGATTGTCGGCGAAAACGGCCGCGCGCTGGCGCTGGCACAGGCGCTGCGCGAGCGCGGCATGTGGGTGACCGCCATTCGCCCGCCGACGGTCCAGCCGGGTACCGCGCGGCTGCGTTTAACCCTGACGGCGGCGCATGACGCTCGGGATATCCAGACGCTGCTGGAGGCGCTCCATGACGCCGGTGAATAAGCAGGCCGTCGCGGCAGCATTTGGCCGGGCCGCGCAGAGCTATTCGCAGCACGATGAGCTGCAACGTCAGAGCGCGCAGGGGCTTCTGGTCGCGCTTGGCGAGAACCGTTTTCCGCAGGTGCTGGACGCCGGCTGTGGTCCCGGCAGCAACAGCCGCTACTGGCGCGGGGCGGGAAGCCAGGTCACGGCTATCGACCTCTCAGAGCAGATGCTCGATGAGGCGCGTCAGCGGCAGGCAGCGGATCGCTATCTGCTGGCGGATATCGAGGCGATTCCGCTGGCGGATGCGCAGTTCGATCTGGTCTGGAGTCATCTGGCGGTCCAGTGGTGCAGCAGCCTGCCGCAGGCCTTGCGCGAGCTTTATCGCGTGGCGCGACCGGGCGGGAAGGTGGCTTTTACCACCCTGCTGGAAAGCTCGCTGCCGGAGCTGAATCAGGCGTGGAAAGCGGTGGATGAGCAGCCTCACGCTAACCGATTTTTATCGCATGAGCAGGTGACGCAGGCGCTGGCAGGCTGGCGCTATCGCAGCACGGTGCAGACCATCACCCTCAATTTTAGCGATGCGTTGAGCGCGATGCGATCGCTGAAGGGCATCGGGGCCACGCACCTGCACGCCGGGCGGGAGAAAAAACCGCTGACCCGGGGACAGCTGCAGCGTCTGGAGCTGGCCTGGCCGCAGCAGCGGGGACATTTCCCGCTCTCTTATCAACTTTTTCATGGGATTATCGAACGTGACTGAACGTTATTTTGTTACCGGCACGGATACGGAAGTGGGCAAAACGGTGGCCAGCTCGGCGCTGCTGCAGGCGGCACGACTGCTCGGAAAAAACACCGCCGGATATAAGCCCGTTGCTTCCGGCAGCGAGGTGACGGCGGAAGGATTACGCAACACCGACGCGCTGGCGCTCCAGCGTAACAGCACCCTTGAACTCGCCTATTCAGCGGTCAATCCGTACACCTTTGCCGAACCGACCTCGCCGCACATCATCAGCGCTGACGAAGGTCGTCCGATTGATTTCACCGTGCTGTCAGCCGGGTTACGGACGCTGGAAAGCCATGCCGACTGGGTGCTGGTGGAAGGTGCAGGCGGCTGGTTTACGCCGCTTTCGGAGACGCAGACGTTTGCTGACTGGGTGCAGGCCGAGCAGCTTCCGGTCATTCTGGTCGTCGGCGTCAGGCTGGGCTGCATCAATCACGCCATGTTGACCGCGCAGGCCGTCCAGCAGGCCGGGCTGACGCTGGCGGGCTGGATAGCGAACGACGTGGTTGCGCCGGGTAAACGACACCAGGAGTATCTGGCGACGCTCAGGCGCGTACTGCCCGCCCCGTGCCTGGGGGAAATTCCCTGGCTTGCAGACGGCGCGGAAAATGCCGACACCGGGCGTTATCTCGATCTCAGCGTCTTGCTTCCCGCGACATCCAGTGCGCGATAAGCTCGTCATCCAGTTCGTTAACGTGGCCCTGCGCCACGTTACGCCCGCGATAGAGCATGCAGAAACGGTCCGCAACCCGGCGGATAAACGACAGCTGCTGCTCCGCTAATAGCACCGTCATACCTAACTCCCGGTTTAAGCGCGCCAGCAGCTGCCCCTGCTTCTGGGCGAAGCTGTGCCCTGCGCCGTGCAGGGGCTCATCGAGGATCAGCAGGTTCGGGCGGTTCACCAGCGCGTTAGCCAGCGCCAGCTGATACTGATCGTCCGGAGAGAGCGTATTGGCGCGGGCCTGCCGCAACGCGTAGAGCGCCGGAAACAGGTCGTAAACGTCACTTTTGGCCTCCGGGTTGGGTTTCCCCATCGCCCGCATGGCGATATGCAGATTCTCCTCAATCGTTAGCTGGGAGAAGATCCGCCTGTCCTGCGGGACATAGCCTATCCCCGGTCCTGAACGCTGTTCTGGCGGCAGGTTAAGCAAATCGCGCGGCGGTGCGCCCGCCTCGTGCCAGATGATGCTGCCGCTTTCAACGGGCACTCTCCCGGCGATGCAATTCATGAGGGTGGTTTTCCCCATCCCCGGCAGGCCAACGACGCCTGTACACATCCCTTGCGGAAAATCCAAATTCACGTTCCATAGCGTATGTTGGCTTCCGTAAAACTGATTCACAGCACGCAGACTCAACATCTTTTTCTCCTTAAAAATGTGTGTAGGTGAGGCTCGTGTTTGAATTTGCAAAACCCCTGCCAGAAACCGAAAAGTGTTCAAAAAAACGGCTTTTTTAGGAATGAATCACCAGAAAGCGGTTTATAAAAAACCGGATTGCACAGCGACGGTGCTGGAGGTGGTGAGTTGTGGTGCAGAACCCAAAATGATGAAAATGTGAGCAAGATCCCATCGACTGGTTATGAATGACGCAACTGTTAATCATCAAAAAATAGCTATAAAAATTTTTTACTGCCGTCTCGTGGGAAAAACCGGGAATTTGCCGAGCGCCAGTCTGTATGGGCTGGAAGCAGTTATCCACTATTCCTGTGGATAACCATGTGCATTAGAGTTAGAAAACACGCGATAAGCGAGAGAAGACGCGGCTTACGCCCAAATTGGCGCGAAACGCGGCTTTAGAAAATATCGTTTATTATTTAATTGCTTAGATAAAAGCAATTCCCGTCATGAAAGTGTCACCGGTTGCCACAAAACTATCATTACCTGGCTTGACAAATGTTAAAAAAGAAAAAGTTCTGGGGATAACCTGACCTGACTGGTGTTTTATATTGTCACAGTCCAAATTTTGGCCGTTATCCCACTAATCATTCATGCGCTATGCTAAATATCCTGACATGCTACTGGTTTTTCATCCAGTGTTTTTTACTGGCATTCCTGGCAACAACGAGTAAAATTACTCACCTGCCGCTTATAACGTCATCAGGTTGTCGCCCATGAGTAAACCGTTCAAATTGAATTCTGCTTTCCGTCCATCTGGCGATCAGCCTGAGGCGATCCGTCGTCTGGAAGAGGGGCTGGAAGACGGGCTGGCGCACCAGACGCTGCTGGGGGTAACCGGCTCGGGTAAAACGTTCACCATCGCCAACGTGATTGCGGATCTCCAGCGCCCAACGATGGTGCTGGCACCCAACAAAACCCTGGCCGCGCAGCTTTACGGCGAGATGAAAGAGTTCTTCCCGGAAAACGCGGTGGAGTATTTCGTCTCCTACTACGATTACTACCAGCCAGAAGCCTACGTGCCGAGCTCTGACACCTTCATCGAGAAGGATGCCTCGGTGAACGAACACATCGAGCAGATGCGTCTGTCGGCCACGAAGGCGCTTCTGGAGCGTCGTGATGTGGTCGTCGTCGCATCGGTTTCCGCGATCTACGGTCTGGGCGATCCGGATCTCTATCTCAAGATGATGCTGCACCTGACGCAGGGGATGATTATCGACCAGCGCGCCATCGTCCGTCGTCTGGCAGAGTTGCAGTACGCCCGTAACGATCAGGCGTTCCAGCGCGGCACCTTCCGCGTACGCGGCGAAGTGATCGACATCTTCCCGGCGGAATCGGACGATATGGCGCTGCGCGTCGAGCTGTTTGACGAAGAGGTTGAACGCCTGTCGCTCTTTGACCCGCTGACCGGACACGTTGAGTCGGTGATCCAGCGCTTCACCATCTACCCGAAAACGCACTACGTAACGCCGCGCGAGCGTATCGTGCAGGCGATGGAAGAGATCAAAGTGGAGCTGGCCGAGCGGCGTAAGGTGCTGCTGGCGAACAATAAGCTGCTGGAAGAGCAGCGCCTCAGCCAGCGTACCCAGTTTGACCTTGAGATGATGAACGAGCTGGGCTATTGCTCCGGCATTGAAAACTACTCGCGCTTCCTCTCCGGGCGCGGGCCGGGCGAGCCGCCGCCGACGCTGTTTGATTACCTGCCGGCAGACGGTTTGCTGGTGATCGACGAATCCCACGTCACGATCCCGCAGATCGGCGGGATGTACCGCGGTGACCGGGCGCGTAAAGAGACGCTGGTGGAATACGGCTTCCGCCTGCCGTCAGCGCTGGATAACCGTCCGATGAAGTTTGAAGAGTTTGAGGCATTAGCGCCGCAAACCATTTACGTCTCGGCCACGCCGGGCAACTACGAGCTGGAGAAATCCGGTGAAGACGTTGTCGATCAGGTTGTGCGTCCGACCGGGTTGCTGGACCCGATTATCGAGGTGCGTCCGGTGGCCACGCAGGTGGACGATCTGCTCTCAGAGATCCGCGCCCGTTCCGCCATCAACGAGCGCGTGCTGGTCACTACGCTCACCAAGCGTATGGCGGAAGACCTCACCGAGTATCTCGAAGAGCACGGCGAGAAGGTGCGCTATCTGCACTCGGATATCGACACCGTGGAGCGCATGGAGATTATCCGCGACCTGCGTCTGGGCGAGTTTGACGTGCTGGTGGGGATCAACCTGCTGCGAGAAGGTCTGGACATGCCGGAAGTCTCGCTGGTGGCGATTCTGGATGCGGACAAAGAGGGCTTCCTGCGTTCTGAACGCTCCCTGATCCAGACCATCGGCCGTGCGGCGCGTAACGTCAACGGTAAAGCGATTCTGTACGGTGACAAAATCACCCCGTCGATGGCGAAAGCGATTGGCGAAACGGAGCGCCGCCGCGAGAAACAGCAGCGCTACAACGAAGAGCACGGCATTACGCCGCAGGGTCTGAACAAGAAGGTGGTGGATATTCTGGCGCTGGGTCAGAACATTGCCAAAACCAAAGCGAAGGGGCGCGGCAAGGCGCGTTCAGTGGTGGAAGAGGATACCGTCGTGCTGACGCCGAAAGCGCTGCAGCAGAAAATCCACGAGCTGGAAGGGCAGATGATGCAGCACGCGCAGAACCTGGAGTTCGAAGAGGCGGCGCAGATCCGCGACCAGCTTCATCAGCTGCGGGATCTTTTCATCGCGGCATCGTGAGTAAAGCGTTGTTTTCTCCCTCTCCCCGTGGGAGAGGGATCCCCAGTAATTTTTGAACAGAAGCAATAACGTTGTTTCAGAGCGATTGAAGGCTATCAGCGATGCTCTGGTCCGGCTGTAAATCGCTGAGGCGTTTCCTGCAGGCCGGGGCGAGGCGCAGGGATGCGCCGAGAGGGCGGGCTTTACAGGGACGTTACCTCCGCCCGTACCCGATCAGCCGAAAGGAATAAGCCGATGACAAAATTGCCGGGAGCAATTTTGGCCAGCGCTTGCGCTGGCCCCGAAGGGGTGAGCCCCAGGGATGGGGCGAACAATCCGCGAAGCGGCGATTTACCGCCGGGAGCCCGGGTCGCCATGGTGGTGGCGATTGAGCCACCCTGGCACGTTCACCGGTCATGTCGTTACAGAGTAGCAAGGAACATAAAGTGAACGGAATGACCACCAGAGTCGTATGGTCCCCCTCACCCCAGCCCTCTCCCTCAAGGGAGAGGGGGTCGTCCGTGCGGGCATTATTATGAGGGCATCAGGCCGCACAAAAGGAACCTAACCCAGCGCCTGAATCGCCTTCTCCAGCGCCTCGCGCAGCAGGTGACGGTCATGGCGATATTTAATGTCACTCGCTTCCAGCGGCTCCTGCACCACCACGCGGTCGCCAATACCCGACACATCCACCTTCGGCCCGACCACGACGCCGTCGATAATTTTTTTACCGACGTACTGCTCCATTAAATCAAGTTTGTCAGCCAGCGACAGGCTCGCCGCCGCGGGGCTCAGTTCACGTCCCAGGTTACCGATGTAAACCATCGGGGCAGGGGTGCGGCGCAGCGCCTGCGCCAGCTCTTTTACCAGCAGAATGGGCATCAGGCTGGTGTAAAAACTGCCCGGACCGATCAGGATAAGATCCGCTTCCCCGATGGCCTCCACCGCTTCTCGCGTGGCGGGCACGCTCGGATAGGTCATTAACTCCGTTGGCGGCAGGATGAGCTGGTCGATATTCACTTCGCCGTACACTTCATGCCCTTCGGCGTCGATTGCCATCAAGTCAACCGGTTGTTCTGACATGGGGATCAGGAATGCGTCCACTTTGAGCAGATTACGGATTAAGTTGATGGCTTCCAGAGGCCTTACGCTCAGGTGATCGAGCGCCTTTAACATCAAATTTCCGAGGTTATGTCCGGAAAGTTCGCCATTACCGCCAAAACGGTACTCAAACATCGCCGACGCGACGCTCGGCTCGGTAATTAACTGGTTCAGGCAGTTGCGCATATCTCCCCAGGCAATGCCGCCTTCGGCACGTCGAATGCGCCCGGTTGAGCCGCCGTTGTCGGTGGTGGTTACTATCCCTGTCAGCCTTGAGCCGAGTGACGACAAAGAGGACATAACCCGGCCTAAGCCGTGTCCTCCGCCAAGAGCGACCACTCGGTCAAGATCCGCAAAAGTGCGATTGCGCATACGTATTCCTTATCACGTTCGATCGCGTAACAGTAACCTAACTACCCCTAAAAGACGATGCCTCACCCGATGCAAAATGACGTATATCAATGTGAAAATGCGGTTTTTAGGTATTCTGTAGCGAAAATGCAGGAACGATTCGCTATATAGATAATTATACAGCGAAAAGCGAGAATGGCGTCGTCAGAATTTCCGCGCTACTATCGCCCTAACCACGTTTTCAAAATTGAAAACATACACTCTAGCCCTTGTGCCTGTGTCGAAAGATATGGCGCTCTGGCCGTGGCGAATTTGCCACCAGGGTACAGAAAGAAATGACTGTGCCTCCCGATCTGGAAAGGTGTACATGGCTTCACAACTTACTGATGCTTTCGCGCGTAAGTTTTATTACTTACGTCTGTCGATTACCGATGTGTGCAATTTCCGTTGCACCTACTGCCTGCCCGATGGCTACAAACCGGGCAGCGTCACCAATAACGGCTTTCTCTCCGTGGATGAAGTGCGCCGCGTCACGCGCGCCTTCTCTGAGCTCGGCACCGAAAAAGTGCGTCTGACCGGCGGCGAACCCTCCCTACGCCGCGATTTCCCCGACATCATTGCCGCCGTGCGTGAAAACGAACGCATCCGCCAGATTGCGGTGACCACCAACGGTTACCGCATGGCGCGTGACGTGGCGAACTGGCGCGATGCGGGGCTGACGGCGATCAACGTCAGCGTCGATAGCCTGGATGCCCGTCAGTTCCACGCCATTACCGGCCAGGATAAATTTCAGCAGGTCATGGACGGCATCGACGCCGCGTTCACGGCGGGCTTCGAAAAAGTCAAAGTCAACACGGTACTGATGCGTGATGTGAACCATCATCAGCTCGATACTTTCCTGGCGTGGATCCAATCCCGCCCCATTCAGCTGCGTTTTATCGAGCTGATGGAAACCGGTGAGGGCAGCGAGCTGTTCCGTCGCCATCACATCTCGGGCATGGTGCTGCGCGACGAGCTGCTGAAACGCGGCTGGATCCATCAAATCCGCCAGCGCAGCGACGGCCCGGCGCAGGTCTTCTGCCACCCGGATTATGAGGGTGAGATTGGGCTTATCATGCCCTATGAGAAAGACTTCTGCGCCAGCTGCAACCGCCTGCGCGTCTCCTCCGTTGGCAAGCTCCATCTTTGCCTGTTCGGCGACGGCGGCTTGGATCTTCGCGATCTGCTGGAAGACGATGCGCAGCAGGCCGCGCTTGAAGCACGCATTTCTGACGCGCTGACGCATAAAAAACAGACCCACTTCCTGCATCAGGGCAATACCGGTATTACTCAGAACCTGTCCTACATCGGCGGGTAATCAGGCTTAAGAAGGAATCAGAAGATGAGTCAGGTAAGCGCAGAATTTATCCCGACACGCATTGCTATCCTTACCGTTTCCGACCGCCGTGGCGAAGAGGATGATACCTCTGGCTACTGGCTGCGCGAGGCGGCCCATGACGCGGGGCATCACATCGTCGATAAAGCGATCGTGAAGGAGAACCGCTACGCCATTCGCGCTCAGGTTTCGCAGTGGATTGCGAGCGATGAGGTGCAGGTGGTGCTGATTACCGGCGGCACCGGTTTTACCGCAGGCGATCAGGCCCCTGAAGCGCTGATCCCGCTGTTCGATCGCGAGGTAGAAGGCTTCGGCGAAGTGTTCCGCATGCTCTCCTTTGAAGAGATTGGTACCTCCACGCTCCAGTCGCGCGCCATTGCCGGGGTGGCTAACAAAACCCTGATTTTCGCTATGCCGGGCTCGACCAAAGCCTGCCGCACCGCGTGGGAAAACATCATCGCCCCGCAGCTGGATGCCCGTACCCGCCCGTGTAATTTCCATCCCCATTTAAAGAAATAAGCTATGTCACAACTGACCCATATTAACGCCGCCGGCGAAGCGCATATGGTGGACGTCTCCGCCAAAGCGGAAACGGTGCGCGAGGCGCGCGCGGAAGCGTTCGTCACCATGCTGCCGGAAACGCTGGCGATGATTATCGACGGCAGCCATCACAAGGGCGACGTCTTTGCCACCGCCCGCATCGCCGGTATTCAGGCCGCCAAACGGACCTGGGATCTCATTCCGCTGTGCCATCCGCTGATGCTGAGCAAGGTGGAAGTGAACCTGCAGGCGCAGCCGGAGCATAATCGCGTGCGCATTGAGTCACTCTGCCGCTTAACCGGCAAAACCGGCGTGGAGATGGAGGCGCTGACGGCGGCCTCAGTCGCCGCGCTGACCATCTACGACATGTGCAAAGCGGTGCAGAAAGATATGGTGATTGGCCCGGTTCGCCTGCTGGCAAAAAGCGGCGGCAAATCCGGTGATTTTAAGGTGGACAGCCATGATTAAGGTGCTCTTTTTTGCGCAGGTGCGTGAGCTGGTGAATACCGACAGCCTGACGCTGGATGCGTCCTTCGAAAACGTCGCGGCCCTGCGCGCGCATCTGGCGGCACAAAGCGACCGCTGGGCGCTGGCGCTGGACGAAGGCAAGCTGCTGGCCGCCGTTAACCAAACGCTGGTGGAGTTCACCCATCCGCTGAAGGAGGGCGATGAAGTGGCCTTCTTCCCGCCGGTTACGGGGGGCTAAGATGGCTGAAACCCGAATTCTGGTGAGTCCCGAACGTTTTAACGTGGGGACAGAATACAGCTGGCTGGCGGAACGCGATGAAGACGGCGCCGTCGTCACCTTCACCGGCAAAGTGCGCAACCACAACCTCGGCGACAGCGTGAAGGCACTGACGCTGGAGCACTATCCGGGGATGACCGAGAAATCGCTGACGGAGATTGTCGACGAGGCGCGAGGCCGCTGGCCGCTTGGCCGCGTCACGGTTATTCACCGCATCGGCGAGATGTGGCCTGGCGAGGAGATTGTCTTCGTCGGGGTGACCAGCGCGCACCGCAGCAGCGCGTTTGCGGCAGGGGAGTTCATTATGGATTACCTCAAAACCAAAGCGCCGTTCTGGAAGCGCGAAGCCACGCCGGAAGGTGACCGCTGGGTAGAATCGCGCGACAGCGATAAACAAGCTGCCAGCCGTTGGTAGTCGGTTTACGTGGATGTGTTAATCTTAACGTGTGTGTCTACTTAAACTTAATCAGGAGTGAATCATGGACCGATTTCCGCGTTCCGATTCAATAGTACAGCAGACCCGTAGCGGCCTGCAGACGTATATGGCTCAGGTGTACGGCTGGATGACGGTTGGTCTGCTGCTTACCGCGTTTATCGCGTGGTATGCGGCGAACACGCCTGAGCTGATGATGTTTATCTTCTCCAGCAAAATCACCTTCTTTGGGCTGATTATCGCGCAGCTGGCGCTGGTGTTTGTGCTTTCTGGTCTGGTGCAAAAGCTGAGTGCCGGAATGGCGACTACGCTGTTTATGCTCTATTCGGCGCTAACCGGGCTGACGCTTTCCAGCATTTTCATCGTTTACACCTACTCCTCCATCGCCAGCACGTTTGTGGTCACCGGCGGGATGTTCGGTGCGATGAGTCTCTACGGTTACACCACGAAGCGCGATCTGAGCGGCTTCGGCAGCATGCTGTTTATGGGGCTGATTGGGATTGTGCTGGCGTCGCTGGTAAACCTGTGGCTGAAGAGCGACGCGCTGATGTGGGCCGTGACCTACATCGGGGTGGTGATCTTCGTTGGACTGACGGCGTATGACACCCAGAAGCTGAAAAACATCGGCGAGCAGATCGACGTACGCGACACTTCGAACCTGCGCAAATACGCGATTCTGGGCGCGCTGACGCTGTATCTGGACTTCATCAACCTGTTCCTGATGCTGCTGCGGATTTTCGGCAACCGTCGCTAAGGTTGTTTTGCCGGGTGGCGGTCTGGTGCCCTCACCCTGACCCTCTCCCACGGGAGAGGGAACAAACACTAAAAACGGCAACATCGTTGCCGTTTTGCTTTTATTTCGCTAACGCCTTTTCGTTCTTCGCTCTCAGCTTTTTCGCCCGACTCTCCAGCACCAGATAACACACCGTTGCCAGCGCCAGCGGCAGGAAGTAATACAGCATGCGGTACGCCAGCAGGGCGGCGATAATCGTTCCCTGAGAGACATGCTCCCCGGCCAGCAACGCGATAAACACAGCCTCCAGCACGCCGATCCCCGCCGGAATATGCACAATCACGCCCGCAATACTGCTCACCAGCAGCACGCCCAGCACGAAGAAGTAATTGACGTCCTCGCCAATCAGCAGCCAGATAATCGCCCCCATCGCCATCCAGTTGGCGCTGGAGACGGCCATCTGCAGCACCGCAAACTTCCACGAGGGCAGCACCAGCTTTTGCCCCTTAATGATCATATGGCGGCGTCTGGCAAAGGCGCAGGCCCACAGATAAACGGCGATAATCAGCAGCAGCACAATGCCCAGAATGCGCAGCGTGGTCTCATCGATATACCAGTGCGCGGGCAGCTGCACCACGCCGATGGTGAAGATCACCCCGCCGAGCAGAATATAGCCCAGCCAGTTGGTGGTGATGCTTAACGAGAAAATGCGCGTGATGGTCCCGCCCGGCAGGCCGAGCCGCGAATAAAGGCGATATCGCATGCCGATGCCGCCGACCCAGGTGCTCAGCGTCAGGTTGAAGGCGTAGCAGATAAACGACACCAGCATAACCTGACGTTTGGCCAGCTTATGGCCGCAGTAAGCACGGCCCAGAAGGTCATAACAGCCGAACATCAGGTAGCTGACAATAACCAGCCCCACAGCGCCCAGCAGCACCATCCGGTTATAGTTGCGGATGACTTTCCATACCTCTTCCCAGTCAACTTTCTGCGCGTAGACCACCAGCAGAACCGCGACCGCAATAAAAAACAGCCAGGTCAGGATCTTTTTTGCCAGCCGCCAGCGCGGATGCGATTTCGACATCAGGGTTTGCCTCCGTCTTCCGCTTCAATACGGTCCTGGGTTTCCATTTCGGGTTGTACCGGCGGGTCCACCTGCGCAAGCTTAGGCGTATGCGCCGGCAGCCAGCCGACCATGGCCGGGAAATGGCGCAGAAAGTGGAACACCACCACGCTGATGCCCAGGTTCCACCAGGTGCGTTTAGGGACCATGGACTCGTCCACGCGCACGCAGTCGTTAACGATCAGCGCCTGCAGGTTATCCCGCAGGGTCTGATTAAACTGGCGATCGTGAATGATCAGGTTAGCTTCGAGATTGAGCGATAAGCTCAGCGGATCGAGATTACTCGAACCCACGGTGGCCCAGTGATCGTCCATCAGCGCCACTTTGCCGTGCAGCGGTCGGCGGCGATATTCGTAGATCTGTACGCCGCCCTTCACCAGGTAGTTATACAGCAGCCGCGCGCCGACTTTGACTATCGGCATATCCGGCTCGCCCTGCACAATAAGCTTCACGCGTACCCCGCGTCGGGCCGCATTGCGCATGGCGTGCAGCAGACGATAGCCGGGGAAAAAGTAGGCGTTAGCAATAATCACTTCGCGCTTCGCGTTGGCGAGCATCTTGAGATAATGACGTTCAATGTCGTCCCGGTGCTCGCCGTTATCCCGCCAGACGAAAAGGGCCTGCGCTTCGCCGGGCTTCCGGTTCTCTTCCGGGCGATGGCGACGTCTCCACCAGCGGCGAACGGCCTCTTTACCCGGCAGGTTCTCCAGTTCAAAGAGCAAAATGTCCTGCACCACCGGGCCTTCAATGCGAATAGCGTAGTCCTGCTTCGCCTCCGGGCCGTAGTCGGACATATGCTCAGCGGAGTAGTTAATGCCGCCGACAAACGCCACCGTCTCATCCACCACCACAATTTTGCGGTGCATCCGGCGGAAAAGATTGGTCCGCATGCCGAACAGGCGAGGGCCGGGATCGTAGTAGCGGAACACCACGCCCGCAGCGGTCAACTCATTCACAAACGTATCGCTGAGATCCGGCGAGCCATAGCCATCAAGCAATACTTCAATTTTGACGCCGCGCCGGGCGGCGCGCAGCAGCACGCCATGCAGCTGCTTGCCGACGTCGTCTTCGAACCAGATAAAGGTTTCGAGGATCACCTTCTGCTGTGCATGGTCAATCGCTTTAAACACGGCCGGATAATACTCGTCCCCGTTGACCAGCAGCGTGATTCGGTTGCCTTCCTGCCAGGAACATTTCATAGGTGGATCTCCGCGCTGAGCGGGGCATGGTCGGAAAGATGTCGCCAGTTAAGGAGCGCCAGGGCGGTCGGGCTGCTGGCGTGGGCATTTTTCACGTAGATGCGGTCAAGCCGAAGCAGCGGGAAACGGACCGGGAAAGTGCGCGCAGGCCTGCCGTTGGCGCGAGTAAAAATCTCTTCCAGCCCGGCATCTACTTTCAACGGATGGTTTGCCCGCTGTCGCCAGTCGTTGAAATCGCCCGCTACCACCACAGGTTCGCCTTCGGGAAGCGCGTTGGCCCATTCGGCCAGCATTTTCAGCTGCGCCTGACGATGGTCTTCGCGAAGGCCCAGGTGAACACAGCCGACATGGACAGGTCGCTCGAGGTCGGGCGGGGTAATGCGGCAGTAAAGCAGGCCGCGTTTTTCGCTTTCCCCGACGGAAACGTCGCGGTTTTCGTAATGTTCAATGGGGTAACGGGACAGCACCGCGTTTCCGTGATGCCCTTCAGGGTAGACCGCGTTGCGGCCGTAGGCGTAATCACTCCACATGGTGTCGGCCAGAAATTCATAGTGCGGCGTGTCGGGCCAGTTCTCAAAGTGGAGCGGATGCACTTCGTGTGCGCCCATCACCTCCTGCAGGCAGACAATATCCGCGCTGACGGTGCGAACCGCGTCGCGCAGCTCCGGTAAAATGAAGCGGCGGTTAAATGCTGTGAAGCCCTTATGAATGTTTATCGTCAGCACCTTAAGCGAGAAATGCTGCATTTTTTGAGTCATAAGCTCCTTCCTGAGTGACTATCCCAATGAAAATAAAGTGTAGTCGTCGTCACAAAAAGATGCGGCGTTACGGAATTTTCCGTAAAGTGCGGTAGTCTGATTAAGCAGAGAAAAATCCTTCAGGAGAGAAGCCATGAAGTGGCAACAACGTGTTCGTGTCGCAACTGGCCTGAGTTGCTGGCAGATAATGTTGCATTTACTGGTCGTGGCCGTACTGGTGATGGGCTGGATGAGCGGTACGCTGGTGCGTGTTGGCCTGGGGCTATGCGTCCTTTATGGCGTCACCGTGCTGTCGATGCTGTTCTTACAGCGCCACCATGAAGCGCGCTGGCGCGAGGTGGGTGATGTGCTCGAAGAGCTCACCACCACCTGGTATTTTGGCGCGGCGATGATTGTGCTTTGGCTGCTGTCGCGCGTGCTGCAAAACAACCTGCTGCTGGCCCTGGCCGGTCTGGCTATCCTCGCAGGGCCTGCGGTGGTCTCGCTGCTGACCAAAGAGAAAAAGCTACGCAATGTTGCGTCTAAACATCGCGTACGCCACTGAGCCCGTCGTGGCCGCTATGACCAGTAGCGGCCACAAACTTCCCCAGACAATATCCAGACTCGCATCCTTCAGATAGATTTGCTTGGTGATGTCCGTAAAGTGCCGAATCGGGTTTACCCACGTCAGATCCTGTAGCCACACCGGCATGTTCTCGACGGGTGAAACATACCCCGAGAGCAAAATCGCGGGCATCATAAAGACGAAGACCCCGATAAACGCCTGCTGCTGCGTCGAGCAGAGCGCCGAGATCAGCAGTCCAAATCCCACCAGCGACAGCCCGTAAATCACCATAGTGAAGTAAAACAGCGCCAGCGAACCGGCGAACGGGATCTGGTAGGCCCAAATTCCCACCCCCAGCACGATGGTGGCCTGGAACGTCGCGACGATCAGCGCCGGGACCGCTTTGCCGACGAAAATTTGCCAGGTGGCGAGCGGGGAGACCAGCAGCTGGTCCAGCGTGCCCTGTTCGCGCTCGCGGGCGACGGAAAGGGAAGTCACGATCATCACCCCAATAGTGGTAATCATGGCGATCAGCGACGGCACCACGAACCACTTGTAGTCCAGGTTCGGGTTGTACCAGTTACGCACCACCAGCTCGCTGTTGTTGGGCTTCGGTTTGCCCTCCATCAGCTCCTGCTGGTAATCCTTCACCACCTGCTGCAGGTAGTTGGCGGCTATCTGGGCGCTGTTGGAGTTACGCCCGTCGAGGATCAGCTGCATCGGCGCGGTCTGGAAGGTATCCAGATTGCGGGAGAAATCCGCCGGGAACCGCACCAGCAGCAGCGCTTTTTGCGTGTCGATGGTGGGCTGGATCTCCTGCGGGCTTTTCAGCAGCAGGATGTGGGTAAAGGCCTTCGCGCGGGCAAAACGCTGCGTCAGCTCGACGGAATGCTTGCCGTTGTCTTCGTTGTAAATGGCAATGGTGGCGTTGGTCACCTCAAGGGTGGCGGCAAACGGGAACAGCAAAACCTGGATCAGCACCGGCAAGACCAGAATGGCGCGGGTTTGCGGCTCGCGCAGCAGGGATTGCAGCTCTTTGCGTATCAACGTCCATAATCGGTGAAACATGTTCGCTCCTTAATCCAGTCGCCGTTTGGTTTTCATCCACGTCAACCCAATAAACATCGCCGCTGACGCCATTAAAAACAGGGTGTTGACGATCAGCACCACCGGAATATTTCCCGCCAGGAACAGGCTTTGCAGCGTGCTCACAAAGTAGCGCGCCGGAATAACATAGGTCACGGCGCGGATCACCGCAGGCATACTGTCTATCTGGAAGATAAATCCGGACAGCATAATCGACGGTAAAAAGGCGGCGTTGAGGGCCACCTGCGCGGCGTTGAACTGGTTGCGGGTGATGGTGGAGATGAGCAGCCCCATGCCCAGCGTGCTGAGTAAAAACAGGCTGGTGATAAAAAACAGCACCACCAGCGAGCCGCGATACGGCACGCCGAGGATAAAGACCGAGACAAGCATACAGAGCAGCATCGCCAGCATGCCGAGGAAATAGTAGGGGATGAGCTTGCACAGCAGCAGCTCGACGCGCGTCACTTCGGTAGAGAGCAGCGCCTCCATGGTCCCGCGCTCCCACTCGCGGGCGATCACCAGCGAGGTCAGGATCGCGCCAATCACCGTCATGATAATCGTCACCGCGCCCGGAATAATAAAGTGCTGGCTGATGGCGGCGGGGTTAAACCAGTAGCGCGTCTGCACGTCGATCAGCGGTTTAAATTCTTCGCCCCGATCTTCCGCCCGCTGCATCTGCCACAGCTGCCAGATCCCCTCCGCGTAGCCCTGCACAAAGTTGGCGGTGTTTGGCTCGCTGCCGTCGGTAATCACCTGGATCGGCGCGTCGGTATTCGCCCGCGCCATGTTGGCGGCGAAATCCACCGGAATGACGATCAGGCCGCGAATTTTCCCGGCCTGCATTTTCTGGATCAACTCCTGCCTGTTATCGCTGATGGTGGCGTCAATGTAGGGCGATCCGGTCATGGCGTGAGTAAAGTCCAGCGCATCCTCACTCTGCTGCTCCAGCAAAATCCCGACCCGCAGCTTGCTGGAGTCCAGGTTAATGCCGTAGCCAAAGATAAACAGCAGCAGCAGGGGGATCACTACCGCAATCAGCCAGCTGCTGGGGTCACGCACGATCTGCCGCGTCTCTTTAATGCACAGCGCGCGCACCCTGCGCCAGGAAATGGCATTACTGCGCATGGGCATTCTCCTTATCCCAGTCGTGGATGAGGGTGATAAACGCCTGCTCCATGGTCGGATCCGGAACCTCATCGTCGGCGGCCTGGTTTTTCAGGTCGTCCGGGGTACCGTGGGCAATCAGCTTGCCGCGATACACCAGCCCGATGCGGTCGCAGTACTCCGCCTCGTCCATGAAGTGGGTGGTCACCATCACGGTCACCCCTTTTTCCACCATGCTGTTGATGTGCAGCCAGAACTCGCGGCGGGTAATGGGGTCAACGCCTGATGTCGGCTCATCAAGAAACAGAATATCCGGCTCGTGCATCAGCGAGCAGGCCAGCGCCAGCCGCTGCTTAAAGCCGAGCGGCAGCTCGTCGGTGGCGTGGGAGGCGATGTTGGTTAAGGCGAAGGCGTCGCTCATGCGGCGGATTTTCTCGTTCTGCGCCCGCCCGCGAAGGCCGTACACGCCGGAGAAAAAGCGCAGATTCTGTTCGACCGTCAGGTTGCCGTACAGGGAAAACTTCTGCGCCATATACCCGAGATGCTGGCGCGCCTTGCCGGAGCTGACCTTCAGGTCCATATCCAGCACCAGCGCCTTGCCGGACGTCGGCACCAGCAGGCCGCACATCATCTTAAAGGTGGTCGATTTTCCCGCGCCGTTCGGTCCGAGCAGGCCAAAAATCTCCCCGCGTTTTACCGAAAAATTGACGTTATCGGTAGCGGCGAAATCCCCGAACTTTTTGGTGAGGGATTTGGCTTCAATCACCGTTTCGCCCGGCGTGCCTTCCACCGTATGCAAAATGGCGGCAAGCGGCGACTCTGAGGTACCCGCGCCGCCCAGCAGGTCGATAAACGCGTCCTCAAAGCGCGGCGCGGTCTCTTCCATCTCGATCTCAGGCATGCCGGGCGCCTGGCGAATATCGTCGACGGTGGCCTCTTTTTTGAGGATCACCCGTACCGAGCGGCCCTGGATCATCCCGTCGCTGACCTGCGGCAGCCTGAGCACCCGCTGCAGCAGCCTGCGGTTAGACTCCTGCGGGCTGTGCAGCAGGAAGCTGCGCCCGGCCATGCTCTGCGTCAGCGTCGTCGGCTCGCCCTGATAAAGCAGTTCGCCTTCGTTCATCAGCAGCACGTCCCGGCACTGTTCCGCTTCGTCGAGGTAGGAGGTGCTCCAGAGGATCAGCATCCCGTCGCCCGCCAGCTCGTGCACCATCTGCCACAGTTCGCGGCGCGAAATGGGGTCTACGCCGACGCCGGGCTCGTCCAGCAGCAGCACTTTCGGCTCGCCGACCAGCGTGCAGGCCAGCCCCAGCTTTTGCTTCATCCCGCCGGAGAGCTTGCCCGCCAGCCGGTCGGTGAACGGGCCGAGGGAGGTAAACTCCAGCAGGCGCGCGAAGGTTTTTTGCCGCGTTTCGCCGGTGACGCTGCGCAGGTCGGCGTACAGGTTCAGGTTTTCCATCACCGTCAGGTCTTCATACAGGCCAAACTTCTGCGGCATATAGCCGAGCATGGCGTGGAGCGCGCCGTCATCCTCGATCGGGTCAAGACCGAGCACGCTGGCCGTGCCTTCGTCCGGCTTGAGCAACCCCGCCAGCATCCGCATCAGCGTGGTTTTCCCCGCGCCGTCCGGGCCGACCAGCCCGGTCACATAGCCTTTCCGGATGGTGCAGTTCAGCGGCGCGACGGCCGGTTTGTCCATTCCCGCGAAGCGTTTGACCAGATTGTTGAGCTGAATAACCGCGTCATTCATGTCGTTCCCCGTTGTTCACTTTTACGGTGACGGGCATGCCCTGACGCAGCGCGTCGTCCGCATCGGTCACGATGATGCGCAGGCGATACACAAGGTCGGTACGCAGATCAGGTGTTTCAACGGTTTTCGGCGTGAATTCGGCGGTAGGGGAGACAAAGCCCACTTTGCCGTGATACGGCTTGTCCGGGCGACCGTCGGTATAGAGCAGCAGCTCGCGGCCCGGCTGCATCTGGCCGAGGTTCGGCTCATCAACGTAGGCGCGTACCCAGACTGGGCGGGTCAGGGAGAGCGTTAAGACGGTGCTGCCGGCGCTGAGCATGCTGCCCGGCTCCACGGCGCGGGTCATCAGCATGCCGTCAGACGGCGCGAATAAGGTGGTGTCGTGCAGATCCAGCTCTGCCTGGGCCAGCTGCGCCTGCGCCTGTTCAAGGCTGGCTTTCGCCTGGGCGATATCCTGCGGGCGGTTACCGGTGTGGTACTGGCTTAATTTGTCCTGCGCGGACTTCAGCGTGGCCTGCGCCTGGTCGCGGGACGAGCGCGCATTTTCCAGATCGTTGGCGGAAATGGTGCGGCTTTTCCACAACCCCTGCTGGCGCGCGTAGAAGTTCTGCGCGTAGTCATAGGCGGCTTGCGCCTGCTTAACTGCGGCGGCGGCCTGCGCAATCTCTTCGTCGCGATAGCCTGCCAGCATCAGGTCATACTGCGCCTGGGCGACGGACACCCCCGCTTTGGCCTGCAGCAGCGCATTCTCATAGGGCGCTTTATCCAGCATCCCCAGCGTCTGCCCGCTTTTAATGGCATCGCCTTCGTCAACGCTCAGCGAGGCGAGACGTCCGCCCACGCGGAAGCTCATGTTCACCGTGCGAATATCCACGTTGCCGTACAGCGTCAGGCCTTTATCCTGATGGCTCTGATACCACAGCCATCCACCGACTCCGGCAGCAAGCAAAACAACAACCACCAGAATGATGGCGACAGGTTTTTTCATGACTTCAGGCTCCTTTGCGTTAAGCCTTGCAGGATCAGATCGACGTGACAGGCGATGACCTTACTAATCTGCGCGGCTTTATCCTCATCAAATTGTGTCCAGCCGGTGCGTAACAGGATGGTTTCCCTGCCCAGACGGAAGGCAAGGATTTCACCCAGCAGGGCGTGGGTATGCAAAACTGTCTCGGTATCACTGGCGTCCCGCCCGGTATAGGCGGCGATCAGCCGGGTCAGGTGCGAGTGCATTGGCTCAATCACCCGATCGTGTACCCGCTGGTAGGCGACGGTCGGGGAGAGCTGCTCCCGTGAGATAAACTTGCTCAGGTTGAGCGTATCGTCGTGCGTCAGCAGGCGAATCATATCGTGGCAGGCATAGAGAATAAGCTGGCGAACGGCGGCGCGATCGGGCGACGGCTGGCCGAGCAGCGCGGTGGCTTCCTCAACGTGCGGGTGAAACTGCGTGCCGATAAAATCGGCGATCCACTCGGCGCAGGCGAGGTATAAATCCTCTTTTGAGCCAAAATAGTAGGTAATCGCCGCAATGTTCTGCCCGGCCAGCGCGGCAATATCGCGCGTGGTGGCATGCAGCCCGTACTCACCAAACTGCGCCAGCGCGGCGGCGATAAGCTGATTTTTGGCCTGTTCACCTTTGGTTGTTGTGGGGGTCGTATTCATGGCGGCATTAAGAATTAATCAATCGATTGATTAAGATTATGCCTGATTCCCGCTAACGTCGAGGGAACGCTGAGGGATATTTTATGCGCCACGTCACAAAAGCTGCTACACTCCGCTCCTTCGCGACATTGTGGTTTTTGTCCTCCCCTATTCGTTATATCTCCCTGAAAACTACACCTGTGATGGTCGGGGCGGTTCGGAGTTTTTATGTCTTTTGATTCCCTTGGCCTGAACCCGGAAATTCTGCGCGCGATCGCAGAGCAGGGCTACGTTGAGCCAACCCCAATCCAGCAGCAGGCGATCCCCGCTGTTCTTCAGGGCCGTGACCTGATGGCGAGCGCCCAGACCGGTACCGGCAAAACCGCCGGTTTTACCCTGCCGCTGCTGGAACTGCTGGTAAAAAACCAGCCGCACGCCAAAGGCCGTCGTCCGGTTCGTGCCCTGATCCTGACCCCAACCCGCGAGCTGGCGGCGCAAATTGGTGAGAACGTGCGTGACTATAGCCGCTATCTCAACATTCGTTCGCTGGTGGTTTTCGGCGGGGTAAGCATCAACCCGCAGATGATGAAGCTGCGCAGCGGCGTCGACGTTCTGGTTGCGACTCCAGGTCGCCTGCTGGATCTGGAGCACCAGAATGCGGTGAAGCTGGACCAGGTTGAAATTCTGGTGCTGGACGAAGCCGACCGCATGCTCGACATGGGCTTTATCCACGATATTCGTCGCGTGCTGGCCAAGCTGCCCGCGCGTCGTCAGAACCTGCTCTTCTCCGCGACCTTCTCCGACGAGATCAAGGCGCTGGCGGAAAAGCTGCTGCATAACCCGCTGGAAGTGGAAGTGGCGCGCCGCAACACCGCCTCCGAGCAGGTGACGCAGCACGTTCACTTTGTGGATAAAAAGCGCAAGCGGGAACTGCTCTCCCAGATGATCGGCCAGGGCAACTGGCAGCAGGTGCTGGTCTTTACCCGCACCAAGCACGGCGCCAACCACCTGGCGGAACAGCTGAACAAAGACGGCATTCGCAGTGCGGCGATCCACGGCAACAAGAGCCAGGGCGCGCGTACCCGTGCGCTGGCTGAGTTCAAATCCGGCGACATCCGCGTGCTGGTGGCGACCGACATCGCCGCCCGTGGCCTTGACATTGAAGAGCTGCCGCACGTGGTGAACTACGAGCTGCCAAACGTGCCGGAAGATTACGTTCACCGTATCGGCCGTACCGGCCGCGCGGCGGCAACCGGTGAAGCGCTCTCTCTGGTCTGCGTGGACGAGCACAAGCTGCTGCGCGACATCGAGCGCCTCCTGAAGAAAGAGATCCCGCGCATCGAAACCCCGGGTTACGAAGTGGACCCGTCGATCAAAGCCGAGCCGATTCAGAACGGTCGTCAGGGCGGCGGTGGACGTGGTCAGGGCGGCGGCGGTCGCGGTCAGCAGCCGCGTCGTGCCGAAGGCGGCGCACCGAAATCATCCGGCAAACCGCCGCGTCGTAACAACGACAGCAAACCAGCGGGTGAAAACCCGTGGCGCAGCGGCGAGGGGAAACCGGCAGGTGAAGGGCAGCGTCGACGCCGCCCGCGCAAGCCTGCTAACCCGCAGTAATCTGGAAGCCCGGTCGTAAAGCCGGGCTTTTCTTTTTGCGGCAGCGAAAAGAAAGTGCCACAATAGTGGCTGTTTATACAGTATTTCAGGTTTTCCGATGGCTTTAACCGCTGCGCTCAAGGCGCAAATTGGCGCATGGTATAAGGCGCTACAACAGCAGATCCCCGACTTTATCCCCCGAGCGCCGCAGCGGCAGATGATTGCTGACGTGGCAAAAACGCTCGCCGGGGACGACGGGCGACATCTGGCGATTGAAGCCCCGACCGGCGTCGGGAAAACCCTGTCGTATCTCATTCCAGGCATCGCGATTGCGCGGGAAGAGGACAAAACGCTGGTGGTCAGCACCGCCAACGTGGCGCTGCAGGACCAGATCTTCAGCAAAGATTTGCCCCTGCTGCGCAAAATCATCCCCGACCTGCGGTTTACGGCAGCCTTTGGGCGCGGGCGTTACGTGTGCCCGCGTAACCTGGCGGCGCTGGCCAGCAGCGAGCCGAATCAGCAGGATCTGCTCGCGTTTCTGGATGACGAACTGACGCCAAACAATAAGGCCGAGCAGGAGCAGTGTGCAAAACTCAAAGTCGAGCTCGACGGCTATAAGTGGGACGGCCTGCGGGATCACACCAGCCAGGCCATCAGCGACGACCTGTGGCGCAGGCTCAGCACCGATAAAGCCAGCTGCCTGAACCGCAACTGTCACTACTACCGCGAGTGTCCGTTCTTTGTCGCCCGGCGTGAAATTCAGGAGGCGGAAGTGGTTGTGGCAAACCACGCGCTGGTAATGGCGGCGCTCGAGAGCGAAGCGGTGCTGCCGGAGCCCAAAAACCTGCTGCTGGTGCTCGACGAAGGCCACCATCTGCCGGACGTGGCGCGGGATGCGCTGGAGATGAGCGCCGAAATCACCGCTCCGTGGTTCCGCCTGCAGCTGGATCTCTTCTGCAAGCTGGTAGCGACCTGCATGGAGCAGTTCCGCCCGAAAACCACGCCGCCGCTGGCGGTGCCGGAGCGGCTGAGCGACCACTGTGAAGAGGTCTATAGCCTCATCTCATCCCTGAACAACATCCTGAATCTTTATCTTCCGGCAACCCAGGAAGCCGAACATCGCTTTGCGATGGGTGAGCTACCGGAAGAGGTGATGGCGATCTGCCAGCAGCTGGCGAAACATCTGGAAAAGCTGCGCGGGCTGGCGGAGATGTTCTTAAACGATCTCAGCGAGAAAACCGGCTCGCATGACGTGGTGCGTCTGCACCGCGTTCTGCTGCAGATGAACCGCGCGCTGGGGATGTTCGAAGCGCAGAGCAAGCTCTGGCGGCTGGCCTCGATGGCGCAGGCGTCCGGCGCGCCGGTCACCAAATGGGCCACCCGCGACGTGCGGGACGGGCAGGTGCACCTCTTTTTCCACTGCGTGGGCATCCGCGTGGCCGATCAGCTGGAAAAGCTGATCTGGCGCAGCGTGCCGCACGTGGTTGTCACCTCTGCCACGCTGCGTTCCCTGAACAGTTTCTCAAGGCTGCAGGAGATGAGCGGGCTCAAAGAGAAAGCGGGGGACCGTTTCGTGGCGCTGGACTCGCCGTTTAACCACTGCGAGCAGGGCAAGCTGGTCATTCCGCGCATGAAATTCGAGCCGCTCATCGACAACGAAGAGCAGCACATCGCGGAAATGGCGGCCTACTTCCGCGAGCAGGTCGAAAGTAAAAAGTACCCCGGTATGCTGGTGCTGTTTGCCAGCGGGCGGGCGATGCAGCGCTTCCTCGAACACGTCACCGATCTGCGTTTACTCCTGCTGGTGCAGGGGGATCAGCCGCGCTACCGGCTGGTGGAAACCCACCGTAAGCGCATTGATAACGGCGAGCGCAGCGTGCTGGTGGGGTTGCAGTCGTTTGCTGAAGGTCTGGATTTGAAAGGCGATTACCTGACGCAGGTGCATATCCATAAAATCGCCTTCCCGCCTATCGACAGCCCGGTGGTGATCACCGAGGGGGAGTGGCTGAAAAGCCTCAACCGCTATCCGTTTGAGGTGCAGAGTTTGCCTGCGGCGTCGTTTAACCTGATTCAGCAGGTCGGGCGCTTGATTCGTAGCCACGGCTGCTGGGGCGAGGTGGTGATTTATGACAAACGTCTGCTCACCAAAAATTACGGCCAACGGCTCCTGAACGCGCTGCCGATCTTCTCGATCGAACAGCCGGAAGTGCCCGAGGTAAAAAAACCGCCGGTCAAACTGACCGCAGGGCGCAAGAAAAGCCTCCGTGCTAAGGGGCGCGGTCCTACTGGTAAATGAAGGTCACCTGCACCACGCTGCTGAACGTTCCTGCCGTGACCGGCAATGAGGTGGCGTAATAGCGGGCGGCCAGCGGGAAATCCGCCGTGTGATTGTCCTGGTTGATCAACACGCTGAAGCTGGCGTCCGGGGCAAGCGAGATCTGATCCTGCGGGTCGGCAAGCTCCAGCGCCAGTCCTTTCGCGGTTCCGGTGCTGGCGAATTTAGTCGGATGAATGCTGTCTGGCTGACCGTGAAAGGTGGCCGTGGCCAGCACGGAAGTGGTTGGGCATTTCGACAGGGTTAAGTCGAATGAATGCCATTGTCCGGTATCGCCCACATCCTTAAAATCGCCGGCATTCGCTTTGCCCAGATTCACCGTCAGGTTCTGGCTGGCGCTGTCTACCTGGCAGGCGTTGGCGTAAATGTTTCCGCGAATATCGAGCTGAATCTCTTCCGCCAGGCTCTGGCTGGCGACTCCAAGGAGTAAAAGGGCTAATAAGGTTTTCATTTGTAGGCCACCGTAATGGTTGCGACGGCATTCGCCGTTCCGGGCGTCACCTCCGAACTGGTTTGTTCGTAAGAGACGCTGAAGGGATATTGCGAGCGGATATTGGCATAGGCGGTAAAGGTATCCATATATTGCCCGAAAACAGGCATCTGACCGTTAAAGAGCATTCTCACCCCCACGCCGGTCGCCACGCCGTTTTCCGGCGTTAATTTGATCACGCCAGGAAAATTCGTTTCATAGCCATTGGCGCTGGTGACCATCATTTCCGGCTGTACATCCTGATCGCAGAGCATGTCGATATTGAATACCGACTGGGAGACCAGGGTTCCCGGACCGGTAAAACGGCTTACCGGAAAATCCCCCAGCGTGACGGTCAGAGATTTGGGCGATACGGTGCAGGTGACTGCTTTAACCACCACGTTACCTGAGTAGGAGAGGGTGTTTGGATAACTCAAGCTTTCTACTTGCTCAACGCCAAAGCCAAATTGTGTATTACTGGATGTGAGTGTACCGGCGGTAACCACCTCGCTGGTTTTCACCAGTTCCAGCGAGACGTCGAAGCTAAACGCAAATGAACCATCGCTACCGCTCGAATCAGACACCTGACCCACGGAAGACTTAGTTGTGCAGATTTGGTCTGCTGCTCCCATCACACGCTCCCCTTTACTGTTTCGGAGCGACACGCCGATCCCGGCAACACCCGACTCATAAACACCAGGGATATTGGGAGTCTCTCTACCCAGGCCGTGGTAACAGGCAATGATCTGACGGCCTGCGTCTTCGGCTGTATAGCAGCCCCCCGCAATGTGAGCCGAACGTTCCGTTCCCGGGATGGTCTCTCCCACGGGAAGGCTGGTAGGTACTGAAATAGACGCTAACGACAGCAGCGCTGGTAAATTTGGTGAGACACAGTTGGCCTTTGCGTGCGGCATAAAGAGTGCTGCCGTCGCCAGAACTAAAAGTAAGAAAAACGATTTTGCTATCTGCATTATGATCGGTCCGGTGTTAATCAGTGACACTGCGCGGCAGCGTTAATAATGTTGGTGTCATCCTTCTCTTGCGTCAGGGCGTAATCGGCGACGCAATGCTCGCTCGCCTCCTTGCCCCACGAAACGAAAAGGCGTCCTTGCTGCGGCAGTCCGGTGAGATACACCAGGCCGTCGTTACCGACGATAAATTCGCTGCTCTTGTCTTCCGTGGTGACCGTTGCGCCAAAGGGCAGCGGTTTGTCTTTCCAGGCCAGCGTCATTAAGACGCGGTTGCCCACGCGAGTATCGAAGCTGGCGCGAACTATCGCGCCGCGCGTTGGTGTCACCGTCTGCGAGGCGTGTGTCACGTCGGCATCGTCTGGCAGCGTCTCGGTATCCAGCGAAATTGGGTTGTGACGCCACGGAGTGACAAAGGGCACCAGCGTATAGCCGCGATAGTCCGTTTCCACGCCCGTCTGGTTGGCAACGTGCGTGCCGTGCGTTCCCGGTGCTTTAATCAGCACCACGGTTTCGCCCAGGGTCTGACCGAAGGTGACGCCGTCAGAGTGGGCGACGATGCCGCCCTGGATCCCGGCGTTCACGGAGTGCTGATGGCTGTCCTGGCTTACGCCGCCGCGCACTTCACCGTAGGTGCCTTTGTAATCCGCATTCATACTGGTGGAGGTGTTGTTATTGGCGCTGTCCAGTCCCTGCTGAACGTTCCAGCTCAGCTTGTCTCCCTCCAGCGCGGTACCATTCAGGCCCAGGTTGTGGGTGGTGCCGTCTTTACCGTTGTTCAGGCTGTAGTTTGCCCAAGTGTTAGGCAGCCAGCGGTCGAGCGGAACCGACACGTTAAGGCCGATTTGTCGGTCATAGCTGATGGATTTACCGTCCTCGTCCGTGTCGTCGCTGTTTTTATTGACGCTGTAGCTCAGGCTATAGCTCACGCCGTGCCAGCTATTGTTGTAGTTAACGCTCAGGGAGGTCATATCCTGACGCTGGCTCCAGTAACTCTCTTTCACCAGGCTTAGCGTCACTGAACCCCACTTGTCGCCAAGCGTCTGGTCGACGGTGGCTTCTGCCCGTGCGCGGCGCTGCTGTGGAGCGGACCAGTCGTTTGCACTGGTCCAGGACTCCATGGTGTCCTGCAGGGTGTAAAAGCCTTTGCTGTTGTAGCGATAACCCGCCAGCGAAAAGTGAGTGCCGGTCGCGGTAAAATTTTTGCTGTAGCGCAGACGAAGGGATTGCCCGTTGCTGGTTTTGCGCTTTTTCAGTAACGCTTTGGCGCGGGTAACGTCTACGGAGAACGCCCCGAGGTCACCAACGTTTTTCCCTGCGCCGAGCGCGGCGGAGTGGTAATGCGAACTCTGCTGCGTACCGCCGTAAACGGTGACGCCGTGTGGCAGACCATAGATGGCGCTGCCCTGGGCGAAAGGGGTCTTCTCAACCTCTTTATCGTATGAACGATAGCGCCCTGCAGCGACGCTGTACTTCAGGTGTTTTTCCCGCTGCAGAACCGGCACGGAGGCAAACGGCACCACAAAATGACTCTCGCTGCCGTCGGTCTCTTTTACCGTGACGTTCAGATCGCCGCTGCTGCCGGTGGGGTAGAGATCGTTAATCTCAAACGCGCCGGGGGCGACGGTGTTTTGGTAGATAACGTAGCCATTCTGGCGAACTACCACCTGGGCGTTACTGTGCGCCGTACCGCGCACCACCGGGGCATACCCGCGCTCGCTGTCCGGCAGCATGTCGCTTTCGGTAGCCAGCTGTGCGCCAGTGTAAGAGACACTGTCGAAAACGTCGGCCTGGGTGCTGCTCTGTCCCACGGTCAGCTCGCTCTTCAGCCCCACGATATCGCGCTGGGCATAGGTATAGACCGGGGTCAGCTTGCCGTCGCCCTGACCGCCATCCGAATTGTGGTTCCAGGTGCTGTAATTTCGCACGCGCCAGGCACCGGTGTTAAAACCGGGGCGCAGGTTAATAAACTGGCTGCTGTTGTCCGCTTTCCCATGCTGGCGGGCGCGGCTTTGGCTGGCGTTAACGCTATAGTTCAGGATGCCCGCGGTGATCCCTTCGTCATACTCTTTCGGATCGATATAGCCGCGAGGCACCTGGCCCAGCGCCGACTGGGGAATACTCAGCAGTAGTTGCTGGTTTTTGATGCGGAAAGTCGCCGAGGCCGAAGGGATGGCGCTGAGATCCGCGCATTCCCCTTTTGCAGCCAGCTTTGGATAATCTTTGGTTTTGATGCCCAGATGCGTTAATTCATCCAGACTCAGGCATGGCTGCAGAGAATCATTTCCCTGCGCATCTTTTTGTAATGTAAAAAGGACGTCACGGGTGTCGATTTTATTGTTATTGACGAACATCGTGACCTGATATTTACCGGGCGCCTGACCGGGACCGTTTTCATAAACAGAGAGATCGGTCTTTGCCTGCTCTGGATTATCAATATCCAGCAGGGCAGGGTTAAAATAATCATCAGCGTGGGCCTGCAGCGCGCAGCATGTCACCGCTATCCCACAAAAAGTGGGCAGCATTTCACGCAGTCGACGTAATAGCGGCTTAGTTGTGCTGTACATGATTATCCAGGCGTTGAATAGAGTATTAACGAACGGATGCAGACCAGGTTTTACTGATGCTTCCGTAATCGTTAATGACCGACCAGCTTACGGTGTTACCGTTCGTATTTGCCGGAAGGGCAAAGCGGGTAGAGGTATCTGGCACAGCCCAGGTAGCTTTTGCCACTTTTTGGCCGTTCAGCGTTACGCTCTGGAAATTCATATAGAAAGGCGTGGGGTTGTTTACCACCAGATCATTGCCTTCGCGGTGCCATTCCAGTTTATCAGCCACTGCTTCAGGTTTGCCTTTAATCGATGCAGGGCGATACAGCAATTTAATACGGGTATTAATGGCTATTTGTAATGTATTAACGCCCTCTTCATGACTTGAAGAAGGAATGGCTTTAATATTTAACCAGTACAACGACTCGCGATCTTCTGGCATATTTCCGCCGGTGCGCACCACGCGCAGCACGTTATCTTCTTTAGCGTTCAGACGGAACAGAGGCGGGGTAATCAGAAATGGCGCTTTACCGCCTTTTTTCAAGCCGGTATCCACCCAGGACTGTACCAGATAGTTAATATCATCCGGATTGGAAATCCCAATCGAAGACTCTTTTTTCTCTCCCTGATAAACCAGTCGGGTGCCATTAATAATCACACCTGCATGGGCTGTTACTGCGGTCAGTAAAAGTGCGCTTAATAAATAACTGTGTCGCATAAATCTGTCTCAAAGAAAGAGGAGATATTAACCTTCGCGTGAAGGCGAATATCTCCTTATTGATCGTATCAGTTATAAATAACTGTAAAAGTAGACGCTGAGTTAGCCTGGCCGGCAGTGATCGATGCCTGAGTCTGTATATAACGTGCGCCAAACTCCAGATTATTTACCGTCGTGCCAGCAGCTAAAGGATACTGCTTTGAAGGCGTATATAAACTGACGGGCTGTTCGGAAGAATCCACCAGCTGAATTGCCACGCCAGTTGCCGTCGTCGCACCCGGGGTCAAGGCCAGCGTGGTGTTATTATCCGCATCTGGCGTACCACCGAAGTTGATGGCTGCCGACGTGACCGTTTCCGGGCAGTTTTTTAACTGAATATCAAATTTCGTTAAGGTGCTGGTAGAGCCTGCGCCGGTAAACGCTGTTTTGGAGACTTTGCCCAGCGCAACATTCAGCGGACTGCTTAAGCCGTTAACCACCTGACAGGCGGAATCGATAATTTCACCTGTGAAGTTAATTTGCCCTTCACCGGTGGATGCTGCGAAAGAAGATGCAGAGCATCCCAAAGCGGCAGCAATGAATATACCTAAAGTGACTTTTTTCATATTTAAACCTGTATGTTTCTCCTTTCGACATCTGCATCCCGCATTATTCGAAGTTATGTCTCAACTACTCACCGCCGACTATTTAATCAGAAAATTCAGGCCGGGAAAGGTCCCGCGCGGCTTCCTAATAATCCAATTAATTCTTGCAAAATAATTTTTCTTACTAAAACAATTGATTATAAAAACCCGCAGGGTGGGCAAAAAAACTAACAGCGGAGTCATCATCAGGGCTATATTGTTGATAACCTGCTGTAAGGAGAAATGTCGTGGATTATCGTAAAATTATCAAAGAGGTAGGCAGAGGCAAAAACCACGCCCGCGATCTGGACCATGAAACCGCGCGTGCGCTTTATACCCGCATGCTTAACGGCGAGGTGCCGGAGCTGGAGCTGGGCGGTATTCTTATTGCGCTGCGTATTAAAGGCGAAGGTGAAGCGGAGATGCGCGGCTTCTATGACGCCATGCAGGCGCAAACGCTGCGCTTAACGCCGCCGGTGGCTAAACCGATGCCGATTGTGATCCCGAGCTATAACGGCGCGCGCAAGCAGGCAAACTTAACCCCGCTGCTCGCTATCCTGTTACACAAGCTGGGGTTCCCGGTGGTGGTGCACGGCGTTAGCGAAGATCCCACCCGCGTGCTGACGGAGACCATTTTCGGGATGCTGGGCATCGAGCCAACGCGTCATGCCGGTCAGGCGCAGGCTAAGCTGGATGGTCATCAGCCTGTTTATATCCCGGTCGGCACGCTCTGCCCGCCGCTGGAAAAGCAGCTCGATATGCGCTGGCGCATGGGCGTGCGCAACAGCGCGCACACGCTGGCGAAGCTGGCCACGCCGTTTGGCGAAGATGCCGCCCTGCGTCTTTCCAGCGTCTCGCACCCGGAATACGTGGCGCGCGTGGGGCAGTTCTTTGAGGCTATTGGCGGAAGGGCGTTACTGATGCACGGCACGGAGGGCGAGGTTTATGCGAACCCGCAGCGCTGCCCGCAGGTGATGCTGATTGATTCTGCAGGCACGCGCGCCATTCTTGAGCGCGGGGAAGAGAATACCGGTGTGATATTGCCTGAGGCAAAAGATCCCCATACTACAGCCCACTGGATTGAGCAGTGCCTTGCCGGAAATGTTCCTGTTCCACATTCGATCAAGCTGCAGATGGCCTGCTGTTTGCTGGCTACCGGAGAAGTGGAATCCGTTCAGGACGGGCTTGAACGCGTGGCGCAGGCGTTTTAGACAAAAAAAGCCCGTCCAGTGGCGGACGGGCAAGCAAGGGTAACAACAACAGGGTCAATGAGGGTGGAGCAGCTCACCAGAGGGTATGGCGAGGGTACAGCATTCATTCAGTCGATTATTTGTAGATAACCGCGGTACCGCTCAGCTTGTTATTGCCGTTAGCGGAGGTAATGGTGTATCCGCTTGCACCGGCAGCAGCGGCTTTCTCAGCCAGTTTGGCTTCCAGACCGTCCAGGGTGGTGGCGCCATCAGCACTGACCACACCAACTTTGTTCATGTTCTGTGCCTGAGTAGAAGAGACAGGCTCTACGGCGAAAGCGCCGAAAGACAGAGCGGACAGGGCAACAGCAGCTACAGCATATTTGATGGTTTTCATAATTAATCTCTCGCAGGTGTTTCTGTTAAGGGGACGATGTTCCGTCGATGTGATGAGTATCACGGTTTTTTACGAGAGATAAAATCGAAGAGAATTGACGTGGTTGCTCAAAAAAATTGAATGACAAATAACTTATTGAATATTAATAAATTCAAAGTGCCGCTTTACACTTCTTGTGGATGCGCTTTACAGAGGAGACAAGAAGGGCACGTTTTGCTACGCGTCTGGCTAAAAACCGTGAGCGTAAAGGAACGTGCGGGCTCGGTTAGCCTGGGTAAAGTAAAGTCAACGCAACTGGCTGTCTTTCGAACCTCTGCGATTATATCCTGAGTGCAATGATTTTTTTGAATCTTTATGCTGCTGACACGTAATGCAAAGCCGCACGCCGGGGATGGCTTTTCGACGCGCCTCCGGAATGGGTTCTCCGCATTCTTCGCATTCCGTTAGGCTTTCACCGCGCGGAATTTCACCGCGGGCACGCGCAACCGCATCTTCAATTGTACTGTTGATCTGTTCGTTAACAGCGTCGTCATTTGCCCAGCCGGAAGCCATAGCGTCCTCCTGAAATCGGTTTAGGCCATACGTTTACTATGGGGTTAAAAAATGAACAATCAAGGCGAAGGGAGAAGAGAACTGCACCTGTGTGGCAGATGCAGTGTGTTGGCGTGTCGTGGGGTTACTTGTAGATGGTCGCGGTGCCAAACATATGGTTATCGCCGCTGGCGGAATTAATCTCGAATCCTTTTGCACCTTCCTGACGGGCTTTTTCGGCGAGTTTAGCCTGTAGGTCGTCAAGGTTACTGGCACGGCTTACCGAAACGGTGCCCGCAGGGCGTAGCTGGCTGGTGTCATTACTCTGGGTGAGTGACTGGACGGCCATGGCAGAGAAGGACGCGGTCGCCAGGGCGGCTGCGATAACAGCAAGGGTCAGGTACTTTTTCATAATCACATCCTCATGAGGAAACAACAGGTGATTCCCTTTAAGTTTAGAAGCCTGACGAGTGTGACTTAGCGCAAATATTTGATGATGATCTGCTTATTTTTTGAACGATATAAATTGACAATTCGCTGACGGATCATAGACATAAAGGTGTTTGATTTATGGCTGTTTTTTGAACGCCGCAGAGAAAGATTTACCGTTGGGCCAGCAAAGGGTATCTTACGCCGCTGTTTAAAGGAGAATGCCATGACTGCCCAAAAGCCGGGATTGCACCCGCGAAATCGCCACCGCAGCCGCTACGACATGAACGCGTTATGCCTGAGCTGCCCGCCGCTGCAGGACTATCTTGTTCAGACCCCAGCGGGTGAGCCCTCGGTTAACTTTGCCGACCCGCAGGCGGTTAAAATGCTGAACAAAGCCCTGCTGGCGCATTTTTACGGTGTGGCTCACTGGGATATTCCGGAAGGCTTTCTCTGTCCACCCGTGCCGGGCCGCGCGGATTACGTTCATCACCTTGCCGACCTTCTTGCCGAAGGTAATGAGGGTGTCGTTCCACAGCAGGCTACCATTCTGGATATTGGCACCGGGGCGAATCTGATTTACCCGCTGATCGGGGCGCATGAATATCGGTGGCGCTTTACCGGAAGCGAAATCGGTGACGAGGCCTTTGCCAGCGCCCAGGCGATTATCAGCGCTAACCCGGGATTGAGCCGCGCTATTCGCCTGCGTCGTCAGAAAGACGCGGCGTCGATCTTCAACGGCATTATTCACAAAAATGAAAGCTATGACGCCACGATGTGCAACCCGCCGTTCCATGATTCGGCGGCATCGGCCCGTGCGGGCAGCGAGCGCAAGCGCCGTAACCTGGGTCAGGCTGAAGACGCCGCGCTGAACTTCGGCGGACAGCAGCAGGAGCTCTGGTGCGACGGGGGCGAAGTGGCGTTTATCCTGCGCATGATTGCGGAAAGCAAACAGTTTGGCCGTCAGGTGAAGTGGTTCACGACGCTGGTTTCCCGCGGGGATAACCTGCCGCCGCTCTACCGCGCGCTGACCGAAGCGGGCGCCGTAAAAGTGGTGAAAAAAGAGATGGCGCAGGGCCAGAAACAGAGCCGGTTTATCGCCTGGACGTTTATGGACAATAACAAACGTCGTAAATAGCACCCTGTCGTAGGCCGGGTAAGGCGAAGCCGCCACCCGGCAACCAGGTTACAGCGTCGGCTCCTGCGGCGGGAGCGGCGATGCGGGCGGCGGCAATACCTGATACGTCTGCACGGGCATCCGCACGTTCGCCAGATCAAAGTGTTTCTTCACCATGCTGTCGAGGGCAAAGCGCACCGTCCACTGCTTCAGCGGCTGGGTGGTGAACGACACGCGCAGGGTAAACGCCGTGTTCGTCAGCCCGACGATGCCGGCAAATGACGGCTCTCCGATCACCAGCCCGCGAATGTCCTCCATCTGCATCAGTTCTTCTACCGCATCGCGCAGCGCCTGCTTCGCTTTATCTGCATCCTCGTGGCGATCCACATCGTAGTTCGCCACAACGGAACCAATCCCGCGCACAAAGTTGGCGAAGGTGGTGATCGAAGACCAGGGGATGATGTGGTAGGCCCCTGTGTCCTGACGCACGCCGACGGAGCGTATGGACATCCTCTCTACCGTACCGGTTAACGGTCCGATGGTCACCAGATCGCCTGTGTTCATCCCGTTCTCAAACTGAATGAAGATGCCGGTAATAATATCCTTCACCAGCGTTTGTGAGCCGAAGGAGATGGCCAGCCCCAGGGCACCGGCACCCGCCAGCAGCGGGGCGATATTCACGCCGATTTCTGACAGCACAATCATAATGGTGATGGTGCTGATAATCACCGCCAGCGCGTTGCGGAACAGGGTGAGCAGCGTTCTTGCCCGCGCGCTGGGCAGGGGCCTGCCGTGAATATCCGATACCAGGCGGTTCTCAATAAGGCTCGCCAGCAGCGTCCAGCCGACGGCGGAGAAGAACAAAATCAGCGCGATGCGAATCAGGATGTCGACCGTTTTTTCACCCGCACCGTTGTGCAGCCAGTTCCAGAAATCAAACAGGCTCCACGCATTCAGAAGCAGCATAATCGCCACGCAGACGGTGAGAATGCGCGCCACTTTGAGCGATACCGACATCCAGCCGTTTACCCGTTTTTGCAGTTCCGGGTAATTACGCTGGACCTGCGGCGACAGGGTGATGGTTTTCGAGATCCAGCGCGACAGCAGCCCCGACACAAAGGCCGCGATGCCGATAATGGCCAGGCTTTTGAACGTCGCCCCCATCATAAATTTCAGGCTATTGCCCGGGTCAAACAGCGAGAAGAAGCACAGCACGATGAAGTAAGCGCTTGCTAGCCAGTGCCACACCAGGGCGAACGCGCGAATAAAGAGGCTAAAGAACGAGAGGGAGCGATCGGCCAGATTCAGCAGGCTTTGGGTAATGTTTTTTTTGTTGTGGAAGATCAGATACAGCGACCAGACGGTAATGCAGATCATGATCAGCACGTTTGCCAGCGCGCCAAACTGGACGTTTACCTGGTTGGAGATGATCGGCACGGCAACCAGCAGGCCGTAGCCAATCAGCCCGCTGAGCACGCTGAGGCGCAGTGCCCAGTACTTCGCGCTCGCATCCCGAATGGAGAAAGGCCGCAGCTCCGGCACGTGCGGACAAAAGAGTAACCGCAGCAGCGCCTTGAAGAACTCAATCAGGGCAAAGGCATTCAGGAAAAGCGACTGCTGGAAGGCGATGGTTTTGTTGCCTGCATTCAGCCTGTCGGCCAGCATCTGGCCTAAAAACAGCGTCAAGGCCAGCAGCAGTAAATCGATGATAAACGCTGAGGCTATCATCAACGGCAGGTGCAGACAGCTGCTTTTATGCTGATTCTTCCTGCGTCCCCATTGCCCCATTTTGCGGTACAGCGGCCACGCGCACAGACGCACCAGCCAGTAAAAAAGAAATACCGCACCCGCCAGCATCAGGAACTGCGTGGCGGCGGCGGTAAACGTTTGCGGGTTAAATGCCTTATGCGGCGAGCCAATCAGGTTGCGGTACAGCTGAGCGAAGCGTGATGAGAGCGCTTCCCCATAGTGGCGGCTCACGTCGGTGACGTTTTCCAGCACCGTTTTTTGCTCCTCAACCTGCGGAGGGGTGAGGGTTGGCACCGACTCCTGCGGCGGCGTGGCGGCGGCTTTGCGCAGCTGGCCAATGAGCTCCTGCCGGGAGGTGTCGTTTTCAAGGACGTCGGCAAGCGCACCGTAGGCGGCTTTTTTCTGTTCAACATCGGGTTCCGGAGGCGGCGTATTTTGCTGGGTCGCAGGGGCTCCGGTGGTGACGCCGGGGATCGCGACGGCGAACGAAGGCGCACTAAACAGGCTAATCAACAGCAACAGGATCCACGGCACGGCGTCCTCCGGTGAAAATGTCGAACAAAATGATAAGTATAGAAGTCGGGGCGCGGCGGGGGATTTTTGGGAACAATCTGGCGTAAAAAAGCCGGGCAAGCCCGGCTTATCGTAAAGCGATGGATCAGGAGACGTGCTGCAGGAACTCCTGCAAACGCTGGCTCGGCGGGTTCGCAATCAGCTCCTGCGGGTTACCGTCTTCCGCGATACGGCCTTTATCAATAAAGATCAGGCGGGACGCCACTTTCTCAGCAAAGCCGATTTCGTGGGTTACGATAACCATTGTCATCCCTTCTTCCGCCAGATCCTGCATGACTTTCAGCACCTCGTGGCGCAGCTCCGGGTCGAGTGCGGACGTAGGCTCATCAAACAGCATCATTTTCGGTTTGACCGCCAGGGCGCGGGCAATCGCCACACGCTGCTGTTGACCGCCGGACAGCTCGGAAGGGAAGTGGTGCGCACGTTCTGCCAGGCCGACTTTCGCCAGCAGATCTTTTGCCAGCGCTTCCGCCGCCGCTTTGCTGGCACCGCGCACGCGCAGTGGGCCAAACATCACGTTTTCCAGCGCCGTCAGGTGCGGGAACAGGTAGAACTGCTGGAACACCATGCCCGCTTCCTGACGAATCAGACGGTCGTCCACTTTTGGGTCGTTTACCTTCAGGCCGTCGACGATCAGATCGCCGCTGGTGATCTCTTCCAGCTTGTTGATGCAGCGCAGCAGGGTGGATTTACCGGAGCCGGATGGCCCAATAATCACCACCACTTCACCCTGTTTAATGTTCAGATCGATATTGTGCAGCACCTGGGTTGGGCCAAAGTGCTTGGAAACGTTTTTAAATTCAATCACAGGATTTTCATCCTTCTTTCAAGACGACGCAGAACGAAGCTCAGAACCAGAGTAATGATCAGGTAGACAACGGCTACCGCACTCCAGATTTCCAGCGCGCGGAAGTTGCCAGCTATGATCTCCTGCCCCTGACGGGTCAGCTCTGCCACGCCGATAACAATGAACAGCGAGGTATCTTTAATGCTGATGATCCACTGGTTACCGAGCGGCGGCAGCATGCGACGCAGCGCCAGCGGCAGAATAACGTGGCGGATCGTTTCGCGACGAGAAAGACCTAGCGCCAGACCGGCTTCACTGAAACCTTTATGAATCGACAGCACCGCACCGCGGGTGATTTCCGCAATGTAGGCGCCTGAGTTGATCATAATGGTGACGACGGCTGCGCTGAACGGGTCGATGCGCAGGTCGGTGAACGCCATAGGCAGGGCGAAGTAGATGAACATGACCTGCACGACAATAGGCGTGCCGCGGATCACTTCGATGAAAACCAGTGCGATGTGGTTTGCGATCCAGCCGCCGTAGGTGCGGGCGAAACCGGCGACAAGACCGATAATCAACCCACCAACCAGACCCAGGACCGAAATCCACAGGGTCATTTTAGCGCCTTCAAGCAAGAGTGGAATGGCAGGCCAGATGGCGCTCCAGTCAAACTGCATGATAATTTCCTGTTACTGTTACCGTGTTTCAAAAATAGCAGGGGCGAAAGGTCGCCCCCGAGTGAACGTCATTTTTACGTCTTATTATTTAGGCTCGGTACCGAACCATTTTTTGTAGATTTCGTTATAGGTGCCGTTCTCTTTCAGCGTTTTCAGCGCGCCGTTAACTTTCGTGCGCAGGTCGTCGCTGCCTTTCGGGAACGCGATACCGTACTGCTGCGCTTCCAGAGACTCGCCAACGGCTTTGAACTTGCCGTTACCGGCTGTCTTGATGAAGTACAGAATGTTAGGCGTGTCGTGCAGAACAGCGTCAGCACGGTTGGTGCCGAGTTCCATGTACGCGTTGTCGATGTTCGGGAACTGACGCAGGTCTTTGGTTTTGATATTTGCTTTCGCGTAATCAACAGAACCGGTGCCGCTCTTCACTGCCACCACTTTGCCGTCGAGATCTTTCACGCTTTTTACGTCGTTATTATCGGCTTTGACCATGACCAGCAGGCCGCTTTTGTAGTAGCCGTCAGAGAAGTCGATCGCTTTTTTACGTTCATCGGTAATGGTGATGCCTGCCAGCGCCAGATCAACGTTTTTGGTTTGCAGTGCCGGGATGATGCCGCTGAAGTCCATAGGCTTCAGGGTGTAATCCAGCTTGAGTTCTTTTGCGACAGCGGCCCACAGATCCACATCAAAACCAACGTATTTATCACCCTGTTTGAATTCAAACGGAACGAACGCCGTGTCGGTCGCCACAACCAGTTTGTCGGCAGCCTGAGAGGACACTGCAAAAGCCAGGGTAAGTGCAGCCAGTGAAACTTTTAATACAGACTTCATAGCATTTCCTTTTATATCCACGGGGCGATCCCCTGCGAGAACAGGTGGCACAATGAAAAAATCGTGCCAACTTTACAAGCTATTGTTTTGCAAAGGGGATGATGTCATGCATTGCACAATAAATGGGGCAATGAGGCTTTATTGCACCAAAGTGGAGCACCATTTTGGTGCGCTTCGTTTGGCTCAACTGACGGGGAGATATTTAGCGTAAATTCTGACGAAAAAACAATCTTCCGTTAACGGTTGTGTGAGGTGATTATTACATTTCGTTCACTTTTGCAGGTGTGCAGACAAAAACTGTGCACCATAGATGTGCAAAACCCTCGCCGGAGGGCGAGGGTTTGATAGAAAATTCGTATGAATTATTCGATGTTAGATTCGATAAACCACAGGAACTGGTCCAGGTCGCGGGAAGCGGCAGTGAAAATGTCTGCGGTATCTTCGTCTTTGGCTTCGCCGATCGCTTTGCGCACGTCATTGGCCACAATCGCGTAGCGGTCCGCCAGCTCTTTCAGGTGATCCTGAACGGTATGGATATCCAGCGGATAACTCTTCAGTGGCGTTTTGCTGTTGATCACCTGCGTGGTACCCAGCGCCACGCCGCCTAACTGAACGGCACGTTCAGCCATCGTATCGAGGTGGGTCACCAGTGCTGTGCGGAAGCCATCCAGCATTTCATGAACGGCAATAAAGTTTGCACCGCGCATATTCCAGTGGGCCTGTTTGGTGATCAGCGAAAGATCGATGAACTGGATCACCTGGCGATTCAGCAACTCAATGGTCGCCTTTTTGTCGCTATCCGATACATCGTTACGGGTATAAAGCAGATTAGACGCTTTCGTTTTCACCAGTTTAGCGGTACTCATAATCTCATATCCTCTTGATGTTTATGTCCCAGGTAATTACGGAACTAAGTATAGCACCGGATTTTTTCTCTGCGGTTTGGCTGTGCCTATCGGTTTAATAGCGAGAAGTGGCTTGTGAATTTAATTCATTGAAATAAATGGGTATTTTTAAAATTGATACAGATCAATCTTAATTGCTGGATGGGGATGTAAACGCAGAGGGATATTTCGAAAATAGAACAAAGTGTGTAAGAAATTATAACGACTGTCTTTCTGGCCTTTATTCTGCATGGCATGGAAGCCATGCAGAATATATGGCCTTAGCTGATATCCACTTTCTCAACTTTAGGTTCCGGGCGCATGGTGAGCGTCGAGCCCATTGATGCCGCGATAATCGAGCAGAGCGCCAGCGTCTGGGTCAATGTCAGGGTTTCGCCGAGAAACACCATTCCGGAAATGGCGGCTAGCGCAGGCTCCATGCTCATCAGGGTGCCAAATATACGCGTCGGCAGACGCGTAAGGGCAATCATCTCCAGAGAGTAGGGGAGTGCGGTAGAGAGAATCGCGACCGCCAGCCCGATGGGCATGACGGACCATTGCCAGATAGATTCGGTCGCCTGCGCCATGCCGATAGGCACGAAGACGATGGCTGCGATCAGGGAACCTAACGCGACGGTCGCCGGACCGTGCTCTTCTCCTGCACGCTGGCCCGTAAGTATATAGACGGCCCAGCAGGCGCCAGCACCCAGCGCCAGGGCTGCGCCCGTCAGATCGATCTCAGCGACGCTCTGGCCCAGCGGCAGCAGGAACCATAAGCCCAGAACGGCTAACACGACCCAGATAAAATCGACCGGACGTCGCGAGGAGAAAAGCGCCACCGCCAGCGGGCCGGTAAACTCCAGCGCGACGGCGATCCCCAGCGGTATCGTCTGAATAGAGAGGTAGAACAGATAGTTCATTGCCCCGAGGGAAAGTCCATAAAACAGCAGGGGTAAACGCTGCTCCTTTTTGAAGCGCAGACGCCAGGGTTTGAAAATGACCACCAGTATCGCCGTGCCCAGCACGATACGCAGGGCAGTCACGCCTGGCGCACCTACCAGCGGGAAAAGTGATTTTGCCAGCGAAGCACCGCTTTGAATGGACAACATGGCAATGAGTATGACTGCCACCGGCAACCAGACCGACGACGTGCGGGATAACCCAGGCATCCTTTCTCCTGTCAGCTTATGTCAAATGAGGTAAAGGTTGCAGTGTAAAGGAAATAAGCGGCAACGGTTGAGACGCTGTTGAAAAAAAACCGTGTCAAATCCGTAAAATGGTTAAGCGCTGGTGGATTTATCGCCTGATAGATTAGGAATAATCTGGATGAATGTAACGGCGCGTGCGCGCAATATGCGCATTTAGTAGTGAAAATTGCATGTGATTTGAAAGAGATAGCTGATGCTGGAAACGTTCTGTTACAGGAAAGGTTTCATTAGACATCACGAATCACAAAGAGTTTCGCAAAATTTTTTGATATATTTAAAACTTACGGACTTACTTGAAGCACATTTGAGGTGGTTATGAAAAAAATTGCATGTCTTTCAGCACTGGCCGCTGTACTGGCTGTTTCCGCAGGTACCGCTGTAGCTGCTACTTCTACTGTTACTGGTGGTTACGCTCAGAGCGACTATCAGGGCGTGATGAACAAAGCTAACGGTTTCAACCTGAAGTATCGCTACGAGCAGGATAACAACCCACTGGGCGTGATCGGTTCTTTCACCTACACCGAGAAAGATCGTTCTGAAAACGGCGCATACAACAAAGGCCAGTACTACGGTATCACCGCTGGTCCAGCTTACCGTCTGAATGACTGGGCGAGCATCTACGGTGTTGTAGGTGTTGGCTACGGTAAATTCCAGCAGACTGAAAACCAGAGCGAAAGCCGCACTGCAAGCAACAGCGACTATGGCTTCTCCTATGGCGCAGGCCTGCAGTTCAACCCAATCCAGGACGTTGCTCTGGACTTCTCCTATGAGCAGAGCCGTATCCGCAACGTTGACGTTGGCACCTGGATCGCGGGCGTAGGTTACCGCTTCTAATCACTCCGGTGATTAAATAAAAAATCCGCCCACTGTGGCGGATTTTTTTTTGAAGGTAAAAGCAAAACGGCAACCCCAGGTTGCCGTTTTTAGTGTTTGTTCCCTCTCCCCGTGGGAGAGGGCCAGGGTGAGGGCATCAGTCCGCACGAGACGGCAATTACTTACTCTTAATATCGAAAATATCCGTACCCAGATGGTTGTAGTCAACTTTCTGTAACTTGAAGTTGGTAACGTACACTGGGGGAGCTTTCTTGTTAGAGACAAACGGGTAAGCCGTTTTTATCTGCTCGGCTGTAATCCCCGTCCACTGTGAGAAGAACTGCAGGAAATCATTAGCCGAACGGCGCGCTTTAATCACGCGATGCGTTTTATCGTCGCTCGACAGCACCATAAACGGCACCTGGAAGTTCTGCTGGAACTTGTCATCGTGCGCCAGGTACTGCACCTCTTTACCACGCTCTTTAAACGCCAGTCCGTGATCCGAGAAATAGACCATGGAGAAGCTGTCACCTGTATTGCGTAGCTGATCGTACAGCTTGCTCAGCAGCTCATCGGTTTGCGTCATGGTGTAGAGATAGCAAGAGGTCTCTTTGGACTGCACGAACTCCGCGTACTTCCCGCCGGTGCGATCGCAGGCCTGCGGGTGCGACCCCATCAGGTGCAGGACGATCAGCTGAGGCTGGGTGCGCGGGGTGGCGAAAACCTGTGCCGTCATTTTCAACAGCGCTTCGTCTTTGGTGTTTTTGTCGGCTTCAAAGTCGCCGTTCTTCAGGAACTGCACTTCGTCCGCACGTTTGGCGATACTGGCGATGGCCGTATCGTATTCGCCAATTTGCCCCTGATTGGAGAACCACCAGGTCTGATAACCCGCGCGGTTTGCCAGGGTGACAAAATTATCCTGATACTGAGGTTTGCCGTCGACGACCCGGTTAAGCGTCAGGCCGAGCGATTTCTGCGTCGAGCCGCTGGCCGCGACATAATCGGTAAACAGCGTGCCTTTGACCGAACTGGCAAACGGTGTGTTATCCCAGTGTCCGCCGAAGGCTCCCATTGCATCGCGACGGGCACTTTCCCCAATCACCACCACATAGGTGTGATATTTCGGCTTAACGGCCAGCACGTTCCAGGTGTCTTTCATATTGGAAAGCTCCGCCATGCGCGCCTGTTCGTCGAGAACCTCTTTATTATTGACAACGACGTCCTTCACGAAGCGGAAAACCGGATAGCCGATATTGGTGAGCCTTAGCTTACCGTCCCAGGGAATATTCTGGATGGGGGCGACAAACGCCACGGCAACGCTGAATACCAGACAGAGTATTTCGATCTTACCCCAGGGTTTTTTCTCGCCCGGCTGACGGCGGATGGCGATAACGCCCAGCGCGAAGATAAAGAGCCCGACCACGTAGCTGTACCACGGGAAGATCGTCAGGATCTCCGTTGACTCTTCCATATTGGTCGAGTGCAGCGCCAGCAGGGTATTAAAGTTTGGCGAGCCGTAAGCCTGACCAAACGGGAAATAGAGTGCAGCGACCAGCGAGCAGATCCCGATTAACGCTTTTTGCACGCGCGGTGCGGTTCGCCACAGCACATGCAGAACGCAGGTGAAAGCCACCGCGTAGAGCAGACTAAAGGGATAACCCAGCGCAAAGTTAATCAGTAATGACTGCAAAAAGTAAAAACCCGTCCACGGGCTTAAGGCCCGGCTGCGGGTCACAACGGTATCTATCAGGGTTACATTCATAGGTCACTATCATGGATGAAAACGCCATGTGCTCACCCTGGCGTCAAGGGTCATAACCTGCCTGACAGTGCGTGGAGAGGGAATGAGGGTCCGCTTCAGCGAGCCGCAAATTGTGCAGGGCTGCAAGAAGATAGTGCGAGCGCTAAAGAATATCAACAGTTGCTAAGCAGATGTTTTGCGAAGGGGACTGCAAATCCGTAAAAAAGATCGGGAATAAGGCGGCTGGAAGCCAGTTTACAGCGAGATTGTGACGGGAAAATGAAGCGGCGTACCGCAACGCCGCTTAGTGGGAAGGTTTGTCGTCCTGATGCGGTTTGGTGTTAAACATATCGCACAGCATGTTCAACAGCATTAAGCGCACTTTAAAGGGAGAGTGGGTAAACACGGTCATGCACCTCTTGAATTCGTTCATAAGACCTCCTGAGTTTTGATCCCTTCGATCCGTGAAGGGTGACTGCATTACATACAGATATAGCACAGGCTATATTGTATAGCTATGGCTATTTCGTTAATTTTTTGTGCTTGCGGAGCTATGGTTTACAATGTGCGCTCTCGAATCCGGGCGCTGGAAGCGTCACCCCACTGAGGAAGTACAATGAACCGTCGCGCAGGTCATCCGACAATGAGGAAAACGACGCAACTGGTGAATGTTGAAGAACATGTCGAAGGTTTTCGCCAGGTCCGTGAAGCGCACCGGCGTGAACTGATTGATGATTATGTTGAACTCATTTCCGATCTGATTCGTGAGGTCGGTGAAGCGCGCCAGGTCGATATGGCCGCCAGGCTGGGGGTTTCACAGCCAACTGTCGCTAAAATGTTAAAACGCCTGGCTTCCGTGGGCTTAATTGAAATGATCCCCTGGCGCGGTGTTTTTCTGACGCCGGAAGGGGAGAAACTCGCGCAGGAGAGCCGCGAGCGCCATCAGCTTGTCGAGAATTTTTTGCTGGTGCTGGGCGTCAGCCCGGAAATCGCCCGCCGGGATGCGGAAGGCATGGAACACCACGTCAGCGAAGAGACGCTGGTGAAGTTCCGCGAATTTACCCTTAAATATGGTCCCTCCGCTGAATGAAAATCCCCGGACTGCAGGCCCTGGCACGCGATCGTTTCTTCCATCTCTTATTAATCATTGGCGCAGCGTTAAGCCTCTTAGTGCCTTTTGCGCCACACGCCTGGCCCGCCGCAATTGACTGGCGCACCATCATTACCCTGAGTGGCCTGATGATGCTCACCAAAGGGGTCGAGCTGAGCGGCTATTTTGACGTTCTGGGCCGCAAAATGGTGCGCCGCTTTGCCACCGAGCGCAGGCTGTCCCTGTTTATGGTGTTCTCCGCCGCGGTGCTGTCGACGTTTCTGACCAACGATGTGGCGCTGTTTATCATCGTGCCCCTCACGCTCACGCTGCGTAAGCTGTGCGAGATCCCCGTCAGCCGGCTGATCATCTTTGAAGCGCTGGCCGTCAATGCGGGCTCGCTTCTGACGCCAATCGGCAACCCGCAAAATATCCTTCTGTGGGGACGGTCCGGGCTGTCGTTCGCCGCCTTTACCTGGCAGATGGCCCCTCTGGCGCTGGTGATGATGCTGTCGCTGATGGCGGTGTGCTGGTTTGCGTTTCCGGATAAAAAGCTGCAGTACCACAGCGGCACAACCGGCCCGCAGTGGCAGCCGCGCCTGGTGTGGAGCTGTCTCGGGTTATACATCGTCTTTCTGTTCGCGCTGGAGCTGAAGTATGAGCTGGCGGGCGTCCTGCTCGTTGCCGCAGGCTTTGTCGTCCTGGCGCGTCGCGTGCTGGTGAGCGTGGACTGGACGCTGCTGCTGGTCTTTATGGCGATGTTTATTGATGTGCATCTTCTTATCCAGCTTCCGGTACTGCAGAACGTTCTGCACAGCGTCAGCACGCTGTCTCAGCCGGGACTGTGGCTGACGGCGATTGGCCTGTCGCAGTTTATCAGCAACGTACCGTCCACCATTCTCCTGCTCAACTATGTTCCGCCCGATACGCTTCTGGCCTGGGCGGTCAACATCGGCGGGTTTGGGCTGCTGCCCGGCTCGCTGGCAAACCTGATTGCGCTGCGCATGGCCAACGACCGCCGTATCTGGTGGCGTTTCCACGTCTGGTCGATTCCGATGCTGGTTTGGGCCGCGGCGATCGGTTTCGGAATATTCCTTCTCATATAGTGCGCAATTTGTCAGTTTTTCCTGGCAAACGTATAGCAACGTCCTAGCTTTAGTGAACGGCATAGTGTGATGCCGCTCACTGACAGGACCGTTGCTGAACTATGGCTGAAGATCAAAACCCGCCTGCTGACGAGCAGGACAAAAACAATAATGAGCGTAAGCGCCCGGGCAAGAAACCGTTAATTATCCTCGGCATTGTCGTGGTGGTGATGGTGGTCGTGGCGCTGGTCTGGTGGTTTTTAACCCGTAACGAAGAGACGACCGACGACGCCTTTACCGACGGCGACGTGGTGACGATTGCCCCCAAAACGGCGGGCTACGTTACCGAGCTGCGCGTGCGCGATAACCAGCGCGTGAAAAAGGGCGATCTGCTGGTGGTTATCGATCCGCGGGACACCACCGCGCAGCGCGATCAGGCTCAGGCCCAGCTTGGGCTGGCTATCGCGCAGCTGCATCAGGCTCAGGCGCAGCTGGCGCTTTCAAAAGTCCAGTATCCCGCCCAGCGTGACGAAGCCAAAGCGCAGGTGCTGAAAGCGCAGGCCGATCTGGCGAACGCGCAGGCAGAGTACCGTCGTCAGCGCGGCGTCGACCCGCGTGCGACCACTCAGCAAAGTATCGATTCCGCGAACGCACAGCTGCGTAGCGCACAGGCGGGGCTGGCCAGCGCTCAGGCGCAGCTGGAAGTGGCAGAGCAGGTCCAGCTGCAAATCCGCCAGCAGGAAACCAACGTTGAAGCGCGCGAGCGTCAGGTCGATCAGGCTAAAGCGCAGCTGGAAACGGCCAACCTTAACCTCTCCTATACCGAAGTCCGCGCCCCTTTCGACGGCGTTGTCACCAAACGCAACGTGCAGCCCGGCACGCTGGTGCAGGCGGGGACGGCGCTGTTCTCGCTGGTTTCCCCGAACGTGTGGGTGGTCGCGAACTTTAAAGAGTCGCAGCTCGAGCGCATGAAGCCGGGCGATAAGGTCACCGTGTCCGTCGACGCGTGGCCGGATATGGAGCTTGAAGGGCACGTAGACAGTATCCAGCAGGGCAGCGGCTCGCGCTTCTCCGCCTTCCCGGCAGAAAATGCCACCGGCAACTTCGTCAAAATTGTGCAGCGCGTGCCGGTCAAAATCGTGATTGATAAAGGCCTGGATCCAAACAAACCGCTGCCGCTCGGGCTGTCGGTTGCACCGAAGGTGACGGTGGAATGACGGATCACAGCCACGACAGCTGGAAACCCGCCAGCAATCCGTGGGCGGTGGCGATTGTCGTCACCCTGGCGGTATTCATGGAAATTCTGGACACCACCATCGTCAACGTGGCGCTCCCCCACGTGGCAGGCTCGCTCTCGTCCAGCTATGACGAATCCACCTGGGTGTTAACCAGCTATCTGGTCGCGAACGGCATCGTGCTGCCCATCTCGGCGTTTTTGAGCCGGGTGTTTGGCCGCAAGCAGTTCTTCCTGATTTGCATCGTCATGTTCACCGTCTGCTCGTTCCTGTGCGGGATTGCCACCGAGCTGTGGCAGATCATCCTGTTCCGCGTGATGCAGGGCTTTTTTGGCGGCGGGCTGCAGCCCACGCAGCAGTCGGTGCTGCTCGACTACTTCAAACCCGAAGACAGGGGCAAAGCGTTTGGTCTGTCCTCCATTGCGATTATCGTTGCGCCGGTGCTCGGCCCGACGCTGGGCGGCTGGATCACCGATAACTACTCCTGGCGCTGGGTGTTCTTTATTAACATTCCGGTGGGGATTGTCACGGTGCTGGCGATCTACCAGCTGCTGGAAGATCCGCCGTGGGAGAGCAAATCAAAAGAGAAGCTGACTATCGACTGGACGGGGATCGGCCTGATCGCGCTGGGGCTGGGCTGTCTGCAGGTGATGCTCGACCGGGGAGAAGATGAGGACTGGTTCTACTCGAACTTTATCCGCACCTTCGGCGTGTTGACGCTTGTCGGCATTATCGGCGCCATCTACTGGCTGGTGTATGCCAGAAAGCCGGTGGTGGATCTGCACTGCATGAAGGACCGCAACTTTGCCATCTCCAGCCTGCTGATGGCGGGGATGGCGATGATCCTGTACGGCAGTTCGGTGGTGATCCCGCAGCTGGCGCAGCAGGACCTGGGCTACACCGCTACCTGGTCGGGGCTGGTGCTGTCGCCCGGCGCGGTGCTGATCGTATTAACTATCCCGCTGGTGCTGAAGCTGATGCCGGTGGTGCAGACGCGCTGGATCATCGCCTTTGGCTTTACCTGTCTGGCGGTGTCGTTCTTCTGGTCGCGCACGCTGACGCCGGATATCGACTTCGAAACGCTGGTGCTGTTCCGCAGCGCCCAGTCGATAGGGCTGGGGTTCCTGTTTGTGCCGCTCACGACTATTGCGTTTATCTCGATACCGAGGCGGCTGAATGCCGATGCGGCGGCGCTGTTTACCATGTTCCGCAACGTAGCGGGCTCGATTGGCATATCCCTTTCGACGGCGGCCATCACCGAACGCGCGCAGGCGCACAGCGCGCACCTTGCGTACCACGCCTCGCCGCTTAACGAGCAGTTCCAGCAGGCGATACGCGAAAGCGCCCAGGCGATCCAGAACTTCACCACCCAGGTGGGCGACCCCACCGGCATCGCCACCGGACGCATGTACCAGACCATGATCGAGCAGTCGCGCTTCCTGGCCTACATCGACGTCTTCACCATTCTGAGCGCGGTGGCTTTGTTACTGATTCCGTTTTGTTTGTTGCTCTCGCCGGTTAAGAGCGAGGGGAGTGCAGGAGCACATTGATGATACACAGACGTTTACACCCCCTGATGATAATGATGCTGCTGGCGGGCTGCGCCGTCGGGCCGGACTACAAGCAGCCTGCGCCACCCGCCGTTACGCACTGGAACGATAAGGGCGACAGCGCGGTGAAATCGCATACTACTTCCGCTGCGACCAATCCGCTCTGGTGGAAGACCTTCGGCTCGCCGCAGCTCGACAGCCTGGTTGAGCGCGCCATTGCCGGAAACCTGACGCTGCAGCAGACGGTGCTGCGCATCGCCGGAGCGCGAGAGCAGATTAATCAGGCGGGCGGGGCGTTTTATCCGTCGGTCAACGGCAATCTGCAGGCGACGCGCCAGCAGCTTGGCCTGGAAGGAGAGCTGAAATCCCATGGCGTGTATGACCAGGTGGATAGTATCGATCCCAACCTGAAGGGCGCGCTGGGGCCGCTGACGCAGCCGATTAACCTCTACCAGGGCAGCTTCGACGCCCAGTGGGAAATCGATCTGTGGGGCAAGGTGCGTCGTCAGGTGGAAGCCGCCGAAGCGCAGCAGAAAGCCGCCATCGAGCAGCGTAACGACGCGCTGGTATCGCTTGAGGCCGAAGTGGCGCGCGCGTGGCTCCAGCTGCGCGGGGCGCAGAGCATTATCGCCACGCTGAACACCCAGATTAAAAGCGCGCAGCAGACTCTGGATCTGACCGAAAGCCGCCAGCGCGGCGGGCTGTCGCCGCAGATGGACGTGGAAAACGCCCGGGCGCAGTTAGGCAACCTTGAGGCCCAGCTTCCGCAATATCAGGCGCAGGAGCGGCAGGCGATGAACGGTCTGGCGATCCTGCTCGGCAAGCCGCCTGGGGGGCTGGATGCGGAATTGCAAAGCGTGCAGCCGATGCCGGCCCTGCCGGATATCGTGCAGACCGGCATTCCGTCCACGCTGGCACGACGCCGTCCGGACGTGCGCGAAGCGGAGGCGAACCTCCACGCCGCCACGGCGCAAATCGGCGTCTCGGTGGCGGAGCTGTTCCCGAGCTTTACGCTCTCCGGGCAGTTTGGCCTGCGCAACAGCGAAACCAACTGGCTGACCGACTGGAGCAGCCACTTCTACAGCTTCGGCCCGCAGGTCTCCATTCCCATCTTCCAGGGCGGTCGACTGGTCTCCAGCGTCAAGGTGGCGCGCGCGCAGCAGGGGGCGGCGGTGCTGGACTATCGCCAGACGGTGCTGACCGCGCTCGGCGATGTCGAAAACGCGCTGGTGAGCTATCGCACCGACCAGCAGCGTGAAGCGGGTCTCGCAAAAACGATCGACGCCCTACAAAACGCCTTTGACCTGGCAAGCGACAGCTACCGCCAGGGGATTGCCAGCTTTATCGACGTGCTGGACGCTCAGCGTCAGCTGGCGCAGGCCCAGCAGCAGCGCGCGCAGGCGCAGGTACAGAGCGCGCTCGATCTGGTGGCGCTCTACAAGGCCCTCGGCGGCGGCTGGGAGCCGTATCAGCAGGTGCAATTACCAGAATACAGCGTCTTTGGCGACGCACCGCGCGGATAAATTCAGAGGATTGGGCAAGAAACGGACAGGAACACCACATTCGCGATGGCTGAGGGGCGGGTATAACTATCGGGTACCCAATCGACATGCGAGGAATAACTTATGCGTTATCAAAAACTGGGCAACACCGGTCTGTTTGTTTCTGAACTGTGCCTCGGCACCATGACCTTCGGCGGTGAGGGCGGCATGTGGGGCAAGATTGGCCAGCTCCAGCAAAGTGAAGCCGAGCAGCTGGTGGGCCGCGCGCTGGATGCCGGGATCAACTTTATCGACACCGCGGACGTTTACTCGGAAGGACGCTCGGAAGAGATCACCGGTCAGGCGCTGAAAAACCTGAAGATCCCTCGCGAGAACGTGGTTGTCGCCACGAAAGTGTTCGGCGAAACGGGAACGGCAGGGGTGAACTCGCGCGGCAGCTCGCGCTATCACATCATCAGCAGCGTGAAGGAGAGCCTGCGCCGCCTGCAGCTCGATCATATCGATCTCTACCAGCTTCACGGCTTCGACCCCGCAACGCCGATTGAAGAGATGCTCTACGCGCTGGATAACCTGGTGCAGCACGGCCACGTGCGCTACATCGGCGTCTCGAACTGGGCGGCTTGGCAGATTGCCAAAGCGCTCGGTATTTCTGAACGTCTTGGGCTGGCGCGTTTCGCGTCGCTGCAGGCGTATTACACCATTGCCGGGCGCGATCTGGAGCGCGAGCTTGTACCAATGATGCAGAGCGAAGGCGTCGGGCTGATGGTCTGGAGCCCGCTGGCGGGCGGCCTGCTGAGCGGAAAATATGGCCGCGACGGTCAGAGTGAAGCCGGCGGTCGCCGTCTGGAGTTTGACTTCCCGCCGGTGAACAAAGATCGCGCCTTCGACTGCGTAGACGTGATGCGCACTATCGCCGAAAGCAAGGGCGTCTCCGTCGCGCAAATCGCGCTGGCCTGGCTGCTGCATCAGAAAGCGGTGACCAGCGTCATCATTGGCGCGAAACGCGTCGAACAGCTGGACGACAATATCGCCGCGACCGGGATCCGCTTAAGCGAAGACGAACTCAAGCAGCTTGATGCGGTGAGCGCGCTGCCGCGCGAATACCCGGGCTGGATGCTGGAGCGGCAGGGGGAATATCGCCGCAATCAGCTCGCGCAACAATAACCTTCCTTGCCCCGGCAATGCATCGCTAACCGGGGCTTTTTTTCCCGCATTGCTCACAAAAAACGATCCTCCTCTTTGATCCCCATATCATCTTCGCCTATATGACTAGTCATGAAATTTTAAATGACTAGTCATATAGGGAGAGAGCATGAACAATTCGCTGCCGGCCAATTTTTTATGGGGCAACTCGGTGTCCAGCATGCAGACGGAAGGGGCATGGAACGAGGGTGGGAAGGGGATGTCGGTTTACGACATTCGCGAAGCCGGGGAGAACGTATCCGACTGGAAAGTCGCGACCGACTCCTACCACCGCTACCGGGAAGATTTCGACCTGATGCAGGATCTGGGCATGAACTGCTACCGCTTTCAGATCTCATGGAGCCGCGTCTGCCCGCAGGGCGACGGCGCGTTCAACGACGAAGGCATCGCGTTTTACGACCGCTTTATTGACGATCTCATCGCCCGCGGCATCGAGCCGATGGTCTGCCTGTACCACTTCGATATGCCGCTGGCGCTGGCGCAGGAGTACAACGGCTTCAACGACCGCCGCGTGATGGAGGCCTTTATCCGCTACGGCAAAAAGATGATCGACTGCTATGGCGACCGCGTGAAGTACTGGCTGACCTTCAATGAGCAGAACATTTTCCATATGCCTGAAGCGTTCCGCATTTCCGGCTATATGCACGGCGACAAAACCCTGCGCGAGCTGTACGAACTGCAGCACCATACGATGGTGGCGCACATGGCGCTGACCGAGTATCTGCATCAGACCAGGCCCGGCCAGCTGATGGGCGGCATGCTGGCGCACCAGCTGATCTACCCGGCCACCTGCAAACCGCGCGATATCTTCTGCGCCCAGCAGTACGACGAGTTCCTCAACCAGAACCTGCTGCGCGTCTTCGCAGGGCAGGGCTACAGCCCCGCGGTGATGGCGGTGGTGGAGCAGGAGGGCTTTGGCGATATCTACCGCGCCGAGGATTTAGCGCTGCTGGCGCGGACTAAAAACGACTATATGGCCTTCAGCTACTACGCCAGCAAAACGCTGGACAGCGATGCGATCCCGGAAGGCACGCCGGTGAACTATTACCTGCTGCACGGCGAGAAAAACAACCCGTACCTGAAGGCCACCGAGTGGAACTGGCAGATCGATCCGCTGGGCTTTCGTACCATCATCACCCGCTACGCCAACGACTGGCGGATGCCGGTCTTCCCGATCGAAAACGGCATCGGGGTGATTGAGTCCTGGGACGGCGTCAATCCGATCGAGGACACCTACCGCATCGACTACCACCGGGCGCATATCAATGCCATGAAGGAGGCGATGTTCGAGGACGGGGCAGAGGTGATCGGCTACCTCGGCTGGGGGTTAATCGACATTCTCAGCTCCCAGGGCGACATGCGTAAGCGCTACGGCGTGGTCTATGTCAACCGTGAAAACCACGACCTGAAAGACCTGAAGCGCGTGCCGAAGAAGAGCTACGCGTGGTTAAAACAGGTTATCCATACCAACGGACGCGAGATGTAAGCCGTACGCTGCCGGGCCGTTTTTGTGACTGATTGATGGGAACTATCCGCTATGTCTGAAACAAAAATAACACCGCACATGCAGTCTTTTGTCGATAAGTTTGTAGAGTTCTCGGCGCGCCTGGCTAATCAGGTGCACCTGCGCTCCCTGCGCGACGCCTTCGCCACGGTGATGCCGATTTTCATCCTCGCCGGTCTGGCGGTGCTGGTGAACAACGTGGTATTTCCGTGGATTTTTCACGGCGACACGCTGGCACACTTCAAAGTGTGGGGCGAGGCGATTATCAACGGCACGCTGAACATTGCCGCGCTGCTGCTGGCCCCGATGATTGCCTGGTCGCTGGCGCGCAACAAAGATTTCGACAATCCGGTCTCGGCAGTGGTTATCGGCGTCAGCAGCTTCATCATCATGATGCCGATGCGCCTGCAGATTACGCCCGTCGGCAGCGATGCCGCGGTGAACATCACCCAGGTGCTGACGTTCACCAATATTGGCTCAACCGGGATTTTCGCCGGGGTGCTGATCGGGCTGCTCTCAACGGAACTGTTTATCGCCATTTCGCGCCTGAAGGCGCTGCACATTTCCCTCGGGGAAAACGTGCCTCCGGCGGTGAGCAAATCCTTTACCGCGCTGATCCCGACCATCCTCACGCTCTCCCTGTTCGCGGTGCTGGCGGCCGTGCTGGCAAACGTACTGCACACGGACCTGATCCATCTTATTACCACCTTTATCCAGCAGCCGCTGCGGCTGATCAACACCAGCCTGCCGGGGACGATTTTCATCTACAGCTTCGGTAACTTCCTGTTCACGCTCGGTATTCATCAGTCTGTCGTTAACAGCGTGGTGCTGGAGCCGTTCCTGCTGATCAACACCAATGAAAACATGCTGGCTTTCGCCAACGGCCAGCCCATCCCGCATATCATCAATAACATCTTCGTGCCGACGTTTGGCATGGTGGGCGGCACGGGCAGCACGATATCGCTGCTGATTGCCATCTTTATCTTCTCCCGACAAAAATCGGCGAAGCAGGTGGCGCGTCTGTCGCTGGCGCCTGGTTTATTCAACATCAACGAGCCGGTGATTTTCGGCCTGCCGATCGTGTTTAACCTGCCGCTGATGATCCCATTCGTGCTGCTGCCCGCCATCGGCATTTACTTCGCCTGGCTCTGTACCACGCTGGGGTTAATGTCGCGCTGCGTGGTGATGATCCCGTGGACCACGCCGCCCATTCTCAGCGCCTGGCTGGCCACGGCAGGGGACTGGCGGGCGGTGGTGGTGCAGTTGGCAATCATCGTATTTGGTGTATTCTTCTACCTGCCTTTCCTCAAGATTGCCGAGAGAGTGGCGTTAAAAAACAGCGGGATAGAAAACTAACTGAAAGGAAGAACGATGGCGGCGAAGTACATCACCATAGCGCGGGAAATTAAGAAACGCATTATCAGCCAGCAGTACGCCGCCAACGAACCCCTGCCGGACCAGTTTGCGCTGGCGGCGGAGTTCAACTCCAGCCGGATGACCATTCAGCAGGCGATGCGCCAGCTGATCGTCGAAGGTCTGGTCTATACCCGCCAGGGGCAGGGCACGTTCATCCGCAAAAACTTCCTTCAGCTCTCGCAGTGGGACCTCTCCGGCAGCGACTACTTTGGCGCGACCAAAACCTGGGCGCATCTGGGCACGGTGACCAGCCGGGTAGTGCATTTCGAGCTGCGCTTCCCGAACGAAAAAGAGCAGGCGTCGCTGATGATTAACGCCGATGCGCCGATCTATGACTTCATTCGCCTCCGTTTGCTGAACGGCGAACCGATGTCGCTGGATTCCACGGTGATGCCGATGAATCTGGTGCCGGGCCTGACGAAAAACCATCTTGAAGGTTCAGTGTTCCAGTACGTGCAGGAGACGCTGGGGCTGAAAATTATGGGGTCGTATCGGGTGGTGCGGGCGCTTAAGCCCAACGCGCTGGACAGGGAGCATCTGGTCTGCGAGCAGACCGACCCCGTCCTGGAAGTGGAGCAGGTGATTTATCTGGAGGACGGCACGCCGCTGGAGTATGCCCACTGCCACTATCGGTACGACCACGGCGGGATCGTGATCGTGAATAACGGATAAAAAAAAAGCGGGCAACGAGGCCCGCTTTTTTAATGCTTCGCTATCAGTTCAAACGCACCGGCATACCGGAGCGGTTCTGCACGGCCTGGTCAACAATCGCCGTTTCTACGTCTGGCTGAGAAGTCACCGCCTGTACCGCGCTGTTCAGCGTAACAGGGACGATTTCGTTGTTGTTGATCTGGTCTTCGCTGGTGGACAGCGGGTTGTGCACTTCGATGTAGCGGCTGCCGTCTGGCTCAGAGGTCGCTTTCACCGGTTCGTTGATGAACTGCACGCGCGTACCGACCGGCACGTTTTCGAACAGGAATTTGATGTCGTCGTTACGCAGGCGCACGCAGCCGTGGCTTACGCGCAGGCCGATACCGAAGTTGGCGTTGGTACCGTGGATAGCGTACAGGCGGCCAATGTACAGCGCGTACAGACCCATTGGGTTATCCGGGCCTGCCGGTACAACGGCTGGCAGCGGTTCACCCGCAGCGATGTATTCCGCGTGCATTTTGGCAGTCGGCGTCCAGGTTGGGCCCGCTTTCTTACGCTCAACCTTGGTGGTCCAGTTCATTGGGGTGTCTTTACCCAGCTGGCCGATACCGATTGGCAGCACGATAACGGTGTTGGTGCCTTTCGGGTAGTAATACAGACGCATTTCGGCGCTGTTAATCACGATACCTTCATGAACGGTATCCGGCAGGATCAGCTGCTGAGGAATATTCAGCACGGTGCCCGCTTTCGGCAAATACGGGTCAACGCCCGGGTTCGCTTCCAGCATGTTAGACAGGCCCAGCTGGTACTGCGCAGCGAAATACTCCAGTGGCTGAGAGTTACCTTCTGGTACCGTCACAACCTGGTTCTGGCCTACCAGACGGCTACCGTCGGTTGGCAGGGGATACGTCACCGCAGACGCGGTCTTACAAAAACCTACTACGGCTAACGCCGCCGCAAAAAGCGTTGTTAATTTCATGTTCATGTTGTGCGAGGTATCTAAGCCATTCTGGCGATGAGTTGATAAGTCTGAATCTGTGATGGGAGCGCATTATATGTGCATTCCCGCTAACAGGGAATTCAGATGTGTACGAAATCACATTTTTTTCGATTTTGTTAAAGTTTAGTGGATTGCCGCAACACGGGATCTCAATTCGGAATTGTGGCATAATGCCGTGTTTATCACACTTTTCGCAGGAATCTCCCCGTGTTAGTTACCAGCAACGTCACTATGCAGTTTGGCAGTAAGCCGCTGTTCGAAAACATTTCCGTCAAATTTGGCGGCGGCAACCGTTACGGCCTGATTGGTGCCAACGGTAGCGGAAAATCCACCTTTATGAAGATCCTCGGCGGTGACCTGGAGCCGACGCTCGGTAACGTATCGCTCGACCCTAACGAGCGTATCGGTAAGCTGCGTCAGGATCAGTTCGCCTTCGAAGAGTTCACCGTGCTCGACACCGTGATCATGGGGCATGGGGAACTGTGGGAAGTGAAGCAGGAGCGCGATCGCATCTACGCGCTGGCCGAAATGAGCGAAGAAGACGGCTATAAAGTGGCCGATCTGGAAACGCAGTACGGCGAGATGGACGGCTACTCTGCGGAAGCGCGCGCGGGCGAGCTGCTGCTGGGCGTAGGCATTCCGGTTGAACAGCATTACGGCCCGATGAGCGAAGTTGCGCCAGGCTGGAAGCTGCGCGTGCTGCTGGCACAGGCGCTGTTCTCTAACCCGGACATCCTGCTGCTCGACGAACCGACGAACAACCTGGACATCGACACCATCCGCTGGCTGGAGCAGACGCTGAACGATCGCGACAGCACCATGATCATCATCTCGCACGACCGTCACTTCCTGAACATGGTCTGTACGCACATGGCGGATCTGGACTACGGCGAGCTGCGCGTTTATCCGGGCAACTACGACGAGTACATGACGGCGGCTACCCAGGCGCGTGAACGTCTGCTGGCGGATAACGCCAAGAAGAAAGCGCAGATTGCTGACCTGCAGTCCTTCGTCAGCCGCTTTAGCGCCAACGCCTCTAAGTCGCGTCAGGCGACCTCGCGTGCCCGTCAGATCGACAAAATCAAGCTGGACGAAGTCAAAGCCTCCAGCCGTCAGAACCCGTTCATCCGCTTCGAGCAGGACAAGAAACTGTTCCGTAACGCGCTGGAAGTGGAAGCCCTGGCAAAAGGCTTTGAGAACGGCCCGCTGTTTAAAAAATTCAACCTGCTGCTGGAAGTGGGCGAGAAGATTGCCATCCTCGGCGCCAACGGCGTGGGTAAATCCACCATGCTGAAAACCCTGGTTGGCGAACTGCAGCCGGACAACGGCACCGTGAAGTGGTCTGAAAACGCGCAGATTGGCTACTACGCGCAGGACCATGAATACGAGTTCGAAAACGACCTCACCGTCTTCGACTGGATGAGCCAGTGGAAGCAGGAAGGCGACGACGAGCAGGCGGTGCGCAGCATCCTGGGTCGTCTGCTGTTCAGCCAGGACGACATTAAAAAACCGGCTAAGGTGCTCTCCGGTGGTGAGAAGGGCCGCATGCTGTTCGGCAAGCTGATGATGGAAAAACCAAACATCCTGGTGATGGACGAACCGACTAACCACCTGGACATGGAATCTATCGAATCCCTGAACATGGCGCTGGAGATGTATCAGGGTACCCTGATCTTCGTCTCTCACGACCGTGAGTTCGTCAGCTCGCTGGCGACCCGCGTGATCGAAATTACGCCAGAGCGCGTGGTGGACTTCACCGGTAATTACGAAGATTACCTGCGCAGTAAAGGTATCGAGAACTAAAAAAAAGCCGGGTGGCGGCTTCGCCTTACCCGGCCTACGTTCTGTTCCCTCTCCCCGTGGGAGAGGGTTAGGGTGAGGGCATCAGGCCGCACTAGACCACCCACTCGCCCCCTTCAACCCCGTTCACCAGCAGCGTACGTTTTTCGCCTGCAGGCAGCGACACCTTAAGCGATTTCCACGCCGGACGATAATCCCCGCGCGCGTTGACCTTCAGGTTGATGGTTGCGCCGTCGCACACCATTTCCCACTCCACCCACAGCGCGTTGCCGTTCTGGTAGCCCCAGCTTTCGCCGTCGTCTTCAAACAGCATTCCGGTGGTCGTGCCGACGCCCTTCACCGGGAACAGCTTCAGCTCGCGGGTCGTATCTTTTTCGGCATTCACATGCGTAATGCGTTCGCTCAGCGGCAGAGCGGCACCGGCGCGCACCAGCAGCGGCAGTTTTTCCAGCGGCGCGTCGAGGACGATTGACTGGCCGCCCGCATACCACGCGTGGGTGTAAAAATCATACCAGCCGGTGTCGTTATCCGGCAGCCAGACGCGGCGCTCGCGCTGCCCGGCTTCGACGACGCTGGCCACCAGCAGGTCGCGGCCCAGCAGGAAGTCATCGCACTCCTCAAACGTCTGCGCATCGTGTTCGTGGTCGAGGAAGGTCGGGCGCAGCATCGGCTCGTCGTCGGCGTGCGCCTGCCAGAGCAGGGTATAGAGGTACGGCAGCAGGCGGTAGCGCAGCTCAACCGCGCCGCGAATGGCTGGCGTGACGCCCGGGTACATCCACGGCTCGTTCACGGTGTGGTCATCGTTCCACGAGTGAATGGTAAAGCGCGGGTGCATCACGCCGTTCTGCACCCAGCGCACGAACAGCTCGGCGTCCGGTTTGTCGCCGGAGAAACCGCCGACGTCGTGACCGACGTTGAACAGACCGGACAGGCTCATGCCCAGCCCCATGCGGATGTTATAGCGCAGGGTGTCCCAGCAGGTGCGGTTGTCGCCGCTCCAGGTCTGAACGTAGCGCTGCATCCCGGCGCAGCCGGAGCGGGAGATCAGGTACGGACGTTTTTCCGGCGCGAAACGCTGCTGCGCTTCCAGCGAGGCGCGCATCATCAGCAGCGGCATCACCGGGCGAATGTGCTTGATGGCGATCTCCTTGCCGAAGCCAAAGCAGCGCGCCTCCCCGTCCCACACTTCATATTCGTTGTTGTCGTTCCAGGTAGAGTCGATGCCCATCTCCAGCAGCTGCGTGGTGACGCCGTTCTGCCACCACTGCACCGTCTGCGGGTTGGTAAAGTCGAGGTGCGAGCCTTCGTCATCCCAGAAGCTGGAACGTTCCGGTGCATCGGTTTCTGAATCGCGAATGAACAGGCCGCTCTCCGCCACTTCGTTATAGCGCGGATGGTCCTGCAGCAGGCACGGCTTGATGTTTGCCGCAAGCTTGAGCCCCGCGTCGTGGAACGCCTGGCTCATCACCTTCGGCTGCGGCACCTTGTCATAGTTCCAGTTAAAGACGTAGCGCTTGCCGTTGATCGAGGTATAGCCGGAGGAGAGCTGGAACGAGTCGCACGGAATGGCGTGCTCTTCGCACAGGCGGATGAAGTTCATCAGCTGGTTTTGCGCGTCCGGCGCGTCGGTGTAGTGCATGGTCGAGCCGCTGTAGCCCAGGCTCCATTTCGGTCCGAACAGCGTTTTCCCGGTCAGGCGCACAAAGGCTTTGGTGACGTCCAGCACGCGCTTGCCGGTAAAGATGTAGTAATCGATATCGCCCGCTTCCGCCTGCCAGCGACGGTAGGCGGTGTGGTAGTTGTCTATCTCATTGCCCAGATCCAGCCAGCAGCTGCTCAGGTTGTCGTAGAACAGGCCGTAGCTCACGTCATCGCGGCGGATGAGGGTGAACGGAATATGCTTGTAGAGCGGGTCGGTGCTGGCCGCGTTGTAACCCATTGCGTCGAGGTTGCGCATCTCATAGCGCTTGCCGTTGCGCTGCAGATCGCCCGCTTTTTCGCCCAGGCCGTAGAAACGCTCGTCCTTGCGGCGGCTGAGGTAGTGCGCCACGCCGTCGCCGTGGGCGTTCAGCAGGTAGGCGCTGGTTGGACGGTCGTTGACCAGCGGCTGCCACTCGCCCGCCTCATTGCGGTAGTGCCACTCCAGCCACAGCGGCTGGTGGACCGTCACGCGCAGCTGTTCGGTTGCCACGGTGAGCGTCTCACCCTGCTGCGTCAGGGTCCAGGCCGGGCAGGAAAAACCGCTTATATCGTCACGACGGCGGCCTTCCCAGGGCACGTCTTTTTCCGGCGCGATGCTCCAGGTGCGGTCCAGCGCCAGCTCGCCTTTGCGTTTGATCAGCACGCGGAACAGGTTTTCTTCCAGCATATACAGGCACAGGCGGTGCTGGTTATCGACCAGCAGTTCCAGATGGTTTGCCGACTGCGTATCTACGGTCCAGTTTTTCAGGGTTTTCATATGCAATACATCCACTATCAGGCGCGCTTGGCGCGACGTTCAGCAATAAATGCTACCAGGAAGACAGCGCCAATCAGGTCAAAGAAGCCCATGGCAATAAAGAGCGGGTTAAAGCCGATTTTGTCGGCGGTCACGCCGATTAACAGCGAGAACAGGAAGCTGGCGATCCACGCCGCAGAGCCGCGCATGCCGTTGACGGTCGCCATCTGGCCTTTGTCGAACGACTCAACGACCAGGGCGCTCAGCATGCAGGAGATAATCTGGTGCCCGAAACCGCCGATGGAGATCAGCACGATGGTGATATACGGGTCGCGGGTAATGGCCACGATGCCCAGAGAGATCATCAGGAACGCGCCCGTCACGGAGCTGGCAACGACCGAGTTAACGCGCGAGCAGCCGAACAGACGGGTGTACAGACGCGTCAGGTAGCCGCTCGCCACGCTGCCGAGGTCGGCGGCGAGGAACGGAAGCCAGGCAAACATCGCAATCTGCTTCAGATCCATGCCGTGCTCTTTGGCGAGATACAGCGGCACCCAGAAGCTCAGCACTGCCCAGGCCGGTTCCGCCATAAAGGCCGGGATGGCGATACCGTAGAAGCGTTTGTTTTTCGAGACGGTTTTCAGCGCGGTCAGGAAGGGCAGTCTCACCGCAGGCGGTTCGTTGTCCTGCTTGATAAACGCCAGCTCGTCCTTGCTCAGGTTCGGGTGCTGCTCCGGGTTGTGGTAGAACGCCCACCAGAGGATCACCCACAGCAGCGCCAGCACGCCGGTAAACATAAACGCACCCTGCCAGCCGAACGACGCGTGAGCAAAGTAGATGATAGGCGGGGCCAGCATCGCGCCGATGGAGAAGCCCACGCCAGCCCAGCCAGCGGCAACGGGTCGCTCTGATTTCGGGAACCATTCGCCGATGGTTTTGGCGTTCGCCGGGGTAGCGGCGGCCTCAGAGGCACCCATAAAGAAGCGCAGAATAGCGAGGTGCAGCCAGCTTCCTGCGCCCGCATGGAAGATACACATCAGCGCCCAGATCCCGGCGCAGACCATAAAGCCAATCTTCAGGCCGATGACGTCAATCAGCCAGCCGCACAGGGGCTGGAAAATGGTATAGGCGATCTGGAACGCACCGACGATCCAGGAGTATTGCTCGGTGGTGATCCCGAGGCTCTCTTTCAGTTCCGGGGCGAGGATCCCGAGTGAGTTACGGGTGATGTAGTTAACGGTGACGCCAAGTAAGAACAGCACCAGCACGTACCAGCGCAGGTTCTTGATGACGCGACGGGTTTTGCTTATCGCTACGGTGTTATTGATGTCCTGACTCATTTTACTCTCCACAAGACGGACGGTAAGGGGACGGAGGTTCAGGTGTCACACGGATTTTTATGCCTTTGATTTCTATCCGTTTAAAATGCTTAAGTTGGTATACAACTAGTATGGAAGTTGTGTGACAAGTTCACCTTAAGGAAGAAAATGAGTGGGCAAAAGTGGATTTTGTGCAAAATTTCTCATAACTGACGTAAACCCTCTGGCATGATGCCCTTTATGTCAGCTATTGCCTGACCAATACGCTATGAAAATTTTTTCATTTCGCAAATGGAGCCAGATCACAAAATGGACAAAAGGCTAAAAATCACCGAAATCGCGGCCCGGACGCAGCTCTCGATCAGCACCGTGTCGCGAGTGCTGGCGGGAAAAGCGAATACCAGTGAAAAAGCGCGCGCAAAGGTGCTGGCGTGCGCGCGGGAGCTGGGGGTCATGGACGGCATGGCGGCAGGGCGTCTGCTGCTTAACAGCCTGGTGGTTTTTGCCCCGCAGCGGGCGTTTGACGAGCGGTCCGACATCTTTTACTACCGCGTGATCCAGAGCGTGAGTAAAGGCCTGGCGTCCCACGATGTGCGTCTTCGCTACTGCGCGCTGGAGGAGAACGACAGCGACGCCCAGCTGTTTCTGGCACGCATGAACGAAGCGGACACTCAGGCGGCAATCCTTCTTGGCATCGACGATCCCCATATCCACGATCTGGCGGTGGACGTGGGTAAACCCTGCATGCTGATTAACTGCCGCGACCGGCACATGCGTCTGCCTGCCGTCGCGCCGGATCATCGCGCTATCGGCGAGCGGGCGGCGGAATATCTGTTCGAGATGGGACACCGTGAGGTGATGAACGTGCTGTGCCTGCGCCGCTACACCATGGAGCTGCGCCTGGCGGGGATCCGCGACGCGTGGCAGTCTCACAACCTGAAATTCATCGATAAACGCGATCTGCTGGTGGTGCCCAGCTTCAGCGCGCGCGAAACGGAACAGATGGTCAGCGGCTGGCTCAGTGAAGTGCAGGGGAAGGATTTACCTACCGCGTTCCTGGTCGGCGGCGATTTTATGGCGGCGGGCACCATTAGCGCATTACAAAACCACGGCCTGCGCGTGCCGCAGGACGTGTCGGTGATGAGCATTGACGGCTTTAACCTGGCGGCGATTCAGGATGTTCCATTAACGGCGGTGCACGTTCCGCGCGATGAGCTGGGAACCGAAGCGGTATATATGCTCCAGCAGCGGCTGATGCGCCCGGACGCGCCGGTGGGAACCTTGCTGCTTAACGGCACGCTGGCCGTGCGGGAATCGGTACGGCGGATACGTCAGGGGAAACGACGCACCGCCGTAGAGCGGGAAGGGCTGTACGACAGTTAAACCATGCCCAGCGCGCGCTTGCCGTGGATGTTGAGATCGTTCACGGTAAAGCGGTCCTGCCAGCTTTTTTCATAATCCTCGCGCGGGAAGTCTCCCGGCGACGCGCCGGTTTCAAGCGCTTCCTTGACCTTTTTCGCGTAGGCGAGGTTTTTCTCGCACATCGGCGCGGCAGGAATGTACATCACGTTGCCCCAGCCCTGCTGATTTTCCACCGGCGCGACGGAATGGATCACATCGCAGTGCCACCACACGGAATCGCCCGCATCGAGTGCCGGAATGCTGGTCAGCGCCTCGATCAGCAGCGGGTGCCATTTCTCTGAAACCGGCAGGACGCGCCCCGGCGCCACGCCGCAAAGCTCGTCTTCCGGCACGTCGTCCAGCAGCGGCCGCAGCAGAATGTAGGCCATCGCTTCCGGGATTGGCACCACGTGCAGCAACCCCTGACCTGGGATCATATCCGACAGCGCCGTCCAGCCCTGGAAGGTGCGGAACACCGAGCATTTGGTGGTGTTATCGACGGTGTACTCTTCCACTTCGGTACGGTGCGCGGCGTTCCACGGATCGTATTTCTCGACGTTGCCGTCAAACACGCGGGCAAAGACCTGCTGATAGGCCGGTAGCAGCCAGCGCTCCAGCGCGCCGGAGTCGGTATGTGCGCCCAGTCCTTTCGAGGTCGTTCCCGGCGGGCGGCGGCGAATACGGTCCGGGTAAATCACGCTCACGTCCGGGTTGAACCACTGCTTGCCGTTGCTCTCGAATGTCCATAAACGGTTCAGGAACGACTGCACCTGCGCCATCTCTTCGCTCTGGCGCGCCTGCATCTGCGCCTGAGACCAGTAAATCGGGTAAATCTCCGGACGAGAGGCCGTCAGGGTGCCGAAGAAGTTATCGCCCGGGCCTTTGTAGACCTCGTCAAACTTATTCAGATCGAGGTAGTCGAGCATCGACTGATCCCACGCCAGCGCCTGCTCGCGCGGGAAGTGACCTTTAATCACCGCGCAGCCGCGGCGTTTAACGGCCTCGCGCTGTGAGTCGGTAATGGTGCCGTTTTTCACATCCGCAAACGGGATCACCGGCCAGACGGATTCACCTTTGTTCTTAAGCGCGTTGATTTCCGCCACGCGGGTGGCAATTTTGTCGCTGAGCTTATTAAACACTGCCTGCACGTCGCCGATCTGCGCGCGCAGCTCACGTTTTAACTGACGGATTGCCGCTTTGTGATCCGCTGGCAAAGTTTCACTGGTAAAGGTCATAACTGCCTCGCATCTTTCATTCGAAAGTAAAAGTGTCTACAAGTGATACTTTAAGTTAAAAATAAGTTAATGCAAGTTTAAAAACTTGACGCAAGCCACAGGACGGAAAAAGAGTGAGAGGCCGGAGCGACGCTCCGGCGAGGAAAGGATCAGACGTCGAACGGGGAATGGTTGTCGAGCACGGCCTGGATGACGTTCAGCGCGCCCTGATGGTTGTTGTCGTCGGTGCCGTAGCGGCTGATTTCTTTGATGCTCTCTGCCGCGTTGCCCATCGCAAAGGAATATTTCACCAGCTTCAGCATCTCGGCATCGTTGCCGCTGTCGCCAATAGCCACGCACTCCTGCGGGGAGATTTTCCAGCGTTTCAGCAGACGGCTAATACCGTTGGCCTTGTGCAGGCCGGGGATAATCAAATCGACAAAACCAAAGCCGCTGGTGACCGGCTTCATGATGCCGTCCAGGGAGACGTGCAGTTTATCCACCAGATTAGGGATATCGCTGTCCGGCAGGTTCAGGGAGAACTTAAACAGTACGTCGTCAATTTCGCGGTAATCGCTGATGCGCTTTAAGCGGTGATAGTGCTTTGACATCAGCGCCACGAATTCTTCAGGAGCCTGGTCGCTGACCCAGGCGCTCTCCAGCCCGCAGGCTACGAAGTTCAGCCCTTTGTCTTTCAGCAGTTCGCCAATCACGATCTGCGATTCATGACGCGTCAGCTCGCCGTGGAAAATCTGTTCGCCGCGATCGAACACCAGCGCGCCGTTTTCCGCCACGAAGGAGATCCTGTCTTTCAGCGCCGGAAAGAAGGAGATGAGCTGGTAATACTGGTTGCCGCTGGCGACAACGAATTCAATATCGCGGGCTTTAAGCTGTTCAAACTGTGCCTGGAAGCGGTCACGATCGTACTGCTTGGCATCATCAAGGAAAGTTCCGTCCATATCGGTGACGATAACTTTAACGGTCATACTGTGCTCCTGGGTCACTGCGTTTTGAAACATTCTAATAACAAGGTGACGGGGAGCACAAATTTAATTTCATTCGAAAGTAAAAGCGAAACGGCAACCTGGGTTGCCGTTTTTAGTGTTTTCTCCCTCTCCCCGTGGGAGAGGGTCGGGGTGAGGGCATCAGCGTGCGCATTTCCCCTTAATGGATACACCGTTACAGCGTATGCTCAGTACGGGCGATAATATCGTCCTGCGCATCCGGCGACAGGGCGGTGAAGAACGCCGAGTAGCCCGCGACGCGCACCACCAGGTCACGATACTGGTCAGGATGTTTCTTCGCTTCCAGCAGCGTTTCGCGCGAGACGATGTTGTACTGGATATGCCAGCCTTTATGCACCTCGAAGAAGGTGCGCAGCAGCACCATCAGCTTCTGGCGATCGCTGTCGTTTTCCAGCGTCGACGGGTTCAGCTTCTGGTTCAGCAGCACGCCGCCGAGAATCGCTTCCGTCGGCAGTTTACCCACCGAGCCAATTACCGCCGTCGGGCCGAGGTGGTCCGTACCGGAGGCCGGGCTTGCTCCTTCCGCCAGCGGGGTGTGCGCCTTACGTCCGTCCGGGGTGGCCATCGTTGCCGCGCCAAACGGCACGTTTGCGGAGATGGAAGAGGTGCCCGCGTAGTAGTTACCTCCAATCGGGCCGCGGCCGTGGCGAGGGTTGTGGTACTGCTTCAGCTCTTCAATGTAGGTCTGGTAGGCGCGCGTCAGCAGCATGTCCACGCTGTCGTCGTCGTTGCCGTACTTCGGCGCGCCGTTGATCAGACGCTGGCGCAGCTGCTCGTGGGTCAGCCCGTCGAAGTCATCCGCCAGCGCCGCCGCCAGCTGCTGCTGACCAATAGTGCCCTGTTCGAACACCAGCTTCTTCACCGCCGACAGGCTGTTGCCGAGGTTAGCGATGCCCACCTGCAGGCCGGAGACCCAGTCGTACTTCGCGCCGCCCTGCTTGATGCTTTTCGCGCGCTCGATGCAGTCGTCCACCAGCGCCGAGCAGAGAATGTCGTGGACGTTCTCTTCCAGCATGGTATCCACCACGTACTCAATCTCGATAGATTTGCGGGTGTAGTAGCGGATCTGGCTGTCCCACGCCGCCATCACTTCGTCGAAGTTGTCGAAGTTACCGGCGGAGAGCGCTTTCTCCTGCGGCAGGAACACCTTGCCGCTGGTGGCGTCGCGGCCGCCTTCCAGCGCGGCCAGCATCACGCGGGCGAAGTTGATAAAGCTCATGCCGGTGCAGCGGTATCCCCACTTGCCGCCCACCGCGGTTTCGATGCAGCCGATGGCCGCGTAGTCGTAGGCGTCGTCTCGTTCAACGCCGAGCTTGATGAATTCCGGAATGACGATTTCATCGTTGTTGAACGCGGGCATCCCGAAGCCGCAGCGGATCACCTGCACGCAGGCGTCGAGGAAGTCGTTGCTCATGCCCGCGTGGTAGCGCACGCTCAGGTTCGGCTGGGTGGAGCGCAGGCGACCGCAGGATTCCAGAATCGCGTAAGAGAGCGGGTTCACCGCGTCCATTGGTTCGCCGTTGACCAGCTTCTGGCCGCCGATAGTGACGTTCTGGTACAGCGGGCTACCGGCGGAAGCCTTGGAGTGCGAGCCGGAGCGGATTTTGTTCACTTCCAGCAGCTTCAGCCAGCAGCTGTGCAGCAGCTCGATAGCGTGTTCGCGATCCAGGCTCTGGTTAAGCTCGACGTCGCGGCGGTAGTACGGATAGAGATACTGGTCCATACGCGCGAAGGAGACGGAATGGCCGTTGGACTCAATCTGCAGGATCAGCTGGATGAAGTAGCACAGCTGCAGCGCCTGCCAGAAGGTTTTTGGCGGCTCGTGGGCAATGATGTCGCAGTTTTCCGCCATCGCCAGCAGCTCGTCGCGGCGGCTTTCGCGGGGTTCGGTGGACGCCATTTCACGCGCCAGATCGGCAAAGCGTTTGATGTGCAGGCTTACGGCTTCCAGCACGATATCGATCGCCTTCAGGAACTGGTCGCCGTGCAGGTCTTCCAGCACCGTCAGGTTGATGCGCGTGCGGCGCTCGGCCACCTTAGCGCGCAGGCCGTCGAGGCCTTTTTCCAGCACCAGCGGGAAGTTGACCGCCAGGTGCGCGTCGCCGGAGGTCATGTTGCCTTCGGCTTTGATAATGCCGGTTTCCAGCAGGCCTTTTTGCTCGTCGGTGAACATGCCGTAGCAGCGGTCCTGCACCGTCTGGCCGCGCCACCACGGGCAGATGTCGTGCAGCACGCGCTTGTTCTCTTCGCTCACCGCAAAGCCCGCGCCCGGGCGGTCCGCCAGATCGTCGATCTCTTTCTCAATCCAGGAGACGGTGTATTCCGGGAAAATCGGCGCGGCGCGCACTTCGCTTGCCTGGTTACCGATAATCAGCTCGTCGTGTTTGATCCAGATGGTGCGTTCCGCCAGGTGATGCGCCAGCGCCAGAGCGCGGCGTACCGGGATCGGCTTGTTCATGTGCTGCTGGTACATTTCGGTGTAATGCTGGGCGCGCTCGGTACAGACAGGCGGCTTGACGATATGCACCAGCGCCGTTTTGTGCGCCTTAATGCGCTCGCTGAGAGTGTTGAGATTCAGGGTTGTCATAGGTTTATCCTCGTAAGGTCGCGGTTAACCCTTTCTGGCAGGCGTAGTGCTGCGCGAAGTCCAGCAGGGCAGGGTTATCCAGCGGTTTGTCAGGGGCAGAGTAAGGTTGGCCGAGCAGGGTGTATTTGTTCATGCCCAGCGTGTGATACGGCAGAAAATGAATATCGTCGACGCCGAGCTCGTCGGCGGCGAAGTTGGTAATGGCGGTGATGGACGCTTCGTCAGCGTTAAAGCCCTGGATCAGCGGCACGCGGATGGTGATTTTTTTTCCGGCGACGGCAAGGCGTTTCAGGTTGTCCAGGATTCGCTTAGCCGAGCCGTCCGTCCACTGTTTGAACACCTCACCGTCGACGTGCTTCAGGTCGGCGAGGAACAGATCGACGTACGGTAATGACGGCTCGATGTAGTGCCACGGCACGTGAAGGCAGGTTTCCACGGCGGTGTGGATCCCCTGTTCGTGGCTGGCTTTAAACAGGGCGTGCGCCAGCTCAGGGTTCATAAACGGCTCGCCGCCGGAGAGGGTGATCCCGCCGCCGCTGCGGTCGTAGAAGGGTTTGTCGCGCAGTACGGTCGCCATGATCTCCTCGACCTGCTGCTCTTCACCGCAGACGGTCATCGCCTGCGTAGGGCAGCAGTCAGCAAGGGCGTTGAGCGTGGCTTCATCAAGCTTCTCGCGGTGGATAACCAGCCCGTTCAGCGCGCGTTCGATGCAGCCCGGTGCCGCCTGCTGGCACAGGTCGCAACCGTCAAGGCACAGGCGCGCGTCAAACAGCACGTCCCGGCTGCGGGAGCGGCTTTCCGGGTTCTGGCACCAGCGACAGCCCAGCGAGCAGCCTTTCAGGAACACCACGGTTCGAATACCGGGGCCGTCGTGGGTAGAGTAACGCTGAATATTGAAGATCATGATTTCGCCTCTCTTATTGCATATGAAGATTAAATTACTTTCGAATGAAAGTTATCTTGATGCAGGTCAACTACTGAGCAGGTTTTGTCGTGATAGGGTAAGTGCAGGCTAAATTTGAGGGTGACATCATGGAACTTTATCTCGACACATCTGACGTCGCGGCAGTCAAAAAGCTGGCGCGCATCTTCCCGCTGGCGGGCGTGACCACCAACCCAAGCATTGTGGCGGCAGGTAAAACGCCGCTGGACGTTTTGCTGCCAGCGCTGCACGACGCGCTGGGCGGCAAAGGCCGTCTTTTCGCCCAGGTGATGGCGACCACCGCTGAAGGGATGGTGGAGGACGCGCGCAAGCTGCGCGCCATCATTAACGATCTGGTGGTGAAAGTGCCGGTGACCGCCGAAGGGCTGGCGGCGATCAAGATGCTGAAAGCGGAAGGGATCCCGACGCTGGGTACGGCGGTTTACGGTGCTGCGCAGGGGATGCTCTCCGCGCTGGCGGGCGCGGAATATGTGGCGCCTTACGTTAACCGCCTGGACGCGCAGGGCGGGGACGGGATCCAGACCGTGGTTGAACTGCAACAGCTGCTGACATTGCACGCCCCGCAGTCAAAGGTGCTGGCCGCGAGCTTCAAAACGCCGCGTCAGGCGCTGGACTGCCTGCTGGCGGGCTGCGAGTCCATCACGCTGCCGCTGGACGTGGCGCAGCAGTTTATTACTTCTCCGGCCGTGGATGCGGCGATTGTGAAGTTTGAGCAGGACTGGCAGGGCGCGTTTGGACGGATGTCGATCTGACGGGTGCGGCCTGATGCCCTCACCCCAACCCTCTCCCACAGGGAGAGGGAGCACACACTAAAACGGCAACCTGAAGGTTGCCGTTTGCTTTAACCTCCGCAAACCTCACACTCCGGGTTACGCATCAGCTTCATCTCGCGGAACTGGCAGGTCATCGCGTCATACATCACGATTTTCCCCGCGGCAGGCGTGCCGTAGCGCGCCAGCACTTTGATCGCTTCCATCGCCTGCAGGGAGCCAATCACGCCGACCAGCGGCGCCATCACGCCTGCCTCAACGCAGGTCAGGGCGTTCTCGGCGAACAGACGGCTCAGGCAGCGGTAGCAGGGTTCGCCTTCCCCGTACGTGAAGACGCTGATTTGCCCCTCCATGCGGATCGCCGCGCCGGAAACCAGCGGGATATTGTGGGCAAAGCAGCCTGCGTTCAGCTGGTTACGGACGGTGACGTTATCGGTGCAGTCCAGCACCAGGTCGTGCTGTGCAATCTGCGCGGACAGCGCCTCGTCATCCAGCATCGCGTCAATCAGGGTGAACTGAACGTTGGGGTTGATGCGCGCCAGCGCCGTGCGGGCAGAGTCCACCTTCGGCTGGCCAACCGTCGCGTCGCTGTGCAGCGTCTGGCGCTGGAGATTTGACACCGACACGGTATCAAAATCCAGCAGCGTCATTCTGCCCACGCCCGCTGCGGCAAGATACTGCGCGGCGGCGGAGCCCAGGCCGCCCAGACCAACAACCAGCACGCTTGCTGCCTTAAGCGCTTCCTGGCCTTCGAAATCAAACCCGCGCAGCACAATCTGGCGGTTGTAGCGCATCATCTCCGGGTCGCTCAGCTCCACCGTCATGTCAGCCTCCGAACAGGTGGTTAAAACGCTCGATCTCAACCCACTCGCCTGCTTCCACATTGCCGCGCTCGCGCTCCAGGACGATAAAGCAGTTGCCCTGGCTGAAGGAGCTGAAAATGTGTGAGCCCTGGTGCCCGGTGGTGCTCACTTCCAGCTCGCCGTCCGCGTTGCGCGCCAGAATGCCGCGCTGGAAATCGAGGCGGCCCGGCGATTTTTTCAGGCGCGTGGCGGCGCGCACGCGCTGGCGTTCCGGCAGCGGGCTGGCGCTGTTGCCGGAAAGCTTCGCCAGCAGCGGGATCGCCAGCTGGTAGAAGGTGAGTGCCGCCGAGACCGGATTACCCGGCAGGCCGCAGAACCAGCCGCGCGTGAGCTTGCCAAACGCGAACGGTTTGCCCGGCTTGATGGCCAGCTTCCAGAAGGCGATTTCCCCCAGCTCTTCAAGGATGGTTTTGGTGTAATCCGCTTCGCCCACGGAGACGCCGCCGGAGCTGATGACCACGTCGGCAGCGTTATCCGCCTCGATAAACGCGGCGCGCAGTTTTTCCGGATCGTCAGGAATGATGCCGAGGTTAATCACCTCGCAGCCCAGCTGCTCCAGCATAAGGTGTACCGCCAGGCGATTGGTGTCGTAAATCTGACCGTCCTGCAGCGGCTCGCCCGGAAGCTGAAGTTCGTCACCGGTGGAGAAGACGGCCACGCGCACTTTACGAATAACGTCGATTTCAGCCACGCCGAGCGACGCCAGCACCGGCAGCTCACCTGCCGTCAGCTTCTGCCCGGCGGCAAAGACCGTCGCGCCAAGGGTGATATCTTCGCCCGTGCGGCGGATGTTCTGGCCCGCTTTAACGTTCGCGGTAAAACGCACGCCGCTGTCGGTCTGTTCAGTCTCTTCCTGCATTACCACGGCGTCGCAGCCAGCCGGAACCGGCGCGCCGGTCATGATGCGTACGCAGGTGCCCGCAGGCCATTCACCGCTAAACGGCTGACCCGCAAAGGCTTTACCCGCCACCGGCAGGGCGTTACCCGTCTGGAGATCCGCCAGGCGTACCGCGTAACCGTCCATCGCGGAATTATCAAACCCAGGCACGTTAAGCGGAGAGACGATATCGCGCGCGGCAATACGGCCAAAACAGCGCACGAGGGGCAGCGTCTCAACGTCATGCAGCGGGGAAATTCGGTCAAGCATCTGCGTGAGTGCCGTCTCAAGCGGCATCAGTCCGGCGGTAAAATCCATGGTGGGCTCCTGCGGAGTAACAACGAAAGCGCTCATTATGGCAGAAAAGTGCGGCTAACTGTATGACCCGATGGGTGTACGCTTTACATCACACTTACGTCTTTCTATATTCAAAAATCATCTGAAGTTTCATCGACGATAATGATATTTATAGAAAAAGCCGCAAATCAGGCTAACGGGTGATGCGAATGGTTAATGCGGTAATCGCAATTCATGGTGGCGCCGGGGCAATCACCCGAGCACAGCTCAGTCCCGAGCAGGAAAAGCGCTATATCGACGCGCTGTACGCCATTGTGGAAACGGGTCAGAAAATGCTGGAAGCGGGCGAAAGCGCGCTGGACGTGGTCACCGAAGCGGTGCGCCTGCTGGAAGAGTGTCCGTTATTTAATGCGGGGATCGGTTCGGTCTTTACCCGGGATGAAACGCACGAGCTGGATGCCTGCGTGATGGACGGCGTCACCCTGAAAGCGGGCGCCGTGGCGGGCGTGAGTCATCTGCGCAATCCGGTGCTGGCGGCGCGTCTGGTGATGGAGGCGAGTCCGCACGTCCTGCTCACAGGGGCCGGGGCGGAGGCGTTTGCCTTCGGGCACGGGATGGAACCGGTATCGCCGGATCTGTTTTCCACGGAGGAGCGCTATCAGCAGCTGCTGGAGGCCCGTTCGGCGGGCATGACGCAGCTTGACCACAGTGCGCCGCTGGATGAAACCACCAAAATGGGCACGGTCGGCGCGGTGGCGCTGGATAAGGCCGGAAACCTCGCGGCGGCGACCTCAACGGGCGGGATGACCAACAAGCTGCCCGGGCGCGTGGGCGATAGCCCGCTGCCCGGCGCGGGTTGCTATGCCAATAACGCGACGGCGGCGGTGTCGTGTACCGGAACCGGGGAAGTGTTTATTCGCGCCCTCGCGGCCTACGACATCACCGCGCTGATGGATTACGGCGGTTTAAGCCTGAGTGAAGCCTGCGAGCGCGTGGTGATGGAGAAACTGCCTGCCCTGGGCGGCGTCGGCGGGCTCATTGCGGTGGATCGTGAGGGCAACGTGGCTCTGCCGTTCAACAGCGAAGGTATGTACCGCGCCTGGGGCTATGCCGGTGATGAGCCGAGCACGGGCATCTATCGTGAATAAGGGGGCAGCGCGTGCCGCACAGTGAAGAACTGGACAACCGCGAAGTGCTGGCTGTCCATCAGCTCAATATTGCGTTTCAGGAAGAGCGGCAGTTCATCCCCGCAGTAGAGAATTTATCGTTCACGCTCAGGCGCGGCGAGACGCTGGCGATTGTTGGCGAGTCCGGATCCGGTAAATCGGTCACCGCGCTGGCGCTGATGCGCCTGCTGGAACAGACGGGCGGGCAAATCAGCAGCGAGAAAATGCTCCTGCGCCGCCGCAACCGTCAGGTCATTGATTTAAATGAGCTGAGCGGTTCGCAGATGCAGGGCGTGCGCGGGGCGGATATTGCGATGATCTTCCAGGAGCCGATGACCTCCCTGAACCCGGTTTTCCCGGTCGGGGAACAAATCGCCGAGTCCATCCGCCTGCATCAGGGGCTGAGCGGCGATGAAGCGCTCAACGAGGCCCGACGGATGCTGGAGCTGGTGCGCATCCCGGAGGCGCAGGCCATTCTGGGTCGCTACCCGCATCAGCTTTCCGGCGGCATGCGCCAGCGGGTGATGATTGCCATGGCGCTCTCCTGCCGTCCGGCGGTGCTGATTGCCGATGAACCGACGACGGCGCTGGACGTGACGATTCAGGCGCAGATCCTGCAGCTCATTAAAGTGCTGCAGCAGGAGATGGAGATGGGGGTGATATTCATCACCCACGATATGGGCGTAGTCGCCGATATCGCCGATCGGGTGCTGGTGATGCACAAGGGCAGCGCGGTGGAAACCGGCCCGGTTGAGCAGATTTTTCACGCGCCCGTGCATCCTTACACCAAAGCGCTGCTGGCGGCGGTTCCGCGCCTGGGGGCGATGAACGGCAGCGATTTGCCGCGCCGCTTCCCGCTGATTTCTCTTGAGGCGTCTGAGCTACAGGAGGAGGAGCGCGAGCAGGACACCGTGGTGCCGGGTAAGCCTATTCTGGAAGTGCGCGATCTGGTCACCCGTTTTCCGCTGCGCAGCGGCGTATTGAACCGCGTTAAGCGCGAAGTGCACGCGGTGGAAAACGTCAGTTTCGATCTCTGGCCGGGCGAAACGCTGGCGCTGGTGGGGGAGTCCGGCTGCGGTAAATCCACCACCGGGCGCGCGTTGCTCCGTCTGGTGGAATCACAGGAAGGCAGCATTACCTTTAACGGTGAGCGCATTGATACCCTTCCGGACAGCAAGCTGCAGGCGGTGCGGCGGGATATTCAGTTTATTTTCCAGGATCCGTATGCCTCCCTCGATCCGCGCCACACGGTGGGGTATTCGATCATGGAGCCGCTGCGGGTACATAACCTGCTTGACGGCGAAGCGGCCCAGCGTCGCGTGGCCTGGCTGCTGGAGCGCGTCGGCCTGAAGCCGGAACACGCCTGGCGTTATCCGCACGAGTTTTCAGGCGGACAGCGGCAGCGTATCTGCATCGCCCGCGCGCTGGCGCTAAACCCGAAAGTGGTGATTGCCGATGAGTCCGTCTCGGCGCTGGATGTCTCTATCCGGGCGCAAATCATCAACTTACTGCTGGATTTACAGCGGGATATGGGCATCGCCTTCCTGTTTATCTCGCACGATATGGCCGTGGTCGAGCGCATCAGCCATCGCGTGGCGGTGATGTTTATGGGGCAGATCGTGGAGATTGGGCCGCGAAGGGCGGTGTTTGAAAACCCGCAGCACCCGTACACCCGCAAGCTTATCGCGGCGGTCCCGGTTGCCGATCCCGCGCATCGTCACGGCCAGCGCGTGCTGCTGCAGGATGAAATGCCGAGCAATATTCATAAACGCGGCGAGGCCGTGGAGCGCGTGACGCTGCGCGAGGTCGGGCCGGGTCATTTCGTCGCTCCCCCGCGTCAGGACAACGCTTTTTCGCGGTTATAACTTACAACAGGCAGGAGAACACAATGGTTACATTTGTAGCGCGTAGATGGTTGTTAGCCGCGAGCGTGACGGCAGCCCTGGCCGCTGCCCCCGCGTTCGCTGCCAAAGACGTGGTGGTCGCCGTCGGCTCCAATTTCACCACGCTCGATCCGTATGACGCCAACGACACGCTCTCTCAGGCGGTGGCGAAATCGTTCTATCAGGGCCTGTTTGGCCTCGATAAAGAGATGAAGCTCAAAAACGTGCTGGCGGAGGGGTACACCGTGTCCGACGACGGGCTGGTGTATACCATCAAGCTCAGGACCGGCGTGAAGTTCCAGGACGGGACAGACTTCAATGCGGAGGCGGTGAAGGTTAACCTGGACCGCGCCAGCAATCCGGAAAATAGCCTCAAGCGCTATAACCTGTATAAAAATATCGCCAGCACCGAGGTGGTCGACCCGGCGACGGTCAAAATCACCCTGAAAGAGCCGTTCTCCGCGTTTATCAATATCCTGGCGCATCCGGCAACGGCGATGATTTCCCCTGCCGCGCTGAAAAAATACGGCAAGGAGATCGGCTTCCACCCTGTTGGCACCGGCCCTTACGAACTGCTCACCTGGAACCAGACCGATTTTGTGAAGGTGAAGAAATTCGCGGGATACTGGCAGCAGGGGCTGCCGAAGCTCGACACCATCACCTGGCGCCCGGTGGTGGACAACAACACCCGCGCGGCGATGCTGCAAACCGGCGAGGCGCAGTTTGCCTTCCCGATCCCCTATGAGCAGGCCGCCATTTTGCAGAAAAACAGCAAGCTGGAGCTGGTCGCCAGCCCGTCGATCATGCAGCGCTACATCAGCATGAACGTCACGCAAAAGCCGTTCGATAACCCGAAGGTGCGTGAAGCCATCAACTACGCCATTAACCGTCAGGCGCTGGTGAAGGTCGCTTTTGCCGGCTATGCCACCCCGGCCACCGGCGTGCTGCCGCCGGCGATCGCCTATGCGCAAAGCTATCAGCCGTGGCCGTACGATCCGGCTAAAGCGCGCGAGCTGCTGAAAGAGGCGGGCTTCCCGAACGGTTTCAGCACCACGCTGTGGTCCTCGCATAATCACAGTACCGCCCAGAAGGTGCTGCAATTTACCCAGCAGCAGCTGGCGCAGGTGGGGATCAAGGTACAGGTCACCGCAATGGATGCCGGACAGCGTGCGGCAGAAGTGGAGGGGAAAGGGCAGAAAGAGAGCGGCGTGCGGATGTTCTACACCGGCTGGACGGCCTCGACCGGTGAAGCCGACTGGGCGCTGTCGCCGCTGTTTGCCTCGCAAAACTGGCCGCCAACCCTGTTCAACACCGCGTTTTACAGCAACCCGCAGGTGGACAAAGACCTGGCCGATGCCCTGAAAACCACCAAACCGGAAGAGAAGGCGCGTCTCTATAAAGACGCGCAGGATATTATCTGGAAAGAGTCACCGTGGGTGCCGCTGGTGGTGGAGAAACTGGTGTCAGCCCATAACAAAGCGTTGACCGGGTTCTACATCATGCCGGACACGGGCTTTAGCTTTGACGATGCGGATTTAAAATAAACCTCATGCTGAATTATGTTTGTAAACGCCTGCTGGGGCTTATTCCGACGCTGCTGATTGTGGCGGTCCTGGTGTTTCTGTTTGTCCATATGCTGCCGGGCGATCCGGCGCGTCTGGTCGCCGGGCCTGAGGCGGATGCCACCGTTATTGACCTGGTGCGTAAGCAGCTTGGCCTCGACCAGCCGCTGTATATGCAGTTCATCCATTACATTTGCAACGTTCTGCAGGGCGATTTTGGTATCTCAATGGTGTCGCGCCGTCCGGTGTCGGAGGAGATTGCCAGCCGCTTTATGCCGACGTTCTGGTTAACGATAGCCAGCATGAGCTGGGCGGTCGTGTTCGGGCTTGGCGCAGGGATTATCGCGGCCGTCTGGCGCAACCGCTGGCCGGACAAGCTCGGCATGGCGCTGGCGGTGACCGGCATCTCCTTCCCGGCGTTCGCGCTGGGGATGCTGCTGATGCAGATCTTCTCCGTCGAACTGGGCTGGCTGCCGACCGTCGGGGCTGATACCTGGAAGCACTACATCCTGCCTTCCATGACGCTGGGCGCTGCCGTTTCGGCGGTGATGGCGCGCTTTACCCGCGCCTCGTTCGTTGACGTGCTGAGCGAAGATTATATTCGCACCGCACGGGCGAAAGGGGTCAGCGAGAAGTGGGTCATTCTCAAGCACGGGTTTCGCAATGCGATGATCCCGGTGGTGACGATGATGGGGCTGCAGTTTGGCTTCCTGCTCGGCGGCTCGATCGTCGTGGAAAAGGTCTTCAACTGGCCGGGGCTGGGACGCCTGCTGGTCGATTCCGTCGAGATGCGCGACTACCCGGTGATTCAGGCGGAAGTCCTGCTTTTCTCGCTGGAGTTTATTCTTATCAACTTAGTGGTGGACGTGCTCTACGCCGCCATTAACCCGGCCATCAGGTACAAGTAAGATGCGATTGTTGAACTGGCGACGTCAGGCCGTTTTAAACGCCATGCCGGGGCTAAAACCGGACCACGTCCGCACCCCGTGGTCTGAATTCTGGCGGCGTTTTCGCCGTCAGCCAGTCGCGATGACCGCGGGGCTGTTTGTGCTGCTGCTGATTGCGGTGGCGGTGATTGCGCCGTGGGTGGCGCCGTTTGATGTGGAAAACTATTTTGACTACGACCGTCTGAACGACAGACCGTCGATGCTGCACTGGTTCGGCGTGGACTCCCTCGGGCGCGATATCTTTAGCCGCGTGCTGGTGGGGGCGCAAATCTCGCTCGCCGCCGGGGTGTTCGCGGTGCTGATTGGCGCGGCCATCGGTACCGTGCTGGGCCTCGTTGCCGGGTATTACGAAGGCTGGTGGGACCGCATCATCATGCGCATCTGCGACGTGCTGTTTGCTTTTCCCGGCATTCTGCTGGCGATTGCCGTGGTGGCGATCATGGGCAGCGGCATGGCGAACGTCATCATTGCGGTCGCGGTCTTTTCGATTCCGGCGTTCGCGCGGCTGGTGCGCGGCAACACGCTGGTGCTGAAACAGCAGACCTTTATCGAGTCCGCCCGCAGCATGGGGGCGAGCGACGCCACCATCCTGTTCAGCCATATTTTGCCGGGTACGGTATCGTCCATCGTGGTCTATTTCACCATGCGTATTGGCGTGTCGATTATTTCGGCGGCCAGCCTGTCGTTTCTGGGGTTAGGCGCGCAGCCTCCGACCCCGGAGTGGGGCGCGATGCTGAACGAGGCGAGGGCGGATATGGTGATTGCGCCGCACGTGGCGATCTTCCCGAGTCTGGCGATTTTCCTGACCGTGCTGGCGTTTAATCTGCTGGGGGACGGGCTGCGCGACGCGCTGGATCCGAGGATTAAGGGGTAGGTTTATTGCCCCTCACCCTAACCCTCTCCCCGGAGGGGAGAGGGGACTGCTCGGTGCGGTTTTCCCCCTCGCCCCTTTGGGGAGAGGGCCGGGGTGAGGGGAATGTAATTAAACCCGGCTACCCCACAGGTCATACTCGTCCGCGTTTTCAACCTTCACGCGAATAATATCACCCGGCTTAACGCTGGTTTCGCCGTTCAGGTACACCGCGCCGTCGATTTCAGGGGCGTCCGCCATGCTGCGGCCAATCGCGCCTTCTTCGTCCACTTCGTCAACGATCACCATGATCTCGCGGCCCACTTTTTCCTGCAGACGCTCGGCAGAGATCTGCTGCTGCAGCTGCATGAAGCGGTTCCAGCGCTCTTCTTTCACTTCTTCCGGCACCTGGTCCGCCAGCTCGTTGGCGGTTGCGCCTTCTACCGGGCTGTACTTGAAGCAGCCTACGCGGTCCAGACGCGCTTCTTTCAGGAAGTCGAGCAGCATCTGGAAGTCTTCTTCGGTTTCACCCGGGAAGCCGACGATGAAGGTGGAGCGCAGGGTCAGCTCCGGGCAGATTTCACGCCACTGCTTGATGCGCGCCAGCTGGCGATCAACGGAGCCAGGACGCTTCATCAGCTTCAGGATACGCGGGCTGGCGTGCTGCAGCGGGATATCCAGGTATGGCAGAATTTTGCCTTCCGCCATCAGCGGGATCACGTCGTCAACGTGCGGGTACGGGTAGACGTAGTGCAGACGCGTCCAGATACCGAGTTTAGACAGCTGTTCGCACAGGCCTACCATGCTGGTTTTCACCGGCTCGCCGTTGTGGAAACCGGAGCGGTGTTTAACGTCCACGCCGTAAGCCGAGGTGTCCTGGGAGATGACCAGCAGCTCCTTCACGCCCGCGTCGGCCAGACGTTTAGCTTCCGCCAGCACTTCGCCAATCGGACGGCTCACCAGATCGCCACGCATGGACGGGATGATGCAGAAGGTGCAGCGATGGTTGCAGCCTTCGGAAATTTTCAGGTACGCGTAGTGGCGCGGCGTCAGCTTCACGCCCTGCTCTGGCACCAGGCTCAGGAACGGGTTGTGCTTTGGTTTAGGCACGTAGTGATGAACATGTTCCAGCACCTGCTCGTAGCTGTGCGGGCCGGTGATCTCCAGCACCTTCGGGTGCACTTCGCGGATCTGGTCTTCTTTCGCGCCCAGACAGCCGGTAACAATCACTTTGCCGTTTTCCGTCAGGGCCTCACCGATGGCTTCCAGTGATTCCTGAACCGCGCTGTCGATAAACCCGCAGGTGTTCACGATCACCATATCGGCGTTGTCGTAGCTTGGCACCACGTCATAGCCCTCGGTGCGCAGTTCGGTCAGGATGCGTTCGGAATCCACGAGGTTTTTCGGGCAGCCCAGGGAGACGAAGCCGATTTTCGGCTGGTGAGTAACATTGCTCATAGGTTAAAAATTCATCATTTATGGAGTTATCAGGGCGGGATTTTACAGCGTATCGCGGGGGATTTATACACTCTTTGCAAGGCGGATGCGCCGGGCAGACGTTGTAACATTGTAAATAATGTTAATCAGTTAATAAAAATTGATCCCAGGCATTAAACTGTACAAAAAATGTACTTATCCTGATTATGCACAATGGCTGACAGAGGAGGAAAGAGCATGACCGTTGACAGACTAAAACGCGATCTGCTTAACAAGCTGATCAATGCCCGAATCGACCTGGCCGCGTACCTGCAGTTGAGGAAGGCAAAAGGGTATATGTCAGTCAGCGAAAGCGAACATCTGCGTGATAACCTGTTTGAACTTTGCAATTTCATGCGTGAAAAAGCACCGACCCTGAAGGCGAAATACGGCGAAAGTGAGCTGATCGCCCTGCGCCGCGCCGCTGAGGTGCTCTCCATCGCTGGGGTATGTTTGATGAACGGACGCCACGACTGCCCGAATTTTATCGCTGTTAACGCGGAGAAGCTTGAAAACTGCCTGACCACGCTCTCTCTATGCATCATGTGCCTGAACGAGCACGAGAAGCTTGAACAGCACTGACCCAGGGGGAGGCAACTCCCCCTTCTGATTAAGCTTTTGTAAAAGTGGTAACGCGCCCGGATGCAGTGGCTAACCTTTATGCCATATGCCGATAAAGGAGCGCGCGTTATGCCTCGATCCTCGCTAATTTCCCTGCCTGCGCTGTTCATTCCGTTTTCGCTTCTTGCTGCCCCGGAGGCGGTCAAGGTCGAGGTGCTGCAAAACAAACTCGATCATCCCTGGTCTCTGGCGTTTCTGCCGGACAATAAAGGCCTGCTGGTGACCCTGAAGGGCGGTCAGCTCAAACGCTGGCAGGCCGGAAAAGGGCTGTCCGATCCGATTGTCGGCGTGCCGAAGGTCTGGGCAAACGGTCAGGGAGGATTGCTGGACGTGGTCCTCGCCCCGGATTTTAAAAAATCACGCCGCATCTGGCTGAGCTTCGCCGAAGCCGGGAGTGACGGCAAGGCCGGAACGGCGGTGGGCTATGGCCGACTGAGTGACGATCTGACGCTCATTGAAGCCTTCCAGGTGGTGTTCCGCCAGATGCCGAAACTCTCCACCGGTAACCATTTTGGTGGGCGACTGGTATTCGACGGCAAAGGCTCGCTCTTTATCGGACTCGGCGAGAATAACCAGCGTCCGACGGCGCAGGATCTGGATAAATTGCAGGGTAAAGTGGTGCGCCTCACCGAAGACGGAAAAGTGCCGCCGGATAATCCGTTTGTGAATACCCCCGGCGCGCGACCCGAAATCTGGTCTTACGGCATTCGCAACCCGCAGGGGATGGCGATGAATCCCTGGAGCGACGCGCTGTGGCTGAACGAGCACGGCCCGCGCGGCGGGGATGAGATCAACATCCCGGAGAAAGGAAAGAACTACGGCTGGCCGCTGGCGACGCACGGCATTAACTACAGCGGTCTGAAAATTCCGGAAGCCAAAGGCGAGCACGTTGAGGGAACCGAAAAACCGCTGTTCGTCTGGAAAGTGTCGCCTGCCGTGAGCGGTATGGCGTTTTACAACAGCGACGTCTTCCCGCAGTGGAAAAACAAGCTGTTTATCGGCGCGCTGAAGGAAAAGGACGTTATCGTGCTGAGCGTGGAGGGCAATAAGGTCACGGAGGACGGGCGAATTCTCGGCGACCGGGATAAACGTATTCGCGATGTGCGGGTGGGGCCGGACGGCTATTTATACGTTCTGACCGACGAGACGGACGGGCAGCTGTTAAAAGTCAGCCCGTCCGGTGCGTAATCAGGTGACCGGGATCATTACCACGTTGCGGTACGCCGGGCGATCGCTCAGCTGTTTTAGCCAGCGCTCAAGGTGAGGGCGCGGCGTCCACTTCAGGCCGAGGTTGGTCAGGTTCCAGACGAACGGCGCCACGGCAATATCGCCCACGCCGAACGCCTCACCGGAGAACCAGGCGTGCTTAGACAGTTCGTCATCCATCATCGCAAACAGGTTTTCACACGCATCCTGAGCGGCATGAATGGCAGGGTAGTCGCGCTCGGCTTCAGGGGTTCTGACTAACCCCATCAGGATCACGCGGTGGGTTGGCGATAGCGTCTGATTCGCCCAGTCCATCCACTTTTCACCCTGGGCGCGACGGGCCGGGCTTTCTACCCACAGGCGGCCCTGACCGTACTGGGCGGCGAGGTAACGCACAATGGTGTTGGATTCCCAAAGCGTCGCGTCGGTTTCATCATCGCGCAGCAGCGGCACCAGGCCGTTCGGGTTCATGGCCAGATAGTCGGCCTCTTTGTTCACGCCGAACGACATGCCGGCCATGATTTGATTGAACGGTAAATCCAGCTCTTCGAGCGTCCAGAGCACTTTCTTAACGTTGGTCGAGTTGTTCCTGCCCCATAGCGTAATCATATTTACTCCTGATGAGATGTGAATCCGGGTCAGCTTTCGCCATGGTGAGATAAACCTAACAATTACGCAACAGAAGACAAAAAAATCGTCTGAATCAAAGCGTATCTGAATGTTATTGCATAAACTTTAATAACTTTACCCTCGTTGGGTTTCTTTAACCGTTTTAGTGCGCTATTACTCATCGCTTCTTGCGACACGGTGATGTGACGTAATTTTTGAATGGACACTCGGGTGGCATTTATGACGCGTAAAATGACTTCTCTGCGCAGCCTTGCGACAGGCTCTGCGCTCCTTTTCCTGTTTGCACCAACGCTCTACGCAGCTGAACAGGCTGCGCCCGAAGCGCCGCCTGTGGATGCGCGCGCCTGGATCCTGATGGACTACTCCAGCGGTAAAGTGCTGGCGGAAGGCAACGCGGATGAGAAACTCGATCCGGCAAGCCTGACCAAAATCATGACCAGCTATGTGGTCGGCCAGGCGTTGAAAGCGGGCAAGATCAAGCTGGACGATATGGTCACCATCGGGAAGGATGCCTGGGCGACCGGCAACCCGGCGCTGCGGGGCTCTTCGGTGATGTTCCTGAAGCCGGGGGATCAGGTCTCCGTTTCCGATCTGAACAAAGGGGTAATTATTCAGTCGGGAAATGATGCGTGCATCGCGCTGGCCGATTACGTTGCCGGCAGCCAGGATTCTTTCATTGGCTTGATGAATGGCTACGCGCAGAAACTGGGCTTAACCAACACCACGTTCAAAACGGTTCACGGTCTGGATTCGCCGGGACAGTTCAGCACCGCGCGTGACATGGCGCTGCTGGGGAAAGCGCTGATCCACGACGTGCCGGATGAATACGCCATCCATAAAGAGAAAGAGTTTACCTTCAATAAAATCCGCCAGCCGAACCGCAACCGCCTGCTGTGGAGCAGTAACGTTAATGTGGACGGAATGAAAACCGGCACTACGGCGGGCGCGGGCTATAACCTGGTGGCCTCCGCGACCCAGGGCGACATGCGCCTGATTTCGGTGGTGCTGGGCACCAAAACCGACCGTATTCGCTTTAATGAGTCAGAAAAACTGCTGACCTGGGGCTTCCGCTTCTATGAAACCGTGACGCCGATTAAACCGGATGCCACCTTCGTCAGCCAGCGCGTCTGGTTTGGCGACAAGAGTGAAGTCAATCTCGGGGCGGGTGAAGGCGGCTCGGTGACCATTCCGCGCGGTCAGCTGAAAAACCTGAAGGCCAGCTATACCCTGACCGACCCGCAGCTTACGGCTCCGCTGAAAAAAGGCCAGGTGGTCGGGACGATTGATTTCCAGCTAAACGGTAAGTCGATTGAACAGCGTCCGCTGATTGTAATGGAGGCGGTGGAAGAGGGCGGCTTCTTCAGCCGGATGTGGGATTTCGTGATGATGAAATTCCACGGGTGGTTTGGCAGCTGGTTTAGCTAAGTTTTTTGCCGGGTGACGCTGCGCTTACCCGGCCTACGTTTTTTCTCCCTCTCCCTGTGGGAGAGGGCCGGGGTGAGGGCATCAGACCGCACCCCCTTAATACATTAACTTCACCTGCTGCGCCTTCGCGTGGGCCACGATCTCGTCGTCCGGGCGGCAGTCGCTGACGATGGCGTCAAACTGCGCCAGCTCACCCATTCTTGCCGAACGCACCTTGCCAAACTTGCTGTGATCGACCACCAGCACATGGTACTGCGCGGCGCTTAACGCCCAGTGCTTCACCGGCAGCTCTTCCAGGTTAAAGCAGGTCGCACCCTGACGCACGTTGACGCCTGCGGCGGAATAAAACGCGATATCCGGGCAGAGATTGCTGAGCGTATCCTGCAGGTTGAGCGGCTTAAAGATGGCGTTGCTGGCGTGAAACTCGCCGCCGCAGAGGATCACCCGGCACTCCGGTTTCTCCTGAAGCGCCAGAAAGGTGTTCAGGGAGTAGCACACGGCGGTAAAAGGGATGCTGTTGTCGATGGCTTCGATAATCCACGGTGTGGTGGTTCCGCAGTCAAAAAACAGCGTCTGGTGCGGCTGTACCAGTGAGGCCGCAAGCCGGGCGGCTTTGCGCTTCTCTTCCACCAGGCGCGTCTTCTGGTCGCTGATCAGGTAATGGCTGGCGCTACGCGGCTCAAGCACAATATACCCGCCGAGCAGCACGACGGGCGCGCTTTCGCTGTTCAGATCCCGACGAATGGTCATCTCTGAGACGCCGAGGAGGTTGGCGGCTTCCTTAAGATGCAGCTTATCGCTGCGCTTCAGCGCCTGTAGCAGCTGAGCAATGCGGTCATCGCGACGTGTTTCCATAGTTCCTCGGGATAAAAAAGTGAACCCCCGCAGGGCGGGGGCTCAAGTGTAACCTGTCAGGTTGGGGTTAGTCACGTATCCAGCCTTTGCGGATCGGGATAGCGAAAATGGCGCGGTAGAGCGAAGACAGCGTGCGGTAAAGCGCTTCGCCAAAGAGGCTCCACAGGATAGCCGCGCTCACGCAGCCAATCAGCCCCACCAGGAAACCGCCCACCATATCCAGCGGCCAGTGAACGCCCAGGTAAACGCGAGACCAGGCGATAGCAAGGGCCGCCACCATCAGGACCGCACCGGACCACAGGCGATGCCAGAACAGGAAAGCCAGCGCGAAGGTAAAGATCACCGTTCCGTGATCGCTCGGGAACGAGTCATCCGGCGCGTGGTGCAGGAAGGTATAGCCGACATGATCGACAAAAGGACGATCGTGCGGGAACGCATGGCCGAGAATGTAGCTGACCAGGACGCTTACCCCGAGCGCCATCGCGACTTTAATCACCAGCTGGCGCTGCGCCTTCACCTGGCTGCGGGGACCCCACAGCCAGAGAATCGCAGCCAGTGCAGGCACGATACTGATCAGATCTTTTGCCAGAAAAGTGGCAAAATCGATCGACCACTCAGGCGAGGCTGGCGTGGCGTTGATCAGATAAAACAGCTGATAATTCAGATTCTCTAACATAGCGTTATCACTCTTTAGCAAACCGGATGGAAATAAGTCCGTAGACCACCACCTGGGAAAACCAGACCCACCACCCGGCCCACAGGTTGTGAGAGAAAAAATGCGCCCCGCGCATGACCTGGCCGTAGCCCATCGCCAGACCTAACACCACGCCCAGCGCGACGAAGCACCAGGCGAGACGCGGACGCTCGCGCCAGAAGGCAAAAAACAGCCCCATCACCATAAAGCCGCTGGAGGCATGACCGCCGGGAAAACAGCGCCCCGGACCGCTGTCAGCAGGGACGGCGCTGAACAGGGGATAAGACATAGCCTTACCGCCATATTCCACCAGATCCCACGGGCAGCTGTGATGGCTCACGCTTTTCAGCACGCCTACCACCAGCGCGCCAACGCCCATCAGCAGCGCCGCCGTCACCAGCCTTGCGTTGCGCTTGTAGGCGCCGTAAAACAGCGCCACGGCACCTAAGCCGATGGCGATGTACTTCGCCAGACGGTGGTTCAGAAGATCCAGCAGGTGGTCCTTCTGCAGCGGGAAGCTCTGCGTTGCCGCGTCATACCAAAAGCCGGTGATCCATCTGTCGAGCGCTTCATTGCGCGATAGCCACGTGAAAAGCACGGCAAGGGCGATCAGTACGAAAAGCTGATAACCATAAAAGCGGGTCGGCAAGCGGTAAAGTTGTTTTGTCTTATTTGTCTGTAAGTTAGACAATTCTGAACGGCTGGAGGTGAGTGCCATAATTTGGGATCGTTGACGAGTAATCGCGCTATCATAAAAGTGTCAACTTAAGGAAACCTTAAACGAAGACGATATGTGCTTTATTTCTGTTTATCCTCGATAAATCACTATCTCGGGCTGCGGCATTTCATTAAACTCGTCGCGATTTTGTCATTATAAAGAGATTGCATGTTAAACCGTTCTTCTTCTGGTTCACGTCTGGGTCGTCAGGCGTTGCTTTTCCCTCTGTGTCTGGTGCTCTACGAATTCTCTACCTATATCGGCAACGATATGATCCAGCCCGGTATGCTGGCCGTTGTGGCGCAGTACAACGCGGGTATTGAGTGGGTGCCGACCTCCATGACCGCCTATCTGGCCGGCGGCATGTTTTTACAGTGGCTGTTAGGCCCGCTGTCGGATCGTATTGGCCGTCGTCCGGTAATGCTGACGGGCGTGGTGTGGTTCATCGTCACCTGTCTCGCCACGCTGCTGGCGCAAAACATTGAACAATTTACCCTGCTGCGCTTCCTGCAGGGGGTGAGCCTGTGCTTTATCGGCGCCGTGGGGTATGCCGCCATTCAGGAGTCGTTTGAAGAGGCGGTGTGTATCAAAATTACCGCGCTGATGGCGAACGTGGCGCTGATCGCCCCCTTACTCGGGCCGCTGGTGGGTGCCGCGTGGGTGCACGTTGCGCCGTGGGAAGGGATGTTTGTGCTCTTTGCGCTTCTTGCCGCCTTCGCGTTCTTTGGCCTGCACCGGGCGATGCCGGAAACCGCTACCCGCATCGGCGAGAAACTTTCGCTGAAAGAGCTGGGCCGGGATTACAAAGAAGTGCTGAAGAATGGCCGCTTTGTTGCGGGCGCGCTGGCGACCGGGTTCGTTAGCCTGCCGCTGCTGGCGTGGATCGCGCAGTCGCCGGTCATTATCATCAGCGGTGAAAAGCTCAGCAGCTACGAGTATGGCCTGCTGCAGGTGCCGATCTTTGGCGCGCTGATTATCGGGAACCTGGTGTTGGCACGCCTGACGTCACGCCGCACCGTGCGTTCACTGATTATCATGGGCGGCTGGCCGATTGCGGCAGGGCTGATTCTGGCTGCGGTGGCGACCGTCGCGTCATCCCACGCCTATCTGTGGATGACGGCGGGGCTCAGCCTCTATGCCTTCGGAATTGGCGTGGCCAACGCCGGGCTGGTGCGCCTGACGCTGTTTGCCAGCGAGATGAGTAAAGGCACGGTGTCAGCGGCGATGGGAATGCTGCAGATGCTGATTTTTACCGTCGGTATTGAAGTGAGCAAGCATGCCTACGCGATGGGCGGCAACGGGCTGTTCAGCCTGTTTAACCTCGCCAACGGCGCGCTGTGGGTCGGCCTGATGGTGGTGTTCCTGAAAGACAAACGCGTCGGGAACGCCCTGCAACCATAATCTTTTTTCCCTCTCCCCTTTGGGGAGAGGGCCAGGGTGAGGGGCGAGGGCACCAGACCGCACGCGGTCAATTAAACGGTGCCTCCCCGTTCAACACCTTCTCAATCACGTTTAAAACGCCTTCATCGTTATTGTGCGGCGCTTCAAAACGCGCCGCCTCTTTGATGTGCGGTCTGGAATTCGCCATCGCAAAGCTGAACCCGGACTGGCGCAGCATCTCCACGTCGTTGCCGCTGTCGCCGAAGGCCACCACTTCGCTGTCGTCAATGCCCCAGCGCTTTTGCAGGATCCGCAGACCGTTAGCTTTATGCACGCCGGGGATAATCAGGTCGATACTGCCGTGGCCGGTGGTGACGGGCACCATGATGTCGCTCAGCTTTTCATGCAGCAGCGCCTGAATTCGCGGAATTTCATCATCAGAGACGTTAAGCCCGAACTTGAAGAAAATATCGTTCAGGTTATCGAAATCGCTGACCATTTCGAGGCGGTGGTAATACTTCGCCGCGATATCCTTAAAGCCCTCGTCATAGCATTTCAGCGTGTACGCGCTGCTTTTCCCGCAGGCGATGATCTCAATGCCCGGAACCTCGGTTAGCACGTTCGCGACGGTCTCGAAATGGGCTTTCGACAGTTCGCCGTTAAAGACATCTTCACCTTCGCTCACGACCCAGCCGCCGTTTTCGGCGACGAACGCAATCTCATGCGCAATCTCCGGGAAAAAGGAGATCAGCTGGTAATACTGGTTGCCGCTGGCGACCACGAAGCGAATGCCTTGCGCCTTCATGCGGGCGTACTGCGCCAGAAAGCGCGGCCGATTATAGGTCTTGGCATCGCTCAGAAAAGTACCATCCATGTCGACGGCGATCAGTTTAACGCTCATATCCCTTCTCCAGTGTCGTTTGATTCGTTTCCGGCTTTGCCACCGCGCGCGCCACCAGCGCCGCGATGATGACCAACCCTAACACCACCAGCATGGCGCTGCGCAGCCCGTAGTGCTCGCCGAGGAAGCCGAGCAGCGGCGGCCCGACCAGGAAGGCGAGATAGCCCGTGGTTGCCACCACGCTGACGCGCGTCGGGGCATCCGGGCCGGTGTCGCTGGCGGCGGAAATGGTCAGCGGGAAGCCAAGTGATGCCCCCAGTCCCCAGAGGATCACGGAAACGCCCGCAATCCAGTCCACGTCCACAAAGATGATCATCGCGATACCCAGGCCGCCGAGCAGGGCGCTGGCGCGCACCACCGCCACGCGGCTGTAGCGGTCGATAAACCAGCCGCCGGTGAAGCGCCCGACGGTCATCCCCAGCGTAAACCCGGCGTAAATCAGCGAGCCGGAGGTCGGGCTAAAGCCGTGACCGTCCACCATCAGCAGCGGCAGCCAGTCGTTGGCGGAACCTTCCGCGAACGCCATCGCCAGCACCACCACGCCGATCAGCATCAGCTGGAAGTCGCGGTAGAAGGGCAGCCCTTTTTCAGCCGAGTGCTGTTCGTCAGCGGAGTTTTTACCGGTGCCGTCCGGGATGGCCCGGATGCCGGTCAGGATCGGAATGATGCACACCAGCGCCGCCAGCAGGATATGCAGATTCGCGCTCACGCCGGTAGCCGTCAGCGCCATCCCCACTCCCGCACCGGCCAGCGTGCCGAGGCTGTAAAAACCGTGCATCATCGGCAGCACGGTTTTATTCATCTCACGTTCGACCGCCGCCCCTTCCACGTTGATGGCAACTTCCGCCGAACCGAAGCTGCCGCCAAATACCGTCAGGCCCAGGGCGAACAGCACCGGCGAGGCAAACCACAGCGCCACGCTTAATATGCCCATCCCGAACACGGCAAAGCACATGGTGGTGCGGATCACCGCTCGCGTACCAAAGCGCTTTACCAGCCACGCGGAGCAGAGGATGCCGCTCATGGAGCCTATCGACAGGCCGAACAGCACGATGCCCATCTCGGCGGTAGAAACGGACAAAATATCGCGAATGGCGGGGGTGCGCGTGGCCCAGGAGGCCATCAGCAGGCCGGGAATGAAGAAGAACATAAACAGCGCCCACAGGCGTCGCTGCAGGGCTTTACGGGGAGAGGTCTGCGTCATTGGGGTAGCACCAGAAGTACAACAATAGCGACAACACTAGCAAGTTTGTGTACATTTGTACACAAACCACGTGAGGAATTTATGAGCAGACCACCGAACGATCCGCATCGCCGGGAGAAGATCCTGCAGGCAACGCTCGATACCATCGCCGAGCACGGTATTCACGCCGTCACGCACCGTAAAATCGCCACCTGCGCGGGTGTGCCGCTGGGGTCGATGACCTACTATTTCGACGGCATGGAGCCGCTGCTGGAAGAGGCCTTCACGTGGTTTACCCGGCAGATGTCGCAGCAGTACCGGGATTTCTTTGCGGGCGTCACTGGGCCGGAAATGGCGTGCGAATCTATCACCACGCTGATCCACAGCTCGCAGGTGACCACGCCGCACAACATGGCGCTGATGTATCAGCTCTACGCCTTTATGCACCGCAGCGCGGCGCTGAAAACGGTGATGCAGGACTGGATGAAGATGAGCCAGACCACGCTGGAGCAGTGGTTCGACCCGGTTACCACCCGCGCCCTGGACGCGTTTATCGAAGGGATGACGCTGCACTATGTCACCGACCGGGCGCCGTTAACCCGGGAGGAGATCCGGGCGATGGTGGGGAGAATTGCGGGCGAGGGCGGCCGCTAGGTTGCGCACGCGGTCATATTGACGGTGGTTCCCGTCATAGCGCCTGCCGCATCTGAGGCCAGAAACGTAATCGTGTCTGCCACCTGTGCCAGCGTCGGCAGGCGATGCGTCAGGGTACTTTGCGCGGCACCGCTGAGAAACTGCTCAACCGTGATCCCCATCGTCTGCGCCCTGGCGGCGAAAATGGCTCCCACATACGAACCCGCCTGCACCGCGTCTGCTATCGCGTGCGAACGCACGCACAGCACGCGGATATTTTGTGTCCCCAGCTCCGCCGCCAGCGCCCGGGTCAAGGCTTCCGTTCCCGCGCAGCCGACGATATGCCCGAGGTGGCCCGCGATCGTCATGTTCGCGGCAGGCGCGACGACGGTAATTATGGTCCCGCCATGCTCGCCGCCCATACGGGGCGACGCGGCTTTCGCAATGTTAAAGTACGCGGCCAGGAAGGGGGCGAAACCCTGCCTGAACTCGTCGAGCGTTAACGCCTCAAGGCGTTTGCCCTGATCGTGCATAAAGCCCGTAGCGTTGACGACGACATCAATGCGGGCAAGGTCCGGGAGCTGCGAGGAATCATCGAGCGCATCGAAAACAAACGTGCTGGCAGACCCTCCGGCGGCGCGAATGCTGCTGGCGACCTGCTCCAGCCTGGCGTGGTCGCGTGCGGCGAGGTACACATCCGCCCCTTCACGCGCCAGAGCGTGCGCCACTGAACTGCCGATGACGCCGCTGCCGCCGAAGATAACGGCGGTTTTGTTCTTAAAGCCCATAGCTGCATACCCTCACCAGGATTAACCCTCAGAAGTATGTGCCGGGTTTCGGCTGATGCAACCTGGCAGATGGGGGGGTATGCGGCTGGAAGGCCTTACTGCGCCATTATCAACGGGTTACTTTGGCGAGATTTTTTTGCCGCTGGCGTCCACGACGGCTTCACCATCTTCTTTCGTAAACGCCCCTTTCTGCACATCCGGCAGGATGTCGAGGACGACTTCAGACGGTCGGCACAGGCGGGTGCCCAGCGGCGTCACCACGATCGGACGGTTAATCAGGATCGGGTGCTGCAGCATAAAATCAATAAGCTGGTCGTCGGTGAACTTATCGTCGGCAAGGCCGAGCTGTTCATAGGGCTCCACGTTTTTACGCAGCAGATCCCGCACTGAAATGCCCATCTCGGCAATCAGGGTGGTCAGCTTATCGCGCGACGGCGGGGTTTCCAGATAAAGGATAATCTCTGGCTCCGTGCCGCTGTTGCGGATCATCTCCAGCGTGTTGCGCGAGGTTCCGCAGGCCGGGTTGTGATAAATGGTGATGTGGCTCATATCAGTGGCTCATTACAGTGTGAAGGAGAGACGTAGCGCCAGCGCGGCGAGCGTCACAAACAGGACCGGCAGCGTCATAACGATGCCCGTCCGGAAATAGTAGCCCCAGGTGATCGTCATGTTTTTCTGCGCCAGCACGTGGAGCCAGAGCAGGGTGGCGAGGCTGCCGATAGGCGTGATTTTCGGCCCCAGATCGCAGCCAATCACGTTGGCGTAAATCATCGCTTCCTTGATCAAACCTGTCGCCGTACTGCCCTCGATGGAGAGCGCGCCAATCAGCACGGTGGGCATATTGTTCATTATGGATGACAGAAACGCGGTGATGAACCCGGTTCCCAGCGTGGTGGCCCACAGCCCGTGTCCGGCCAGGCTATCCAGTACGCCTGTGAGAGAGTCCGTCAGCCCGGCATTGCGCAGGCCATACACCACCAGATACATCCCCAGCGAAAAGATAACGATCTGCCACGGCGCGCCGCGCAGCACATTTCCGGTGTTTATCGCATGTCCGCGTTTTGCGACAGCGAATAAAATCAGCGCGCCGACGGTCGCGATGGCGCTGACCGGAATGCCGAGAGGTTCAAGCACAAAGAAACCGACGAGCAGAAGCAGCAGGACGATCCAGCCCGTTCTGAACGTCGGGAGATCGTGAATGGCCCGCGCGGGCTCGCGGAGTTTTGCCAGGTCATATTCCGGGGGGATTTCCTTGCGAAAGAACAGATGCAGCATCACCAGCGTTGCGGCAATCGCGGCGATATCTACCGGGATCATCACCGAGGCGTACTCGCTGAACCCCAGCTTAAAGAAGTCTGCCGACACGATGTTGACCAGGTTCGACACAATCAGCGGCAGGCTGGCGGTGTCGGCGATAAAACCTGCTGCCATCACAAACGCCAGCGTGGCCTGCTTGCTGAACCCCAGCGCCAGAAGCATGGCGATGACGATAGGGGTCAGGATTAGCGCCGCACCGTCATTGGCAAACAGCGCCGCCACGGCTGCGCCCAGCAGCACGATATACGTAAACAGCAATCGCCCGCGACCGTTCCCCCAGCGGGCAACGTGCAGCGCCGCCCACTCGAAAAAGCCGGACTCATCCAGCAGCAGGCTGATGATGATGACGGCAATGAACGTTGCCGTGGCGTTCCAGACGATATTCCATACCACAGGTATATCGTTAATGTGAATCACGCCGCTGGCCAGCGCCAGCACGGCGCCAATGCTGGCGCTCCAGCCGATACTGAGCCCTTTGGGCTGCCAGATGACCAGTACCAGCGTAAACAGAAAAATAGCCCCTGCCAGAAACATCTTCTACTCCGTTATATCTGTTTTTGTGAATGTGTTTTGCCTAGCACGAGCCTGAAAGTCGGTTTTTAAGCTTCATGCGCGTCTCGTCCCGCAGGCAGTTCCAGCTGTTGTCGATAACGGTTGCCGCCCATGCAGGCATGTTGGGAGACAAACGGTAATAGACCCACTTCCCCTCGCGACGGTCGATAACCAGCCCGGACTCGCGCAGCAACGCCATGTGGCGGGAGACCTTAGGCTGAGACTCGGTGGTTGCGGAGCAGAGATCGCATACGCACAGCTCGCCCGCTTCACGGAGCAGCATGACGATGGCGAGTCGCGTTTCGTCGGAGAGGGTTTTGAAGAGCTGGAGCGGGTGGAGCATGGGCGTTCCTGCAGGTGGAATGTTTTATATATGTTTAATCATATATGTTTTGATTGCAGGATAGAAGCGGAGATGAGAGGTACGGGAATTTCAGGCAACAAAAAACCCATCAACCTTGAACCAAAACGGCGGGGTTGATGGGCTCCACAAATTGGGGACATCAAAGAAAAGCAGTGGCAATAGTTATGACTGCCCCCTGATAAAAAAGTTCTGCGCGTGACGAAAATAATTTTCCCCGCGCGCAAACTTAGGAGTTATCCGAGTCCGGGCCAGATGATGATGATCAGCGTACCCGCCAGGGTCAGCAGCACGTTAGCGATAGCGTACGTGCCCGCATACCCCAGCGCCGGGATGTTGCTGCGCGCGGTGTCGCTGATGATTTCCATGGCCGGCGCACAGGTACGTGCGCCCATCATCGCCCCGAACAGCAGGGCGCGGTTCATGCGCAGCACGTAGGCGCCGAACAGGAAGCAGATCACCACCGGCACCAGGCTGACGATAAGTCCGGAAACCAGCATCTGCCAGCCGACGGCGCCCAGGCTGTGGCCAATCCCGCTGCCCGCGCTTAAGCCGACGCCCGCCATAAACACCATCAGACCGAACTCTTTCACCATGTTCAGCGCGCCCTGCGGAATGTAGCCGAAGGTTGGGTGGTTGGCTCGCAGGAAGCCTAGCATGATCCCGGCGAACAGCAGCCCGGCGGCGTTACCGATGCCGAAGCTAAAGTTGCTGAACTGGAAGGTAATCATCCCGATCATCAGGCCAACGATAAAGAAGGCGCAGAAGGCCAGCAGGTCGGTGACCTGGCTGTGAATGGAGATAAAGCCGATGCGGTCGGCAACGGTTTTCACGCGTCGCGCGTCGCCGCTGACCTGCAAAACATCGCCTTTGTTGAGCACGACGTTATCGTCGATAGGCATCTCAATCTGGCTACGGATCACGCGGTTGAGGAAGCAGCCGTGGTCGGTCAGCTTCAGCTGCGCCAGACGGCGGCCCACGGCGTTATGGTTTTTCACCACGATCTCTTCGGTGACGATACGCATGTCGAGCAGGTCGCGGTCGAACACCTCTTTGCCGTTACGGAAGCTCGGGTCGAGACGGGCGTGGGCATCCGGGTAACCCACCAGCGCGATGTCGTCGCCCATCTGCAGCACCGCGTCGCCGTCCGGGTTCGCCAGAATGCCGTTGCGGCGGATACGTTCGATATAGCAGCCCGTCTGGCGGTAAATCCCCAGCTCGCGCAGGTTTTTGCCGTCAGCCCATGCCACCAGCTCTGGCCCGACGCGATAGGCGCGGATCACCGGGAGATAAACTTTACGTTTGGAATCGGTATCGAGACCGCGCTCGCGCGCGATTTGCTGGGCGCTGGTCTGCAGATCCTGGTGCTGAAGTTTTGGCAGGTAGCGCGCGCCGACGATCAGGCTCACCAGACCAATCAGATAGGTCAGGGCATAGCCCAGGCTCAGGTGGTCGAGCGCGGTTGAGAGCTGCGCGCCGGCCATGCCGGAATGGCGCAGGGTATCACCGGCACCCACGAGCACGGGGGTGGAGGTCATGGAGCCTGCCAGCATACCGGCCGTTAACCCGATATCCCAGCCAAACAGTTTACCCAGCCCTAACGCGATCAGCAGCGCGCTGCCAACCATCACCAGCGCCAGCATCAGATAATTTTTGCCGTCGCGGAAGAAAATTGAAAAAAAGTTCGGTCCCGCTTCCACGCCAACACAAAAAATAAACAGCATAAAGCCTAAGTTGAGCGCGTCCGTGTTAATGCTGAAGTGCTGCTGGCCTAATAATAAGGAGACGACTAAAACGCCAATGGAATTACCAAGTTGAACTGAACCCAGGCGCAATTTACCCAGGCAGAGGCCCAGCGCCAGTACCACAAATAATAACAGGATGTAATTCCCATTTAACAAGTCTGCGACGTTTATATTCACGGAGGCTAACTTCTTGTTTACCAGTAAGTTGTTGAATGAAAGGACTATTTGGGCTACTGTTTTCTGAGCCAGGGAACGTGTTCAACCCTCCCTGTTACCTAATTTATTCCCTAAAACATTAGCTGGCCGATAGTTTAATCGTATTAGCTACTGACAGCTACCTATTATCGCATCACCCTGTGCGTACTTTGGCAAGGATTGCCGCATTGCTTTATCTGACTGGGCGTCTACCCGACGAAGGTGTATTTGATAGAGATAAGTCAGGAGGATAGTTTGAACATTAAACGAAACTGGGCGGGGGTGATCAGCTGCTTTTTGCTGTTTACCGTCGTGTGCATGTCGCTCGCTTTTAATGTGAAGGGGGCATTCAGGGCTGCCGGACACCCGGAGCTGGGGCTGCTCTTTTTTACCCTGCCGGGAGCGGCAGCCAGTTTTCTTTCCCGTAAAGGAGAAGTGGTCAAGCCGCTTATTGGCGCAATGCTGGCGGCACCGCTGTGTCTGCTGCTGATGCGCATGCTGTATGTGTCAACGCGAAGTTTCTGGCAGGAGATGGCGTGGTTGCTGAGCGGCGTCTTCTGGTGCGCCCTCGGCGCGCTGTGCTATTTGTTTGTGTGCAGCCTGATTAAGCATCGACGGCACCACAAATAAAAACGCCCTCCGGGTGAGGGCGTCTTCGCATTACTGGGCGGCAAACAGGCCCAGATGCTCTTTGGCGTAAGCTTCAAAGTCAGTGCAACCGCCGATGTGTTTCTGATCGAGGAAGATCTGCGGTACGGTTTCAACCGGCTTGCCGACGGTTTTTTCGAGATCCGCTTTGGTGATGCCTTCCGCGTGGATGTCCACGTAGCGGAAGTTGAAGTCATCGCGCTCTTCGGTCAGTTTCTCAGCCAGCTCTTTCGCGCGCACACAGTAAGGGCACCCTGGACGACCAAAAATTACTGCAAACATTTCTCTCTCCTCAAAAAACAAGCCTGACGGCGAATAGGACATATAGTGCCCGATAACCTGCCGCCATTAAAGAAGGTTTCGCCTGTCGCTTTGATACAGTAAGGCTATGTTTCGCCAATTACACCGCGCAAATCATTGCCTATACTGGCTGCCATAAGGTTTAAGCAAGACAAAGAGAGACAAGATGACGCCAACCATAGACCTGCTCACATCCCACCGTTCCATTCGCCACTTCACCAATGAGCCGATTACCGAGGCGCAGCGCGAAGCGATTATTAACAGCGCCAGGGCGACCTCCAGCTCCAGCTTTCTGCAGTGCAGCTCGATTATCCGCATTACCGACCCGGCCATGCGTGAACAGCTGGTCACGCTGACCGGCGGACAGAAGCATGTGGCCCAGGCCGCGGAGTTCTGGGTGTTCTGCGCCGACTTTAACCGCCACCTGCAGATCTGCCCTGAGGCCGAGCTGGGGCTGGCCGAACAGCTGCTGCTGGGCGTGGTGGATACCGCGCTGATGGCGCAAAACGCCTTTACGGCGGCGGAGTCGCTGGGATTAGGTGGCGTCTACATCGGCGGCCTGCGTAACAACATTGAAAGCGTGACCGAGCTGCTGAAGCTGCCAAAACATGTCCTGCCGCTGTTCGGCCTGTGCCTCGGCTGGCCTGCGGATAACCCGGATCTGAAGCCGCGTATTCCTGCCGCCATGCTGGTGCACGAAAACCACTACCAGCCGGTCGATCAGGACGTCCTGAATCAATATGATGAAGAGCTGGCGAACTACTACCTGACGCGCGGCAGCAATAACCGTCGCGATACCTGGACTGACCATATTCGTCGCACCATCATTAAAGAAAACCGCCCGTTTATTCTTGATTACCTGCACAAACAGGGCTGGGCGACGCGATAGTCCATTCCGCCTGCGCCTGCCTGCGTATATGATATGCAGGCTTTTTCCATGTCTTCAGAGAGGTGCAGGGTGAAAATTGCCATATTGTCCCGGGATGGAACGCTCTATTCATGTAAGCGCCTGCGAGACGCGGCGGCGAAACGCGGGCATCAGGTTGAGATCCTCGACCCGATGTCCTGCTATATGAACATTGACCCGGCCGCCTCGTCGATTCACTACAAAGGCCGCAAGCTGCCGCACTTTGATGCCGTGATCCCGCGCATCGGCTCCCAGATCACCTATTACGGCACCGCCGCGTTGCGCCAGTTCGAGATGCTGGGCAGCTATCCGCTCAACGAATCCGTCGCCATTTCGCGCGCCCGCGACAAGCTGCGCTCGCTGCAGCTCCTCGCCCGTCAGGGGATCGATCTTCCGGTTACGGGGATTGCCCATTCACCTGACGACACCAGCGATCTCATCGACATGGTGGGCGGCGCGCCTTTGGTCATCAAACTGGTGGAAGGCACGCAGGGCATTGGCGTGGTGCTGGCGGAAACGCGTCAGGCGGCGGAGAGCGTGATTGACGCCTTTAGGGGCCTCAATGCCCACATCCTGGTGCAGGAGTACATCGAAGAGGCGAAAGGGCGCGACATCCGCTGCTTCGTGGTCGGCAATGAGGTGGTGGCAGCTATTGAGCGCCAGGCGAAAGAGGGCGATTTCCGCTCTAACCTTCACCGCGGCGGCGTGGCGCGGGTAGCCGATATTAGCGATCGCGAACGGGAAATTGCCGTCAAAGCGGCGCAAACCCTGGGGCTGGACGTGGCGGGCGTAGACCTTCTGCGGGCGACGCGCGGGCCGCTGGTCATGGAGGTGAACGCTTCGCCGGGGCTGGAAGGCGTAGAAAAAACCACAGGTGTCGATATTGCAGGTAAAATGATCGCATGGATCGAGCGTCATGCCACGCCGGGCTACTGTCTGAAAACGGGCGGTTAAATGGTATTGAACGCACTTTTTGCGTACCCTATGCACAGATTATATTGAAGAGGCTGCACAGCGATGGATTTACAGGTCGTACCTACACTGGATACGTTACGTCAATGGCTTGATGATGCCGGAATTACGTTCTTCGAATGCGATTCCTGCCAGGCGCTGCATCTGCCTCATATGCAGAATTTCGACGGCATTTTCGATGCCAAAATCGATCTCATTAACGACGTGATCCTTTTCTCCGCGCTGGCCGAAGTGAAGCCCTCCGCGCTGCTGGCGCTGGCCTCCGACCTGTCAGCGATCAACGCCAGTTCTTTGACGGTGAAAGCATTTCTCGACATACAGGATGATAATCTGCCAAAACTGGTCGTTTGCCAGTCTTTATTCTCCGGTGCCGGGCTGTCGTTCAAGCAGTTCTCCTGGTTTATGCGTTTGAGCGAAGAGCAAATTTCCATGGTCATGATGGAAGCCAATGCACACCATCTGCTGTATAGCGCGGAAGATGATGCAGAGAATAATGATGCATCTCCCAATTTTCTTCACTAAGCCTGTCTGACTTTTGCGCAGTCGCTGCCATAGCGGCTGCAGAAGGCCATTTTTTCTGCTGCTTTTAACCTTTCTTTAAAGAGTTTTTCACCTCCCTGAAGGCCGTTTCGGCTTATCACGTAGACGTAACCTGCATAAAAAATTGATAAAAGGCGTTTTTTCGTCTGGGCTATAGCCGGAGACACGGGCTACAGTTATTCTTGCGATGCTTAAAAAAGCGAGCGGAAGCTGCCGGGTAAAGAGGTTTCTTTTTATTTTGGGCAGAGCGACAAACTATGCATGATTATTGCATATCTTCAGATTGCACAGTTTTAGTTCGTTTGTTAACGAGCTTTCAGAAGGAATAAAGATATGATCGCCTTGAATAAAAAATGGTTATCGGGTCTGGTTGCGGGTGCTCTGATGGCCGTCTCTGCCGGCACGCTCGCTGCGGAACAAAAAACGCTGCACGTTTACAACTGGTCTGACTATATCGCGCCGGACACGGTGGCGAATTTTGAAAAAGAGACCGGCATTAAAGTGGTCTACGACGTATTCGATTCCAACGAAGTGCTGGAAGGAAAACTGATGGCGGGCAGCACCGGGTTTGATCTCGTGGTGCCTTCCGCAAGCTTCCTCGAGCGTCAGCTGACGGCAGGCGTCTTCCAGCCTCTGGACAAGAGCAAGTTACCGAACTGGAAAAACCTCGATCCGGAAGTGCTGAAGCTAGTGGCGAAGCATGACCCGGACAACAAATACGCCATGCCTTACCTGTGGGCGACCACCGGTATCGGCTACAACGTGGATAAAGTCAAAGCGGTGCTGGGCCCGGACGTCAAGCTGGACAGCTGGGACGTGGTGCTGAAGCCGGAAAACCTTGAGAAGCTGAAAAGCTGCGGCGTCTCCTTCCTCGATGCGCCGGAAGAGATTTTCGCCACCGTGCTGAACTACCTGGGCAAAGACCCGAACAGCAGTAAAGCCGATGATTACACCGGCCCGGCGACCGATCTGCTGCTGAAGCTGCGTCCAAACATTCGTTACTTCCACTCGTCTCAGTACATTAACGACCTGGCGAACGGCGACATCTGCGTCGCGATCGGCTGGGCAGGGGACGTGTGGCAGGCGGCTAACCGCGCGAAAGAGGCGAAAAACGGCGTGAACGTCTCTTACTTCATTCCGAAAGAGGGGGCGCTGGCCTTCTTTGACGTCTTCGCGATGCCGGCTGATGCGAAAAACAAAGACGAAGCCTATCAGTTCCTCAACTACCTGATGCGTCCTGAGGTGATCGCCCACATCAGCGACCACGTTTACTACGCGAACGGTAACAAGGCCTCCGTGCCGCTGGTAAGCGAAGAAATCCGTAACAACCCGGCTATCTATCCGCCAGCGGATGTGTTCGCCAAGCTCTTCACCCTGAAAGTTCAGGATCCAAAAATTGACCGCGTGCGTACCCGCGCGTGGACCAAGGTGAAAAGCGGTAAATAACGGCGTTGGGTATTGTTGCCCGGTGGCGCTGTCGCCTACCGGGCCTGTACAACCCGTAGGCCGGGCAAGCGTTAGCGCCGCCCGGCGATGCGCACCCTGACGGTGCGTTTGCACCAGTACTGATCTATGCCGGAGAACACCCCGTGAATGACGCGATCCCCCGCCCGCAGGCGAAAGTCCGTAAAGCGCTGACCCCGCTTCTTGAAATTCGTAACCTCACCAAATCTTTCGATGGCCAGCATGCCGTGGACGACGTCAGCCTGACTATCTATAAAGGCGAGATTTTTGCCCTTCTGGGGGCTTCTGGCTGCGGTAAATCGACCCTGCTGCGTATGCTGGCCGGGTTTGAACAGCCCACCGCCGGGCAAATCATGCTGGATGGTGTGGATCTCTCCAGCGTGCCGCCGTATCAGCGCCCGATTAACATGATGTTCCAGTCCTACGCGCTGTTCCCGCACATGACGGTGGAGCAGAACATCGCCTTTGGCCTGAAGCAGGACAAGCTGCCGAAGGCCGAAATTACCGCGCGCGTGGCCGAGATGCTGAGCCTGGTGCACATGCAGGAGTTCGCGAAGCGTAAGCCGCACCAGCTCTCCGGCGGCCAGCGCCAGCGCGTGGCCCTGGCCCGCAGTCTGGCAAAACGGCCGAAATTATTGTTGCTCGATGAGCCGATGGGCGCGCTGGATAAAAAACTGCGCGACCGTATGCAGCTCGAAGTGGTGGATATCCTCGAGCGCGTGGGGGTGACCTGCGTGATGGTGACCCACGACCAGGAAGAAGCGATGACCATGGCCGGACGCATCGCGATCATGAACCGCGGGAAGTTCGTGCAGATTGGCGAGCCGGAAGAGATTTATGAGCACCCGACCACCCGCTACAGCGCGGAGTTTATCGGCTCGGTCAACGTCTTCGAAGGGCTGCTGAAAGATCGTCAGGAGGATGGCCTGGTCATCGAATCGCCGGGGCTGCAGCATCCGCTTAAGGTCGATCCGGATAACTCCGTGGTGGATAACGTGCCGGTCTACGTCGCGCTGCGTCCGGAGAAGATCATGCTCTGTGAGGATCCGCCTGCCGATGGCTATAACTTTGCCGTGGGCGAAGTGGTGCACATTGCCTACCTGGGCGATCTGTCTATCTACCACGTGCGGCTGAAAAGCGGGCAGATGCTCAGCGCGCAGCTACAGAACGAACATCGCTACCGCAAGGGGCAGCCAACATGGGGTGACGAAGTGCGCCTGTGCTGGGATGCTGACAGTTGCGTCGTGCTGACGGTATAAGGAGCTGCAAATGAGTGCACTTGAACCTCCAGCTCGCGCAGAAAAGCCGGGCGGTTTTGCCCAGTGGCTAACGCGCATGCAGATGAACCACGGCCGCAAGCTGGTGATTGCCATGCCGTATGTGTGGCTGATCCTGCTGTTCCTGCTGCCGTTCCTGATTGTTTTCAAGATAAGCCTGGCGGAAATGGCGCGGGCGATCCCGCCCTATACCAACCTGCTGGACTGGGCCGGCGGGCAGCTGACGCTGACGCTTAATCTAGGCAACTTCCTGCAGCTCACCGACGATCCGCTCTATTTCGAAGCGTATCTGCAGTCGCTGCAGGTGGCGGCGATTTCGACGCTCTGCTGTCTGGTGATGGGCTACCCGCTGGCGTGGGCGGTGGCGCACAGCAAGCCGTCGACGCGTAACATCCTGCTGCTGCTGGTGATCCTGCCGTCGTGGACCTCGTTCCTGATCCGCGTTTACGCCTGGATGGGGATCCTGAAAAACAACGGCGTGCTGAATAACTTCCTGATGTGGCTCGGGGTTATCGATCAGCCGCTGACGATCCTGCACACCAACCTCGCAGTCTATATCGGCATTGTGTACGCCTATCTGCCGTTTATGGTGCTGCCGATTTACACTGCGCTGACGCGCATTGATTACTCGCTGGTGGAAGCGTCGCTCGATCTCGGCGCCCGCCCGTTAAAAACCTTCTTCAGCGTCATTGTCCCGCTGACCAAAGGCGGCATTATCGCCGGGTCAATGCTGGTCTTTATCCCGGCGGTAGGGGAGTTTGTGATCCCGGAACTGCTCGGCGGCCCGGACAGCATCATGATTGGCCGCGTGCTGTGGCAGGAGTTCTTCAATAACCGCGACTGGCCGGTGGCCTCTGCGGTAGCGATCGTGATGTTACTGCTGCTGATCGTGCCGATCATGTGGTTCCACAAGCATCAGCAGAAACAGATGGGAGATCACGGATGAACAACTTACCGGTAGTGCGCTCCCCGTGGCGAATTGCGATTCTCGTTATCGGCTTTACCTTCCTGTATGCGCCGATGCTGATGCTGGTGATCTACTCGTTCAACAGCTCTAAGCTGGTGACGGTCTGGGCAGGCTGGTCGACGCGCTGGTACAGCGAGCTGTTTCACGACGATGCGATGATGAGCGCGGTGGGGCTGAGCCTGACCATTGCAGCCCTTGCGGCGACAATGGCGTCGGTGCTGGGCACGATCGCCGCGCTGGTGATGGTGCGCTTCGGGCGTTTTCGCGGCTCAAACGGGTTCGCCTTTATGATCACCGCGCCGCTGGTTATGCCGGACGTGATCACCGGACTCGCGCTGCTGCTGCTGTTCGTGGCCCTGGCGCACGCCATCGGCTGGCCGGCGGATCGCGGCATGCTCACCATCTGGCTGGCGCACGTCACCTTCTGTACGGCCTACGTGGCGGTTGTGATTTCCTCGCGCATGCGCGAGCTGGATCGCTCCATTGAGGAGGCGGCGATGGATCTTGGCGCGACGCCGCTGAAGGTCTTTTTCATTATTACCCTGCCGATGATTATGCCGGCGGTGATCTCCGGCTGGCTGCTGGCGTTTACGCTGTCGCTGGACGATCTGGTTATCGCCAGCTTTGTCTCCGGACCGGGCGCGACGACGCTGCCGATGCTGGTCTTCTCCAGCGTGCGCATGGGGGTCAACCCGGAGATTAACGCCCTGGCTTCCATCATCCTCGGCGTGGTCGGAATTGTCGGATTTATCGCCTGGTATTTGATGGCGCGCGCGGAAAAACAGCGCGTGCGCGATATCCAGCGTGCAAGACGCGGCTGAAGGATTTAAAATTTCCAGTGATGTGCCGCGCATGACGCGGCACTGTTTTTCAGGGAAGTAAAACATTGGGATTATTAAAAAAATCACGTACTACGCACGCGCGTCCTAACGTACCTGCACTGGTTCAGGTGGCGGCGCTCGCCATTATTATGATCCGCTGCCTGGACGTGCTGATGATTCTGAACACCCTGGGCGTGCGCGGCATCGGTGAATTCATTCACCGCAGCGTGCAGACGTGGAATCTGACGCTGGTCTTTTTGAGCAGCCTGGTGCTGGTGTTTATCGAGATCTACTGCGCGTTTTCGCTGGTCAAAGGGCGCAACTGGGCGCGCTGGGTCTATCTGCTGACGCAAATTACCGCCGCCAGCTATCTGTGGGCCGCCTCGCTGGGATACGGCTACCCGGAGCTGTTCAGCATTGCTGGTGAATCCAAACGCGAGATCCTGCGCGCGCTGTTTATGCAAAAATTGCCGGATATGCTGGTGCTCTGTCTACTCTTCGTTCCGGCCTCAAGCCGGCGGTTCTTCCGCCTGCAATAATGTGTATAATCGCAGCCCTCGTGATTCTTAAGGTTTTCATATGCAGTGCGCACTCTATGACGCCGGACGCTGCCGCTCCTGTCAGTGGATAGAACAGCCGGTCTCTCAACAACTCACCGCCAAAATGGCCGACCTGCAACAGCTGCTGGCAGCACAAGCGGTGGGCGAGTGGTGCGCACCCGTCAGTGGCCCGGAGCAGGGCTTTCGTAATAAAGCCAAAATGGTGGTCAGCGGCAGCGTTGAAAAACCGCTGCTGGGAATGCTGCACCGCGACGGCACGCCGGAAGACCTGACCGGCTGCCCGCTGTATCCCGCCTCGTTCGAACCCGTCTTTGCCGCGCTGAAACCGTTTATCGCGCGTGCAGGATTAACGCCTTACAGCGTCGCCCGCAGGCGCGGCGAGCTGAAATACCTTCTGCTGACGGAAAGCCAACTCGACGGCGGCATGATGCTGCGCTTCGTGTTGCGCTCCGAAACCAAGCTGGAGCAGCTGCGCGCGGCGCTGCCGTGGCTGCAGGAACAGCTGCCGCAGCTGAAGGTCATTACGGCAAACGTTCAGCCGGTGCATATGGCGATCATGGAAGGGGAGAAAGAGATTTTCTTCACCGACCAGCACGCGCTGGCCGAAAGCTTCAACGGCGTGCCGCTGTGGATCCGCCCGCAAAGCTTCTTCCAGACCAACCCGACCGTGGCAAGCAGCCTGTACGCCACCGCCCGCGACTGGGTACGTGCGTTAAACGTCCATCATATGTGGGATCTCTTCTGCGGCGTGGGCGGCTTTGGTCTGCACTGCGCCACGCCAGAAATGCAGCTCACCGGCATTGAGATCTCTGCCGAAGCGATTGCCTGCGCGAAGCAGTCCGCCGCCGGGCTGGGGTTAACGAATCAGCACTTCCAGGCGCTCGACTCCACGCAGTTTGCGACCGGCCAGGGCAACGTGCCGGAGCTGGTGCTGGTCAACCCGCCGCGCCGCGGCATCGGCAAGGCGCTGTGCGACTACCTGAGCCAGATGGCACCCGAGTACATCGTCTATTCCAGCTGTAACGCCCAGACCATGGCGAAAGACATCGCCAGCCTGTCGGGCTACCGCATTGAACGCGTTCAGCTTTTCGATATGTTCCCGCATACCGCGCATTACGAAGTGCTGACGTTGCTCGTGAAATCTTAAACAAAATGTGAACTCTTCCCCCGCTCGAAATCAGGTAAGCTTACGTCATAAGAGATGAATAAAGGCTTACCCATGAAGCAGATCCTGCTGGTGGAAGACGACCACGATATCGCGGCGCTTCTGCGACTCAATTTAGAAGACGAAGGCTACGCCATTACCCACGAGCCCGACGGGGGCAAGGCCTTACTGCGTCTTGAAAAACAGCCGTGGGATGCGGTGATCCTCGACCTGATGCTGCCCAGCGTTGACGGTCTGGAGATTTGCCGCCGCATCCGTCAGATGACGCGCTACCTGCCGGTGATCATCATCAGCGCCCGCAGCAGCGAGACCGACCGCATTACCGGGCTGGAAACCGGCGCCGATGATTATCTGGCGAAGCCATTCTCGGTGCAGGAACTCATTGCGCGCATCAAAGCGCTGTTCCGCCGCCAGCAGGCGATGGGGCAGGCGCAAACCGACGGTCAAATTCAGGCCCACGGTCTGACCATCGATCCGCTGGCGCGCAGCGTGCTGCTTCACGGCCAGGTGGTGGATCTCACCCCGCGTGAATTCGAGCTGCTGTACTTCTTTGCCCGTCATCCTGACGAGGTCTTTTCGCGTCTGGCGCTGCTGGAGCAGGTCTGGGGCTATCAGCACGAAGGCTATGAGCACACTGTTAACACCCATATCAACCGCCTGCGCATCAAGATTGAGAAGGACGCCGGCGAGCCGGAGATTATTCGCACCGTCTGGGGCAAGGGCTATAAATTTGCGGAGCCAAATCATGATGCGCCGCTTTAGCCTGGGCCAGCGCCTGACGCTGCTGTTTATCCTGCTGATGATGCTCTGCGCCACCGTCGCCTGTGCGGTACAGCTCTACACCAGTACGCAGTACGGCAACGCGATGGTGCAGCGGCTGTCGGGCGGGCTGGCGCAGCAGATCGTTCAGCGTGAACCGATTCTGGACGCGCAGGGCAGGGTCGACCGAACGGCGCTCAAGCCGCTGTTCGACCGGCTGATGACCTTTAATCCGAGCGTTGAGCTGTACGTTGTCTCCCCGGACGGCGATATCCTGGCCGATGCCGCACCGCCGGGCCACATTCAGCGGCAAAAAATCGATCTGGCCCCGGTTCAGACCTTCCTGAGCGGTACCGCCATACCGGTCCTGGGCGACGATCCTCGCAGTCAAAATAAAAAGGTCTTTAGCGCCACGCCGCTGCGGCAGGACGGCGAGCTTAAGGGCTACCTGTACATTATTTTGCAGGGCGAAGAGTCAAACGCGCTGGCGGAAATGGCCTGGCATAAGGCGCTGTGGAGCACGGTGCTGTGGTCATTGCTGTGGGTCGCGCTGTTTGGCCTGCTGGCAGGTTTACTGGTCTGGTACTGGGTCACGCGCCCGGTAAAACAGCTGACGGTGGAGGTCGCCGGGCTGGAGCAGGACAGCATCAGCGCTATCAGACAGCTGGCGGCGCAGCCGTCGGACGCGGCGGCCAGAGATGAAGTGGCGATCCTGCGCAACAGCTTTATCGAGCTGGCACGCAAAATCACCCGCCAGTGGGACCAGCTGGCCGACAGCGATCGCCAGCGCCGGGAGTTTATCGCCAACATTTCGCACGATCTCCGTACGCCGCTGACCTCGCTGCTGGGCTATCTGGAAACCCTGTCGCTAAAATCCGCCACGCTGACGCCGCAGGAGCACCAGCAGTATCTCGCCACCGCGCTGCGTCAGGGGCAAAAAGTCCGTCATCTTTCGCAGCAGCTGTTCGAGCTGGCGCGCCTTGAGCACGGCGGCATTAAGCCGCAGCGCGAGCGTTTCGCGATGGGGGAGCTGATTTCCGACGTGGCGCAGAAGTTTGAGCTCACCGCCCGCACGCGCGAGGTGAATCTGCATATTGACGTGCCGGGACCGCTGCCGCTGATTAACGCCGACGTGTCGATGATCGAACGCGTGGTGACCAACCTGCTCGATAACGCGATGCGCCATACGCCATCTGGCGGGGAAATTCGTCTGGCGGTCTGGCAGGAGAATGAACGGCTTCAGGTCGAAGTGGCTGACAGCGGAACGGGCGTGGATGCCTCGCTGCGCGACGATCTGTTCCAGCGGCCGTCGGCATTGAATACCCAGGCATCGCGGGAGAATCGCGGCGGGCTGGGGCTGTTAATCGTGAAACGTATGCTGGAGCTGCACGGCGGTGGGATCAGGCTGATGGAGTCGGTGAGCGGGGCGCGGTTCAGGTTCTTTGTGCCGCTGTGAGAGAGTGCCGGGTGGCGGCTTCGCCTTACCCGGCCTACAGACTACCACCCCCGTAGGCCGGGCCACCCGGCAAAAAAATCTTACTGCGGGAACCACTGCTCGCTGATTTTCTGATACGTACCGTCAGCTTTAATCGCTTTCAGCGCGCCGTTCAGTTTTTCCAGCAGGGCCTTGTTATCCGGACGTACCGCGATGCCCAGACCCGTGCCGAAGTACTGCGGATCGGTCACTTTCTCGGTTGCGGTGCCCAGCTGCGGATTGGTTTTCAGCCATTCGTTCACCACGGCGGTATCGCCGAACACGCCGTCGATACGGCCATTTTTCAGGTCGATAATCGCGTTCTGGTAGCTGTCATAAGCCACGGTTTTCACTTCAGGATGTTTGTCCTGGAGGTATTTCTGGTGCGTGGTGCCGTTTTCCATTCCGATGCGTTTGCCTTTCAGCTGATCGAAAGAGGTATAAGCGCCTTTCTTCGCAATCACGACCGCCGAGTTGGCGTAGTACGGGTCGGTAAACGCGACCTGCTTGCTGCGCTCAGGCGTGATGTCCATCCCGGAGATCACCGCATCGTATTTTTTGAATTTCAGCGACGGGATCAGGCTGTCGAAGGCATGGTTGGTAAAGGTGCAGTCGGCCTGCATTTGTTTGCAAAGCGCTTTCGCCAGGTCAATGTCGAAACCCACGATCTGGTTGCTGGCATCCAGCGATTCAAACGGCGGATAGGTGGCGGACACGCCAAAATTGATTTTATCAGCTGCGGATGCGCCAGCGGCGAAGGTGGCGAGCAATGCGGCCAGAACTAACTTTTTCATTGTAATACTCCCGTCTGTCTTATTTATGCGCCGTGTCTGCGGCATGGATGTACAATGCCATTTAATGAATTTATATGCAATAAAAATGATTAAGTATTATTTTTATGGCAAAAAAAAGCGGATAACCAGAAAGTTACCCGCATTGATTAATCACATTTATGCACTTCTTGCCGGGTGGCGCTGCGCTTACCCGGCCTACGATCTGCGCTCAAACGCCAGCGCTTTACGCTCGATCAGGCGCATCATCAGCGTCAACAGGCCGTTAACCACCAGATAGACCACGCCTGCCGCACCGAACACCATCACGTCGTAGGTGCGCCCGTATAGCAGCTGTCCGTGACCCATTACCTCCATCAGCGTGATGGTGTAGGCCAGAGAGGTACTCTTGAACACCAGCACCACTTCGTTGGAGTAGGAGGAGAGCGCGCGCTTAAAGGCGTATGGCAGCAGGATCGCCAGCGTGTCCTTCTTGCTCATGCCCAGCGCTCCGCAGGACTGCCATTGTCCTTCCGGAATGGCGCGGATCGCGCCGTAGAACAGCTGGGTGGTATAGGCCGCACTGTTGAGCGAAAGGGCAATCAGGGCACACAGCCACGGTTCAGAGAGTAGATGCCAGATAACCGGATATTCCTGCAGCGACGGGAACTGGCCCGGGCCGTAGTAAATCAGGAAGATCTGCACCAGCAGCGGCGTACCGGTAAACAGGGTGATGTAGCCGCGCACAATCCACACCAGCACCGGCGTTTTCAGCGTCAGGATGATGGTGAAGATGAGGGCCAGGATCAGCGCCACGATAATGGACGCCACGGTCAGCGTCAGGCTGGTGTGCAGCCCTTTCATCAGCTCGGGGAAATATTCAAGCATCAGCCTGGTCTCCGTTCAAAGCGCGTCGCACGCAGGTCAATACGCTTGAGGATGTACTGACTGAGCAACGTGATCACCAGGTAGATAGCCGCCGCCACAATGTACCAGGTAAAAGGCTCCTGGGTGCGGGTGGCGATGCTTTTGGTTTGCAGCATCAAATCGTTAACGCTGATCAGGCTCACCAGCGCGGTATCTTTCAGCAGCACCAGCCACTGGTTGCCGAGGCCCGGCAGGGCATGGCGCCACATCTGCGGCATGACCAGACGGAAGAAGATGGCTGACTTCGACAGACCTAACGCCTGACCCGACTCCCATTGACCCTGCGGCACGGCTTTCAGCGCACCGCGCAGGGTTTGCGACGCGTACGCGGAGTAGAGCAGGGAGAGGGCAATCACGCCGCACAGGAACGGGCTGACGTCGAAGTTTTCAATCTGCATCTGCACCGGGATCTGCGCAAAGCCAAGATTGATCGTAAAACCGTCCGACAGCGTCAGCAGCAGCTGTGAGGAGCCGAAATAGATAAACAGGACCACCAGAATTTCCGGAAGCCCACGCAGCACGGTGACCAGCGCGGAGCCTGTCCAGGCGACGGGGAACCATTTCGCGGATTCCCACACCGCAAAGAACATCGCCAGCACGAGGCCGATAATCAGTGCGCAAACGGCAAGGCCGACGGTCATCCCGGCGGCGCTTGCTAAAGGAAAAATTTCATTCATCAGGAATTACTTCTGGAACCATTTTTTGTAGATGGTTTCGTAGGTGCCGTCTTTCTTCACTTTTTCCAGCGCAGCGTTGAATTTCTGCTGCAGCTCAGTGTTGCCCTGACGAACGGCAATCCCCAGACCGGTACCGAAGTAATCCTTATCGGTCACTTTGTCGCCCACTGGCGCCAGTTTATCGTTGGCTTTCAGCCACTCGGTCACAACCGCGGTATCACCAAATACGCCGTCGATACGGCCATTTTGCAGATCCAGCTTCGCGTTCTGGTAGCTGTCATACGGAACGGTGGTGATTTCCGGATGTTTATCCATGATGAATTTCTGGTGCGTGGTGCCGTTCTGCACGCCAACTTTTTTGCCTTTCAGCTGATCGACAGAGGTGAATTTACCTTTCTGACCAATGAACAGGGCGGAGTTGTCGTAGTAAGGGGTGGTGAACAGCACCTGCTTTTCACGCTCCGGGGTGATGTCCATACCGGCCATCACGGCGTCGATACGGCGGAACTTCAGGCTTGGGATCAGGCTGTCGAACGCCTGGTTGCTGAAGGTACAGGTCGCGTCGATCTCTTTACACAGGGCGTTAGCCAGGTCCACGTCGAAGCCAACAATTTTGTTGTTCGCATCAATGGACTCAAACGGAGGGTAAGAGGCTTCCGTGGCGAAACGAAGGGTCTGAGCTGCGGTAGCGGAAAGGGTAACGCCAGCAAGCAGCACGGCAAGTAATACTTTTTTCATTATATTTCCCCTGACACAATCAATGAGATAAATAGTTTTTGAAGGCATCGGTTTGCGGGTTCGCGAAGCAGCTCGCATCACCTTGCTCAACGATATACCCGTTTTCCATGTAGACCACACGGCTGGCGGTTTTACGCGCCACTTCCACTTCGTGGGTGACGATAACCTGAGTAATATTGGTTTCCGCCAGCTCGCGAATGATGCTGACGATCTGGGCGGTGATTTCCGGGTCCAGCGCCGCGGTCGGTTCATCAAACAGCAGTACCGCAGGCTCCATCATCAGCGCGCGGGCAATGGCTACGCGCTGCTGCTGACCACCGGAAAGGTGCAGCGGAAAGCGGTCGCTGTAAGGCTTAAGACGCAGACGATCCAGCAGCTTTTCGGCACGGGCGATCGCCTGATCCTTGCTTAACCCCAGTACGCGGCACGGCGCTTCAATCAGGTTTTGCAGGACGGTCAGATGCGGCCAGAGATTGTATTGCTGGAAGACCATGCCGACGTTTTGACGCAGTTCGCGAATCGCTTTATCAGACGGCGTTTTCGCGAAGTCAAAATGGTTACCGGCAATCGCCAGCGTACCTGAACGGGGCATTTCAAGCAGATTAAGTACGCGCAGAAGGGAGCTTTTGCCTGCACCGCTTGGGCCAAGCAAAACCAGCGTTTCGCCTTCCGGGCAGTTCAGCGTGATGTCAAACAGCGCCTGGTGTGCGCCGTAGAAGCAGTTAATGCCGTTTAGTTTAATACTCATCGGGGCAGTCTTTACTCATCCAGGCAATCTATAGCAATTGAGGCCGCAGATAGTACCGTTGACAGAATAGTTATGCAATATTTATGCGTTAAAAGTTAAATATAACCCGTGTTTCCTCTTAAACATAGCACAAAATAGCGAACGGTAAGGTCGGCGAGAATAAATGTCGGCATTCCGCATGAAATGCCGCACATTTTACGGGGGTTACCGGGTTGTATCGGCGGGTTTAGCGATTCTCAATCGACTGGCGCAGCGTGCCTGCCGGGGCATGAACGCTGCCGCCAACGTAGCGCACGTCGTCTACCGCCCAGCACTGTCCTTCACGGATCATCAGCACTTCATCCTGCCAGGTTTGGGTTCCCTGCGTCAGCTTCACGCGCAGCGGAATATTACGGGCATCCGTGTTCGGGATGGTTGACGCGCTGGCCACTTCGGCGCTGTCCGGCAGCGTGGTGCGGCTGGAGAACGGATCGGATTTCAGCAATGTGTTGTGCTGCGGATCGCGGGTGGCGTCGTTAAGCAGTTTTGCCAGACCGTCGCTCAGATACGGGCGCAGGCCGGTGAGATCGTTGCTGCGGTGCTGAATGCGATAATCATAGAACTGCTGCGCCACGGCGTCCGGGCCACCCTCAATGCAGGGGCCGCTGCGGGTACCGATATCCTTAAAGGCTGGCGTGACCGTGGTGGTACAGGCGCTGAGCACCAGCGCGCAGGGCACCAAAAGTGTTAAAGCAGAATAGCGCATGTTGATTTCCTTATTTATTAACTATCCTTTCAATCATAGCGTAACGAACCGATAATGCTGTGCCTAAGGCATTGAACGCTAAAGAAGGAGAGAAACCATGCAGTTTTCAACAACGCCAACCCTGGAAGGGCAGACAATAACCGAGTATTGCGGTGTGGTTACCGGCGAAGCGATTCTCGGCGCCAATATCTTCCGCGACTTTTTTGCCGGTATCCGCGATATCGTTGGCGGCCGCTCGGGCGCATACGAAAAAGAGCTGCGCAAAGCGCGTGAAATCGCCTTTAAAGAGCTTGGCGAGCAGGCGGAAGCCCTCGGCGCTGATGCGGTTGTGGGGATTGATATCGACTACGAAACGGTCGGGAAAGATGCCAGCATGCTGATGGTGAGCGTAAGCGGTACGGCGGTGAAAACCCTTCGATGACGCGTTCGTTTGCCACGCTCCTGCTGGCGCTGCTGCTGGCAGGATGCGTCACGGAAAAAGGGATTATCGACAAAGGCGCCTACGAGCTGGACACGCGTCATCAGGCGCAGGCGGCTTACCCGCGTATAAAGGTGCTGGTGATCCACTACACCGCCGATGACTTTGACAGCTCGCTGGCCACGCTGACGGATAAGAACGTCAGTTCTCACTATTTGATCCCGGCTAAACCCCCGGCACCGGACGGTAAGCCGCGCATCTGGCAGCTGGTGCCCGAGAGCGAACTGGCCTGGCATGCGGGCATCAGCTTCTGGCGCGGCACCAACCGCATCAACGATACGTCTGTCGGCATTGAGCTGGAGAACCGCGGCTGGCAAAAAACGTCGGGCGTTAAGCATTTTACGCCGTTTGAGCCTGCGCAAATTGCGGCACTGGTGCCGCTCGCCAAAGACATTATTGCCCGCTACAACATCAGACCTGAAAATGTGGTGGCCCATTCGGACATCGCCCCGCAGCGCAAAGACGATCCCGGCCCGCTGTTCCCGTGGCGTGATCTGGCGCAGCAGGGGATTGGTGCATGGCCCGACCCGGCGCGGGTGGCGTTTTACCTGAACGGCAAGCCGCGCGACGAGCTCGTGGAGCCGAAGGTGTTGCTCGATCTGCTGGCGCGCTACGGCTATGAGGTGACCGATAACATGACGAACGCGCAGCAGAAGCGCGTTATCGTCGCGTTTCAGATGCATTTTCGCCCGGCGCGCTGGGACGGCGTGGCCGATCGCGAAACGCTGGCTATCGCGGAGGCGCTGCTGGAGCGCTACGGGCAGGGGTAATCCTTCGGGTTACCCGACTTCACCTTTATAGGGTCTTCTTTTGGACTGATTTTTTAATCACATTCACGTCGTAAATGTTTTATAGTTTCCTCAGTCGAAATTACTCGCAAACGTGGTTGACAATATATCAGCACGACAAATAAGAAATACGGATGTTCTAAAGTCTTAGCTTTACTTTACATTTGTTAAATGGACTACGCATTTAAGCGCTGTGATTGCACACGTTCACCTTTTTCAATTTAATATTAATAGGTATAACAATGTTAAGTATCTACAGTAAAAATAGCCGTCCACAAGCAGAACTTGACGCCCTTATCGCGGCAACTGAAGGTTTTGAAGAAAGAACCTTACGCAAATGGCAGCGTATCAGTACCGATAACAACGAAGATATTCATTTTATCGTGAGCGGTGAAGTTGAATTCCGCCGCGAGTCGGATGAACTGTGTATGTTCACCTTACAGAATAAATGTATTTTTGGTCTCTCCTCTATTTATTACAACTCAACGCATATGTACGGCCTGGTTCGTGCCAATACCGTGGTGCGCACCATTAAAAAAGATGATTTTGTCCGTCTGATAAGCGAAAAAAATCTTTGGGAAGCCTTGAGTAAAGTCCTCTCCTGGTACGTTTGCCTGCTCAGCAAGCGTGACGAAGTGCTGGTGGCCCGCAGCGCGTACGCGATTGTTCGCGAGTTCTTGCTGGAAATTAACGAACTGATTGTGCACCATCAGCGCGATATCAATATTTATGACTATATTCAGGAATATACCAGCCTGGCCCGCAGTACCATTATTAAAATCCTCGCCGACCTGAAGAAAGGTAATTATATTCAGGTTGAGAAAGGCCGCCTTATGTATTTATCAGCATTGCCGGAGAAATATTAATCGCTATTTATCTCCTTTTTAACTGAAAGGAGGGCTATGTTTCATTAAATTATTTGCCTGCGTTCCTGCCGTGGATTCATCTACAGGAGGCGCGGGCATTTTCCCTTGCGAATAATCTTTTTCCTGCTCTTTTAACGCCTTCATCAATAATGCCTTGATCGCCCCGTCATCTACTGTCTGACCGGTATTATCCCGTTCGGGGACAGCAGAATGGTTCACTTCTGTCCCTGGCAATGTATCCCGGGAAATATCATGTGGCATTTCACCGTCGGGCGCCTGCTGCCAGTCGGCATCGCCGCTATTAATGGGCATTTCCTGCAGCGGCGGCATCTCTTTTGTTACCGGTTCTGGCTTTGGTTCAGGCTGCGGGAACGGTTTACTGACATAGACATAATGCATATCCGATAGCGTCGTTTCTGGCTTAACGGCGCTCGCTTTTATTGGCTCAGGTGCCGGATGGCGCAGATCCCAGTAGAGATGAGCGTAGAGTCCCGCAGCGATCGTCATCACTATTCCCACCACCCAGAGCAGGGTGGCACAGACCGCTTTTTTCAGCGAGGGGCGCCGGTAAGAAAACCAGACCGGTGCGTTCAGGGTATAGCTGCGCTGGGCAGCCAGAGTAATCGTCGACATTATGAATGTTTCTCCTGCGCGGTGGGGGTCGCAGATATATTTGCGGACTGAATAAGTACGCTTGGCGTAGTCCGGGTTTCACGCATTAACTGCATCAATGTATCTTCACCCGCAATCCCGTCCACATGCAGATGCATTTTCTGCTGAAACTCGCGGGTACGTTGCATCAGTTCGGCCGTCCACGCCTTTGTATGGGTTTCGGGTAGATTCAGCGCCTGGCTAAGCTGCTGATCCATCCAGCCCAGATCTTTGGCGCTGCTTTCGGCGCTCACGGCATCTTTCCCCTGCGGCGTAAGGCGGTGCAATTGGGTGTAATTGCCGGTTGCATGCTGGTTAAACCAGCTGCGGCTCACCTGCCAGGTGCGATTATTCATCAGCAGATCCAGCGAGTTATCATCTACTCTGGCCACCACGGCATAGTTCAGGTGATCGCCTGTTTTGATCTCGCCGATCCACGGGTAACCCTCTTTTGCCAGCTCTTCGACCGGAGCGCTGCCCTCCTTACACATCAGGTTGACCTGCCCGGCGTTCTGGCAGAGCGCCTCTTCCATCGTGGCGTCATAACCCCACATGGTATAGAGCTGATGCATCGCATCGGGCTTATTCACCACTTCATTATCGATAACCGGCACCGCTGGGGCGTCGGTTTTTGGCGCCTGCGGTTTCCAGCTGGCCATCACGGGCAACTGTACCGGCAGTCTGGCGGTAATGGTGGGCATCAATGTCCAGCCGCAGGCGGCAAACAGTACGGAGGCAAAAAGGCCCATAACGGCAAGGCGTTTGCCCTTTGGTTTCGCCGGCAGAACTTCTCCTGCGGCGAGGCGCAGATGGCGCGGCGATACCTGCGCTGAACGCTCGGTCCAGGCGGCTAGCATCGCAAGGTGCGCCAGCTCGTTGAGTTTGCCTGTCTGTCCTTTGGTCAGAACATGCATCCTGCGCATGCGGGCCCGGGTGAACGGCGTCGCGTCGCTGCCATGCGCTTCACACTGGGCCTGAACATAGCTCAGGGACTCGCGGCAGGTGAGGGGCCGGAGCGTGTGGTGCGTATGAAGAGATTCACGCAACCCGGACTGCTGGAGGGCGGCTTCCTGGTCGGCCGATCCCATCAGCACAACCGACAGAGGCACATCCAGCTCCTGCGCGCGGGTTAACAACATGGACAGTGCGTCGTGGCAATTCGCTTTCATCGACTGAATATGCGAAATGACCAGCACTTTACGCGTGGTTTTGCGGGACAACATCTCGTCCTGCCACTGACGCAGCACGGCATCAATAGCCTGGATCCGGGTTTTGCTCTCTTTAGTGGTGGTGTTGAGTTTATAGAGCAGGCCGCTGGCGCTGAGTTTTGGGAAGGCGTTAATGGCAAGCAGCGTGCCGTCATGCTTTTTCAGCGCTTCGCAAAACTGCGAGGTGAGATAGCTGTCGTCGCTTAAGAGCGCAGTGACGCCTGTTGTCTGGCACTTCTCTTTCAGCAAACCGAACACATCCTGATGATACGGAACAAAAAAATCACCTGACATCCGGGTGATAGCCCGGAAAGGCTGGGTAGTGAAATTAAAATGGCGCATATACATAGCGTATTACCGTCTCTTTGATTCATAGCAAGGAGCCGGAAAAGTAAAGGATATAGGCGGAAGGAGCAATTTGAATACAGGATAAAAATATTCTGTCTGGACCTCTATCATAGGTTTATTTAACGATCAATCTTTTTCTAAATTATTGTTAGCGGCAGTGTGAATGGGCGGGGGCGAGGAAACACATTAGTATTTACGCCACTTACTCATACAGCCCTGTGCTGTGAATTACTGACTGGCAGAAAGGCTCGTTAAAAAATGCGGATGTCATTTGTTACTCAATTGATTATGCCCTGCGTCATGTTTGTGCTGCTTATTTTCTGCGGCCAGCAAGGGTATATGGTTTATAAAGATTATAAAAAAGTGACGAACAGGTTGTCTGATTCAAAAAAGACTATGCAAAAAAAAAGTCACGATGAAACCCAGTTTGTACTTTTTACGCCGGCGGTGATGCCAGCGAAACAGCCAGCGGCGGTGAAAAAGCCGCTCAGTGCGGAAATCGAAGGTATTCTCAGCAGCGATGAAGCCTGGCTGTCCTTTGCGGTGATAAAAACTCCCGCAGGACAAAAGAGCTATCGCGAGGGCGAAATGCTCGCCGGTTTTGACAATGCCTATATTGCCGAAATTCATCCTGATAATGTGGTGGTGAATTATGAAGGCGCGCCGCAGGTTATTTCACTTAAAAAACCAGACTATTTCAAAGGCGGCGTTGACAGCGCCCCGGTAACCAAATCGAAGAAAGATGCAGGGTTAGATAATCTGCATCTGGATGATTATCTGGTGTTAAAACCATTAATCGAAAAAGGCCAGCTGGAAGGCTACAACATTAATCCACGCAATGCGTCGCCTTTCTACAGCCATGCTGGCCTGGAAAAAGGTGATGTGGTGGTAAAAGTTGACGATGTGGATATGACTAAAGAGGCGCAGGCAAAAGAGCTCGTTGCCCGCTGGTCAAAAATGAAAGAAGCGGATGTCGTTATCCGGCGTCACGCTCACCTTGAAAATATTCGGGTCAATGTTCTTAACAATTAATAAGTGTACAGACATGAAGAAATTTCCATGGGCGTGCGTAGCGCTGACCGCATTGTCGTTATATTCAGGTTCGCTGTTCGCGGCGAACTTTAGCGCCAGTTTTAAAAATACCGATGTCCGCGAATTTATCGATACCGTCGGGCGTAACCTCAATAAAACCATTCTGGTCGATCCTTCCGTTCAGGGAACGGTGTCGGTTCGCACCTACAACGTACTGACGGAAGATGAATATTACCAGTTCTTCCTGAGCGTGCTGGATCTCTATGGTCTGTCGGTGATTCCGATGGATAACGGGATGGTGAAAGTTGTGCGCTCGTCGGTGGCCCGCATGTCGGGCGCACCGATTGCCGACAGCAAAAACCCTGGCAAAGGCGACGAGGTCATCACCCGCGTGGTGCGGATGGAGAACGTCCCGGTACGTGAGCTGGCCCCCCTGTTGCGTCAGCTGAACGACGCTTCCGGCATCGGCAACGTGGTCCATTTTGAACCGTCAAACGTGCTGCTGTTAACCGGCAAAGCCTCGGTGGTTAACCGCCTGGTGGATCTGGTGCAGCGTGTGGATCAAAGCGGCGTCCAGCGCCGTGAAATCGTGCCGCTGCGTTTTGCCTCGGCCAAAGAGCTGTCTGACATGTTGAACAACCTCAACAACGAAGAGCAGAAAGGGCAAAACGCCCCGCAGCTGGCGACCAAAGTAGTTGCCGACGATGAAACCAACAGCCTGGTGATCAGCGGCAGCCCGGAGGCGCGTCAGCGCACCCGGACGCTGATCTCCCAGCTCGATCGCGAGCAGAACAACGAGGGCAACACCCGCGTCTTCTACCTGAAATACGCCAACGCCAGCAAAGTGGTGCCGGTGCTGACGGGGATCGGCGAGCAATTAAAGGATAAAGTGGGCGGTGGCAAGAGCAAAGCCGCACCGATGGCAGGCGATCTGAATATTTCCGCCGACGAGTCGACCAATTCGCTGGTGATCACCGCTCAGCCAAACGTTATGAATTCGCTGGAAAAAGTGATCGACAAGCTGGATATCCGCCGTCCGCAGGTGCTGGTGGAGGCGATCATCGCCGAAGTTCAGGACGGTAACGGTCTGGATCTGGGCGTGCAGTGGACCAGTAAGCACGGTGGGGTTCAGTTTGGTTCGACCGGCCTGCCGATCAGCCAAATCAAGAAGTCAAAAGTCATTGGCAGCTATACGGGCCTGGCGACCGGTTTCTTTAACGGCGACTTTGGCGCGCTGATGACGGCGCTGTCCACTAACGGCAAAAACGACATTCTGTCGACGCCGAGCGTGGTGACGCTGGATAACAAAGAGGCGTCGTTCAACGTCGGTCAGGACGTTCCGGTCCTCTCCGGTTCGCAGACCACCAGCGGCGATAACGTCTTTAACTCGGTGGAACGTAAAACCGTCGGTACGAAGCTGAAAATCGTACCGCAGATCAACGATGGCGACATGATCCATCTGAAGATCGAGCAGGAAGTTTCCAGCGTGGATAACACCTCGACGGCCGATGCCAGCCTGGGCCCAACGTTCAACACCCGCACCATCAACAACGAAGTGATGGTCCACAGCGGGCAGACGGTGGTGCTGGGTGGTTTGATGGAAAACGTCACCAAACAGTCGGTCTCGAAAGTGCCGCTGCTGGGCGATATTCCGGTGGTGGGCCAGCTGTTCCGCTATACCTCCCAGGACAGCGCCAAACGTAACCTGATGGTGTTTATCCACACCACCGTACTGCGCGACGACGACAACTACGGCGCGGTGTCGAAAGAGAAATATGAGCAGATCCAGGTGCGTCAGCAGCAGCGTATGGAAGAGCACAAGCTGGGCATCGTAGAGAATGCGGATTCACCGATGCTGCCAGTCTATCCGTCCCAGAGCCACGCCGCGCCGGTGAGCGCCAGTGCGCCGGTGTCGTCCCGCAATCCGTTTAAAGAATAAGGCGCAAGCGACATGACCGAGATGAGTAATGCGCTCTGTACCAGCACCTGGGCGAAAGAGAACGGGGTCCTGTTCTATAACGACGAGGTTTATATCCGCGAGGATGCGCAGGCGTATGCCCTGCTGGAGATGCGCCGCGTGCTGGGGCGCTCCTATGCCCCGACGATCCTGACGGCGGAAGCGTTTGACGAACTGCTGACCAACATCTGGCAGCAGAACAGCGGCGTCTCGCAGCAGCTGGTGGACGACATGGACGCCGATATTGACCTGATGGCGTTAACCGAGGAGATCCCTGACAACGAAGATCTGCTCGATAACGACGAGAACTCGCCGGTGATCCGCCTGATCAACGCCATTATGGGCGAAGCGGTGAAAGAAGGGGCCTCCGATATTCATATCGAGACCTTCGAGCGCACCCTGAGCATTCGTTTTCGCGTTGACGGCGTGCTGCGTCCGGTGCTGCAGCCGGCGCGCAAGCTCGCGCCGCTGCTGGTGTCGCGTATCAAAGTGATGTCCAAACTGGACATCGCCGAAAAACGTCTTCCCCAGGACGGTCGTATCTCGCTGCGCATTGGTCGTAAGGCGATTGACGTGCGCGTCTCCACTATCCCGTCTCAGTACGGCGAACGCGTGGTGATGCGTCTGCTGGACAAAAGCAACCTTAAGCCGGATATCAACAAGCTCGGTCTGATTGACGAAGAGCTGGTGAAGTTAAAGGGACTGATTGAACGTCCGCACGGCATCATCCTGGTGACCGGCCCGACCGGTTCGGGGAAAAGCACCACCCTGTACGCGCTGCTGTCGGCGCTTAACGGCCATGAACGCAACATTCTGACCGTGGAAGACCCGATCGAGTATGAACTGGAAGGGGTAGGGCAGACCCAGGTCAACCCGCGCGTGGACATGACCTTTGCGCGCGGACTGCGCGCCATTCTGCGCCAGGACCCGGACGTGGTGATGATCGGGGAAATTCGCGACGGGGAAACCGCGCAAATCGCAGTACAGGCCTCGCTCACCGGTCACCTGGTGATGTCCACGCTGCACACCAACAGCGCCGCGGGCGCCATTACCCGTCTGCGTGATATGGGGCTGGAGTCATTTTTAATCGGTTCGTCGCTGCTTGGCGTCATTGCCCAGCGTCTGGTGCGTCGGCTGTGTCCGCACTGTCGCACGACCAGTCCGCTGGATGACAATGAGAAAGCGCTGTTCACCTTTATGGAAACGCCGCCGAAAGCGATTTATCGCGCCGTGGGCTGTGAACAGTGTCGCCAGAGCGGCTACCAGGGACGCGCAGGCATCCATGAATTTCTGGTGGTCGACAGCGCCATGCGCCGTGCGATCCATGAAGATAAAGATGAGATGTCCATCGAAACGCAGCTTTTCAAAGATGCCTACAGCCTGCGTGAAAACGGTCTGCTGAAGGTGATCGCCGGCGTGACTTCGCTGGAAGAGGTGATGCGTGTCACCGCCGAGCGCGGGGGGGATGCGTAATGGCCTGGTATGCGTGGTCCGCGACGGACGCCACGGGGAAAACCCAGCGCGGCACCCTTCAGGCCGAAGGGCCAAAGCAGGTGCGCCAGATGCTGCGCGAACAGAAGCTGATGCCAGTGAACATTGCGCCGACCAGCGATCCGGCGGCGGGAAAAAACGCCCGTAAAGGGGCAAAACTGTCGATTCCGGTGCTGTCGATGTTTACCCGACAGCTCGCGACGCTGGTCAACGCCGCGCTGCCGCTGGAGAGTGCGCTGAAGGCGATTGCGAAGCAGACGGAAGATAAAACCCTGGCGGCGATGGTGACCGAGATCCGCGACAAGATTGTGGAAGGTCACACGCTGTTCGACGCCTTCAGCCAGTTTCCGCGCAGCTTCGACAAGCTCTACTGCACTCTGGTAATGGCCGGTGAAAAGACCGGTCATCTCGGTGGCGTGCTGGAAAAGCTCGCCGAGTACAACGAGCAGCGCCAGAAGATGAAAAGCAAGCTCACCCAGGCGATGGTCTACCCCGTTACCCTGACGGTGGTGGCGATCGCGGTGATCTCCATTCTGCTGGTCGCCGTGGTGCCGCAGGTCATCGACCAGTTCACCCACATGAAACAAGAGCTGCCGGTGACCACCCGCACGCTGATTGCGGTGAGCGACTTTTTACAGGCCTGGGGCATCGTTATCGCCAGCGGCCTGTTCGGGGCGTCGGCGAGCTTTAAATTTTGGATAAAAGTAGAAAAGAACCGGTTTGTTTATCATCGGTGGCTGTTGCTAAAGTCACCGCTGAAAAAACTGGTCTGCGCCATCAACAGCGCGCGCTACATCCGTACGCTGAGTATTCTGCAGGCCAGCAGCGTTCCGCTGCTGGAAGGGATGTACATCGCGATGGACGGGATTGAAAACCTCTATGCCCGGCAGGTGCTTGAGCAGGCGGCGGACACCGTGCGCCAGGGGGCATCCCTCTACAACGCGCTGGAACAGGCGAGAATTTTTCCACCCACCATGCTCTACATGGTGGCCTCCGGGGAGGAGAGCGGCGAGCTGGGCTCGCTGATGGATCGTGCGGCGGAAAACCAGGAATCTGCATTGCAGCATCGAATTACGTTAACGCTGTCGGTATTTGAACCGGCACTGGTAGTAACTATGGCGACCGTTGTTTTATTTATCGTTCTTTCAATATTACAACCGCTTCTTCAACTTAATAATATGGTGGGTTAATCATGTCTTTGAAAAAAAATAGCCTGAAGCGTCAGGCGGGGTTCACGCTGCTCGAATTAATGGTAGTTATCGTTATTCTCGGCGTGCTGGCCAGTATGGTTGTGCCTAATTTAATGGGCAATAAAGAAAAGGCCGATATTCAGAAAGCGACCAGCGATATTGTGGCGCTGGAAGGTTCGCTGGATATGTACAAACTCGACAACCATCGCTATCCGACCACCGAGCAGGGGCTGCAGGCGCTGGTGACCAAACCTGAAATTGCGCCTGTTCCGAAAGGCTACCGTGACGATGGCTATATTCGTCGCCTGCCGCAGGATCCATGGGGCAATGACTATATTCTGGTCAGCCCGGGCGAGCATGGCGCTGTCGATATTTTCTCAGCCGGTCCGGATGCAGAGGCTAATACTGCCGACGATATCAGCAACTGGTCTTTTGATAAAAAAGCTAAGTAATGAATAAGCAACGTGGATTTACCCTGCTGGAAATTATCGTGGCGCTGGTGATATTCGCCCTGAGCGCCATGATGGTGGTCACTACCATTCCATCACGCAGCGGCGCAGATACATTTGGTCAGCAGCTAAAATCCCTCGTTGAATATGGTTCTGACCGTGCGGTAATGGACGGAAATATTGTCGGGCTGGTGATGACCTCGTCAGAGTTTGAACTGGTGACGCAGGTTGTAAATAACGGCGAGCGCCACTGGGCACCGTTAAAGTCGGGGCGGATCGCCACCCGCGGCGAGTTTCCTGAGGAGATGCATGTCTCCCTCTCATCGCGAACGCTGGCGGCCACGCTGGACGATGAACCGCAAATCATTTTTTTGCCGGACGGCGAGCTTAGCCGCTTCACGCTCAGCCTCGAAAGCCTGGATAAAAAGCAGCGCTTTCACGTGACGTCACAGGGCTCAGTTCCCGTGGTGGTGGAAAACGATGACTAAACGCAAAACCAAAGAGCAGGGGATGACGCTGCTGGAAGTGATGGTGGCGCTGGTGATTTTCTCCACCGCGGCGCTGGCGCTGATGAACTCCGTCACCCTGAACGTGCGCTTTACCCACAGCCTGTCGGAAACGCTGCAGGCCGGCTGGGTGGCGGAAAATCAGCTGGCGCAAGCGCAGCTGGCTCAGACCGATTTCCCGGACGCCGAGCAGGTGGGCACCGAAACCATGGGCGGACAAACCTGGACCTGGCATATCCAGCGGGTGAAAACCGCCGAAAATACCTTTGCCGATGAGGTACGGGTTTACAGCGAAGCAAGCGATGCGCAACCGGTGGTGGCGCTTCAGCTCGCCGAACCGGAGGTGGATCGTGAGTAAGGTGCAGCGTCAGCAGGGCTTTACCCTGCTGGAAATTATGATTGCGCTGGCCATCTTCGCGGTGATCAGCATTCTCGCCTGGCAAACTCTCGACGGCGCGATGCGCACCTCGACGGCCAGCGACGAGGCGGCGACAAAAGTGACGGCGCTTCAGCGCACGTACAACCTCCTCTCGCGTGACTTTTACCAGCAGCAGGCGCGCGCGCCGCGCAACAGCGGCGAGGTGTTCGTCCAGCAGCAGAATGGTGTGGAAATGACAACCCTGAACGGCATCAGCGGCCAGGTGCAGCTGGAGCGGGTTAGCTGGACGCTAAAGGACAAGCGCCTGTGGCGCAACGTCTGGGCTGCTATCGACGGTCCTGCCAGCGCGCAGCCGGAAGAAGTGCCGATTCTGAGCGATGTGAAAGAGATGAAATGGCGCTTCTGGCACGAAGGCTGGCAGGAAAAATGGACCGACATCGCCCATCAGCCTGATGGCGTTGAGCTGAATCTGACCATGGAAAACGGCGAAACCTGGCGCTGGGTTTTTCTCACTCCCGGCGATATGCCTGAGATCCAGACCGCGCCAAAAGAGACGAATGCGGACCCGGCGCAGCCGGCAGCGGAGAATGCGGCCCAGCCCGTAACAACCCCGCAGCCCGATACGGCAGTCGATCCAGGAGTGAGTTCATGAGCCGCAAAACAGCGCGAAAAGAGCGTGGCGTGGCGCTGCTGGTGGTGCTGATCCTGCTGGTGATGATGTCCGCCCTGGCGGCGAAAATCAGTCAGCAGTTCTGCCGCCACCTGCAAAAAACGCATTATCAGGTCAGCCAGCAGACGCTGCGCTGGGCCATTGCCCGTCAACAGAAGGTACTGGAAAACGTATTGCAGAAAGCGGCCAGTTCAGAAGGGGCGGGGCTGTCGCCGCAGGGTGACTGGACACAGCCGCTGGAAACCCACGGGGATAATTACACCGTGGTGAGTCAGGTGGAGGATGCCCGGACCTGCTTTAACGTCAATAGTCTGCTGGCCGGTGACGCGGCGCCAGCGGCCCCGGCCGATCCAACTGCGCTGCCGGAAAAACCGGTCAAAGAGCAGATTATCGAACAACTGCTGATGGAAAGTGGTGTCGGTACGCTGGCGGCAGAAGAGATTTACCAGCAGCTGGTGGATTATCTTGACGCCGACGACGTGACGGCGAAACAGGGCCAGGAGGCCGATGCCTGGGCGAGCGTGACGCCCGCCCGCGGTCCGGCGAATCAAATGATGCGCACCATCAACGAAATCAGACTGCTGCCCGCCTTTCCGCAGGCTGCGTGGCCGAAGGTCAGCAAGCTGCTGTGCGCCTTGCCGGATACGGATGGCACCATAAATGTGAATACCTTAACACGCGAACAGGCGCCGCTGCTGGCGGCGGTTTTTACCGGCGTGTTAAACACGGACGACGCTGCCCGCCTGCTCGATTCACGCCCGGATGAGGGGTGGGCGTCGCTGGAGGCATTCAGCAAAATGCTGGAGAGCAACTATCCGCAGACCAAAGATATCCTGGCGCAGATTCAGGACAGGATTGCGGTCAACAGTCGCTATTTTCGGGTGGAAACCACCGGCAATACCGATGATTTAACGCTGCGCGTCGTCAGCCAGCTTCACGTTGACAGTGAGGCTGGCAAGGTCGTGACCTGGCAACGCCGCTACCGAATGGTTGAATAAGATGAAGATAATGAAAAAGGTGCTTTTTATTCGTCCCGACACCCGTGAGGACGGCAAAATCTGGTGGTGTGAATCCGGTAACGATCGGGTGGAATATCTGACGGGCTGGAGCGCACTGAGCGAACTTTCCTGCCACCCGCTTTCTCAGCAGGTGTGCCTGCTGCTGCCGGCGAGCGAGACGATCTTTCGTCATTTTACCCTGCCGAAAAAAGGGCTTTCCGCCCAGACGGCGCAGTTCTCGTGGATGGCGGAAGAGACGCTGCTCGGCGAGGTGGAGACGCTGCACTGGACGGTGCTGAACAAAAAGGGGGCGGAAGTGGATGCCGTGGCCATCGACGCTGAACGTCTGCGCCACTGGCTGGAGCTGTTCGCTCAGGCGGGGCTCACGGTGGCCCAGGCGCTGCCGGATGCCTGGCTGCTGCCGGTGAGCGAAGGGGGCACGACGCTGGTGAGCCTGGAGGAGAGCTACTGGCTGCGCTTTTCCCCCGGCAGCGCTGGCGAAGCCGATACGGTTCTGCTGCCGCTGCTGTTGAGTAAATGCCGGGCGGGTGAGGTGTGCTGCTACGGTGATGCGCCGCAGGAGGTACAGGTGGATGAACGGCTGGCGTGGCAGCATCCGCTGGTGCTGATCCAGCCCCAGTGGCAGGGCTGTCGTATCAACATGCTGCACGGGGAGTTTTCCGGGCGCAGCGCCAGCGGTCCGCGTTTTCGCCACGCGAAAACGGCCCTCGCGGCGGCGGCGCTGCTTTGCTTTGGCCTGCTGATCGGCCCCCGCGTTGGTATGGCGTGGATGCTCACTCATCAGCAAAACGAGATCCACCGGGAGATGACCACCGTAGCGCAGCACTACTTCCCGACCCTGCGCCAGACCAGCAACCTGAAGTACTACGTCGGACAAAATATCAGCAAGGCGAAGAAAGGGGTCTTCCTGCAGCTCGAAGCGCTGAATCAAATCAGGCAGTCATTGCCGTCTCTGGAGATCAATAGCGTGGAATATGACGAAACGCAAAATCAGCTGACGCTGAATGTGAAATCCATGGATAAACAGACCCTGCAGGATTTTGTCGCCCGCAGCGCCGAAACCTTTGAATTTACGATGCAGCCGATTTCCGGCGAGGCGCCTTATACCGCCATTATTACCGGGAGCTATAAATGAAAATGCAAATAGCCCAGCTAAAAAACCGCTGGCAACATTACAGTCCACGCGAGCGTAATTTATTTAAACTCTGCGGCGGGGCACTCTGCTGCGCGATGGTTTATTACGGCGCGATGATGCCGCTCGATACTCTCATCAAAAATAACGAGGCCGTGTTATTTAAGCAGAAGCAGACGCTGAACTGGATGCGCCAGGAAATTGATAAAAACCATCTCCAGTCCAGAATCGTCAATACCCCGAACCCGCGCAGCGTGGTGGAAGAAAGTGCCAAAGTCGTGCACGTCGCGTTGACAAACGTGCGTCAGGAAGAGCAGTCGCTGACCTTTGATGTCGAGCGCGTCAGCGTCACTGCCCTGCAAAACTGGCTGCGTGAGATGAACGTCTCTTCCGGTATCCATCTGGAGAAACTCGCGTTGACGCCGGTGGATCGTCAGAGTGACGTGAAAGCGCACATTACGCTGAGCTGGGCGAAAAGCGCATGAACTCACTAATGCTGTTGCAGCAGGCGAATCTGCCGGGTCTGTGCGTCATGAGCGGAGCGCTGGGCGCGATCCTCGGCAGTTTCCTCGGCGTCGTGGCGGAGCGTATTCCGCCGCTGGTAATGGAAGAAGAGGGGGCAGGCAATCTACTGTTTCCTGCCTCTCACTGCCCGGAATGCCACCACGCCCTGAGCGCGTGGGAAAATATTCCCATCATTAGCTGGTGTGCGCTGCGCGGCCGCTGCCGCCACTGCCATAGCGCGATTCCGCTGCGACTGCTGCTGGTGGAAGTCTGTAGCGCTCTCTTCTTTGCCGCCAGCGCCGCGCTGGCGCCGTCGTTTTTGGCGCTGATCGCGCTGTGGGTGATGTGGAGTCTGCTGCTGCCGCTGGTGGTGATCGACGCGCGCCATATGCTGCTGCCGGACTGCCTGACCCAGCCGCTGCTGTGGACGGGGCTGATGTTCCATGCCCTGTTCCGTACGCTACCGCTGACCGATGCTATCTATGGCGCGGTGGCGGGATATCTGTCGCTCTGGCTGGTTTACTGGGCCTTCCGCCTGCTGACCGGCCGGGAAGGATTAGGCTATGGTGATTTTAAGCTGCTGGCGGCGCTGGGCGCCTGGTGCGGCTGGCAAGCGTTACCCTCTATCGTGCTGATCGCGGCGCTGGGGGGCATTATCATGCATTGCCTGTTAAAGCCCTTTGAGAATAAAAATAACCTTATTTCCTTTGGTCCATATATTGCTTTTTCCGGGCTGGTTGTATTTATCTCGCAAATTTCATATCTCGTCTTTTAAATAATGCTGTCAAGTTTTTTTTGAAATTTTTTCATCGGGGGAATGAAAGGCGAAAATAAATTACCCGCTGTATTCTTCTCTACGCAATAAAACATTTGTCGAAGGTTTTATGAGTGGAGGAAGGTACAACGCAATAATAAGCAGGTCTTTCGCGAACCAGAAACGTTCACGATTAATTTATCAGTAAATAACGTTTGTCCATGTTTAATGGAAAAGCATGGGTATTTAATTTCACAAATCGTATTATCAGGATCAAATAATGAAATTTCTGAAGCCTAAATATCTGGCACTCTTCGTTGCAGCGGCTGCAAGCCCGGTGTTCGCAGCCGTGCCAGGTAAAGCAACTATCGCCAGTGGTAATGATAAATTTGCCATTGTCGAAGTTGATCAGTCTGCTACTGCATACAACAACCTCGTCAAAGTCCATGATGGCGCCGATGTTAAAGTGCAGTGGGATGTCTGGAGCGGCGCGGCGCCGACTTCAGCGAAAGTGTTGCTCGACGGCAAAACCGTCTGGACCGGTGCAGGCAGCATGTCCGGCACGGCAACATTTAAAGTGACCAAAGGCGGTCGCTATCAGGAAACGGTTGAACTCTGCAACGCCAGCGGGTGCAGCACCAGCGCCAGCAAACTGATTATCGTCGCGGATACCGACGGTAGCCATCTGCTGCCACTTAACACCACCATGCTGGAAAATAATAAAACCCTCTCTAAGCACACCGATAAAGTGGTAGGTGCCTATTTCCCTGAGTGGGGCGTCTATGACCGTAAATTCCCGGTGAATAAAATCCCGGCAGCTAACCTTAACCACATTCTGTATGGCTTCATTCCAATCTGCGGCGGCGATGGCATCAACGACAGCCTGAAAACCATCGAAGGGGGTAACAGCTTCGAAGCGCTGAAACGCGCCTGTGCGGGCCGTCAGGACTTCCAGGTGGCGATTCATGACCCGTGGGCCGCACTGCAGGAATCTCGGCCTGGCCTCGACAGCTGGGACGAGCCCTACAAAGGCAACTTCGGCCAGCTGATGGCAATGAAGAAAGCCAATCCAGGCCTGAAAGTGCTGCCGTCTATCGGTGGCTGGACCCTCTCCGATCCGTTCTTCAAAATGCATGACAAAGCGATCCGCGATCGCTTCGTGGCTTCCGTGAAAGATTTCCTGAAAACCTGGAAATTCTTCGACGGCGTGGACATCGACTGGGAATTCCCGGGCGGCGGCGGTCAGAACGAAACGCTGGGCAACCCGCAGCAGGATAAAGAGACGTATACCGCACTGATGCGTGAACTGCGCGCCATGATGAATGAACTGTCAGCCGAAACCGGCCGTACCTTTGAACTGACCTCAGCAATCGGCTCAGGCAGCGACAAAATTGAAGACGTTGATTACACCACAGCCCAGCAGTACATGGATCACATCTTCCTGATGAGCTACGACTTCTACGGCGGCTGGAGCAACACCGAGCTGGGTCATCAGGCGGCACTGCGTGCGCCGGCGAACAAACCGGATACCAATTACACCACCGAAAACGGCGTCAATGCGCTGCTGGCGCAGGGTGTACAGCCCGGCAAAATTGTCGTGGGGACGGCCATGTATGGTCGCGGCTGGACCGGCGTTCACGGTTACAGCAATAACAACCCGTTCACCGGCACGGCAACGGGCATGGTGAAAGGGACCTGGGAACCGGGCGTGGTTGACTATCGTCAGATCGTTAACGAGTACAAAGGCAAAGCGGGCTGGGAATACAACTATGATGCTACCGCTGAAGCGCCGTATCTGTTTAACAAAACCACCGGCGATCTGATCACCTATGAGGATGCGCGTTCCGCAACGGCGAAAGGTCAGTATGTGCTGGCGAAAAACCTGGGCGGTCTGTTTGCCTGGTCTATCGACTCCGATACCGGAGACATTCTGAATGCGATGAATGAAAGCCTGACAGGCGGCGGCGCTGCGCCGGTTGATCCGGTGGTGACCAACCATGCGCCGGTAGCGACTTCCGCTGACCAGAGCGTAACCGGTCCGGCGACGGTGACCCTGGATGGTTCGGCTTCTACCGATCCGGATGGCGATGCCATTACCTACAAGTGGACGCAGATCTCTGGCCCGTCGGTGACCCTCACCAACAGCACCAAAGCGAAAGCGACCTTCAACGTTGCCGCAGTCACCAGTAACCAGACTCTGGCGTTCCGCCTGACGGTCACTGACGCGAAAGGGTTGAGCAGCACCGCTGACGTCCAGGTCGTGAACAAAGCGCCGAAAGCAAACCAGGCGCCGGTCGTGAACCAGATGGAAGCCGTGACGCTGGAAGCGGGCCAGAGCTACTCTCTGCACGCTCAGGCTAACGATCCTGATGGCGACGCGCTGACCTACTCCTGGAGCGTTCCTGCGAATATGCAGGCGACAGGCGCAGACACCGCGAACCTGAACATCACCGCGCCGGACGTGGACGCGGAATCAACTTACACGCTGACCGTGGTGGTAAGCGATGGCAAGTCCAGCGTACAGACTAACGTACAGGTAACGGTAACGCCTAAAGCGGCTGAAACGCCGTCTGACGAAGGCAATACCCCTTCCGATGAAGGCAACACGCCGTCTGACGAAGGTAACACTCCTTCCGATGAAGGCAACACGCCGTCTGACGAAGGTAACACCCCATCCGATGAAGGCAATACGCCGTCTGACGAAGGTTCTGCCACCAATAGCTGCGATAAGCCTGTTGACGCCAATGCCAGCAAATACGCTGCCTGGAGCGCCAGCAAGGTTTACAACGCGGGCAATACCGTCAGCTTCGACAACCTGGTCTGGAAAGCAAAATACTGGACTCAGGGCAACCAGCCGGGCTTCGGTGTGGATGCATGGGAGCTGGTAAGTCAGGTGAAATTCAACTGGCGCTCCGACGTGGTCTATAACGGCGGCGACACCACTACCTACAACGGTTACTCCTACACCGCGAAATGGTGGACGAAGGGTGATAAACCCGGTAGCAGCGATGTCTGGGTGAAAAAAGGCCCTGCGGCTGACTGCCAGTAAGTCACAGCCATAACGATGCGGGTAAGTAACTTGCCCGCCATCACGGTCCACGTCCCGCGACGGACGTGGACCGTAAATCAGGAAACAGAGTGATAAGCGCGTAAGGAGACAATGAAAAAGAGCCGGACTGAAAATGAAAACGTTATTTTTATTGTTGCTGATAATAAGTCATAGCGTCTTTGCCAACTGCTGGGATAAAGCCGCCAGTTATTATCATGTGGATCCTTATCTGTTGTATGCCATTGCTAATGTTGAATCGGGAATGAATCCCAACGCGATTGGACAGAATAATGATGGCACGCGTGATGTCGGACTGATGCAGATTAACAGTTCACATTTTTCCGAGCTGGAGCGAAAAGGCATTAATGAGTACCGGTTAATTACCGAGCCCTGCACCTCGATTATGGTTGGCGCATCGATATTATCCGGAATGATTAAAGTTTATGGCTATAACTGGGAGGCGGTCGGCGCCTATAACGCGGGTCTGAAAAAAGAGAATTACCCGCAGCGCATGGTCTATGCCCGTAAGGTCTGGAATAAATATCAGAAATTAAAACGTAGCACCCGTAACCGTTATTATTATTGATTTTTGTTTTTTGAAGAGTACCGACTGGTGTTCTTCATAAAACGAAAACTGCTCCCGGGTTTATTTATTAAATGATTAATAAATAAACCGCGAAACAAATTAACTTTTATAAACCCTTAATATAATTAAGAGGACCATTGACATGAACAAAAGAACATTACTCAGTGTTCTTATCGCGGGCGCATGTGTTGCACCGTTTATGGCTCAGGCAACCCAGCTGCAGGCCAGCAGCGAACCTTACACCGTTAAGGCCAGCGATCTGCAGAAGAAAGAGCAGGAGTTGACCAACTTCCCGCTGATGGCTTCAGTGAAGTCAACCATCCGCACGCTGGACAACAGCCTGGTGGAACAAATTGAGCCGGGTAAATCGACGAACCCGGAAAACGTCAAGCGCGTGGAAGGGATTATCAAGGCCAGCGACTGGGAATACCTCTTCCCACTGCGTGCGCCGGAATATACCTACAGCAACTTCCTGAAAGCGGTCGGTAAATTCCCGGCACTGTGCCAGACCTATACCGATGGTCGTAACAGCGATGCCATCTGCCGTAAGTCTCTGGCAACCATGTTCGCGCACTTCGCCCAGGAAACTGGCGGTCACGAGTCATGGCGTCCGGAAGCCGAGTGGCGTCAGGCGCTGGTTTACGTGCGTGAGATGGGCTGGAGCGAAGGTCAGAAGGGCGGCTATAACGGCGAATGTAACCCGGATGTCTGGCAGGGTCAGACCTGGCCGTGCGGTAAAGACAAAGATGGCGATTTCGTTAGCTACTTTGGTCGCGGCGCGAAACAGCTCTCCTATAACTACAACTACGGCCCGTTCTCTGAAGCGATGTACGGCGACGTCCGCGTACTGCTGGACAAACCTGAGCTGGTGGCGGACACCTGGCTGAACCTTGCTTCCGCGATCTTCTTCTTCGCCTACCCGCAGCCGCCAAAACCGAGCATGCTGCAGGTTATCGACGGCACCTGGCAGCCGAACGATCACGATAAGGCGAATGGTCTGGTTCCGGGCTTCGGCGTGACCACGCAGATCATCAACGGCGGCGTGGAGTGCGGTGGCCCGACTGAGATCGCCCAGTCTCAAAACCGTATCAAATACTACAAAGAGTTCGCCAACTACCTGAAGGTGCCTGTTCCGTCTAACGAAGTGCTGGGCTGCGCCAACATGAAGCAGTTCGACGAAGGCGGTGCCGGCGCGCTGAAGATCTACTGGGAACAGGACTGGGGATGGAGCGCGGATACCCCGTCAGGCCAGACCTACTCTTGCCAGCTGGTGGGTTACCAGACGCCATTCAGCGCTTTTAAAGAGGGTGACTACACCAAATGCGTGAAGCATTACTTCAACGTCAACGTGGTGGGTGAAGACGGGACTTCCGACGGCGGTAGCGTCACGCCAGCTCCGACGCCGACCCCTGTCGACCCAACGGACGAAGGCAACACCACGCCGGTGCCGGACGATAACACCCCGGCTCCGGAAGATAATACGCCAGCGCCGGTAAACCATGCGCCGGTAGCAAAAATCGCCGGTCCGGTGGGGGCGGTTGAAGCGGGTAAATCTGTTTCTCTGAACGCGTCTGGCTCGACCGACGAAGACGGTAACCACCTGACTTATACCTGGACGGCTCCGAACGGCCAGACCGTAAGCGGTGATGATAAAGCGATTATTACGTTCAATGCACCGGAAGTGGCTGCGGCGACGCAGTACCCGATCAACCTTACCGTCAGTGACGGCGAGCTGAGCAGCACTACCACCTATACGCTGAACGTACAGGCTAAGCAGACCAACGGCGGCCAGACCGGGACTTACCCGACCTGGACCTCCAAAACCAAATGGAAAGCAGGCGATATCGTTAACAACCGCGGCCAGCTGTTCCAGTGCAAACCTTATCCGTACAGCGGCTGGTGCAATAACGCGCCGTCCTACTACGAGCCAGGTAAAGGGATTGCATGGCAGGACGCGTGGACTGCGCTGTAATCAGCAAAACAGCAAAATGACAAACGGCAACCTTCGGGTTGCCGTTTTTTTTCTTATCGTAAAAATGCAGGACCCGATCTACCGATGAAGCTTCCCGTGATCCCGCAGCCACGCCGCCGTACGCGTAATCCCTTCATCCAGCGTCACGATCGGTTTGTACCCAAGCTCGTTCTCCGCCCGCGAAATATCCAGCGTGAAATCAAAGTTCAGCTTCGATACGCCGTAATGCGTCAGCGCAGGCTCTTTGGCCGATTTACTGCCAAAACGCTCCATGCTGCGGGCAATCATATCCAGCATTGGGTAAGGGACTGAACGGATGCGGCAGTCGATCTGCAGCTCGTCAATTAAACGCTGCACGATGCTGCGCAGCGTGCAGGGTTCGCCGTTCGTGATGTTGTAGGCGCGACCGGAGATCAGCTTATCGCAGTCCGGCTGGCTTGCCAGCCACATGGCGTGAACGGCGTTTTCGTAATAGGTCATATCCACCAGCGCATCGCCGCCGCGCGGCAGCAGCACGCTGCCGTAGTGGTGCATCATCTGCGCCAGGCGCGGAATAAACACTTTGTCGTGCGGCCCGAACAGGCTCTGCGGACGTAAGACCGTAAAACGGGTGTGCGGGTTCGACTGTGCCAGCAGGTCAATCACCTCTTCGCTGGCCGCCTTGCTGCGGGCAAACTCGCAGGCAAAGCGAGCGGGACGGAAATCTTCCTGCACCTCACGATGGTGGTGATAGTCGAAATAGAGTGAAGGTGACGAGATATGAATAAAGTTACGCACGCCCCAGGCAACGGCCCATTCGCCCAGACGGCGGGTTGCCCGCACGTTGGCGAGATCGAAGGCTTCCTGGGTACCCCACGGGGAGGTGAAGCTGGAGCAGTGCCACAGCGTGTCGATACCGGCGAGCATCACTTTCGCCTGAGAGGAGACCAGCTCCGTCAGGTCAGCATGGACGAACTCCGCGCCCATTTTTTGCAGCAGTTTTCCCATCGCTTCGTTGCGACCGGTAGCCCTGACGCTGATGCCCTTGTTGCGCAGAAATTCGACCGCATTTCGGCCTAAGCCGCTGGTCGCCCCGGTAACCAGTACCTTCATATCAATCCACTGTGTTGAAAAGAATTTCGTGCGCATTCTTTCGTGAATTACGGCGCTATGCAATGGGAAAGGTGAAAGAAAGAGAGTTTTATTTAGATCTTTTCCGTCTTTTGTTCTGCCCGTTGCGCAATCCGCTTTGCCATCCCGCGGAAGATAAACAGGTGGGCGGGGATCATCAACAGCCAGTAGAACAGACCCGGCATTCCGTGCGGATGCCACCAGGCGCGGACGTCCAGTTCACGACAATCGCCTTTGTCTTTCAGGGTAAAGCAGAGTCGGCCCAGCCCCGGGGCTTTCATACCGAACAGCAGCGCCAGCTGTTTTTCCGGCTCGACGATGATGACCTTCCAGCTGTCGACCGCGTCGCCCACCTCAAGATACGGGCGTGCCGGGCGGCCTTTTGCCAGCCTGTGCCCCACCAGCAGATCCATTGCTCCGCGCGTTTGCCACAGGATATTACCGAAGAAATAACCGTCTTTGCCGCCAATCTGGTTCACGACTTCCCACAGATCTGCAAGGCTGGCGGAAGTTTTCACCGTGCAGCCCGCCTGTTTCGGGTAATAGCCGTACTCCGGCCGCCAGCGGGCAAACGCCTGGGCGTCGTAGCCCCAGTCGCTGGAGTTCACCAGCTGCTCTTCCTCTTTCAGCGTATTGCGCACGGCATCATCAAAGCGGATCAGATCCTGGGGAATGAGTGCCCGCAGTTCGCGATCGTCCGCCAGTAAATCGTGTTTGAGCCCCTGGATCAGCGCTTTGGCGATCGTCGGCGGCACCGAGGTGATCACATTCAAAAACCACACCGAAATCCAGCGGGTCGGGAAGGGGATGGGGATCAGCCAGCGGCGGCGGCCGCTGACGCGCATGAAATGTTCGAACTGCTCCTGATAGCTCAGCACTTCAGGGCCTGCCGCCTCCAGCACGCGGTGTTGCTCCGCCGGGCGATCCAGCAGGGCCACCAGATAATGCAGTAAATTCTCCAGCGCAATCGGCGTGGTGCGCGAGCGTACCCAGCGCGGCGGCGTGAGTACGGGCAGGTTGTAGACCATATCGCGCATCACTTCGAAGGCGGCGGAGCCTGCGCCGACGATGATCCCGGCGCGCAGTTCGGTGACGGGGATATTCGCCCCGCGCAGGGTGTCAGCCGTCAGCTGGCGGGCGCGCAGGTGATCGGACTGCTCGTGTTCGGGCGCCTGGAGCGAGCTTAAAAAAATGACCTGCTTCACCGGGGTTTGCAGCAGGGCGTCGCGAACGTTCATCGCCACCTGCCGCTCGTGGGCGATGAAATCCCCGCCTTCGCCCATGCTGTGCACCAGGTAGTAAAGCGTGTCGATCCCTTCCAGCAGGGCGGGAAGTTCCTTCGGCCAGTTGAGGTCAACGCTGTGGCAGGTGACGCCAGGCAAACTGAGCTTTTGCAGGCGTTCGGTGTTGCGTGCCGCTGCCAGCACCTGGTGTCCCTGCTGGCTTAACGCCGCGGTGAGATGCTGACCGATGTACCCGCTGGCGCCGAGCACCAGAATTCGTTGCGGCACGTGATGCTCCTTATCGCTGTAAAAACGCCTGCCAGTGTTTCACCACGTCCGCCAGCTGTTCGCGGCTCACGTCGAGATGCATGACCAGACGCACAACGGGTGAGGCGTTGATCAGCACGCCACGTGATTTCATAAACTCACCCAACGCGGCGGCGCGGTCATCGCCCACGCGTACGAACAGCATGTTGGTGTCGTGGCGCATCACGTCGGCGCCAATCTCGCGCAGCTGCGCCGCCATCCACGCGGCGTTGTCGTGATCGTCCTTCAGGCGCGCCACGTTATTTTTCAGGGCATACAGCCCGGCAGCCGCCAGAATACCCGCCTGACGCATGCCGCCGCCGGTCATTTTACGCCAGCGGTTGGCGCGCTTGATGTAGTCCGCGTTGCCCACCAGCAGAGAGCCCACCGGCGTGCCCAGCCCTTTTGAGAGGCAGATGGTGAACGAGTCGCAGTATTGCGCAATCTCTTTCAGCTCGCAGCCATACTCCACGACGGCGTTAAAGATACGCGCGCCGTCCACGTGCAGGCCGAGCCGGCGCTCGCGGGTGAATTCCCACGCTGCTTTCAGGTATTCGCGCGGCAGGACTTTGCCGTTGTGGGTGTTTTCGAGGCTGAGCAGCCTGGTGCGGGCGAAGTGAATATCGTCAGCTTTGATTTTCGCCGCGACTTTATCGAGCGGCAGGGAGCCGTCCGGCGCGGCGTCAATGGGCTGCGGCTGAATGCTGCCGAGCACCGCCGCGCCGCCGGCTTCGTAGAGATAGTTATGCGCGCCCTGGCCGACGATATACTCTTCCCCGCGCTCGCAGTGGCTGAGCAGCGCCACCAGGTTCGCCTGCGTGCCGGTTGGCAGAAACAGGGCCGCTTCCTTGCCGCTCAGCTCTGCCGCGTAGCGTTGCAGCTCGTTGACCGTCGGGTCATCGCCGTAGACGTCGTCCCCGACCGGGGCGGCCATCATCTCTTCGAGCATGGCGCGGCTCGGGCGGGTTACGGTATCACTGCGTAAATCGATCATGGCATGTCCTTATTATTAAAAAGGCGATGCCAGATGTTTTACCTGAGCCAGTTGGTTTTTGCCAGTTCGATCACTTCGTCACCGCGCCCGCTGATGATGGCGCGCAGCATATACAGGCTAAAGCCTTTGGCCTGTTCCAGCTTGATCTGCGGCGGGATCGCCAGCTCTTCTTTGGCGACGACGACATCCACCAGCACCGGGCCGTCGATGGAAAACGCGCGCTGCAGGGCTTCGTCCACCTCTGAGGCTTTCTCCACGCGAATACCGGTGATGCCGCAGGCCTCGGCGATGCGCGCGAAGTTGGTGTCGTGCAGCTCGGTGCCGTCCGTGAGATAGCCTCCGGCCTTCATCTCCATCGCCACGAAGCCCAGCACGCTGTTGTTAAAGACCACGATTTTCAGCGGGAGCTTCATCTGCACCACCGACAGGAAATCCCCCATCAGCATGCTGAACCCGCCGTCGCCACACATCGCCACCACCTGACGCTCCGGGGCCGTCGCTTTTGCGCCCAGCGCCTGCGGCATGGCGTTGGCCATCGAGCCGTGGTTGAACGAGCCGAGCAGACGACGCTTGCCGTTCATTTTCAGATAGCGTGCCGCCCAGACGGTTGGCGTGCCCACGTCGCAGGTAAAGATGGCGTCGTCGTCCGCGAAATGGCTGATCTGCTGCGCCAGATACTGCGGGTGAATCGCTTTGTCGCTCGGTTTGGCGAGGTCGTCCAGCCCCTTGCGGGCGTCGCGATAGTCGCTCAGGGCTTTATCAAGGAACTTGCGGTCCGTTTTTTCTTCCAGCAGCGGCAGCAGGGCGGCAAGGGTAGATTTAATGTCGCCCACCAGCGCCATATCGACCTTGCTGTGCGCGCCGATGCTGGCCGGGTTGATATCAATCTGAATGATTTTGGCATCCGCCGGATAGAACGGACGATACGGGAACTGGGTGCCGAGCAGGATCAGCGTGTCGGCGTTCATCATGGTGTGGAAGCCGCTGGAAAAACCGATCAGACCGGTCATCCCCACATCAAAGGGGTTGTCGTACTCGACGTGCTCTTTGCCGCGCAGGGCGTGGACAATCGGCGATTTCAGCTTACCGGAAAATTCAAGCAGCTCCTTGTGCGCGCCCGCGCAGCCGCTGCCGCACATCAGGGCGATATTGCTGGAGTAACGCAGCAGCTGCGCCAGCTTTTTCAGCTCCTCTTCGGCAGGCGTCACCACCGGCTGTGGGGCGTGATACCAGTGGGTGCTGGCCCCTTCCGGCGCGGCCTTGAGGGCCACATCGCCCGGGATAACGACCACAGAAACACCGCGGTTCAGGACGGCCTTGCGCATGGCGATCGCCAGCACCTGCGGGATCTGCTCCGGGGATGAAACCAGCTCGCAATAGTGGCTGCATTCACGGAACAGCTCCTGCGGATGCGTCTCCTGAAAATAGCCGCTGCCGATTTCGGAAGAGGGGATATGGGCGGCAATCGCCAGCACCGGCACGTGGTTGCGGTGACAGTCGAACAGCCCGTTGATCAGATGCAGGTTGCCGGGACCGCACGAGCCCGCACACACGGCCAGTTCCCCCGTAAGCTGTGCTTCAGCGCCTGCGGCGAAGGCGGCAACCTCTTCATGGCGCGTGGGCATCCATTCGATGGTCTTCATCTTGTTGAGGCTGTCGCTAAGTCCGTTCAGGGAATCGCCGGTTACGCCCCAGATACGTTTCACGCCAGCCTGGTCGAGCGTTTTCGCTATATATGCAGCCACGGTTTGTTTCATGGTTGTCCGTCTCCTTTTTGTGATATCGCTTACAAGCTTAGAAGAAAGTCTCCGTATTGCCCGTCGCATCCCCCCAATTAAAAGGTGCTTTTCATGCGCAATTATTCGGCATAATCTGGTGTTACCTCGGTAAAAACAGGAATTATTTCAAATGGTTAAATCATTGTTAATCGCTGTTAATGAAAAGCTATCGTGCGACGATCTTGGCAAACTCTTGTTACGACTTGCCGTCGGCGGGCTGATGCTCTTTCACGGTTTGCACAAGCTTTTTGGCGGCGTGGGCTTTATCAGCGGCATGCTGGTGGAAAAAGGGCTGCCGGGATTTATCGCCTACGGGGTGTTAGTTGGCGAAGTGGTGGCACCGATTCTGATTATTGTCGGGCTCTTTACGCGTCCGGCCGCGCTGGTGCTGGCCTTTACGATGATTGTGGCGTGGCTGATGGTGGGAATGGGGGAAACGCTCGCCCTCGATAAGGTAGGCGCATGGGCGATTGAAAGCCTGGTGTACTTCTTTATCGGCTCGCTGGCGGTCGCGTTTTTAGGGGCGGGGCGGTTTGCGCTGGGTAAAGCACCCGCGTGGCGGTAGGGTTGTTGTAGGTCGGGTAAACGCAGTGTCACCCGACAAAAAGCCCGGTGGCGCTGACGCTTACCGGGCCTACGATCGAACGTTTACCGTTTATGCGAGGACGAGATCGCCCTGTGGATGGCATGAGCATGCCAGCACGTAACCCTCGGCAATTTCCGCGTCGGACAGCGTCATGGTGCTGGTGACGGTGTACTCCCCGGAAACCACCTTCGTCTTACAGCAGCCGCACACGCCCGCACGACAGGCAGCCACTACCGGCACCTTGTTGCTTTCCAGCGCCTCCAGCAGCGTGGTCCCCACGCGGCCAAAGAAGGTCTGCGCAGGCTGCAGTTTGGTGAAGGTAATGCCGCTGGTTGCCGCTTCCGCCACCGGCGTGAAGAACTGCTCTTTGAAGAAGCGGGTCACGCCAAGCGCTTTCACCTCTTTTTCCACGATATCCATGTACGGCGCCGGGCCGCAGGTCATCACGGTGCGGTTCGCGATATCCGGTACGCTTTGCAGCAGCTCGCGGCTCAGGCGACCGGGCACAAAGCCGTGGGTCGCGTTGTGCTCCGCCACCAGCGTCACCGGATAATCACGCCATTCCCCGGCAAAAATCACATCTTCCGGGGAACGGACGCTGAAGATCGACTGCACATCGGCCTGCGGGCGATTTTTTGCCAGCCAGCGGCGCATCGACATAATTGGCGTTACGCCACAGCCCGCCGCCAGCAACAGGAATTTATCGTCTGCTTTGTCGTCACAGGTGAAATCGCCCTGCGCGTCAGACAGCCAGATGTAATCCCCGCGCTTGACGTTCCGCGTCAGCCACTGCGAGCCCGCGCCGTCGTCAATGCGGCGGACGGTGAGCGTAATGTACTCGCTCACGCCCGGCGTTGAGGAGATCGTGTAGGCGCGCAGCGTATCCGCCGAATTGCGAACGCTGACCAGCGCGTACTGGCCTGCACGGTACGGATAGTAGTCATGGCACAGCAGCGACAGCGTCCACACATCCGGCGTCTCCTGATGGATGTGATGAACCTGCATCCGCCACGGACATTGTGAGGTTGGCATGGTCATGAATAACTCCTTACGCGCTCAGCAGCTGCTTCATATCATCTTCAACGTTGGTCACGGAACGCAGGCCGAATTTCTCGTTCAGCACCGCCAGCAGGTCTGGCGTCATGAAGCCAGGCGCGGTCGGGCCGGTCACGATGTTGGTGACGCCGAGAGAGAGCAGGGTCAGGAGGATGACAATCGCTTTCTGCTCGAACCATGACAGCACCAGCGACAGCGGCAGGTCGTTCACGCCGCAGCCCAGTTTCTCCGCCAGGGTGACCGCCAGAATGATGGCCGAGTAAGCATCGTTACACTGGCCCGCATCGATCAGGCGCGGCAGACCTTCGATGTCGCCGAAGTCCAGCTTGTTGAAACGGTATTTGCCGCACGCCAGGGTCAGGATCAGGCAGTCTTCCGGCACGCTGGTGGCGAAATCGGTGAAGTAGTTACGCTCGCCGCGCGCGCCGTCGCAGCCGCCGACGAGGAAGATGTGGCGCAGATTTTCACGGCTGACGAGATCGATCAGCGAATCAGCGGCACCCAGCAGGGTTTCACGACCGAAGCCGACGGTAATGAGGTGCGGGATCTCGCTGTACGGGAAGCCTGCCATCTGCTGCGCCTGGGCGATAACCGGACCGAAATCGTCACCTTCAAGATGGCTCACGCCCGGCCAGCCGACGATGCTGCGGGTCCAGATGCGGTCATCGTACGCGCCGACGGTCGGGTCGATGATGCAGTTAGAGGTCATCACGATAGGGCCAGGGAAGCGGGCGAACTCCACCTGCTGGTTCTGCCAGCCGCTGCCGTAGTTACCGATCAGATGCTTAAATTTACGCAGCTCCGGGTAGCCGTGCGCCGGCAGCATTTCGCCGTGGGTATACACGTTAACGCCGGTGCCTTCGGTTTGCTTCAGCAGGTTGTAGAGATCTTTCAGGTCGTGACCGGAAATCAGAATGCACTTGCCTTCGGTTGCCTTGACGTTGACCTGCGTCGGCGTCGGGTGGCCGTAGGTGCTGGTTTCACCGGCATCCAGAATGCTCATCACGCGGAAGTTCATCTGGCCGATTTCCATTGAGCACTCAAGCAGGGCGTTCATATCGGCAGGCCAGGTGCCTAGCCACGCCATGATTTTGTGGTACTGGGCGTAGATGTCGTTGTCGTACTGACCGAGCACATGCGCGTGTTCCATATAGGCCGCAGCGCCTTTCAGGCCGTACAGGCACAGCAGGCGCAGGCCGAGAATGTTCTCGCCAATCGCCGCTTTGTCTTTATTCGGGGTGAATTCTGCCGCCTGACGCTGGAGGTCGCCCAAATCGTCGCTGACCAGCTGAAGTTCTGACATCGGGTTTTCCACGCGAGCGGAGGCATCCGCCTTCAGGCACTGGGCTTTCAGCGCATCACGCAGGGCAATCGCTTCGCGGGCGTAGCCGACAATGCGCGGAGAGTCGAAGTTAACGTTGGTCAGCGTGGAGAAAAACGCGCGTGGGGCGAAGCTGTCGACGTAGTGGTCGACAATGCCGTATTCGCGGGCTTTGAACGCCCATGCGGAAAGGCCTTGCAGAGCCGCAATCAGCAGGTCCTGCAGGTCAGATGTTTCTGCGGTTTTGCCGCACATACCCTGTGCGTAAGAGCAGCCATTGCCTGCCGGGGTACGGATGGTTTGTTCACATTGCACACAAAACATAATCACACCTGTTAAAGTTATATTTGATATACATGTTTAAGGTTATGCCTGTGCCAGAACGGAGAAAAGGGCTTTCTGCTACAAAATAGAGGGAGATTGATTTAGCGCAATTTTGGCGGCAGGAAACCTACCGCCAAAGAAGTATCAGGCAGAGAAGAAGGCCATCAGGACCGGAACCAGCAGGCTTAAAATAAAGCCGTGCACGATAGCCGCGGGAACCATCTCCAGACCTCCGGAGCGTTGTAGTACCGGCAGGGTAAAGTCCATCGACGTTGCACCACACAGGCCCAGCGCGGTAGAACGACTGCGGCGAACCAGGCTCGGGATCAGCATGATGGCAATCAGCTCTCGCGCCAGATCGTTAAAGAAGGCGGCGCTGCCGATCACCGGGCCGAATGATTCGGTCAGCAGAATACCGGAGAGGGAGTACCAGCCAAAACCGGACGCCATCGCCAGGCCGGTTTTCAGCGGCAGATCGAGAATAAAGGCGTTGATGACGCCCGCCACCATTGAACTGGCGACAACCATAACGGCAACCATCATCCCCCGACGGTTGAGGACAATTTGTTTCAGCGTCATGCCATTATTTCGTAATTGAATACCAATCAGGAACAGCAGGAAGATCAGCGTATATTCACTGGCCTCAGTCGCGTGCTGTAAAAATGCCCAACCGGTCAGCCCAAGAAGAAAACCGAGCACCACGACGCCGCATAATTTTAATGATTCAAGCGCCATTGCAATTCGTGAAGGGAGTTTTTCCTGATGATGGTGATTTTTCCATGGAATAGTGCGTTCCAGCCACAGCAGCGCGGCAATATTGCACAGCAAAATAACCACCACGGTGACGACAGAATAATGGAGGATGGAGAGTAAATTCGCCGATAAGTTGTCCAGAAATGCCAGGCTAATCCCCATAAAGAAAAGAATAACGTAGACAATCCAGCTCAGGAATCGATTAATGAGCCTTAATGCGGATTCACGATGCAGCGGAATAAGATAGCCCACGATCAAGGGCAGCAAAATGATGAGGAGTCCTGAAAACATGAACAGCCGGTCCTTTTTGAGTATCGGTTAAGCGCCAGTGACACTACCCAATAAAGGCTGTTCAGTAAAGCGGCAAAAGAAAGCCGGGCGGCGGCTACGCCTTACCCGGCTTGTGTCTATGTGGGGTGTGCGGCCTGTGGCCCTCTCCCACGGGGAGAGGGAGGGAAAGATTAATCGCGTTTTTCCAGCAGGGTGCGATACAGCACGCCACCCAGGATACCGCCGATAACTGGCATCACCCAGAACAGCCACAGCTGCTCAAGCGCCCAGCCGCCCTGGAAGATGGCGACGGCGGTACTGCGTGCCGGGTTAACGGAGGTGTTGGTGACCGGAATAGAAATCAGGTGGATAAGCGTCAGCGCCAGACCAATGGCAATCGGGGCAAAACCGGCTGGGGCGTGTTTGTCCGTTGCGCCGTGGATCACCAGCAAGAAGCCTGCGGTCAGCACGATTTCAATCACGATGGCAGACAGCATGGAGTAGCCGCCCGGAGAGTGTTCGCCAAAGCCGTTAGAGGCAAAGCCGCTGGCCGCCGCGTCGAAGCCGGCTTTACCGCTGGCAATCACGTACAGAACGCCCGCCGCGATAATACCGCCAACCACCTGCGCCACAATATAGCCAATCACGTCTTTCGCCGGGAAACGGCCGCCCGCCCATAAACCTAACGTTACTGCCGGGTTAAAATGACCGCCGGAAATATGTCCCACGGCAAACGCCATGGTTAATACGGTTAAACCAAATGCCAGCGCAACGCCGACAAAACCGATACCTAATTCCGGGAATGCTGCTGCCAGAACGGCGCTACCGCAGCCACCAAATACCAGCCAGAATGTACCAAAGCATTCTGCTGCCAATTTTCTAAACATAACCACCTCAAATAATTATCCGCACGCATTCCCGCGCGCGGGATATATCGCCATAAAGGGATGACGACTCAAAGAGCCCGTATTTTAAAAACCAACAACACCCCTTCGCCACTTAAATAAATTCGATTAATTTGATTTAAGGCAATGTGATGTCAATCCTTGTTCAAACTGGAGGTAAATAGAGCATAGTCCAATTTGCGGGCGGTAGTATCTTGCGAGATGTGGGTTATTTCAAATGAAACCTGATGGATAAATTCTGAATTTTTCGTGCTTCCGCCAGGTTATGGAGGCGGATTGCAGTGTCAAGCCCATCTGCATCCCGCTATACTGCTGATAACTTGAAGGAAAAAGTGATCATATCGCGGGGGATTTATGCTTCTCGAACGTGTGGAAATTGTCGGGTTTCGCGGTATTAACCGCCTGTCGCTGCAGCTGGAGCAAAACAACGTCCTGATCGGCGAGAACGCGTGGGGTAAGTCCAGCCTGCTGGATGCATTGACGCTACTGCTTTCGCCCGAGGACGATCTGTATCACTTCGTCCGCGACGATTTCTGGTTCCCGCCCGGCGACGTGACGGGGCGCGAGAAGCACCTGCATATCATCCTGACGTTCCGCGAATCCGAACCCGGACGTCACCGCGTGCGTCGCTTCCGCCCGCTGTCACCCTGCTGGGTGCCGTGCGATGACGGTTTCCACCGGATTTTCTATCGGCTGGAAGGCGAGATGGCGGAGAACGAGGGGGTACTCACCCTGCGTGATTTTCTCGATGAGAAAGCCAACCCGATCCCGCTGGACAATATCGACGATCTGGCCCGCCACCTGATCCGCCTGACGCCGGTGTTACGCCTGCGCGATGCGCGCTTTATGCGGCGTATTCGTAACGGAACCGTACCCAATATGCCGGAAGTGGAAGTCACCGCCCGCGAGCTGGATTTTCTGGCCAGAGAGCTGGTGTCGCGTCCGCAGAATCTGACCGATGGCCAAATTCGTCAGGGGTTGTCCGCAATGGTGCAACTCCTGGAGCACTATTTTTCCGAGCAGGGAACCTCTGAGTCGCGCCATCGTCTGATGCGCCGCCGCTCTCATGATGAGCAGCGAAGCTGGCGTTACCTCGACATCATTAACCGGATGATCGACCGGCCCGGCGGTCGCACCCATCGGGTGATTCTGCTGGGGCTGTTTTCAACGCTTCTGCAGGCCAAAGGCACCGTTCGTCTGGACCGGGACGCCCGGCCGCTGCTGCTGGTGGAAGACCCGGAAACGCGCCTGCATCCCATCATGCTCTCCGTGGCATGGCATCTGCTGAATCTGCTGCCGCTCCAGCGCATTACGACCACCAATTCCGGGGAGTTATTATCCCTGACGCCGGTAGAACACGTCTGTCGCCTGGTGCGTGAATCCTCCCGCGTCTGCGCTTTCCGGCTTGGGCCGGGCGGTTTGAACGCGGAAGACGGGCGGCGCATCGCGTTTCATATTCGCTTTAACCGGGCGTCGTCGCTCTTTGCCCGCTGCTGGCTGCTGGTGGAGGGGGAGACGGAAACCTGGGTCATCAACGAACTGGCGCGCCAGTGCGGTCACCATTTTGATGCGGAAGGCATTAAGGTGATCGAATTCGCCCAGTCGGGATTAAAGCCGTTGATAAAATTTGCCCGTCGGATGGGGATCGAGTGGCACGTGCTGGTAGACGGTGATGAGGCGGGTAAAAAATATGCCTCGACCGTGCGGAGCCTGCTGAATAACGAGCGCGAGGAAGAGCGCGACCATTTAACCATGCTGCCCGCGATGGACATGGAACACTTTATGTATCGCCAGGGGTTCGACGACGTCTTTCACCGAATTGCCATGGTGCCGGTCGATGTCCCAATGAACATGCGGCGGGTGATCGCCAAAGCCATTCACCGTTCGTCAAAACCGGATTTAGCCATTGAAGTGGCGACGGAAGCGGGAAGGCGCGGCGTGGAGGCGGTACCGACCCTGCTGCGGAAAATGTTCTCCCGCGTGCTGTGGCTGGCACGCGGGAAAGCGGATTAGCGCTGGGTCGCCTGTTTCACCTGCTGAATCAGGCTATCCAGCAGTTCGTAGCGGCGGCGATATTCGGAACGTTTTTTGCTGGCAATCTCTTCCATCGGTTTACGCGGCATGACGAGCGGCAGCATAAAGTTACCGTTGTCCTGCTTTTCACCGCCGATGGAGCTCCAGAAACTGTCGTAATCGGCCAGCAGTTTGCCCTCTTTTTTCTTGCGGTAGCGCCAGCTGCGATAAATGTGGGTAGCGTTACTGACGGCGACTATTTGCTCTACCGGGAACGCGGCGCCGAGCGTCATTGCGGCCTCGACCAGCAGACGTTTCGGGAACAGACCGTGGCAGGCTTTCGTCGCACCCTGGATCAGCTCGTGGGGAACATGCGCTTTTGCGCCCTGCAAACCGCCAATGAACAGCGTTGATTTTCCCTCAAACTGGCATAGCGTAAAGGTCATCTCCGCCAGCGCCGTATTTTGACTGTCACAGAAAACGAGGGTAGCTTCTCCCTCTTTATCCATAAACGCGTCGGCACACAGGCGGACGGTAAATTGCTGTTCATCTTTTCCGGTTAAGGTCAGCAGAGTCACGCCCTGCTTTGAAAGGTAACCCTTTGTCAGCGTCGCCGGCAGCTGGCGACACATCATCTGATAGTGCCAGGACAGCGATTCCAGCGCACGCTGTCGATCCATATTGACCGTCAGCCACGGACGATGAAGGCGACACGGCAGCCCCGGCTGAACCTGGAGCATTTGCATCAGGTGCGGATGTTTCGCAAGATCAGACAGCAGGCGAGCGGTGCTGAGCGGTGTCGCCAGTGAACGCAGCATGAACTTACGTCGGTAGGCGGTTTTTTCCCATGCCAGCCCGGGTGCGATCTCACCAAAAGCCAGGTTTTTGAAAAGCTGCCAGCCGGTTTTTGGCTGCGGCAGGTTTGAAAGTGATGTATCGACGATAGAAGACATGGTAGATCCTGATCCTTTTGGAATATCGCTATTTCAACAGGGGAAATGTCAACGTCTCGTAAACAAATTAGGGCGATTTCGGAGAACAGGGGTTTCGTTGAGGAGTCGTTTAGATAGAATCAACATTTATAATTGCCAGAACATTTATTTGGAATATTTATGAACCTCAAGGGAAAACGCAGAACGCTGTTTCTGCTGCTGGCGGTCGCGGTTTTAGCCGGTGGGTACTGGCTATGGCAGGTGCTGAATGCGCCGGTGCCGCAGTATCAGACGCTGATTGTTCGCCCGGGCGAACTGCAGCAAAACGTCCTCGCGACGGGCAAGCTTGACGCGCTGCGCAAGGTTGACGTCGGCGCTCAGGTCAGCGGCCAGCTGAAAACGCTGTCGGTTGAGATTGGCGACAAGGTGAAAAAAGGCCAGCTGCTCGGCGTTATCGATCCTGAGCAGGCTGAGAACCAGATCCGCGAGGTGGAAGCCACGCTGATGGAGCTGCGCGCGCAGCGTGCGCAGGCGCTGGCAGAACGTAACCTGGCTCAGGTAACGCTGACCCGTCAGCAGGCGCTGGCCAAAACCCAGGCTATTTCGAAACAGGATTTAGATACTGCCACCACAGAACTGGCGGTGAAACAGGCGCAGATTGGCACGATTGACGCGCAAATCAAACGCAATCAGGCCTCGCTGGATACGGCAAAAACCAACCTCGACTACACCAAAATCGTCGCGCCGATGGCGGGCGAAGTCACCCAGATCACCACGCTGCAGGGCCAGACGGTGATTGCCGCGCAGCAGGCGCCAAACATTCTGACGCTGGCTGACATGAGCACCATGCTGGTCAAAGCCCAGGTCTCAGAGGCGGATGTTATCCATCTTAAGCCCGGACAAAACGCCTGGTTTACGGTGCTTGGCGACCCGCAGACGCGCTACGAAGGCGTGCTGAAAGACATTCTGCCGACGCCGGAAAAAGTTAACGACGCTATCTTCTACTATGCCCGCTTTGAGGTGCCAAACCCGCAGGGCGTGCTGCGTCTGGACATGACCGCACAGGTGCATATCCAGCTGACCGGCGTGAAGAACGTGCTGACCATTCCGCTCTCTGCGCTCGGCGAGTCCGCCGGGGATAGCCGTTATAAAGTGAAAGTGCTGCGCAACGGCGAAACGCGCGAGCGTGAGGTCGTGATCGGCGCGCGCAACGACACCGACGTGGTGGTGGTGAAAGGTCTGGAAGAGGGCGAGGAGGTTGTTGTCAGCGAAAGCCTGCCCGGAGCCGCTAAATGACGGCGCTGCTTGAGCTGAATAACATTCGTCGCAGCTATCCGTCAGGCGACGGTCCGGTGGAGGTGCTGAAGGGCATCTCCCTGCGCGTCGAGGCGGGCGAGATGGTGGCGATTGTCGGGGCATCGGGTTCCGGTAAATCGACGCTGATGAACATTCTCGGCTGTCTGGATAAACCGACCAGCGGTACCTATCGCGTGGCCGGGACGGATGTCTCCACGCTGGGCGGCGATGCGCTGGCGAAGCTGCGCCGGGAACATTTCGGCTTTATCTTCCAGCGTTACCATTTGCTTTCTCACCTGAATGCGGCGCAGAACGTGGAAGTGCCTGCGGTGTATGCGGGCGTCGAGCGGAAAAAGCGACTTGAGCGCGCGCAGATGCTGCTGACGCGTCTGGGGCTGGCGGAGCGGGTGGAGTACCAGCCCTCGCAGCTGTCCGGCGGCCAGCAGCAGCGCGTGAGTATTGCCCGTGCGCTGATGAACGGCGGGCAGGTGATCCTCGCGGATGAACCGACCGGGGCACTTGACAGCCATTCCGGCGAAGAGGTGATGGCGATCCTTCACCAGCTTCGCGATCAGGGCCACACTGTCATCATTGTTACCCACGATCCGCAGGTGGCGGCGCAGGCGGAACGCATTATTGAGATCCACGACGGCGAGCTGGTCAGCAACCCGCCGCCGCGTGAGTCCAGGGCTGCGGCGCCGAAAGAAGCGCTGCCGGCATCAACCGGCTGGGGGCACTTCTCCAGCGGCTTTCGCGAAGCGCTGACCATGGCCTGGCTGGCGATGGCGGCCAATAAAATGCGTACCCTGTTGACGATGCTCGGCATCATTATCGGTATCGCCTCGGTGGTGTCGATTGTGGTGGTGGGCGACGCGGCGAAGCAGCTGGTGCTGGCCGATATTCGCGCCATTGGCACCAATACCATTGACGTCTATCCCGGCAAAGACTTTGGCGACGACGAGCCGCAGTATCAGCAGGCGCTGAAATACGACGATCTGGCGGCGATTCAGAAGCAGCCGTGGGTGAACTCCGCCACGCCTGCGGTTTCGCAGAACCTGCGTCTGCGCGTGGGCAATGTTGATGTGGCCGCCAGCGCTAACGGCGTGAGCGGAGACTACTTCAACGTCTACGGCATGACCTTCAGCGAAGGTGCCACCTTCAACGCCGAGCAGCTGGCGGGCAGGGCGCAGGTGGTGGTGCTGGACGCGAACTCGCGCAGGCAGCTTTTCCCAAACAAAGCCAACGTGGTGGGCGAAGTGATTCTGGTCGGCAACATGCCTGCCACGGTCATCGGCGTGGCGGAAGAGAAGCAGTCGATGTTTGGCAGCAGTAAGATCCTGCGCGTCTGGCTGCCCTACACCACCATCTCAGGGCGGATTATGGGGCAGTCATGGCTCAACTCCATCACCGTACGCGTGAAGGAGGGCTACGACAGCGCGCTGGCCGAACAGCAGCTTGAACGGCTGTTAACCCTGCGCCACGGGAAGAAAGATTTCTTCACCTGGAATATGGACGGCCTCTTGAAAACGGCGGAAAAGACCACACGTACTCTTCAGCTGTTCCTCACGCTGGTGGCGGTGATCTCGCTGGTCGTCGGCGGTATCGGGGTGATGAATATCATGCTGGTGTCGGTCACCGAACGTACCCGGGAGATCGGCATTCGCATGGCGGTCGGCGCCCGGGCCAGCGACGTGCTGCAGCAGTTTTTGATTGAAGCGGTGCTGGTGTGTCTGGTTGGCGGGGCGATGGGCATTGCGCTCTCGATGATGATCGCGTTTGCGCTTCAGCTCTTTTTACCCGGCTGGGAGATTGGCTTCTCGCCGGTTGCCATTATTACCGCATTTTTGTGTTCGACCTTTACCGGCATTTTGTTTGGCTGGTTGCCCGCCCGCAACGCGGCGCGGCTGGATCCGGTGGACGCGCTGGCTCGGGAATAACCCGAAAATAAAAATGCCAGCCGATCGGGCTGGCATTTTGACTGCGGGATGTACACAATAAAACAGAGAGCTATGCAACCGTCTCTGCTTCAACGGGTACGATTAGGCTGGCATGATTGCCTTTTGGTCCCTGATGTACATCGAACCGGACGGACTGCCCGGCTTTGAGCGTTCTGTAACCATCCATCTGAATGGTGGAATAGTGAGCGAAGATATCCTCGCCGCCGCCTTCGGGGCAGATGAAGCCAAACCCTTTGGCGTTGTTGAACCACTTAACAGTACCCATTTCCATGCTTCGACATCCTTCGTAAATCTTATAAGTTAAGATGGAATGAACCGGTGGTGGAGTGGGGGCTGTTCAAAACCTCGCCATCTCACGCTTGTACAATTTAGAGAAACGAAAGAAGTCGTCAAGCGTTTGGCGCTGGAGATGGGACAATAATCAACCAAAGTTTGAAGCAGTTAACGCTATTGCAACAGTTTGTGACAGACATCGCGGATGACAGTAATAGATGATTGTTATCTAACATCTGAGGTAGATTCAAAGTGGTTATGCATAATGGGTAAGACCAACGATTGGCTGGATTTCGACCAGCTGGCGGAAGACAAAGTGCGCGACGCGCTAAAACCGCCATCTATGTATAAAGTTATGTTAATGAACGATGATTACACGCCGATGGAATTTGTTATTGACGTGCTACAAAAGTTCTTTTCTTATGATGTAGAACGTGCAACGCAACTGATGCTTACCGTTCATTATCGTGGCAAAGCTATCTGCGGCATCTTCACAGCCGAAGTGGCGGAAACCAAAGTGGCGATGGTGAACGACTATGCGAGGGAGAACGAGCATCCGTTGCTGTGTACGCTGGAAAAGGCCTGATAAGGCATAAAATTGGGGGAGGTGCCTATGCTCAATCAAGAACTGGAACTCAGTTTAAACATGGCTTTCGCCAGAGCGCGTGAGCACCGACATGAGTTTATGACCGTCGAGCATTTACTGCTCGCACTGCTTAGCAACCCATCTGCCCGCGAAGCGCTGGAAGCCTGCTCCGTGGATCTGGTGGCGCTACGTCAGGAACTCGAAGCCTTCATCGAACAAACCACACCGGTGCTGCCAGCCAGTGAAGAAGAGCGCGACACGCAGCCGACGCTCAGCTTCCAGCGCGTGCTGCAGCGCGCGGTATTCCACGTCCAGTCTTCCGGGCGTAGCGAAGTGACTGGCGCAAACGTCTTAGTCGCCATCTTCAGCGAGCAGGAGTCACAGGCTGCCTACCTGCTGCGCAAACACGAAGTCAGCCGCCTCGACGTGGTTAACTTTATTTCTCACGGAACGCGCAAAGACGAGCCTAACCAGGCATCGGATTCCAGCAATCAGGTCAATAACAATGAAGAGCAAGCAGGCGGGGAGGATCGTATGGAAAACTTCACCACCAACCTTAACCAGCTTGCTCGCGTTGGCGGTATCGACCCGCTGATTGGTCGCGATAAAGAGCTGGAGCGCGCGATCCAGGTGCTGTGCCGTCGCCGCAAGAACAACCCGCTGCTGGTGGGTGAGTCAGGCGTGGGTAAAACCGCGATTGCCGAAGGGCTTGCCTGGCGCATTGTGCAGGGTGACGTGCCGGAAGTGATTGCCGACTGCACCATCTACTCGCTGGATATCGGCTCGCTGCTGGCGGGCACCAAATACCGCGGTGATTTTGAAAAACGCTTCAAGGCGCTGTTGAAACAGCTGGAGCAGGACACCAACAGCATCCTGTTTATCGATGAGATCCACACCATCATCGGTGCAGGTGCTGCCTCCGGTGGCCAGGTGGATGCCGCGAACCTGATCAAACCGCTGCTCTCCAGCGGCAAGATTCGCGTGATTGGCTCCACGACCTACCAGGAGTTCAGCAACATCTTTGAGAAAGACCGTGCGCTGGCGCGCCGCTTCCAGAAAATCGACGTGACCGAACCGTCCGTCGAGGAAACGGTGCAGATCATCAACGGCCTGAAGCCGAAGTACGAAGCGCACCACGACGTGCGTTACACCGCGAAAGCGGTACGTGCGGCGGTGGAGCTGGCGGTGAAATATATCAACGACCGTCATCTGCCGGATAAGGCGATTGACGTGATTGATGAGGCAGGGGCGCGTGCGCGCCTGATGCCGGCCAGCAAGCGTAAGAAAACCGTTAACGTGGCGGATATTGAGTCCGTGGTGGCCCGCATCGCGCGTATCCCTGAGAAGAGCGTTTCTCAGAGCGACCGCGACACGCTGCGCACCCTCGGCAATCGCCTGAAAATGCTGGTCTTTGGTCAGGATAAAGCCATTGAGGCCTTAACCGAAGCGATCAAGATGGCCCGCGCCGGGCTGGGGCATGACCACAAGCCTGTCGGTTCCTTCCTGTTCGCTGGCCCGACCGGCGTAGGGAAAACCGAGGTGACGGTTCAGCTCTCCAAAGCGCTGGGCATTGAGCTGCTGCGCTTTGATATGTCCGAGTATATGGAGCGTCACACCGTCAGCCGTTTGATTGGTGCGCCTCCGGGCTACGTGGGCTTTGACCAGGGCGGCCTGCTCACCGACGCGGTGATCAAGCATCCGCACGCGGTCCTGCTGCTCGATGAAATCGAGAAAGCACACCCGGACGTGTTCAACATCCTGCTGCAGGTGATGGACAACGGGACGCTGACCGACAACAACGGGCGCAAGGCGGACTTCCGCAACGTGGTGCTGGTGATGACCACCAACGCCGGGGTGCGTGAAACCGAGCGTAAATCCATCGGCCTGATCCACCAGGATAACAGCACCGATGCGATGGAGGAGATCAAGAAGATCTTCACGCCGGAGTTCCGTAACCGTCTGGACAACATTATCTGGTTCGATCACCTGTCTACCGACGTGATCCACCAGGTAGTGGACAAGTTCATAGTCGAACTGCAGGTTCAACTGGATCAGAAAGGCGTGTCGCTGGAAGTGAGCCAGGAGGCCCGCAACTGGTTGGCCGAGAAAGGCTACGACCGTGCGATGGGTGCCCGTCCGATGGCGCGCGTGATTCAGGATAACCTGAAGAAACCGCTGGCGAACGAGCTGCTGTTTGGCTCGCTGGTGGACGGCGGTCAGGTGACCGTGGCGCTGGATCAGGCGAAGAACGAACTGACGTATGATTTCCAGAGTGCGGCGAAGCACAAGCCGGAAGCGGCTCACTGAGTTAAACGTTAATGTAAAAAACCGGGCATTTGCCCGGTTTTTTTATGCCTGCCAGGGTAAAAGCAAAACGACAACAGTGTTGTCGTTTTTAGGGTTTTCTCCCTCTCCCTGTGGGAGAGGGTTGGGGTGAGGGCAACAGACCACAGAGGAATTTTGCGAGGCGCTTTCCAGTTTCTTTCGAAGTCAGTTGCTGGATAAATCCACAGTAATAAAATGGCGGCGCACTTGCAAAATCAGGTGTCAGGATTGGCGTCCTGATTACACACATATGGAAAGATGTTGCTCACAGCAATGTCACTGGTTTCGTTCACTCTTTTGTTAGCTGCGGTATAATCCGTACCTTCAAATATGGTGGGCTGAACCGGGGCTTCTTTTGAAGCGCCGATTTTCCATATGGTCGGTACGCCAAACCGGTTCAGTCTGCCACCCGAAGTTGGCGTTTCTGGTGGTAGTTTTCAGCATCTAATATGGAAATTATGATTATGGAAAACCAGTCTATCTCCCAGCTTTATAGCGAACTCTCCCTCAATCCCGATCTCCCAACCCTTGCAGAGCGCTGCAAACTGCTCACTGAAATCCTCCTCGACTGCACATCACTCCCACAAACGCAGCCCGTTTGCCGCTGCCTGGGTGCGTATCTGGAAGAAATGAAAGCTGGCCTCACAGAATCAATGCGTGATTTTCAGGTGGTGGAATTTGAGGACGAAGCGGAACAACCGCGACAAAAAGAGTGGCTGCTGGAAGATACCGAAACAAAGTGTGATTACTGTCGGGCGTTAAACCACATACTGCTGGTATCGCATTTCGACCGCGATATGTTGCCGCACCTGATGGGACTGCTGCATGACATAACGCATTCGATGGCCGCAGATGTCGTTGCACCTCAAAGTGCAAAAACGGTAATTCACATTATTTCCTGACGTCGATCCGAGGCGTCGGGCGAGTTCCTCTGACGCCAAATGGATTAATCTTCGGAAAAGTGGGTGTAACAGGAAGATGTTAATAACTTTTGATGACAATAAAATAGTGCAGTTCGCTGCCGTACAGCTCGCGTTATGTAGCCCTTAACTGCCTGAATTTTCCTTTATCTGTTGGTTATAAATACAGCCAAGACCCACTAAATGCTGGCTCACTACCCGCGCCCCAAAGTTATGACACTGTAATGACCATGGATGGGATTTCAGCCAGACAGCAAATGCAGTGCAGGATGCAAGTGAAATCAACGCGGGTTCCGCTGTACTTTGCTGTCCGGTCAGCAGGCCAATCATCTTGCATATCTCGCCATTATCCCAACGCTGCCACACATTTTTCCACCATCCCATTTTCCAGCTACCAGTAAGGCAAAATGCTTTGTCAGAGAGGTTGGCGTTTTCAATATTTTCAGACACAAACCAAAGATCGGTTTTCCCAAGTCGGACTTCTGTTGACCAGGCCGTTATAGCCCCGCCGCGCAAAACGCACTCATGGGCGAGATAATGATCGGTTACACCCGGGAAGCGTCGTTTTAATCGCTGGAAATGACTGTGTATGGTAATGACAGGACGAACCATGCTTCCCCGGTCGTTTCGCTTAAGCTCGGCACTACCGTACTGAATTTCATCAAATTGGCTCCGTTTAAGAAATTGCATCTCTTGCTCCCGAATAAGATCGGTATCGCTCGACGGTAGTATCGAAGAAGGGAAAGACTTAGAACCCTGATAGAGCAATGAATCACCTGCCTTCCAGTCGCAATAGTTGGTTGTTACTTGAATAATTTTGCCGGAGTCAGCATCGGCACTGATTACAACATACAGTTTCTGCCTCGCAGAATGACCCTGAAACGGTATAACCATTGTTGTTGTTGACACCCTTGTTAGCGCAGGGAATGAAACATGCAGATCGTGTTCGAAACCGTTAACCGCTTGCGCAAGGACCCTTTTGTTTGTCGTTTCACCAGAGTGCACCCCTTGTTCGAGCTGGGAAAGAAGGGTGATATTTTTATTCCGGCCTACAGCATTGTCATAGTGAGGAGTAAATACATAACGGCAGCTACAACATTGAAAGCGGGGTGTTCTGGCTTTTGTGTATCCATAGCGAATGATGTGAGCTGTAAAACAGCGGGGACAACCTTGTCCTGTATGTCCTAATTTTCGTTGCATGAATTGACTGAACCACTCGTCACATTCTTTTGTATTAAACAGTGGAGGAAGACTGCCACATTTTTGACATTCAAGAGCAGCGTAGCCCAGACGATAAACAGGAAAAACATAATCATTCGCATCTGGTATTCCGAGATTTGGACATGACCAACTTTTACAAACATTGAGATCTATTTTTGGAGCGGATTCCATGTGCTTCACCAACTGATTCTGTTAGTCGTAAATTTTCGCGTCTCCCTTTTCCATATGTCGTGAGAAGGTTCACAAAATCTGTTTTTTGCTAATCGATAATGAAATTCTTTCTTTAATTCGAGAGTTAAAAAATGAAAAAAACAGTAATCGCGGTTTTATTACTATCGGGATATGCTTCGCTAAGTCCAGCGCAGGACGTTACCGTCATTTATACCAATGACCTGCATGCACATGTTGAGCCCTATAAACTCCCTTATGTTGCAGAAGGTAAAAGAGCTGTCGGTGGCTTCGCAAACATTGCAACTTACGTTAAGCAAGAAAAGCAAAAGAATAAGGCTACTTTTTATTTCGATGCTGGAGATTACTTTACCGGCCCGTACATTAGCAGCCTGACAAAAGGACGGGCAATCATAGATATTATGAATACAATGTCATTTGATGCTGCGTCTGTCGGCAATCATGAGTTCGACCATGGTTGGGATAATACGCTGGTACAGCTCAGTCAGGCTAAATTCCCGATACTGTTAGGTAACGTGTTTTATAAAAATAGTAATGTGCTTTTCTGGAATAAGCCGTATGCAATCCTTGAAAAGGATGGCGTTAAAATTGGGGTCATGGGGTTGCATGGCGTATTCGCTTTCGATGATACCGTTTCATCGTCAATGCGTCAGGGTATTGAAGCGCGTGACGAGGTGAAATATCTCCAGCGTTATCTGGATGAACTACGTGGAAAAGTAGATATAACCGTTGCACTCATGCATGAAGGTTTCCCCGCACGCCAGTCCAGTATCGGCACTACTGATGTCAAACGCGCCCTTGATAAGGATATCCAGACGGCGAAGCAGGTGAAAGGACTGGATATTCTGATTACCGGACATGCGCATGTTGGGACGCCGGAGCCGCTTAAAGTAGGTAACACGCTGGTGCTTTCGACTGACAGCGGTGGGGTTGATATTGGTAAGCTGGTCCTGGATGTGGATCTAAAAAAACATCACAACAAAATAAAAAGCTTCGAGCTTAAAACCCTTTACGCTGATGAATGGAAACCCGATCCGGCAACTCAGAGTGTTATTGATAGCTGGAATAAAAAGCTCTCCGAAACGGTTCGCCAAAAAGTTGGAGAGACGCCTGTTACGCTTACGCGCGCCTACGGGGAATCATCTTCGCTGGGCAATTTATTTACCGATGCAATGCTTGCTGCTGCGCCTGATGCGCAACTGGCGCTCACTAATTCAGGTGGTCTGCGGGCTGATTTGAATGCCGGTCCGATAACCCTCGGCGATGTTATTAGCGCGTTCCCGTTTCCAAATGAGCTTACCGTAATGGATTTGAATGGGAAATCCTTACGAAATCTTATGGAGCATAGTGCGTCACTCACTAACGGTGTTTTGCAGATGTCGAAAGGACTGGAGATGCGCTACGACCAACATAAACCTGTCGGGCAACGCGTTGTGCTACTTACGCTTAATGGCAAGCCAATTGTAGACTCTGATACCTATCGCGTAGCGACAAATAGTTTCCTTGCCCCTGGTGGTGATGGCTTTACTGCATTCATTGATGGTCAGAACAAACAGGTAAAAGGTGGATATAACCTTTCCAATGCGGTTATTGATTATCTGGTGAAAGGAAATAAGATCATTCCCCAACAGGTGAATGAGATGCGAGTAAAAGAAGTTACACAGTAATAATTAACAACAGGTGAATAATATGGCAATTACCTATCTTGGAATGGAACTCGCCCCTGCTAACAACCAGCTTGCGGTCTATCTGAAGTTTATAATTGATGAGGCGATAACATATTCCTATACGGTACTGGGAAGATCGACTAGCACGACAAGTTTAGACTTTACGTATTCTTCAAATGACATTGTCTCTTTACCTGAGATAAAAATCCCGGTTATTGGACTGTATGCAAACTACCTTAACCAGGTGCAGGTTGTCTTTAAAAACCTTAGCGGAGTGGAAGTTTTTAATCAAACCATCCAGGTAAGCACACAGGAACAACTCTACCGCGATGGGACGATTTTCCATATCGATATTGAGCAAACGGATCCCGCTAACTTCACGACCGTATGGGGAAACAGTTGGTTAATGACTACCAATTGTGATGGCTACGACCGGAACGGCGATCTTCGCTGCTATTATGCTCAGCCCTACCGTAATCAGATGCTGAAAACGCATAATGGTTATTTCTATATCGGCAGTGATGAAGATGAACACTGGTATGGGCGACGCTTTTTCAAAATCGATATTTTGGGCAACGAGATTCTGGAGTTTGATTTACGTGACCGCGATGGTAACCGCTATGCTAACACCCACGACCTGATTTGGGATTCCGCCGATAATCTTTTCATGATTGGTAATGATAACCCGGACCGTTCGACCAACACGATGAGACAGGACGCATCAATTTTAAAATTTGATGAAAAGACAGGCGTGATGCTGTGGGCAAAAAATTATACTCGTGCATTTGATAATACTCAGATCCTGAATAATAGCCCCACAAACGATGCTCACCTTAACTCGCTTTCCTGGATCCCCGCGGGTGAGGCAAATGCTGAAGCGATTGTTGTCCATACTCGCTCTGCAGGCCTGACGTTTGGTATTTCTCCTGCCGACGGCAAGATATTATGGAGTATTAATACCGGGGGATTTAACGGTAATTTCGCAGCAGGACAGGGCGTTACGCAGATAGATACTTCCGGTATTGAGAGTTTTGAAAATGGCGCTCATACCGTATTCGTCACTAAAAATAGCGCTTTTGCTGGGTTAAGAAATGAGACTGAAGGAAAATTTGTTCTTTCGCTCTTTGATAATCGCTCCTGCGTTGATAATGAAGGCAATGCGGTTACTCGAGATATTACACGTGATTCAACGGCTGATTCTTACAAAACCGATCCTGCGAGAGTCATGTTCTATGCTGTTGATCTCGTCGCCAATACAGCAACCCAGGCAGGTAGCATTATCCAGTTACCCTCCGATCGTGTTCCTCAGATCACTGATTTTATGGGGGCAGCAATAGATTATGGTGACTACTATGGCATCTACACCAACCACGCACGCTCTTTCTTTATCAGCGATGCAACAGGCCATATTATTGCCACAATCTACGATCTGATTTGCTCGATGGATGGCTATCCAGAGTTCCCTGGTGAATGCTACCGGGCAAGGTTGTTTGCAAAAGACGAGCTTGATGCTTTGATAAATATAGGTTATCAGGTGGCAAACGGCTGATAGCATAGCAAGATACAGCCATTAAAAGGGCATTGCTGTCGAACAGACAGCCCTGACGCTGTATCGAACGGCAAAAATAATTGTTCAAATAATAACCTGCAGCACAAAAAAGTAAGGCCGGGAAAATCCCGGCCTTATTTAATATTCATCTGCCATTACAGGCGAAAACAATTAGCGACTACGGAAGACAATGCGGCCTTTGCTCAGGTCGTACGGGGTCAGTTCAACAGTCACTTTGTCGCCCGTCAAAATGCGGATGTAGTTTTTGCGCATTTTACCGGAGATGTGCGCAGTTACCACGTGACCGTTTTCCAGCTCTACGCGAAACATGGTATTAGGCAACGTATCAAGTACGGTACCCTGCATTTCAATATTGTCTTCTTTGGCCATCTAATCCTCTGGGGTATCACTACCAAGTTTTGAACCGGCAAGATAATGCCGAAATTCATCAATTAAGTAAAGAATTGCGCGATTAAAACGCAGCAAAACAGTTTCGGCGCATTGCCCAAGCGTCACGGTACAACCGAACAGGAAGCGCATTCGTAAAGGGGAGACAACAGGATAAACGTCAGGACGTTATCTGAAGCGAGGGTCCCAAACGGCGGCGGGGCAACAGGCAGAAGCTACTCTGCGGCATAATTATAACACCCTCACAAAAAATATGCGGAAAACATTTAGGCATTGGGCATAAAGAGCGTTCTCGGTATCCAGAAGTCGCGCGGAAGCTTCTCCTGACGGCTGGTATCGAGATGTTCGATGTACTGGCGTCGCGGGATTTCAACAGCACCCAGCGAGGCCGTGTGCTCGTTGAGCACCTGACAATCGATCAGGCGTCCGCCGCGCTGGGCAAACGCCTCGCAGAAGACCAGCAGCGCGGTTTTCGAGGCGTTAACCGCACGAGAGAACATCGACTCGCCGCAAAATAGGGTACCTTGCGCCACGCCGTACATGCCGCCGACGAGTGCTCCGCCCTCCCACACCTCGATAGAGTGGGCGTAGCCAAGCTCGTGGAGCTGGTGGTAGGCGGTAATGATATCGCGGGTTATCCATGTCCCTTCATAGCGGTCTTCGGCACAGCCTTCAATGACTTGACCAAAGGCGTGATTGAGGGTGACGCGGTAGGGTGATTTCGCATGGAAACGCTTCATGCTGCGGCTCGCGTAAAACTGCGCTGGCCACAGCACGGCACGCGGATCGGGCGACCACCATAAAATCGGATCGCCGGGGGAAAACCAGGGGAAGATACCGCGCTGGTACGCCATTAATAGTCGAGCGGGACTGAGGTCACCGCCGAGGGCCAGCAGCCCGTTGGGCTCACGCAGCGCCCCTTCCGGAGAAGGGAACGCGATGTTATGACGAGAAAGCTGGACCAGGCGCATGACAGCAAAACTCCAGTACGCGAGTAAGGACGCTACAAATATAGTCTACAGACGCTGTTTAAACTGGTAGTAGCGACCCTGTTTCGCCAACAGCTCTGCGTGACTACCTTGCTCAATAATGTGTCCGTTGTCCATCACAATTATCCGATCAAAACTCGCCAGTCCGCGCAGGCGGTGTGTGACCATCAGCACGGTTTTGCCGGTCATGACATTCGCCAGCAAATCAAGGATTTGGCTCTCGGTTGTGGCATCCAGCCCTTCGGTGGGTTCGTCGAGCAGCATCAGCGGCGCATCGTGCAGCAGCGCGCGCGCAATTGCCAGACGGCGCAGTTCACCGCCGGACAGCTGACGGCCGCCTTCGCCCAGCCAGCTGTTTAGCCCGTCGTCCTCAAGCAGTTTTTGCAGCCCGACCTGCTCCAGCACGGCGCGAAGCGCATCATCAGAGGCCTCTGGCGCGGCCAGCAGCAGGTTATCGCGCAGGGTGGCGCTAAACAGATGCACGCGCTGCGGAACGACGCTCACCGTCTTGCGCAGGGCCTGCTCGCTGAAATCGGTCAGCAACGTGTTATTAAAACGAATCTGTCCGCGCTGCGGATCCCAGGCGCGGGTCAGCAACTGCAGCAGCGTCGATTTACCGCAGCCGGTACGGCCGAGGATCGCCATCCGCTGACCTGCGTTAACAGAAAGGTTAATACCGTCCAGCGCGTTCTGCGCCTGTTTGTCATAGGCGAAGGTGACATCTTCAAGCGTCAGCGCAACCTGCTCTGGTACCGCGGTCTGCCCGGCACTGAACGTGACTTCAGGCTCCTGCTCGGCAATCTGCGTGATGCGCAGGGCAGAGGCGATCACCTGGCCCAGATGCTGGAAGGCGCCCGTTACCGGGGCCAGCGCCTCAAACGCCGCCAGCGCGCAGAAGACGAAAAGGGCAATAAGTGGACCCGGCTGTGAATTCCCCCCGACATCGCCGGAAGCCAGCCACAGCATGGCAATCACCGCCACGCCGCCGATTAACATCATCAGCGCCTGAGAGAAGGCCGTCAGCTCCGACTGGCGGCGCTGGGCCTCATGCCAGTTAAGCTCCGTACTTTCCATGCGGGCGCGATAGCGCTTGCTGGCGCCAAAAATCGTCAGCTCTGCCTGCCCCTGAAGCCAGGAGGTGAGCTGCTGGCGGTAGTCCCCGCGCAGGCGCGTCAGGTTTTCCCCGGTGGATTTCCCGGCGCGGTAAAACAGCGGCGGCAGAATGATGAGCGTCAGCAGCATGATCCCGCCCAGCGTCAGCGCAACGGAAACATCCAGAACAGACAGCCCCAGCGTGACCACCACAATCACCACAAACGCGCCCACGATCGGGGAAATCACGCGCAGGTAAAGGTGATCCAGCGTGTCGACATCCGCAACGACACGGTTAAGTAACTCACCCTGACGAAAACGCGCCAGCCCGGCAGGGGAGAGGGGCAGCAGTTTGCTGAAGGTGTAGATGCGCAGGTGCTGCAGCACGCGGAAAGTGGCGTCGTGGCTGACCAGCCGTTCGAAATAGCGTCCGGCAGTCCGCGTGATGGCGGTACCGCGAACACCCGCAGCCGGGAGCATATAGTTGAAGCTGTATAAACCGGCAAAGCCCGCGACGGCCGAGGCCGACAGGAACCAGCCGGAAAGCGTGAGCAGGCCAATGCTGGCGAGCAGCGTGACAATCGCCAGCACAATCCCCAGCGTCAGCATCCATTTGTGGCGTTTATAGAGCGCAAGATAAGGCAGCAGAGCACGCATCAGATGTCCTCCTGACGGTTCGCCAGCAGGGCGGCAAACGGTCCCTGGGCGGCAACGAGAGAGGCGTAATCGCCTTGCTCAACAATACGGCCGTTCTCCATGACCCAGATCTGGTCCCAGTCGGCAATCCCCTCCAGCTGATGGGTAACCATCAGGGTGGTTTGCTGCCGGGAGGCGGCGTTCAGGGCCTCCATTACGCGCTGTTCGCTGTGCGCGTCCAGGCTGGCGGCGGGCTCATCCAGCAGCATCAGCTGACAAGGATTCAACAACGCGCGGGCAACGGCCACGCGCTGCGCCTGTCCGACCGACAGCCCGGCGGACTGATCGCCGACCACGGTATCTACCCCCTGCGGGAGCAGCGGCAGAAACTCGCTGACCCAGGCGCGGTCGAGCACCGATTGCAGTTCATCTTCACGCGCGTCCGGGCGCGCCAGCAGGACGTTTTCACGCAGCGTAGAGGCTGGAAGCTGCGGGTTTTGTCCTACCCAACTGAGTTGTTTACGCCAGGCGTCTGGATCGAGGTTACGCAGTTCGGTTTTGTTGATCCGCAGTGAACCCGTGTAGGCCATAAAGCCGGATAGCGCATTCAGGAGCGAGCTTTTCCCGGAACCGCTGGTGCCGACGAGCACCACCCGTTGTCCGGCAGGTAAGGTAAAATTCAGCGGACCCGCGAGCACTTTGCCTTCGGGTGACAGAATAGAAAAGTCCTGCGCTTCAATCGTCACGGGGTCTTTAGCATTCAGGGTCACGTCACCCCGCTCCGGGTGTGCCAGCGGCGTTTCCAGGAACGTTTTCAGACTATCGGCTGCGCCAACCGCCTGCGCTTTGGCGTGATAGAAGGTTCCCAGATCGCGAAGCGGCTGGAAAAACTCCGGGGCCAGGATCAGCGCCAGGAAGCCGGCAGAAAGGGTTACCGCCGTGCCGTAATGGCCGAAATCCAGCGCGCCGAGATAGGAGAAGCCGAAGTAGACCGCCACGAGGGCAATCGACAGCGAGGTAAAGAATTCCAGTACACCGGAGGACAAGAAGGCAAGGCGTAACACTTCCATGGTGCGCTGACGGAAGTCCTGCGATGCCAGGCGAATGTTTTCGGTTTCCGCTTCACCGCGGCCAAAAATGCGTAACGTTTCCATGCCGCGCAGACGATCGAGGAAATGGCCGCTCAGGCGACCCAATGCCAGGAAGTTACGGCGGTTGGCATCCGCTGCCCCCATGCCGACCAGCGCCATAAACAGCGGGATCAGCGGGGCGGTGCCCATCAGAATCAGCGCAGCCATCCAGTTCACCGGGAAGATGGCGATTACGATCAGCAGCGGAACGAAGACGGCAAGGGCCATTTGCGGCAGATAGCGCGCATAGTAGTCGTGCATATCGTCAATCTGCTCAAGGATCAGCGTCGCCCAGCTACCGGCCGGTTTACCCTGGATCCACGCGGGCCCGGCTTCCTGAAGGCGATCCAGCACCTGACGGCGGATCTCGTAGCGGATATGCTGTCCGGCGTGAAAACCGACGCGCTCACGCAGCCACACCACCCAGGCGCGCAGGATAAAAATCAGGATCAGGACAATAAAAGGCAGCAACAGCGCTTCGCGCGGGATGTTCTCCATGATCATGTGATTAAGAATGCGGGCCAGCAGCCATGCCTGGGCAACAATCAACAGACCGCTAACGAACCCCAGGAGACGGGAAATCGTAAGCCAGCGGCGGGAAATAACGCTTTGCTGTTTCAGCCAGCGTGTTAACTCTTGTTGACGGGTTTTTTCCATTGCGTACTTTGCAGGTGACGTTATTAGAAATTGGGCAGCGCAATGTTACAACGGGGAGACAATAAAGGCGACTTATCGCCGCCTTTATTTACGTTTGTTACTGACTTGTAAAGATTATTTAGTTTGTTCAGCCAGCCCATCGAGGTAGCGTTCAGCGTCCAGCGCGGCCATACAGCCGGTGCCAGCAGAGGTGATCGCCTGACGATAAATATGGTCCATCACGTCGCCAGCCGCGAACACGCCCGGGATGCTGGTCTGGGTCGCGTTACCGTGAATGCCGGACTGCACTTTGATGTAGCCGTTTTCCAGCTCCAGCTGACCGTCGAAGATCGCGGTGTTCGGGCTGTGACCGATCGCCACGAACAGACCCGCCACTTCAAGCGTTTCGACGTTATCGGTGTTCTGGGTATCACGGATACGCAGACCGGCAACGCCCATCTGGTCGCCCGTCACCTCTTCCAGGGTACGGTTGGTGTGCAGCACGATGTTGCCGCTTGCCACTTTATCCATCAGACGTTTGATCAGGATCTTCTCCGCGCGGAAGGTTTCGCGACGGTGGATCAGGTGCACTTCAGAGGCAATGTTCGCCAGGTAGAGCGCTTCTTCCACTGCGGTGTTGCCGCCGCCGATGACCGCGACTTTCTGATTGCGGTAGAAGAAACCGTCACAGGTTGCGCAGGCAGAGACGCCGCGGCCTTTGAACGCTTCTTCGGATGGCAGACCGAGGTAACGGGCAGAGGCGCCGGTGGCGATGATCAGCGCGTCACAGGTGTATTCGCCGCTGTCGCCCGTCAGGCGGAACGGACGGTTCTGCAGATCGACCTTATTGATGTGGTCGAACAGAATTTCAGTTTCGAATTTAGCGGCATGCTCGTGCATACGTTCCATCAGCAGCGGCCCGGTCAGGTCGTTCGGGTCCCCTGGCCAGTTTTCCACTTCGGTGGTGGTGGTCAGCTGACCGCCTTTTTCCATGCCGGTGATGAGTACCGGGTGCAGGTTAGCGCGTGCAGCATAGACCGCTGCGGTATATCCCGCAGGTCCAGAACCAAGGATTAGCAGCTTACTGTGTTTGGCCGTGCCCATGAGATCCCCATTGTTGTTGGCAGACATTTGGCTGGATTGTAGGGAATTTGTTGTCGTAAAAAAAGAGCGCAGCAATTTTGATATCAATCTGTGTAATAGCCACGGGCGATGAATGAGGCGCTATAACATAACGCTTTCGCCTGAAAACCGGTCGTTTGTAAGGCAATAAAATGAGGATTAATACCCTGCCGTAATGAATATCCGGCATGTTGTACTAAAAAACGATGTTTTGCTTTGACAATCCCCTGCGCTTTTGCGAAAACATTCAAGGAAGAAAAAAAACCGCGTTAACCGTATGCCGCATAGGCATGCACGTAAATGCCATTTTTACCGGGTCAGTGAAATCTACGCATGGCGTGGACAGACGCCATGCGTGATGTCGGTGACTGCCTTCGGGCAACGGTCTTCTTACCAACAGAACCCGAATCCGCATCGCGTCTAATACAAAACCAGGCGATGTGATGACTAACGGGTACAGGCTCTGAACAGTGATGTGCACAGGGTCCAGGCAGGAGTAGGGAAGGAATACAGAGAGACAATAATAATGGTAGATAGCAAGAAGCGCCCTGGCAAAGATCTCGACCGTATCGATCGTAACATTCTTAATGAATTGCAAAAGGATGGGCGTATTTCCAACGTCGAGCTTTCAAAACGTGTGGGACTTTCCCCGACGCCGTGCCTTGAGCGTGTGCGCCGACTGGAAAGACAGGGTTTCATTCAGGGCTATACTGCTCTGCTGAACCCGCATTATCTGGATGCCTCACTTCTGGTATTTGTTGAGATTACTCTGAATCGTGGTGCGCCGGATGTGTTTGAGCAATTTAACGCCGCTGTACAAAAACTTGAAGAAATTCAAGAGTGTCATCTGGTGTCCGGTGATTTCGACTACCTGTTGAAAACCCGTGTGCCTGATATGTCCGCCTACCGTAAGCTGCTGGGGGAAACCCTGCTGCGTCTGCCAGGCGTGAACGACACCCGTACATATGTGGTGATGGAAGAGGTCAAACAGAGCAATCGTCTGGTTATTAAGACGCGCTAACACGGAACAGGTGCAAAATCAGCGTAGTTTGATTACACTCCTGTTAATCCATACAGCAACAGTGCCGGGGAGTCCCGGCGCTGTTGTCCGTTTTAGCAAAAAGGCAGGATATGCCTGATACCTGGAGAGCCTTTTTTGAGCCAGGAATACACTGAAGACAAAGAAGTCACACTATCGAAGCTAAGCAGCGGACGTCGTCTCCTCGAGGCTTTGCTGATTGTTATTGCCCTTTTTGCCGTCTGGCTGATGGCAGCCTTACTCAGTTTCAACCCCTCAGATCCCAGCTGGTCACAAACTGCATGGCATGAGCCTATCCATAATTTAGGCGGTGTCCCCGGTGCCTGGCTTGCGGACACGCTGTTCTTCATTTTCGGTGTGATGGCCTACACCCTTCCCGTCATTATCATTGGCGGATGCTGGTTTGCGTGGCGTCATCGTCAGAACGATGATTACATCGACTATTTTGCCGTGTCGCTGCGCCTGATTGGCGCGCTGGCGCTGATCCTCACCTCGTGCGGGCTGGCGGCAATCAATGCGGATGATATCTGGTACTTCGCCTCTGGCGGAGTGATCGGCAGTTTACTCAGTTCTGCGCTGCAGCCGATGCTGCACAGCAGCGGCGGCACGCTGGCGCTGCTCTGTATCTGGGCGGCCGGGCTGACGCTGTTTACCGGCTGGTCCTGGGTGAGCATTGCCGAGAAGATCGGAAGTTTTATCCTCACCATTCTGACCTTCGCCAGCAACCGTACTCGCCGTGACGATACGTGGGTTGATGAAGACGAGTACGAAGATGAAGAGGAAGATGACGCGCCTGTGCAGCGTCGCGAGTCTCGTCGTGCGCGTATTTTGCGCGGCGCGCTGGCGCGTCGCCAGCGTGTTGCTGAGAAATTTGCCAACCCGCTGGGTCGTAAAACCGATGCGGCGCTCTTCTCCGGTAAACGCATGGATGAAGACGAGCAGGTGGCGTATCGCGCTGCGGGTGTCGCCGTCGATCCTGACGATGTGCTCTTCTCCGGCAGCCGGGCCACTCCGGGTGACTTCGACGAATACGATCCGCTGTTAAATGGCCACTCGGTTACCGAGCCGGTTGCAGCCGCCGCAGCCGCGACGACCGCTGCGCAGGCGTATGCCGCGCCTGTCGACGCCGTGATGCCATCCGCGCCGGTTTCGCCGCCGGAATCCGTTATTCAGCAGCCTCAGGTTGACTGGCAGACTGCGCCAGGCGTTCACACGCCGGAGCCGGTTATCGCGCCTGAACCTGAAAGCTACATCCCTGTGCAGCAGGAGCAGTGGCAGCAGCCTTATCAGCCGCCGCAGCCTGCGTATGAACCGCAAGATTACCCGCACTATGAACAGCCTGTGGCCCAACCTTATCAGGAGTATGTGCCTGAGCCGGTTGAACCTGTGCAGCCTTATGTAGAGCCGCAGCCTGAACCTGAAATCGTGGAAGAGGTAAAACCCTCTCGTCCACCGATGTACTATTTTGAAGAAGTTGAAGAGCGCCGTGCGCGTGAACGCGAGCAGCTGGCGGCCTGGTACCAGCCTGTGCCTGAACCGGTGCAGGAGCCGGTGACGAAAGCGCCTTCTGTTTCCGTTCCACCGATCGACCCGACGCCTGCAGTCGCACCCGTAGCGGAAAGCGTGAAGCAGGCTGCCGCGGCCGCTGCCGTGGCTGCACCTGTTTTTAGCCTGGCAACCAGTGGCGCGCCACGTCCTCAGGTGAAAGAGGGGATTGGTCCGCAACTGCCTCGCCCTAACCGCGTTCGCGTTCCAACCCGCCGTGAGCTTGCCTCTTATGGCATCAAGCTGCCTTCCCAGCGTATGGCGGAAGAGAAAGCGCGCGAGCCTGAGTACGAAGATGACGCCGATGAAATGCAGCAGGACGAGCTGGCCCGTCAGTTCGCCGCGCAGCAGAATCAGCGCTACGGTGATGAATACCAGCACGATGAACCAATGCTGGAAGACGAAGAGGACGCGGCTGAAGCAGAACTGGCGCGCCAGTTCGCCGCCACCCAGCAGCAGCGCTATTCCGGTGAACAACCGGCTGGTGCAAATCCGTTCTCGCTGTCTGATTTTGAATTCTCGCCGATGAAGGATCTGGTGGATGATGGCCCTAGCGAGCCTTTATTTACCCCGAGCGTGATGCCGGAAGCGGAACCTGTGCGCCAGCAGCCAGCACCACAGGCCTACGCGCAGCCGCAGCAGCCTGTTCAGCAGCCGTATGCGCAGCCGCATCAATCTGTTCAGCAACCGCAGCAGCCACCACAGCCGCCGCAGTTCCAGCAGCCTGCGCCTCAGCCGCAGGAAAGTCTGATTCACCCGCTGCTGATGCGTAACGGTGACAGCCGTCCGCTGCAGCGTCCAAGCACTCCGCTGCCGTCGCTGGATCTGTTAACGCCTCCGCCGTCAGAAGTGGAGCCGGTCGATACCTTCGCGCTGGAGCAGATGGCGCGTCTGGTTGAAGCGCGTCTGGCTGACTTCCGCATCAAGGCGGACGTGGTGAACTACTCGCCGGGTCCTGTGATCACCCGTTTTGAACTGAACCTGGCGCCTGGCGTTAAAGCCGCGCGTATTTCCAACCTGTCCCGCGACCTGGCGCGTTCTCTCTCGACCGTGGCGGTACGTGTGGTGGAAGTGATACCGGGCAAACCGTACGTTGGCCTTGAGCTGCCGAACAAGAAACGTCAGACCGTCTACCTGCGTGAAGTGCTGGATAACACCAAATTCCGCGATAACCCGTCCCCGCTGACCGTGGTGTTGGGTAAAGATATCGCTGGCGATCCGGTCGTGGCCGATCTCGCCAAAATGCCTCACCTGCTGGTAGCGGGTACCACCGGTTCCGGTAAGTCTGTCGGTGTGAACGCCATGATCCTCAGCATGCTCTATAAAGCGCAGCCGGAAGATGTGCGTTTCATTATGATCGACCCGAAAATGCTCGAACTGTCGGTCTACGAAGGCATCCCGCATCTGCTGACCGAAGTGGTCACCGACATGAAAGACGCCGCCAACGCCCTGCGCTGGAGCGTCAACGAGATGGAACGCCGCTACAAGCTGATGTCTGCGTTGGGCGTGCGTAACCTGGCCGGTTATAACGAGAAAATTGCCCAGGCTGTGCGCATGGGGCGTCCGATCCCTGATCCTTACTGGAAGCCGGGTGACAGCATGGATGCCCAGCATCCGGTGCTGGAAAAGCTGCCTTATATCGTCGTGCTGGTCGATGAATTCGCTGACCTTATGATGACCGTCGGTAAGAAAGTAGAAGAGCTGATTGCCCGTCTGGCGCAGAAAGCGCGTGCGGCCGGTATTCACCTTGTGCTGGCGACCCAGCGTCCTTCCGTGGACGTTATCACTGGTCTTATCAAAGCGAACATTCCGACGCGTATCGCCTTTACCGTATCCAGTAAAATTGACTCCCGTACCATTCTTGACCAGGGCGGCGCAGAGTCGCTGCTGGGTATGGGTGATATGCTCTATTCCGGCCCGAACTCTACCTCTCCGGTGCGTGTCCACGGTGCGTTCGTCCGCGATGAGGAAGTTCACGCCGTCGTGCAGGACTGGAAAGCGCGCGGTCGTCCGCAATACGTTGACGGTATTACCAGCGACACGGAAAGCGAAGGCGGCGGCGGTGGCTTCGACGGCGGCGAAGAGCTGGATCCGTTATTCGATCAGGCGGTTAACTTCGTTACCGAAAAACGCAAAGCGTCCATCTCTGGCGTGCAGCGTCAGTTCCGCATCGGCTATAACCGCGCGGCGCGCATCATCGAGCAGATGGAAGCGCAGGGTATTGTGAGCGAGCAGGGGCATAACGGTAACCGCGAGGTGCTGGCACCGCCGCCGTTTGATTAACCTTTAGCGATTGCAAAGAAGGGTAAATCAGCCAAAATTAAGCATTTTCTTCTGTCGCCTGCCTTCGGGCAGGTCCAGAATAGAAGACGGAAACCCCATATCGGGAAGACGTATTTTAAGGAATAACAATGAAAAAAATCGCCATCGCCTGTGCATTACTCACCAGTTTTGTCGCCAGCAGCGTCTGGGCTGATGCAGCCAGCGACCTTAAAAGCCGACTGGATAAAGTAAGCAGCTTCCACGCCAGCTTCACGCAAAAAGTGACGGACGGCAGCGGCAATGCGGTGCAGGAAGGTCAGGGAGATTTGTGGGTAAAACGCCCGAATCTGTTCAACTGGCACATGACCCAGCCTGATGAAAGCATCCTGGTCTCTGACGGTAAAACCTTATGGTTCTTCAACCCGTTCGTTGAGCAGGCAACGGCGACCTGGCTGAAAGATGCCACCAGCAATACGCCGTTTATGCTGATTGCCCGTAACCAGTCCAGCGACTGGCAGCAGTACAATATTAAACAGACGGGTGACGAGTTTGTCCTGACGCCGAAAGGCAGTAACGGCAACCTGAAGCAGTTCACCATTAACGTAAGCACCAACGGTACGATTAATCAGTTCGGCGCGGTTGAGCAGGACGATCAGCGCAGCAGCTACCAGCTCAAGTCTCAGCAGAACGGCGCCGTTGATGCATCGAAATTCACCTTTACCCCGCCGCAGGGCGTAACGGTGGACGACCAACGCAATAAGTAAGAGGCGTGAGTGGGCAATCTGTCGCTCGATTTTTCAGATAACGCGTTTCAACCTCTGGCCGCTCGTATGCGGCCAGAAAATTTAGCGCAGTACATCGGCCAGCAGCATCTGCTGGCTGCCGGTAAGCCATTGCCGCGCGCCATTGAGGCCGGGCATCTTCACTCCATGATCCTCTGGGGACCCCCTGGTACCGGCAAGACCACGCTTGCAGAAGTGATCGCCCGCTATGCCAACGCGGACGTTGAACGTATCTCGGCGGTCACCTCCGGCGTGAAAGAGATCCGTGAGGCGATCGAGCGTGCGCGGCAGAACCGCAATGCCGGGCGGCGTACCATCCTCTTCGTGGACGAAGTCCATCGCTTCAACAAGAGCCAGCAGGATGCCTTCCTGCCGCATATTGAAGACGGCACGATCTTCTTCATCGGCGCGACCACCGAAAACCCATCGTTTGAACTGAACTCGGCGCTGCTTTCCCGCGCGCGCGTTTACCTGCTCAAATCGCTGACCACCGAAGATATCGAAAAGGTTCTCACCCAAGCGATGGACGACAAAGCGCGCGGCTACGGCGGGCAGGATATCGTTCTGCCTGACGACACGCGTCGTGCGATTGCCGAGTTGGTCAACGGTGATGCGCGGCGTGCGCTGAACACGCTGGAAATGATGGCCGATATGGCCGAAATCGACGATGCCGGGAAGCGGGTGCTAAAACCGGAACTGCTCACCGAAATTGCGGGGGAGCGCAGCGCGCGTTTCGATAACAAAGGCGACCGTTTTTACGACCTGATCTCGGCTCTGCATAAGTCCGTGCGCGGCAGCGCGCCGGATGCGGCGCTTTACTGGTACGCGCGCATTATCACTGCGGGCGGCGATCCTTTATATGTCGCGCGTCGCTGTCTGGCGATTGCGTCAGAAGATGTCGGCAATGCCGATCCTCGCGCCATGCAGGTCGCGCTGTCGGCCTGGGACTGCTTCACCCGCGTTGGACCTGCGGAAGGCGAACGTGCCATTGCGCAGGCGATTGTTTATCTGGCCTGCGCGCCGAAAAGCAATGCGGTTTATACCGCCTTTAAAGCGGCGATGTCCGACGCGCGTGAACGTCCTGACTACGATGTGCCGGTTCACCTGCGTAACGCGCCGACCAAACTGATGAAAGAGATGGGGTATGGGCAGGAGTACCGTTACGCTCATGATGAACCCAATGCCTACGCTGCCGGAGAGGAATATTTCCCGCAGGAGATGGCACAAACGCGCTATTATCACCCCACAAACAGAGGTCTTGAAGGCAAGATTGGTGAAAAGCTCACCTGGCTCGCCGGACAGGATCAAAATAGCCCTATAAAACGCTACCGTTAGTTCAATCGTTGCGGTAATGTTGGCAATGTATCCTTGTGGCCGCAGGCTGTGGTCACATTTTCCTATTTTAATTCGATAAGCACAGGATAAGCATGCTCGATCCCAATCTGCTGCGTAATGAGCCAGACGCAGTCGCTGAAAAACTGGCACGCCGGGGCTTTAAGCTGGATGTAGATAAGCTGCGCGCTCTTGAAGAGCGTCGTAAAGTACTGCAGGTACAAACTGAAAATCTGCAGGCAGAGCGTAACTCTCGATCGAAATCCATCGGCCAGGCGAAAGCGCGCGGGGAAGATATTGAGCCATTACGCCTGGAAGTGAACAAACTGGGTGAAGAACTGGATCAGGCAAAAGCTGAGCTGGACGTTCTTCAGGCCGAGATTCGTGATATTGCCCTGGCTATCCCGAATATTCCTGACGACAGCGTGCCTGTCGGCAAAGATGAAAACGACAACGTTGAAGTGAAACGCTGGGGTACGCCTCGTGAGTTTGACTTCGAAGTGCGCGATCACGTGACGCTGGGCGAAATGCACGCGGGCCTGGACTTTGCGGCAGCGGTTAAGCTGACCGGCTCCCGTTTTGTGGTGATGAAAGGCCAGATTGCCCATCTGCACCGCGCACTGGCGCAGTTCATGCTGGATCTGCACACCGAGCAGCATGGCTACAGCGAAACCTACGTGCCGTATCTGGTCAACCACGATACGCTGTACGGTACGGGCCAGCTGCCGAAATTTGCCGGCGATCTGTTCCATACCCGTCCGCTGGACGAGGAAGCAGACAGCAGCAACTACGCGCTGATCCCAACCGCTGAAGTGCCGCTGACTAACCTCGTGCGTGATGAGATCATCGATGAAGACGACCTGCCAATTAAGCTGACGGCACATTCACCGTGCTTCCGTTCTGAAGCAGGTTCTTACGGTCGCGACACGCGCGGTCTGATCCGTATGCACCAGTTCGACAAAGTTGAGATGGTGCAGATCGTCCGTCCTGAAGAGTCCATGGACGCGCTGGAAGAGATGACCGGCCACGCTGAGAAAGTGCTGGAGCTGCTGGGCCTGCCGTACCGTCGTATGGCCCTGTGCACCGGTGATATGGGCTTTGGCGCCTGCAAAACCTTCGATCTTGAAGTGTGGGTGCCTGCGCAGAACACCTATCGTGAGATCTCCTCCTGCTCTAACGTCTGGGATTTCCAGGCGCGTCGTATGCAGGCACGCTGCCGCAGCAAATCTGACAAGAAAACCCGTCTGGTGCATACCCTGAACGGTTCTGGTCTGGCTGTGGGCCGTACGCTGGTTGCCGTGCTGGAAAACTACCAGCAGGCAGACGGTCGTATTGAGATCCCTGAAGTGCTGCGTCCATACATGAAAGGCCAGCAGTACATCGGCTAATTCTTTGCCTCACAACAAAAAAGCGCCTTTGGGCGCTTTTTTTATGCCTCTGAATTGACACGACGCAATACCCCCTCCCTCTAAAGTAGTAATACTCCTCCGAATGAAAGTCAGCATAAAAAGCTGATTACGTAGAAATTCGTTGTATATAAAACTACATAGCGGTTTGCGCCGCCACTCTTTTCTTTGTGAGCAACCAAAGTGAGTCTCTATGAAAATCAACGCGCCTGAAGCATTAATGGCTGCCGAGGTCACTCGCCGTGGGTTGATGAAAACCACGGCAATAGGCGGCCTGGCCGTAGCCAGCAGCGCCTTCACGCTTCCTTTTACCCGACTGGTCTCAGCGGCTGATGCACTATCCCCAGCCTCAGCTCCGGAAAAAGTGGTGTGGAGTGCCTGTACCGTAAACTGCGGTAGCCGTTGTCCGCTGCGTATGCACGTGGTGGATGGCGAAATAAAATATGTCGAAACCGACAATACCGGGGACGATAACTACGATGGGTTACATCAGGTTCGCGCCTGCTTGCGCGGCCGCTCCATGCGTCGTCGCGTGTATAATCCGGACCGCCTGAAATATCCGATGAAGCGCGTCGGTAAGCGTGGGGAAGGGAAGTTCGAGCGGATTAGCTGGGATGAAGCCTACGACATTATCGCCACCAATATGCAGCGCCTTATCAAAGAGTACGGCAACGAATCCATCTACCTGAACTACGGCACCGGGACGCTCGGCGGTACGCTGACCCGCTCCTGGCCACCGGGTAAAACGCTGGTGGCGCGCCTGATGAACTGCTGCGGCGGTTATCTTAACCACTACGGCGACTACTCTTCCGCGCAGATCGCTGCTGGCCTCAACTACACCTACGGCGGCTGGGCGGACGGCAACAGCCCGTCCGATATCGAAAACAGTAAGTTGGTCGTCCTGTTCGGTAACAACCCGGGCGAAACCCGCATGAGCGGCGGCGGGGTAACCTATTACCTCGAACAGGCCCGCGCCAAATCCAATGCCCGCATGATCATTATCGATCCGCGCTATACCGACACCGGCGCCGGACGTGAAGACGAGTGGATCCCAATCCGTCCGGGTACCGATGCAGCGCTGGTCTCGGCGCTTGCGTGGGTAATGATCACAGAAAACCTCGTCGATCAGCCTTTCCTGGATAAATACTGCGTCGGCTATGACGAGAAAACCCTGCCAGCCAGCGCGCCTGCAAATGGCCATTACAAGGCCTATATTCTCGGGCAGGGCAGCGACGGCGTGGCGAAAACACCCGAGTGGGCGTCCACCATCACCGGTATTCCGCCCGAGCGTATCGTTCAGCTGGCGCGTGAGATTGGCTCGGCCAAACCGGCCTACATCAGCCAGGGCTGGGGACCGCAGCGCCATGCGAACGGCGAAATCGCGACTCGCGCCATCTCCATGCTCTCCATTCTGACCGGCAACGTCGGTATTCACGGCGGTAACACCGGCGCGCGTGAAGGCTCGTATGAAGTGCCGTTTGAACGTATGCCAACGCTGGATAACCCTGTTCAGACCAGCATCTCCATGTTTATGTGGACCGATGCGATCGAACGTGGTCCTGAAATGACCGCCCTGCGCGACGGCGTGCGCGGCAAGGACAAGCTGGACGTGCCGATCAAGATGATCTGGAACTATGCCGGTAACTGTCTCATCAACCAGCACTCCGAAATCAACCGCACCCATGAAATCCTGCAGGATGACAAGAAGTGCGAGATGATTGTGGTCATCGACTGCCACATGACCTCCTCGGCGAAATACGCCGATATCCTGCTGCCGGACTGCACCGCCTCTGAGCAGATGGATTTCGCGCTGGACGCCTCCTGCGGCAATATGTCCTATGTGATCTTTACCGACCAGGCGATTAAACCGCGCTTCGAGTGTAAAACCATTTATGAGATGACCTCTGAGCTGGCGAAACGTCTTGGCGTTGAGCAGCAGTTTACCGAGGGGCGTACTCAGGAAGGGTGGATGCGCCATCTGCATGAACTCTCCCGTAAGGCGGTCCCTGACCTGCCTGATTTCGATACCTTCCGTAAGCAGGGTATGTACAAACAGCGCGATCCGGAAGGGCACCACGTGGCGTACAAAGCGTTCCGTGAAGATCCGCAGGCGAACCCGCTGACCACGCCGTCGGGCAAAATCGAAATCTACTCAGAAGAGCTGGCAAAAATCGCGTCGACCTGGGAGCTGCCGGAAGGGGACGTTATCGATCCGCTGCCGATCTACACGCCAGGTTTTGAAAACTATAACGATCCGCTGACGGCGAAATTCCCGCTGCAGCTGACCGGTTTCCACTACAAAGCGCGTGTGCACTCCACCTACGGTAACGTCGACGTACTCAAGGCCGCCTGCCGTCAGGAGATGTGGATCAACCCGATGGATGCCAAAGCACGCGGCATCAGCAATGGCGATCGCGTGCGTATCTTCAACGGCCGCGGCGAGGTTCACATTGAAGCTAAGGTGACGCCGCGCATGATGCCAGGCGTGGTGGCGCTGGGGGAAGGGGCCTGGTACAGCCCTGATGCCAACCGCATAGACCAGGCGGGCAGTATTAACGTGCTGACCACGCAGCGTCCGTCGCCGCTGGCGAAGGGCAACCCATCCCACACAAACCTTGTCCAGGTTGAAAAGGTTTAAGGAGTAGCCGATGACAACCCAGTATGGATTTTTTATCGATTCCAGCCGTTGCACCGGGTGCAAAACCTGCGAGCTGGCCTGTAAAGATTACAAAGACCTGACCCCGGACGTCAGCTTCCGCCGCATCTACGAATACGCCGGGGGCGACTGGCAGGAAGATAACGGCGTCTGGCATCAGAACGTCTTTGCCTATTACCTGTCGATTGCCTGTAACCACTGTGAAGATCCGGCCTGCACCAAGGTCTGCCCGAGTGGGGCGATGCACAAGCGTGAAGACGGCTTTGTGGTGGTGGACGAAGATGTCTGCATCGGCTGCCGATACTGCCACATGGCGTGCCCGTACGGCGCGCCGCAGTACAACGCCGCCAAAGGTCATATGACCAAATGCGACGGTTGCCACACCCGCGTGGCGGACGGCAAAAAGCCGATTTGCGTCGAGTCCTGTCCGCTGCGCGCGCTGGACTTCGGCCCGATTGAAGAACTGCGTCAAAAACACGGTCAGCTTGCCGCAGTGGCACCGCTGCCGTCTGCGCACTTCACGAAGCCGAGCATTGTGATTAAACCTAACGCCAACAGCCGTCCTACAGGTGACACCACCGGCTACCTGGCAAATCCGAAGGAGGTGTGAGATGGGAAGTGGATGGCATGAATGGCCGCTGATGATCTTCACGGTCTTTGGCCAGTGCGTGGCGGGCGGTTTCATTGTGCTCGCGCTGGCGCTGTTAAAAGGGAACCTCAACGCTGAACAGCAGCAGCGTTTAGTGTTGAGCATGTTTGGCCTGTGGGTGCTGATGGGGATTGGCTTTATAGCCTCTACGCTGCACCTGGGTTCGCCGATGCGCGCGTTTAACTCTTTGAACCGCGTGGGGGCATCGTCCCTCAGTAACGAGATTGCCAGCGGGGCAATTTTCTTTGCCGTCGGTGGGCTGGGCTGGCTGCTGGCCGCTATGAAGAAGTTGCCTGCAGGTCTGCGCAGCCTGTGGCTGATCGTGACCATGGTGCTGGGCGTGGTGTTCGTGTGGATGATGGTGCGCGTCTATAACACCATCGATACCGTTCCAACCTGGTACAGCGTCTGGACGCCGATGAGCTTCTTCCTGACGATGTTTATCGGCGGGCCGCTGCTGGGCTACCTGCTGCTGCGCGTGGCGGGCGTAGACGGGTGGGCAATGCGTTTGCTGCCGGCTGTTTCGCTGCTGGCGCTGGTGGTGAGTGCGATGGTCGCTCTGATGCAGGGGGCAGAACTGGCAACCATTCACAGCTCTATCCAGCAGGCTTCTGCCCTGGTGCCGGACTACGGTTCTCTGATGGCCTGGCGCATCGTTCTGCTGGTCGCTGCGTTGGTATTCTGGATTGCTCCTCAGCTCAAAGGTTATCAGCCTGCGCTGCCGCTGCTGTCACTGGCCTTTGTGCTGGTCCTGGCGGGTGAACTGATTGGCCGCGGTGTGTTCTACGGGTTGCATATGACCGTAGGTATGGCTATCGCCAGTTAACGTTGCATTGAGTTATATCAAGCCGGGCCTGAGTGCCCGGCTTTTTCTTTTTTCGATCATGAAATTTTTCGACTGTCGTTTTGTTTTAATTTCGCCCATTAATAAATAAAAACAGACACATAATTAATATCTACAGCAGGCGTGGCATTAGCAGGATAAGTTTTTTAAATCGACAGGGAACATATTGTGCGAGGCGGCTAAGTCAGTGGATTGACTTTGTTTGTGCCAGTGGCATGATGCGCACGAAATCTGAACTTCCTCACGGTTTTTAATCCATGACCACCTATACCCGGCCAGTGCTTCTGTTGCTCTGTGGCCTGCTTCTGTTGACCCTGGCGATCGCAGTGTTAAATACGCTCGTCCCGCTGTGGCTCGCCCATGAAAACTTACCGACCTGGCAGGTGGGTATGGTCAGCTCGTCCTTTTTTACCGGGAACCTGCTGGGTACGCTAATGACCGGGAGCCTGATTAAGCGCTTTGGCTTTAATCGCAGCTATTATCTGGCTTCGCTGATTTTCGCCGCCGGGTGTGCCGGGCTGGGCCTGATGGTCGGCTTCTGGAGCTGGATGGCATGGCGCTTTATCGCAGGCGTAGGCTGCGCGATGATTTGGGTGGTGGTTGAAAGCGCGCTGATGTGCAGCGGCACTTCGCGCAACCGTGGACGCCTGCTGGCAGCCTATATGATGGTTTATTACGTCGGCACCGTGCTGGGTCAACTGATGGTCAGCAAGCTGCCAACCGACCTGATGAGCGTTCTGCCGTGGGTAACGGGCATGGTGCTCGCCGCGATCCTGCCGCTGCTCTTCACGCGTATTGTGAACCAGAACAGCGAGCATCAGGAATCGACCCACGTCTGGCCGATGCTCAGACTCCGTCAGGCACGCCTGGGCGTTAACGGCTGCATTATCTCGGGGATTGTACTGGGCTCGCTCTACGGCCTGATGCCGCTCTATCTGAATCATCAGGGCGTCAGCGATTCCGGAATTGGTTTCTGGATGGCGGTCATGGTGAGTGCGGGGATCGTCGGGCAGTGGCCGATTGGCCGTCTGGCGGATCGTTTCGGCCGTCTGCTGGTGCTGCGCGTTCAGGTCTTTGTGGTCATCATGGGATGCCTTGCCATGCTCAGCAACGCCGCGATGGCGCCTGCGCTGTTTATTCTCGGGGCCGCCGGCTTTACGCTCTATCCGGTCGCGATGGCCTGGGCCTGTGAGAAAGTTGAACATCACCAGCTGGTGGCAATGAACCAGGCGCTGTTACTGAGCTATACCATCGGCAGCTTATTAGGGCCGACGTTTACCGCGATGCTGATGCAGAATTACTCTGATAATTTATTGTTTATCATGATCGCCAGCGTATCGTTTATTTATCTCTTAATGCTGCTGCGCAAAGTGGGAGAACACCCAACGCCCGTGGCTCATGCCTGATTAATTAAAAGCCTGTCGATGACAGGCTTTTTTGTCCCTGTCACAACTAAGAGTTTTACTTATTGTTTGTTTATTGCGCCAGGCGATAATTCATGTGAGTCCTACCACTATAAGGCAGCAATCATGTCTATTCGTCGTTTTTCCACTACCGCACTTGCCGTAGTGTTGTCTCTAACGTTTGCAACGGCTCCGGTCATGGCTAATCCTGGAAACGGGAATGGCGGTGGTCACGGAAACGGTGGCGGGCAAGGTAATGGCGGTAATCATGGTAACGGAAATTCTGGTAACCATGGCAATAAGCAAAATAACGGTCAGGATAACCCTGGAAAATCGGATAAAAGCTTTAAAAGCAGTAAAGATGTCGGTAACGATGTCGACGCTCGCGTGAGCTTCGATCATGCCCGCCATCTGGCGCTGAATTATGGCCTAACGGGCTATGACTCTCTGCCTCCGGGTATCGCGAAAAACCTGGCGCGCGGTAAACCGTTGCCTCCGGGCATTGCGAAGAAAACCGTGCCGGCCTCAATGCTGGGTCAGCTTCCTTCCTACCCTGGCTATGAATGGCGCGTGGTCGGAGACGACCTGGTCTTAATTGCGCTGAGTACAGCCATCGTGACGTCCGTTATTAACGGCGTCTTTAAATAGAATATAAAAAAGCCCGGTTTTCACCGGGCTTTTCTTTAATACATCACCTTGTGGCCGTACTGTTCAAGAATACCTTTGACGCGTTCCATCGTCTCTTTCTTCGGCGGCTTCACGCCATCGAGTTTGTACTCTTCGCCCATTGCCACCCATTTATGTTTACCCAGCTCGTGATAGGGCAGAAGCTCGATTTTCTCGACGTTGCCCATGTCGCGGGTAAATACCCCCAGGCGGTGCGCGGAGTCGTCGTCATCTGACCAGCCGGGAACCACCACGTAGCGGATCCAGGTTTTGATGCCTTTATCGGCAATGTATTTGGCGAATTCCAGCGTGCGGTGGTTTGAGACGCCAACGAGGTTCTGGTGGATCTCATCGTTCATCTGTTTAAGATCGAGCATGACCAGATCGGTCACTTCAAGCAGCTCGTCGATAACCGGATCGTAACGGCGTACGAAGCCGTTGGTGTCGAGGCAGGTATGAATGCCTTCTTTATGGCAGGCGCGGAACCAGTCGCGGACAAATTCAGCCTGCAGAATGGCTTCACCCCCGGATGCGGTGACGCCGCCGCCGGACGCGTTCATAAAGTGGCGGTAGGTCACCACCTCTTTCATCAAGTCTTCAACGGTCACTTCTTTACCGCCGTGCGTATCCCAGGTGTCACGGTTATGGCAGTACAGGCAGCGCATCAGGCAGCCCTGGAAAAAGGTGATGAAGCGGATACCCGGGCCATCGACGGTGCCACAGGATTCAAAGGAGTGAATGCGACCAATAATTGACATTGCGGTGATATCTCCAGCATCGGCCCGTCCGGGGCCTGAGTATGCACAGCTCAAAGCCGGCTGTGTTGAAGTCTGTTTTGGCTGATATCCATAGAGTATAGATAGCGGACAAAAGAGACTGAGGTGGAGAGGGTGCTAAAAAGGCCCCACTGACGTGGAGCCTTTATTGTACGCTTTTTAACGCGTGATTTCAGTCAATTCCACTTACATGGACTGAGTGAAAGTACGGGTGATAACGTCCTGCTGCTGTTCTTTAGTCAGGGAGTTAAAACGTACTGCGTAGCCAGATACGCGGATGGTCAGCTGAGGATATTTCTCAGGGTGTTCCATCGCGTCGAGCAGCATTTCACGGTTCATGACGTTCACGTTCAGGTGCTGACCACCTTCGATGGACGCTTCGTGGTGGAAGTAACCATCCATCAGACCCGCGAGGTTAGTTTTACGCACTTCGTCGTCTTTACCCAGCGCGTTTGGCACGATAGAGAAGGTGTAAGAAATACCATCTTTCGCGTAAGCAAACGGCAGTTTAGCAACGGAAGTCAGAGAGGCAACCGCACCTTTCTGGTCACGACCGTGCATTGGGTTAGCACCTGGGCCGAATGGCGCGCCAGCACGACGACCGTCTGGGGTGTTACCGGTTTTCTTACCATACACAACGTTAGAAGTGATGGTCAGAACAGACTGAGTCGGGATAGCGTTACGGTAAGTAGTCAGTTTCTGAATTTTCTTCATGAAACGTTCTACCAGGTCAACCGCCATGTCATCAACGCGAGAGTCGTTGTTACCAAACTGCGGATATTCACCTTCGATTTCGAAGTCTACAGCCAGGCCGTCTTCGTCACGAATTGGTTTAACTTTCGCATATTTGATTGCAGACAGGGAGTCAGCAGCAACGGACAGACCAGCGATACCACACGCCATGGTGCGGACAACGTCACGGTCGTGCAGCGCCATCAGAGAGGCTTCGTAGCTGTACTTGTCGTGCATGTAGTGGATTACGTTCAGCGCAGTGACATACTGTTTAGCCAGCCAGTCCATGAAGTGATCCATACGCTCCATCACTTCGTCGAAGTTCAGAACGTCGCCTTTGATCGGCTCAGACTTAGGACCAACCTGCATTTTCAGTTTTTCATCAACGCCACCGTTGATTGCGTACAGCATGGTTTTCGCCAGGTTTGCACGCGCACCGAAGAACTGCATTTGTTTACCAACAACCATTGGGCTTACGCAGCAAGCGATAGCGTAATCGTCGTTGTTGAAGTCCGGACGCATCAGGTCATCGTTCTCGTACTGCAGAGAAGAGGTATCGATGGACACTTTAGCCGCGAATTTCTTGAAGTTCAGAGGCAGTTTTTCAGACCACAGAACGGTGATGTTCGGCTCCGGAGAAGGACCCATGGTGTACAGGGTGTTCAGGAAGCGGAAGCTGTTTTTGGTTACCAGAGTACGGCCGTCTACGCCCATACCACCGATTGATTCTGTTGCCCAGATTGGGTCACCAGAGAACAGCTCATCGTATTCAGGAGTACGCAGGAAGCGAACCATACGCAGTTTCATGACCAGGTGGTCAATCATTTCCTGAGCGTCTTGCTCGGTGATTTTGCCTGCTTTGATGTCGCGTTCGATGTACGCATCCAGGAAGGTGGATACGCGACCGAAGGACATTGCTGCACCGTTCTGAGACTTAACTGCGGCCAGGTAGCCGAAGTAGGTCCACTGGATAGCTTCCTGAGCGTTGGTAGCCGGACCAGAGATATCGCAGCCATATTTTGCTGCCATCTCTTTGATCTGACCTAGCGCGCGGTGCTGTTCAGCGATTTCTTCACGCAGACGGATAGTCGCTTCCAGGTTTACGCCGTTTTCCAGATCGGACTGCAGGGAAACAAACTGCGCGTACTTGTCTTTCATCAGGAAGTCGATACCGTACAGCGCAACGCGACGGTAGTCACCGATGATACGGCCACGGCCATACGCATCTGGCAGACCAGTCAGAACGCCAGATTTACGGCAGTTCAGAATGTCTTTGGTGTAAACATCGAATACACCCTGGTTGTGGGTTTTGCGGTATTCGGTAAAGATTTTTTTCAGCATTGGGTCCAGCTCGCGGTTATACGCTTTGCAGGAACCTTCAACCATTTTGATACCACCGAACGGGATGATTGCGCGTTTCAGTGGTGCTTCAGTCTGCAGACCAACGATTTTCTCAAGGGCTTTGTTGATGTAGCCAGCATCGTGAGAAGTGATGGTGGAAGCAACGGAGGTGTCAAAATCAACTGGCGCGTGAGTGCGGTTTTCCAGTTTAACGCCTTCCATTACGCTGTCCCACAGCTTGGTGGTCGCGTCAGTTGCGCCAGCCAGGAAGGATTCGTCACCTTCATACGGGGTATAGTTTTTCTGAATGAAGTCACGTACGTTTACTTCATTCTGCCAGTCACCTTTCGCAAAACCTTCCCAGGCTGTGGCTAACTTTTCATTAAGCTCGGACATGTAACACCTACCTTCTTAAGTGGATTTTTTATTTACTGCCTGAGAAAACCATCAATGATGATCGTCGCCACGCAGGTAAATGACCCAGTATGTCAACCCAACTAACAGACCCCCACCGATAATGTTCCCGATAGTGACAGGGATCAGGTTATCAGTAATGAAATTCATAATAGTCAGGTGAGAGAAACTTTCCGGGGATGAACCAACTGCGGTCCAGAACTCCGGGCTTGCAAAGTCGCGGATGACAATGCCCATTGGGATCATGAACATATTCGCGATACTGTGCTCAAAGCCGCTGGCAACAAACATCGCAACCGGCAGAACCATAATTAAGGCTTTGTCCATCAGGCTACGACCCGAGTAGCTCATCCATACAGCCAGGCAGACCATCAGGTTAGCGAGGATGCCGAGAGCAACGGCTTCGATAAATGTGTGGTGCATTTTGTGGTCGGCGGTTTGCAGGACGTTAAGGCCCCAGCCACCGTTGGCGGTCATGTACTCGCCAGAAAGCCACATCAACAAAACAAAGAGCAGACAGCCAACCAGGTTACCCACGTAGACGTTAAGCCAGTTGCGTGCCAGCTGACCCCAGGTAATTCTTCCGCTGGCCTTTGCCACGACAATCAGCACCGTTGAGGTGAACAGGTCGGCGCCGCAGATGACGCAGAGAATCAGACCCAGTGAGAAGCAAATGCCGCCAATCAGTTTGGCCATGCCGAAAGGCATTCCGGCAGTACCGGTGGTGGCGGTGATGTAGAAGACGAAAGCGATAGAGATGAACACACCAGCCGTGATCGCCAGATAGAACGTCTTCATCGGGTGTTTCGTTGCTTTATAGACACCCGCTTCTTCGGCAACTTTGGCCATCGCAGCAGGGAGTAAAAGATCAAAAGGGTTGTCAGCTTTCACACTAACTCTCTCTTTATTAAGTCGGCGACGAGATACTAACAAAGCATTATAGAAGAGAAATTGATATAGATCATATCTCGCCTGGCTTATAGGCCCGCAGTGTGTATGGTTTTACAGCAAATGCGGAGTAAGTATTTGATTATCCTTATAAAAATAAATTTTAAAAGTTATGAAAAGAGTTGAATTTTTTCGTTCAGCCACCCCTGACGCAGTTAATTAATATGGAGTATTTACCATAAAAAGTAACAGTAAAGCCCGGGTAAATATTATTATATTTACCCATGTTTAACTTTATTATTACAATCAACAGTCATTGCCGAAGAAAATAAAAAACGGGGCAATGAAATTGCCCCGTAATATAGCCCAGACGATTGAATACGCCTACTGCTGGTAATGTTATCTGCGCTTATTTTGACCAGTAAGCGGCTTTTGCTTTCTGCAGCTTTTCGTAGGCCTTCAGCAGCGACTGATGCGCCGGGAAGGCTTTCAGATCGCTATCAACAGCCTGCAGGCCATAGAACGGCGCTTCGCCGCTCAGGGCCGCGCTGGCTGCTTCAACGGCTTCAGCTCCGTACATACGCACGAAAGCGTTCAGGTATTGCAGCGGCTCGCGATCCTCTTCCTGGGCCAGCAGCAACAGGGTTTGCAGGCAGCGGTAATAATTGGTGCGTTCGGCAGAGAAGACAGACTGGTTGAATTCCATGGTCCACTCGGTCCAGGCCAGGGCCTGATCCAAATCGCCTCCCGCCAGGGCCAGCATCGCTTTCAGCTCACCGATGCGCAGGGTATACCAGCCGTTGTCTTTACCGGTCGCCAGGCCCAGCAGTTCGCGTACGCGGGTAAAGTCATCGTGGCCTTCTTCGTCCAGTTGGGCGATCAGGTTCAGATAATCTTCTTTCTCCCACTCGCTGCCCGGCAGAGCCAGCAGCGTTTCGCGCAGGTGCGCGCCCATGCTGTTATTCGCCAGCCACAGATCTTCAGCCGGGTAGATGTCGGACATGCCTGGAACAATAATGCGGCACGCGTAGACGCCAAGATGTTCGTAGTCGGCAATATAAACTTCCCGATCTTCCGCGTTGAAGATCGCCATCAGCGTGGCGAACTCTTCTTCCGTGGTCCCGGCAAAGCTCCAGTCCACGAACGGATAGTCGGCGTCCTGCTTGAACATATCCCAGGAAATTAAACCGCTGGAGTCGATGAAATGGGTTTCAAGGTTGGTATGCTCGGCCACTTCTTCATCGTCAAACGTTGGCGGGGTGAAGACGTCGAGATCTTTCAGGCTACGGCCCTGCAGCAGCTCGGTAACGGTACGCTCCAGCGCCACGCCGAAGTCAGGGTGCGCGCCGAATGAGGCGAAGCAGGTACCGTTGGCCGGGTTAAACAGCACGACGCAGATAACCGGATACTTACCGCCCAGCGAGCCGTCATAGGCAAAGATTGGGAAACCTTCGGCTTCCAGCTTGGCGATGGACTCCACTACGCCCGGGTAGCGCGCCAGCACGTCTGCCGGAATTTCAGGCAGGCTGATGGATTCGGCAATAATGCGGTTTTTGATGTGACGCTCGAAGACTTCAGACAGACCCTGCACGCGCGCTTCATTGCGGGTGTTACCGGCGGACATGCCGTTGGATACATACAGGTTGCCGACGATGTTCATCGGGATATAGACGGTCTGCTCGTCAGACTGACGGGTAAAGGGCAGGGCGCAAATACCGCGATCGTCGTTTCCGGACTGCAGATCGATCAGCATGCTGGCGGTCAGTTCGCTGTCTGGATCGTAGAAGGCACGCAGGCGCGCGTCGAGAATACCTTCCGGCAGCTCGTCATCTTCGGTCAGCGGGAACCATTTTTCATTTGGATAGTGAACGAACGGGCCGTTAGCGATGGTTTCGCCCAGCCAGAAGTCAGCGAAGAAATAGTTGGTGGACAGACGCTCAAAATACTCACCCAGCGCAGAGGCCAGTGCCGCTTTTTTTGTCGCGCCTTTACCGTTGGTAAAGCACAGGGCACAGTCTTTATCGCGAATATGCACGGACCAGACGTGAGGTACCGGATTGAGCCAGGAGGCTTCTTCGATGTTAAAACCCAGGTCGGTCAGTTTCTGTTGGAAGCGAGCGATGGAATCTTCCAGAGCGGCGTCTTTGCCGGGGATAAACGTTTGAGTCATGGCGTTCACTTTTATCGTACGTAAAGCGCGCAATGATACGGGTTTTGCGTGACGGGTGCTATCTTCGGCGAAAATAAAAGGCTGGGCTATGCTTAGTGGCAGTAACTGACTGTTAAGGCATAGAAAAATGAAAGCATTTGATCTCCAGCGGATGGCGTTTGATAAAGTTCCTCCTGAATTTCTGGGCGAAGTGGCGCTGCGCAGCCTGTATACCTTCGTCCTCGTCTTCCTGTTTCTTAAAATCACCGGCCGCCGAGGCGTGCGGCAGATGTCGCTCTTTGAGGTGTTGATCATCCTGACGCTGGGCTCGGCGGCGGGTGACGTCGCCTTTTATGACGACGTGCCGATGGTGCCGGTGTTTATCGTTTTTGTCTCACTGGCGCTACTTTACCGTCTTGTCATGTGGCTGATGTCGAAAAGCGAAAAGCTGGAAGATCTGCTTGAAGGGAAGCCGGTCGTTATCGTCGAGGACGGACAGCTGGCCTGGGAAAATGTACAAAGCGCCAATATGACCGAGTTTGAGTTCTTTATGGAGCTTCGTCTGAACAGCGTTGAACAGCTCGGGCAGGTGCGTCTGGCGATCATGGAAACCAACGGGCAGATCAGCGTCTATTACTATTCTGACGACGAGGTGAAGCCGGGACTGTGTATCCTGCCGGATATGCTCATTGAGCGTTTCAGAACGGTACCGGAATCAGGCGAGTATGCTTGCGTAAGATGTAGCCATGTTGTCGCGATGCAGCCGGGGGATCGTCAATTATGCCCCCGCTGTGCAAATCCGGAATGGACGAAGGTTAGCCGGGCCAAACGCATCACCTGACAGCCATTTTGTCGGTTTTGTCCTGGCGAGGCGGCAGATTGTTTTGTGTGACGCGGGGCACATTTCGCGGGTCATAAGTTTTAGACATTGCGGCGCGTGTCACTGAATGATAAAACCGATATCCACAGTTATAACTTATGGCTTTTAGCGTGGTGAGGGGAAATGGCTCAAGTCTTTAATTTCAGTTCAGGTCCGGCAATGTTACCGGCAGACGTGCTTAAACAGGCTCAACAGGAACTCTGTGACTGGAACGGTCTCGGTACGTCGGTGATGGAAATCAGCCACCGTGGTAAAGAGTTTATTCAGGTGGCGGAAGAGGCAGAAAAGGATTTTCGCGATCTGCTGAATATTCCCTCGAACTACAAAGTATTGTTCTGTCACGGCGGTGGACGCGGCCAGTTTGCAGGCGTTCCGCTGAATATTCTCGGTGACAATACCACGGCTGACTACGTTGACGCGGGTTACTGGGCGGCAAGCGCCGTTAAAGAAGCGCATAAATACTGCACGCCGAATGTTATCGACGCCAAAGTGACCGTTGACGGTCTGCGCGCCGTGAAGCCAATGAGCGAGTGGCAGCTTTCCGATAACGCAGCGTATCTGCACTACTGCCCGAACGAAACCATTGACGGGATTGCCATCGACGAGACGCCAAACTTCGGTAGCGATGTCGTGGTTGCCGCCGACTTCTCCTCCACCATTCTGTCTGCGCCAATTGATGTCAGCCGCTACGGCGTTATCTATGCGGGCGCGCAGAAAAATATCGGCCCGGCCGGTTTGACTATCGTCGTTGTGCATGAAGACCTGCTGGGTAAAGCACATAAATCCTGTCCGTCGATTCTCGATTACACCGTGCTGAACGATAACGATTCGATGTTCAACACCCCACCAACGTTTGCCTGGTATCTCTCCGGCCTGGTCTTCAAATGGCTGAAGCAAAACGGCGGCGTGGCGCAGATGGACAAGGTGAATCAGCAGAAAGCCGAACTCCTGTACGGCGTAATCGACAAGAGCGATTTCTACCGCAACGATGTGGCGAAAGCGAACCGTTCCCGCATGAACGTGCCGTTCCAGCTGGCGGACAGCAGCCTGGACAAAGTGTTCCTGGAAGAGTCCTTCGCGGCAGGCCTGCATGCGCTCAAAGGTCACCGTGTCGTTGGCGGCATGCGTGCCTCCATCTATAACGCGATGCCGCTGGAAGGCGTTAAGGCCCTGACGGATTTCATGATCGACTTCGAACGTCGTCACGGTTAATTTGCTGTTTTTCACCCCCGCAGCGTCCCTGCGGGGTTTTTATTATGTTGAGTTGAGAGTTTAGTTTTCATGGAATCCCTGACGTTACAACCTATCGCGCGGGTAGATGGCACCATCAATCTGCCTGGTTCAAAAAGTGTCTCGAACCGCGCTCTGCTGCTGGCAGCTCTGGCAAACGGCACCACCGTCCTCACAAACCTGCTGGACAGCGATGACGTGCGCCATATGCTCAATGCGCTGAAAGCGTTGGGCGTTCATTACACTCTCTCCGACGATCGTACCCGCTGCGAAGTGACCGGCAACGGCGGCGCGCTGCGCTCGGGCGAAGAGCTTGAGCTGTTTCTGGGCAACGCCGGTACCGCGATGCGCCCGCTGGCGGCAGCCCTGTGTCTGGGTAGCAACAACATTGTGCTGACCGGCGAGCCGCGCATGAAAGAGCGTCCGATTGGTCACCTGGTGGATGCTCTGCGTCAGGGCGGCGCGCAGGTTGAGTATCTTGAGCAGGAAAACTATCCGCCACTGCGTCTGCGCGGCGGTTTTACCGGCGGTCACGTCGAGGTGGACGGCAGCGTCTCCAGCCAGTTCCTGACGGCACTGCTGATGACCGCGCCGCTGGCACCGCAGGATACGGTTATCACCATTAAAGGTGAGCTGGTCTCCAAACCGTACATTGATATCACGCTGCATCTGATGAAAACCTTCGGCGTTGAGGTGGAAAACCAGTCTTATCAGCGCTTCGTGGTGCGCGGGGCGCAGCAGTACCAGTCTCCGGGCAACTACCTGGTTGAAGGGGATGCGTCATCCGCGTCCTACTTCCTGGCCGCGGGTGCGATTAAAGGCGGCACGGTAAAAGTGACCGGTATTGGCCGTAACAGCGTGCAGGGCGACATCCGTTTTGCGGACGTGCTGGAAAAAATGGGCGCCATTGTCACCTGGGGCGATGACTTCATCTCCTGTACCCACGGCGAGCTGAACGCCATCGACATGGACATGAACCATATTCCGGATGCGGCGATGACCATTGCCACGGCGGCGCTGTTTGCCAAAGGCACTACCACGCTGCGTAACATCTACAACTGGCGCGTAAAAGAGACGGACCGCCTGTTCGCGATGGCGACCGAGCTGCGAAAAGTCGGTGCCGAGGTGGAAGAGGGCGAAGACTACATTCGCGTGACCCCTCCGGCAAAACTGCAGTTTGCGGAAATCGGCACCTACAACGATCACCGCATGGCGATGTGCTTCTCGCTGGTGGCGCTGTCAGATACGCCTGTAACGATTCTTGACCCGAAATGTACCGCGAAAACCTTCCCGGACTACTTCGAACAGCTGGCACGCATTAGCACGCTGGCCTGATAACGTATTGCCGCATCGCCCGATGCGGCATTTCCTTACGCTTCATTACGAACACCTCCGCTCATTTCTTCTACACTCTGCTTCAATCATTCCGTAATTTGCACGCAAAGGTAACAGTTGCGCACGTTGGCGCGTATAATGCGCGGCGTTCATGTAAACGGTATGCCTTATTTAAGGAGAAAAAGATGACGGCAGTTGCCCCGGTAATCACCATTGATGGGCCGAGTGGCGCAGGGAAAGGTACTCTGTGCAAAGCGATGGCGGAAGCATTGCAATGGCATCTTTTAGATTCGGGAGCAATCTATCGCGTGTTGGCGCTGGCCGCGCTGCATCACCATGTGGATGTCGCGTCTGAAGAAGCGCTGGTTCCGCTGGCTGCGCATCTGGATGTGCGTTTCGTATCGACCGATGGCAACCTGGAAGTCATCCTTGAAGGGGAAGACGTGAGCGGCGAAATCCGTACGCAGGAAGTAGCTAATGCGGCCTCTCAGGTCGCGGCGTTCCCGCGCGTTCGCGAGGCGCTGTTACGTCGTCAGCGCGCGTTCCGTGAAGCCCCGGGGCTGATCGCTGACGGACGCGATATGGGAACGGTGGTATTCCCTGATGCGCCAGTGAAAATTTTTCTTGACGCCTCTTCGGAAGAACGTGCTCAACGCCGCATGCTTCAGTTGCAGGAAAAGGGGTTTAGTGTTAACTTTGATCGCCTTTTATCCGAGATAAAAGAGCGCGATGACCGCGATCGTAACCGCGCCGTCGCCCCACTTGTTCCTGCAGAAGATGCATTAGTTCTGGATTCAACCAGTTTAACTATTGAGCAAGTGATTGAAAAAGCGCTACAATATGCGCGCCAAAAACTGGCACTCGCGTAATCGCGACCGATTTAGCAGTACCCCCGCTGCAATGGATTGACGGCGGGTATGTGAAACAACCCCATCCGGCACGGAGCCAGGTGGACGTTAATATTAACCTGAAGATTAAACATGACTGAATCTTTTGCTCAACTGTTTGAAGAATCCTTAAAAACAATCGAAACCCGCCCGGGTTCCATCGTTCGCGGTGTTGTTGTTGCTATCGACAAAGACGTAGTACTGGTTGACGCCGGTCTGAAATCTGAGTCCGCCATTCCGGCAGAGCAGTTCAAAAACGCCCAGGGCGAGCTGGAAATCCAGGTAGGTGACGAAGTTGACGTTGCTCTGGACGCAGTAGAAGACGGCTTCGGTGAAACCCTGCTTTCTCGTGAGAAAGCTAAACGTCACGAAGCATGGATCACGCTGGAAAAAGCTTACGAAGAAGCTGAAACTGTGGTCGGTGTTATCAACGGCAAAGTTAAAGGTGGCTTCACTGTTGAGCTGAATGGTATTCGTGCGTTCCTGCCAGGTTCTCTGGTAGACGTTCGTCCAGTTCGTGACACTCTGCACCTGGAAGGCAAAGAGCTTGAATTCAAAGTAATCAAGCTGGACCAGAAGCGTAACAACGTTGTTGTTTCCCGTCGTGCCGTTATCGAATCCGAAAACAGCGCAGAACGCGATCAGCTGCTGGAAAACCTGCAGGAAGGCATGGAAGTCAAAGGTATCGTTAAGAACCTCACTGACTACGGCGCATTCGTTGACCTGGGCGGCGTTGATGGCCTGCTGCACATCACCGACATGGCGTGGAAACGCGTTAAGCACCCAAGCGAAATCGTGAACGTGGGCGACGAAATCACTGTTAAAGTGCTGAAGTTCGACCGCGAGCGTACTCGTGTATCCCTCGGCCTGAAACAGCTGGGCGAAGATCCATGGGTAGCTATCGCTAAGCGTTACCCAGAAGGTACTAAACTGACTGGTCGCGTAACCAACCTGACTGACTACGGCTGCTTCGTTGAAATCGAAGAAGGCGTTGAAGGTCTGGTGCACGTTTCCGAAATGGACTGGACCAACAAAAACATCCACCCATCCAAAGTTGTTAACGTTGGTGATGTAGTGGAAGTGATGGTTCTGGATATCGACGAAGAACGTCGTCGTATCTCCCTGGGCCTGAAACAGTGCAAAAACAACCCATGGCAGCAGTTCGCGGAAACCCACAACAAGGGCGACCGTGTTGAAGGTAAAATCAAGTCTATCACTGACTTCGGTATCTTCATCGGCCTGGACGGCGGCATCGATGGCCTGGTTCACCTGTCTGACATCTCCTGGAACGTTGCAGGCGAAGAAGCAGTTCGTGAATACAAAAAAGGCGACGAAATCGCTGCAGTTGTTCTGCAGGTTGACGCAGAGCGTGAGCGTATCTCCCTGGGCGTTAAACAGCTCGCAGAAGATCCGTTCAACAACTGGGTTGCACTGAACAAGAAAGGCGCAATCGTAAACGGTAAAGTGACTGCAGTTGACGCTAAAGGCGCAACCGTAGAACTGGCTGACGGCGTTGAAGGTTACCTGCGCGCTTCTGAAGCTTCACGTGACCGCGTTGAAGATGCCACTCTGGTTCTGAACGTAGGCGACGACGTTGAAGCTAAGTTCACCGGTGTTGACCGTAAGAACCGTGCAATCAGCCTGTCTGTTCGTGCTAAAGACGAAGCTGATGAGAAAGATGCAATCGCAACTGTTAACAAACAGGAAGATGCAAACTTCTCTAACAACGCAATGGCTGAAGCTTTCAAAGCAGCTAAAGGCGAGTAATATCAGGTTCTCAGCATCATTTGCGCTGTAACGCATTTACAGCGTGAAGGATGAGGAGCAAACTTGACAGATTGCAGGATTCGTCCTGTAATCAATAACAAAGGGCGGCTACGGCCGCCCTTGTTTAATGAGCTGTTCAGCTAATTGGTTTGAAAGGAACCGGAGGAATCATGACCAAGTCAGAATTGATTGAAAGACTTGCCAGTCAGCAACCGCATATCCCTGCCAAGGCAGTGGAAGATGCCGTAAAAGAGATGCTGGAGCATATGGCCTCCACTCTTGCCCAGGGCGAGCGCATTGAAATCCGCGGTTTCGGTAGTTTTTCTCTGCACTATCGTGCTCCACGTACCGGGCGTAACCCGAAAACTGGCGATAAAGTCGAGCTGGAAGGTAAGTACGTTCCACACTTTAAGCCGGGTAAAGAACTGCGCGATCGCGCCAATATTTACGGTAACTGAGTTTAGCCAGTCGGTTAAACTGGGTTCGAAAGAAAGCACCTGCGGGTGCTTTTTTTGTCTCTGTCGCTTTCATTCTGAAGGTGCCCCGCATTTTTCCGTTTCGTTTTCTGCAAACCGATAAAAACAGCACAGCTCGCGCTGTAAAACGCATTCTTACCATCTGACAATTCCTTCTACCTGATTACATACTGCCCCTCTGAAACAGGGAGGTAGCAATGGGAATTCCCGCGCTTAGTATCTGCGCCATTCTGGCGATAGCCCCGTTACTCTGGTTACCTGAACTGCCATCACGTCACACCGTGTGGATAATGATTGTTGGCGGGATCGTGCTGGCCGCACGGCGAAACGTACGACTGAAGTATGCGGGTATCACGCTGTTATGTTGCGTGTGGGGTATTCTGGCTGCGAAGGAGAGCGTCTGGCCGATGCAGCATTTAACCACGGGGGCCGTGCAGGCTGAGGTAGCGATCGCCGCCACAGATGGCGCAACGCAGCATCAGGGAAACATTCTTAGCGTTGATGGCAAGCGCTGGTGGGCCTCTACCGGCATAACGCTGTATGGCAATTATCTGCCACAGAAAGCGTGTGCCGGTCAGCGCTGGACCATGACGCTCAGGTTCAGGCCTGCCCACGGCGAGCTGAACGACGGCGGTTATGATTCTCAGCGCAGCGCTTTTGCCCGCCATCAAACGCTGAGCGGGCGTTTCACCCGTGCGGAACTCGTTGATGGACGCTGCAGCCTGCGAGCGCAATATCTCATGTCACTGCAAAACCGCCTTTCTGCTTACCGATGGGGGGCGGTTATCCTCGGACTGGGAATGGGTGAACGTCTGGATATGCCCCGGGAAATACAAGACCTGATGCGCGAAACCGGGACGCTGCATCTGATGGCTATTTCGGGACTGCATATCGCGCTGGCGGCATCCCTCGCCTGGTTACTCGCACGTGGGCTCCAGTTTTTATTACCCAGCCACCGGATCCACTGGCAAATGCCTCTTCTGGCCGGGTTATGCTTTGCCGCTTTCTACGCCTGGCTTACCGGTCTGCAGCCTCCTGCGCTACGAACGGTCATCGCGCTTGCTGTGCTTGCAATGTTGCGGATCGCTGCCCGACAATGGTCTCCCTGGCAGGTGTGGGTTTGCTGTATCGCGGCAATCCTGATAAGCGATCCCTTAGCCATACTCTCGCAGAGTCTGCTCTTGTCTGCATTTGCCGTCGCCGCGCTGATTTTCTGGTTTCAGTGGCTGCCTCTTCCTGGCTGGCGCAGGGCACGACGTCTACGGCCGCTGCTGAACCTGATCTATCTGCAGTTGGGCATGTTGATGCTGCTGATGCCGTTACAGGTTCTGATTTTCCATGGCTTCAGCATCTCCTCCCTGGTCGCGAATCTCCTTGCCGTTCCCCTGGTGACGTTTGTCTCCGTGCCGCTGATCCTGCTCGGTATGCTGCTTCATCTCCTACCGCTGGCGGCACTGGAAAGCGTCGTATGGTTCGCAGCCGATAAGTCACTTGCGGGGCTGTTCTGGCTCCTCATGCGCCTGCCTGACGGCTGGCAAAATGTCGACCAACGCTGGGAGTACATGACATTACTGCCCTGGCTTATCATCATCGGCTGGCGCTTTCGTGCCTGGAAAACCCTTCCAGCCGTTTGTCTGGCAGGAAGTGTCTTACTGACATTTCCTCTCTGGCGAACGGAAAAAAGCGAGAGCTGGACGCTGCATATGCTGGATGTGGGGCAGGGGCTGGCGATGGTCATTGAACGGCAGGGGAAAGCCATTCTCTATGATACCGGGCTCGCCTGGTCGGGCGGGGATAGCGCGCAGCGGTTGATTATCCCGTGGCTTCGCTGGCATCACCTGCGGCCTGAAGGCGTTATTCTCAGTCATGAGCACCTCGACCATGCGGGAGGACTCGCATCGTTGCAAAAAGCGTGGCCTGACGCGTGGGTAAGAAGCCCATTGCGCCAGACGGGACATCGCCCCTGTTTTCGCGGGCAGAGATGGAAATGGCAGGGACTCTCCTTCACCGTCCACTGGCCCCCCGAAAATTACCCGGCTCAGGGAAATAACCATTCCTGCGTGGTCAAGGTGGACGACGGTGAGCAGAGTGTTCTGCTAACAGGGGACATTGAAGCGCAAGCGGAACAGGCTATGCTTAGCCATTACTGGCGTTATCTGACGTCCACGCTTATACAGGTGCCCCATCATGGCAGCAATACTTCGTCGTCATTGCCGCTGGTACAGCGGGTGGAAGGTCAGATCGCCCTGGATTCAGCGGCCCGCTATAACGCATGGCGATTCCCGTCGGCAAAAGTTGTTCGACGCTATCGAAAAGAGGGGTACATCTGGCACGATACCCCTCATTCTGGACAAATATCGGTGACATTCTCGCAACATCACTGGCAAATCCGGCGCTTGCGAGAGCAATTTTTACCCGTTTGGTATCATCAGTGGTTTGGCGAGCCCGTCGATAACGGGTAGAATATGCGGCTATTTCAACGAATGCTGGTTTTTTGAATGCATAACGACAAAGATCTCTCCACGTGGCAAACCTTCCGCCGACTCTGGCCGATGATTGCGCCCTTTAAAACAGGCCTGATCGTGGCGGGAGTAGCGTTAATCCTCAACGCAGCCAGCGATACTTTTATGCTATCGCTTCTCAAACCGTTACTGGACGACGGTTTTGGTAAAACGGATCGCTCAGTGTTGCTATGGATGCCTCTGGTGGTTATCGGACTGATGATCTTACGCGGCATCACCAGCTATATCTCCAGCTACTGTATTTCCTGGGTATCAGGGAAAGTGGTGATGACCATGCGCCGTCGCCTGTTCAGCCACATGATGGGCATGCCGGTCTCGTTCTTTGACAAGCAGTCTACCGGGACGCTGCTGTCCCGTATTACCTACGACTCAGAGCAGGTTGCCTCCTCGTCCTCGAGCGCACTGATCACCGTTGTGCGTGAGGGTGCGTCAATCATCGGCCTGTTCGCGATGATGTTCTATTACAGCTGGCAGCTGTCGATCATCCTTATCGTTCTGGCACCGATAGTTTCTATTGCTATCCGCGTCGTCTCAAAGCGCTTCCGCAATATCAGTAAAAATATGCAGAACACGATGGGGCAGGTGACGACCAGCGCGGAACAGATGCTGAAAGGGCATAAAGAAGTTCTGATTTTTGGCGGTCAGGACGTCGAAACCAAACGCTTCGATAAAGTCAGCAATAAAATGCGTCTGCAGGGGATGAAAATGGTCTCGGCCTCTTCCATCTCTGACCCGATTATTCAGCTGATAGCGTCACTGGCGCTGGCATTCGTCCTGTATGCCGCAAGCTTCCCTAGCGTCATGGAGACGCTGACGGCGGGTACCATCACCGTGGTCTTCTCCTCTATGATTGCACTGATGCGTCCGCTGAAATCCCTGACGAACGTGAATGCCCAGTTCCAGCGCGGGATGGCCGCCTGTCAGACGCTGTTCAGCATTCTGGATTCCGAACAGGAAAAAGATGAAGGTACACGCGAGATTGAGCGCGCCCGTGGCGACGTTGAATTTCGCAATGTCACTTTCGCCTATCCTGGACGTGAAACGCCGGCGCTGCGTAATATCAACCTGTCCATTCCGGCGGGTAAAACCGTGGCGCTGGTGGGCCGTTCCGGCTCGGGTAAATCGACCATTGCCAGCCTGATCACCCGTTTCTACGATATTAACGAAGGTGAGATCCTCCTGGACGGTCATGACCTGCGGGAATATACCCTGCAGTCGCTGCGTAACCAGGTGGCGCTGGTTTCCCAGAACGTGCACCTGTTCAACGATACTGTGGCAAACAACATTGCGTATGCGCGCACGGATGAATACAGCCGCGAGCAGATTGAGAACGCCGCGCGTATGGCCTACGCAATGGACTTTATCAACAAGATGGATAACGGTCTGGATACGATAATCGGTGAGAACGGGGTGCTGCTCTCCGGCGGTCAGCGTCAGCGTATCGCCATTGCGCGTGCGCTGCTGCGCGACAGCCCGATCCTGATTCTGGACGAAGCGACCTCAGCGCTGGATACGGAATCTGAACGCGCTATTCAGTCTGCCCTGGATGAGCTGCAAAAGAACCGTACCTCGCTGGTGATTGCGCACCGTCTGTCGACTATCGAGCAGGCTGACGAAATCGTCGTGGTTGAGGACGGTATCATTGTTGAACGCGGAAGCCATGCTGATTTGCTGGAACACCGCGGCGTTTACGCCCAGCTTCATAAGATGCAGTTTGGCGAATGATTGCACGCATCTGGTCCGGTGAATCTCCGCTATGGCTGCTGCTTTTGCCGCTCTCCTGGCTATACGGCCTGGTGAGCGGCATTATCCGTCTGCTTTACCGTCTGGGGCTGAAACGTGCCTGGCGCGCGCCGGTTCCGGTTGTGGTGGTCGGTAATCTTACGGCGGGCGGCAACGGTAAAACGCCGGTGGTAATCTGGCTGGTGGAGCAATTGCAAAAACGCGGTATCCGCCCGGGGGTGGTATCGCGCGGATATGGCGGTAAAGCGGCGCGTTATCCGCTGCTGCTGAAGGCGGAAACCACAACTGCCGAAGCGGGTGATGAGCCGGTATTGATTTTCCAGCGTACCGGCGCGCCGGTTGCGGTCTCCCCGGTGCGCAGCGACGCCGTTCAGGCACTGCTTGCCGAACACGCGGTACAAATCATTATCACTGACGATGGCCTGCAGCATTACGCCCTGGCGCGTGATAAAGAGATTGTGGTCATCGACGGGGTTCGCCGCTTCGGTAACGGCTGGTGGCTGCCGGCCGGCCCTATGCGCGAACGCGCTTCGCGTCTTAAGTCCGTTGATGCGGTGATTGTGAACGGCGGTGAGGCAAAAGCGGGTGAAATCCCGATGTACCTGCAGCCAGGCCTGGCGATCAATCTGGTGACGGGGGAACGCCGGGCGGTTGCTGAGCTGCCTTCACCGGTGGCGATGGCGGGGATTGGCCATCCGCCGCGCTTCTTCGCGACGCTGGAACACTGTGGTGCCCGGCTGGAAAAACGCGTTCCGCTGGCCGACCATCAGGCGCTGGTGGAAGGGCAGGTAGACGCCCTGACCGTACCCGGGCAGTCTCTGATCATGACCGAAAAAGATGCGGTAAAATGCCGTGCCTTTGCGAAAGATAACTGGTGGTATCTGCCGGTTGACGCTGAACTCAGCGGCGAGCAGCCGGAACACTTGCTCCAGGAACTGATTGCGTTGGTGCAGTAAAGGCCTACGCGGTTCTGGTGGCGCTTTGACTGACAGGATAACGCATGTCTTTACCGCAACTCTCGCTTTCAGCCGCACGTCATTTACACCTTGCCGCGCAGGGGCTGCTTAAAAAGCCCCGCCGCCGCGCGCAGCCTGCCGATATTCTCTCGACCGTCCAGCGCATGTCGCTGCTTCAAATCGACACCATTAACATCGTGGCGCGAAGCCCTTACCTGGTGCTGTTTAGCCGCCTGGGGAATTATCCTTCACAGTGGCTGGATGAGGCGCTCAGCAAGGGGGAGTTAATGGAGTACTGGGCGCACGAAGCCTGCTTCCTGCCCCGCAGCGATTTCGCCCTGGTTCGCCACCGTATGCTTGCTCCAGAAAAGATGGGCTGGAAATACCGTCAGGCGTGGATGCTGGAACATGCTGCCGAAATTGAGCAGCTTATCGCGCATATTCAGGAAAACGGTCCCGTACGCTCCGCCGATTTTGAACACCCGCGCAAAGGCACCAGCGGCTGGTGGGAGTGGAAGCCGCATAAACGTCATCTCGAAGGGCTATTTACCTCTGGCAAAGTCATGGTGATTGAGCGGCGTAATTTTCAGCGCGTCTACGACCTGACGCATCGCGTGATGCCGCACTGGGACGACGAGCGTGACCTGCTTACCCAGGAGGCGGCCGAGGCCATCATGCTCGAAAACAGCGCCCGCAGCCTGGGGATTTTCCGCACGCAATGGCTGGCAGACTATTACCGCCTTCGCCAGCCCGCACTGATACCGCTGCTGGACATCTGGCAACGCGAACAGCGCGTCATCCCCGTCACGGTGGAAACGCTGGGCGAAATGTGGCTGCATGCGGATCTCCTCCCGCTACTTCCTCTGGCCCTGGAGGGGAAACTTCAGGCAACCCACAGTGCGGTGTTGTCGCCTTTCGACCCGGTCGTCTGGGACAGAAAACGCGCCGAGCAGCTGTTCGATTTTAGCTACCGGCTGGAATGTTATACCCCAGCGCCAAAGCGCCAGTATGGTTACTTTGTTCTCCCGCTGCTGCATAAGGGGCAACTGGTCGGGCGTATGGACGCCAAAATGCACCGCAAGACCGGCACGCTTGAAATTATTGCGCTTTATCTGGAAGAGGGCGTCAGGGTGACGGCGAGCCTGGAAAAAGGGTTAACGTTCGCCATTAGCGAATTCGCGCGCTGGCAGGGTGCTCGCGACGTGACGCTGGGCCGGGTGCCCGACGGACTGTTTACATCCTGTCGAAGTGGCTGGGAAACAGGCACTCCCTGAAAAGGGAATGTGTTAAGCTTTAGCGATTACCCATACGGAGGAACTATGGATCACCGTTTACTTGAAATTATTGCCTGCCCGGTATGCAACGGCAAACTCTACTACAGCCAGGACAAACAGGAGCTGATTTGCAAGCTGGACAGCCTGGCTTTCCCGCTGCGTGACGGCATTCCGGTGCTGCTGGAAAATGAAGCTCGTTCCCTGGTGGCAGAAGAGAGCAAACCATGAGTTTTGTTGTCATTATTCCTGCGCGTTATGCCTCAACGCGTCTTCCGGGTAAACCGCTGGTGGATATCAACGGCAAGCCGATGATTGTGCATGTCCTTGAGCGTGCGCGTGAATCCGGTGCCGATCGCGTGATTGTTGCTACCGAGCATCCTGACGTCGCCCGTGCGGTTGAGGCGGCTGGCGGTGAGGTGTGCATGACCCGCGCCGATCACCAGTCCGGCACCGAGCGTCTGGCGGAAGTGGTTGAAAAATGTGGCTTCAGTGATGATACGGTCATCGTTAACGTTCAGGGTGACGAGCCGATGATCCCGGCGGTGATTATCCGTCAGGTGGCAGAAAACCTGGCTCAGCGTCAGGTCGGTATGGCGACGCTCGCGGTGCCTATTCACCACGCTGAAGAGGCATTCAATCCGAATGCGGTGAAGGTGGTCATGGATGCCGAAGGCTATGCGCTCTATTTCTCACGCGCCACCATCCCGTGGGATCGCGATCGCTTTGCGCTCTCTAAAGAGTCTATCGGTGATACTTTCCTGCGTCATATCGGGATCTACGGCTATCGCGCCGGTTTTATTCGTCGGTATGTTACCTGGGCGCCGAGTCCGCTGGAGCATATCGAAATGCTGGAGCAGCTTCGCGTGCTCTGGTACGGCGAAAAAATTCACGTTGCCGTTGCCAGCGAAGTGCCTGGAACGGGCGTTGATACGCCGGAAGATCTTGAGCGCGTTCGCGCCGAGTTGCGCTAATACCGCCTGCATCCCTCCTGTCGGAGGGATGTTCTCTCCCTCGCTAATTCCCCTTTCTTTTTCCTAATTGTTCTCTTCCGGGTGACATCTCCCTTCAGGACGCTCATTATAAAAGCAGTAGTCTTAATGGGGGTAATCTCATATGGAACAGCTGCGTGCCGAACTTAGCCATCTGCTGGGTGAGAAATTAAGCCGGGTTGAATGCGTGAGTGAAAAGGCCGATACCGCGCTTTGGTCGTTGTATGACAGTCAGGGCAACCCAATGCCGCTGATGGCCAGAAGTTTCACCTCGCCGGGCGTTGCCAGGCAGCTGGCATGGAAAATGTCGATGCTGGCGCGGGAGGGAACCGTCCGTATGCCGACGGTGTACGGCGTGATGACCCACGAGGAACACCCCGGCCCGGACGTGCTGCTGATTGAGCGTTTACGCGGCGTGCCCGTTGAAGCGCCCGCGCGCACGCCGGAACGCTGGGAGCAGTTAAAAGACCAGATTGTCGAGGCGCTGCTGGCCTGGCACCGTCAGGATAGCCGCGGGCTTGTTGGTCCGGTCGACAGCACTCAGGAAAACCTGTGGCCGCTGTGGTATCGCCAGCGGGTGGAAGTGCTGTGGGGAACGCTTAACCAGTTCAGCAATACCGGTTTAACCATGCAGGACAAACGTATTCTGTTTCGCACCCGCGAGTGCTTACCGGCGCTATTCGACGGTTTTAATGACAACTGCGTGCTGATTCACGGTAATTTCACCCTGCGCAGCATGCTCAAGGACTCCCGCAGCGATCAGCTTCTGGCGATGCTTGGGCCGGGGATCATGCTCTGGGCTCCGCGCGAATACGAGCTGTTCAGGCTCAGCGACAGCGGGGCGGCGGAAGGTCTACTGTGGCACTACCTTCAACGCGCACCCGTTGCAGAAGCGTTTCTCTGGCGGCGCTGGCTTTACCTGCTCTGGGACGAAGTCGCGCAGCTGGTCAACACCGGACGTTTTAATCGCGCAAATTTCGATCTGGCAACAAAATCACTCTTGCCCTGGCTCGCCTGACGATCCTTTCAGCCACTGCCAGAGGCGTCCGAGCGTCTCATAACCGACGCGATCGCTATGCATCAGCCAGGCCGGGGATGGGATCGCCCGTTCCCACGGGTTGAGCGGCGCGTCGATGGCCATCTGGTTTGCCGGTGCGGGAAGCGGGTGCAGGCCTTGCTTCTGGAAGAAAATCATCGCGCGCGGCAGGTGTGAGGCGGAGGTCACCAGTAAGAACGGGACATCGCCAATTGCCTGCTTCACTGCGGCAGCCTCTTCTTCGGTGTCTTTTGGGCTGTCCAGGATGATAATCGAGGAACGCGGCACGCCGAGTGATTCTGCGACCCTGGCGCCCGCTTCAGCCGTACTCACCGGGTTCGTTTTGGCCGCCGCGCCGGTGAAGATCATTTTTGATCCCGGGTTCGCCAGCCAGAGGCGAATGCCTTCGTTTAGCCGCGGCAGGCTGTTGTTGATCAGGTTTGAACTGGGGGCCCAGTCAGGATCCCAGGTATATCCGCCGCCCAGCACCACGATGTACGCCACTTTCTGATTTCCCTGCCATGTTGGGTATTTGTTTTCGATGGGGCGTAGCAGACCATCCGCGACCGGCTGCAGGCTCAACAGCAGCAGGACAAACCAGCCGAGCGTGATAAGCGTTTTACCACTCTTCTGAAAGCGACTGAACCACACTAGCGCCAGCCCCAGCGCGATGATGATGAGCAGCAGCGGAAGGGGAAGCATCATCCCTCCAATGTATTTCTTAAGGGTAAAAAGCATCCTTTTTGGTTCCTTTTTTGACCATATAGCAGGGGATTACCCGTGATATTACACCAGAGAGGTTCATTCTCCGCGCGGGTGTGACAAAATAGCGGTTTTGCAGTTAGCGAGTGGAACTCTCCCAATGCGGGATCGCAATTTTGATGACATCGCGGAAAAGTTTTCGCGCAACATTTATGGCACCACGAAAGGGCAGCTCCGTCAGACGATCCTCTGGCAGGATCTGGACACCATTCTGGCCACCTTTGGTGGGCAAACGTTGCGCGTGCTGGACGCCGGTGGCGGTGAAGGGCAGACGGCGATAAAAATGGCCGAGCGCGGTCATCACGTCACGCTTTGCGATCTTTCTGCTGAAATGGTCGCCCGCGCGACGCGTGCTGCAGAAGAGAAAGGTGTGAGCGACAACATGCATTTTATACAATGCGCCGCTCAGGACATCGCACAGCATTTGGAAACCCAGGTTGATCTGATATTGTTTCATGCGGTGCTGGAGTGGGTTGCCGATCCGCAAAGCGTGTTACAAACCCTGTGGTCGATGTTGCGCCCGGGCGGCACGCTGTCGCTGATGTTCTACAATGCTAACGGCTTCCTGATGCACAACATGGTTGCAGGAAACTTCGACTATGTGCAGGTCGGGATGCCCAAAAAGAAAAAGCGCACGCTTTCCCCGGACTATCCGCGCGATCCACAGCAGGTTTATGGCTGGCTGGAAGCGATTGGCTGGCAGATAGTCGGGAAGACGGGCGTCAGGGTGTTTCATGATTATCTGCGTGAAAAACACAAACAGCGTGACTGTTTTGACACCTTAACAGAATTAGAAACGCGGTATTGCCGTCAGGAGCCTTTTATCAGCCTTGGCCGCTATATTCACGTCACCGCGCACAAGCCGCAGATGCAAGGATAACCTATGAGTGAATTTTCCCAGACAGTCCCCGAACTGGTTGCCTGGGCCAGGAAAAACGATTTCTCCATCTCGCTGCCGGTAGACAGACTCTCTTTCCTGCTGGCGGTTGCCACGCTGAACGGCGAACGGCTGGACGGTGAAATGAGCGAGGGTGAACTGGTGGATGCGTTCCGCCATGTCAGTGATGCGTTTGAGCAAACCAGCGAAACCATTAGCGTGCGTGCCAACAACGCAATCAACGATATGGTGCGTCAACGTCTGCTGAACCGCTTTACCAGCGAGCAGGCGGAAGGAAACGCCATCTATCGCCTGACGCCGCTGGGCATCGGCATCACCGATTACTACATCCGCCAGCGTGAATTTTCCACGCTGCGTCTTTCCATGCAGCTCTCGATCGTGGCGGGTGAGCTTAAGCGCGCCGCCGACGCGGCGGATGAAAACGGTGACGAATTCCACTGGCACCGTAACGTCTACGCGCCGCTGAAATATTCGGTGGCCGAGATTTTCGACAGTATCGATCTCACCCAGCGCCTGATGGACGAACAGCAGCAGCAGGTGAAAGACGATATCGCCCAGCTGCTGAATAAAGACTGGCGAGCGGCCATCTCCAGCTGTGAACTTCTGCTGTCAGAAACCTCCGGCACGCTGCGTGAGCTCCAGGATACGCTGGAAGCCGCAGGAGACAAGCTGCAGGCTAACCTGCTGCGTATCCAGGATGCGACGCTGGCACACGACGATCTGCATTTTGTCGACCGCCTGGTGTTCGATCTGCAGAGCAAACTCGATCGCATTATCAGCTGGGGCCAGCAGTCGATCGACCTGTGGATCGGCTATGACCGACACGTGCATAAATTTATCCGTACCGCGATTGATATGGATAAAAACCGCGTCTTTGCTCAGCGTCTGCGTCAGTCGGTGCAGACCTATTTCGATGCGCCGTGGGCGCTGACCTACGCCAATGCCGATCGTCTGCTGGATATGCGCGACGAAGAGATGGCGCTGCGCGATGAAGAGGTGACCGGTGAACTGCCGCCGGATCTGGAATACGAAGAATTTAACGAGATTCGCGAGCAGCTTGCGGCGATGATCGAAGAACAGCTCGCTGTCTACAAAACCAGACAAGTGCCGCTGGATCTTGGGCTCGTGGTGCGCGACTATCTGGCGCAATATCCACGCGCGCGCCACTTCGACATTGCCCGCATTGTGGTAGACCAGGCGGTGCGCCTGGGCGTCGCGCAAGCAGATTTCACCGGCCTGCCGCCGAAGTGGCAGCCAATCAACGATTACGGAGCCAAGGTACAGGCGCATGTCATTGACAAATATTGAACAAGTGATGCCAGTTAAGCTGGCACAGGCGCTGGCGAATCCGTTATTTCCGGCGCTGGACAGCCAGCTGCGTGCCGGTCGTCACATTGGATTAGACGAGCTGGATAATCACGCCTTTTTGATGGACTTCCAGGAGTACCTGGAAGAGTTTTACGCACGCTATAACGTGGAACTTATCCGCGCGCCGGAAGGGTTTTTCTACCTGCGTCCGCGCTCCACGACGCTGATCCCGCGTTCCGTGCTCTCCGAGCTGGATATGATGGTTGGCAAAATTCTTTGCTACCTCTACCTCAGCCCGGAACGTCTGGCGAATGAAGGGATCTTCACCCAGCAGGAACTTTACGACGAGCTGTTGACGCTGGCAGATGAAAGCAAGCTGCTGAAGCTGGTGAACAACCGCTCCACGGGGTCGGATCTTGACCGTCAGAAATTACAGGAAAAAGTTCGCTCTTCCCTGAACCGTCTGCGCCGTCTGGGGATGGTCTGGTTTATGGGCCACGACAGCAGCAAATTCCGCATTACGGAATCTGTCTTCCGCTTCGGCGCCGACGTGCGCGCGGGCGATGACGCGCGTGAAGCGCAGCTTCGCATGATCCGCGACGGTGAAGCGATGCCGGTGGAAAACCATTTGCAGCTCAATGACGAGCATGAAGAGAATCTGCCGGATAGCGGGGAGGAAGAGTAATGATTGAACGCGGTAAATTTCGCTCACTGACGCTGATTAACTGGAACGGCTTCTTTGCCCGAACGTTCGATCTGGATGAGCTGGTCACGACGCTCTCCGGCGGTAACGGTGCGGGTAAATCCACCACCATGGCGGCCTTTGTTACGGCGCTGATCCCCGATCTGACGCTGCTTCACTTCCGTAACACCACCGAAGCGGGTGCCACAAGCGGCTCCCGTGATAAAGGTCTGCACGGTAAGCTGAAGGCCGGCGTCTGTTATTCGGTTCTGGACGTCATTAACTCCCGTCATCAGCGTGTGGTAGTGGGCGTGCGCCTGCAGCAGGTCGCCGGTCGCGACCGTAAAGTGGATATCAAGCCGTTTGCGATCCAGGGTCTGCCGACCTCCGTGCAGCCGACGGCGCTGCTGACGGAAACCCTGAACGAACGCCAGGCGCGCGTGCTGACGCTGCAGGAGCTGAAAGACAAGCTTGAAGCCATCGAAGGCGTACAGTTCAAGCAGTTCAACTCGATTACCGACTACCACTCGCTGATGTTCGATCTGGGCGTGGTGGCGCGTCGTCTGCGCACCGCATCAGACCGTAGCAAATACTACCGCCTGATCGAAGCGTCTCTGTACGGCGGTATCTCCAGCGCGATTACCCGCTCCCTGCGCGACTACCTGCTGCCGGAAAACAGCGGCGTGCGTAAGGCCTTCCAGGATATGGAAGCGGCGCTGCGCGAAAACCGCATGACGCTGGAAGCGATTCGCGTTACCCAGTCTGACCGCGACCTGTTTAAACACCTGATCAGCGAAGCCACCAACTACGTGGCGGCGGACTACATGCGCCACGCCAACGAGCGCCGCGTGCATCTCGATCAGGCATTAGAATACCGTCGCGAGCTGTTTACCTCCCGTAAACAGCTGGTGGCCGAGCAGTACAAGCACGTTGAAATGGCGCGAGAGCTGGGCGAGCACAACGGTGCTGAAGGCGACCTGGAAGCCGATTACCAGGCCGCCAGCGATCACCTGAACCTGGTGCAGACCGCGCTGCGTCAGCAGGAAAAAATCGAGCGCTATGAAGCGGACCTCGATGAGCTGCAGATTCGTCTCGAAGAGCAGAATGAAGTGGTGGCTGAAGCCGCCGACATGCAGGAAGAGAACGAAGCCCGTGCCGAAGCGGCCGAGCTGGAAGTGGATGAGCTGAAAAGCCAGCTTGCCGATTACCAGCAGGCACTCGACGTGCAGCAGACGCGAGCGATTCAGTACACCCAGGCACTGCAGGCATTACAGCGTGCAAAAGAGCTGTGCCATCTGCCTGACCTGACGCCGGACAGCGCCGACGAGTGGCTGGATACCTTCCAGGCCAAAGAGCAGGAAGCCACCGAGAAACTGCTCTCCCTCGAACAGAAAATGAGCGTCGCGCAAACGGCGCACAGCCAGTTTGAGCAGGCTTATCAGCTGGTAGTCGCGATTAACGGCCCGCTGGCGCGTAACGAAGCCTGGGACGTTGCCCGTGAACTGCTGCGCGACGGTGTGAACCAGCGCCATCTGGCCGAGCAGGTTCAGCCGCTGCGTATGCGTCTGAACGAGCTGGAGCAGCGCCTGCGCGAGCAGCAGGAAGCCGAGCGTCTGCTGGCGGAATTCTGCAAGCGCCAGGGAAAAAATTACGATTTTGACGAGCTTGAAGCCCTGCATCAGGAGCTGGAAGCGCGTATTGCGGCCCTGTCCGATACCGTATCAAACGCCAGCGAACAGCGTATGACCCTGCGTCAGGAGCTGGAGCAGATTCAGTCCCGTTCGAAGACGCTCCTGGAGCGTGCGCCGGTCTGGCTGGCGGCTCAAAGCAGCCTGAACCAGCTCAGCGAGCAGTGCGGCGAGCAGTTCGAATCCAGTCAGGAAGTGACCGAATACCTGCAGCAGCTGCTGGAGCGCGAACGTGAAGCCATCGTTGAGCGTGATGAAGTGGGCGCCCGCAAGCGCGACGTCGATGAAGAAATTGAGCGCTTAAGCCAGCCGGGCGGGTCAGAAGATCCACGCCTGAATGCGCTAGCGGAGCGTTTTGGCGGCGTGCTGCTGTCCGAGATTTATGACGACGTTGGCCTCGATGATGCCCCGTACTTCTCCGCGCTGTACGGTCCATCCCGCAACGCGATTGTGGTCCCGGATCTGTCGCTGATTTCTGAGCAGCTTGCCGGCCTGGAAGATTGCCCGGAAGATCTCTACCTGATCGAAGGGGATCCGCAGTCGTTCGATGACAGCGTATTCAGCGTCGACGAGCTGGAAAAAGCGGTGGTGGTGAAAATTGCCGACCGTCAGTGGCGTTATTCCCGCTTCCCGGAGCTGCCGCTGTTTGGCCGCGCCGCGCGCGAAAGCCGCATCGAGAGCCTGCACGCCGAGCGTGAAACGCTGTCTGAACGTTTTGCGACCCTGTCGTTTGACGTGCAGAAAACCCAGCGTCTGCACCAGTCGTTCAGCCGCTTTATCGGCAGCCATCTCGCCGTAGCGTTTGACGCGGATCCGGAAGCCGAAATCCGCAAGCTCAATACCCGCCGTGGCGAGCTGGAACGTGCGATTGCAAGCCATGAAAGCGATAACCAGCAGAGTCGCGTTCAGTTTGAACAGGCGAAAGAGGGCGTCGCTGCCCTTAACCGCATTCTGCCGCGCCTGAATCTGCTGGCGGATGACACGCTGGCTGACCGCGTGGATGAGATCCAGGAGCGTCTGGATGAAGCGCAGGAAGCCGCGCGTTTCGTTCAGCAGCACGGCAATCAGCTGGCGAAGCTGGAGCCCGTCGTGTCTGTCCTGCAGAGCGACCCGGAACAGTTCGAGCAGTTAAAAGAAGATTATGCCTGGTCGCAGCAGGTGCAGCGCGAAGCGCGTCAGCAGGCGTTTGCCCTGACGGAAGTGGTGCAGCGTCGGGCCCACTTTGGCTACTCCGATTCGGCTGAAATGCTGAGCGGTAACAGCGATCTGAACGAAAAACTGCGTCAGCGCCTTGAGCAGGCGGAGGCGGAACGTACTCGCGCCCGCGAAGCAATGCGCAGCCATTCCGCTCAGCTGAACCAGTACAACCAGGTGCTAGCCTCGCTGAAAAGCTCCTTCGACACCAAGAAAGAGCTGTTAAACGATCTGCAGAAAGAGCTTCAGGACATCGGCGTTCGTGCCGACAGCGGGGCAGAAGAGCGCGCGCGTATTCGTCGTGACGAGCTGCATTCGCAGCTCAGCAATAACCGCGCGCGTCGCAATCAGCTGGAAAAAGCGCTGACCTTCTGCGAAGCCGAAATGGATAACCTGACCCGTCGCCTGCGCAAGCTGGAACGCGACTATCACGAAATGCGCGAGCAGGTCGTGACCGCCAAGGCGGGCTGGTGCGCGGTGATGCGCATGGTGAAAGACAATAACGTTGAGCGTCGTCTGCACCGCCGCGAGCTGGCGTATCTCTCTGCCGATGAGCTGCGCTCCATGTCGGATAAGGCGTTGGGTGCGCTGCGTCTGGCGGTGGCGGATAACGAACACCTGCGCGACGTGCTGCGCATGTCGGAGGATCCGAAACGTCCGGAACGTAAAATTCAGTTCTTCGTGGCGGTTTACCAGCACCTGCGCGAGCGTATTCGTCAGGACATCATCCGTACCGACGATCCGGTTGAAGCCATCGAACAGATGGAAATCGAGCTGGGCCGTCTGACGGAAGAACTGACCTCCCGCGAGCAGAAGCTGGCGATCAGCTCCCGCAGCGTGGCGAACATTATTCGTAAAACCATTCAGCGCGAGCAGAACCGTATCCGCCAGCTGAACCAGGGTCTGCAGAGCGTGTCGTTTGGCCAGGTGAACAGCGTGCGCCTCAACGTCAACGTGCGTGAGGCCCACGCGACGCTGCTGGAAGTGCTCTCAGAGCAGCACGAGCAGCATCAGGATCTGTTCAACAGCAACCGTCTGACCTTCTCCGAAGCGCTGGCGAAGCTGTATCAGCGCCTGAACCCGCAGATTGATATGGGGCAACGTACGCCGCAAACCATCGGTGAAGAGCTGCTGGACTACCGTAACTACCTGGAAATGGAAGTTGAGGTAAACCGTGGCTCAGACGGCTGGCTGCGTGCGGAATCCGGGGCGCTCTCTACAGGTGAAGCGATCGGTACCGGGATGTCAATTCTGGTGATGGTCGTACAGAGCTGGGAAGATGAAGCGCGCCGCCTGCGCGGCAAAGACATCTCCCCATGCCGACTGCTGTTCCTGGATGAGGCGGCGCGTCTTGATGCCCGCTCAATTGCCACGCTGTTCGAGCTTTGCGAACGTCTCGATATGCAGCTCATTATCGCGGCGCCGGAGAACATCAGCCCCGAGAAGGGCACTACCTACAAACTGGTGCGTAAAGTGTTCCAGAACAGCGAACACGTTCACGTTGTGGGGCTGCGTGGCTTTGCGCCGCAGCCGCCAGAGTCATTGCCGGAAACCACGGCGGACGCTTCCTGAAGCGTCTTCTGACCCGAAGCGGCGCACTGGCGCCGCTTTTTTTTTAAACTTAACTTGTGCTTGGGGCTGCGTTATCTTTAAACTTCTTTACATAAGGTAAGGCAACAGCTTAGCCGTCTACCTATAATGAAAGAAAGCCCCAGCGTGATGGGCATGTCGTGAAAACAGGGGGCAAGGGATGTTGCTAAAGAAAGAATGTGGTCGTCAGCTGTCTGCGCTGAGTTTATGCCTGGCAGTGATGTTTGCTCCGCTGTTAACCGCCCAGGCCGACGAGCCTGAAATTGTGCCGACTGACAGCTCGGCAACGACAGGCGCTCAACCAACGTCGTTGTCCCAGCCGCTGGAGCAGTCTCCGGCGACGGCTATCATGGCCGGAATTAAACCGCTGCCGGAAGGCATCGACGCAGAATCGCTCAGTCAGCAGCTGCAGTCGGAGCTGCCGTCAGGCTACACGCCTGTCTATATCAACCAGCTCACGCTCCTCTATGCTGCCCGCGATATGAAACCGATGTGGGAAAACCGCGATGCCGTGCGCGCCTTCCAGCAGCAGCTGGCGGAAGTCGCGATTGCAGGGTTTCAGCCGCAGTTTACAAAGTGGGTTGAGCTGTTAACCGATCCTGCCGTCACCGGGCAGGCGCGTGACGTGGTGCTTTCCGATGCCATGATGGGCTACCTGCAGTTCGTGGCGGGTATTCCGGTCAATGGCAACCGCTGGCTGTACAGCGATAAGCCGTACAAGCTGGCGACGCCGGCGCTGTCGGTGATTAACCAGTGGCAGCTCGCGCTGGACAATGGCGAACTGCCGCGCTTTATTGCCAGCCTGGCACCGGCGCATCCACACTATGCCACTCTGCACCAGTCGCTTCTCGCGCTGGTTGGGGACACGCGTCCATGGCCGCAGATGCGCGGCACCGCGACGCTGCGTCCGGGGCAGTGGAGCAGCGATGTGCCCGCCCTGCGCGAGATCCTGACGCGTTCCGGTCTTCTTGACGGCGGGCCAAAGATTGTTCTCCCGGGTGACGATCCACAAAACGTCGCCGTCAGCCCGTCAGCGCCAGTTAAAGAGAAGAAAGCCGTTGCCCTGAGCAACAAACCCGCGGCTTACGATCGCGAGCTGGTTGCGGCCGTTAAACAGTTCCAGGCCGCTCAGGGGCTGGGGGCCGATGGCGTCATTGGCCAGACGACGCGCGACTGGCTGAACGTATCGCCAGCGCAGCGGGCAGGGGTGCTGGCGCTCAATATCCAGCGTTTGCGCTTGCTGCCGGGAACGCTCTCTACCGGAATTATGGTTAACATCCCGGCGTATTCCCTGGTCTATTACCAGAACGGCAGCGAAGTGCTGGCGTCGCGCGTGATTGTCGGGCGTCCGGATCGTAAAACACCGATGATGAGCAGCGCGCTGAATAACGTGGTGGTTAACCCGCCGTGGAACGTACCGCCGACGCTGGCGCGTAAAGACATTCTGCCGAAAGTCTGGAACGATCCGGGTTATCTGGAGCGTCATGGCTACACGGTGATGCGTGGATGGAACAGTAAAGAGGCCATCGATCCTTATATGGTCGACTGGTCGACCATCACAGCGTCGAATCTGCCGTTCCGCTTCCAGCAGGCTCCCGGAGCGCATAACTCTTTAGGGCGCTACAAATTCAACATGCCGAGTTCAGAAGCGATCTATCTGCACGATACGCCGAACCACAATCTGTTCCAGAAAGATACGCGCGCGCTGAGTTCTGGCTGTGTGCGCGTGAACAAAGCTTCAGAGCTGGCCAATATGCTGTTGCAGGATGCGGGCTGGAACGACACGCGTATCTCGGATGCCCTGAAGCAGGGGGATACGCGTTACGTGAATATTCGCCACAATATTCCGGTCAATCTTTACTATCTGACGGCATTTGTGGGTGAGGACGGGCGTACCCAGTATCGTACAGATATTTACAATTATGATCTCACCGCGCGATCCGGCGCACAAATTTTGCCAAAAGCGGAACAATTAATCAGGTAAATGAAGCAGTTCGGGAAAAATGATTGTCGTAAGTTAGGGTGAATAGGGGGCAATATCGCTGTAAGCCGCGTATTCACTGGGGTTGGGCGCCTTGACGTACCTGGTTTTGCCAGTTAAGGTGCCCTTCGTGCGCTAAGCATATTACGATTTCTTTTACCTGTAGACCTGATTATCATGGACAAATTTGACGCTAATCGCCGCAAACTGCTGGCGTTAGGTGGTGTTGCGCTTGGCGCAGCGGCCATCTTGCCGACGCCAGCATTTGCCACCCTCTCGACACCTCGTCCGCGAGTTTTAACGCTCAACAACCTGCATACCGGTGAGTCGCTAAAAGCGGAGTTTTTCGATGGCAGAGGCTATATTCAGGATGAATTAGCAAGACTTAACCATTTTTTCCGTGATTTCCGCGCGAATAAAATAAAAGCCATCGATCCAGGACTGTTTGATCAGATTTTCCGCCTTCAGGGCCTGCTGGGCACCAGCAGGCCGGTGCAGCTCATTTCTGGCTATCGTTCGATTGATACCAATAATGAACTGCGCGCCCACAGTCGCGGGGTAGCCAAAAAAAGCTATCACACGAAGGGACAGGCAATGGATTTCCATATTGAAGGCGTTTCGTTAGCCAATATTCGCAAAGCCGCGTTATCTATGCGCGCAGGTGGTGTAGGATATTACCCCAGCAGCAACTTTGTGCATATTGATACCGGTCCGGTTCGGCACTGGTAATAACGAAACACAGGAGCAGTATGAACTATCGTATTATTCCGGTTACCGCGTTCTCCCAGAATTGTTCATTGATCTGGTGCGAACAGACTAAACTGGCCGCGATTGTCGATCCCGGCGGTGACGCTGAGAAAATCAAGCAGGAAGTCGCCGACAGCGGCGTGACGCTCATGCAGATTTTACTGACGCACGGTCACCTCGACCATGTGGGTGCAGCGGCTGAACTCGCTAAACACTACGGTGTGCCGATCGTCGGTCCGGAAAAAGAAGATGAGTTCTGGCTGCAGGGGTTACCCGCCCAAAGCCGCATGTTTGGCCTTGATGAGTGTCAGCCCCTGACGCCCGATCGCTGGCTGAACGAAGGAGAGCGCGTTAACGTAGGGAATGTGACTTTACAGGTGTTGCATTGTCCTGGGCATACGCCAGGCCATATCGTCTTCTTTGATGACCAGTCCCGTCTGCTGATTTCCGGCGATGTGATCTTCAAAGGTGGCGTAGGACGCAGCGATTTTCCGCGCGGCGATCACGGGCAGCTGATTCAGTCGATTAAGCAAAAGTTATTGCCGCTGGGCGATGACGTTACGTTTATCCCTGGACACGGTCCGATGTCGACGCTGGGCTACGAACGGCTCCATAATCCGTTCCTTCAGGATGAGATGCCTGTCTGGTAACCAGAATAAAAAAAGCCTGCATAACGCAGGCTTTTTTATGGACGCAAATTACAGTACGGCGACAATCGCTTCGCACAGTGGCGCCATGTTGTCAGGCGTCATGCCAGCAACGTTCACGCGGCCAGAGGCCACGGCGTACACGCCAAACTCTTCACGCAGACGCAGAACCTGCTCTTTGGTCAGGCCGCTGAACGAGAACATGCCGTTCTGTTTGATAATAAAGCTGAAGTCGCGGTCCGCGCCTTTCTCAGCCAGTGTGTTCACAAACAGCAGGCGCATGCGCTGAATACGTTGACGCATATCGTTCAGCTCTTGTTCCCAGATAGCGCGCAGCGCATCGTTGCTCAGGATAGTGGCAACAACAGACGCACCGTGTGCCGGTGGGTTAGAGTAGTTAGCGCGGATAACCGATTTCATCTGGCTGAACGCACGATCGACGGTCTCTTCGTTAGCGGCAACCAGCGTACAGGCACCCACGCGCTCATTGTACAGACCGAAGTTCTTGGAATACGAGCTTGCGACAATCAGCTCCTGGTGAACGGCTGCGAACGCGCGCAGGCCTTCGGCATCTTCTTCCAGACCACGGGCAAAGCCCTGGTAGGCAAAGTCAAACAGCGGCAGCCAGCCTTTTTCAACGGACAGCTTCGCCAGGTGTTGCCACTGCTCAAGCGTCGGATCGATACCGGTTGGGTTGTGGCAGCAGCCGTGGAACAGAACCACGTCACCTGCCTGCGCTTCGCTCAGGCTCGCCAGCAGGCCGTCAAAGTCGAGAGAGTGGTTTGCCGCGTCGTAGTATGCATATTCACGCACTTCCAGACCCGCAGAGTTAAACACGCTCTTGTGGTTCGGCCAGCTTGGGTTGCTCACCCATACGCGCTTAACAGAGGTGTTTTTCGCAAGGAAATCCGCCGCTACGCGCAGCGCACCGGTACCGCCTGGGGTCTGTGCTGTACGGGCACGTTTGTCACTCACAATTGCGCTGCCTTTACCGAACAGCAGCTCCTGGGTGCAGCGACCAAACTCAGGGATACCATCAATACCGAGGTAGTTTTTGGTGGTTTCGTTTTCCAGCAGATACTGCTCAGCTTTCTTAACGCTGGTCAGTACCGGAGTTTTGCCGGTTTCATCTTTATATACACCAATACCCAGGTTGATTTTGCCAGGGCGGTCGTCGGCACGAAACAGATCGGCCAGGCCCAGAATAGGGTCGGCAGGAGCGGCGGTAATGTTCTCAAACATGACGAAGTTCCATTGTGATTACAGAAGTGAAATCCGCTATCAGGTTAACGGTAGATTTACAAAATGCCAACCGTTTGCGACGAAAAGCGTGCGGCTTTTCAAAAGTCGCCATTATTTTCTGTCACGCATAAAAAAACAGGGCCGAAGCCCTGTTCATTAAGCATATAACAAAGTGGTGTACTGATTAGAACTGGTAAACGATACCAACTGCAGCCTGGTCGTCAGTTGCCAGCTTAGCAGATTCAGAGTAGGCATTGTCGTCCAGCAGGTTGAATTTGTACGCAGCGTACACGTTCATGTTCTTGTTGAAGTAGTACCAGGTACCCACTTCGATGTATTTCACCAGGTCAGCATCGCCACCGGTGAAGGTTCCGCGTGCTTTCAGGTCTTTACCTTTAGACTGGACGTAGCCCAGGGATGGACGCAGACCGAAGTCGAACTGGTACTGAACAACGGCTTCGATGTTCTGAGTTTTGTTCGCGAAGTTGTTATCAGCTTCACGCGTCATGTTAGTGGTTTCAGCATACTGAACCGCTGCATAGATGTTATTCGCATCGTATTTCGCTGCAGTGGACCATGCTTCCGCACGATCGCCGCCTGCGCTTGCCCAATCAGCGGAGTTGCCAGCGGCAACCTGCTCGTTGGTGCGGTCAGCAGTTTCATAACCCGCTGCCAGCGCGAAGCCTTCGCCCAGTTCGTACTGAACAGAGGAGCTGAAGCCGTCGCCATTACCTTTAGCGCCGTTACCGCCGCGGCCAACGTTGATCAGCTGACCATTGTCGGTGTAAGTTGCAGCAACAGCGTTGCTGCGCTCGTTTTTACCCTGATACTGAAGGGCAAAGCTCAGGCCATCAACTAGGCCGAAGAAGTTTTTATTACGGTAGGTCAACAGGCCAGAAGCACGGCCGTTCATGAAGTTATCAGTCGCAACCCATGCGTCGCCGCCCCATTCTACCAGCATATCGGTATATGCTGCCGCGTCATAAATAGCGCCGTAGTTACGACCGTAGTCCAGAGAGCCCGCGTCGCCGAAGTTCAGACCAGCAAATGCCAGACGGGTTTTAGTACCCTGAGAACCTTCTGCGTTAGACGCGTCCATGTTGTATTCCCACTGACCGTAACCAGTGATCTGATCATTGATCTGGGTTTCACCTTTGAAGCCGATACGGGCATAGGTGGTATCTTCGTTGCTGGTGTCACCGTTGGTGGTCCAGATGTGCTCACCTACAGCTTTACCGTAGAAGTCCAGCTTGTTAGCGTTTTTGTTATAGATTTCTGCAGCGTTAGCTGCACCAGCTACCAGCAGGGCAGGGATTACCACTGCCAGAATATTGCGCTTCATCATTATTTATTACCCTCATTGGTTTTTTTATGACACTCGCCACTGCCGTCAATAAATTCTGTCAATAAATATTTCCGGAACTATTGATGAGAGTTTGGTGTCTTTATGTATCTGACAGGCATCTTTCCATTCGGCGAAGCGTTTCGCTAGCCTGAAAGTGCTACAATTCTCAAGATTAAGTAACCGAAAGAAAATATGTGTAACCAAATATGTATTTTTCGGAACTTTGTGAACCATCTCAAACTTCAGAACACCCTGGCGAATTAAACAGCAAGGTCTATCCTATATATATGAATTCCTTATGATTAATTGAGATAAAGGCGATTCGTATAAACAGACCTTAAACGGCTCGTTTTTTCTTATGACTGCAAAAGGCCTTCCGGATGGCTGTAAAAGTGGTTGAAATTTGTGCTATCGCCTAAGGGTGTAATAATCGCAATAAGAATGGGGTTATTTTTTGTGGCTGGATATTTCGCGGAAACAAAACGTAACAGGTAGTGGTTGTGACGGGGGGAAGGTTTAAAGACGCTGACTTTGCGCTGACGAAAACTGACAAAACAGAATAAAATAATGGCCAGCATCTGCTGGCCATTTCAGTCTTTTACCGATTAGAAGCTGGCGTTACGTGGAGTACGTGGGAACGGGATCACGTCTCGTACGTTCTGAACACCGGTAACGTAGGCAATCAGACGCTCGAAGCCCAGACCAAAACCGGCGTGCGGTACGGTACCGTAACGGCGCAGATCGCGGTACCAGCTGTAGTCAGCGGGGTTGAGGCCCATTTCTTCCATACGGGCGTCCAGCACATCAAGACGTTCTTCACGCTGAGAGCCACCGATGATTTCACCAATGCCCGGCGCCAGAACGTCCATCGCTGCCACGGTTTTACCGTCTTCGTTAAGGCGCATATAGAAGGCCTTAATGTCTTTCGGGTAGTTTTTAACGACAACCGGCGCTTTGAAATGCTTCTCGGCCAGATAGCGTTCGTGTTCAGACGCCAGGTCAACGCCCCAGTAAACCGGGTTCTCGAACGTCTCACCGCATTTCTCGAGGATCGCGACCGCGTCGGTATAGTCCACCTGCGCAAAGTCGGCAGAGACGAAACGCTCCAGACGCGCTACAGCATCGCTGTCTACGCGTTCTGCGAAGAATTTCATGTCGTCAGGACGCTCTTCCAGCACCGCTTTGAACACATACTTCAGCATGGCTTCCGCCAGGCCAGCAACATCGTCGAGGTTGGCGAACGCCACTTCAGGCTCCAGCATCCAGAATTCCGCCAGGTGACGGCTGGTGTTGGAGTTTTCGGCGCGGAAGGTTGGGCCAAAGGTGTAGATCTTAGACAGCGCGCAGGCATACGTTTCGCCGTTGAGCTGACCAGATACCGTCAGGAAAGCTTCTTTACCAAAGAAGTCTTTGTCATAGTCCACTTTACCTTCAGGCGTGCGCGGCAGGTTTTCCATGTCCAGCGTCGAGACGCGGAACATCTCACCGGCACCTTCCGTATCGGACGCGGTGATCAGTGGGGTAGACACCCAGAAGTAACCCTGCTCATCGAAGAAACGATGCAGCGCCTGCGCCAGCGTATGACGCACGCGCGCCACCGCACCAATCAGGTTGGTACGCGGACGCAGGTGGGCGACTTCACGCAGATATTCGATGCTGTGGCGTTTTGCCGCCATCGGATAGGTATCCGGATCTTCAACCCAGCCGGTGACTTCAATCGCAGTGGCCTGAATTTCGAAGCTCTGGCCCTGACCCGGTGAGGCCACAACCACGCCGGTAACAATGACGGAGCAACCCGTTGTCAGTCGCAGAACGTCATCATTGTAATTGGGCAGAGAATTATTAATGACGGCCTGTACAGGATCAAAGCAGGAACCGTCATAGACGGCGAGGAAGGAGATGCCAGCTTTAGAATCTCGGCGGGTACGCACCCATCCGCGCACGGTGACTTCCTGGTCAACGGCGACACGGCCCTGGAGTACGTCGGCTACAGGCACAACGCTCATAATATTCTCTCTGTTAATAGTCGGAAAAAATAAACACTTGTCCACCCTTATGGGGGGATATCTATGTTACCTGCCATCCGCTATCAGACAAGTAAATTTCGCAGTCAAAAGAGAAGAATTGAGAAATAAATAAGAAGAAGGGAGCCATAAAGGCTCCCGTAAGCGCTTAACTGGCTTTTTTGATCAAGGGGAGGTCGAACGCTTTACGCAATGCGCGGACAAACGCTTTGTCATGGCAGATGGTTTTACCCGGGCTGTCGGAGAGTTTTGCCACCGGCTTGCCGTTACATTCCACCAGTTTGATGACGATATTCAGAGGTTTTACCTGAGGAATATCGCAGGTCAGACGGGTACCAATCCCGAAGCTCAGGTTCACACGGGTATTGAAATGGCGATAGAGGTCGACCGCTTTCGCCAGGTCGAGATTATCCGAGAAGACCAGCACTTTGCTCATCGGGTCAATGCCGAGTTTTTGGTAATGGGCAATGGCTTTCTCGCCCCATTCAACCGGATCCCCGGAGTCGTGGCGTAACCCCTGGTAACGTTCAGCGAACTCGGGACCAAAGTCGCGCAGGAAAGCATCCATCGTAATACAGTCGGTGAGGGCGATCCCTAGCTGATTCGGGTACTCCTCAAGCCATGCGGCCAGTGCCGCGCGCTGGCTGTTAGCCAGATCGGGGCTGATCTGCTGATGCGCCTGGAACCACTCGTGCGCCTGGGTGCCCATTGGCGTCAGGCTGAGGCGTCGTGCCAGATCGTAGTTGCTGGTGCCCACGAACCACGGCTCCTGCTGCAGACGTTTAACGATGGCCTCCTGAACGTCACGCGAGAAACGGCGACGCGTGCCAAAGTCCATCAGGCGGAAGCGGGACATGTCCAGCCCTTCGGTCAGCGTGGAGAAGGCTGCGAGTTTATTTTCCAGCGCGGCAACCGCCTGCTCGACGCCTTTTTCCGGCGAACGGTAGCGGTGAGCCAGTTCACTGATCACCGCCAGAAGCGGCACTTCCCACATGATCACTTCCCGCCACGGACCTTCAAGGCGAATATCCAGCTTGCCGTTATCATTAAGCACGGTGACCTGCTCCGGCTTATAGCGGAAATCGCGCAGCCAGTTCAGGTAGTCGGCTTTGAAGAAAGGCAGGCCAGAAAGCCACTGATATTCCTCGTCCTGCAGCGTCAGATGCTGCATAGCATCGACCTGTTCACGAATGGCGTCTGCGTAGATACCGAGCAAGTCGTCGCCACGACAGCGGAATTCCGCCGCGACGTGAACGTCATAGTAATGGTGGAAAACGGCTTGCTGCATATGCAGTTTATACGCGTCGGTATCCAGCAACGTATGCAGAACTGGAGAAGCGAATTGAGTCATAGGTGCGCAGTAGCATCCTCTCACAGGAGCGTTTAGTACAATAAACAACTCCGGAGTATACCTTGTTTAGTGATTTATTGAACCCCGATCACAACATAAGCGCGTTTTATGGTCGAGGGCATTTTGTGCCCCGTGTTATACAAATGTAGCAAAAAAAGGTTTTGACCCTGAAAAGATGAACATTCTGCATAGCGCGATTTGCGCAACAGGAATATATTGAAACGTTACTCGACAAACGATGCATAAGGTTTTCTATGACACAACAGCCACAAGCCAAATACCGCCACGACTACCGTGCGCCGGATTACCTGATTAGCGAAATCGATCTGACTTTTGACCTGGATGCCACTAAAACCGTTGTCACGGCGGTGAGCCAGGTGACGCGCCATAGCGCAACTGCGGTGCCGCTGCGTCTGGATGGTGAAGACCTGACGCTGGTCTCCCTGCATATTAATGATGAAGCCTGGTCAGACTATAAAGAAGAAAACAACCAGCTGGTCATCGACAACCTGCCGGAACAGTTTACGCTGCGCATCGTGAATGAAATCAGCCCAGCCGCCAACACCGCGCTGGAAGGGCTTTACCAGTCGGGCGTGGCGCTGTGTACCCAGTGTGAAGCGGAAGGGTTCCGCCACATAACCTGGTATCTCGACCGTCCGGACGTCCTGGCGCGCTTCACCACCAAAATCATCGCCGATAAAACCCTGTATCCCTTCCTGCTCTCTAACGGTAACCGCGTAGGCGAAGGCGAGCTGGAGAATGGCCGTCACTGGGTGCAGTGGCAGGATCCCTTCCCGAAACCGTGCTACCTGTTTGCGCTGGTGGCGGGGGACTTCGACGTGCTGCGCGACACCTTCAAAACGCGCTCAGGCCGCGAGGTGGCGCTGGAGCTGTTTGTTGACCGCGGCAACCTTGACCGCGCGCCATGGGCGATGACCTCCCTCATCAACTCCATGAAGTGGGATGAAGAGCGCTTCGGCCTCGAATATGACCTCGACATCTATATGATCGTCGCCGTCGATTTCTTCAATATGGGCGCAATGGAGAACAAGGGCCTTAACGTCTTTAACTCCAAATACGTGCTGGCGCGTACCGATACCGCAACGGACAAAGACTACCTCGATATCGAACGCGTTATCGGCCACGAATATTTCCACAACTGGACCGGTAACCGCGTCACCTGCCGCGACTGGTTCCAGCTGAGCCTGAAAGAGGGCCTGACCGTCTTCCGCGATCAGGAGTTCAGCTCCGATCTGGGTTCACGCGCGGTGAACCGCATCAACAACGTGCGCACCATGCGTGGCCTGCAGTTTGCGGAAGATGCCAGCCCAATGGCGCACCCGATCCGTCCGGATAAAGTCATCGAGATGAACAACTTCTACACCCTGACGGTGTACGAGAAGGGCGCTGAAATTATCCGCATGATCCACACCCTGCTGGGCGAGGAGAACTTCCAGAAAGGGATGCAGCTGTACTTCGAGCGTCATGACGGCAGCGCGGCCACCTGCGACGATTTTGTGCAGGCGATGGAAGATGCCTCTAATGTCGATCTCTCTCACTTCCGCCGCTGGTACAGCCAGGCCGGGACGCCGGTTGTCACCGTCAAAGACGATTACAATCCGGAAACCGAGCAGTACACCCTGACCATCAGCCAGCGCACGCCGCCGACGGCGGAGCAGGAAGAGAAATATCCGCTGCATATTCCGTTCAGCATTGAGCTGTACGATAACGAAGGCAAAGTCATTCCGCTCCAGAAGGGCGGCCACCCGGTACACCACGTGCTGAACGTGACTCAGGCCGAGCAGACCTTTATCTTCGATAACGTCTACTTCCAGCCGGTGCCTGCGCTGCTGTGTGAATTCTCTGCGCCGGTGAAGCTGGAATACAAGTGGAGCGATCAGCAGCTGACGTTCCTGATGCGTCACGCGCGTAACGACTTCTCCCGCTGGGATGCGGCGCAAAGCCTGCTGGCAACCTACATCAAGCTCAACGTAAACCGTCATCAGCAGGGCCAGCCGCTGTCGCTGCCTGTCCATGTTGCTGATGCGTTCCGCGCGATCCTGCTGGATGAGAAGATTGACCCGGCGCTGGCCGCTGAAATTCTGACCCTGCCGTCAGCGACGGAAATCGCCGAGCTGTTTGACATCATCGATCCGATTGCCATCGTGGCGGTGCGTGAAGCGTTGACCCGTACGCTGGCGGCAGAACTGGCCGATGAGTTCCTCGCCATTTATAACGCCAACAAGCTTGATGCTTATCGCGTTGAGCACGCGGACATTGGTAAACGTTCTCTGCGCAATACCTGCCTGCGCTATCTGGCGTTTGGCGAAACCGAGCTGGCGAACACCCTGGTGAGCAAGCAGTATCACGAAGCTGATAACATGACCGACGCCCTGGCCGCGCTGGGCGCAAGCGTTGCCGCCGAACTGCCGTGCCGCGATGCGCTGATGCAGGAGTACGACGACAAATGGCATCAGGATGGCCTGGTGATGGACAAGTGGTTCATCCTGCAGGCGACCAGCCCGGCGGCCGATGCGCTCAGCAACGTGCGCAGCCTGCTGAAGCATCGCTCCTTTACCCTGAGCAACCCAAACCGCGTGCGTTCTCTGATTGGCGCGTTTGCCAGCAGCAACCCGGCCGCGTTCCACGCCGAAGACGGCAGCGGGTATCAGTTCATGGTGGAAATGCTGACCGAGCTGAACAGCCGTAACCCGCAGGTGGCGTCGCGCCTGATTGAGCCGCTGATTCGTCTGAAACGCTACGATGCGAAGCGTCAGGCGAAGATGCGCGCCGCGCTTGAGCAGCTGAAAGGGCTGGAGAACCTGTCTGGCGATCTGTACGAGAAGATTGCTAAGGCCTTAGCGTAATAAAAAATTGCCCTGTGGGCAGGTAAAAGCAGAACGGCAACCTCGGTTGCCGTTTTTAGTGTTTTCTCCCCGTGGGAGAGGGCCGGGGTGAGGGCATCAGGCATTAGCCTTGGCTCGCTGTAACTCCGTCCCCCCGCGCTTCATCACCCGATCCAATACCTCAGCTTCCAGCTCCGCCAGCCTTGCCGAGCCCACGCGACGAGGCCGCGGAAGATCCACCGTCAGATCCAGACCTATTTTCCCGTCCTCAATTAGCAGCACACGGTCAGCCATCGCGACGGCCTCGCTCACGTCATGCGTCACCAGCAGTACCGTAAAGCCGTGCGCCTGCCAGAGGGATCCAATCAAATCCTGCATTTCGATCCGCGTCAGGGCGTCGAGCGCGCCGAGCGGTTCATCAAGCAACAGCAGGCCCGGACGGTGAATCAACGCGCGCGCCAGCGCCACGCGCTGCTTCTGCCCACCCGAGAGGGCCGCAGGCCATTCGCCCGCACGATTTTCCAGCCCAACGGCGGCCAGCGCCTGGCGGGCTTCATCCCGCCAGCTGCCCTTCAGACCGAGCCCGACATTGTCGATAACCGTTTTCCACGGCAGCAGGCGTGCATCCTGAAACATCATGCGGGTATCGTCCTGAATATTCGAAAGCGGCGTCGTTCCTGCCAGAATGTCACCGCCATTGGGGGCTTCCAGGCCGGCCAGAAGCCGTAGCAGGGTACTCTTGCCGCCGCCGCTGCGCCCGACAACGGCCACAAATTGTCCGGCGGGAATATGCAGATCCAGCCCGTTAAGAATGGTGTTTTCGCCGTAGCGTTTGGTCACGCCGTTCAGCAGTAACGGCGTTCCCTGGTTCAGTCGTGCAGTATTCATGCTTTCGCCTCCTGAAGGGTATAGGCCGGGTTCCAGCGCAGCCAGCTGCGCTCCAGCCACTGGGCGCTGACGTCGGCGAGTTTGCCGAGCAGGGCATACAGAATGATGGCAACCACCACCACGTCCGTTTGCAGGAATTCGCGGGCGTTCATCGCCAGGTAGCCAATGCCTGAGTTGGCCGAGATGGTCTCCGCCACAATCAGCGTCAGCCACATCAGGCCGAGCGCAAAACGCACCCCGACCATAATGGAGGGCAGGGCGCCCGGCAGAATCACGTGAATAAAGAGGGAAAAACCCGATAAGCCGTAGCTGCGCGCCATCTCGACCAGACCGCGATCGATATTGCGGATGCCGTGCCAGGTGTTGATGTAGATCGGGAACAGTGTGCCCAGCGCCACGAGGAAGATCTTGGCGCTCTCATCAATCCCAAACCACAGGATAACCAGCGGGATCAGCGCCAGATGCGGCACGTTGCGCAGCATCTGAATGGAGGTATCCAGCAGCCGCTCGCCCCAGCGGGAAAGGCCGCTGATCAAGCCCAGAACCAGACCGATGCTGCCGCCGATGGAAAACCCAATCACGGCGCGCCAGGAGCTGATCGCCAGATGCTGCCACAGCTCGCCGCTCACGCTCAGCGACCAGAACGCTTCTACGACGCCCTCCGGAGAGGGCAGAATGCGGCTCGACAGCCAGCCGGTGGACGACGCGAGCTGCCAGATAGCCACAATGCCGACGGGTAAAAACCACGGCGCGGCGCGCAGCAGCCATTTTTGGGAGGTGGCAGACATAGTCACTCCTTAGCTCTGTGCGGCTTTGCGTGGAATAAACTCGTTCGCCACGGCTTCGCCCTGAAGCTGAAGCCGCTGCGGCTGCGGGATCTCCGGGATGGCGACATCCAGATGCGGGAATAACAGCTCGCCCACCTTGTACGCCTCTTCCAGATGCGGATAACCGGAGAGAATAAAGCTGTCGATACCCAGGTCTGCGTATTCATTAATCCGGGCGGCTACGGTCGGTCCGTCGCCGACCAGCGCCGTGCCCGCACCGCCGCGCACCAGGCCAACGCCCGCCCACAGGTTCGGGCTGATCTCCAGGTTCTCGCGCTTGCCGTTGTGCAGGGACGCCATTCGGTGCTGTCCGACGGAGTCGGTTTTCGCAAACGCGGCCTGCGCCCTGGCGATGGTCTCATCGTCCAGGTGGGAGATCAGGCGGTCAGCGGCCTGCCAGGCTTCTTCATTGGTTTCACGCACGATCACGTGCAGGCGAATACCGAAGCGCACCTTGCGGCCATGGGCGGCCGCCTTAGCGCGTACCTGGGCAATTTTTTCTTTCACCAGCTCAGGCGGTTCGCCCCAGGTCAGATAGAGATCGACCTGCTCTGCCGCCAGATCCTGGGCTACGTCCGACGATCCGCCAAAATAGAGCGGCGGTCGCGGCTGCTGCACCGGTGGGAAGTAGAGCTTCGCGTCACGAACGTGAATATGCTTGCCTTCAAAGGTGACGGTTTCACCTTCCAGCAGACGTCGCCAGACGCGGGTGAACTCGGCGGAGGCTTCGTAGCGCTCGGTATGGTCGAGGAACACCCCGTCGCCCGCCAGCTCCTGCGGGTCGCTGCCCGTCACCAGGTTAAACAGGGCGCGACCGTTGGACAGCCTGTCCAGCGTTGCCGCCTGACGCGCCGCCACGGTAGGGGAGACAACGCTCGGGCGTAACGCAACCAGGAACTTCAGACGCTGGGTTACCGGGATCATCGACGCGGCCACCAGCCAGGCATCTTCACATGAACGTCCGGTCGGGATCAGCACTCCGGTGAAACCGATTCGGTCCGCCGCCTGCGCAATCTGCTGCAGGTAGCCGTGGTCAACCGGGCGCGAGCCCTCTTCTGTACCAAGATAGTGTCCATCACCGTGGGTGGGTAAAAACCAGAAAAGATTCAGACTCATGATTTAGCTCCTTCTTTGCCTGCGGGCTGCCAGATGCGTTCGCGAATAGTGACCTGTTTTGGCACCAGGTGGTTTTGATAGAAAAGGTCAGCCGTTTGTTGCTGAAGCGCGGCGACGTGCGCGTCTACGGGCGTAATGGTGGTCGGCGGACGGTGGTTGAGATAGCTCGCGATCACCGGCTCAGGTAAGCCCATGGTTTTCGCCAGCAGGGCAATGCTCTCCTGACGCTGGGTCTGGGTCAGCGCATCGGCCTGGGTAAAGGTATCCAGTACGCCCTGAATAAATGCGCCGTTCTTTTCCGCATAAGGACGCGCGGCCAGATAGAACGAGCCGGTCTGCTTCAGTGTGGTACCGTCTTTCAGCACGCGAACGCCGCCCTGCAGCAATGCGGCGGAGTAGTACGGATCCCAGATGGCCCAGGCATCAACGTTCTTCTGCTGGAACGCGGCGCGCGCGTCGGCAGGCGTCAGGTAAACGGGCTGAATGTCAGTGAACTTGAGTCCGGCTTCCTGCAGGGCACGCAGCAGCAGGTTGTGCGAGCTGGAACCTTTCTGGAAAGCCACTTTATGCCCTTTGAGGTCGGCGACGCTTTTAATGTCGCTGTTTTCAGGCACCAGGATCACTTCGGCCTTCGGTTTGGGCGGCTCAACGCCAACATAGACGAGGTCCGCTCCCGCCGCCTGGGCGAATATCGGCGGAATATCACCCGTGCTGCCGAGATCGATACTGCCGACGTTCAGGGCCTCCAGCATCTGCGGGCCAGCCGGGAACTCCACCCAGGAGAATTTGGTGTCCGGGAAGCGTTTTTCCAGAAGCTGATGGCTTTTCGCCAGCACCATGCTGACGCTGCCTTTCTGATAGCCAATACGTAAACTTTCCGGAGCCGCTTCTGCGGCATGGGCCAGCGAGGTAAGCGCCATCAGACCTGCCAGGCCGATGCGGGTTAACGTTTTAAACATGTGCGACTCCTTGAGACTGACCAAATGCCGGCGCCTGGATATCCCGGCGGTGCAGAGCGTGCCAGAAGGTTTCCAGGGCAGTATCGAGGCGGGTTTGCAGGTTCGGCGTAAAATGAGGTTTATGTTGATAATCGATAACCTGGGAGTCATCTGCGAAAACGCCGTGGAGGATCTCCTGCGCTTTCAGCGCGTTCAGCACCGGCTTCAGGGCATAATCCACGGCCAGTAAATGGGCAACCGTACCGCCCGTTGCCAGCGGCAGCACGACTTTGCCGTCCAGGGCGCGCTCCGGAAGCAGATCGAGCAGGGTTTTCAGCGCCCCGGAAAAAGAGGCTTTATAAATAGGCGTGGCCACAATTAAGCCGTCAGCGCCGTTAAGCTGCTCGATGAGCGTTTTTAGCGCTGGGCTGTCGAAGCGGGCGTAGAGCAGATCTTCAGGTTCGAAGTTATGCAGGTTCCAGTGGCACACTTCCACATCCAGGGCATTGAGTTTTTCGCGGGCATATTCCAGCAGGGCGCTGGAGCGCGAAGGGAATCGTGGACTTCCGGCCAGGGTAATGACGCGCATACTTCCTCCTTATAACCAATTGTTTGCTTTTATCTAACATTCATAACAATTTTCAGGAGTGTGACACCGCGCGGTTATTCCACTAAATGATTTATCTGCAATTAAAATGCGAAAAAGTGCATAAGAAATAGACTGGGAGGTAAACGATTGCGTTTTACGCTGATTTTTTGCCGCAGGTCAATTCCCTTTCGCGCGTGGATCGCCCATAATCCCCTCCCGGTTTGCACACCGGGAATCCAGGAGAGTTCATGTACTACCCCTTCGTTCGTAAAGCCCTTTTCCAGCTCGACCCTGAGCGCGCTCATGAATTTACATTCCAGCAATTACGTCGTATTACCGGAACGCCGCTGGCCGCTCTGGTGCGTCAGAATGTGCCGGAAAAACCTGTGCATTGCATGGGTCTGACCTTTAAGAATCCGCTGGGTCTGGCGGCCGGTCTGGACAAAAATGGCGAGTGCATTGATGCCCTGGGCGCGATGGGCTTTGGCTCCATTGAAATCGGTACCGTCACGCCGCGCCCGCAGCCGGGAAATGACAAGCCGCGCCTGTTCCGCCTGGTTGAAGCCGAAGGGCTGATCAACCGCATGGGCTTTAATAACCTCGGTGTTGATCACCTGGTTGAGAACGTAAAAAAAGCCCATTTTGACGGAATATTAGGCATCAATATCGGTAAAAATAAAGACACGCCGGTAGAGCAGGGTAAAGATGACTATCTGATTTGTATGGAAAAAGTCTACGCCTATGCCGGTTATATTGCGGTGAATATTTCTTCACCCAATACTCCGGGTCTGCGTTCCTTACAATATGGCGAAGCGCTGGACGATCTTCTGAGTACCATTAAAAATAAACAAAATGAACTCCAGACGATCCACCATAAATATGTTCCGGTCGCGGTTAAGATCGCCCCGGATCTTTCTCCTGAAGAATTGATCCAGGTTGCCGACAGTTTGGTTCGCCATAATATTGATGGTGTTATTGCGACCAATACCACTCTCGATCGTTCCCTCGTGCAGGGAATGAAAAACTGTGACGAAGCGGGTGGGTTAAGTGGACGTCCGGTGCAATTAAAAAGCACCGAAATTATTCGCGCCCTGTCTGCGGAATTAAAAGGACGTCTGCCGATTATTGGCGTCGGCGGCATTGACTCAGTGATTGCTGCGCGCGAGAAGATGGCGGCAGGTGCGTCACTGGTGCAAATCTATTCCGGCTTTATTTTTAAAGGACCGCCGCTGATTAAAGAAATCGTTACTCATATCTAATCTTTTCTCTTAATCAGACAACCAGGGCTTTATTTCCAGCCCTGGTTGTTTTATATTCCGTCACTGTTGCTTATTTAGTCATTATAGTCTTTTATTAATGGTGTTATAAACGAGGCGGCAAACAGGACATTTTTAGTACAGGACGTTTGGGGACGGGAGAGACACATGCGAATTAAACCTGACGATAACTGGCGCTGGTATTTTTGCGACGAGCATGACCGAATGATGCTCGATTTAGCCAATGGCATGTTGTTTCGTTCTCGTTTTGCCCGCCGAATGTTAACCCCGGATGCATTTTCCCCGTCGGGCTTTTGCGTTGACGATGCGGCGCTTTATTTCTCCTTTGAAGAAAAATGCCGCGATCTGGTGCTCTCTAAAGAGCAGCGTGCCGAGCTGGTATTAAATGCGCTGGTGGCTATCCGCTTCCTGAAACCGCAAATGCCAAAAAGCTGGCATTTTCTTGCGCATGGTATGAGCTGGACCCCGGCAACGGGTGATGCGGCCAGCGTCAATCTGAGCGATACCGCAGAAGAGGTGAGCCTGCTGGTGGTTGAGCCAGGCGAAAATGCTGCACTCTGCCTGCTGGCACAGCCCGGCGTAACCATTGCCGGGCGGACGATGCAGCTTGGCGATGCCATTAAAGTGATGAACGACAGGCTGAAGCCGCAGCTGCGCGTAGATTCCTTCAGCCTTGAACAGGCGGTTTAAGCTTCCAGCTGTACGGACGTTTTCGGTATGCAGCTACAGCACAGAATTGTGCCGTCATTTCCAATTGCCGATTTTTTCAGCGCACTAACCTCTCCATCCACCAGCCTGATGCGGCAGCATCCGCAAATGCCTGCGCGACAGGAATAGGGTACGCGAATACCTGCCTGCTCCAGTTGCTCCAGTAATACCTGCTGGTTGTTGCCACGGATGACGTTGCCCTGCCAGTGAATATCTACCGCAGAAGCGACATTTGTCACAACGTCGACCATTTCTTCTTCCTGACCTGAGCCGTACGCTTTTGCAGGTCCTCGGGCAAGAATTTCTACCTCATCACCGACGCGGATTGCGCCGCTGGAGCGCGGGATCAGGTTCTGGCCGAAATCCACATCGCCGTTATCCTGTGCGGTGCGGAACGACTGCAGCGTCTTCAGCGGTTCGCCGGAAGGGTGCTTCTGGCCTTTCTCAGGGCTCACCGTGGTGAAAATGCAGCGGCTGCAGGGTTTTACGACATCAAAGATGACGCTGCCGATGCGGATCACTTTCCAGGTGTCTTCTTCCCAGGCGTCGGCGCCCGTGACCACCAGGTTCGGACGGAACTGTTCCATCTGAACGCTGGCCTTGCAGCGGACTTGTAAATCACGCAGCGAGGCTTCGTTAGTCAGCAGGAACGGGAAACCATCGGCGAAGGAGAGGGGAACGGCGTCGTGGCGCTTCACGCGACGCGTCGGTTCAGGACCTACCCAGCGCAGCTGCACGTCGCGGGAGAAGAAACCGCTCAGCCAGCGGTTAATTTCATCCGGGGCGATTCGCGCGGTAAAATGATTGCCCCACACTTCCGTTGGCGCATCGACCGGCGCAAAATCAGCAAAGCGAATGACCGCGCTGGAACCGTCCGGCGCGGTAAGGTGTAAACCGTCATGAAGCGGGGAAGGGGTAAAGCGAACCATCTGCGGGAACTGGCGTGCGGTAATGAACGTGCCGTCAGGCTCGGTGACCATAAAAATACGATCGAAGGCGAATCCGCTCATGTCGGCCAGCGCGTGAGAGACGCCGATGCCGCGCATGGATTTCACCGGATGAATAAAAAGCCTGGATAACGTCGCCACTGCACACTCCCACAAATGAAAATAAGCCTTCAACTTTATGACATACACGCCATATTAGCTATAATGCGCGACAATTTTCTAAGAGTAAAAGTGACCATATGAATTCTCTGTTTGCCAGTACGGCCCGTGGGCTGGAAGAGCTGTTAAAAACTGAACTGGAAAGCCTGGGCGCGCAAGAGTGCCAGGTGGTTCAGGGTGGTGTCCATTTTGAGGGCGACACGCGGCTTATTTACCAGAGCCTGATGTGGAGCCGTCTGGCGTCGCGCATCATGCTGCCGATGAAGGAGTGCAAGGTCTATAGCGACCTGGACCTCTATACCGGCGTACAGATGATCGACTGGACAGAGATCTTCACGCCCAATGCCACCTTTGCGGTGCATTTCAACGGCGTGAACGACGAGATCCGCAACAGCCAGTACGGTGCCCTGCGCGTAAAAGACGCCATTGTGGACTGCTTCACGCGTAAAAATAAGGAACGTCCAAACGTCGATCGCGAAAATCCGGATCTGCGTATTAACGTCTGGCTCAACGGTGACACGGCGAGTATTTCTCTCGATCTGAGCGGCGCAGGCCTGCACCTGCGCGGCTACCGCGATCGTACCGGTATGGCGCCAATTAAAGAAACCCTGGCCGCCGCTATTGTGATGCGCTCCGGCTGGCAGCCGGGCACGCCGCTGCTCGATCCGATGTGCGGTTCCGGTACGTTGCTGATTGAAGCGGCCATGCTGGCAACCGACCGCGCGCCGGGCCTGCATCGCGGTCACTGGGGCTTTAAAGGCTGGGCCCAGCACGACGAAGCGCTCTGGAAAGAGGTCAAAGACGACGCGCAAACCCGCGCGCGTAAAGGTCTGGCGGAGTACACCTCCCACTTCTACGGTTCGGACAGCGACCCGCGCGTAATCGAACGCGCGCGCAGCAACGCCCGTCGCGCCGGTATCGGCGAGCTGGTCACCTTCGAGGTGAAAGACGTGGCGAATCTGACCAACCCGCTGCCAAAAGGTCCGTACGGTACCGTGATCAGCAACCCGCCATACGGCGAGCGTCTGGACAGCGAGCCGGCGCTGATTGCCCTGCACAGCCTGCTGGGCCGCAATATGAAGGACTACTTCGGCGGCTGGAACCTGTCGCTGTTTAGCGCCTCGCCGGAGCTGCTGAGCTGCCTGCAGCTGCGTGCCGATCGCCAGTTTAAGGCGAAAAACGGCCCGCTGGACTGCGTGCAGAAAAACTACCATCTTGCGGAGAAAGCGGCGGACAGTAAGCCATCCGGCGTGGCGGAAGATTATGCCAACCGCCTGCGCAAGAACCTGAAAAAATATGAAAAATGGGCGAAGCAGGAAGGGATTGAATGCTACCGCCTGTACGACGCCGACCTGCCGGAGTACAACGTGGCGGTTGACCGCTACGCGGACTGGGTGGTGATTCAGGAATATGCGCCACCGAAAACCATTGATGCGCAAAAAGCGCGTCAGCGCATGCTGGACGTTATCGCGGCCACCATCGCCGTGCTCGGCATTGCGCCAAACAAGCTGGTGCTGAAAACCCGCGAGCGTCAGAAAGGAAAAAATCAGTATCAGAAGATGGGCGAGAAGGGTGACTTTATCGAAGTGGGCGAATACAACGCTCGCCTGTGGGTGAACCTGACCGACTATCTGGATACCGGCCTGTTCCTCGACCACCGTATCGCGCGTCGCATGCTGGGCCAGATGAGCAAGGGCAAAGATTTCCTCAACCTGTTCTCCTATACCGGCAGCGCGAGCGTGCATGCGGGTCTGGGCGGTGCGCGGAGCACCACCACGGTGGATATGTCCCGCACCTATCTGGAGTGGGCGGAGCGCAACCTGCGTCTTAACGGGCTGACCGGACGTCAGCACCGACTGATGCAGGCCGACGTGCTGGGCTGGCTGCGTGATACCGACGAGCAGTTCGACCTGATCTTTATCGATCCGCCGACCTTCTCCAACTCCAAGCGCATGGAGGATAGCTTTGACGTTCAACGCGATCACCTGCGCCTGATGACCGACCTGAAGCGCCTGCTGCGTAAGGGCGGCACCATTATGTTCTCGAACAACAAACGCGGCTTCCGTATGGATCATGACGGCTTAGCAGCCCTGGGACTGAAAGCACAAGAAATCAGCCAAAAAACGCTGTCTCAGGACTTTGCCCGTAACCGTCAAATTCATAACTGCTGGTTGATTACCGCGGCCTGAAAGGAAAAATAAATGTCTTTAATTAGTATGCACGGCGCGTGGCTCTCTTTCAGCGACTCGCCGCTTCTCGATAATGCAGAGCTGCATATCGAAGATAACGAGCGCGTCTGTCTGGTGGGCCGTAACGGCGCGGGTAAATCCACGCTGATGAAAATCCTCAACCGTGAACAGGGGCTGGATGACGGCCGCATCGTGTACGAGCAGGATCTGATCGTCTCCCGCCTCCAGCAGGACCCGCCGCGTCACGTGACAGGCAGCGTTTACGATTTCGTGGCGGAAGGCATTTCTGAGCAGGCCGAATACCTGAAGCGCTATCACGAGATTTCGCATCTGGTGATGACCGACCCGAGCGACAAGAACCTCAACGAACTGGCGAAAGTGCAGGAGATGCTCGATCACCACGGTCTGTGGCAGCTTGAAAACCGCATTAACGAGGTTCTGGCCCAGCTTGGTCTGGAAGCGGACATGGAGCTGTCGGCCCTCTCCGGCGGCTGGCTGCGTAAAGCGGCCCTGGGCCGCGCGCTGGTCAGCGGGCCGAAGGTGCTGCTGCTGGACGAACCGACGAACCACCTGGATATCGAAGCGATTGACTGGCTGGAAGGTTTCCTGAAAACCTTCAGCGGCACCATCATCTTTATCTCGCATGACCGTTCGTTTATTCGCAACATGGCGACGCGTATTGTCGATCTCGACCGCGGCAAGCTGGTCACCTATCCTGGCGATTACGACACCTATCTGCTGGAGAAAGAAGAAAACCTGCGCGTGGAAGAGCTGCAGAATGCGGAGTTCGACCGCAAGCTGGCGCAGGAAGAGGTGTGGATCCGCCAGGGCATCAAGGCCCGCCGTACCCGTAACGAAGGCCGCGTGCGCGCTCTGAAGGCAATGCGCCGTGAGCGCAGCGAACGCCGTGAAGTGATGGGTAGCGCCAAAATGCAGGTGGAAGAAGCGTCCCGTTCCGGCAAGATTGTCTTTGAAATGGAAAACGTCAACTATCAGGTTGATGGCAAAGTGCTGGTGAAAGATTTCTCCGCCCAGGTGCAGCGCGGCGACAAAATTGCGCTTATCGGCCCGAACGGCTGTGGTAAAACCACGCTGCTGAAGCTGATGCTGGGCCAGCTGCAGGCCGACAGCGGCCGCATTCACTGTGGGACTAAGCTGGAAGTGGCCTACTTCGACCAGCACCGCGCGGAGCTGGATCCGGACCGCACGGTGATGGATAACCTCGCCGAAGGCAAGCAAGAGGTAATGGTAAACGGCAAGCCGCGCCACGTGCTGGGCTATCTGCAGGACTTCCTGTTCCATCCGAAACGTGCGATGACCCCAGTCCGTGCGTTATCTGGCGGAGAGCGTAATCGTCTGCTGCTGGCGCGTTTGTTCCTGAAACCAAGTAACCTGTTGATTCTCGATGAACCAACGAACGACCTGGATGTCGAAACGCTGGAATTGCTCGAAGAACTGATTGACGGTTATCAGGGGACCGTGATGCTGGTTAGCCACGATCGTCAGTTCGTGGATAACACCGTGACCGAGTGCTGGATCTTCGAAGGTGAAGGGCGAATTGGACAATACGTAGGCGGTTATCACGATGCAAAAGGGCAGCAATCGCAGTCTCTGGCGCAGAAACAGTCAAAGTCCAAAATAAGTTCAGAACCTGCTGTAACAAAAGCAGAAACTGTCAAGAAAACCTCGGCTAAACTAAGCTATAACCTGCAGCGCGAACTGGAGGGGCTACCGCAGCGTCTTGAAGAGCTGGAGGCCGCGCTTGAGGATCTGCAAAAACAGGTTGCTGATGCATCATTCTTTACCCAATCGCATGACTATACTCAGAAAGTACTGGCTGAACTGTCCGCGGCTGAAAAAGCCCTGGAAGAAGCATTTGAGCGCTGGGAGTACCTTGAGTCTCTGAAAAACGGCGCATAGACAGGGATAACATATGTGTGACCAGCACCATGCCGACAGGCATATTTTATGCTCGCAATGCGATATGCTCGTGGCGTTGCCAGAGCTTGGTCACGGACATAAAGCCCTGTGTCCACGTTGCGGCGCAACGTTGACAACCGAGTGGGACGCGCCGCGGCAGCGTCCCACTGCTTACGCTCTGGCAGCATTGTTCATGCTGCTGCTCTCCAATCTCTTCCCTTTCATCTATATGAAGGTGGGAGGGATAACCAGCCAGGTGGATCTGCTTGAAATCCCGGGCGTGATGTTCTCGGAAGATTACGCCAGCCTCGGCACCTTTTTTCTCCTGTTTGTCCAGATAGTCCCGGCTTTTTGCCTGGTCGTTATCCTATTGCTGGTCAACCGCGTCAGGATGCCCTCATCATTGAAAATCCGGCTCGCGCGTATCCTTTTTCAGCTCAAAAGCTGGGGCATGGCTGAAATCTTTCTGGCGGGCATTCTGGTCAGTTTCGTGAAGCTCATGGCGTACGGCGATGTGGGGATCGGCAGCAGCTTTATTCCGTGGTGCCTGTACTGTGTCCTGCAGCTGCGTGCTTTCCAGTGCGTGGACAGACGCTGGGCGTGGGATGATATCGCCCCGGCACCGACGCTTGCGCAGACGGTAAAAGTCGGCGTGCCCGGCATTCGTCAGGGGCTGCGTTCCTGCCCGTGCTGCACCGCCGTGCTGCCCGCCGATCTCGACGTTTGTCCGCGCTGCGAAACGAAAGGTCACGTACGCCGTAAAAATAGCCTTCAGTGGACGATGGCCCTGCTGGTCACCTCCATCATGCTGTATCTGCCTGCCAATATTCTACCGATCATGATCACCGATTTGCTCGGCGATAAAATGCCCTCGACGATCCTCGCCGGGGTGATCCTGCTGTGGGGCGAAGGTTCCTATCCTGTCGCCGGCGTGATCTTTATCGCCAGTATTATGGTGCCAACCTTAAAAATGATCGCCATCGCCTGGCTCTGTTGGGATGCGAAGGGTCATGGAAAACGCGACAGCGAACGCATGCACCTGATTTATGAAGTGGTCGAGTTTGTCGGACGCTGGTCAATGATTGACGTGTTTGTCATCGCCGTTCTCTCTGCACTGGTGCGGATGGGCGGTTTGATGAGTATTTATCCCGCGATGGGGGCTTTAATGTTTGCACTGGTCGTGATTATGACCATGTTTGCGGCCATGACCTTCGACCCTCGTTTATCGTGGGATCGTGAGCCTGAATCAAGCCATGAGGAAGAGTAAGAGCATGGAAAATAAGAGTGGAGAGGCGAAAGTGCAGAAGGTCAAAAACTGGTCGCCGGTGTGGATTTTCCCCATCGTGACCGCGCTGATCGGTGCATGGATCCTGTTTTATCATTACAGCCATCAGGGACCGGAAGTCACGCTGATAACCACCAATGCCGAGGGGATTGAGGGCGGTAAAACGACCATCAAAAGCCGTAGCGTGGACGTGGGCGTGGTCGAAAGCGCAACCCTGACCGACGATTTAACCCATGTGGAGATTAAGGCGCGCCTTAATGCCGGCATGGAAAAACTGCTGCATGGCGATTCCGTTTTCTGGGTGGTTAAACCGCAGGTGGGGCGCGAAGGGATCAGCGGCTTAGGGACGCTGCTCTCTGGAGCCTACATTGAACTGCAGCCCGGCACGAAGGGCAGCCAGCCTGGGCAATATCAGCTTCTCGACTCACCGCCGCTTGCGCCGCCTGATGCCAAGGGTATCCGCGTGATCCTCGACAGCAAAAAAGCGGGCCAGCTTACGGCGGGTGACCCGGTACTGTTCCGCGGCTACCGCGTCGGTTCCGTTGAAACCAGCACCTTCGATGCGCAAAAGCGTACCATCAGCTATCAGCTGTTCATCAATGCGCCAAACGATCGTCTGGTGACCAGCAACGTTCGCTTCTGGAAGGACAGCGGGATCGCGGTCGATCTTACGTCGGCGGGGATGCGCGTAGAAATGGGTTCCTTAACCACGCTGTTTGGCGGTGGGGTGAGCTTTGATGTGCCGGAAGGGCAGGATCTGGGGCAGCCGGTTGCCGAGAAAACGGCGTTCAGACTCTTTGACGATCAGCGAAGCATTCAGGACGCGCTTTATACCGATCACATCGACTTCCTGATGTTCTTCAAAGATTCCGTCCGCGGCCTGCAGCCGGGCGCGCCCGTTGAGTTCCGTGGTATTCGTCTTGGTACGGTTGGGCAAGTTCCGTTCTTTGTTCCGGGCCTGAGCCAGATGCTGGACGATGATTATCGTATTCCGGTGCTGATCCGCATCGAGCCGGAACGTCTGCTTAACCAGATTGGCGAGAATCAGGATATTGCCACCCATATCAGTCAACTGATGGACCGTGGTCTGCGAGGTTCCTTGAAGACGGGTAATCTGGTGACCGGTGCGCTGTATGTGGATATGGACTTCTACCCGAAAGCACCGCCGATTACCGGTATTCGTGAATTCGGTGGCTACAAGATCATCCCAACGGTGAGCAGCGGTCTGGCTCAGATCCAACAGCGCCTGATGGAGACGCTGGATAAGATCAACAATCTGCCGCTGAATCCGATGATTGAAGCGGCGACGAACTCGCTGAGCGAAAGCCAGGCAACGATGCGTCGTCTGCAAACCACGCTGGATAACATCAACAAGATCACGGCGAGCCAGAGTATGCAGCAGCTGCCGCAGGATATGCAGAAAACGCTGCGTGAGCTGAACCGCAGTATGCAGGGCTTCCAGCCGGGTTCAGCGGCCTACAACAAGATGGTGGCAGATATGCAGCGTCTTGATCAGGTCTTACGTGAACTGCAGCCGGTGCTGAAAACGCTCAACGAGAAGAGCAACGCGCTGGTGTTCGAAGCGAAAGATAAAAAGGATCCTGAGCCGAAGAGGGCAAAAGAATGAAAAAGTGGCTATTGATGGTTGGCGCTCTGCTGTTAACGGCGTGCAGTTCAGGGGTAGATAATAAAAGTTACTATCAGCTGCCTGTGGCTACCCACAGCGGTGGGCAAAGCACGGCCAGCCAGGGAAACCGTCAGCTGTGGGTTGAGCAGGTTGCCGTGCCGGATTATCTGGCAGGAAACGGGGTGGTCTATCAGACCAGCGAGGTTAAATACGTGATTGCGACGAACAACCTGTGGGCCAGCCCGCTGGATCAGCAGCTGCGCAACACGCTGGTGGCCAATCTGGGCAGTCAGCTTCCGGGCTGGGTTGTCGCGTCGCAGCCGCTGGGTAACGACCAGGATACGCTTAACGTCACGGTTACGGGCTTCCACGGCCGCTATGACGGTGCGGTGGTGATTAGCGGGGAGTGGTTGCTGAACCATCAGGGGCAGCTGATTAAGCGTCCTTTCCATCTGGAGCTGAAGCAGCAGAAAGATGGCTATGACGAAATGGTGAAAGTCCTGGCTCAGGGTTGGGCACAGGAGTCGGCCAGCATCGCGAGAGAAATTTCCCGGCTGCCATAAGTAAAATTCATCATCAAAAACCGCAGTTGGCCTCTCGCTGATTGCGGTTTTTTTTCGTTTTCACTTCAGTTTGTTACTTGTGCCACGTCACAATTTTTGTACAAATGAACTTCCAGCTAGCTCACAAATATGACACCCGTATGAATTTTGAACATTGACGATGCGACTAATTCGGGGTATTCGTTATCTGTGCCTGTGCATTTAGTGCAGACACTGTTTTCTTTCCACCAGACAAAAGAATGAGGGAAACGAGGCATGAAGAGACAGAAACGAGATCGCCTGGAACGGGCTCATCAACGTGGTTATCAGGCCGGCATCGCTGGACGTTCTAAAGAAATGTGTCCTTATCAGACGATAAATCAAAGGTCACAATGGCTTGGAGGCTGGCGAGAAGCCATCGGCGACAGGGCACTCATAGCCTGATAACGTCTCTTTCAAAAAAGAAACCTCCGCAATGCGGAGGTTTCGCCTTTCTGGGGGTGCCAAAAGCACGATTAGAAAGCTGAAGTATCCTGGAACAGGCCAACTTTCAGGTCGCTTGCGCTATAGATCAGACGACCGTCGACCAGCACTTCGCCATCTGCCAGGCCCATAATCAGGCGGCGGTTAACGATGCGCTTGAAGTGAATACGATAGGTCACTTTTTTCGCTGTAGGCAGTACCTGGCCAGTAAATTTTACTTCGCCCACGCCCAGCGCGCGGCCTTTACCTTCGCCGCCCAGCCAGCCCAGATAGAAGCCAACCAGCTGCCACATGGCATCCAGGCCCAGACAGCCAGGCATTACCGGATCGCCAATAAAGTGGCAACCGAAGAACCACAGGTCCGGGTTGATATCGAGTTCTGCTTCTACGTAACCCTTATCGAAGTTGCCGCCGGTTTCGGTCATTTTCACGACACGGTCCATCATCAGCATGTTCGGGGCCGGTAACTGTGGGCCTTTAGCGCCAAACAGTTCACCGCGACCAGAGGCAAGAAGATCTTCTTTTGTATAGGATTCGCGTTTATCTACCATGTTCTCAGTAAGCCTTATTTTAGTGAAGGACGCAGGATAGCTAACACGTGTACGCTGAACAAGTCCGATCAGTTCGAACTAAACCAGCCCAGCCAGCGTAACGGCCATGGATAACGATGACGAGCATCCTGCTGTGTCGCCTGAGCTATGCGCTCCTGGATAGTCTGCATCAGGGTAGTTTGCCCTTCGCCATCCCAAACCAGATTTGTCAGTAAGGGTAGCGCATCCTCAATCCCTTCGATGGCCCAGATGGCGAATTGCTCTTGCTCAACCGCATCCAGAATATCCTGACTGAGGCTCAAATGGCGTGCGTTGGGAGCAGGAATAATCACACCCTGTTTGCCGTTTAAACCGCGCTGCTGACAGATAGAGAAGAAGCCTTCAATTTTTTCGTTGAGGCCTCCCACTGGCTGTGCACGACCGAACTGGTCCACAGAACCGGTGATCGCGATGTTCTGATTGATGGGCACTTCCGCCAGGGCGCTGATTAAGGCGCACAGCTCGGCCATAGAGGCGCTATCGCCATCCACTTCGCTGTAGGACTGCTCAAACGTCAGCGAGGCGGAGAAGGGGATCTGTTGCTCAAGCTGCAGCTCTGACATCAAAAACGCCTGCATGATCATCATGCCTTTCGCGTGAATGTTGCCGCCCAGCTCGGCTTTTCGTTCAATATCGGTGAACTCGCCATCGCCAATGTGCACAACGCAGCTGATACGGGACGGCTCCCCGAATGCGCGCGGATGGCCAGGAAATTCAATCACCGACAGGGCGTTGATCTGCCCGACGCGTTCGCCTTCGGTTTCCACCAGAATTTGTTCCAGCAGAATTTCATCCTGCATACGGTCGGCAAGATAGCCTTCTCGCCACTCACGCTGAGCCAGCATCTGAGTGAGCTGTTCTCCGGTGAACTCCCCGTTACCGCTAATCACACCCACTTCACGCAGCTGTTTGCCGATCCAGAGCGGGCAAAGCGGCAGCGTTTCCTGGTCACCGGTGTAGCGTACTGCTTCGCGGATTAAGCCCGGCCACGCGTCAGCCGCAGGGGTTGGCAGCGCAAAACGCTCAGCAACGGCCATCACCCACTGGCACCACTGCGCCATATCGTCGGCGTCAGCAATCTGGATGTTGTCTTCGTATTCGCTATACACCGCCTGCTCAGCCAGTTCCGGCTCCATTTCCTGGAAGTCCGCCAGCGATTCGCGGTCGCCCGTCAGCACGACGGTCAGCGACAGCGGCATAGACGGAACAGAGACAGGCAGAGGACGAGACTCGTCGTAGCCGACCCAGTCGAAACGCTGCTGGTTGACGATAGTTTTCAGACGCATCCACAGCAGCGGCTGCGAGAGCAGGGTGCGCAGTGAGATGATGAGAACACCGCCATTTGCGCGATGAACCAGCCCCGGCTGCAGCGAAAGTTCGCCGTTAAACTGGCGCAGACAACCAAAGAGTTGTTCCGCCTCGACCCAGTTAGCGGTAATCACTTCGCCTTTAACGGCAAAACGGCCATCGGCCTGCGCCGTTGGTTCGAAAGTGACATCATGTCCCGCAATACGATACTGGCCGCCAAAAACTGCGTTCGCTTCCGGCTTCAGCTGGCGCACGGCATCTCCGAGCAGCGTCAGGTATTCCGCTTCTTCCGGGGCCTTGAGCAGCATGAAGGGCGCTGTTGCCCATGGGCTTAACACCTGCTCCAGCGCATAATGCAAACGAGGCTGCGTATCGCTAAGGATGAATTCGTGTTCTTTTGCGAGTTCGGGCTGTGCAAACAGTTCCTGGTAACTTTCGGTATCGGGAACAAGGTCACGCCATGCAAGTTTCGTAATGGTCAAAGTTGATGTTTTTTAGTCAGATGTAAAAGCGTGGAGTATACCGTAAGCGGGGGGCTGTACCCAAGCAGGATCGGGGATTTCGACAGGGCGATTGGCTGCATTCACTCACAGGATATGATTTCTTTTCAGCAGATTGCTAAAAAACTGATATTCTGAACAGAGTTACGTGGTAACACTGAGATCGCAATGAAATATCAACAACTGGAAAATCTCGAAAGCGGCTGGAAATGGAAGTACCTGGTCAAAAAGCACCGTGAAGGGGAGCTGATCACCTGCTACGTCGAAGCCAGCGCTGCGCAAGAAGCCGTGGATATTTTGCTGACCCTCGAAAATGAACCGGTACAGGTTAACGGCTGGATTGAGAAACACATCAATCCTGCGCTGTTAAACCGGATGAAGCAAACTATCCGCGCGCGACGCAAACGGCATTTTAATGCTGAGCATCAGCATACTCGCAAAAAATCAATCGACCTGGAGTTCGTGGTCTGGCAACGCCTGGCTGGGCTGGCACAACGACGGGGCAAAACGCTGTCGGAAACCATCGTGCAGCTGATCGAGGATGCCGAACATAAAGAGAAGTACGCCAACCAGATGTCGACGCTTAAGAACGACCTTCAGGCTCTGTTGGGTAAAAAATAGATTTTTCTTTTCTTCAGACAATAAAAAACCCCGCATGGCGGGGTTTTTTTATAAGACGATAACTTATGCCGCTGGCTGAGTTACAACGTCTTTGATGCCTTTAACTTCGATCTCTACGCGACGATCTGGAGCCAGGCAGTCGATCAGTGCAGCGCGAGCTTTCACGTTGTCACAGGTGTTGCCAGTAACTGGGTTAGATTCGCCCATACCACGTGGGGAGATCTTGTTAGCTGGGATACCTTTAGAGATCAGGTAATCAACAACAGACTGAGCACGTTTCTCAGACAGTTTCTGGTTGTAAGCGTCAGAACCGATACGGTCGGTGAAGCCCAGAACCACTACGGAACCGTCTTTAGGATCCAGGTTGCTCAGCTGGGTGTACAGCTGATCCAGTGCCTGCTGGCCTTCTGGTTTCAGAGTCGCTTTGTTGAAGTTGAACAGAACGTCAGACTTCAGAGTGAAGTGCTTGGTCTGTACTTCTGGAGCTGGAGCCGGCGCTGGAGCAACAACTGGAGCTGCTTCTTCCTGCTGGCCGAAACGGTAGGAAACACCTACGCTCAGCATGCCGTTGTCTGGACGAACACCAACGGTGTTGCCGTCGCCGATGTTGTTAACCCACTGGTATTCCAGACGGGTAGCGATGTCACGGGTCATAGCCCACTCAACGCCACCAGCGAATACTGGGGAAACACCGGTGTCATGGTTGTCACCAGAGATGTTGTTGCTGGAATCTGCGCGCCATACCATGCCGCCCAGACGGGTGTACACGTCCAGATCGTCAGTGATTGGGTAGCCCAGTTTAGCGGTCAGCTGAACGCCCTGTGCTTTGAAAGCGCCGTTAATGGTGTCGCCTTTGTATGGCATACGACCTAACCAGTCGTAACCCATTTCAAAACCAACATACGGGTTAACCTGATAGCCACCGAACGCACCTGCACCAAGCTGGCTCTCGTGAGTTGGGCCATCATTGTTCAGGCTGCTGTTGTACCAGCCGGTGTCGTGGAACTGAGACCAGCCCAGTTTACCACCTGCATACCAGGTATTATCTTTCGGAGCGGCCTGCGCTACGGTAGCGAAGCCAGCCAGTGCCACTGCAATCGCGATAGCTGTCTTTTTCATTTTTTGCGCCTCGTTATCATCCAAAATTCGCCATGAAAGTCTCAGGAGAGAATCACGGTTAAATCCTTCACCGGGGGGCGTGGTCAAATATAAATCTACCGATATCTTCGGCTTAGGCCGAGCACCCCTGGCGATGTAAAGTCTACAACGTAGCTGAAAACTTACAAGTGTGAAGTCCGTCAGGCATATGAAAAAAAAAGTTCCGTATACCGATTATTTAACATTTTTCGAACGAATTTTGTGCAATAAAATAAAGGAGAACCGCACCAGACAAGCCTTGCCGCAATTTTCAGGCCGGGAACTTTAATGCCATCTTGTGGTCAAAAAAAATTCCAGGAAAAATCTTAATTTCACTCAATGATACAAATTTGAGTGAATTTTTAGCCCAGAAAGTTGTCCTCTGCGGTAAGAATCCGAGCGAACCGGACGCATAATGAACCCGATCGCATTCCCTTCTTCGGCTGCTTCAGTCAGACGGAAATGTTCCTCTTCCGTCAATTCTTCCGGTAACCATCCAATCACCACGCTGTAATTTCCGGTGCGTAACGCGCGGATCATCGACTCAACGGTATCGCACGGCGGGAGCTGATTAATTTGCATGACCTTAGTAAGCGGAAGGCCTGCGGACTGAACCCACTCACGGCTCAGTTTTTGCTGAGGCGTGAGCCAAAGCTGCCAGCGCGATTGCTGACCAAGCTGTTGTAATAACGGCAACAACAGAAGTTGCGTCAACAGGGGCTGGTCTTCACGATAAACCACTTCACTGATAAGCCCCGTGGAAACACGCTCGACGGAATTCTGCGCGACATTGCCTGCGGTAGAAGAGAGAGAGGTTGAGCGATTTGCATAGCCTGAAGTGTGCATATTCATTCCAGCCCTGTAGTTACTGTATGAATATACAGTAACCCCTGTATGCATAAAGATCAACCTCATTTTCGGAAAGCGACTCGCAAAATTCATTCAATGTTGATGTCCCTCGAAAAATCATCTTGCTCATCGGCGATAAGTTGCCTATTTTCCTGCTAACGGATCCGCTAGTAAGAAATTTCGTTGTTACTTTATGATTTTGAAGGGAAATATCATGAAAAAGATATCTTATGAACGGATTTATAAATCCCAGGAATATCTCTCCCCGTTGGGCGAGATTCATCATCGCGCGCTGTTTGGAGGCTATACCCTGGCGGTGGATGATGCGGTTTTTGCCATGGTGTCAGACGGAGAGCTTTATCTTCGCGCCTGTGAGGAGAGTGCGAAATACTGTGCAAAAAATGCCTCCTCTTTTTTGACGTTGATGAAGCGAGGCCGCCCGGTGCTGCTCAACTATTATCGTGTGGATGACGGATTATGGCAGGACAGAGAGCGCCTGCTTCAGCTCTCCTCGTTTGCGCTCAGTGCGGCAAGAAAAGAGCGCTATCAGCGCCATCAACGAAACCGACTCAAGGATCTGCCAAACCTGACCTTTCAGCTTGAAGTCTTGCTCTTTGAAGCTGGCATCACCAATGAGGAAACGCTGCGGGCGCTGGGTGCCAGAGCGAGCTGGCTGAAGATGCGGGCAAAAAACAAAGCGCTCGGTATTAAGGTTCTCTTCGCACTGGAAGGGGCTATCGAGGGGCTGCATGAGGCGGCACTCCCGGCAGGCATTCGCCGGGAGCTGACGGAGTGGTTTAATGCGCTGCCTGAGCCACAGGAGAATCACTCCTCCAGGTAGCGATTTGCTGTTGCAGCCGGCAAATTTCAGGCAGCAGAGCGATAAGCAGGCCTATTTGCTGAAGCACCAGCGGCGCTTTGCTGTCGTTTCCAGGGTCAAGATGCGCAATGCGTTGAGCCAGTTCATCCAGCGCCTGTTGAACGCGCGGCTCATCGGCCGGTCGGTGATGAAGTGCGTCATCAACGTAGCAGACGGCGTCATCGAGCAGGTTGAGAATGCCTGGGTTGGTGAGTTTCTCACGGTGGGCGCCCAGCGTCGAAATATAGCTGGTGAACGTATGGTTCAGGCAGAGCAGGCGGAACGCAGTCTCACGAATCTCCGCCGTGGCGCGAGGCTCCGTTGACATGTTAGAGACAACGGAGGCCAGTTCTGCGTCACTGTTGTGCGCGTCGCGACGGGCTATCCGGTAAGCCAGGCGGTTATCGCGCCCCTGGTGGTACTGCTCCAGGATTGCGTCAAGGTATCGACAGTTGGCGTTCATTGCCCTGTCTACCACGCGCGGCAAATTGCGGAAACGCCAGTCCGGCCAGATAAAGCTGACCGCAGCCCAGGCAATCGCGCAGCCAATCAGGGTATCGATCACGCGGGGCAGGGCGACTTCGAACCCTTCACCCAGCAGGTTAAAGCAGAGCAGCACCAGCAGCGTGATGAACATGGTGGCGTGGGCGTACTGCACGTTGCGAAACGCGAAGAACAGCACGCCGGTGATCACAATCAGAATCAGTTGACCTTCAACGGAGGGCACAAAATAGAGCACCGGAAGGCCGATCGCGACGCCGACCAGCGTGCCGATAATACGCAGCGCAAGACGGTGTCGGGTGGCGTTATAGTTCGGCTGGCAGACGAACAGGCTGGTCAGCAGGATCCAGTAGCCGTGGTGGAGCCCGGTTATCTGGATAAAGGCATACCCCACGCACAGCACCAGCGACATTCTCACCGCGTGGCGAAAGAGTGCCGACTCCGGCGTAAAGTTGCGGCTCAGACGCAGCCACATATCGCTAACGCTGTGCACGCTGTCATCAGCAAGCTGATTTTCCACCTCACTGCCCGGCAGCGCCATCGCCTGTTCGGACTCAATGGTCGCCAGCTGAGCATCAATCGCCCGCAGATTGTTCAGCAGAAAGCCCAGCGCTTTGATGTGTTCCGGTGACGTTCCGCTGGCCTGAACGCGGTCGAGCGCCGCATCAAGATGGCTGAATACGCGTTCAAAGCGGGGGTCATGCTGATAGGGCGTGCGCAGCAGAATAGACCGCGAGAGCTGCTGACACGCCTGAGACTGCATGGACAGCAGGCGCTGGAAGCGGAACATCACGTCGCTGTAGCGGAACTTCTCGCGCAGGGCCGCGTATTGAACGTGCGAGGAGCTGGCACGTTCGTGAATGTCCTGGGCGGCAAAATAGTAGTGTAAGGTCCTTCGCGTTCCGCGCTGACCGCGATCGCCGCGAAGACGGGTAAGCAGAGAGGCCTTTGTCTGGTTAAGGGTGGCGACCAACTGGCCGTTTGCCAGCGCCAGATCGTAGAGCGGAGCCTGGCTTTCTTCCTCGATATCCGGGTCGAACAGCCGGGATTTCAGTTCCAGATAGTGGGCTAACTGCTCAAAGCTGCGGGCAAGGTTATCCTGCAGCGGGCGAACCGGGAAGATCAGATGACCGGTTAGCGTCAGCAGGTTATACCAGATGGCGCCCAGCAGCAGGAGAACCGGCTGCTGGTACCACTGGTCGTACAGGGAAACGCCCAGCATGGTGTAGATGGCGATCAGCAATGCACCAAACGCGATGGTGGCATAGCGCTGCCCGAGGCCGCCCAGCAAAATAAACCCGCTGGTTGAGAGCGTAAGGCCCAGGGCAAACAGCCAGGGCCACGGGAAAAGCAGCTCAACGGACGCTGACGCAATGAAAAAGCAGACGAGCGTAATGACCAGGTTACGTAAACGCCCGGCCAGACGATCGTCCAGGTCCGCCAGCGCCCCGGCCACCACCCCCAGCGTAAGCGGAATGGTGAGCTTGACATCATTCAGCCACCAGGGCAGGGCAACCGTGCCGCAAAGCGCGATAAATATCCTGACGTTGTATAGCCAGGTGCTGTTCCAGGTATAACGGCGAAGCAGTGGGCTTAGCATAAACGCGGCCGGTCCTTATTTACTGAAAACGACGACGCGCGTTTGCTTCACGCGCCGCCTGGGCCACTTCTACCGGAACAACCCTGCGACCGACGGGCCAAAGGGCGATGGCGGCGATCTTAAAGTTCGCTATCCCCACCGGAATACCAATAATCGTGATGCACTGTGCAACACCGGCAAAAATATGCATGATGCACAGCCACCAGCCGAAGAAAATCAGCCACAGTATGTTCAGCAGGGTTCCGCCCGTATTCATCAGGGCGTTTTTGCTCTCCGGATTGAGCTCGTCAACGTGGATAGCTTCATTCCCGTAGGGGATTAAGGAGAGCTTTGTGATTTCCCAGCAGGAACGGGTCAGGGGAAGCGTGAAAATCAGGACGATGCTCACCAGCGTGGCAAAAAGCCAGGAAAGGGTGGTGGCAAAACCGCCCAGCACAAAATTCAACACATTCAGAACGGTACGCATAAACCCTCACTTCCTTTCGATAAAATTAACGCCCAATGATTGTAACGTTTTTTTAGGCTGGAGCACCTTAAAACTGGCAGTTAAACTGTCAGGTAAATTATCTCTTCGTGGATTTGGCGGAACATGGAACTGAAAGCAACCTCGTTAGGCAAACGCCTGGCGCAACACCCTTACGACAGGGTGGTTCTCCTTAATGCCGGGGTGAAAGTCTCCGGGGAACGCCACGAATACCTTATTCCGTTTAATCAGCTTCTGGCTATCCACTGTAAACGCGGGCTGGTGTGGGGCGAGCTGGAGTTCGTTCTGCCTGACGATAAAGTCGTGCGTCTTCACGGCACCGAGTGGTCGGAAACCCAGCGTTTCCATCATCACCTGAACGCACTCTGGCAGCAGTGGAGCCAGGATATGAGCGTAATTGCCGCCCAGGTGCTCCAGCAGGTGCTGGACGATATCGCGCAGAGCAACGCACAACACGCGTGGCTGACCCGTCAGCAGACCGCCGGGCTGCAGCAAAAGATCCGACAGGCACTCTCGGCGCTGCCGCTCTCCGTGACGCGTCTCGACGAGTTTGACAACTGTCGCGACGCCTGGCGGCAGTGTCAGGCGTGGCTGAATGATAAGGATAAAAGCCGTCTCGCCCATAACCAGGCCTGGACGGACGCCATGCTCACCCAATACGCCGACTTTTTCAGTACGGTGGAATCTTCACCGCTCAATCCGGCCCAGGCGCGCGCGGTGGTCAACGGCGAGCAGTCGCTGCTGGTGCTGGCCGGGGCCGGTAGCGGTAAAACGTCGGTACTGGTGGCGCGTGCCGGCTGGCTGCTGACGACCGGAGAAGCGGTAGCCGATCAAATTCTGCTTCTGGCCTTTGGCCGCAAGGCTGCCCAGGAGATGGACGAACGTATCCAGGAGCGTCTGCACACCCGGGATATCACGGCCAGGACCTTCCATGCCCTTGCGCTGCATATTATTCAGCAGGGCAGTAAAAAAGTGCCTTCAATCAGTAAGCTGGAAAACGACGCGCAGGCGCGTCAGGCGCTGTTCATCAAAACGTGGCGCCAGCAGTGCAGTGAGAAAAAAGCGCAGGCGAAAGGGTGGCGTCAGTGGCTGGAGGAGGAGCTCAGCTGGGAGGTGCCAGAGGGCAGCTTCTGGCAGGACGATAAGCTGGCACGTCGGCTGGGTTCGCGACTTGACCGCTGGGTCAGCCTGATGCGAATGCACGGCGGATCGCAGGCAGAGATGATTGAAAGCGCGCCTGAGGCGATCCGCGATCTGTTTTCGAAGCGGGTCAAGCTGATGGCTCCGCTGCTGAAAGCCTGGAAAACCGCGCTGAAAGAGGAAAATGCCGTCGATTTCTCCGGTTTAATCCATCAGGCCATCATCATTCTTGAAAAGGGACGTTTTGTCAGCCCGTGGAAACACATTCTGGTGGATGAGTTCCAGGATATCTCTCCGCAGCGTGCCGCACTGCTCTCGGCGCTACGGGCGCAAAATAAACATACGTCGCTGTTTGCGGTGGGTGACGACTGGCAAGCCATCTATCGCTTCAGCGGGGCGCAGCTCTCCCTGACGACCGCGTTCCACCACTATTTTGGCGAAGGGGATCGCAGCGATCTGGACACCACCTACCGCTTCAATTCACGCATTGGTGAGATCGCCAACCGCTTTATCCAGCAAAACCCGCATCAGCTGGCCAAGCCGCTCAATAGCTTGCGCCCAGGGGATAAAAAAGCCGTCACCCTGCTTGCAGATGACCAGCTGGAGCCGCTGCTGGACAAGCTCAGCGGCTACGCGAAGCCCGATGAACGTATTCTGGTGCTGGCGCGCTACCATCACCTTAAGCCCGCGGCGCTGGAAAAAGCCGCCACCCGCTGGCCGAAACTGCAGCTTGAATTTATGACAATTCACGCCAGCAAAGGGCAGCAGGCTGACTATGTGATTGTGGTGGGGCTGAAAGAGGGGAGCGACGGTTTCCCGGCCCCGGCCCGCGAGTCGGTGATGGAAGAGGCCCTGCTGCCGGTGCCGGAAGACTTCCCGGATGCCGAAGAGCGGCGTTTGCTGTATGTGGCCATCACCCGCGCGCGGCATCGCGTGTGGCTGCTGTTCAATAAAGAGGAGCCATCCGTGTTTGTCGATATCCTGAAGAATATTGATGTGCCGGTGGCGCGTAAGCCATAACGATGTCAGGCAAGATTTTGTAGCCGGGTAAGGCGTAGCCGCCACCCGGCAAAAAAGCTACTTCAGTCTATCGGAAAGATAACGCTGATAGTCCGGAATAAGGATATCAACCGGCGAGTTAAACTGCGGCGATTCGATGATGAAATCCGCCGTCGACAGGTTTGTCGCCACCGGAATATTCCACACCGTCGCCAGGCGCAGCAGCGCTTTAACATCCGGATCGTGCGGAACCGCGTTCAGCGGGTCCCAGAAGAAGATCAGCACATCAATTTTCCCTTCGGAAATCTGCGCGCCGACCTGCTGATCGCCGCCCATCGGGCCGCTCAGCATGGCATTCACCTGCAGACCCGTTTCGCGCTGGATCAGGTTACCGGTTGTGCCGGTCGCCGACAGGGCGTGCTTTTCCAGCGAAGGCTGATGGCGGCGAACCCAGTTAAGCAGCATTTGTTTACAGTGATCGTGCGCCACAAGAGCAATGTGTTTGCGCTCAGGCAGCGTGCGTGTTGTCAGTTCCATAATCATATCCATCAGGTTAACTGACTACACGATGACGGGAACCGTCTGACGCTGCAAGAGAAAGGCGTAAAAAATGTGGCTTATGATGAAGGTTGTTGTTTTGCCCATTGTAAAAACCGGGCCCGCGTGTCGGGATCGGCCTGCTGGAACCAGAATTTTAGGCGCTGTTCCGTGAGGGTCTGGGACTGGGGAGGAATAACGTCCAGTTCAGAGACGCCGGATAAAAGCGTACTGTCATCCGCCATCATGGTGGCAAACTGCGGAAGCGATGCGCGTTTTCCCGCTTTGTTATAGGTCTGGGTCGCGGCCTCGTAATCCGGGCCTTTCGGCGAGGTCGTTAACGCCAGAATATCCAGCTTCACCGGAATCGGCATCGCATTCCCGTCCAGCAGTTCAACGCGGGGTGAAGCGTCGAAGGCCACAGATTCCTTCTCCGTTTCAAGGCGAGGCAGGGTGATGTTCACCTGACTGATTTGCCGGGTATTAAAGCTGACGATCAGCGGCGGGGAAATGTACATCCGTTGCTCGTGATTAGCCAGACCGATCGACTTTTCTACCCGAAAGACCAGCTGATGCGGCCCGTTATCTAACTCGATGCTGTCTGCACCGCGCAATAACGAGCTGGAGACCTTTTTTCCGTCCAGTACAAGAAGATCAATGTCGGTAGAGAGCCGGAGCGTGGTAGCAAAAACGCAGACCGGCATCACTAACGCAATCAGGGCAGTGGCAATACCGGTTTTCATAGAAGGCTCCCGTCAGAAATCCTGTCGCCGCATTAATGTATCTAAATTTTTCGATAATCACGTTTACTAACATATAGACATATTTCGCCGTTTTGCCCTCATGCATCTGTATGGGATGGATGGTTGAGATGTGCGGTTTGGCGTACACTTTTAAAAAAGCCAGGAGAAAAGCCATGAAAGAGAACGATATTGCCGAGATTCTGACATCCACGCGTACCATTGCGCTGGTGGGCGCGAGCGATAAACCCGATCGTCCAAGCTATCGGGTGATGAAATACCTTCTCGATCAGGGCTATCACGTTATCCCGGTCTCACCAAAAGTGGCGGGGAAAACATTGCTGGGTCAGCAGGGTTACGCCACGCTCGCGGACGTGCCGGAAAAAATTGATATGGTCGATGTCTTCCGTAATTCCGAGGCGGCGTGGGAAGTGGCGCAGGATGCTATCGCCGTAGGGGCGAAAACGCTGTGGATGCAGCTGGGCGTGATTAACGAGCAGGCCGCCGTGCTGGCGCGGGATGCGGGGTTGAAGGTCGTCATGGATCGCTGTCCGGCGATCGACATCCCCCGTCTGGGGCTGGCGAAGTAATAAAAAAAAGCCCGTTCATCGGGCTTTTTTTACACGCTTAGTTCCGCAGGCGCGGAGCCTGTAACTGTTTGCGGATAGTCTGAGCAAGTTCATCCATTGTGGGTTGCTCCGGATGCTCTTCCTGCAGCTCGCTACTCAGCTGCGCTTCGGCCAGATAGGTGTGAACGGGTTGTCCATCATCACCTTCCATTACCACATGGTACCAGGGCGCGGCGCGAAGCTCTGCGTTCACCGCCAGCTCGTCTGCTGACGGTTCATCAAGGGAATACTCCGGGTCGATATCCACGACCACACCCAAATACCCTAGCAAAGTGTGGCGGACCTGCTGGCCGATACCGAATTTGCTGGCAATCATAGTCACCTCCCGGGAAATACGACTTACACGTTATGTGCGGGCAATATTTCTCTTTTCAAGTTACATGACGCGACAGGCAAACCCTTTCAGATACAGTCCTTCCGGGTAGGTAGCAATCACGGGGTGATCGGCTGCCTGACGGAACTGCTCTATAAATTGTACATCACGGCCAGCATCTATTGCGGCATCGGCGATGATTTTCTGAAATAAATCTGTGGTCATCAGGCCGGAGCAGGAGAAGGTGAGCAGAACCCCGCCCGGGTTCAGCAGCTGGATAGCCAGCATGTTGATATCTTTATACCCGCGGCACGCGCCCATCAGCTGGCTTTTGTTTTCCACAAACTTTGGTGGATCCATCACGATGACGTCGAACTTCTCGCCCTGGTCGCGATATTTACGCAGCAGCTTGAACACGTCATCGCGTACAAACTCCGCTTTGCTCAAGTCCAGCTTGTTGAGCTCGACGTTCTGTTTTGCCACGTCCAGCGCTTCCTGCGACGTGTCCACGCTCACTACCTGGGCACAGCCGCCCATCAGTGCCGAAACGGCAAAACCGCCGGTATAGGAGAAGCAGTTCAGCACGCGTTTGTCGGCAACGTACTGACGCGTAGCCAGACGGCTGTCGCGCTGGTCGAGGTAGTAACCGGTTTTGTGCCCGCCCTGAATATCCACCAGCAGCTTCATGCCGTGCTCTTCAATCGGCAGCAGGGCCGGTGGCAGTTCGCCCGTTACGGGTCCCTGAGTCAGCTCCATGCCTTCTTTTTTGCGCACCGCCACATCGCTGCGGTCGTAAATTGCGCATTCCGGGAATAGCGTTTGCAGCGCGCTAATCAGCGCGGCGCGCTGGTATTCCGCTCCGGCGCTCAGGAGCTGCAGCACCAGGAAGTTACCGAAGCGATCGATGGTCACGCCCGGCAGGCCGTCGGACTCACCGGCAATCAGACGGTAGCTGTCCAGCCCGTCGCGTTTTGCCAGCCAGTCGCGCCACTGCTGCGCCTGCTGCAGGCGGCGGACGAAGAAGTCGATGTCGATGGTTTCATCTTTATCAAACGTCCAGACGCGAGCCCGGATCTGGGACGCTGGCGAGTAGGCGCCGCGCGCTAACCATTTCCCCTGATGGTCAACGATATCAATGGTTTCACCGAGGCTGGCTTTGCCTTCCATACGGGCAACCGCGCCGGAAAAGACCCAGGGATGACGGCGCAGTAATGATTTCTCGCGCCCTTTGGCTAACACTAAACGTACACTCATAATTTGCTGTTCTGTCGATTTCAGGAAATGGCGCGTAGATTACCACATTCAGCAAGGCGCAATCATCTGCGGATACCGTTGAGCGTTTCGGCACAAAATTAAATCGCTTAGGCACATTCCGGCATTGCAGCAGGCTTTACAGTAGGGCTTCCGGTACAGCAGAGGGAGCACCCATGAAAAAGCGCAGTGTGATAGCCATAGCCGCTCTGGCGGCGATGAGTTTTCAGGTTTTAGCAACAACGCCTTTCGACGTCACCAGCCGGGATATTTCCGGCGAAAGGCGGCTGGCGCAACAGCAGGTATTTGAGGGATTTGGCTGCCACGGTGGGAATATCTCACCGCAGCTGGCATGGAAAAATCCGCCTGCCGGTACGAAAAGTTTTGCCGTCACGGTATATGACCCGGATGCGCCCACCGGCAGCGGCTGGTGGCACTGGACCGTAGCCAATATTCCGGCGAAGACAATGACGCTGCCCGCTGATGCCGGTAACCCGAACGGCGAGAAATTACCTGCCGGCGTTGTGCAGGGGCGTAATGATTTCGGCTATTCTGGATTCGGCGGCGCATGTCCACCCGAAGGGGACAAGCCTCACCGCTATCAGATTACCGTCTGGGCCCTGGACGTGGATAAACTGCCCGTCGACAACAATGCCAGCGGCGCGCTGGTCGGTTTTATGCTCAATAGTCACGTTCTGGCAAAGGCTCAGTTAACAGCAACCTACAGCAGATAAGGATGGCAGGGTGCAGGAGTTTCATTTTCGACATAACCATCTTACCGCGGGTGAAGTGACTGCCAGCAAAATGCATCGCCTGCACCAGGTTAAGCTCTTTTTTCCGGCTATTTGTCATATCACTCACGGCACTAAGGTGATAGTTCAGGATGATAACCGCCTGGAGGCGACACGGGATGAGCTCATCATTATCCCGGCCAATACGGCGATGGAGATTATCAATCAGCCTGTAAACGGTCTGTTTCACTCGGATTTGCTGATGTTATCCCCGGAGATCGTCGCCGAGTTTAAGGCGCATTACCTGAAATCCTGGCCGCGCACGACGCTGCATTCGCTCTGCGCCCCGCTGAGCGAGGGGTTGGCGTTTATGTGGGACAATCTGCTGCACGCCGTGCGTCAGGATTTACCGGAGGCGCTACAAAAGCATCAGGCTTTCGGCCTTTTGCTGGCCCTGCTGCACGATGGCGTGGCGGGTCCGCTGCTTGTTGAGCGCAACAGTAACCTGACCGAGCAGGTGCGGCAGTTCATTATGCTGTCGCCCGCCAGAGACTGGACCGCGCAGGACGTTGCCAGCCGTCTGGCCTTAAGCGTGCCGACGCTGCGCAGACGCTTGCGTGAAGAGTCGCAGAGTTTTCGCCAGATCGTGGAGGAGGTGAGGATGGCCGTTGCTTTGTCACAGCTCCAGTCAACCCGATTACCGATTGGCGAAATCGCATTACAATGTGGGTATCTTTCCAGCTCTCGTTTCACCGCCCGTTTCCGGCAGCACTATGGCTGTTTGCCGAAAACGCTACGTTAAGGAGAAGAAAAATGTCCAAAGTCTGCATTATTGCCTGGGTTCACGGCGTTGTTCAGGGCGTGGGGTTCCGCTACAGCACCCAGCGCGAAGCGGTTGAGCTTGGGCTCACGGGATACGCGCGAAATAGGGACGACGGCAGCGTTGAGGTGGTCGCCTGCGGCGAAGCGGAGCAGGTCGACAAGCTGGTGGCGTGGCTGAAAGCGGGCGGGCCGCGCAGCGCACGGGTTGATAAGGTGTTAACGGAACCGCATCAACCCGGGCGGGAATACGTAAACTTCGGGATTCGGTATTAAATACACTTCACCGGCTTAGGCAGGCCGGCAATTTTGGTGGCCTGTTTTGCCGGGCCTTTCGGGAACAGACGATACAGATAGCGGCTGTTGCCTTTCTCTTCGCCGAACTTATTGGCCATGGCTTTGACCAGCATGCGGATCGCCGGAGAGGTGTTGAATTCAAGATAGAACTCGCGAACAAAACGCACCACTTCCCAGTGTTCGGGGGAGAGGGTAATCCCTTCGTTTTCCGCAATTTTCTCCGCCAGCGGCTCGCTCCAGAGCGTCGTATCTTTCAGATAGCCTTCGCTATCGGTCTCAATTTCCTGGCCTGCAAAAATGAACATAATCTTCTGTCGTCTGTGAAAAAAACGGCGACAGTGTAGCAAAAAAGCCGCCGAAGGATAAGCCGTGCCCTACAGGAGCAGTTGCAGCAGATTGTTGGCATTAAGCTTTTTCAGCGCGTTGCATTTATGGGTCGAAACCTGCTTCTCAGACATACGCGTCACGATGGCAATGTGGCGTACCGGCAAGCCGGTAAGCATCAGATCGAGCACGTTGAATTCAAGGCCGGTAAGACAGCAGTCAAGACTTCGGACGCGGCGAGGCTCTTTTGCCAGCAAATATGCCGCATCAGCGACGGCGATCCGGTCATCGATGATATAAAGGGTCAACGTACTGAAACGCTTGCGTAAATGCGTCGCCAGCGCCCACCCCTTTTCATTGCAGACCAGATACAGGCTGCCTTGCCAGCGGGCGGCTTCCAGTCTGAGCAAAATGTTTATCAATGCCTGATGCGTACCCGCCACGGAAAAACGGCAGCGTACGACAACCACGCGGCGGGTAAGCAGCGCTGGCTGCCATTGCACGGTGTCGCTTTGGACCTCTGGCTGAACGCCCCGACGCAGCAGCGCGTAGCGCAACCCTTCGGCGTAAAATCGATTATTGTCGAGAATAGCGTAACTCACGGTGACCTCGTTATAACGTGCTGGGCGTATAGATAACGCGCAGCGTGCCGGTATAGTCGCCCGCGTTTTTGCTGCTGGCGGCAAACGCGGGGGTTTTCAGGATAATAGGGGCAGGAATGCACAATACGCTCTCGCGTCCGCCGGGCAGCACGACCTGACGCAGATGCTGCGGATCGTTCGTGCCTTGCCAGACCAGGGTTTTACCGTTCGCGACGGCTTCGGTTGCGCCTGTTATTGGATTGGTGACGGAGACCCGATAATCGAGACGATCCCGCGCATCGGTCTGGCTACCGCCGCGTCGCCTGATAGAAAACGCGCCTTCGGCACGATCCGCTGAGGGGAGTCCGTCATCTTCAAAGCGAAGATAGGCGCGGGTGCTGGTGCTGTTTTTGCCGTCGTACAGGCACATATCCAGCGAGTTTTCACCCTGGATCTCACTACCTCCCGGCCGCCCCGGGAAGTTGGTCAGGTTGAGGTTAACGATGGGCGTTGAGTGCGGAAATGCCGGCAGATAAATCTGCTGATTACCCGGATCGACCACCTCAATGCGAATGTTTGCCTGCCACCTGGCGATGGTGAGGTAGCCAGGGCATCCGACGTTGACGTCATTGAAGTTTCCGCCACAGTCGGCGCTCCCCCATTGACGCAGGTTCTGCTTCAGCGTTGCGGTCCAGATCCCCGGCAGGGCGAGCTTATCCAGTTCGCTTTTCACAATATAGAAATCGAAATAGGGCTCTCTGTTCCAGGCGCTGAGATCGCCCGTTCCCCCTGTGACAAAACTGGCGAAGGTAAAGACTTTATTGTTGATAAACATGTAGTGATCGCCATATACCTTGATATCCACCGTCTTGCTGGTGAGGGCATGCGTGAAACGTAAATTGATGGCATAGGGCGCGGCCGGGTTAGCTGAGAACCAGACCGGTGAGTTCATGCAGGCCCCATTCGTGGTATCAGTTCGGGACTCACAGGTCAGGGTATTACGTCCCCACTTTTGCGGGTCGGCGAGGTCATAGCCGCCCGATTCATGAAACCAGATATCGAAACGCGCAGGCGGTGCCGTACGATCGAAGCTGATCCCAACGCTGGTGTTTCGTCCCGCAGGGGCGCCCGCCAGCGCCTGGCCTGTCCACAGGCTTAAGAACAGTAATATAAAGAAGCACTTAATCACATCATTTCCCTTTAGTGAGGTTGTCGGCGTTCATTGCAGTTGGACCGGCAAGTACCGATCGTCCGGCGAGCATCAGCTGCGCCTGCTGCTGGACGGCATCCGGCAGGGCGGAGAAGGTTAACTCCCGGCAAGGAATTGAGCCGACATAGCGCACCACGTCGCGCATACTTTTCACGTTGAGTTCGCACTGATAAAACTGCTGCTGGCGCACCAGGTAGAGGTTATGCAGCAGGGCATCGCTCTGGGCGCTGAATCCGCCATTGCCAAGATCGCTCCAGCCGTTAACGTTCAGCGGCACGCCACCGATAAACGGCGAATGACGCTCGTCGGTTAACTGGCCGAGCCAGGTGTAGCTTGCGGTGGTTTGCACATCCCGACGCAGCAGTTTGCCAGGCACCATAAACAGCGTTCTGCTGCCTGAACCTTGCGTGATCTCACTGCTGGCTCCCCGGGACACGTCCAGCGATTCGTTAATCGTCAACGTTGTCTGCTGGTAGCCCGGCACTGCGAAGAGGGCGCGGTTATTGCCCGGAATGTCTGCGCTCCCGCTGTTATCCAGCGACACGGCAACGCTAGGAGCCTGGGTATCTTCCGGTGTGGCAACGTTAACCGCGACGGCGGAAGCAGGACGACCGTCGCTCCAGCGTCCCAGCCACAGGCCAGAACGCGACAGCGCAAGGGTCGAGCTGTAGTTGCCGCTGCTGCTCAGCGTATGGCGCCTGTCCTGACGATCCCAGGCGTCGCTGACGGTCAGGCTGCCGTTGCCGTATCGCCCGCCCTGGCGCGTATAGGCTGAGGTATTCAGCGAGTCGCTGTTAATGCCCGACGCGCTCAGACCATACTCGTTTTCGCCGCGTGCATCGGCGTACCAGTTATGCGCCACGTTGTAGCTCAGCTGATTTTTTTCATGCTGCTGGTGCTGCCAGGTCGCGCCCATAGAGGTATAGCTCGAGGCATCACCCTGACGGTTATGCGCCATGGACAGGCTCACGCTCAGGTAGCCGCCTTTGTCCCTGCCGTCGCGGGCGTCATCGTGACGCATGAACAGGTTAATGCTGCTGTTAATGTTGAGGCCTCGGGTGCTAAAGGCATTGCTCAGCCCTCCCTGCCAGGCGCGCGAGCGCGAGCGGGTCATATAGACCGATTCCCACGGCAAACCCGCATCGTGGCGATCGTCGCTGTCCGGGAGCTCCCGACGTGAAACGTACCGTCCTTCGTTGCGGTTATCCGAATATCCGAGGCTCGCATACCAGGCCCCGACAGGGACGGAAAACATCACCGAGAGGGTGCGATAGCAGCCGTTCACGGCGTCAAACCCCGCGCTTCGGGTGTTGCAGTTTTCCGCTGATAGCGCGTTGCGATAGAGGCTCAGCGAAAAACCGTCGTTGTAGCTGATTTGCTGAATATTGCCGCGCTGGCCTTCGCTGCCGTAAAGGTAGCTAAACCGGGTACTCAGCACGCCGTCGATCGGGCCCGCGTTGAAGCCCCGGCTCCAGTCGAGCGCATTTTCCAGGAAACGCTGGTTTTTCTTTATCGTTGCTCCGCTGGTCAGCGCCAGGGTCGGGGTGACGGGCAGGCGCACACCCGCCTGCGCAACCGCGCTGCGTTCTTCGTTCCGATCGCTATTGTCGGTTTCACCCGCCTGCAGGAACCACTCGACGCGGTCAAATGGCGTAATGCCGGTTCGGGTAAACGGCACCTGCTCGGTACGCGTCAGCCGGTTATTTTCATAGATGGAGAGCGTCACGGTGTAGCTCCCGTCCGGAAACGATCGCGTGTCGAGGGTTTGCGCCCCGGCATTCAGATAAAAGCTGGCCAGCAGCTGATTGCCACGGCGGGCGTCGATACGCGCGTCATGGGAAAGCAGTACGGTGACAGGCGTTCCCTTTGACTGCTGAACCGGATTAATCCACGCCCGTGTTGAACCCGTGCGCAGACCGCGAATTTTGCCCAGCGGCAGCTGGCTGAGGTTGATATTCCCGCCGGCATTACTGAACAGATCGCGGGTATCCATCTCGCCCAGCTGGACATAGTACTGACGCAGGATATCCTGGCGGAACCAGGCGTTGTTGACGGTGATTTCCTGCTGCTGCTGACGCCGTGAACGCTGTCCCAGCCAGGTCCAGTCGAGATTAACATAGCCGTCCTGCGTGAGCGCCAGCGCGCCGTTGCCCTGCACGGTAGCCGACTGATAATCCCTGTCGGCAACGAAGTTAATATTCTGCTGATGGATCAGCGCATTTTCGGTGTCCTGCGTGGGCTGATACCACTGATTTTCCGCGGTGGCTTTAGGCAGAAATTTCTTGTCCAAAAACAGGCTAATACGGGCGTTATTCTCATCATAGATAATGGCCGCGCGGTCGGTATCAATGTAATCGCAGCCCGCTGCGGAGCCGTTGCTGCTGCAGGCCAGGTTGCCGTTACGGGCAAGCGGAACGGCCAGCGCGGCAGACACGGTGCCAACGAGAGCAGGGTCGTCGTTAAACCGACGTTTGATGGCCGCAACCACGGTTTCAGGTGCGACAAAACTGACCGTTTCAAGCGTGATATCCGTTTCAAAAAGTCCAAGCGACTCGCCGTAGAGGTTGACCTCTGTCCACAGGCGCTGCGTTTTAGCCAGATCTTCAAAACCTGCCGGGACGGCCATCCCGGCGCAGGCGAGTTGGATGGATGCGGGTAACAAAGCAACAAAGAGGAGAGTATTTCTGTGAAACGCCATGAACGAGCCTCGACATCATCCTGACGTCAGAGGGTGGGCACCCTCTGACGTTATTCCTTAGGTGCTGTGGTGTTACGCACCGCCTTCCGTGGTAGTCGCCTGCGTCAGCATCAGGCTGACAACGCCGCTGTACTGACCGGTTTTCAGAATGCCTTTGGTGGTCTGAGAAATGGTCAGCGGCAGTACCGCTGAACCGTTTTCAATGCTTCCCGGGAACAGTTCGGTACCGGTATATTCCACATCGGCGGTAGAGAGGGTTTTGTCGCCCAACTTCACCGTCATTGGGATGGTCTCAGCACCGTCGGCGTTTGCCAGCTTCGCGGCGCTTACCAGACGGACTTTCACGTTGCTGGTGGCGGAGTTAGACCACACCTTGGTATTCAGGCGATAGCTTTCCAGACCGCGGCCAGGCAGATACTGCATATCGATGCTTGCCGGCAGCGGCGTGTTATCGGCCTGGGTCATGTCCAGCTGTGAATCAACGCTGGCGTTGACGGTAATATCTTTTTGGATCGCCAGCGCGCTAACGGACGTGGTCATCGCGGCAACAATCATCAGAGGTTTAAAGTACTTACGCATTGATATCTCCATATTTACAAATGAGCACCCTGGCTCTTTAAACAAACCCTTTGGGGTCTTTACGGTAACGTCGTGTTATTGCACGACGGGTAAATCAGCTTCTTCAGCGGTTTTATTCACCCAGTTGAAGTAGCGGAATTTATATTTCTGGCCTTGTGTATTTGTGAGCGTTTTTAATTTCCGTTCGGTATCCGGATAAATCGTCGCGTCTTCTTTCACCCATTTACACGACGAATCTGCGTCACAAATACCGATCTCTCTCAGCGGCACGCGCAGCGTACCGTTGTTTTTTAACGTGCCCCTGCGAGGGTCTATCGAGAGTGAAACCACACTTTTTTCCGGGGCGAGGTGGATCAGGGCGCCCCAGATCACATTGACGCCCAATGTCGCCGTCGCAGCCGGGCTTTCTGCCTTGCCGGGAATAATGCTGTCAGGCTGCTTTACTCCTTCAAAATAGACTCTCCAGGTGGTCTCTTTTTCCGGTGGCGTAAGCGATACCAGACGAACGACGCGCATGGCGCCTGCCGCGAGGGCAAATTTTTCGGGCGTGACAACAACGCCGCCTTCTTTCCACGAGGCCACATCAATCTCTTTTTCCTGGGCCGTGCCGGGATTAAGAATTTTCTTTTGCCTCACCCGAATGAACTGAATATCATCCGTTTTCGACGCTACCTTAATTTGCGCCGCACCGGACCTGTCCACATTCAGTTCCATGGGGTACACGCTCATATTGGCCATTGCCATTTCTGAGAAAAATGGCAATGACAGCGCGGCGACATAAAAGGCGGTTGTCATGTTCACTCTATTTTTCTGTTTCACATTCAGTCTGCCTGCTCTGAGTTCATCGGCGGCGCGTTAACACCAGGACACCGTCTGCTTTCGTATTGCTTCAGGGCAGGGAAACTTTAACCAGAACAGCGGTTTGTGAAAATTTGTATTAATTAACTCGTTAAATACAGGTTTTTATCCTGCTTTTCTGTCTTTAAGGTTGTATAGTTAAGCGAAAATACCGCGGCCAGGGATAGGAAGAAAATTCCTTCTGATGAAAAAATAAGCAGATCAGGAGGCGGTTTTCATGTCGATGTACCAGGGATTAAAAAAGCATGCGGTAACAGCCGAGAATAAAAGATGTTTTTTATATGCAATAATTCGTTGTTATTCGATCCTGAAGCACATGCAATAAGTCTTGTTGGACAACCAGAATCTGTATTAACGCTTTCGGCGCCAGCCGTGCGGCTTTTGCAGGAATTTATAAAACATAAAGGGCACGACCTGAGTCGGGAGGAATTGATCACTCGCGTTTGGGAGGAATTTGGCTTTACGCCATCGGGAAATAATCTCAATAAAGCGGTAAGCGAATTACGTAAAAGCTTCCAGTCTCTGGGAGAGGGGCACGAATTTATCGTGACCGTGCCCCGTTACGGATTTCGTTTTGATGCTGAGGTGATTTTTCAGCCCGGAGAGAATATTCCATCCGTCGATCCGCAGCCCTCGTTCGCGCCGCAAGAAGTAAAGCCTCAACGCGCCTCCATGAAAAAATGGGCGATTGTGGCCGTATTGATCGTCGCTGCGCTGGGGACGAGTCTCTACTTTAGCCGACAGCAGGGGATTTACGTTCCGGCGAAACTCAGGCCAGTTAAGGAAAAAATCGCGCGTTGCAGCATCTGGATTATCAACGATCACGGAAGACCGCTGGTGCTATCGAAATTAGCGGAGCGGCTGGAGGCTAATAACGTAGCGTGCGAACGTGAGGCGTACGACATTTATTATTTCAGCGCCCGCTTTACTATTTCCGCTGCAGATGAGGTGTTTATTGGTGCCTGTCCGGTCAGCAAAACCAGCCTGTGTAAAACCATACGTTATAAAAGCGGGGCACAAAAATGAAAATAAAACTTCTTTTTGGCGTGGGCGGTGTACTGGTTGGTTGTTCGCTGGCATTTTTTTACTATTCCGGCAGCGTGGGTAAAAAGGATGTGCTGGCCTGCAGCACTGAATTTAATTTCACGCGCAATGAGGGAAAAGCCAGTGAAGTGAAGGTCAATACCGTTGCCCAGTTCTATTTTCATCGGGACGGTACCGGGTTGACCACCTATAAAGGCGCGGCAAGGGCTGGCGGGCAATGTTTGATCGTTGACAGGGATGTGGATTTTACCTGGCAGCAGCGGGACGATGATAACGTCATCGTATTGAGCTACACCAAAACCTGGCGTCGGCACAATGACAATACGCCTGATGCTCAGTGGGGTAGCTTCGCCAATCCGACCGCACGCTACTACCTGACGATCTCTGAACTCTCGCCTTCCGTGTGGCTGATTCAGGACCGGCGCTATCCCACCTATATTTGCCGGGGTGAGTAGGGCATAAAAAAAGGAGAATGCCACAGGCATTCTCCTTTTTCGTATCCGTTGTGCTTAATCGCGGCTGGCGAAGCCCAGGATGCTCAGCAGGCTGACGAAGATGTTGTACAGCGACACATACAGGCTCACGGTGGCGCGGATATAGTTCGTCTCGCCGCCGCGAATGATGTTGCTGGTTTCAAACAGGATCGCGCCTGAAGAAATCAGAATAAACACGGCGCTGATTGCCAGATGCAGGGCAGGCAGCTGCAGGAAGATGTTTGCCACCATGCCCACCAGCACTACCACAACACCCGCCATCAGCATACCGCCGAGGAAGGACATGTCCTTGCGCGTGGTCAGCACGTAGGCCGAGCAGCAGAAGAACACCAGCGCGGTGCCGCCCAGCGCCATGCCGATAAGATCGCCCATACCGGCAGACAGATACGCATTCAGCATCGGCCCCAGGATGTAGCCCAGGAAGCCGGTGAAGGCAAACGCGGACAGAATGCCGACGGGCTTGTCAGCGGTTTTGTAGGTCAGGAACATCAGACCATACATACCCACCAGCGTCAGGATCAGCCCCGGAGACGGCAGCATCAGCACGGTGCTGGCGGTGGCGGTGATCGCCGAGAAAGCCAGCGTCAGGCTGAGCATGAAATAGGTATTGCGCAGCACCTTGTGGGTGCTGAGTAGCGATGTGCGGTCGCGTGAAGAAGTAATTATACGATCCATGAGTCACTCTCTTATGACAGATGTAATTAGTGGAAAGAATAGGAAACGGCACGCCAGTCTCAAAGTGGTTTTACCCATCTTTACTCAGCACGTTAGCGCTGGAGGCGGTTATTTCTTCTGCAGAAATCCGTTTCGCCAGTATGAACAGCGGTTTGCGACAATTTACCAGATCAAGCTCTTATAGGTTACTGAAAAATATTGCGTTATTACCATTCGAACGCTAAGAGTTATTTCCGGATCGTCATAAAACAGACTATAAGGCGAAGGAAATGAAACCACAAACACGCACTCACTTTACGCTCTCTTTGTTAACCGCAGGGATCCTGTGCGCCAGCACGGCAGCCTGGGCGGCTAACGTGCCGACAGGAACCGCGCTGGCCGACAAACAGGAACTGGTCAGAAACAACGGCAGTGAACCGGCTTCGCTCGACCCGCATAAAGTCGAAAGCGATGTCGAATTCAATATTATCAGCGATTTATTCGAAGGGCTGGTCAGCGTCTCCCCAACAGGCGAAGTCCAACCGCGACTGGCGGAAAAATGGGAGAACAAGGACAACACCGTCTGGACGTTCCATTTGCGCCCGGGCATCACCTGGAGCGACGGCACGGCGATTACCGCTGAGGATGTGGTCTGGAGCTGGCAGCGCCTGATCGATCCGAAAACGGCTTCGCCGTATGCCAGCTATCCGGGCAACATGCATATCGTCAACGCGGCCGATATTGCTCAGGGGAAAAAAGCGCCCGATACGCTGGGCGTAAAAGCGATTAACGACACTACGCTGGAAGTGACGCTCACGCAGCCAAACGCGGCCTTCCTGGCGATGCTGGCGCACCCGTCGCTGGTGCCGGTGGATAAAGTGCTGATTGGCCGCTTCGGGGATAAGTGGACCAAGCCGGAGCATTTCGTCAGCAGCGGGGCGTATAAGCTGTCGCAGTGGGTGGTCAACGAACGCATCGTGGCGGAGCGCAACCCGCGCTACTGGGATAACGCGCATACCGTGATTAACAAAGTCACCTACCTGCCCATCACGTCCGAGGCCTCGGACGTGAACCGCTATAAGGCGGGCGAAATTGATATCGTGTATACGGTGCCGATAAACCAGTTTGCCCAGCTCAAGAAAACCCTGGGCAGCGAGCTGGACGTTTCACCTCAGCTGGCGACCTATTACTACGAATTCAATACCACCCGGCCGCCGTTCAACGACGCGCGCGTGCGTAAGGCGCTGAACATGGCGCTGGATAAAGACATCATTGCCGGAAAAGTATTAGGGCAGGGGCAGCGCCCGGCGTGGCTCATCAGCCAGCCGGATATTGGCGGCGTGAAGTTACAGAACCCGGATTACGCCAGCTGGCCGCTGGACAAGCGCATCGCCGAGGCGAAAAAGCTGCTGAACGAGGCCGGATATAACGCCAGCCATCCTCTGAGCTTCAACCTGCTCTACAACACCTCTGAATCGCACCAGCGCATCGCGATTGCGGCCAGCTCCATGTGGAAGAAAAACCTTGGCGTGGAGGCAAAGCTGCAAAACCAGGAGTGGAAAACCATGCTGGATACCATGCACACCCACAACTTTGATGCGGTGCGGTACGCGTGGATTGCCGATTACGACGATGCAGCGACCTTCCTGAACAACTTCCGCACGGGAGACAGCGAAAACACCAGCCAGTACAGCAATCCGGAATACGATCGGGCGCTGCTCGATGCCGCAAAAGCCAAATCAGCGGAAGAGCGGGGTAAGTTCTACCAGCAGGCGGAAGATCTGCTGGGGCGTGATGTGCCGGCTATTCCGGTTTATCACTACGTCCGCACGCACCTGGTGAAACCGTGGGTAGGCGGATTTACGCCGGATAAGCTGGGGTACTATTTCACGAAAGACATGTACATCAAAAAACACTAGGCCTGTGCTGATAAAATCGTCGATGTGTCGTCAGTTCAACCGATTAAACACGTTTTGACTATTTTTACAGCGAACGAGTGCAGCCACTCTTTACAGCTCGCGGTGAGGTGTTTATAGTTCGCCTCACTTAGGAAGTGTGGCCGAGCGGTTGAAGGCACCGGTCTTGAAAACCGGCGACCCGAAAGGGTTCCAGAGTTCGAATCTCTGCGCTTCCGCCAGATATAAACCCCAGGTTACTCGTTAACCTGGGGTTTTTCTTTTGGATTTGCCGATCCGCCTCACACAAGCGCAGCGCCACCCGGCAATAAAGGCGACGTTTAAGAGCGGATAAAGGCCAGAATGTCCGCGTTGATAGTATCCGCGTGCGTGGTATGCATCCCGTGGGGGAAGCCCGGATAAATTTTCAGTACGCTGTTCGCCAGCAGCTTGTCCTGCAGCAGGGCTGCATTCTTATACGGCACGACCTGATCGTCATCGCCCTGCAACACCAGAACGGGAACCGTGATGGTTTTTAGATCCTCCGTCTGGTCGGTCTCTGAAAACGCCTTAATCCCCTCGTAGTGGGCCTTGGCGCTGCCGATCATTCCCTGACGCCACCAGTTTTGAATCGTGCCCTGTGAAACGTCCGCGCCATCCCGATTAAAGCCGTAGAAAGGGCCGCTGGCGACGTCGAGGTAAAACTGGGCGCGATTAGCCGCCAGCGCTTTGCGGAAGCCGTCGAAAACCTCGATGGGCGTTCCGCCGGGGTTACTGTCCGTTTTGACCATCAGCGGCGGGACGGCGCTGACGAGCACCGCTTTGGCGACGCGCCCCTGCGGTTGCCCGTACTGCGCAACATAGCGGGCGACCTGTCCGCCGCCGGTGGAGTGACCGACGTGCACGGCATTGCGCAGGTCCAGGCTTTCAACCACGGCCGACGCGTCGGCCGCGTAATGATCCATATCGTGGCCTTCACTCACCTGGTCCGAACGCCCGTGACCGCGACGATCGATAGCGATAACGCGATAGCCTTCAGCGAGGAAGAAGAGCATCTGGTTATCCCAGTCATCGGCACTTAGCGGCCAGCCGTGGTGGAAAACGATGGGTTGAGCCTCTTTTGGGCCCCAGTCTTTGTAGTAAATATTGACGCCGTCTTTCGTTGTTACGAATGCCATACCGCAGACTCCTCTGTTAAAGGCAAAACGTTCCCCGGCTGAGCGCACAGCGAATCATTAATGCCTTAATTAAGTTGGCTTTTTTCTGTTTCCCGTACCGACAGTACTCCTAAAGTGTAGGAGAAATAGTAAAAGCAGTCGGTTTCATTCCTGTGAAAGGGGCAGGACAGCGTTCAGGGGGAGGGGGAACGAATGAAGGCTCCGGAGAGATCCTCCTGAGCCTTCAGGGCAGCATTAACCGCAGGGGCGTTTAGCGGTTTTCTTCAATATAGCGGGCCAGGTCCGCCGGGGTTTTTAGCACCGTCGCCACGTCAGTTGGTGGGATCATGCAGCCGTAAATGTCCTGCACTTCCAGCACCATATCGACCGCCAGGATGGAGTCGAGAATGTCGGATTCAATCAGTTCATCGTGAAAGCCCACCTTACGGGATAACACTTTTTCGAACAGGGCGAGAATTTCTTGTTCCATAATTTTTCCTGGAGTCATTAATTTGTGCGGGCGTAAGCGTCCAGCAGCTTGCGGTCAATTTTGCCGTTAGGATTCAGCGGCAAAGCGTCTTTTACGATAATTTGTGAAGGCACCATATAGTGCGGAACGACCTTCGACAGCGACGTTTTGATGGTGTCCGGCGCCATATCCGTCACGCAGAACGCGGCAATGCGCAGCACGCTTCCGCAGGATTTCATCAGCGGCAGGACCACCGCTTCGTTGATGCCGGACATGGCCAGCAGGCGGTTCTCGATCTCGTTGATTTCAATACGGTAGCCGTTCAGTTTGACCTGGCTGTCGTTGCGGCCCTGACAGTAGATCAGCCCCGCCTCATAGCCTAGATCGCCGGTCCGGTAGCCGCGAAACGCTTCATCTTCCCGACGGAGTAATTTCGCCGCGTTCTCCTGCGGCAGGCCGAGATAGCCGCGCATGACGTTTTTACCCCAGATAATCAGCTCGCCGTCGGCGGAAATTTCCATTTTGCTCTCAGGCATCATGACCCCCACCGGCAGCACGGCGCTGTCGCTGTTCAGGATCGCATCCGTGATTTCAACCACGGTCGTCGCAATCGTCGCTTCCGTAGGGCCATAGGAGTTTATGATTTTGGCCTGCGGGAAGCGGCGGCGAAGCTGTTTAACCAGCGCTTTATTGAGCACTTCACCAATGAAGATAAAGACGTTGAGTGCGGGCAAATACTCGCTGTTGAACTGCGGGGAAAGCAGCTGCTGGTATGCAAAAGAAGGGGTGGAAACCCAGGCGGAGACCGCGTTGCTTTTCAGTCGCTCCAGCCAGTTCTCTTTCTGAATGTCTTCTTTGGCGTTCAGCACGATGTGTCCGCCCATCGCCAGATTCGCCAGCAAAGGGATCAGGGAGAGGTCAAAGCTGAATACCGCGTGGTTCATCAGGACCGGTTTTTCCGGCAGTGAAAAGTCCTGGCTGACCCATTTCATGAAGTGCCATACGCTTTCACGCCCAATCTGTACGCCTTTAGGTTTACCGGTGCTGCCTGAAGTAAACATGATGTAGGCCAGATCCTGCTCCTCCAGTACCTTGCCCGGTTCCCCGGTGGCGATGAACTGCCGGGTCGCGACGTCGTAATAGTAAGGGGCGCTGGCCAGATGGCAGATCTCCCGGAGGCGCTCCTGCGGATAGATGCAGTCCACCGGGATGTACGGAATGTTGTGCAGCAGGCAGCTATAAATCGCCACGGCGAACTCGGCCTGCTGGTGACCGTACAATACGACCGGCGTACCGGCAACAGGCTGGCAGCGCTGAAAGCGCTGCGCCCAGTCCGTCACGGCAGCGGAAAGCTGTAGCCAGCTTAAGGCTTCGTCGCTGCCGCTGATGGCCAGCTGCTGCGGGGAGGCGGGATCGCACAATGCCGCACGTAAGAAATCCTGCAGTTCCTGAAGATCGGAGTGATTTTTCATAGAGGTGACATTCCACTAAAGATGTAAAGGGATCCCGCGGCGCTTCCCAGCGTCAGAATTCGCCCTAAAAACGCAACGGCCGGATACTGCAGGCCGCGGTGCAATGCCGGGCTGCGTTTGGCTGACCACAGCAGCATATTGTGAGCGACGGAAATCGCGCCAAACAGCGCGCCGCTGATGACGTAATGGCGTTCCAGGCCATTCCATGCCCCCATGCAGAATAAGGTGCAAAAAATACCGATATTTTGCGCCAGCGTTTTGTTCTGACGGAAAAAGTTCAATTTCATCAGGTTCATATAAACGGGCATAAACACCACATCGCGCAGCCATTCAGACAGGCTGATGTGGAAGCGGCGCCAGAAATCCTGCGGGTTCTTTGCCAGAAGCGGCATGTTAAAGTTCGCCGGAATGCTGAGCCCAAACAGGCGGCCCGCGCCAATGGCCATATTGCTGTAGCCCGCAAAATCAAAGTACAGGTAGGTGCTGTAGGCAATCGACATCACCACGCCCACGGTCAGCGTAAACGGCTTATGGCTCCATGGCTGCACGACAAGGGAATCAATCAGCATGGCAAACAGGAACTTCTGGACAATGCCGGTAATGATTTGCTCCAGCGCGACTAAAAACTGTTCGCGGTTAAGGGCAAATACGGGCTTGCTGACGTCACTCATCCACGTCCGCCAGCGGTACATTGGGCCGGCCAGGATAATAAAGGGCATAAACAGATAACAGAAATAGTGCAGGAAATTCTGACCTTCTTTTTTACTGCGATAGAGCAGCACGTCCAGCGCGCGGAACGTCATAAAAGAGAGGCCGATCATGCCCCAGTGGTTATTTAAATGTAATTTCACCAGCAGTAGCGGCAATAATGTCAGAACGACCGCCTGCCACGTTTTTAACCATCCCTTCTCTTTAAGCGTGGCAAAAACATAAAAGCTGAAAAAAACGGCGGCGGGGACAATATAATCGCCCTGAAATATATATCCCCATCCCAGCGCCGTTAACACCGAGAGCGCAGATAACCAGGTCAGACGATGGCGCAATACGCGATTAACCAGCGCAAACGCCAGCGCGGATGAAAACAAATAAACAAAAAACATTCCTGAGCTGTACATCATTCGGCCTCAGAACTTTTGATATTCAAAATGCAGCTGCATGCTCATGCTGTCATCGACAGAGGTCCACGCGACGATGGTGATCGCCAGCAGGAGATAAAGGAAAAAAAGACGGATCGCGATTTTCATCATTTAAAACTCTGTGCAATAAAGCGAATCATAGGAACCCAGGCCAGTTCGGAAGGGTGCAAACGATCCCAGTTCCAGCCATTCTGATAAGGCATGGCGTACATATCTAAATAAGGGATCTGGTTTTTTTCCAGAATGGTTTTTATTTGTTTATCAACCGGACGGAAGGTATCGGTATTGTAAAGCGCCCAGGGGTTAACCGGGTCGACGATAGCAATCACCTGCACGTGGTGTTCTTTAAGCAGCTGGACGGTTTTACTGAAGGCGGCGATTTGCGCAGGCACGACCGGCGTGTCATCCCACTGCTGCCGCGTACTGTCCTCCTCGTAAATCGTTTTGTCCATCCACAGGGTGGCCGCGCTCTGCTGGCGTTTTTTATTTAACTCGCGCGCATTCGCCAGCTCTTTATCCCAGTCGGGGGCAATGTGGGCGGCTGGCTGCTGCGGCCAGGGCTGTACCGTCTGGGGCGTGATGTTGAGCAGCGCCAGCCAGTCGTTTTTTATCAGGGTGCAGACGTTGGCAAACTGGAAGCTCAGCTCGTCCCACATCAGATCGGGGTGCCAGCCAAAGACGCGCATTTGGCCGAAGGTTAAATGGCTTATTTCTTTACTATCAATATGCTTTAAATAATTAACCAGCAGCGGGCGCGCCTGCGGATCCTTCATCAGCGGATTAAAAATAGAGCCGGGGAAATTATCGGCATAGATAGCCGGTGGCAGCCCTTTTGAATAAAAGCTGTCAGGAGCCAGAAGCAAAACAACTTTACTGTTTGCGTTAAGGCTATTTTTAAAACGAGAGAACAGTAAAAATTGCGTTTCATCATCGACGAACGCATCGCCATACGCCACGACGGGTTTGTGTAATTGCTTATTAAAGTAATTATATACAGCGTAATGTTCATCTTCTGAGGTGGCCACCTCAGACGCGCCAATGAAGAAAATAGCATTCCCTTCTAAGGCATGGGAAATAGTCGCAATTTTTTCCGCTTGTTCTTTCGGCGTGCCCGCCATTGATTTAATCAGCGGCTGGAAGGTGAGGGGCGGATTGAAGCTCGTCACCAGCGGGTGAACACAGAGGAACAAAATGGCCAGGGTCGCCATCAGGATATGTAAGCAAAGCGTATTTTTGATTTTCATCATCAACCAGTAACACTGCATGGCAGTAATTTCTAAATCTGCGGGTACTCAGATTTATAACAATTACACAACAAATGACCGTTTATTTTTGTGGCATTCTATACCAGAGCGATTTAAAAGGATGAGCGTTGCTGTGTAACGGTATGTACAAGGGGGCTGTGACCGGTGCGCGGCAAGCGACTGGGTGATTTTTGCGCAGTCAAACGCCGGTGGGTGAAAATAGAAAAATTCCTGCTTTACAAGGGGCTAATAGATGTTTATAGTGCGCCTCACTTTGGAAGCGTGGCCGAGCGGTTGAAGGCACCGGTCTTGAAAACCGGCGACCCGAAAGGGTTCTAGAGTTCGAATCTCTACGCTTCCGCCAAATTCGAAACCCTGCGATAGCAATATCGCAGGGTTTTTTCGTTTTACAGGGCAATCACCAGCTCCCCGGAATGGCTCCGCGAACAGCACAGCGCCACCTGCTGGTCCGTCGCGCTTTTTTCCGCCTCCGACTGCACGCTATCCCGGTGATCCACCACGCCGTCAATCACCGGCGTCAGGCACGCCCCGCAGATCCCCATTTCGCATGACAGCGGCACGTCCACGCCGTTTTCCTGTAGTACCTGAGCGATGGTCTTATCCGCAGGCACCGGCCAGCGCTCCCCGGTGGAGGCGAGTTTGACCGTAAAGATCTCGCCCGCGTCACCGCGTGCGGCAGGGGCCGCGGGCTGAAACGCCTCGCTGTGAAGATGGCCATCATCCCATTCCCTGGCCGTCGCCACGTCTCGCACTTTTTCCATAAACCCTGCCGGGCCGCAGATCCAGGCGTGAAGCCCCGCCTCAGGTGCCGGGAGATGCTCTGCCAGCGCCGTGCGCGGGCTGGCGGTATGAATCTGGCACTCACCGAACCGGGAGAGTTCGCGCGCAAAGGCCGCGCTTTCGCGGCGTTTGACGTAATAGTGCAGCGTAAACGGCGTTCCGGCCGCCTTCAGCTGCAGGGCCATCGCATACAGCGGCGTAATGCCAATGCCTGCCGCCAGCAGCAACACCCGCTCAGCCTGATGCAGCGGAAACAGATTGCGCGGGGCAGAGATCGCTAATTTCTGCCCGGGTCGCAGCGTCTCGTGAACGTAACGCGATCCGCCGCGCGAGGCGGTTTCCCGCCCCACGCAGATAAGATAGCTCTCGTCTCCACACGCACCGGTCAGGGAATACTGGCGCACCGCGCCGCAGGGCAAGTGGACATCAATGTGCGCGCCGGGCTGCCACGCCGGCAGCGCGTTACCGTCTTCAGCCACCAGCCTGACGGCGAGGCTTTTGTCGCCCTCGCGCCACAGCCCGTCAACAATTACGCTCAGCATATCGGCCTCCGTCATACGAGGAAAAATTCGCCAAAGCCCATCTTCTTCAGTCCCCGACGGTAGGCAATTGAGCTCTTATCGGCGGGAATATGGGCTTCCAGCGTCAGATCCAGCGGCAGACTTTCCGGGCGCTGGGTTTCCACCATCAGGCGATCCTCTTCAAAAATGCGCAGATTGAAGGCATGCACATCCTCCACCGGAATATGCAGGTCAAAGTTACGCGCGATAGGGGCGAACATGCGGGTGACGCGCGATGACACGGGCGACGCGGCGTTCATGATGACCAGTCGCGATTCTCCCGGAAAATGAATCGTCAGGGTGGCGGTAAACGGCAGATGCATTTCAAAATGGCGCAGCCACTGGAACCCTTCCGGCGCCTGCACGGGTGAACTGGCGGGATAGTTGCTCACGGAGCTCCAGTAATCGGCAACAAAACCGAACGGCGTCTCCTGCGGTTGATAGGTGGGGACCCGCTGATTATTGGGGTCGGCAAAGGTATCGGTGTGGATCCAGGCAAAGTGCGCCACGTCCAGAAACCCCTCTACCTGACGACCGGCAAAGCCGTTCACCTCAAACGCCGGGCAGTTGATCTGCTGAAATCCGTCGTCATCCCAGTGCGGCATGGTGGGCAGCGGCACAGGATTGTCCGGGTCAAACGCCAGGCAGGTCCAGATCAGGCCGAAGCGCTCTTCCACGGCGTAGTTAATCAGGTTCAGCTTCGCCGGAACGGGCTGGTCGGGGCTGGACGGAATACGGTTGCAGCGCCCGTCTTCTCCAAAGCGTAAGCCGTGGTAGGGACAGATAATCCCGTACTCATCGTGAAAGCCGAGCGTCAGCGGCACGCCGCGGTGCGGGCAGACGTCACGGGCGACCACGACCTGGTCGTTAATCCGGTAAATCACCAGCTGTTCGTCCAGCAGGGTCGCCTTGACCGGCGCCGGGCCGATGTCGCAGGCGCGCGCGACCGGATGCCAGCATTTCGCCAGGCGCAGCCAGTCCTCTGGCTCAAACGTGCAGTGGGCGGGTGGAGTCGGTTCTCTTTTCATCGTTGTCCCTCTTGCGTTCAGCCTAACGGGCCGCCCTGAATGGTCTCGCACAGACCGTTGATGATGCGCTCACCGGTCTCCTCTTTGAGCTCCTGATACCAGGCCTGCGTCAGAGCCATGTCTTTCCCGTGGGTGACGTCGCAGCGTTTACGCGCCTTCAGCACCAGGTCGCGCACCCGGTCGCAGCGCAGCGCTTCGTACTGGCGCAGCGCCAGCGTAATGCTGTGGTTTTCACGCAGGCACTCACCCAGCACCACGGCGTCTTCCATCGCCGCACAGCCGCCCTGGCCGATATCCGGCGTGGTGCTGTGCGCGGCATCGCCGAGCAGCGCGACGTTGCCGCGCACCAGGCTGTCGAACGGCTCAATGTCGTGGATTTCAATGCGGTTGGTCGTTTCAGGATCCAGCGCCGCGATAAGCTTCTGCACCGGCGACGCCCAGCCGCGGAAGTAGCCCGTGAGGTCGGCGCGCAGGGTGGTGCGATCCTCCGCCAGGCCCGCGGGCAGCGGTACGTCAAAAAAGAAGTAGAAGCGTCCGCCGGAGACGGGCATCAGCGACACGCGTTTGCCTTCGCCAACGAAGGTGGTCCACTGGTGCGCCGGGGCGATCTCTTCGTCAATCTTCACCAGCCCGTTCCAGTTCACGTACCCGGCGTAGCGGCGCTCCGGGGTATACCCCAGCACGTACGGGCGCACGGCGGAGTGGCTGCCGTCGGCGGCAATCAGAAAATCGCCGGCTGCCGTGGTGCCGTCGGTGAAGGTCACGCTCACGCCCGCGTCGTCTTCGCTTACGCGTTCGACGCGCTTGCCGAACTGCACCCTGTCGCGCCCCCAGAAATCTAGCATTTCGCGCTGAAGCTCAGCGCGCGAGACGGGGCAGGGGCGCCCGCCGGTACGCTCAACCAGCGGGGCAAGGCTGAAGCGGGTCAGAGTCTCGCCGCGCCGGTAATCCTTGTAGGCCATAAAACGCATCGGCCCGCCGTAGGTCTCGATGATGTCGCCCATACCGAGGTGCTGCATGCATTTCACGCCGTTAGGCCAGATGGAGATGGCCGCCCCGACGGGCCTGATCTCTTTGACGGCTTCAAACACGGTACAGTTGATGCCCGCTTTCTTCAGCGCGACGGCGGCGCTCAGGCCGCCAATACCCGCACCAATGACGATTGCTCTCATGCTTCTCTCCTTTTGCAGGGTGTAAAGACATTCAGCAATTTGCGTACCAGGCTGCAGAGTGGCGAAAACGGCGTTGTGAGAGGTGAGTTTGCACTGCTAAGGTGCGCAAACGCGGTGAGCGTGCCTTTTTTTGAATCAAAAATTTCCAGTTGAGCTATACGGAATCGACTGTTTCACGCCCGCGTTCAGAGTGGCGTGGTTTGTGCAACAGCCCGGAGGAAGACAATAAAGGAGACGCTATGATCGCACTGCACGACTTCAATCATCTTCCCCACGAAAAGGCGTTAGCCCTGATTCACCCCTGCGTGGCGCTCCCCGGCTGGGCCGATGCGCTGGTTCGCGGGCGGCCCTACGCCAGCCGGGACGAATTGTTCAGTACGGCAAACGCGCTGACGCAAAGCTGGGACGAAGCGGCGCTGGCGCAGGCCCTGAGCGCCCATCCGCGCATCGGGGAAAAGCCCGCAGGTTCACAGGCGGAGGCGGCGCTGTCGCGCCAGGAGCAGGGCGCGGTGAATGAAGGCGATGCTGTCCTTGCCCGGGCGCTGCGTGAGGGGAATGCCCGCTACGAGGCCCGCTTCGGACGCGTCTTTCTGATCCGCGCGAAGGGCCGCAGCGGCGAGGAGATTTTACAGGCGCTGCGCGCGCGGCTGGAGAACAGCGACGCGCAGGAAATCCGTGCCGCGCTGGAACAGCTGCGGGAAATTACGCTGCTACGGCTGGAAGGAGTCATTAGCGAATGAGCACACTCAGCACCCATATTCTCGATATCTCGACGGGCAAACCCGCAGAGGGCGTGACGGTTCATCTCGAACGGGAGGGCGAAATCATGGCCTCGGGCGTGACCAACGTCCAGGGACGCATCGCCGCGTTCGTTCCCTCTCTGCCCGCAGGCCGCTATCGGCTGGTGGCGGAGATCGGCGCGTGGTTTAGCGAAACCGGTCGCGACACGCTCTACCCCTGCGCGCAAATTGATTTTGTGACGGGAGAAGCGGCAGACGAGCATTTCCATCTGCCGTTTGTGATTGCGCCCGGCGGGTGGTCAACCTACCGGGGAAGTTGACCACACCCGCTCGCCGTTGACCCAGGTCTCGCTGATGTTGCGCTCGTCGCCGAGGGTCATCAGCACAAAAAGCTGCTCGTAGATATCCTGACAGCGGCGATTGCGCAGGCGCTGCAGCGGCGTCACGTCAGGGTCGAGCACCACAAAATCCGCCTCTTTGCCGGGCGCGAAGTTGCCAATCTTATCGTCGAGCCTGAGGGCGTGCGCGCCGCCCAGCGTGGCGTGGTAAAACGCCTCGCTGGCGCGCAGGCGGTAGCTCTGAAGCTGGCCGACCTTGTAGGCCTCCCCCAGGGTGCGCAGCATGCTGAAGGTGGTGCCCGCGCCGACGTCGGTGCCGATGCCCATCCGCACCTTGTGCTGCCAGCAGGCGGGCAGGCGAAACAGCCCGCTGCCGAGAAACAGGTTAGAGGTGGGGCAAAACGCCACCGCCGAACCGGTGTCATGCAGGCACTGCCACTCGCTGTGGTGAAGGTGAATCGCGTGGGCAAACACGCTGCGCTCGCCGGTCAGCCCGTAGTGATGATACACGTCCAGATAGCGCTCGTGCTCCGGCCAGAGGTCGCTCACCCAGGCCACTTCGTTGGGGTTTTCGCTCAGATGGGTCTGCATCCAGGTATCCGGGAACTCCTCTCTGAGCAGGCTGACCGCGGCGAGCAGCTCGGGGGATGAGGTCGGGGCAAAGCGCGGGGTAATGGCGTAGCCCAGCCGTCCCCGGTGGTGCCAGCGCTGGATCAGCGCACGCGTCTGCCGGTAGCTCTGCTTCGCGTCTTCGCTCAGGTAGTCCGGAGCGTGTCTGTCCATCATCACCTTTCCGGCGATAAGGCGCATGTTGAGGCGCAGGGCTTCGGTAAACAGCGCCTCGACCGATTCCGGATGCAGCGTGCAAAACACCAGCGCTGTGGTGGTGCCGTTGCTCACCAGCTGCTGAATGAAAAATTCGGCGATCTCTTTCGCGTAGGCTTCATCGGCAAACTGGCTCTCCACCGGGAAGGTGTAGGTGGTCAGCCACTCCAGCAGCTGTTCGCCAAAGGCGCCGATCATCTCCGTTTGCGGATAATGGACGTGGGTGTCGACAAAACCGGGCAGCAGTAGCCTGCCGCGCAGGTCGGTATAGCCTTTGTGAGGGTCAAGATACTGCTCGCCCTCCTGCCACGGTATGTGCGCCAGAATTTTTCCGTTCTGTATAAACAGCACCCCGTCCTCAAGGTAGCGCGCGTGCCGGGCAATCGCGTCTGCGCTGTCGCAGACCTGGGCAATATCAAAAAATGCGCCGCGGATCGCTGTCTGGTAATCCATCATGGTTCCTGCCTTATTGTGTACATAACGGGGTGATAAGGCTCAGCAAGAACGGTGCCAGAATGAACGGGCCGCAGCTAAGCTGCGGCCGGAAGGAGGGGGTTACTCTTTTTGCGTTGCCACGCGGGAGCTGAACGACGTCGCGCCCGCCGTCTCGCGATCTTCCCGCGCCAGCCAGCGGTAGGTCACGCCGCCGAGGAAGACGCCGATAAACCAGCTGAAGTTCGCCACCTCATGCAGGGCCGGAATAAAGCTGATCACCAGGCCCACGGCAACGGACGGGATCAGCGCGCCAATGGCTTTCGGGTTGAAGCCGTTGCGGTACCAGTATTTGCCCTTTGGCGTGTCGTCGAACAGATCGTCAACCGACACCTTGCCGCGCTTAATCAGGTAGAAGTCGGTAATCAGGATGCCGAACAGCGGGCCGATGAACGCCCCGAGCACGTCCAGGGTGTAGTGGATAAGCTCCGGCGAGTTGAACAGGTTCCACGGGGTGAGCAGGATCGAGCCGACGGCGGCAATCATTCCCCCGGTGCGGAAGCTGATTTTCTGCGGCGAGCAGTTAGAGAAATCAAACGCCGGGGAGACGAAGTTCGCGACGATGTTGATCCCGATGGTGGCGGTGATCATCGTCAGCAGGCCAATCGCCACGGCCAGATCGTTGCCCACGCGGCTGACGGTTTCAATCGGGTCGGTGATCATGCGGCCAAACAGCGACTGGGTGCCGGAGACAATCACCACGGTGACGATGGAGAACAGCAGGAAGTTAAACGGTAGCCCCCAGCGGTTGCCGCGGCGGATCTCGCCCATGCTTTTGCCGTAGCGGGAGAAGTCGCCAAAGTTGAGCAGCGGGCCGGAGAAGTAAGACACCACCAGCGCGGTCGCGGTGATCATCTGCCAGGTCTGCTCGCCCGCGCTCAGGGATTTGCTGGCGAGGGTGAAGGAAATGCCGTCAAAACCGGTCTTGTATACAATCCAGCCTGCGAGGGCCAGCATCACCACGTAGACCGCCGGACCGGCGATATCAATAAAGCGCTTGATGGCGCTCATGCCGTGCCAGAAAACCATCGCCTGCAGTACCCACATAATGGCAAAGCAGATCCAGCCGAGATGCGACAGGCCGAGGAATGCGCCGGTGGTGAGCGAAGAGAGCGACGGCCAGAACTTCAGCGCCACCAGCATCAGGGCGTTGGCGGCCAGATAGGTCTGAATGCCGTACCACGCGAAGGCGATCAGCCCGCGGATCACCGCCGGAATATTGGCCCCGAACACGCCAAACGCCTGACGGCTGATTACCGCGTAGGGCACGCCCGCCATCTGGCTCGGTTTGGCTACCAGGTTGGCGCACAGCTGCACGATGCAAATCCCCACCAGCAGGCACAGCAGCACCTGCCAGCTTGCCAGCCCGAGCGTAAAGAAGCTCGCCCCCCATGCTGTGAACGTCCGACATCCAGAACGAAAAGATGTTGTACCAGCTCCAGTTCTGGTCACGCGTCGGTGCCAGATCCTCATTGCAAAGACGTGGGCTGTAAACCGCACCGGAATCAGCGGCCGTACCCTGCTGCGCGTTTTGACTGTTTGGCATGAAACCTGCTCCTGTGAATGAAAACCCGTTAAGCGGGAGTGCAGACGGTGTTGCAGGATCCAGGCCAAAATAATAAATATTGTATGCAATATTTTATTTTTATGTATACGATTCGATAACGAAGAGTAAAAGACGGAGTGGTGAATGAACAACATAAACGCCCTGCAGACCGCGCCAGACCTGCATGACAAAGACGAATCGATCTTTCAGGCGCTGATGACCGCGATAGTCGAACATCAGCTGCTGCCGGGGAGCAAACTGCCGGAAGAGGCGCTGGCCGAGGTCTTTGGCGTAAGCCGCACGGGCATCCGCAAGGTGCTTCAACGACTCGCGGCTGTGCAAATGGTCACCTTAACGCCCAAGCGTGGTGCACACGTTGCCAGCCCGACGGTGGAAGAGGCGCAGCACATCTTCCGCACCCGCGCCCTGCTGGAGGTCGCCAACCTGCCGGACGTGCTGGCGCACTGTCAGCCGCCGCACCTTGCCGCGCTGGAGGCCATTATTCGCCAGGAGCAGCAGGCGCACGAGGCGTACGACGGCCCGGCGGCAATTCGCCACTCCGCCAATTTCCACATTCAGCTGCAGGCCATCTCCGGCAACCAGGTGCTGACGGAGATGGTGACCGGCCTGAGCCAGCGCTCCTCGCTGGTGATTGCCACCTGGGGCGCGCCGTGGCGTCAGGGGTGCCGCTGCAACGATCACGAACAGCTGGTGGAGCTGCTGCGCCAGAAGGCGCTCCAGCCGCTAAGCGATGCCTTAATGCACCATTTTGAACATATCGTCGCCAGCCTCTGCTTCGAGCGGGCGGGCGAGTGCCTGCCTGATTTTGCCCGGCTGTTTGCCGGCCACAAGGAGTCGTAATGTCCTCTGTCTGTATACAAGTGATCAACCCCAACACCAGCCTCGCCATGACGGAAACCATCGGCGCGGCGGCCCGCGCGGTGGCGGCGCCGGGTACGGAGATCCTCGCGGTCTGCCCGAGCGCGGGCGTGCCGTCTATCGAGGGACACTTTGATGAAGCCATCGCCGCCGTGGGGGTTCTCGAACAGGTTAAGCTCGGCAGAGAGCAGGGCGTGGACGGTCACGTCATCGCCTGCTTTGGCGATCCGGGCCTGCTGGCGGCGCGCGAGCTGGCGCAGGGGCCGGTGGTGGGTATTGCGGAAGCCGCCATGCATATGGCGACGCTGGTGGCGACGCGCTTTTCGGTGGTCACCACGCTGCCGCGCACGCTGATTATTGCCCGCCATCTGCTGCACCAGTATGGCTTTCAGGACAGGTGCGCGGCGCTGCACGCTATCGATCTCCCGGTGCTGGCGCTGGAAGACGGCAGCGGTCTGGCGCAGGAGAAGGTGCGCGCGCGCTGTATACAGGCGCTGAAAGAGGACGGCTGCGGCGCCATCGTGCTGGGCTGCGGTGGAATGGCGACGCTGGCGCAGGAGCTGACGCGCGAGCTGCGCGTGCCGGTCATCGACGGCGTCAGCGCGGCGGTGAAGATGGTGGAATCGCTGGTGGCGCTGGGGCTGTCGACCAGCAAGCACGGGGATCTGGCGTACCCCGAGAAAAAAGCGTTAAGCGGACATTTTCAGGCACTGAATCCATTTTAATTTTTGGGGGTGGCAATGGGGCTTTTTGTACAGGATTACCCGCGGGATCTGCGCGGCTACGCGGGCAACCCGCCGCACGCGCGGTGGCCGAATCAGGCGCGTATCGCCGTGCAGTTTGTGCTCAATTATGAGGAAGGGGCGGAAAACCACGTTCTGCACGGCGATGCTGGATCCGAGCAGTTCCTGTCGGACATTATCGGTGCGGCCAGCTACCCGGATAAACACATGTCGATGGACTCCCTCTACGAATACGGCAGCCGCGCCGGGTTCTGGCGGATCCACAGTGAATTTCAAAAGCGCGGCCTGCCGCTGACGGTCTTTGGCGTAGCGATGGCGCTGGCGCGTCATCCTGAGATCGTCGAGGCAATCAAGGCGGCGGACTACGATGTGGTCAGCCACGGCTGGCGCTGGATCCACTATCAGAGCATGGATATCAGCCAGGAGCGCGAACACCTGCACAAGGCGGTGCACGTGTTGACCGACCTGTTCGGCAAGCCGCCGACGGGCTGGTACACCGGGCGCGACAGCCCCAACACCCGCCAGCTGGTGGTGGAGCACGGCGGCTTCGACTATGACAGCGACTACTACGGCGACGACCTGCCCTTCTGGACGGAAGTGGCCTGCGGCGACGGCACCCGTAAACCGCACCTGATCGTGCCGTATACGCTGGATGCGAACGACATGCGCTTCGCCACCGCGCAGGGGTTTAACACCGCCGAGCAGTTTTATACGTATCTGAAGGACAGTTTTGACGTGCTGTACGAAGAGGGGGAACGCGCGCCGAAGATGATGTCCATCGGCATGCACTGTCGCCTGCTGGGGCGGCCGGGGCGTTTTCGCGCGCTGCAGCGGTTCCTCGATTACGTGCAGCAGCACGAGCGGGTGTGGGTCTGTACCCGCCAGCAGATTGCCGACCACTGGCGGGAGGTGCATCCGTTTGAGAAGTAAGTGTGCCGTGTTTTGCCGGGTGGCGGCTGCGCCTTACCCGGCCTACAGGACCCACAGGGCATACGGGACATCGTAGGCCCGGTAAGCGCAGCGCCACCGGGCAGGTTTTTCAGCGTTACACCATCAAACTCACCTGTGCCGCCACGATCCGCCATCCGTAGGCAAACCGCACCCACGTCTGCTGCTGGCGGCCAATGCGTTCCGTCCCCTCGCGGGTAAACTCGGTGCTGCACACGGCATAATCCTCGCCGAAGGTGGTGATGACGGTGTGGCGCAACGTCCGCTGCAGCCCGGCGGCGGGGCGCGCCGCCCGAAAGGCGCGGATTTCATCAATCCCATACAGGTTTTCACCCGCCCCCAGACGCACCGTGTTTTTGTCGTGCCAGAACAGCTCGTCCAGCACCGCAACGTTGTTGCTGACCAGCGCGTCTTCATAGCGATAAAACGCGGCGGTCACCTCGGCAACCACCCACGGCAGGTTAATGTCATCGTGATTCATCATGCGGCCACCTCCGCCGGGCGGGCATCGGCGATGCCGCTCTCTTCCAGCACGCGCGCGACGCGCAGGCAGGCCTGCTCGTTAAACGGCGCGGCAATCAGCTGCAGGCCAATCGGTGCACCCTGCGCGGTACGCAGCGGAACGGTGGTCACGGGCAGGCCCAGAAATGAAATCGGCTGGGTCAGCATCCCCATGCTGGCGCGGATGGGGAGCGGCTGACCGTTAATCTCCATGGTCTGCTCACCCGCGAGCGTGGCGCTGCGCGGGGTGGCCGGGGCGATCAGCACATCGGCCTGCGCGAACAGGGTTTTAAACGCCTGCCGGGCGTGCGCGCGAAACCGCTGGGCCTGAATGTACCAGGCGGAGGGGATCATCGCCCCGGCAAGCAGGCGTTCCCGGGAGTGCGGCTCAAAACGCTCCGGCTCGCGGCGAAGCGCGGGCAGGTACTGGTTTCCCCCTTCGGAGGCGCTGATGATAAACGCCGCGGAGCGCGCCAGCTCGGCGTCCGGGAACTGCAGCTCATCCTGCACGTCGAGCGCCTTCGCCGCCCGCGCCACGGCGTCTCTGGCATCCGCGTCGCACCAGGTGGTGAAGTAGCCGCCGAGCACCGCGCAGCGCAGGCCGTCAAGCCCGCGGTCGAGCAGGGGACACGTCTGCTCGCGCGAGCTCTCTGCCTGAAAAGCGTCGCTGCTGTCCCGGCCCTGCAGCGCATCGTAGACGGACGCCAGATCGCACACGCGGCGGGCAAAGGGGCCGATATGATCGAGGCTCGCGACAAACGGATGGCTGCCGGATCGCGACAGGCGGCCAAAGGTGGGCTTCAGGCCGTAGATGCCGCACAGGGAGGCCGGAACGCGAATCGAGCCGTTGGTGTCGGTGCCGAGCGAAAAGTGCACCAGCCCGGCGGCCACGGCGGCGGCCGAGCCGCCGGACGACCCGCCCGCAATGCGCGCCAGATCGTGCGGGTTACGCGTCGTGCCGTAGTGGCTGTTTTCGGTCGTGAAGCCGTAGGCGTAGGCGTCCATATTCACCATCCCGGTCAGCAGCCCGCCCGCGCTGCGCAGCTGGCGCACGGCGAAGCTGTCGGCGGCCGCGGCGGGGCGCTGGCTGAACAGCTCTGCCCCGGCAAGGGTGGTGTGGCCGGCAACGTCGAACAGGTTTTTTACCGCGTAGGGCACGCCCGCCAGCGGGGGCAGGGGGCGCTTTTCGCGGCGCAGGGTATCGATGCTCTCGGCCTCGGCGAGCATGCGTGCTTCCGTCACGGCGGTCCAGGCGCCGATCTGCGGGTTAACGCGCGCAATCGCCTCCAGCGTCTGGCGGGCAATCTCGCGAGCGCTCAGCTCGCCCGCGCCCAGCGCATGCTGGATCGCGCTGATACTCATCTCGTGTAGCCTCATGCTTTGTACACTCCTGCGATCTCCAGACGGTCGTCGAGCGGCAGCGCCATCAGCGGGGCGGCCATGCTTGCTATGCGGCTGAACTGCACCTGCAGCTCGGCGCGACGGGCATCGTCCAGCTCTACGCCGAGCACGGACTCCATTTGCGCCAGATACGCCTGCCAGTCGGGTTGTTGTGTCGTCATTGTTTTCTCCTCAGAATCCGGCGGCCGCGCCGTTGCTGCGCGGGTCAAATGCCCCTTCGAACAGCCCGTTGGGGTGGCGGACAATCGCGCCCGCGTGGCCCATCGCTTCACTAAAGTCAGGGAACATTTCCACCTCGTGTCCGAGTGCCTGAAGCCGTGAGACCGTCTCAGCGCTAAAGCGTCCTTCCAGCTTTAACGTGTCCGAGGTTTGTCCCCAGGTGCGCCCCAGCAGCCAGCGCGGGCGGGAAATGCTCTCCTGTAAAGGCACGCCCTGAATCGCGTAGCGGGTAAAGAGCGCGGCCTGGGTTTGCGGCTGTCCGTCGCCGCCCATGGAGCCGTAGACCATCACGCGCCCGTCCTTAAGACGCGCCGCCGCCGGGTTCAGGGTATGGAAAGGCTGCTTGCCCGGCGCGAGAGCCAGAAGACTATCGGGATCGAGGCTGAACGATGCCCCCCGGTTCTGCCAGACGATACCGGTGTCGGGCAGCACCACGCCGCTGCCGAACTCGTGATAGATACTCTGGATAAACGACACGGCAAGCCCGCTGTTATCCATCACTCCCATCCACACCGTATCGCCGGGGCCTTTTCCTGTGCCCCACGGCGCGGCGCGGCCGTCGTCAACCCTGTCGGCAAGCGCCTGCAGGGCGGCGGGATCCAGCAGACCCTGAATATCGGTTTTCAGCTCGCGCGGGTCGGTAATGTGGGCATCGCGCAGGCCAAAGGCCAGCTTGGTGGCTTCAACGATGCGGTGAATGGTGTCGGCGTCGTCGGCCTCGGCCATGCTCAGGCGGTCGGTGATGCCGAGTATCGCCAGCGAGACCAGCCCCTGCGTCGGCGGGGCGTGGTTAAAGATCACCCCCTGCTGATGCTGCAGCCTCAGCGGCGCGGTGCGCCGGGCAGCGTGCGCATTAAGATCGGCCAGCGTCACGGGCAGGCCCAGCGTCTCCATGCCGTGCGCCAGCACGTCCGCCAGCGGGCCGCGGTAAAAGCTGTCCAGACCGTCTTCCACCAGGCGCGTCAACGTCGTGGCCATGGCGGGCTGGTAAAAGCGGCTCCCGACCTGCGGCGGCTTACCGTCCACCAGCCAGGTTTCCGCGAAACCGGGGACGTCCTTCAGCTCGTCGAATTTGCTGGCCGTGGCGTGGGCCTGAGAGGCCGTGACCGGCGTGCCGTTCTGCGCATAGTCAATGGCGTCGGCCAGCAGGCGAGCCAGCGGCAGCGCCTTGCCGGTCATCTCGCGCGAGACCTTCAGCGCCTCGTCCCAGCCGCTCACCGTACCGGCGACGGTCAGCGCCGCGCGGGGGCCGCGATGGGGGATATGCGCCAGACCGTCGTAGGCGTCGAGCGTTGCGCGCGATCCCGCCGCGCCGCTGGCATCAATGGCGACAGGTTCGCCTTCCGGCGGCACGATAAGCCAGAAGCCATCGCCGCCCAGCCCGTTCATGTGCGGATAAACCACGGCAACGGTAGCCGCCGCGGCGACCATTGCTTCTATCGCGCTGCCGCCTTCGCGCAGTACCGCCAGCGCGCTCTGGCTGGCAAGATGGTGGGGCGCAACGGCCATGCCGTGCGTGGAGACATTACTTTGCATAGAGAGTCCTCGTAACCCTGAAAGTCACAAGGCGCTGCAAAAGCTGTTCCAGTTCTGAAAGAAAAGTTTCAGTAAACTGGCACGTATAATGAATACGCATAATAAAAGGTACAATGTGATGAAACAAAAGTTACAGAGGCGCTATGGAACAACTGGATGAACGTCTGAAAGCACAGTACCCGTCGCTGTCGCCGCAGGAGCAGCGGGTGGCGGACTTTATTTTCGATCATTTTGACGATCTCATTAGCTACAACAGCGCCGAGCTGGCGCAGCTGAGCGGGGTGTCGAAAGCCACGGTTAGCCGTCTGTTTAAGCGTCTGGGCTATGAGAAATATAAGGACATGCGCGACGAGCTGCGCACCCTGCGCCAGAGCGGGATGCCGCTCACCGATAACCGCGACGCGGTGCAGGGCAATACGCTGCTGGCGCGCCACTATAAGCAGGAGATGGCGAACCTGACCCAGTGGGTCAATGCCCTCGACGCGCAGCAGTTTGCCGACGCCATGGCCTGCATGGTGAAGGCGCGGCGCATCGTCATTATCGGCATGCGTAACGCCTATCCGGCGGCGCTGCACCTGCGCCAGCAGCTGCTGCAGGCGCGCGGTCAGGTGCTGGTCCTGCCGCAGCCGGGGCAGAGCCTGAGCGAGGAGCTGGTGGATTTAACGCCGGACGATCTGGTGGTCATGATGGCCTTTCGCCGCCGCCCGCGCATCATCCGCCCGCTGATGCAGCAGCTTCAGAGCCGCGGTATTCCGATGCTGCTGATGTGCGAGCCGCAGGCGCACAGCCTGTTTCCGCTGGCGAGCTGGCAGCTCTGCGCCCCGCTGGACAGCGTCTCGGCCTATGACAGCTACTCCTCGGTCAACAGCCTGATTAACCTGCTGGCAAACGCCTTCCTGCATGAAATTCTCGATAAAGGCCGTCCGCGCATTCACGAGATTGCCTCCCTTTACCAGCAGCTGGACGAACTCGAACAGCGATAATGGGGCATCAGGCTGGTGCTTTGCATTAAAATGGTGCATCTGACGGGTCGGGAAAACAGACGTTTTTTCGACCCGTCCGCGTTTTATCAGGCTTTACAACAAAATTTCCCGCTTCGCCCTGTTTGGCACATTAGTTGCAAAATCACATTCAAAGAATCTTTTGTTTCATGTTAACGTTACGGGGAAGCACCATGAAAAAATTGTTGATTGCACTGGCCGGGGCCGCATGTCTCTTCACACAGCTGCCGGCAAAGGCAGACCAGCTTCAGGATATCGAGAAGCGCGGCACCATTCGCATTGCCGTTCCGCAGGACTTCCCGCCGTTTGGCTCGGTGGGGACCGACCTGCAGCCGCAGGGCTATGACATCGACATGGCGCGCTATCTGGCCAAACAGATGAAGCTCAAGCTGCAGCTGGTGCCGGTGACCAGCGCCAACCGCGTGCCGTACCTGCAAACCGATAAGGTGGATCTGGTCATTTCCAGCCTCGGTAAAAACCCGGAGCGCGAGAAGGTGATCGACTTCAGCCGCGCCTACGCGCCGTTCTTCCTCGGCGTGTTTGGTCCGAAAGGGGCCGAGCTGAAAGACGCCGCCGCGCTGAGCGGAAAAACCATCGGCGTGACGCGCGGGGCGGTGGAGGACATGGTGCTGACCGGCCTGGCGCCGAAAGATGCGGACGTGAAGCGCTACGAAGATAACAACACCACGCTCTCCGCCTATCTCTCCGGACAGGTGCAGTACGTGGCAACCGGTAACCTCGTGGTGGCGGCCATTTCGCGCCAGAACGCGGATAAAGCTCCGGTGCCGAGCTTTATGCTGAAAGATTCGCCGTGCTTTATTGGCCTGAAGAAAAACGAACCGGCCCTGAAGGCAAAAGTGGACGCGCTGATTGAGCAGGGCATCAAGGACGGCACGCTGAACGGCCTGTCCGAGCAGTGGCTGAAGGCCCCGCTGCCGGCCAACCTTGGCGCCTGAGCCGATGACGGAGCAACTTGATTTCTCCGCGCTCTGGCCGCACTGGCCGGAGCTGCTGGCGGGGCTGTGGGTCACTATTCAGCTGACGGTGATGGCGACCGTCGGCGGCCTGGCGATAGGCATTTTCGGGGCGGCGATCCGCAGCGGACGCACCACCTGGTTCAGCCGGCTCTGGGGCGCGTACGTGGAAATCATCCGCAACACGCCGTTTGTGGTGCAGCTGTTTTTCATCGTCTTCGGCCTGCCGAATCTCGGGCTGAAGATGACGGCGGGGGAAGCGGCGCTGCTGGCCATGGTGGTGAACCTGGGCGCCTACAGCACCGAGATTATCCGCGCGGGCATTCAGGTCACGCCGAAAGGGCAGTGGGAAGCCGGACGCGTGCTGGGGCTGACCCGCCTGCAGACCTTTATTCGCGTGGTGCTGCCGCCCGCGCTGCAGCGCATTTACCCGGCGCTGGTGAGCCAGTGCATTATCGTGATGCTCGGCTCGTCGGTGGTGTCGCAGGTCTCGTATGAAGAGCTAACCTTCGCCGCCAACCTGATCCAGTCCAGAACGTTTCTGAGCTTTGAGGTTTATCTGGTGACAACCGGGATTTACTTAGCGCTGTCGATTACCCTGCGCCAGCTGATGATGGCGGCGGGACGCAAATGGCTGGGGGTGCAGGCATGATGACCACCTTTACCGACTGGGACATTATTCGCAACCTGCTGCTGGCCGGACGCTGGACGGTGCTGCTGTCGCTGGTGGCGTTTGTCGGCGGGGCGGCGGTGACGCTGCCGCTCCTGCTGCTGCGCCTGACGGGCGGGCGCACGGTCAGGCGCATCATCCGCGGCTATATTGAGCTGTTTCAGGGCACGCCGCTGCTGATGCAGCTGTTCCTGGCCTTCTTCGGCGTGGCGCTGTTCGGCATCGACGTCTCGCCGTGGACCGCCGCCTCGCTGGCGCTCACCTTCTACACCAGCGCGTTTCTGCTCGATATCTGGAACGGCAGCATTCGCGCGCTGCCAAAAGGGCAGTGGGAAGCCTCGCGCTGTCTGGGGCTGACCTTTGGCCAGACCCTGTTTCGCGTGGTCGCCCCGCAGGCGCTGCGCATCGGTATCGCCCCGACGGTCGGCTTTGCCGTGCAGGTGATCAAGGGCACCGCGCTGGCGTCGATTATCGGTTTTATCGAGCTGACCAAGGCCGGGACCATGCTGACCAACGTGACGTATCAGCCGTTTAAGGTCTTTGCGCTGGTGGCGCTCGGCTACTTTATTCTGTGTTATCCGCTGTCGCGCTACAGCCGCTATCTGGAGACGAAATTCAATGCCTCTCATCACCATTAATCAGGTGCAGAAGTACTACGGCGATAACCACGTGCTCAAGGGCGTCGATCTGGATATCGACATGGGCCAGGTGATCTCCATTATCGGGCGCAGCGGATCGGGCAAAAGCACGCTGCTGCGCTGCATCAACGGACTGGAAGGCTACCAGGACGGTAGCATCAAGCTGGGCGGCATGACCATTACCGACCGGGATTCTCAGGCGCGCGAAATCAGCCGCTCGGTCGGGATGGTGTTCCAGAGCTTTAACCTGTTCCCGCACATGACGGCGCTGGAGAACGTGATGCTCGCCCCGCGTCGGGTGCTGAAGAAAAGCGCCGCCGAATGCCGCGAGCTGGCGCAGCAGATGCTGGAGAAAGTGGGCTTAGGCGATCGTCTGGATTATTACCCGTCGAGCCTCTCCGGCGGCCAGCAGCAGCGCGTGGCGATTGCCCGCGCGCTGGCCATGTCGCCTAAAGTTTTACTCTGCGACGAGATCACCTCCGCGCTCGACCCGGAGCTGGTGGGCGAAGTGCTCAAGGTGCTGGAGCAGCTGGCGGCCGAGGGGATGACGCTGATACTTGTTACCCATGAAATGAATTTTGCCCGCGAAGTGGGCGACCGCGTGGTGTTTATGCACCAGGGGAAAGTCTGGGAGCAGGGCGACAGCAAAACGCTGTTCGCCAACCCGCAGACCACGGAACTGAAGCAGTTCATCTCCTCCGTGCGCGGCCTCAACTGATAAGGACTTAACAATGGATATCGCACGCTTTCCGCAAATCAACCCGCCCCAGCGCCTGCTGATGGGGCCGGGCCCGATCAACGCCGACCCGCGCGTGCTGCGCGCCATGTCGAGCCAGCTGATCGGCCAGTACGATCCGGCCATGACCCACTACATGAACGAGGTGATGGCGCTCTATCGCGGGGTGTTCCGCACCGAGAACCGCTGGACGATGCTGGTGGACGGCACCTCCCGCGCGGGAATTGAAGCCATTCTGGTCTCCGCCATTCGCCCGGGAGATAAGGTGCTGGTGCCGGTCTTTGGCCGCTTTGGTCATCTGCTGTGCGAAATTGCCCGCCGCTGCCGCGCGGAGGTGCATACCATCGAGGTACCGTGGGGCGAGGTGTTTACCCCGGACCAGGTGGAGGATGCGATTAAGCGTGTTCGTCCGCGCCTGCTGCTGACCGTGCAGGGCGATACCTCCACCACCATGCTCCAGCCGCTCGCCGAGCTTGGCGCGATCTGCCGCCGCTACGACGTGCTGTTTTATACCGACGCCACCGCGTCGCTCGGCGGCAACGCGCTGGAGACCGACGCCTGGGGGCTGGACGCCGTCTCGGCCGGGATGCAGAAGTGCCTCGGCGGCCCGTCGGGCACCTCGCCGATCACCCTGAGCGCGCGCATGGAGGAGGCGATCCGCCGCCGCAAATGCGTTGAGGAGGGCATCCGCACCGACGCCCACCGCGACGGCGACGAGGAGATGATCTACTCCAACTATTTCGATCTCGGCATGGTGATGGACTACTGGGGGCCGGAGCGCCTTAACCACCATACCGAAGCCACCACCGCGCTGTTTGGCGCCCGCGAGTGCGCGCGGCTGATCCTGCAGGAAGGGCTGGATAACGGCATCGCGCGCCACAGGCTGCACGGCGACGCGCTGCTGAAGGGCATTCAGGCGATGGGGCTGGAGACCTTTGGCGACCTGAAGCACAAGATGAACAACGTGCTGGGCGTGGTTATCCCGCAGGGCGTCAACGGCGACCAGGTGCGTAAGCTGATGCTGGAGGATTTCGGGATTGAAATCGGCACCTCGTTTGGCCCGCTGCACGGCAAAGTGTGGCGCATCGGCACCATGGGCTACAACGCGCGCAAAGACTGCGTGATGACCACCCTGAGCGCGCTGGAGTCGGTGCTGAACTACCTGAAATTCACCACCACGCAGGGGGCCGCCATGCAGGCCGCGTGGGACCACTATCGTCGCGAGACGCCGCAATGAGCCCGGCGGCTGAACGGGTGATGGCGCGCGCCGACGCGCTGGCCGCCATCAGCGAAACCCCGGATGCGCTGACGAGGGTTTATCTCTCCACCCAGCATCTGCAGGCCAACCAGCTGGTGGGGCAGTGGATGAGCCAGGCGGGAATGACCGTCTGGCAGGACAGCGTGGGCAACATCTGTGGACGCTATGAGGGCGCGCAGGAAGGGGCGCAGGCGGTGCTGCTCGGCTCGCATCTCGATACCGTGCGCAATGCCGGGCGCTACGACGGCATGCTCGGCGTGCTTGCCGCCATTGAGGTGGTGGACAGCCTGCACCAGCAGGGGGTGCATCTGGCCCAGGCCATCGAGATTGTCGGCTTTTGCGACGAAGAGGGAACCCGCTTTGGCATTACGCTGTTAGGCAGCCGGGGGCTGACGGGCACCTGGCCGCAGGGCTGGCTGGAAAAAGCCGACGCCAGCGGAATCAGCGTGGCGCAGGCGATGACCCTGATGGGGCTCGATCCTGCCCGCGTGCTCCATGCCGCGCGCCGTCAGGAGGATTTCAGCGCCTATCTGGAACTGCATATTGAGCAGGGGCCGTGCCTTGAGCAGGAGGCGCTCGCCCTTGGCGTGGTGGAAGCCATTAACGGCGCGCGCCGTCTGAACTGCCGCTTTACCGGCGAGGCCGGGCACGCGGGAACCGTGCCGATGCTCCACCGCAGGGACGCGCTGGCCGCCGCCGCCGAGTGGATGGTTATCATTGAAAACGCTACCCGACAGCAGGGCGGCAACCTGGTGGCGACGGTGGGCGAGCTGCGCTGCCTGCCGGGGGCGGTGAACGTGATCCCCGGTGAGGTTCAGCTCTCGCTGGATATTCGCGGGCCGCAGGATGCGCCGCTGGATCGGTTGCTTAACGACCTGCTGGAACATGCCCAGGCGATCGCCTCGCGCCGCGCTCTGGACTTCAGCGCCGAGGAGTTTTACCGCATTGCCGCCACGCCGTGCGATATCCACCTGCAAAACGTGCTGGGAGAGGCCGTCACATCGGTACAGGGTCGCTCGCTATCGCTGCCCAGCGGTGCGGGCCACGATGCGATTGCCATCGCGGAACGCTGGCCGGTCGGCATGCTGTTTGTGCGCTGCAAAGGGGGCGTCAGCCACCATCCGGCGGAATCGGTGATGGCTGAAGATGTCGCCCTGGCGATTGAGGCGTTTTCGCGAGCGGTGATCCAGCTGGCGGACCGCGTTACTCCAGCCCCAGCGTATATTGCGCAATCTTGAAGTAGATAATCAGCCCGGTGCCGTCGATAAGCGTCGCGATAAACGGCGCGGAGACGACCGCCGGGTCAATGCCGCAGCGCTTGAGCACCATCGGGATCACGGACGACACAATCGCACTCCAGAGCGTAATGCACACCAGCGTCAGGCTGACGATAAGCGTAATTTCCAGCCCAATCCCCATCATCCAGGCGCGAATGCACCCGGCGATACCGAGCGTGGCGGCAATCATCAGCGAGGTGGTCATCTCTTTACGCAGCACGCGGCCAACGTCGCGCAGGCGGACTTCCCCCAGCGCCATGGCGCGCACAAGCGTGGAGGTGATCTGCGTCCCGCTGTTGCCGCCCGTGCCGATCAGCAGCGGAATAAAGAACGCCAGCGCGATGGCGGACTCCAGCGCCTCTTCAAAATGCTGGATCACCGAGCTGGTGTAGGCCTCCGCGACAAACAGCAGCAGCAGCCAGACGGAGCGTTTCTTCCACAGGCTATACGGGCTGGTGTCCAGATAGGGCTTCTCCAGCGGCAGCGTCGCCCCCTGAAGCTGGGCGTCTTCGGTGACGTCATCTTCCAGCAGATGGGCGATTTCGCGCTCGGTCAGGCAGCCGACGAGCTTGCCGTGGGTGACCACGGGCACCACATCCGCGCCGCCGTGCGCCAGCAGTCCGGCGACATCGGCACGTTCATCCTCCGGTTTGACCTGCAAAAACTGCGAAATCATCAGCGATTTCACCGGCTGTACCGTATCGGCGGTTTGCAGCAATTTACGCACGGCAATCATGCCCGCCAGGCGGCCATTGTCTTCAATAAAAATATGAGACGGAATATCGTCGTCTTTTAATTTTTCGAAGAATTGCTCGCGCGCCAGCGCCACGCATAATGAAATATCGAGGACAATAAAATCGGTATTCATATATTGCGCGATGGCGCTGTCATTGAATGCCAGGTTCTGGTTGTGAATAGCGTAAGACATAGTGAATTCCCTTTGAATAATAACATCTCTCAGGGGCGAGCAAGACAGGGCATGTCGAAGAGGAGATCCCCACGTCCTGGGTTCAGCACTGTACACCGTATCCCGCGAGGGAAGTTATACTGACAAAGCCTTGATTCGACAGTGCCTGTTTTACCCTGTGTCGGTTCTCTCGAACCTACCAGAGCGATAACGTGTATTTGTACAGGAGCCTCGCCATAACGAGATCGTTGTAAAACGAGAGAAATAATACGCTTATTTAAATTTACCGCTCAGAAAATTAAATAATGTTTAAGAACGGTTTAGATGATTTTTATTAATAAAATGTTGAGGGTTTATTTAGGTTAATTCATTTCTAATGGAGGATTAAATAATCAACGGAGGAGAGGAGAATGGCGTGGTTTGATAATCTGCTGAATCATTTTGCGCTGTATCCGGCACATCTTTTCGCGCTGTTATTTGTGATGGCGCTGAGTAAATCGACGGTGCTAGTCTCCTCCGTGCTGCCGCCCGCCTCGGTGATGCTGCTGGCGGGCATTACCGTCAGCCAGGCGAGCATGCATCCTGCGCTGGCGTGGCTGGCCGTGGTGTTGGGGGCAACGGCGGGTTCGGTGCTGAACTACCATATCGGTCAGCTGATGGGGCACACGCGGCTGGTCACGCGTTTTACCTCAAAGCATGCCGATAAGTTCTTGCGGGTACAGCATCAGCTGCAAAAGAACGGGGCCATCGTGCTGTTTACGTCGCGCTTTCTGGCGGTGTTGCGCTACATCGTGCCGCTGGCGGCGGGCATGCTCAGGCTGAATGCAGTCAAGGTCTACGCCGTCAGCCTGCTTTCCGCCTGCGCATGGGCGGCGCTGTATGTCGGCATCGTCACCGGCATCAGCGCCTTTTGAGTTACAAACTCCCCATTCCGCCGTCGACCAGCAGCTCCGTTCCCACCGTGTAGCTCGACTCGTCGGAGGCCAGATAGAGCGCGGCTTTTGCCAGCTCCGTCGTCGAGCCCATTCTGCCGAGCGGCACCAGCTTGATGATCTCCGCCATCATCGCGTTAAGCGCCTCGTCGCTTAAGCCCGTTTTGGTAAACGCCGGGGTCTCCACCGGACCGGGGCTCAGGCCGTTGACGCGGATCCCGCGCGGCAGCAGCTCCGCCGACAGCGTGCGCGCCAGCGACAGCAGGGCGGCCTTGCTCGCGGCATACACGCTGCTGGTCGGCAGGCCGATACGCGCGCTCACGGAGCCGCAGAGGATCACCGACGACGGGTTATTCAGCAGCGGCAGCAGCGCCTGAATTAAAAAGAACGGCCCCTTCAGGTTGATGCCCATCAGGCGGTCCCACGCCTCCTCCTGCCAGGCTTCCAGCGGCGCGTGCGTCACGTCACCGGCGTTGAGAAACACCGCGTCCAGGCGTGGCCAGCGGGCGGCGAGGGTTTCCGCCAGCGCTTTTTGCGAGGCGATATCTCCCGCATCGGTCGGGATCACCCAGGCCTTATCGCCAAGAATACGTTCTGCTTCGGCGAGGGTGTCCGGGTTGCGTCCGGTCACGGCGACGCGCGCGCCTTCGGCGATAAACGCCTGCGCGGTGGCAAGACCGATGCCGCTGGTGCCGCCGGTAATCAGCGTATATTTATCTGTTAAACGACCCATGTTCTTCTCCTGAAATGTCTCTGGAGAAAGCACTATAGAAACGTTAGTATCGAAAGGAAACCAGGTACCAAATGGATACTAAAGAGGCAAGAGGTGTGCTATGGCAGAAATGCTGGAGGTGTGCTGTGAAAAAAAATCTGAGGCGTATACCTGCCCGATGACGCAGTTTGTGAACCTGATTTCCGGTAAGTGGGCGATCCCCATTCTCTACCGCCTGATTGTCTTTAATACGCCCGTACGCTTTGGCGATCTGCTGCGGGCGGCCACGCCCATCACGCAGAAAGAATTGACCAAGCAGCTGCGCCTGTTTGAGCAGCGCGGGCTGGTGACGCGGACGGTCTACCCGGAGATCCCGCCGCGCGTGGAGTATCAGATCACCGCGCTGGGGTTAACCCTGCAGGACGCACTCTCCCCGCTGGCCGCCTGGATGAGCGAGTACGGCGACCAGCTTGAGCGTTAGGCTACCGTTTTGCGTAGCGCGGTGCCGGAATGCCGGTGCGCGCGCTGTTAAATAGCTCAAGACGCGCCGCTTCGTAGCGATCCCACAGGCCGGCGTCATGCATCGGCGGGATGGTGATCTGTTCACCCTGATCCAGACCCGCCAGCGACGCATCTACCATATCGTCGGTGGTCATCACCGATCCTTCCGGCAGATCGTTCACCGTGACGCCCGAATGGCTCCAGATTTCCGTCGCCGTGGCGGCGGGCAGCACGGCCTGAATGCGCACGTTGCTGTCGGCAAATTCTTCCTGTAACCCACGGGTAAAGCTCAGAACCCACGCTTTGGTAGCGCTGTAGAGCGTGCTGCCCGCCCGGACGTGCAGGGCCAGCACGGACGCGATATTGATCAGCGTGCCGCGATTGTTCTGCGCCAGGCGCGGCAGGATGGCGTAGGTCAGACGCATCAGCGCCGTGGTGTTCAGGGTGTTAATGGCCTGATGCTGCGCCACATCGCCCGCGAGGAACGGCGCCATCTGCGCGGTGCCCGCGTTGTTAATGAGCGTATCAATCGCGGTATTGCTGCGCAGCGCCTCTTCCACGGCGCGGATCCCGGCTTCATCGGTAAGATCGGCCACCAGAATATCGACGGCCACGCCGTAGTGCGCGCGAAGGTCGGCGGCAAGGGTGTTCAGGCGATCTTCGCGACGGGCGACCAGCACCAGGTTAGCGCCGCGCGCGGCAAGGCGATCGGCATAAACGGCACCAATCCCGGAAGAGGCACCCGTAATCAGGGCGGTGGTGATTTGCGTAGTCATCGTGTGTTACCTCAGGGCAAAGTGGGTTATTTGGTTTCAAGATGAAACTGAATAAACTCTCTGTCATTTGGTTTTATAATGCAACTATATTTGCGAGCATTTTGTGCTGTTGCCGTCGGGAACGATCAGGAGGGGAGTTTCGCCACGATCTCTTCAGGCGTCAGTTCGCGGCCATCGTCGGCGATAAGCGCCAGTTTGCGCAGGGGTTTGCGCTGTTCGGTATCGACCAGCACGGTGCCGCATTCGTTATCCGCAAACAAAAATTCATTGCCCCACTGGGAGAGGGCAACCAGCACCGTTTGCAGGGCACGCCCCTTGTCGGTCAGGACGTATTCCTGCCAGGCGCTGCCGTCGGACGCGGGCTGAAGCCGGAGGATGCCTTCGTCGACCAGCAGTTTTAGCCGCGCGGTCAGCATGTTTTTCGCGATGCCGAGACTTTTCTGGAACTCGCCGAAGCGTTTAATCCCGCGCAGCGCGTCGCGAACAATCAGCAGCGACCACCAGTCGCCGATGATATCCAGCGAACGGGCGACGGGGCAGGTGCTCTCTTCGAGGCGGGTACGTTTCACGGTCAATTCTCCGGTGGGGTGTGGTTTTATTATAAAACTTATTGGCACACACCGTAAGCACGTTAATCATCAGTTTGAGAAATGCTTCCCGGAAAATTGTCACGAATCTGTCACACTGAACGCGACATTTTAAAACGAGTGAGGAATTAGGGATGAAAAAAGCACTACTCGCGCTGGCAGTCGCCGGTTCCATTTCAGCAACGTTTGGCGTGCAGGCGCAAGAGACGCCGGAAGGGTATCAGCTGGAGCAAGTTTTAATCATGAGTCGCCATAACCTGCGCGCGCCGCTCGCCAATAACGGTAGCGTGCTGGAGCAGTCCACGCCGAAGCAGTGGCCGGAGTGGGAGGTGCCGGGCGGTCAGCTCACCACCAAGGGCGGCGTGCTGGAAGTCTATATGGGCCATTACATGCGCGAGTGGCTGGCGCAGCAGGGGATGGTGAAGACGGGAGAATGCCCAGCGGCGGATAGCGTTTATGCTTACGCCAACAGCCTGCAGCGTACCGTCGCCACCGCGCAGTTCTTCATCACCGGCGCGTTCCCGGGATGCGACGTTCCCGTGCACCATCAGGAAAAAATGGGCACCATGGATCCGACCTTTAATCCGGTGATTACCGATAACTCGCCGGAATTCCGTGAAAAAGCGCTCAAGGCGATGGAGTCCGAGCGGCAGAAAATGCAGCTTACCGAAAGCTATAAGCTGCTTGAGCAGATGACGAACTACGCCGATTCTCCGTCCTGCAAAGAGAAAAAGGTCTGCTCGCTGGCGGATGCGAAAGATACCTTCAGCGCCGACTATGAAAAAGAGCCTGGCGTATCCGGGCCGCTGAAGGTGGGTAACTCGCTGGTGGACGCGTTCACGCTGCAGTATTACGAAGGCTTCCCGGCCGACCAGGTGGCCTGGGGCGAAATCAAAACCGACCAGCAGTGGCGCGTGCTGTCGAAGCTGAAGAACGGCTATCAGGATTCGCTATTTACCTCTACCGAAGTGGCGCAAAACGTGGCGAAGCCGCTGGTGAAGTACATTGATAAAACGCTGGTCACCGAACAGGCAAAAGCGCCGAAAATCACCCTGCTGGTGGGGCATGACTCGAACATTGCTTCCCTGCTGACTGCCCTGGATTTCAAACCGTATCAGCTGCACGACCAGCAGGAGCGCACCCCGATTGGCGGCAAGATTGTCTTCCAGCGCTGGCATGACAAAAACGCCAACCAGGAGCTGATGAAAATTGAGTATGTCTACCAGAGCTCAGAGCAGCTGCGTAATGCCAGCGTGCTGTCGCTGCAGTCGCCCGCGCAGCGCGTGACGCTGGAGCTGAAAGGCTGCCCGGTGGATGCGAACGGCTTCTGTCCTGTCGATAAATTCAATGCGGTGATGAATAACGCCGCGAAGTAAAGGAGACCCCCCCGCTGAGGCGGGGGGAGACGCTTAGACGTTTTTACGTTCGATGGTTTGCTCGCCCCAGAAGAGCGAGTCTTTATCCGTTTTTTCGAAGGCGCGCACCAGCACCTCATCGTTACCTTCCTCCCAAATCTGCTCGGCCAGCTTTTCATCGTACTTCGCGACTTCAAAGATAGCTTCGGCAATCTCCGGAGAGGTGTTGCGTAAACTTGCCCATTCGCCCACGTGGTGAGCTTTGGATTCTTGAGTTGGCATGCTTGTCCTCCTGTTGGGTGTTAGCCGTTCAGTTTTTTGGCCAGACCCGCGACGTATTCACCCTGATAGCGGGCGATAGACAGTTCTTCATTGCTTGGCTGACGTGAGCCATCCCCACCGGCAATGGTGGTTGCGCCGTACGGCGTACCGCCACGCACCTGGGAAATGTCAAACAGCTCCTGGGCGCCGTAGCCAATCGGCACAATCACCATCCCGTGATGAGCAAGGGTAGTCCAGGTTGAGGTAATCGTCTGCTCCTGACCGCCGCCGGTGCCGGTAGAGCTGAATACGCTGGCGAGTTTGCCGTAAAGCGCCCCGGATGCCCAAAGTCCGCCGGTTTGATCGAGGAAGGTGCGCATCTGGCCCGACATATTGCCGAAGCGGGTCGGGGTGCCGAAGATGATGGCATCATAGTCCGCCAGCTCCTGCGGGGTGGCGACCGGGGTGTTTTGCGTTTTCCCCCCGGCTTTCAGGAAGGCTTCCGCCTGCATGGTTTCCGGTACGCGTTTCACCACAACCTCAACGCCATCAACCCTGTTCGCACCTTCTGCTACCGCGTGAGCCATGGTTTCAATGTGTCCATACATGGAATAATAGAGCACCAGAACTTTTGCCATTTTGCATCACTCCTCGTTGGTTTTTCTGACAGCGGATCGCTGCGTTCTTTTAAAGATATGCCATCACAGCCAGACTGCAAAAATGAACGGCATTTCTTTGATTTATAACAATATGGTTACAAAAAGGCGTTGTAGCAAAATGAAACAACTTTTTGGCAGCAGATTTTTGAAATGATAAGAAAGGTTTATGAATCGCCGCCGCGTCATCTCACCCGAAAGGCTGAGTTCATGTTGCAGAATATTACCTGCGGCTTGTCGGATAGCGGCATTCCACTAAGCTTAGTTTCACGCGGCACAGATAAAGGCACTGTCCTTGTGTTGCGAGGTGAAAGAATCCTCTTTTACTGAATGCAATATGATGTCTAATGTTTCACATTCTGGAGGTTAGAGATGGCAAACCATCGTGGTGGTTCAGGTAATTTCGCAGAAGACCGTGAAAGAGCATCAGAAGCAGGCCGTAAAGGTGGCCAGCATAGCGGGGGCAACTTCAAGAATGACCCGCAACGCGCATCTGAAGCTGGCAAGAAAGGGGGGAAAAACAGCCACGGCAGCAGTAAGTAACACGCCGGGTTGAACCCCTGCCGCCGGGATCTCCCGGCGGTTTTTTTATTTCTGCAACATTGAACTGTAACCAAAGGCAACGCACACTAGGGAATTGATCTTAACCGCGAGTGCCGCATGTCTGTTTCACGCTTCAAATTCTCCGTTAAACCGCAGGAAGCCATCCTGATTCTCATCACCATGTTCTGGGGCGGGACGTTTCTGGCCGTTCAGTACGCGGTAACCCTCAGCGATCCGTTCTTTTTTGTTGGCCTGCGCTTTGCGACGGCGGCGCTTGCCGTGGGGCTAATTTCGCTTAAAACGCTGCGGGGGCTGACGCTGAAAGAACTTAAGGCCGGCGTGGCGATTGGGGTGGCGATAGCGATGGGCTACAGCCTGCAGACGTGGGGATTGCAGACCATCTCAAGCAGTAAATCCGCGTTTATCACCGCCATGTATGTGCCGCTGGTGCCGCTGCTGCAGTGGCTGTGCCTGGGGCGGCTGCCGGGGCTGATGTCCTGTATTGGCATCGTGCTGGCGTTTATCGGCCTGATCTTACTGGCCGGGCCGGAAAACAACCTGCTGGCGCTGGGGCCGGGCGAAATCATCACCCTGATAGGGGCGATTGCCATTGCGGCAGAAATTATTCTGATTAGCGCCTGGGCGGGCAAGGTCGACGTCAAACGGGTAACGGTGGTGCAGCTCGCCACGGCGTCGCTGGTGGCGTTTGCGACGATGGTGCCGGCAGGGGAATCCGTGCCGCCGATGTCCACCGGCCTGGTGGTGGTCGCACTGGGGCTGGGTATTTTCAGCGCCATTATTCAGGTCACCATGAACTGGGCGCAGCGCAGCGTATCGCCAACACGCGCGACGGTGATTTATACCGGCGAACCGGTCTGGGCGGGGATTTTCGGACGCATCGCAGGTGAGCGTTTGCCGCTTCTGGCGCTGGTGGGCGCGGCATTTATTGTCGCCGGGGTGCTGGTGAGCGAGTTAAAGCTCAGAAAGCGTCGGAGTGAGGTCAGGGATTTGACGGCAAAAGAAGGTTTAGATTGAAAAAATGGACAGGCTTATCTAGGATGTGTACGGATAAATACCGTACACGGTGAAGTAAACCATGCCAGCACTTAAAAAACAGCGTATCGATCTTCGCTTAACGGACGAAGACAAAACAATGATTGAAGAAGCGGCGGCGATGACGAACCAAACGATCACCCAGTTTATGGTGAACAGTGCGTCAGAGCGTGCTGCAGAGGTCATTGAGCAGCACCGTCGTCTCGTATTAAACGAAGCATCATGGAATGCGGTGATGGATGCCATCGACAATCCGCCTGAGCCAAATGAACGCCTGAAACGAGCAGCAAAACGGCTTCGAAACATGGAGTGAAGCGCCGTGGAGAATCTCACGATCGAAATGTTATCAGAGGGAACCGATTATGACTTCGAGGATTTTGATTGTGGCGAACCCTCGCTAAATGCCTTCCTTGCAGAACATCTGGTGCGTCAGCACAATGGGCGTATTTTACGAGCCTACCTGCTTAAAGAGCGCGATCGTCCGCGTGTCCTGGGTTATTACACGTTATCGGGAAGCTGTTTTGAAAGAGCGATGCTTCCTTCTAAGACTCAGCAGCGCCGGATCCCTTATATCAACGTACCCAGCGTGACGCTGGGACGTCTGGCTGTAGATAAAACACTACAGGGAAACGAGTGGGGAACAACGCTCGTTGCGCATGCTATGCGCGTTGTCTACCTGGCTTCACAGGCTGTGGGGGTACACGGAATATTTGTTGATGCCCTTAACGAGCGGGCAAAACGATTTTATCTGAAGCAGGGCTTTATCCCGCTGACAGCTGAAAACAGCCATTCTTTGTTCTTCCCTACAAAATCTATCGAACGGCTGTTTGAGCAAGAGTGATTGCTTTACTACCTGTTGTTCTGAAGGAATGTACATGTCGGGTGAGGCCTGGCCGTCACCCGACATGGTGATTTCACGAATCCTGATGCACCACGGCGCCCTGCGGCGCGGCGGCCATCCGGCGGCTCAGCAGGGCGTTAAGCAGGATCGCACCGAAGGTCGCCGTGCCAATCCCGCCAATCGTAAACCCGCCCAGCGTCAGGGCAAAATCGCCTGCGCCCAGCACCAGCGTGACAGCCACCATAATCAGGTTGCCGTTCTGGCTGAGATCGACGCGATGCTGTACCCAGATGCGCGCGCCGGCCACGGCGATCAGCCCAAACACCACAATCGATGCCCCGCCGATAACCGGGGACGGAATGGTGTGGATCAGCGCGCCGAACTTCGGTGAGAAGCCGAGCAGCATCGCCATCACCGCCGCCGCCACGAAGACCAGCGTCGAGTAGACCTTGGTCACCGCCATCACGCCGATGTTTTCAGCATAGGTGGTGACGCCGCTGCCGCCTACGGAACCGGAGAGCATGGTCGCCAGACCGTCACCGACGAACGCGCGGCCCATGTACGGATCCATGCTGCGCCCGGTCATCCCCGCAACCGCCTTCAGGTGGCCTAAGTTCTCCGCCACCAGGATCACCGCCACCGGTGCGATAAGCATCATCGCCTGGGTGTTAAAGGTGGGCGAGGTCACCTTCGGCAGGCCGAACCAGGCGGCCTGGTGGAGCAGCGTAAAGTCAACCGGCTTGCCCAGACCGAAAACGTTGGCCAGCAGGGCGTAGACCAGGCAAGCCACGATGAGTCCGACCAGAATCAGCAGGCGCTGGATCATGCCGCGCGTGAACACCGCCACCAGGCCGATGCACAGCACCGTGATCACCGCCATCCAGCTTTCAAACGGCGAGGCGGAGACGCTCCTGACCGCAATTGGCGCGAGGTTGAGGCCAATCGCCATCACCACGGCGCCCGTCACGACGGGAGGCATCATTCGCTCGATCCAGCGCGTGCCGATTTTCATCACCACCAGACCAATCAGGGTGTACACCAGGCCGCAGGCAATGATGCCGCCGAGGGCCACGCTCAGGTTGGGGTTGATCCCCTGGCCGTTAAACCCGGTGGTAGCGATGACCACCCCGACAAAGGCGGCGCTGGAGCCGAGATAGCTGGGCACGCGCCCGCCGGTGACGAAAAAGAACAGCAGCGTGCCGATACCCGACATCAGAATAGAGAGGTTGGGATCGAGTCCCATCAGCATCGGCATCAACACCGTGGCGCCAAACATGGCGACCGCGTGCTGAACGCCCATCACCATCGTCTGCCCGAGCGGGAGACGTTCATCCGGCGCGACCACGCCTGCTTCTGTGGAGGTCGATTTCAACTGCCAGTGGGGAAATCCGAACATGGTCTGTCTCCTTAAGGCGGGTTAACAGGCGGGTCGCATAAGCGCGTGATAGCCGCGGTCAAACCACACCAGCCCTTGCGGCGCGGGGTGGCGAATAATCGAAATAATGTCGCAAAACAGAATGTCGTGAGTGCCGACGCTCACCACCTGGCTGATGCGGCAGTCAAACGAGGCCAGCGCATCTTCCAGGCGCGGACAGCCCGTGTCGCCCGTCTGCCAGCGGGCGGCGGCAAAGCGTTCCGCCATCGGCGTTTTCCCGCCAAACAGGTTAGATAAAGGCTCCTGTCCGGCGCTCAGGGTATTCACGCAAAGGGTGCGGTTTTCGCTAAACGTTGGCCAGACGGACGCACCGCGGTTCAGGCACACCAGCAGGGTGGGCGGTGAATCCGTGACGCTGCACACCGCGCTGGCGGTGAAGCCTGCTATCCCCGCCGGGCCGTCGGTGGTGATGATGTTGACCGCCGCGCCAACGCAGGCCATGGCGTCGCGAAAGGTTTGTTTATCCGGTGTCGTCATAATCGCTCCTTACGCCAGCCCGCAGGCATCGTCGAAGTCCAGACGCGGCAGGCGCCCGTAAAGTTTGCGGGTATCGCCGTAGCCTATGTTGATCAGCAGATTGCTTTTAAGCGTCGTGCCGGTGAAAAAGGCCTCGTCGACCTTCTGGCGGTCAAATCCCGACATCGGGCCGGTACCCAGCCCCAGGGCGCGACAGGCAAAAATCAGGTAGGCGGCCTGCATTGAGCTGTTGCGAAAGGCGGTCTCTTCCGCATGCGCGGGGCTGGTGGTAAACCAGCTCTTTGCATCGCCGTGCGGGAACAGCTCGGGCAGGCGCTCGTAGAATTCACTGTCCCAGGCAACAATGGCCGTGACCGGGGCGGTGAGCGTTTTCTCGAGGTTGCCGCTGGAGAGCGCCGGGCGCAGCTTCTCTTTTCCCTCCGCGCTTCGCACAAACACAATTCGCGCCGGGGAGCAGTTGGCGGACGTTGGCCCCCATTTCATCAGGTTGTAGATTTCGCGCAGCGTTTCGTCGCTGACGGCAATATTCTGCCAGCCGTTATGGGTGCGGGCGCCGGTGAACAGCGTTTCCAGTGCGGCGGGGGTAATGGCTTCGCTCATTAAAGCTCCTTATAAAGCGGGTTCCGGGCTGTGCAGCAGGCTGGCAAGCCCGTTCAGCAGCAGGGTGTTGAAGGTATCCGGCTCGGTGACGTTGCAGGCATGCCCGCCCTGGCGCATCACCACGCTGTGGCTGTGCGGGATCGCCGCCTGCAGTTCGGATGAGCAGACTGAGGGCACCAGCATGTCGTCGGCAGAACAGACGATCTGTACCGGGCAGCGAATGCGCGCCGCATGGCGGCTGAAGTCGGCCTTTTTCAGGGCGCTGAGCCTGTGCAGCAGGTTGGTTTTGCCCTGGAAATGGGCCAGCGCCAGCGCTTCTTCGGCCTCCAGACGGGGCGCGCGGGCGGCCATCCAGTCCGCCGGGTAGAGAAACAGCGGCTGCGCCTCGACCCACGCCTGTGCGCCGCCGTAATGCAGCAGGCGCTCGCGGATCTGAAAGCAGCGGCGGGTGTGGGCGTTGAGGGTCAACCAGCCGTTGACGCACACCAGCGCGGTGAGGGCGTCGGGCCTGTCGAGGGCCAGCTGCAGGCCGACCAGCGCCCCCAGCGCGTGGCCCACGACGCTGTAGCGGACAATCCCGGCATCCGCCAGCGCCTGGGCCAGCTCGTCCGCCATCTGCGCAAGGCTGTACCCTTCCGGCAGGGTGGCGGGGTTATTGCCCGTTCCCCGCTGGTCATAGCACACCACCTGATACTCCGGCTCCAGCGCGGCCAGCTGGGGCAGCCAGTAGCTGCCGCTGCCGCCGAGACCGGAAATAAAAACCACCACGGGCGCGCCCTCGTACGGGGGTGGCGAGACGGAAAGTTTCATACCTGCCTCACTTCGCGATGTGCGCAACGGTGGCGATCTCAACCAGCGCCTCTGGCTTCACCAGCCCGCACTGAATGCAGAACCGCGCCGGTTTATCGCCGGGGAAGAACTCGGCGTAGATCTCGTTAATCGCGGCGTAGTTTTTCCAGTCGGTGATAAAGATGCTGTTGAAGGTCACATCCTCCATCGTGCCACCCGCCGTTTCGATCACGGTTTTGATCGTCTCCAGCACGTGGCGGGTTTGCGCCTTTGGGTCGTTGATAAACACCACGTTGTTGTCTTTATCAAACGGCAGCGTGCCGGAGACATACACCACGCCGTCGGCGAGGGTGCCGGGAACAAACGGGGCAATCGGCGTGCTGGTACCCGGCGGGATGATTACGGATTTCGGCATCAGGTGTCTCCTCAGGCGATACGGGCAAGCGGGGGAGTCAGGGCGTCGCAGAAATCAGTGACGTTACTGACCCAGCCAAAAAAGGTTTCGATGTTGAACAGGGCCGCCTTCTGGGCGAATTCCGGCCCGGCCTGGTGGGTCGCGTCTTCCAGCACCACGCCAAAATACTCGAGGAAAAAGCCGTCGCGCAGGGTCGACTCCACGCAGACGTTAGTGGCGATCCCGGTGAACACCAGATGACGAATGCCCCGGCTGCGCAGCAGGCTGTCGAGCGGGGTGTTGAAAAAGCCGCTGTAGCGCGGTTTGGGCAGGACAATATCGCCCGCCTGCGGTACCAGCTCATCGACCAGCTGATAGTCCCAGCCGCCTTTCGCCAGCAGCTTGCCCTGCAGTTCGGGCCGTTTACGCATGGTTTTCAGGGCGTTCGACTTGTGGAAGTTGGGCGAGCCGGGGCCGCCGGCCTCGACGTACTGGTCATCCCAGCCGTTCTGGAACCAGATGATGAGCATGCCCGCGGCGCGCGCGGCGGCGACGGCAGTTTTAATGTTCTCGATCACCGGCCGGGTGGCGGAGACGTCGAACCCCGCCAGATCCAGATAGCCGCCCTGGCTGGCGTAGGCGTTTTGCATGTCCACCACGATCAGCGCGCTCTGCTGTGGCACGAAGGTGATGGCTTCCGGGCGTGCGTTAAGGGTCGTCATTACGCCACCTCCTTCGTGACGGCAGGGATGTGGGCGCGGCACTGCATCAGCGGCTGGATGCGCTCGCCGAAGGTCTCCACGCCGGTGAGGAAATCATCGAAGGTCAGCAGGACGCCTTCCGCCCCGGGGACGGCCGCCACTTCGTCCAGCATTCTGGCGACGCTGGCGTACGAGCCGACCAACGTGCCCATGTTGATATTGACGGCGGAGGTCGGGTCAGCCATCTGGCGGACGTTGGTATCCGCCCCGGAGCGGGTATCCTTCTGGCTCTGCTCGGTGAGCCAGCTCAGGGCCTCCTCGTCGGCGCCGTCCTTATAGAGCTCCCATTTCGCGCGCGCGGCGTCGTCGGTTTCGTCGGCAATGACCATAAACAGCACGTAGGAGCCCACGTCGCGCCCGGTTTTGTCAGCGGCCTCTTTCATGCGCGCGGCGGTCGGGGCGAAGGCGGCAGGCGTGTTCACGCCTTTACCGAAGCAGAAGTTGAAGTCGGCGTATTTCGCGGAAAATTCCATCCCCGCGTCGCTTTGTCCGGCGCAAATCACCGTCATCGGCACCGACGGCTGCGGGCTGACGCGGCAGTCGTTCATGGTGAAGAAATCGCCCTTGAAATCGCTTTTTCCGGTCCCCCACAGGTCGCGCAGCACCTGCACGTATTCGGTCAGGTAGTCGTAGCGACGCGAGAAGTAGTCGTCACCCGGCCAGAGCCCCATCTGCTCGTACTCCGGTTTTTGCCAGCCGGTGACCAGGTTGACGCCAAAGCGCCCGCCGGAGATGGAGTCGATGGTGGACGCCATGCGCGCGACGATCGCCGGGGGCAGGGTGAGCGTGGCGGCGGTGGCGTAGATTTGGATCCGCGAGGTGACCGCGGCCAGCCCGGCCATCAGGGTAAAGGACTCCAGGTTGTGGTCCCAGAATTCGGTTTTGCCGCCAAAGCCGCGCAGCTTGATCATCGAAAGCGCAAAGTCGAAATGGTAATGCTCTGCTTTCTGCACGATGGCTTTATTGAGCTCAAAGGTCGGCTTGTATTGCGGTGCAGTGGTCGAGATAAGCCAGCCGTTGTTGCCGATGGGTACAAATACGCCAATTTTCATCACGAACCTCTCTTCATTACGTCGCAGGTGTATCGGTGTTTTTGCAAAGGCGGTGCCAGTTTTGAAAATGGCTGTGTTATTAATGTGTTAATCAGAAGTTGGTGGATTGATGCAGCTAAATGTGGACTAACTGGTCAAAAACATTGCACAGAAAACAGGCATTCATGCGCGATCGGAGTGCAGGATGTCGTGGCGAGTCGGGGGTTTTGCTATGCTGAGGGCAACGCAGAATAAGGAGAGCGGGAATGGCACAAGGCGCAGTGAAAACACCAGGTAAACGTTCGCAGGCGGTGAGCGCCAAGAAGCAGGCGATCCTCAGCGCGGCGCTGGAGACTTTTTCGCAGTTTGGTATTCACGGCACGCGCCTGGAGCAGGTAGCGGAGCAGTCCGGCGTATCCAAAACCAATCTGCTTTACTATTACCCGTCGAAAGAGGCGCTCTATGTGGCGGTGATGCAGCAGATCCTCGATATCTGGCTGGCGCCCCTCAAAGCGTTCCGCGCGGAGCTGGCCCCGCTGGTGGCGATCAAAGAGTACATTCGCCTGAAGCTGGAGGTGTCGCGCGATTACCCGCAGGCGTCGCGACTGTTTTGTCTTGAGATGCTGCAGGGCGCGCCGCTGCTGCAGGCGGAATTAACCGGCGATCTAAAACAGCTGGTGGACGATAAGTCGGCCATTATTGCCGGATGGGTCGCCAGCGGAAAACTGGCCCCGGTCGACCCGCATCATCTGATCTTTATGATCTGGGCCTCCACCCAGCATTACGCTGACTTTGCGGCCCAGGTTGAGGCGGTGACCGGTAAAACGCTCCAGGACGAGGCGTTTTTCCACAGCACCCTGGAAAACGTGCAGCGGATGATTATCGAAGGGATCCGCTTACGCTAGTTCCCCCTCACCCCAGCCCTCTCCCTCAAGGGAGAGGGGGTCGTCCGCGCAGGTATTATTTTGTGGGGATCCCTCAGCCCGGCGGGAGAGGGCAGCTTAAGTCGCCCTCTTCACACTGCATCAGCGAGGCCAGAAACGCTTCTCGCTCCACGGTTTTCTCCGCCAGACACTGGTTAACAATCATTGGCTGGACGCTCCCGCCTTCCGTCCCCGAACCGATAAACGCGCAGTCCGCATCGCGCAGGGTAATCCACGCCTGCTGCGCTTTTTTCAGCAGGTCGCGCTGAGGAGCTGCCGCGCGTTTGATGGCGGCCTGATACGTCTGGTTGAGTTTTTTATCGGCAGCCTGGTACTGCTGCGCGCTACAGGTATTCAGTTCAAGCTGGGTGGTCGCGTTGTCGCACTCGTCGGCCAGCGCGCTGGCGCTCAGCAGCAGTGCCGCACTGGCGATAAGATATCGTTTCATATACTCCCCAATAAAATAAGGCTCCGTCTCCGGAGCCTTATTAACACAGCGTTAGCCTATTGTCATCAGGCTGGCATTACCGCCTGCCGCCGCGGTGTTGACGCTGAGCGAGCGCTCCACGTACAGACGCTCCAGCAGCAGGTTAGTTTCTCCGCGCGCAAAGCCCTGCACGGAAACGATGGCGCCGCTGCGGGCCGCAACCTGCTCGCACAGTTCGCGCAGCTGATCGGAATCACCGTGGTAGATCACCGCATCAAACGGCTGGGTCAGCAGGCTATCGGCTTTCGCGAAGCGAATGCGGGCCGAGACCGCTTTCGGCAGCTGTTTAGCGAGATCGCGATGCAGGGCATCTTCCGGCCACAGCACTTCACAGCCGGTTGCCATGGCGGCGGCCAGCTGCACCAGCGCGTCCTGCTCGTTATCGGCCACGCACAGCACGCGCTCGCGCGGCATCAGCGTCCAGGTGTTGCGCTCGCCGGTTGGCCCCGGCAGCAGACGCTGCGTGCCCGCCTGCGCCAGCTCGCCGTACTGCTTCGCAACGGCACGCAGTTCAGGACGTTTTTCTGCCCATGTAATGAGCGCCTCCAGCGGCTGGGTCAGCACGGTTTTCAGCTGCGCATCCACCGGATAGTCCGCATCCTGGCGTGCCAGGGTGACGCCCAGGGCGTTCTCCGGACGGTTCGCCAGCAGACGGTACAGGTAGAGCGGACCGCCCGCTTTCGGACCGGTGCCGGAAAGGCCTTCGCCGCCGAACGGCTGCACGCCCACGACCGCGCCAACCATGTTGCGGTTAACGTACAGGTTGCCCACTTTGGCGCTGCCGGTGACCTGCGCGATAGTCTCGTCGATACGGGTATGCACGCCGAGCGTCAGGCCATAGCCGGAGGCGTTGATCTGCTCAACCAGCTCGTTCAGGTTGTTACGGTTGTAGCGCACCACGTGCAGCACCGGGCCGAAGACCTCTTTTTTCAGCTCGTCGAAGCTTGCCAGCTCAATCAGCGTTGGCGGCACAAAGGTGCCGGTCCGCCATTCGCGCGCATCTTCGCTGTTCTCGCGCACCGCCTGGAACACCGGGCGGCCTTTCGCGCGCATGGTCTGAATGTGGTTTTCGATGTTGGCTTTGGCTTCCGCGTCGATCACCGGCCCGATATCGGTGGTGAGACGGCCCGGGTTGCCCATGCGGCATTCGGCCATCGCGCCGCGCAGCATCTTCAGCGTGTGGTCCGCCACGTCGTCCTGCAGGCACAGCACGCGCAGGGCGGAGCAGCGCTGACCGGCGCTGTCGAACGCGGAGGCCAGCACGTCGACCACCACCTGCTCGGTAAGGGCAGAGGAGTCAACGATCATGGCGTTCATCCCGCCGGTTTCCGCGATGAGCGGCGTAGGGCGGCCCTGCGCATCCAGACGGGTGGCAATATTGCGCTGCAGCAGAGACGCCACTTCGGTCGAACCGGTGAACATCACGCCGCGCACGCGGTTATCGGAGGTCAGTTTGGCACCGACCGTTTCACCGCGGCCCGGCAGCAGCTGAACCACGCCCGCAGGAACGCCGGCTTCCAGAAGAATGTTGATACCCTGCGCGGCAATCAGCGGGGTCTGCTCTGCCGGTTTTGCCAGCACGCTGTTGCCTGCGGCTAATGCGGCGGCAATCTGGCCGGTGAAGATCGCCAGCGGGAAGTTCCACGGACTGATACAGACGACCGGACCCAGCGGACGGTGGGTTTCGTTATCGAAATCATCACGCACCTGACCGGCGTAGTAGTGCAGGAAGTCGACGGCCTCGCGCACTTCGGCAATCGCGTTGCTGAAGGTTTTACCCGCCTCGCGCACCAGAATGCCGATGAGCGACTGCATCTGATCTTCCATCAGCACCGCCGCGCGCTCCAGAATCGCGGCGCGCTCCTGCGGCGGCGTGGCAAACCAGATAGGGGCGTTGTTCACCGCGCTGTCCAGCGCCTGATCCACTTCCGCTTCGGTCGCTTCACGCGCGTAGCCGACGATATCCTTCGGCTCGGCCGGGTTGATCACCGGCTGCATTTCGCCGTCTGCAACGGGCTGCTCCAGCATCGGTTTAGCCTGCCACTTCTGCAGCGCGCTGTTGAGCAGGGCAGAGGAGAGGGACGCCAGACGGTGTTCGTTGGCGAGATCCAGACCCGCCGAGTTGACGCGGCCTTTGCCGTACAGTTCGCGCGGCAGGGCAATCTTCGGATGCGGCAGGCCAACCTGGCCTTCCTGCGCCGCCATCTTCTCAACGGCCTGCACCGGGTCGGCCACCAGCTCGTCCAGCGGCAGCGTGGTGTCGGCGATGCGGTTAACGAAGGAGGTGTTCGCGCCGTTTTCCAGCAGACGACGCACCAGGTACGCCAGCAGGGTTTCGTGCGTTCCCACCGGAGCATAGATTCGGCACGGGCGGTTCAGCTTGCCGTCCGCCACTTTACCGGTGACCTGCTCGTACAGCGGTTCACCCATGCCGTGCAGGCACTGGAACTCGTACTGTCCCGGATAGTAGTTTTGCCCGGCCAGGCTGTAGATCGCCGCCAGGGTGTGGGCGTTGTGGGTAGCGAACTGTGGATAGATCAGGTTCGGCACGCCGAGCAGCTTTTTCGCACAGGCGAGGTAAGAGACGTCGGTGTAAACCTTGCGGGTATAGACCGGATAGCCTTCCAGCCCTTCCATCTGGGCGCGTTTGATTTCGCTGTCCCAGTAGGCGCCTTTTACCAGACGGATCATCAGGCGACGGCGGCTGCGGCTGGCCAGGTCAATCAGGTAATCAATGACGAACGGGCAGCGCTTCTGGTAGGCCTGGATAACGAAGCCGATGCCGTTCCAGCCTGCCAGCTCCGGCTCGAAGCACAGTTTTTCCAGCAGATCGAGGGAGATCTCCAGACGGTCGGCCTCTTCGGCGTCGATGTTAATGCCGATGTCATACTGGCGCGCCAGCAGGGTCAGGGACTTCAGGCGCGGGTAGAGTTCTTCCATCACCCGGTCGTACTGCGCGCGGCTGTAGCGCGGGTGCAGTGCAGAGAGCTTGATAGAGATGCCCGGGCCTTCATAAATACCGCGACCGTTGGACGCTTTACCAATGGCGTGGATCGCCTGCTGGTAAGAGACCATGTAGGCCTGCGCGTCGGCGGCGGTCAGGGCCGCTTCGCCCAGCATGTCGTACGAGTAGCGGAAACCTTTATCCTCCAGCTTGCGGGCGTTCGCCAGCGCTTCGGCAATGGTTTCCCCGGTGACAAACTGCTCGCCCATCAGGCGCATCGCCATATCCACGCCTTTGCGGATCAGCGGCTCGCCGCTCTTGCCGATGATGCGGTTCAGGGAGCGGGAGAGGTTGGCTTCGTTATGAGTGGAGACCAGTTTGCCGGTAAACAGCAGGCCCCAGGTGGCGGCGTTAACGAACAGCGACGGGCTGCGGCCAATGTGGGAATGCCAGTTGCCGTTGCTGATCTTGTCGCGGATCAGCGCGTCGCGGGTGGCTTTATCCGGAATACGCAGCAGCGCTTCCGCGAGGCACATCAGCGCCACGCCTTCCTGAGAGGAGAGGGAAAACTCCTGCAGCAGGCCCTGAACCATCCCGGCGCGGCCGGTGGCGGTTTTCTGGTTGCGCAGCTTGTCGGCTAACTGATACGCCAGGCTGTGCGCCTGCGCGGCAATGGCTTCCGGCAGGCGGGCCTGCTCCAGCAGCATCGGCACGGCGTCGGTTTCGGCACGGCGGTAGGCGCCGGTAATGGCGGCACGGCTGACGGACTGCGGCAGGATCTGCTCGGCGAATTCAAGGAACGGCTGATGGTTCTCGTCGCCAGCGGCCGGGGCTTCTTCACTTTCGTTCGCCGCGCCGGCCAGCAGGGCAGGCAGCTCCGGCAGGCCCTCATCGCTCTCGAGTCTTTCGAGATAGTTAAAAATCGCCTGCTTAATTAACCAGTGCGGCGTGCGGTCAATGCGGGTTGCTGCGGTCTTAATCCGTTCGCGGGTTGCGTCATCCAGCTTAACCCCCATGGTGGTCATACCCATGCCAAAGCTCCTGTTGTTCTGTAATAGCGTTCTGTTGATAGCGTGAAATATCCACCATGTTGCAACTTTGTGCAACCGTGTTAAATGTGACCTGGTTTGCAACCCGGAAAATGAATGGATTGTTAACGAATGGTTAGCTGGAAAAACGCACTGGCTTTTGTGCAGGAGGCCTGGTTTTATGCGGTAGTTAACACTTTTCAAAGGTGCAACCCGCAAAAGCGTGAGCGAGTGCAACCTATAGGAAACTCGTATCAAACCGGGGATGAAATTGATGTAAATGCAGTGTTAAATCGTTTGTCAGCGGAAGGCGCATACGGCAGGATAGCGCGCCCAACCGAAACACAAGATACATTCACCTCGTTCCGGTGATCATATAACAAGGCAGCCCGGATGGTTGTCGCTCGACATTTTGGAGAATTTGAATGGCTATTAGCACACCGATGCTGGTGACATTTCTCGTTTATATTTTTGGCATGATCCTGATAGGGTTTTTGGCGTGGCGTTCTACAAAGAACTTTGACGACTACATTCTGGGCGGACGCAGTTTAGGCCCGATGGTGACCGCACTCTCTGCGGGCGCCTCCGACATGAGCGGCTGGCTGCTGATGGGGCTGCCCGGCGCGATTTTCATCTCCGGTATCTCTGAAAGCTGGATCGCCATCGGCCTGACCGTCGGCGCGTGGATCAACTGGAAGCTGGTGGCAGGCCGTCTGCGCGTGCATACCGAGGCCAACAACAACGCCCTGACGCTGCCGGACTACTTCACCGGACGTTTTGAAGATAACAGCCGCATCCTGCGCATTATCTCTGCGGTAGTTATCCTGCTGTTCTTCACCATTTACTGTGCCTCCGGCATCGTGGCCGGCGCGCGTCTGTTCGAAAGCACCTTCGGCATGAGCTACGAAACCGCCCTGTGGGCCGGTGCGGCGGCGACCATCCTCTATACCTTCGTGGGCGGGTTCCTGGCGGTAAGCTGGACCGATACCGTGCAGGCGAGCCTGATGATCTTCGCCCTGATCCTGACCCCGGTGATTGTAATTTTCACCGTTGGCGGCTTTGGCGATTCGCTGGAAGTGATCAAGCAGAAGAGCATTGAAAACGTCGACATGCTGAAAGGGCTGAACTTCGTGGCCATCGTGTCGCTGATGGGCTGGGGCCTGGGCTACTTCGGTCAGCCGCATATCCTGGCGCGCTTTATGGCGGCGGATTCTCACCACACCATCGTTCATGCCCGTCGCATCAGCATGACGTGGATGATCCTGTGTCTGGCGGGGGCGTGTGCGGTCGGCTTCTTCGGTATCGCCTACTTCAGCAACAACCCGGCGCAGGCGGGCGCGGTGAACCAGAACGCCGAGCGCGTGTTTATCGAGCTGGCGCAGATTCTGTTTAACCCGTGGATTGCCGGTATTCTGCTCTCCGCTATTCTGGCGGCGGTGATGTCCACCCTGAGCTGCCAGCTGCTGGTCTGCTCCAGCGCAATTACCGAAGACCTCTATAAGGCCTTCCTGCGTAAAAACGCGAGCCAGAAAGAGCTGGTATGGGTAGGGCGCTTTATGGTGCTGCTGGTGGCGCTGATTGCCATCGCGCTGGCGGCGAACCCGGAAAACCGCGTGCTGGGCCTGGTGAGCTACGCGTGGGCGGGCTTCGGTGCGGCGTTTGGTCCGGTCGTGTTGTTCTCCGTCATGTGGTCACGTATGACCCGTAACGGCGCGCTGGCGGGGATGATCATCGGTGCGCTGACCGTTATCGTCTGGAAACAGTTCGCGTGGCTGGGCCTGTACGAAATCATTCCGGGCTTCATCTTCGGCAGCATCGGCATCGTGGTGTTCAGCCTGCTGGGTAAAGCCCCGTCTGCCTCCATGCAGAAACGCTTTGCTGAAGCCGACGCGCATTACCACACTGCGCCGCCGTCTAAGCTCCAGGCAGAATAATTTTTCTCGCAGCACAATGCAGGCCGGGTGAGCGCAAGCGCACCCGGCTTTTTTCTTGCCAAAATCCGTAATTTCCTGTGATATCCCTGTGCTTATAACAATGAGGATAGCGAAGCATGACAATCAAAACAGGGGTAATGGCAGCGGCATTATTGATGCTAGCTGGCTGCACGGCGCCATCGCAACACGCGGCTGTAGAGACCTGCAAAGCGGATAACCAGATGCAGCAAACCACGCTCTATTTCGGCTTAAATCGTCCTGCCGGGGCGCAAATCACCAGCAACGAGTGGCAGCAGTTTGTTGACCAGGACGTGACGCCGCGTTTCCGCGATGGCTTAACGGTGTTTGACGCGCGCGGGCAGTGGCTGGGGAACGACGGGAAAGTGGCGCGTGAACCCAGCAAAGCGTTGATGCTGATCCACGGTAAAGATGCGCAGAGCGAGAAGAACATCGAAGCGTTACGCGGGATTTATAAATCACGCTTCGCGCAGGAGTCGGTGATGCGCGTCGACCAGCCGGTGTGCGTGCAGTTCTAATAAAAACGGCGGGAAATCCCGCCGTTGTTGTTTTGTAGGCCGGGTAAGCGAAGCGCCACCCGGTATTGCATCAGAGCACCAGCCCCGCAAAGCTCGCCGACAGCAGGCTCACCAGCGTCGCGCCGTACACCAGACGCAGACCAAACCGCGACACCACGTTCCCCTGCTGCTCGTTCAGGCCCTTAATCGCCCCGGCCACAATGCCGATGGACGCGAAGTTCGCGAAGGACACCAGGAAGACGGATAAAATGCCCAGCCCGCGCGGGGACATCTGATGAGCGATTTTTTGCAGCTCAATCATCGCCACAAATTCGTTCGCCACTAGCTTGGTCGCCATAATACTGCCCGCGTTTAAGGCATCGCTCAGCGGAATACCCACCAGCCACGCCAGGGGGTAAAATACATAGCCCAGGATCTGCTGGAAGCTCATGCCAAATACGCTGGAGAAGAGGGCGTTAACGGCGCTAATAAGCGCGATAAAGCCGATCAGCATGGCCAGAATAATCATCGCCACCTTAAAACCGGCCAGAATATACTCGCCGAGCATTTCGAAGAAGCTCTGCGATTCATGCAGTTTTTCCAGCTTGATATCCGGTTCCGCTTCCGGGCGCGCCGGGTTGATGACGGAGAGAATAATAAAGGTGCTGAACATGTTCAGAATCAGCGCCGCGACGACAAATTTGGCGTCGAGCATGGTCATATAGGCGCCGACAATCGACAGGGAGACCGTCGACATGGCCGTGGCCGCCATGGTGAACAGACGACGAGAGGAGAGATCGCCCAGCACGCCCTTGTAGGCAATGAAGTTTTCCGACTGGCCGAGGATCAGCGAGCTCACCGCGTTAAAGGATTCCAGCTTGCCCATACCGTTCAGTTTTGACAGCAGCGTGCCGATGACCCGAATAAAAATCGGCAGGATCCGCCAGTGCTGAAGAATACCAATCAGCGCGGAAATAAAAATAATCGGGCAGAGCACGCCGAGGAAAATGAACGCCAGCCCTTTTTCCCCCATTCCGCCAAAGACGAAATTGGTCCCTTCCGAAGCAAATTTCAGCAGCGACTCAAAGAAGCCGGAAACATATTTAATCAGGAATAACCCGCTTTCGGCGTGCAGGAAAAAGAACGCCAGCGCAATTTCAATAACAATCAGCTGTAAAACATAACGAATGCGAATTTTTCGGCGGTCGAAACTTACCAGCCAGGCAAGCGCAAGAATAATCACCAGCGCCAGCAGGAAATGGACAATCTTAAACATGGTTTATTTTCAGTTGGTTTTTGAGAAGGATATTTAGCCACAGCGCTGGTTAACCGTAAATGGGCAATTTTATTATAACTTATAAACTTAACGGTAACGCCGGCAACTATTAACAGGCTTTGCGTTTACAACTCGTCATCAAAACACCACACATTTCGCTTGTGTTTCTTTTCGACGTAATGATAATCACTATCACAAGAATTTACCTTTCTTTGCATCAGTTGACCGCGATAAACATTTAAGGTGTCGGCATGTTTGTTCCATTTCTCATTATGTTACGTGAAGGGCTTGAAGCTGCCCTTATCGTGAGCCTCATCGCCAGTTATCTGAAGCGAACCCAGCGCGGACGCTGGATTGGCGTCATGTGGGTCGGGGTTTTCCTTGCCGCGGCACTCTGTCTCGGCCTTGGTATCCTCATCAACGAAACCACCGGGGAGTTCCCGCAGAAAGAGCAGGAGCTGTTTGAGGGGATCGTCGCCGTAATTGCGGTGGTGATCCTGACCTGGATGGTGTTCTGGATGCGTAAAGTCTCCCGTAACGTGAAGGTGCAGCTGGAGCAGGCGGTGGATAATGCGCTGCAAAAGGGCAATAACCACGGCTGGGCGCTGATCATGATGGTCTTTTTTGCCGTCGCGCGTGAAGGCCTGGAGTCCGTTTTCTTCCTGCTGGCGGCGTTTCAGCAGGATGTCGGTATCTGGCCGCCGGTTGGCGCGATGCTCGGGCTGGCAACCGCCGTGGTGCTGGGCTTTCTGCTCTACTGGGGCGGTATTCGCCTGAACCTGGGCGCCTTCTTCAGGTGGACCAGCCTGTTTATTCTGCTGGTGGCGGCAGGGCTGGCGGCGGGGGCGATTCGCGCCTTCCACGAGGCGGGGCTGTGGAACCATTTCCAGGACGTGGCGTTCGACCTCAGCAACGTGCTCTCCACGCACTCTCTGACCGGCACCCTGCTCGAAGGTATCTTCGGCTATCAGGAAACGCCGAGCGTCAGCGAAGTGGCGATGTACTTTATCTATCTGGTTCCGGCGCTGGTGCTGTTCGCAATGCCGCCGCGTACCGGCACGCAGGCGTCGCGCGTTACGCCATAATTTTTATTTTAGTTACAACATACTTTTAAAGGGAAGAGTCATGGCAATTCAGTTTCGTCGTAGTGCGTTATGCGCAGGCATTGCCGCGCTGTTCGCTTCTGCATTCTCCGCCTGGGGCGCGGATGTTCCTCAGGTTAAAGTCACCGTTAATGATAAGCAGTGTGAGCCGATGACCCTCACGGTGAACAGCGGCAAAACCCAGTTCATTATTCAGAACCACAGCCAGAAGGCGCTGGAGTGGGAGATTCTGAAAGGGGTTCTGGTGGTGGAGGAGCGTGAAAACATCGCCCCTGGCTTCAGCCAGAAGATGACCGCCAACCTGCAGCCGGGCGAGTATGAGATGACCTGCGGTCTGCTGACCAACCCTAAAGGGAAGCTGATCGTCAAAGGTGAAGCGACGGCCGATGCTGCGAAAGGTGCTGCGGTGCTGAGCCTGGGCGACGCGATTACGGCCTATAAAGCCTACGTCACGAAAGAGACGGCGGACCTGGCGGCGGCAACCAAAGCCTTTACCGATGCGGTGAAGGCCGGTGATATCGAAAAAGCGAAATCCCTGTATGCGCCAACCCGTCAGCACTACGAGCGCATCGAGCCGATTGCCGAACTGTTCTCTGACCTTGATGGCAGCATTGATGCCCGCGAAGACGATTACGAGCAGAAAGCCGCCGATCCGAAATTCACCGGTTTCCACCGTCTGGAGAAAGCCCTGTTTGGCGACAACTCTACCAAAGGGATGGAGAAATACGCCGAGCAGCTGAACGGCGACGTGCTGGAGCTGCAAAAGCGCATCAGCGAGCTGGCCTTCCCGCCGTCAAAAGTGGTGGGCGGCGCGGCCGGCCTGATTGAAGAAGTGGCCGCGAGCAAAATCAGCGGCGAAGAAGATCGCTACAGCCATACCGATCTGTGGGACTTCCAGGCCAACGTCGACGGCGCGCAGAAAATTGTTAACCTGCTGCGTCCTCAGCTGCAGAAAGAGAACGGCGAACTGCTGGCCAAAGTGGATGCCAACTTCAAAAAAGTCGACACCATTCTGGCGAAGTACCGGACTAAAGACGGGTTTGAAACCTACGACAAGCTGACCGATGCCGACCGTAACGCGCTGAAAGGCCCGATTACCGCCCTGGCGGAAGATCTCTCTCTGCTGCGCGGCGTACTGGGTCTGGACTAAGCACGATGAATAAGCATAGCGAGAACGATGTGGTTGAGCCTTCACGTCGTCGATTGTTAAAAGGGGTGGGGGCGCTGGGGGGCGCTCTTGCTCTGGCTGGTGGCTGTCCGGTAGCGCATGCGGCGAAACTGCAGAGCGCGCCCGGCACGCTGTCACCCAATGCCCGCATGGAGACGCAGCCGTTTTATGGCGAGCATCAGTCGGGCATCCTGACGCCCCAGCAGGCGTCCATGATGCTGGTGGCCTTTGATTCGCTGGCCAGCGATAAAGCCGATCTGGAGCGTCTGTTCCGCCTGCTGACGACGCGCATTGCGTTTCTCACCGCGGGCGGACCGGCGCCCGATACGCCGAACCCGCGTCTGCCGCCAATGGACTCCGGCATTCTGGGGCCGTTTATCGCCCCGGATAACCTGACCATTACCGTTTCGCTGGGTGAATCGCTGTTTGACGCGCGCTATGGGCTGGCAAAACAGAAGCCGAAAGCGCTGCAGAAAATGACGCGTTTCCCGAATGACTCCCTGGACGCGGCGCTGTGTCATGGCGACCTGCTCCTGCAAATTTGTGCCAATACCCAGGACACGGTGATCCACGCCCTGCGCGATATCATCAAGCACACGCCGGATCTGCTGAGCGTGCGCTGGAAGCGGGAAGGGTTTATCTCGGACCATGCCGCCCGCAGTAAAGGGAAAGAAACCCCGGTGAACCTGCTGGGCTTTAAGGACGGTACGGCCAACCCGGACAGCAGCGATGCGGCGTTGATGAAAGACGTGGTATGGGTGACGGCGGATCAGGGCGAACCGGCGTGGTCGGTGGGCGGCAGCTATCAGGCGGTGCGGATTATTCAGTTCCACGTGGAGTTCTGGGACCGCACGCCGCTCAAGGAGCAGCAGACGATCTTTGGTCGCGATAAGCAAAGCGGCGCGCCGCTCGGCATGAAGAACGAGCATGACGTGCCCGACTACGCCAGCGATCCCAACGGCGATACCATCGCGCTGGACAGCCACATTCGTCTGGCCAATCCGCGCACTAAAGAGACGCAGTCCAGCCTGATGATGCGTCGTGGCTACAGCTATTCGCTCGGCGTGACCAACGCCGGTCAGCTTGATATGGGCCTGCTGTTCGTCTGCTATCAGCACGATCTGGAAAAAGGCTTCCTGACCGTGCAGAAGCGGCTCAACGGCGAAGCGCTGGAAGAGTACATTAAGCCCATCGGCGGCGGCTATTTCTTTGCCCTGCCGGGCGTGCGCGATCGGAACGCGTACCTCGCTCAAGGTCTTATTGAAGCCTGATAATTGTCCCCGCAACCGTTCGCGGGGACATTATTTTTTCATATGACTATCCTGCTGTTATATTTCTGTAATATTTCTATATGAGACTGATTTCACCTGTAGGGACAGTCTTAAAAGTTGCATTCAGGTAAAATAAATGTTGCATTTATGATAACTCCTGATGTACTTAAGATAAGACAGCGGTAGTTCCCGGCAGTGATGCTGAATCACTATGGAGATCGCGAATGGTTGCGTCCTGTACTGGACAAGGTAAACATAACAACCGCAGCACCCGGCGCGGAGGCTCAGACTCCGGCAGCGATTTCCTCACCACTAAATTCTCCCCCCTTCCTCAAGAATCTGATTCGACCGACGTGCAGAACGGTGCGCGTAGCTGTTCCGTATCGTTATCCGATAAAGCAAGCAATGGCTTACAAGGAAGCCAACCCTCTGATGTTCGTGCGCATAATCGTGCCGAAGCTGGCGCGTGTGATGAATACCAACAACTCAAGGTGCTATCCATGGGAAGACAAAAAGCAGTGATCAAAGCTCGTCGCGAAGCAAAACGTGTGCTGAGACGGGATTCACGTAGCCATAAACAGCGTGAAGAAGAATCGGTCACCTCGCTTGTGCAGATGAGTGGCGTAGAAGCAATTGGCATGGCCCGAGACAGCCGTGATAATTCTCCAATTGTGGCGCGCAATGAGGCTCAGGCGCACTACCTGAATGCTATCGAGAGTAAACAGCTCATCTTTGCAACCGGTGAAGCCGGATGCGGGAAAACCTGGATCAGTGCAGCCAAAGCGGCGGAAGCGCTGATTCATAAGGATGTGGAGCGCATTATTGTTACCCGTCCTGTACTGCAGGCTGATGAAGATCTCGGCTTCCTGCCCGGAGATATTTCGGAGAAGTTTGCTCCGTACTTCAGGCCCGTCTATGACGTGCTGGTGAAGCGACTGGGTGCATCCTTTATGCAGTACTGCCTGCGACCAGAGATTGGCAAGGTGGAAATCGCGCCGTTCGCCTATATGCGCGGACGTACATTTGAAAATGCGGTCGTCATTCTTGACGAGGCTCAGAACGTGACCGCTGCGCAAATGAAGATGTTTTTAACGCGCCTCGGGGAGAACGTGACGGTTATCGTTAACGGCGATATTACCCAGTGTGACCTGCCATCCGGCGTGAAATCCGGGCTGAGCGACGCCATGTCACGTTTTGAGGAAGATGAGATGATTGGGGTGGTACGCTTCACCAAAGAGGACTGCGTGCGTTCCGCGCTCTGTCAGCGCACGCTTCAAGCGTATTATTGAGTTTGCTGTTGTGTTCAAGGCCCGGGAAACCGGGCTTTGTTTTTTGTGCTTTTATAAAAAGTAATATACCCTGAATAAATACTTCATTGAAGTAAATTAATTTAACCTTTTCGTAGAAACCTCTGGAGGTAACACTGCGGTTAGTAATATTGGCATCGCTTCTGATGTGATCTTCCCATCCTTAACTTTGTTTTTGATATAACTAGGATATTTTTCAGGAAGGTAAACATTTTGGAACCATAACCTAAAATCAGAGATTGCACTTAAGGGATAGGCATTTACCTCTGGATCTAATTGCCTATAGGATTCTGGATATTTGTGGTGTATTTTTATTCTTTCACCATATCGAATTGAGAGGTTCTCAGATTTCCAATATTTTGCCCAGTGAATACCTAAGCTCCCATCAGGCATAATTGAATCATCTACGGCAATATTATTGCGAATTAATGAAGCAATTACTGTCGTTGCTTCATCAAACATGGTGAAATATCCTTTGGGGCATTCATTATTAAGTACTCTTTCTTGGAATAAACTCCAGCTCTGCGCTATTAAATCCTTTTCACTATAATTTAATCTTTCGTATATATAATTTCTTAGTCCAAGCTTTGCTGCTTTTCTATAATTAGTGATAGCTTCTTGTTTTGTCGTTGGAGCATAATGAGCATAATAGTCAGTTATTGCCATTACAATTTGCTCTGGGACGGCGTGAATGACTCCTGTAATGGAGTTTTTACTATCTAACTCAACATATAAGCTATCGGGTACAATCGAAGATTCAGTCCACTCCTTTATTAACTCAGTAAGTTGTTGACCTCTACTACGTATTTGAGCATCACCTGAAGACCAATCCTGAGCTAATTGTATTATAGAGCTTGGGGCAAGCCCGCAGAATTTTGCTACGCCTTGTAATGATAGGAATGTTTCACCATTTGGTAAAACACCCATGCTAATGTTATCTACCTCCTGGAGTTTAACAGGAGTCAAGCTTAATAATTGCTGTTTCATCTAAATCTCCGGATTGACGTATTATACTCAAGGGAGTGCTAAGCGTTTCAAAATATCTTAAGGGGGCTATTAGTACGTCAACATACTACCTATTCGTGAAAGAGTCTAGCGAAGTAAATTGAAATTATTCATCTTATCTATGTGTTGTCTATTATATATAATATACATTTATTGGATTTTAGATGTATACGATACATAGTTGAATTGTTCTGTATAACATTATGAGAACGTTGACGCGCTGCACTCACAGTCTGTTCAACTGGCTGTCGCCAGTTGTCGAACCCGGTCGGGGAATCTCATTCCCCGCAGGCGTGCAACATGCGAAAAAAAAGCCCGCATTTTCATGCGAGCTCTTCTTTAAATATGGCGGTGAGGGGGGGATTGACTCGCTTCGCTCGCCCTGCGGGCAGACTGTTCGCTACGCTCTCAGTCTGTCCAACTGGCTGTCACCAGTTGTCGAACCCCGGTCGGGGGATTCTCATCCCCCCGCAGGCGTGCAACATGCGAAAAAAAAGCCCGCATTTTCATGCGAGCTCTTCTTTAAATATGGCGGTGAGGGGGACCGCTAAATATGAATACAAAGAGGTTCAACCTAATCCTGTAACCTAATAAAATTCATCGTTTATTCTTATTACCTGTCCGATTAAAACCAATATAACCCTGACGAAACACACTACAGATGGCATACTGAATGGCATACCAGAAATGTGCAAGAATTTTTAATGGCATACTGGATGGCATACCAGAAACCGCAGGATTTTCCTTTTTATGGCACTATTGACTGACACTAAAGCCAGGCACATTAAGCCTGATGACAGACCTTTGCCTCATGGCGGGATTACGGGACTTACACTTCATCCTTCATCAGCAAAGGGGAGGGGAAAGTGGGTTTTACGCTATGTAAGTCCTGTTACCCAAAAAAGGCGAAATGCCGGGCTGGGGACTTATCCCGAAATCGGCATTGCGGAAGCAGCACGTATGGCACAGGCCATGCGCGAACAACTGGCGACTGGTGATGATCCGCTTGAGTTGAAAAAAGCCGAAGCTGAGAAGGTTGTTATTCCGACATTTGAAGCAGCAGCGCGTCAGGTTCACGCTGAACTCTCGCCGGGATGGAAAAACCAGAAACACATAAAGCAATGGCTATCAACACTGGAGCAGTATGCGTTTCCATCGCTGGGAACTAAACCGCTCGACCGTATCACGCCTGCTGATGTGGCAGAAACATTGCGCCCTGTTTGGCTTACTCTGGCCGAAACAGCCAGTCGTGTAAAACAGCGAATCCATGCGGTAATGCAATGGGGATGGGCTCACGGGCACTGTGTTGCCAATCCTGTTGATGTTGTTGACCATTTACTGCCGGTACAGGCGGGTATTAATGTACGAACTGAGCACCAACCGGCGATGCCCTGGCGAAATGTACCGCTTTACGTGGCGACGAAAGTCTACAGTGACGAGCGCTATAACGTGACCCGTGCGTTGTTGCTGATTGTGATCCTTACCGGGGCGAGGTCAGGAGAAGCCCGTGGTATGCGCTGGCAGGAAGTTGATTTGGACAAGCGAATATGGATTGTTCCACCGGAAAGAATGAAGGCGGGGATTCAGCATCGTGTTCCATTATCTTTGCAGGCTGTCGCTGTGCTTGAAAAAATGCAGGGTTTGCACGATGAGCTGGTTTTCCCGTCACCACGAAAACAAATTGTATTGTCTGATATGGTGATGACCACTTTCCTGCGTAAAACGGGGGCTGTCAGCGATACGCCAGGACGACTCGCAACCGCTCATGGATTTCGTTCCAGTTTCAGAGACTGGTGCAGTGAGCAGGGGATATCACGGGATGTGGCCGAACGGGCACTGGCACATACGCTGAAAAACAAAGTAGAGGCTGCGTACCATCGTACTGATTTACTGGAACAGCGTATTCCGGTGATGCAGGCTTGGGCTGATTACGTGTTTTCGGCAGTGAAGTAAACTTATTCTGCGCCTTTCGGGGCGCTTTTCTTTTTTGGGCTTAACTGTTGATTGGGACAGAACTACGGGTACTACCTGTTCACCATAACCACCATGCAAATCCAGCCAGGGTTATATGAACAGGTAGGTTTATTAATAAGTCCAGGTTACTCTCCCGCTTCAAACTTCAGTGCCATTTCGTAATAGCTGTTATCATTAAGGTACCAGGGGATCATACATGACTGATTCATTAGAAGATCTCGATAATATCGAATTTTAGAGTAACTATCTTTTTTTATCACTTTATGCCGCAAATACAAACTTCTTGCTGATACTATAAAATTATAATCTTCAAGTTTTGATTTGACTTTATCTGAAATTGTATTTTTATTATTCATCTCGTAATAAATCGCTACCCCAGGCTCTTCCCAACGTCTGACCTCAATATCAAATGCACCCAGCGTCCCCAGCCAGCTTCCCTGCGTACCACCAAACATTCGTTTATGAAAATAAAATCGGCTCATGTTTTTAAGAAGCTTTTCGCCGTTCGTTGCCGAAACATGATCTTTACATTTAAACATCGCAAAGGAATTAGGATTTCCCTCCAGCATCCAGAAATCAACAATCCTTTTGTAGTAATCGGCAATATTCTTTCGTTCTGGACGAGGCATCCGGGAGTCAAGAGCAGGGAGAGCAATTGTGCTATTCTCCTTGAGAGAAATCATTACTGCCAGTGATCTTTGCAGCATTTTAAACTCAAACAGCAAACCCGCGCGGATGAACAACAGGGATAATTCCGGATCAGACTCCTTAACAGGCGGTTCATTCTTGCGTGAACCTTCGCCCCATGAGCATTTTCCACCTGAAATAATCTTGCGACTCACCAGTTCCCGATAAAAACCGAGAGGTGCGTCAGGATATTCCAGCGCATAGCAGCATTCAGTTAATCGGTATCTGATTGGATACGGCATGGTTGATAATGCTAACACTTTATCATTCATCAACTCTTCCGTTGCCTCAAGAAGGAATTCTCTGTCCACACCATTTTCGCGGGCAATATTGCAAAGCATGGCAATACTGAAATTTCGGGCGTGTTCAGCAAATTGCTCATGCTTCACCCTGTTATAAGGCGTACCGCCAGAATCAGACACTTTATGGTGCTCATCCATATTAGAAAAATAGTTGCTGTCAACAGACAAATAAATTTCAAGAATACCCAGCAGGTAATGCCGGGATATCTCAGCCTGCTTTCCGTCCATCCCAGCCGTCTGAAGTATCCCGTTGATTCTGCCCAGAATGCGGGGATACCACTCTGCAATAGGTTTTCCGCATATCGGGCTCATGACAACCTGACTGAAGTGAAGACTGTCGATGGCATCAAACGCTGCTTTCTTGAGTGGTGATATGGCTGGCATAAAGTCAATGTCAAAAAAAGTAAGTTGAAAATGCCAATTTTAGACACTATTCGACCTCATTACAATCCATCGCATGCCAGCCAGTCGGCTCAGGTGGTGAATAACAGAGTTCCGTTATTCAGAAGATAACTTAAATTTTTATAGTGAAATGAGGTAGAAAGATGATCCCCCATACCACGACCATGAAGATCCTGCGCATGCGTGCACTTACTGCCAAACTCGGTATCGCCCGTTCAACCATTTATGACTGGCTCAATCCGAAGTCGCCACGCTATGATGCTAGTTTTCCAAAACAGCGGCGACTGGGGCAACAATCTGTAGGGTGGCTGGAAGCAGAACTGGATCAATGGCTGCTGGAACGTGAAACGCCAAACATTTGAACACATTGTACCTGACTGGCTGGCATATTACTCCTGCCCGGGAAATAAATGCTGAAATATAGTCGGGGATGAACATTAATCCAGCCAGTCACGTATAAGTCGAGGTTGTTATTTTATTCAAGGGAGAGCAATAAATCTATTGAAGCGCGATTTTTAAAAGCACTTATTTAATTTAAAAAGCATCTCAGGAATATATTACCTGATTGAATGCCATCACCTTACTTCTAAAAAGGAAATTAACTAATGTGCCTGACTAATAACCAACATGTTCAGTTATTACCAGTTTCTACTGTTAATAAAGTTTATTCTAACAAACCAGATAAACCGATTTCTCATATTTGTCTTACTTGAAACGCTACTTTATCTCATTGAGCGCTGGCTGGCACTGATTCATCTCACTTTGCTCTCAATTTTAACGCAATAACAGCTCTTCATGCGTCCGGCAACGCCGGACGGCGCAATATAAACTCACATTTGACTCAACTATGGTGCAATATGCGCATTTATATCGACGATGGTTCTACCCATATCAAAATGCTGTGGGAGCAGCACGGCAGGACCTTCACCCACCTCAGCCCTAACAGCTTCAAACGCGGGTGGTCAGCCACGTTTGGCAGCGGTAAGCCGTTCAACTACATCGCAGGCAAAGAGAAATATTCATTTGACCTTATTTCCCCCGATTCCCTGACCACCAGCAATATCGAATGGCAGTACAGCCCGCTCAACGCGGTGGCAGTCCAGCATGCGCTGCTGACCAGTGGGCTTACGCCGCAGTGCGTGGATATCGTGGTGACGCTGCCGCTGGCGGAGTTCTACGACGAAGACGCTCAGTACCGGCTTGATAACATTGAGCGCAAGAAACAGAATCTGTTGCAACCGGTAGCGCTGAATAACGGTCACGTCTTTACCATCACCCGCGTTACTGTGCGCCCGGAGTCCATTCCCGCCGGGATTGCGCTGTGCGATCAGCTATCGGCTTCCAACTCTGTGCTGATTGTAGATCTCGGCGGAACGACGCTGGATATCTCGCAGGTGGCGGGCCAGATGTCTTCTGTCTCACAAATTTACGGAGATCCGGCTCTCGGCGTGTCCCTGGTGACCGACGAGGTGCAGCAGGCATTGCGTAAAACCGGTATGGCGATGTCCTGCTACAACGTGGACAGGTTGATTATCAAACGTTTCGACGATACGTACCTCGCGAACAATATCAACGATCCACGTGCTGTCGGTTCCATAAAGCAGGCAATCCACACTGGTATCTCGCGTTATCGTGCACGGGTACTGGAAGCCATAGATCGTTTCAAAGGCTATACCCACGTCGCGGTGGTTGGCGGGGGAGCCTGTCTGCTGGCTGATGAAATTCGTACTCACGTCAATCTGCGTGAAGATCGTTTCTATGTGGCGCAAGATCCGCAGTTCGCGCTGGTACATGGTTTGCAAGCTATTGGTTAACAGAGGTGGTAATGAACCGAAGAAAAGTACTGATTTACCTTCGGCCTGAAACGCATGCCAGCGAACGTTTTGCGGATGCCCGGATTGAGGCACACCATCGCGGTGATCGCGGTGAGTTATCACGAACGGCATTACTGGCTGGTATAGCGCTGGGCGAGATTGACAGCAGGTTGCCGTCTGTACTGGCCGCGCTGCTGGCTGATAACACCAGCCCGGAAACACTGCGTACCATGCTGTCGTCGTTTCTGAACATTCAGCTGGGTTCTGCTCCATCTGTAACGGTGACGACTACAGAACCACGGCCAGTGGTAACGGAGAAACCCATCAGTAGTGTTTCAGCGAAGAATTTGGCGGTTGCTCTGCCAGAATGATTTTTTCTTGATGTTATATCATTACGTCACCAAAAATAAAAAACTGGACGCTCAGCCTTCATGGCCGGGCGTCCTTTTCACGTTACATTTTTTATTTACTTCGATCTGTCGTCACCCTGCATAAAGAAAGAGAAAAATCACTTCATGCGCTCACGAAGAATCGACAGCGCCGTATCAAGCATATTGCCACCGCCCAGTTGGTGCGCTTCAGGTGACAAATGCTGCAACACAGCAGGCAGATGGGCACTAATCCAGCCAGTCGCTTCACCCTGAGAAATCCCCATATGCTGCGCTAACGAAGACAACTCATCAGCGCTAAACAAGCTACTGATATGCTCAGGGGTAAGATTTTCAGCCGTTAGCCCATTTTCCTCCAGCGTCTTAAAGCGGGCCAGCAGCGCCGGAAATCCGCCCTCATCTTGTACCCACGACAGGAAGGCCATCAGATTTGGATGTACATCCGTTCCCTGGAAAAAACGGCCCAGGATGTTATTCAGAATACCCATACTACCTCCCCAGTTATTCGGCCAGCCATTGCGCCACGCCACCATGGCGCGAACAGGAGCCACTGTGCTGCTTGCTGTGACTGAAAGAACCGTCTTTACATCTCGCTGTAGCATCTGACTCAATCGCATTTGGCACTACTGCGGATGTTGGTGCCGACTTTGGTTCTTTCTCAGAAACTGGAGCTGACTTTTGGTCGGGGACTGGCAGCGTATTCTCTTTTTTCACGAACCGACCGTTTTTATCCCGCACAGCCGCCGGAGCCGTATCCGTTGACTGAGGTATGGTTTCGTCTGTCTTTGGTTTACGGGGGCGTGGAACCTTCTTTGGCGCAGGACCATCTGTAATCTGTTGGACATCAATCGTAGATTGTGCATCTTTCTTTGCCGGGGATGCAGCCATCGTCCCGGCGCTCAGAATGAAACTGCAGACAAGAAGCGTAACAGGTAATATGCGCATAGCTAAGTTTCTCCGTTATACGAAATGGACAGATAATCCTTAGCAACGGGAGATGCTCTCTGGCAAAAAATACACTGAGTTTTAAGGTGTTATTTTCCTTCAGGCGCTTTACCAAATATCTGCTGCGTCAGTGTGTTTTCTTTTTTGTCTGGTGTTCGTGGATAAAAGCGATCTTTATAACACTGCCGATCCTTAGAATCACAATGCCCCCCGTTACTGAACGTATATTCGCTCAAATCGACGCTGACACCATCACCGAATGCCTTCTGCAGGTTATCCTCTGCGGTTTTCCCTAGATACAACGCCGTCAGACCCATCGCAATCCCCAGGTTATCAACGCAATACCCGGCTTTTTTATCACACACAACGCCGCTCGCCGGAGAGTAAATATCCGCAGCCAGTGCTGTTGTTGACATACCCAGTAATACAGCCATCACCAGTAATTTTTTCACAATTCATCTTTTATTAACAAAAAGTTGCACACCCGAATGAGCTGTTTCGGCACGCCACCAAGGAAGATCGGGCAGCGGCTGTTGGCGTTCAGCCATGGCATCGTATGGGCGATGGCTGAGCTAAAGGACATCTGATTTAAGTGTCGGGGCCATCACTGATGTCAGGAAATAATATATGAGTATTAACCTCATGTTCATTCTGGTCCGTTAAATCAAAATGTGGATAATTTTCCTTGTTGTAGTGGAAGTCATAAAGTGAATTCATTGAAAGTCGGGTCATGGTGTCAATATTTGCAAGGTCAATTCTGCCATTAGGAAGAAAGACGATCTCTTCTCTGTGTCGATCGCCAGGTATACCCTTATATTGGCCTGAACGGATAGCATTCAACAGATGAAAACAGCGAGCTTCGAACTCTTCCCGCGTTTCTGGTGTATCCATTGAGTTGAATATCATGAACGTCTCCTTTGAGCGTACGAAAACATACTTTGCAGTTCCCCGTCTATTGTCACAGACCAGGCCAGACCCAGTCCCGGCGGCAAAGTTACATTTCTTTTCATGATTAACAAGCTACCTCTGCTGATGGGCTCTCCCCATCGGTTTTTGCTGAGCGAGCGCCCGCTGCGCCACTGCCTTCTGATAAAGTCTGAGGGAACGGTATGCGTCATTTGCATAAACTTCTTCGAGACCACGGCTGGGGTTGCCCCTCCTGACAATAGCGGCTGGAGGGAAACACGCTGACAAGTCAGGTGTGCATCCAGCACTCGATCTGCATCGGGTACTAGGGTCGCATTAAACCTGCCTTCTTCTCCGGCTCGGCGATGCTCATGTCCATCATAGGCCGTTGTCAGTACAGCTGAAATTTCGACCAGATGTGCCGGGCCTCCGCCGGGCAGCTCAATCTCATCCAGATAATGCAGAAAAAATCCTTCCTCGGTTCCTGAAACTTGCTTGAAATTTTGCTTTACGATGGACCGGACAATCCGTGCGGTTTGATTACAGATCTCACGAGTGAGAACACGCTCCTGTGAAGCTGGGTTCCAGACGCGCAGTAAAGGCTCAACACCTTTCAGGTCAGGGCAACTAGCTGCCTCATGCAAAATCTGATTTAACGAAAAGCGCACCATCGCCTCCCAACGGTGCGGAGAAGGTGTGTTGCGCACGGAAAAACCCCTTGCAAGAAGTCGTTCCAGCTCAAATGCTACGTTGATATCTGTCAGTCCGCTCTGCTGTAAAATGCGCTCTTCAAGGAGTACGGTTAAAGCCCTGACGTCTATTTTTTGTTCTTCCATAACGGCAAGCACATGCGCCACCGGTTGCGCCCAGGCAGAGAGAGGGCTAGGTGGTTCTTCAGTGCGAGAAACAAGCGAGCGAGAACGGGTTCGCGAATAGGCGGCGATTTCATTTTTAACATCCACGCCAGCTCTGCTGGCGATACGCTCAAAAAGGCAAATCTGGCTGAGCGTGGTGGTGTCTGCCAACCATTCAAACAGGCTGCGTTGTGAAGCTATACAATCCCAGACACGCGTCGGATATTTAGCAGACATCCGGTCAGTCAGCGCCATAAGTGCCTCAATCCGGACGGCTGAGCCTGATGTCAGTGCCTCTGCCACACACTGACGCAATATCAGTCCATCACCTGAAGCCAGCCATTGCATGGCCTCCAGCGCGCGCTCTCGCCGGCATTTTAGTGGATGCTCCAGCATCCACATCAGGAAGTTCAGTGTTTCTTCACCGGCATCTGAATTGTCCGGCTCATCAAGAAAGGCAAATTGCCCGGCCGAATTGTCATTAGACCCCAACAGATAGCGATTATGCTCAAGTACACGTTGAGCGACAGCTCGTGCTTCCAGTGGTGAAAAATAACTGGCTGCTGCTTCAAGAAGGTGGCTGGCAATTTTCCAAGATGGAGCGTAGCGCTCATGCTCTACGAGGGGAGCATAGGCCCTTAAGACCTCTCCTGCACTGGATGCACTGGCAAGAATATGTGCATTCGTCACGTCCGACAAATGGTGATTTCTGCCCCACACTGACCAGTCACCTTCCTGAATGAGGCGCAGACTCTCCACCGCTATCTGACTTGCCCGCAACGTATTTTTGCGTGCGGCTGCTTTATTAGCCTCTTTGATACGGGCATCAGCTGCTCTGATAGCAGCCTGCTTGCCGAAGAGTCCGGGTTGAAGAGCTACATCCTCCCGGAGTTCAGAAGAAGCGCCTTGCCCATTCTCATCATCAATTGCGGGGGAGTGAAAGCTTTCAGGGTTGGCATCCTCTGGCAATATCTCAATAAGTGCCGTAAACAACGGCTTGTGTTCTTCTGAAAGCTGGCCTAAAAAACTACGGATAAAATCATGTTGCTCAGAGAAAGAAACGTCGCCGTTAAAAACAATAAACAGTCTTCTAACGGCCTCGCTGAGATCTTTATCATCTGGCGTGAATTCATTGATCATTTCTGCGAAAGGCTCAGCAAGATTGCCTGTGCAGCCAAAGCTATATATTTCAAGAAGTGCCCACCTTAGGCGCCAGTCGACCCTGTTTCGCAACTTACTTACAATGAGCTCAACAGCATAGGTTTCATCGAGCGCACCGCCTGGGAATCGCATGCTTTTTAATGGAAGGGGACTATCTGCCGCGGGCTGACTGAGTTGATGTAGCATTTCGCTATGGGTACCACAGGACTGTTGACGGTAATAGGTAAAGCACTGTGCGTATCGGCCCCTACGGATAAGCTCTCCGATAAGCCGGGATTTATCGTGTCTCACATAGCGTCTGAAGGTCATTTCACCCGAAGCCTTTTCGAGGTAGCCTGCAACCTGAGACAACGTTGTGTCTGTCTCAGTGCTATGCGGCAATACCTGCAATATATTCGTCAGCAGGGTAAACTGATCTTCTTTATACCAAGCGGGTCCCATTGAAACACTCAGCATCTCAGTGTAAGTCTGATGGGCCAGTTGTGGTGCATCCAGCCTAACATAAGCCGGGATGATTTCTAATAATTCAGGAACCAGCTCTTGTCTGTTTTCAGTATAGGCTGAAACAAAGGCATGTAAGATTTCCAGAAGTTCGAACGCAGTGTCAGCCTGATCGGGAAACCGATTTTCATTAAGAAGAGCATGAATGATCGTTTTCATCACCCGCCTGAAACCCTCTGAATAAATCCCACATTGCTCAGGTGCTCTGTTAATTATGAAATCCGTAAACAAGTTTACACTTTCAGGCCAGCATGCGCCGAACATGCTAATCAACTCCTCATAAATTACGGGAAGCGTGTGCTCCGGCAGAGCCCAGGCGTCATTCCAGCCGGTACGCTCCTCAAGCGAAGAGGATAGCGCAGGTAGGAGGGTGGTCTGTACAAACGCTAAAAGTTGTTGTGTTCTTTCATGATCGTTGTCCACAACCGCGCGTTGTGCTTGCCCGCTGCACCAGAATACTGCTTCGGTTAAACTTTTCAGCCAGCTATGGCACTCCTGCTGCGCAGGAGTAATGTCCGGGCATGGTAGTGCGGGGTTGAGGTAGGCAACGGTTAGCAAAAATTGCCCCTGCTCGACTATTGAAGTGCTGTCAGTCTGCGCTTCATTTTTTTCGATTAGCACGATTTCCGGAAGCGCATCCAGTGAGAAAACTTCCGCAATTTTTATAACTAGGCCGGAAGGTGCATTGAAGAAAATGAGGCTCGTTATCGCACTGAAACGTATTCTGTCTGTAAACGAAACATCAGCATGAAGGAGCTCTTTGAGATCTTCCCAGACTGGCAGCAGAGCTTGCTGGGGCATGGGCAGTCTGTACCGAATAATCATGTCATGTGCACGCATTAATGCGCTGAGCATCAGGTCAAGAATATTTTTCGGTACTTCGCCAAATCGATCCTTAACGCTCTTCAGTGACACTGACCGATCATTAAAGGCGATGTTTACCGCTTCCATTTCTGCCTGCAGCGGCACGAACGCACGTTCATAAACGGGATTATGTTGTGCCGCTTTATCAATATTTTTACTAAGGGTCTGTACTGCTTGGTAAAGGTATTCTACTACAGAGCGTGTACGCCCTCTACCGTCGATGACTCCTGCTATAAGTTCAGCACGCACCCAAGCCAGATTAAGGCCGGTAAATTGAGACAAGTTAAGTTCATGGTTTTCAAATGTGAGATCGACCAATGATTTCACTTTTTCAAGTAGCTTCAGAGCATGTTGATGATAGCCATGATCCGTCAGGATATGCGCGCTGTCGATTGCATCTGCCAGATCCAAGACTAGGTGACCTGAGGGCATAAACTGTTCTAAAGCTTCATCGGGCTTCCCTAATGCAGCTAGTGCCAGCCCCGAATAAAAAGCAGACTGCAGAAAAAGAAAATGGTGTCTGAAGGTGATTCTTTGCAATAACAGCAACAGGCGAATTGATTCAACGGCATCTGCACGATGGAGCGCGTTGATGAGCGCATGTCGGACGTCATGTACAAGAAGGTCAGGCCTTGCTCCGTTATTGACGCAGGCATCCGCCCATTCCTGAGTGCAGGTCATTGCTGCTTCAGAGTGCCTATCCTGTGAACTTAAAAGCAGGTGATAGATACGATTAATCAGTCCGTAGGGCTGAACACTGTTAAGACAAAAATCGGCCAAGCGTCCGTGTAGCAATGTGTCAATTGCGCCGGTTTTAATGTTAATAAATTCAGCAAAGGATTGATGGCATAACTCTGAGGATGCCGGATCAGGCAGCAGATGCCTTATACGATCAAGGGTTGGCAGAAACGCGGTTTGTTCTGTTTCTGACAGAGCAGGAAGCAGGGATACCATCTCGACACCCCAGCGCAGACGAGAAAGTAGCCCCAGCAGGTTCACGGCAGAGTCGTCTTTAATCAGTTCCTGCCAGAGTCTTTCGTAGTAAGTTTCGATACTGCCACTGAAAACAGGGAAAGTGTTCAGGGAGGTCTCGTCAGGATTTGCTTTAAGGTACTCAAGAATATAACGGAGATAGAGGGGATGGCCCTGAGCCCTGTCACACACCCGCAGCAGTAACGACATAGAAGGGGACATGTCTTTCAGCGCGAGGGCTGAAAGTTGCAACACTTCCTGGTGGCTTAGCAGCGTCAGACTGATACAGTCCTGAGGAGTGAGCCAGTGGCGAAATGCAATACCGGCTGCTGATAATGAGGGCGCAGTAAAAACCAGTTTAATGTGTTCAGGAAGCGTAACAGGTAGTAGCGCAGTAAATGGCGCAACCATTGCCTGCCCCAGCCCACTTGCTTCATTGATAGCATCAATAAAAATGACACCGTATTTGCCCCTCTGTTTCCAGTAGTCTGACAGGGTAGCTAGAAGCTCAGAGACTTTATACGTTAGGTTGACTTTTTCTGTTTCTTCCCGGCGAGCAGGCCTGCCGGAAATGATTATCGCGACCCGATCGGCGAGCCAGTCCGCAAAGACTTCGGGTAAAACTTTAAATGCCGCGCCGGCACCATCCTCAGGTGTAAATTCATACACTCCCACACTGGCGAGCTTTTCATTTAGGGGCTGGTAGTGCCGGCAAAACGTTGTTTTCCCAACACCCGGGCTGCCTTCCAGAAGAACAGCGCGCCCGGTGCTTCCGAGGATAAAGGTTTCAAAGTTTTCAAGAAATTCGGTGCGATCAAGCATCGTTTCCCGGGACTTTATGAGTACGGAACCCTCAACAATGTTTTCGGGTATCAGGCCGTTTCTGAGAAGGATCCCGCTTAGCGTATCTAGACTCACTGCACCGAGCCCGCCGTCCATCCGGATACGTACCATGGCAATCATTTTATTCCCGGATAAAACGGCTGCCCCTGATACGCCGTCGTATTGTTCCAGACGACAGTCGGCATTGACCGATAAATCCATATCTATGCCGTGTATAATGCCGGGAAAATACTGACTGATTGCACCGTACAGATAATGTGGAGCGCCAAGGCGTGATGCCGGATAGCCAAAACTCTTCCAGAGACTGCCTTCTCGCTCCTGCACGATGCTTAATGCAACCGGCGCAATATTGACAGGCTCAGAGAGTGTTAGCAGGCATACATCGCATGAATAATCTGTGTCAGATATTGTTGCTCTGATGCTGATAACTGGTTCAGTACCGGTAAATGTCACGGTTACAGGGGCACCAGGCTTATCTGACACAACACAATGCGCAGCAGTTAGCACTTTATTCGATGCAATCAACGTTCCTGAACCTGTGGAACCTTCGCATTCAATCTGTACCGTTGCGAATCTGATTTCGTTTTCGGTGGCGGCATATTTCACAGCGTTATCCAATCCGTTGCTCCTTCAATCACCCTGAATGGTGCGCCGTTTGCTGAAACATACGTTTTCATGAAAGCAGATGCGCGGGTGGCATAGTTAAAAAATAATGTTCGTGTAAACGTCGCGTGTCTGTCCACAACTGCCTTCAGCACCGCCAGGTCAGGATGCCTAGCATGTTTTTTTCCGTCAGTTGAGATCAGATACATTGGTGCATCAATGAGGCTCAACAGCTCAGGGCTGGTGTTTCTTATACTACCATGATGCGAGATTTTAATGATGTCGAAATACTGAGGACCACCGTTGGCTTTGAGTGAGGTCACCACCTCTTCAGCCCATGCGTCTCCCAGCATCAGCATTCGCTTGTTGCTAAGTGTCAGGCTAAAGGCAATGGAGCTGCCATTGGTTGGCGAAGTGTCGGGTAAATAATCCCTCTGAAGCAGAGGGATTTTAGCGCTTATCATATGAGGAGGAGGTGGCGGCGAAGCATCCTCTTTGCAAAGGAACTCAAATGCATCATCAAATGCCCCGTTTGCGGAATACTGGCCAGAAAAACCCAGTGATACCAGTTTACGGCGCCACCACAAACAGAGTGCAGAGAGCCGTTCCTCTGAGGGGCTCAGGATCTGAAAACTGTTTTCGTTTAACGGCGGGACAGCTGGCCTTAAGGAGCAAATCTTTTGAAATCCAGTTCCTTCATTCCAGTGATAGCCGCCGGCCAGCAATGTGGCTGCGAGCGAACTTCCTTGGCGAGCGCTAATTTCAGTGGGTCTGCCTGACTTTGCAGCGAGGTGATATTGCCGTTTTAAAAAATCCGTGATTTTGCAGTTTTCTGCATCTGATGCATTTTCATGAGACGTTGTCATCGCCCTGAGACTATTGTGCCATACCGCATCAACCGGTATAACAGACGGATGTGACGCTTGGCCATTGTCGATAAAAAAGTCAATGAGACCGCCGATGTGATCAGCGTCAATATGCGTTGCCATGACTAGGCGTAACCGGTACCCGTTAAGACTCAATGCTCTGAGATCAGGCAGGATGTATTGCTTGTAGGTTTCTGCATAGCCGCCGTCGATGAAAAATCCGCATTTTTCCTGATGACAGATAATGAGCAAAGCATCCCCATCCCTTGCGGGATACATTTTTATCGCAACCAATGAATTGTCCCTGCACAGTACCGATGATTAAAAGATAGAATACAGCATTTTGGTCACGTTAGGTGTTGTCTGCCATGAACACATGGCCTGGCGTTCTTTTTCGTTATTTTTTCTTTTAGTGCGCTAAAACTCAACAAGATCGGAGTCTACAGATGAGAACGAAAATGTTAACATTGACGATCGAAACATAGCACCACTCAATGTTATTGTTCTCGAGCGTCAGCTGTGAGCGCGGAGCGGACCTAATGATTTCAATCTTAAGAAATATTACTTTAACGGTACAACAGTTGGCATAACTAGTCCGTCTATTCGTGGTTTACTTTGCTCTTCTAAGTGAAGTGCTAACGATAAATATATGATTGAATTTCTTGCAAGTTTCATAAGGGTTAAAGTCCTGGATTCAAACTCACTAATTGTTATGAGCAAAGAATGTGTGGACATTCTATGTTTCTCATCTATTAATGATTCAAGTTTTTTTTTCTTAATTTCTAACGCTGATTTCCTCTTAGCAAGAGTTATCACATCATCCGAATTGCTATCATTTTTGATGTTCTTTTTCTCATGATGCAATTTTTTTAATTGCGATTCACATTGCTCCTTTTCGTCTATGTACTTTTTTAATTGAGTTGAAGTGCTCTCTTTTTCTGATTGCATTAATGTATATCCAAAATTATCGATGATTTTCAATGATCTATGCTCAATAGAGTTTCTTATATCAGAAAATGATTTTGCATCGGGGTCAAGCCAACGGGTTGTGGGGGTTACATCTTTAACATCTCTGATATCCTTTAAAATATAAAATAAGGCATGAATGAACTGATTTTTACTCTCTTTTAATCGTGGGTGAGGTACCCATACTTTCTTTTTTGAAATATCTCTAAATATTGCATCAAAAGATATTTTTTTATCATCTTTGATATCATTAAGCTCTAAAAACCTGTGAAGAAAATAAGACACTTTATCAAATAGCGAATACAGAGTCCTAAATGCACTTTTATAATGATTTGCTTTTAAATTGGTTAATGAGTGTGACATGTCTTCAACATGAGGATATGTGTCGTTAAAAAAATGGTTTGTATCCTGAGGAATGTTTAACGCTGTGTAGTAAAGATAACGAGCATAACAAAAATCGTTTTTTAACTCATCAAAATTACCATGATACATTAACGTTTCATGCATGGACAAAGATTGATTCAAATTATAACTGAAGCTAGGAAGCGTAATTATATCTTGATAAGCAACTTCAGAACAAAGCACGTCATTTAAATCATTGATAAAAAGTTTGTTTTTTCCACACCATGCAAGATAATGCTTCTGCTTTCTAGAGTCAAAGTCGTAACTTTGTTGTTCGAACTCGTAAAAAGAGGATTCAGTGAAATTACTTTCAAACCAATGTTTGAAGTTCATAAGGTCACCATCTTCATGAAAAGCAATTTGCTGATCTTCATATAAATAATTTTTGTATTTCAAACCCTGAACGATAAGTTTGTAAGCGACAAAGTAATGGTATTCTTGATGACCTGGGTCATATAAAACCTTAGCTAAATATAGCTCGTTCTGTGCCTTACAGATCATTGCAATAGGATTGTTTTGGCTGATGGCTTTATCCCATAATGGAATGCAGCAGAATGCTCGACCTTGAGCACTTAATAAATTTGCAAGGTTTGTTTCAATACAACTTTTAAAATAAAGGATTTCTTTGTTTGGGTACTTTAATTTGTTCGCAATATTTAAAGATTTTCTAAAAGCTATCACGGCCTTACTGAGATCGTCAGAATACCATTCCATTTCTCTATGCTTATAAAGAGCCTGATAACAATTCCCCACTATATATAAAAATCTAGATTCATCTAGTGTATTTTCAAAATGCATAGAACTATCATTTAATTCTTTTACGAATTCTGATAGTTCAAGGGAACTACCATTCAGAATTAGCTCATCAGCCTTATTGGATACTTTCCCCAAAATGTCTTTGCTAACTTCAACCTTGTCATTATTTTTCATCCATTCCTCATAATATTCTGTTGTATTCATGCACTATCAGAAACTATAAACGAATTTGATTTTTTTTATGCTTATTGGGTTCTCATTCTTAACATCTGATGCTTTCTCCAACGTCCGCTCCTGGCACAAAGCCGCCCATCGAAAATCGCTAACTGCAATCTGAATTAAGCACCAGGTTCTGGAATCAAACGTAACACCGAGAACCCGTCGTCGTCAGGCAACCGTTCAGCGTTGTACCAGAAGCCGTTGGTATCGCCAGTAAGCCGCAGCTCCATCGGCTTAATGAGTTCGCCCTTGTCGGTGAACACCTGATGCAGCTCATCTTTCGGGGTGTAGATCGCACACATATTACCCGCCAGTTTTGCTTTTTCTTCCCATTCTTTGGCGGGCACAAGCCAGTCTACCCAGCCCATTGTCCGAAGCGTGTCGATCATATACGTAAACGAAATCGCGTACTCTGCTGCGTAAGTTCGCCGGAGCTGGCAAGCCAGATGTACTCCACCTTGCTGTAAAGGCGCGCTGATGGTCCGTGACGCTTACCCTGTTCCTGCAGCCAGATAATGTCCGAAGCTAACGCTCGGGGAAACAGCTTACGTTTCTGCGCCGTCAACAACCACTGCATGATGAACATATGCGTCTGCAGGGCAGAAAGTGCCTTACCTTCCTGTCTGGCAAGACCAATGGCTACCAGGATACACCAGGCCAGGTGCGCAAGTTCTTCGGTCGGGCGTTTTGGTAGGGGTACTGTCAAACGACACTCCAGATTAGGGTATTAATGAGCTTCAGACAGATTATCGCATCGGTCCGTGACAGGCCGCAACCTGACGTACGCTGGGTTCATATGGATCGATATGAATCATCACATTGAGAACATTGTGACTGGTCAGCACCCGGTTATGCGCATCGACCGCAATATCGTGCCCGGCGCTAACCGACAGTTCGCCACGAACCTCAATATGGACATCCACCAGAATGAGGTCACCAGACTTGCGGGTTTTCAGGTCATGGAGGCCAGCAACACCCGGCGTGGCAAGAAGAGTCTCTTTGATTGCCCGCTCTGTAACAGGATCAACTGAACGATCCATCAGGTCATGCAGAGCGTTAAACGCGAATGAATACCCCATCCGGGCCACCAGCACACCGACAATCAACGCCGCAATCGGATCGCAGTACGGATGCCCCATGAGATTCCCGATGATACCAGTCGCTACAACCAGCGATGACGCTGCGTCTGAACGGGCATGGCAGGCATTGGCAATTAACAGTGAAGACTTGATACGCGTGGCGACAGCGAGCATATAGCGGAATAGCAGCTCTTTGGCAGCAAGTGCGCCCAGGGCAACCCAGAGGGCGATAACGTGGACCGTCGGGATGGTTTCGGGATGTAGAATTTTCCCGATAGCCGACCAGAGCATCCCCACCCCCACCAAAAATAACAGCGCTCCCAGTATCATCGATGCGCCATTCTCATAGCGCCAGTGCCCGTAGTGGTGATCGCTGTCCGATGGTTTACGACTTTTGATGTTAGCGATCAGAACAACAAAATCGGCAACCAAATCCGAGAGGGAATGTATACCGTCAGCAATCAGCCCCTGCGAGCCGGAAAACAGCCCCACCGTTATCTGAAAAAGTGACAGCAAGATATTCACCGCAACGCTGACCAGCGTGCTTTTTTTCGCAGCCCGTGAGCGTGCATTAAATGCATCGGCATTCATGGATTCAGAATTATGCATGAAAATTCCCATTTAAGTACAGAGACTGTAATACTGAAATATTTCGGATGGTTTATTGTTTGTATATTTAAAGTTAAAAAGAATTAAGGTATTAATGATATTAATTATCAATGTGAGTTTTCATTTAATCGCCGTCCATTATCAGAGGACGGTTCTCAATAAATGAAAACCGCCCTGATATTTTATTTCACCATTGCGCGAACGGCTTTTCGTTTCGCTTTACGTACCGTTTTCTTTTTAACATGTGTCTTCGACGCTTTCGCAGCATCCTGTTTAAGCGTGGTAGCCTGTGTGTGCTGAACAGGCTGATTCAGCGGAGAGGGCGATACAGCTGCAAATGTACCTGTAGCGAAGAGGGACAACGTAGCGCCCAGAAGAACAACGGATAACTTTGGCATGGCAACATCTCCTGTGAGTTGAGGGAATATCACCACTGAAAATGTGACCGGGAGACCCGCCGGGTCAACCAGAACAACACCAGCCAGCTTACCTGTAACTATTTATCTTTTTTTTCTGTGGTTTAATTCTGAATGCCGCACCACTGGGCTGACGAATGCCCATTTTGTCCTGCGCCTGATTAGCTGCCCGGTTCAGGGCGCTGATATTCAGTTTTTCGTCCACCGGTAGAACAAGACGGGAATAACACGCCTGCCGCTTCTGGCTGACCCATTCGCGCTGTGCGTCCGTATCACACCGGTCCATCACGGCTAGCCATCGGGCTGCCGCTCTTCGCCATAACCCGGCGTTCTCCAGCTTTTCAGCTATAGCATCATTGACCATACCTGGCCCCCCGCGTTGTTGTTGATAGTGGTTCATCGTTCCGGCATGACAGCATATCGCCTGTCCATTGCGTCATAATGGTCGGTCGTAACCCTGTGATTTGCCGCCCACTGAACAGGAATGCGCCAGCATCGACCAGCTTTATGATTTCCCTGGTCACCGTTTCCGGCGTGACGCCGATATAGTTCGCAATATCGCACCGCAGCATTGGCAGACGAAAATCCCGCACTGCGCATCCCTGAAAGCCATAGCGGACAGCAAGGTCATAAATAAAACCTGCCAGTCGCTCACCTGCACTCAGTCTGGTCAGTTGACGGAAGCGGACTTTGTTCAGGCGTAAGTGCCCACTCATCATCTGGTAAATGTACCGGCGTCCATCGCAGATATCCATAAACTCGCCTAATGCTGTCGGGGGCAGGTGGTGCACCGCACAGTCGTCAGTCACCTGCGCATAGCCCCGGTGAAATTCGCCGGGAAGCTCGTCCACACCGATATACTCGCCAGGCAGATAAAAGCCGGTGATGTGCTTCTCCCCGCTGGCGTTAAAATAAAATGTTTTGACGGCACCGAATTTAATCAGCCAGAGTCCACTGCGCTTATCACCGGCACACCACAGGTACTTCTTTTTGCCATATCTCCGGGACGGTCTCTGCCTGACCACATCCCTCAACAGGTTTCTTAACATAGTCATTTCTCCGGCCATTTATCTGCCAGCCACGTTTTCAGGCACCAGCGTAAAATCCAGCACAACAATATCCTGCAGTACCGGTCGAAAAAGGGATTTCAGTGCATCATGAGCCGGATGCGGCAGATAGCGCTGACGGGCAGCCTCATCAATGAATGTCATCAGGACACAGTACGTATAGCCTGCATTTTTACCTTCCGGGCTGTCGTTTACGCCCCATTCCACGCGAGTGATGCCCTCCACCCGCTGCGGAATACGCAAAAAGGCCAGTCTGACCGCGTCGATTTGAGCAGGCGACGCATCGTCAGTGAGCGTGATAAACAGAATATGTCGGATCATGTTTTGCTCCAGTAATAACGGAGGGCAGCGTAAAGGCCACATGTTCAAGATCGTCCGGTGTGACGCGAATAATACCTTCACCGGGAATGTCAATTTCAGCCACCAGGAACAGCGACAGCGATATCATCACCGGCAGGGCCAGCAGAGAAAATCCCTGCCGTTGCTGACGCCCGGTCAGACAGCAGGCAACCATGGCGAAGAAAATGATCACCAGCCACGCCGCATCGGGGAGCTTGCGCTGACTGGCAGCGGTGGTCTGTTGCTGTGATGACCTTAACCCGCTGTATGCTGTCAGGAGCGAGTCCATCACCGGCAGGGGACTGTGCGTGGTCTCTGAGACAGCCAGCAGCCAGAGTTTTTGCTGGCTGTCTTCTGACAGCTGGTTCCAGCTTCGTCCGCCCTGCAGCGAGTTATCCCTGAAAAAATGGATCCGCTGGTAGAGATATTGGCGCAGCAGTCCCTGCGCTTTAGGCTGTGCAGAGGCGGATAATAACAGACTGTACTGCCACGCTTTTTCGATGGTCTGCGCTTCACTGACCTGGGCCTGTTTCAGGGTGACAAATCCATTAATCGATACCGAAAAAGCAAACCCGATAAGCAGCACGGTTAATGAAAGTGCTCCTGCGGTGATAATAATATTTCCACCATTGCTGGTGTTATCACGGGAATAATGCAGATATCTGCCAATATATGCAGCCATTATCAGTAACGATAACATCACTGCCAGCAACAAAATATCATCAGCTGCCGGTAGCATGAAATAATATGCCATCATATTTCCATCTCACAAAAAAAACAGCCATGATACAAATATAAAGAATGAACCCTTCCAGTAATAAAAATGCATCGCACGCAATCCCGGGCGAATAAAGATGGTTACCTCCGCCAGTTTGAATTGAATAAAGCGTAAATGACTGCAGGGGTACGATCTTCTGGTGATGTTTATCAACAACACAATGAAATACCAGGAGCCCCGGGAAAAACGTTCGGTTACCGCTCACTCTCATACGAACGTTATTTACTATCGGCCTGTGCGGATTGATCGCTATGCTTTTTAGCGTATCGACGTAATCCCAGTCTCTCAGCCTGATGGTGAATCGCACTGGCCTTCCTGTCAGGTAACATCGCGGCAACCTTTTTCCCCAGTTTCGGATAAAACTGCCGAAGAATACTGATTTCCTCAGTCGTCCACATCACTGCCCGCCTTAGCCCTAATTTAGTCGTCTGCGCCTCAATGGCTCTTCTGGAACGATGGGGTAATAACGCCTGAATAGCCTCAAGATTGCCCGACTGAGAATAATTCTCTGTCAGTATTGTGTTTTCCTCCCGGGTCCATCTGATCTGTCTCACTTTCCCGAGTTTCAGAACATTTGCCCTGTTCCTGACCGCGCTGACACTTTTGTTAATGGCGGCAGCAACCTCATCAACGGGCATATGCCCGTAATGCTCTCTCAGGAAAGCAATGGCATCAGGACGCCATTCCCGCACGTCAGTGAGGCCCGCTTTTGCCGCCTGTTTCCTGACAGACTCCCTGTCACGATGCGGCAGCAACTTTCTCACCATTTTGATACCATCACCATGCCCGTAGTGTTTTTCCAGTACACTGATTTCCCACGGCTCCCATCGCGTCCCCCCGGAACGACACACGCCCACTTTTCCTGCCATCGACCGGACCCCGGAGATGCCTCTTCCCAGCGTGGACGCTATCTCCCGTGCCGGGATCCTGCCGTAGTGTTTCTCAAGATAGGCGATTTCTGCCAGCGTCCAGTGCACATAGTGATTACGCCGTGTGGCTGTTTTTTCTGCAGCACATGCTGATGATGGATTCGGTTTCTTCTTCATCATTCAGTCACTCAATCCGCATGGGTGATCAGTGCGTAACGGTTCTGTAGCTGGCGCAGATGCTGCGCGGCCTGTTGTTCCGTCACGGTCTGTCCGCCATCGTTATTTTTTTGCTGTGACAGCTGGCGCAGCTGTTCTTCCAGCGGCACGTTCTGGCTCAGGGTCTGCGTGATGGCAAACACCGACGATTTCAGCTCCGAGACCGTCAGGTATTTCCCCCGCTGCATATCGGTGCTGTTGAGTTTACTGGTCAGCGACTGCAACTGTACCATCGCCTGATGCCAGCCCTGCAGACGGGCTTCCGGCAGGGCATTGGCTTCCACCTGCTGCTGCCACTGTTTCGCCAGCGCGGCAGTACCTGGCTGATGCGGCCACAGGCGCTGCGTCTGTGCCACCAGCGCAAATCCGTAGTCCTGCACCCATGTCGGAGAAAGCTGCGCCAGTTCGTCCAGCTGGTCGCGGGTACGTTCGGTCGCCATCCGTCCCTGCGCCTGCAGCGAGGCGGCGTTTCCTTCAATCATCGCTTCCTGCTCAGAAGCGCTGAGCACCACCGGCAGCGGAGAAAGTGATGTGTCAATCAGCGTCTCCGGCAGGTTGTCGTGCCAGTGTTGCCAGCCCCAGGTACTTATCGCCGTGACCAGCAACGTTGCCGCAATACCCCCGGCAAATCCCGACCACACGCCGCGACGATGACGTTTGAGAATGGAGGTCGGTGTTATCCGCTGTGTGCCGTCATCCCGGACCACCAGCACCACAGGGTCACTGTCGCCATACGGTTGCGCAGTGTGGTCCGCCACCGGACTGGCAGTGTGCTGATATGCGGACTCAACAGTGGCGGGTAGAGACTCATCTTTCGCATTTTCCAGCCGGACCACCGCCGCGTGCATCCAGTGCAGCAGCGCATCCATCTTACTGACCTGACGCAGCTCCAGCCGCTGCAGCAGGTCGCACAGATGGCGAAACTGCTGCTCCAGACGGTAGACTACCGGCAGGTCCTGGTGACCGAGGGTAAAGCGGCGCAGACTCAGCATCAGATGATCGCTGAGCCACACCAGGATCTCCTTACGAAACGGCATCTGCGGCGGCCACATTACGCTCCACTGGTGCGTAATCAGCGAGTCGATGAGTTCCAGCCCTTCCGACAGCCCGGCGAGGCCGGAGCGCTGCAGGCGGGCGCAGCAGAACCAGGCGGCTGTCTGCAGGTCGGTGCCGTTGTGGCGAAACAGGGTCACACACAGCTGTTCCACCTTCCGCCAGTCCACATCGGGACGTGCGGGGTGGGTCAGCTTGCTCAGTTCGTCGCGCACCTGCGTGTATTCAGACCATGCGCGGGGATCCTGGCCCGCATGCACGGGCAGGTTTCGGGAAAACATATTCAGATGTCCTTAACTCAGGAGGGGAGTGTGCGTTGTTGTTTGAGGTGGCGGAGCAGCACTTTGCCTTCGGGCATAAACTCGGTGCCGAAGCGTGCCAGCCCGCCGTCGTGCAGTTCCGCTTCGATGGCGTAACGCAGCTCTCCAGGCTGCGTCTGCTCCAGTATCACCACGTTAATGTCCTGAATACGCGGCTCGTATTTCAGCAGCACGTTTGCCAGCGTGGTTTTGAGTTCATGGACGGTACCGGGCATGCCCTGCAGGATCAGCGTCATATCCGGCAGGCCATAGTCCGGCAGGTGCGCCAGGGAGCCTGCGCGGGAGTTGAGAATACGTTGTAGGTTATCCAGCACCGACAAAATTCCCTGGTTTTCAGCACTCACCTCGTTCAGGGGCAGACCACCGGTAAAGTTGCCATACAGTTTGTCGTACAGTGACGGACGGGTCATGATTTCCCCTTCACCGGAAGAAGCCGCAGCCGGTTATCACTGGCCTCAACGATCCGCGCTTTGTCAGGATCCAGCGCTTCCCGGTCAATCACCAGACGCCAGCTCTGCTTCGTGAGATCCGGCTGGCGGAAGAACGCCGCCACCGCCACACACTTCGCGTCCGGATCCATCGGCAGATTCAGCGCTTCATCGGCACCAGGCTTCAGCACCACGTCATGCTGGCTCAGCAGCTCGCCTTTCAGCGCCTCATTGTCATCCTTCACCAGTTGTTGATACAGCGCCAGATCAAACGCTTTCCGGTCCTTCAGCTGATAGACTCGCACCATCACTGGCGCGGATATATGGTTGTTTTCTGACGCGTCAGTGTTCAGCGCCTCCCGGGCGGTGATGTCGAGATGCAGGGTGGTGATTTTTTTGTAGAAAATGGCTTTCATGGTTGCTGCCGTCCCTTCCGAGGTACGCTGGGCCAGGCCGCAACCTGACAGCAGCACCGCCAGTAGCGGGACGAAGCCATAACGCCATTTAGTCAAACCGATATATGACACGTGTATTTCCTTTCTGAGGTACCACCGGGGTAAGTCCGTGGTAATGACAGAGTTCAAGGGTAAAAACGGGCAGGATATCCGCCGGAATATCGTCCGGGGTGGCCGGTGCGTCCACACCCAGTACGCCGGTCATCCCCAGCGAAAAGCCCGCCTCACCCAGTGGCTGGATGGCAAGCCGGGGCGTGCCGACCGTCAGCGTGATGCGGGCTTTGCAGCGCCAGCCGAGGTAGACCCGCAACATCACCAGAAAATCCTGATGTAACTCACCGCCCGGAAACCAGTCTCGCGCCTCCTGTTCATCATCGGTTCGCAGGGCAATCACGAGCTGGCTGTTCAGATCCGTCACCGTTTCCCCCAGCGGGACGCTGCCATCCAGTACTATCTCTCCGTCATCCGTCAGCTCCGGTTGTTCATTCACCGCGACCGTTCTCGGGCTGTACGGCGACACCTGCACCCCAGTGGCCGGAGCCAGCAGATGCACGATGGCCCGGATCCCCGCCTCCGTGCGCCCCGGCAGACGCAGCACGCCCAGCAACGCCAGAAAGCGCGACACCGGTGTGGCAATTTGTCCTGCCGTGCCGGGGATCCCCAGTCCCACCAGGCCCAGCAGCGACTGCGAGATGGCATCACTGCCCCCGGCTTCAAAGGTTGCCGGGTAGGAATATTTACGCCAGATCCGGTAGAACTGGGTCATGATGCGGTGGCTGAAGATGTCCAGAAACCCCTGCATCGCCTCATGCCCTTCCCGCTGAAGTACAATATCGTCGATCCAGATGGTCGGCAGCGGCGAGTCCACCCCATACAGACCGAGGAAGGTGGTGCGGATCACCGGCGGGGCGGCAGGGTCGTTTTCGTCATACTCCACGGCTTTCACTTCACCTGCCGGAAAGCCCATGCCGGGATGCGGATAAAAACGCACCGGATCGTCAGCCGGGCTTGAGGTGCTGCCGGTGGGGGGATGACCGCTATGCTGTTTTTCGAGGATCTGACACAGACGGTAAAACCCCATCCGGGTGATGTCCACCTCCAGGCGCGGGTTTAACCGGGTATCCGTCGCGAGTGTTTCTCTTCCCATTCCAGACGCTCTCCGGTTGGCTGCAGAATAAAGACCAGACGATTAAACAAATGAATATCGGTGTAGAGCGCAAAAAAGCGGCTCAGCATCTCGCCAAACAGACAGATATCCCCGCGACCGGTGAAACCATTGCTGTCCAGAGTCACCTCAATCAGCACACCGCGCAGCAGATACCCCTGATGAAAGCGTTCGGTCTCGCTGTGTCTGACGTCAATAATCGCCTCCAGCCGACGGCGGTTCATCTCTTCCCCCGACCAGTCATACAACGCCAGCGTCCCGCGCAGCACTTCGGCGTTGTCCATCATCGACAGAAAGCCGGACCCCAGGTGGCTCAGCACGCGCCAGTGAAAGCGGTCCCGGTCCGGGGGATAGCAGGGCTGGGTAGGGGCACACAGGTTACGCACGGACATCGCCACATCGGTGCCTTTTACCACGGTATCCAGCACCGTGTTTTCCAGCGCCCGTCGCGGCAGATGCCCGTTGGTGGCGGTCAGGCTGAGCGACAGGTGCTCATCCGGTACGGTCAGATTATCAAACCCCTCGCCGCCGAGTATCAGCCAGGTGTCATGCAGCCCCGATCCCCCCCGGCGCATACGGGTGTGGTAGTAAAATTCCGGTGCGGCATGGCGCATCATCCCGCCCTTATGGCGAAAGCTGGAAAACGGCACATAGCGGTGCCCGCTGCCGGACTGCACTGCATCCACCGAGTAAATTTCGGTATGACCGTCCTGAATACGCATGGGACGCAGCAGATAGTCGGTCTGCAGGGCGCTGATACTCAGCGGGTCGGATTCCAGCGGAAAAAGATTGACCACCGGTACACTGTTCAGCTGCAGATGCCGCTCAGAGAAGGAAAAGTGATGCTGCCAGTGTTTATTCAGCACGACGTCCAGCTCAAACCCGGTGAGCACGGCGGGCAGCGTGACCGTTTCCAGCCCCCGCAGACAGACCGACATAAACTTTTCCCGGAAGGTGAAATACTCCAGCAGCAGCTGCCAGCCCGCAAAACTGCTGCCGCCCTGCGGCCACAGGCCGTCTTCATCCCCGAATCCCTGTGCGGCAAAATAGCCCTTCAGCGGACGACGATCCGTTTCACCGGGCAGACGCAGCCACATACCTGCCACGTTCAGCGTCAGGGCCTCATGCAAGGCACAGGCCAGCGCGGGATCGGCATTCAGATACAGCGGCAGACGGGAGACATCCGTTTTGCTCCAGTCGGCCAGCCCGCTGCAGGCGAAGCGCAGGCGGATCATGGCGCGGCCATCGGTGTCGTTTGTCAGCGTGGCCTGCTCAAGCGACAGCGGTAACAGGCTCATCGCCCGGGTGGTGGTATAGCGACAGCGGGTGCCTTTTTCGCCCACCGGGCGCGACACCACCTCAAAACCCCGGGGGAGGTGAAGGGTTTCTTTCATCACCTGCCATGCCGGAGTGAAGGCCACCATCGACAGAGAGGGAATGGTGCGCAGATAGTGCGGCCAGAGCAGGCTGACCAGCCCTTCGGTCAGCTCCGGCAAATCGTCATCAAGCTTTGCCCGCAGGCGTCCCATCAGAAAGGCAAACCCTTCAAACAGACGTTCGACGGAAGGGTCGCGGGCACCGGTGCGGTCAGGCAGCAGCATGGCCGCCTCTTCAGGGTGGGCGCGGGCAAATTCTTCCCCGGCCTCCTGCAGATAGCGCATCTCCGCATCAAAATAACGCAGGGTGATATCATCCATAGCATCATCACTTCAGAACTGAGGAGAACGGCAGGTACCATCGTCACTGCCGTTAATAAGGAATACAACCCTCAACAGGGGGAAAGGGTCATTCGTAAGTATCGGTGGTCACAGACGGAATAAAGTGCGCCCGACACGGGCAGGTACTGGTGCTGTGCAGGGTTCCTGCCATGTGACGATCGTGTACGATATCGCCTGGGATCCCTCCAGTGATTTTGTAAGTACCGGCATGCTTACCGCAGGTGACCGGATCGCCCTCACAGGCTGCTGCGTTGCCGGGTAACTGATGGTCGGCGGTACCGCCTGTGATTTTGCCGCCACAGGAGGTTTTATCCCCCTGTACCAGGTAATAGCCTGTTGCCATTGTGTTTCTCCTTATTCAGTGGTGGTTATGCGCACAGCACGGCGGCCCGCACAGGATCGATTGCCACCAGCCCGGCCAGCAGTGTGTCCATCTCCGGCTGCAGCCGCGCTTTCTCTGTCTCGCTGCGTCCGGCAAGCTGGCGCAACAGCTTCAGTTTTCTCGCCTTCACTTCAAACAGCAGCTCCGGCTCCCAGTGGCGCAATGTGAGGGAACGGGCCTGGCTGTGCAGTTCACCCAGCAGATGCAGGGCCAGCGCGCTCTTACCGTACTGTTCGGCCAGCCTTGCCATCAGCAGCTGCATCAGCCAGCGGTCACGGGCGGTCACCACGCCGGGACGCTGTTGCAGCCAGCCCAGCGCGGCGTCCAGACCGTCACTGTCAGCCATTGCCTGTGCTTCGCTTTCCAGCGCCAGAATGTCATTGCCGGTGGAGGCGACGGCGGCAACAGCAGGCGACGGGGTCTGCATGCTGCCGGTCTCACTGAGTACCTCCAGGCGGATCCAGTTCAGGGTCACCTCATCGGCGAAAGGCGTGCCGTCACTGAAGGCGAGTGTTTCCAGTCCGGGCAGGCGACGAAGTAACCCCTGCAGGTCGTTGCGGACAATATCCGCCAGTACGCTGTCGTTGCCGGTGTTCAGCAGCGCCTGCCAGACGTACCACTGCACGTCCAGCCACAGGTGGTTCACACCCTGCATAAACAGGTCATCGGTGAGAGTCAGCAGCGCTGTCCAGGTCTGCTGCAGAAAAAGACGTTTCAGCTGCGCCCGGTGTTCCGGCTTCGGGGCCGCCAGGCGGGTTCTGCCGGAAGCGTTCAGCATCGGTAACTGATAAATCCGCGCCCAGCGCACGGCTTTCATCAGATGGTGGCCTGCGAGCCATCCCTGCGGCTGTTCACGCAGCCAGCCCGCCATCAGCCGGGCCTGGTCGAGCAGCTCGCGCCCGTCGGTTATCCGGGTCGATACAGATGCGGCTTCCCGTGAAGAAGCCATGGTATTCGCTGGCGCTTCATCAGGTGACCGGGGAGACGGAGCCGATGAGCCGCCGCAGCGCTCCAGCCGGGTGACCAGCGCCTGGCTCAGGCCGGCAAACGGGGACGACTCTGCCTCTTCGGGCAGCAGCGCAGCTTCGGCCAGCAGCAGGGCCCCGGCAACACGCTGTGTCACCTGCAGGTCCGCCTCCGGCCAGCGGGCGAGGCTGTCGAGCATTTTCGGGCCAGACAGCCATGCCAGGGCACTTTTACGACTGGAAGGACGCAGCGGATGCAGGTCTGCACCAAAACGCTGCAGCATCCCGGCCAGCAGCTCCAGCCCTTCCGCCAGCCCGCTGTCGCCGTCCTCCTGCAGACGTGCCCAGGTGTAAAACGTCGCCACGCGAATATCCTTGCAGACGGTGGTCAGCAGTTTTTCTGACAGTTCGCTAATCAGGCGGGTATCCATCCCGGAGAGGCGGTTGATTTCCTCGCGAAGTTGCTGAAAGTCATCGTCATAGGCCGGGTCTTCCCCGACTGGTGCGGACTCGCTCAGCGGCAGAAGCCAGGCATTCCAGCGTTCTGTGTTCGTCTGAGCCCGGTCTGTCAGCTCTGCCCCCTCCGCCTGACAGACCGCCATCAGTTTTTGTAGCGTACTCATGGCACCATCCCGTCAGTTTCATTATCGTCGTCATCCGCCTGTAACGACGGGGGCGGGGTATTCCCTGTCCGGAAAATTTGCTCCGGCAGCGTAAAATCGCGCAGGGACAGCAGCGCCAGCGGGCCGCTACCGAGCTGCGGGCGCATCACCCACTGCAGGGTATTGCCGTCGGAGGCTTTCATGCTCAGCATCCAGCGGTGCGGGTCAAGCTGCTGTCGCTGGCTCTGGTCCAGCCAGCGGATGAGTCCCCACGTCCCGCTGTAGTCCCCGTAGAGGCGGGAGCCGGTGGTGGTGGTACTCCAGGTCAGCATTGTGCCGGGGCTGTAAGTCTCGCCCGGCCAGTGAAACGCCTGCCATTCCGGAAGCTGGTTGAAGTAGTGCAGCACCTGCCCGTCAACGGTCAGCGTTGTGTCCACCACCCGGGGGACAGGGCGGGCCTGCAGGTCAAAGCTCAGTCCCTGACCACCGTCGGCAAACAGCACCGCCGAGAGACTGCTCAGCTGATTAACGGCCCTAAGAAACGCCGGGTTCACCGTCAGCCCCTGGCTGGCAGATTTATCCTGTACCCAGCGGCTCCCCTCCTGATGCAGCACACCGGCAAGCTGGTTCGTCAGAAAAGTGTTAATCCGTCCGCTGCCCTGGCGGATGTATTCCGCCAGCTCCGGCAGTGACGCATCGCTGCCGGTTGCCACAAACGGATAGCGACCGTCAAAGGCCGCGTGCCAGCCGGTGACCACTGAGCGTCGCCACTGGTCGTTCAGCCCCGCCGCCGACGGACGGAGCACGTTTTCCCATGCCTGGGTCAGCGGTCTCACAAACACGGTCTGCCCGAAGCTGTGCCACTCTTCACCCAACCCCGCCGCCATCAGCGTGCCGTACTGCTGCGTGTCGGTCAGGTCCACGCTTTTCCCCTGAAACACCGTCTGTGCCAGGGCCTGCATCATCGACTGCGGGTCCGGTGAGGTTGCCACCTGCTGCAGGTGCAGACGTACCCGCGTCACCTGCGTAAGGTATTCCGCGAGGGTCAGCGTACCACCGGTGCTGACGGCCCCGTCGGTGTCTTTTTTCCCGGTCAGCGCCAGTAACGGGCCAAAGGTCTCCTGCAGCGGACCGGTGGGGCCGGCCTGCTGGTCAATGGCGGGGATGTCGTCACGCTTTATCAGCTTCTTCGCTGAGTTCATCAGCGTGTCCGACAGCCCGGTGCCCTGCTGGCCGGTCTGCCCCTGAATGCTCAGGGTGTTCATCAGCGCAATCAGCGGTGACTGACGCACGTCGCTCATCAGCGTCAGCTGGTCGGTCACATCGGCAATATTGCGGGCCGGGACCCAGCGCAGGCTGTTGAGAAAGCCGAGCCAGCTTCCGGCAAAGTCGGTGAAATACCGCTGCGTCAGCCGCGCCTTCAGCGCCTCCGGGGAGACGTCACCGGTCACCGGTTTACGGCTGTCGCTGAGCACCCAGTCAATCTCTTCGCGACGGGCAGAGGCCGCCTGGTCAATGGCGTCCTTCACCTCGTTTTCCCAGGCCCGGCGGGTGAACATGCCCGGCACACTCTCTTTCGTGGTAAACAGACGCCCCGCATCGGTACCGGCCGTCATGTCCTCCAGCGTCAAATCGGTGTAGTTGTGACGCACCTGCGTGAGGATATTCTCATACAGGGTGCCTTCGGCGTTGCGCCTGCCGAGCTGCTGGAGCAGACTCTGGCGAACCTGCGAGACCAGCGCCGCATCAGGTTTTATCGCCATCTCAGGGTGCCCGGCCAGTTCAGCGGCATAAAACGCCCACAAATCCGGAGCCAGACTCTGCCACAGCCCCGGCGAGATGCCCTGGCGTGCGGGTTGTACGGTTTTCATCGTGGCAGCATAAAACGCCGCTTCCGCTTTATCGGGGCGGCTCATCATCAGCAGGGCTTTCAGCTGGTCATAGACGGGCTTCGCCTGCTGTGAGCGCAGCGGGCTTGCCGGAGGCAGGTCCGCAAAATGACGTAATGTCTGCTGCAGCGCCTGCGAGGCCGGGTCACGCAGCAGACGGTTATTTGCCACGATATACCACGGCATCAGGGCATCGAGCAGCGGCTGTGCATGGTTCAGGCCAGAGCGCTGATACCAGGGGGCACCCGCGCGGATATCGTGCTGCAGACGCCCGGCCTGATTGCGCAGGTCGTGCAGCGCGGTCAGTTGCGCATCCGATACCGCCGGATGCGCCACCAGCGCCCTCGCCTGGTCCGCGACGCGGATAATCTGCTGACGGTTGAGGACAAAGGAGAGCACCATGCCCGCCGCACAGCAGCCGGTTACCAGCAATACGGCACGCGGCAGCCAGCTTTCCCGTGCGGTGACAGGACGGGAGCCCCGTACCTGCTGACAGGCTGTGGCGATACCCGGCCAGAGCGGCGAAGGCGGCAGCACATGCAGCGTGGTGACCGGTTGCGCCTCTGCGACGGCAAACTCCGGCAGACTGAACATCACACCGCCCAGTGGAACCTTCTGCTGTGAGGCGTAATACCACGGCACCAGACGCTGCTGCCAGCCTGCAATCTCCCCGTCCGCCAGCGACTGTGCCAGACGCAGCAGAAAGTCATGCTGTGGATTAACGGCAATCTGCGCCATCCCCTGTTCACGCAGCTGTGGCAGCAGCCCGGTCAGCTGTGCCGCCACCTCGTCAGTGGAGGCCTGACGGGAAAGGGAGATGCCCACCGGCTGTGGGGCACGTCCTGCCTGCGACCATTCGCTTTTGCACAACTGCCAGAGCCAGACCGGCTGCTGGTAGCGCAATAATGTCCCTGCCTGTTCCAGCCAGCGTAAATCCGCGTCGCTGAGCACAGGGTCCATTTTTTGCTCTGCGCCCAGGACACGGATAATACCGTCGAGCGGGCGGCCATAGCGTAACCGGCTCAGGGCGGTGAAACGTTCACTGTCCACTTCCGCTGCCGGGTCACCGCCGTAAATCAGCACGATGCGGTTGCCTTCCTGCCACTGTGCCGCGACAAGACCAGGGAGCAACTGGCTGACGACCGCTTCATCACCAACCACCAGCAACAGAGTGACCTTATTACGCCAGAAGGTGTTATAGCGAAAGCGCAGGTGACTGCGGATTTGTGAGATGAACGGCAGCACTGTCGCAACAGCTGCGTCCTGAGCTTTACCCGCATCGTCATCGCCTTTATCACCCGCATTGTAGTTAAACGTCCCTTTACCTGCACGACGCAGGGCAAAGACCGACATCAGTAGTAAAAAGAACAGGACGGCAGAGAGCGTCAGGGTAATGTTCATCCAGCGCTGCTGTCGTGCACTCTCCTGAACCAGCCCCAGCATGGCGGGGTCATGCCAGGAGATATAACCCAGTCCCAGCACGAGAAGAAAAAGCAGGGCGAGGATGCACACAAAAGTGGCTTCCCCCGATGAGGGTAAAATCAGTGACCTGTAACGTTTCAAGCGTCCTTCTCCTGGTGGAAATCAACCGGCGCGATAATGGCGCTCCATATCTCATCTGTCGTACTGTCCCCGGTTATCACCATATGGGGATGTCCGGTCATATCGGCAGCGTTCGCTGCGGCGGCAAACATCAGCCAGCAGGTTGCCACCCCGGCCTGTCCGATGGACCGGTCGGGTTGAATAAGATTTTCCTGTTCAACAGCACCCGCAGGGAAAGCATTACTGTGGGTCATCACAGCTGAGCACTGCGCAGGCGTCAGCCCGGAGTACCAGAGATGCTGAACGTCATCGCCATGCAACGGTACGTGATAAGCCGCCTGTTTCATGCCGGTGTCCAGTATCTCGGCTGGTGAACGGTCAGGGCGGTGCAGCAGCACGGTGGGGGCAATCGTGGTTTGCGTCAGGCGGTTACCGAGCAACAGTGCCACCGCCGCTTCGCCAGTGTTGTCGGTCTGTTCAGGATCAATCTGTAGCGCCAGGACCAGCAGAAGGGCTTTTTCGCGAATGCAGTGATCGAGCCAGTGCTCCACCACCTGCACGCCACTTCCGGCGATGAAGACAAAGGGATTCGTCAACCCGGCAGCCTGCCATTGTGCGACAAATACAGACTTCACCTCATCAGCACTGAGCGATGAGGTGCTTTCCAGCAGGACGTTGACAGGCTGTGAAGCAGGAAGCTGTTGCAGTGTCGTTTTTATCGGCAACAACAAATCCGCCACCGTTCGGATCACAATATCTTCTGTCGTGTCTGCGGGATGGCTGATTAACTGAGAATGATATATCCCGGTATTACCCCGGCGATCCATTTGTGCGCAAATGATGCCGGTATTGCTCATCAGAGTATCAAGTGAGGTATCTTCCTCGTCGTCCTCAGAAGGCGCTGCCGTCATGCATTTTGCCAGCAGGATCTGCAGGGCCCGACGGCTCTGGCGGGTCTTTTGCAAAAGCCATTCCTCCCGACGCTCATCATAACCGTTCGCAATGATGTGCTGCATCAGCCACAGCAGGATACAGAAGAGAAAACAGCCCAGCCAGACCGCACAGGCCCCGCCAACGGCCAGTATCCAGAATGACAGAGCATCCGCATACTTTCCGAACAAACGAGTCAGAATGACACCCGCAATCATCAAAAAAATAAAAAACAGCAACCAGCGAAACCAGACTACCGGATCAGGCCGATAAGCGACTGGTGGGGGATTTTTTAAGGAATATTTCATTATTTTATTAATGGTGTTGACTTTAAGGTTTTTATGTTGATTTTTAACTAATCAAATACATATAAAAATATCAAAACACATCCCTGTGTGTTTTTTGCTATATACAATCCTTTGTTAATTGTTTTTTGAACATTCTGAAAAATCATTGCTTGCAGGCAATACCCTACCCAAACTAGATAATTTAATCTTACCTGATGACAGCCTTACGCTTATGTCACCTGCGTAGCAAATTTTATTGCCGGTATTAAAATACACCTCGTTAATTTTATCAGGGTTATCAGACTCTATTTGATAGACCGAATTTGTTACAAGCCAATCAATATTGCCTTTTCCTTGTATTTTTTTTATGGAACCAAGAAATCCAAGGCAAGGCTCAGAGTCTTCCGCATAACCTGAGTTATATCTCCTCTCAGGAATTAACACCTTTCCATTGATTTTAAAAGCTATATTGCATCGTGTGTAAGGTTCATCTTTCCCCTTAACACCCTCGCGATTTATTACAAAAGGGAATACCCCCTCTATCGTTGAATGATAAATATAGTAAGGCAAAAAACCTTCATCTGGAGGTTCTACAGCATATACTTGTGACAGGGCATAAGGCTCTCCATCCTTATATGCATAATTTTTAACGACACTGATTACATCGCTATCATCAGATAATGCCGGAAATGACAAAACGTAAAACTGAAAAAAAATTGACAATGCAATAAATGCATTAATTGTTTTTTTGTTCAATTTAATCCTCACCTGCATTGTCGCGTGTAATTAATCTTAATATCCACTTCCTCGACACTCTTACGTACACTTACAGTTTCAATCAAGCTATTTAATACATTGTCGTTCAAATAAAAATATGAGAATCTGGTGTATGCCTGTCGTTCAAAATAACCAAAACCACCTCCATTTACCAGAACAGAGCATCTTCCTATAGTTTCAGTGCTTAACCCTTGATCAGCAACGCGATTTATATTTAATACGTGACTGTGATGTTTTGAAACCCAATAAAAACCAGCGCTATCTGTAGAACAATACGTGTCATCAGCAATTATCTTTGGATCATAGCGTGGATACCAAACCTTTAATAAACTATCATCAATACTAACTGTTTTTTTCTTAGTGTGTTCATCTGTCACTTTTTTCCGAGGATCGGCCCAATAATGCGTGCTTATATTAGTAATTCTTGAGTCTTCATATACATAACCATTACTTACATCAGGAAGGAAGTTTGTAGTTCTAAACTTACGATAATCATCAAAGTTTTGCGGCCAAGTCAGTTGCATAAATCCTCTACCATAAAAAGGTTGGTAGAATTCAGCTGCTTCAGATACAAAATGGCCTTTACTATTTTTAGAACCTTTCCCACCTTCAGTCATGGTCCTCAACATTCCTGTTTCAATATAGACTTGACCAAGAAATGAAGCTCTTCTTGATGGCGATAATATGTTGTATTTATTGCATATTTTATTAAAATCAATACTATATTTATCCCATCGACCAAAAGATGTTGCCCATGGTATGGTTACAATTACTGCTCTTCCTGGATACCCTTCATAATACTTTCTTGGCAAAAGTGATGATAGTTCATCGTGACTCAACCACCCGCACTTCCTGAGGTGCTCTATAAACTCAGTTGGATGAAAATGCCACAGTCCACCGGAAGGTAAACCATCGGTATCAAACAGCAAGGCTTCAGCATGTGCCTGAAATTTAGCATAATCAGTTTCCTTCATCGGATCATGCTCTTCATTGCCTGTCTTCAGCCAGGAGAAACGGGTATCAAACGTTGATTTATCCCATTCAAAAGGAAAATGGCAGATGAGTCGGTCCTTCACGTCAGTGTATACACCATCATCCTTAAATTTTTTAATGATCCCGGAATTACACTGGCTGTCGGTGTCCTTATCATCATCCACCAGTTGCCATCCTGTCCAGTGCGGAAAATCTGCATCACTGAACTTTTTTATCTGAGTGTCTGCAAGATTGACCACGCCTTTTCCACCCGGATAATTCACCGTCATCCACAGGGGAGCACTGGCAGGCACTAATGTCTCATGTTCTGTATTAATGATCCGCCCAAAACGCAGTAGCTCATAGCCAGCACTCGGGCTCTGCGAGTAATTCGCCATCGCCGTTTTGTACAGATTATATTCGTAGTCCTCTCCATCCGCATTAACCAGTGCGTCGCCGATCACATCAAATTTGCCCTCTGTGCCAGTATTTTCCTGGCGAGTGATCATGGTACATGCGCCTTTCTCCAGCGTCATACTGACATACAGTGGTGACTGACTGCTGTAAACTTTATGCAGACTTGCGGTAACGGTTGAATTATGAGCGGGGGCTTTGTCATAAAACGGTGTTCCTGTGGGCAGATAAAAGTGAATATCACCGTAAACTGCATCCGTTCTCCCGTCACTAGTAATATCCAATTTTTGCGTTTTTCTGCCAACAAGCTTGTCAATATTCTCGTCATCACAAAAGATCTGGAAGTGAAAGGCATTCACGCCATCCACCATTCCCGACGTGCCAAGCGGATCCTTACGCCATATTTTCTCACCCACTTTGACGGTGGGTTCCACAGACTTCAGGTGCATATACAGCGACCAGAAAACGACTTTACCGTTATCACCACTGCCGATTTCAGTCTCATGCTTCAACAGTACATAGCCATCATCACTGCCTTTAGTCTTTGGCTTATCCGCATCGAGATTCAGCGGTGCCAGATCTCTTTTGGCAGGTCCTGACGCTTTACGCAGCGACATCACAGTACCATCAGCAATCGCTCTCACTCTCTCCACATCGGCACTGTGGTCGGTATGTTTGATATGGATACCGCCATGCCAGGAGCCGAGGACACTGACAGGAAAACCACGTTTAAGATCTGAAGCCATAACTTTCTCAAGCCAGATTTTATCGCTCTCGCCAGGCTCACGATCTTTCAGAAACGGGGGGCTAATAATCAAAATGCAACTCCTTGTCAGGATAAACGAAAAGTGCCGGAAGGATCTTCCAGTTCTGGAGAAAGTATGGGGAGAACGTCTGAATGACCGGCTTTCCCCTGCCGGATAAAGTGCCCGGCTTTGATTCGGCAGTCACCAATGGTTGCGGCCTCAATACTGTTTTCATCCAGTGTGATCGCACTACCGCCGCCGCTTAAGGTCAGCTTTTTATTTGCAATAATTTTAATTTCATCTTCCGTGCTGACAATACTGATGGCCTTACGTGCCAGCAGATCCATCAGGTCATTCTGTGCCTGGAGCTGAACCGGTCCCTGATTGGCGATGAGCTTGATCCCCAGTTTGCGCACAAACACACTCAGGGTATTGCCGACGCCGATAAAAAGGTTTTTTACCACGCTGATATCGGCATTTTTACCGGCAGTGGCAATGAGGTTACTGCCTGCCGACAGCTGCAGCTGTTCGCCACTGGTCATCGCCGCGCCGTCCGGAGCACTTAGCAGCAGTACGGATTGTTTCAGGTCGGTCAGCTTCTGCTCCAGCAGGGCAATCTGTGCCTGTAAATCCGCCGGGCTGGCGGTGGCAGCCTGTGCATCGGCCGAGATGTCGCTCATCTGCTCCCGGGCCAGGTTAAGATTGTTTAGGGCCGGATCCATCTCCAGTTGCAGCCCCTGCGCCATTGGCTGGGCGTCGGCGCTGATGAACATCCCCTTACCGGCACGAATCGCGCCCCAGGTGTCCGTACGCAGCTCAAAGCCGTCGCCGCGCTTCTGGTTCTGGTGCTGACTCTCGCCCGCATCATCCACAATATGCCCGAGGCTCAGGCTGCTCCTGCCGCCGTATTCGGTACGGATGCGGATATGCTCCTGCTCCCGGCTGTCCCCGAGCTGAATCTCATTTTTCGCCGGGGTACGCAGAATGTTACGCCGGTCATTGCGGATGGTGACGTGGTCCAGGTGTTTCGAGTCATGAAGCACCCCGGCAATATAGGGGCGGTCAGGGTTGCCGTTCTCAAACCCAATCGCCACCTCTGTCCCCGCCAGCAGCGGCAGATGCAGACCGTAAGTGTCACCGGCATAGGGCCGGGACTGACGCACGCGAAGGCTTTCGCCACCCGCTGCCCATTCGTCGCGGTCAAACAGCATGTTGACGCGGTAACGCCCGTCCTGGTCAATGTGGCCGTAGAGTTCATTTCCCGGAGTACAGGTCACCCGGGCAGGCAGCGTTCCGGCCATCACAGGGCGTGCCGGTGGCTGTGGACGGTAAGCGTAGTTGTCGTTATCCGGTATCGCTTCAAAACTGACCGCCAGCGCTTTGTCACGGCGGGCTTCGCTGATAATCCGTGTCACCAGCACGCCTTTTGCAAAGGGTTCGCTGACTTCATGACCGCCGATCACGCGCATCACCTGGCCGGGGAAAAGCGTACAGCAGGCCGTCTGTCCCGTCAGTTGTGTCTGCGCGTTAAGGTAGCGCTCATGGCGCAGGCGGGTATAAAACATCCCGCTTTCCGGCTCAGGGGAGCGGGCGTAGCTGTCACCGGGCGTGAGGTAATTGTCGCCCCAGTGGTATGCCTCGCCGTACGTGGTGCTGTCGCCCCGGGTGACATCCGCCTTCGTATTCATGTCCTCTGCCGCCTGGCGGTAGTTGTATTCCCGCAGGCTGACCTGTTTCTCCACCACCGCAAAACGGCTCGCCATATTCCAGACCGCATCGGTCTCACCATCAAGCTGACCGGAAGGCGGGATGGACGGCAGCGTCAGTCCCTTCGCATAGCCCTGCTGGCTGTTATAAAACTCCACCACGTCAATCATCAGACGGGTATCAGTGGTAGAGCGAAACCAGATACCCACTTCCCCCAGCAGACGGGTGATAAAGGTCAGGTCATCTTCACCAAACTGCATCACCTGTTCGCGACGCGGGTATTTTTCCGTATCGAAGGAAAACAGAAAATCCTGGCCGCGCATGCCGTGGCGCTCGCGCAGAATTTTCTCCACAATCTGCGGGACCGACTGATCCTGATAAATCACGTTCTGGTGCGAACGGTCCAGCAGCGCCAGACGCGGCTGCAGAGTCAGGGCGTAGCGGGTTTCGTCCTTCGAGGTGCCGAGGCGTTCAAAGCCGGTCACCACACCGCGAATGATACGCAGAGGCTGGGCCGCCACTTTCCGGTTACCTGGCTTCTGAAGCGTCAGTGAGGCCGGTTTCATCAGCATGGTCTCACGGGCGATACCGTGGTCATCGCTGGTAAATTCAATACGGTAGCGGAACGGCGTGCTGAGCCCTTCATCGCCTTCCAGTGCCAGCACGTCCAGCATGGCGCTGCAGCCTTTCACCGACAGCAGATGGTGGCTGTGGCTGTATCGAACGGGTTGTGTGCTCATGCCTTATTCTCCTGCGAATCAAATTCCATCACGATGCCCTCCTCATCATGCCAGCCGAGCGTCAGGTGATTCAGCGTCACTCCGGCAGCGAGGTGATGCAGCAACTGCAGACTCAGCACCGGCAGTATCTGCTGGTTAAGCAGGCTGTCGATGTTGCGGGCCCCAGTGTCCGGCAGCAGACAGGCAGCGGCCAGTGCGTCGTACAGGCTTTCACTGATGGTGGTGGTGATCCCGTAGTGACGGGCGAGCCGTTGGGTGACCTTCTCAAGCTTCATCGCCACGATGGTGCGCAGCGGGGCTTCACCGAGCGGGCGGTACAGCACCGTCTGAAAACGCGCCAGCAGCGCGGGCTGGAAGTGGTCGCGCAGCAGCGGGCGGACAAGTTCTTGCAGTTCGCCGTCTGTGGTCTCCGGGGCTTCCGTCAGTTGCTGCATAATCTGTTCGCTGCCGAGGTTCGAGGTCATCAGGATGACCGTGTTGCGAAAATCAATTTCCCGCCCCTCGCCGTCGCGCATGAATCCCCGGTCAAACACCTGGTAGAACAGGTTCATCACGTCCCGGTGGGCTTTTTCCACCTCATCGAGCAGCACCACGCTGTAGGGGCGCTTGCGTACCGCTTCGGTCAGAATACCGCCCTGACCGTAGCCGACGTAGCCCGGCGGGGAGCCCTTGAGCTGCGAGACGGTGTGCGGCTCCTGGTATTCGGACAGGTCGATGGTGATAAGGGATTTCTCTCCGCCGTACAGGGCGTCCGCCAGCGCGTGGGCGGTTTCGGTCTTGCCGGTGCCGCTGGGGCCTGCCAGAAGGAACACGCCCTGCGGCCCGTCCTCCTGCGTCAGCCCGGTTTTTGACGCCCGCAGGCGCTGTGCAATGGCGGCGAGCGCAGCCTCCTGGCCCGCCACGCGTTGTTGCAGCAGGGCCTCCAGATGCAGCAGTTCCGTCTGTTCATCCTTCAGCAGCGAGGAGAGAGGAACACCGGTCCAGTCGGCAATCACCTCCGCCACCATACGCACATCGACATCCGGGCACAGCAGCGGGCTGTTCTGCTGAAGCTGCTGCAGCTGTTGCTGAAGGTCTGCGGTTTCTGCCTGCTGCTCCGGGGCGTTGCGGCTTTCCAGCAACTGCGTGACCAGCCGTTTCTCTTCCTGATAACGGGTTTCGAGCAACTGCTGCTCCGTGGTGAGCTGGCGGGTCTGCTGTGCAATTTCGGCCAGCCGCGCGGTCTTCACGCTCTGCCCCACAGCCTGGTCTTCCAGCAGGGCCTCTTCTTCCAGCACCAGGGCGTTCTCCTGCGCCGCCAGCCGGGTGAGAGCCTCCGGTACGGTATCGAGGCTCATGCGTACGCGGGCGGCGGCGGTATCCAGCAGGTCCACCGCCTTGTCCGGCAACTGGCGTCCGGTAAGATAGCGGCGCGACAGCGTGACGGCGGCGCGAACCGCTTCATCGCTGATATGCACGCCGTGATGCTCAGCGTAGCGGGACTTAAGCCCCCTGAGCATCAGGCAGGCGGTGTCATCGTCCGGCTCGTCCACTTTGACCATCTGGAACCGGCGCTCCAGCGCGGCGTCGCGCTCGAAGTACTGCTTGTATTCGCTCCAGGTGGTGGCGGCAATGGTTCTGAGTTCGCCCCGGGCCAGCGCCGGTTTCAACAGGTTGGCCGCGTCCGCGCCGCCCGCCTGATTACCGGCCCCGATGATGGTGTGGGCTTCGTCAATAAACAGCAGCACAGGTAACGGGGACTGTTGTACCGCGTCGATGATGTTTTTGAGGCGCTGTTCGAACTCGCCTTTGACACCGGCCCCCGCCTGCAGCAGACCCAGGTCGAGGGTGCGCAGGATGACCGGCTTGAGGGACTCCGGGACGTTGCCTTCGGCGATACGCAGCGCCAGCCCTTCCACCAGGGCGGTCTTGCCGACGCCCGGCTCCCCCACCAGAATCGGGTTGTTCTTGCGCCGACGGGAGAGAATGTCCACCATCTGGCGGATTTCATTGTCACGTCCAAATACCGGGTCGATTTTTCCGTCCCGGGCTTTTGCGGTGACGTCGGTGGTGAAACGGTCCAGAACTGCCAGTAATGCCGTGGTGGGTTTGCCTTCCTTTATTGCGGGGACATCAGCCCCGACAGGACGCCCGACGAATGCCACATTGCCGTTGCCGGTATCATCATGGTCACCCGCCATCAGAGCAGATTCCTGTGCCTGCACTTCCGGGCGTTCGTCCGACTGCGTATCCAGCAGCGGACGCAACTGCGTTATCTGACTCCCGGTCAGGGAGAGCAGCGGCCAGAGGCCGTCACAGAGCAGCAGCGCCGGATGGCTGCGCAGCGCCATCAGCAGGTGGATACTGCGTATCTGCGCTTCCCCCGCCATCGACGCACACAGCCAGGCCTCACGCAGCAATTCGTTAAACTGCGCAGACAGCTGAGGACGGCCTCTGACTGACCTGGGCAGCCGGTCCAGGTATGCCAGCAAATCCTGCCAGAGGGTGTCCATGTCCCATTTATAGCGGCGGGCCAGCACGGTGAGGTCGCCTTCGCCCTGTTCCAGCAGTTTGAGCAGCCAGTGTTCAGGATGGATTTCCGCGTGGGCGCGGGTCTGGCACAGCGTGGCCGCATCCTCCAGCGCCCGGGCGCAGAACGGGTTGAGGCGACGCAACAGTACGGCAGGATTTTCCATATCATTTTACTCATCGTGGGTGACCGTCAGGCACGCTACCGCCCCTCGCTGTTTCCTGGGAATAAGGAGCCTGTAAGCGCATCAGGTCAGATTTTCGTGTTGTCGTGTGTTTTGCTCAGCACCCGCGAAAGCAGACGTTCAGCAAAAAAAAGCAGACAGGGATAACCCCGTCTGCTGATGTGTTACGCCGTGGCGCGTTCGTTCCAGGCATCGGAATGAATGATGTTGCCGTCTTTATAGGTCCAGGTGATTTTTTCGTAGCGCAGTTCAAGCTGCTCCAGGTGGTTGTGCTTCTCGTAGGTCGGGTCCTTGATGTCATGCATCACCGGATTGACCTTCACCACCTTCACGTTTTCCAGCAGGGTGTTGAAGTACTCTACTTCCTGACCTGCGTCGTTGATTTTGTACCATTTGAACTCGGCTGATTTCAGGGTCTGGCCTGTGGTCACCGCCTTGTACAGGTACGGGCTGGAGGCGTCGATTTCCTTGGTGAATTTAAACGGGGTGTGGATACGGGTACCGGTCAGCTTGCCGGTGTTGTTGTCGGTCGGGATGTACAGGTTATGCTCCTGTGCCACCACTTCAATGCTGCCCTCGCGGTCCTTCACGTCCACGGAGCCTTTAATGTCCGCACCGCCGTCGTCCTTCAGCCACAGATAAACCGGAATTGCCATGTTATTGATTCCTTATTGATTACGTTGAGAAGCGCCACCATCCTGTGATGGCATCGGTTTTATGCCCGGTACCCGGCAGGCATCGGCCTGCGGTACCAGACGGATTTCAACCCGACGGTTGGCCGCCCGGCCCGCCGTCGTGTTATTGGGCTGCAGGGGACGAGCTGCCCCGTAGCCCTGCACCGCAAAACAGCTTTCTGGCACGCCGCCGGTGTCGCGCATCCAGTCGCGTACTGCTTCGGCGCGTTTCAACGACAGCGTCTGGTTCAGCGCCGGGCTGCCGGTGTTGTCGGTATGCCCGCTGACCACAATCAGCCAGCCGGGTTTTTCCTTAATACCCACCAGGGCATTCACCAGCACTTTTGTTGAGTCGGGTCTGAGGGTGGATTTGCCCGGGGCAAACAGCGACAGGCTGTCGAGGCGGACAATCTGTGGCGCAGTTTTCTCCACGGTTGGTTTCAGTGCGGTTTCTGCAATCTGTGGGGTATAGCCACGCAGGGTGTCGAGGACCGGCAGATGGAGCCGTTCCCCCTCGTACAACCCCAGCCCCAGACGAAGCGGCTCGCCGTTGCGGGCGTAGTCATCCAGCAGTGCGGCATCCTGCTGCAGTTGTTGTACAGCGGCAGTGCGGCGTTCACTCTGATTCTCCGCGCGGGCGTATTGCTGTATGTCAGCAGCGAGTCGCTGCATGAACTGGTGGTTATTCCAGGCACTGCAGCCCAGTGCAACCACCGCCGCCAGCAGAAGCATCCGCAGGGCGCTGCACCAGGCCCGTTGCCGGGGCGTCAGCCCGTGCCCGCCGGGCAGGGACGACAGCATAAAATCCGGCAGCGCCGGGAGGGGAGTGATGTTATCAGCGACAGGCTGCCATCCGGCAACCTCCTGCAGCGCGGTATGCTCCCGTAGCCAGCGCATCCAGAGAGAAGGTGATGGCGAAACCTCTGCAAAGGGAATGCCACCCCACAGCACCATGGACGGTGATATCACCGGAAAATCCGCCTGTACCGCACCCAGCACATCCGTGACGTGCTGCTGGCTCCATGCGCTCAGGCTGTTTATCAGCACCTGCTGCGATACCGCGTGTGGACCACAGGTGGCCATCCATGAGGAGACAGGACCATGTGCCACGTCGCTGGACCAGACGCTGACATGTCCACCCGGCAACAGCGCCTGCCACAGCGGGACGGACGTCAGGGAAGAACTCACCACGGAACAGAGCACCAGAGGCAGCGAAGCCCCCGTTTCCCGGCGGCACTGGCTGAGCTGTCCCCGCAGGGCGAGCAGGTGCCCGGTCAGCACCACGCTGTCGGTATGCTGCTGCGGACAGACGATGAGCATCACCGACAACTGCGGCCCCCAGCCCGGACGGGCCTGCAGCAGTTCACGGACCACCTGCGCCACGTCCTGCTGCATCGCCACGCGGATGCGGCAGCCGGTTGTCGAGGTCTGCACGTCAGGCGCATCCTGCCAGAGTGCGTCAGTGTCGCCACAGACCAGCATCACAGGCTGACGATACGAAGCGGGAGGCAGCGTTTCTGCCGAAAAAGACGAGACCTCCGTGGTGGCGGTGCGACGACGGATGAGGAGCAGCCCGGCCATCCCCGCCCACAGACCGACCATGAGCGCGATGGCAACAGGCCGTGAAACCGGCAGAAAGACCAGACAGACCACCGCCGACAGCAGGGCGGCCCACAGCGCCATCGCACGCTGTACCGACTGACTCATTTCACCCCGCCCGGCAACAGGGTGGCGAGCAACTGGTCAAGCCAGTAATGTAAGCCCCACCACAGTCCGGCCAGCAGTAACACGCCCGCGACCATCTGCAGCGGCCAGCGACTCAGCCAGCCCGTGAGGCGGTAACCGGCTTTTACGCCCGCCAGCACCGGCTGTGTCTGCGGATAACGGAACGGCGGTACCCGGGCCGTTAATTCAGCGACCAGTTGTTCCCGCTCAGGCGTATCTACCGCCGGATATTCCCCGAGGAACCCCAGCATCATCGCACGGTGAAAACAGGTCAGTACCCGCAGGTCTGCCGACGGGCTCCTGAGCACCTCCCGCATTCGCGAACAGAGCGCATCCCCGGCGTCAATATCGACAAGAAAATGTCCCTGCAGCGGCAGGCCGCGACACTGAAAGTAGAGGTCATCCTGTATGTCACGTTTTTTCACCACTTCATCGAGCAGCGAACACTGAACGTTGAGAATATCCTTCCGGCTGGTCTCGTCCATTCCGGCCTGCTCCAGGAGGTGCTGCACCTTTTCTGTCGCGCTCACACACTGCGTCCAGACGTCCTGCGCTTCTCCTTCCTTAAATGTCGGGCCGTGGCGCAGGCTGATAACCTGCAGCCAGGTATCCTGCAGCAGGAGGTCCATATCGCGGGCGTCATGTTTCGGGTTGCGGCTTTCACTCATTTTCGCAGCACCACAAACAGTTCAAGCTCCGGCTCGCCGAGCGTCCCCGGGGTGTAAAACACGCACTGCCCGCTGTCCAGCATCGCCCGTGCTGCCGGGGAGGACAGGTCGAGGGAAAAATACTGATTTTCCATGCGCAGCGGTACTGCCGCCGGTACGTGATGCAGCGGCTGCAGGGGAATGCCCTGGCGTGACGCATTCACAAGATCGGTGACATCATCCGGGCAGCCGATCTTGCACTGGCGCGGAAATTTATCCTGCAGCTGTGCCACCGGCATGGTCGAGCGTACCGACAGATACCAGTCAGCCCCTTCGCGCAATCGGGGATCCCGCACGTCGGCCTGCCACTGGTGCAGCCGGTTATCAAAGGTGAGTTCAACCCTGACAACCCGGGACGGCAGGCTGGCTTCCAGCAGGTCGCTCAGCAGATCGAACAGCACCGGAAACACGTTTTCCGGCTGCGCATGATCGTATTGCGGAATAACACCTGCCTGATGCTCAAGCGAAAAGGTCAGCAGATTCCCCGCCAGCTGGGCCAGCACCGGCCAGAGTCGTTCCGGCGGGCTCTGTGGAAAACGCAGAAAACTCTCCAGCAACGGATCCGCGCCGTTGAGTGAATTGAGCAGCCAGAACAGCGACACGTCCGCCACGGCAAAATCGGCCATGCGTTCGTTACTCTCCCGGCGCATGGACATGAGGCGCTGCTGACGAGCCCGCAGCTGTGTCAGCAATCGCCCGAGGCCGTTCATCAGCCAGGGGCTGGCCCGCATGTTCAGCAACGGTGGCAGAAAGGTCTCATCCAGCACCCAGTTCCCCTGTGGCTCGCGGCGCAGTCGCGCTACCGGACAGGTCAGGTATTCGCTGTTGTCCTGAGACGCCAGCCGAAGTGAGACCTCATGCTGCAGCACCGTTATCTGACGACTACCGTCGCCATACTGGTCGCGGATTTCCCGCCACTGCTGACGGTAACGGACCGGGCGCTCGGCCCGTTCTTCCGCTTCCAGACAGTTGCTCTCACCGCTGTGCAACAGCGGCAGGGCCAGCACCACAACAACTTCACCGGTGAGTCCCTCCAGCGCCAGGACCGGTGCCGGGGTGTCGGCGTTACCGGTCTCAATCAGCGTCCCGTCCTGAAAACGCACCGACAGTCGCTGCACCTGCAGACGCTCCACCTTCAGCGATTCGGTTTCAAACGTGGCTTCCAGCACGCCCCATGGGTGATTCAGCCCCATCAGTGCAATACACTCACTCTGCCAGGCTGACGCCGTGATTTGCTGCTGAAAGTGGTGCTGGGAAATGAATACGCCTTTTCCCCAGTACGGTTGTGTTATCTTCACGCGCCCCTCCGGCGTCAGTCTTTCGCCTTCGGCATCTTGCTGACCAGAGACAGATTGACATCCATCCCCTCCACCTGGAAATGCGGTACCGCGAAGAGTTTCACGCGGAAGAAGCCCGGGTTGTCATCAATATCTTCCACCACGACTTTGCCTTCGCGCAGCGGGTGCGAGGCCTGCAGCGCATCGCCCGGATCGGTCATCTCGGTCACCAGGCCACTCAGCCAGCGGTTCAGCTCCTGCTCCAGTACGCGACGATCCTTGGTGGTGCCGATGTTCTCGCGCTGGATGACCTTAAGGTAATGGGCGATACGCGACATCAGGAAGATATAGGGCAGGCGGGCGTTGATACGGCTGTTGGCCGTGGCGTCCGGCGTGTCATAGAGTGCCGGTTTTTGGGTGGAGTTGGCAGAGAAGAAACAGGCAAAATCTTTATTTTTATAGTAACTTAGTGGAATTAACCCAAGATTTGAAAAATCAAACTCGCGGGTTTCGGAGATCATGATCTCAGACGGGATTTTGACCTGGCTGCCGGTACCCAAGTCAAACAGGTGGATAGGCAGGTCTTCCACGGCACCCCCGGCCTGCGGGCCACGGATCTGCACACACCAGCCGTTGTTCGCAAAACTGCGCGTCATGTTGGCGGCAAACGCGAAGGAAGCACTGGTCCACAGGTACTTGTCGTGGTCCGGGCCTTTGACCTCTTCCACGTAGTTGAAGCTGCGCACCGGGACGGTATCCGGGCCGTACGGCAGGCGCCCCAGCACGCGCGGCATCGTCAGACCGATGTAGCGCGAATCATCGCTTTCCCTGAAGCTCTTCCATTTGATATACTCCGCACGATCAAAATAGTTGGTGACATCTTTTATCGCAGCCACTTCATCGATCGTATTTTTCATGAAGAACTTCGGACCCACAGAGCCAATGAACGGCATATGGGCTGCTGCGGCCACTTTGGAGATATTACGCAACAGCGCGATATCCTGAGCATCGGCATCAAACTCATACGCTGAAATCAGCGCCGCAATGGGCTCACCGCCGGGTTGGTCATATTCCGAGCAATACGCGTGCTGATATAATCCGCTCTGGATGATTTCCGGTGCATCCTCAAAATCCGCCCGCAAATCCTCCTTGGACAAATCAAGCAGTTCTACGCGAATATTTTTTCTGAAATCCGACTTCCCGACCAGGTGCTCCACGCCGCGCCAGAGACTTTCCACCTTCTGAAACTCAGGATGGTGCAGAATTTTGTCCAGGTCCTGGCTGAGCTGACGATCCAGTTCACCGATCATCTGATCCAGCAGGGCTTTATCCAGCTTATCGACTTTACGGGTACCGGACTGGCGCAACTGCTCCAGAAAAACGCCCAGGGCGGCGGTCACGCGCTGATTCGCACCGGCTTCCGCCATATCGGCTTCATCTTTCCAGGCGCGGATATCACTGAGTTGGTCCACGGGAGACAGGTTGATTTTTTTGAGTAATGACGCATAGACCCCGGCAGACGGTTCCTGCTCCAGGACTTCAGCCGTTGCGGCGGCGGTATTCTGTTCAGCTGACATGATAGTGTTCTCGTGCAAATAGGGGGATCAGATGTCCTGTGGTGCCAGGGCGGCGATTTCAGCGCGAAGCTCGTCGCTCAGAGCGGGGTTGCGCAGGATTTCCAGCAGCTCACGGCGGAAACCCGCGTCATCTAACAGATTGGCCCGTAGGTCTTTCAACAGATTACGCATCATTAACATCGCCTGCAGCCGGGGCACCTGGCGGGCAACGTGCTCAGGGGAGAAATCTTTCATATGGCGGAACGTCAGATTAATCTTCTCTTCCGTTTCTTCATCGCCATGGGCATGTTTCACGTCAAAGCTGACTGATGGGGCCAGTTCAGCAATAACCTGCTGCATATTCAGCTTATTGATATTTATTTTCTGGCGTTCAGAAAGTGGTGCGCTCTCGTTACCATTGCTGAAGTCAGCGGCAAGCAATAGCTTGAGTGGGAGCTCAGTCTGCTTTTGTGCATTGCCGACGTGTACATCCAGTTTTAAATTTATTCGTGCTTTAGGTATTTCCGACTGATAGCTCATGATCTGTCCTTCGCTTGTGTGTTATTTATTTGCCCGACTTCTGTCAAAACCTGAAAGAAAAGTTAAATTTGGAAAGTGGAAATGAAATCTACCCGTGATTTCACACTCATCGCACATTCTGCCACTCATATTCCTTTCACTTCGTACTCTTCAGTTATGAATTAAGCTACACCTGAGACTTCAGATTGTTATTTTATATTGACAAATCAACTCACCCGTTGCCTGTGATTGGGTATTGTAAATATGTGCTGAGTTTCAGTCCTGATATCTGAGTATTGAACGCTATTTTCAGGTTTAAACATACTAGAAAAATTCTAGGTTTCAGAATTTAAGTGTGAAGGGGAGTATGTCCTGATAACCTTTCTGGTAGGCCAGGCTCACCAGTTCTTTCGTACTCTCCGCCCTGAACTTCTTTTTGAGATTCATCAAATGAAAATCCACAGATTTTAAAGAAACACCTGCACTTTCAGAGATAGCTGCTCGCTTTAGTCCTTTAAGAAGAAGGTACATTATTTTCGATTCCATGGCGGTTAAGTTATAATTCTCTCCATAGTTACAAACTTTAATACTTTCTGATTTGCCAGCAAGATTGAAGAAGTTTATGTTTTGCGTGATTACCACTGCATTGGCAATGGTTCCAGCGGGTTTACCCGCAGCATCATAGATAACTTTTTTGGCCGTTATCAGATTTACAGGTGTGGTTCCATTCAGAGGCTCTATGACAGAATAATTGTCTCCTCTCAGGATATCTTTTTCATGATTGACATAGATACTTGCACTGTCAGCCCAGGGCATATCGAAATCATTTAACCCAATAAGTGATTCTGTCTTTTTCCCCGCAAGTCGGGAAAAAGCGGCATTTGAGGCAATAAAACGGTGTTTTACATCCTTTACCAGGATGATGCCACAATCAATCATAATCAATGGATTTGAAAGGAATTCTTCTATATTCATGTCTGACAACACATTCAATCAATCAAAATCAGTCGAAGTTATCAATGTTGCAGGGCAGGATTTTAAACTGACCTACTTAGAGAATCAGGGATATTGGGTTGCGATAAAATATGCCGAAGACTGTGAAATATTTACCGGTGTAACAAAAGATGAGCTAATGGTAAAAATCCTTAATGGCCTGAAATGTTTAAACTGATGTCCCGTAAAGGCGTACATCTGATTTTTCAACCAAAATTTGTGCTGTCTTGTCAAAAAAATGAGTGATGTATGGTTTAGTGCAGTGCAGGTCAAAATCCACTCTTGATTTCCATTTCTCAATTAAGCAGACATCCCATTTCTCACCATGAGAACCTGGGTATTGTATTTCCCGTGTCAGATCGTAGCCAATGCAACCGTCTTCCGACAGCGTATCCGGGATAAGTTTACGTAAGCTCTCAACAAGCTCATCAACTTTTCCACTCTTAGCCAGGAATCTGGCTACGCAATGAATATGATTCATATCAGAACTTCCTTTTTAGTCATGTTTTATCTGGCCGTGTAACCACCGTCAACGGGAAGCAGTGCACCCGTTATAAACGATGATGAGTCACCAATGAGAAAAGCAATGAAATTAGCGACGTCTTCAGGTGTACCTATCCGGCCTAATGGTTGCTCTTTTGCTTCTTCTTCATGCACTTCATCAATATTCAGTCCATTTTTCGAAGCATAACGTTGTACAGCATTTTGATAGAGTGGGGTGTCTATTGTGCCGGGACAAATTGCATTGCAACGAATACCAAAGGGGGCGTAATCCAGGGCAATAGTTCTTGCCATTGCGGCAATTGCCGCCTTCGATGAATTGTAAACAAAACTATTTTTCTTCCCGACAAAGGCCTGATCAGAGGAAACAATCACGATGCTCCCTTTTCTTTTTTCTTTCATCAAGGGAATGACGGATTTTAACAGGCAATAAGTACCTTTTGTATTGACACCCATCACCCTGTCAAAATCCTCTTCTGAGGTTTGTTCGATATTTGCAGATAAATGAACACCTGCACTTACCACTAAAGCATCAATCCCACCTTCACGGAGGGAAATTAAATTCACAACCTCATCCACCTCACTGCGGCTCGTGACATCACATTTTAAAAAGGTGTCATTACGCTGTGACGGAGTCGATTGTGGGGGTAATAAATCAAGGTTGTACACACGATAGCCCTGCTCCAGTGCCAGGAGCGCTGTGGCTTCCCCAATGCCACTGGAACCGCCTGTAACGATGCAAATCTTCGGTGTGTTAGTCATCATTCTTATTCCGTCACTTCATGTTCCTTGTGCGCCTTTACTCATGTTCTTTGACTCAACCATGATTTTACGCACTTAGTCGTCTGGTAGCGGGCAGGCTATTTATGCCTCAGGACAACGTAACAGCAAAGTATACTGACAACCCCTCTCCGATACAGGAGACAGAGGTTATCTTTGTCAGCGTACTTTAAATGTTGGTCTTCCAGTCACTCCGGGTAATCCCTTCATCGCAGACAGGAAGGCTATTGCCCTAATTGTTCATAGAACACGCGAATAGTAGAAGTTTGGAAATAAAAAATCAAAGAGGCCGCTAATTTAATGCTTCCTGCATAAACCGATAGTATTTTGTATTAAAATGTAATTTTAGGGTGTTTCAGGAATATTAGTGTAGATCATCTATTGACCATTTCCATCGGTCGTTGTTATTAGGTTGCTCTGGTTTTTGAGCAAAATCCAGGCAATTACGCACCGTAATTAATCGTATTATCATTTTCGGTATCACGTTATGTTTTTGCAACTAAATGTAAAGTTGCAGTTAATTGTGATCTAATTCAAATAAATATCTTCATCAGCGACTGGTTTATCGTCATCATCCTGCTCAGACAGAGATGTGGCCGGATTGCATGTTTCTCAGGTACTGGAATATCGGGGATAATCAATGACCACTGGAAAGTGTATAAACCGGGATCCGGCGGGGCGTGCTGGTGAGGTTATAGGACACCTCGGTTTCGGAGGTAACGATCACCATACCCGCTTTGCGAAGCCGCTGCACATCGGCGGCGATCCTCTGAATGCCGAACCAGAAGAGCCCGTCGAGTGCGGTTACCTGTAGACCGATTTCCAGCGCCAGCCTGAGGTGTTCGCGTGGCGCTTTCATGTTTTTCGCAATCTGCTGATAAGGCGAGGTCACTACGCCAGTGGGATCCAGACGCCGGTTGCGGGTGACCATGCGGTACTGAACCCCGTCCGGTATTCCGCTGAGATCGGTTTGCAGGCTCCTGACGCAGCCAAAGCGCTTCCCGTTGAAGTCAGCCTCTTTATGATTAATCTGTAGCTCGTCGCGCAGGTTGGCGATCAACTGGGGCGTGCGGGTTAACAGCATCCGAAATGGCAGCTCAAAGCTGGTGACATAATCAACGTTCAGCAGGGCAATACGCAGACGTTCTGCCGCTCCGGCTCTCAGGTGTCGGCATTCTTCCAGCACATCCGCCCACTGTCGGGTCAGACGGGGCGTTTCATCAGCGCATGAAAACTGATATTTCTCGATCTGGTAGTCAATTCGCCCCTCGGTCATTTCCTTTGTGTTAACAGGTAGCTGCCTGCTCTTCGGGGATACCTGCATCTGCTGATGACAATAGCGACAGCAAGCACCAGCCAGCGTGCAGCTCACCCGTCGTGTAACGCAGCTCACGCGTGTCAAACGCATCGCCAGCAACACGGGTATCACCAACGACGATAAATTCCACCGGAGCGGATTGTTGTCCCTGCTCTGTAAAATGGCGCTGCAGTTCGGATTTTCTTACCAGTAACGCGGATACATCCGCATATTCGGCGTACAGGGATTCGGGTACCCATTCATCGTCAGTGACCACCGCATTCACCCAGCCCTCCGCTCTGAGATACTCAATTGCGTGCGTTAACCTGAAGAGGTCAGACTGTTGCGCCAGCGGCTCCGTACAGGACTGGTGGAGGTATTCCAGCCGCGTTAACAATCCGGCTGCGGGACCTTTCTGGCGTCCCAGACGAAGCAGACTGTCTATATGTTCGGCTACAGAACGAGGAAAACGACGCTGCTTTTGCGCGGAGCCAAGCCAGCGAACTAAAAAGGTGTGAATGGTCAGCGGTGATAGTGCATGACCGTCCTGCTGCGCCAGGCGTAAACTAACCAGTGTGCACCAGGCAAAATGCGCCAGATCGGCCATGGACTCTTCGGGTGGTAATACGGTGGGATGCTTTTTCATACGGGGATTATAACGGGATCGGCGTATCTAAAAAAGCTGAGTGTACTTAGCCAACAATATAACCCAGCGCTGACCTACAGTGTGCATTCTCATTTAAGCGGTTCAATGGTGACTTCCACCACAAATACGGGCCTGAAAGGATGACGGCTGGTTGAGTTCTCCGGCTCCCGTTGGCATACCAGTAGTACTCAGTGTATGCATCACTGGCTATTTACTGCAAAGCCAACGGTGGCAAAACAAAAGGTCATTTTCGAAGGGGGAGGGCGATGATTTTTTTACAACAATTACTGAAAGGTATACTGGCCGTTTCAGTGGGCGCTTTCGGGCTTCTGGTTGCCGTAGATAACGTTCTGGATTACGACACCAACTGGCAATTTGTTCAACACGTCCTGTCTATGGACAGTATGGAGCCCTGGTTTACCGGAAGCGCTATTCGTACCCGCGCCATTACCTCGCCATTCTGGCAACAGGCAGGCTACATTACGATTATCATTGGCGAATTTATAACTGGGTTGCTGTGTTCTCTCGGGGGACTGGCTCTGTTGTATGGTGCGTTGAGAAAAGCTCAGAATACCGCTACCACAGGGAAAAAATTGTTTATTGCTGGTTGTATTCCAGCTGTGCTGGTCTGGTACACAGGTTTTGCCGTGGCCGGAGGTGAGTATCTTGCCATGTGGGCGAATCAGTGGAACGGGCAAACCAAGGCCTACACATTCATCAGCTTTATTCTGCTGAGTTTACTCTACATCACCCGACCGGAAACAGAATAACTTCTCCAGGAAATGATGATATCCAAGATGTTCAATGCGATCTCCCCGAATGAGGGGATCGTTGTAGTATTTTTTAATCCACCACGAGCGGTATTATATCGGCTCAGGGGCATTTCTGGTCATCGCTTTAAACTGAAGCATTCGTCGCAAGTTGCGAGGTAATAAATTCAGTGCAAACCTGCCCTGAGCAATAATGGTTCTCATCACCCGGGCTGTTATGGGCCTCACCTCGCATCGCTCATTCTCCTCGCTCACGACCGCCTGGCGCTGCTTTTTCCAGGTCTGTGCGAAACGGGCTGCATTCCCCGCCGTGTAATGCACGGTGTGCCGGATATTACGATGCCCCAGGTAATCCTGGATTAATCGTGTATCCATCCCCTGCTCGGCGAGTTCGTAGCCGCAGGCGTGGCGCAGCATATGAGGATGAACCCGTACCGCCAGCCCGGCCAGTAACCCGTAATGCCGCAGTTGCTTGTACATATACTGACGGGTGAGATGGTTCCCCTTTGCGTTGGGAAAAAGCCAGCCGTCTTTCGATAAAGGTCTGCGACTCATCCACTCCCCTATGAGCTTACGCTCTTCCGGCTGGAGTGGGTGCACGGTACTGAAACCGTTCTTCAGTCGCCGGATAAAAATAGTCCCGCCCGCTAAATCGATATCCCGGACGGTAAGGCCAAGCAGTTCGCTGATCCGCAGACCATGATAAAAACACATCAGGATCATGCACCGATCCCGCAGTCCGTTCTTTTCACCTTCCGTCGCCCTCAGTATTAACTCCGTTTCGTGCTGCGTCAGATAAAGCCTGCTTTTCACAATGCTATTCCACCATTAATAATATTTTTATTATCTGATTAGCTAATGTTTATCATTGTTAACTGAATTTAAACTTAAGCAAGAGGTATGACCTGTGTTTTTTTGTTAACTGTGCAGTGGCTAAAAGATCGATGCAAAGGATGCAAAAATCGTGTTATCACTAACCCCGGAGAACCATATGGCTGTTCAGGACGACGGTATTGACCTAGGGTTTCTCGCAGTTTTAGCAGAATTTGACAATTTCCAGTCCCGTGCTGACGGTTAAAAAGCGACGTTAAGACAATCGCATCCTGATGATGATTGCTTCAATTTTTCCCTTTGCCCGTATCCTGCGGGCATTTTTTATGTTGCTGTGACGGTCCCCAGGGGAGATTCACCTGCGATTTCGTCGTATCACCAGGTCGGTATTTCCATAGTATCCGGTGCAGAACCCGGTGCGCTTTGACGATGATGTCGTGATTTGCCAGTATAACGCCCTGGGGCGGCCCCTGACTGCAGAAACTGGAGCCTACCAGCGCGAGGTGAAGAAACGTTTGATCATTTGAGTCTGGCACACAACAACACGATTTCAGAGGAACGCCAATGAAGACTCATATCCGACATGTATGTCAGGCTGGCTCGGCCCTAATACGTCTCAAATCGCTGTTTGGCACCGATATCAGGGATATTGCCGACGACTGCTGTATTGGTCCATTAACAGATGTCGATGCCGAATCTCCGCTTCAGCGCGTCGCTTTCTGGAATGACTTCTTTTCACTGGCTTATGGCGATGTCGGAATCAACTGGGCTGCAACTTTCCAGAACGTTCATCAGCAACTGAGTACGCTAAGCGAGGGGGTTGATGAAATCGTCATCTGGTCGGGAACGCATCCTGTCGAACAACTGCTTCGCCGCCGTATTTACTGGTGGCTACGGGATGACACCGTCAGGGTGACGGAGGTTCTGGTCGATACCCGCGATATGAATAATCCTGACGGACAGACGCACGCTGCAATTGCACAGATCCCCGTCGGGCAACTTAAGTTACGTTTTGCTGAACGCCAGACTGCGACACCCGCTATTCGCCGCCAGCTGGCTGATGAGTGGGTCAAACTGCGCGACCAGGGCGTTGGTATACGCATTATAGAAAATAACCGACTGACAGAACGTCCGATCGAGTATTTCGACACCCGGCTGTTATCAATTGTCGGGGAGCAGCCAACCAGACTGGCTCACGCTATCGGACAGGCAATGTCGGAAACGGGAATGACTGATACGTTCTGCAAATGGCGCTATATCATGCTGGTACAACGCGGAGAACTGGCGTTGATATCGGGCAATCTCCACGATGAATACAGCTCTGCAATGGTTGGCAAACCTCGTGGGTAATGAAATAACAGCAACACGCCTGGCAATTGATATCGCACCGCTCCCGGCAGGATGCTATCGGCTGATCCCCATAAAACAGACAACGCTATGCGTCAATTACCCAAATTACTCGCCACTCTGATAGCATCACTATATGCCGTCTCCGCTATTGCAGCAGATTCAACGAACAGCGTTAGCGCAGCCGCTCCAACACAACCACCGCTTGTATTTGGGCCAGGTCCCGTGATCAACCCCGAAAACTCGCAGTACATGGAAGACAAAAAAGCAGCGATGGGAAAAGCACAGCAGGAGCCCGCGCCACAGCCTACTAATAGGCACCGCCGATTGCATCATGGACTGATAGCACCTGCAAGGCATCAGTAACAGATATTGGCTGAAGTTGAGAACTGAAGGCCCAGAGACAGGAAATCCTGCGCATTTAGATGAGGTTGAATAACGTGTTGCGATGCAGGATGCCCCCCAGTGAATCGAGGGCCAACCACCGCGATTCGCGATTACCATACATGCATAATCTTGATCAGCGTGTCATTCGCATTAAATGCTGGATGAGTTGATCCACGGCGGGAAATGACAGTGACTGAACTGCATAACAGACTCCCGTTCGTCTTGAGAGTGGATGTCCAGGCAGGGCTCTGGTCACCACCTGCGAATGTTCACGTGCCAGTGACTCCGGTACAATAGCAACCCCCAGTCCCTGCGTGACAAGTCTGAGTGCCAGAGAATACGTCCCGGCATTTGCTGCCGGTGAATTTGCCGTAGCACCATAAACCGGCAGCAGACGCTGGTGTGATGTCAGCTCAGGACACATTACCCAGCACAGACCATGAAGATCCGCTTCGGTCACCGTCGTTTTCTCTGTCAGTGGGTGGTCGCCCGGGAGAGCCAGGAGAAACGGCTCGGTATGCAATGGTAAGAACAGCTCATCTTCACAACGCAGTTCCTCACAGCCAAAACGAATATCCCCCGTACAGCCTGGCTCCAGTGTGACCAGCAAACAGAATTCCGGATCTCGGATGTGCTGCAGAAAAGCGTTTAACTGACTGTCCGCAATATCATGCTCGATACCGATGTTAAGGGGCTGTCGGTGCCTCTCCCGTCTGAAGCTACGGCTTAGTGTATCCAACTCAGCTACCATACGTCGGGCATGTGGGTAAAGGATCCTTGCATCCTGCGTCACCTCCACACCGCGTGGCTGACGCAGAAATAACGGTGTCCCGAGATCGTCTTCAAGCATTTTTATGGTGGCTGACAAGGCGGGCTGAGTGAGGCAAAGCCGACGGGCCGCGCCAGTAATATTTCGCTCCTCGAAAACAGCGATGAAAGCATGAAGCTGGCGATAATCCATAATATTTAATGATGCCTGCGAGAAGAAAAAACCATTTTAAAGCCTGAAGTGGATGAATTACAGTCCACCCGTCGCTTTAGCTATCATTTTTAATTATGTGGAGTTCAGCATGCAATATGAAAAGAAACCCCTGATTGTTATCACCGGTGCCAGCTCCGGTATCGGCCTTGCTACCGCCCAACTGTTATCGGCAGAAGGGCATCCCCTTCTGCTGATTGCCCGCCGTAGTGAACCAATGAAAGCGCTTAACCTGCCAGATACGCTTTGCAAATCGGTGGACGTGACTGACCGTACAGTATTTATTCAGGCGGTGAGAGAGGCTGAGGCGCGTTTCGGTCCGGTGGACGCACTGATTAATAATGCCGGTGTAATGCTGCTCGGCAATATGACCACGCAAAATCCTGAAGAATGGGAGCGGATGCTGGATATCAATATCAAAGGCGTGCTGAACGGTGTGCATGCCGTGGCGGCAGGCATGGTAAGCCGCAAATGTGGCACCATTATCAATATCAGCTCGGTGGCAGGGCGTAAAACGTTTCCGAACCATGTTGCTTATGTAGGGACGAAATTTGCTGTGCACGGTATTTCCGAGAATCTTCGTGAAGAACTGGCTCCACACGGCGTCAGGGTTATCACCATCGCGCCGGGGGCCGTTGAAACGGCATTGTTGAGTCATACCACTGACGAAGAAATCAAGTCTGGTTATCAGGCATGGAAACAGGATATGGGCGGTGTTGTACTTTCTGCTGAGGATGTGGCCAATACCATTCGCTTTGCTTACCTGCAGCCTCAAAACGTCTGTATCCGCGAAATTGTACTGGCAGCGACCAGACAGCAGGCTTAAAGGGCGGTGTTTCTGCCCTGATGAAAATAGAGCACGCCACGAAAATTAAATATTTTGTTAACGAAATAACAGGGGCAGTTCTGGAAACGGCCCCTCAGACCTAATTGACAGGTGAGTCAATGAAATCAGCGGTAGCCTTGTAAACCTCTTCAGCCTGCTGCGGCACCAGATTTTCAAGCATCAGGAACGCATGTACCATCCCCGGAAAATGCACATGTTTTACCGGCACACCGGCGGCTTTCAGTCGGGCAACAAAAGCAAAATCCTCATCACGTAACGGATCCAGACCGCCACTAAAAATCAGCGTGGGCGGAAACGCCCGCGTAACTGGCCTGTATAGCGGTGAAAGCGACGTTCTGTCCTCATTGTGTTGAAAATACTGACTGAAGTACCAGGCCACTTTGCTTTTATCAAGCAATTTACCCTGCCCGTTTTCATCAGCGGAAGGCCAGGACAGCGTGTAATCCAGACTGGGATAAATCAGTACCAGGCGGGAGATAAAGCCCGGGTGTTCAGTCTGCAAATCTCCGGCCAGTGTGGCACTGAATGCTCCACCTCCGCTGTCCCCGGCCAGGGTCAGCTGTGGCTTCCAGGACACATGGTTCCGGTCCAGTACAGCGTAGACCTGCATCAGGATATCACGCGCATCGTGAAGTCCCTGCGGATAGGGGGATTCAGGTGCCCGACGATAGTCCACGGCCACCACGGTATTGCCGGTTGCAACCGCCAGATGACGGGCTACCGGGTCATATACATCCACCGACCCGCTCAGATGCCCTCCACCATGAATGAAGAAGATCACCCCGGTTGCTGTATCCGGATGCGGGTTGTAGATCCGCACCGGAATTTTTCGCCCCGGTACCGCGACATCCACATTAATAATCCGGGCTACGGATTGTTTATCCGTCACATACTTTTGTGTCAGCGCAGCCAGTGCATCACGGCTGTCGAGCGTACTATACTCGGGGTCATTGTTGTTTTTGGGTAGCGATGATAACAGCGTCGCCAGGGGAGCGGGAGGGGCCAACGTCAGCGGGCCATTTTCTTTCTCCCACATCTGTTGATAGTGTTTCTCCATTGTGCCGAGGGTATCCCGGGTCACCTGAGCGGATACTGCCCAAGCCGCATGACAACAGGAAGCCACCAGCACCAGAGCTGAGAGCAAACTGCGTTGCATGGTTTTACTCATCAGCGCATCCCCCATCCATGACTGACCGTAATTGACTGCCCGGTCAGCGCCATGGAAGGAAATGTCACCAGAAAACGTACGGTTTCGGCGATATCTGCCGCCGACGTAAACTGCCCGTCAACGGTTTCCGCCAGCATAATATTTTTAACAACGTCCTCTTCGCTGATACCCAGCTCACGGGCTTGCTCAGGAATTTGCTTTTTGACCAGCGGTGTATCAACAAAGCCCGGGCAAACCACATGCGAGCGAACATTATGAACAGCTCCTTCCTTAGCGACCACCTTAGCCAGCCCCATCAGCCCATGTTTGGCGGTCACATAAGCCGCCTTCAGCCGGGATGCCTCATGCGAATGCACGGAGCCAATATAAATCACCGTCCCCCCTTGCAGTTTTTTGTACATATGTTTCAGTGCCGCCCGGGTGGTCAGGAATGCTCCGTCAAGATGTACAGCCATCATCTTCCGCCAGTCAGCAAACGTATATTCATCCAGGGGGCTGACAATCTGGATCCCGGCATTAGAGACAAGTATGTCAAGACTGCCATAACGACTCACCAGCGCGTCGATTCCCTCCTGAGTCTGCTGCTCGTCCGAGACATCCATGCCAATGGCAAGCGCTTCGCCGCCAGCAAGCTGGATTTCCCGGACCACCTTTTCGGCTGAGGCCAGACTGAGATCCGATATTCCGACCGATGCCCCTTCAGATGCCATCAATAACGCGATTTCTCTGCCAAGACCGCTACCGGCCCCGGTAACGAGTGCTGTTTTACCTGATAAACTTTTCATTCTTGTCCCCATCAATCACCTTGTACCACCACTGTGGTGGAGGGAGCGAATGTATAAACGGCAACGGGCATGAAGAAAATGAAAAATGGGCATAGTTCTGATGCACAACAGGCATTAACAATGCCGAGGATGGCTGTTCATCCCGCGGCCATTTGCTCTGAGATTTTAACGACGCAGGTGAGACTGCTGCCGTTTATCATAATCATCCCGGCAATCCGCGTCACAGAAATGCACGTTATCCAGAGGTTCACTGCAGTTATGACACAGCCCTGTCATCGGCAGCGACGCCCGCGTTCTGCTGCGAAGCAGCTGTTCAAGCCTCATCTGTTCGGCCTGGCTGGCCTGATCCACTTCATCCATTACTCATATTCCTTAACATTAATATCCGGCATCTGATCACTGTCCTGTCTGCGCATAACCGCCCAGGAAAAACCACAACAGCAGGGCCACGGTCACTGCAAAAATGACAATGGAAACAGGTAACCGATTTTCATACCCGGCTCGCTTACGGCGTACCGGTCAGCGACTGTGAGTAATAGCCGGTACTCCCTTTTGCCGCACACATCTGGCGGTCAAAAGGCACCGTCAGCGATCCTCCAGTCAGATCCAGCGAAACAAGTGCTGGCCGGATACAGTTGCCGCCGTCAAACGCATCACTGGACACCCAGCGCAACAGTATCCGCAGCTCACCATCGGCAGGCACTATCACCGGCGGCAGCACCGGGCCGGGACTCATGCCCCGGACGGTGCGTCGCTCAACAGGCATCGGGTGATGTGCAGCGTCGCTGAAGGTTAAGACCGGTCGCGGCGGAAGCATGCAGGCTCCGGGGCCAGTGTTGTGTAACACCAGGGCCGTACCACTTTGAGACATTCCGTCGTAAAGACCGCCCCGGTCATCAGTATGTACCACAATATCTGACGCTTCGCAGGGCAGTATCGACAGGGTATCCGCCCGGACCAGAGGCGTTAACAGCACGGTCAGGGTGATGATAAGTATCGAGGAAAGGTATCGCATGTATGTCGCTCCGGTAACGGGGTTAGCGCTCTGGCTGTGACAGCGGGGCCTGATGACGGCGTTCACACAGGCTGGCCCGGGACTCCTGCCAGTGTTGCTGGCGTGGATTGCGGGCGGCCTCTGCCGCCATCCGCCACCACCGGGCAGCTTCACCATAATTACCTTTTTGTTCCAGTTCTGCGGCGGCCTTAGCCCTGGCTGAGGCATTCAGGATGCCCGGGGTTCCGCCGTCCGGCAGACGTTCAGTGGCATGTGGTGTCATGATGATGTTCTCGTCCTGGTGATAACCGTTAAACCTGGCTTCTCGCCTGAGCGGCAGTTCTTCAGAATATCCAGGTGGGCCTGATGGTGAACGCGCCGCGAATAAGCGCGAACATGAACGACAGCGATCCTCAAACCGGGTGACGATAACGTGCAAAAAAAGATCGTTACAGGTTGTTCCTTACAGCCGGAACTGTGCGTCGTACAGGCAGATATTCATCGCCGATGGGTATTCCGGAGGGGCTACCGGAGAGACGCTGGCAGCGCGGGTATTCAGGAAAAGCCAGTGCAAACAGAAATGCGACACTATCGGTGTGGTTCATCCCCCTTCGTTCAAGCCTGTTTTTTCGTCTGCGATGTGACCACTTCAACACATCGACATTGCTTCGGGACAGGGATCAAATGAGCCTTGCGGCATTAACGCTGTCGTTGCTACGGTCAGTCACCTGATATCCTTAGGCAGAAGGTCAACAATAATGAGTAACGTTCCATTTAAATGCCCAGGCTGTAATCACGATCTCGCCGTACACACCGGGACGGAAATCAGCGATGTGGACGATGTTACCGGCACCACTTGTGCTCACTGCGGTCGCTCTATCCATAAGGATGACATCATCCAGCAGGCCCGTGAACATGCCGCGATACTCGTCAGAAATCTTCTCGGAAAACACATCGGATAAGCGCCACCGTTTTATGTGGTGATCGTCGCCAGTCTCAGGGGAACAATCACGTTAATCCACTATTCCCGTCCGCGCTGTCGCTATGGGTGCAGCCATGGACTGAACCTGTGTTCTGAGCTGGTTAAAAGGCGATGTGAAGGCTCCCCGTACAGCGCGGTTGTTGATGATAGGTGTGATGTTCGTTACGCCATGATGCTCAGAACCGGTAACTCTCAGCCATGCATTGCGGATAATCTTTCTCATCGCCTGCTGAGCGCTTTCATCATGGGCTGTCCCCAGAGTATCGAGATTGAGCAGCAGCACCATTTTGCACTGTGGCGCACTGGTTGAGGCCCATATCCAGCGTAACAGCGTCGGCGGTGAACTCCGCCGGTGCCACGAATATTCGCCAATCCACTGCCAGACTTCGGTATGGAAACGCAGTATCAATGACCGGTAATCGGTGTGGATTGCGCGGTACGGTAGTGCCAGCGTAAAGCTGAACGCCACCAGCCGTGGGTAATGGTCTATACTGCTGCAGAAACGTTCGTATATTCACAGCATCCGCGATGTTTGCAGGTGAAGAATGGTTCATAGAGTATCTCTATATTTTGAAAAGAAATGGTGCAGCGTGTCGAATAACTCAATGGTTCCATGCGCACAGCAAAGAACCATTGAATATTACGGATGCCAGATGCTGCTAACGCAGGTAGTTGAGGGGGGGGGGATAAGTCAATAAGCAATACGGCAATGTGGCTGGAATACGTAGGTAATAGAAAGGGCAGGGGGAATCGCCTGGATATCCGTAACCATTCCCCACACGTCTACGTTAAATCCATTATTATCCCCAGCACGATACTCAATCAGGGAATAATCATAACTGTTCTGCCAACCATTCCACCCGTGGCAATACCTCTCGGTAATCCTATCCCCGGCTCATTCCAATGGACCTATAGCCATCGCCATAACACTTGGTATGGTTTTTCGCCAGGTAATCCATACGCTTCAATAAGTCGGTAAGCTGTTGCATATAATTAGGGGATTTCCTGTTTAAATAATAACACCCACCATGAGCCATGTTCGCTAACCCCGAATATTTATCTGCATCCAGACCTAACGCACTACACCATGCCTGCTGGATTAATGCGTATAAACTGTCATCGGCATTATAACGCCCGGCACCACGGTAGAAGTCTTTATTCAGTAGCAGTAAGACATGGTAATGTTTACGGCGATTACGTTCACCGACTTCACGTACCCATACATATCGTAATCTATTAGATCGGTTACGTTTCCATCGTCGGTTCTTACGTTGGCAATCGACCAGCAACTTAGCTTTCAGTGATTCAATAAAACGAGTAACCTCTTTGTTCGAATCACCATATTGATAGCGACGGGGAAAACGTAAATCAACACGTAACGCTACGGTACGAGGAAACTCTTCTGTTGCATTACGAATAACATCGTAAAATGCTTTCTGGTAATCAGCATTCAAGGAATTATGTTGCATGTTAATACCTGAATAAATATTTCACTCAATCGGTAAGATTGAGGTAAGCAGGAATAAGAAACCATACGATTAATCATCATGATAATGTTACATGCAGATATGCCATATGAACATTATCGGGTGGTAAGCATTAACCGTATGGTGTTACATACTCAATGTGTATTGCGTTATAATTAACTGACTGTATGGGTATAGTGTATTAGCATGTTAATGATCAATACTTTGGATAGATAGTGCAGGTATTAATAACAACATGTACACCAGTAACAGATATATATGACTAACAGTCATTGCTAAGAAGTATTACTAGTATATATTACTAACAAACATATATTACTATACCGACAGTTAATCCATCACTAAAAATATAACAATAAGCACCTCCGCTTGAGTAAACCCCATGCAAATGATAAGTGTGATAATGATTTCACTCTGATATTAGTTTTCATTATTTCACTCATTTTACCCTGTGATAACCTGCTACAGTAGCAGCTGTAGCAGCTCAATAGAATGAAAAAACGGGGTTTTTAGTATAGGCATTATCATCAAAGTCGCGGCCTTTGAACACCATTCTGGCCCCGTATCGACCATAATCAATATCTATCACCTTTGCTTTTTCAAGGTTACTCATGACGGTTTCCAGTAACGTTCCTTTTCGCAGGATATTAGGTCCAAAACGCCTGATGCTATTAAACCTCAGAGAACGTTTTCCTGTGGAGTCCATTTTACGATGCAGCCATGACAATAATAATGCCTCATAATATCCCTCCTCATATGCAAAAAGGTTCATAGCCTGTTGCATATACCACTCGCATAATATCCAGGCACTTTCAACGTATTCTTTTTTAATCGTAGTGGAGCCGTCTATAAAATAGGCGAACAGAGCGGATAATCGCGCAACATTATTGGACAGTTTGGAAGCAAAGTCATTCATGCTTCCATACGCTTTATCAGGCCGAATCAGGCTTTCAATATGATTATAAATGCAGTCCCACTCATACTGGGCGGCAGGTTCAAAAACAGACTGCTTTTTTATCTTTGAATCTTCATTTGCCCGGGACTCTTCTAGCAAATCGACTATACGCTGATGAAAAACATCCAGAGAATATGAATCATGGTAATGAGGTCGAATAAAACGCTCACCTTGCGTAGAAAGACCTTCATCGATATGAACCACCAGGCAACGAGCAAAAAAACCACTACCGCGAGCTTTTTCACCATGCCTTTTGAAATAGGAATCAAATACCTTTTTTTGTGCCATCACGGATAGTGTGATATTTCCGTCCTCTATTGTGAAGCTCTTCGTCGTTTTACGCTCCACGTGGAAACTGACACCATCCCACAGTGAATTAATAAAACTCAGATCTTTCATGACCTGTCTGTCCAGGACATTAGCGCCTTCATCTGCAATCAACCCCACATTTGACGAGTGGTTATACATCGCTAACTGTAAAGCCTCAGGGGTAACGTTACTGTAAATAATTCGACTGATTTTAGGTTCCGCAGGCATATCATTGTTTAATTCATGTAGTCGTTGTTCCAGTACTTTAGTACATTGCCCTTTTACGGCAGCCTTTCTTATCTGACTTCGCATTCCCTTTTGTTTTTCATGCCAGATAATCTGATTAACATCATGTTCTTTTTCTTTTAGTCTGGCCTGATGCAGGTTGTCCGCATCATGTTGATAAAATGGTTTAAGCATTTTTCTGTCTACTGATGTTTTCCGCTCGCCTGAGTTTGCAATGACCAGCAGAAACAGTGATACAGGTGAAGTCACATTTTCATTTACCCTGACATCAATCAGGCTCTGACAAGCCAGTGACATCGCGCTTATTGCTGATGATACAATAAGTGGAATAGATGCCTGTGTAAACTTATTAACATCTTTAATAGCCTCGCGTAAGAATGTCGGAATAGCGCTTAATGGGAAATCATTCATAAATCACCTATTGGTTATTAACTTTCGGGTGAATTATAAGTAGCAAACCATGTAGCAAGTCAACATAACACGCTAATGTTTAGTCCGTTCTGACAGTATTGGACTAAATTAGTTAAGTAGTAACTTCCGGAAATTTATATTTATCGGTACTTTCTTTATCAGAAAAAAACAGACGAATAATACCGGTCTTGCTATACCCTGCCAGTTAATATAAAGCATGTGTTATTTTTTAAATAAAACTCAGTTATATATCACCTCAGTGAATTCCCTCCAGTTTTACTCCAGCAGGCCATTCTCTCTGGATGGCCTTTTTTCATTCAGAGGCCGATATGAAACATCCCTCGGGCTACGCCCTTATCCGTCGCCATCTCCGGCGTTATCCGCACGCGCTGCGTCAGCATCTACTGCAGGAACTTAACCGGCTGGTGACCTATGAGCCCGTGATTGGCATCATGGGGAAAACTGGCGTCGGGAAGTCCTCGCTATGCAATGCGTTGTTCCGAAGCCCTGTCTGCGCCGTTAATGCGGTGGAAGCCTGTACCCGTCAGCCACAGCGTGTCCGCCTGCGCTTCGGGAGCCATTATCTGACGCTGGTGGATTTACCCGGCGTGGGTGAGAGCCAGGCCCGTGACGGCGAATATCGTGAGTTGTATCGTGACCTCATGCCACAGCTCGATATGGTGCTGTGGGTGCTCAAGGCCGATGACCGCGCTTATGCGGTGGAAGAGCAGTTTTATCAGGACGTATTTACGCAGTTCAGCGGGCCTATGCCGTCAGTGGTATGGGTGCTGAACCAGGTGGATAAAACTGAACCTGCCGAGCAGTGGAACTGGTTATCGGCTCAGCCCTCGGCGTTACAGGCTGAGCATATTGCACAGAAGCAACTGGCGGTAGCTCATCAGCTAGGGATTTCTGAGCAGGATATTCTGCCGGTCTCAGTCCGGGGACGTTATCGCCTGTCACGTCTGGTAGAAGCGATGATTACCCGCCTCCCAAAGCAGGCCCGCAGCCCGCTTGTGCCGCACCTGCAGAACGGGTATCGCACCGAAGCCATCATCAGCACCGCCAGCGGCAGCTTCGGTGATGCCGTGGTGGACGTCATCGATAAGGTTATTGACCTGGCCCCATTGCCGCAGGTGGCCCGTTCAGCGCTGCATGCCGTCACCCACACCGTCGCCCGCGCGGCACGCTCCCTGTGGGGATTTTTCTTCAGTTAGATAAACATCGTCATCACTGTCGATAAGCGTTTTTGCTTCATCACGATCAATTTCGTCGATCGAACAGATCGATATTAATCGCTGTACCTGATAAGTCCCGCGGCGACATAATCCACGGGGATTTGTGTCATTACGTTATTTACTCATTAAAAATCAATGCGATGACTCGCAGGGATTGTCACGTCTTAAGGAACTTATATGACTAAATATTATACCGCTACTGCCGCCATGATGCTGCTGGCAGCCCTGTCCTCAACTGCCGGTGCGGCTGAAAATGACATCATTAAGGTCGATATTCAGAAGAACATACAGGGTATCAATGTCGCCGTGACGGCTAAAACTGACACTGTCGTGATTAAAAATATTGACGTCAACCGGGGCAAATGCCCGCTGCTGACAAAGGGAAGCATCACGTACCAGGGCAAACGGCTTGAGGGATGGGTGGCGCAGGGGGCGAGCTTCACGCCCACCACGATGCATTTTGCTGACGGCCTGACCTGGCATTTTGGCCATACTTACCTTCAGCCCCCGGCGGGCGTGGTCTGCAGCTTCCTTGAAGCCAGAGTATTCACCGACCAGGGCACCTTCACAGTGACCGAATAAACCGCTTTTAACATCGACCTCTAATCTCCCCAAATTTCATATTGCTTATTAAAGGAAAAGTACTATGTCATTCAAATCGATAGTCCCTCTGGCCCTGGCGCTTTGCTTCTCCGGCCAGGCGCTGGCGTTCGGTAACCACGATACCTGGACCCGTGGCTTCACACAGGGTACAGCGGAATACACCATCCTCGGCAAGGGGCAGTCACAGCTGTACCTCGCCTGCGACAGCTCCGGCTCACAGGCCGCCACCATCATCTTCACCGACGTGAACGGCCATCAGGTCAGCATGGACAGCGGTCAAACCCTGACGATGAAAATCGATAACGACGAAGAGGCCGATATCAGCGAAAGCGATTCTCACGTGGGGGAAAACAACCTGATGTGGGCGTGGAACAAGCTGCGTACCGGTAAACGCGTGCTCGTTTCCGGCTCAGGTGCAAAACAGGCGGTGTTCACGCTGAAGGGTGCCGCCGCGTTAATACCGGCCTTCGGCGATAAAGGCTGCGTGGCTAAATTCGACGTGCCGTAATATCTCCTGCCACTCAGCAACAACACTACCCCGCAATACTTAGTTGCTCTTTAGCCAACACCACTCCACGCCCTGCTCATTGAGCAGGGCGTTTTTCTTTGTCTTTCAACAGGAACTGAATATGCCAGTCACTGACAATATGCCATTACCACCCTGTCCGTTCACCCGCCAACAGGCTGAAGCCGTAGTGGTGCTTTACACCAACGTCACCATTGAAGACGACCAGGGGACGCACTTTCGGCTGGTGCTCCGCGACAGCGAGGGGCAGTTGATCTGGCGGGCGTGGAATTTTGAAGCCAGTGCAGGGGAAGGGCTTAACCGCTATCTGGTCAGTCACGGTATACCCCGGGACTGAAGTACCACGGGCCTCACCCGGAGACCCGCCACACCATCAACCATAAGGAATTAACCATGAGACTAGCCAGCCGTTTTGGGCGAATAAATCAGATCCGCCGTGACCGTCCACTGACTCACGAAGAATTACACCAACATGTACCCAGCGTTTTTGGCGAGGACAAACACGCCTCCCGCTCAGAACGCTACAGCTATATACCGACCATCACCCTGCTCGAAAACCTGCACCGCGAAGGGTTCCAGCCCTTCTTTGCCTGTCAGTCACGCGTGCGCGATCCTGACCGTCGTGAGCACACAAAGCACCTGCTACGCCTGCGTCGTGCTGGTCAGATAAACGGTCAACATGTGCCTGAAATCATCATTCTGAATTCGCACGATGGCGCGTCAAGTTTTCAGCTTTTACCAGGAATTTTCAGAAGCGTGTGTACCAACTCGCTCGTCTGCGGCCAGTTGTTTGGCGAAATCAGAGTTCCGCACCGGGGCGATATCGTCGGGAAGGTGATTGAAGGTGCTTACGAAGTACTCGGTGTCTTTGACCGGGTGGAAGAGAAACGAGAGGCCATGGAAGCCCTGTTACTCCCACCACCAGCACAACAGGCGTTGGCGAACGCCGCGCTGACGTACCGCTTTGGGGAAGAGCACCAGCCTGTGACCGCCACGCAGATACTGACACCGAGACGGTATGAGGACCGCCAGGACGACCTGTGGACAACGTACCAGAGGCTGCAGGAGAACCTGCTGAAAGGCGGGCTGAGCGGACGTACCGCACAGGGTAAACGTACCCACACTCGCGCGGTTAACGGCATCGACGGCGACGTAAAACTCAACCGGGCGCTCTGGGTGATGGCAGAAAGCCTGCTGGAGAGCCTGAAGTAATGCAGCCTATTCCCGATGGCGTGATTCAGGTTTCGCCACATCCGTTTCCCCTGCACCACCAGGCAGATTGTCGCTCCATCTCCGATGACGACCTGTGCGCCTGGTGCTCACACCTTCTTTATCAACCCGATGAACTCAGCCTGCCGCCGCTTAAACCTCCCGGAGGGTCACTGGCCCTCGCTCTGTGATGAGGACGGCTGTGCGCAGTCCTGCCCGTCACTCCTTCTCAACAACATACTGAAAAAAGGAAACAACATGAAAAACAAACTCACCCAGACCAGCACGGAGACGGAATCCCTCGCCTCGCCACACACTGATGCTGACGGCATCATATGCACCTCAGTGCCCGATGAGCAGCGTGTTGCCTTCTGGCCACAGCACTTCGGCAGCATCCCACAGTGGATAACTCTCGAGCCGCAAATCTTTGCCTGGATGGATCGCTTCTGCACGGACTACATCGGGGGCATCTGGAATTTTCATTCACTCAGCAACGGCGGTGCATATATGGCACCCGAAGCCGATGCCGATGAAAAGTGGGCACTGTTCAATCCGATGAACGGCAATGGTGCGGGGATGAGCGCAGACGCTGCCGGAATTGCGGTTTGCCTCATCGCTTACAGTCATCATGCCTGCCGTACGGAATGCGATGCCATGACAGAGCACTATTACCGCCTGCGGGACTATGCGCTCAGGCACGCGGAATGCAATGCCATCATGCGCATCATTGACTGAGGTAAACCATTATGGAGCAACAACTTCCGCTGTTTGCCCGTGAACTGCCCCCCACAGAACAGCAGACCATACGGACGGCACTGACCCTGCTGGAATGCCAGCTACGTGAGCCAGGTGCAGCATTTACATCCAGCAGCTCAGTACGCGACTGGCTACGCCTGCAGCTTGCCACGCTTGACCGCGAAGCCTTCACCGTTCTGTGGCTCGACAATCAGCATCGCCTGATAGCCCACGACACGCTTTTTCTCGGAACAATCAACACCATCACCGTGCATCCGCGTGAGGTCGTAAAGGCCGGTCTGAAACACAATGCCGCCGCCGCAGTACTTGCGCACAACCACCCTTCAGGTGAGGCGGAGCCCAGTCAGGCAGACCGTAAGATGACAGAACGCCTGAAACAGACGCTGGACCTGGTGGATATCCGGTTGCTTGATCACCTCGTGGTGGGCGGGATGGATATTATTTCCTTTTCCGAACGAGGCTGGATCTGAGGAACAACAGGATGAAAATCATCCCCAAACGTCAGGCGATAGCGCTGTACCGCCAGCATCCGCAGGCGCGGCTGTTTCGCTTCTGCACGGGTAAATACAAATGATCCGGCAGCGTCTGCCACTACGCCGGGCGGGAGGTGCAGGATATCAGCGGCGTGCTCGCGGTCTTTGCAGAACGCCGTCAGGACCGCAATTGTCCGTATGTAATCCTGTGCAGCGTCACGCTGAATTAACTCAACTTAAAGGAGATCTACATTGTCGAATAAAACACGACCAGACAGCCACGATATCGCTGAGCCCTGGTGGGGACTGAAACGCAGTGTCACACCGTGCTTTGGTGCTCGCCTGGCGCAGGAGGGCAACCGGCTGCACTACCTGGCCGACCGTGCCAGTATCGCCGGAACATTCAGCGACTCAGATTTGCGCCATCTCGATCAGGCTTTTCCAGTGCTGCTCAAACAGCTGGAGCTGATGCTCACCAGCGGTGAACTCAATCCCCGCCATCAGCACTGCGTCACACTGTATGCGAAAGGGCTGTCGTGCGAGGCGGATACTCTCGGCAGTTGTGGTTATCTCTATCTCGCGATTTACCCCACACCAGCAACAACCGCGTAATGCTTCTTGCTCTTTATCCTCGTTTTAATCCATCAACTAAGAGATCCAACAATGAGAATTTATCCAGTTTCCGCAAGGCGGGCCGCTGAGATTGAGCGGTTATCGCATGTGTCACCGATTGCCGTGTGGCAGCGCCTCCTGACATATCTGCTGGACCATCACTACGGTCTGGCGCTCAACGACACGCCGTTTGGCGAGGAGGCCATCATTCAGGAATGCATTGACGCCGGTGATTCGCTGGTTGATGCCCTGAATGAGATGGCTGAAGACAGCGAGCTGGAACGTACTGATAATCGGGGAAAATCGCTCATGCCCGTCTCGTCGCGGCTCACGCCAGCAGATATTCTGAGCGCCCAAAACATGATGGGCCTGGCAGGCAGTCGCGCCAGCCTCATTATCAGCGCTTCGTCATCGCTCAGAAGCTAACTCCTCACCATCACACCTTCGCCTCGTACAGGCGATCCGCCGCGCCAGCATCCGTTGTCGTAACGTCTGGCGATGCTTTATTTACCGGAGTAAAACCAATGCAACCCCAACCACTATCCCAAACGCGGGAGGTACCGGCACGCCTGTCACCGGAGGATGTCTGGCAGCAGCTTTTGAGCCACCTGCTGGACCAGCACTACGGTCTCACGATTAACGACACCCCGTTTGGCAACGACGGTGTGATTCAGGAGCATATTGACGCAGGTATCTCACTGTGCGACGCCGTGAATTTTATCGTGGAAAAGTACGATCTGGTTCGTACCGATCGCCGTGGCTTCAGCGCAGAAACACAGTCGTCGCTTCTCAGCAGTATCGATATTCTCCGCGCCCGCAAAGCCACCGGGCTGATGACCCGTAACGATTACAAAATGGTGACCGACATCACCACCGGCAAAAACCGCGAGGTGCAGCCATGAAACTGTCCCTGACCGTAGAAGCCGATACCATTAACGTACTGGCCCTGAATGCGGGCCGGATCGCCGTAGATATTGACGGGATTGAGCTGGCCGATCTGATTAATGTGGTCTGCGATAACGGTTATTCGCTTCGTATTGCTGATATCCCCGGAAAGCTCATTGTTGAAGATCCGCTACCACACCCCGCTCGCGTTAATGGCATCCAGTGCAGCACCGCACACATCACGGCGGAAGACAACACTCTGCTGTTTACCCTTTCGCACCAGCATGAAGACTTTGGCGAGTCGGAATGGATTAGCTATACCGGCTCGGGTTATCTGCTCTGCCTGGGGGCGTGGTCATTTCCGGTCTTACGTCTCAAACGCCTCGGCCTGTCGAAAGCCTGCCGTCGGTTAGTGGTGACGCTTATCCGTCGCTACGCCGCTAGCATTGTTCATCTGGATGCCTTTGGCGAAGTGCTGCCGGGTTTTGCCACCTTTGACTGGTAACCCATCCTCAATAACCACAAGGTTTTCACATGCCAGAATTAACCACCGAAGCCGCTCTAACCATCCTGATTAACTGGCTTCAGGACAACATCAGTTGCGACAGCGACATTATTTTCGACAACGACGAAGACAATACGGATTCGGCGGCGCTGTTGCCCTGGATTGAACGTGCGCGTCAGGACGTTCGCGATCTCCGTCATCTCCGGTTTCTGCATCATGCCAGAACTGATTAACCGCCTGACAATATTCATCACACACGCATAAGCGCCAGCCCTCACCGGCTGGCGCTTTGCTTTATATAAGGAAAGAAAAACATGTCAGAACGTACCCTCACCGAATCCGAAGTATTAACCGGTCACACCGACGTGATTTGTTCCACCAGCATTGAGAGTATCGTCACCGGACGTAATGCTGCACTAAGCCTGACAGAACGCCTTATTCATCAGCTCAGTGATATTTCTGCACTCACCGACAGCATTGGCGGGGGTAAAGCGAATGAATGGGGAGTGCAGCAATACCGTTACGACTGCTGGCTGATGGAGAAACCAGAAACGGCGATGAAAGCCATCACCCGCAATGTTGATCGCAGTATCTGGAAAGATTTAATGCAACGGTCAGGAATGCTGTCGCTCATGGACGCTCAGGCCTGAGATGAGTGTTACAACAGCCTGGAATAGGAGGATATTCCGGCGGTAAGCGAATAGAATATCCTGAGCACGTTTGAGCAACTGCATCTGAATAAAGGTGAGGTGTTTGAGCGAGGAGTCATTAACATCTTCAAAGGCTTAAGCTGGGACTACAAGACCAATTGCCCCTGTAAGTTTGGCGCGAAAGTCATCGTGACGGGACTGGTCAAATATGACCGGTGGGGATTTGAGCTTAACTGGGGCTGGCAACGTGACCGTCTGGCGGACCTTGAACGTATGCTGATGCTTCTGGATAGCAAGCCGCCGATAAACGCGCTGACGTTACACGTCGTCTCGGCGATCATATCCACGCTAACCGGCACAGCAATCGGTACGAGGACGAGATGTTTACGATTAAATATTTCCAGAAGGGTACGGCGCATATCAGCTTCAAACGCCCCGAACTGGTCGATAAACTGAATGACATCATTGCCCGACACTATCCGGGGGCGCTGGCGGCGAGATGAAAGGGGAGTGAGCTGTCCGATGCCTTCGCAAGTGAGCCAGCGCAAGCCAGATGGCAATGGCATACTGGATGGCATACCAAAAAGATGCACAAAACAAAAAGCGCATGTTAATTAATAACATGCGCTCATAATATGGCGGTGAGGGGGGGATTCGAACCCCCGATACGTTGCCGTATACACACTTTCCAGGCGTGCTCCTTCAGCCACTCGGACACCTCACCATATTTTTTGCTGCCTGACCGCTTGGGGGGCAACGGGGCGCTACTATAGGGAGTTGCGCTAACACGGTCAAGCAGATTTTCTGTATTCGTGCTCGTTCGGTTAAGCCTTAATCAGCTCTTGTCGCAGCACGGGTAATTAACGCTGTGAATCGAGCACTTCGCTGTTTTTAACTACTTCCTGTGCTTTGCCGTAGCTTTCGATCAGCAGCTGGTAAGCCGGGAAGATGTGGGTATACACCTCAGCCCACTCGGCTGCGTCCTCACGATTCCAGGTTCTCTGGATCTCAGAGGCCACCGCCGCCGTATCCATCGGAACCACACCGGCCTGCACCACGCGCGCCAGGGTGATCTCCTGCGCCATTTTGCTGTAGGTGCCGGAGGCATCAATCACCGCAAACACCTTATAGCCGTCCGCCACCGCGTTGATTGACGGGAAGGCCATGCAGACGCTGGTGATAGTGCCCGCGATAATCAGCATCTTGCGCCCGGTCGCTTTCACCGCCGCAACAAACTCCGGGTTATCCCAGGCGTTGATCTCGCCTTTACGGGCAACATACTGCGCATGCGGCGCGTTGGCGTGGATCTCCGGGATAAGCGGTCCGTTCGGTCCCTGCGGGACGGACGCGGTGGTGATCACCGGGATCTTCGCCAGAGTCGCGATTTTTGCCAGCGCAGCCGCACGGGCGCGCAGTTCCGGCATTGGCATATCCCCAACGGTCTGGAACAGACCGCTCTGGTGATCGATAAGCAACATCACCGCATCGTTCACATCAATAACCGGACGTGCGCCATTAAAATTCGCAGGTGTAGACATTATCTTCTCCTTTTATTAATTTCAGATCTGACCGAAGCGGCCGGAATTAAAATCATGAATGGCTTCGTTGATTTCGCTTTTACTGTTCATCACAAACGGGCCATAGCCCACGATGGGTTCATTCAGCGGCTCGCCCGCCATCAGCAGCACTTTGGCATCGCTGTTCGCCTCCAGGTGCAGTTTGTCGCCTTCCTGACTCAAAACGACCAGCTGGGCTTCACCCGCCTGCGTTGTACCGTTCACCGTGATGTTGCCTTCAAGCACGACCAGCGCGGTGCTCCAGCCTTCGGGCTGATTGAGCGTCAGATGGCTTCCCTGGTTCAGCGCGATGTCCCAGACGTTGAGCGGTGAGAAGGTGTGCGCCGGGCCGGTTACAGCCTCGTAGCGACCGGCAATAACCCGCAGCGAACCGCTGTTATCCGGTAGCGTCACGGTCGGGATCGCATCCTTCGTAATGCTCTGGTAGCCCGGTGCCGCCATCTTGTCTTTGGCCGGCAGGTTGACCCAAAGCTGCATCATTTTCAGTTCTCCGCCTTTCTGCGAGAACGCGCTGGAGTGGAACTCCTCGTGCAAAATGCCTGCACCTGCCGTCATCCACTGCACGTCGCCGGGGCCAATGACGCCGCCTTTGCCCGTGGAGTCGCGATGCTCCACTTCACCGGAATAGACGATGGTGACCGTTTCAAAACCCCGGTGAGGGTGTTGGCCTACGCCGCGTTTCACCCCATCTGCCGGAAAGGTGTACGGGCCCGCATAGTCCAGCAGCAGGAACGGGCTCAGCGGCTCGCCGTGGGTTTGGTAAGAAAACATCGAACGGACCGGGAAACCATCGCCAACCCAGTGCTGGCGGGGAGCGGTATAAACGCCTGTTACGTTTTTCATGATTAACTCCTGATGTTCTGTTGATGTAATTAGCTTATATTCAGAGTTAATACTCCGGTAGATAGTGAAAATGGCATTCACTGTTCTGAAAATGGAACGATGAGGATTTATGCAGGATCTCAATGACTTCGTCTGGTTTGTGAAGGTGGTGGACTACGGCGGCTTTGCGGCGGCGGGAAGGGCGCTTGATCTGCCAAAGTCCAGGCTAAGCCGCCGGATAGCGCAGCTCGAGGAACGCCTTGGCGTGCGGCTTATCCACCGAACAACCCGACAGTTTACGGTGACCGAGGTCGGGCAGACCTTCTACCAGCACTGTAAAGCGATGATGGTGGAAGCCGAGGCCGCGGAGGAAGCCGTTGCTGCACTGCAGGCTGAACCGCGCGGTGTTGTCAGGATTACGTGCCCCATAACTCTGTTGCATGTCCACGTGGGTCCGATGCTGGCCAGATTTATGGCGCGCTACCCCGGGATCAATCTTCAGCTTGAGGCGACCAACCGGCGGGTAGACCTGGTGGGAGAGGGGGTTGATATCGCGATTCGCGTACGCCCGCGTCCGTTTGATGACAGCGATCTGGTATTAAGGGTGCTGGCTGACAGGGGGCATTGTCTGGTCGCGGGTCCGGCGTTGATTCAACGCATGGGAGAACCCGTCGTGCCGTCTGAACTCAGTGCCTGGCCCGGGTTAAGCATGAACGAGGGGAAACATATACATAAATGGGAGCTGTCCGGTCCCGGAGGTGCCAAAGCGGAGATCCATTACCATCCTCGATTGATCACCACCGACATGCTGGCGCTACGTGAAGCTGCCATGGCAGGCATCGGCGTGGTGCAGCTGCCGATTTTGATGGTCAAGGACCAGCTGGCGACGGGGAAACTGGTACGGGTGCTCGACGCATGGGAACCCCGACGGGAAGTGATTCACGCGGTTTATCCTTCGCGGCGCGGCCTGCTGCCGTCCGTCAGGACGCTGGTGGATTTTCTGACCGAAGAGTATGCGCGGATGGTGGAAGAGTAAAGACTTTGTAGGTCGGGTAAGCGCAGCGCCACCCGACATAAAGAGCGCAGGGAGTTTCAAGGTTCTTATCCCCCCTTTACGGAGAATATAAAAGAAAAAAGCCCGTACTTTCGTACGAGCTCTTCTTCAAATATGGCGGTGAGGGGGGGATTGACTCGCTTCGCTCGCCCTGCGGGCAGCCTGTTCGCTACGCTCTCAGTCTGTCCAACTGGCTGTCGCCAGTTGTCGAACCCCGGTCGGGGATTCTCATCCCCCCGCAGGCATGCAATATGCGAAAAAAAAAGCCCGCATTTTCATGCGAGCTCTTCTTCAAATATGGCGGTGAGGGGGGGGTTCGAACCCCCGATACGTTGCCGTATACACACTTTCCAGGCGTGCTCCTTCAGCCACTCGGACACCTCACCATATTGTCATCCCGTTGTTGCCGGGACGGGCGCTAATGTAAGGAAAAGCCGAACTGCCGTCAACTCACTTTTTCAGTAATTTAGCGCGTTTAGACAAACTTCAGGCAACATGATTCTTAAATGTGCTGAAAGCGTATTTTTTATCAGCAACACAGTCGCGCTATAAATTTGTTATGCTGACCGTCCAGTGAAAAAGCAAAATAAATCAGCGCAATAAAAGGCAGGAATGACAATGGATATACTTTTCTATCACCCCACTTTTGATACGGCATACTGGATCAAGGCGCTTTCGGCGGCGTTACCCGGCGCACGCGTTCGCGAGTGGAAGCGTGGCGATAATGAACATGCTGACTATGCGCTGGTCTGGCATCCTCCGGTAGAAATGCTCCAGGGCCGCAAGCTGAAGGCCGTTTTTGCCCTGGGAGCCGGCGTGGATTCCATTCTGAGCAAACTGAAGGCACACCCTGAAATGCTGCCGGAAGATATCCCCCTTTTCCGCCTGGAAGATACCGGAATGGGCCAGCAAATGCAGGAATATGCCGTGAGCCAGGTACTGCACTGGTTCCGCCGCTTTGATGATTATCAGGCCTTTAAACAGCGAGCCCACTGGGAGCCGCTGCCGGAGTACCGTCGCGAAGACTTTACGATCGGCATACTCGGTGCGGGCGTGCTGGGCTCAAAAGTGGCCGAAGCGCTTGCCCCGTGGGGATTCCCGCTACGCTGCTGGAGCCGCAGCCGCAAGAATTATCCGGGCGTTGAGAGTTTTGCCGGAACGGATGAGCTTCCTGCATTCCTGAAAGGGACACGCGTGCTTATTAACCTGCTGCCAAACACGGCGGAAACGGTAGGGATCATCAATGAAGCCCTGCTCAATCAGCTCGTCGATCAGAGCTACCTGATGAACCTCGCGCGCGGGGTCCATGTCGTGGAAGGCGATCTGCTGAAGGCGCTGGACAGTGGAAAGCTCAAAGGCGCCATGCTGGATGTCTATAGCCGTGAGCCGCTGCCCGCGGAAAGCCCGCTGTGGGCGCACCCGCGCGTGGCGATGACCCCGCACGTGGCTGCCGTGACGCGTCCGGCAGAAGCGGTGGCGTATATATCCCATACCATCAGCGAAATGGAAAAGGGTAACGCGGTCACCGGCCAGGTCGACAGACAGCGCGGCTACTGAGAGAAACCCGGCGTTCGCCGGGTTTTTGCTAATATTCGCCGCTGATAACTGCTATCCTTTGGAAAAACCGCAGAGGAGAGAGAGATGTATCCCGTTGACCTGCATATGCACACCGTCGCCAGCACCCACGCGTATAGCAACCTCCATGATTATATCGCCCAGGCGAAGCTTAAAGGCATCAAGCTGTTCGCGATCACCGATCATGGCCCGGACATGGCGGATGCGCCGCACTACTGGCATTTTGTGAATATGCGGATCTGGCCACGCCTGGTGGACGGCATTGGGATACTGCGCGGCATTGAGGCGAACATCAAAAATGTCGACGGTGAGATCGACTGCACCGGCCCGATGCTGACGTCTCTTGACCTTATCCTCGCCGGTTTCCATGAGCCGGTTTTCCCTCCCCAGGATAAAGACACCAACACCGCGGCGATGATTGCCACCATTGCCAGCGGCAATGTGCACATTATCAGCCACCCCGGTAACCCGAGGTATCCGATTGATATTCAGGCTGTCGCGCAGGCGGCAGCGAAGCACCGCGTGGCGCTGGAGATTAATAACTCCTCTTTTGTGCACTCGCGTAAGGGCAGTGAAGCCAACTGTCGCGAAGTGGCTGCCGCCGTGCGTGACGCAGGTGGCATGGTGGCGCTGGGCTCAGATTCTCATACCGCGTTTACGCTGGGCGATTTCAGCGAGTGCCTGAAAGTGCTGAATGATGTTAACTTCCCGGAAGCGCAAATCCTGAACGTGACCCCACGCCGCATGCTCGATTTCCTCGAGTCGCGCGGAATGGAACCGATAGCCGAATTTGCCGATCTTTAATTGTGTAATGGAATCATAAAAATGAACGAGTTTTCCATCCTCTGCCGCGTGCTGGGTACGCTTTATTATCGCCAGCCGCAAGACCCGCTGTTGGTTCCGCTCTTTACGTTAATTCGTGAAGGCAAACTGGCGCAGAACTGGCCGCTGGAACAGGATGATTTACTGGAACGTCTGCAAAAAAGCTGCGACATGCAGCAGATTGCGACGGACTACAATGCGCTGTTCGTTGGCGATGAGTGCCGCGTTTCGCCATACCGTTCAGCCTGGCAGGAAGGGGCAACGGAAGCGGAAGTCCGCGCGTTCCTCTCCACGCGCGGTATGCCGCTGAGCGATACGCCGGCCGATCATATCGGTACGCTGCTGCTGGCGGCGTCCTGGATCGAAGACAACGCCGGTGATGATGAGAATGAAGCCATCGAAACCTTGTTCGAAACATACCTGCTGCCGTGGGTTGGGACATTCCTGGGTAAAGTCGAAGCGCATGCCACCTCGCCGTTCTGGAGAACGCTGGCCCCGCTGACCCGCGACGCTATTGCGGCAATGTGGGATGAGCTGGAAGAAGAGAACGAAGAGTGATTTAGATCACATAAATTCTGCAACTCAACATTTCAACTTGCACGTAATGTGCTTCTGATCTCATTTCTATGGTGCGCATCTGCTAAGATGCGCGCCATGAATATATTACTTTGTATCGCACTAACGACAGGTATTCTCTCCGGACTCTGGGGATGGGTTGCCGTGTCTCTCGGATTGCTCAGCTGGGCCGGGTTCCTCGGCTGCACCGCCTATTTCGCCTGTCCGCAGGGGGGCGTCAAAGGGCTCTTTATCTCTGGCTGCACGCTGATGAGCGGTGTTATCTGGGCGCTGGTGATCATGAAGGGCAGCGCGCTGGCGCCGCATATGGAGATGCTGGGGTACGTCATGACGGGTGTCGTTGCCTTTTTAATGTGCATCCAGGCTAAGCATCTGCTGCTTTCATTTGTGCCGGGGACCTTTATGGGGGCGTGCGCGACCTTTGCAGGGCAGGGTGACTGGAAGCTGGTGGTTCCCTCCCTGGCGCTGGGGTTGCTGTTTGGCTATGCCATGAAAAACAGCGGTCTTTGGCTGGCGTCGCGACGGGGAAAAGCGCAAAACATCACTGCGGTGAGCGAATAAAAAAAGGCGAGATAATCATCTCGCCTTTTTTATGCGCTTCCTGTCAGGATTCCGGAGGGACTGACATATCGCGGTATTTCACCAGGATCGGGTTCTGCACGTCTGCTTTGTTTTGCAGATCCCACAGCCCGCGGTCAATACCGTCGTTGATTAAGAAGATCACGCCGGTTTCAATGGCTGACATCAGGCACATCATGACCGGCTCGTTAGAGGTGTAGCCAATTTCACCTTCCAGCAAACGCTGGTAATCGATGAAGCGGAATACCCCAGCCTGCACTTCATAAGACAGAATGGTTTTGCTGGTGTTCACCGAAGAGAGCACTTCGCCTGTACTGACGTTAACCACACGCAGGTTGACGGCGATTTGGTCAAGCTGGTACTGGGTATCCGCACCGATACCGAAGTAACGAGCTCCTGCACCACCCGACTTAACGTTACTTTCGTAGCCAATAATCGATCCTTCGATCATCACGTTCGCTGCCGCCAGAGATTGCAGAGGCATGCGGTTATTGTCCGCGACGGTGCCATTTTCCTGAGCGGCACGAATGATTTTGCGTTCATTCAACAGGTTCTGGAGCCCCTGACGTTCCAGCGGAATAAACCAGTGCGAATCCTTGAGCGCGGTAACCAGCATGGCGGTGGCGCTTTGCGGCACAGCCGTGGAGAAGTTACTTGCCGGGTAAGGTTTAAATTGCCCGGTTTCATCCTGAATGTTGTATACGGAGACAAATATTTTCCCCGTAGGTGAAGGTAAATGCGTTAAATCGCGATAACTCTGGGCCCGAGGCATTAATGTCGGTTTTGCAGCTTCTTTAGGTGGAGCAGTTAAACAACCGCTCAATAAGCACACTGCAACAAATATCAGGAAGCGCTGCATGATCGTTGTCCTTATTTAGCTATTGTTTAAAAGTCAGTTGAATTACTTTGTAGACCGGAAACCTGAATAGTGGAGATTCTTCCGGTTTTACGATCGGTCACGTTCAACTGAAGCTGTCCGTCAGTATTGGCGATATCAACGATAAAGTCGTTGGTCACCATGCGGCTGGGTTTACCGGTATTAATGTTGGTCAGTAACCCCCCTAAAATCTGCGACTGAATAGCTTGAGTGAAGTTGTCCAGTGCGGACGGGGTATCAACGCTAAAATCCTTTAAGCTGGGATCCTTATAGGAGTTTTGCGCCTGGGCTTCGTTCAACAGGAACGCGCCGTTATTAGGGTTACCGCCAAAGTTAGGGTTACGGAACTGAAACGTCATGTTTCCGGCCCAGCTTATGGGTGTTATCAGCATTATCGAAACAACTGCATATGCAATACGCATGACAGCCTCCGCATATCGGTTCGCTAGAACTCGTCTTTTGCTAAATCGCTGGTGCTTAATAGGGCTTTATCTATTTGCAGGCGATTAATAGCGTCTTCTGATTGTGCCAGTGCTAAGGCTACGTTTTTATCGAAGTCTATTTTGGTCGGGAATAAAAACGTTTGATAAATAACGTACTGATTAGCCGTTATTGTTATCCAACTTCCCCATCGTGCACTGGGCCGCTCGTTGATTGTTATATTTCCGGTGTAGGTACTGTCCCATTTGTCACTGAAGGCGCGGTAAAAACTGTGCCCGACCGATGAGACAGTGTGGTCTGTTAACAATCCGGGAACTTCGACCTCGACGGCCTTCAGATTCCCGGCAGCGAGCAGGAAACTCGCTGCGGCGATCCAACTCAACGTGCGCTTCATGTGATTAACGCCTGAGGTTATCGTTTGCCCACGAAACAGCCTGAGTTCGGTTTTTAACAGCTATCTTCTTGAAAAGATTATAAAGGTGCGTCTTTACCGTATTTTCGCTGATAAATAACGAACGGGCGATTTCAATATTTGAAGCACCAATGCGTAACTTGTTCAGGATCTCTTTCTCACGGTGCGTGAGCAGCGCGGACTCTGAACTGTTATAGCGATAATTTCCGGAGTGCGTGATGAGATAGCTGGCAAGCTTTTGCGAAAAATAACACTCTCCGCGTAATATACCTTGCAGCCCCTCTACCACCCGGTCTTCTTCTTCCGTGACGTAGAACACGCCATTGATATGCGGCCAGCTTTCAATATCTCTGAAAGGATATTCATCAGGCGTATTCAACAATAGCACGCGGATATTATTGTTTTTCCTGCTTAAAATATCTTGCCAGTAATGGATAAGCTTTTTATCAGCTTCCATCATATCGAAAAGAATGATGCTGCCAGGTGCAATATCATCAAAAGAACGTTGAATATTATGCAATTTCCCGTTCAGTGATAAAGATTGCTTTAAATGTTGTAATAACGCTGTCGCTTGCAAAGAAGGTTTTGTGATCAACAGTAATGTATGACCATGTAAACTATGGACTTCATTATACATGATGAAACCCCACTTTTTTTGGCACCTGGCAGCTGTCCTCCTGTTTATTAGAGGACACCAGAAGTACTGACAGATGTTGCACTGCTGTGTGTAGAATCAGACCATAACCTCCACAGGGAGGTAAATATAAAACCAATTTCGTACATCTAATTTCAATCTAGCTTTAACGAAGTTTAAAGCAAGTGTTAAACGTGTAACAGAATGTAAAAATCAATATTAATTTGTGAAAACTGCTTGTTGTTAATGGTAATAATTGATGAAAAAGTTGTACATATAAATAGATGTGCACAGATTTTAAAAATCATACAAATATTTTTATGTGATTGATTTTTGAGGTTATTTGTTATTTTTGCGCAGCAGTAATTAAGTATGAGTTTCAGATTATTTCTAAGCCCATGAATGGGCTGCTGCCTGGCTTAAGAAAACAGGCGTCGTGTCACGCACTGAGAAAAATGATCTCCAGCCGTTACGTTTAAACAACGCGGGATGACGCCTGGACAGCCTTCATCCCGTTGTACAACCCGATCGCAAGACCTGCTTAATAAAAAAATATAAGCTGACCTGATTAAAGTGATTTTTGATGTAAATTACGACTTTGTGGTGAGCCGATAAATAAAAATAAGCCGCGCGGGTGAGATATTTAAAATGTTTCAGCGGACATACTCTTCACCGTAACGACGCGTTAACACAATACGAGTCGTTTTAACAAGTAGCATTGTTATAGGGTTATGGCGTGATTAAATAGCCAGGTCCAGGGTGACAACATGAAAAACACATCGTTAATTATGATGTTTACATTACTGGGTGCGCCTGGATTTGTAACCGCAGCGAATTCAGATTTGGCAAATGCTGAATATAACTTTGCGGTTAACGAATTAAGTCTTTCATCACTCAATCAGGCAGCCATTATTGGTCAACGGGGCGTTTTCAATAACGCTGAGGTTAGCCAGGACGGTTCAAGACTCTTATCCATTGTATCTCAGGATGGGGCGGGTAACAGAGCGAGAGTTGATCAATCAGGGAGTTACAATTTAGCCTGGATCGATCAGAGCGGTAACGGGAATGATGCAGGTATTACGCAAGATGGATACGGTAATAGCGCGAAAATTATCCAGAAAGGGTCGGGTAATAGAGCAAATATTACGCAGTACGGTACGCAGAAAACCGCAGTTGTAGTGCAGAAACAGTCGCAAATGGCGATTAACGTTATTCAACATTAGCGCGTTCGCGACGACTTTAATCAATCCGATGGGGGTTTACCATGAAATTTATCAAAGTGGCAGCACTTGCAGCAATCGTAGTTTCTGGTAGTGCTATGGCGGGTTCTATTAATCAGGGCGGATGGGGTCATGGACATGGTCATGGTGGAAACAGTGGCCCAAATTCTACTCTGAATATTTATCAGAACGGTGGCGGTAACTCCGCGGTTGCCCTGCAGACAGACGCCAGAAATTCCGTCCTGAATATTAGCCAGACCGGCGGCTTTAACGGTGCTGACGTTGGTCAGGGCTCTGATGACAGTAAAATCAACCTGACCCAGAAAGGTTTTGGCAACAGTGCGACACTTGATCAGTGGAACAGTAAAAAATCCGTTATGAACGTTAGCCAGTCTGGCGGCTTTAACGGTGCACTCGTAGACCAGACTGCGTCCAACTCGACTGTTAACGTTACCCAGATCGGTTTTGGTAACCACGCGTCAGCTCATCAGTACTGATACTGAAATCTGTGCTACAAAAAAACAGGGCATCAGCCCTGTTTTTTTTCGGGAGTTCATCATGAATACCTTAATTCTACTTGCCGCGCTTTCCAGCCAGATAACCTTCAAAACGTCACAGCAGGAAAATATGACCACCATTGTTCCTCAGGTCACTCTGGCGCAGTCGTGTGATTGTCAGGTTCAGATTGTTTCTGTGCGAGAAGGGCAGGGAGGACAAAGTTCTTCCCGGCAGCAAAACACACTTTTTATACCCGCTAATCAGACGATTGATTTAATGCGCCTGAGTTTAAATATTAATGCGGGAGACACGGTAAAAATCGTTGTCACCGTTTCAGACGGTAAATCGCTGCATTTATCACAACAGTGGTCGCCAGCGGAACGCTCGCTCTAAACGTTCATGAAATCAATAGGTTGAGAATGTGGCGGGTCTGTGCCGTTGAGCTATGCTGATATCAGGGACCAGGTCGTTATGTTCCGTAACGTGAAACTTCGTTTGCAATAATAAATGAAGCGCGTTTACCCCTCATGGACGATTTTCATTGAGGAGTACCTATAATGAACAACTATTTTGCTCGACTCGTGGCAGGTCTGGGTCTGGTCGCTTCTGCTTTGAGTATCCCGGCTTATTCGGCCACGGTTGTGGACGGCGGTGTCATTCATTTTCGCGGTGCCATTGTCGCCGACCCCTGTGAAGTCGCCCCCCAGAAGCAACAGATTGCAATGTCATGTCCAAATAATAACCGTATGCAAACGCGTATGGTCAGCTATACAGAGGCGCTTAACGGGAAAGTGAGCGACTCAAACGTGGCAACGCTCAATATGAAATACCTTAATCCTGAAAAAACGCTCGCGGTTGTCGAAATCCAGTATCGCTAGTGCGCGTTCTCCCGCCCTGCGGTGAAAGAGGATTTTTTCTGATAGTTTTTTCTCCCGGTCTCCTCTGCGATACACTTAAGAAAATGGCGGGTTGCAGAGGGGCTTTATGAAACCGCAAATTGAAATTATTCATGGCGATATTACGACAGTGCACGTCGACGTTATCGTCAATGCGGCCAATCCATCCCTGATGGGGGGAGGCGGCGTGGACGGGGCTATTCACCGGGCTGCCGGACCGCAGCTGCTGGAAGCCTGTAAAACCGTGCGGCAACAGCAGGGCGAATGTCCTCCCGGTCACGCGGTGATTACGCTGGCGGGCAATCTGCCTGCGAGAGCGGTAATCCACGCCGTAGGGCCGGTCTGGCATGGCGGGGATCAGCACGAAGCGAGTATTCTGGAAGAGGCTTACCGGAACTGTCTGCGACTGGCCGCCGACAACGGTTATAAAACGATGGCGTTTCCGGCCATCAGCACCGGCGTGTATGGTTACCCTAAGGCCGCTGCCGCAACGATCGCCGTAGAAACGGTTTACCGCTATTTGTCGCTAAAACCGCTGCCAGAGAAGGTGATTTTTGTCTGTTTCGACGACGACACCACGCATCTTTATCAGCGGCTTCTGACTCAGCGCAGACAAGAGCTGGAGAGCTGATGCAAACGCGGCGCATCTGATGCGCCGCGTGATTTATGAGGCTTTTGCCTGCGGTTTTCCTGAAAAGAGGAAGCGCAGGAGCGGGATCCGCAGATGGATTTCGTAGAGTACGATTGCCACCCCTACAACAAACACCAGCCCGGTAAAGAAGCCCAGCGTGTTGGAGGCGATGTGCGGTGTGATGTAAGCCCCGAAGAAAAGCGTCAACGGGTGATGCACCAGATAGATAAACAGTGATGCATTAACGAAGTAGGTCACGCGGCTGGACTTAAAGTTCAGCAAGCGGTGGCCCAGTGCGAATACCACGTTCACCATCCACAGCCCCAGCAGCATAGTGATCACGCTTTCCGTTTCATACATCCAGGCGTCGCCGCTGCCGTAGCGCTGATTCAGCAGATAGGCCGCGAACGCGAGGGTGGCCCCCAGCGCGCACCACGGTGATGGGGTGACAAACAGCGATTTAAGCTTCGTATGAATAAAAGCCAGCGCGCCGATTAAAAAGAACGGAATGTAGAACAGGGACTGCATCACCACAAAATTAAATAACCCGTCGCTCAAAATCGGCGGATAGACGATAAGCAGCGTCCGTCGCACGGCGGCATAGGCAATCCCCAACAGCAAGAAGAGCACAGACAGTTTGCCCATCGTAACGTTGGCGAAGAAGGTGTCGGCTTTTGTACTCAGACGGTGGCGCAGGCGGCTGAAAATCAACAGGCTCACCGTTGTGAGCACCACCAGCACCAGCAGGAACCACAGGTGAGACACCAGCTCCCAGACCAGCGTATTGTACTTTTCATACAGCGTAAGGTTCGGCCAGTTCTCCGCTTTGCCTTTGACATATTGCAACATAATGAACTGAGGCAGCGTCAGCAGTGGAATTGCGGTCAGCATGGGGATCCCCACGCGCTCTACGCGCACTTTCCACCAGCGCTTGAGCGGGTATCGCAGAAACAGCATGTAAGAAAAATAGCCGGATATAACGAAGAACACCTGCATACGGAAGGCGTGAATAAAGTCATTAAACAGCGTCAGCCACCAGGAGGGCATCTGGCTATTCACATGCCAGGTGTGGCTGGAGTAAATCAGTGAAATGTGAAAGGGGATCCCCAATAGCATCAGCCAGGCCCTGATCGAGTCGAGGAAATATTCACGTTCTGTTGGTGTTGTGCTCATATAACGTTGTGCATTCTCAGACTTTTCGTCTTATCCCTAAGACTCATAATGGTTACATTCGAAGCCAACCCTACACCAAGACCGACACCCTGTCTCCAGGATAAGCACGCAAAGTGAATAGCGGGTTCTTTCATTTGCTTATTCCATGAGCCAGCAGCTGAACAAAGCAGTGATAATGTTGTCGGATTGCCTGAGTTTCCATTAAAATGGATCGGATCGATATAAGCACACAAAGGGGGAAGTGCTTACTTATTATGAAACATAAACCACAGATGATGAAAATGCGTTGGTTGGGTGCTGCAGTGGTGTTATCACTGTATACCTCATCGGCACTGGCCTTTAACATCGACGATGTCGCAAAACAGGCAAAATCGATGGCAGGCAAGAGCTACGAAGCGCCGAAAAGTAACTTGCCCTCCGTTTTCCGCGACATGAAGTATGCGGACTATCAGCAGATCCAGTTCAATCACGACAAAGCGTACTGGAGCAATATTAAAACCCCGTTCAAGCTTGAATTTTATCATCAGGGTATGTACTTCGACACGCCTGTTGCCATCAATGAAGTGACGGCAACCGCGGTACGTAAGATCAAGTACAGCCCGGATTACTTCAATTTTGGCAATGTGCAACACGACAAAGATACGGTGAAAGACCTGGGCTTCGCAGGCTTTAAGGTGCTTTACCCGATCAACAGCAAAGATAAAAACGACGAAATCGTCAGCATGCTTGGCGCCAGCTATTTCCGCGTTATCGGCGCGGGGCAGGTGTACGGGCTTTCTGCGCGTGGGCTGGCCATTGATACCGCGCTGCCATCAGGTGAAGAGTTCCCGCGTTTCCGTGAGTTCTGGATTGAACGTCCAAAGCCAACGGATAAGCGTCTGACCATTTATGCGCTGCTGGATTCCCCGCGTGCAACCGGTGCCTATCGCTTTGTAATTATGCCGGGTCGTGACACGGTAGTTGACGTGCAGTCCAAGGTTTACCTGCGTGATAAAGTGGGCAAACTGGGCGTTGCGCCACTGACCAGTATGTTCCTGTTTGGGCCGAACCAGCCGTCACCGGCTACCAACTTCCGTCCGGAACTGCATGACTCCAACGGTCTGTCTATTCATGCCGGCAACGGTGAGTGGATCTGGCGTCCGCTGAATAACCCGAAACATCTGGCGGTTAGCAGCTTCGCAATGGAAAACCCGCAAGGTTTTGGCCTGCTGCAGCGTGGTCGTCAGTTCTCCCGCTTTGAAGATTTGGACGATCGCTATGACCAGCGTCCAAGCGCCTGGGTCACGCCAAACGGTGACTGGGGTAAAGGCAAGGTCGAGCTGGTAGAGATTCCAACCAACGACGAAACAAACGATAACATCGTCGCTTACTGGACGCCGGATCAACTGCCGGAAGCCGGTAAAGAGATGAACTTCAAGTACACCATTACCTTCAGCCGCGACGAAGATAAGCTGCATGCGCCGGATAACGCGTATGTAATGCAGACTCGCCGCTCAACGGGTGATGTGAAGCAGTCTAATCTTATCCGTCAGCCTGACGGTACCGTGGCGTTTGTCGTGGACTTCACAGGCCAGGATATGAAGAAACTGTCGCCGGACACCGCCGTTGCCGCTCAGGCCAGCATCGGTGATAACGGTGAAATCGTTGAGAATACCGTGCGTTACAACCCGGTAACCAAAGGCTGGCGTCTGACCCTGCGCGTGAAAGTGAAAGATCCGAAACAGACCACTGAAATGCGTGCTGCGCTGGTCAGTAACGATCAGCCGCTGAGTGAAACCTGGAGCTATCAGCTACCTGCCAATGAATAATACATCTGAATATATTGATGCCATGCCGCTGACGGATATCGAAAAAGCGGCACTGCCAAAGAGCGACATCCGCGCGGTTCACACCGCGCTGGATGGTGAACATCATACGTTTTCCCGTGATGATGATACGCCGCTCGGGTCAGTCAAGGCGCGTCTGGAGCAGGCCTGGCCGGACTCGCTGGCGGAAGGGCAGTTGATTAAAGACGACGAAGGACGCGATCAGCTTCAGGCGATGCCGAAGGCCACGCGTTCCTCTATGTTCCCCGACCCATGGCGCACCAACCCGGTGGGCCGCTTCTGGGATCGCCTGCGCGGGCGTGATGTGACGCCGCGCTATCTGTCGCGTCTGACGAAAGAAGAGCAGGCGTCCGAACAGAAATGGCGTACCGTCGGGACAATCCGTCGCTATATCCTGCTGCTTCTGACGCTGGCGCAGACGGTCGTTGCGACCTGGTACATGAAAACTATCCTGCCTTACCAGGGCTGGGCGTTTATCAACCCGACGGACATGATGGGCCAGGATCTCTGGGTCTCCTTCATGCAGCTGCTGCCGTATATCCTGCAGAGCGGCATTCTCCTGCTGTTCGCGGTCCTCTTCTGCTGGGTTTCGGCCGGTTTCTGGACCGCGCTGATGGGCTTCCTGCAGCTGCTCATGGGGCGTGACAAATACAGCATTTCGGCGTCAACGGTCGGGGATGAACCCCTCAATCCCGAGCACCGTACCGCGCTGATTATGCCTATCTGTAACGAAGACGTTGACCGCGTATTTGCGGGCCTGCGTGCGACCTGGGAGTCCGTGAAGGCGACCGGGAACGCGGAGCATTTCGACGTTTACATCCTGAGCGACAGCTACAACCCGGATATCTGCGTGGCGGAACAAAAAGCGTGGATGGAGCTGATTGCAGAAGTGCAGGGCGAAGGCCAGATCTTCTACCGTCGCCGCCGTCGTCGCGTGAAGCGTAAAAGCGGCAACATCGATGACTTCTGCCGTCGCTGGGGTAACCAGTACAGCTACATGGTAGTGCTGGATGCTGACTCCGTCATGAGCGGAGACTGCCTGAGCGGTCTGGTGCGTCTGATGGAAGCCAACCCTAACGCCGGTATCATTCAGTCCTCGCCAAAAGCGTCCGGAATGGACACCCTTTATGCGCGCTGCCAGCAGTTCGCCACCCGTGTTTACGGGCCGCTGTTTACGGCCGGTCTGCACTTCTGGCAGCTGGGTGAGTCGCACTACTGGGGCCATAACGCCATTATCCGCGTGAAGCCGTTCATTGAACACTGTGCGCTGGCGCCGCTGCCGGGTGAGGGTTCGTTTGCCGGTTCTATTCTGTCGCATGACTTCGTAGAAGCGGCGCTGATGCGTCGTGCTGGCTGGGGCGTCTGGATTGCCTACGACCTGCCGGGATCGTACGAAGAGCTGCCGCCGAACCTGCTGGACGAGCTCAAGCGTGACCGCCGCTGGTGTCACGGTAACCTGATGAACTTCCGCCTGTTCCTGGTAAAAGGGATGCACCCGGTTCACCGCGCGGTGTTCCTGACGGGCGTGATGTCCTATCTCTCTGCACCGCTGTGGTTTATGTTCCTCGCGCTCTCCACTGCGCTGCAGGTTGTCCATGCCCTGACGGAGCCGCAATACTTCCTGCAACCGCGGCAGCTGTTCCCGGTGTGGCCGCAGTGGCGTCCGGAGCTGGCGATTGCGCTGTTTGCCTCCACCATGGCGCTGCTGTTCCTGCCTAAGCTGCTCAGCATCATCCTGATCTGGTGCAAAGGCTCGAAAGAGTACGGCGGTTTCTTCCGCGTGACCCTTTCGCTGCTGCTGGAAGTGCTGTTCTCCGTCCTGTTGGCGCCGGTACGTATGCTGTTCCACACCGTGTTTGTGGTCAGTGCGTTCCTGGGCTGGGAAGTGGTCTGGAACTCACCGCAGCGTGACGACGACTCCACGCCGTGGGGTGAAGCCTTTATGCGCCACGGTTCTCAGCTGCTGCTGGGTCTGGTGTGGGCTGCCGGGATGGCGTGGCTTGATCTGCGCTTCCTGTTCTGGCTGGCGCCGATTGTCTTCTCGCTGATCCTGTCGCCGTTTGTGTCCGTGATTTCCAGCCGTTCAACGGTGGGGCTGCGGACCAAACGCTGGAAGCTGTTCCTGATCCCGGAAGAGTATTCCCCGCCGCAGGTGCTGGTGGATACCGATCGTTACCTGGAACAGAACCGCAGTCGCTCGCTGGATGACGGCTTCATGCACGCCGTGTTTAACCCGTCATTCAACGCCCTGGCGACGGCAATGGCTACCGCGCGTCACCGCGCCAGCCAGGTGCTGGAGATTGCCCGCGATCGTCACGTTGAGCAGGCGCTTAACGAGACCCCGGAAAAACTCAACCGCGACCGTCGTCTGGTGCTGTTGAGCGACCCGGTGACAATGGCGCGTCTTCACTACCGCGTGTGGTCCGCTCCGGAGAAATACTCTTCGTGGGTGAACTACTATAAGGACGTGAAGCTGAATCCGCTCGCCCTGAAGGCGAAGTAAGCAGTTAAGTAAGGCGGGTAAGCGAAGCGCCACCCGCCAGATAAAATACCGGCTTAATCGCCGGTATTTTTTTAGAGGTTAAAGATGAGAATAATCATCGTCGTTATGGTGGCATGCCTGCTGAGCGGCTGCGGCAGTATCATCAGTCGCACCATTCCAGGGCAAGGTCACGGAAATCAGTATTACCCGGGCGTGAAATGGGATCTTCGTGATTCCGCGTGGCGCTACCTGACCGTGCTCGATCTGCCGTTCTCGCTGATTTTCGACACGCTTTTGCTGCCGATCGATGCCAGCCACGGCCCTTACGAATAGCGTAAATTAACGCTCGTCCCACTCGTCGGCTGCGGTTTGACCTTCTTCCGTATCCAGCGGCGGCTCGAGCTGAAACTCACCCTCATCCCACTCGTGCAGGGTATTCTCTTCCAGCCATTCCTGCCGAAGTTCTATTTCGTCATAGTCGCCATCAAAGACGGCCTGCGCACCTTCACCACTTAATATCGGCAAACATTCCCCTTCTTCACCTTCATCGGCAAAGAATTCGGCCTGCCACATAATATCCCCATCCTGCAGAACGTATTTTTGGATATTTAGCTGTTGCACGTCAGCATCTTCTTCTTCAACGCCGGGGTTGTCGGCGAGGAACTCTTCACGAGCGGCATCAATAGCTTCTTCCAGCGTGGCGTACATGGTCATTGGTGTCTCCCTGTTTTCCAGAAGGTTTCAGGGAAAGAATAGCTGAATATAAGATTCTGCAAGTATGAATGCGAAAATAAGCTATCAGGCGTTCGTCTTATTCCGTCACGGGCCGCAGCGCGCGGGATAAACTGAACCATGAATAGATGGCATTGAACAACACGACGCCCGCCGTCACGATAAAGACGGCGCGAAAACCGAAGCTGGCGGAAATCCCGGCCCCGAGCAGCGGTCCGGTGACGTTACCGATGTCGCGGAATGACTGGTTATAGCTGAAAATACGCCCGGCAATCTGGTTCGTGGAGTTGTAGACCAGCAGGGTCTGTACGGCGGGCAGCAGCGCGCCGTCGGCGGCACCCAGCAAAAAACGCAGGACGCCCAGCTGCCATGGCGTTTGCACCATCGACATCGGGATAAGCAGCAGGACGGAAATGACCAGCGCGCAGATCAGGATTTTCTCGGAACCAACGCGGTCTCCCAGTTTACCCAGCCTCGGGGCGCTCAGCAGCGCCGCCACGCCGGGCACGGAGGCAATCAGCCCGCTGATGAACGCAATATTGCTGACGTTACCCGCCAGATCGCGAACGTACAGCGTCAGAATAGGGGCAATCGACCCGGTAGCCACCTGGATAATCATTGTCGTCACGAACAGGCTCAGCACCAGTCTGGGATTTTTGAGCGAGGTCAGCACCTCTCTGGCGTGGAGCATCTCTTTTTTGGCGACAGGCGTGAAGTTTTCCCGGATACAGAGCAGGGTGACGATAAAGCACAGGAACAACACGCTGGCGGTGATAAAGAAAACCGGGCGCAGGCCGTAGTTATCCGCCAGTAATCCCCCGGCCAGCGGTCCCAGCAGAGCACCGCTCACGCCGCCGGTAGAGAGCGTCCCGAGCGCCCAGCCGCTCTTATGGCGGGGGATTTGCGTGGCTATCAGGGCATTCGCGTTGGGAATAAATCCCCCCAGCAGGCCCAGCAGCGCGCGCAGGATCAGAAACTGCCAGACGTTCTGCGCCACGCCCATCAGCGCCATGATAATGGCCATCCCCAGCGCCGAACGCAGCAGCATGATTTTACGTCCCTTGCGATCGGCAAGGCCGCCCCAGAAGGGCGAGGCCATCGCGGAAAAGAGAAATGTGATGCTGAATACCAGACCGGACCACATATTGAGCGCGCTGTGGCCCGTAACGCCTAGCTGTTCGACGTAGAGCGGCAGGAATGGCATAACCAGGCTAAAGGCCGCGCCGGTAAGAAAACAGCCAAGCCACGCAACCGCGAGGTTACGCTTCCAGTTTATGGGGGCATCTGAGGGTGACATAACTATCCGCATAATGAGGTGCAGAGCATCTGAAGCATAAAGTAATAAGCCTGCTAATTATGCGCCTGGGTTATGATTGCCGCAATGACGAGGAGCTTTTAAAGCTAAAACGGTATGCGGCCCTGGAGACCGCATGGGGATTAATAGCGGGACGGCGTGCCTTGTGGACGCGTTTTAAAACGGCGGTGCAGCCACATATACTGCTCGGGCGCCAGCATGATGCACTTCTCCACAACGCTGTTCATCCAGCGCGCAGTGGTTTCCGCATCGTCAAGCGGTGGCGCAAGCTCCGGCTCCAGCATCATCAGCTCGTAGCCTGAACCATCCGGCTTACGGCGAGGGACGAAAGGCACGATGGCAGCTTTAGACATCCGCGCCAGCATCCAGGTACCGGTCGTTGTGGCGGCCTCTTCAACGGCGAAGAAGGGGACAAATACGCTGGCCTGTGGGCCATAGTCGTGGTCGGGGGCATACCAGACCACTTCACCGGATTTCAGCGCGCGGATCATCCCCTTCAGATCCTTACGGTCGATCATGCTTTTGTTGGAGCGCATGCGGCCGTTGGTCTGGATTAAATCGATGACCGGGTTATCGTTAGGACGATAAACGCCAATGCCAGGCGCCTGCATGCCGAACATGCGCGCCCCGATTTCCAGCGTCAGGAAATGAACGCCGATCAGCAAAACGCCCGTCTGGTTGGCCTGAAGCGTATGCACAGGCTCCATGCCGGTTCCCGTTACCTCGCTCCAGCGGGCCATGCGTTTGTCCGGCCAGAACCACGCCATGCCGGTCTCCATAAGCCCCATCCCGACGGATTCGAAATTCTTTGCGACCATATCGTGACGCTCTGACTCGCTCATCTGCGGAAAACACAGCTCAAGATTGCGGTACGCGATTCTGGCGCGACGCTTCATAAACAGTTGCGCGAAACGGCCCAGAAATTTACCCAACCGAAAAATAACAGGGTAGGGAAGCTGTACCAGAAGCCATAAAAAGCCGATGCCAAGCCAGGTCAACCAATAGCGGGGATGCAAAAGGGCGGCAGTAAATTTTGGTAACTGGGTCATGTCTTTCCTGTGTTCAAACGTCCTGTTTTGCTAGTGTCTCATTTTTTGAGACATAGCCAAAATATCTGCTTTCGAAGCGTACACGAATACAGCAATTGTTAAGCCTGATTAATCAGGGTGTGTGAAATGTAGCGTAAATTGTGGGGATGTAAATTGGTTTTGTTTGCTATATGATGCCGACCGATTATTCATTCTCTCTAACGATTCCAGGACTGTACACCATGCCAGTGTTACACAACCGCGTGTCGAATGAGATGTTAAGAGCGCGTATGTTGGCTGAAACCGAACCGCGCACAACCATCTCTTTCTATAAATACTTCACGATCGACGATCCGCAGGCGACCCGCGATGCGCTGTATCAGGCGTTTACGGCCCTGAACGTCTTCGGCCGCGTCTACCTTGCCCGTGAAGGCATCAACGCGCAAATTAGCGTACCGGAAAGCAAAGTCAGCGCTTTCCGCGAATGTCTTTATCAGTTCGATCCGGCCCTCGACGGCTTACGCCTTAACATTGCCCTGGACGATGACGGGAAATCCTTCTGGGTGCTGCGCATGAAGGTGCGTGAACGCATCGTGGCGGACGGTATCGACGATCCTGAGTTTAACGCGGCGGATGTCGGTGAATATCTCAAGGCTGCGGAAGTGAATGCGATGCTGGACGATCCGGATGCCGTGTTCATTGATATGCGTAACCACTATGAATACGAAGTGGGGCATTTCGAGAACGCGATGGAAATCCCGGCCGATACCTTCCGCGAGCAGCTGCCCAAAGCGGTTGAGATGATGCAGGAACATAAAGATAAAAAGATCGTTATGTACTGCACCGGCGGTATCCGCTGTGAGAAAGCCAGCGCGTGGATGAAGCACAACGGCTTTAATAAGGTCTGGCATATTGAAGGCGGCATTATCGAGTACGCCCGCCGCGCCCGCGAGCAGGGTTTACCGGTGCGCTTTATCGGGAAAAACTTTGTCTTTGACGAGCGTATGGGTGAGCGTATCTCGGAAGACGTTATTGCCCAGTGCCACCAGTGCGGCGCACCGTGCGATACCCACACCAACTGCAAAAACGACGGGTGTCATCTGCTGTTCATTCAGTGCCCGGCCTGTGCCGAGAAGTTTAACGGCTGCTGTAGCGAACTGTGCAGCGAAGAGAGCATCCTGCCGGAAGAAGAGCAGCGTCGCCGTCGCGCAGGACGTGAAAACGGCAACAAGATTTTCAATAAATCACGCGGCCGTCTGAATACCAAACTGGGTATCCCTGACCCGGAATGATAATAACGCCCGGCACGGCGAAAGCCTGCCGGGCGAATCTATTATGATTTCTGCTGTACACCTTCAACGGAAATAATCAGCTCAACGTCCTGAGACGCCGGGCCTAAATCCGTTGTGATATTAAAATCTTTCAGGTGAATTTTACCCGCCGCTTCAAAACCTGCGCGTTTACCCCCCCACGGATCGTCACCCTGACCCAGTAATTTAGCATCCAGCGTGACCGGTTTTGTTACGCCGTTAAGCGTCAGGTTGCCGGTAATATTCAGCTTATCGCCCTCTTTTTTCACTTCCGTGGAGGTGAAGGTCGCCTGCGGGTATTTCGCGACATTGAGGAATTCTCCGCTGCGCAGATGTTTATCACGTTCAGCATGATTGGTATCCACGCTGTTGGTATTAATGGTTACGTTGACCTTATCGGCGGCAGGATTCTTCTCGTCAAAGGTGAATGTGCCGTCAAAATCTTTAAAGGTACCGTACAGCCAGCTGTATCCCAGGTGCTGAATACGGAAATTGACGAAAGCGTGCTGGCCCTCTTTATCAATTTTATAATCAGCCGCCACGGCGGAACCGGCGGTGAATAACAGAGAACCCAGGGCGATACCCAGCAGGTGTTTTTTCATTTTATGCTCCAGAGTCAACTGACGAGCGGCCAAGCATGCGCTTTAGCGTATCGTCTTTATCAATAAAATGGTGTTTGAGGGCGGCAAGCCCGTGCAGCACGGACAGGATCACGACGCTCCACGCAAGCCAGAGGTGAACGACCCCCGCGGTGTCAGCCTGAGCGCCGGCATCGCTGAGCGTTGCCGGGACGTCAAAAAGGCCAAAGACGCTAATCGGCTTACCGTCCGCCGTTGAGATAAGGTAGCCGCTGATCAGAATGGCGAAGAGCAGCGCATAGAGCGCGATATGCGCGGCGACTGCACTGACGCGGGTAAATTTGCCATGGGTCTTCGGCGTCGCGGGCGGCGGGGAAATATGTCGCCAGATCACGCGAAAAACCAGACCCAGCATCAGGAGAACGCCAATGCTTTTATGTAACTCCGGTGCCTGGTGATACCAGCCGTCGTAATAGCTGAGCGTGACCATCCAGAGTCCAAGGCCAAACATACCGTAGACGGCAATAGCAAATATCCAGTGCAAACCTATGGATATTATTCCGTAGCGCCGGGAGGTGTTACGCAGTTGCATCAGAATGTCCATTTTCGTATTAACCGAAGGGTAAAAATGAACGGGAAGATGTGACATTGCAACTGAAATAATTGTCTATTGATTTTTATTTTATTTATTTCAGCAATTTTGAAAGGAAAGGATAAAGGTAATTCAATGCCTTCGTGCAAGAGGAATTGAGAGGTTCAATAAAGCTAAATTAATGTCAATTATTGTCAGTCAGGGTTTTCAATAAAATACAATGTAAACAAAATCAATAATAGCCAGCAGCGCCCACAATAAGATATAGAGCATGAAATGCTCGCGAATATTATTCATCAGAAAGCTAACGATCCTGCGCATAATGCCCCGTAATGCAGTGTGAATAAAACGGGCCCCGGTACCTCCGGAGCCCGTGACGGATTATCCGTTAAAACGTGAGAGTGAGAAGGGCGTCAGATCAAACTGCGGCGTGATGCCCTGGGCGAACTGCGCGGCGATCTCGCCCAGCACGGAAGCGAATTTAAAGCCGTGGCCGCTCAGCCCGGTGATTAGCAGGGTGTTGTCATGCCCTGGCAGGGTATCAATGATAAAGTCTTCATCCGGCGTGTTGTCGTAGGTACAGGCCGCGCCATACAGCAAGCCACCGACGCCCGGAAGAATAGTGCGCAGGAACGAGAAGGCTTCTGAACCATCCTGTGGGAAGGCACCGAAGGGCTTACGCTCTTCAGGGGAGATGATAGCCTGGCCACCGTTGTGTTTACCGATTTTCAGCGCGTCTTTCTCGGAAGGGAAACCGTAGAACTGATCGCCATTCGGCAATTCGCCGGTGAAGGCCGGGAATTTATTCTGCGCGCTGTAGCGCCCATCCGACTGGAACCAGGAGAAGACCTTGCGCACCGGCTGGATTGGCAGTTCCGGCAGCAGGCGAGTGACCCAGGTTCCTGCGCTGACGAGCAGGCGGGACGCTGAATAGTCGCCGTCAAGAGTCGTTACCGTGACGCCATTCTCGTCATGGGTGATGGCCTCCACCGGACAGTTAAACAGCTGCGCACAGCCGGCCTTAGCGGCAAGATCGATCCAGGTTTTGATTGCCGTTTCACAATGCAGCACGCCGGAGTGGGCTTCAAAGAGGCCGATGTAATCGTCCGGGACGGTAATTTCAGGCCAGCGCGCGGTAATGCCCGTTGCGTCCAGCTTCTCAACATCCAGATTAAAGGCTTTTGCGCTGCGCTCGACGCCGGCGAGAAAATCAGAATGAGCAGGGCCAAGGTTGATGACGCCGGTACGCTCGAAAATACGCTCTTCGGTCTGTGTCGCCAGTTCATCCCACAGCGTCTGGGCGCGAAGCACCAGCGGCACATAGCGCTCGCCTTCTCCATACGCATGGCGCATGAGACGGGTATCGCCATGATGGCTGCCCTCCGAATGAGGAGGAAGGTGGGCATCGATCATCAGGACCTTCAGACCTGCCTGTGTTGCGTAATAACCGGCAGCGGAACCCACGGAGCCGCTACCAATAATGATTAAGTCGTATCTCATATGCATCTCGTAAACTGATGTTTTGTTAGCAGAGTAATTAACAACGCGGGGTTAGACAAGGGAGAAATAAATAAGGCACCGCGTGGGTGCCTGTAGAGAGAAAAGTGGGCATAAGCTTAGTGCCGTTTATACTCATTTTCCTGATAGTCGCCAGATTCTATTTTTGCAATACCTGCCTCTAAAATAGAAATAAACTGACGGGCGACGTCTGTTGTTAGCCACAGCGTCTGTCCAACTTCCGCTTCTTCACGGTTGAGTTGATTCGGGGTCTGGTAGTGCAAACGCAGCATCAGCGCATCGTAGCTATCTACGGTACTGATATCCCAGCCAACCAGTGGATGGGTCTGGATCACTTCACTATTCTTTTCCATTATAACCCCCTTAATGCGTGTTAGAAGACAACGGCTCTGAGGTTCAATGCATGTTTTTCTGAAAGCATCTTCAGTATACCAAGTAATAAGGGTTCCAACGGGAAAAATAAACAGGTGGCAACACATTTTTCTGCTTTTTAGGATTGTTCGAACAATAAAACACCATCTCGTTCACGATTTTTAAAGAAGATGCCGAATTAATTTGAACTTGCAGGATTTTTAGACAAAAAAAAGCCGGGGCGACCCGGCAAAAAAACACAATGAGGGAGCAGTGTTAATCTGTGATAAACCAGTCGTCTGCGCTTTCCCACGTTTCCTGCAGGATTTCGCTGATGCGATCTTTATCTTCTTTCGCAGCACCAATGACGGAGAGGTTGTTCGCCGCGGCGTAACGCACCGTTACGGCACCCGCGTTGTCGGGAAAGGTGTTGTTAATACGGCGGGATAATTCGCCTGCCAGTGCATCAAGCGCGCCGGCAGGCAGAACGGTTGTTTTGGCTATGGTGACTTCAATACGCATAAATGCCCCCTGTGTAATATACTGTTTATTTATACAGGCATATTATCGATTTGACAACAAGGGGCATTGATTTTTTAACGTTTTACCGTCCAGTTAACGGTTTCGCCCGCCAGGAATGGGATCAGCGTGTCATCCGTCAGCGCAATGGACTCCTCAACGTGGCTCGCTTTACGCTCCAGTTCGATAAAGGTGTCGTTGACCGGCAGGCCGTAGAAGCGCGGGCCGTTAAGGGAGCAGAACGCTTCAAAATGTTCGAGCGCGTTCATCTCTTCAAAGACGGTCGCGTAGCTGGCCAGTGCCGTTGGGGCGTTGAAGCAGCCTGCACAGCCGCAGCTCGCCTCTTTGCGGTGGCGGGCGTGAGGTGCGGAATCGGTGCCGAGGAACGCGCGGGAGAACCCGCTGGCAACCAGCTCGCGCAGCGCCTGCTGGTGGATGTTGCGTTTGAGAATAGGCAGACAGTACAGGTGAGGACGTACCCCGCCCACCAGCATGTGGTTACGGTTAAACATCAGGTGCTGTGGCGTAATGGTCGCGGCGATAAGATCGTTGCCGTCGCGCACATACTCTGCCGCGTCTTTGGTGGTGATATGCTCAAAGACCACTTTAAGCGCGGGCAGGCGCTGGCGCAGAGGCTCCATCACGGTTTCGATAAAGCGGGCTTCACGGTCGAAGATGTCAATCTCGGCATGCGTGACTTCACCATGGACCAGCAGCGGCATGCCCAGTTTCTGCATGCGTTCCAGAACCGGCATGATGGCATCAATGCTGGTGACGCCGTGGCTGGAGTTGGTGGTGGCATTTGCCGGGTAGAGTTTCGCCGCCGTAAATACGCCTTCGTTAAACCCGCGCTCCACTTCGTTCGGATCCAGCGAGTCGGTAAGATAGCAGGTCATCAACGGGGTAAAATCGTGTCCCGCAGGGACGGCATCCAGGATGCGCTGGCGATAGGCCATCGCGGCATCGACGGTGGTGACTGGTGGAACCAGGTTAGGCATGACAATCGCGCGGCCATAAATTTCGCTGGTATAAGGCACGACGGTTTTCAGCATATCGCCATCACGCAGATGGATATGCCAGTCGTCAGGGCGGCGGATTTTAAGAACCTGGGGTTGTGCAGTCATGGAAGCTCCGGCTTGTCAGGAATCAGTCATAAGGATGGCTGTTTTTGCCGGACACAAATCATAAGCGGAAACGTTTTCGTTTGCACACTTTTCCGTAAAAAAAAGGGCGCCGCAGCGCCCTTCAGGTTAATCGGTGAAAGGAATGATAATTTCACCCGGTTTCACCTCAATGCCTTTTGCATATTTTTTCGCCAGAGCTTCACCCTTGCTTTTGTCTTCGCTTAAGACGTACGCGGGCTGCTGGTTAAAGTAATTTCGCAGCGACTGGTTCAGATAGGGCATCAGGGTTTGCAGAACCGGTGCCATCTTGTCCGGCGACACCTGCGCATCGACGACTTCCATCTCCTGCAGGAAAATCGCCCCTTTCTCTTTGTTGAAAACGGGCAGGGCCTTCAGCTTGAGCTTGATGTTGGCCTTCTGATTGCCAAAGAGGGATGACATATCGAGATCCGCATCACCGGCCAGGGTAACTTTGTTTGGCTCTTCACGTCCGATCTGGCTGGTCAGGTTCGTCAGGACGATATGCGCGTCCGCCAGTCCCGGCACGCCAATGTCTTTAGAGAAATTGTTATGTTTTTCCAGCGCCTGATTAATTTCCTGTTCACTGACGGTATATTGCGTGAGCTGGTTACAGCCAACCAGCAGGCCGCTGACTACTAATGCCGCGGCAAAGACAATTTTCTTCATAGTGTTCCTCAACGAAAAATCGGCGCTTCTGTCCTGTTGCGCCAGTATGTCAGTGTGAATTGGCAGAAACCAGCAGAAAAAACTGAGAAGTGGGGCGGGAGGGGCTCCCGCCCGAGGGAAAGGCTACGCGCCAGGCTCGAGCATCCCGCTCGCGCTGCGCTTCGGGCTGAACTGCCACCACAGGGCAAGGAGCGTCATAAAGCCCACCGCGCCGAGCATCATCCACGGGAGTTCAGGCTGGCTTAACGCTTTTCCGGCATCAAACAACCAGCCGCCACCGGCGTAACCTAATGCGCCGCCAAGCGCCAGCCCCAGCCGGCTGAAACCCATATAGCTGCCGCGCGCACGCGCATCCGCAAGAGAGGCGCTCAGCGTTTCACGGGCAGGTTCGGCGATGATCGAGCCAATATAGAACGTGCAAATCAGCGTAAACAGCTGCTGGAGAGAGTTCACCAGGCCGATCGGCATCATGCTCAGCGTCATCAGGAACAGCCCGGCCATCAGGCGATGCTCCAGACGAAAACGCCGTTCGCTCCAGCGGGCAATCGGATAGAGCAGCGTTAACGACAGGCAGGCTTCGATGGCGTACATCCATTTAACGGCTGCAGGGGTCCCCGCGATGTCGTTAACCATGATCGGCAGCATCAGCATGACCTGTACAGCCAGCATGTAGTATCCCGTCAGGGTCAACACATAGGTGACAAAACGCCTGTCGCGCAGGACGCGGCCAAGCCCTTCCCGGACCGGCGCTTTGACCGTCGACAGTTTCCAGGCGGGCAGGAACAGGCCATTGAACAGCGCGCACAGAATAAAGAGCACCGCCCCAGCGGCGCAGACCAGACGGAAGTCATACTGCAGCAGCCAGCTTCCCAGCAGGGCGCCGATAACCGCCCCGGCACTGTCCTGCATCATCAGAATCGAGAAGAAACGGCCGCGGTGCTGGGGGCGAATAAGCTTCACCACCAGCGCGGTGCGTGGCGGATCGAACAGCGTGCCGCCGATACCGGAGAGGAAACAGGAGAACCAGAGCAGCCATGGCTCCTGGGCGACCGCCATCGTGGCAAAGCCTGCCGCGCGCAGCAGCATACCGGTAACGATCATCGGCTTAGCGCCGAAGCGGTCGGCAATGGCCCCGCCAAAGACGCCCAGGCCCTGCTGGACAAACTGGCGTAGCCCCAGGGCAATGCCAACCATTAATGCCGCCCAGCCCATCTGATCGACAAAGCGGATCGATATCAGCGGAAAAACGACAAAAAAGCCGAGCACGACCAGCATGTTATCGACGAGCAGGAAATATTTACCCAGGCTCCTGGCCTGTGATACGCGGGACATTTTCCCTCCAGGGAAAATAAGAAGGTGAGCACGCTAACATTCTGCGGTGTCGCCGCGTTTTTTCCCACCCCCGTGGGTGACAATATTTTTTTATCAAAAGGGTGCTTTGATAGAGAGTTCTCATCGAAAAATGTGAAAAGAGGTGAAAATGGTATGTCACTGTTTTCACAGACGGCACAGGCGCAGGTATAGTAAAGCTAATGGGTCAGCAGAAGTGACGGGAAGGAGTGGTATCGATGTTTGGCTATCGCAGCAATGTGCCAAAAGTGCGTCTGACAACGGACAGGCTGGTCGTTCGTCTGGTGTATGAGCGTGATGCCTGGCGTCTGGCGGATTATTACGCCGAGAATCGCCAGTTTTTAAAACCCTGGGAACCCGTTCGGGATGAGAGCCATTGTTACCCTTCCGGCTGGCAGGCGCGCCTCAGCATGATTACGGAATTTCACAAGCAGGGCAGCGCGTTTTATTTCGCGCTGCTGGATCCTGAAGAGAAAGAAATTATCGGGATCGCCAACTTTTCAAACGTGGTGCGCGGGTCGTTTCACGCCTGCTACCTTGGCTACTCCATCGGCCAGAAATGGCAGGGGCAGGGGCTGATGTACGAGGCGTTAACGGTGGCGATCCGCTATATGCAACGCACGCAGCATATCCATCGCATTATGGCGAACTATATGCCGCACAATCAGCGCAGCGGCAATTTGCTGGCCCGCTTAGGGTTCGAGAAAGAGGGTTACGCCAAAGACTATCTGCTGATAGACGGAGAGTGGCGCGACCACGTTCTGACGGCGTTAACCACCCGGGACTGGACCGCAGGTCGTTAAGGAGAAAAGATGAAGTATCAGCTAAACGGTACAGAAGCGCGCGTGATTGGGTGCTTACTCGAAAAACAGGTCACCACGCCGGAGCAGTATCCGCTCTCCGTCAACGCCGTGACCATGGCCTGCAACCAGAAGACCAACCGCGAGCCGGTGATGAACCTCAGCGAGCATGAGGTTCAGGACGTGCTGGATGCGCTGGTAAAACGCCACTATCTGCGCACTGTCAGCGGCTTCGGCAACCGCGTGACCAAATACGAACAGCGCTTCTGTAACTCCGAATTCGGCGACCTGAAGCTGAGCAGTGCGGAAGTGGCGGTCATCACCACGCTGCTGCTGCGCGGGGCGCAGACGCCGGGAGAGCTGCGCACGCGCGCTTCCCGTATGCATGAGTTCAGCGATATGCAGGAGGTCGAGCAGACCCTGGAAGGGCTGGCTTCTCGCGAAGACGGCCCATACGTGGTGCGACTGGCGCGCGAGCCGGGCAAACGTGAAAGCCGCTATATGCATCTGTTCAGCGGCGATGTCGATGTCGCAACCGTGGATAGCGACGCGGGATCCTCAGCAAGCAATGACACTCTTGCCGCGCGCGTAGAGGCGCTGGAAGACGAGGTCGCCGGGCTGAAACAGCGTCTGGATGCGTTGCTGGCACATTTGGGAGACTGACGGTGAAAAGATTACGCGTAGGCGTGGTGGGGCTCGGCGGCATCGCGCAAAAAGCCTGGCTGCCTGTTTTAGGTGCAGCAACGGACTGGACCCTGCAAGGGGCATGGTCACCCACCCGAGAAAAGGCAGAACGTATCTGCGAAACCTGGCGCATTCCGTATGCTGCCTCCCTGCAGGATCTGGCCTGCGAGTGTGATGCGGTCTTTGTGCATACCTCAACGGCAACCCACTATCAGGTGGTAAGCGAGCTGCTCAATGCGGGGGTTCACGTCTGCGTGGATAAGCCGCTGGCGGAAAATATTCAGGATGCCGAACGTCTGATTGAGCTGGCCGCGCGCAAAAAACTGACGCTGATGGTGGGCTTCAACCGCCGCTTCGCGCCGCTTTACCAGCAGCTGAAGGCGCAGTCGGACACGCTCGCCTCGCTGCGGATGGATAAGCACCGCACCGACAGCATTGGGCCAAACGATCTGCGCTTCACCCTTCTGGATGATTATCTGCACGTTGTGGATACGGCGCTGTGGCTGAGCAACGGCCATGCGCAGCTGAAGAGCGGTACCCTGTTAACGAATGACCAGGGGCAGATGGTCTACGCGGAGCACCACTTTGCCGTTGAGCATCTTCAGATTACTACCAGCATGCACCGTCGGGCGGGAAGCCAGCGTGAATCCGTGCAGGCGGTGACCGAGGGCGCGCTGTACGACATTACGGACATGCGCGAATGGCGGGAAGAGAAGGGCAACGGCGTGGTGACGCTCCCGGCGCCAGGCTGGCAGAGCACCCTCGAGCAGCGCGGTTTCGCAGGATGCGCCCGCCACTTTATCACCTGCGTGCAAAATCAGACGGTTCCTGAAACGTCTGGCGAGCAGGCCATTCTGGCGCAGCGCATTGTGGAAAGGCTCTGGCGCGATGCCATGAGCGAATAACTCGCTGTAACATCTGCGGATAGTAATTCGTTGAAATCCGGTTAGACTAAGCGCCGCTTGTTGGTTTTGCCGGGTGGCGCTTACGCTAACCCGGTCTACAAATCCGTATGGTTCTGGAAATTCACGTTAATGAACTTATTAAAATCGCTGGCGGCCGTCAGCTCGATGACCATGTTTTCCCGCGTGCTGGGTTTTGCGCGCGACGCCATTGTGGCAAGGGTATTTGGTGCAGGGATGGCCACGGACGCCTTTTTCGTCGCGTTCAAATTGCCGAACCTGCTGCGTCGTATTTTTGCTGAAGGGGCGTTTTCCCAGGCATTCGTGCCCATTCTGGCGGAATATAAAAGCAAGCAGGGTGAAGACGCGACGCGCGTCTTTGTTTCTTATGTCTCCGGGCTGCTGACGCTGGCTTTGGCGGTGGTGACCGTACTCGGGATGCTGGCCGCGCCGTGGGTGATTATGGTGACCGCGCCCGGTTTTGCCGATACGGCTGACAAATTTGCGCTGACCTCTCAGCTACTGCGCATTACTTTCCCCTATATTCTGCTCATCTCGCTGGCCTCGCTGGTGGGGGCGATCCTGAACACCTGGAACCGCTTCTCTGTCCCGGCGTTTGCGCCAACGTTTCTCAACGTCAGCATGATCGGTTTTGCCCTGTTCGCCGCGCCGCACTTCAACCCGCCGGTGCTGGCGCTGGCCTGGGCGGTTACCGTCGGCGGCGTGCTGCAGCTGGCGTACCAGCTGCCGCATCTGAAAAAAATCGGCATGCTGGTGCTGCCGCGCATCAATCTCAAAGATGCCGGGGCGATGCGCGTGATCAAGCAGATGGGGCCCGCCATTCTCGGCGTCTCCGTCAGCCAGATCTCGCTTATCATCAACACCATCTTTGCCTCTTTCCTCGTGTCCGGCTCGGTTTCCTGGATGTACTACGCCGACCGTCTGATGGAGTTCCCGTCCGGGGTGCTGGGCGTGGCGCTGGGGACCATCCTGCTGCCGTCGCTGTCGAAAAGCTTTGCCAGCGGCAATCATGATGAATATTGCCGCCTGATGGACTGGGGTTTACGTCTCTGCTTCCTGCTGGCCCTGCCAAGCGCGGTGGCGCTGGGTATTCTGGCCAAACCGCTGACGGTGTCGCTCTTCCAGTACGGGAAATTCACCGCCTTTGATGCCGCTATGACCCAGCGCGCGCTGATTGCCTACTCGGTCGGCTTGATGGGGCTGATCGTCGTCAAGGTGCTGGCGCCCGGGTTCTACTCGCGTCAGGACATCAAAACGCCTGTGAAAATTGCCATCGTGACGCTGATTATGACCCAGCTGATGAACCTGGCGTTTATTGGTCCGCTGAAGCATGCCGGCCTGTCGCTGTCTATTGGTCTGGCGGCCTGTCTGAATGCCGGGCTGTTGTACTGGCAGCTGCGCAAGCAGGATATTTTCACGCCGCAGCCGGGGTGGGGAAGTTTCCTGGTACGTCTGATCGTTGCGGTACTGGTGATGTCAGCCGCGCTGCTCGGCATGATGTACGTGATGCCGGAGTGGTCCCTGGGCACCATGCCTTATCGCCTGATGCGGCTGATGGCCGTGGTAGGCGTCGGGGTGGTGGCTTACTTTGCCACGCTCGCGGTGCTGGGGTTCAAAGTGAAAGAGTTTGCCCGCCGTACGGCATAAACGCCAAAAGGGGAGTTCACCTTATGGTGCTCCCCGCTGCATGATTTGTCGCACAGGCGTCAAATCGAAATCTTTTTAACTCCCGCAATACGCGCAGTCGCTGTTTGACCATCCGCACCGTACAGTCCGGTTTCTTTATGCGGTTTCAATACCTCAAGCGCCTGCTGATTACGCTCAATCTGACCTTCCAGTAGCCAGCCGTTGTGCTGGTTAAGGTCGCGCAGGTGCTGGGTTTTTTCGGTAATGGTTTGCCAGCGCTCAATAATATCGTCATTGGCGCTACGCTTAGGATCCTGCTCAGCGCGGCGCTGCTGCTCCAGATAATCCAGCGTCGCCAGTAGCGAACTCTTATCTTCAGTAATACGCTGCAGCGCGCTGCCGTTGATGTGACCGGAAGAGAGATGCTGCTGTTCAGCGTCCATTACCGTTTTCAGGTCGTTAAGAACAACCGTCATTTGATCCAGTATTTCTGACAGTCGACTCATACGGTTAGTTACTCTGTAAGAAACTCTGTGCTTCCTGAATCAGGGCGTCAGCGATTTTGCTGGTGTCCATTTTCAGCTCACCGTTACGAATAGCCGTTTTCAGCGCTTCAACACGTTCCATATTGATATCGTTGCTGCCTGGCTGCATCAGTTTTGCCTGTGCGTCGCTCAGGGTCACGCTGGTGCTGTTGGACGTTGACGGTTTTTCCAGACGCGTTTTCTGCGCAGGAGCGTCATTCGTTTCGCGAGGTTGTACAGCGCTTACCGGCTTCAGGGCTGATGTACGATCAATGCTCATAGTGTTGTCCTCATCGAGGGTTCGCGGCGTTTGCGCCTGACATCATCATTAGTGGAATATTTATCGGCACGCGCCGCGAAATCTTTAAAAAGATTATAGGTTAATCAGAATATTCCCATCAGAATCGACGGTTCCGCTCACCACCTGGCCTGAGGACATTCTGACGCGGGCGTTTTGCGCCACCGCGGCATTGTTTAACGCTTTCCCTTCACTGTTGATGCTAAAGCCATCTCCGTTGGCCACCACCATCACCTGTTGACCCGCTTTTACCCGCCATGACTGACGCAGCATTGAGAGCTGTATCGGCTGGCCGGGTGCGACATCGCGCAGGCTGACGGCGTCCTGTGCCTGGTTCATTTCCAGCATGGTGCGTGGAGGCAGCTGGTCCAGACGGCCGCGTTTTAACGTCACGCTGTTCGTCTGCAGCACGCTGCCGCGCGCAATGGGCACGGCGGCGACAACATAATTGCCCGTCGCCTGAACTGCAACCTGTAAATAGCGTTTTTCGTTCGCGCAGCGTGCCAGCACGTTCACATTTCCCCACAGCCGGGTGGTTCCCGTCACGCTGAATGACGGTTGGTCACAGGTCGGGTACAGATTCGGTGGGGTGCGCACGGTAACGTTAACCTCATCGCTAAAGCCCGCCAGCTTTTCAGCAAAAAAAGCCGTAAGCCGATCCTGTAAGCCTTCAGCCTGCACCAGAGGGCTAAACAGCAAGAAAGTTGCCACCAGGCCACGTTTTAACGTTTGCATCGCAAGTTCCACCGTTTCCAGAGTTGAATGAATTCTACCTGCAGTGGTTTTGCATCAACGCAATAAATAGCGACGCATTTTGCGCTTATTCCGTCGATAGGGGAGACCGGGTGAGATTTAAGCTGTGAACTGAAATTTTGCCATCAGCGGAGGAGACATGCTCGATAAACTCGACGCCGCGTTACGTTTTCAGCAGGAAGCGCTCAATTTACGCGCCCAGCGGCAGGAGATTTTAGCCGCCAACATCGCTAACGCCGATACCCCAGGGTTTCAGGCGCGCGATATTGATTTTTCCAGTGAACTCAAAAAGGTGATGGAGCGTGGACGTGCCGAAGGAACGGGTGTTGCACTTGCCATGACATCCTCTCGCCATATTCCTGCTCAGGCGATGACCGCGCCAGCGACCGATTTACTTTACCGCATTCCCGATCAGCCCTCACTCGACGGTAACACCGTGGATATGGACCGGGAGCGTACCCAGTTTGCCGATAACAGTCTGAAATACCAGACGGGCCTGACCGTACTCGGCGGACAAATCAAAGGCATGATGAACGTCCTGCAGGGGGGGAACTGATAGATGGCCTTGTTGAATATTTTTGATATTGCCGGTTCGGCGTTAACCGCGCAGTCCAAACGCCTGAACGTGGCTGCCAGCAACCTGGCGAACGCCGACAGCGTAACCGGACCAGACGGCCAGCCTTATCGTGCCAAACAGGTTGTCTTTCAGGTCGATGCTGCGCCGGGCGCGGCGACGGGCGGCGTGAAGGTGTCTGATGTGGTAGAGAGCCAGGCGCCGGACAGACTGGTGTATGAGCCGGGTAACCCGCTCGCGGATGCCAGCGGATACGTGAAAATGCCAAACGTGGATGTGGTGGGTGAGATGGTGAACTCCATGTCGGCTTCCCGCAGCTACCAGGCCAACGTTGAAGTGCTGAATACCGTGAAGAGCATGATGCTCAAAACGCTCACTCTCGGCCAGTAAAGGAGACATGCATGTCCATCGCCGTAAATGTGAATGATCCTACGAACTCGGGTGTTAATAACACGAAGAGTACGACGGGTTCTAACTCCCTCACCGGGAGCAATGCCTCCGATCTTCAGGGCAGCTTTCTGACGCTGCTGGTGGCGCAGCTTAAGAACCAGGATCCCACCAACCCAATGCAGAACAACGAACTGACCACGCAGCTTGCGCAGATCAGCACCGTGAGCGGCATTGAGAAACTCAACACCACCCTCGGCTCCGTCTCCGGGCAGATCAACAGTGCCCAGTCTCTGCAGGCGGCAAGCCTGATTGGCCACGGGGTGATGATCCCGGGAACCACGATTCTGGCGGGCACCAGCACCACTGAAGGCAACACTACAACGACCACCACGCCGTTTGGCGTTGAGCTCCAGCAGGCGGCTGAGAAGGTCACTGCAACGATCATGGATGCCAATAACGTGGTAGTTCGCACCATTGATATCGGTGAGCTGAAGGCGGGCGTTCACACCTTTACGTGGGATGGCAGCCTGACCGACGGCACTAAAGCACCAAACGGTTCTTACAAAGTAGCGATCAGCGCCAGCAACGGGACGACCCAGCTGGTGGCGCAGCCGCTGCAGTTCGCGCTGGTCCAGGGCGTGATTAAAGGAAGCGACGGCAACAAACTGGATTTGGGAACCTCTGGTTCCACCACACTCGACGAAGTTCGGCAGATTATCTAAGCCTTAACACTTATCAGGAGTAAGTCATGGCCTTTTCTCAAGCGGTCAGCGGCCTGAATGCTGCGGCCACCAACCTGGACGTCATTGGCAACAACATCGCCAACTCCGCGACCTATGGTTTTAAATCCGGTTCTGCTTCATTTGCGGACATGTTTGCCGGTTCCAAAGTCGGCCTGGGCGTGAAAGTTGCGGGCATCACTCAGGACTTTACCGACGGTACCACCACCAACACCGGTCGTGGTCTGGACGTTGCTATCAGCCAGAACGGTTTCTTCCGTATGGTCGATTCCAACGGTTCTGTGTTCTACAGCCGTAACGGCCAGTTCAAACTGGACGAAAACCGTACGCTGGTTAACATGCAGGGCATGCAGCTGACGGGCTACCCGGTAGCTGGAACGCCTCCAACCGTTCAGACCGGTGCGAACCCTCAGGCGATTACTATCCCGAATACCCTGATGGCGGCGAAATCAACCACCACCGCGACGCAGCAGATCAACCTGAACTCAACCGATCCTGTTCAAACTGCCCCGTTCGATGCGACCAACCCGGATACCTATAACAAAAAAGGGACCGTGACCGTATTCGACAGCCAGGGTAACGCCCACAACATGTACGTCTACTACGTGAAGACGGCCAACAATAAATGGGATCTTTACACTCAGGACGGCAGCGTTGCGGGTTCTACAGCAGCGAAAGCGGCGCAGATGAACTTTGATGCGAACGGTAACCTGGCGGGTGTCTACAACTACGACGCTGCGGGTGTACTGAGCGCAACGCCAAACGCCACGCCGGCCATTAACATCACCACGGGTTCTGTCAGCGGTGCGACGGCGGCGACCTTCTCCCTGAGCTTCCAGAACTCCATGCAGCAGAACACCGGTGCAAACAGCGTTGTGGCAACCAATCAGAACGGCTACAAGCCTGGCGACCTGGTGAGCTACCAGATCAACGACGATGGCACCGTGGTGGGAAGCTACTCTAACGAACAGTCTCAGGTTCTGGGCCAGATCGTGTTGGCAAACTTCGCCAACAACGAAGGCCTGAAATCGGAAGGCGACAACGTCTGGTCTGCCACTCAGTCCTCCGGCGTGGCGCTGCTGGGTACCGCAGGCACCGGTAACTTCGGCAAGCTGACCAACGGCGCGCTGGAAGCTTCCAACGTGGATATGAGTAAAGAACTGGTGAACATGATCGTCGCGCAGCGTAACTATCAGTCGAACGCGCAGACCATCAAAACCCAGGACCAGATCCTCAACACGCTGGTTAACCTGCGTTAAGCGGCTAACAGGAAAGCGCAATGGATCACGCAATATATACCGCGATGGGCGCGGCAAGTCAGACGCTCAATCAGCAGGCCGTTACCGCCAGCAACCTGGCAAACGCCTCTACGCCGGGCTTTCGCGCGCAGCTTAATGCGCTGCGCGCGGTGCCGGTTGAAGGGCTGTCCCTGCCGACCCGTACGCTGGTGACGGCATCAACCCCTGGCGCAGATATGACGCCTGGGCAGATGGACTACACCTCGCGCCCGCTGGACGTTGCCCTGCAGCAGGACGGCTGGCTGGCGGTGCAAACTGCGGACGGCAGCGAAGGCTATACCCGTAACGGCAATATTCAGGTGAGCGCGACGGGCCAGCTGACGATTCAGGGTCATCCGGTAATGGGGGAAGCGGGTCCGCTGACCGTGCCGGAAGGCTCTGAGCTGACTATCGCCGCGGACGGTACCATTTCGGCGCTGAACCCGGGCGACCCGGCCAATACCGTTGCGCCCGTCGGACGTCTGAAGCTGGTGAAAGCGGAAGCCAAAGACGTGCAGCGCGGCGACGACGGCATGTTCCGTCTGACCCAGGCGGCGCAGGCGACGCGTGGCGCCACGTTACAGGCCGATCCGAGCATCCGCGTGATGTCCGGCGTTCTGGAAGGCAGCAACGTCAAGCCGGTCGAAGCCATGACCGACATGATTGCCAGCGCCCGTCGTTTTGAAATGCAGATGAAGATCATCAGCAGCGTCGATGAAAACGCGGGCAAGGCTAACCAACTTCTGGCTATGAGTTAACAGGACTCCTTATGATCAGTTCTTTATGGATCGCGAAAACTGGCCTGGACGCCCAGCAAACCAATATGGACGTGATTGCCAACAACCTGGCAAACGTGAGCACCAATGGTTTCAAGCGTCAGCGTGCCGTTTTCGAAGATTTGCTTTATCAAACTATCCGTCAGCCGGGCGCGCAGTCTTCTGAACAGACGACGCTGCCGTCGGGTCTGCAGATCGGTACCGGTGTTCGTCCGGTGGCCACCGAGCGTCTGCACAGCCAGGGCAACCTGTCTCAGACCAACAACAGTAAAGACGTGGCAATCAAAGGCCAGGGCTTCTTCCAGGTGCAGCTGCCTGACGGGACCTCTGCCTATACCCGCGACGGTTCATTCCAGGTCGATCAGAACGGCCAGCTGGTGACGGCGGGCGGTTTCCAGGTTCAGCCTGCGATTACCATCCCGGCGAACGCCCTGAGCATCACCATCGGACGTGACGGTGTGGTCAGCGTAACCCAGCAGGGACAGGCCGCGCCGGTTCAGGTCGGGCAGCTCAACCTGACCACCTTCATGAACGATACCGGTCTGGAAAGCATTGGTGAGAACCTCTACACCGAAACGCAATCCTCCGGTACGCCGAATGAGAGCACCCCGGGCCTGAACGGCGCGGGTCTGCTGTACCAGGGTTATGTTGAAACGTCCAACGTGAACGTGGCGGAAGAGCTGGTGAATATGATCCAGGTCCAGCGCGCGTATGAAATTAACAGTAAAGCAGTGTCGACGACCGACCAGATGCTGCAGAAACTGACGCAACTCTAAGGTGTAGCCCGGTGCGGTAAACGCCGCACCGGCTCCCTGTTTTCGAAGATGAAGGCAATGCAAAAAAACGCGGCGTTTCGTTATCCGATACTGACTGTTCTGGCTGTCACCCTCAGCGGGTGTGCTTTGATCCCGTCTAAACCATTGGTCCAGGGTGCGACGACTGCCCAACCCGTTCCTGGCCCCTCGCCAGTGGTAAACGGCTCCATTTTCCAGACCGCGCAGCCGATTAATTACGGCTATCAGCCGCTGTTTGAAGATCGCCGCCCGCGTAACGTCGGCGATACATTGACCATTGTGCTGCAGGAAAACGTCAGCGCGAGCAAGAGCTCGTCGGCGAACGCCAGCCGCGATGGCAAAACCAATTTTGGCTTCGATACCGTGCCACGCTATCTCGAAGGGCTGTTCGGCAACGCGCGCGCTGATGTGAACGCGTCCGGCGGCAATACCTTTAACGGCAAAGGCGGCGCGAACGCCAGCAACACCTTCAGCGGTACGCTGACGGTCACGGTTGACCAGGTACTGGTTAACGGCAACTTGCACGTTGTGGGTGAAAAACAGATCGCCATCAACCAGGGCACTGAATTCATTCGCTTCTCGGGCGTGGTTAACCCTCGCACCATCAGCGGCACCAACACCGTTCCGTCCACCCAGGTGGCGGATGCGCGCATTGAGTACGTCGGTAACGGCTATATCAATGAAGCACAAAATATGGGTTGGCTGCAGCGCTTCTTCCTTAATTTATCGCCGATGTAAGCGAGGTGACCCATGTTTAAATCGATCTTCGCCGTGGCGCTCGCGCTGGTGGCAACATTTGCCCAGGCTGACCGTATTCGCGACCTTACCAGCGTTCAGGGCGTTCGTGAAAACTCCCTGATTGGCTATGGCCTGGTGGTTGGTCTGGATGGTACCGGTGACCAGACGACCCAGACGCCGTTCACCACCCAAAGCCTGAACAACATGCTTTCCCAGCTCGGCATTACCGTGCCGGCGGGAACCAACATGCAGCTGAAAAACGTGGCCGCGGTAATGGTCACTGCGTCCTACCCGGCGTTTGCGCGTCAGGGGCAGACCATTGATGTGGTGGTCTCCTCAATGGGTAACGCCAAAAGCCTGCGCGGCGGTACGCTGCTGATGACCCCGCTGAAAGGCGTTGACAGCCAGGTCTATGCGCTGGCGCAGGGGAACATTCTGGTTGGCGGCGCGGGGGCATCCGCAGGCGGAAGCAGCGTGCAGGTGAACCAGCTGAACGGTGGCCGTATCACCAACGGTGCGATCATTGAGCGTGAACTGCCGACCCAGTTTGGCGCGGGCAACACCATCAACCTGCAGCTTAATAATGAAGACTTCACCATGGCGCAGCAAATTGCCGATACCATCAACCGCAGCCGCGGCTACGGTAATGCAACGGCACTCGACGCGCGCACCGTGCAGATCCGCACCTCCACCGGCAGCAGCAACCAGGTGCGCATGCTGGCGGATATCCAGAATATGGAAGTGAACGTTCCGGTCCAGGATGCGAAAGTGATCATCAACTCCCGTACCGGCTCGGTGGTGATGAACCGTGAAGTGTCGCTGGACAGCTGTGCCGTGGCGCAGGGGAACCTCTCCGTGACGGTAAACCGCTCCGCGAACGTGAGCCAGCCGAATACGCCATTTGGTGGCGGTCAGACGGTGGTGACGCCGCAAACGCAGATTGATATGCGTCAGAGCGGCGGGTCGCTGCAGAGCGTTCGCTCCAGCGCCAACCTGAACAGCGTGGTGCGCGCCCTGAACGCCCTGGGCGCAACGCCGATGGATCTGATGTCCATCCTGCAATCCATGCAAAGCGCGGGCTGCCTGCGCGCCAAACTGGAAATCATCTAATGCTGACCGATAGCAAACTGTTGACCAGTGCAGCCTGGGACGCCCAGTCGCTCAACGAACTGAAAACCAAAGCAGGCAAAGACCCGGCGGCGAACATCCGCCCGGTCGCCCGCCAGGTGGAAGGGATGTTTGTACAGATGATGCTGAAAAGCATGCGTGAAACCCTGCCGAAAGACGGGATGTTCAGCAGTGATTCAACGCGTCTCTACACCAGCATGTATGACCAGCAGATTGCGCAGCAGATGACCGCCGGTAAAGGCCTCGGTCTGGCTGACATGATTGTGAAACAGACCGAAGCCGCGCAGGGCATTCAGCCTCAGGATCAGACGCAGCAGGTGCCGATGAAGTTCGACCTGGAAACGGTGACCAGTTATCAGAACCAGGCTCTGACACAAATGGTGCGTAAAGCGATGCCAAAAGCCACGGGCAGCGGCGATGAGCCGCTCTCCGGTGACAGCAAAGACTTCCTGGCGCAGCTTTCTCTGCCCGCGCGCCTTGCCAGCGAACAGAGCGGCGTGCCGCATCACCTGATTCTGGCACAGGCCGCGCTGGAGTCGGGCTGGGGTCAGCGTCAGATCCGCAAGGAAAACGGCGATCCGAGCTTCAACATCTTCGGCGTCAAGGCCACCTCCAGCTGGAAGGGACCAACAACGGAGATCACGACCACCGAATACGAGAACGGTGCGGCGGTGAAGGTCAAAGCAAAATTCCGCGTCTACAGCTCCTATCTGGAAGCATTGTCCGACTACGTTGGCCTGCTGAGCCGAAATCCGCGTTATACCGCCGTTACGCAGGCGGCGACGGCGGAGCAGGGCGCTCAGGCCTTACAAAACGCGGGCTACGCGACTGACCCGAACTATGCACGCAAGCTCACCAGCATGATCCAGCAGCTGAAATCCATGGGCGAGAAGGTCAGCAAAGCCTATAGCACAGATATTGAAAATCTGTTCTGAAAGTTCTCAAGTCCCGGTGGAGGTTGCCGATAACCTTCATCAGGACTCGTGTCTGAACGTATAAAAGGAACCCCCATGTCCAGTTTGATTAACAGCGCCATGAGTGGCCTCAGTGCCGCGCAGTCGGCACTCAATACCGTCAGTAATAATATTTCAAGCTATAACGTGGCAGGTTACACCCGCCAGACCACGGTGCTGGGCGCATCTAACAGCACGCTGACCGGCGGTGGCTGGGTGGGTAACGGGGTTTATGTCTCCGGTGTCCAGCGTGAGTATGACGCCTTCATCACCAACCAGCTGCGCGCCGCGCAGACGCAGAGCAGCGGTCTGACGACGCGCTATCAGCAGATGTCAAAAATTGACGATGTGCTCTCCGATACCACCAACTCGCTTTCCACCACCCTGCAGGACTTCTTCAAAAGCCTGCAAACCCTGGTGAGCAACGCGGAAGACCCGGCAGCACGTCAGACGGTGCTGGGTAAAGCGGGCGGTCTGGTCAATCAGTTCAAAACCAACGATCAGTATCTGCGTGACCAGGATACGCAGGTCAATACCGCGATTGGGACCAGCGTGTCTCAGATCAACAACTATGCCAAACAGATTGCGAACCTGAACGATCAGATCTCCCGTCTGACCGGCGTCGGTGCGGGCGCATCGCCTAACGATCTGCTCGACCAGCGCGATCAGCTCGTGACTGAACTGAACAAAATCGTGGGCGTGGAAGTCTCCGTGCAGGATAGCGGCACGTTTAATATCTCTCTCGGCAACGGTTACAGCCTGGTGCAGGGCAGCAAAGCCAGCCAGCTGGCGGCCGTGAAGTCCAGCGCCGATCCGGCTCGTACGACTATCGCCTACGTCGATGACGTGGCGGGTAATATTGAGATCCCCGAGAAATTTATCACCACCGGTTCTTTAGGCGGTTTACTGACATTTCGTGCTGAAGATCTGGATAAAGCCCGTAACAGCCTGAACCAGATGGCGCTGGCCTTTGCCGACGCGATGAACACGCAGCATGAAGCCGGTTTTGATGCGAACGGTGATGCGGGCGGTAAGCTGTTCAACTTCGGTTCTCCGGCGGTCCTGTCCAACAGCAAGAACGGCGGCTCTGCCGTTGTTACGGCTTCTGTGGCGGACAGCAAACAGGTCCAGGCGACAGACTATAAGCTGCAGTTTAACGGCACTGACTGGACGATCACCCGCACGTCAGACAAAACCAGCTTTACGATGAGCCCGGATGCCAGCGGCAATCTGTCGTTTGATGGCCTTAACGTCAACGTGAGCGGCACGGCAAATACCAAAGACAGCTTTACCGTGAAGCCTGTTTCCAACGTCATCATGAACATGGATCTCGCGATCAGCGACGAGTCCAAACTGGCGATGGCATCTGTGCAGAACGGCGGCGAAAGTGACAACCGTAACGGCCAGAAACTGCTCGATCTGCAAAACGGCAAAGTGGTGGGTGGAAATAAAACCTTCAACGATGCGTATGCCTCTCTCGTCAGTACCGTCGGTAGCTCAACGGCGTCACTGAAGGTGAGTAGCCAGACGAAAGCCAACGTGGAAACGCAGTTAATCAAGCAGCAGCAGACCATCTCTGGGGTAAACCTCGACGAAGAGTATGGCAATTTGCAGCGTTATCAGCAGTATTACCTGGCCAATGCCCAGGTGCTACAAACTGCCAGTACGCTCTTCGATGCAATTATCAACATTCGTTAAGGTTGAGGTGAACAATGCGTATTAGCACCCAGATGATGTATGAGCAGAACATGCGTGGGATCACCGATTCCCAGAGCAGATGGCTGAGCTACGGTGAGCAGATGTCCACCGGCAAGCGCGTCAATCGTCCTTCGGACGATCCTATCGCCGCGTCGCAGGCCATCGTTCTGTCACAGTCTCAGTCGCAAAACAGCCAGTTTGCGCTCGCGCGTACCTTTGCAACGCAGAAGGTCTCGCTGGAAGATAACGTGTTAACCCAGGTCAACACTGCGATCTCAAGCGTGCGCGAGAAGCTCGTTTATGCGTCAAACGGCACATTAAGCGATGACGACCGTCTTTCTCTGGCAACCGATATTCAGGGGATCCGCGATCAGCTGATGAACCTGGCCAACACGACGGATGGTAATGGTCGTTTTATCTTTGCGGGATACAAAACCGAGAGCGCACCGTTTGATGCCGCGACCGGGGATTACAACGGCGGCGCTGAGGCCATCACGCAGCAGGTTGATACGGCGCGAAATATGACCATTAGCCATACCGGCCAGCAAATTTTCGAAAGCATTACCAGTAATGCGGAACAGCTGCCGGGCGGTGGATATGGCCAGACCAACATGTTCAAAATCCTGGATTCTGCTATTGCCTCGCTGAAGACACCGATTGAGAACGATCCGGCTGCCGCAACGGCGCAAAGCCAGGTGATTGCCAATGCGCAAATCGGCATCAAAAACTCCCAGAACAATATCCTGACGGTCGTTGCGGATGTGGGAACCAAGATGAACGAGCTGGAAAAACTCGACACGCTGGGTGATGACCGCGCGCTGGGTCAGACCAAGCAGATGAGTGACCTGGTTGATGTTGACTGGAACGAAGCGATTTCCTCTTACACCATGCAGCAGGCGGCCTTGCAGGCGTCTTATAAAGCGTTTAGCGATATGCAGGGCATGTCTCTGTTCCAGCTGAACAAATAACATCTTGACCTCTTGGAACATGTCTTGAAACTGGGCATGTTTTACTGCCCAATCCGTCTGGATTGGGCATTTTTTTTATGCAACTTCTGCTGATGCGGAGGTGACTCGTGCACTTTCTATCAGACGGATTGCCAGCGCAATGACGCCACAGACCGTCGCCAGCGCGACCACGCCCGTCCAGCCGGCCAGCGAGTAGATATTGCTGCCTAACGCGGAACCCAGCGCCATCCCGATAAAGACCACCGTAAAGAGCAGGGCGTTGAGACGACCGCGCGCCTGCGGTTCAAGGCTGTATACCAGGTTCTGGTGAGCGACCAGGCTGGACTGCAGACCCAGATCGAACCCAACGGCGGAGATGGCGATCAGAATCAGCTGTCCATGAACGCCCAGCGCGGGCATCAGGAACATCAGGGCGAATGAAACGGTCACAAGAGCGGCACCAATCTGCGTGACTTTTCCTGCGCCCAGTTTGTCCGCCAGACCCCCTGCCAGCGGGGCAGCTAACGCACCGGCGGCACCTGCAATACCAAAACCACCCGCTACGGCACTACCCAGGTGATAGCGTTCCAGCAGCATGACCGCAAGCGTAGACCAGAAGGCGCTAAAGGCAATCGACAGAAAGCCCTGAGCCAGCGCCGCACGGCGCAGCGCCGGATAGCGACGCCACAGATGTTCCATTGAGCGCATCAGCGCCGGGTAGCTCAGCGTGGAGTGAATGGCAAAACGGGGAAGCACAAACCACATCATCACCCCGACGAACGCAATGCTCGCCGCCGCCAGCTGGTACATGACGCGCCAGCCAAACGCTTCGCCCACCACGCCGCTCACGGTTCTGGATAATAAGATACCCATCAGCAGCCCGGTCATTACCGTGCCCACGGTTTTCCCCTGTTTACCTTCCGGCGCAAGGATGGCTGCGGCAGGGACGATATCCTGTGCCATGGTGGCGGCCATGCCGATGAGCAGGCTTGCCAGCAGGAGAGAATGGATCTGCCCGGTCAGGCTACAGCCGAGAAGAAACAGCGCCAGCGCCGCACTCTTTATCAGGATTAACGTCCTGCGGTCGTGGCGATCGCCGAGCGGCAGCAGGAACAGGATCCCCAGGGCATATCCCGCCTGGGTGAGCGTCGGGACCAGGCCCATTCCTTCGATACTCAGGTGAAGGTCTGCGCCCATCAGCGGCAGCAGAGGCTGGGCATAATAGATAGATGCCACGCTGAAACCTGCACCTATCGCCAGCATTAAGATTACCCAGCGGCTCACGGCATGGGCGGCGGTTGTTGTGTTCATAAGATGTTCCTCATTCGTCGTGTGAGGCTATTTTTTATCAGTACGCCTTGCGACGGTAGCGGGCCCGGTGGTAAAACGCTTATACGTTGAACGTATAAATGAAAATGCGATGAAAAGAGCTGAGCGTATAGACAGGGTGGAGTTAATGCGGACGTTTGTTCGTATTGTGGAGGCGGGCTCTCTCTCAGCGGCGGCGCGGCAGCTGGCCACTACCCAGGCCACGGTAAGCAGACGGTTACAGTCGCTGGAGACCATGCTGGGCGTGCGCCTGATATTGCGCACCACCCACACGACGCGGCTGACGGATGACGGCGAGCGCTGCTATCAGCACGCCCGTCGGGTGATTGACAGCTGGCTGGCGCTGGAAGATGAGGTGGGGCAGACGGAAGATGAGCCGGTAGGCGTGCTGCGGGTGCGCGCTCCTCACGCGTTTGGTCAGGATCAGCTTCTGAAACCGGTAACCGAGTTTTTGCAACGCTATCCGCAGCTTTCGATTGAGTGGATGCTCAACGATCGGTCGGCGGACTTTCTCGGCGACAACCTTGACTGTGCGATTCGGGTGGGCGTGGAAGTCGATCCGGCGACCGTGTCCGTGCTGCTGGCCGAAGTGCCGCGCTCGGTGGTGGCTTCACCGGCACTTCTGGCCCGTTTCCCAACGGTTACCACGCCGGAGGATTTGCAGCAGTTTCCCTGGATAGCGATTAGCTCATTCTACCAGCGCCATGTGGAGCTTTTTCACGATGCATCACCCGCCACCGCGCGGATTGCTATTACGCCACGGTTGAGCACCGATAGCCTGTATGTCGCACGCAACACTGCACTCACCGGCCTTGGCGTGGCGGTGGTATCCAGCTGGACGGTACAGGATGATATTCGGGAAGGGCAGCTGGTGCATTTGCTGCCAGAGTGGCAGCCAGCGGCGTTACCGGTGCATCTGGTTTACCCCTGGTCCCGCTATTATCCGGCACGCTTGCGGCGTTTTCTGGAGTTGATGCGCCAGGTCATGCCTGAGGTGACCGGAATGAGAAAGCCCGTGCAGCAGCCATAAAAAAAGCCGACCCGAAGGTCGGCTTTTTACTTTCAGCGTCGTTATTCGACAGACTGCGGACGCGTCGCCGGTGCAGTCGCCTGATGCGTTGCACTGTGGCCGCCTGCAGCGCCTTTACCGTCGAAGCTGAACGCCGGGCGTACCCAGTCGCTGTGACGCGGGGCTTCAGGCACGTAATCCGGCGCCGGAGCGCGCGTCATTGGTGCTGTCGCCACGTGGGCAGCGGCTGGTGCAGAAACAACCGGCTCAGGTTTCACCTCTGGCGCTTTCGCTTCTTCGACAACCGGTTCAACCTGAATCTCAACGTCCTGAACGACTTCTTCAGTGGTGGTTTCAACCAGGGTTTCAGCGGTGTCTTCCACTGCGGCTACAGGTTCAGCCTCTTCAGCCACTTCCTCAGCCACCACGGCATCTTCTTCGGCGATAAGCTGCGGCGCGGCATCAACCGGCGCGGCAATCACTTCTGGATGGGTGGTTTCAACTTCCACTGCGTGAGGTGCTTCAGCTTCAACAACCTGAGGTTCAACCACGGTTGCTGCTTCAGTCACGACAGCTTCTACCGCGGCTGCGGGTGCAATCACCTCTTCGGTTACAGGCTGTTCTTCAACAACCTGCTCCGGGCGAGCAACCGGGTAGCGGATCCAGACTTTGCCGGAGGCCATTTCTGGCGAAGCACAGGCAATGGTCAGCGGCATTGGCGACTGAGCCGGGTAACGCTCGTCACGATAGCGACGACGGCGCTGGCCGCTGACGCGCAGATGACGTGGAGAACGACGTGAACGGCGCGGCATACCGGCGTTATCACGGTTTTCGCCGTTATCATCCTGCTCAACGTTGTTTTCAACGACCGCTGGCAGGTCAACTTTTGCCACTTGTGTACCGGTTGCGATCTCGCTGGTTTCAACCGCGATAGCGCCTGACTCTTCGGTTGCTTCAGAGGCGAAGCGAACTTTCTGAGAAAGCTGGCGCTGCTTACGACGCGGCATTACCTGAGTGCGTTCTTCCTGCTCGCCGTCCTGCTGTTCAACAGGCTCTTCGCGGTTCAGGTTTTTGACTTCCTGCTGTGCCTGACGCTTCTCGTCGTTACGGCGACGGCTGCGTTCACGGCGCGGCTGCTGGTCGTCACGCTGTTTGCTCTTCTCCGACTCATCGCCCGCCTGCTGGCGAATTTCGCGATCTTCAACATTCGGCTGTTGTTTCTCGCGACGGTTGCGACGGTTGTCTTCGCGTTGCTCACGGCCTTCGTTATTCTCAGAGCGATTGTCACGGTTGTCACGACGCTCGCTGCGGTCATTGCGATCGCTGCGGTCGTTACGATCGCGGCGGTTGTTCTGACGCTTACGGCGATCCTGCTGACGCTCTGGCTTGGCCGCTTTTGGCTCTTCTTTCGGCTGCTCTGGCTGAACTTCTTCTTCAGCAAACATCTTCTTCAGCGCGCCAAAGAAGCGGCTCAGCAGACCCGGCTGTGCCGGCTGGGCTTTCGCTACCGCGGCTTCTGGTTTCTGCGCTGCAGGTTTGGCCGCAGGTTTTTCCAGGGCTGCTTCCGGTGGTGCTTCAGGCATGATGAAGGTCGCTAATGCAGGCTGCTCTGGCAGTTTGCGCTCGGCTGGCTCTTCATCGGAAGGCAGGGACATCTCTTCTTCATGCAGCTTCGGCAGCAGGTAGCTGAGGGTGGTCGTCTCTTCGCCCTTACGCACGCGCAGCACGTGATAGTGTGGGGTCTGCATCTGGTCGTTTGGCACGATGATGCAGCGAACGCCACCCTGACGCGCTTCAATCGCACTTACCGCTGCACGTTTTTCGTTAAGCAGGTAAGAGGCAACGGGCACTGGCACAATAGCGTGAACCTCTTTGGTGTTCTCTTTCAGCGCTTCTTCTTCAATCAGACGCAGAATGGAGAGGGACAGAGATTCGTTATCACGCACGGTACCGGTGCCGGAGCAGCGCGGACAAACGTGATGGCTGGACTCGCCGAGAGACGGGCTCAGACGCTGACGGGACATCTCCAGCAGGCCAAAGCGTGAGATATGGCTAATCTGGATACGCGCCCTGTCCTGACGCACCGCTTCGCGCAGACGGTTTTCAACCGCACGCTGGTGGCGTACCGGGGTCATGTCGATGAAGTCGATAACAATCAGACCACCCAGGTCGCGCAGGCGGAGCTGGCGGGCGATTTCATCAGCGGCTTCGAGGTTAGTGTTGTAGGCAGTCTCTTCGATATCGCCACCGCGCGTTGCACGTGCGGAGTTGATGTCGATAGCGGTCAGCGCTTCAGTGGTATCGATAACGATAGAACCGCCGGATGGCAGACGCACTTCACGCTGGAAGGCGGACTCAATCTGGGATTCGATCTGATAGTGGCTGAACAGCGGGATTTCACCGGTGTACAGTTTAATTTTGCTGGTGAAATCCGGACGACCCAGCGCGGCGATGTGCTGGCGCGCCAGCTCAAGGACTTTCGGGTTATCGATCAGAATCTCACCGATGTCCTGACGCAGATAATCACGGAAGGCACGCACGATAACGTTGCTTTCCTGGTGGATCAGGAACGGAGCAGGGCGGCTTTCGGCTGCTTTCTGAATGGCTTCCCAGTGCTTCAGACGGAAGCTCAGGTCCCACTGCAGCGCTTCGGCTGATTTGCCAACGCCTGCGGTACGCACGATAAGCCCCATGCCATCAGGCAGTTCGAGGCTTGCCAGCGCTTCTTTCAGCTCAGTACGGTCATCACCTTCGATACGGCGAGAGATGCCACCCGCACGCGGGTTGTTAGGCATCAGAACCAGATAACTCCCTGCCAGGCTGATAAAGGTGGTCAGTGCGGCACCTTTGTTGCCACGCTCTTCTTTATCAATCTGAACGATAACTTCCTGACCTTCACGCAGAACATCTTTGATGTTTGGGCGGCCATGGGCGTTGTAGTTTGCGGGGAAATATTCGCGGGCGATTTCTTTCAGAGGGAGGAAACCATGACGCTCAGCACCGTAATCGACAAATGCAGCTTCAAGGCTTGGTTCAATGCGGGTGATTTTACCTTTGTAAATGTTCGCTTTTTTCTGTTCGTGTCCAGGACTTTCGATATCCAGATCGTACAGGCGCTGCCCATCCACAAGGGCGACACGCAACTCTTCTTGCTGAGTTGCGTTGATTAACATTCTTTTCATCGTAACTTACTCGTTATTCTTACATTGACGACAAAGCTGCGGGCAAGGTGACGCTTTCCGGGGTATGAACCGATGGCCTCGTGTCTGTTCACGTCGCCAACCTCACGGTTGTCGCTCGCTTAAGAGGCGCAGAGTGTCGGTTGCCTGTGTTTCATACGGAAACACAGCGCAATTATCAGGGGAATTGCCTGGGTAGAACTCTCCAGAGAACAATCCTTATACCGGGAAGTACTGCAACCCGCAGCCCGCTAACTGCCTGAAAGATCAATACGTCTTACGCCATTGCTGCGTGGATGATCGGTCAGACAAAATTGGTCATTCCGTCAACATCCTTACTTAACCAGGATTTAACACGGAAAACAGCCTCATTATTCCACTGCTCGCCGGGTTATAGCAAGATGACTTTTACCAATTATCACCCGGTTACTCACAGTTTCTTCACTTCAGAATGGCGATTGGTTTAATAACCACCAAATCGGTTGCGCGAAACGGGGAGCTGGCCGGATAAAAGTAAATATAAGCATAGAAAAATGAGTGGCGCTAATGGCTGACGATATTTAGAATCGCCAACCATGAAAACAGAGACTCCAGCCGTAAAAATGGTTGCCATCGCCGAAGATGACGCGGGGCAACGTATCGATAACTTTTTGCGCACCCAGTTGAAAGGTGTACCAAAGAGCATGATTTACCGCATCCTGCGCAAGGGCGAGGTGCGGGTGAACAAAAAACGCGTGAAGCCCGAGTACAAACTTGAGGCGGGCGATGAAGTACGTATTCCGCCGGTGCGCGTTGCGGAACGTGAAGAAGAGACCGTTTCACCGAAGCTACAGAAAGTGGCGGCCCTGAGCGATGTGATCCTGTACGAAGATGACCACATTCTGGTGCTCAATAAACCGTCAGGAACGGCTGTCCATGGCGGCAGCGGTCTGAGCTTCGGCGTGATTGAAGGGCTGCGCGCCCTGCGCCCGGAAGCGCGTTTTCTTGAGCTGGTGCACCGCCTTGACCGTGACACCTCTGGCGTACTGCTGGTGGCGAAAAAGCGTTCTGCCCTGCGTTCTCTGCATGAACAGCTACGTGAAAAAGGGATGCAGAAAGACTACCTGGCGCTGGTGCGCGGTCAGTGGCAGTCCCATGTAAAAGTGGTGCAGGCGCCGCTGCTGAAGAACATTCTGCAAAGCGGCGAACGTATTGTCCGCGTGAGCCAGGAAGGGAAACCGTCTGAGACGCGCTTTAAAGTTGAAGAGCGCTATGAGTTTGCCACGCTGGTGCGCTGCAGTCCGGTGACCGGTCGTACTCACCAGATCCGCGTGCATACGCAGTTCGCAGGGCACCCTATCGCCTTTGATGACCGCTATGGCGACCGCGAGTTTGATAAGCAGCTGGCGGGGACGGGACTGTCGCGTCTGTTCCTGCATGCGGCGGCGCTGAAGTTTACCCATCCTAATACGGGGGAAGTCATCCGTATTGAAGCACCGCTGGACGAGCAGTTGAAACGCTGTCTTAAGGTTCTGCGCGGCTAAGGTAAACGTAAAACGGCAACGAATGTTGTCGTTTTTAATGTTTGCTCCCTCTCCCTGTGGGAGAGGGCCGGGGTGAGGGCATCAGGCCGCAGTTTAGTAGGCCCATGCAAGCGAAGCGCCGCTGGGCAAAAGTCACATAGTCAGCGGATTACACTCTTCTCGCCTTAACATCTGACACAGGGCAATCAGCGGTAACCCCACCAGCGTGTTGGGATCGCGTCCGTCCAGCTTGTCGAACAGCGCAATCCCCAGTCCTTCGCTTTTAAAGCTTCCCGCACAGTTCAGCGGACGTTCCCGGCGCACATAATCCACGATCTCTTGCTCGCTGAGATGGCGAAAGTGTACGTCGAACGGCTCGCATTCGGTTTGCAGATGACCGGTGGCAGAGTTATAAAGCGCCAGGCCGGTATAAAAGGTCACGATAGTGCCTCGCGCGCGCAGAAGCTGCTGGCAGGCGTTCTCCTCCGTATGGGGCTTGCCGGTGATTTCGCCGTCCAGCACGCAAACCTGGTCTGAGCCTATAATCAAATGTGTGGGGTAACGTGCGGCCAGCGACTGCGCTTTCTCTTTAGCAAGACGCATCACCAGATGACGCGGTGATTCGCCCGGCTGTGGCGTCTCATCAACCTCTGGCGCGGCGCATTCAAACGGGATCCCGAGCTTTTCCAGCAGCATTCGGCGGTAGGGAGACGTGGAAGCAAGGACGAGATTTGGCATATTTTTATCACCAGATATAGCGTATCGATGCCAGCCATTTTAAACTACAGGCCGCAATGTGTGCGAATAATTGGCAAAAGGCAGCTCTGGTTGCCTTTTTCTTTGACTCTATGACGTTACAAAGTTAATATGCGCGCCCTATGCAAAAGGTAAAATTACCCCTGACTCTTGATCCGGTTCGTACGGCTCAAAAACGCCTCGATTACGAAGGTATCTATACTTCCGATCAGGCTGAGCGTATTGCCGAATCCGTAGTCAGTGTGGACAGTGATGTAGAATGCTCCATGTCGTTCGCTATCGACAACCAGCGTCTCGCCGTTTTAACCGGTGATGCAAAGGTGACGGTAACGCTCGAGTGTCAGCGTTGCGGGAAACCGTTTGTACAGCATGTTCACACAACGTATTGTTTCAGTCCGGTTCGTTCTGACGAACAGGCTGAAGCACTCCCGGAAGCGTATGAGCCGATTGAGGTTAACGAATTCGGTGAAATCGATCTTCTGGCTCTGGTTGAAGATGAAATCATCCTCACCTTGCCAGTAGTTCCGGTGCATGATTCTGAACACTGTGAAGTGTCCGAGGCGGACATGGTCTTTGGGGAACTGCCTGATGAAGCGCAAAAACCAAACCCATTTGCCGTATTAGCCAGCTTAAAGCGTAAGTAATTGAGGAGTAAGGTCCATGGCCGTACAACAGAATAAACCAACCCGTTCCAAACGTGGCATGCGTCGTTCCCATGACGCGCTGACCGCAGTTACCAGCCTGTCTGTAGACAAGACTTCTGGTGAGAAACACCTGCGTCACCACATCACCGCTGACGGTTTCTACCGCGGCCGCAAGGTTATCACTAAGTAATCACGCGCAAGCGTGATTAGGCTTAGTGAGGATTTCCCCGTGCAAACGGGGAATTTACCGAACCAGGCTGCGACGATACCTTGACACGTCTAACCCTGGCGTTAGATGTCATGGGGGGAGATTTTGGCCCTTCCGTGACAGTGCCTGCAGCATTGCAGGCACTGAATTCTAATTCGCAACTCACACTTCTTTTAGTCGGCAATCCCGACGCAATCACGCCATTACTCGCAAAAGCTGACTTTGAACAACGTTCGCGTCTGCAGATTATTCCTGCGCAGTCAGTTATTGCCAGTGATGCCCGACCCTCGCAGGCGATTCGCAATAGTCGTGGCAGCTCTATGCGGATAGCGCTGGAGCTGGTGAAAGAAGGGCGAGCTCAGGCTTGCGTCAGCGCGGGAAATACCGGCGCGCTGATGGGGCTGTCGAAATTGCTGCTCAAGCCTATTGAAGGTATTGAGCGTCCGGCGCTGGTGACGGTGTTACCGCATCAGCAAAAGGGCAAGACGGTGGTGCTCGATTTGGGCGCTAACGTCGACTGTGATAGTACTATGCTGGCTCAGTTTGCCGTGATGGGATCGGTGCTGGCAGAAGAAGTTGTCGGAATCAACACTCCCCGTGTTGCGTTACTGAACATTGGTGAAGAAGAGACCAAAGGCCTGGACAGCATTCGCGAAGCAGCTGAATTGCTCAAACAGGTTCCCTCCATCAACTATATTGGTTATCTCGAAGCCAATGAGTTGTTGACGGGTAAAACGGATGTTCTGGTGTGCGATGGCTTCACCGGAAACGTCACGTTGAAGACCATGGAAGGGGTCGTACGCATGTTTCTTTCTCTGCTGAAATCTCAGGGAGAAGGCAAAAAAAGCGCCTGGTGGCTGATTTTATTGAAGCGTTGGTTACAAAAGAGCCTGACGCGGCGATTCAGTCACCTCAACCCCGACCAGTATAATGGCGCCTGTCTGTTAGGATTGCGCGGCATCGTGATTAAGAGTCATGGCGCCGCCAATCAGCGAGCATTTGCTGTCGCGATTGAACAGGCAGTGCAGGCGGTGCAGCGACAAGTCCCTCAGCGGATTGCCGCTCGCCTGGAATCTGTATTAGCTAAAAGTGACTGAGCGTACATGTATACGAAGATTTTAGGTACCGGCAGCTACCTGCCAAAACAAGTGCGTACCAACGCCGATCTGGAAAAAATGGTAGATACGTCTGACGAGTGGATTGTCACGCGCACAGGTATCCGTGAACGTCGTATTGCCGCGCCAGACGAAACCGTGTCGACCATGGGTTACGAAGCCGCACAGCGTGCTATCGAAATGGCGGGCATTGATAAAGAACAGATTGGTTTGATCGTGGTCGCCACGACGTCTGCCACGCATGCTTTCCCAAGCGCAGCGTGCCAGGTGCAAAACATGCTCGGCATTAAAGGCTGTCCGGCGTTTGACGTCGCTGCCGCGTGCGCAGGCTTCACCTATGCGCTGAGCGTCGCCGATCAGTACGTGAAATCCGGAGCCGTTAAATACGCGCTGGTGATCGGTGCTGACGTGCTGGCGCGCACCTGCGATCCAACCGATCGTGGAACGATCATTATTTTTGGTGATGGTGCGGGTGCGGTGCTGCTGGGGCAGTCCGAAGAGCCAGGTATCATCTCCACGCATCTGCATGCTGATGGCAGCTATGGCGAACTGTTGACCCTGCCTAACGCCGATCGCGTTAATCCGGACAACTCGATTTACCTGACTATGGCAGGGAACGAGGTGTTCAAGGTGGCGGTAACCGAGCTTGCACACATCGTTGATGAAACGCTGGAAGCGAATAACCTTGAGCGTACCGCGCTCGACTGGCTGGTGCCGCATCAGGCGAACCTGCGTATCATCAGCGCGACCGCGAAAAAGCTGGGCATGTCGATGGATAACGTTGTGGTGACGCTGGATCGTCACGGCAACACCTCTGCGGCGTCGGTACCGTGCGCATTTGATGAAGCGGTACGCGATGGACGAATCAAACGGGGCCAGCTGGTCTTGCTTGAAGCCTTCGGTGGCGGGTTCACCTGGGGTTCCGCGCTGGTTCGTTTCTAGTATAAGGAATAAAAAATGACGCAATTTGCTTTTGTGTTCCCGGGCCAGGGCTCTCAAACCGTTGGGATGTTGTCTGAAATGGCAGCACGCTATCCGGTAATTGAAGAGACTTTCCGTGAAGCTTCTGATGCACTGGGTTATGATTTATGGGCGCTGACCCAGCAGGGTCCGGCCGAAGAACTGAACAAAACCTGGCAGACCCAGCCAGCGCTGCTGACCGCGTCAGTTGCGCTGTGGCGCGTCTGGCAGCAGCAGGGCGGTAAAGCGCCAGCGCTGCTCGCGGGTCACAGCCTGGGTGAATACTCTGCGCTGGTGTGTGCCGGCGTGATCGCGTTTGCTGACGCGGTACGTCTGGTTGAACTGCGCGGTAAATTCATGCAGGAAGCGGTGCCGGAAGGCACGGGCGGCATGTCTGCCATCATCGGTCTGGATGATGCTGCAATTGCAAAAGCGTGTGAAGAATCTGCTGAAGGCCAGGTTGTCTCTCCGGTAAACTTCAACTCGCCGGGCCAGGTGGTTATTGCCGGTCATAAAGAAGCGGTTGAACGTGCGGGTGCGGCCTGTAAAGCAGCGGGTGCTAAGCGTGCGCTGCCGCTGCCGGTCAGCGTGCCGTCTCACTGTGCGCTGATGAAGCCTGCTGCCGAAAAACTGGCGGTTGAGCTGGAAAAAATTACGTTTAACGCACCGACGATTTCCGTTGTGAACAACGTCGATGTGAAATGCGAAACCACGCCGGAAGCGATCCGTGACGCGCTGGTTCGCCAGCTCTACAGCCCGGTACAGTGGACTAAAACCGTTGAGTTTATGGCCGCTCAGGGCGTTGAGCACCTGTATGAAGTCGGCCCAGGTAAAGTCCTCACCGGTCTGACAAAACGTATTGTTGACACCCTGACAGCCTCGGCGATTAACGAGCCGGAAGCGATGTCAGCGGCACTCTCGCAATAAAAGAGGAATACCATGAGTTTTGAAGGAAAAATCGCCCTGGTCACTGGCGCAAGCCGCGGTATCGGGCGTGCAATTGCTGAAACACTGGTTGCGCGCGGCGCGAAGGTGATTGGTACAGCAACCAGCGAGAATGGCGCTCAGGCCATCAGCGAGTATCTGGGTGCAAATGGTAAAGGTCTGGTACTGAATGTGACCGAACCTGCATCTATCGAATCTGTTCTGGAAAATATTCGCGCAGAGTTTGGTGAAGTGGATATTCTGGTAAACAATGCCGGGATCACTCGCGATAACCTGTTAATGCGAATGAAAGACGACGAGTGGAACGATATCATCGAAACCAACCTGTCATCTGTATTCCGTCTGTCAAAAGCGGTAATGCGCGCTATGATGAAAAAGCGTCATGGACGTATTATCACTGTCGGTTCTGTGGTTGGTACCATGGGAAATGCTGGTCAGGCTAACTACGCTGCGGCGAAAGCAGGTCTGATTGGTTTCAGTAAGTCGCTGGCGCGTGAAGTTGCGTCCCGCGGTATTACGGTAAACGTTGTTGCTCCGGGCTTTATTGAAACGGACATGACGCGTGCGCTGACTGATGAGCAGCGTGCGGGTACGCTGGCGGCAGTTCCGGCGGGTCGTCTTGGCGACCCTAAAGAAATCGCCAGTGCGGTTGCATTTTTAGCCTCTGACGAAGCGGGTTACATCACTGGTGAGACCCTCCACGTCAACGGCGGGATGTATATGGTTTAACCACGAGATACACTAAATCATTCTGGTTGGATCAAGGCGGCAAGACCGAGAAGCCTGGGAGCATAGATTACTATGTGACCGGGATTAGAGGGCGCAGCCAACGCAGAGGCAGCCTGGATGATGACGTGTAGAAAAATATTTGCGTTATTAGGGCAAATGGCCTCAAAATAACGTAAAATCGTGGTACGAACTGCCGGGATTTAGTTGCAAATTTTTCAACATTTTATACACTACGAAAACCATCGCGAAAGCGAGTTTTGATAGGAAATTTAAGAGTATGAGCACTATCGAAGAACGCGTTAAGAAAATTATCGGCGAACAGCTGGGCGTTAAGCAGGAAGAAGTTGTGAACTCCGCTTCCTTCGTTGAAGACCTGGGCGCAGATTCTCTTGACACCGTTGAGCTGGTAATGGCTCTGGAAGAAGAGTTTGATACTGAGATTCCGGACGAAGAAGCTGAGAAGATCACCACCGTTCAGGCTGCCATTGATTACATCAACGGTCACCAGGCGTAAGTGAACATCTCCAGGCGGTCATTCGACCGCCTGAGTTTTATCTTTTTTAGTCCCACGAATCTCTTTTTTTATCCCTCCCTGGAGGACAAACGTGTCTAAGCGTCGTGTAGTTGTGACCGGACTTGGCATGTTGTCTCCTGTCGGCAATACCGTAGAGTCCACCTGGAAAGCTCTCCTTGCCGGTCAGAGCGGCATCAGCCTAATCGACCATTTCGATACTAGCGCCTATGCAACGAAATTTGCTGGCTTAGTAAAGGATTTTAACTGTGAAGAGATCATCTCGCGCAAAGAACAGCGCAAGATGGATGCCTTCATTCAATATGGAATTGTCGCTGGCGTTCAGGCCATGCAGGATTCTGGCCTTGTGATTACGGAAGAGAACGCAACCCGTATTGGCGCCGCTATCGGCTCCGGGATTGGCGGTCTTGGCCTGATCGAGGAAAACCATACATCTCTGATGAATGGTGGCCCGCGTAAGATCAGCCCGTTCTTCGTTCCGTCCACGATTGTTAACATGGTGGCGGGTCACCTGACCATCATGTTCGGCCTGCGTGGGCCAAGCATTTCAATCGCGACTGCCTGTACGTCTGGCGTACATAACATCGGCCAGGCCGCGCGCATTATTGCGTACGGCGATGCAGATGCTATGGTTGCGGGCGGTGCTGAAAAAGCCAGTACCCCACTGGGTGTCGGCGGTTTTGGTGCGGCGCGTGCGCTGTCTACCCGTAACGATAACCCGCAGGCGGCGAGCCGTCCGTGGGATAAAGACCGTGACGGCTTCGTGCTGGGCGACGGGGCGGGCATGATCGTACTGGAAGAGTACGAGCACGCGAAAAAACGCGGCGCGAAAATTTATGCTGAAATCGTTGGTTTCGGCATGAGCAGCGATGCTTACCACATGACGTCTCCTCCTGAGAACGGCGCGGGTGCTGCGCTGGCGATGGAAAACGCGATTCGTGATGCGGGTATTACTCCAGCACAAATTGGCTACGTGAACGCGCACGGTACTTCTACACCTGCAGGCGATAAAGCTGAAGCTCAGGCGGTTAAGTCTATCTTCGGCGAATCTGCCAGCCGCGTAATGGTGAGCTCCACCAAGTCCATGACCGGTCACCTGTTGGGTGCGGCGGGTGCAGTAGAGTCAATCTACTCCATCCTTGCGCTGCGCGATCAGGCTGTTCCGCCAACCATCAACCTGGATAACCCGGATGAAGGTTGCGATCTGGACTTCGTTCCTCACGAAGCGCGTCAGGTTAGCGGTATGGAGTACACCCTGTGTAACTCCTTCGGCTTCGGCGGCACCAACGGTTCTCTGATCTTCAAAAAGATCTGATCCTGACGTCCCGATAGCATTTAAAAAGGTCCGCTTGCCGGGCCTTTTTTATTAAGCCTAATCTTCTTGTCGGCTGCATGACATCCTGCCAGACTAAATGCCCACGCATAAGGAGCCACCATGTTTTTAATCAATGGCCTTGAGCAGGACACGCTGCCTGCCAGCGACAGGGCGATACAGTTCGGTGATGGGTGCTTTACGACGGCGCGCATTCTGGACGGCGATGTCTGCCTGCTGGAGGCGCACATTCGACGCCTGCAGCATGGCTGTGAAAAGCTAATGATCGCCTTTACGCACTGGGACACATTGCGTCAGGAAATGTGCCAGCTGGCAACCGGGAAGGACAGCGGCGTACTCAAAGTCATCATCAGCCGCGGCAGTGGTGGCCGGGGTTACAGTGCTGCATCGTGCCTCAACCCAACGCGTATCCTCTCCGTTTCTGCTTATCCTGCGCATTATTCTAGCTGGCGAGAAGACGGCGTCACGCTGACGCTGAGCCCAGTACGACTGGGACGAAACCCGATGCTGGCCGGGCTTAAGCATCTCAACCGCCTCGAGCAGGTGCTCATTCGTACTCATCTTGAACAGACGGACGCCGATGAGGCGCTGGTTCTTGACAGCGAAGGGTTCATTACGGAATGCTGTGCGGCTAATTTACTCTGGCGGCAGGGGGAAGAGGTGTTCACTCCGTCGCTGGAACACGCTGGCGTAAATGGGTTAATGCGCCAGTTTTGTCTGCAACAGCTGGCACGCTCTGGCTTTCGCGTTGTCGAAGTTAGCGCAGGAGAAGCGGCGCTACAGACCGCCGATGAAGTCATCATCTGCAATGCGCTGATGCCTGTTGTACCCGTCCGTGCGTATGGCCAACAACGCTGGTCTTCGCGCGAGCTGTTTCAGTTTTTAGCCCCGATATGTGAGCAAACCAGATAGTCATGAAAAAAATGTTGCGCTTTGTCCTTATCCTCATCGTTGCGCTGGGCGTCGCCGGCGGAGCGGGCGTATGGAAAGTTCGCCAGCTGGCGAACAGCAAGATCCTGGTTAAAGACGAAACGATCTTTACCCTGAAAGCGGGAACCGGCCGTCAGGCGCTTGGGGAACAGCTCTATGGCGACAAGATTATCAATCGTCCACGCGTATTCCAGTGGCTATTGCGTGTGGAACCTGAGCTGTCACATTTCAAAGCTGGTACCTATCGCTTTACGCCGGGAATGACCGTCAGAGAGATGCTGCAGCTGCTGGAAAGCGGTAAAGAAGCCCAGTTCCCCCTGCGGTTTGTGGAAGGGATGCGCCTGAGCGATTACCTCAAACAGCTGCGTGACGCGCCGTATATCAAACATACGTTAAAAGACGATAGCTATCAGACGGTGGCAGAAGCGCTGAAGCTTGAACATCCGGAATGGGTGGAAGGCTGGTTCTGGCCAGACACCTGGATGTACACGGCAGGCACGACTGATGTGGCTATCCTGAAGCGGGCGCACAAAAAAATGGTTGCCGCCGTAGATGCCGCCTGGGAAGGGCGGATGGAAGGATTGCCTTACAGCGATCCGAACCAGTTCGTCACCATGGCCTCGATCATCGAGAAAGAGACGGCCGTCGCTGCTGAGCGCGATCGGGTGGCGTCAGTATTTATTAACCGTCTGCGCATCGGCATGCGTCTGCAAACCGACCCTACCGTAATCTACGGCATGGGTGAGAGCTATACCGGCAAGATCTCAAGAAAAGATCTGGAGACGCCAACGGCGTATAATACCTACGTGATTAGCGGTTTACCGCCAGGCCCGATTGCCACGCCGAGCGAGGCGTCGCTTAAAGCCGCCGCGCATCCGGCTAAAACACCGTATCTCTATTTTGTGGCTGATGGAAAAGGGGGGCATACCTTTAACACCAACCTTGCCAGCCACAATCGCTCTGTTCAGGACTATCTGAAGGCACTTAAGGAAAAAAATGCGCAGTAAATACATTGTCATTGAGGGACTCGAAGGGGCGGGTAAAACCACTGCCCGCAACGTGGTGGTGGATACGCTCAAAGCGCTTGGCGTGGCGGACATGGTATTTACCCGCGAGCCGGGCGGCACGCAGCTGGCTGAAAAGCTGCGCAGCCTGGTACTGGATATCAAATCCGTCGGCGACGAAGTTATCACTGACAAAGCCGAAGTGCTGATGTTCTACGCGGCGCGCGTTCAGCTGGTTGAGACGGTGATCAAACCCGCCCTGGCCGAGGGCAAGTGGGTTATCGGCGACCGTCACGATCTGTCGACTCAGGCGTATCAGGGCGGAGGACGCGGCATCGACCAGACAATGCTGGCAACGCTACGTAATGCCGTACTGGGTGATTTTCGCCCCGACCTGACGCTCTATCTGGATGTGACCCCGGAAGTGGGTCTCAAACGTGCCCGCGCGCGCGGCGAGCTGGACCGCATTGAACAAGAGTCGTTTGATTTCTTTAACCGCACCCGTGCGCGCTATCTTGAGCTGGCCGCACAGGACAGCTCAATTTGTACCATCGATGCGACGCAGTCTCTGGACGACGTTACGCGCGACATTCAGCACACCATTACGCAGTGGGTGCAGGAGCAGCAGGCATGAAATGGTATCCATGGTTGCGCCCACACTTTGAACAGCTGATCGGCAGCTATCAGGCGGGTCGGGGGCATCATGCGTTACTGATTCAGGCGTTGCCAGGAATGGGTGATGATGCGTTGATTTATGCCATCACCCGTTTTCTGATGTGTCAGCAGCCGGAAGGGCACAAGAGCTGTGGTAAATGCCGTGGCTGCCAGCTGATGCAGGCGGGCACACATCCTGACTACTACACCCTTGAGCCTGAGAAGGGTAAAAGCGCGCTCGGTATCGATGCCGTGCGTGAAGTCAGTGAAAAACTGTATGAACACGCGCGACTGGGCGGCGCTAAAGTGGTCTGGCTTAAAGACGCCACCTTGCTTACCGAGGCGGCAGCTAACGCCCTGCTTAAAACCCTGGAAGAGCCGCCGGTTAAAACGTGGTTTTTCCTCTCATGCCGTGACCCGGGACGATTGCTGGCGACGTTGCGCAGCCGTTGTCGTCTTCATCACCTGGCAGTACCTCAGGAATCGTGGGCGCTGAGCTGGCTTGAACGAGAGGTGACAACGTCACCTGAGAGTGCGCTGTCCGCCTTGCGCCTGAGCAGCGGCGCGCCCGCGGCGGCGCTGGCACTACTGCAGCCTGACGTCTGGTCAGAGCGAGAAACGCTCTGCCGGGCCCTGGATGCCTCACTGAACAGTCACGACTGGCTAAGTTTACTGCCTGCGCTTAACAGCGATCGGGCCGCTGAGCGTCTGCACTGGATTGCCTCCTTGCTGCTGGATGCGCTCAAAATCCAGCAAGGGGCAACGCTTCTGACCAACCCGGACGCGTGGCCGCTGGTGAATACGCTGGCGAACCGCCTCTCAGGGACGGTTCTTCACGCGATGCTCCATGACATCTGCCAGAGCCGTGAACAGCTTTTAACCGTGACGGGTCTTAATCGCGAGCTTTTACTGACCGACCAGTTACTGCGTATCGAACATTACCTGCAACCCGGCGTCACACCGCCAGTTTCCCATCTCTGAGAGAGACATTATGTTTTTAGTCGACTCACACTGCCATCTTGATGGCCTGGATTATCAATCCCTGCATAAAAACGTGGATGACGTGCTGGCAAAAGCCGCTGCCCGCGATGTGAAATTCTGTCTTGCGGTGGCGACGACGCTGCCGGGCTACCGCTCCATGCGTGAACTGGTGGGCGTTCGCGATAACGTGGTGTTCTCCTGCGGCGTGCACCCGCTGAATCAGGACGAGGCCTACGACGTTGAAGATCTGCGCCGACTGGCAGCAGAAGAGGGCGTGGTAGCGATGGGCGAGACCGGGCTGGACTATTTTTACACGCCGGAAACCAAACCGCGCCAGCAGGAGTCCTTCCGCAACCATATTCGCATTGGCCGGGAACTGAACAAGCCGGTTATCGTCCACACCCGCGATGCGCGTGCGGATACCCTGGCTATCCTCCGGGAAGAAAACGTGACGGATTGCGGTGGCGTACTACACTGTTTCACAGAAGACAGAGAAACGGCGCGGAAGCTGCTTGATTTGGGGTTTTATATCTCGTTTTCGGGGATCGTGACGTTCCGTAACGCTGAGCAGCTGCGTGATGCTGCACGTTATGTTCCTCTCGATCGCATTCTGGTGGAGACGGATTCTCCGTATCTCGCACCGGTGCCGCATCGCGGTAAAGAGAACCAGCCCGCTATGACGAGAGATGTGGCTGAGTACATGGCCGTACTGAAGGGCGTCAGCATCGATGAGCTGGCCCGCGTGACGACGGAAAACTTCTCCACGCTGTTCCATATCGACCCCGCCCGCCTGCAATCTGTTTGATACACCTGTTTTTTTTAGGCTCGTAATTAATAAGTAAAGCGAGTAAAGTTCACCGCCTCATTTGGGGCGGTGAGTGTGTATTTAGACACATCCGGACATGCTTTTTGTAAATAACTGAAAGTTTTTCGACCGCCTTAGGCTGAAACGTGATAGCCGTCAAACAAACTCAGAGGGAATTATTTTACTCTGTGTAATAAATAAAGGGCGCTTAGATGTCCTGTCCACGGCACGGTACTCCCCCCGGGCCAATGCGTGAAAGCGTAAAAAAAGCACAAATACTCAGGAGCACTCTCAATTATGTTTAAGAATGCATTTGCTAACCTGCAAAAGGTCGGTAAATCGCTGATGCTGCCAGTATCCGTACTGCCTATCGCAGGTATCCTGCTGGGTGTCGGTTCTGCTAACTTCAGCTGGCTGCCAGCCGTAGTGTCCCACGTGATGGCCGAAGCAGGCGGTTCTGTCTTTGCTAACATGCCACTGATTTTCGCGATCGGTGTGGCTCTGGGCTTCACCAATAACGACGGCGTTTCTGCGCTGGCTGCAGTGGTTGCCTACGGCATCATGGTGAAAACCATGGCTGTGGTTGCGCCGCTGGTTCTGCATTTACCGGCAGAAGAGATCGCCGCGAAACACCTGGCGGACACCGGTGTTCTGGGCGGTATCATCTCCGGTGCGATTGCAGCGTATATGTTTAACCGCTTCTATCGCATCAAGCTGCCTGAGTATCTGGGCTTCTTCGCGGGCAAGCGTTTCGTTCCGATCATCTCTGGTCTGGCAGCGATTTTCACTGGCGTGATCCTGTCCTTTATCTGGCCACCAATCGGCTCTGCTATCCAGACCTTCTCTCAGTGGGCTGCTTACCAGAACCCGGTTGTGGCGTTTGGTATTTACGGCTTCATCGAACGTTGCCTGGTGCCATTCGGTCTGCACCACATCTGGAACGTTCCATTCCAGATGCAGATTGGTGAATTCACCAACGCAGCAGGTCAGGTATTCCACGGCGATATCCCACGTTACATGGCGGGCGACCCAACTGCAGGTAAACTGTCTGGTGGCTTCCTGTTCAAAATGTACGGTCTGCCAGCAGCTGCGATTGCTATCTGGCACTCTGCTAAGCCAGAGAACCGTGCAAAAGTGGGCGGTATCATGATCTCCGCAGCGCTGACCTCGTTCCTGACCGGTATCACCGAGCCGATCGAGTTCTCCTTCATGTTCGTTGCGCCGATCCTGTACGTTATCCACGCGATTCTGGCGGGCCTGGCGTTCCCAATCTGTATCCTGCTGGGTATGCGTGACGGTACGTCCTTCTCTCACGGCCTGATCGACTTCATCGTTCTGTCCGGTAACAGCAGCAAACTGTGGCTGTTCCCAATCGTGGGTGCGTGCTATGCGGTTGCTTACTACACCATCTTCCGCGTGCTGATTAAAGCACTGGACCTGAAAACACCGGGTCGTGAAGATGCGACAGAAGACAGCAAAGCTGGCGCTACCAGCGAAATGGCTCCGGCACTGGTCGCAGCGTTCGGCGGTAAAGAGAACATCACTAACCTGGACGCGTGCATCACTCGTCTGCGTGTTAGCGTTGCCGACGTAGCGAAAGTAGACCAGCCGGGTCTGAAAAAACTGGGCGCAGCGGGCGTAGTTGTTGCAGGTTCTGGTGTACAGGCAATCTTCGGTACCAAATCCGATAACCTGAAAACCGAAATGGATGAGTACATCCGCAGCAACTAAGTTGTGACCTGGGGAGACTAAGGCAGCCGAATGGCTGCCTTTTTTATTTGTGTCTTAAAAAACGCCACTGAGACGCGAGAGCGGTCACTCTTCAGTCAGCTGATGAACATTCAGGAAAGAAATCGAGGGAGGAGGTTGAAAGGACAGGAGAAACTCGCTCATACTCTTGGATTGTGTCACACACCGATCCCGGGAGTGTGTTTACAGCGGACGCATTGCGCCAGATTAAACAAAAAAGGAAAAGGTCATGGCTGAAGAAACGATTTTCAGTAAAATTATCCGCCGCGAAATCCCGTCGGATATCGTCTATCAGGATGAACTGGTGACGGCTTTCCGGGACATTTCCCCTCAGGCTCCGACGCACATCCTTATCATTCCCAATATTCTGATTCCGACTGTAAACGACGTAAAAACCGAGCATGAAGTGGCGTTAGGTCGTATGCTGACGGTGGCTGCCAGAATCGCTGAACAGGAAGGGATTGCAGAAGACGGTTACCGTCTGATCATGAACTGCAACCGCCATGGTGGCCAGGAAGTTTATCATATTCACATGCATCTGCTGGGTGGACGTCCTCTGGGGCCGATGCTGGCACATAAAGGTCTTTGACATGCTGAAAGGGCGTATTGCAGCGCTGGTAATGGCGATGATGATTGTGGGGTGCAGCTCGCGTCCAGCGATCCCCGTGAATGATGAACAGACGCTGGTCATGGAATCCTCCGTGCTTGCCGCGGGCATCACGGCGCAACAGCCCGCGTTGACCATCAGTGAAATCAACTCATCAGCCTCCTCTACGCTCTTTAATGAAAGACATGAACCAGTGACGGTCCACTACCGTTTTTTCTGGTATGACGTAAGAGGTCTTGAAATGCATCCGCTGGAGGCGCCGCGCAGCGTCACCATTCCGGCCAGGTCGTCGGTAACGCTCTATGGCAGCGCCAACTATCTGGGTGCGCATAAGGTGAGACTTTATCTTTATCTCTGAGGGGTGAACCTTGATTAAAAATTTGAGCCGCTATGCGCTTGTGACAGCTTTCGCTCTGTTTCTTGCAGGGTGTGTGACCCGAACTGAACAGCCTGCGCCTGTGGAAGAGGCTAAACCGGGTACTGAACAGCCGACACCGCCAACGCAGCAGCAGCCAACCGTGCCGTCTGTACCGTCTATACCGGCGCAGCCAGGCCCGATTGAACATCCGGACCAGACGTCACAGCCCACGCCGCGCGTGCGCCATTACGACTGGAACGGGGCAATGCAGCCGATGGTAGGCAAAATGCTGCAGGCGCAGGGCGTGACGGCGGGCAGCGTATTGCTGGTCGACAGCGTCAACAACCGTACCAACGGTTCGCTGAACGCGGGTGAAGCCACGGAAACCCTGCGTAATGCTCTCGCTAACAACGGCAAGTTTACGCTGGTCTCGGCTCAGCAGCTCGCCGTCGCCAAACAGCAGCTGGGCCTGTCGCCGCAGGATAGCCTCGGTACCCGCAGCAAGGCGATCGGCATTGCACGTAACGTTGGCGCACAGTATGTGCTTTACTCTAACGCCACCGGTAACGTGAATACCCCAGCCCTGCAGATGCAGCTGATGCTGGTTCAGACAGGCGAAATTATCTGGTCAGGTAAAGGTGCGGTTACGCAACAATGACGGCACGCGTGAAGAAATTCTGACGCGCTATTTTCCTCAGTACCGCCTTATCGCGCCACAGGCCCATTCCGGGCTTGGCGGCGCGAGTTGCATTCTAGAGCAGGGCGAACAACGTCTGGTCTTGCGGCAAAATCACGACCCCGACGCGCCTGCCTCCCATTTCCGTCGTCAGTATCGTGCCCTGAGACGTCTTACGGCGGATCTCGTGCCTGCCCCTCGTTTTTTCAGACAGGGCTGGATGGCCGTCGACTATCTGGAAGGTGAAGTTAAAAGCGCGCTGCCGGACACGCCGGAGCTTGCGGCGGTGCTGTATCATCTGCACCGGCAGCCACGTCTGGGATGGCGAATTACGTTATTCCCACTGCTGGAACATTACTGGCAGCAAGCCCTGCCTGACAGGCGTACTCCAGTGTGGCTGGCACTTCTCAGGCGGTTGCGTAAAACGGGCGAGCCGCAGCCGATTCGGCTCACGCCGCTGCATATGGATGTTCATGCCGGGAATATTGTTCATACGCCAGCGGGGATCAGGCTTATCGACTGGGAGTATGCCGGAGATGGCGATGTGGCGCTGGAGCTGGCGGCCGTCTGGACGGAGAGTGAAGCCGCGCGGCAGATGCTCATCAGGGAATACGCCCGGGTAGCGCATATTGACCCCGACGCGCTGAGGCGTCAGGTCAGGCGCTGGCGACCCTGGGTCATCATGTTAATGGCTGGCTGGTTTGAAATGCGCTATCGGCAGTCCAGAGACAAACAATTTATTGCGCTGGCAGACGATGCCTGGCGTCAGTTACAACCTAAAGGATAAGAGAGGTGGATGTGGGTCCAGTCATGTTGGATGTAGAAGGGTTTGAGCTGGATGCGGAGGAGCGTGAAATTCTGGCGCATCCGCTGGTGGGTGGCCTGATCCTGTTTACCCGCAACTATCACGATCCGGCGCAGCTGCGTGAGCTGGTGCGTCAGATCCGCGCCGCGTCGCGTAACCATCTGGTGGTGGCAGTCGATCAGGAAGGCGGGCGCGTGCAGCGTTTCCGCGACGGTTTTACCCGCCTGCCCGCAGCCCAGTCATTCGCCGCGCTGCTCGGCACGGAAGAGGGTGGAAAACTGGCGCAGGAGGCCGGCTGGCTGATGGCCAGCGAAATGATTGCCATGGATATCGACATCAGCTTTGCCCCGGTGCTGGATGTAGGGCATATCAGCGCTGCCATTGGCGAGCGCTCATACCATGACGATCCGCGTATTGCGCTGGCAATGGCGACCCGGTTCATCGACGGCATGCACGATGCCGGGATGAAAACCACCGGGAAACACTTCCCGGGTCACGGGGCGGTGACGGCGGATTCTCACAAAGAGACCCCGCGCGATCCGCGCCCGGAAGCGGAAATTCGCGCCAAAGATATGTCGGTTTTCCAGTCGCTTATCACCGATAACAAGCTGGATGCCATTATGCCCGCGCACGTGATTTACAGCGACGTCGACCCGCGTCCTGCCAGCGGCTCTCCGCACTGGCTGAAAACCGTCCTGCGTCAGGAACTGGGCTTCAACGGCGTGATTTTCTCTGACGATTTGTCGATGGAAGGGGCCGCGATCATGGGCAGCTACGCTGAACGCGGTCAGGCATCGCTGGATGCAGGTTGCGATATGATCCTGGTCTGCAATAATCGTAAAGGTGCCGTTAGCGTGCTGGATAACCTGTCGCCGATCAATGCAGAGCGTGTTACACAATTGTATCATAAAGGTTCATTTAGCCGTCAGGAGCTGATGGATTCGGCGCGCTGGAAGACGGTCAACGCCCGGCTTGAAGACCTGAATGAGCGCTGGCAGGCACATAAAGCCAGCCTGTAAACCCTCCCGGAAGGCGTAGCGTGGTGAGAAGACGATGATCATCTATTTACACGGTTTTGACTCAAACAGTCCTGGTAATCATGAGAAGGTGCTGCAGCTGCAGTTTATCGATCCGGATGTACGGTTGATCAGCTACAGCACGCGCCATCCGAAGCATGATATGCAGCATCTGCTCAAAGAGGTGGACAAGATGTTGCAGCTCAACGTCGACGATCGCCCGTTGATTTGCGGCGTGGGGCTGGGCGGCTACTGGGCGGAGCGGATTGGCTTCCTGTGCGACATTCGCCAGGTGGTGTTTAATCCTAACCTGTTCCCGAACGAGAACATGGAAGGCAAAATTGACCGTCCGGAAGAGTATGTCGATATTGCGACCAAGTGCGTCAGCAATTTTCGTGAGAAAAACCGCGACCGCTGCCTGGTGATCCTTTCCCGTAATGATGAAGCGCTCAACAGCCATCGGGCAGCAGAGCTCCTGCATCATTACTATGAGATCGTCTGGGACGAAGAACAGACCCACAAGTTCAAAAACATCTCCCCGCATCTGCAGCGTATCAAAGCGTTTAAAACGCTGGGTTAATCAATTACCCGCAAGCATCAAAGCCCGGCCGCGAAAGCGCACCGGGCTTTCTTTTTGACCAGAATTGTCTACTTTTAAGCCATCAAAACTTGATGCATATCAATTTTGGTATGACCAATGCGCCTGACGTGGTATTCTCAATGCACCTGAATGGTTTCAGTGCTGTAACCTGTTGTTAATTAAGGGTTATTTTTATAACTTTTAATTAACAATTGGTTAATAATTTGAGGGGGTCACGTTGACTACGCCATTGAAAAAGATAGTGATTGTAGGCGGTGGTGCTGGCGGGCTGGAGCTGGCTACACAGCTGGGCAAGAAGCTGGGTCGCGGTAAAAAAGCCAAAATTACGCTGGTGGATCGTAACCACAGCCACCTGTGGAAACCGCTGCTGCACGAAGTGGCGACCGGTTCTCTGGATGAGGGCGTGGACGCGCTCAGCTATCTGGCGCACGCGCGCAACCATCATTTCCAGTTCCAGCTGGGCTCGGTGGTGGACATCAACCGTGAAAGCAAAACCATCACCCTGGCAGAGCTGCGCGATGAAAAAGGGGAGCTACTGGTTCCCGAGCGTAAACTGGCGTACGACACGCTGGTCATGGCGCTGGGCAGTACCTCCAACGACTTCAACACGCCGGGCGTGAAAGAGCACTGTATCTTCCTCGATAACCCGCACCAGGCGCGTCGTTTCCATCAGGAAATGCTGAACCTGTTCCTGAAGTACACCAGCAATATGGGTGCGAACGGTAAGGTGAATATCGCCATTGTCGGCGGCGGCGCGACGGGCGTTGAGCTGTCAGCGGAGCTGCACAATGCGGTGAAGCAGCTGCACAGCTACGGTTACAAAGGGTTAACTAACGAAGCGCTGAACGTCACGCTGGTTGAAGCCGGTGAACGTATCCTGCCTGCGCTGCCTCCGCGTATTTCCGGTGCGGCGCACAATGAGCTCACCAAGCTGGGCGTGCGGGTGCTGACGCAGACCATGGTGACCAGCGCCGACGAAGGCGGCCTGCACACCAAAGACGGCGAGTATATCAAAGCGGATCTGATGGTCTGGGCGGCTGGTATCAAAGCGCCTGACTTTATGAAAGAGATCGGCGGTCTGGAAACCAACCGCATTAACCAGCTGGTTACGGAGCCAACGCTACAAACCACGCGCGATCCTGAAATCTTTGCCATCGGTGACTGTGCCTCCTGCGCGCGTCCTGAAGGTGGATTCGTGCCGCCGCGCGCGCAGGCCGCTCACCAGATGGCAAGCCTGGTGCTGCACAACATTCTGGCGCAGTACAAAGGCAAGCCAATGAAAGCCTATGTCTACAAAGACCACGGTTCACTGGTGTCGCTGTCAAACTTCTCTACTGTCGGCAGCCTGATGGGCAACCTGATGCGCGGCTCAATGATGGTAGAAGGGCGCATTGCCCGCTTCGTGTATATCTCCCTGTACCGCATGCACCAGATTGCGCTGCACGGCTACTTCAAAACCGGGCTGATGATGCTGGTGGGCAGAATCAACCGCGTGATCCGTCCGCGTCTGAAGTTGCACTAATTTTTCACTCCCTCCGGGCCCTCCGGAGGGAGTTTTTAGCATTTCATGCTGTAGATCACAGTTTGACTGCTTAAGAGTTCTCCTAAATACAATATATCTCCTCTCAACGCCCCTTTTTTGATCCTTTATCTTATTGGCGAAGCCGTGCCTCCATTGCAAAATTGTTACCAATAGCAACAAAGGAGGAAGTCCCGTGAATAAATCAATGTTGGCGGGTATAGGGATTGGCGTCGCGGCTGCGTTAGGTGTGGCTGCCGTTGCCAGTCTCAACGTATTAGATCGCGGCCCGCAGTATGCGCAGGTGGTTTCTGCTACACCGATTAAAGAAACCGTAAAAACGCCTCGTCAGGAGTGCCGTAACGTCTCCGTGACGCACCGTCGTCCGGTGCAGGATGAAAACCGCATTGCCGGTTCTGTTCTGGGTGCAGTAGCGGGTGGCGTTATTGGTCACCAGTTTGGCGGCGGCCGGGGTAAAGACGTGGCGACCGTGGTCGGCGCGCTGGGTGGCGGCTATGCCGGTAACCAGGTGCAGGGCGCGATGCAGGATAATGATACCTACACCACGACTCAGCAACGCTGCAAAACCGTCTATGACAAGTCGGAAAAAATGCTGGGCTATGACGTGACGTACAAAATTGGCGATCAGCAGGGCAAAATCCGCATGGATAAAGACCCGGGCACGCAAATTCCACTGGATGGAAACGGCCAGCTGGTTCTGAATAACAAAGTGTAAAAAAGATGTTCTCTGAATTTAGCTCCTCATGCGCTCAGGCTGAGGAGCTTTTTTTTTGTTTCAGATTTTCAGTAGCTCAGGCCACAGCCGCAGCGTGGTTTCGCTAATATGCTGCAGTTTTTCCAGCGTGGCCCCTTCACGGGCGCTGATCGACATCCCCTGCAAAATACAGCTCAGGTATTGCGCCAGCAGCTGAGGGTTGCATTGCGCGGGGATTTCACCGCGCTGCTGGCGCTGAGCCAGAAATGCGCTGAGGGTCTCCTCCTGCATGGCATGCCGTGATTTCACCGTATTGGCAATCTCTTTAGAGGACGCCGCAAGGGTGGCAGAGGTGTTAATCATAAAGCAGCCCGCAGGCGTTTCTTTACTGGTGAAACAGGTCGCGACGGCGGTGAAATAGTCCCGAAGTGCCTGTTCAACGCTTTTCTCTTCGCAGAACAGCTGGGCTTCGTGTTTCGCCGCAAAGCGCGAAATGTATCTGTCCAGCACTGCCCTGAACAGCCCCTCTTTATTGGTAAATTCGGCATACAGCGTCGGCGCTTTGGCTCCGGTAGCTTCTACCAGATCGGAAAGCGAGGTTGCTTCATACCCATGTTGCCAGAAGAGAGTCATGGCCTTATCAAGCGCTGCATCCCTGTCAAACACTTTTGGTCGGCCACGGCTTTTCTTCGCACAACTCGTGACATCGGTTGTCATTTGCCGTTGGTCCTCTGTTGGTTTGGTGAATGACCATTATAAAAATAAACGCAACCCGCCACCAGTGCTGAATGCTTAAAAATAAATTAATCATATATGTATGAAAAATAACAACTTTAAAATTAAGTTAACGCTCGTTATAAAATTATGTTGACGCGTGACCTGGATCACATTTATGATTTACCTATCGATCGTTAACTAAATGATTAACGACCTCCAAATTCATCTGCTAAAGGTAAACATCATGAAAAACGTAAAAACTCTCATCGCTGCCGCTGTTCTGAGTTCACTCTCTTTCGCAAGCTTTGCTGCTGTACAGGTGCAATCCACCCCTGCTGACCAGCATAAAGTCGGGACAATCTCTGCGTCTGCCGGTACTAACCTGGGTTCCCTGGAAGATCAGCTGGCGCAAAAAGCGCAAGAGATGGGTGCAAAATCTTACCGCATCACCTCAGTGACCGGTCCTAACACCCTGCACGGCACTGCGGTCATCTACAAATAAGCCGGGCATAAACCCTCATTTATGCCACTGCAATAAAAAACGCCCTGCTGAGCAGGGCGTTTTTTTATTTCCGATTTACATCGACTGCTGGACGACATCGTGATGCCGGGTGACATCGGTCGGCATGCCTGACCGGGCTTCCATCGCACGCTCCATCACCACGCTGTTGGTATTCGCATTCGTTTTGAAGCTTACCATCGCGGCATTCAGGTTAATGGGTAGCGTCTGCGGATCGTCACCAATGTTTTTCGATAACGGCTGATGGATCTCAACCAGCCGCACGCCGCCGGGCTCCTCTGAAACTTTAATCGGCGTATTGATAATATTCACTTTAGTTCCCGGCGTAACGACGTTAAACAGCGTTTTGATATCGTCATCGCGCAGACGAATACAGCCGGAGCTGACGCGCATGCCGATGCCAAAGTCCGCATTCGTTCCGTGCAGCAGGTAGACGCCGCCGTATGCCGCGAGGCGTATCGCGTGGTGCCCCATCGGGTTATCCGGACCAGCCGGCACCACGGCAGGAAGAGCGATCCCCTGGGCCTTATAGCGGGCACGAATGTTGGCCGTCGGGGTCCAGGTTGGATTCGCGCGTTTATCCGAGACGGTGGTGACCATCGTCGGCGTCAGCGTGTCGCCGCCCAGCTGACCAATACCGATAGGGTAGACCGTCACTTCGTTTTTACCCGGCGGGTAATAGTACAGGCGCAGCTCGGCGAGGTTTATCACCATCCCCTCGCGCGGGGCGTCCGGCAGGATGGTCTGTAACGGGATGGTCAGTACGCTGCCCGCGCGCGGGACATACGGGTCGACGCCGGGGTTCGCCTGCAGCAGGGCCAGAAAACCGACGTTATATTTTTTGGCAATGGCTTCCAGCGAACCGCCATTATTTTCAACCACATGAAAGCGGTTTTCACCCACGACCTTGCTGCCGGGAGGGGGAAGGGGCCAGGTGTTTGCCCGGGCTGGAAGCGCCACCGCGACGGTGGCTGCCAGCGCCAACAGGGTCATCCAGCGAGTAAAACGCGAAGAGGTCATCATCACCATAATCCATATAAATGATAAGGTTATTGTTTTATAAGACTTTAAACATAATTATGGCGAATGGGTATGTCGGGAAGATCGGGTGAAGTGCAAAGAGTTTGTAAATTGTCCCCCCGTAGCGCTGGGCTAACAGGGGGAAGGGATCCCCATAAAATAATGCCTGAACGGACGACCCCCTCTCCCTTGAGGGAGAGGGTTGGGGTGAGGGGGAACATACGGCTCTGGTGGTCATTCCGTTCACTTCATGTTCCTTGCTACTCTTTAACGACATAACCGGTGAACGTGCCAGGGTGGCTCAGTCGCCACCACCCTGGCGACCCAGGCTCCCGGCGGTAAATCGCCGCTTCGCGGTGCCCTCGGCTTATTCCTTCCGGCTTATCGGGGACGGGCGGAGGCAACGTCCATGTAAAGCCCGCCCTCTCGGCGCATCCCTGCGCCTCGCCCCGGCCTGCAAGGAAACGCCTCAGCGATTTACAGCCGGACCAGGGGGGCGCTGTAAGCTGTTCATTCCCGGAAGCAACTTTCATCGCTTCCGGTTAATAAACTACTGGGATTTTCTCAGTTAACAGGGGGAATGGAGGTTATGCGATCGCGTTCTCTTCCAGCTGGCGCATAAAGTTACGCACCCAGTCCATACGGGTTTTGCGCTCCGTCAGCTCCTGGGTAAATTTCAGACGGGTTGGACCATCCAGACGGAAATGCTGCGGCTGTTTTTGCAGCAGGCCGATCAGCCACATCGGGTTGACGTGATTCTTCTCGGCGAATTCAATCACGCCGCCTTTTTCATTGCCTTCAAGCTTGCGGATCCCCAGCTTTTGCGCCTGCTGGCGCAGCCTCGCGATGTCCAGCAAATTTCTCGCCGGATCGGGCAGCAGACCAAAGCGGTCAATCAGCTCCACCTTGATCTCTTCCAGCTCGTTCTCCTTCTTCGCGCTGGCGATGCGCTTGTAGAACGACAGTCGGGTATTCACGTCCGGAATGAAATCGTCCGGCAGCAGGGAAGGCATACGCAGCTCGACCTCGGTCTGCTGGCTGGTAAGATCTTCCAGCGACGGCTCGCGTCCGGCCTTCAGGGCATCAACCGCGTTTTCCAGCAGCTCCATATAGAGCGAGAAGCCGATGGTTTCCATGGAGCCGCTCTGGTCTTCACCCAGCAGTTCGCCGGCACCGCGGATCTCGAGATCGTGCGTCGCCAGCGCAAAGCCAGCGCCGAGGTCTTCCAGCGAGGCGATGGCTTCCAGACGCTTTTGCGCGTCGGTGGTCATCGCTTTCGGATGCGGCGTCAGTAGCCAGGCGTAGGCCTGATGGTGCGAACGCCCGACGCGGCCGCGCAGCTGGTGAAGCTGCGCCAGACCAAAGTGATCCGCACGCTCAATGATGATGGTGTTCGCCGTCGGAATGTCGATCCCGGTCTCAATGATGGTGGTGCACACCAGCACGTTAAAGCGCTGGTGGTGGAAGTCGTTCATTACCCGCTCCAGCTCGCGCTCGCGCATCTGCCCGTGACCGATAGCTATGCGCGCTTCCGGCACCAGCTCCGCCAGCCTGTCCGCCGCTTTCTGGATGTTTTCCACGTCGTTGTAGAGATAGTAGACCTGACCTCCGCGCAGCACCTCACGCAGAATGGCCTCACGCACCACCAGATTATCGTACTCGCGAACAAAGGTTTTCACCGCCAGACGGCGCGCCGGCGGCGTGGCGATAATCGACAGATCGCGCATGCCGCTCATCGCCATGTTGAGGGTTCGCGGGATTGGCGTTGCGGTCAGGGTGAGGATATCGACGTCGGCGCGCATCGCTTTGATGCGCTCTTTATGACGCACTCCGAAGCGGTGCTCTTCGTCGACGATCAGCAGCCCCAGATCTTTCCACTTCACGTCGCTTTGCAGCAGCTTGTGGGTGCCGATCAGGATATCGATTTTGCCTTCGCTGGCCTGTTCGAGGATCTGCGTCTGTTCTTTGGTGCTGCGAAAACGCGAGAGCATCTCGATACGTACCGGCCAGTTGGCGAAACGGTCGCGGAAGTTGTCAAAGTGCTGCTGAGCGAGCAGGGTGGTCGGCACCAGCACCGCCACCTGCTTGTTGTTTTCCACCGCAAGGAAGGCGGCGCGCATCGCCACTTCGGTTTTGCCGAAGCCGACGTCGCCGCAGACTAAGCGGTCCATGGCCAGCGGCTGGCACATGTCGCCCAGCACGGCGTTGATGGCCTGGGCCTGATCCGGCGTGGTTTCAAACGGGAAGCTGTCGCAGAACAGCTGGTACTGTTCTTTATCATGCTTAAAGGCGAAGCCCTGTTTAGCCGCGCGCTGGGCGTAGATATCCAGCAGCTCGGCGGCCACGTCGCGTACTTTTTCCGCCGCCTTCTGGCGCGCGCGCGCCCAGGCATCGCCGCCCAGCTTGTGCAGCGGCGCATTCTCTTCGGCGCCGCCCGCGTAGCGGCTGATCAGATGCAGGGAGGAGACCGGGACATACAGTTTGGCGTCGTTGGCGTAGGTGAGCATCAGATATTCACCTTTGATGCCGCCCGCTTCCAGCGTGGTCATCCCCTGATAGCGCCCAACGCCGTGCTCCAGGTGAACAATCGGCTGGCCCGGATGCAGCTCGGCCAGGTTACGGATCAGAGTGTCCGGGTTGATGGTCCGACGGCTGTCCTGACGGCGGCGCGCGACGCGCTCGCCCAGCAGGTCGCTTTCGCAAATCAGCGCCAGGTTGTTGAGCGTGTCGATGAACCCGTGCTCGGCGGCGCCAATCATCAGGTAACGACCGTTTCCGGTCGCTTCGCTCAAACGCAGGATGCGCTTCGGCGCCACCTTAATGCGTCCCAGCAGCTCACCTAACGCTTCGCGGCGGCCTTCACTCTCAACGGAGAACACCACCGGGCCGGTGAAGGACTCCAGGAACTTGCGCAGATTATCCAGCGGGGATTTCTGCTGCGCCTGAACGGCCAGGTCCGGCAGCGTCCGGAAGGCGAGGTTGGTATTGGCGGCCTTTTCGGCAAGCGAATCGGTTTTCAGCTGCATGCGCGGCCAGCGCTTCAGCTCGGCGTTGAGCTCGTCGGTGCGCAGCCACAGCGCTTCCGGCGGCAGCAGCGGACGCATCGGATCAACGCCACGGTTTTCAAAGCGGGCGCGGGTTTCGCTTTCAAAGCGGCTGGCGCTGGCGTCGATATCCCCGGTGTTGACAATCAGCGTGTTCGCCGGGAAGTAGCTGAACAGGGCAGGCAGCGGCTCGTTGAAGAACAGCGGCTGCCAGTATTCGATCCCGGCTGGAAGCGTGCCTTTACTGACCTGCTGATAAATATGTTCCGCGTCGCGCTTCACCTCGAACTTATCGCGCCACTGGCTGCGGAACAGCTCGATAGCGGTTTTGTCCGTGGGGAACTCATGCGCGGGCAGTAAATTGATCGACTCTACTTCCTCCAGCGTGCGCTGCGTGTCAGCGTCGAATACGCGCAGGCTGTCGATTTCATCATCAAAGAAATCCAGACGATACGGCTGGTCGCTGCCCATCGGGTAAAGGTCAAGCAGCGCGCCGCGGGTCGCGTATTCCCCGTGCTCCATCACCTGGTCGACGTGGCGATAGCCGGCACCGTCAAGCTGCGCGCGCAGGGCATCACGGGACAGACGCTGGCCCTTTTTCATCACCAGCGCGTGACCGTGCAGATAGCTGTGCGGACAGACGCGCTGCATCAGGGTGTTCACCGGCACAATCAGCACGCCGCGCTGCATGGTCGGCAGCTGATAGAGCGTCGACAGGCGCGAGGAGATAATCTCCTGATGCGGAGAGAAGCTGTCATACGGCAGCGTCTCCCAGTCGGCCAGGCTGAATACCAGGCTATCGGTGAACTGGCGAATTTCGTCGTGCAGGCGCAGGGCGTTTTGCATATCCGGGGCAACCAGAATCACCGGGCCTGGGTGACGCTCGGCGATTTCCGCCACCAGCGTGGCGCACGCCGCGCCCGTGAGTTCACCCAGCTGGCGCTGGTCGCCCGCTTTGACAGGCAAGGAATAACGATAGTGTTCAGGCATGGCTATGTCAGAGTCTCTTATGGATATACCAACAGTATTGGGGCATATCACTGATACGCAATGTCTTTATTATCCTCGATCGTTTTACATAAGCAAATCGTAACCGCACGGCAGGGCTAAACGCCCCCGAAACGGGGGCGGAGAGGGCATTAACGCGTTGAAGGTGACAGGGTTAGCGTAGACGGAGGAGAGAAGAACACGTCCCCAAACAGCGCGGTGGAGATTTTACGCACTCCGAGCCCGGCAAGGGTACAGATAAGCAGGCTGGCAAACGGGTAGACCAGCACCAGGGTGAGCTCTGCCCAGACCGGCCACGAGGCGGCATTCATTTCGTCAATCAGGAACAGGCTAAAGGCCTCAATCAGGATGCGGTGGGTGGTATAAATCGCAATGGTGTTTGAGCCAATCACGTTCAGCAGATTGTTCGGGTGAACGGCATAGCGCTGCTCGAGGCTGTAGAACAGCTTCATGATCAGCACAATCGACAGCAATGAGAGCAGCAGCGGAACGTTAGCAAACCACAACACCACGGAGACGACGGCGAAAGCCCCGGTAGCCAGCCAGATGCGGCGCAGGTTGACGCTTTTCATCCACGCCATCAGCTCTGCGCCATACCACGCCCCGAGGCTGTAGTAGATCATGTTGCGTACCACGCTGTTCATTCCCCACCACGGCAGCGGCAGGAAGTTAATCGCGATGCTTGCCAGCGCCAGCAGTCCCAGTACCGGCAGCTTCCAGCGGCTCAGCAGTTTACACAGCGTGAAGTAGACCACCAGGGCATACAGATACCACAGGCTGGTGCTTGCGGTCAGCATACCCCGTACAAATCCTGAGAGCGAGTCGGCGTAGGCCGCGTTCGACGCGGTGGCAAGCTCACGCTCGGGCGCCAGCCAGGCGTTCAGGTGGGTCAACGCCTGCCATTGCAGAACGCCCCACAGCGTCAGGACCCAGACAATGCTCCAGATCCGTTTATCGAGACTGGTTCGCCAGTCCACTTCGTCAATATAACGACGGATCAGATAGCCGGAGATAAAGAAGAAGACCGGCATACGAAACGGTGCGAGATAGAGGTTAAAATAGACCCAGCATTTGGCGAGAAGGCCGGAGAGGGGGTGCTGCAGGCCGATCAGATGCGGATAAAACGTGATAACCGAATGATAGATAACCACCAGGCAGATACACAGCCCTTTTATCTGGTTAATCCATAATGCTTTTTGCTTCATTGTTCGCCACTACCTTATTGCCATAAACGAACGAGCAATTGTTGTAAAACGAAGCCGGGATGTAATGGGTAACAGTCTGTATCCGGCAGTTTTTCGGAAAAGGTGGAGGTTGCGAGGTGAGTATTCAGACAATAGCACTCTGATTTATCTGAATTTTTCGGAAGAATGATTACCAAAGCTTACTGTTTCAGTCATTTACGCTTAAAGGATTCGCTTATATACTCGTGGGTCTGCTATCAGCAAACAGACGGATTTCATGTATCAACCTGTCGCACTCTTCATAGGCTTACGTTACATGCGTGGGCGCGCCGCGGACCGCTTCGGTCGCTTTGTCTCCTGGCTTTCGACTATTGGCATTACGCTTGGCGTGATGGCACTGGTGACGGTACTTTCCGTCATGAATGGCTTTGAGCGCGAGCTGCAAAACAACATCCTGGGGCTGATGCCGCAGGCCGTTCTCTCATCATCCAACGGTTCGGTTAACCCGCAACAGCTGCCGGAAAGCGCGGCGAAGTTACAGGGCGTCACGCGCGTTGCGCCGTTGACGACCGGTGACGTGGTGCTGCAAAGCGCCCGCAGCGTGGCGGTCGGCGTGATGCTGGGTATTGACCCGGCGCAAAACGATCCGCTGACGCCGTATCTGGTTAACGTGAAGCAGACCGATCTGGAAGCCGGGAAATACAACGTGATTCTGGGTGAACAGCTTGCCGGACAGCTTGGCGTCAACCGCGGTGACCAGCTGCGCGTAATGGTGCCTTCTGCCAGCCAGTTTACGCCGATGGGGCGCCTGCCAAGCCAGCGCCTGTTTAACGTGATCGGTACCTTTGCCGCCAACAGCGAAGTCGATGGTTACCAGATGCTGGTTAACATTCAGGACGCTTCACGCCTGATGCGCTACCCGGCAGGGAATATCACCGGCTGGCGCCTGTGGCTCGACGCGCCGCTGAAGGTCGATACCCTCAGCCAGCAAAAACTGCCGGACGGCACCAAATGGCAGGACTGGCGCGAGCGTAAAGGCGAACTGTTCCAGGCCGTGCGGATGGAAAAAAATATGATGGGGCTGCTGCTGAGCCTGATCGTGGCCGTGGCCGCATTTAACGTCATTACCTCGCTGGGCCTGATGGTGATGGAGAAGCAGGGCGAAGTCGCCATTCTGCAAACCCAGGGGCTCACGCCGCGCCAGATCATGGCGGTGTTTATGGTGCAGGGGGCCAGCGCAGGCATCATCGGCGCGCTGCTCGGCGCCGTGCTGGGGGCCTTGCTTGCCAGCCAGCTTAATAACTTAATGCCGATCATCGGCGCCCTGCTCGACGGCGCGGCGCTGCCGGTGGCTATCGAGCCGCTGCAGGTGGTCGGTATTGCGCTGGCCGCGATGGCCATTGCGCTGCTTTCTACGCTTTATCCTTCCTGGCGCGCTGCCGCCACTCAACCCGCTGAGGCTTTACGTTATGAATAAGATCCTGTTGCAATGCGACAACCTGTCCAAACGCTATCAGGAAGGCTCTGTGCAGACTGACGTACTGCACAATGTGAGCTTCAGCGTGGGCGAAGGCGAGATGATGGCGATTGTCGGCAGCTCCGGCTCGGGCAAAAGCACGCTGCTGCATCTGCTGGGCGGGCTGGATACGCCAACCGAGGGCGACGTGATTTTCTCCGGCCAGCCGATGAGCAAAATGTCCTCCGCGGCGAAGGCCGAGCTGCGTAACCGCGAGCTGGGCTTTATCTACCAGTTCCACCACCTGCTGCCGGATTTCACGGCGCTGGAAAACGTGGCGATGCCGCTGCTGATTGGCAAAAAGAAACCGGCAGAAATTAACGCCCGCGCCAGCGACATGCTCAAAGCGGTAGGGCTGGGCCATCGCGGTAACCATCGTCCCTCTGAGCTTTCCGGCGGCGAGCGCCAGCGCGTGGCGATTGCCCGTGCGCTGGTCAACAACCCGCGTCTGGTGCTGGCGGATGAGCCTACCGGTAACCTGGATGCCCGCAATGCGGACAGTATTTTCCAGCTTCTGGGCGAGCTGAACGCCTCGCAGGGCACCGCGTTTCTGGTCGTAACCCACGATCTGCAGCTGGCAAAACGCATGGGGCGTCAGCTTGAGATGCGCGACGGCCATCTGAACGCGGAACTGACCCTGATGGGAGCAGAGTAATGGCGTCACCGTTATCCTTCCTCATTGGTTTACGTTTTAGCCGCGGCCGCCGCCGCGGCGGCATGGTGTCGCTGATCTCCGTCATCTCGACCATCGGCATTGCGCTCGGTGTGGCGGTGCTGATTGTCGGCTTGAGCGCCATGAACGGCTTTGAGCGCGAGCTGAATAACCGCATTCTGGCGGTAGTGCCGCACGGGGAGATCGAGCCGGTTAACCAGCCGTGGACGAACTGGGGCGATGCGCTCGCCAAAGTCGAAAAGGTGCCGGGCATTGCCGCGGCCGCGCCCTACATTAACTTTACAGGGCTGGTGGAGAGCGGGGTAAACCTGCGCGCCATTCAGGTGAAAGGGGTCAACCCCGCCCAGGAAGCGCGTCTCAGCGCGTTGCCAAACTATGTGCAGAACGGCGCGTGGGCCAACTTTAAGGCCGGCGAGCAGCAGATCATCATGGGTAAAGGCGTGGCCGATGCCCTGAAGGTGAAGCAGGGCGACTGGGTGTCGATCATGATCCCGAACGCCAGCGCCGACCACAAGCTGCAGCAGCCTAAGCGCGTGCGCCTGCACGTCACCGGTATTCTTCAGCTGAGCGGTCAGCTTGACCATAGCTTTGCGATGGTGCCGATGGAGGATGCGCGCCAGTATCTCGACATGGCTGACAGCGTGACGGGCATTGCCATTAAGGTGAACGACGTCTTTAACGCCAACAAACTGGTTCGCGACGCGGGCAGCGTGACCAATAACTATGTCTACATCAAAAGCTGGATCGGCACTTACGGCTATATGTACCGTGATATCCAGATGATCCGCGCCATTATGTATCTGGCGATGGTGCTGGTGATTGGTGTCGCGTGCTTTAATATCGTCTCGACGCTGGTTATGGCGGTCAAGGACAAGAGCGGCGACATCGCCGTGCTGCGTACGCTGGGGGCGAAAGATGGTCTTATTCGCGCCATCTTCGTCTGGTACGGTTTGCTGGCGGGGCTGTTCGGTAGCCTTTGCGGCGTGGTGATTGGCGTGGTGGTTTCCCTGCAGCTAACGCCGATTATCAACGGGATCGAAAAGCTTATTGGTCACCAGTTCCTGTCGGGTGATATCTACTTTATTGACTTCCTGCCGTCTGAACTGCACTGGCTGGACGTTTTTTATGTGCTGGTTACAGCACTTTTACTGAGTCTGCTGGCAAGCTGGTATCCGGCGCGTCGCGCAAGCCGAATTGATCCGGCGAGGGTATTAAGTGGCCAGTAATTACGTCATGATCTAGCGGCTTTCTGGCCGCCAGGTTAAAAGAGGAATGCGTTATGTATTACGGATTTGATATTGGCGGCACCAAGATTGCGCTCGGCGTGTTTGATAAAGACCTCAAACTACAGTGGGAAACCCGCGTTCCCACGCCGCGCGAAAGCTACGACGAATTTTTAACCGCGATTGCCGCGCTGGTGGCGCAGGCCGATGAACGCTTTGGCGTGAAAGGCAGCGTCGGCATCGGCATTCCGGGTATGCCCGAAACCGACGACGGCACGCTGTATGCCGCCAACGTGCCTGCCGCCAGCGGTAAACCGCTCCGCGCCGATCTCTCTGCCCTCCTTGAACGCGACGTGCGTTTAGACAATGATGCTAACTGCTTTGCGCTCTCCGAAGCCTGGGACGATGAGTTCCGTCAGTATCCGCTGGTGATGGGGCTGATCCTCGGTACCGGCGTCGGCGGGGGAATTGTGATCAACGGGAAGCCAATCACCGGGCGCAGCTACATCACCGGCGAGTTTGGTCATATCCGTCTCCCGGTGGATGCCCTGGAGGTAGTGGGGCGCGATTTCCCGCTGACCCGCTGCGGCTGCGGCCAGCACGGCTGTATTGAGAACACCCTCTCCGGTCGCGGGTTTGCATGGCTTTACGAACACTTCTATCATCAGAAACTTGAAGCCCCTCAAATCATTACCCTGTGGGAGCAAGGGGATGCGCAGGCGCGTGAGCACGTCGAGCGCTATCTGGATCTGCTGGCGGTGTGTCTGGGAAATATTCTCACCATCGTCGACCCGGATCTGCTGGTGATCGGGGGAGGGCTTTCAAACTTTACCGCGATTACGGAACGGTTGTCCGGGCGTTTGCCCCGACATTTATTGCCGGTTGCCCGCGTGCCGCGTATTGAACGCGCGCGACACGGGGACGCAGGAGGCATGCGCGGAGCCGCATTCCTTCATCTCACCGATTAGTTTACGAGGTTTCTATGCTGTCGCGTCGCCAGGGTCGACTCAGCCGTTTTCGCAAAAACAAACGCCGCTTGCGTGAGCGCTTGCGCCAGCGGATTTTTTTCAGAGACAGAATAATGCCAGAAGCGATGGATAAACCCAGAGTGGTGGTGCTGACCGGGGCGGGGATCTCCGCCGAGTCAGGAATTCGAACCTTCCGCGCGGCGGACGGGCTGTGGGAAGAGCACCGCGTGGAGGATGTAGCCACGCCGGAAGGCTTTGCCCGCGATCCGGATCTCGTCCAGGCGTTTTACAACGCCCGCCGCCGTCAGCTTCAGCAGCCTGACGTCGCGCCGAATGCGGCGCATCTGGCGCTGGCGAAGCTCGAAGAGGCGCTCGGCGATCGTTTTCTGCTGGTGACGCAGAATATCGATAACCTGCACGAGCGGGCCGGTAACAAGAACATCATCCACATGCACGGCGAGCTGCTCAAGGTTCGCTGCGCCTGGAGCGGTCAGGTGCTGGACTGGCAAGAGGACGTGCTGCCTGAGGATAAGTGCCACTGCTGCCAGTTCCCGTCGCGCCTGCGTCCGCACGTGGTCTGGTTCGGTGAAATGCCGCTGGGAATGGATGATATCTACAGCGCGCTGGCGATGGCCGACGTATTTATCGCCATCGGCACATCCGGTCATGTTTACCCGGCGGCGGGGTTTGTCCACGAAGCGCGCCTGCACGGTGCGCATACGGTAGAACTCAACCTTGAGCCAAGCCAGGTGGGCAGCGAGTTTGAAGAGAAACACTACGGTCTGGCAAGCACGGTCGTCCCGGAGTTTGTCGACAAGCTGCTGAAAGGGCTGTAACGGCAATCGCCTAAAAGGCACCCGTCCAGCGGGTGCCTTTTTATTTATGAATGGAAGAACGCCAGCGTCTTCTCGAGCGATTTAGCCTGCTCATCCAGCGAGAGCGCCGCCGCAGAGATCTGCTGAACCAGAGAGGCGTTCTGCTGGGTCGTGCTGTCCATCTGGTTAACGGCGGTGCTGACCTGGCTAATCCCGCGATTTTGCTCGTCCAGCGCCTGAACGATATCGTTGATGACCAGATGCACATGCGACACCGCTTCAATCACCTGTTTCATCATCACGCCGGTTTCATTGACCAGCTCAACGCCTTTGCTCACGCGCCCTGAGGACTCGGCAATCAGCTGAGAGATCTCTTTTGCCGCGTTAGCGCTTCGCTGGGCAAGATTGCGCACTTCCCCTGCGACGACCGCGAAACCGCGCCCCTGTTCGCCTGCCCGTGCCGCTTCAACGGCAGCATTCAGCGCCAGGATATTGGTCTGGAAGGCGATGCCATCGACGATGCTGTTAATCTCGCCGATCTTACGCGCGCTCTCATCAATCTCCCCAATCACCACGACCACGTCGTTCACCAGCGTTTCGCCATGCCCGGCGAGGCTCGCGGCGCGATCGGTCAGCGTGGTCGCCTTGTGGGCGTTGTCGGCGTTATTCTTCACCGTGACCGAAATCTCTTCCATGCTGGCTGCCGTTTCAACAATCGCAGCCGCCTGTTCCTCGGTTCGCGAGGCGAGGTCCAGGTTGCCCGCCGAAATTTCGCTGGTGCCGCCGTGCACGGAGTGGCTGGCTTCGCTGATGTTGTCGACGATGCGCTTGAGCTGCATCTGCATGGTGTGCAGGGCATAAAAAATGCTGTGGGTATCTCCGGAACGCACCGGGATGGTGTTGTTCAGGTCTCCCCGGGCAACGGCCAGGGCGATCCCGGCCGCCTCCGAAGGTTCTCCCCCAACCGGACGGTCAACTTTGCGGGTGAAGATCTGTGCCATGACCAGGCTAACCGCCACGATGCTTAACACCATCATGATGATGGCTTTCAGTAAAAATGCACGCGCTTCGGCCATCACTTCGCTGACCGGCGTGATAATGGCGAGTTTCCACGGCGTCTGGCTGTTACCGACGGCGATGTCCTGCCAGGTGATGAACACGTCCTCCTTCAGCAGCGGATCGTTGATGCGGGTGACGTCATGACCGGCAATCTGACCGGCGTAAGGCTTGCCCGCCGCGCGCTTGTCCGGGCTGGGCACCACGTTATTACCCGCTGAGAGGAGCAGGGCATAGCCCGTGCCGTTCCACGGTTTAATCGCGCCGATCGTCGACTGCAGCGTGGCGAGAGAGAAGTCAGAGGTGACCGAGCCCAGAAACTGACCGTCACGCATGATGGGGGCGGCAATCGAGGTGAGCATCACGTCCACGCCGTTGTAGGGATAGATATAGGGCTCGATGATCACATCTTTATGGCGTTGTTTCGGCAGCAGATAATAATCGCCGCTGCCGGGCGTTTCGATGTCCGTCAGCAGGTGTAATGCCGGTTTGCCGGTGGCGTCCCGGTCAACGTAGCGGGCGTAGCGCCCGGCAGGATCTTCACCGCTTTGACCGGCCCAGACGGCATCTTTATCGTCGAACGCGTTAGGCTCAAAGGCCATCGACATGGAGAGAAACTGCGGGTGAGCCGAAAGGTAGTGGATGAGCAGCTGGTTCAGGCTCTGACGATCGGATACGCCCGCCTCGCGCAGCGCCAGGGCGCTGTTGCCCATATCCCGGGCGGCAGTCAGGGCAGAATCCAGCTGTTTACTGACCTGCAACGCTTGCACCTCGGCAATCTGGCGGATATGCTTTTTGGCCAGAACCTCCTGCTGTGCCATCCACTGCCACATCATAAACCCGATCGTTGCCGTAAAGCCCACCGTTACGGTGAGGAAAATGGACAATAGCATCAACGTCTTGACTCTTATTTTTTTTCTTTGGACCACGGCGTCTTTCATTCTCATCTCCCGTAATATCGTGCATGTCGGGCAGGCACATATTCCTTATCGGATATTTTCTCCTCTTTCTGTAGAGCGCCAGGGATATTTAATTTAAATTTTGATTTGTAAATCCAGTTAATTAGTGTGGATGCTTTTATTTTGTGCATTCAATCAAAATAGTGCTCGATAAAGCTCGTTATCGTCGTGTAGAAAGAGGATGCTAATAAATATAAAGTTGTAGAGGAGGATGGGATATGTACGGATTTATTGCGCGACAACCCATTTTTAACCCTGAGATGAAGACGGTGGCCTATGAACTGCTCTTCAGAGATGGGATGACAAACCGTTTTCCGGACGTGTCGGCGGAATATGCCACCTCCAGGATGATCTCAGATCAGTTTTTATGCGTGCCGTCCCAGCGCATCGCCGGGGCACATACGTCGTTTATTAATTTCCCGTCGCGAATGGTCATAGACCGCAGTGGAGAAGCGCTGGATAAAGAGAGCGTGGTCATTGAGATCCTGGAAGATGCTGTGCCGGGAGCGGAGCTGTTGCAGGCTGTCAGGGAGATGAGTGCGGATGGTTATCAGTTTGCGCTTGATGATTTCACGCTTGCGCCAGAATGGGATGTTTTTTTACCCTATATTTCAATACTGAAGTTTGACGTCAGGAATTATACCTTAGCGCAAATTAAACAGTATCTGAAAGAGCGTAAACATTTAACCGGGCATATTAAATATCTCGCTGAAAAAATTGAGACTAAAGAGGAATTCAGCCAATACAGGGAAGAGGGATTCTCGCTGTTTCAGGGCTATTTTTTCTGCCGTCCGGAGGTCATTAAATATAAACGGCTATCGCAAAATCAGCTGGCGATTTTTCGGCTGCAAATGGAGGTCGGACGCAATAAACCCGATTTTCGGATCGTCGAGTCGTTGATTAAAACCGATCTTACGCTGTCCTATAAGATTATGCGCTACATGAAGCACACCGCATTTAAACATATCGGTGCCTGTAATTTCAGCAAGTTAACCCTGAGCGAAGTCCTGAGATACCTCGGGGAAAACCAGCTGAGACGGTTTGTTGCCGTCGTGGTCCTCGCCAGTGCGGGCAATGACACCGTCAGCGAGCTTTACCCGTTGAGCATGATGCGCGGCAAGTTCTGTGAGCTGATCGCCGAGACGATGAAAGAACCGGCGCTGGCGGAAAATGCCTTCATGTGCGGCCTGTTCTCTCTGCTCGATACCCTCCTTGAGCTGCCGATGGCAGAGTTGATGAAGCAAATTGCGGTCCCGCAAAGCGTGAGCAATGCGCTGTGCCATCAGGAGGGACGGTTAGCCGATATGGTGAGCCTGTGCCGTTACTATGAACAGCAGCAGTGGGACGAGGCGACCCGGGTTCGTCAGGCGCTGGGTCTGACGGATGAGGATGTGGTTGAGGCGATGAGAAAGGCGACAATCTGGGCAGGGGAGAATGCGGTCAGTTAATCCTTCCTCACGCCGTACGGGCGGCGTGAGGAGAACGCGATACCGTTACCGGCCCGCTTTTAATTTCTGGTAATACTCTTCGTAGAGGCGGCTGGCGTCACCGACATCGTTCTGCCACTCACCTTTGCTGATGGTTTCGGCATCCGGGTAGAGCGATTTATCGTTAGCCACTTCAGGCTTCAGCAGCTTGCGTGCGGCGAGGTTTGGCGTCGGGTAGCCAATCGTCTCGGCAACCTGTTTCGCTACGTCCGGGCGCAGCAGGAAGTTAATCAGCTTGTGCGCCCCTTCAACGTTTTTCGCGTTGGCGGGGATCGCAAGGCTGTCCATCCAGAAGATCCCGCCTTCTTTCGGCCAGACCACCTCAAGCGGCGTACCGGCCTGGCGGGCAACATACGCGGAGCCGTTCCACACCATCCCCAGATTTACTTCGCCTTCCATATACGGGTTTGCCGGGTTATCAGAGTTAAACGCCGCCACGTTAGGCATCAGCTTTTTCAGCTCGGCATATGCCGCTTCAATCTCTTTAGGATCCGTCGTGTTGCCCGAGTAGCCCAGCTTGCGCAGCGCGACCTGGAACACTTCACGCGCGTCGTCGGTTAACAGCAGGCTACCCTTGTACTCTGGTTTCCAGAGATCGGCCCAGCTTGTCACCGTTTTTGGATCGACGGCCTCGCTGTTCACGCCAATCGCGGTTGCCCCCCAGATATACGGAATGGAGTAGTCGTTATTGGGGTCGAACGGCTTGTTGAGCATCTCTGGATCGAGGTTTGAAAAATTGGTTAGCTTCGTTTTGTCGATCTTCTGGATCATGCCCTCTTTGCGCATTTTGTCGACAAAGTAGGTGGAAGGCACGACCAGATCGTACGCGCCGTCTTTGTAGGTTTTCAGCTTGGCGTACATGGTTTCATTCGACTCGTAGGTCGAGTAGATAACCTTGATGCCCGTCTCCTTCGTGAACTGTTCCAGCAGGCCCGGCGGCACGTACTCGGTCCAGTTGTAGAAGTAGAGCGTTTTGCTGTCATCAGCGTGCGCGGCACCCATGCCAAGCACCAGCGCCGCAGCGGCGAGCATTTTTTTCATTTCATTGTCCCCTGAGATTTTATTTTATCACGAGCAATAACCTGGCTGGCGATCACCAGAACCAGCGAAAACACCAGCAGAATGGTCGCCAGCGCGTTCACCTCCGGTGAGACGCCGACTTTCACCATGGAATAGATCTTCAACGGCAGAATTTCATAGCTCGGACCGGTGACGAAGGAGGACACGACCACGTCATCCATCGACAGGGTGAAGCTAAGTAGCCATCCGGCCGCCACGGCGGGCATCGCCAGCGGCAGGATGATTTTGCGCAGGATGATCGTCTCGCTGGCGCCCAGATCCTTCGCCGCCTCCAGCATGCGCACGTCGAACCCTTTCAGGCGCGCGAAAACGGTCACCACCACAAACGGCAGGCAGAAGGTGATATGCGAGAACAGCAGCGTCCAGAAGCCAAGCTGTACGCCCAGCAGCATAAACAGCACCAGCAGCGAAATGGCCATCACGATGTCCGGCGACATCATCACCACAAACAGCATGCCGCTGACGAACGGTTTGCCGCGAAAGCGATAGCGGTACAGCGCCACGGCGGTGAGCGAGCCAATCAGCGTCGCGAAGGTGGCGGAGAAGATCGCCATCGTCAGCGAGTGCTGAGCGGCCTGAAGGAGGCTATCGTTGTTCATCAGCAGGCTGTACCAGCTGGTGGTAAAGCCCTGCCAGTTGATCCCGAAGCGTGAGCTGTTAAACGAGTTCACGATCAAAATAACGATCGGGATATAGAGCCAGGCATAAATGGCGGTCATAAAACCGCCGCGAAGCAGTCGACCGATCATTCGAGTTCCACCTTCTTATTCAGCAAGCGTGAGGCGCGCCAGTAGACCAGCAGCATCAGGCCCATGACCACCGTCAGCGTAATGCTGGTCGCGGAGCCGAACGGCCAGTCGCGGATGTTCAGGAACTGGCTCTTGATCACGTTACCGATCAGCAGGTTTTTCGCGCCGCCCATCAGATCCGACACGTAGAACAAGCCCATCGCCGGGAGCATTACCAGCAGACAGCCCGCAATAATGCCCGGCATGGTCAGCGGGATAATAATGCGGATGAAGGTCTGCAGCTTGTTAGCGCCCAGATCTTTTGCCGCCTCCAGCAGCGGTTTATCTAGCTTCTCGATGCTGGAGTAGAGCGGCATCACCATAAACGGCAGCAGGATATAGACCAGGCCGACAATCACTGCGCTCGGGGTAAACATGATGCGGATCGGCGTATCAATCACTCCCAGCCACAGCAGAAACTCGTTGAGATAGCCTTTAGTGCTAAGGAAGATTTTCAGCCCGTAGATGCGGATTAACGAGTTGGTCCAGAAGGGAACAATCAGTAAAAACAGCAGCAGGGGCCGCACCTTTTGCGGCAGGCCCGCGAGGAACCATGCGAAAGGATACCCCAGCACCAGACAGGCAAGGGTGGTAATCAGCGCCATATTTAGCGAGTGCAGCAGCACGTCAAAATAGAGCGGATCGAGCAGGCGCGCGTAGTTGTCCAGCGTAAAGACCAGCGAAACGAAGCTAGCGTCGTCGCGGGTCAGAAAGCTGGTGGCAACGATCATCAGGTTGGGCAAAAAGACAAACAGCACAAGCCAACCGACGATCGTGGCGATCACCACATTCTGGAATTTACTTGTGTTCTTCATCAGCCAGCACAACCTCCCAGCTTTCTACCCAGTTGATAACCATTTTCTGGTCGAGAGAGTGGTCGAAGTCAGGGTCGTCTTCGTTAAAGAATTCGCTGACCATCACCATCTTGCCGTTCTCCAGCTCGACAACGGACTCCAGCGTCATTCCTTTGTAGTTGCGCTCGCGGATATAGCCGATTAACCCTTCAGCCTCTGTATTGCCGTGAATTTCATCGACGCGCAGATCTTCCGGGCGCAGCAGAACGTTGAGCTTTTGTCCCTTTTCGACGGGGAAATTCACCGTGATATTGCACTCGCGTCCTTCGACGCTGGCGCGCACGCGCTGGTCGTCCAGACGCTCAATCACCGTAGCGTCGAAGATATTGATCTCGCCAATGAAGCTGGCGACAAACAGATTCTTCGGCTCTTCGTAGATTTCGCGCGGCGTGCCGTCCTGCTCGATTTTGCCGTCGCGCATTACCACGATGCGGTCGGACATGGTCAGGGCCTCTTCCTGATCGTGGGTGACGAAGACAAAGGTAATGCCGAGCTTGCGCTGCAGGGCTTTAAGCTCGTTCTGCATCTGCTTGCGCAGCTTGTAATCCAGCGCGGAGAGGGATTCATCCAGCAGGAGCAGGCGCGGCTTGTTGACCACGGCGCGTGCGATGGCTACACGCTGCTGCTGGCCGCCGGAAAGCTGATGGGGTTTACGCTGGGCAAACGTCTCAAGCTGCACCATGCGCAGGGCGTCGATGACGCGCGGTTCGATCTCATTCGCCGGCGTTTTTTGCATCCGCAGGCCAAACGCCACGTTTTCAAACACGGTCATGTGCGGGAACAGGGCGTAGCTCTGAAAGACGGTGTTGACGTGGCGATCTTCGGCAGGAACTTGGGTGATGTCCTGGTTTTCAAGATGGATATGGCCGTTATCGACGCTTTCCAGCCCGGCGATAAGGCGCAGTACGGTTGTTTTGCCGCAGCCCGAGGGGCCAAGCAGCGTCAGAAACTCACCGTCATTGATGGTCAGAGTGAGGTCGGAAATAACGTCTTTACCATCAAAACTTTTACGAATTCGTTCCAGTTGCACCAGCGGTGAACGTGAACGGGATTGTGTATTCAATTTTTGCGCTGTCCCATATAGACGCCTCAGGCAGCAGACTGAAGCGGGGTTTGTGTGTAACCACCTTGGTGACTCGTAATGAGGGCGGACATTCTACGGCAATCCCCTGCGAACGCCAAACCTTGTCACTGATTCATAAGCTACATTTACTAACGCATAACCATATAAACGGAAAATATTCTCGTTTGCGGGATAAAAGTGACCTGACGCAATATTTGCGTTTTGATGCTTACTGATAATGTTGTCACGAAAAGTGAGGGTGACTGCATGGATAAATTACTTGAGCGTTTTTTACAGTACGTTTCGCTGGATACCCAATCTAAGCCGGGTGTTCGCCAGGTGCCGAGCACTGAAGGCCAGTGGAAGTTATTAAACCTGCTTAAAGAGCAGCTTGACGCCATGGGGCTGGTCAACGTCACGTTAAGCGAAAAAGGCACTGTGATGGCAACGCTGCCGGCGAATGTCCAGGGTGATATTCCGGCGATTGGCTTTATCTCCCATGTCGACACCTCTCCGGATTTTAGCGGTAAACATGTGAACCCGCAGATTGTGGAAAATTACCGCGGCGGCGATATTGCGCTGGGCATTGGCGACGAGGTGCTCTCGCCGGTGATGTTCCCCGTGCTGCACCAGCTGCTGGGCCAGACGCTGATCACCACCGACGGTAAAACGCTGCTGGGGGCGGATGACAAGGCGGGTATCGCGGAGATCATGACGGCGCTGGCGGTGCTGAAGGGCAAAAACATCCCGCACGGGGATATCCGCGTGGCCTTTACGCCGGATGAAGAGGTCGGCAAGGGCGCGAAGCACTTCGACGTGGAAGCTTTTAACGCGCAGTGGGCCTATACCGTTGACGGCGGCGGCGTCGGTGAACTGGAGTATGAAAACTTCAATGCCGCGTCCGTCACGATCAAAATTGTCGGCAACAACGTTCATCCCGGCTCGGCGAAAGGCGTCATGGTGAACGCGCTGTCGCTGGCGTCCAGAATTCATGCAGAAGTCCCGGCGGAAGAGAGCCCTGAACAGACCGAAGGGTATGAAGGTTTCTATCACCTGACCAGCATCAAAGGCACCGTGGACAGCGCGCAGATGCACTACATCATCCGCGATTTCGACCGCAAAGCCTTTGAGGCGCGCAAGCGCAAGATGATGGAGATCGCGAAGAAGGTCGGTAAAGGGTTACACCCTGATTGCTATATTGAGCTGATCATTGAAGACAGCTACTACAACATGCGCGAGAAGGTGATGGCGCATCCGCATATTCTCGATATCGCCCAGCAGGCAATGCGCGACTGCGATATTGAACCGCAGCTGAAGCCGATTCGCGGCGGCACCGACGGTTCTCAGCTGTCGTTTATGGGGCTGCCGTGCCCGAACCTGTTTACCGGTGGCTACAACTACCATGGCAAGCATGAGTTCGTGACGCTCGAAGGAATGGAAAAAGCGGTGAAGGTGATAGTGCGGATAGCGGAGTTGACCGCGAAGCGGTAAGAAAAGCCCGGTGGCGAAGCGCCACCGGGAATTAAGGCGACTCAGTCCTCAAAGAACCAGTACCCGCTGTTGACCAGCGCGGCGAGCATCGCGAGGAAGGAAGGATCTTCCAGCGCATCGCCAAAGGTGTCGGCAGTCAGCACCAGATGGCTGGCAATGGCTTCCAGCGCCGGACGGTGCGGAGAGTCCAGCCTCTCGCCGTTGACGAACACCTCTTCACCAATGCGCAGCACGCGCAACCCGCCCAGACGCGTCAGCTTGTCGCCCTGCTGAAGCGCATCATAAATTTCGTCAGCCTGATACGGCGGCTCCGGCGGCGCAACGTCCAGCTCATGACGAGACTGGCTGATAAACTCACCAAACCACTGTTTGAAGTGCTCCGGCTCGTTGATGAGATCCAGCATCATCCCGCGCAGCTTATCGAGTTCTTCTGGCAGAATATCCGCCGGATGCTCGCGCGCAGGCACATCAGGATCGCTGTAACGATAGCTGCCCAGCTCGCGTTGCAGAACATAGTCGGCAAATCCGCTGATCATCTCGCGACCGCTTGGCGCGCGGAACCCCACGGAGTAGTTGAGTGAGTTTTCCAGGGAGTAGCCTTCGTGAGGGAATCCCGGCGGAATGTAGAGAATATCACCCGGCTCCAGCTCTTCATCGATAATCCCTTCAAACGGGTCAACCTGAAGCAGGTCAGGATGCGGGCAGTGCTGCTTCATCGGGACTTTTTCGCCCACGCGCCAGCGGCGGCGGCCCGTACCCTGAATGATGAACACGTCGTACTGGTCAAGATGTGGACCTACGCCGCCGCCCGGCACGGAGAAGGAGATCATCAGATCGTCCATGCGCCAGTCGGGCAGGGCGCGGAAGGGACGCATTAGCGCGGCAGTCGGCTCGTGCCAGTGGTTGACCGCCTGCACAAGCAGCGACCAGTTGTTTTCACCGAGGTGATCGTAGCTTTCGAAAGGACCGTGGCTAACCTGCCATTTCCCGTCCTGGTGGCTGACCAGACGGCTGTCGACTTCGTTTTCCATGGCCAGACCAGCCAGCTCGTCAGGCGAGATAGGGTCGACAAAATTGCTGAATCCGCGTTTCAGAACCACCGGGCGTTTTTGCCAGTAGCGTTCAATAAACTCGGGCCAGTTAAGCGTTAAGTGATAATCCATATTTATTTATTCCGCAGGCTCTTACTGACTCGGATTATAACGGAAGCTCAGCCCCCCGGCTGCGAGATCCTCGCATTTTTCACATAACGGGTTAACTATCGTTCAATGTGGGCTGCTGGCGGCCAAAAATAACCTCCATTCTGGCGCCGCCCAGCAGACTTTCGCTGGTTTCGATTTTCCCGTCGTACTGGTCGACAATCTCACGGGCGACGGCTAACCCGACGCCCTGGCCAGGACGTAGCGTATCGGCGCGCTGACCGCGATCGAACACCACGTCGCGTTTATTTCGCGGGATCCCCGGGCCATCATCCTCAACGATAATATGCAGTTCGGTTTCCGTCTGACGCGCAGACACTTCCACGAACTCCAGACAGTATTTGCAGGCGTTATCCAGCAGGTTACCCATCACTTCCATGAAGTCATTTTTTTCACCCACAAAGCTTATCTCTGGCGAGATATCGAGGCTGATGTTAACCCCTTTACGCTGATACACCTTGTTGAGGGCGGACGTGAGGTTATCCAGAAGCGGGGCTACCGGGTGCAGCTCTCGGCTCAGAAGCGCGCTGCCGGAACGCATGCTGGCGCGATGCAGGTAATAGCCAATTTGCTGTGAAATACGGCTGATCTGTTCCAGCATCACCGGCTCGGCATCATCGACGCTCAGCTTCGAACTGCGCATTGAACGCAGGGTACTTTGCATGACGGCCAGCGGTGTTTTCAGGCTGTGGGTCAGGTCGGTAAGGGTGGTACGGTATTTATCGTAGCGTTCGCGTTCACTTTTCAGCAGGCGGTTGAGGTTACGCACCAGGCTGGTGAGCTCACGGGTGGTTTCCGGGTTCAGCTTCTCGCGATGATGTTCTTCCAGCTCACGAACCTCTTTCGCCAGTGATTCAATAGGGCGCAAGCTCCACCACGCTGCCACCCACAGCAGCGGGATCACCAGCAGGAGATTCGCAGCCAGAACGTAGATGAACCAGCTCCAGACCATATAAGAACGCTTCAGCTCGACCGGAATGGTGTCGATCACCACAATGGTCAGCTGCGGCATGTTCAGCGTCGCCGGATAGAGGTTAATCGCGACGGAGTGCGTCATCTCCGTTTCGGCGTTGTCGGCGCGGATCTCGTTCAGCTTTTGCTGCAGGGAGCGATCTTCACGGATCAGCGAGCTGGTGGTGTTGAGATCGGCTTCAATTTCATGAAACCCGTTGGTTTTGAGCCAGTCCGGACGAATGCTTTTAACCAGCCAGGGGATATCACGCTGCGCCCACAGTAATTTCCCTTTTTCGTTATAAATCAGGGCCAGCGTTGGGCTCTGCTGGTTGAGGTTTTCCGGCATTTCGACGGTGATTCGGTTATTTTCCCATTTCGCCAGGGTATAAAACAGATTGCTTTCGCCGCGTAACAGTCGAAAGGTGGTTTTATCAAAGCTGACGCTGTAGCCCACCAGGGCGACCATGCCGTAGGAGAGCGACAGCACCAGCACGACGGCGGCTGTTGCCAGTAAGAAACGAACCCGCAGCGAGAGGGGCAGAATGTGGCGTAAAATCCCTCTCATTTAGCGTAATTCGAACAGGTAGCCCTGGCCACGGACGGTGGTAATCACATCCTGCGGATACTGCGCCTGAATTTTCTTACGCAAACGTCCCATCAGCACGTCAATGGTATGGCTCTCGCGCAGTTCAGCATCAGGATAAAGCTGGAGCATTAAGGAATCTTTGCTCACCACTTTGCCATTGTTACGGATCAGCGTTTCCATAATGGTGTATTCGAAGGCGGTGAGCTTAATCACTTCATCATTGATTGCTAATTCCCGGCGGGAGAGATCGACCTGGAATGGTGGGATGGAAATAACCTGTGAAGCCAGCCCGCTGTTGCGGCGTAACAGCGCCTGCATGCGCGCCGCCACCTCTTCAATATGAAACGGCTTGGTGACGTAATCGTCTGCACCCGCGCTGAGCACTTCGACCTTATCCTGCCAGCCTTCACGGGCGGTCAGAACCAGAACCGGCAGGGAGACATCGTGGCTGCGCCAGCGGCGAATTAACGACAGACCGTCTTCGTCAGGCAACCCTAAATCGACAATGGCGATATCCGGCAGGTGTTCATTGAGATAATAATCGGCTTCTTTTGCATCTTCAGCATCGTCCACCTGATGTCCCATCTCCTGAAGCTGAACCTTCAGGTGATGGCGTAGCAATGCGTTATCCTCAACAACCAGTACGCGCATCATCTCTTCTCCCTAAATAATTGGTATGAATAGTTTAACGCTGATTATGTTAGTTGGCACCAGCGTCATGAAATTAAATGACTTTTTTCAAGCTTCCAGACCCTTGGGGGCGTCCTGGGGGCATCGCCGTCGGCATCTGGTTGTTCAGCATGTTCACCTGATCCTGGTTCATATCGCCAATCCACTTCGAATAGACCTCATAAACCATCCGCGCATCCTCATGTCCCATCTGGCTGGCGATGAAAGACGGGTTAGCACCAGCCATTAGTGTCCAGCAGGCGTATGTGTGCCTGGACTGATATGGGTTTCTCTCGCGGATACCTGAAAGTTTAGTCCCACGATTCCAGCCATAAGAAATCGAATTTTTGGAGATATACCGCTCCTCTTTTGAGTCGCTCTCCTTTGGTGAAAAAACAAAACGCAGATTCTGCACCTCAGTTTTTCCAATTTCCCGGTGATGAAATATGATCTGCTGCCTGGGGGCATTGCCGGTGATGTCATACTGTTCTTTCAGTGCATCAAGGGCTGGCTTCAGCAGGGTGATCGTTCTGATGCCAGCATCTGTTTTCGGTGGCACAAACACCCGCTTGTTCGTCAGGCTTCTTGATACATGAATCTCACCTTTTCGCAGATCGATATCCTCCCACGCCAGAGCACAAATCTCGCCGGGCCTCATTCCCGTGTGGACGGCTACAATGATGATCAAAGCCAGCTTTCGGGGAAGGGCGGCAATCAATGCCTGGTACTCATGAAGTAAAAGCGGATCGGGGTCTGACTTAGATAGCTTTAGCCTGGATACGCCCTCATAAGGAGCGTGTAATATAAACTGACTTCTGTTCGCAAGCTTCAGCATTTCTGATAAAACAGCCATCTGTTTATTTACTGTTGAAGGCGCACGCCCCTTTTTGATTAGATTAGGCATTGAAGGGTTTAACACTTCCCCGGTCAGCAGCTCTCTTCGGTAATTCAAAATATCAGCATGCTGAATATCAGACAGGGGGGTATTACCACCCACTACACGCTTCAGTGTATTAACGGCAGATGTGATTGATAATAAGGTCGCTTCGGATACTTCCAGCGCCTTAGTTTCAATGAAAAAATCGCTCAGCTCTTTAAATGTCGTGATCCGCTTTGTTGATGAAAATTTTTTAAGTGCCCTTGATTCAGGGAAGCGTGACGCATAGTCGAACTGGCCGAGCTGGATTTCACTCATGATAACAGCACGTAGATTACCCGCTTTTTTGATATTACTGCTGTTTACAACCCAGCCACGGAGCACTTCGCGGCAACGGATGCCGCGATAGGTAAATGTGATCCTGATTTTTCCGTTATGCAGTTCAACGCCGGTGGGGAAATCCATCATGCTTCCTGAATAAATTTATTTATTAGCGGAAAGTTGTACCAGACCAAAGCGCGTTTGCTTTCTCCTCCGGGTACAGCAGGAACTCGCTTAAAATGAACCCCTTCAATCCAGCTGCCGAGCCGATAGGCTTTGATTTGCCTGTCGTCCAGCCCTGTCTTTTCAGTCAACCTTCCTGCTACCATCCACTCTTCATCAAAAATGATTTGCGCCATGCCTGACTCCATGACGCCGCCACGATAACGCAGCGGCAGAGAGTATGTTGATTATCAAAAATCAGTCGTCTGTAAGGACGTCCATCCAGAGAGCAAAAACGATAAGCACCACGACAACCACAAAGGCGAGGGCACAGAGGATCTTGAAAATGGTCATTGCTACGTCCCTTCTGGTAGCCCGGCTCAGCACCGGGCTGGTGGATTACTTAACCTGAATAAATGGTGTACCTGCACCGCTGGTCATGTACTGAGGCAGTGCGCCGTTCCATTTGTTGATGGCTTCGAGCTGGAGAACCTCAGGGTTTTCGCGTAATGCCTGGCCGCGCATCGCGATGGACTTCGCCTCGGCGTTCGCCAGTTTCAGCTTGGCGTCTGCCTGACCATCGGCTTCTGCGCGGAGCATGTTGGCTTCGGCCTCACGCTGCAGGACTTCCTGCTGGCGCTGCAGGGTCTTTTGGTTGGCGGTCACTTTGGCGTTGATGGATGCAACGACGGTCGGCGGGTATTCGGGTTTGCCCACATACGACAGGCTGATAACCTGAATGCCAATCGGCCCCATTTCGTCCTGGATGTCTTTCAGGGCTGCATCGAGCAGTTCCGACTTGCCGCCGTCGATGAACTTGTCGGTGCTCATCTTGCTGGCGAGACGGTTAAGCGCATCAGCTATCTTCTGGCGCAGGTCGGTATCGGTGATATCGTCAACGCCTTTACGGTATGTCTGGAAGACAGAGGTGATTTTGGTCGGGTCAACCTTGTAGGCCACGCCGATGTGGTAGCCAATGGTGGTGCCGTCGCTCATCTGGAAGTTGAAGGCGTCATCATAGGTCTTCATCTGCTTGAAAGTAGGGAATATGTAGATATCGGTGTTCAGTCCGGTCCAGTAGCGACCAACACCGACAACTTCACCCACGCCCTTATCGTCACCCAGCTTGTTGACCTTGATGCCGACATTGCCAGGTTCAACCCGGTCACAGCCGATCATCAGCACCGAAAATACAGTAACGAATAATGCAAAAATCAGTTTTTTCATTTTTTGTCCTTACCAAATAAGTGACCTTTAAACACAATGTACGGGCATGGCAGGGTCACAACTGCCAGCGCGATACCGCAGATAACCGAGAAGGTGCTCTGCATCGATATAAGCCAGGGAACCAGAAGGCCGAACGTAATGGCGATGTGCATGACAACGCCGACAATCAGGAAATAGGTTTTAAGAGGAGAGGGTTTCATCACCACCCTCCGAATAATGTGCGGGAGCCGGTTCTTACTGATGCTCTGCGATAATTACTACGCGCCGCCTTCAGTGTGGCCACCTTGTCTTTTCTGTCAGCGCAGGCGGCGCAGTGATATCCGAGTTCGCCAGCCAGGTATCCAGCCCTGGCTCTGAGTTTCATATCGGATTCTTTCTGTACTTTTCCGCATGAAACGCAACTACAAATTTTGTTTTCCATTTTCTATTTCCAGAATTTAGAGTGAGTGAAGCCCTGCCAGTGAAGGCATTAATAAAAAAGTATTTAATTAATTACTTAAAGAAAAGGTTGATATCCCATACCCAGAATTTAATAAACATGAAATGATACGATGGCAGGTTGTTGTAATAATGGCTGTCCATGCAACGTAAAACCTTCAACCTTTTTCTATATACCCATTCATTTCTTAATAAGCCAAAAATAGCGAATGAAACTGAAATAACTATGAAGAGCTTATTGCCTGTATGCATGTATTCTACTCCCGCGGTCATTTATTACCCTGCTCATTAATGCGGCATAGCGTTCATCCAGCCTGGCTTTCTCCCTGAACTCCCTGACGCCCGTTATGCTGGACAGTTCTTTCTTATAGGCGGCTTCAGCTGTGCGCCTGGTTACATCCTCAGGAGTGAAGTTAACCATACAGCACCACCATCCTGAGGTTAGCCTCTTTTTCCAGTAAGTTTTTATATGCTTCATCATATTCAGATTTAGCTTTTTCCAGTCGATTGGCGTAATGGCGGTCAAAAGGACATGTAGTTGTTTTACATTCACTGCATTCAATAACAGGGCAGAATGAAATAACACTAATAACGGCAATTGAAATACTAACAACCATAATTATCTCCATATATATTAAACAGACTTTGCTGTGTGGTGCCGGGTGCCTCCCGGTGACGTTAACGAACTGAGAATTAACGCCGACTACAATTCACCCAACTACTGATAAGGACTGATTGTTCAGTTCTGCCGCGTGCGCTTAGCCGCATTCACCACACAGAAAAATCAATTTTTAAAAAGGGCGGTATCAGCTAAAGGATAAGAAAACTGATACCGACAAGGACTACACAGCATTGTGTTGTGGCGGGGTTACCACTCAGGCGTATGGTCAACCTGGTAACCCGGTGTCTCTATCCAGGTGAAGGAAGGGCACCTGGCCATACTTACCGCCGCACCGTTCTGCGGATTACCACAACCGGAAGCGCATTCCACCATCTGGTTTAACGACAAAGCTCAAATGTGAAAAGCCGGAATGCGCTTTCGTGTTGTGTTCCGGTCTCTCCCGGCTTGTCACGGCATATGCCTTCCGTCCTCGGCACACATTGCCGGTTCAGGTGCTTTGACGTTTCGCCATTCAGGTTACTTTGTCGTCTCCGTCTCCGGGCGTAGTGTCAGATTGTGGTGGCCGGGGCTCACGTCTTCCGGCTTTCGGGCTGGTTTTGCCAGTTCTCCGCACGGATTAAAAGTCCGCTGCACATCAGCCTGTGCACTCACCACAACGGAGTGAACCATTCCCCCAGGGCTTCACTTCCCCGATAAGGTTCCCCGCGCTTAACTCCACTCGGGCCGCTTCGCGTTGCGGCTTGTGTGGCTACCCGTCCCCACCAGTCGCGATACCGGACCAGAGACAGGAATGATTCACTCCGTTGTGTGCCTGCTTTGTTAACCCTCTCAGGCGGCGAGGGGCCTCTACGTACCCCTACGTCGAGTTTGGTTGATTGCCTGTTTATTTATTCACCTCAGGCGGCGGTGATATCCTTGCGGGGAGTTCAAACCATACAAGGAAACTAAATGAGCTATATAAAAGAAGAAATTGAGAAAAACATGCCTCTCTTCCTTCCAGTACGGCTAGAGGCGGTTGCAACTGTATTGGAAGAGTTAATTACACTCCTCTCACCCGAGCAACGAGATAAACTTGATTCGGCAATAATCTCCAAATATCCATCGGTAAAGAATGCGTCAGCTTCTGAGCCTTATACTATTTCTTATCAACTTTCACTTTTCCTCAAGGAGCCGATCAGCAGCGATAATTAATTTCTCAAGTTGAACCCCGATATCTGGGTTACGTATCATTACAGCCTTAAGGTTTAATATCTCGTCGGAAACTTTTTTCGCTAGGGTTTCTGGCGATTCTTTACTTCCGATAAATACGCGGCTGGCGAGCTCCAGTGCAAGTCGGGCATCTTTCGGGTTAATCCCTTGAGTGCTGGCCATCTGATAAGCGGTTTCTGCAATTTCCGCAGCAAGAGCTAATACATTTTTTCCTGAGTAGGTCGTCATTTCTAATTCACCGTTGCTTAAAGAGCTAAAACGCAGAAAAGCAGGAGAGGTCGTTGAGCCCCAGCGCCTCAGCGTGGATCGCTTCCATATCAACAGCTGAGCAATCGCTGTGAACCACTACTTCCATCATTGGCTCGCCATCGGTATCGACGATCTGTTTGATTGCGTGTGTCATCCTGGCTTCTCCTGTGTTTCCCCTTAACGCCGGGGAGGCGGAACGTTTTACCTACAGCGTCGTGTTGCTGATAAATTCTTTGCCCTTAACGCCAGGCTGGCGGAACGTTTTGCTGAATCACTGCGCCTTGGTTGTTAACTATTGCTTTGCCAGTAACGCCTGGCTTGCGGAACTTTGAACCTGTTGCACCTGCTGTTTATTCACTCGCCGTCATGTTCTTAGGCCTCAGGCTGGCTACTTAACCCATCTGGCAGCGGAGTAACTCGAAGTATTGCTCTGCCGTTGTCCGTTTGGGTGAGTGGTGTTGATGCGGTAACAATAGCACTGCTATTTATTTTGTGTCAATAGCATTGTTATTTACTAATGCGGCAGGCAAAAAAAATCCCGCCGGAGCGGGATGGGAAGGGGGATCGTTAATTTTTTAGAGCCATTCCATTCAGTATGGTGACTATCTTTTCCAGGTAGGGGCCAGCAATAACGCCAAAAACCACTATTGCTGCGGATAAAACTGAGGCTGAGACTTTCATCGTTGTTTTAAAGGAGTTGACCGATGTTCCTATTGCGTCAATTTTTCTCTCCAACTCTTTGAGTTCATTGCTAAACTCTTCGTTTTTTGTACGCAGCGTACCAATGTCGTATTTTATTAGCTCAACATCTGTTTTTAACGATGAAACATTGGTGGATATTTGCCTTGCTTCGGTCTTTATGTCTGTCACATCGGAAGCAATGTGTTCTATAGTCGCTTCAAGTTTAGCTACGCGAGCTTCCATGTTACCTCCTCCGCCATTTCCGCTGCCATATTCTGTAGTATGGGGCGGTGTTATAGCATTTGCAACCATTGCTCTAGCGTTCTTCTGGTCTTCAAGATGATAGATATCCGCCGTATTAGCCATCTGCATCCCCAGGAGCATCCATTTTCATTATGTTATCTCGCAGCACCTTATAGGAGTGCAATCGCATATACCCGCAGGAAGGGCAAACAAGGAAAATAACAGGAAACCCACCCATAAACGTTGTTGTTTTATCGGTTTCTTCATCTAATCGGCTATAAGGTATGTGATTAACTACCTTGTCACCTTTTTTATCAAATGTATCAATTACATGAGCGCCGTTTACTTTCCAGCCTATATTTTTACAGACAGGGCATATGATCTCTGCGTTTGGCATTCGACCAAAATATGCAGCTAGTATTTCATTAGTTATTAGCATCTTAGCAGACCTTCGCATAGTTAGGGGGAGGTATTGAATGCGTTAAGCTCTGTGGCTCTTTTGAGCTTCGAGCCAGCGAGCAACAGTCTTGTCCATCGTTTCTTTCTTGTCCTTCATCTCTTTGAGCATCAGTTCCTGATCCTCTTTAGGGAAGGCGCTGAACGTCTTAAGTAGGTCACGCTGAAGCGGGCCGATTTTCATTGAGTCTGGAGTCACTACCTGATCGCCTTCATCTGGCGGAAGCATGAACCAGTAAGGGGGGCGACCCGTAACATCAGATAGCTTATCCATATTCGTTGTTGTGGGGCTTGATATGCCATGAGCCCACTTCTGAACGGTTTGCTGTGCAACGCCAATGCGGCGTGCGAGTTCAGCCTGACTCAAGCCGGTTTCTTTCATCACCAGCTTGATGCGGTATGTTGTATTCGCTATTACGCTGCTGGAAGAATCTTCCACCGACTCTTGAGACTCGTCTTTTTCGACAACATTTGGAGTTAGTTGGCGAGCTATACTCAGCAACTCCGAGAAGTCGGGTCTAATCAACTCCGGTGGAACTTGCAATAAATTCGCAAACTTCAGCACAGCCTCAAGGTTCAGGGGCGTTTTTGCATTGAGATAATGGCTTACTGCGCCCTGGGTAGAAAACCCCAAAATTTCGGCAGCACGATCCTGCGTAAGCCTAAGCTCAGCCTTACGGTTATTCCATATATCTTTTAGTCGGTGAGCGGCTTCAATGTCCTGCTCTGACAAACTCTTTCTTTTCATACGCCCATTCTAATAGGTTTGCTAATCATGTAGAAATAGCATTGCTATTTACATGTAAAAATAACTATGCTATTAATTTACTCCTGTTCAAAATGAGAGCCAAAAAATGAAGCTTGGAGAATATCTAAAGCTCTCTGGTTTAAGTCAGAGGGCTTTTGGAGAGAAAGTGGGCGCTAGCCAGGGGATGGTTAGCCACGTAATAACAGGTCGCTACAGGCTAAAGGGGCCAACCATTTTGCTGTGGTGCGAGGCAACTGAGTGGAGTGTTACACCTCACGATATCGACAGTGCAACATACCCAAACCTCACTGACGCAATTCCAGACGGTGTAACTTTGCCTGAAAAACGAGAAGGAGTCTGATTAATGGAAAACACATTCAAGCACGCATCACAGATGGTTTGGTCCTGGTTGCAGTTTGAGAAGCAGGACGCTGTTTCTCTACAAATAGCTGAAAAATTGCACGAAATTGATACTAAAGCATCGCTTTTGCTGCGACCGGGTTCGTCAGATACCGCAAATAATACCAACCGCCAGCGTTTATTTCGCACGCACGACGGCTGGATTAACGGTAATACCCTGGCACAGCGCACCAAGTTTTTGGCCTTACTCCCGGCTATTGAGCGGGCAATGCTTGAAAGCGGCAAATCCCACCTTGTGATGCTGGTGATGAAAATGCGCAGCCATACATCGCCGACTATCCGGGAGCTTGTACAGCGCCGTGAGCGCATCGACAACGATATGGATGCGTTATTTGGCGCGATGATCTCCATGTCGGAGCGCCATTACGGCAGCGGCCCGGCTGGCAATAGCCTGTTTCACTGAGTCTGGAGGTTTTTCTTGAGCAGCAAGTTGCTCGGACTTGTATGGGAGGGTTGTGCACAGGCCGGACTCGGTATTTCACGTGTTGCCCTGATGGCCCGAATTGCTGATTACAGCAATGCTGATGGCGTGTCCTGGCCTGCAATTGAAACCCTCCAGATTGAGATCGGCGCGAAAAGTGAAGCGACCGTCAAGAACGCACTGGCTGAGCTGGTGAGTGGCGGATGGATCACCAAAACCGAGCGTAAGGTTGGCGGTCGAAATTTAACGAATATCTACCAAATAAATATAGAGAAACTTGAGGCTGCTGCCGCACAGGGGCGTAAAAAAATAAAGGAAAAAAGAGCGAAAAAGAAAGGCTCTCGCTGCATTCCGGCAGGGTGTGAGGGGGAGGGGGTAATTATTAACCCCTCAAAAAATGCCCCCTTAAATAATGAAGGTGAGGGGACAAATATTGAGGGGTCAGATAGTGGAAATAAGGGGGCAAATTTTGACGGGTCAAATATTGAGGGGTCAAAAATTGGTGAAAACGGCATTTTAACCCCCCTAAAAATTGCCCCCGATCCGTCATTAACTACTGATCCGTCATTAAACCCCACACATAACGCGCGCGAGGCTTCAGAGGTCGAACCAGTTAACGACGGGCCGATTCCTGAATACCCTGGGCAGCCGGGAATGATTTTTCCTGCAGCCCAGCTGAATGGGAAATTCCAGATGCATTCCGAATGGACGCCATCACCAGATTTTCGCCGACAGGCCGTGCTGTGGGGTAAGCCTGTGCAGGACGGTTTAAACCTGCGGGCTGAGCTGGCGAGTTTTATTGCTTACTGGATATCCGAAGGGAAAGTTTTTACCCAGACGCAGTGGGAGCTGAAATTTGCCAGCAACCTGCAGGGTGCAAGACCAACACAATCGCGAGGTAACAACCATGCAGGACTGGACAGGTACCCACCTACCGCCAACGCAGCACAGCGCAGAATGCTCGATGCGCGCGCAGCACAGCTCAGAGAGCGAGGACAGAGCGTGGACGTTCTGGGGGCTCATGGTGGAAATCTACTCAAACCGTTGGGAGAGCAAAAACGGATCGGCTCCGTCGGACCTATGGATTGCTCAGATTGGGAATTTGACCAGCGACCAGATGACGAGCGTCTGTAATGCGATGGTAGCCCGCTGCGCTGAGGGGAATTCTTGGCCTCCGGACCTGGCTGAGTTTGTCACGCTGGTGGCGGATTGCAGCGGCGGAAGGCTGGGGCTGAAGGTTGAGGATGTGATGACCGAGTTCTGGCGGTGGCGTCGATTGTCATTCCGATACCACAGCAGCGAGAGCTACCCGTGGAAGCATCCGGTGCTGTACCAGATTTGCACTGAAATGCGTCGTACTGGTGTGGAGCGTCAGATGACAACCCCGGAGCTGGAAGGGCTGGCAGCAAGGCAGCTGGTGAAGTGGGAAAAGCATGTTGCTGGCGGTGGAAAAATACCGCTGGTGAGAAAGCAACTTGAAGCGCCCCGGCACCCGACAGGGCCGACACCAGCACAGGTGCTGCAGGAAGAATACCGACGCCGGAAAGCGGCAGGGCTGATTTAACAGGAGGATTTATGGCAGCCAAAACCAACACTGAAACAACAACACTGGAATTTATCAGGACCAACCCGGGCATGACCTCCGGCGATATCGCCAGGGCGATGGGCAGAAGCGTCTGCTCAGTCAGCGGGCAGCTGCGTCAGATGCTTGCCGCGGGTCGGGTTACTCAGTCGAAAAACAGTGGTGGCAACGCAACCTGGTACTTCAACGAAATGCCGTTCGGGTGCAGCAGCAACCCTGCGATCGTGATGTTCAACCAGCTGCTGAAGGAGTGCCGCCATGCTGCGCGTTGCGGGGCAACGACATGATTGTGCATTTTCTTATCGTTGCGGCGTTTTTTGTTACGCCAGCATGGTTTTTAAGTTCCTGGGCTATGTACCTGATGGGGTTCTGGGGAGATGAAGATGAGCGGGAATAAATTACCTCAGTGCCCAACCTGTGGCAGCACGGTTGAGATGTTTTTCAAAGAGACCTACTGGGCGGGCTCAGCGCAAATACGCTGTGTTGGCCATCACCATATCGGCATGGGTTATTCACTGGGTGGTAAGCAGGGGGCGCGTGAAGAACTGCTGCGACGCTGGCAGGAACTGACAGACCAGGTAAAACAGGAACAAAACAATGGCTAAAAACTCTATCGACGCCTATGGCGCCAGCGGGAAGAGCAACGTTCTCTCTTTCGAGCCGGAAAAGCTGCACCTGGTGACGGACAGGTCACACCCGCTATACGACGAGCGTATTCACCTGCCGATAAGCGAAGGGATGGTGCTGAACATCATGGACCAGGGTGTCCTTGAGCCGATTATCGTCTGGAAAGACCCGGAAACAGGGCTGTCCTGCGTGGTAGATGGCCGACAGCGTGTCCGGCACACACTGGAAGCGAATATCCGTCTGCAGGCCGCGGGAAAGGAAACGCTGAAAGTACCTGCAGTGACGAAGCGCGGTTCTGCAGTTCGTATGGCACAGGCGATGATTAGCGCTAACGAAATTCGCCAGGCAGACACTCCTGTGGGGCGCGCGAAAAAAATGGCTGATGCACTGGAGCGCGGGCACGACGAAGAAGATCTCGCCCTGATGTTTGGCGTCAGTATCCAGACCGTTCGCGCCACACTGGCCCTGCTGGACACCACGCAGGCAGTACGTGACGCCGTGGAGTCCGGCACGGTGACCGTCACCCAGGCCCGTCAGCTGGCATCACTTACGCCGGACGAGCAGCGGGAAAAGGTCAGAGAGCTGGAAGTGGCAACCGCCGGTACTAAAGGCCATGAAAAATCGCGCCGTCAGCGGCAGGTTCTGGGCGAGACAAGGCCACGCATGAAATCCCGTAAAGACATAACCAGTGCCCTCGAAACTGCCAGCGGCGAATATGCAGCCGCGTTGCGCTGGGTGCTGGGAGAGGAGGAGTCAGTATGAGTAAATCATCCAAAGAGTTATATACCGTTCCCGACTGGATGCGTCAATACCTGCCGTTATTCCACAACACGGGAGGGAACGACGTCGAGGAGCTGCTGCACGACGACAATACATCGATGTTCGCTAACAGCATCCGCTACATGCTGATTGTCTCAGCGCGAAGCCAGTTCACGCTGCTGATGGATTTGCACCAGCGGGGATTCCTTTCAGCGGTCTCTGATGCTTCCCTGGCTGAAGTGCGGGCGCAGGGTGTGGAGATGTTCGCGCAGTTTATTCTGAGGGATGCATGCGGAGATAGAGAGTCTCAGAGAGATATTGGCGAAGTACTGGGTGCCGCTAAATATTTCGCCGCACAGCTTCGCCAGGAGGGCAAATGAGCAACGCTATCGACGCGCACCTCTCCGACGAAGTGATCAATGCCGCTTTCGGAAACACGAATTTCGGGCGCACTGATTTCCGCACCATCCTGGCTGAAACAGTCATGAAGCGTGCGGCTGGATATCACTCAGGATGGACAGCAACGACAATTTGCACGCGCCTCGGGTTGCTGGGGAAGCAGGAGAAGCCAACTAAGCTTGGCCTGACGTTCGCTTTCCACCACTACTACAAGCCTTGCGTGCGTGAAGCACTGATGCCAGCCCAGGAGGCCGCCCAATGAGCAACAACACCAAAGAGCTGAACTTTGACCCAACTGACCCGGATAAAATGCGCCTGCCAAAAGGCTCTAGTTGCGGTAATTGCCATCACATTCGGCGCTGTAAGGCTATGTTCGGCCACACAGAGACGGATAACTATTGCGACTGGTCGCCATCGCGTTTCATCCCGGTACGGACAGAAGGGGCCGCACAATGAGCAAGTTAACCGATGCGGCAATCGAATCGTCAATGCTGTCTTCTGTGGAGGGTTTTTCTTTTCTTGTTGTTGATTCTCTTGAGTTTGAGCTTGGTCGAGAGCTGACCGAAGAGGAATCAATGCGTGTTTATCGTCGTGTTGAAAAGGCTATCAACGAGGCAACGCAGGAGGCCGCCCAATGAGCAATACACTGCAAATTAAGTGCATCAAAGATACCGAAGGTTGGTGGACCGAGGGTGAAGTGTATCCGGCCCGTGTAGTTGCAGGTGGCTTTGTTCAGGTAGGTGATGATGATGAACCGAACGGAGAAGGCTGGAGCGCTGCACCGATGGAATATCGGGATGATAGTTCGATCGTTTATCAGGTTGGCGGTATTGAGGGTGAAGTTCTGTTTGAGGAGGCCGCCCAATGAGCAACATCGACAAACAGGCTTTGCGCCAATTGGCTACCAGGGCAACACCAGGTCCATGGGAAGAAGAAAACGGTGAGGTGTGGATTATGCGAAATGGCACCGCTAATTCCATTCTCACTGGCATATGCGGTGACGATACGTCGGTGCAGCAGGACTTTGATAACGCCAGATTCATCGCCGCCGCTAACCCAGAGACCGTGCTGGCGCTGCTGGATGAATTGTCAGAGTCACAAGACGGCAAAGCTAACGAATCCTCCTGCGCTGACAGCACTATCAATCTTGCTATCAAATGGCAAATGCAGTGCAAAGCAGCAGAGGAACGCGTGGCTGAACTTACTGAGTTTGTCCAGCACGTTAAAGAATGCCTGGTCAAAAACGGCGAATACGCCCCTCTGAGCAACGAGACAATCGACACCATCCTTGGCATTCGTGCCGATGGCAAGGGAGGCATCAAATGAGCAACATCGACAAACGCGCATTACGTGAAGCGGCGGAGATGGCGACTCAGGGCGATTGGAAGTATTCCATTTTTGACTGTGCCATTACTGATGACACCTCATCGCTGGCCATTGTGAGGATGGATAGTAGTCATCTCAACGATGAACAATCTGCGCTAAATGGAGTCTTCATCGCCGCAGCTAACCCAACCACCGTGCTGGCGCTGCTGGATGAGCTTGAAGCCAAAGACAAGCGCATTGCGGAGCTGGAGGCGACGCAGGGTAAGCCAGTTATGTTTATCGATGGTGATATTTCACCTGCTGACGCCGAAAAGTTGGCGGCTGTAATTCGTGAATTCAACGAAGAGACAAAAACCCCGGCGGCACGAATGGCTCGAATTATTCGCGAAAACCCGCATCCGACAAACATGTGCGATATGCCGGCCGCCGCAGCCGGTAAAGGAGAGGCATCATGAAACCAGCTAACTTGGCACCAGTTTATTGCGCTCTATACCCAGCACTGGCAGAGATAGCACGCAAGCACGGGTACGCGATGGCAATCCACGGGACAATGGCGCGTGACTTTGATCTGATTTGCATCCCCTGGGTAGAGACTCCATCAAAACCAGATGAAGTAGTGGCAGAAATCACAGCGACGTATGCCACTACGGATATTACCAACCCTGGCTACAAGCATCACGGACGACTTGCTTACTCAGTGTGCTTTGGATTTGGCGAGTTCTTTGCTGACCTGTCATTCATGCCGACCATCGAGGACTAACCGATGAGCACTATTACCAAAGAATGGCTGCAGAGTCAGATTTCTGCAATTGAAGCTGTTGGCATCACCGACAGCAATACGCTCGAGGCGTTCAAGTTGGCGCTGGCATCGCTCGAAGCGGAGGCTGTGGCGTTTGTTATGGCGGATGATTTGAAGGATAGCAGCATCATATCAACGCCAGCATATCGCGATTTAGGTGAGGCGATGGAGCGGACTGTTGGGGATGTTGTTGCTCTCTACGCAGCCCCTCCAGCGCCGGTATCTGTGCTGGACATAACTGCGCTGGATAACCTTGCTGGAGAAATGCTGAACCATGCGATGAATTGCGAAAGGAGAGTGGCTGTAGCCTATACGCACTGTGCGCATCGACTTGCTGAGGAAGTAAGAGACTTACGCGCCGCCATGCTTCAGGGTGCCGAAAACGTCAAGTCGCGCTGCACCATCCAGGCCGCGCCAGCACTGGATTCTTCGCCAAAAATTGCCGAGTCGCGCTGCAGCAACTCTTCAGTGGTTCCGGATGGTTATGTACTGGTGCCGGTTGAGCCGACTATGTCGCAAGAATTCGCAGGGTACAGAACGCTCACTGATACAGGGAAAATGTCACGCCTGATGAAGACAAGACTTTCAAATATCTACCGTGCCATGATTGCAGCAGCACCGCAGCAGGAGGTATCGGATGGACGATAACAGCGATAACGTCATCCAGCTGGTGCAGCCGAAGCGGGAAGAGGAAAGGCTCCTCGATATAGTGGTTACCGACAATAAGACGGCAGCGCAGAAGCACTGCCCTCATCATCTGTGCCAGGTATCAGAAGTCAACAGAACGCTGCTATGCCAGCAGTGCGGTGCGTATCTTGACCCCTTTGAGCTTATCCTTTCGCGCTCCCGCAATGGTGAAAACATCGTGAGGGAAATTAAGAAGCTTTATTTGCGCCGTGATGAACTACGCGAGTCAGTTGCAAGTCTTGAGCGTGAAGAGAAAAACGCTAAAGCCCGGCTTCGCTCTGCGAGAACGGCGATCCTCTTTGCAGAGAATGACCTTAAAAATACGGAGCAGGGGGTAAAACAATAAAACGCAAACACGTAATTTGTTATCAACAAATCTCAGGTTTGTCATTATGCGAATAATTACCCGTAAGAAACCTGCCTTTATTGAACTGCACCAGACGGGTGTTATTACGCGCGTAGCTGCAGTTAAAACAGATGAAGGTGGCTGGCGTCTGTTCGGTATATGGCGGGATAAAGATATCGCTGTATTTGTAGAGGCGGCGCGTGGCGGTATTCGAGAATGGTCAGGTCTGGATTACCTGGCGGGATTCGTAGCCAGCTGCGGTATCAGTCTGTGGGAGGTTCACAATAAGACGGAACGGAAGAGCCCGATGTAATAATGCTTTGAAATGTTGAGGAAATGGCAGAGAATGACGCCGGGTGCTTGAGGCTTTCTGGTTTCAGGCATTTACTGAGGTCCAGATAGACGAAAGCCCCAGGAGATATTTCTATCAACCTGAGGCAAACGTATGAACCTAGACAATTCAGATGTTAGTCTCTTCTTTGCATGGAGGCAAGAACATGCTGACAAAATATGCCCTTGTGGCAATCGTGGTGCTGTGTATAACAGTGCTGGGGTTCACGCTCATGGTACGGGATTCGCTCTGCGAATTGAGTCTCAAAGAGCATGGTATGGAGTTTAAGGCTGTTCTCGCCTACGAATCGAAGAAGTAGCCATTGCGCGGGGAGCAATCCCCGCGTATCTGGTTGCTGGTTCAATCCTCAACGCACCCACACCCATCAACCCGCTTCGTGCGGGTTTTTCTTTTTGTTTACGTATGAAACTTATCAATCCTGACAATCAAAGAAATAGCATATATTTCAAAAATAAATGCAAATAAATCCCTAATGAATCTTTTTCAGGCTATTTGTCAATCAAAATACAAAGAAAAGTGTAACGGTCAGAAACTGATCGTTAAAACAGATCGAAATGGTAAAGATTGATCTACGCAGCCTATTAGACTTGTTGTTAAATTTCGGTTAAATCACTGTTGTGCATAAGGAGATAGCCAGGACGGCAGGACCCGAAAGGGATTATCGATTTGGAAGGATTTCAAATTATGAGTGAGCAAGAATTACTGGAGATTATCCGTGTGGCTGGTCGCTTTGATATTATTTCAGATGGCAAAGGAGGGTATCAGTGCGTCTTGGTTTCCTGTTGTGCAATCCTCATAGAGCCTGAGTCTGACAAAGAGAGTAGAGACTACTTTGGTAATCGAGATGATTGATTTATAATAAGCAGACCGGCTGAACACCGGACCTGTTGCACCATCACTGAGGAAGCGTGATGGCGCGTCAAATAGAACTACCTTATTTACACCGTACCTTCCGGCACGGTGTTTCCGTTTGTCTTTCGCACCCAGGCGGTGCGGCATGAGCAAATCAAAGACCAAAGCCGAAAAGCTTCACCTGTCCCGCGTTGCCGGGCTGGGTTGCATCGTTTGTAAAAACCTCGGTTACGAGGACACTCCTGCTGAAATCCACCACTGCAGTAAAGGCACAGGATTATCAGTCCGCGCTGACAACTTCCACGTTATTCCGCTTTGCCCGTTTCATCACCGAGATGGCGGGCACGGTAAAGCCGTGCATGCTGGCCGTCAGACATGGGAAAACAACTTCGGAACCGAAACCGAATTGCTGGTGCAGGTTATGTACGAGCTGGGAGAGGCAGTATGAAATCAAGAACAATCGCACCAACCCCAGAACAACTCCGCCAGCAGGCACAGGAAATGCTCCGCCACGCTGAGCAACTGGAAAAGACCGGAGCTACCAAAGACGCACTGAAAAAATCTCTGGTACCGGCACTCCGTGAACTGATGCAGGCAAAACACCGAACCCAAAAGGCGGTAGACGAGCTGGTGGACTGCGTAGCGGAGCTGGAAAGCCAGGTATCGCAGATTGAACGAATTATCCAGGAGGTGCTGCTGTGACTCCACGCCAACGCCGACAACATACCGCTGCCCTGGAAAAAGCAGCTGCCGCACCGCGTAAGAGCTGGCTGGGTAAATTCCGCCCTTTAACCAGCGTCCAGAGTGCATGGGCTAAATCACTCCTGTCTGTCTGGGGTGAATACTATGGCGGAAGAACGCCGGAACAGGCGATGCTTGAGGCTGGTGGATTCTGGCACGATTTACAGGGAGAGGAGTGGTCAGACGAAGCGGCAAAGAGGATCACCGATACGATTAAAGGTCTGAGGAAGATTGGTTATCGTGGCGAGGAGTTGCTGAAGATGGCGAAAGCCATTCTCTGGCCGAAACCATCTCTGGCTGACACGCTGGACAGGCAGATGCAGAAAGACGACGCGGATTTTGTAGAGCGCTGCATTCTGTCAGCGTTAAGCAATGATGACCCGGTCTATGTGGTCGGTATTGATTTCTACGCCCGCCGCAAGCGTATCAGCGACATTGGGCGTTACCTGCAGAATGTTGCCCCCTGGCTGACCCGTCAGCAGGCTGAAGACCGCGCCAGATGGTGCGTAAGTCATTTTAACAGCGCCGTCTTCCTGAGCATGCGCGCAGCCCTTAAACAAGCCTCAGAAAATAAAACTTGAAAACAGACACAAAAAGTTGATAATTAATTCATGCTTGGCAGAGCTGCGCAACGATGGCAGACTCGATAAGCAATCAAAATTTGAACCTCGCTCCGGCGGGGTTTTTTATTATCTGGATATATTGCGCGGCCTGAATGGCCGTACGATCACCGATATGCAGAAAGCCCACGCTAACGCGTGGGCTTTCTGCATATCTGGTGGCAACCTAACTGCCATCCTTACTGGAAAACGTTTCTGGATGATGTGTTAATTTTTGATTATTCAGGTAACTAAGAGTTAATGAAGGGTTGTCACGCCCATTTCCCCGTTTCCATCATTCCATCCGCGCCGACTTAGCTCAGTAGGCAGAGCAACTGACTTGTAATCAGTAGGTCACCAGTTCGATTCCGGTAGTCGGCACCATTTCATACAAAAAGAAAGTGCACTGCATGGATGAATCCCGCTCACTGGGCGTGTCGGGACAGTGTACTTCCTTGTTGTGATGGATCCCCCTAAGCGGAGGGGCGTAACCAGCGAGCGGTTGTTCCGGTTTGGTGTGAAATCTGACGTATGCGCGCGAGCCATGGCTGCTGACCAAAGGCTCACCGGGAAGCACCCGGCATCACAACAATTTTTTTGGCCCTTTAGCTCAGTCGGTCAGAGCGAGCGACTCATAATCGCCCGGTCGCTGGTTCAAGTCCAGCAAGGGCCACCAGACCGCCATTAGCTCAACAGGAAGAGCGTGCATTTTGCAGGTACGGGGTTCGAGGCCTCGATGGCGGCCCAAAGCGCTGTTAGCTCAGATGGATAGAGTATTGCTTTCCGAAGGCAATGGTCACTGGTTCGACTCCAGTACAGCGCACCATGCAAGTGTAGGCCTGGACGTAGGTCTACCGACGCGATAGTCCTTGACGAGATGGACTCTAAATAAGCCAGCGTTGACGGCGGGGAAAGAGACCCGCATTTTGCGGTCATCGTATAATGGCTATTACCTCAGCCTTCCAAGCTGATGATGCGGGTTCGATTCCCGCTGACCGCTCCAGTTTTGCCTTCCGGTCTGCGATGAAGGGTTAACCCCGAGTTACCGGAAGGCGCATTCGCATGGGTGCCTCCTGAGTATGTTCTTATCTGGCCTGAGCATACTGAAGAGCCAGGTCGGCACCCAGTCGAATGCGAAAACATCAACAGCAAAGCGCGCTGACAAACCTGTTTTCTCAGGGATGATAAGTTGGGTAGTGTGCTTTGCTGTTGCGGTGAATCCCACTATGCGTAGGGGCGAAACAGCAGACCCTGATTGAATGAGAAAGTCGCGAGCTACGGTGGCTGACCAAAGGCTCATGGAGAGGCACTCCACACCGCAACAGTTAACTTATTTTACTGGTGAGTAAATAATGCACGGAAAATTATGCTTTTTGTTTGGTGGAATGCTGATTACGCTTTCTGCACTGGCTACACCTGAAGTGATGCACACCGGGAGTGAAAGCCTCAGGCCGGTGGTAATAAGCGGTAAACAGATTCGTTCTGAATCATCCCGGCAGGGTGTGCAGCATTCACGGATGGTTAAAGCCTTACAGCCTGAAAGTACCCCAGCCCTCACAGAGAAAAAGAAAACTCCAGATAGCTCTCACAACCCCTGATTATCCCGTTAAGCTATTTTTTCACAGGCCCACGTTAACGCGTGTTTTTTTTGCTATCTGGTGAAGAGGTCATGGGGCGTTTAGAGGGACCCCCAGCTATTCTGGCTGTAATTCGCTCGATGATATTTAGGTCTGGTTCATGTTCGTCGGGGGCCACACCCAGGTGAATTCGGGTTCTGAGTATTGCCGGGTTATGCAATACTGCCCATGGCTCAAAATCATTATCTTCAATTTCGAGCATTTTGTTAAATAGCTCGTCATCGTCCAGCTTGAATGCCGTTGTAAAAAGAACCTGGTATTGTTTAGCTTGCTTTCGTGAGTGCTCAGACGACTTGCCAAACTGGAAAGTCATCTGAAGTGCGGAAATCATAGCGATGGAAATACCGCTCCATACTGGACTTCCAATGTCGGCAACAATCGAAGAGCCGAGAAATAATGACAAAAAGGATAGTAACCTGTCGATTCGACCGGTTAATGTGCTGAACATTTTCTCAAAATAGTGAGAGAACAGGACTCTGTCTAAAACTTCTTCTCGGCTCATAGATTAATCACTTTTTGCTGCTTCCTCCTGAGTTAGCAGGGGGAGCTGGGGGGGTATTATTAACAGGGGTTCGAACAGGTTGAGAAGGCATGTGCCCTCCCTTTGATGGTGGCTCTGAATGAGAACGAATCAACCCTGCAGGCATATGGTCGAACACTGGAATCTTTTTATCAGACATACTTAAAATTCTCACTGTAGGTTTCGATATATCAATTTTGGCGATTTGACTATATCACCGGCAGGGTAATCGCCGCCAGACGTACTCTGGCACAATCATCAAGCTGCGCACTGCGCGGCTTTTTTATTTCCGGTAAGGATCCCATGAAGAAAAAACTACTGCTCGCCGGGCTGCTGGTGGGCGCTGCTCTATTAGCGGCATGTTCTGCCGTCTCCTTTACCCGCGCTACGGGTAAAGGCGGTCAGAGCCTCACCAACGCAGAGGTTCAGCCGGACAACACCGTGGTGCTGACGTATCCGAGCGGCTCTGCTTGCATCGATACAAACCCCGGCGAGAGCCAGACTTGTAAGCCTTAAAAGTAGTCTGAGCCAACAAAAAGCAAAAACCCCGATTGCGGCAAACAGTCGGGGTTTTCTGTTTCTGCACCTGAGTGAGGCAGGGAGAACATGTGATTGATTTTAGCAAACTGATACGGGAGTTGCGACTAATGATTAAGCAATTACCAGGCTGGAAATTTTTACTTGTTTGGGTGATTCCATTCATATGGGTGATTTCGCAATTAATCACTGCGATTAAGGGGTGATTAATGCACCAGTTTAGTTTCATTGATTGGGCGATTATGGGACTGATAGCGCTTAGTTACGTGTTCATCATCGTCAAGTCCATCGAGTGGCTGTTGGGCATCCTTCTCCGCAAGTGGCTACGACGACGCAGGCAACCGGTACAGGACAAGGCAATGAGCGAGTTCTGTGATGCCTTCGATATTGATGAGATGCCTCCCGGCACCCAGAAGTTACTCACCACCAAAGGTGATATCGTTGTCTATGTCATCAAAAGGGAAAGCTGATATGCGAACGCTGACATTATGCCTGGCATTGTCGTGTTTGCTTACCGGCTGCGTATCCCAGCGTTACGTCGGCGTGCAGATCACTTCAACCGAACCGATGAGTTTTACCCGCGTGCTGGTGAACGGGAATTCGGTGGTGGTTTGTAATCTTGAGCCATAAAAAAGACCCGCCTGGGCGGCGGGTAAAAGAAAGCTCTGAAGTAAAAGAAGTTTATCTGTACTGCAGTTTTTACTGTCAGCACGGTGGCTTAACTTGTCAAATTCAGGCAAAAAAAAGCCCGCTACACGCGGGCAAAGAAACAAGTAGGAGCATTCATCATCAGGATGCGTCTTTTTATCGAGTCGCATATTAAGCGTCAAAACGGGTTGGTGAGTTGTCAAATCGGAAAGACAAAAAAAAGCCCGCATGGATACGGGCAAATGGTCATAAAGCACTTTGCTGATGTTATGTAATGCAAAGCGTGATTAGTGTCGGAACGGGAGCGGGAGATTGGAAATAATGCAAAGCGGTATGCCGCTTCCCATCACGCATCCTGCATACAGTAGTATGCGGCTTTTATTTTCTTCTGTTTACTGTGCCTGTTGTGTGCAGATATCAGCATAAACGATCTGTTTGAGTTCTTTGGGGTGCCTCGATTTTCCGGGGTTATAGTTTTCAGACCAGAGGAATGTTCTGTATGTCCAGAGTGAACTGGGATGAGGTGTTAGCCCTGTTTGCCGAGGCATGGAGGCGAACAGAGATATCGCCTCAGAAATGGTGTGAAGATAATGGTTATTCCTGGACATCAGCAAAAAGACATATCTCGATAAAAAAAGCAAAAGCGCTCCTGGATAATGTCGGTGCGAATGCTTCTGCAGCTGCTGCGAATTCGCAACAGCAAATTGCGAATAAAACTGCGAATTCGCAAGTGGCGGAGGCAGCACAGGAGTTAATGGATGATGGTGGGGTGACCGACCAGCAAGCTAATTTTGTCGTTGAATATCTTGAGGATTTTAATGCTACACAGGCGGCCATTCGCGCTGGATACAGTAAGGATACTGCCGGTCAGATTGGCTATCAGCTACTTCAAAAAACTTCAATTCGCACTGCAATCGCGAATCAGCAAAAAGCGGCCATTGCCCGCCAGCTTTTCACTGCTGATGATGTATTAACCCGCATGTGGACCATTGCGACTGTCGATGTGAATGAGCTCGTCGAATATCGGCGGACCTGCTGCCGTTATTGTTGGGGGAAGCACCACGATTATCAGTGGACTGAGGGTGAGTTCAATAAGGCGAGAGCGGAGGCTGAGACCAAAGGTAAAAAGCCGCCGGAGATTGCAGGTGGCTTTGGTTTTCGTCCCAAACGCTCAGCTAACCCTGAATGCCCACAGTGTGAGGGAGATGGTTACGGTCATGTTCATATTCATGCGTCGAAAAAACTCTCCGCAGGTGCGCAGATGGCATACCAGGGTGTTAAGACCACCCGTGATGGTGTCGAGGTGCTCATTAGCAACCGTGACAAGATGCTGGAAAATATCGCAAAAAATCTCGGTCTCTTTGACGGTCCGGAGGCAAGACGTTTACTCACACTGGAAGCTGAACGCCGACAACTGGAGATCGACAAACTCCGCAAAGAACTGGCAGCAGATCCTGAAGACGACGAACCAACACCAGTCGTCGTCAATATCAACGTGGTGGATGCGCGCGTAAGGAGCGAAGACGATGATATCGCCGACGCTTAACGTCCCCCAGGCACAGTTTCTGGCAATGCCGCATAAGTTCAAAGCCTATGTGGCTGGCTTTGGCTCCGGCAAAACGTGGGTGGGTTGCGGTGGTATCTGTAAGGGGATGTGGGAACACCCGAAAATAAACCAGGGCTATTTCGCGCCAACGTATCCGCAGATTCGTGACATTTTCTACCCGACAGTTGAAGAGGTGGCTTTCGACTGGGGTCTGAACGTTAAAATCAACGAGAGCAATAAAGAGGTTCACTTTTACGCCGGACGACAATACCGCGGAACCACCATCTGCCGTTCCATGGAGAAGCCTCAGACCATTGTAGGTTTTAAAATTGGTAATGCGCTGGTGGACGAGCTTGATGTATTGCCGAAGGTGAAGGCGAGAACCGCCTGGCGAAAAATCATTGCCCGTATGCGCTACAAGGTTGACGGATTACGCAACGGTATCGACGTTACCACCACGCCGGAAGGGTTCAAGTTTGTTTACGAGCAGTTCGTTAAAGCCATCCGGGAAAAGCCCGAGCTGGGCACGCTGTATGGTCTGGTGCAGGCTTCGACCTTCGATAACGAGGCCAACCTGCCGGCCGACTATATACCGTCGCTTCTGGAGTCATACCCACCTGAGCTGATTAAAGCGTATCTGCGTGGGTTATTTACTAACCTGACCAGCGGGACCATTTACCACCAGTTCGACAGGCGCCTGAATAACTGCGAAGAGGTGGAGCAGCCCGGGGAACCGCTTTATATCGGCATGGACTTTAACGTCGGGAAAATGGCCGGCATCGTTCACGTGCTGCGCCTTGGTTTGCCATGCGCAGTAACGGAAATCATCAACGCCTACGACACGCCGGATATGATCCGCATCATCAAGGAGCGGTTCTGGCTTTACGACGGCAATAATTACCGCAAGGTCAGAGAGATTTACGTCTATCCGGATGCTTCCGGCGATTCGCGTAAATCCAGCAACGCCAGCGCGACCGACATCGCTCAGTTAAAACAGGCAGGGTTTAATGTGGTGGTCAATGCCGCTAATCCCCCGGTGAAAGACAGAATTAACGCGATGAATGCGATGTTCTGTAACGGCAAGAACGAGCGCCGCTATAAGGTCAATGTGAAACGTTGCCCGATGTATTCGGAATCACTGGAACAGCAGATATGGGATGAGAAAACCGGAGAACCTGATAAAAAATCCGATAACGATCACCCAAACGATGCTGGTGGTTATTACATCGTGAAGCAGTTCCCGATTATTTCCCGTAAAACAACGGTCCGGCCGTTCTCTGGTTAACTGGATATTTCCTATGAGTAATGATGTTCGAAAGCGATCCCCACGGATAGAGGCTATCGCAGGCTGCTGGCCGATGATTACCGCATTGCTGGGCGGAACGGCCTCGATGCGTGCTGCGGGGAAAGAATGGTTACCTCAGTGGCCTAACGAAGACGGGGGCTATTATGAGGCCCGGCGTAAAACCGCAACGCTGTTCCCGGCATTTTCCCGCACCGTTGAGGTGTTGAGCGGCAAACCTTTCTCCCGACCCGTGACCTGGGATGCTGATATTCCTGAACGGGTTAGCGAGACGTTTGACGATATCGACCTCGAAGGGACCAATCTGCATAGCTTCCTCGCTAACGTCTGCGAAGAGGCTCTTGCCTATGGCCTGAGTGGTATTCTTGTGGATTACCCGCGGGTCAGTGGAAAGATGAATCTGGCGCAGGAGAAGGCTGCGGGGCTGCGTCCTTACTTTGTCAAAATCAGCCCGACCATGTTGCTGGATTATAAATCGAAGCGTATTCAGGGGAGGGAAACCATTACCCACCTGCGTTTTGTTGAATATGTCCAGAAATCAGACCCTAAGAATGAATTTTCTGAAGAGACGATAGAGCAGGTCAGGGTACTGGATATTGGGCGCTGGCGTATCTATCAGGAACGTCAGGAAGAAACCACCGGCGAGAAAAAATGGGTGCTGGTGGAAGAGGGCAAAACCAGCCTGAAAAAAATCCCGTTTGTACCCGTCTACGGTAACAAGACCGGATTTATGCTGGCCACCCCGCCGCTTGCTGAGCTGGCGTTCATGAATGTGGAGCACTGGCAGACAAAAAGCGACCAGCAGACAATTCTGCACGTGGCCCGCGTTCCAATCCTGTTTGGTCGCCAGCTCGGTGACGCGCCGATTACCGTTGGTGCTGCTTCAGTTATATCGACAGACACCCCCGAAGGTGATCTCAAATATGTGGAGCACACGGGTAAGGCTATTGAGGCGGGACGAATGGATATTCTCGATCTTGAAGACAAGATGCGTCAAATCGGTGCTGAGCTGCTGGTTATAAAACCCGGACGTAATACAGTTGCGCAGACTATGGCTGACGATGAATCTGGCACCTGCGCCCTGCAGCGTATTGTTGGTGACCTGCAGGATGCCGCCAGTCAGGCCATCGCGTTACTGGCTGAATGGTTAGGCGATAAAAAGTGCGGTCATATCACCATTTTCCGGGATTTCGGCGCTGCCACGCTGGCAGAAGCCTCTGCCGAGCTACTGCTGGAGATGAATATTGCTGGTTCGATCTCCAATGAGACTCTGTTCAGAGAGATCCAACGTCGGGGCATGATAAGCCCCGAAATTAAGTGGGAAGAGGAACAAAAACGTATCGCGACCCAGCCTGCCAAACCCGGCACAACTGAACTGAACGCCTGATTTCTTTCCATTAATTCGAACCCGCCATCCTGGCGGGTTTTTTCTTGCCGCAGACCGGATGGCGAGCGGTGCTCCGGGCCGGATGGCCCCCCTTAGTTAGGCAAATTCCCAATGAAACTGAAACTTGATGAAAACGGCCACGTTGTGGTCTCCGATGGTAAACCGGTCTATGTCAATGACGAAGGTAAAGACATTGCCTTTGATGTCTCCGGGACGGTGGCTACCATCGCCCGACTGAACGGAGAGGCAAAATCACACCGTGAACGTGCTGAGACAGCTGAAACCAGTCTGAAGATGTTTTCTGGTATTGCGGATCCGGCTGAAGCCATAAAGGCCATGGATATCGTTAAAAACCTTGATGCGAAAAAACTGGTGGATGCCGGTGAAGTTGAAAAGGTAAAGCTGGAGGCCATCAAGGCGGTAGAGGAGAAATACGCACCAGTGGTGACCGAACGTGACTCACTTCGTGAAGCGCTGGTTACTGAAAAGGTTGGTGGCAGTTTTTCCCGCTCGCAGTTCATTACCGAAAAAATGGCCATTCCGCCAGATCTGGTGGAAGCCCGTTTTGGAAGTCACTTCCGTCTTGAAGATGGTGCAGTGGTGGCCTACGACAAAGCGGGGAACAAGCTGTTTAGCCCCAGCAACCCGGGGGAAGTCGCCGGATTTGATGAGGCGCTGGAAATTCTTGTAGATAGCTACCCATACCGCGATCAAATCCTTAAAGGTACCGGAGCTTCGGGTAGCGGTGCTGGCGGTGGAGGTGGCGGGCCAACCAACCCTGCAAAAACATCTGTATCACGAGCAGGTTTTGATGCCATGTCTGCCTCAGAGCGCATGGAGTTCTCAAAATCTGGCGGAAAAATTACCGATTAACAGGATAGACGATGAACTCATTAAACAACCTTATTCCGGACCTTTATGAATCCCTCGATATTGTATCGCGTGAAATGGCCGGTTTTATTCCATCCGTGACCCTTGATGCAACGGCGGAGCGGGCGTCGCTAAATCAGGCAATTCGCATCCCGATAACACCCGCGTCCAAAGCGGAAGACACGACACCGGGACAGTTGCCACCAGATGATGGCGACCAGAATATCGGCAACACGCCTTTCGCTATCACTAAATCCCGTGTGGTGCCATTCCGTTGGACAGGTGAAGAACAGCGAGGAGTTAATACGGGGCCTGGTTATGCCAATATCCGACGCGATCAAATTACCCAGGCTATCCGTACGCTGGTGAATGAAATCGAAGTGGATATTGGACAGCAGGCATTTCTGGCATCACGAGCAGCGGGTAAAGCATCTGTTACGCCATTTGCACAGAACCTCGGCGATACGGCCCAGACGCTTAAAATCCTCAAGGATAACGGTGCTCCTACGAGCGATCTGCAGTGTGTCATCGACACGACCTCGGGGGCGAGTCTGCGTACTCTGGCGCAACTGACCAAAGCAAACGAGGCCGGAACTGAAGTCGTTCGTTCTCAGGGAACGCTGATTGAACTGCATGGTTTTAAAATTCGTGAATCTGCAGGTGTGGCGATCCATACGGCGGGGACGGGGGCGGGATATCTCACCAACGGCGCGTTGACTGCCGGGACTTACCTTATTCCGGTGGATACGGGCACTGGTACCATTGTAGCCGGTGACGTTATCACTATTGGCAACTTCCAGTATGTGGTGGCCTCGGATCTTGTTGGTGGCGTGGTTGCTATTAGTGCACCAGGTCTGCGTGAGGATATCGCGACAGGCTCTGCCGTCACGCTCGCAGGTGCGTTTACTGCGAACTTTGCATTCAGCCGCTCCGCTGTCGTGCTGGCAACGCGTGCGCCGGCTCTGCCGGAGGAAGGGGATATGGCAGAAGACCGCGTCATGATCACCGATCCGAGGACCGGAATGAGCTTCGAAGTATCCATGTACAAGTTGTACAAACGCGTGCGTTACGAAGTGGCGGCGGCATGGGGGGTTAAAAACATCAAGCCCGAGCATACTGCGATCCTGATGGGTTAATTATCTGGCCGCCGGCCTACCGGCGGCATTAACGGAGAAAAAGATGGCTAAGCGAAACAGTACTGATGAGCCTGCGCTGCCGGAAACGCCGGAAACGCCGGAAACGCCGGAAACGCCGGAAACGCCGGAAACGCCGGAAACGCCGGAAACGCCGGAAACGCCGGAAACGCCGACGCTTGTAAAAATGTCTCGAGATGCGGACCAGTGGCCCCCTCCACACACTGCAAATGTTCATCCGGATGAAGTGCGAAATTATTATCCCGGCGGCTGGCTTGAGGTGAAGTGATGCTGAATGACCAGCAGTTATCTGATGTACGGCGCTATGCTGGTTATCCGATGCTGGGGGATACCGTAGCCGATGACAGCCGTGATTTTGCTTACGGCTGGGTTTCACCCGGTACCTGGCAGACCCTGCAGCATCGACTGACTTCGCTGCGGCCGGAGGAAGAAAGCACCCTGCTAGGTTATCTTTCAACTCTTACTACCCTTGAGGCTGCGATTCCTGCATCGGGTGAAAATCTGGATACGGATGTGGCCGCTGTTTGGGTGCACAACAAGCAAGAAGTGGGCGACCGTCTTCGCCTTTACAATCTGTGGCGACGGGAAATGTGTGCATTTCTGGGGATTGCACCAGGACCGGGGCTGGGGCAGACCGGATGCCGGGTGGTGAGGGGGTAAGGATGGATGCAGCGCGGATCCACGCCAAAATCTACGCAGGCAGGGGAAAGGCGGCGCTGAGGCTGGGACTGTTGTTTGACGTGATGCGGCCGGCGACGGCATCGGATCCATTCACCAACAAGGTCACTACGCTTAACGCGGCATTCAACAACACCGACAACAAGTACCTCAAGGCTAACCATCCAGGCGACCCTCTATGGTATGGCGACCTTGACGGGCGTCAGACGCTGGCAGGTGATTATCTGGTGGGTACCGACAGTACGTACTTTATCGCCGCTCAACAGCAGCTGCTGCCGGTCATCTGCGTTGAGTGTAACCGTACCGTGCGGATGACCCGCCCCGTTGTTCCAGTCCCGGAGAGCGAGTCGGATAACGTCAGCGTGCTGCCATACAGCGGGTTGTGCCAGTCGGCGGATGAATCTGTCGATGTGCTGGGAAGCAGCCCTCGCGGTGGGCTTCCTGCCACTGGCTGGCCCGCGTCGGTGCTGTTCGGCAAAGGGAAGTTGCGCAATGGCGCGGCACTCAAAGCCGGCACACCGGAACAGCTCGGCTGGCAAATCATGCTGCCGGTCTCCGTGCCGCTCGTGTTCCACCCGGGGGATGTGCTGGTGGACGACCTGGGCAATATGTTCTCCGTCAGTGGCGCAGAGCTGTCCGATACCGGCTGGCGGCTCCAGGCGATAGAGGTGCACATCTGATGGCCGATATTACCGATGTGGGGAATGCGCTGGTGCAGCTGGTGGCGGGCGTGTGCCGTTCGCTCGCGCCGGATTACCCGGTCCGGGTGTACCAGGGCTGGCCCAACCCGGAACAACTGAAAGAGGACCTGCTTGCAGGGGCGGTGCATATCTCTGTTTTTCCGCGTCCCGGCAGTAAGGTGACCTCTGTGTTAACAGGCGACGGCGAATGGGAAGAAAGCGCTAACGACGGCTGCCGGGGTACCATAACCCGCGAAGTCCGGCGGGAGACCCGGCAGTACCAGATTACGGTGTGGGCGAGCTGTTTCGACAGGCGTGACCCGCTGGCGAATGCCATCGACCCATCGCTGTCGGCGGAGTGTCGCCTCACGCTGTCTGATGGTTCGCAGGCGACCATCGCCTATATCTCCTCGCTGCAGGATGACGATAATCAGAAACTCGGCGTTTACCGTCGTGATTTCTTTTATGCCGTCAACTACGGCGTGTACCAGACGGAAAGCGCCTGGGCCATCAGGGCGATTGAGGCGGATTGCGTGATTGTCGCCGCTGCGTCAGAGCCTGACAGTCCCGTTTTAGGTTCTGTTCGGCGCATTATTAACGGAGAGACTTAATGAAAGTACGAGTGGTCCAGGCATTCGCGGAATACCAGGTAGGGGACACTCTGAGCGACGAAAAGGTGATTGAACAAATCCTGTCCTCGGAGCGGGCGCACTTTGTCAGGCTCCTACCAGAGCAGCCAGAGCAGAAGTTAGCAACTGCTAAAACGCCTCATAAAAACTCCCGCTAAGCCGGGAAATCTGATAACACCGCCGCCTGATGGCGGTTTTTTGCTTTTCTGGAGGCAATAAATGACCGTTTTACAACAGGGGGACATTAACACCACGGCGCTTAGTGTGCCGGACGTGTATGTTCAGATTGTGCCCCCGTCGGATAATTACATCAACGGCGTGCCGACGAATATTCTTGGTATCGTGGGCACAGCATCATGGGGGCCTGTCAATGCGCCGGTGACGGTTGGAGACCTTACCGCCTGCGTACAGGCTTTCGGCAATATCAAAGCCCGAAAATACGATCTCGGTACCGCGGTGTGGGCATCCATTCTTAACGGTGCCAACGATTTCCGCTGTGTGCGTGTGACGGATGGAACCGACGTTGCTGCAACCGCAGTGATTCAGACGGACTGTCTGACGCTGACAGCGAAATATACCGGCTCAACCGGCAACAGCATCTCCGCTGCGCTGGCCGCAGGGAGTAAACCAGGAACATGGCGCGTGACCGTGCTGTTACCCGGTCTGCTCCCGGAGGTCTATGACGGCCTGGGTAAAGGGCTGACAGGGGCTGCGCTGTGGAAGGCTATTGCTGATGCCATTAACAACGGTACCGGACCGATGCGGGAAGCCTCGGGACTGGTGGTTGCCACAGCGGGCACAGGAACAACGGCCCCAACAGCGGGTTCTGTGACCCTGAAAGGGGGAACGGATGGTGTTAACTCTGTTGATGGCTCTACATTGTTGGGTGTCGATGTGGCTCCCCGAAAAGGAATGTACGCCCTGCGCGGTACGGGTGTTAAAACGGCTTTCCTGGCGGACTGTGACGACAGCACAACGTGGACGGATCAGGCTGCGTTCTCGCTTGATGAAGGCGTCTATATGTTTGTGGTTGGCCCCTCCGGCGAAGCCATAACGGATGCCATCAATGCTAAAAATAGCGCCGGCATCGACTGCTGGGGGGTGAAAGTAATGCTGGGCGATTACTGCCTGTTTAACGACACGGTGAACGGCGTTAAGCGGTTCATTTCGCCACAGGCTTTTCTGGCCGGTCGTCGTGCAGCGTTGTCACCAGAGCAGTCCACGCTGAACAAACCGCTCTATGGCATCATCGCCACCCAGAAATCGGCACAGAGTATGCAGTACTCGTATGCAGAGCTGCAGCAGCTGACGGAAGCCGGGATAGACGTCATTACCAACCCGATCCCCGCGGGTAATCAGTTCGGCGGGCGCATTGGATGTAACTCGTCCAGCAACCCGATGATTAACGGCGACAACTATACCGCGCTGACCAACTACATCGCGTACACGCTGGATAAGGGAATGGGGATTTATATCGGTCGCCTCCAGTCTCCGGCGCAGCGTAGCCAGGCGCGCTCCACGGTATCGAGCTTTCTGGCGAATATGCAGCTGGAGGGCATGATTGGCGATGTGAACAACCCGACAAAAGACGCTTTTACCGTGAAGCTGGATAAATCGAACAACCCGGCAAGCCGTGTTGCTCTGGGCTGGGAACAAATCGATGTCCGGGTTACCTATCTGTCCATCATCACTAAGCTACTGGTGAACGTGGAAGGCGGTCAGTCGGTTAACGTCAACGTGGTTTCATCCTCATCTGCTTAATCCCACAGCCCGCAATGCGGGCTTTTTAATAAGGTATGCATCATGCCGCAGAACGGCTATTCCATCGGGCGCGATACGACAGTTGTCGTGACTCTCGCCTCCGGTACCCATCTTAATCTGGGCAAAGTAATTTCCTTTACCTCTAAGCAGACGACGAAAGAGCAGGAAATCACTGATATCACCGGCAATACCGACCACCTGCGCTTCTTCAAAGGCTGGGACGGTTCGTTCAGCCTTGAGCGGCGGGGGCCGTCGCTGGACCAGTACTTCGCTGAGCTGGAGGCTAACTACTTCAATGGTCTGGATGAACCAGCCGTCACCATGCAGGAAACCATCACCGAGCCGGATGGAAGCGTGTCGCAGTATCGCTATGAACGAGTGATGCTGAAATATGACGATTCAGGCGAACGCGCCGGCGATAAATCCGTTTCGCAGAAAGTTACTTTCACGGCAAGTCGCCGTGTCCAGCAGGCATAAACAGGAACTAAATCATGAATGAGCAAAAAACGTTGGCTGTGGGCGGTACTACGGTGACCCTTTCCCCGTCCGAAAAGATTATTCAGGCTGGTAATAAGACAGTGACCGTCACCGATGCACAGGGACGAGTCATAGTGCTGAAAAAGCCCGACCCACTGGCAAATCTGGATTTTGCTAAAGCTGCCGGCTCGGGGGCTGAAGGGATTAACATGCTCTACCTGTCGGAGGTAGCTCACCTCAAATATGTGGCGAGCATTGACGGTGATGTGGTGGTTACGCCGGGATCCGATGGTGAGCTCCGCGCACTGTATAAGCGCCTCGGTGAAGACGGTAACCTTGCATGTGCCAGGGGGGTTGCGGAACACTTTATCGGTCAGGCGGCAGCAGGTGAGAACGCCAGCGATATAAAAAAATAATCACGGACCCGTCCGTCAGGGAAGCCTGCTGGCTTATTAAAAATAACGTGCCGTTTGATGTCGCATTTGCCATGGATGCGACCAAACGGCAGGGACTTGCGGTTATTTTTGGCGAGCTGGAAGGTGGCGAGTTCGATTTACAATCCATGAGCTGGAAGGAGCGCAAGTGAAAGAGCTGAATGGTTTTTTGGGAGCTGCGCTTCATTTTGCTGCGCTGGATGTGGCTATCCACGAAAAAATGAAAGAAGGACTCTCTGCGGTTGCGCAGCGCATCGAAGACACGGCCAGATCAGAGATTGGTCACTATCAGGACGCAATCGGTCCGTTTCCCGGATGGGATCCGCTGGCACCATCAACGGAGGAGGATAAGGCGAGACAGGGGTATCCTCTGGATGCGCCGTTGCTGCGAACAGGGGAGATGCGCGACAGCTTTTCTCATCAGGTTGACGGGCTTGAGGCGGTTATTGGCTCGACGGATGAAAAGCTGGTCTTCCATGAGTTCGGTACACCGAAAATCCCGCCACGTCCGGTGCTGGGTCCTGCTGTTGAGCGTAATGGTAAGTTTATCAAGCGGATCATCGGCAGAGCTGTGGTTTCCGGCTTCGTTGGCGGTTCACCGATCCATGCTTCACTCGGTTACAACAAAGAGTACTGAAGCTTAATACCCGGCCTCGCCAGCGGCGCGGGGTTATTAACCGGAGTCACAATGGTAAAAGCGAAATGGCCGAAACTTCCTCAGCTTCTGGTTCCGTTATTTGAGTGTGCTCAGGTTTATCTGTGCGTCACTCGTGAAGAGTGGCGGCAGGCGTATCAGTCACTTCATCTTATGCCAGACAACGTTGACCATCTGGCAGGGTGCGTGCGCCAACTGGAGAATTGCGACACCGGTGCCCGAATCATTCTTGTTGGCGTGTTTACTGGCGAACTGCATGTGCTGGCGCATGAGTGTGCGCATGCTGCGTTCAGAATATGCGAAATTAGTGGCGTTGAGATTTCCCCTGCCGGCAACAATGAAACGTACTGTTACCTGGTGGACAAGTTGTTTCGGTTTGCAGAAGAGCATGTTAAAAAAGCCAGGGGTTAGCTGGCTTTGGCTTAATTATCTTTTGCTGTCTGGCGTACGTTTGATTTCTTTCCACGTGCTGCCAGGATTTTGCGTAGGTGGCATGCGTTGGTTATCACGGACGGTAGCGTAATTGTCCTTTGCGCCACCACGAGGTCCGATTTCCTGAAAAATACCACCATTTTTGCCAGAATTCTGGCCCGGTTTTAATGACACTGGTAATCCTCATAAATGTCGCCACGGAGTGTGGCAAAACAGGATGTTGTGCCTGCTATCACCCGTTTCAAGGTAATCCCGTGTATTCGTTGCCAGGCGTTGCATGGTGCGCGGCATGGTGTATACTTTGCGTATCGCGCAACACTACGAAAAACGGGCATTATGATTAAGAGCTTTAAGCACAAAGGGTTGAAAAGGTTTTTTGAATCAGGCTCTATGGCTGGAATTGATGCTAAACAGGCAACAAAGATAGCCACTCGCCTGGAAGTGCTTAACAGGGCTGCGAAAATTGATGATGTGGACATTCCCGGCTTTTATCTGCATCAGTTGATGGGCGACAGGAAGGGTATCTGGTCTATCACGGTTACCGGGAACTGGCGTATAACCTTCGAGATTGTTGATGGCGATGTCTATATTGTGAACTACGAGGATTATCACTAATGGCTATGATGTATAACCCACCACATCCTGGTGTACTGGTTAAAGAAGCTATGGATGCTTTGGGGCTGAGTGCGCGTGGCTTATCCAAAGAGCTGGAGGTGGCCCCGTCGACAGTATTGCGTTTGATTGTTGGACAGTCTGATGTGTCACCAGCGATGGCTCTGAAACTGTCTATTGTCATTGGCAGTTCGCCTCAAGTCTGGCTCGGCATGCAAAATGATTATGATTTGTGGCAGACTCAGCAGCATATAGATGTATCCAGACTGCATCGGGTTCAGATGGCCTGAGCAGGCTGAACTGTACCTTTATCAGGATTAACGCCAATAACTAAAACCCGCCAAATGGTGGGTTTTTTATTTTCTACAGGTCCCACAGGAAGCAATCCATGGACATCGAAGCCTATAAGGTCGCCGTCAGGGTGACGATGACCGAGAACATCACCAAGGGATTGATGGCAATCTCTGGCAAGTTCGCCACCGCTAACCGGGATGCGGAAGAGTTTCAGCGCCGACTGGATAGCATTGGTAAAATGATGCTGGCGGGCGGGGCGTTAACCGGTGTTGGTCTCGCGATAACCAAAGGGATAGACGCGACGCTTAAGTCAGCCAAAGACCTGATGATGGCGCAGGCGGATTTCAGAACGCTCAATCTTACTGCATCGCAGATGGCAGAAGTAAACTCGATGGCAGCAACCCTGTCTCATAAGGTTCTTGGCTCGACTATTGCCGGAAACATCCGGTTAATTCAGGACTTGCATACCGCTTTTGGTGACCTGCACCATGCCATCGAGACCGCACCAGAATTCACCAAATACGAAACCATGTTAAAAATGGCGCTGGGTGAGCATGCCGCGGATGGTGCCGTGAATGCCATGGCGAAGGCGCTGGAGCACCGTGGTGGTGATGTCCTGACAAATCCGGCCGAGTTCAAAAAAGAACTGTCTATGGCATCGCAGGTCACCCTGGCGACAAAAAACAGGGTCCGAGCACAGGATTTCCTGCTTGCCTCTCAGACAGGCGGCATGGCGTACTCCTTCCTCTCCGATCGCTATCTCTACGGCCCCATGGCGGCGCTGATGACGATGTTCAAATCAGGCGATCGGGTCGGTACGATGCTCATGACCTCTTTCAGTTCGCTGGTAGGCGGTCACATGGATCAGAAAGCTAAAGGCTTCCTGGCAACGCTGGGGCTGGGGGAGGAAGGGATCAGCAAAGAGCGAATTCAGTCAATAAAAAATGCCATGAAAGGGCTGAGCCCCGAAGACCAAAAGATATACATGCAAAGCCTGGGGGCTGAGCGAATACTGAGTGGGGGCCTGAAATCCAATTTTGCGACATTGTTCATGCGAGATCCGGATAAGTTTGTTTCTGTTCTGGAAGAGAGGATCAGGGATAAATTCGGCAAAAATCTCAGCGACGATCAGGTTGCTCAAATTATTTCCGCCAACTTTAACCGTAAAACCGGGGATTTTCTGGCGGCGCAGATTAAAAACAGAGCGAAGCTGGATAAAGATTCACATGTATTCAGAAACGCCATGGATTTTAACCAGGGCTATGATAACTATCTGAATGCGCCAGATGGCGCGGCTATGGCCTTAAGCTCCAGCTGGACGAACTTAAAAGCCGTTCTCGGCATTCAGCTACTGCCCACGGTGAGCAAATTGACGCTGGAGTTTGCTCATATGTTTGACGCAATCAGTGACTTCATGGAGAAACATCCATGGGCTTCAAAACTTGCGATGTATTCCGCGACTGCACTGGCGGGTGTCACACTATTGTCCGGCGGAATATTGCTGCTTGGCTCGGTGGTTTCAGCTGCCGGATTGATTGGGCTCCCGACGATGATTACGGGCGTGGTGGGATCTCTGGGCGTACTGGGTGAGATTCTGGGAGGGCCTGTTGTCTGGGCCATTACCGCTGCAGTGGTGGCCGGGTCTTATCTGTACCGACATAATAAAGATGTGAAAAAAAGCGCTAATCAGATGGGCAAAGAATTTGAAGAGATAATGCGGAATATCTGGGCCAGGGCGAAAGCAGCCATGCAACACGGTATAGATGTCATCGCTTCTGGTTTTAAGTCCCTGATAAATTATATCATTGGTCTGCTGAATCATCTGCCTGGCGTAAATATCACGCCAGTGACGGTAAATCCTCATGAGCATCCTGAACCATCACTTCACACAAATCCTCCCTCCCTGCATGCTGCGAAGGATGTCGCTCCATCCGGGGCGGTGACCGCAGAAAAGGGGACTGCGCACGAGCAGTTTGTGGCTGAAATGAAGCGTCAGCAGCAGAGCAAAGACAATAGTGGCAGCTATGCGCAGCAGTATGCAAACGCGATGAGTAGCCAGTTTGTGCCCCCGGCGAAGGAGCAAACCATTCAGCTAAACCATACCACCAATCTCGATGGTCGCCCCATTCACCAGGCCACCACAAAATACCAGGTTAAAGAAGCTGAACGTGCAGCTCGTTCAACGCCGGGTACATTTGATCCAACGATGGCACCGCCAACAGTAGGCTTTGGAAAATAAATCATGTCACTTACACGATTAATCCTCACTCACTCGGTTACGGGGGAGCAGTTTACCTTTGCCCGCTACGAGCTACCGGAGAACTTGCCCTTTGGCGGCAGCCAGTCGCTGGTGGTCCATCGGCTGGTGGGGGGAGTCAAACAAATAGATGCCATGGGACCCGACCCTGAGCCGCTCACCTGGAGCGGCTTTTTTGTGGGCAACAATGGCTTGGGCAGGGCGCGCTATCTCGATGGCGTGCGTAAATCCGGCGTGCCGGTGAAGGTCACCTGGTCGGAGCTGAGTTTTCAGGCGGTGATAAAAAGCCTGACCTTTGATTTTCTGATGCCGTACCGGATCGCCTACCACATCACGCTGGAGGTGTCGCAGGATCTGACGAGTGCTGTTGATACGCCGCCGGGTCCGAGCCTGGAGCAACTGGTATTTGACGATATTTCGGCGTGTCAGGCGCTGGTGGACAGTCTGGGGATCCCCGAATTGTCGGATGCCTTCGGTTCCCTGGTCGATACGGTGCAGACCATCAATGATTTCAGCAACGACGTGATCGGTACGGTGAAAGGTGTGATGTACGAAATCCACGGCGTGCAGATGTGCGTCAGTAACCTGCTGTCATCCGCGACACTGTCCATTCAGCAGCTGTCCACCCTCGGTGGCGTGCTGCCGGGTAATACGCTGACGCGCAATATTCAGAATTTTGCAACACAGAACACGGCAGTGGTGCAGACCGTCTCACTGCTCGCTATTACCAAAACCCTCGGCCGGGTGGCGCTGAACCTCGGACAGATAGCCTCAAGCGAGAAAGTGGTGACGATGGCCGGCGGTGATTTGTATGCCCAGGCGGCGCGGTCGTACGGGGATCCAATGGGGTGGGCATCAATTGCGCAGGCAAACGGCCTGACCGACCCGGAGATTGGCAGTGTGACCGACCTGAGCATACCGGCATCTGGCAATAACCGCGGGGGGATGAGTGGCTGATATCAATGATGTTGCATTAACCGGAGCAGTACGTTACCCGCGGGGGATAGTGAAAATTGGCGGAAAAATTATTACCGGCTGGCGGTCGCTGGAGGTGGTGAACAACGCACACCGCAGCGCAGACACGTTTCGCCTGGTCTTTGTGTCCTCGATGCTGCCGCCACAGCGAAACCTGCAGTGGTTCGCGAGCCAGAGAAAGATGGACGTGGAGGTGTTCGCCGGTTTTCCCAAAGACCCGCAGCACTATACCGAAAAAGACCTCGACCGCTTGATTCTGGGGCGTGTGGATGAGCTTTCCCCTGATTTCCCCATGGGGACGCTGGAGCTAAACGGGCGGGACAATACAGCACTCTTTATCGACACAAAAACAAGCGAACACTTTGCGAACCAAACCGCGAGCCAGATAGCCGAAACGCTGGCGGCACGCCACGGGCTGAAGGCCGTCGTGACGCCAACCACCCGCATGTCGGGAAGCTTCTACCACAGCGATTTTGTGGATACCACGCAGCAGCAGAGCGAATGGGATTTGCTGAGCTATCTGGCGAACGTGGAGGGATTTGACCTGTATGTCAGCGGCAACACGCTGTATTTCACGCAGCGGGCGGCGTCGTCAGATAATCATTATCTGATTCAGTGGACACCACCAGATCCACAGAGGGACTACGCCAGGTCGAACATCATTGACCTGCAGTTTTCCCGCAACCTGACCATTGCCAAAGGAATATCTGTTGAGGTCAGAAGCTGGAATGCTAAAGCCAAAAAGGGATTCAGCGCCTTCTGGCCGAAGCAGGGTAAAACCACATTGCCGGGTCAGTCCACCTCACCAACGCAGCGATATCGCTATACCGTACCGGGGCTCACACAAGAGGCCGCGCAGCAGCGGGCGCAGGCGATGTATGAGCATATTGTCAGCCATGAGATGCACCTTACTGCTGGGATGCCGGCGGATAACCTGCTGACGGTGGCGCAATCCGTTCGCGTACAGGGAACACAGACGGATTTTGACCAGGTGTATTACCCGGAAAGCATTGCACGGACGCTGAGCGTAACGGATGGATACCGGATGAACATAACAGCCAAAAACACCAGTCCCGATCTGGGGATAACCTCATGATGAACCAGTTACTCAATACCATCCGTGCGGCGGCGCAGCAGGCGGGGCAGTCGGTGGCAACGACCCGGCAGGGAACGGTCACCAGCTACGACCCTGCAACCTACTCTGTGAGGGTGGCTCTGCAGCCGGACAATGTGCTGACCGGGTGGCTACCGCTGAAATCCCTGTGGGTCGGCAGCGGGTGGGGGCTGTTCTGTCCGCCATCCATCGGTGACCTGGTGGAGATTGACTATCAGGAGGGGGCGACGGGATACGGCTCTGCTGGCTTACGATTTTATAACGATGAAGACAGACCGCTCGCTTGTCCATCGGGCGAGTTCTGGCTGGTGCATCAGTCCGGTTCGTTACTGAAATTTCACAACGATGGCAGCGTCGAGCTGGAGACTGCCGGCAATCTTAAAGAGACCGTAAAAGGGGATTATCACCTGACAGTGGAGGGCGATGCCACAACAGTAGTGAAGGGCAAACATACCACGACCGCACAGGCGATCGACCTTAACGGTGCGATCGGGCTGAACGGGCCAATTTCGCAGACCGTCGCGGAAGGTGGTGATACCACAGCCACGCTTATTGGCCCGCTGGATGTGAAAGAGGGGGCGACGGTCAAAGGCATTCAGGTTGAAACACACGATCACGAAGTGACGGGCGTGCAGGGCGGTGGCGACACGGTGAGAACGGAGGGACCAGAGTGAAGCTGATGGATTTAGACCATTACATGGGTGGGGATGTTGGTACGTCATCCTCCGGCGATCTGCAGGGCGTCACTGCCACTACCCGAAGTCAGCAGCGGGTCTTGCGCCGGCTGCTAACCAACCCCCGCTCACCTGATGATGGCGGTGATTATCTCTTCCATGGTGATTACGGGGCAGGACTGCCGAAGCGTGTTGGTGAGGTGGCGAATATTCCGGAGATTACTGCACTTATCCGGGGGCAGATGGCTATGGAGGCTTCTGTTGCACAATCACCTGCGCCGGTTATCACAGTGAAGGCCATTCCCAACGGGGTCTCGGTGTCAATCCGCTACACCGATGCTGAAACTCTGGAACCCGTGCTGCTTTCCTTTAACGTGAACAGGTGACTATGGATACAAAAGACTTTAATACGCTGGTCGCTGAGCAGGTGGCGGCCATTCAGGGGGGCAGCTCCAGTCTGCTGGATACCACTATTGGCAGTATTTTGCGTGCAGTGGTGGAAGCTTACAGTGCAGTGGCAATGTGGCTACAGAGCCTGGTTCTCAATTTGCTGGCGCTAACCCGGGCGGCAACGTCCTCCGGTGCAGATCTTGATTCGTGGGTCGGGGATTTCGGTGTGACACGTATCGGGGCGGAATATGCCGATGGTATGGTGCGCTTTGCCCGCTACACTGCCACCAGTCAGGCGGTGGTGCCGGTGGGCAGCATTGCCCAGACCCGCGACGGCTCGCAGCAGTACAGCGTACAGGCCGATGCAACGCAATCCACCTGGGATGCGTCCTTAAAGGGCTATGTGCTGCCACCGGGCATTACTTCCGTTCTGGTGCCGGTTCAGGCCCTGGTGGCCGGGGCGGATGGTAACGCCGTCGTCGGTGCCATTAATACCATTGGTAGTGCCATTCCGGGGATCGATACCGTCACCAACGAAACGGCGATTACCAGCGGCAGTGATGCAGAGACCGACCCGGAGTTGCGCGCCCGGTTTATTCAGTACATCGCCTCACTGTCCAAGGCCACCAAAGGGGCTATTGGTTACGCTGTATCTTCTTCGCGTGAAGGGCTGACGTATCAGCTCTTTGAGAACCAGAACTATGACGGCAGCGAACGGCTGGGCTTTTTCTTCGTGGTGGTGGATGACGGCTCAGGCCATCCCACAGAGGCGCTGATTTCCTCGCTGTACAACGCGATTGAGGCCGTGCGGGGTTTTACCATTGTCTTCGCTGTTTTTTCGCCCGTCGTGGTAACGGCGGATGTGGTCATGAGCGTGACGACAGCTCCGGGTTATGACCATGACGCGCTGGCGATTCAGGTTAAAGCCGCACTGGTGACACACATTAACGCGCTGGGACTCGGTAACCCTCTGGCATATACCAGCCTGTCAGCCGTGGCGTATGCCGTATCGCCGGCCATCATCAACGTGACGGGGATTTTTTTGAATGGTGGCAGCGACGACATCGCCGTTGATGGTCGCCAGACAATCAAGGCCGGAATGGTGCAGGTGACATAATGGCGGCAGGAGACAATAACGACCAGTTCAGGCGCCTGAAGCGTCTGATGCCGCAGTCATGGTTCGGCGATAATTCTGTGGTTATCGATGCCATCCTGCGGGGCTTCGCCAGCGTCAACGCGTCGCTGTACGCGCTTATTGCGTATGCCAGGCTGCAGACCCGTATTAATACGGCCACCGACGGCTGGCTGGATATGATTGCCAGCGATTTTTTCGGGAATAATTTACCGCGACAGCTCGGGCAGTCGGATGACTCATACCGTGCCTGGATAAAGGTGAACCTGTTCAGGGAGAAGGCAACACGCCGTGCCATTGTGCTGGTGGTCAGGGAGCTGACCGGACGCGACCCGCTGATTATCGAACCGGGTAATCCGGTAGATACCGGCGCTTACCGCTGCCCGAACTCAGGTTATGGCATGGCGGGCAGCTACGGTTCGCTGAATATGCCGTATGAGGCGTTTGTAACGGTTTACCGCAGTGTGGGCGATGGCGTGTCCGATATTGCCGGCTACGGTATCAGCACTGCAGGTTACAGCACCCCCTCCCGCGCGGTGTGGGTTTCCCGAAAAATGGCCGATGGCCAGTTGAGCGATGCGGACATATACGCCGCTATCGACAGTGTCAAAATGTGCGGAACCCGCGTCTGGGTCCGTATCCTGTAATACCCAAAATTCACATTTCTACACAAACGGCCCTCAGTGGCCGTTTTTTTTCATCCGGAGCAATAATGGACCGAAAAATAATCTACCCAGGCGCTATACCGCTGGAAAATGACCTGCTTGAAACAAACCGTTTTTCCATGGTGGGGCTCGCGAAACTGGCTGAAGCCATCATGGGTAAATCAACGTTTTTACACGGACTGGCGTGCCGGCCGACCAGCCCCGCCTCCATGGCGGTGACGGTAGGTGCCGGCGAAATCTACAGCCTGCAGAATGTGGATGATACGGCGTATTCCTCGCTGCCGGCAGACACCACCCACAGCATTCTCAAGCAAGGGCTCCTGGTTGATGCTATTACCCTGCCACTACAGGCACCTTCAACGAATGGTCTCAGCCAGAACTACCTGATTCAGATGGCATATGAAGAGAGCGACACGGAGAGCACGGTGCTGCCGTACTACAATGCCTCAAACCCCACACAGGCGTGGCATGGTCCGAATAACAGTGGTACCGCTCAGGGTACGGTGCGTTCCGGCAAATGCATTGTTAAGGCAAAAGCAGGTATTGCTGCGACCACCGGTACGCAGACCACGCCGGGGCCGGATTCGGGTTACATCGGCGCATTTGTGGTGATGGTCGCCGCGGGACAGACGGAACTGACCAGCGCAAATATCATAATGGTCCCCGGCGCACCGTTTCTTCCCGCTGGTGGGCTTATTGCAGGAATCCAGTCCTCTCAGATGACCTACGCACGGGACTACGGTACCGTAAATGCCTATGCGGCAGATTTCACGCCGCCGGTAACTTCTCTGACGGACGGCATGCGGCTTACCTTTCTGGCCTCAGGTGCCAATACCGGAGCGTCGACGTTCTCACCGAACGGGTTGCCAGCGGCTCCCGTGTACAGCAATACCAATACCGCGCTGACGGGCGGGGAAATTCTCGCCTCTGCACAAATTGAAGTGATCTGGAACAGCACACTTAGCGCCTGGGTGCTGGCGAACACTAACCTGTCCGCGTTGAGTAAGGGATTTGTGCGAACCGTCAACAGCCATGAACCCGACAACGGCAACGTGCAACTCGGCAGCGCTGCCGATGCCGATATCGTCACCTCCATGACCGATACGACAGCCGGGCGTGCGACCGTTCCCGGATGGATGGGGCTGGGCGGCTATGCCCTGCAAACCACTGACGCCGAGCTTCAGTCCCCGGACAGACTCCCCACGCGATTCTTTATCCAGGGAGGCGGCGATGCGGATAAGCGCTTCGGGCACTTTGGTTCCGGGGTGCATATTGAATACGGCACAAATGGTGATGGGGTGGAGTTTTCAGCAAATATGTTTGTCCGCGCTGACGGCAACATCATTGTTGAGTGGCTGCAGGTCAATGCTGATGGTTCGGTCAACCATCAAAAGCAGCAAATGCTTTACGGTCCACTGAATCCGCCGACCGCAGCTCAAACAGGGGCGCTCCCTCTTTTCAGTCAGGCACTAAGTGTCGACCTCAATACCCTGGGGGATATCAGCGCAGCAGGGGTCTATTATCAGCCTGCTGATGCTGGCGCGACAGCTGAACATAATTACCCGATAACGGATGCCGGCACTCTGCTGGTCACGCCGAGCGCATATGGCTGCCAGCAGGAATACACGACGTTCACGAGGCGGAAATTTATTCGCGGGCTTAGTGAGCAATGGAATGGCTCTGGCCCCTGGCAGGCCTGGGTTGAAATACTCAATGCCAATGGCGGTAACGTTGATCACCTTACTAATGCCAGCTATTACCATATAAACCCGGCAGCCTGGCCGGGTACGGGGGCATTTGCAAATCAATACGCTGACCCTACGGCACCGTTTATCATCCCTTATGGACGAATGACGCCTAAGGATGTTTCTCAGTTTTTACCCATCATCAAAGCTCTTTCTGCCACCGAAGAATATGGCTACGGGGCTGCGGTAAGCTTTGGCATCCTGCGCAGCGGAAATTCTGATTTTGGCTCTGCCATAATCCAGATTATCGGGGATAACGGTAATGGAGCCGTATTTGGCTTTAATGCTGACGGGACCTTCAACGCCCCAAATGCAATCATTGCGGGCGGTGGTGTGTACGACACGCCAGGCGTTCGAGTTTACTCTTCAAACAACCCGCCACCATCGACAATCATTGACGCCCTTGGCAGTGGCGGCGGTTGGTGGCAGGACTCATCCGGTTTGATTATGCAGATGGGGGTGGTTAACCGCGTCGGCCCATCCACAGGCGTAACGTTCCCGAGAGCCTTCCCGAACTACTGTATAGGGGTACTGCTCACGCTGGATTTATATGTTGGCTCGATTAAAGATTCCGCTTCCAATATCAGGGTGTTATCGCGCGACCAGAACGGTTTTACTTATGGCTCAGGTGGTGACCCGGAAGCCACATCATTCTGGGTTGCATTTGGCAAGTAAGGTGAAAAATGAAAGAACAATACTATTACAGCGCCGCCCGTCGCGGCTTTTACCCCGGCTCAATGAAAGAAGCCTACGAGAAAAGCGCTAACGGCTGGCCTGATGATGCCGTGGAAATCACCGAGGCAAAATATAACGCCCTGCTCAGCGGGCAGGAGAAAGGCAGGGAAATCACCCCGGACGCAAACGGCAGGCCGGTGCTGACCGACCCCGTTGTTGACCCGGTGGTAGTAGCTGAGGGGACGCAGCGGCAATTGCTGGCAGAGGCCAGAGAAAAAATTGCCATTCTTCAGGATGCGGTTGATCTCGGTATGGCAACTGAAGACGAAAAGTTTCAGCTTATCGAATGGAAAAATACCGCGTACTGCTGACGCGTATTAAGCCGGAAGATGCGCCAGAGATTGAGTGGCCGGATAAGCCGGAGTAAGCAACAACGAGCGAATGCCAGCCATGAGCTGGCTTTTTTACACCCCAAAATGCAAAGTCCCGAACCGTTGTAAGCAGTCGGGGCTTTTAATGGCGACGCACTCCATCACTCCTTGTCTGACTTTCCCGCTGGAAAGAGCCCCCTAATTACACCCAGAAAGGCTGCAAAAACGTTCAGCGTCACAGCTGATGTAATCGCAATCAAAACACTGTCATCGAATAATGAACGCTGAAACCTGAATTGAAAGGCTGCGTCTATAGCCAAAAGCCAGCTCCAGCCATACAGGCTTTTGCGGGCGACCTTGTATGCCTTATCGCCGAACTTTACCCTAAGCGCCCGATCGGCCTGCCTGTCGAGAACATCCTCGTTAACTAGTGCAGGGTGTTTTTGGGATTTTGGCTCAGGATTTACAGGAGCTGAGTCGCCAGGAGACCAGTCGGGTATATCTCCGGCATTTGGCTTTCCCTTGCCAATGTCATCGAGCGAAGCTGACATTTTTAGTTGTCCTATTGGATGCAATCTTTCATCACCTCGTTAGAGATAACAGAGCCCTCTTTTTCAGTTACTGACCATGCAGTACCTGGCTGGTGAGTAAGATATGAAAGCTGGGTCGCACGAAGTGGGCCATATACGCTACAGATTTTATCAATCAGTTCATTGGTTTTTATGTCTGAGAGAGGAACAGTCGGAGTAACCACGCTCTGAATCCATCCGTTGCTTTCCAGATTGCTTATTAATGTACCGATGCTTCCGCACTTGTAATGCTTAACTTCATGATATAACGATGGGATTACAGGGCCATATGGCCACTTGGCGAAAAAGTCATCGACCAAAGGTTCATCGTAAATTTTTAGATGCCAGGATTGTGCGTAAAACATCAGTTTTTGCAGCTTCATGGGATCGAGATCGGGAAGTTGGCCTTTTAACGCACGTTCAATGAAGGCATTAGCAACAGCTATTGTTGGGTATGCCATGGAGGTCGTCCTTTCATCAAAATAAGTTGTCGGATAAAGCGCGGCTACGCATTCACCGGAAAAAAAACTGATACGTAAAAAATAGCAGGGTTAAGCCTATATTCCCAGAATGATAATATCATTCGATTCTGTAGTCACTAGTCTTGGATAGGATCTTAAACCTATTAATAAAAAAATACAGCACAATAAAATGCGTGTACGCAACTGGATGGAGTAATTGACTGATTGTGTGTGTTTTTAATTGTCAATAGTTCTGGTGTATCACATTGTTTGAGTAATGAATAAGCAAATGATAAACCAACCAATACAGAACTTGCGGTATCAGCTGTTATTGCGATCGAGAGCCCTGCGTATGGCGTGCCTCAACTAGTTGCGTTTGTGATGACAATGATTCAGGTTCTTGGGTCAAATTGCCAATTGACGGAAAATCTGCAGTAAAAAAATGGCAACGCAAAATCCTGCGGTTGCGTTGCCATGGATAGGAAGCATATCGCCTCTAAAGGGAAATGGCGCAGCATCAACTGCCCGTCAAATGCTGCGCCGTGTCCGGTAAACCGGCCTGGAAACCGGACATGGTGATACTCATAACGGGAGTGGCAGAAGTCAACAAATGGTGGTGGCGCTAACCAGAATGACGATAACGATGAACAACAGGAACCCGGAAAGCGCCACCATAGAGGGCGGCGGTGTAATTTTGGGGTAACCGATCAGCGCAAGATGAAAGGTAAAACCACACCGCCATTGATAATGATATCGCACAGCACCGCATCCATGCGGAATCCTACAAGCTGTGCTGTGTCTGGAAACCGATGAAAGAACCAGACGGATTCATCTTCAGAACGGATGCCCTGAATGTCAATAAAGGGCATAAATGCAGCATCAATAACGAAGGGGATCGCTTTGAAAAATCATTCTGCATTACCGGTAATACCCTGGGTTGGTGGTAAGCGTAAGCTGGCAAAAACCATTTTGCCATTGTTCCCTGAGCACACCTGCTACGTCGAGCCGTTCTGCGGCGGCGCAGCAATGTTCTTTATGAAAGAGCCATCGGATGTGGAGGTGCTGAACGATATCAACAGCGATATCGTCAACTTATACCGTGTTGTGCAGAATCACCCGGAAGAGTTTATAAGGCAGTTTAAATGGGCTTTAACCAGCCGGGAAATATTCACCTGGGCGAAAGTGACGCCACCGGAAACCCTGACCGATATTCAGCGTGCAGCCCGCTTTTTCTACCTTCAAAAACTGTCCTTCGGTGCCAGGGCTGACAGCCGGACGTTCGGAACCAGCGCCACCAGTCCTTCCCGCCTGAACCTGATGCGCCTGGAAGAAACGCTGTCTGATGCCTGGCTTCGCCTACAGCGCGTGACGATTGAACATCTGGACTGGCAGGAGTGCATACGCCGCTATGACCGCCCCGGCACGCTCTTTTACCTCGACCCGCCGTACTGGCAAACTCAGGGCTACGGCGTACCCTTCGGCATCGAGCAGTACCAGTTTATGGCTGAAATGGTAAGGGGAATTAAGGGGAAAGCTATTATTTCAGTGAACGACCACCCGGACATGCGGGCGGTTTTTGACGGTCTGGACATTCGCAGCACCAGTACCACTTACTCGGTTGGCGGTAATAACGGCCACAGGGCGGCAGAGCTGCTTATCTGTAACTTTACCCCGACCTGACCATGAGTGCCGGGGTTACAGCGCTGTGACCCCGGTTTGAGTCAGCATGTAGTGGCCCCAGTGTGTTTTCTTCACATATCCAGCCAGCTCCATCTGGGTAACGATAAACTCAGCGTTACCCACTTCAATACCAGCGTAGTCAGCCAAGTCGTGCAGCGGCCATGTGCTGCGAATACCGGCCCGAATCATGGAATCTCTGATGCAGCGGGCGGTATCGGTCATAGGGCGTGTTTTTGCGGTCTGGATGGTCATGTTGTGCTTCCCATAGCGTGTTTTCGTTGGGTCAGACACTAACTCTGGTTGCGGTACCTATCCAGCCCAAAAGCGAGTTGTGGAAATGATGAGTGTTACAAGGCGTGATGGTGAGAAGGGGGCTGGCAGAGGTGTGAATTTTGGGGGCAAATTTGGGGGCAATACTGCTCTGGGGGCATGATTTGGGGCGATAAAATGACCATTATTGTCCGATAATGTCCGCATTACAATTTCAGTAAACCACTGAATGATAAGTAACTTATTGTTTTAGTGTTGGTTGTGTTTTTCGCTGTGCAGTCTAACGCTGATTATGTTGTTGTGGGGATAAACATTGAGTAAACCGGGGAAAAGCATCCCCCTTTTCGGGCGAAAAGGGGGAGAGGGGCGTTACTTCAGCTCGTCGACCATGGTGATGGCGCGGCCAATGTAGTTCGCCGGGGTCATCGCCTTCAGGCGCGTTTTCTCTTCTTCCGGCAGCGCCAGACCGTCGATAAACTGCTTCATGCCTTCGGCGTCAACGCGTTTGCCGCGGGTCAGCTCTTTCAGCTTCTCGTACGGTTTTTCGATACCGTAACGGCGCATCACGGTCTGGATTGGCTCCGCCAGCACTTCCCAGTTGTGATCCAGCTCGTCCAGCAGACGGTCACGGTTCACTTCCAGCTTGCTCACGCCTTTCAGGGTGGACTGGTACGCGATCAGCGCGTAGCCAATGCCCACGCCCAGGTTACGCAGTACGGTGGAGTCGGTCAGGTCGCGCTGCCAGCGGGATACCGGCAGTTTGCTCGCCATATGCTGCAGCACGGCGTTCGCCAGGCCCAGGTTGCCTTCGGAGTTTTCGAAGTCGATTGGGTTCACTTTGTGCGGCATGGTGGAAGAGCCGATTTCACCGGCGATGGTTTTCTGCTTGAAGTGGTTCAGGGCGATGTAGCCCCACACGTCACGATCGAAGTCGATTAGGATGGTGTTGAAGCGGGCGATGCAGTCAAACAGTTCGGCGATATAGTCGTGCGGCTCAATCTGCGTGGTGTACGGGTTCCACTGAATGCCCAGAGAGGTCACGAACTCTTCGCTGAACTGGTGCCAGTCCACTTCCGGATAAGCGGCGATGTGGGCGTTATAGTTACCGACCGCGCCGTTGATTTTGCCGAGGATCTCAACCTGCTCCAGCTGACGGTACTGGCGCTCCATGCGGTACGCGACGTTCGCCATCTCTTTACCCATCGTGGATGGAGTGGCTGGCTGGCCGTGGGTACGGGAGAGCAGCGGAATGTCGCGGTATTCCACGGACAGCGCTTTTACCGCGTCGATGATTTTACGCCAGTAAGGCAGCACCACCTCTTTACGTGCGGTGGAAAGCATCAGCGCGTGAGAGAGGTTGTTGATGTCTTCAGAGGTACAGGCGAAGTGAATGAACTCAGACACGGCATGCAGCGCAGGGACGCTTTCCACTTTCTCTTTCAGGAAGTACTCAACCGCTTTCACGTCGTGGTTGGTGGTGCGTTCGATGGTTTTAATGCGCGCGGCGTCTTGTTCGCTAAACTCGGCAACGATTTTATCAAGGTAATCGTTTGCCTTTTCGTCAAAAGCAGGAACTTCCTTGATTGCTGCCTGGGCGGCCAGCTTTTGCAGCCAGCGTACTTCAACCTGAACACGGAACTTCAGCAAACCATATTCGCTGAAGATCCCGCGCAGCGCGCTGACTTTATCGCCGTAGCGTCCATCGACAGGGGATACGGCGGTCAGTGAGGATAATTCCATAATTCGCAACTCCGGGAGGTTAACAATGAGCAAGAATTTGTTTTGCCTGAGTGGTCAGGCGATTACGAGAAAACATTAACTGCAGGCGGCCACCGCCCACCTGGTGCCACAGCACGGCGGCGCGGATCCCTGCCAGCAGGGACGCGCGCACTTTTGCCTGTACCTGCGGACTTTGCAGCACGGCAGGGGATCCGGTGACCTGAATACGCGGCCCCAGCGGGCTGATGACGTCAACATAAATGCCGGCCATAGCGCTCAGCAGCGTTTCGGACTGCAGGTCAAAATGATCGAGCTGACGCTGCAGCCCGGCAATGCGATCGCCCAGCGTATTCATTGCGCCTTTTGCGGCGTTCAGCTTACGTTCCAGCACCATCAGGCTTAACGTGTAGCGGGTCAGCTCCGCGTTTAATCCCTGACGGCTGCTGGCGTTAAGCACGCCGAGCAGGGTTTCAAGACCGAGACGAAGATTAGTTTCACTGCCGCCGAACACGCCCAGGGTCGAGCCGGGGTTGAGATCGATAACGCTGTTCAGTGAAACGTGCAGGGCATCTGCGTCGCAATGACCCTGATGCGCCAGCTGTTGCACCAGACGGGCTGACTGGCAAATTCCCGCCAGCGCCAGGGTGATGTCATAGTAGTTCTTCGCCACACGGTCTCCTTTATGTGTGAATCGTATTAAACAGCAGGCAGCGGCAGGCGCTGTTCAATGATCCCGCCGCCCAGACAGATTTCGCCGCTGTAGAAGACAGCAGACTGACCCGGGGTGACGGCGGCGACCGGCTCGTCGAAACGCACGTCAATGCGATCGTCATCGAGCGCGGTAATGGTGCAAGGAATATCGGTCTGACGGTAGCGTGTTTTCACCGTGCAGCGCAGCGTGCCTTTCAGCGGCTCACGATCGACCCAGTGAAGCTGCTGCGCGATAAGGCCAACGGACATCAGACGCGGATGATCGTGACCCTGGGCAACAACCAGAATATTGTTTTCGACGTCTTTGTCGACAACATACCATGGATCTTCGCTACCTTCTTTGGTCCCGCCAATACCCAGGCCTTTACGCTGACCGAGCGTGTGGTACATCAGCCCCTGATGCTGGCCAATCTCTTCCCCGTCGACGGTGACAATTTTACCCGGCTGAGCAGGCAGGTAACGTCCGAGGAAATCGCGGAATTTGCGCTCGCCGATGAAGCAAATGCCGGTAGAGTCTTTTTTCTTCGCGGTGATCAGGTCCAGCTCTTCGGCGATTTTACGCACCTGCGGCTTTTCCAGCTCGCCGACCGGGAACAGGCTCTGGGCGATTTGCTCGTGGCTCAGCGTATAGAGGAAATAGCTTTGATCTTTGTTGCCGTCCAGACCGCGCAGCAGCTGGCTTTTGCCATTCACGTCTGCGCGACGCACGTAGTGACCGGTCGCGATGTAGTCAGCGCCCAGATCTTCCGCGGCGAATTCCAGGAAGGCCTTAAATTTGATCTCTTTGTTGCACAGAATATCCGGGTTCGGCGTGCGGCCCGCTTTGTACTCTTCCAGGAACAGTTCAAAAACGTTGTCCCAGTATTCTGCGGCAAAGTTAACGGTGTGCAGTTCAATGCCGAGCTTATCGCATACGGCCTGCGCGTCGGCGAGATCCGCAGCGGCGGTGCAGTATTCCTCGCCATCATCTTCCTCCCAGTTCTTCATGAACAGGCCCTCCACCTTATAGCCCTGTTGCTGTAACAGGTAGGCGGAAACGGAGGAATCGACACCGCCGGACATGCCGACGATCACTTTTTTCTGGCTGTTATCTGACATGGAATACTCACGACATTGAACTTCAAGGCGGCGTATTCTATCACGCCCCCCCACCATTGACACCCTCTGTAAACGGCCAGTTAAATGCGCCGATGACATCCAGCGGTAAGCGGCCAGCAGACTGCCAGCAGCGAATGCTTTCCGAAACCAGCGGCGAGCGCAGGTTTGGCGCGTTCAGGATCTCGTCGGCGGTGACCCAGAGACAGCGATCGATATCGTCATCCTGCGGCTCTGTGGCGCACGTTTCGCTAAGCTCAACGGAGAATAAAAAGCGCAGGAACGGGGTGTGATCCGGCGCGATCCACTGGTGCATACGGATGAAGTGCTGGGGCTCAGCGTGAATACCGGTCTCTTCCCACAGCTCGCGTTTTGCTGCCTGCAGCAGGGTTTCATTGGCTTCAAGGTGTCCGGCAGGCTGGTTCCACAGCGCTTTGCCGTTAATGCTCTCTTCAACAACAAGGAATTTACCCCTGGCGTGGACCACGCAGGCAACCGTGACATGAGGTTTAAACATAGTGACTCCTTAAGGGGTGACGTCGCGCCATTCGCCGTTTGCCAGCGTTTCCAGAGTGTAGCTGCCCATGGCGTAGCGAATCAGACGCAGGGTAGGGAAGCCGACGTGTGCGGTCATGCGCCGAACCTGGCGGTTGCGGCCTTCATAAAGGGTGATTTTGAGCCAGCTTGTCGGGATGGATTTGCGTTCGCGAATCGGCGGGTTGCGCGGCCACAGCCACTCCGGCTCATTCACGCGTTCAATACCTGCGGGCAGGGTTGGGCCGTCGTTCAACGTCACGCCGCTGCGTAGTGCTGCCAGCGTCGCGTCATCCGGCTCGCCTTCCACCTGGACGAAGTAAATTTTGCCGGTGCGTTTGCCCGGCTGCGTGAGCTTTGCCTGCAACGCGCCGTCGTTGGTTAAGACCAGAAGGCCTTCGCTGTCGCGGTCCAGGCGCCCGGCCGCGTAGACGCCCTGAACGGGGATGTAGTCCTTCAGCGTGCTGCGCCCGGCTTCATCGGTAAACTGCGGCAAAACATCGTAGGGTTTATTGAACAAAATAACCCGCTTCGGCTGGGTTTCCTGCGGTCTTCTGGCGGCTTGTCGCGAGCTGAATCGCTCAACCCAGTGTTTTGTAAAAGAAGTTTTCTTCATGGTATTTTCAGGCGTTATCAATTGCCGCATTATAGCCTAATAACGAAGACCTTTCATGGCGCAGGACAATCAGGTACTATCGAAGGGCTCATTACAATTTATTAACATAAGATCAGTAACAACCAGAAGCGCTCGAAGGAGAGGTTAATGGAAAGCAAAGTAGTTGTTCCGGCGGAAGGTAAAAAGATCACCCTGCAAAACGGCAAGATTAACGTTCCTCACAATCCGATTATCCCGTTCATCGAAGGTGACGGTATCGGTGTAGACGTTACCCCGGCGATGCTGAAAGTGGTTGATGCCGCTGTTGAGAAAGCCTACAAAGGCGAGCGTAAAATTTCCTGGATGGAAATTTACACCGGTGAGAAATCTACTCAAGTTTATGGCCAGGACGTCTGGCTGCCAGCAGAAACGCTGGACCTGATCCGCGACTACCGCGTTGCTATTAAAGGCCCACTGACGACGCCAGTTGGCGGCGGTATCCGTTCCCTGAACGTGGCACTGCGTCAGGAGCTGGACCTGTACGTGTGTCTGCGTCCGGTTCGTTACTATCAGGGCACCCCAAGCCCGGTTAAGCACCCTGAACTGACCGATATGGTTATCTTCCGCGAAAACTCAGAAGACATCTACGCGGGTATTGAATGGAAAGCGGACTCTGCTGATGCAGAAAAAGTGATTAAATTCCTGCGCGAAGAGATGGGCGTGAAGAAAATTCGCTTCCCTGAGCATTGCGGTATCGGCATCAAGCCATGCTCTGAAGACGGTACTAAACGTCTGGTGCGTGCGGCCATCGAATACGCGATCACCAACGACCGTGACTCTGTGACTCTGGTTCACAAAGGCAACATCATGAAGTTCACCGAAGGCGCGTTCAAAGACTGGGGTTACCAGTTGGCGAAAGAGGAGTTCGGCGGTGAGCTGATCGACGGTGGTCCATGGCAGAAGATCAAGAACCCGAACACAGGTAAAGAGATCATCATTAAAGATGTGATCGCCGATGCGTTCCTGCAGCAGATCCTGCTGCGTCCTGCAGAATACGACGTGATTGCCTGTATGAACCTGAACGGTGACTACATCTCTGACGCCCTGGCTGCTCAGGTTGGCGGTATCGGTATCGCCCCTGGCGCGAACATCGGTGACGAGTGCGCCCTGTTCGAAGCGACCCACGGTACTGCACCTAAATATGCAGGCCAGGACAAAGTGAACCCAGGCTCTATCATCCTGTCCGCAGAGATGATGCTGCGTCATATGGAATGGTTCGAAGCCGCAGACCTGATCGTTAAAGGTATGGAAGGCGCGATCAACGCGAAAACCGTAACTTACGATTTCGAACGTCTGATGGAAGGCGCTAAGCTGCTGAAATGCTCAGAGTTTGGCGACGCGATTATCGCGAATATGTAATCCAGATTCTGGGTTAAACAAGAGCGGGGGCCTGAGGGTTCCCGTTTTTTTTGCCTCTGCCTGCGGGAGACAACACGATGTTAGCCACCGTCCTTATCGCTGTCGTTGCATTCATCCATCTTTACATTCTTGTGCTGGAAATGTTCCTGTGGAATACCAAAACAGGGCATAAGGCCTTTAATCTGCGTCCTGATTTTGCGCGCGAGACCCGCGTGCTGGCCGCGAATCAGGGGCTGTATAACGGTTTTCTGGCGGCCGGTCTGCTCTGGAGCCTCTGGCTCGGGGAAAAGGGGATTCAGGTGGCCATCTTCTTCCTGGCCTGCGTGCTGATCGCCGGACTCTTTGGCGCAGCCACCGCCAGCCGAAAAATTTTGTATGTACAGGCCGCGCCCGCTCTCGCAGCGCTGCTTGCGTTACTCATCTGAAGCAATGCTTTGGTTGAGATAGGGCGTCCGATATACTGATGGCTTTACCCTTACAGGTTAGCGACGAGACTGTTATGAACAACGATATCCCACTGAAATATTATGACATTGCCGATGAGTACGCGACGGAAGCCGCTGAGCAGGTCGCTGAGTCAGAGCGCGACGCGCTGGCACATTATTTCCAGCTGCTGCTCACCCGTTTATCGAATAATGAGGAGATTAGCGAGGAAGCCCAGCAGGATATGGCCACTGAGGCCGGGATCCGTGCGGGTCGCGTTGATGATATTGCGAACTTCCTCAATCAGTGGGGAAATGAATAGTCTGCTTCAAAAACCGTTATGCTGATGCTTTGCGATACAGCTCAGCATCACGCTATCGGACCACATGCATTTTTTCCGCAGAATATGCGAAGCGGGGGCGTCGATAAACAGCGCGAAAATAACGGTTAGACAAAAGAGTACCACTGGGAATAGTAAGGATAATTTCACGTTTTTAACCAAAATATGAGTGTGCTTCAGGGTAATCTACCGGCTGAATGTGACGACTATATGTTTTTGCGTAAAAAATAGAAATGCCCGACTGGAAAAAAACGGATGCGCAAGGCTTCGGGTTACGGTGCGACCCCGGTGAGTCGCTTCGCCAGCTCGCTTCGGGTGAGCGCTTTTGAAAAATACCATCCCTGAATCAGCGCATCAGGATATCTGCTTGCAATAAACCGATATTGAATTTCATTTTCCACGCCCTCGAAAACAAGCGTTTTATTCAATCTTGCAAGGGCATCGCTGAAGATTACAAAGATGTTTTGCTTATAATGCTCGCTGATGCCGTCCACCAGCGACTTATCGATTTTGATTTCATCATATTCAAGCAGCGAAAGGCGGGCGAGGTTCGAGTTCTGCACGCCAAAATCGTCTATTGATATTTTAACGCCGAGCGATTTCAGCTCCTGACAGAATCCTTCGAGGATATCTGCCGTGGAAACGGCTTTCTCAGAGAGTTCGACCTTCATCAGGGAAAGGGGAAGGTGATTGGCAAAACACGCACGGCGCAAAATGGTAATGAACTGTCCATCTTCAATTTCCTTGTGCCCAACGTTTATTGAGACTATCAGCTGGTGTTTTATCGCCAGTGGGGCAATTTCGGAAAGGGATTTTTCGATAATATTACTGTAATATTTTTTATACAGACCGATCTTCTTAATTAATGGGATAAACAGCTCCGGAGAGACGTCCCCGTGTTTTTGGTCGCGCCATCTCGACAGAACTTCTACACCCACGATTTTTTGATCGTGAATGCGAATAATGGGCTGATAGTTAACGCTGATGGTATTCGTGAGGACGGCTTTTATCAGCGTACGTTCCAGAGAAAAACGGTCTTCATAGATACGGAAGATAAATAGCGTTATCGCAATCCAGATAAAACAGAGAATGACCGCGAGAAGCGCAAAGATAAACGGAGGTAACGAGGCCAGCCCGGCGTCGTGATGCTTCACGATGACGCACAGGTCCCAGAATGCGCTGCACTGTGTCAGGGTCAGGGTAAACAACGTCGAATGCAGCCAGCTCTGCTGATTTAGCTCCGTGGCGGCCGAAAAAAAGACTCTGCCGAAGTCTTTGGTGGTAGCACTGAGCGAATAGCTTGCGGTAACCGGGGTGAATTTATCGTAAGCATAGCGGGAGGTGAAGATAATAATATTATTATAAATTGCCGCATTGCCCGTGAAAAAGTCTTTTCTCGAAAACTGGGCCAGGAGAAAGCCCCTCGGCGTTTTATGCAGTTCTGCAGGAAGTGCAACGGGCGTCGCGAGTTTCCCCCAAAAAGCGGTACAGACTATTTTTCCCTTCTCAATAAAGCCGATATCGGCAAAATAAAGATTATTAAGCTTAATTTGTCTGTAGCGATCGAGGCTGGTTTTATCGCATCCCTGCGTCGTGATGCTTTTGAGACCCAGCGCCACGCTTTGGGACACGTCTTCTGAATAATGTAAAAGGGTACGGGATATTTCACGCTGTTTGCTCTTCTGCTGACCAATGATTACAGCATTGACCGCATAAAGAGACAGGAAGACCAGAAGCGATGAAACAATAGCAACGGCAATGAGCTTTTTCATTTTCCAGTTATCCAGTCCGCTCCCTGATTTCACAAATCTTAACACAGCCAGGGCAAGGAACAAGCCTGATAGTCACGTCATGTGAGTAAATGCCGGCAGATGAACTCATACGAAAGTATCAGTTTTTTAAGACAATTCTCAGCTAAGCTATTTTCATTGTTATAAGCAATACCGGGTTAGCACAGGCTCTTCAACCAGAACATCCATGCTTGATTTTTCTATTAAGGAAAACATCGTGCGCAACGTGATGATCCCTATTCTTAGCGCTCTGTTTCTTTTTCTGAGCGGCATTTTGATTATTAACTGGCAGCTATGGCAGATGGCGAAGCTGAGTAATAGTCATACCGCCACGACCAGCACCCAAAAAATAGAAAACATTCTGGCTGAAGCCGTCAGTGCGGCCAGCACGGCAAAGCGCGTTGCGGCTCAAGGGTGTACCAGTAGCGGACAGCTGGCGCTGGGGACAGAGGCAGCGCTAAAACCGCATCTGCGCGCCATCATGATCGAGCTGCAGGGTAAAATCATCTGTACTTCCCTTCCCGGGAATGGCGTGTTGATTATTCATCCTGAGACGTTACCTGCCGAAAAATTGATGCTGTTACCCGGCAATCGACTGGTGAACGGCATTCCGGTGCTTATCTTCCAGATGCCCATCGCGGGAGGGCGCGTCATCGTCAGCATCAGTGACGCGCATTTGCAGGACGCCATTGCAAGCGCATCGAACAGCGTGGATCTGGCGCTGGTTGTCGGCGAAAGCATGCTTGTTCGCAACGGCGATGTGAGGGGCTGGAAAGCGGCCTCCTGGACGGGGTCACTTAGGGCATCAACGCAATTTCCCTTTAGCCTGGCCTGGCAACCTCCTGCCTTTTTCAGCCTGACGCGGCTTTTGCAACAGGGATGGAGCCTGATACTGCTTATTCTCGCGCTATCGGTGGCGGTAGGCATTTTGATCCGTCGATACAAAGGGAAAAGCACCTCATTTGAAGACGATTTGCGTAAAGCGATTTTGCAGGGGGAGATCGAGCCTTATTACCAGCCGATCGTGAACGGCGATACTGGCGGGCTGTACGGCGTTGAGGTCCTGGCAAGATGGAAGCATCCAAAAGTCAGGGTTTATCCCGCCGGATGTCTTTATTCCAATTGCCGAACGTAGCGGGTTGATTATACCGCTGACTAAAGGATTGATGGCGAAAGTGGTGACCCAGCTTAAGCCGCTTTTGCCTAAGCTACCGGACGGGTTTCATATCGGGGTGAACATCAGCGCCAGGCATATTAATGCGCCTTCATTTATCGGTGACTGCCGCGTCTTCGGGAAGGGGTTTCAGGGTAAAGAGGTCAAACTGGTTCTCGAGGTGACCGAGCGTGAACCGCTGGTCGATAATCCTCACCTTGTGGAAAACCTCAACATGCTGCATAACGCCGGCTTTGTTATTGCCCTGGATGATTTTGGTACGGGTTATTCCGGGCTGTCATGCCTTAATGCGCTGGCCATTGATTATATTAAAATTGATAAAAGCTTTGTGAACCGGGTTTCAGAGGAAAAGGACTCAACGATCCTGCTGGACTGCGTCATTGACCTGGCGAAAAAACTCTCTTTGCGCATTGTCGCTGAAGGTGTAGAAACAAAAGAGCAACTGGAGTATCTCAACCGTAATGAGATAACCCTGTTACAGGGATATTATTTTGGTAAACCCGTCTCCTATATCGATTTTATTAAAGTTATTTTATCTAAACCCCGGGAGACCGTTAGTTTGTAAAACGAAATAAAGACGAGCTTCTGTTGTATGCTTAAGTGCAATTCATTTTCCTCTTATCCCCAGCTTTGTTACAGTGACAAGAGTTGTCAGCCAGGGATGTCAGGCGTGATAAGGTGGAAAAGCTCGTGCATGTGAAAAATACTTTTTACACAACAACCATTACCGTCATCATTGTCTCATTGATCATCTCGCTGTCGCTTGCCGTCCAAATTGCCACGTCCAGACAGCAGTCAATTCAGCAAATTAATACCAGCGTTGCTAACCTGAGCCATACCCTTGATGTCTACACCGAGGGGATCATGCGCCAAAGCGAAATGTTAATTACTACCGTTTCCGACATAATCGAAATTTATGGCATGACGCCGCAACAGGCGACCAATATTCAGCGGATGATAAATAATCAGGATAATCTTCTTACCCAGATTAATAATGTGGTTGTTTACGACGCTCAGGGCGATATCTTTACCGCGCTGCATGAAACTTTTACAGGCCCACGCAAAGGATCGGACAGGTCATTTTTTATCTATCACAAGGAAAATAAAAATCAGCAGATTTTTATTGGTGAGCCCGTGGTAAGCAGAACCAATGGCAAATGGGTCATTACCATTAGTCGTCGCCTTGAAACCCACACCGGGGCATTTAACGGTGTCGTGGTGGTGACGCTGGGTATTGAGAATTTTCTCGCGCTTTACGGGCAGATTAATATTGGTCATCTGGGCGTCATTGGCTTAACGACACAATCCGGTGTGCTGCTGGTCCGTCACCCCTTTAAAAATACCTACGTCGGCACGATTTTTTCTGATTCACCCCTCTTCAGGAAATACCTAAAGGTACAAAATACCGGGATAGCCAGTTCCGTTTCGCGGTTTGATAAAATCGAACGCATTTACGCCTATGAGAAAAACCGACGCTACGGGCTGGTGACCACCGTGGCCGTCAGCATTGATGAAGCCCTCGCACCGTGGCGCAAGCAGGCTATTCAGCTGGCGCTGCTCATTTTCGTTTTCACTGCGATACTTATCGTCGCGTCATACTTCCTGTATTCCGACTTATCCAGAAAAACCAGAGATAATAAGGCGCTGAAGATTATCGCTTCTGAGGATGCGTTGACCGGGCTGTATAACCGTCGCATTTTTGATGAAAGAATCCTCTCGGAAATCGCGACGTGTGCAGCGCATGACGCAGCAATTTCGATACTGATTGTGGACGTGGACTACTTCAAAAAATACAACGATAACTACGGCCATCCGGAAGGGGACCGGTGTCTGACGCTGCTGGGAAACAGTCTCCGGGAGAGCCTTACCCGTGATAATCAGATTGTGGCGCGCTATGGCGGAGAGGAGTTTGCGCTGATATTACCTGATACGGATATCCAGGAGGCGCTTCGACTGGCGCAAACGATCATTCGCAACGTGTTTTCCCTGCAAATCGCGCATGCTTTTAGCCCCTTCGGACGGGTGACGGTAAGCGTCGGGATTTCCACCGCGCGTGCGGTCGACATCGCGGGCAGCCAGCAGAACATCATTATTGCCGCTGACCAGGCGCTCTACCAGGCAAAACGCGCAGGACGTAACCGGTACGCGTTTGTTGGGGTATGAACAGAAAAAAAGCCCACTCAGGAGTGGGCAAAAAATACTGGAAGCAATGTGAGCAATGTCGTACTGAATACCTGAGTGTTACGCTCAACTATTCAGTGTTGAGAAAGATAATCTTTCTCAACAGAAGATGCAACCCCACAGTTTATGCGGCAGGCTCTTTTTGTTGATGAATAATTGCGCACTCTCTCATTGTGATGCCTATCACAAATTTCCTTTCTGAAATCCTGTGCTATTCTTTTTTGTGTCGTTGATTTAATGACAAAAACCATACAGAGAGGAAAGTTATGGGAATTTTATCCTGGATTATCTTTGGGCTTATTGCGGGTATTCTGGCGAAGTGGATCATGCCGGGCAAAGATGGCGGTGGGTTTATCGTCACCGTAATACTGGGTATTATCGGCGCGGTAGTCGGCGGCTGGATCAGTACGCTGTTCGGTTTTGGCAAAGTCGATGGCTTTAACTTCGGCAGTTTCGCTGTCGCGGTGATTGGTGCGCTGGTTGTTCTGTTTATCTATAGAAAAATCAAAAGCTAAGGCTTACAAGCGTTAAAAAAGGCTGCCAGATGGCGGCCTTTTTACGTAGTGGCGTTTACCACCAGCCAAGCTGCGTGCCGGCAAATGCCGCGATGGCAACGATCAGCATAACGAGGGTCGTTTTTCTCATTTATGCCCCAGGCGCCGCGTAACCACCGACAAAAAACCATGCTAAAAAAATCACCGCCGTTATAAAAATAACGACCGGGAAGAGGATCCCTATTCTCATATCATCACCTGTTTCGGTTTTTGTAACGCCGTAGAGTGTACGGGGTTAATCCATAGTGAGAAAGCGTGTTTTGCTTTTTCCTTTCTTATCCTGATACATCGCGACATCTGCGTCGCGTAATGCGCTGTCCGGATCGGTTATCTTAGGGTCCACTTCGATAACGCCGACGCTGGCTCCGGGGTAAATGAGGTTGACGCTACCCAGCCAGTATTCACCGGCAATAGAGGCGCTGAGGCGCGTTTTGAGCAGCGTGACCTGCGCGTTATCTCCTTCGCTGTGGGATGTGCTCAACGACGCCACCAGAAACTCATCGCCGCCCAGCCTGCCAATGATATCGTCCTGCTGTTTTTCTTCCGTCAGACGCTTGCCCACTTCAATCAGGAACTGGTCGCCAGCCTCGTGGCCGTAGCGATCGTTAATCAGCTTGAAATCATCCAGATCGATGAACGCGATGACGGTGTTACGTTTAAGGTGCCGCGCCAGGGAAAACAGCGTGGTCAGATCTTCAAAAATGGCGCGACGGTTGGGTAAACCGGTAAGGGCATCCGTGTAAGAGTGCGCGATGAGGGCCGCATTGGCTTCGCGAAGCTGGGTTACCAGCGACTCTTTCTGAATGGACTGGGCAATCAGCCCGGCGAATAACTTCAGAACCTGTTCACCGCGCTCGCTAAGCGGCTTTCTGGCGGTGCTGGTGGCACAAAGCGTTCCGTAGAGTGAACCATCCGCAAGATGGACAGGAATACTCATGTAGGTCGTAATGCCGAGCGCTTTCGCCGCCTCGCACTCCGGCCAGCGTTCGGGAACGTCGTTGCTGAATACGGTGTCGCTATCCAGCGCGCGCTTGCACAGTGTTTCATCCCATGGGACGCTCAGCCCCTCAGGAATTGTCATCTGCTTGCTGTTGCGGGCGTAGAGGATATGCTGCAGTCGGGCTTCGATATCTACCTTGGTGAGGTAAGTCGACTCCATGTCAGTCACAATCTCCAGCATCTCCAGCAGCTGGCGAACGAGACCTTCAAGGGATTGTTCAGTGGCGAGGGTTTCTGAAACACGGGCAAGGATAATGTCCGACATGACGTAGAATGACTCCCAGGCAGAAGACGTCTGCATCTGCATGTTATGCTGAGTTTTTAGACTTCAGGCATAGTAAAACATGAATATAAAAAATTTAATATATGCAGGGAGGGGGCAGCAGCAGAGAAAAAAAGGCCCCGTTGTTGAGACCGGGGCAAAGACATCTTGATTACGGAATGATGTTCTCTGGTCATATCGAGAACATGCCACACTATAGTGTTGAAAAGTGCAGTTAAAATGGAGAAATCATGGAGAAAGGGGCGATGACCCGTTACCCTTAGACTGTCATGATGTCACAAGGATCAATGAGATGAGATTTCTGCTTCTGGCGCTGGCGCTTCCCCTGGCTGCCTGCACCGCGAAAACAACCCCACCCGATGCCCCGAAACCACCGCACGCTATCGGTATGGCGAACCCGGCCTCCGTGTACTGCCTGGAGAAAGGCGGGGAACAGATCCCGGTTCAAAGCCCGCAGGGCGTACGCACGGAGTGCAAACTACCGGGGGGCGAAGTGATTGATGAATGGACGCTCTACCGTCGCGATCGTCCGCAACCCGCCAGGTGACAGACGTATATTGCCTGCGATACACTTCTCTTTAGGATTATTCTTAGCCAGTTCCTGGCTACCGTTACCGTGAGAGAAGTATGTTTCAGCTTAAACCGGGCAGCATGGCGATGATCATCGGTGCCCGCACGGCGTCAGGCCGTCGCAATATTGGTAAATCTGTTGAGCTGTTTGGCCTGTGTCAGCCCGGCCTGCGTTTCGTTAACCCGGTCAACGGCGTGATGACGCAATTACCCGCTACCGCCGATCGCGCCCTTTGGCTGGTGACTGGCGATGTTTACGCCTTTGACAATCAGCACGGCTTTGCCTTTGTCCGCGCCGAACATCTGATGCCGCTCACTCCCGATGAAGCGCCGCAAATCCTCGATGAGCTGGCGATCGGCTGATCAGAGATGGCGTAGCCAGTCGGCTAATACCTGGGCGTGATTTTGCTTCGTGTCTTTGGCAGCAAAGAGCAGGGTGACGGTCTGCCTGTTCGCCAGCGTCGCCAGACGCATTCCCTCGTCAGCATGCTGCGCCAGCTCTTCCCGATAGGCTTTGCTGAAGGCGGCGAAATCAATGGTTTCGCTATGAAAGGCCTTGCGTAATTCATTCGAAGGCGTGAGCGCTTTGCACCATTCATCATAGGCGAGGTCCGTTTTTTTAACCCCGCGCGGCCACAGCTTGTCCACCAGTACCCGATAGCCGTCGTCCGGACCAGCCTGCTCGTATACGCGTTTGCATTGAATCATAATTCCACCCTCCCAATTTAAGGTATTGTGATAATTGCAGAAGATCGGTAGTCTGAGGTTCCTTATGTTATCTGATAATACTCTGGCATAAGGAACCTTTCATGGAACACCTCCCGGTTAAAACGACGCTGCGCATTGCGCTGGTTGGCGATTACAATCCCAGTGTTATTGCGCATCAGGCGATCCCGCTGGCGATTGACGACGCCGCCGCAGTCCTTGACCTCACCGCCGATTACGACTGGCTTGCCACCACGGAGCTGACAAGCCCTGAAGATCTGGTGGGCTACGATGCCATCTGGCTGGTGCCTGCCAGCCCCTATAAAAACACCGAGGCGGCCTTTATCGCCGCGCGCTACGCGCGTGAAAACGGCGTACCGTTCCTGGGCACCTGCGGCGGATTCCAGCACGCGCTGATTGAGTATGCCCGCAATGTGTTGGGCTGGGCCGATGCGGCACATGCCGAGACGGATACCGAAGGCACCATGGTGATTGCGCCGCTGACCTGCTCGCTGGTGGAAAAAACCGATGCGATTGAGCTGCGCAAAAATACGCTGATCGCGAAAGCCTACGGCAAGCCGGAAATAGAAGAGGGTTATCACTGTAACTATGGCGTGTCGCCGGCGTTTTCCCAGGCGCTGGAAAGCGGTGATATGCATGTTACGGGCTGGGACGAACAGGGGGAAATTCGCGCCGCAGAGCTGGTTACGCACCCGTTCTTCGTGATCACCTTATTCCAGCATGAGCGTGCCGCGCTGGAAGGCCGTCCGGTCGTGCTGGTGCAGGCGATGCTGCGCGCGGCTCGCGGGTAGGAAAAGGCAGACCCGATGGTCTGCCAGAGTCTTTAACGGGGCGCGATCTCGCGGTCTCGCCCGGCAAGCACGCCGCAGAGCGCCATTATCACGGCGGCCAGAGCGCAGCCCAGAAGCGGGATTTGCCAATTTCCCGCGCTATCGTGAATTTTCCCCATCAGCGGAGGGCCGCAGGCGGCGAGCAGATAGCCAATCGACTGCGCCATGCCGGACAGCGCCGCAGCCTGGTGCGCGGAGCTGGCGCGCAGACCGATGAACGTCAGGCCGAGGATCATCGTTGCTCCAGAGCCAAAGCCAAACACCAGCGTCCACATCACCGCCATGTCAGGCATAAACCATAGCCCCGCCGCGCTTACCGCGCACATCAGCGCCACCGCGCCGGCGATCCCCCGCTGGTCTTTCAGACGGTGGAGGATCAGCGGAACGGCAAGCCCCGGCACGGCCGTGGCCAGCTGCAACAGTCCGTGCACCGAGCCGGCCTGCGCTTCGCTGTAGCCGTGGCTGAGCAATATCGCCGGCAGCCAGCCGATGATGACGTAGTAAATCAGCGAGTTAATCCCCAAAAAGAGCGTGACCTGCCAGGCGAGGGCCGAGCGCCAGATGGCGCGATTATGCAGCGCGCCAGCGCCCGTTACCGTCGCAACGTGTTTCTGACGCCACTGCGGCAGCCAGAGCAGCAGCGCGACCAGCGGAAACGCCATTAGCATCAGCAGCGCGCCATGCCAGCCTGCGCTACCCTGCGCCAGGGGAACAATCATCGCTGAGCCAAGCGCCGCCGAGACGCCCATCGTCAGGGAATAGGCCCCGGTGAGTCGGGCTACCTGACCCGGGAAGTCACGCTTAATTAATCCGGGTAACAGCACGTTCCCGAGCGCAATTCCGCAGCCGATGACCGCGGTTCCGATGAAAAGCAGCGCGGCGGAAGGCAGCGAGCGAAGTGCAATTCCGGCGCAAATCAGCAGCAGGGCGCCAAACAGGCTGCGCTCCATGCCAATACGTCGGGCAACGCCTGCGGCGAGCGGCGAGACAAGGGCGAAAGCCAGCAGGGGCAGGGTAGTCAGCAGACCGGTTTGCGCCGTGCTTAAGCCATAATCAAGACGAATAGTGTCGAGCAGCGGAGCTGCGCCGGTAAAGGTGACGCGAAGCGTAGTGGCAATCATCAGGATGCCTGCAATCAACAGCGCGCCGTGTTTTCCTGAGGTGCGAATAGCAGTAGTCATTATGTTCTCATACGTTCAAGCGAGCGCACACAATACCGATTTTCGCGGCGGTTTAAATCAGGCTAAAATGACAGTTTATCGCTAAAATCGGACAAACTGATGATTGGTCTGGGACTGGACGGCTATGATCCCGATAGCCAGCACGACGCGGCCGTCGCATTTCGCATCCGCGTGGTGGCGGAGGAACAGTATATTCCCCGGCATCATCACCGTAAGGGGCAGCTGATTCTGGCCCTCGGCGGCGCGATCACCTGCGAAGTGGAAAATGCCATGCTGATGGTTCCGCCCCAGTACGCCGTCTGGATCCCCGGCCAGATGCCGCACAGCAACAGGGCCACCCCGGGCGCGCAGCTCTGCTTTTTGTTCATTGAACCGGGGGCGGCAAGCTTGCCCGACCGCTGCTGCACCCTGAAAATCTCCCCTCTGGTGCGGGAGCTGATTTTATCCCTGGCGGAAAAATCGCGTGAACAACTCTCTCTTGCGGCCACGTCGCGCCTGGTAGACGTTCTGTTTGACGAGCTGCCGCTCCAGCGTCAGGAGCATCTGCAGCTGCCCGTCTCGCCCCATCCTAAAATTCGGCTGATGAGCGAGAAAATGGCGGAAGAGCCCGCCGCCTGGCAGACGCTGACGCAGTGGGCGAGCCACTTTGCCATGAGCGAACGCAACCTGGCGCGGCTGGTAGTGAAAGAGACCGGTTTAAGCTTTCGCCGCTGGCGTCACCAGCTGCAGCTGATCGTGGCGTTACAGCATTTGATCGGTGGGAAATCGGTACAGCAGGTGGCACAGACACTCGGCTACGACTCTACCACCGCGTTTATCACCATGTTCAGAAAGGGACTGGGCCAGACGCCGGCGCGTTATATGGCCAGCCTGACTACGACTTCCCGATAAACAGAGAGACAAGGCCAGCCGCAATCAGCGGCCCCACAGGAACTCCGCGAAAGAGCGCCACGCCCAGCACGGTGCCCACCAGCAGACCCGCCACCAGCGAGGGCTGGCTGCTCATCAGCGTAACGCCGCGCCCGCCCAGCCACGAAACAAAAATCCCCACCGCGATCGCCACCAGCGATTTCCAGTTTACAAACGAGTGCAGCAGGGTTGAGGCGGGAAGCGTGCCGCTGGCGATGGGCGCCATTACCCCGATGGTTAAAATGATGATCCCGATGGTGAGGCCTTGTTTTTCTATCCACGGGAAGAAGGTATTTAACGGGGTCACGCGAACAATAATCAGCACCAGAATCGAGATGGCGACGGTGGTGTTATGGCTGACAAAGCCGAGCGCGGCGAGTGCCAGAAGAATGAGCAGAGTAGGGTCAAACATAGGGAATCCTTGCCAAAATAATCAACTTGCTTACTGTACGCGCAAACGCGTCGGAGGACAGTTTTAAAAAGATTATATTGCTGTCATAACCTTGTCATTTACGCGGATTAAAACGAAGGCAGATATCGCAAAAGGGGTCGCCATCATGAACGATCACATGTTTGTTGAAACGCTGATTATCTCCTCATCGTTTTTTGCTATTGCCATTATTCTCGTCGCCTCCGTGCTGTTTCTGGAAAGAAAAGGCTGACAGGGGCGTCAGCCATCACGGTTACGCTTTGTGGAAGGTCACCAGTTCAGGACGGGCGATGCGCAGGTAATCCTGGGTATCCATAATCACGGATTTCTCCAGTAAACCGGCGTTAAAGGCGATTTCGTCAAAGCGCTCGAACAGCAGCGGGTCGGCAACCAGTGCCAAATCAGGATGGAAGCTAAAGGGCGGGATAGCGCCGAAAACGCAGGCGGTCAGGGTATCGACCTCGGCTGGGCTCGCGAGGGAGGCCTTCAGCCCGCCAAAATGGCTGGCAAGCTGGCTCAGGTCGGCCTGCAGATCGGCGGCGAGGATCGCCAGAACGTGTTTTTTTACGCCGTTTCCCTTCACCTTGCAGACCAGGGCTTTGGCGCCTTGCCGCAGATCGGTCCCGCGAATTTCACTTACCGCTTCGCATTTCCCAACCGCCTCGTGCTCCATGACGCGAAAACGCGCGCCTTGCTCGGTAAGTAAGGTAATGAGCTGCTGGTGGGTTCCTGTTCCAATAACGTCGTCAGTCATAACGATTTTCCCGGTGATAATCCAGTATGCAGCTTTCTACATTAGCACGGGATGAACGGGGTCGAAAGAAAACAGCCAGCGCGTTAGCTGGCTGTTGGATTATGCGTTGCTGGTAGCAGATTGTTTATGGAACAGCTCCCTGAACACCGGATAAATATCATCCTGGTCACGGATATGCTGCATGGCAAAATTATCGAACATTGCTTGCAGATGTTCATACTCCCGCCACAGGGTCTGGTGCGCGCGACGGGTAATTTCGATATAGCTGTAGTAACGCACCACCGGCAGAATTTTCTTCGCCAGAATCTCGTGACACAGCGGTGAGTCGTCGGCCCAGTTGTCGCCATCGGACGCCTGCGCGGCATAAATGTTCCACTGCGCCGGGTCGTAACGCTCTTTGACCACTTCATCCATCAGCTTCAGAGCGCTTGACACGATGGTCCCGCCGGTCTCCTGCGAGTAGAAAAACTCATGTTCATCTACTTCTTTCGCCTGAGTATGGTGACGAATATAGACCACCTCCACGTTCTTATAGGTTCTGCTCAGGAACAGGTAGAGCAGAATATAAAAACGCTTCGCCATATCCTTCGTGGCCTGGTCCATCGAGCCGGAAACGTCCATCAGACAGAACATCACCGCCTGGCTGGAGGGCTCAGGGCGTTTTTCGTAATTCTTGTAGCGCAGGTCGAAGGTGTCTATAAACGGTACCCGTTCGATCTTCGCTCTTAGTTCCGCAATCTCTTTACGCAGACGCTCCTCTTCCAGCAGTTGCGCCGGTTCCGTGTTTTCCACGACCTTCAGGCTGCTCTCCAGCTCGCGCAGTTCGCGCCGTTTGCCCGCCGTCATGGCCGTTCGTCGCGCCAGCGAATTCTGCAACGAACGCACGACGCTGATATTGGCGGGCACGCCGTTGGCGGTATAGCCCGCGCGATGGGTTTTGTATTCATTAAGCTGACGATGCTGATTCTTTTTCAGATTCGGCAGCGCCAGGTCTTCAAACAGCAGGTCGAGATATTCGTCTTTCGAAATCTGGAAGACAAATTCGTCCTGACCTTCACCGTCCTGGCTGGCCTGTCCCTGACCGCTTCCTGAACCACCGCCGCCGCCCTGAGGACGCTCAATTCTGTCGTTCTGAACGAAGTGGTCATTACCTGGGTGTACGCGATGGCGCAGGCCGCCTCGCCCCTGATGAAACATCGGTTCGCTGATGTCATCGGTGGGGATGGAGACAGACTCGCCGCTGTCGACGTCGGTCACCGAGCGTTTGTTGATGGCCTCGGAGATAGACTGTTTAATTTGCGCTTTATAACGACGCAAGAAGCGCTGGCGGTTCACCGTGCTCTTGTTTTTGCCGTTAAGACGCCGGTCAATAAACCAGGTCATATACCCCCCGTACTGCATTTGCCAACTTGCATTTTGTAGGCCCGGTCAGCGCTAACCGCCACCGGGCACTTGTTTTTAAGACGATTTACGCACGCGCAGATACCATTCACAGAGCAGGCGGACCTGCTTGCGGGTGTAGCCTTTTTCCATCATACGGTCGACAAAGTCGTCGTGCTTTTTCTGCTCATCGGTTGAGGTTTTGGCGTTAAACGAGATCACCGGCAGCAGCTCTTCGGTATTGGAGAACATTTTCTTCTCAATGACCGTGCGCAGTTTCTCGTAGCTGGTCCAGTTCGGATTGCGCCCGTTGTTATGCGCTCTGGCGCGCAGGACAAAGTTCACAATCTCGTTACGGAAGTCTTTCGGGTTGCTGATCCCGGCAGGCTTCTCGATTTTTTCCAGCTCCGCGTTCAGGGATTCACGGTCAAACAGCTGGCCGGTATCCGGGTCGCGGTACTCCTGATCCTGGATCCAGAAGTCAGCATAGGTGACATAACGGTCGAAAATGTTCTGCCCGTATTCTGAATAGGATTCCAGGTAGGCCGTCTGGATCTCTTTGCCAATGAACTCGGCGTATTTCGGGATCAGGTAACCTTTGAGGAACTCAAGGTAGCGCTCAGCCTGTTCCTGCGGGAACTGCTCGCGTTCGATTTGCTGCTCCAGCACGTAGAAGAGATGAACCGGGTTGGCCGCCACTTCCGCATGGTCGAAGTTAAAGACGCGGGAGAGGATCTTAAACGCGAAGCGCGTGGACAGACCGTTCATCCCCTCATCAACCCCGGCATAGTCGCGGTATTCCTGATACGACTTCGCTTTCGGGTCGGTATCTTTCAGGCTTTCACCGTCATAGACGCGCATTTTCGAATAGATGCTGGAGTTTTCCGGCTCTTTCAGACGCGAAAGGATGGAGAAGCGCGACAGCGTTTCCAGCGTTCCCGGTGCGCAAGGAGCGTGCACCAGTTCGCTGTGGTTAAGCAGTTTCTCGTAAATTTTGATCTCTTCGGAGATACGCAGGCAATAAGGCACCTTGACGATGTACACGCGGTCAAGGAAGGCCTCATTGTTTTTGTTATTACGGAAGGTCACCCATTCAGATTCGTTCGAGTGGGCGAGGATAATCCCGTTAAACGGCAGGGCGGAGATACCTTCCGTCCCGTTGTAGTTGCCTTCCTGGGTAGCCGTCAGCAGAGGATGCAGCACTTTAATCGGTGCTTTAAACATCTCGACGAATTCCATAATCCCCTGGTTCGCGCGGCACAGCGCGCCTGAGTAACCGTAGGCATCCGGATCGTTTTGCGCGAAGTTTTCCAGCTTACGGATATCGACTTTACCCACCAGCGCCGAGATATCCTGGTTGTTCTCATCACCGGGTTCTGTTTTGGCGATGGCGATCTGCTCAAGGATAGACGGCCAGACTTTCACCACGCGGAATTTAGTGATGTCGCCACCAAACTCGTGCAGGCGTTTTGCCGCCCACGGCGACATGATGGTGCCGAGGTAGCGACACGGGATACCATACTCTTTATCCAGAATCTGCGCGTCTTCCTGCGGATTGAACAGGCACAGCGGATGGTCGTTCACCGGGCTGCGTTCACCGTTGGCGCTCAACACATAAATAGGAACGCGCTGCATCAGCGACTTCAGGCGTTCAGCCAGCGAGGATTTACCGCCACCCACCGGGCCGAGTAAATAGAGGATCTGTTTCTTCTCTTCCAGACCCTGAGCGGCATGCTTCAGATAGGAGACAATCTGTTCGATGGCATCTTCCATACCATAGAACTCTTCAAACGCCGGGTATCGGGCGACCACCCGATTCGAAAAGAGACGGGAAAGCCGAGGCTCCAGGGCAGTGTCAACCATGTTTGGCTCACCAATAGCCATCAATAGCCGTTCTGCCGCATTGGCATAGGCACTGCGATCTTGCCGACAGATGGTAAGAAACTCCTGCAGTGTGAACTCTTCGTCCTTGGCAGCTTCATAGCGCTGGCGATAGTGATCGAATATATTCATGGCATGCCGTCCTTTCGTTTTTTAGCACAGGATAAGAGCCGTTCGTATGAGTAGTGGAGGCTCCCGGAAGAGAATCTCTCGCACCTCACTGCCAGAGCAGCAACCTGTGTGCCAGGTCAGACGCTAAGAACCGCAGGGTGTTCAGGAAAACTCTTCTTAAATTAAAGCGTAGATGGCATTTGCAAAACTTGCATGCCCAGAAAATCTACTTTCAATGACATATCAATAACTCATCCAAAAATTTCCACTGTCGTTATAAGACAAATGCACGTTTTTCATTCAGTGGTCATATAAATGAAAGCGTGTTGTCATCTGAAAAGTTAAAAATAACGGGTTAATCAGACTGATTAGCAGGCAAAAAATTTTGGGATGTACGGGAATGGCGGTTACACTTCATCCGCTGATTATTTGACTACAGGAAAGAATGGATTGTGACCAAACTCAAACTTCTGGCATTAGGCATCCTTGCCGCGACCGCAGTGAACACCGCGCAGGCGGAAAGTCAGTGGACGGTTGGCGCGGGTGTTGGCGTCATTAACAGCCCGTATAAACAGTATGACCGTGATGTTTATCCTGTTCCCGTTATCACCTATGAAGGCGACAACGTCTGGTTCCGCGGGCTCGGCGGCGGCTACTATCTCTGGAACGATAAGGCCGATAAGCTCTCCATCATGGCCTACTACGACCCAACGCACTTCAAGCCGGGTGACAGCGACAGCCATGCGCTTCGCCAGCTCGACAAGCGTAAAAGCACCATGATGGCCGGGCTCTCGTATGTACATAACACCGAGTATGGCTTCCTGCGTACGGCCCTGGCGGGTGACACGCTGGATAACAGCAACGGCTTTATCTGGGATCTGGCGTGGTTGTACCGCTACACCAACGGTGGGCTCACCCTGACGCCGGGTATCGGTGTGCAGTACAACAGCGAGAACTACAACGATTACTACTACGGCGTCTCTAAAAACGAGTCCCGCCGCAGTGGTCTGAAAAGCTACAGTGCAGATGACGGCTGGGATCCTTACCTGGAGCTGACCGCGAGCTACAACTTCCTTGGCGACTGGAGCGTGTACGGTACCGGCCGCTATGAGCGTCTGAGCGACGAAGTGAAGGATAGCCCGATGGTCGATAAGTCCTGGGCAGGCATCTTCTCTGTGGGTGTGAGCTACAAGTTCTGATTGTGCATTAATTTAGTGCAATCTTTGCATCAAAACGGGGCGCTTGCGCCCCGTTTGCTTTAGCGTGGTGCAGGGAATTTATCGCTTAACAATGCGAATCGTCTGCCCTAAACGAGACGGTTTTTCCTCACTCGCTTTTTGCGGGTTGCTCACGCAAGCGGTTTCCACGCAGACAAACGTTTTGTAGCCATCATCCGTCATATCGGCCATGCTGACGGACAGCGCAGGGCCCGGGTTCCAGCCCACCACGTCGCTGTGATGATGATGGACCACTTCAATACCGCGGTTCAGGGCGCCGTCGTGGATCACGCTGCACGCTTCCGGGTGCAGGTAAACGCGGTCGGTACGGTCAGGGAATGCCTGAACGCCGTCGCTCAGTTTGCCTTCTTTCGCGTTATCGACTTTATCAATATAGGTATCGCCCAGGCCGCTCACCTTCACGGCGCTGATATCACCCACGTTGAAATAGGTGTGCAGGGCAGAGGTGGTTTCGAACTCGCCGTGAGCTTCCAGTTCGATTTCACAGGTTTTACCCAGCTTGAAGCGGGCATACAGGGTGAAATCGTGCGGCCAGAGGGCGCGGGTTTCATCATTAGCCTGCAGCTCAAAGGTCAGCACTGCGCCGTTGTCATCTTCGTTATGCGCTTTCAGCGTCCACTGCTGGTTACGGGCAAAACCGTGAGACGGCAAACCCGGCTGTGCGGACGGGCCGAACCACGGCCAGCAGATCGGTACGCCACCGCGGATTGCGGCCCCTTTTTTGAAGGAGGTCGCATCGCTCAGCCATAAGCCTTCTGCTTCGCCTTCCGGTTTCCAGGAGAGCAGGTGGGCGCCGTTGAGCGCTACGGAGGCTTTAACGCGTGGGTGGTCAACGACGAAGATATCAGCACCGTCAATCTGACGGCGGGAGAGCACAGGGGTAAGTTGTTCGACTACCGGAAGTGCAAAAATTTTATTAGTCATTAAGCAATCCTCTGTCTAAAAACAATAAAAAAGGCGACCGAAGTCGCCTTTTTGGATCAAACACTCATCTCAACTTATTTGGAGATGTGAGCGATCAGGTCCAGTACTTTGTTAGAGTAGCCAGTTTCGTTGTCGTACCAGGAAACCAGTTTCACGAAGTTGTCGTTCAGTGCGATACCTGCTTTAGCATCGAATACTGAAGTGCAGATTTCGCCGTTGAAATCGGTAGATACAACGTCGTCTTCGGTGTAGCCCAGAACGCCTTTCATTGCGCCTTCGGAAGCAGCTTTGATTGCTTTCTTAATTTCTTCATAAGAAGCAGCTTTTTCCAGACGAACGGTCAGGTCAACAACGGATACGTTAGGAGTTGGAACGCGGAACGCCATACCAGTCAGTTTGCCATTCAGTTCTGGCAGTACTTTACCTACAGCTTTAGCAGCACCGGTAGAGGATGGGATGATGTTCTGAGCCGCGCCACGGCCGCCGCGCCAGTCTTTGTGAGACGGGCCATCAACGGTTTTCTGAGTAGCGGTAGTCGCGTGAACGGTAGTCATCAGACCTTCGATGATGCCGAAGTTGTCGTTGATAACTTTAGCCAGTGGTGCCAGGCAGTTGGTGGTGCAGGATGCGTTAGACACGATATCCTGGCCAGCGTAAGTTTCGAAGTTTGCACCACGAACGAACATTGGGGTGTTGTCTTTGGAAGGACCAGTCAGAACAACTTTCTTCGCACCAGCGGTGATGTGTTTACGCGCAGTTTCGTCGGTCAGGAAGATACCGGTTGCTTCAGCAACAACGTCAACACCGATTTCGTTCCATTTCAGGTTAGCTGGGTCTTTTTCAGCAGTAACGCGGATGGTTTTGCCATTAACAACCAGGTGGCCGTCTTTCACTTCAACGGTGCCGTCGAAACGACCGTGAGTTGAGTCGTACTTCAGCATGTACGCCATGTATTCAGCGTCCAGGAGATCGTTGATACCAACGATTTCGATGTCAGAACGTTTCTGAGCAGCACGGAAAACAATACGGCCGATACGGCCAAAACCGTTGATACCTACTTTGATAGTCATATATTCCACCAGCTATTTGTTAGTGAATAAAAGGTTGCCTGTAAAATTACAAAAACCTTACGCAGCGTCAAGCGGAATCGTGTCAATCATTGCGACAAATCAATCCTGTGACTAACGTTTGTGCGACTGACTCGCCTCACTTTCCCTTTGAGCTTGCACCCATATGGGGGCTGAGCCGGGATTTTAAAGTCCTCTCAGGATAAAAATGTGAACGTGATCACAATTGCCTGACCGCTTATTCGCGACACATAAGTTTAGATCAAAAGTGCACGCAAGGGTGTTAATGTTTTGTTAGAATCCGGGTTAAAGATGTCTGTTTCTACAGCGAGATGTAAGCATATGTCGAACCAACGTAACCCTGACGATTTGAAAAAAAACCTCACAGAAATGCAGTTTTACGTGACGCAGAATCACGGAACGGAACCGCCGTTCACCGGGCGTTTACTGCACAATAAGCGAGACGGCGTCTACCACTGCCTGGTCTGTGATGCGCCCCTGTTCAATTCACAAACGAAATTTGATTCTGGCTGCGGCTGGCCGAGTTTCTACGAGCCGGTGAGCGATGAGGCCATCCGCTACCTGACCGACTCGTCGCACGGCATGGTGCGTACGGAAATTCGCTGCGGCAATTGCGATGCGCACCTTGGGCACGTCTTCCCGGATGGCCCCCAGCCTACGGGCGAGCGTTTCTGCGTAAATTCGGCCTCAATGAGCTTCACTGACGACGAAAACGGCGACCAGGTGAAGGGTTGAAAAAACGATTCAGCAAATTATTCCTTTGAAAGGGCGCGAGTGTGAATATTGATGACATGATTAGCGGCATGACGCCGGAGATTTATCAGCGTCTGGTGACCGCCGTAGAACTGGGAAAATGGCCCGACGGAGTTGCGCTGACGCCGGAGCAAAAAGAGAACAGTTTGCAGCTGGTGATGCTGTGGCAGGCGCGCAATAACACCGACGCGCAGCACATGACGATCGACACCAAAGGCCAGATGGTCATGAAGAGCAAGCGTGAGCTGAAAGAAGACTTTGGCATCACGCCGAAGCCGATTGCGACGATGAAAATGCAATAACGGTGCAGATTGATACCCTCTCCCACAGGGAGAGGGCGTAAAAGACTACGCCTGTGTTTCCAGCCAGTCTTCGAGCGTATACAGCGTTGCGCCTTCCGCAGCCATATCCATAAACGCCTGAGCGCTGTCCTGCGGGTGAATGTTTACCCCGCGGCAGCCGTCGGTGATGACGCTGACGGTATACCCCAACTGGAGCGCGTCCAGCACGGTAAACTTCACGCAGTAATCCGTCGCCAGGCCCAGCACGATCAGCTCCGTGATTTCATGGTGGCGTAACCACGCGTCCAGCGCCGTTTTCTGGCGATGCCCGTTATCAAAAAACGCGCTATAGCTGTCGATAGCCGGGTTTTCACCTTTATGGAACACCGCGTCGATGGCTTTCTGGTTCAGGAGCGGATGCAGCTCCGCGCCTTCCGTCTGCTGTACGCAGTGATCCGGCCAGAAGGTTTGCGCCAGCCCGTCGAGTTCCCCCTGAGTGAAAGGCTCGACGTCGTGCTGGCTGGCAAAGCTGCCGTGGTTCGCCGGATGCCAGTCCTGGCTTGCGACAACCGCTTCGCCGCGGGCTTTGCTCCAGTCAATCAGCGTGTTTGCCACGTCAACGGTGCTGTCACCTTCGGCGACGGCCAGCGCACCGCCCGCGCAGAAATCATTTTGCAAATCGACCAGTAGCAGGGCGCGTTGCTTCATGAGCACTCCTTATTCGTCCGGGGTCAGCTCGCCGCGCAGGTTTTGCATCATCGCGCTGCGAATAGACTGAATGTCCAGATCCTGACTCAGTAAATAGTGAAGTTTAGTCAGCGTTGCCTCAACGGTCATATCGAACCCGCTGATAACTCCGGCGTGCGCCAGCGCGTTGCCGGTGGCATAGCCGCCCATGTTGACCTTTCCGGACATACACTGGGTCAGGTTCACGACTACAATTCCGCGCTCGCTGGCTTCCTGAAGCTCTTTCAGGAATTCGCCGTTCTGCGGCGCGTTGCCGACGCCATAGGAGCGCAGAATCAGCGCTTTCACCGGCTGGCGCAGGAAGTTACGCACCACGTCGGCAGAGATACCCGGGTAGATAGTGACCACGCCAATCGGCTGCGGAGTGATCGGATGCACGATCAGCTCGCCGGCGGTGTTCGGCGCAGGCGGCGTGCCCAGACGACGAATATGAATCCCGGCCTCCAGCAGCGGCTGCAGGTTAGGGGAGGCGAAGGCGTCAAAACCGTCAGCATGGGCTTTGGTGGTACGGTTGCCGCGATACAGACGGTTATTGAAGAACAGCGACACTTCGTTGATCGGGTAATTCGCCGCCACGTACAGGGAGTTCAGCAGGTTGATCTGCCCGTCCGAGCGCAGTTCCGCCAGCGGGATTTGCGACCCGGTGACGATAACCGGCTTGCTCAGGTTCTCCAGCATGAAGGAGAGCGCCGAGGCGGTAAACGCCATGGTGTCGGTGCCGTGCAGGATCACGAAGCCGTCGTACTGGTCGTAATGGGCTTTAATGTCATCCGCGATATGCTGCCAGTCTTCCGGCGTCATGTCGGAGGAGTCCATCAGCGGCTCGTATTCGTGGATGGTGAAGTCAGGCATTTCCGGACGGTGGAATTCTGGCATCAGCGCAAGCTGACGCTGAAGGTGGCCGGAGACAGGAATATAGCCGTTTTCAGAGCGCTGCATACCGATGGTACCGCCAGTGTAGGCTACATAAATCGATTTCTTCTGCATGGTAGTGAGTTCTTGTTCTTCAAAAGAAAAAAATCCCCTCTTCGCGTGAAGAGGGGACGGTTTTTAACGGACGTTAGCGCAGGTCAGGCAAAACGCGTAACGACTCTGTGGATCGTTAAAGGCCGCGAGCTTATCGCTTTCCGCCTTCATCGCTTTCGCCGCCGTGGCGACTGGCGCAGGCAGGTAAGCCTGCATCGCCTCCGGCAGCATGGCGCGTACCGAGCCGGACATGCTGTCCATGACCATATCGAAGAACGACGGCTCGTCCTGGTAATACTCGATATGCCACTGCTTGAGCTTCGCCAGCTCGGCGGCTTTTTTCACCGCGTCATCGAAGTCGCCCAGGCTGTCCACCAGACCGTTGCTCTTCGCATCCTGGCCGGTCCAGACGTGTCCCTGTGCGATCTGGTCGATCTGCTCAGGCGTCTTTTTACGCGAGTCCGCCACCAGGGTGATAAAGCGCTTATAGCCGTTCTCAATGCTGAGCTGCATCATCTCAGAGACTTCCGGCGGCAGGGATTTGGTCACCGACACATCCGCCAGCGGAGAGGTGGCCACGCCATCGGTATGCACGCCCAGAGAATCCAGACTGTTCTCCACGGTGTTGATCACCCCGAAGATGCCAATCGAGCCGGTCAGCGTGCTTGGGTTAGCCACGATGTAGTTGGCTGGCGTTGAGATCCAGTAACCCCCGGAGGCGGCCATTCCGCCCATGGATACGACGACCGGCTTGCCGGCGGCACGCGCCGCGGCCAGTTCAGCGCGGATCACCTCGGAGGCGCTGACGCTGCCGCCAGGGCTGTTCACCCGCAGGACGATCGCTTTCACTTTCGGATCCAGGCGAGCATCGCGGATTTGTGACGCGGTAGTATCGCCGCCCACGTTCCCCGGAGTCTCCTGGCCGTCCATGATGGCGCCGTTGGCAAACACCACCGCGACGCTGTTACCGCTGTCATCCGGCTTTTTCGTCGAGTAATCATACATGCTGATGGCGCTGTAATTTTTGTCCTCTTTGCTCCAGCCAAACTGCTTGCTCAGGGATTTTTCAATCTCGGCGCTGGTGCCCAGGGCATCAACCAGTTTGTTATCCAGCGCATATTTCGCGGTATCACCGTCAACCTTACGCAGGCCATCCAGCACGCCCTGCGCGCCGGGGAACGCCTGCTCAGGCGTAATCTGGCGGTTAGCGGCAACGGTGCCGAGATAGTTCTGCCACAGCTCGCCAATCCAGCGGCTGTCCGCTTCACGGGCGGCAGGGGACATATCGTCGCGGATAAACGGCTCGACGGCTGATTTATACGTGCCGACGCGGAAGACGTGGGTGGTGACCTTCAGCTTGTCGAGCAGGGATTTGTAGTACAGGCCGTTGGTGGCAAAGCCGTGCAGATCGACGGTCCCCTGCGGGGAGAGCCAGATTTTGTTGGCGAAGCTCGCCAGATAATATTGCCCCTGGCTGTAGCTGTCGCCCACGGCAATCACCGGCTTGCCGCTGTCGCGGAATTCGCGCAGCGCTTTACCGATGTACTGCATTGAAGGCTGATCGCCTCCGGCGAAATCTTTCAGATCCAGCACGATCCCGGTGATGTTCCGGTCGTCTTTGGCCTGGCGGATGGTATCGACGATATCGAACAGGGAGTTTTCCTGCAGACGGTCTGATGTCGCGCCAAACAGCTGGCGGCTGATTGCCCCCAGACGGTTGCTGGCGGACGGTTTATCAACGATAACGCCGGTGATATCGAGTAACAGGGCCCCGCGAGTCGAATGCTGCGCCTGATTCGCGTTGCTGATATGCATCCAGATGCCCGCGCAAACCAGAACCAGCAGGATGAAGAAGATGTTCATCACCAGGTTGCGGACGAAGTTGAGCAGTCGCCACGTCCATTTAAAGAAACCGGCAATGATTCGCCAAAGGGTTCGCATGTATTCTCCCTAACCAGAAAATGACTGTTTCCGTCGCCACTGGACGGTAATGTTGGGTTATCGTAATGACCCAACCGCCACTTGTCAGCAGGAATCGCCTGCCAGGCTGTAACAAAATCTGCCGTCGTGTTAATTTTGTGAGTAAATTTCAAGAAAGGAGTTAACCAATGGACGCACTCGAACTGCTTGTTAACCGCCGTAGCGCTTCCCGTCTGGCCGAACCTGCCCCGGCAGGCGAGCAGCTGGAGAACATTCTGCGTGCCGGCATGCGTGCCCCCGATCACGGCACGCTGCAGCCGTGGCACTTCTTTGTGATTGAAGGCGAAGGCCGCGATCGTTTCAGTCAGCTGCTGGAGCAGGGCGCGGTTGCCGCCGGTCAGGATGAGAAAGGTATCGACAAGGCGCGCAATGCCCCGTTCCGCGCCCCGATGATTATCGCCGTCGTGGCGAAATGCCAGGCCGGCCATAAGGTGCCGGTCTGGGAGCAGGAAATGTCCGCAGGCTGTGCGGTGATGGCGATGCAAATGGCCGCCGTCGCGCAGGGCTTTAACGGTATCTGGCGTACCGGTGCGCTAACCGAAAGCCCGGCGGTCCGTGACGGTTTTGGCTGCGGTAAGCATGACAAAATTGTCGGTTTCCTCTATCTCGGCACCCCGCAGCTTAAAGCCTCCAGCACCATCAGCATTCCGGATACCACGCCTTTCGTCAGCCATTTCTGATAACGCACCTAAACTGTCTGGATTCTGAGCATCTGCCGCAGAATTCAGACAGTCATACTTACCTCTTTATGGAATGAGCGCTACCATAGCGCGATTGAGATGACAGGAGACGTCCATGAGCGAGCAAACCATTCGTTTAACGCAGTACAGCCACGGAGCCGGTTGCGGTTGTAAAATTTCCCCGAAAGTGCTGGAGACCATCCTGCACAGTGAACAGGCGAAGTTTGTCGACCCGAACCTGCTTGTCGGCAATGAAACGCGTGACGATGCTGCAGTTTATGACTTAGGTAACGGCACCAGCATTATCAGTACTACCGACTTCTTTATGCCGATTGTCGACAACCCGTTCGACTTCGGGCGCATTGCGGCCACCAACGCCATCAGCGATATCTTCGCGATGGGCGGTAAGCCGATCATGGCGATTGCCATTCTGGGCTGGCCGATCAACACCATCCCGCCGGAAGTGGCCCGTGAAGTGATTGATGGCGGTCGTTTTGCCTGCCAGCAGGCGGGGATAGCCCTGGCCGGCGGTCACTCTATTGATGCGCCGGAGCCTATCTTTGGCCTGGCCGTTACCGGCGTAGTGCCGACCGAACGCGTGAAGCGCAACAGCACCGCGCAGGCGGGCTGCAAACTGTTCCTCACCAAGCCGCTGGGTATTGGCGTGCTGACCACCGCCGAGAAAAAATCCCTGCTGAAACCGGAGCACAAAGGCCTGGCAACCGAAGTCATGTGCCAGATGAACCTCGCCGGCGCGGCGTTTGCCAATATCGACGGCGTGAAGGCGATGACCGACGTCACCGGTTTTGGTCTGCTGGGGCACCTCTCTGAAGTGTGTCAGGGCGCGGGCGTGCAGGCGCAGGTCTGGTATCAGGACGTGCCGAAGCTGCCGGGCGTGGAGGAGTATATTGCTCAGGGCGCGGTCCCGGGCGGTACCCAGCGCAACTTCGCCAGCTACGGTCACCTGATGGGCGAAATGCCCGAGGAGTGGCGCAACCTGCTGTGCGATCCGCAAACCTCCGGCGGCCTGCTGCTGGCGGTCACGCCGGAATCCGAAGCCGAGGTTCAGGCCACTGCCGCCGAGTTCGGCATCACCCTGACGGCGATCGGCGAGCTGGTGACCGCGCGCGGCGGTCGTCCGATGATTGAGATCCGTTAATTCGATGCGGTTGTTTATTGCCGAAAAGCCGAGCCTGGCCCGTGCCATCGCCGACGTGCTGCCTAAGCCGCATCGTAAGGGCGACGGCTTTATCGAATGCGGTAACGGGCAGGTGGTCACCTGGTGTATTGGTCACCTGCTTGAGCAGGCGCAGCCGGACGTCTACGACAGCCGCTACGCCCGCTGGAATTTAAACGATCTGCCCATCGTGCCGGAAAAATGGCGCCTGCAGCCCCGTCCCTCCGTCACCAAACAGCTCAACGTGATTAAGCGCTTCCTGCATGAAGCCGCTGAGATCGTGCACGCGGGTGACCCGGACAGGGAAGGACAGCTGCTGGTGGATGAGGTGCTGGACTACCTGGAGCTGGCGCCGGAAAAGCGCCAGCAGGTGCAGCGCTGCCTGATTAACGACCTCAACCCGCAGGCCGTCGAGCGGGCGATTTCGCGCCTGCGCGCCAACAGCGAGTTTATTCCGCTGTGCGTCTCGGCTTTAGCCCGCGCCCGCGCCGACTGGCTGTACGGCATCAACATGACCCGCGCGTACACCATTCTTGGGCGCAACGCGGGCTATCAGGGCGTGCTTTCCGTGGGGCGCGTGCAGACGCCGGTGCTGGGGCTAGTCGTGCGGCGTGACGAAGAGATTGAGAACTTTGTCGCCAAAGATTTCTTTGAAGTAAAAGCGCATATCGTCACGCCTAAGGACGAACGCTTTACCGCCGTCTGGCAGCCTAGCGATGCCTGTGAATCGTATCAGGATGAAGAGGGGCGACTGCTCCATCGTCCGCTGGCGGATCATGTGGTTAACCGCATTACCGGCCAGCCGGCTATCGTCACCAGCTATAACGATAAACGGGAATCAGAACCCGCGCCGCTGCCGTTCTCGCTTTCTGCACTTCAGATTGAGGCGGCCAAAAAGTTTGGCCTCAGCGCGCAGAACGTGCTGGACATCTGCCAGAAGCTCTACGAAACCCATAAGCTCATCACCTATCCGCGTTCGGACAGCCGCTATCTGCCGGAAGAGCACTTTGCCGGACGCCATTCGGTGATGAACGCCATCAGCGTCCACGCGCCGGATCTGCTCCCGCAGCCGGCGGTGAATCCGGACACCCATAACCGCTGCTGGGACGACAAAAAAGTCGATGCCCACCACGCGATTATCCCGACGGCGCGCGCCAGCAACGTCAACCTTACCGACAACGAAGCGAAGGTCTATAACCTGATCGCCCGTCAGTACCTGATGCAGTTCTGCCCGGACGCGGTATTCCGTAAGTGCGTGATTGAGCTTGAGATTGCCAAAGGCAAGTTTATCGCCAAAGCGCGTTTCCTTGCGGAAGCGGGCTGGCGCACGCTGCTCGGTAACAAAGAGCGCGACGAAGAGAACGACGGCACGCCGCTGCCGGTGGTCGCCAAAGATGACGAACTGCTGTGCGAGAAGGGCGAAGTGGTTGAACGTCAGACCCAGCCCCCGCGCCATTTCACCGATGCGACGCTGCTGTCGGCGATGACCGGGATCGCCCGGTTTGTACAGGATAAAGATCTGAAGAAGATCCTGCGCGCCACCGACGGTCTGGGGACGGAAGCAACCCGCGCGGGGATCATCGAGCTGCTCTTTAAGCGCGGCTTCCTGGAGAAAAAGGGACGCTACATCCACTCAACGGAACCGGGCCGGGCGCTGATTCATTCTCTGCCGGAGCTGGCCGCGAGGCCGGACATGACCGCGCACTGGGAATCGGTGCTGACGCAGATCAGCGAGAAGCAGTGCCGCTATCAGGACTTTATGCAGCCGCTGGTCGGGACGCTTTATCAGCTGATCGATCAGGCGCGCAGCACGCCGGTGAAAACGTTCAGAGGGATGGTTGCGCCCGGTGGCGGCGCGAAGAAACCGTTCAAAAAGAAAAAGAGCGCGGCCTGATACGCCCGGTTTTCTCCCTCTCCCAGTGGGAGAGGGCCGGGGTGAGGGCTCCCGGCCGCACGCGATAAACCTTAAATCACACCCTGACCAATCATCGCATCCGCCACCTTCACGAATCCGGCGATATTCGCCCCGCGCACGTAGTTGGTTTGCGATGCCTCGCCGCCGTACTCCACGCAGGCATGGTGAATATCGAGCATGATGTGGTGCAGGCGCGCATCCACTTTCTCCGCCTTCCAGCCGAGACGCGCGGCGTTTTGCGCCATCTCGAGGCCGGAGGTCGCCACGCCGCCCGCGTTAGCGGCCTTGCCCGGCGCAAACAGCACGCCCGCTTCCAGGAACAGATCCGTCGCGTCGATGGTGGTCGGCATATTCGCCCCTTCGGCCACCGCTTTTACGCCGTTGCTAATCAGGGTACGCGCGGCGTCCGCATCCAGCTCGTTCTGCGTGGCACACGGCAGGGCGATATCCACCGGCACGCCCCACGGCTGTTTCCCTTCCAGGTAGGTCAGGCCAAGCTCCCGGGCATAATCCGCCACGCGACCGTCGCGGCTGGCTTTGATCTCACACAGGCGCGCCAGCTTCTCTGCCGTGAAGCCCGCTTCATCCACTACCGTGCCGCTGGAGTCAGAGGCGGTCACCACGCGAGCGCCAAGCTGCATCGCTTTCTCAATCGCGTACTGCGCCACATTACCTGAGCCGGACACCGCGACGCGCATACCTTCAAAGCCTAAACCGTGACGCTTGAGCATCGCCTCGGTGAAGTAAACCAGGCCGTATCCTGTCGCTTCCGGGCGGATCAGGCTGCCGCCAAACGACAGCCCCTTGCCGGTAAAGACGCAGGCGCTGTTGTTGGAGAGCTTTTTCATCATCCCGGCCATAAAGCCCACTTCACGTCCGCCCACGCCGATATCACCGGCAGGAACGTCGGTATCCGGGCCGAGGTGGCGGTAGAGTTCGGTCATCAGCGCCTGGCAGAAGCGCATCACTTCGCCTTCGCTTTTGCCTTTCGGGTCGAAATCGCTGCCGCCTTTCCCGCCGCCCATCGGAAGCGTGGTGAGGGCGTTTTTAAAGGTCTGCTCGAAGCCGAGGAATTTCAGAATCGACAGGTTCACGGACGGATGAAAACGCATGCCGCCCTTAAACGGACCAATCGCCGAGTTAAACTGAACGCGCCACGCGCGGTTAACCTGTACCTGGTTGCGATCGTCAACCCACGTCACGCGGAACTGGATCACGCGTTCTGGCTCGACCAGGCGTTCAAGCAGAGACATCTGGCGATAACGCGGGTTTTGTTCAAGGAAGGGCCACAGGGTGGTCATAACTTCACGCACGGCCTGCGCGAACTCGCTTTGGTGCGGGTCGCGCTGCTGAACATGGGCAAGGAAACTTTCCAGAGAGCGTGTCTGATCCATAGATATAAGAACCTCTTATCGTATTTTGTGTTTATTACTTATGCGATTTGTGTTGTTTTTTTGACTATACCACCCGTACCGCTTTGTGAGGCAAGCAGAAATTTATGACGAAAGGGAAATTAATGAGAGGGCGGGCGTCATAACGAAAAGCGATGAAGAGATAAATTAAAGGTTCGGCTCTGGTTTACCGTTATAGTCATTATCAAGGAACTACTGGAAGATGTGTCTATGAAACGTTATCTACTCACCGCGTTATGTCTGATCTTTACCGCAGGCGTGCAGGCCAATCCCATTCTCCCGGACGTGGAAGTGAATGTGCCGCCGGAAGTGTTTAGCTCCAGCGGCCAGAATCAAACGGTGCAGCCCTGTAATCAGTGCTGTATCTATCAGAATCAGAACTACTCGGAAGGGGCCGTGGTGAAAGCGGACGGCATTCTGCTGCAGTGCCAGCGCGACGAGCGCGCCATCAGCACGAACCCGCTGGTCTGGCGTCGCGTAAAACAATAAAGGCTTCCAGCAGCGGAATATCCGCAGGGGCTAAGGCGTAGCCAAACGCCTCTTCCGGCGTACACCACGCGAGCGCGCTGTGGTAGTGCGCCGTGAGCTCGCCGCGAAAAGCAGGAACGTGCCAGGCATGCAGGTTAATCAACCGCTGCGAGACTTCCCGCTGGTGGCTTGCCACGTATTGCCCCGGCAGGGCGTCAATGCCCAACTCTTCACGCAGCTCGCGGATAAGCGCTTCTGGCTGGGTTTCTCCGGCCTCGACTTTACCGCCTGCAAATTCCCACATTCCCGGCTGATCGGCGTGGGCAGGGCGCTGCGCCAGTAAAATGTTGCCGTCTTTTTCGATGATGGCGGCAACGACATCGAGTGTTTTCAGCATGGTCGTCAATAATTAATAGCGAAAAAAGACATATTATCGTGCCCTTTCTCAGAGTCCAGTAAACAGGAGAATCAGGTGAAAGAGTCCACCGCCTGGGTTGCCCCCCTCGAATCCCTTCCCGCCAGCCTAAAACCGATAGCCGCCATGCAGAAAAAGCATTTTGGCGCGGTGCTGAATCCCACCCGCTGGTGGGGGCGAATGCCGCGTCTGTTCTGGCTGGTGGCGCTGTTTGTCGGCTTTCTGGAGCGTCGTCGCGCGCTCCTGACGCCCGCGCTGCGTTCGCTGCTCATGACGCGGGTATCCCAGCTCTGTCACTGCGCTTTCTGTATTGATGCCAACAGCCTGCGGCTGGCCGAGCGCTGCGGCGCGCTGGATAAGGTTCAGGCCGTGAGCGAATGGCAGGATTCCGCCTTGTTCAACGAGCAAGAGCGCGCGGCGCTGGCCTACGCCGAGGCGATGACCGCCACGCCGCCCCGGGCGGATGAGTCAGTCAGAACGGCGCTGAAACGCCACTTCACGGATGATGCCATCACCGAGATGACGGCGCTGATTGCGTTTCAGAATCTCTCCGCCCGCTTTAATGCCGCGCTGGATATTCCGGCGCAGGGACTGTGCGCCACGTTTAACGAGACTCCCCATGCTTGACCGTCACCTGCACCCGCGGGTAAAGCCCGTTCTGAATCGTCTGGTTTCCGTGCTGGATAAGCCGGGCATCACGCCCGACGGATTAACCCTGACTGGGTTTGCCATCGGCGTGCTGGCGCTGCCGTTTCTGGCCCTCGGCTGGTATCCGGCGGCGCTGGCCGCCATCGTGCTTAACCGCCTGCTGGATGGCCTGGACGGCGCGCTGGCGCGCCGGAGAGGGCTGACCGACGCGGGGGGATTTCTCGATATCGCGCTCGATTTTCTGTTCTACGCCCTGGTGCCGTTTGGCTTTGCGCTCGCGGCTCCGGCAGAGAATGCGCTCGCGGCCGCCTGGCTGCTGTTTGCGTTTATCGGTACCGGCAGCAGCTTTCTGGCGTTTGCGGCCCTGGCCGCAAAGCACAATATCGACAACCCCGGCTATGCGCACAAGTCGTTTTATTACATCGGTGGGTTAACGGAAGGGACGGAGACCATCGCGCTGTTCGTGCTGTGCTGCCTGTTCCCGGCGCACTTTGCGCTGTTCGCGTGGGTATTCGGCGCGCTGTGCTGGCTGACCACCACAACGCGCGTCTGGAGCGGCTATGTGACGCTGAAGTCACTCAGCCCTTAGAGAGCGCTCTCTGGCCCGCGCGCTCCGGTGGTGACCGGGTTCTGCGGGTGACTGCTCCATTCGTACCAGCCGCCGTCATAGACGGCGATATTCTTCCAGCCCATCGCCCGGGCGTACATAAAGGTTTCTGACGCCCGCCACCCGGTGCCGCAGTAAAACGCGACGTGCTGTTGCGGCAGAATATTCCAGCGCTTCCACTGGGCGGCGATATCGTCCGCGCTGCGCATGGTGCCATCCGGATTATGGAAATCTTCCATATGGGTCGCGTCGCTGCCCGCATGACCCCAGCGGGCACCGGCTATTTCACCTTTTGGCTTGATGTAGCTGTAGCCGCTGGTTTCGCCGATGAACTCCGGCCACGAACGAATGCTGACCAGGGAGGCATCCTGACGGTGCAGCATCCCGCGCGCCTGTTCCATATCAACCATCAGCTGCGGCTGGCCGGGGATTGGCGCGCCAAAATCGGGGGCTGGCGTCACTTTCGCGGGCGTGCCGCGCTCAACCGGCAGGCCTGCATCCGACCACGCCTTCCAGCCGCCGTCGAGAATACGCACATCCTTCACGCCCGCATACAGCATGATCTGCGCCACGCGCGCGGCGGCGTAAACGTCGCGGCCATACAAAATAACGGTGGTGTCGTGACGGATCCCGTGCTTCGCCAGCATCGCTTTCAGCGCGTCGTCGGAGACTTTATTCCACAGCGGCTCGCTCTCCACCTCGTTGGTGTCGATGTAGCCCGCGCCGGGAATGTGGTTCAGCAGGTAAAACTTCGTTGCGCCCCAGGCGGCTTCAATCACTTTCCAGTCACCAGCAGGCGCGGCGGTCACGGGTTTACCCTGCTGGAGGCGGTGGATCCACTGCGGGTAAACCAGCTGTTCAAAGTGGGGCAGGCGCTGAAGACGGTCGGGCGTTTGCAGCGCGTCGCTGAGCAGCGAGACGTGGCGGTAACCGGCTTTCTCCAGGCGGGACTTCACCGCCAGGTTATCGTTCTCGTCGCCGTACAGGGCGATGGCGGTTGCAGGAGTAAGCTGATGCTGTTTTGCCCAAAGCGCAATCTGCTCGTCGCTCATTGCGCCCAGCCAGGCGGCAGCCAGGTTGAGTGCGGCGGGTTCATGCCCGGAGGGGCCGCTGAGGGTTTGCGGCCAGCCGTTATAGAACGCGCTGGGGCGGGTGTCGACAGGCGTGCCGTGCTGCGCCTGAAGCTGGGAGAGCGTCATCGCGTTGGGCATATCAGCCGCCAGAGAGGAAAAAGAAGCGAGGCCGCAGAGCAGGGCCAGCGCGGTCAGTTGAGAAACACGTTTCATCGAATAACCTGACGTCAGTAAAAGAGGGGGGCATTGTCGTCTCTCCGGAAACGGAAAACATTGCGTTAGCACATTATTGCCAGCGAGAAATCTCAATCAGCTTGCCGCCGGGCGGAATATCGTCCTCATCGTGCGTGACCAGCACCACCGGGATATTGCGCGCGCGGACGGCGTCAAAAACCCATGTCCGAAACGTCGTGCGCAGCGTTTTATCGAGGCGGCTGAACGGTTCGTCCAGCAGCAGCGCCTGCGGCTCTGCGAGCAGGGCCCGCAGCAGGCTGACCCGGGCACGCTCCCCGCCGGAAAGGGTGGCCGGATCGCTGGCGTAATGACCGCTCAGCCCGGCGGAATCCAGCGCCTGCTCGACCGCTTCCCGACGCGCGCGTCCGACGATGTGCTCAGGCAAGGCCAGCAGCAAATTTTGCCCGACGCTGAACGGTTCAAACAGCAGCGCGTCCTGAAAGAGAATGCCCAGCCCGCGTGATTCAACGGGAAGGCCGTCGCAGCGACGCGCGTCGAGCCACAGTTCGCCCCGCGCCTGGAAATCGTCTGACAGTGCGCCGATCATCCACGCAAAAAGGGTCGATTTGCCGCTGCCGGACGGCCCCATCAGGGTAACGATCTCCCCGCGAGGAACGCAAAAATTGACCTCGCGGAAAAGCGGTTCGATGGTGAGATCTTTTACCTTCAGCATTAACGTAATCCTTGACGGTATCGGCCCGCGAGCCGGGATAACAGGGCGGCAAGACCGAACACCGTGCCCGTGACCAGCAGTAATCCCAGCGCCCGGTTAGCGAGAACAGGGATGCTGCCCCCGCTGCTGAGCGCGACGGTTTCGGTAGTCAGCGTGGCGAAACGCCCCGCGCCAAGCCAGAGCGTCGGCATGTATTGCGCCATGCTGACGGAAAAACCAATGGCAAAGGCCAGCAGCGCCGGGCGCACCAGCAGGGGGCATTTCAGCAGTAAGAATATTTTTGCCCGTCGCCAGCCGAGCGTTCTGGCGGTAAGGATAAGCCGGGGATCGATTCGCCGCCAGGCGGGCTGCAGAACCAGCAGCATCCAGGGTAATACCCACAGCAGATGGCTCCAGAGCACGGCGGCATAGTTCCCGTCGAGTCCCAGACGCAATGCAATAAAGTATTGCCCGGTGACGAGCGGCAGCGCAGGAAGGGCGAGCGGTGACCACACCCACGCTGCGCCGCGCTGCGGTCCCCATTCCAGCCAGAGAAAAATGACGATGAGGGCGATCAGGCTCGACAGCAGGCCGAAGGAAAGGCTGGTCCCCACGGGGCCCGCGTCTCCCCCTTGCTCCTGCATCAGCAGTACCGCAGCGCACAGGACGCCGCACATGGGCAGTAACCCGCTGAATGCCCGCTCAGGCAGGGCGCGCTGAGACCTTCGGCGCGTTCCCGCGAGTTCCGGAATTGTGCGACGCCATGCCTTCCAGAGGCCGTATCCGAGGGCGGCCAGGGCGGCCAGCAGTACAAGGAGAAGCAGGCACAGCAGCATTCCTTTTGCCTGCTGCTGCGCGTCACCCTGGCTTAGCCACTGAAAGGCCAGCACGGCCAGGGTGGGCGGGTTGCCGGGCCCGAGAACGATCGCCACGTCCACGACCGAGAGCGACCATGCCAGCACCGCCAGCATCACCGCGCCGAGGACAGGCGCGATCGCCGGGAGGATCAGCCAGCTGAGCGTCTGATAACGCCCGTAGCCAAAGGTTTGCAGGACGATCTTCTGCTGCGCGAGCCGTTTTTCCGGCAGCACGGCGTAAATGGCCCACAGTACGAACGCGCTCTCTTTGACCGCGAGCGTCAGGCCCAGCCCGACGCCGTAGCGGTCAAACGGAGCCGTACAGACGGTACAGAGCTTATAAAACAGACCGCCCTCGGCAAACAGCAGCAACGCGCTGGTGGCGAAAGCCACATGGGGGATCGCCAGTAGCCACGGCAGCCGGGTCGTGAGGCGTCGCCAGCGTTGACCGGGCCACAAAAGGCAGACGAAGAAAAGGGCAATCAGCAATGCCCCCAGCGTGGCGATGAGCGTTGAGACCAGCGTGGTGACGGTCGCCTGCGGCAGCTGCGGATCGTTCAGCAGACGCTGCCAGTTTGTCGCAGAAAACGCCGGTGCGAACAGCATCACGCCGGCGGGCAGGATCGGCAGATAAATTACCGCCATCGCCAGCCAGACAAGCCCGCTCAGCGGGTGCCGTAACGACGCAGCCATTCCTGCTCCAGCGCGTTCACCCAGGCGGACTGTGGCTCTGCAAGCACCTGCGGCAGCCCCTGAGGCGTATGGGCCAGCAGCTGTTTCGCTTCCTCTTCGGGCAGCGCTTTCGCATCCAGGACGCTCGGGTCTCCCCAGATGGCCGGGTCGGCCTTGCGGATTTGCGCCTGCGGTGACAGCAGGAAATTAGCGACCACCTTTGCACCCGCGCTCGCGCTGGCATTGGCCGGGATAGCCACAAAATGGACGTTGCCGAGCATCCCGCTCTCAAAACCAAAGCTGTAGCTGTCGGCGGGCAGTTCGCCGCTCGCCACTTTCTGCTGCGCATGGGACGGGTTAAAGGTCAGCGACAGGTTCAGACTGCCGCTGGCAAGCAGGGCATCCATTCGGGCAGGTGAGGGAGGGAAATCTTTTCCTTCGCGCCACAGCAGCGGGTGCAGCTTATCGAGGTAGGCCCAGAGCGGTGCCGTAACCTCAGCAAACGTTGCATCGGGCGCTTTTTGTAACGCCTCAGGGCGATCGGTAAGCGTCAGCAGCTGCTGCTCCAGAAAGGCCGTGCCGGTAAAATCGGGCGGGCGAGGATAGCTGACCTTGCCCGGATGCTGCTGCGCGTACGCCAGCAGCGCCTGGGGATCCACCGGCGGCGTCGGCATGCTGGCTTTGCGGGCGATAAAGGTCAGCTGCGCGCCGCCCCACGGCGATTCCGCTCCGTCGGTTGGAATCGCAAAATCTTCCGTAACGGGTTTGCGGGTATCGACATAGCGCCAGTCTGGCAACGTCTGCGCCCATCCGGTTTGCAGCAGGTTCGCCTCTTTTAACGTGCGGAAGTTTTCGCCGTTGACCCACAGCAGGTCAACCGAGCCGTTGGCCTTACGCCCCGCGGCGGCTTCGGTCTGAATACGTTTTACCGCATCGGCGGCATCCGCCAGCGGGACGATTTTTAGGGTAATGGCGTAGTGCGTTTGCATCTCACCGCTGACCCACTCAAGGTAGCGGTTGACCGCCGGATCGCCGCCCCAGGCGTTAAACCAGACGGTCTGGCCTTTGGCCTGCTGTTGAATAGCGTGCCAGCTTTCGGCGGCACAGAGGGGGGCTGCCAGCAGCAGACCGGTCAGGAACGCGCAAAAACGCACACGGCGCATAATGCCTCACTTTTTAACAGACGGGAGATAACGGGAAAACAGCCGACGCGTCGCCAGCGGCAATAACCCCAATAGTGTAAAGGCGATTAGCATGCCCGGCGACAAAATATCGCGCAGCGACGCCACTTTCCCCAGCTCGTGCCCGGCGTTGAGAAAGACCACCGTCGCGGGCAGCATGGCGACCTGGCTGACCCACCAGTAGCGATATACGCCAATGCGGGTCAGCCCCATCAGCAAATTCACCAGGAAAAACGGGAACAGCGGCATCAGGCGCAGGGCAAAAAGATAGCCCGCGCCGTCATGCGCCATACCGGCGTTCACCGTTTTCATCTGCTGAGCAAACCGACGCTGGACCCATTCGCGCAGCAGATATCGGCTGGCGAGCATCGCAAGCGTGGCCCCGAGCGTGGAGGCAAACGAGACCAGCACGGTGCCTTCCAACAGGGGAAATAACGCCCCGCCCAGCAGGGTGAGGATCGCCGCGCCGGGGATCGACAGGGCGGAGACCGCCACATAGAGCGCAAAAAAGATCAGCGCGCTTCGCAGCGGCGCGTGGTTAACATGGGAGAGGAGTGCCTGCTGGTGGGTTTTAATCCCTTCCAGGGAGAGCGTGCCTGGAGGAAGCATGACAAACGTCAGAATAAATGCGCCCAGAAGGGCGCACAGGAAAAGTGTTTTTCGAATGTTCACGCGTCATTACAGCTTGAATTTAGCCCACACCGGCGCGTGGTCAGACGGTTTTTCCATGCTGCGGATCTCGTAGTCGATCCCGGTTTCGATGCAGCGCTCTGCCAGCGGCGAACTGGCGAGCAGCAGGTCGATACGCAGGCCACGGTTGTCGTCAAAGCCTTTTGAGCGGTAGTCAAACCACGAGAAGCGATCCTGCGTGTCCGGGTTGGCGGTACGGAAGGTATCCACCAGCCCCCAGTCCAGCAGGCGCTGCATCCACTCGCGCTCTTCCGGCAGGAAGGAGCATTTGCCGGTACGCAGCCAGCGTTTGCGGCTGTCTTCACCGATGCCAATATCCAGATCGGTCGGGCTGATATTCACATCACCCATGATCAGCACCGGATTGTCTTTGTTCAGTTCGGTGGTCAGGTAGTTCTGCAGATCCTGATAAAACTTGGCTTTGGCCGGGAATTTGGTCGGATGGTCGCGGCTTTCGCCCTGGGGAAAGTAACCATTAATCACGGTGATGTTACCCAGCGGGGAAGGCAGCTCCGCCATGATGATGCGGCGCTGTGCTTCTTCGCCGTCGCCGGGAAACCCGCGGCGGACTGAAACTGGCGTCTCTTTGGTCAACAGCGCAACGCCGTAATGGCCTTTCTGCCCATGATAGAAGACGTTGTAGCCGAGCTTCGCCACCTCTTCGAGGGGGAACATGTCGTCGTGAACCTTGGTCTCCTGCAGGCCGATCACATCTGGCTGATGTTGTTCAACGATAGCTTCAAGCTGATGGGGGCGGGCGCGCAGGCCGTTGATATTAAAAGAGACAAATTTCATAGTCGCTGCCAGTGCAAGGTGAATAGTGCATGGATGGTAGCAGAATTTGCGTCAACTGTTACCGGGTTCGGCCAATAACTGCGACAGATAATGCCGGTGGTGCAATATTTGCACCATTCTGACGCACATCGCCCTCAAACAGGGCGTAAATGACCGATAAATTTCGCGAGCGATCACAATTCCAGAATTATATTTGGCCCTTGCATACTCTTTCTGATTTTCATGCGGCAAAGCGCCGCTTGTCGTAAAAATATTCACTTTTTATGCACTAACAGTGAATAACTCCATATTGTAACTTATTGATATTCTGTTACCTCAACCCGTTTATGCAATTTTATCGCTGGCTGGCACGAAGGCTGCAATCTACATTCACAGTGCAAACACTCAATTATTTAACATTCAAATAACTTTTTATTTACCGGATGAGGTCGCTATGTCTCTGTCAATTACGCGTGAAAATTTCGATGAATGGATGATGCCGGTTTACGTTCCGGCGGCTTTTATTCCGGTTCGTGGGGAAGGCTCGCGCCTGTGGGATCAGCAGGGTAAAGAGTATATCGACTTTGCAGGTGGGATTGCGGTCAACGCGCTGGGTCATGCGCACCCTGCGCTGCGTCAGGCGCTGAATGACCAGGCGGCGAAGTTCTGGCATACCGGCAACGGCTTTACCAACGAACCCGCGCTGCGCCTGGCCAAAAAACTGATCGACGCGACGTTTGCCAAAAAGGTCTTTTTCTGTAACTCGGGGGCGGAAGCCAACGAAGCGGCGCTGAAGCTGGCGCGCAAATATGCGCACGATAAATTTGGTACCCACAAGAGCGGCATCGTGGCGTTTAAAAATGCCTTCCACGGGCGCACGCTCTTTACCGTCAGCGCGGGCGGCCAGCCTTCCTACTCGCAGGATTTCGCACCGCTGCCGCCGGATATCCGTCACGGTATTTATAACGATCTGCAGTCCGCCAGCGAGCTGATTAACGTCACCACCTGCGCGGTGATCGTCGAGCCGATGCAGGGCGAGGGCGGCGTGCTTCCGGCGCAAAAAGCCTTCCTGCAGGGGCTGCGCGAGCTGTGCGATCGCCACGACGCGGTTCTGATTTTCGACGAAGTGCAGACCGGCGTGGGCCGCACCGGCGAGCTGTATGCCTATATGCACTACGGCGTGACGCCGGACGTGCTGTCGACCGCCAAAGCGCTGGGCGGCGGCTTCCCGATTGGGGCGACGCTGACCACCGATAAATTCGCCAGCGTTATGACCGTAGGTACCCATGGCACCACCTACGGCGGCAACCCGCTGGCCACCGCCGTCGCCGGGCAGGTTCTGGACATCATTAACACGCCTGAGGTGCTGAAAGGCGTTAAGCAGCGTCACGACTGGTTTGTCGAGCGCCTGAATGCCATCAACGGCAAAACGGGGCTGTTTAAAGAAATTCGCGGTCTGGGGCTGTTAATCGGCTGCGAGCTCACCGCCGAGTTTGCCGGAAAAGCTAAACTTATTTCACAGGAAGCGGCAAAAGTGGGCGTGATGGTGCTGATTGCCGGTGCCAACGTGGTGCGTTTTGCGCCGGCGCTGATCGTCAGCGAGGAAGAGGTGCAAACCGGTCTAGACCGTTTTGCGCTGGCGTGTGAAAAAGTGAAATCCGGGGTGTCATCATGATGGTCATCCGTCCCGTTGAGCGCGGCGATCTCGCCGGGCTCATGCAGCTTGCCGGTAAGACGGGAGGCGGGCTGACCTCGCTTCCTGCCGATGAAAAAACGCTGTCGGCGCGCATTGAGCGCGCCCTGCAAACCTGGCAGGGGACGTTGCCAAAAAGCGAACAGGGGTATGTGTTCGTGCTGGAAGACACCGACACGGGGACCGTGGCCGGGATCTGCGCCATTGAAGTGGCCGTCGGGCTTAACGACCCGTGGTACAACTACCGCGTCGGCACCATGGTTCACGCCTCGAAAGAGCTGAACGTCTATAACGCGCTGCCCACGCTGTTCCTCTGTAATGACCACACGGGCGCCAGCGAGCTGTGCACGCTGTTCCTCGACCCGGCGTGGCGCAAAGAGGGCAACGGCTATCTGCTCTCCAAATCGCGCTTTATGTTTATGGCCGCCTTCCGCGATCGCTTTAACGAAAAAGTGGTCGCAGAGATGCGCGGCGTGATCGACGACACCGGCTACTCGCCGTTCTGGGAGAGCCTGGGCGAGCGCTTCTTCTCGATGGAGTTCAGCCGGGCGGACTATCTCTGCGGCACCGGCCAGAAAGCCTTTATCGCCGAACTGATGCCGAAGCATCCTATCTATACCCATTTCCTCAGCCCGGAAGCGCAGGCGGTGATTGGCGAAGTCCATCCGCAAACCGCGCCCGCCCGCGCGGTGCTGGAGAAAGAGGGGTTCCGCTACCGGAACTATGTCGACATCTTTGACGGCGGCCCAACGCTTGAGTGCGATATCGACCGCGTGCGCGCGATCCGTAAAAGCCGTCTGGTTGAGGTCTCTGAAGGTCAGCCCGCGCCGGGTGACTGGCCCGCCTGTCTGGTGTCGAACGAAAATTACGCCAACTTCCGCGCCATGCTGGTGCGTACCAACCCGAAATGTGAACGTCTGGTGCTGACGGCTGCAGAACTGGATGCCCTGAAATGTAACGCCGGCGATACGGTTCGCCTGGTGCGTCTCTGCCCTGAGGAGAAAACAGCATGACATTATGGATTAACGGTGACTGGGTCACGGGCGAAGGCGAAGAGCGCGTAAAGACCAATCCGGTTGGAAAAGAGGTGCTCTGGAAGGGGCATGACGCCAGCGCCGCGCAGGTGGAACAAGCCTGCCAGGCCGCGCGCCGCGCGTTTCCTGCGTGGGCAAAACAGCCTTTCGCCGTGCGTCAGGCGATTGTGGAAAAGTTTGCCGGGCTGCTGGAGGCAAACAAGGCCGAACTGACGCGCATCATCGCGTCTGAAACCAGCAAGCCGCGCTGGGAAGCGACAACCGAAGTGACGGCGATGATCAACAAAATCGCCATTTCGGTCAAGGCGTACCACACCCGTACCGGCGAACAGCACACCGACATGCCGGACGGCGCGGCCACGCTGCGCCACCGTCCCCACGGCGTGCTGGCGGTGTTTGGCCCGTATAACTTCCCGGGGCATCTGCCGAATGGCCATATTGTGCCTGCGCTGCTGGCGGGCAATACCGTTATTTTCAAACCGAGCGAGCTCACGCCATTCACCGGCGAGGCGGTGGTTAAGCTGTGGGAACAGGCCGGCCTGCCGCCGGGCGTGCTGAACCTGGTGCAGGGCGGGCGGGAAACCGGTCAGGCGCTGAGCGCGCTGAGCGATATCGACGGCCTGCTGTTTACCGGCAGCGCCGGTACGGGCTATCAGCTGCACCGCCAGCTGGCAGGGCAGCCGGAGAAAATCCTGGCGCTGGAGATGGGCGGCAACAACCCGCTGATTGTGGAAGACCCTGACGATATCGACGCCGCGGTGCACCTGACAATTCAGTCCGCCTTTATTACCGCCGGACAGCGCTGCACCTGTTCCCGCCGTCTGCTGGTCAAGCGCGGCGCGCAGGGGGATGCCTTCCTGAAGCGTCTGGTAGAAGTGAGCGCGCGTCTGGTGCCTGCCGCGTGGGATGCCGATCCGCAGCCGTTTATCGGCGGGCTGATTTCCGAACAGGCCGCGCTGAACGTGCTGAAGGCCTGGCAGGACCACGTCGCGCGCGGCGCGAAAACCCTGCTGGAGCCGAAGCAGGTTCAGCCGGGTAGCTCGCTGCTGACGCCGGGCATTGTAGAAATGAGCGGCGCGAGCAACGTGCCGGATGAAGAGGTCTTTGGCCCGCTGCTGTGCGTCTGGCGTTACGACGATTTCGATGCGGCCATTGCGATGGCGAACAACACCCGCTACGGCCTGTCGAGCGGGCTGATTTCGCCGCATCGCGAGAAGTTTGACCAACTGCTGCTGGAAGCGCGCGCCGGGATTGTGAACTGGAATAAACCGCTGACCGGGGCCGCGAGCACCGCGCCGTTCGGCGGCGTGGGCGCGTCGGGCAACCATCGCGCCAGCGCGTGGTATGCCGCCGATTACTGCGCGTGGCCGATGGCGAGCCTGGAAACCCCTGCGCTGACGCTGCCGGAGACGCTTAATCCGGGGCTGGATTTTACCGGAGGGGATCGTCATGAAAGCGCGTGAGGTTAACTTTGACGGGCTGGTGGGGCTGACGCACCACTATGCCGGTCTCTCTTTTGGTAATGAAGCCTCGACGAAGCACCGTTTTCAGGTCTCCAACCCGAAGCTGGCGGCGAAGCAGGGGCTGCTAAAAATGAAGGCGCTGGCGGATGCCGGTTTCCCACAGGCGGTGATCCCGCCGCAGGAACGCCCGAACGTGGCGGTCCTTCGTCAGCTCGGCTTTAGCGGTACCGATGAGCAGGTCGTCGAAAAAGCGGGTACGCAGACGCCGCACCTGCTCTCCGCGGCAAGCTCCGCCTCCTCGATGTGGGTGGCAAACGCGGCGACCGTCGCGCCGTCAGCCGACACGCTGGATGGCAAAGTTCATCTGACGGTGGCGAACCTGAACAATAAATTCCACCGCGCCACCGAAGCGGAAACCACCGAGCGCGTGCTGCGCGCCATTTTCAACCATGACGCCCATTTTGAGGTGCATCAGGCCCTGCCGCAGGTGGCGATGTTTGGTGACGAAGGCGCGGCCAACCATAACCGCCTGGGGGGCGACTATGGCGACCCGGGCCTGCAGCTGTTTATCTACGGGCGAGAAGAGGGGGGCCACGCCGCGCCAACCCGTTATCCTGCTCGTCAGACGCTGGCGGCCAGCCAGGCGGTTGCGCGCCTGAACCAGGTCAATCCTTCCCAGGTGGTTTTTGCCCAGCAAAACCCGCATGTGATTGACCAGGGCGTTTTCCATAACGACGTGATTGCCGTTTCTAACCGCCAGGTGCTGTTCTGCCACGAGCAGGCGTTTGCCCATCAGGAGAAGCTGCTCGCCACGCTGCATGAGCGCGTGCGCGGCTTCACGCCAGTCCAGGTGCCCACGGAGGCGGTGAGCGTGCAGGACGCGGTAGAAACCTATCTGTTCAATAGCCAGCTGCTGAGCCGTGACGATGGCAGCATGATGCTGGTCCTGCCGCAGGAGTCCCGGGATCATAAAGGCGTGTGGCGCTACCTGACGGAGCTGGTCAAGGCCGATAACCCGATTGACGAACTGCGCGTGTTTGACCTGCGCGAAAGCATGGCCAACGGCGGTGGTCCCGCCTGTTTACGTCTGCGCGTGGTCCTGACCCAGGACGAAATGCAGGCGGTGAACCCGGCGGTCATGATGAACGATACGCTCTTTACGCGGCTGAATGACTGGGTCGACCGCTACTATCGCGATCGTCTGACGCAGGCGGATCTGGTTGACCCGCAGCTTCTGCGTGAAGGGCGCGAGGCGCTGGACGCGTTATCGACAATCCTGCAGCTGGGATCGGTTTACCCGTTCCAGCGCTAAAGGAGTGGATATGGAAAATTTACTGGCGCTGACCCTGTCCGATGAGACGCCGGAACAGAAAGAGGGGGACGGCCCCTCATTTCGCTGGCGGTGGCTGGGGCGCGGGGTGCTTGAACTGACGCCGACCGTAAAAAGCGATCTCTCGCTGCTGCTTTCAACGGGTATCCACGGGAATGAAACCGCGCCCGTCGAGATTGTTGATCTGCTGCTGCGTGCGCTGTATCGCAATGAGATCGAACTAAAGTGCCGCGTGCTGGTGGTGCTCGGCAATCCTCCTGCGCTGGCGCAAAACAAACGGTATCTGGTGAGCGACATTAACCGCATGTTTGGCGGCCGCTGGTCGCAGTTTCCGCAGAGCGATGAAACGGCGCGGGCTGAGTGGCTGGAGAACGTCGTGACCGCGTTTTTTGCCGTCGCGGGGCCGGGGCGCTGGCATCTGGATCTGCATACGGCAATCCGCGCGTCTTACCACGTTCGCTTCGGCGTTCTGCCGCAGCGCAGTCAGCCGTGGGATGAAGCGTTCCTGAGCTGGCTGGGTGACGCCGGGCTGGAGGCGCTGGTATTTCATCAGTCGCCGGGCGGAACGTTTACCCATTTCACCTGTGAACGTTTCGCTGCGCTGTCCTGCACGCTGGAACTGGGAAAAGCGCTGCCGTTCGGCCAGAACGATCTGACCCGCTTTGCGCCTACGCATCTCGCCCTTCGGGCGCTGCTAGGAGGAACGGCTCCCGAGCACGCGCATCAGCCCGTTGAGCGGTATCGGGTCGTACAGCAGATCACGCGCCGCAGCGATGCCTTCCAGCTCCATATGGCCGCGCACACCCTGAACTTCACCCCGTTCCGCAAAGGGGCGCTGCTGGCTGAGGATGGCGAGGAACGTTACGAGGTGCAGAACACCACCGAGTATGTCTTATTCCCTAACCCCACCGTCGCGTTTGGCCTGCGGGCCGGGCTGATGCTGGAAAAAATATCCTGAACCTTTCCCCTCCCATCATCCGGGTGGGGGAAGTAAAAAACTTTTCTTAACGATTAAAGCGCTTGCGCTTGTTTTGCAGAATATTCCTGGTGAATTGCTTTATTATTGATCTTCACTTCGCTATACTTCTGCTTAATCTCTTTAAAATCATCCTGTTAAATATTTTTTGTTGCAACTCTCCACGCTTTATCCTTATTTCCTCCACATTTGGCGAAAATTTGTTTTTTACACTTTCATTGTTTTACCGTTGCTCTGACTAATTGACGATAAACCCCGTAAAGTTAATCTCGTCAACACGGCATAGCGCCGAAGAATAACTGAAAGAAAGGAAATAAATTATGCGTAAGTTTACTGCACTGTTTGTTGCTTCTACCCTGGCTCTGGGCGCTACCAGCATGGCGTTCGCCGCAGATACTGCGACCACTACAACTGCCGCGCCTGCTGAAGGCAAAATGATGATGCATCATAAAGGTCCGGGTATGCACAACGAGATGATGATGTTTAAGGATCTCAACCTGACGGATGCCCAGAAGCAGCAGATCCGCGACATCAGAAAAGGCGAACGCGACCAGATGAAACGTCCTCCGCTTGAAGAGCGTCGTGCGATGCATGACATCATCGCCAGCGACAGCTTCGATAAGGCGAAAGCCGAAGCGCAGATCGACAAAATGGCCGAGCAGCACAAAGCCCGCATGCTGGCTCACATGGAAACCCAGAACAAGATCTACAACATTCTGACACCGGAACAGAAAAAGCAATTTAATGCGAATTTTGAGAAGCGTCTGACAGAACGTCCGGCGATGGAAGGTAAAATGCCAGCACCAACCGAATAATCGGTTCACACTCTTAAGACCGCCGGGATCCTGTCCACAAAAGCGCAACCGCTGTGGACAGGACCGGCGGTTTTTCTTTCCTGCCCTCTTGCCTGCCGCCGCCAGCGCGGTATCCTCCTGTAGTCGCTTCAGAGAATGTTTGCAGAGTCATGGCGTTAGAATTTTTATTAACGTTCCGCTAAGGCCTGCCCGCTCTGCTGCCGATACTGTTTCTGTGAATACCCAACGATAACAAACAAGACAGCAACGATAGCGATATCCTTGCCCTGGCACGGGTTGTGCCATTCAGGAGTGGTGATGGAGTTCTTTGATATCCGTAAGATGCCGGTCAGCCTCTGGCGCAATGGTGCTGGCGAAACGCGTGAGATTTGCTGCTTCCCTCCCGCGACGCGCGATTTTCACTGGCGCGCCAGTATCGCGACGATTGCCAGCAACGGCGAATTCTCCTCGTTTCCCGGTGTTGACCGGGTGATTACCTTGCTGGAAGGGGGAGAGGTGACGCTGGACGCGGGTCAGGCGTTCTCCCATACCCTCAAGCATCATCAGCCCTACAGTTTTGCCGGCGACTTGCCGGTGAAAGCGCTGCTTTCAGATGGGCGGATGGCGATGGACTTTAACATCATGACCCGGCGCGACTGCTGCCGGGCGAAGGTGCGCGTTGCTGACCGAACCTTCACCACCTTTGGCTCACGCGGGGGCGTGGTGTTCGTGCTAAGCGGGGCGTGGCAGCTGGGCGATAAATTGCTGACGGCCGATCAGGGTGCCAGCTGGGAGGAGGGTACCCATACGCTGCGTCTGCTGGAGGCTCAGGGCACCTTATTGTTCAGCGAAATCACGTGGCTGCCGGGTCATTGAGCACAATGATCTCAAACTTTCCTGCCAGGACCGGTTTGCAGAGAATTTTGTAGCCATCGTGGTCAAATCCGGCGGGCGTGCGCAGCAGGGTTGCCGCGTCGTTGATGTCGTCGACGGCGCCCAGCCAGAGCCAGTTGTTGACGATGTGATACTGGGTCATGGCCTCGCCCACTTCTTTTAGCGCAACGGCGCTTTCCCAGGGCCAGCAGTTCACGCTGATGGCCGCCAGACCGGTGAGAAGCCGGGCGTGATGCGCCTCAACGCTCTCTTTCCCGCAGCACGCACCGGCGCAGCGCTTCAGCGCGGATCGAAAACAGGCGCGTCCGCGGGTGGTTGCCTCCAGACCTAAAAGGCTGTAGCAAAGCTGTAAATCGTCCGCCAGCGTCTGCAGCGCCTGGAGCGCGGCGCGTTTATTGGCGAATAGCCCATAGAGATTCGGGGCATGAGAAAAATCGACGTCGCGCGCGTAGACGACCTGCGGCCTGCCATCGTTTATCTGCAGCGAGCAGAGCTGACGGTTGCGGCGCAGGCGCTTATTGAACAACGGCTGTTGTTCTTTTATCAACCGCGCCTCCAGCAACAGCGCGCCCATTTCTCCCGCCGTCTGGAACCAGGAAATGCGTCGCGACTGGCGCAGCATGGCGGCCTCGTCAGGCGTACGCAGATGGGATAACACCCGACTGCGAATGTTAACGCTCTTGCCGATATAGAGCGGCAGGGTGTCGCTTTCACCGTGAAAGATGTACACGCCCGGCTGTTTAGGCAGCGCCTCAAGCCAGGGGCGAAGGTGCTCGGGATATTCGTAGATAGCCGCCGCTTCAAATTCAAGACGCGGGGCGGATTGACGCCTGCTCACATACTGCTCCATATACTGTTCAGGCATACAGTGTAGCAGGAGTGTGGTGGTTAAAAAAGAGCCGGGTGGGGGCTACGCCTTACCCGGCCAGGACGTGCGGCCTGATGCCCTCACCCCAACCCTCTCCCACGGGAGAGGGCGCAAACACTAAAAACGGTAACCTAGGTTACCGTTTTGCGTTTATTTCCAGAAGTCGTCAAACACCGTAATTGGCGTGTGGCGCTTGTGCTCGGTTTTCAGATACCAGCCTTCGATGATTTTCGCGGTACCTTCATCCAGCTTTTTGCCTTCCAGATAATCATCAATGTTGTCATAGGTGACGCCAAGGGCCGCTTCATCCGGCAGGGAAGGGCGATCGTCTTCAAGGTCCGCTGTCGGCGCTTTCTTATAAAGATGCTCAGGACAGCCCAGCGCGGCCAGCAGCTGCTTACCCTGACGCTTGTTGAGACGGAAGATCGGGTTAATGTCGGTGCCGCCGTCGCCGTATTTGGTGAAGAAACCGGTGATCGCTTCTGCCGCATGATCGGTGCCGACCACAACGCCTTTGGTCATCCCGGCGATGCTGTACTGCGCTTTCATGCGCTCGCGGGCCTTCTCGTTGCCGCGAACAAAATCGCTCAGCTCAATGCCCGCTTCGCGAAGCGCCTGCTCGCTTGCCAGCACCGAGCCCTTAATATTCACGGTGAGCACGCGGTCAGGCTGAATGAAGGCAATGGCATCCTGGCAATCCTGCTCGTCCGCCTGTACGCCATAAGGAAGACGTACCGCGATAAACTGCAGTGTCTCATCGCCCGTCTCTTCGCGAAGCTCTGAAATCGCCATCTGGCAGAGTTTACCGGTCAGGGTAGAGTCCTGGCCGCCGCTGATGCCCAGCACCAGGGATTTCAGGAAAGCGTTCTTTTTTAAGTACGATTTTAAAAAATCCACGCTGCGGCGGATCTCTTCATGTGCATCTACCCTAGGCTTCGCGCCCAGTGCCTGAATAATCTCTTGTTGCAGAGCCATCACGCCCTCCATATGCAGTACATAAACAGAATGTGTTAGCTGTTAAAACTAACCCTTTGGGCGAGAAACGACAAGGATCACAGTTTCGAGTGCGCTAATTTGCGCCGATTTAGCAGGTTATCGTTGTTTTATTAGAATTTTCCGAAATTCGTCTGGCGTAACTCACAAAGTTGAACAATAGTACTTTTTATCCCATGCTTAGATAACACGCTGATAAACAAGAGGACGGAATATGAACAAGAACGTAGCAGGAATTCTTAGCGCAGCGGCGGTACTGACTATGCTGGCAGGGTGTACGGCTTACGATCGCACTAAGGATCAGTTTACGCAGCCCGTAGTAAAAGACGTTAAAAAAGGGATGACCCGTTCGCAGGTGGCTGCGATTGCCGGTAAACCTTCTTCTGAAGTGACCATGATTCATGCGAAAGGGACCTGCCAGACCTATATCCTGGGTCAACGTGATGGTAAGGCAGAAACCTACTTCGTCGCCCTGGATGATACCGGTCATGTGATCAACTCCGGCTATCAGACCTGTGCTGAATACGATACCGATCCTCAGGCACCTAAGGCGCAGTAACCCTGCTTGCCTGAGGATGTTAACAAACCGGCCCATGGGCCGGTTTTTTTATGCATCAGAAAATCTTATTTCTTTGCGCGAATTATTTGCCCGAAATGTGAAGGGAGTCAACAAGCCAGGTCAATGAGAGACAATTTGAGCCTATCCAGAATTATCCCCTGTCTGTACCATTGCGTATACTCACTCCAACGATAAACAACAGTACGCAAGCTACCTGTCTGCCGGGACAGCGAGTCGAGTGATAGCGCGATGGCAGGTAGTCATACAAGAGGGAAATCACGATGGAAAAGAAACATATCTACCTGTTCTGCTCAGCGGGCATGTCAACGTCGCTTCTGGTGTCAAAGATGCGTGCGCAGGCTGAAAAGTATGAAGTCCCTGTGGTGATTGAAGCGTTTCCAGAGACGCTGGCGGGCGAAAAAGGCCAGACAGCCGATGTTGTTTTACTGGGGCCGCAAATTGCCTATATGTTGCCCGAAATTCAACGACTGTTACCGAATAAACCGGTCGAAGTGATCGACTCGGGGCTGTACGGCAAAATTGATGGTTTAGGTGTTCTTAAAGCTGCTGTGGCAGCCATTAAAAAAGCTGCTAATTAATTTTTATTTTTCCCGTCAAAGAGTTATTTCACACACAATACGCCGTAACATGCGTTACGGCATTTAAGGGTATTTTCCTATGAGTAAAGTCATCGCTTCACTTGAAAAGGTACTCCTTCCTTTTGCTGTTAAAATAGGAAAGCAGCCTCACGTTAATGCCATCAAAAACGGCTTTATTAAATTAATGCCGTTGACGCTGGCCGGGGCCATGTTCGTTTTAATTAACAACGTTTTTCTGAGCTTTGGTGAAGGTTCCTTCTTTTATTCATTAGGAATTCGGTTAGACGCTTCCACTATTGAAACCCTTAATGGTTTTAAAGCCATTGGCGGCAACGTCTATAACGGTACGTTAGGGATTATGTCGCTGATGGCGCCTTTCTTTATTGGGATGGCACTGGCAGAAGAGCGTAAAGTGGATCCGCTGGCTGCCGGGTTATTATCCGTTGCCGCCTTTATGACCGTAACGCCTTATAGCGTGGGCGAAGCCTATGCCGTTGGCGCCAACTGGCTGGGCGGGGCCAACATCATCTCCGGTATTGTTATCGGCCTGGTGGTGGCAGAAATGTTCACCTTTATTATCCGCCGCAACTGGGTTATCCGCCTGCCGGATAGCGTACCGGCTTCCGTTTCTCGTTCATTTTCCGCGTTGATTCCAGGCTTCATTATTCTCTCCATCATGGGGATTATCGCCTGGGCGCTCTCCCACTGGGGCACTAACTTCCACCAGATCATCATGGACTCTATCTCTACGCCGCTGGCGTCGATGGGTGGCGTGGTCGGTTGGGCGTATGTGATTTTCACTTCTCTGCTGTGGTTCTTCGGCGTGCATGGTTCACTGGCACTGGCCGCGCTGGACAGCGGGATTATGACCCCCTGGGCACTGGAAAACGTTGCGCTTTACCAGCAGTACGGCTCCGTTGACGCGGCGCTGGCAGCGGGTAAAACCTTCCATGTGTGGGCGAAGCCGATGCTTGACTCCTATATCTTCCTGGGCGGTACCGGGGCGACCTTGGGTCTGATCATCGCGGTCTTTATTGTCTCTCGTCGTGCTGACTACCGTCAGGTCGCGAAGCTGGCGCTGCCATCAGGCATCTTCCAGATTAACGAACCGATTCTGTTCGGTCTGCCAATCATCATGAACCCGGTAATGTTCATTCCATTCATCCTGATTCAGCCGCTGCTGGCCGCGATCACCCTGACGGCGTATTACATGGGCATCATTCCACCGGTCACCAACATTGCGCCGTGGACCATGCCGGCGGGCCTGGGCGCCTTCTTCAACACCAACGGTAGCGTCGCGGCCTTCCTGCTGGCGATATTCAACCTCGGGATTGCCACCCTGTTGTACATGCCGTTCGTGGCGATTGCCAACAAAGCCGCCACCATTATTGATGAAGAAGAGAGCGAAGAGGATATTGCCCTCTCACTGAAATTCTAAGATTGACCGGCGCGGGGAAGCCCGCGCCAGCCACAAGGAGCTTAAACATGTTAGATTTGGATAGTATTGTCGCAGACGAAGCCGTCGAGAACGATCTCGAAGAAGTGGTGATGGGGCTTATCATCAACTCCGGACAGGCACGCAGCCTGGCCTATGCCGCACTGAAGCAGGCCAAGCAGGGAGATTTCGCCGCCGCGAAAACCATGATGGACCAGTCCCGCACGGCGCTCAACGAAGCGCACCTGGTGCAGACAAAGCTGATTGAAGGCGATCAGGGCGAAGGGAAGATGAAGGTCAGCCTGGTGCTGGTCCACGCGCAGGATCACCTGATGACCTCGATGCTGGCGCGTGAGCTGGTGGCGGAGCTCATTGAGCTTCACGAGAAAATGCACTGAGTCGGTTTTCGCAGCAGGAGGTCAGCACGATGGAAATTAAAACCGCACTTGAACAGCAGCTGTTTAACGGCAAAAATTTTCACGTGGTTATCTACAACAAGACGGAGAGCGCCAGCGGTCTGCACCAGCATGACTACTACGAGTTCACGATTGTTCTGACCGGCCGCTATTACCAGGAGATCAACGGTAAGCGCGTTCTGCTTGAGCGAGGGGATTTTGTCTTCCTGCCGATGGGGTCTTATCACCAGAGCTTTTACGAATTTGGTGCCACCCGCATTCTGAATGTTGGCGTCAGCAGACGCTTCTTTGAGAAGCACTATCTGCCGCTGGTGCCGTTCTGCTTTGTGGCCTCCCAGGTCTATCGGGTCAAAAACGAGTTCATGACCTGGATTGAAACGGTTATCGCCTCGCTTAACTTCCGCGACAATGAATTTGATGAGTTTATTGAAACGGTGACCTTCTACGTGATGAACAGGCTGCGCCATCATCGTGAGGAGCAGCAGGTGACGGATGATATTCCACAGTGGCTGCGCAGCACCGTTGAGCTGATGCACGATAAAGGCCAGTTCAGCGAAAATGCGCTGGAAAATATGGTGTCACTGTCGGGAAAATCCCAGGAATATCTGACCCGCGCGACGCAGCGCTATTATCGTAAAACACCCGTGCAAATTATTAATGAAATCCGCATTAATTTTGCAAAGAAACAGCTGGAAATTACCAACTATTCTGTCACCGATATTGCGTACGAGTCAGGATACAGCAGTCCCAGCCTGTTTATTAAGACCTTTAAGAAATTGACTTCATTCACACCGAACAGTTACCGGAAGAATTTAACGGTAATTAATTAACTTTCGGCGGATTACCCGCCACAAATATTGCTTTAATGGCTTGCCCAAATAGCGGGAAGAGTACGCTATACCTTGCAGGCGATTAACCTGATACGCTAAGGGAGATATTATGCAGAAGAAATTAAAAGTCGTAACCATTGGTGGCGGCAGCAGCTATACCCCGGAATTACTGGAAGGTTTTCTGAAACGTTACCATGAATTACCGGTCAGCGAATTATGGCTGGTGGACGTTGAGGAAGGTCAGGAAAAGCTGAATATTATTTTCGACCTGTGCAAGCGCATGGTGGAGAAAGCCGGCGTGCCTCTGACCGTGCATAAAACCCTCGACCGCCGTCTGGCGCTGAAAGATGCTGATTTCGTGACTACCCAGCTGCGCGTCGGCCAGCTGAAGGCGCGCGAGCTGGACGAGCGTATCCCGCTGAGCCACGGCTATCTCGGGCAGGAGACCAACGGCGCGGGCGGCCTGTTCAAAGGCCTGCGTACCATCCCGGTGATTTTCGACATCGTCAAAGACGTACAGGAGATCTGCCCGAACGCGTGGGTGATTAACTTCACCAACCCGGCCGGGATGGTGACCGAGGCGGTCTATCGTCATACCGGTTTCAAACGCTTTATCGGCGTCTGTAATATTCCGATTGGTATGAAGATGTTTATCCGCGACGTGCTGGCGCTGAACGACAGCGACGATCTCTCCATCGACCTGTTCGGCCTGAACCACATGGTATTCATTAAAGACGTGATCGTGAACGGAAAATCGCGCTTTGCCGAACTGCTGGACGGCGTAGCTTCCGGTCGCCTGACGGCGGCATCGGTGAAAAACATCTTTGACCTGCCGTTCAGCGAAGGGCTGATCCGCTCGCTGAACCTGCTGCCGTGCTCGTACCTGCTTTACTACTTTAAGCAGAAAGAGATGCTGGCTATCGAAATGGGCGAGTACTATAAGGGCGGCGCGCGAGCGCAGATCGTTCAGAAAGTCGAGAAGCAGCTGTTTGATTTGTATAAAGATCCGAACCTGAACGTCAAACCGAAAGAGCTGGAGCAGCGCGGCGGGGCCTACTACTCCGATGCGGCGTGCGAGGTGATTAACGCCATCTACAATGACAAGCAGGCGGAACACTACGTTAACGTGCCGCACCACGGCCATATCGACAATATCCCGGCGGACTGGGCGGTCGAAATGACCTGCATCCTGGGACGCGAAGGCGCTAAACCGCATCCACGCATCACCCACTTCGATGATAAGGTCATGGGCCTGATCCACACCATCAAAGGCTTTGAAGTGGCGGCAAGCAACGCGGCGCTGAGCGGCGAGCTCAATGACGTGCTGCTGGCGCTGAACCTCAGCCCGCTGGTGCATTCCGACCGCGATGCGGAGCAGCTGGCCAGCGAGATGATCCTGGCGCATGAAAAATGGTTGCCGAACTTTGCCGCCACGATCGAGAAGCTGAAGTTCAAACACCACTGAGAGGACGCACAATGGAAAACCTGCTGATCGTTAATGCTGATGATTTTGGCCTCTCGAAAGGTCAGAACTACGGCATTATTGAAGCCTGTCGCCGGGGTGTTGTGACCTCGACCACGGCAATGGTTAATGGTGAGGCGGTTGAACACGCGGCGCACCTGAGCCGCGAGGTGCCGGAGCTGGGCGTCGGCATGCATTTTGTGCTGACGCTCGGGATGCCGCTTTCGCCCATGCCGGGCCTGACGCGCGACGGCCAGCTGGGCAAATGGATTTGGGAACTGGCGGAGCAGGGCGTTCTGCCGCTCGAAGAGATTGCCCGCGAGCTGGAGTGTCAGTTCAACCGCTTTGTTGACGCCTTTGGTAAGGCACCCACGCACATCGACAGCCATCATCACGTGCACGTGATCCCGGCGATTTTCCCCATTGTCGCTGAGTTTGCAAAGCGCAAAGGCGTGGCGATGCGCGTGGATCGAGAGGCGCGCGGCGTTCCCGACTGCGACGTGACCACCACAGAGGGGTTCAGCAGCGCATTTTACGGCGACGAGATCGACGAAGCGCTGTTCCTTAAGGTGCTGGATGATTCCAGCGCGCGGGGGGAACGGTCGCTGGAGGTCATGGCGCATCCTGCTTTTGTCGATAACACCGTGCGGAAAAGCGCCTACTGCTGGCCTCGCCTGGCGGAGCTGGACGTGCTCACATCGGCGTCGCTGAAGAATGCGATTGCCGAGCGTGGGTATCGGTTGGGGACGTTCAGGGAGCTGTAAGAGTTGCCGGGTGGCGGCTTCGCCTTACCCGGCCTACGAATTACAAAACCAATCGAAATGTAGGCCGGGTAAGTGCAAGCGCCACCCGGCTTTTTTTACGCCGGGATCTGATCAATCTTGCTGCTGCGCGACCACACTCTGTGCGCGGCGAGCAAATCAAACAGCTTCGTCATAAAGGCATCGTCAACGTTGTCTCCCTCGACAATGCCGTCCTCACCCTGATCGGCCACCTTCAGCTGCGCCTTAAACCGTCGCGCGTCGCCGGACAGCGCGATCGGTTTCAGGTGCTTGTAGGCTTCCAGCAGATAATACACCGCGTCACCGTTGGTCAGCAGGCTGTCTATATCCCCGCACGGCACGATCACCGCGTCAACGGTCAGCGATGGCGCCCCGGCAAAGGTTGCCGCCACCGGCAGCACGGAGCCGTCATCGGCGGTCACTTCCCCCATGCGGGAATAAAGCAGTTTCGCATGCACGCCCTGGGTTTTCAGCGCCTGCATAATCCCCAGCACGTCGCTGGCGCGGGTTTTGTCGTTCAGCAGGATGGCGACCACGCGGCCTTTAATCGAGCCACCCGGCACGGCATACAGGCTCAGCGACGGATCTTTCTTCACGCCGTTAACCTCTTTAGGCGGGGCAAGGTTGCGCTGCTCGTCGGTCAGCGTAATGCCCAGGTTATCCGCAACGCTATGGGCGAGCTGAATATCAATGCGCGCCAGCTGATCGACGACCCGCTCGCGGATGTAGGTACGCACCACTTTGCTCAGCTCAAAGCTGAAGCCGCCGATAATGTGCTGTTGCTCAATCGGCGTCTGGCTGTTCCAGAACAGGCGAGGATGGGCGTAATACTCGCCGAACGACGGGCTGCGCTCGCGAATTTTGTTGCCGTCGATACGCTCCTGGTACGATTCGAATCCACCGCGTTTCGGCGCCGGAGGCGTTTCGCGCGGCCAGTTATCGTTGATGGAGTTCGGCTCATAGTTCGCCGGATTGGTATCAATATCCTGACGGTGCATCCCGTCGCGCTGGAAATTGTGGTATGGGCAGGTTGGGCGGTTAATCGGAATTTCGTGGAAGTTCGGCCCGCCCAGACGGCTGATCTGCGTATCGGTATACGAGAACAAACGTCCCTGCAGGAGCGGATCGTTGGTGAAGTCCAGCCCCGGCACGATATGCCCCGGGTGGAACGCGGCCTGTTCGTTTTCGGCGAAGAAGTTATCCGGGTTGCGGTTGAGCACCATTTTACCCACCAGCTGAACCGGCACCAGCTCTTCCGGGATCAGCTTCGTCGGGTCAAGCAGGTCGAAATCGAACTTAAATTCGTCCTCTTCCGGAATGAGCTGCAGGCCCAGCTCGTACTCCGGGAAGTCGCCCGCTTCGATGGACTCCCACAGCTCGCGGCGATGGAAGTCCGGATCGCGCCCGGTCAGCTTTTGCGCCTCGTCCCACACCAGCGAGGCTTTACCCGCCACCGGCTTCCAGTGGAAACGGACGAACGTGGCTTTACCCTCGGCGTTGATCAGACGGAAGGTGTGGATGCCAAAGCCTTCCATGGTGCGATAGCTGCGCGGAATGCCGCGGTCTGACATCGCCCACATCACGTTGTGTAAGGTTTCAGGCTGCAGGGAGACGTAGTCCCAGAAGGTGTCGTGCGCGCTTTGTCCCTGCGGTATGGCCCAGTGGGGCTCCGGTTTTACCGCATGGACAAAGTCAGGAAATTTATGCGCGTCCTGAATGAAGAACACCGGGGTGTTATTGCCCACCAGATCGAAAATACCCTCTTCGGTATAAAACTTGGTGGCAAAGCCGCGGATATCCCGGACGGTATCTGCCGAACCCGCGCCGCCCTGCACGGTGGAGAAGCGCACAAATACCGGAGTGATTTTGTCCGGGTCGGAGAGGAAATCCGCTTTGGTGATCGCTTTCAGGCTCTTATAGGGCTGGAAGTAGCCGTGCGCAGCGGAACCGCGCGCGTGGACGATGCGTTCCGGTATCCGCTCGTGGTCGAAATGGGTGATTTTTTCCCGCAGGATAAAGTCTTCCAGCAGGGTTGGCCCGCGCGCGCCTGCGCGAAGGGAGTTCTGATCGTCAGCAATGCGCACGCCCTGATTGGTGGTCAGCGCAAAACCTTCGCCGCCTTTACGGTGCGGCTCAAGCGATTTCAGCTTCTCGTTTCCCGTGTCCGGTGATTTCATGCTTCCCGGTGCGGTAGGCTGTTCGCCCGGTGCAGAGGGACCAGGGGAGGGGCGGTGAGAGCCGTCAGCAGGGGCGAGAGAGTCCATACCCGGTTGAGATTCCTCAGTGCCATGAATCGGTGATTGATGTGTTTTATCTTTGTTCGACATTGCACGCTTCTCCTTTATCCATTGCTAAAAACCCTATTAAGGATAGAACAATGTCGCGAGATGGCTCGCGAACTAAGAGTTTTCACATGCCGTCATTGACGAAAGGAGCCTTCTCGCCCACTCGGGGCGCGACGGAAGGCAGCAGGATCGGCTATCATAGAATTTTCCTGCTTCAAGAATTTGCTTTAGTGAACCAGTCGCTTATGAAACCTCTTCGTCAACAAAACCGCCAGGTTATTAGCTATGTGCCCCGCGTTGAGCCCGCGCCGCCTGACCATGCCCTGAAAGTGGAGGGTTTTCGCGATGTCTGGCAGCTGCGGGGAAAATACGTGGCCTTTGTGCTGATCGGCGAACATTTCCGCCGCTCGCCCACGTTTACCGTGCCGGAGTCAGCGCAACGGTGGGCGATGCAGATCCGCCAGGATGAAGAGGTTGAGGAATAACAGCCATAAAAAAACCGCCATCAGGCGGTTTTTTTATTTCTACCGTGATTAACGGTGCGCCAGCTCGGCGTCGTCTTCACTTTCCAGAATCGCTTTGTCGGTCTGCTTCAGCCACTGGCTGGTCAGCGTACCGGCGGTCATGGAGCCGCTCACGTTCAGCGCGGTACGGCCCATGTCGATCAGCGGTTCAACGGAGATCAGCAGCGCGACCAGCGTCACGGGCAGACCCAGCGCAGGCAGCACAATCAGCGCGGCGAAGGTTGCGCCACCGCCAACACCCGCAACGCCTGCGGAGCTGACGGTAACAATCCCGACCAGCGTGGCGATCCAGACCGGATCCAGCGGGTTAATCCCAACGGTAGGGGCAACCATCACCGCCAGCATCGCCGGGTACAGACCCGCACAGCCGTTCTGACCAATGGTGGCACCAAAGGAGGCAGAGAAGCTGGCGATGGATTCAGGCACGCCCAGACGACGGGTTTGCGCTTCAACGTTCAGCGGAATAGACGCGGCGCTGGAACGGCTGGTGAAGGCAAAGGTCAGTACCGGCCAGACTTTACGGAAGTATTTCAGCGGGCTGACGCCGTTTACGCCCAGCAGGATGCCGTGCACCACGAACATAATGCCCAGACCCAGATAAGAGGCGACAACGAAGCTGCCCAGCTTAATGATGTCCTGTAGGTTAGAGCCGGCAACCACTTTGGTCATCAGCGCCAGCACGCCGTAAGGCGTCAGCTGCATCACCAGACGCACCAGCTTCATCACCCAGCTTTGCAGGGTATCAATCGCGGTCAGCACGCGTTCGCCTTTAGGCGCGTCGTCTTTCAGCAGCTTCAGCGCCGCTACGCCCAGGAACGCGGCGAAAATAACCACGCTGATGATCGAGGTTGGGCTCGCACCGGTCAGGTCAGCAAACGGGTTCTTAGGAATGAAGGAGAGCACCATCTGCGGCACGGTCAGGTCAGCCACTTTACCAACGTAGTTGGTTTGAATCGCGGTAAGACGCGCCGTTTCAGCGGTACCCTGAACCAGACCTTCTGCGGTCAGGCCAAACAGGTTGGTGACCAGCACACCCACCAGCGCGGCAATCAGCGTGGTGAACAGCAGCGTACCAATGGTCAGGAAGCTGATTTTTCCCAGCTGCGTGGCGTTATGCAGGCGGGCCACGGCGCTCAGAATAGAGGCGAACACCAGCGGCATAACGATCATCTGCAGCAGCTGGACATAGCCGTTACCGACGATGTTGAACCACTGAATGGAATCTTTCAGAACTGGATTATCGGAGCCATAAATTGCCTGTAATGCCAGACCAAATACGACACCCATGGCCAGACCAACCAGCACTTTTTTCGCCAGGCTCCACTGTTTGTGGCGCGCCTGCGCGAGGAGCAATAGCAATACAACGAACACAACGACGTTCGCGATGAGTGGAAAATTCATCCCCGTTCTCCTGATTTATTATTGGGTCGGTTTTTACCGATCCTGTTGGCGGAAGGTTAGCAGAAGTGTGATGTAGCGCTTATATCCAAATGGAATGGGTTATGACAAATGGGATGATTTTGTCGGTTTACTGTTCAATCTGGTGATGAATAAAGCGATTGAACTGAAATTGCAGCGAATTAATCATCTGGGATGACCAGCGAACTGCACTGTTTTCGGGCAAGGTTTGCGGCATCCAGACGGCATAAGCAAAAAGCGCCATGCACAATACGCGCTCAAGCTGGTTGCCTTTCTGCGGTGCGAGGATCGGAAAACGGAAACGCCAGCGGCAGGGCCAAAGCAGCGGCACGCCCGCAGGCGTCAGCATATCGGCGAGAATATGGCTTAAATAGCCCAGCACCATCCCCTGGATGGCATCGGCGGGGACTATCCAGCTTTCGGGCACCTTCAAATAGAAAAGCGTCAGCAGGCCAAACACGGCCAGCAGGCTGTGCGTAAACCCCCGGTGGCCGAACGCGCGGGCGATGGGTTTCGACACCCACTTCAGGCGTTGTCCGAGGAAGGACTTGGGGTGGTCAATGTCGGGCAGCAGACAGGTCAATACGGCGGAAGGGACAATATGCCACCAGTCCTCCTGTGCCAGCACGGGAGTGAGTTCAGCGTTTTTGGCAAATACTGCGCACGCAATAGAAAAAAGCAGGTGGCCTTCCGCCGTCATGATAAAACCCACAAAACTGTCAATTCATACAGTATAGGGTTTTTATACAGTAGGCGGAAGAGGTGACGGTGTAACTGTTTGTCACAAACCGGAGAAGGGCGTTAACCGCCCTGCAGATGATGCGCCGTGAGTTCTGCCAGCGAGTTAAGCTTCACGTCGGCGAGGGCAAACCGGGGGTCGTGACGGCCTTCTTCAGCGGGCACCACAATGGAGCGCATCCTTGCAGCCTTCGACGCCACCATACCGTTAACGGAATCTTCCAGCGCAACGCAGTTGAGGGGATCCAGGCCCAGCTTTGCGGCGCAGTCCAGATAGACCTGCGGGTGCGGCTTGCTGTAAGGCAATTTTTCAGCGGACGCCAGCGCGTCGAAACTGTCGCGCAGTTCAAACATCGTGAGCACTTTTTCCAGCATATGCAGCGGTGAAGCCGAGGCCAGTCCGACCTTCAGCCCCTGGGCTTTACACAGCGCGACGGCCTCACGTACGCCGGGCAGCAGCGGCCTGTTCTCTTCCACCAGTGAAATGGCGCGGCTGATAATGCGTGCGGTCACCTCATCGCGATTGGGACCTACCCAAGGCTGTTGGGCAAACCACAGGTCAACCACCATATCGATGCGCAGGCCCAGCGTATCGGGAAGTTCATTACGGCGGCTGATATCCACGCCCAGGCTGGCCATAACGTCCAGTTCGGCGCGATCCCACAGCGGTTCGGAATCGATCAGTAATCCATCCATGTCAAAAATTGCGGCAAGAATTTGGCGCGGTGTCGACATCACAACGTCTCCTTATCCAGGGTGTTCGACAGACGATACGTGCTAAGCACACTCTGCAATTTAGCATATTGCTTTTAAAGAGCGGGCGAAATTGATGACCAGCAGGTAGACTTAGGCACAAATAACGCGTCTTTATGAAGAGGAACTGATGACGTATCAACAAGCTGGACGCATTGCGGTCTTAAAACGTATTGCTGGCTGGGTGATTTTTATTCCTGCCGTCATTTCTACGCTGATTTCTGTACTCAAATTTATGTACGACCACAGCGAAAAACAGCCGGGTATCAATGCGGTAATGCTTGATTTCGCTCATGTCATGATTGAGATGATGCGTTTTAATACGCCATTTTTGAATGTCTTCTGGTTTAACTCACCCACCCCAGATTTTCATCAACAGCTGAATATCGGCTTTTGGGTGATATATGCCCTGATCTTTGTCGCGCTGGCACTGCAGGCCTCTGGCGCGAGAATGAGTCGCCAGACGCGCTTTTTACGCGAAGGCGTTGAGGATCAGTTGATTCTGGAGCAGGCCAAAGGCCCGGAAGGAATGAGTCGGGAGCAGATTGAATCCCGCATTGTTGTGCCGCGTCACACCATTTTCCTGCAAATTTTCCCGCTCTATATCCTTCCCGTGATTATCATTGTGGCGGGATACTTCTTCTTCTCACTGCTCGGTTTTCTGTAAGCGATAAGGGTGGCGGCAAGGCCACCCGTTATCTTCTCAGGCGGCAAGCATACGCTCGAGTGCCCGCTGCGCGTTAACAAGGTGTTCTCCGCCAAAAAGAATGGCCCGGTTCATCAGCGTATAAAGCTGATACACCGGCTGGCGGTCGAGGAAACCGGGCGGGAGGGGGCAAACAGACTGGTATCCGTCGTATATTTGCGGTGGCTGCTCAGGATGAAGCGGCAGCATGGCAAGATCGCACTCTCTGTCACCCCAGTAGCAGGCCGGGTCAAAGATGTACGGGCCGTTGGGACCCAGCGCGCAGTTATTGGACCACAAATCGCCGTGAAGCAGAGACGCCTGAGGCTGGTGGGATGCCAGACGCTGTTGAACGTGCTCGACGATGGCGTCAATATTGCCAAATTCCAGCCCTTTCTCGGCGGCCAGCTCAAGCTGCCAGCCAATGCGCTGCTCGGCAAAAAATGTCGACCAACGACGCTGCCAGGCATTGGGCTGTGGCGTGGTGGAGAGATCGTTGTCAAAGTCGAGACCAAACTGCGGCTGGTCGCTCCATTGATGCAGGCGCGCTAACTGTTGGCCAAGGATGAACGCATTATGGGCATCCAGCGGGCGGGCGGGGAGGTATTCCATTACCAGGAAGCTGTAGTCGCGGTCGCTCCCCACGGCCAGAACCTGCGGGACCGTGACCGTTTTACTGCGGGACAACAGCTCCAGCTGGTCGGCTTCGGCGGTAAATATTGGAAGCAGCTCTCGCTCATCGCATTTAACGAAGAGATCGCGCCCTGCGTAGCGTAAATGCCACGCGGCGTGGATCTCACCGCCTGGCAGTTCGTTACGCAGTTCAATTTCACCTTCACCCAGCTGCTCATGTAAAAGATGACTGATAGCCTGCCACATGTTGTCTCTCCCATGTTGTCTGCCAGATCATAAAGTTAGCGCATAACTGCGGTAAAAAAATACGAACTAACGCACACCTGAGCGGTTTAAATTCATACAGCGCACTTATTGTTCTTTTTTCCGCCAGCTTTCCCAGGTATCCACGTCAATTTCGGCAGGCTTGTCGGTCACGCTCTCCACCAGACTGGCGGCCAGCGCATGAACCTCTTCCTGACTCAGGGCGCCGATCAGACCAAATGTCAGGGTGCCTAAATCATGAATGTTGCCCTCGTCATCCGTCAGCGTGAGGAGAAAATTAGCGCGGGTGAAAGCATTGTTGAGCTCATTCAGCTCGGTTAGCGATGCTTCATGAAGGTTGATGGTCACGACGTAGCGTGTGATGTCACCACTGCTCATAATTCACCTCATTGTTATCATGGAAGTTTTCTTAGCATAGTCGATAGTTTGCGTTTGGCGACTCAGAGACGACATTCCCCTCCGTTAAAGACGAAGGGGAAGAGGGGTTAATTTCGGGACAGGTAATCGACGATTTTTTGCGTATCGGCGAGCGAACAGAGACGCGTGCCCTGGTTGATGGTGGCGGCGCTACCCGCCGCCACGCCGTAGCGTGTCATTTCGAGCAGAGACGCGCCCTGCGCCAGTTTTAGCGTCATCGCACCCACCATGCTATCGCCAGCGCCAACCGTGCTCTGGCTCTTCATCGGCGGTGGGACAACCTGAACGGACGACGATTCATCGACTGCCAGCGCCCCCTGAGGGCCAAGGGAGACGACTACGCGCCGCGCTTTGCCGCTTCGCACCAGCTCCTGCGCTGCGGTGCGCACATCATCAGGCTGCGTCAGTTCGCGGTTGACCAGCGCGCTTAACTCTTTCTGGTTGGGTTTGACCAGCTCCAGATTGCCCGGCACCAGAGCCGCCTGCAGGGCCTCGCCGCTGCTGTCGACTATGCAGCGGATACCGCGCTGCTGCGCGGCCTGAATCAGCGCCGTCAATTTTTCCGTGCTTACGCCGGGCGGCAGGCTGCCGCTTATCACCAGCAGCGCGCCGCTTTCTATCGTCAGCACTTTCTCTTCAAGCTGACGAAACTCGTCATCGCTGAGTTTCGCGCCCGGCATGACAAAACGGTACTGCTCGCCGCTTGATTCTACGTGGACATGCAGGTTTTGCCGCGTCCAGTCTTTGGCCTCAACGGTTTCAACGGCCACCTGTTCATCGGCCAGCAGGGAGACCAGGTGTTCACCGGTGGCACCGCCTGAGGGAAAAATGGCCGTGGCCTTGCCGCCGAGGTGTGTAATGGCGCGCGCCACGTTGATCCCGCCGCCGCCGGGCTCAAAGACCGGGGCGCTGCAGCGCAATTTACCTTCCGGGTAAATCTGCGGCGTCAGGGTGGCGGAATCCAGGGAAGGGGAGAGCGTCAGAGTATAAATAGAAACCATCATTACCTCCTTTTAGCATGGGTTCTTATTAGCCTGGCACCATTTGTCAGGAAGGCAATGTAAATAACAGTATGATTTTAAATATGAATACTGACGAAAAGTGAGGCGGGGGATATATAAAATAAAACGCTTTTTGAGATCGTTCTTATTCAAAAAATGAAATAAGAAAACATTGCTATGTTATTTGCGGCTTTTTATAATTTGTTACCTTTCTCTGGACGCCTTGTCATTGATCCTCAAGAAAGATTCCGGGACCGTGTGGTCTCTTTTTTTGTTGTACGGACTCCTTAATAAAATGAAGCTTTTAAAGACAGTGCCCGCTGCACTGATGCTGGCGGGTGGCGTGTTTGCGGCTATGAACGCGACCGCTGATGATACCGTTTTTACTGTCATGGACGATCCTTCCACCGCGAAAAAACCGTTTGAAGGTAACCTGAACGCCGGATACCTGGCACAATCCGGTAACACGAAAAGCTCTTCTCTGACGGCGGACAGTACGCTCACCTGGTACGGTAATACCACCGCCTGGTCTCTATGGGGTAATGCCAGCAACACTTCCGCTAACGACGAACGTTCTTCCGAGAAGTATGCGGTAGGCGGACGTAGCCGTTACAACATGACCGACTATGACTACCTGTTTGGTCAGGCAAGCTGGTTAACCGACCGTTACAACGGTTATCGCCAGCGCGATGTATTCACCGCCGGTTATGGTCGCCAGTTCCTGAACGGTCCGGTACACAGCTTCCGTTTTGAATTCGGTCCGGGTGTGCGTTACGACGAGTACACCAATGGCGATACCAAAACCCAACCGCTCGGTTACGCTTCCGGTACCTATGCCTGGCAGATGACTGACAACACCAAATTTACCCAGGGTGTTTCTGTATTTGGTGCCGACGATACGACGCTGAACTCTGAGACGGCGCTGAACGTGGCTATCAACGAACACTTTGGCCTGAAAGTCGCCTACAACGTGACCTGGAACTCTTCACCACCAGAATCTGCGCCGGATCATACCGACCGCAGAACCACGGTTTCACTGGGTTATAGAATGTAATAAAAGCGGGCCGATGATGATGTCGGCCCGTTTATTGTCTGCGGTCTTTTGACGTCCCTTCTGATGACTTGTCTTCGCCCCTAGCCCCAAATCATTGCCGCCCAACGGAGTAGCAGCATTGCGCCGCAGATGGCAATCAGCACCAGCACCATTTTCCAGTGTTTTACGGCAAATCGTTTAGTTGGCATAACCTAATCCTTGTTGGTTGATATCCCCAGTCTACCAAACAGGGCCGAAATATGCCCCTTCTCAGGAACGATTGGGTTATGCCAGCGTAGGGTTCGGCTCAGAACCAGTGGAATCGTTCGGCGAGAATCAACAATAAACCTGTGGCGGAAAGGATGTTCAATATCACAACCGTTCTACTGGATACGTTCATGGTATGCACCTTTGGGTTTATAGACCTGTTCAAGAGTAGCCCAGCATCTTTGAAATGCGAGCGCAGGGGAGAAGCAACCTGCAAATTCGTACGAAAGCGCCAGCCCATCAATCTGGCCGCAGAGGGTGCAATCTCCTTGCCGTTAGTGTTAACATTACGTCGCTTGCCGTAAATCCACATTAATCTGAATTCGGCTGGTGAATGATGACGAACCAATTTGACGATTGTTGGTCAGATGGTGTCGTAATCTATTGTCAAATCACGATTATTTTCTTTGTATATGCTCTTATGTGTGGGGCATCACTGCAAATAAGGATATAAAATGCCTGTAATTACTCTTCCTGATGGCAGCCAACGCCATTTCGACCGTGCTGTTAGCCCAATGGATGTTGCCCTGGACATTGGTCCTGGCCTCGCGAAAGCGACTATCGCTGGCCGAGTTAACGGTGAGCTGGTGGATGCTTCCGATCTGATCGAAAACGATGCGACGCTTGCAATCATCACCGCGAAAGACGAAGAAGGTCTGGAGATCATTCGTCACTCCTGCGCGCACCTGTTAGGCCATGCCATCAAACAGCTGTGGCCAAACACCAAAATGGCGATCGGTCCGGTTATCGACAATGGTTTCTACTATGACGTTGACCTTGACCACACCCTGACTCAGGAAGATATCGACGCGCTCGAAAAACGTATGCACGAGCTCGCCGAAACGAACTATGACGTCATCAAGAAGAAAGTCAGCTGGCACGAAGCGCGTGAAACCTTCGTGAAGCGCGGCGAGAGCTACAAGGTCTCTATTCTTGACGAAAACATTTCGCATGATGACAAGCCTGGCTTGTACCATCACGAAGAATACGTCGACATGTGCCGTGGACCGCACGTGCCGAACATGCGCTTCTGTCATCACTTTAAGCTGATGAAGATCGCAGGCGCCTACTGGCGTGGCGACAGCAACAACAAGATGTTGCAGCGTATCTATGGTACCGCGTGGGCCGATAAAAAAGCCCTGAACGCGTACCTGCTGCGCCTGGAAGAGGCGGCGAAGCGTGACCACCGTAAAATCGGTAAGCAGCTTGACCTGTACCACATGCAGGAAGAAGCGCCGGGCATGGTGTTCTGGCATAACGACGGCTGGACTATCTTCCGTGAACTGGAAACTTTCGTACGCTCCAAGCTGAAAGAGTACCAGTATCAGGAAGTGAAAGGCCCGTTCATGATGGACCGTGTGCTGTGGGAAAAAACCGGCCACTGGGACAACTACAAAGATGCGATGTTCACCACCTCGTCTGAGAACCGTGAATACTGCATCAAGCCAATGAACTGCCCGGGCCACGTTCAGATCTTCAACCAGGGTCTGAAATCCTACCGCGACCTGCCGCTGCGTATGGCGGAGTTCGGTAGCTGCCACCGTAACGAGCCATCAGGTGCGCTGCACGGTCTGATGCGTGTTCGTGGCTTTACTCAGGATGATGCGCATATCTTCTGTACTGAAGATCAGGTCCGTGACGAAGTTAACGCCTGTATTCGTATGGTCTACGATATGTACAGCACCTTTGGCTTCGAGAAGATCGTGGTCAAACTCTCAACGCGTCCGGAAAAACGTATCGGCAGCGATGAGACATGGGATCGCGCAGAAGCGGATCTCGCCGTGGCGCTGGAAGAGAACGGCATTCCGTTCGAATACCAGCTGGGCGAGGGCGCATTCTACGGTCCGAAAATTGAATTTACCCTGTATGACTGCCTCGATCGCGCATGGCAGTGCGGTACTGTACAGCTGGACTTCTCCCTGCCGCAGCGTTTAAGCGCCTCTTATGTTGGCGAAGACAACGAGCGTCAGGTACCGGTAATGATTCACCGTGCAATTCTCGGTTCTCTGGAGCGCTTCATCGGCATCCTGACCGAAGAGTTCGCTGGCTTCTTCCCAACCTGGCTTGCGCCAGTGCAGGTCGTGGTGATGAACATTACCGATTCTCAGGCGGATTACGTTAAAGAATTGACGCAGAAACTACAAAATGCGGGCATTCGCGTAAAAGCAGACTTGAGAAATGAGAAGATTGGCTTTAAAATCCGCGAGCACACTTTACGTCGTGTCCCGTATATGTTGGTCTGTGGTGATAAAGAGGTGGAAGCAGGCAAAGTTGCCGTTCGCACCCGCCGTGGTAAAGACCTGGGCAGCCTGGACGTAAGTGAAGTGATTGAGAAGCTGCAACAAGAGATTCGCAGCCGCAGTCTTCAACAACTGGAGGAATAAGGTATTAAAGGCGGAAAACGAGTTCAAACGGCACGTCCGAATCGTATCAATGGCGAGATTCGCGCCCAGGAAGTTCGCTTAACAGATCTTGAAGGTGAACCACTGGGGATTGTGAGTCTGAGAGAAGCGATCGAAAAAGCTGAAGAAGCTGGAGTAGATTTAGTTGAAATCAGCCCTAACGCCGAACCGCCAGTTTGTCGTATCATGGACTACGGCAAGTTCCTTTATGAAAAGAGTAAGTCTTCTAAGGAACAGAAGAAGAAGCAAAAAGTTATCCAGGTTAAGGAAATCAAATTCCGTCCTGGTACCGACGATGGCGATTATCAGGTAAAACTCCGCAGCCTGATTCGCTTTCTGGAAGATGGCGATAAGGCCAAGATCACACTGCGTTTCCGCGGTCGTGAGATGGCCCACCAACAGATTGGTATGGAAGTGCTTAACCGCGTCCGTGACGATCTGAGTGAACTGGCAGTAGTCGAATCCTTCCCTACGAAGATCGAAGGCCGCCAGATGATCATGGTGCTCGCTCCTAAGAAGAAACAGTAAGGCCTTCAAGCAGCAAAATCTGTGGAGCCTTCGGGTTTCATAGGTTTTGTTCGCCTATGTTTCGTTTATTTAACAATGCGAAGTGGAAGTTATTAAGATGCCAAAAATTAAGACCGTACGCGGTGCTGCTAAGCGCTTCAAAAAAACCGGTGGTGGTGGATTTAAGCGTAAGCACGCAAACCTGCGTCATATTCTGACCAAAAAATCTACTAAGCGTAAACGTCACCTGCGTCCAAAAGGCCTCGTTTCTAAAGGCGATCTGGGTCTGGTTATCGCGTGCCTGCCGTACGCATAAGCCGTTAACGTTTAATTTTTTACTAAGAATATAGATACAGGAGAGCACATATGGCTCGCGTAAAACGTGGTGTAATTGCACGTGCACGTCACAAGAAAATTTTGAAACAAGCTAAAGGCTACTACGGTGCGCGTTCACGCGTATACCGCGTTGCCTTCCAGGCTGTTATCAAAGCAGGTCAGTACGCTTACCGTGACCGTCGTCAGCGTAAGCGTCAGTTCCGTCAACTGTGGATTGCGCGTATCAACGCAGCAGCACGTCAGAACGGTATTTCTTACAGCAAATTCATCAACGGCCTGAAAAAAGCCTCTGTTGAAATCGACCGTAAGATCCTGGCTGACATCGCAGTATTCGACAAAGTAGCGTTCACCGCTCTGGTCGAAAAAGCGAAAGCAGCACTGGCATAAGCCAGTTGAGAGAGGGGGCTTTGCTCCCTCTTTTCATTTAACACCATCAGAAGATTGACATTTATCCGTCCAGGCTTTTCAATAAGGTCTTAACGGTTTTTACCAGACAAGGTAACGCAAGCATGAATGCTGCTATTTTCCGCTTCTTCTTTTACTTTAGCACCTGATTTCAGGAGGCTAGCGCGTGAAAGATGAAACGAAAAACAGCGCCAGATAAGCCTCCCGATGGAGGCTTTTTTTGTGCCTGAATTTGAGAGAATAACTCCACCAAATCGGTGTCTGCACCGACATAATGAGGAAAATCATGTCACATCTCGCAGAGCTGGTTGCCAGTGCAACAGCCGCCATTAATCAGGCCTCAGATGTTGCCGCGTTAGACAATGTCCGCGTCGAATATCTTGGGAAGAAAGGGCACCTGACCCTTCAGATGACAACCCTGCGTGAGCTGCCGGCAGAAGAACGCCCGGCAGCAGGTGCGGTGATTAACGAAGCCAAAGAGCAGGTACAGCAGGCGCTGAACGCGCGTAAAGCCGAGCTGGAAAGCGCGGTGCTGAATGCGCGTCTGGCCGCAGAGACGATCGACGTTTCTCTGCCGGGTCGCCGTATCGAAAACGGTGGTCTGCATCCGGTTACCCGCACCATCGATCGCATTGAAAGTTTCTTCGGTGAGCTCGGCTTTACCGTGGCGACTGGCCCGGAAATCGAAGATGATTACCACAACTTCGACGCCCTGAACATTCCTGGCCATCATCCGGCACGCGCTGACCACGACACTTTCTGGTTCGACGCTACGCGTCTGCTGCGTACTCAGACCTCCGGCGTTCAGATCCGTACCATGAAGGATCAGGAGCCGCCAATCCGCATTATCGCGCCGGGCCGCGTCTATCGTAACGACTACGATCAGACCCACACGCCAATGTTCCACCAGATGGAAGGTCTGATTGTTGATAAAAACATCAGCTTCACCAACCTGAAGGGCACGCTGCACGATTTCCTGAACAACTTCTTTGAGGAAGATCTGCAGGTTCGTTTCCGTCCGTCCTACTTCCCGTTCACCGAACCGTCTGCGGAAGTTGACGTGATGGGTAAAAACGGCAAATGGCTGGAAGTGCTGGGCTGCGGCATGGTGCATCCAAACGTGCTGCGCAACGTGGGTATCGATCCGGAAGTTTACTCCGGCTTTGCTTTCGGCATGGGCATGGAGCGTCTGACCATGCTGCGTTACGGCGTGACCGACTTACGTGCATTCTTCGAAAACGATCTGCGTTTCCTCAAACAGTTTAAATAAGGGCAGGACAGAACAATGAAATTCAGTGAACTGTGGTTACGCGAGTGGGTAAACACCACGCTGGACAGCGACGCGCTTTCTAACCAGATCACCATGGCGGGTCTGGAAGTGGACGGCGTTGAGCCGGTTTCCGGTGCCTTCAGCGGCGTGGTTGTCGGCGAAGTGGTCGAGTGCGGCCAGCACCCTAACGCTGACAAACTGCGCGTAACAAAAGTAAACGTGGGCGGTGACCGTCTGCTGGATATCGTCTGCGGTGCGCCAAACTGCCGTCAGGGCCTGAAGGTGGCCGTGGCGACCGTCGGTGCGGTGCTGCCGGGTGATTTCAAAATTAAAGCGGCTAAGCTGCGCGGCGAGCCGTCTGAAGGCATGCTGTGCTCCTTCTCCGAGCTGGGTATTTCCGACGATCACAACGGCATTATTGAGCTGCCGCTGGATGCGCCAATCGGCACCGATATCCGTGAATACCTGAAGCTTGATGACAACACCATCGAAATCAGCGTTACGCCAAACCGTGCCGACTGCTTAGGTATCATCGGCGTGGCGCGCGACGTGGCCGTGCTGAACCAGACTGAGCTGAACGCGCCGGACATTGCGCCGGTTGAAGCGACCATCAGTGACGTGCTGCCTATTCAGGTTGACGCTGCGGATGCTTGCCCGCGCTACCTCGGTCGCGTGGTAAAAGGCATCAACGTGAAAGCGCCAACTCCGCTGTGGATGAAAGAGAAGCTGCGCCGCTGCGGTATTCGCTCTATCGACGCCGTGGTTGACGTGACCAACTACGTTCTGCTGGAGCTGGGCCAGCCAATGCACGCGTTCGATAAAGATCGTATCGACGGCGGCATCGTTGTGCGCATGGCGAAAGAGGGCGAAACCCTGGTTCTGCTCGACGGCAGCGAAGCGAAACTGAACGCCGACACCCTGGTGATTGCTGACCACAGCAAAGCGCTGGCAATGGGCGGTATCTTCGGTGGCGAGCACTCAGGCGTGAACGACGAGACGCAAAACGTCCTGCTGGAATGCGCGTTCTTCAGCCCGCTCTCCATCACCGGTCGCGCACGCCGTCACGGCCTGCATACCGATGCCTCTCACCGCTACGAGCGCGGCGTTGACCCGGCGCTGCAGTACAAAGCGATGGAACGTGCGACCCGCCTGCTGATCGACATCTGCGGCGGTGAAGCGGGGCCGGTTATCGACGTCACCAACGAAGCGACCCTGCCGAAGCGTGCGACCATCACCCTGCGCCGCAGCAAGCTGGATCGCCTGATTGGCCATCACGTTGCCGATGCGCAGGTAACCGACATCCTGAAACGTCTGGGCTGTGAAGTAACCGAAGGCCAGGACGAATGGAAAGCCGTTGCGCCATCATGGCGTTTCGACATGGAAATTGAAGAAGATCTGGTGGAAGAAGTGGCCCGCGTTTACGGCTACAACAACATCCCTGACGAGCCTGTCCAGGCAGGTCTGGTGATGGGCACCCACCGCGAAGCCGACCTGTCTCTGAAGCGCGTGAAAACCATGCTGAACGACAAAGGCTACCAGGAAGTGATCACCTACAGCTTCGTTGATCCAAAGCTGCAGCAGCTGATCCACCCGGGTCAGGAGGCGCTGATCCTGCCAAGCCCAATTTCCAGCGAAATGTCCGCGATGCGTCTGTCTCTGTGGACGGGCCTGCTGGGCACTGTCGTTTATAACCAGAATCGCCAGCAAAACCGCGTGCGAATTTTCGAAAGCGGTTTGCGCTTTGTACCGGATAATCAGGCAAATTTAGGCATCCGTCAGGATCTCATGCTGGCTGGCGCCATCAGCGGCAACCGCTATGAAGAGCACTGGGACCTGGCAAAAGGCACGGTTGATTTCTACGATATGAAGGGCGATCTGGAAGCGATTCTGGATCTGACCGGTAAATTATCTGAAATTGAATTCCGCGCAGAAGCTATCCCGGCCCTGCATCCTGGCCAGAGCGCAGCTATCTATTTAGACGGCAAACGCGTTGGTTTTATTGGGGTTGTTCACCCTGAGCTGGAGCGTAAGCTGGACCTGAACGGCCGTACCATCGTGTTCGAGCTGGAATGGAACCCGGTGGCTGACCGCGTTATTCCTCAGGCTCAGGACGTCTCCCGCTTCCCGGCAAACCGCCGTGATATCGCGGTTGTGGTCGCGGAAAATGTGCCTGCAGCAGATATTTTGGCCGAATGTAAGAAAGTTGGCGTAAATCAGGTAGTTGGCGTAAACTTATTTGACGTGTACCGCGGCAAGGGCGTAGCAGAAGGTTTCAAGAGCCTCGCTATTAGCCTTATCCTTCAGGATACCAGCCGTACACTCGAAGAAGAGGAGATTGCCGCTACCGTCGCCAAATGTGTAGAGGCATTAAAAGAGCGATTCCAGGCATCATTGAGGGATTGAACCTATGGCGCTTACAAAAGCTGAAATGTCAGAATATCTGTTTGATAAGCTTGGGCTTAGCAAACGGGATGCCAAAGAGCTGGTAGAGCTGTTTTTCGAAGAGATCCGTCGTGCTCTGGAAAATGGTGAGCAGGTAAAACTCTCCGGTTTTGGCAATTTTGATTTGCGAGACAAAAACCAACGTCCGGGCCGCAACCCGAAGACGGGGGAAGATATTCCCATTACAGCCCGCCGCGTGGTGACCTTCAGACCCGGCCAGAAGTTGAAAAGCCGTGTCGAAAACGCAACGCCCAAAGCAGAGTAATATGAACTAACTAAAAAGGCCGCCCACGCGGCCTTTTTTCTTTGCGCTCTCCGGCAAACCCGCCGTAAAATCAATTACATCTCACGCTACTAAAACCGTACACATGCTTGATTATGCCCATCGCCAGCACCGTTCCGATAAGCGTCGCCTGCTTTTGCTGGTGCTGATGCTCATTGTCGCCGCGGGCGTGAGTCTCTGCGCGGGCGACAGATGGATCGGGCCTGAAAGCTGGTGGGGGCCGGACGGGCAGCTCTTCGTCTGGCAAATTCGCCTGCCGCGCACCGTCGCGGTGGTTCTGGTCGGCGCCGCGCTGGCGCTGTGCGGCACCATAATGCAGGCGTTGTTTGATAACCCTCTGGCGGAGCCCGGGCTGCTCGGCGTGTCAAACGGCGCAGGCGTAGGCCTGATTGCGGCGGTAATGCTCGGCGGAGGAGAACTCTCCGGATGGAGTATTAGCCTGAGCGCTATCCTCGGCGCGCTGCTAATCACCGCGATCCTTCTTCGTTTCGCCAGACGGCACTTATCGACCAGCCGCCTGCTGCTTGCCGGCGTGGCGCTGGGGATCATCTGCAGCGCGCTGATGACCTGGGCGGTCTACTTCTCAACATCCTTTGACTTGCGTCAGCTGATGTACTGGATGATGGGCGGCTTTGGCGGCGTTGACTGGCACCAGGGCTGGCTGATGGCGCTGCTGGTACCGGTCATCGTCTGGGCGGCCCTGCAGGCGCAGCCGCTGAATATGCTCGCGCTGGGTGAAACCTCTGCCCGCCAGCTCGGCATGCCGATTGGGTTCTGGCGTAATGTGCTGGTAATAGCCATTGGCTGGCTGGTCGGCGTCAGCGTGGCTCTGGCGGGCGCGATCGGCTTCATCGGGCTGGTGATTCCGCACATGCTGCGCCTGTGTGGCCTCACGGACCATCGGACCCTGCTTCCGGCCGCGGCGGTTGCCGGGGCCGTCACGCTGCTGGTGGCCGATATCATCGCCCGGCTTGCCCTGACGGCCGCCGAGCTGCCGATTGGCGTGGTGACCGCCACGCTGGGCGCGCCGGTATTTATCTGGCTACTATTAAAATCTGGACGTTAAATCAACAAGCCGTAAGACAACCTGAGGGAATGCTATGCAGTCAGATATCCTGAATACTGAAGTGACCACCATTGATGGCGATAACACCACGCTGGAAGGCTACAAAGGCAACGTGCTGCTTATCGTCAACGTGGCATCGAAATGTGGCCTGACGCCGCAGTACGAGCAGCTGGAAAACATTCAGAAGGCCTGGGAGAAAGACGGTTTCACCGTGCTGGGCTTCCCGTGCAATCAGTTCCTGGGGCAGGAGCCGGGCAGCGAAGAGGAGATTAAAACCTTCTGCAGCACTACCTATGGCGTGACGTTCCCGATGTTCAGCAAAATCGATGTCAACGGCGAAGACCGCCATCCTCTGTATGCGAAGCTGATCGCTGCCGCGCCGAAGGCCGTTGCGCCGGAAGGAAGCGGTTTTTATGAACGCATGGCCAGCAAAGGCCGCGCGCCGCTTTACCCGGACGATATCCTGTGGAATTTTGAAAAATTCCTGATTGGCCGCGACGGCCAGGTCGTTCAGCGTTTTTCGCCGGATATGACCCCTGAGGATCCGATCGTCATGGAATCGATCAAGCTGGCGCTGGCGAAATAATGTCGTTGCTGATGCAGCTCACGGACGTCGCCGAGAGGGGACGTCTGGAGCCGATAACCGAAACCGTCAATGCGGGAGAAATCCTGCATCTTGTCGGGCCAAACGGTGCAGGGAAGAGCACGCTGCTGGCGCGGATGGCAGGCATGACCGGCGGAGAAGGGCAGATAACGCTGCTGGAGCACACGCTCGCCGACTGGTCGCCGGTCTCGCTGGCGCACCGGCGCAGTTACCTCGTGCAGCAGCAGGTGCCGCCCTTTGCGATGCCGGTCTGGCACTATCTGATGCTGCATTTGCACGACAAACAACAGACGGCACTGCTTACGGACGTTGCCGCGGCCCTGGGGCTGGAAGATAAACTGTCCCGGCATGCCAGCCAGCTTTCCGGCGGAGAGTGGCAGCGGGTGCGCCTGGCGGCGGTCATTCTTCAGATCCACCCGGCAGGTAATCCTCACGGACGAATGCTGCTTCTCGATGAACCCATGAGCGGTCTGGACGTGGCGCAGCAGGCGGCACTGGATACGCTGTTAAGCACCCTGAGCCGAAAAGGTATCGCCGTGGTGATGAGCAGTCATGACCTCAACCACACCCTGCGTCATGCCCACCGGGTGTGGCTGCTGTCGCAGGGAAAGATGATCGCCAGCGGCGCGCGGGATCGGGTTCTTACGCCGCCCCATCTTGCCCGCGCGTACAACATGTCGTTCCGCAGGCTGGATATTGAGGGACATAAGATGCTGATTTCTACCGGGCAGACGTAACCGTTTCTTGCCTCTTAGCACAATTGCACGCTAAATTACGAAAAGAACAAAAAAAGCAGAGGATTCGTCTGAAAATGCGATTCTGGTTTCTCCTGATGGCCGCACTTTTTCTTGCGGGATGCAGTAGCCATCGTGCGCCGCCGCCTAACCCACGGCTTTCAGATTCGATCACCGTCATTGCCAGCCTTAACGATCAGCTGAGCAACTGGCGCGGTACGCCTTATCGCTACGGCGGAATGAGCCGCGGCGGCGTAGATTGTTCCGGCTTCGTTCTGATGACGTTCCGCGACAAGTTTGATTTACAGCTTCCGCGTGAAACGCGCAAGCAGGCCGAAATTGGCACTGAAATTGATAAAGACGATCTTCTGCCCGGGGACCTGGTTTTCTTCAAAACCGGCTCGGGTGAAAGCGGTCTGCACGTGGGGATATATGATACAGACAATCAGTTCATTCACGCCTCGACAAGCCGCGGGGTGATGCGCTCTTCTCTTGATAATGTTTACTGGCGTAAAAATTTCTGGCAGGCACGACGTATATAGTCTTTGTCAGACACTTCTCTTATGACGGCATGGTCTCTAATAAATCATGCCGTTTTTTCTCAAATAAGATGCTTAAAGTTAAATTTATCTAAAATTAGCGAATCCTGCATGTGTCTGTTTTATCTAAAACTGGCTATTATTCGGCAACCAGGATAAAATTATTTTAGATTCAGGGATAAATCTGAAAATAAAAACGGAACTAATGAAATTAATCTTATTAAAATCAAGACAGTGGAATTGTGTCGGCAATTGCTCCAGGATGTCCTCTCTCATCTTTAATGCGGAGCGAGTGCAATGATTATTACGCTAGATAATGCTTACCAGTCTGAACTGCTGCTTCTGCCTGCTCGTAATAGCGCAGGGGAGCTTAAAGGTTTAGAGGTTCTGGTTAACTTTACTGGCGTCGGCAGCGATGTGCGGATCCCCACTGAGCTCGTTATCCCTCGGCTTTCAGCAGCTGAAGAGTTAGTGCTGTTTAACGAAAAATTGCAATTGCTTGATACCTGTAAACTGTTTTTTATTCAGCATCAGTTAATTGCATGGATCAATATTACACCTGCAATAGTTGAATTTTTATTAAGTAATGGAAACGCTGTTTCAATCCTTGAGCGTTACCCGTTTCTTGAGTTTACTGTTAATGAGAATTATCCAGGTTTAAATAACGGAAAGGACGATCTGCAGCTGGCGAGAATGGCAATCCATTTCCCGTTGGTCCTGGCAAACTTTGGCGCAGGCGCCGCATCGCTCAAAGCGGTCTACGATGGATTATTTAAACGGGTTATTCTCGACAAAGGCTTCATTCAGCAGCGTGCCCCGGAGCTCTCTTTCGAGCCTTTTATGCGCGCCATCCTCTGGCAAATCACGCCGCACTGCCAGTCAGTGATCGTCTCGGGCATTGACGACCACGGCCTGTTGCAACGCGTTTTGTCCTTCAATTTTGGCGCCATGCAGGGCGCGCTCTGGCCAGCCGTCTCTGCGGAGCACGTTACATCGCTGGTTCAGCAGCGATAACCCTTGCTTTCGCCCGTGTTTAAGTCCGGGTAAACCCTCTACACTAAAAGCAGGAGGACTTATGACCCTGTCTTTTACTGCTCACTGGCATGACGAGTTGCCTGGCTTTTACACCGCACTCAAACCAACACCGTTACAAAATTCACGCCTTATCTGGCATAACGATTCGCTGGCAGAAGAGCTGGCCATTCCGTCTGAGCTGTTTCAGCCTTCAGAAGGCGCTGGCGTCTGGGGCGGTGAAACGCTTCTCGCCGGGATGCAACCTCTGGCTCAGGTCTATAGCGGACATCAGTTTGGCGTCTGGGCGGGGCAGCTGGGCGACGGCAGGGGGATCCTGCTCGGCGAACAACGGCTTCCCAACGGGGAGACGGTTGACTGGCACCTGAAAGGGGCGGGTCTTACTCCCTATTCGCGAATGGGCGACGGGCGCGCGGTGCTGCGTTCAACGATCCGCGAAAGCCTGGCGTCAGAAGCGATGCACGCCCTGGGTATTCCCACTACGCGCGCGCTGTCGATTGTCACCAGCGATACGCCGGTAGCGCGCGAAACGGTGGAAAAAGGGGCGATGCTGATGCGTATTGCGCAAAGCCATTTGCGCTTTGGTCATTTCGAGCACTTTTACTATCGCCGCGAGCCGGACAAGGTTCGCCAGCTGGCTGACTTTGCCATTCGTCACCACTGGGCGCATTTGCAGGACGAAGCGGACAAATACGTTCTCTGGTTCAGGGATGTGGTTGCCCGTACCGCAAGCCTGATTGCCCGCTGGCAAACGGTCGGCTTTGCGCATGGCGTCATGAATACGGACAACATGTCGATCCTCGGGCTGACCTTTGATTACGGTCCGTTTGGTTTCCTGGACGATTATCAGCCTGGCTATATCTGCAATCACTCCGACTATCAGGGGCGTTACAGCTTTGACAATCAGCCCGCGGTTGGCCTGTGGAACCTGCAGCGGCTTGCGCAAACCCTGTCGCCGTTCATCGACGTAGATGCCCTCAACGATGCGCTCGACAGCTATCAGGACATATTGCTGCGAGAATACGGCTCGCTGATGCGCAACAAGCTGGGGCTGATGACGCAGGAGAAGGGCGATAACGACATCCTCAACGGTCTGTTTGCCCTCATGGCGCGCGAGGGCAGCGATTATACCCGTACCTTCCGGATGCTGAGCCAGACGGAGCAGCACAGTGCGGCCTCGCCGCTGCGCGACGAGTTTATTGACAGACAGGCGTTTGACGACTGGTTTGCCACTTACCGCGCGCGGCTGCAGCAGGAGCAGGTGGATGACGCCACCCGCCAGACGCAGATGAATGCGACAAATCCCGCGATGGTGTTGCGCAACTGGCTGGCGCAGCGGGCGATTGAACAGGCAGAGCAGGGTGAATACGACGAGCTACACCGCCTGCATGTGGCGCTGCGCACGCCGTTTGCCGACCGGGATGATGACTACGTCAGCCGCCCGCCTGACTGGGGCAAGCGGCTGGAGGTCAGCTGCTCAAGCTAGCGATTTTGCCGGGTGGCGGCGTCGCCTTACCCGGCAAACATTACTGCGCAACCCAGCCGCCATCCATATTCCACGCGGCGCCGCGAACGTTCACGGCGCCATCGCTGCACAAAAACAGCGCCAGTTCACCCAGCTGCTCCGGAGTGACAAACTCGCCCGAAGGCTGTTTCTCCGCGAGAAGCCGATCGCGAGCCTGCTCCGGCGGGACGCCTTCAGCGATACGCTGGTCGATTTGCTGTTGCACCAGCGGGGTCAGTACCCAGCCGGGGCAGATGGTATTGGCGGTAATACCGGTGCGGGCGGTTTCCAGCGCCAGTGATTTCGTAAAGCCCACTACGCCATGCTTGGCGGCCACGTAGGCTGACTTCTCTTTTGACGCAACCAGCCCGTGAACGGAGGCGATATTAATGATGCGCCCCCAGTTTTTCTCGCGCATGGCGGGCAGCGCCAGCCGGCTGGTGTGAAATACCGAGGAGAGGTTGATGGCGATAATGTCGTTCCATTTCTCCACCGGAAACGCGTCCACCGGCGCGACATGCTGTATTCCGGCGTTGTTGACAAGAATGTCCACGCCGCCGAACTGCGATTCGGCGTAGCGCATCATGGCTTCAATTTGCAGCACGTCACGCAGGTCCGCATCGTGATAGCCCGGCTTTTTGCCCAGCTGCGCAATCTCTTCTCTTGCTGATTCGCTGTCGCCGAAACCGTTGAGGATCAGCTGCGCCCCGGCCTTCGCCAGTACGCGGGCGATCCCAAGTCCAATGCCGCTGGTCGAGCCCGTCACCAGCGCGGTCTTACCGTTCAGATTCATCTTTCTCTCCTTACACAATGCCGGTCAGATAGAACACGGCAATGACAAAAAGCACTGCCAGACTTTTAATGAGGGTGATAGCGAAAATGCCGCCGTAGGCCTGGCGATGGCTCAGGCCGGTAATCGCCAGCAGGGTAATCACCGCGCCGTTATGGGGCAGCGTATCCATCCCGCCGCTCGCCATCGAAGCCACGCGGTGCAGCACCTCAAGCGGGATATTGGCGGCGTGGGCGGCGGCGACAAACGAATCGGCCATGGCTGCGAGGGCAATACTCATCCCGCCGGACGCCGAGCCGGTGATCCCCGCAAGCACCGTCACGCTGATGGCCTCATTCAGCAGCGGATTCGGGATAGCCGCAAGCGCTTTGGATAACACCAGGAACCCGGGCAGGGCGGCGATCACCGCGCCGAAACCGTATTCCGAGGCGGTATTCATCGCCGCCAGAATGGCACCGCTCACCGCGGTCCGGCTGCCTTCTGCCAGACGACCCCGAATATTGCGAAAGCCAAAAATCAGCACCAGCACGATGCCGGAGATCAGCGCCGCCTCGACGGCCCAGATGGCGGTGATCTTGCCCACCTCGGTCACAATCGGTTTCGCCAGGCCTGGCAGAGTCAGCTCGTGGGTCGTGCCGTACCAGCCGGGGATCCAGCGGGTAAACAGCAGGTTCAGTATGCCCACCACCAGCAGCGGGGAGATGGCAATCAGCGGATGCGGGAGGTTAATGTTATCCGGCGTCTCGGGTTCATTTTTCAGATCCGTGCCGTAGCCCTCGTTGTTATTGAACGCCTTACGACGCTGGCGCTCCAGCCAGAGCAGGCCAAAGATGATAATAAACAGAGAGCCGATAAGCCCCAGCCACGGCGCGGCCCACGCGTTTGTGCCAAAGAAGCTGGTGGGGATGATATTCTGGATCTGCGGCGTGCCGGGCAGGGCGTCCATGGTAAACGAAAACGCCCCCAGCGCCACGGTGGCCGGGATCAGCCGCTTAGGGATGCCGCTCTGGCGGAACAGTTCCGCGGCGAAGGGGTAAACCGCAAACGCCACCACGAACAGCGACACGCCGCCGTAGGTTAACAGCGCACACACCAGGACGATCACCGGAATAGCGTGGCGACGACCGAGGATCTGAATCGCGGCGGCGACGATGGATCGTGAGAAACCGGAAAGCTCAATAAGCTTGCCGAAAACGGCCCCCAGCAGGAACACCGGGAAGTAGAGCTTAACAAAGCCGACCATCTTTTCCATAAACAGGCCGGTAAACGTCGGGCCGACGGCACCCGGATCGGTCAGCAGCACGGCGCCGAGCGCCGCAATCGGCGCAAACAAAATAACGCTGTATCCGCGATAGGCCGCCAGCATCAGCAGCGCCAGCGCCGCCAGGGCAATTAACACGCTCATTACGACTCCTCACTTTAATTATTATTCGGGTATCAACGAGATGCTTAACGCTCGACGGTCAGAGCAATGCCTTGCCCGCCGCCCACGCACAGGGTGACGAGCCCTTTTTTGACGTCACGGCGCTGCATTTCGTAGAGCAGCGTCACGAGGATGCGGCAGCCGGAGGCGCCAATTGGATGACCCAGGGCGATAGCGCCGCCGTTAACGTTCACCCTGCGCTCATCCCAGCCGAGCTGCTTGCCTACCGCCAGCGCCTGGGCGGCAAAGGCTTCATTGGCTTCAATGAGGTCCACGTCATCGAGCGTCCAGCCCGCCCTCGCCAGCGCCGTCCGGCAGGCGCTGACCGGACCGATGCCCATTACCGACGGGTCAACGCCCGTCACGGCGTAGCTCACGATGCGGCCCAGGATCGGCAAACCGCTCTCCCGCGCCTTTTCGCCGCTCATCAGCAGCACTGCGGCGGCACCATCGTTGAGCGTCGACGCATTTCCAGCCGTCACCGTGCCTTCCGCCTGCAAAAAGGCGGGGCGCAGCTGCGCCAGCTGCTCAGCGGTGGTGCCTGGCCGGGGCTGTTCGTCACGGCTGACGATAAGCGGCGGTTTTTTGCCCTGTTTTACCGTCACCGGCGCTATCTCGGCGTCAAACCGACCCGCTTCGATGGCAAAGGCCGCTTTGTGCTGCGACCGGGCGGCGAAGGCGTCCTGCTGCTCGCGGGAAATGGCATTCTCACGAGCGACGTTTTCAGCGGTGATCCCCATGTGATAATCGTTGAACGCGTCCCACAGCCCGTCGGTAATCATGCTGTCCTGCAGGCCCGTATGGCCAAAACGCAGCCCTGAACGCGCGCCGTCCAGCAGATAGGGGGCGTTGCTCATGCTCTCCTGACCGCCAGCGATGGCCACGTTCGCGTCGCCGCAGCGGATCGCCTGCGCGGCGAGCTGCACCGCTTTTAGGCCCGCGCCGCACACCAGGTTGACCGTTGTCGCCGGCGTGCTGACGGGTAATCCGGAGGCGATGGCCGTCTGACGCGCAGGGTTTTGTCCGCACCCGGCCGTCAGCACCTGTCCGAAAATCAGTTCATCTACCTGTTCTTCGAGAAGATTGCTGTTTTCCAGCAGTTGCCGCACCGCGACGGCCCCCAGTTCAACCGCCGAAAGGGACGATAGCGAGCCGCGAAAACTGCCTATGGGGGTCCGCGTTGCCCCGACAATCATGACTTCTTTCATCGTGAGTCCTCAGTTGAAGCGCATCTCGCGAACGTCGTCCGCCACAATCATTTTCCCGGCTGTCTTAGCCGCAATTTCGTCGATACTGACCCCGGGGGCGTATTCCCGCAGGATGAACGTGCCGTCCTCGATCTCCAGCAGTGCGAGGTCGGTTAAAACCCGACGGATACAGCCCGCGCCCGTGAGCGGCAGCGTGCAGCGCGGCAGCAGCTTTGACTCACCGCTTTTCGAGGCGTGGGTCATCACCACAATGATGTTCTGCGCCCCGGCCACAAGATCCATCGCGCCGCCCATGCCCTTCACCATCTTTCCGGGGATCATCCACGAGGCGATATTGCCCTCGACGTCCACTTCAAACGCGCCCAGCACGGTCAGATCCACATGACCGCCGCGGATCATGGCAAACGACTGGGCCGAGTCGAAAATGGCCGCGCCGGTGCGCGCGGTTACGGTCTGTTTACCGGCGTTGATCATGTCGGCGTCAAGGCTCCGCTCGTCAGGAAAAGCCCCCATCCCCAGCAGCCCGTTTTCGGACTGAAGCATCACGTCCATCCCGTCCGGAATGTAGTTCGCCACCAGGGTGGGGATACCGATCCCCAGGTTGACGTAATACCCGTCGCGCAGCTCGCGGGCGACGCGCATGGCCATCTGTTCACGGGTTAACATCGTCACACTCCTTCCGCGCGCAGGGTGCGCTGTTCAATGCGTTTTTCAAACTGGCCGACAATCAGCCTGTCGACGTAAATTCCCGGGGTATGAATGGCCGACGGGGGCAGCTCACCCGGGGGAACTATCTCTTCCACCTCGACGACCGTTATCCGGCCCGCCGTTGCCATCAGCGGATTAAAATTTTGCGCGGTATGCCGATAGACAACGTTGCCGTACCAGTCCGCTTTCCAGCCCTTAATGAGCGCGAAATCTCCCACAATCGCCTCCTCGAGGATGTAGTGCTTCCCCGCAAACTGGCGCACGTCTTTGCCGGTAGCCACGGGCGTGCCGTAGCCGGTGGCCGTGTAAAATGCCGGAATGCCCGCGCCGCCCGCGCGCACCTTTTCCGCCAGCGTGCCCTGAGGCGTGAGTTCAATCTCCAGTTCGCCGCTCAGCACCTGCCGCTCGAACAGGGCGTTCTCGCCGACGTAAGAGGCCACCACTTTGCGAACCTGCCGCGTTTCGAGCAGTATCCCGAGACCGAAACCGTCCACGCCGCAGTTGTTTGATACCACCGTCAGATCTTTCACCTGACGGCGTCTGACCTCTGCAATCAGGTTCTCCGGAATCCCGCACAGGCCGAAGCCGCCCGCCAGCAAGGTCATTCCGTCCGTCAGCCCTTCCAGCGCCTGCGCATAGCTGCCGACGCGCTTGTCCAGTCCCGCCATAGTTATCCCTCCCGTTATCCGTGCCGGTATCATTAGGGGCGGCGACTCATTTGTTAATTTTGAATTTGTGACCCACTCATTTGGTTTTTTTATTAATTTACTGTTAACTAAATTTTTTCAATTAGTTAACAGGATGAAAAATGAGAATGAGTGTCAAACAGTTACGCGCGTTTTTAGCGGTAGCTCACACTCTCAATTTCGCACACGCCAGCGAACGGCTGAATCTTTCCCAGCCGGCCCTGAGCCTGACGATTAAAGTGCTGGAGGAGGCGCTCGGCGGACCGCTGCTGCAGCGGAGCACGCGCAAGGTCGCGCTGACGCAGGAGGGGGAGACGTTTTTGCCGATGGCGCGCCAGCTGCTTGCCGACTGGGATAACGTCGAAGAGGCGATGCACCAGTGCTTTACCCTGCAGCGCGGTAAAATTTCGGTTGCGGCCATGCCGTCGTTTGCCGCGAATGTCCTGCCCGAGGTGCTAAAAGCGTTTCGCGATCGCCATGCCGGGATCAACGTCACCGTGCATGATGTCATTAACGAGCAGGTGATAGAGATGGTGCGGGAAGGGCGGGTCGAGATGGGCATCGCCTTTGAGCCCGCGCCAACGCATAACCTGCTGTTTACCCCGCTGGGCCTCGACAGGTTTGTGGCCATTGTGCCGAAAGATTCCTCGCTGGCAGGCAAGAAGCGCCTGTCATGGGAAGATCTGCTGACGCTGGATTTCATCACCCTGCAGCGCCCGTCGGCGGTACGTCTGATGATGGAGGAGGAGCTGGCTCGAAGCGGCAGAAAGCTGGACGTGGCGCTGGAGAGTCATCAGCTGGTGACGGTCGGGCGAATGGTCGCGAGCGGGCTGGGAGGCAGCGCCGTTCCGGCGCTCTGCGAGGCGCAGATGACGGCGCTGGGCGCGGTCTGTATTCCGCTGGATAACCCGCCGATAGAAAAGTGCATTGGAGCGATCCATCCAGGACACACGCAGCTCTCTAAAGCGGCGCATGCCCTGCTGGAAACGCTGAAAGATTTTTACCAGCCCAATCAGGGGGCGAGAAACACCTGCGGCGCGGCGTGAGCCGGATGCCTGCCGACGATAACCTGCGCGCCGTACCAGCGCGCCAGCGCGTCGGCCTGCAAAACGGTTTCCGGTGCTCCCTGGGACACGATTCTGCCGTCATGCAGCAGCAGGATGCGGTCCGCCCACAGCGCCGCCAGATTAAGGTCATGCAGCACCGCGCACACGTGCAGATGACCCCGACGGGTCAGGGATTTCAGCAGGCGCAGCAGATGCTGCTGGTGATAGAGATCCATCGCAGACGTGGGTTCATCAAGGAACAGCCAGCCGCGCGGCGCGCCGTCGCACCAAAGCTGAGCCAGCGCGCGGGCGAGCTGGATGCGCTGCTGCTCGCCGCCGGAGAGTGCGGCAAACTGCCTGCCCGCCAGCGGTAAACAGCCGGTGACGGCCATGACCTCCTCAATAACCGTCGCTTCAGGCGTGCGGGTCCAGGGCGCTCGCCCCATACCGACGACCGCCTCAACCGGCCAGTCAAATCCGAGCTGCGTGTTCTGGCGCATCACCGCCCGGTAGCGGGAGAGCCTGTGCGGCTGCCATGCCGCAAGCGGTGTGCCCGCCAGGCTGCACCGTCCGCCCGCAGGTTTAAGGTAGCCGGTCAGCAGCCGCAACAGCGTTGATTTCCCGGCGCCGTTGGGGCCAATCAGCGCCACCAGCTCGCCCTGAGATAAGGTCAGCGACACGTCGTGAATCAGCGTGCGTTGTCCGGCGCGAAAAACAAGGTTTTCAGCACAATAGCGTTCAGCCATGCGCACCTCCGCGACGAAAGATAAGCCACAGAAACCACGGCGCGCCGAGAAGGCTGGTCAGTAAGCCGACCGGCATTTCCGCCGGTGCGACCAGGCTGCGCGCCAGCGTATCGGCAACCAGCAGAAGCAACGCGCCGGCCAGCACCGAGCCGGGGAGCACGGCCCGGTGGTCGGCTCCCAGCCACATGCGCACCAGGTGCGGCACCACCAGGCCGACAAAGCCGATCACGCCGCTGACCGCAACGGCGGCGGCCACCAGCAGGGCGCTGCACAACAGCAGGATCCGCTGCACGGCGGCAACCTCCACGCCGAGGTAATGTGCCTCTTCGTCGCCCAGCTGCAGCAGGTTGAGGGCGCCTGCCAGACGCCAGATCGCGAGCACGGTGGGAACCATCAGCGACGCGACGACCAGCAGCGTTGACCACTGCGCCTGGCCGAGGCTGCCCATTCCCCAGAGCGAAAGCTGGCGAAGCTGGGCATCATTGCTGAGCCATGACAGCACCCCGACGGCCGCGCCGCACAGGGCGTTGATAGCAATTCCCACCAGCAGCAGGCGCGACAGGGAAGCGTCACGCTGACGGCTGAGCAGGAAAATCACGAAGGTGGCGGCCAGCGCGCCGAGAAACGCCGCCAGCATCGGGGCATACAGCATCACCAGTGCAGGCAGCGAGAGCGGAAGAACCACCCACAGCGCAACGGCGAGCGCTGCGCCGCTGCTGATGCCGAGCAGTCCCGGGTCTGCCAGCGGATTTCGAAACAGCCCCTGCATCACGCAACCCGCCAGCGCCAGTGAACCGCCGATCGCCAGCGCCAGCAGCACGCGAGGCAGGCGGATTGTCAGCCAGATTTGACGCAGCGCCTCGTCGGTCCCGTTCCACATCAGGCTGATCGGCAGGTGTAATGCCCCAACCCCGGTCGCTGCGAGCGTCATGATGGTCAGGATCGCGGTCAGCATCCATAACGATAAGGCGATCCGCCGGGACATCAGGGCAGCAGCTCCGCTTTGGCACGCAGCTGCTGGATGGCTTCCGGCGTTCGCACGCTGAAGCCCAGCAGCGCCATATCGTCAATCGCCAGCACCTGCTTGTTCCGTCCCGCCGGGGTTTGCGCCAGGCCGGGCAGCGTCCACAGATTCGCTTCACCGCCCAGGGCGTTGAGACCGTCCTGAGAAATCACCACCAGATCGGGTTGGCTGGCTATCGTGCCTTCCTGAGACAGCGGCTGATAGCGGGTAAACCCCTGCATCGCGTTCTGCAGCCCCGCCGCACGAATGGCAGCATCCGCGCCGGTCTGTTGTCCGGCGGCCATGGCGGTCATCCCGCCGTGGTTGAGAATAAACAGTACCCGCTTATTGAGCGGCGACGCGGGAAGCGCCGACAGTGCCTGGCGCAGCGTGCTGCGCAGGACCTCCCCCTCGACCTCGCGGTGCGTCGCTTCAGCGACGATCCGCACCTTTTCGTCAATGACGTTCAGGTCGTTACTGGCAGGAACAGCGATCACCCTGACGTGGCTTTGCTCAACCTGCTTTAGCGCCAGAGACGGCTGCGCCTGAGCGCTGGCCAGCACCAGCGTGGGGCGCATGGATAAGATCCCTTCCGCATTGAGCTGGCGCAGATAGCCCACGTCAGGCAGCGAATTCGCCGCCTGCGGCCACTGGCTGGTGCTGTCGCGGGCCACCAGCGAGGGCGCCGCGCCGAGAGCGTAGACAATCTCGGTGACGTCGCCGCCGAGGGTAACGATTTTCTCCTGCGGCGCCGCAGACGCCAGCAGGGGCAGGGCGCTAAGCAGGGCAAGCCACCGTTTCATGCGGCCAGCCCTTTCGCCGTTAAGGCGTCAATCTGGCTGCGCCACTGGCTCTGCTCCGGTTCGCCTTCCGTACGCTGGCCGTACAGCTGGGCGATTTGCGTTCCGTCGGCGGCAAACAGCTCCAGGCTGGTGACATGCCCGTCAGCCGTCGGCTTGCGCGTGACCCACGTTTCCGCAATGGATCCTTCAAGCAGATGCAGGGTAAAGGTTGGATTAAAGACGTTCAGCCAGCCTTTCATTGGCACCAGCTTTTCCACCGCGCCGGTGAAGATCTGCACGCAGCCGCGGTTGCCCACGAAGACCATGATTTCGTTACCGTCCCGGCGCGCCGTTCCCAGAAGCTGCGCCAGCGCGCTGTTTTCTACCCGGCAGGCCAGATCGTCACCCACAAGGAGAAACGCCTGCTGGCGGCTGAGGTTATGGCGCTTGAGCAGGCTGAAGAACTGATGAACGTCGGTCATGGCGCGCCACTCGTTATCCACGAGAGCAGCATTTGCGTTTTCTGCATGAGCCGGAGCATCGGCTATCCTCAACGCCAGCGGCGGGTTGTCGGCAAAGATAAAGCGGGTCAGCACGTCGCCCCAGGCGGAAACGTCGGTGTTGTCCGTGGCGTAGACCTTCAGCAGGGCATCGCCCTGGTGATCGAAGAACTGAATGCTCTGCCGCTCGCCGCGTGCGGTGGCTTCACTGATGTGAAACACGCTCGACCACTGGTTGAGGAACAGGCGCAGATCCAGCGCGCGCGGGTTCAGCACCAGCCCGGCGTGGCCGTTCAGGTGCTGGTTGGTAAATCTCCCGACCTGCTCGTGTACGGCGTATTCGTTGCGGCAGATACATTTGGTTTCGCCCACCGCCTCCAGCGCGCCCAGGATCTCGCGGATTTCACCGCGCAGTCGCCAGGCGTCGTGACCTACGCGGGCAAAGGTCAGCTCTGCTTCACTGATGTTCATTAACCCCGCGACGTCGCGCGCGTACATACCCGGATTGGCTTCTTTTAGCTCAAGCCAGCGCGTGTAGTGATTCATTGTCTCTTCCTTCTGAATAGTTGCCCCGAAGGGAATTACCACTGATAGCTTACGAAAATCTTACCGTTACGACCGTCCTGCGGAATGCCCTGAGGTGACCAGTACGCTTTGTCAAAGGCGTTGCCCAGCATCAGCGTGGTGGTCACGCCTTTGAGCCGCTCCTGGCCTTTGTAGCTCACGTAGAAATCGTTGACCGCATAGCCCGGCTGCTTGCTGTAGCTGCTGCTGATATGCGTTGAGCGATCGACAAAAGTACCGATCCAGCCGACGGAGAACCCGCTTTGCGCCACCGGGATATCCAGCTTGCTGGTGACGGTGTCCGGGTTAATGCTGGAGATGTACTCGCCCGTATCGGTGTCTTTCCCGCGCGTGCGGTTGTAGGCCAGATCGAGGCTGAAGAGATCGGCCGAGTATTTTGCCATCATATCCCAACCCCAGATTTTGGCGTTCGGAACGTTGTACGACATGGTGGTCGCGGCGGCAAAATCGACGGTGGTGGAGATATAGTCTTTGGCTTTGGTGTCGAAATAGCTGGCTTTAAACTCCAGCGCATCGTTGGCAAGCATCAGATCGTCAAAGCGCAGGCCAAAACCAAACTCCTGCGTTTCGTTGGTTTCCGGGCGCAGGTTCGGGTTTGGCACCCAGTAGTTGGTATAGAAGCGGCCAATGGAGAAGTGTTTGGCGTCGTTATACATTTCGCCCATGGTCGGCGCGCGGAAGGCCTGCGCGTAAGAGCCAAACAGCATCAGCCAGTCGGTTGGGCTGATGGTTAACCCGGCGCGGGATGACCACTTGTCTGCATCCACATCTTTGTAGCCGTCGCTGCTGCCGCGGTAGCTGTCATAGCGCGTGCCGCCCAGCAGGGTAACAGGCAGATCGCGCAGGGTGATCTCATCCTGCAGCCAGCCGGAGCTGAAGTCGATTTTCGCGTCCGGGAAGCCGGTGGTTGCCCCGCCCGGATGCTGCTCCTGACGATAGTATTCCCCGCCGTAGGTCAGAAGGTGTGCTGCAAAGGTGTCTCTGAACAGACGGGTGCGGTTTTCCACCTTGCCGCCTTTGGTGGTCTGCTTGCGGAACTCACCGCTACCGTCGATGTTCTGGGCATTAATGCGCGCTTCGGACCAGTAGACCTTCGCGTCGGCGTCCAGCCAGTCGTACCCTTCCGGTGAAATGTGGTAGCCAACCTGCGCATCGCGCTGGATGGTGGAGCGGTCGGTCATCGGGTTACTGCTGTCCGCCCCGGTGGTTTGCGGGTTTTTCGGCTCCTGAGCGGCGTTGTTGTAGTAGCGCAGGGAGCCGCTCAGGGTCTGGGCGGGGTCGATTTTCCAGCTGCCTTTCGCCAGCATGTTGTTGATGGATTCGTCGTTAGGCGCGGTTGCACCGTCGCTCTGGCGGACATCACCGCGATCCCGGCTGGACCAGGAGACCAGACCGTCAAGCGTATCGGTGCGGCCGTAGGCGCTGGCCCCCATCCCGAGGCTATGATCGCCCGTTGCGCCCGTTCCAAACACGCGGTAGCCGCTGTTTTTACCCGGTTCGAGCAGATCGTTGGCATCGGCGGTGTCATAGGAGATCACGCCGCCCAGCGCGCCGCTGCCGTACAGCAGGGCCGACGGGCCGCGGACCACCTCGATACGTTTGATTAGCGCGGGATCGAGAAAGGTGCTGTTCAGGTGACCGGTGTCGGTGCCCTGACGCACGCCGTCAACCAGCACCAGCACGCCGCGACGGTCATAGCCGCGCAGGTTGACGTCCTGCCCGTTAGTGCGCCCAGTGCCGTCCAGCGTCAGACCGGGGACGTTACGCAGCAGGTCGGCCGCCGAGCTTGCGGTTTGTTTCTCCGGCGCGCTGGCGTCAATTACGCTTACCATCATGGGCGCTTCAAAGGTGCTGCGGGCGTTGCCCGTGGCGGTGACGGTAATGTCGTCTGTGGCGGCGAACGCGACGCCCGGTAGGGTACTGGCAATCGCCAGCGCCAGAAGTGACGGACGTAAAGATGCGGAAGGCAGGTGTGGCATAGCAACTCTCCATAAGAAGTGAAAAGCGCTGGCTGCCTGGGGATAACCTGGGTGGCTGGCGTATTTTTAGGTGTTGTTTATTTTGTGAGGATCAGTTTTCCGGCATGGGTCTGGCGCAGAAGATAGCGCTGTCCGTCATGCTCGATAATGACCCGTCCCTCATCGCCGAGGAGGGTTTTGCTGTCAATGCGACGCTCGGCGGGGGCTGGCGCTGTGTGTGTTTTTTCTTGCGTTGCCGCGCTGTTATCCGTACGTGACATAATGTTTATAAATGGCAATCAATGTAACAATGATAATCATTATCAATAAAGTGCAAATTGACGGCAAGCGTTTTTGTGAAAAAAGGATGAGGGGATCAAATTTGGGGGGGGAGGTGCGGTCTGATGCCCTCACCCCGACCCTCTCCCACAGGGAGAGGGAGAAGGGCACAATCGTAGGTCGGGTAAGCGCAGCGCCACCCGACAATAACATCAGAAGCGAGAATCAACCGCAGCTGCCAGCTTTTCCAGCAGCAGTTCGCTGTCTTCCCAGCTCAGGCACGGGTCGGTGATCGACTGGCCGTAAACCATCTGCTGTCCGGCAACGATTTTCTGCGTGCCTTCTTTGATAAAGCTCTCAGCCATAATCCCTGCAACGGCGGTCGAGCCGCTGCGGATCTGCTGGCAGATCTCATCGCAGACGTCCAGCTGGCGGCGATGCTGCTTCTGGCAGTTGCCGTGGCTGAAATCCACCACCAGATGTTCCGGCAGGTCAAATTCGGCCAGCGTTTCACAGGCCGCCGCAATATCCTGGGCATGGTAATTGGGTTTCTTCCCGCCGCGCATAATGATATGCCCGTAAGGGTTACCGCTGGTCTGGTAGATGGTCATATGACCGCTCTTGTCCGGCGAAAGGAACATGTGGCTGGCACGGGCAGCGCGGATGGCATCAACCGCGATACGGGTGTTGCCATCGGTCCCGTTTTTGAAGCCGACCGGGCAGGAGAGGGCAGAGGCCATCTCACGGTGGATCTGGCTTTCGGTGGTGCGCGCGCCAATCGCGCCCCAGCTGATCAGATCGGCGATAAACTGCCCGGTCACCATATCGAGAAACTCGGTCGCCGTCGGAACGCCCAGCTCGTTGACCTGTAAAAGCAGCTTCCGCGCCAGCTCGATGCCGTGGTTAACGCGATAGCTGCCGTTGAGGTCAGGGTCGGAAATCAGGCCTTTCCAGCCCACTACGGTGCGCGGTTTTTCAAAGTAGGTGCGCATCACGATCTCAAGGCGATGCTGGTACTTATCCCGCAGTCCCTGGAGTCGTTTTGCATAATCCATCGCGGCATCCAGATCGTGGATGGAGCAAGGCCCAATCACCACCAGAAGACGTTTGTCTTCACCGTTCAGGATTTTTTCAATGCGGCGGCGGGAGGCCGTCACATGTTCCGCGACGGCGGCGGAAACGGGATGCCGCTGTGCCAGTTCAGCCGGCGTGACCAGGCTGTCAATGCGCGCAGTGCGGAGTTCATCGGTTTTATTCATGGAATGTCTCAGAAAATTTTTGCTTCATCGGCAGACTACCGGGAAGTGATGGGCATCACCTTAAACCAATCCCTGCTGATTTCAAGTTCGGGGCGACACCGCCCCGTGGTTGCAGATGATGATACCTGAATCTGAGTTAATGTACTAGCATATTAGTACATGCGGCGATTAAGCCCCATGATGTCGAGAATTTTGGTGGCAATTTCTTCAACCGAATAGTTGGTGCTGTTCAGCCACGGGATCTGGTTTTTGCGGTACAGCGCTTCCACTTCCGAGACCTCCATCCTGCACTGGCGCATGGAGGCGTAGCGGCTGTTCTCGCGGCGCTCCTCGCGGATGGCCGCAAGGCGTTCAGGGTTGATCGTCAGGCCGAACAGCTTGTGCTGCAGCGGCTTAAGGGCGGCGGGCAGCACCAGGTTATCCATGTCGTCGGCGATAAACGGGTAGTTTGCGGCGCGAATGCCAAACTGCATCGCCAGATAAAGGCTGGTTGGGGTTTTGCCGCAGCGCGACACGCCGAGCAGGATCACCTGCGCCTGGTCGAGATTTCGCAGCGAGATACCGTCGTCGTGGGCCAGGGTGTAGTCGATAGCGGCGATACGCGCGTCGTACTTGGTCAGGTTGCCGGGGTTCAGCCCGTGGGTTCGGTGGGCAATCGGGGTCGGGTCGAGCTTAAGCTCGCTCTGCAGCGGCGCCACCAGCGCCTGCACGATATCCTGGCAGAAGCCTTCACTTTGCAGAATGATGGAGCGAATCTCGGGGATCACGATAGAGTAGAACACCAGCGGGCGGACGCCGGTCTGCTGGTAGATGGCGTCAATCTGGTCCTTCACCGCTTTGGCGCGGCTCTCGTTTTCGACAAACGGCAGCGTGATGCTGTTAATCGAGACGGGAAACTGCGACATCACCGCGTGGCCCAGCACCTCGGCGGTGATCGCCGTACCATCAGAAATATAAAAAACGTGGCGATCGACAGCACTATCCATTTTACTCACCCTGAATATCAGACCTAATTGTCTGAAAGCATAAATTAAAAAAGTAAATTACACAGCAAAGAACTTATCCTAATTATGAATGAAACGCTGTTTTTGATTTTCCTGAAAAGTGGATTTCATTTTTCAAATAGCGACTTTATTTTTGGGGTTTCTGGCTGAATATAGAGGAATCATCGGGTTAATCGTTGATGGGAAAGTATCCGAAAAGTTGAAATTTTAAATTGCTTACACGATTCACCGTTTTTTTAGCGGAAATAAATATGCCAGTATAAATACGTAGTCAGGTGTTACTTACTCCGATCAAATATCACAAAAGGATTGTTTCGATGTCCAACAATGGCTCGTCACCGCTGGTGCTTTGGTATAACCAACTCGGCATGAATGATGTAGACAGAGTTGGGGGCAAAAATGCCTCCCTGGGTGAAATGATTACAAATCTGTCAGGTATGGGTGTCTCCGTACCGAACGGGTTTGCCACCACCGCCGATGCCTTTAACCTGTTTTTAGACCAGAGCGGTGTTAACCAGCGCATTTACGACCTGCTGGATAAAACGGATATTGATGACGTTACCGAGCTTGCCAAAGCCGGGGCGCAGATCCGCCAGTGGATCATCGACACACCTTTCCAGCCGGAACTGGAAAAAGCCATTCACGACGCGTACAACCAGCTCTCAGCTGACGATGCGCAGGCCTCCTTTGCCGTACGTTCCTCTGCGACCGCAGAAGATATGCCGGACGCCTCGTTTGCCGGGCAGCAGGAAACCTTCCTGAACGTCCAGGGTTACGATGCGGTGCTGGTGGCGGTGAAGCACGTGTTTGCTTCCCTGTTCAACGATCGCGCCATCTCCTATCGCGTGCACCAGGGCTACGACCATCGCGGCGTGGCGCTCTCCGCTGGCGTGCAGCGCATGGTGCGCTCGGACGTGGGCTCATCCGGCGTGATGTTCTCCATTGATACCGAATCCGGCTTCGACCAGGTGGTGTTTATCACCTCCGCGTGGGGTCTGGGTGAGATGGTGGTGCAGGGCGCGGTAAACCCTGACGAATTTTACGTCCACAAGCCAACGCTGGCCGCTGGCCGTCCGGCGGTGGTGCGCCGCACCATGGGCTCGAAAAAAATCCGCATGATCTATGCCCCGACCCAGGAGCATGGCAAGCAGGTTAAAATTGAAGATGTACCGCAGGAGCAGCGCGACCGCTTCTCCCTGACCGACGCCGAAGTGCAGGAACTGGCGAAGCAGGCGGTGCAGATCGAAAAACACTACGGCCGTCCGATGGACATCGAATGGGCGAAAGACGGGAACACCGGCAAGCTGTTTATCGTGCAGGCGCGTCCGGAAACCGTCCGCTCTCGCGGTCAGGTGATGGAGCGTTATACGCTGCACGCGCAGGGTAAAATCGTGGCGGAAGGCCGCGCCATCGGTCACCGCATCGGTGCCGGTCCGGTCAAAGTGATCCACGACATCAGCGAGATGAACCGTATTGAGCCTGGCGACGTGCTGGTGACCGACATGACCGACCCGGACTGGGAACCGATCATGAAGAAAGCGGCGGCTATCGTCACCAACCGCGGCGGTCGTACCTGTCACGCGGCGATCATTGCCCGCGAGCTGGGCATTCCTGCGGTTGTCGGCTGCGGTGACGCCACCGAACGCATGAAGGACGGGCAGAACGTGACCGTCTCCTGTGCCGAAGGCGATACCGGCTACGTCTACGCCGATATCCTCGACTTCAGCGTGAAGAGCTCAAGCGTGGATACCATGCCGGACCTGCCGCTGAAGATCATGATGAACGTCGGCAACCCGGACCGCGCGTTTGACTTCGCCTGCCTGCCAAATGAAGGCGTTGGCCTGGCGCGTCTGGAATTTATCATCAACCGTATGATCGGCGTTCACCCGCGCGCGCTGCTGGAGTTTGACGACCAGGATCCGAAGCTGCAGAACGAAATCCGCGAGATGATGAAAGGCTACGACTCGCCGAAAGAGTTTTACGTCGGCCGTCTGACCGAAGGGATCGCGACGCTGGGCGCTGCCTTCTATCCAAAACGCGTGATCGTGCGTCTGTCTGACTTTAAGTCTAACGAGTATGCCAACCTGGTCGGCGGCGAGCGCTACGAGCCGGAAGAAGAGAACCCGATGCTGGGCTTCCGCGGGGCCGGACGCTACGTGTCCGACAGCTTCCGCGACTGCTTCGCTCTGGAGTGTGAAGCGGTGAAACGCGTGCGCAACGACATGGGGCTGACCAACGTTGAAATCATGATCCCGTTCGTGCGTACCGTGGATCAGGCGAAAGCCGTTGTGGACGAGCTGGCGCGTCAGGGCCTGAAGCGCGGCGAGAACGGGCTGAAGATCATTATGATGTGCGAAATCCCGTCCAACGCCCTGCTGGCCGAGCAGTTCCTGGAGCACTTCGACGGCTTCTCTATCGGCTCGAACGACATGACGCAGCTGACGCTGGGTCTGGACCGCGACTCCGGCGTGGTCTCCGAGCTGTTCGACGAGCGCAACGAGGCGGTGAAAGCGCTGCTCTCCATGTCCATCCGCGCGGCGAAGAAGCAGGGTAAATACGTTGGGATCTGCGGTCAGGGTCCATCCGACCATGAAGACTTTGCCGCATGGCTGATGGAAGAGGGGATCGATAGCCTGTCCCTGAACCCGGACACCGTGGTGCAAACCTGGCTGAGCCTGGCGGAACTGAACAAGTAACGCCACGCTGACCCGAAAAGGCGAGGATATTATTCCTCGCCTTTTTTATTTCATTTCTTATTTGCTCCCCATCACAAATAAAGTAAAAAACCAAATATCATAATTTGTCTGTCAATTTAGACAATTGTTAGCGCGCAAACCGTTGCTAATACTTGAGCCTTAGTGCGCATTTCCCTTAAGAAGATGCGCAACTGGTTGAAATACGTTTTAACCTGATAAAAAGGCAAATAACAATGACACTCTCCTCTGTATTGCGTACCAAAGATAAAATAGGTTATGGCTTAGGCGATATGGCCAGCGCGCTGGTCTGGCAAACGGCAACCTTATTTCTCGCTTATTTTTATACAGACGTATTTGGGCTGCCCGCCGCGATTATGGGCACCATGTTTTTAGTGGTGCGCGTGGTCGATGCGTTTGTCGATCCGTGCATTGGCGCACTGGTTGACCGCACCCGGACGCGTCACGGACGTTTCCGTCCCTGGCTGCTGTGGTTTGCCATCCCGTTTGGCGTGAGCTGCCTCATTACCTTCTATGTGCCGGACGTTGGGCCGACGGCAAAAATCATTTACGCCTGCATAACCTACGCCATCTTAAGCCTGATTTACTCCGCGATTAACGTGCCTTACTGCGCCATGCCCGGCGCGCTGACGCTGGATCCGCGCGAGCGTCATTCTCTGCAGTCGTGGCGCTTTGGCCTGTCGTTTATCGGCGGGCTGATCGTGACGGTTATTGCCCTGCCGCTGGTCTCACTGTTAGGCCAGGGCAACGTGCAGAAAGGCTATTTCTATGCCATGAGCCTGATGGGGCTGCTGGGAATTGTGCTGTTCTTCTGCTGTTTCCTGATGACCCGCGAGCGTTATTCTCCACGCAATGATACCTCCGGCTCCATGCTCACCGATTTAAAACTGCTGGCCGGGAACAGCCAGTGGCGGATTGTTTTTCTGTTTAATATTTTGCTGTTAACGGCGGTGGTGACGCGCGGTTCCGCCACCATGTATTACGTGAACTATGTGCTGCTGCGTCCGGATCTGGTTTTTGCCTTTATTGTTTCCGGCATGGTGGCCTCCTTAAGCGGCGCATTATTATCTGAACGGCTGCTGGGGAAATTTGACCGCGTGCGCGCCTACCAGTGGACGATTATCTCCTTCGTTATCTTCGGCGCGCTGATTTTCTTCCTGCCTCCTTCACAGGTGTGGCTAATCTTTGGCCTTAACATCGTCTTTAGCTTTATTCAAAACCTCACCACGCCGCTGCAATGGACCATGTTCTCCGATGTGGTCGACTACGAAGAGCACCGCAGCGGCCGTCGTCTGGACGGGCTGGTCTTCTCCACCGCGCTGTTTGCCATCAAGTTTGGCCTGGCGCTGGGTGGGGCGGTCGTCGGTTGGGTGCTTGGCATGGTGGATTACGCCCCGGGCCAGGCAACCCAGGCGCCAGGCGTTCTTTCGACCATCAACGCGCTGTTCACCCTTATCCCTTGCGCGCTGTTCCTCTGCATGGTCGCGCTGCTTGCCATCTACAAGCTCAACAGCCGGCTGGTGGATTCCATCGCCCGGGAGCTGGCCAGCAAGCGTGAAGTCAGACCCGAAGCGGGGCAGCTCAGCCCGGCAACCCCTTCCGCACTACAGGAGTAAAACATGACGACTATCTATAAGGACGCGGGACGTCCTGTGCACGAGCGCGTCGCCGATTTACTGGCGCGCATGACCCCGGAAGAGAAGTTCGCCCAGATGCACGCGTACTGGCTGATCCTCGATGAAAACGGTAACCACCGCGAGCGCAGCGACCTCAGCGACGAATTCGCCGGCGTGAGCGAGCAGGCTGCGCTCAGCGAACGGCTTAAGCTGGGCGTCGGGCAGATCACGCGGCCGCTGGGCACCCACATCGTTGACGCGAAGACCGGCGTGCGCGCGGCGAACCGCCTGCAGCGCATGATGATGGAAGAGACGCGGCTCGGCATCCCGGCGCTATTCCACGAGGAGTGTCTGGTGGGGCTGCTGTGCAAAGACGCCACCCTGTTCCCGTCGTCATTGAACTACGGTTCGACCTGGGATCCGGAGCTGGTGCAGCGGGCGGCAGAGCAGATTGGCAAAGAGGCGCGCTCCGTCGGCTGCCAGCAGGGGCTGGCGCCGGTGCTGGACGTGTCCCGAGACGTGCGATGGGGGCGAACCGAAGAGACCTTCGGGGAAGATCCCTGGCTGGTGGGCGTGATGGCGACCGCCTACGTGAAGGGCTTACAGGGCGATCAGCGCGATCTACTGGCGACGCTCAAGCATTACGTGGGGCATTCGTTCAGCGAAGGAGCGCGCAACCATGCGCCGGTCCACCTTGGGTTCAGCGAGCTGAACGACACCTTCCTGCTGCCGTTCGAAATGGCGGTCAAGCTGGCAAACGCCGGTTCGGTGATGCCCGCGTACCACGATATTGATAACCAGCCGGGGCACAGCGACAGCTTCTTGCTGACCACCGTCCTGCGCGAACAGTGGGGGTTCGACGGGATTATTGTCGCGGACTACGGCGGCGTCAGCCTGCTGCACCAGCACCACGGGATTTCCCACGACGCGGTCGAATCTGCCGCGCTGGCGTTCAACGCCGGGCTTGACGTCGAGCTGCCGAAAGACGACTGCGCGCGGCATCTGGCGGAAGCGGTAGAGCGTGGGCTGATCTCTATGGCGAAGGTCGACGAGATCGTGGCGCGTACGCTGACGGAAAAATTCCGCCTTGGCCTGTTTGAAAAGCCGTACGCGGATGAAAACGGTATCGACCTGCAAAACGATATGACCCGCCAGGCCGCGCGGGAGGTGGCGACGAAATCGATCACGCTGCTGGAAAACAACGGTATTTTACCGCTCGGGGGCAAACCCCGGGTGGCGGTGGTGGGGCCGACGGCAGACGATCCGCTGGCGTTACTCAGCGGCTACAGCTTCCCGGTGCATTTGATCATCAGCGATATGGTGGAAGAGACCTCGCAGGTCACGACCCCGCGCGCGGCGCTGGAGCAGTATCTCGGTGCATCGAACGTCCGCTATGCCAAAGGGTGCCACATTATCGAAAAACGGATGGCGGGCGCGCCGGTCTTCCCTGGCGACAGCGGCGGCAAACCGATGCAGCAGTCGCCGGTTTCACTAAGTACCGCCCTGATCTCCGAGGCCGTGAACGCCGCGCAGGAGAGTGACGTGGTGGTGGCCTGCGTGGGCGATCTCGCCGGGCTGTTCCAGAGCGGTACCGTGGGGGAAGGTTCCGATACCGATTCCCTGAACCTGCCGGGCGTGCAGCAACAGCTGCTGGAAGCGCTGGTCGCCACCGGTAAACCGGTGATTGTCGTGATGACCGGGGGGCGTCCATACAACCTGCAGGGTCTGGAAGATAAGGTCGCGGCGCTGATGATGGCCTGGGCGCCGGGGCAGGAAGGGGGCTGGGCGATTGCGGACGTGTTAACCGGACGCGCGGAGCCGCAGGGTCGCCTGGTGGTGAGCGTGCCGAAAAGCGCCGGGGCGATGCCGTATTACTACAATCACAAGCTCAAAAGCGGCGGTACGCCGTTTGCGTTCCATTTCGGTTCGCGTTACCCGTTTGGCTTCGGCCTCGGCTGGACGACGTTTAGCTGGGGCGCTGTCCGCGTCGCCGAAAGCAGCGTGCCGGTCGACGGTGAGGTGAGGCTGAGCGTGGATATCACCAATACCGGAGAGCGCAGCGGCAGCGAGGTGGTGCAGGTTTACGTCAGAGATAAGGTCGCCACGCAGGTGCGGCCGCTTCAGGAGCTGAAGGCCTTCCAGCGCGTCATGCTCTCGCCGGGAGAAACCGCCACGCTCACCTTCACGCTGCCGGTTGAGATGTTCAACTTCACCCGTCGCGACGGAAAACGCATCGTCGAGCCGGGCGAGTTTGAGCTGCAGGTTGGCGCATCGTCGGCGGATATCCGCGAGACGGTGATGGTCAATGCGACAGGGGAAACGCGGGTGCTGCCAGCTGAGTGGCGGATGCTCAGTACCTGTGAGGTTCAACGCGCGTAGTCTAGATAAAAAAAAGCCCATCGTGGGAGATGGGCAAAGACTACACACAGCAATTCGTTGTTTCACTCAGGGGATTTCCATGCTTATAAATCAAGGTGTTGATTTATAACCGTGTGCTAATAGTAGGCATTGTGTTATTTAGCGTCGATCGGATTCGTCTCAATAGTTAAAGAGACGTAAAGAATTCTTGAGGTTAATAGCAGACTTACTGCTGAAAAGGCGGGTCTGACCAGTGAGTAACGAATAAATACTTTAGCAGTGTTTAAGTATCATGCGAGAGAGTGTAGGCCGGGTGAGCGTTAACGCCACCCGGCAAAAAAACTTAATGCGTGTTCTTCTCTTCCAGCTCTTCCAGTTCGCTCAAAATCACGTCCGGGTCAGTTCCCGGCGGCGGAATTTCATGCACCCAGGCAGAGAACAGACGCCAGGTGACGGCGAGCAGCACCGGGCCGATGAACAGGCCAATCATGCCAAAGGCAATCAATCCGCCAATGACCCCGGAAAGGATCAGGATCAGCGGCAGGTCTGCACCCATGCGGATGAGGATCGGACGAATGACGTTATCCATGGTGCCGACCACGCAGCTCCAGACCAGCAGCACCGTTCCCCACGTGGTATCGCCCGTCCAGTAGAGCCAGATAATGCTGGGAACCAGCACCAGCAGCGGTCCCAGCTGTGCAAGACAGGTCATCAGCATGACCACGGTGAACACGGTGGCGTAAGGTACGCCGGAAATTGCCAGACCGATCCCGCCCAGCACTGCCTGCACCAGCGCGGTGACCACCACGCCCAGCGCAACCGCGCGCACGGCCTGTGCGGCCAGCAGCACCGCAGCGTCACCGCGTTTGCCCGCCAGACGGGTGGCAAAGTGACGAACGCCTAAAGCCACCTGCTCGCCGCGCCAGTAGAGCAGGGCGCTGAAGAGCAGCATCAGGGTACAGTGCATCATAAAGCGGCCGATATGCGCCGCCTGCCCGACAAACCAGGTGGTGGTGGTGCCAATGTACGGGCGGACTTTTGCCATCAGCGCGCTGCCGCCCATCTCCAGCAGGCTATGCCAGCCGCTGTAGAGTTTGGCGCCCACCAGCGGAATGCTGTTCAGCCAGGCGAGATCCGGCAGCGTCAGGTCGCCGCTGCTAATGGCGCGAATAACCGGGCCACTGGAATCCACCAGGCTATTTACCAGCAGGGCAATCGGAATGATAAACAGCAGGAACAGCAGGAGCGTAATGACCAGCACGGCGAGCCCGCGACGGCCGAACAGCAGCTTCTGCAAGCGCAGCAGCAAAGGCCACGTGGCCACGACAACGGTCGCAGCCCACGCAAAGCCGAGAATAAAGGGTTGAACAATCCACAGACACGCAATAATCATGAGGGCCAGAAACAGCACCGACAGCAAAATTTGCGCAACATCCCTGGGCTGGCGAAGATTGACCATAAATGAAACTTTCCTTAAAAGAACGCCAGTAAGACTGGCGGGAACGGAAAACCGCGTCTCTTTAATCATTAATGATCTCAGCGGTTTTTAACAGGCGAATTCTGCCTGTAATTCAGCAGAGATTATAAGAAAAAAATGTGATAAAACTTTTAAGATACACGCAAACGATTTCATACAACTCTAATTAGGGTCGACAGTCATGATCCCACAGATTTCTCAGGCACCTGGCGTCGTTCAGCTGGTGCTTAATTTTTTGCAAGCACTGGAGCAACAGGGTTTTACAGGTGATACCGCCACGAACTATGCCGACAGGCTGACGATGGCGACCGATAACAGTATCTACCAGCTTCTTCCCGATGCCGTGGTTTTCCCCCGTTCAACGGCCGACGTCGCGCTTATCGCCCGGCTGGCCACGCAGGAGCGGTTTGCCTCGCTGGTCTTTACGCCGCGCGGCGGCGGCACCGGAACCAACGGTCAGGCGCTAAACCAGGGCATCATTGTTGATATGTCGCGCTACATGAACCGCATCATTGAGATCAACCCGGAAGAGGGGTGGGTGCGGGTCGAAGCGGGCGTCATCAAGGATCAGCTTAACCAGTATCTCAAGCCGTACGGCTACTTTTTTGCCCCTGAGCTCTCCACCAGCAACCGTGCGACCCTTGGCGGGATGATTAACACGGATGCCTCCGGGCAGGGCTCGCTGGTCTACGGTAAAACTTCCGATCACGTGCTGGGCGTGCGTGCGGTGCTGCTGGGCGGCGATATCCTCGATACCCAGCCGATGCCTGTCGAACTGGCGGAAACGCTGGGCAAAGACAACACCGCCAGCGGGCGCATCTATCGCACCGTGCTGGAACGCTGCCGCGACAACCGCCAGCTTATTCTCGATAAATTCCCCAAGCTGAACCGCTTCCTGACCGGTTACGATCTGCGTCACGTCTTCAACGATGACCTGACCCAGTTTGATTTAACCCGCGTGCTGACCGGCTCCGAAGGGACGCTGGCGTTTATTACCGAAGCGCGGCTGGATATCACCCGGTTGCCGAAGGTGCGCCGTCTGGTGAACGTCAAATATGACTCCTTCGACTCCGCGCTGCGCAATGCGCCGTTTATGGTGAAAGCGCAGGCGCTGTCGGTGGAGACCGTCGACTCTAAGGTGCTCAATCTTGCCCGGGAAGATATTGTCTGGCACTCCGTAAGCGACCTCATTACCGACGTGCCGGATAAAGAGATGCTCGGTCTTAATATCGTGGAATTTGCCGGCGATGATGCGGAGCTGATTGAGAGCCAGGTGACCACGCTCTGCCAGCGTCTGGACGAGCTGATTGCGCAGGGTGAAGGCGGCGTGATCGGCTGGCAGCTCTGTAACGATCTGGCCGGGATTGAGCGTATCTATGCGATGCGTAAAAAAGCCGTGGGCCTGCTCGGCAATGCGAAAGGGGCGGCGAAGCCCATTCCCTTTGCCGAAGATACCTGCGTGCCGCCCGAGCATCTGGCGGATTATATCGTGGAGTTTCGCGCCCTGCTGGACAGCCACGGCCTGAGCTATGGCATGTTCGGCCACGTCGACGCCGGGGTACTGCACGTGCGTCCGGCGCTGGACATGTGCGACCCGCAGCAGGAGATCCTGATGAAGCAGATCTCCGACGACGTGGTGGCCTTAACCGCCAAATACGGCGGTCTGCTGTGGGGGGAGCACGGGAAAGGGTTCCGCGCGGAGTACAGCCCGGCATTCTTCGGCGAACAGCTCTACGCGGAATTGCGTAAGGTGAAAGCGGCTTTCGACCCGCATAACCGCCTCAACCCGGGTAAAATCTGCCCGCCTGAGGGTGTTGATGCCCCGATGCTGCAGGTGGATGCCGTCAAGCGCGGCACGTACGACAGGCAGATCCCGATTGCGGTGCGCTCGTCCTGGCGCGGCGCGATGGAGTGCAACGGCAATGGCCTGTGCTTTAACTTTGATGTGAAAAGCCCGATGTGCCCGTCGATGAAAATCACCAGCAACCGTATTCACTCGCCGAAAGGGCGGGCGACGCTTGTGCGCGAGTGGCTGCGTCTGCTGGCCGACCGCGGGGTGGATCCGCTCAAGCTGGAGCAGGAGCTGCCGGAAAAACGGGCCAGCCTGCGCTCGCTGATTGAGCGCACCCGCAACAGCTGGCATGCCAACAAGGGCGAGTATGATTTCTCCCACGAGGTGAAAGAGGCGATGTCCGGCTGTCTGGCCTGTAAAGCCTGCTCCACCCAGTGCCCGATTAAAATCGACGTGCCGGAATTCCGCTCGCGTTTCCTGCAGCTTTACCACACCCGATACCTCCGCCCGGTGCGCGACCATCTGGTGGCGACGGTGGAAAGCTACGCGCCGCTGATGGCGCGTGCGCCAAAGACCTTCAACTTCTTTATCAACCAGCCGCTGGTGCGCAAGCTCTCCGAAAAACACATCGGCATGGTCGATCTGCCGCTGCTGTCGGTCCCGTCTCTGCAGCGCCAGCTCGTCGGTCACCGTTCGGCGAACATGACCCTGGAACAGCTGGAGGCGCTCACTCCGGAGCAAAAAGGCAATATGGTGCTGGTGGTGCAGGATCCGTTCACCAGCTACTACGATGCGCAGGTCGTGGCCGATTTCGTCCGTCTGGCGGAGAAGGTGGGTTACCAGCCGGTGGTGCTGCCGTTCTCTCCCAACGGCAAGGCGCAGCACATTAAGGGTTTCCTGAACCGATTTGCGAAGACCGCGCAGAAAACGTCTGACTTCTTAAACCGCGTGGCGCAACTCGGGATACCGATGGTCGGTGTCGATCCGGCGCTGGTGCTTTGCTATCGCGATGAATACAAGCAGACGCTGGGCGATAAGCGCGGTGATTTCAACGTCATGCTGGTGCACGAGTGGCTTCCGGTGGCGCTGGCAGATAAAGCCGTTCAGGATGTCAGCGGTGAACCGTGGTATCTCTTCGGCCACTGCACGGAAGTGACCGCGCTGCCGGGTGCCCCCGCGCAGTGGGCGTCCGTTTTTGCCCGCTTCGGTGCGAAGCTGGAGAGCGTCAACGTAGGCTGCTGCGGGATGGCCGGAACCTACGGACACGAAGTGAAAAACCACGCCAACTCGCTCGGCATCTATGAGCTGTCCTGGCATCAGGCGATGCAGCGTTTGCCGCGAAACCGCTGTCTGGCGACGGGCTACTCCTGTCGCAGCCAGGTAAAACGGGTAGAAGGTAACGGTGTGCGTCACCCATTGCAGGCTTTACTGGAGATAATTGGATGATCTGGAAACGTGCCGTGACGCTGCAGGCGCTGAACGCCATGGGCGAGGGGAATATGGTGGGGCTGCTGGATATCCAGTTCATCCGCATTGGCGACGATGAGATTGAGGCCACCATGCCCGTCGATAGTCGCACCCACCAGCCGTTTGGTTTATTGCACGGCGGGGCCTCCGTCGTGCTGGCCGAAACGCTGGGCTCGGTGGCGGGGTATCTCTGTACCGAAGGGGAGCAGAAGGTTGTCGGACTTGAGGTGAATGCTAACCACATTCGCTCGGTGCGCAGCGGGCGCGTGCGCGGTGTTTGCCGCGCGCTGCACGCCGGAAGCCGCCATCAGGTGTGGCAGATAGATATTCTCGATGAGCAGGATCGCCTGTGCTGCTCGTCGCGGCTGACCACGGCGGTTGTGTAAAGTTTTCAGATGTTTTGCCTTTGGTCAAAAACTAGCCAGTGCGTTGTGATATACTGGTCAGGTTTTGTACATAAGCGAGGACATCATGGATACTGAAATAACCCCAACACAGCTGGCAATTGAATATTTACGTCGCGATAAGAGCAACCTGTCTCCGGCGCAGTACCTGAAAAAGCTGAAACAGCTTGAGCTGGAATTTACAGATTTGCTGGCGCTCTCTTCGAATGAACTGAAAGAAGAGATCTACTTTGCCTGGCGGTTGGGCGTTCACGTCCATTGAGTACATGAGAATAAAAGGGCCGCGAGTGCGGCCTTTTTTGTGTCTGAAATTCAGTATCGGGCGGCGGTGACGCCACCCGATATTTTCCTCAGACATTGACGGCGTTGATCAGCCGCGACTTCATGGACTGATACGCCGACGCCGCAAAATCCTCCGCCCAGCGCTGGTCCTCAATCGCCTCCAGCTGCACCGCGCAGTACTTCGTTTCCGGCGTTTTGGAGATGGGATCGAGATTATCCTGGGTCAGCTCGTTGCAGGCGCCAATCCACCACTGATAGGTCATGTAGACCGCCCCGGCGTTGATACGCTCGCTAATGCTGGCGCGGGTAATCACTTTGCCGCGACGCGAGCGTACCCAGACCAGCTGGCCCTCCGCGATGCCCAGCTTTTCCGCATCGGCAGGGTTCATTTGCACCCGGCCCGGCTCATCGGCCAGGCTTTGCAGCGCGGCGCAGTTCCCGGTCATCGAGCGGCAGGAGTAGTGTCCCACTTCACGAACCGTACAGAGTACAAGCGGGAAATCTGCGTCCGGAGTTTCCGCCGGTGCGCGCCACGGGGCGGCAAAGAGCTGGCCTTTACCGGTTGGGGTGTCGAACTGATTGTCTTTGTACAGGTACGGCGTTCCCGGATGATCCAGCGTCGGGCACGGCCACTGCACGTGGCCCATCTCGCCCATTTTTTCATACGTCACGCCGTAGAAGAGAGGGCACAGCTCGCGCATCTCGTCCCAGATCTGCTGGTTGGAGTCATAATGCATCGGGTAGCCCATCTCGGTGGCGAGCAGGCTGATAATCTCCCAGTCGCGCTTCACGTTGCCGCTGGCCTCAATGGCTTTGCCAAAACGCTGGAATCCGCGATCGGCACAGGTAAAGACGCCGCCGTGTTCACCCCAGGAGGTGGCAGGAAGCAGAACGTCCGCCACTTCTGCCGTTTTGGTCATAAAGATGTCCTGAACCACCACAAAGTCGAGCGCCTCAAAACCGCTGCGAACGAGACCGAGATCGGCTTCGGTCTGAAGCGGATCTTCCCCCATGATGTAGTAGGCCTTGACCTTGCCTTCCAGCGCCAGATGGGGCACCTCGGTAATGCGCGTTCCGACCCGATCGTCCATTTTATTGACGTCGATTCCCCATGCATCGGCAAACTTCTGCCTGACCGCCGGATCGGTCACATCCTGATAGCCGGGGAACATATTCGGCAGAACGCCCATATCGCAGGCGCCCTGAACGTTGTTTTGTCCGCGCACGGGACCGACGCCGACGGCAGGGCGGCCGAGGTTGCCGGTCAGCAGCGCCAGGCTGGAAAGCCCTTTGACCACATCCACGGCCTGACCAAACTGGGTTACGCCCATCCCCCACATCACGGTGGCGGAAGGGGCCGCCGCGAAGGTACGCATCGCCTGGCGAACGTCGCGGGCGGGAATGCCGGTAAGATGCTCAACCTTCTCCGGCGCATAGTCTTTCACCGTCTGGCGATAGGCCTCAAGCCCCTCGGTAAAGCGCGCCACGTAGCTTTTGTCGTAGAGCTCCTCTTCCAGCAGCACGTAGCCAAAGGCGTTTACCAGCGCCATGTTGCTGCCGTTTTTCAGCTGCAGATGCTGGTCGGCGATGCGCGCCGTTTCAATGCGCCGCGGATCGCAGACGATAATTTTTGCGCCATTTTCCCGCGCTTTCAGCACGCGTCGGGCGACGATAGGGTGGGAGTCCGCGCAGTTATAGCCAAACACCAGCAGGCATTTTGAGTTTTCAATATCGTTGATTGAGTTGCTCATCGCGCCGTTGCCGAGCGTTTCCTGTAAACCGGCCACGGAAGGGCCGTGACAGACGCGCGCGCAGCAGTCCACGTTGTTGGTGTTCAGCACCGCGCGGGCAAATTTTTGCATCACATAGTTTGTTTCATTGCCGGTTCCGCGAGAGGATCCGGTGGTCATGATCGACCGCGGCCCGTGCTGCGCTTTAATGCTGCTGAGTTTGTGCGCGGTGTAGCGGATAGCCTCTTCCCAGGTAACGGGAGTGAATGCCTCGCCTTTGCGGTAGCGGATCATCGGCTGGGTCAGGCGCGGGGTGAGCAGACGGGTATCGTTGAGGAAGTCCCAGCCGTAAAAGCCTTTCAGACACAGGGTGCCCTGATTTGTGACGCCTTCTGCGGCTTCGGCACGGATGATACGGTTATTTTCAACGACAAGGTTTAGTTTACAGCCTGCACCGCAGTAGGGGCAGACGCTGGCGATCTTTTTCATCAATAACAGACCTGTTAAGAAATGAAGCAAAGTTGACTGGAAAATCCAGTCCCGTATACGGAGGTAAGCAGGAACCGTGCCAGGTTGGCTTTGCTGGTTTTACAGGGTGTTAAGCGGGGGAAGGCGCGTGTCATCGTCAGGCTGTTCGTCAGTTTTGACGATGACACGAAAGCAGGATGAGGAGCCGTGAAATTACAGGTCGTCCATGGTGTAGCCCACGACAATTTCAAGCGTCTTGCGAATCACATCCGCCTGGACAACGTCACGGGTCGCTTCCAGCGTCTGAATGAGCCAGAGGATGATCGCTTTGTTGGACAGATGGCCTTCGGAGGCCAGAACACAGCGTACTGCAGTAGAAAAAATAGCGGACTCTTCAGCAAAACGATCGCCTGCATGACGGAAATATTCCGCCAGCGCACTGTCTAAAAAAGCAGAGTGGTATTCGGGTTGAAGCTGAATATTTTGTCTCATTTGTTCTCACCGTAGCTGTTAAATTGCAGTCAATGTATTTTTTTGGGGTCGGACGGTTTTCCACTTCCAAATAACGGCACTACATTGTCTCTGTTATCGTTGAGAGGTCCCTCTCCGTTCGTTCGTCCTTGCGCGGTTCTGCGACGTGTAAAGGCGATGCTGTTTGAGCCGATCTCGGCAATCACCACCGCAAGTGTCTCCCGCCGCCGGGGATCCTTTTCATGTTCTTTCATTACCCGCAGACGCTGCAGCAATCCTTCGGTTGTCACTGGCCCCCGCTCTTTCAGAAGAGAGAGAACGGCTTCACCGATAAGCGTGTCGATCAGTCGGTCTGCGTCACTGCTATTCATCACGTTACCGTTCGAAGAGCAGACCAAGCAGCATGTGGTAGTGCTCTTCCTCTTCCGGACCATCGGCCCTTTCGAGGCGGCTGAGCAGTTTGGTACAGAGCGATTTGCGATTCAGGTTTCGCCCGTCGCTGAGGATTTCGACAACCACCTGGCCCAGCGTCTCCTGCTGAGTAGGAAGCGCCGCCTTTTCGAAGTACTGTGCGATCGCTGCTGCGGAATCTGTGGCGTAACCTTTCTGCTGCATGTTTCGCTCCTGTAAAATTTTGTAATCACTAACGTTACAATTAAGGTATACACAATTCTTAAATCTGTACACTTAAAATGTACAGATTTTTAATATTTTTATGATATATTTTATAAATTGCTTTATTTTCAGATGGTTAATTAGTTGGTATGAACCGGTAATGTTACAGGATATATTGTACAAAAAGGTCTGACACTGGTAAGTTGTACAGCGCAGAAAAATGTTTCTTAACTGCCGTAAATGATTGAGATGTAAATTATTTGTCAGGCAATGAATGTGCTATAAATGATACTTATCCACCTTTTTGTGGCCAAAACCCTAACCCCAGGAATCGCATGCTCACAACCATCATTTACCGCAGCCATATCTGCGAGGACGTTCCAGTGAAAGCGCTGGAAGCCATGGTCGCTGCAGCAAATAGTAAAAACCGGCAATCCAATGTCACGGGGATCCTGCTGTTTAACGGCACACATTTTTTTCAGCTGCTTGAAGGGCCAGTGGAACACGTCTCTGCTATCTATGAGCAGATCTGCAACGACCCGCGCCACCATAACGTGGTGGAGCTGATGCGCGATCACGGACCTGTCCGGCGTTTTGGCAACGTGGGCATGGAGCTTTTTGATTTGCGCCACTTCGACAGGGAAGAAGTGCTGCAGCAGGTGCTCAACAGGGGGACGACACGCTATCAGCTGACGTATAACGACCGCCCGCTGCAGTTTTTCCGCACCTTTGTCGAGGCCACGGAAAAAGCGAACTATTTTGAACTGCCGCCTGCGGATTCCTGGGAGTTCGTTCGCGAAGAAACTCGCCTGTCCGCGCAGCCCGAAGTGGTCGCGAAAGGGGCGGATTGCAGCTTTGCGTTCCAGCCGATAGTCGATCCGTTTATGCAGCAGGTCGTCTCCTGGGAGGCGCTTCTCCGCACGCCTGACGGCGGCGCACCGGGAGATTACTTTGCTAATCTGCCGCGTGACGAGGTGTACGCCTCTGATTTACACAGCAAGCAGGTGGCGCTCTCCATGGCCAGCGCGCTGGGGCTACAGGATCAGACGTTATCCCTCAACCTGCGGCCGATGACGCTGGTCAACATTCCCAACGCCGTGGATTTCCTGCTCACCGCGATTGAAGCCAATGGGTTTGTACCCGAGCAAATTGTGGTGGAGTTCACCGAGAGCGAAGCCATTTCCCGTTTTGATGACTTCACGGACTCGGTCAGGCAGTTAAAAAGCGCGGGTATCAGCGTGACGATCGATCACTTTGGCGCCGGTTTTGCCGGGCTGCAGCTGCTGGCGCAGTTCCAGCCGGACAGAATTAAGATTAATCGCGATCTGGTCGCGAACGTGCATAAAAGTGGCCCCCGACAGGCCATTATTCAGGCGATTATTAAATGCTGCTCCTCGCTTGAGATCCAGTTCTGCGCGGTAGGAGTAGAGAAGGCTGAAGAGTGGATGTGGCTGGAATCCGCCGGGATTTCCCAGTTTCAGGGACATCTTTTTGCCAGCCCGCGACACGGCGGTATTCCCGCGATTGCGTGGCCGGAGAAAAAGTTCGACTTCTGATAAAGCTGTACACATCACGGCAGAGTTAACTGTACGAATGGTAATTTTTATACAACAATGTATTAACAGGTGAAGGGAGGAGTAGCCCATTCACCTGAGCAAAATGCGGTCTTAGTTATACAAATGGTGTGTACAATCTGATAAGGTTGGTGCAGTTAGGTATGGAAGTTCTGAGCGTGAGGGAGTTAATGGCCTATTACAGTATCGGCGAAGTGGCCGAACGATGCGGTATCAACCCCGTTACGCTGCGTGCCTGGCAGCGCCGTTATGGATTGTTGAAGCCGCAGCGCAGCGAAGGGGGGCATCGTCAGTTTGACGATGAAGATATCCTCCGCATAGAAGAGATCAAGCGCCTGATGAAAAGCGGCGTCTCGGTCGGAAAAGTCAAAGCCTTGCTGGAAAACAAAGAAGTATTGACCCAGGGCAACTGGGTCTCGTTCCAGGAAGAGATGATGACCGTTCTGCGTTACGCCAGCCCGGCAAAGCTGCGCGCCAAAATGGGCGAATTCCGCCGCGATCACGCGATAGATGCGCTGATTGACAATATTATTTCTCCCGTTCGTCAGCGCATGAATCAGGATCAAAACACCGTGCGTCACATGGCGAGCCTGTTTGACGGCGTCCTGATCGAATTCGCGATTGCAAGCCTGGCGGAGTCCCGCAAAAAAGCCGGTAAAGACGCGCTTCTGATTGGCTGGGAATGCGATGACCGCACCCACCTGTGGCTGGAAGCCGCGCGCCTATCGCAGAAGGGATGGCACATTGACGTCCTGGCGGAACCTATTGATTCGCCGCGTCCTGAACTGTTCCCTGGGCAAAAAATCTTCGTCTGGACGGGGAAATCTCCAACGCCTCGCCAGCAGGAACAGCTCGACCACTGGCGTGAACAGGGGTTTGCTGTCTCATTTCATCACTGATTATCAGAGGCCTTGAGGGCCTTTTTTAGTTTTTGTCCTTTTCTGAACAAAAGCTATCTCAAAAATAGGCATTTCCGATGCATATTTTACTTTTCTCTTCCCCGTCATAAATGCCGCGATGAAATGCATTATTAATCAATGCATTGAACAAATACATCCATCCTGACTGCATCCTCTCACAGGGTCTATGCTTAATAAAAGTAGGCAAAAAGGGCGATTTAGCCGAATGCCCCTGCTGACAGAGGGTTGAAGTGATAATCGTTATCACTAACATGGTGTTATGCCCTGATGGCTTATCAGATGAGGTGGACCTATGGAACTGCATTCAGAAACCTTTAATCCTGCCGATTTTGCCTGGCGCGGCTTAACGCTCACGCCAGCGGCGGCGGCACATATTCACGAGCTGGTGGCGAAAAATCCCGAGATCCTCGGCGTGCGTTTAGGCGTCAAACAGACCGGCTGCGCGGGTTTCGGCTACGTGCTCGATACCGTCACCGAACCCGAGAAAGATGACCTGGTGTTCGAGACTGACGGCGCGAAACTGTACGTCGCGCTGCAGGCCATGCCGTTTATTGACGGCACCGAAGTGGACTACGTCCGCGAAGGCTTAAACCAGTTATTCAAATTTCATAACCCGAAAGCCCAGAACGAATGCGGCTGCGGCGAAAGCTTTGGGGTATAGGCGGTACTATGTCTCGTAATACTGAAGCAACGAGTGATGTAAATACCTGGGGCGGTGGGCACCTCAATTATAAAGAGGGGTTCTTCACCCAGCTGCAGACCGATGAGCTGGCGAAAGGCATCAACGAAGATGTCGTGCGGGCGATCTCGGCGAAACGCAACGAGCCCGAGTGGATGCTGGAGTTCCGCCTGAGCGCCTTCCGCGCCTGGCTGGAGATGGAAGAACCGCACTGGCTGAAAGCGCACTACGACAAGCTGAACTATCAGGACTACAGCTACTATTCTGCGCCCTCCTGCGGCAGCTGTGACGATACCTGCGCCTCGCAGCCCGGCGCGGTGCAGCAAACCGGTGCTGAGAACAGTTTCCTCAGCAAAGAGGTGGAAGAAGCCTTTAACCAGCTTGGCGTGCCCGTGCGTGAGGGGAAAGAGGTGGCGGTGGACGCCATTTTCGACTCCGTCTCGGTGGCGACCACCTACCGCGAGAAGCTGGCAGAGCAGGGGATCATCTTCTGCTCCTTCGGCGAAGCGATTCACGATCATCCGGAACTGGTGAAAAAATACATTGGGACCGTGGTGCCCTCTAACGACAACTTCTTTGCGGCGCTCAACGCGGCGGTAGCCTCTGACGGCACCTTTATCTATGTGCCGAAAGGCGTGCGCTGCCCGATGGAGCTGTCGACGTATTTCCGCATCAATGCCGAAAAAACCGGCCAGTTCGAACGCACGATTCTGGTTGCGGATGAAGGCAGCTACGTCAGCTATATCGAAGGGTGCTCCGCCCCGGTTCGCGACAGCTACCAGCTGCACGCGGCGGTGGTGGAGGTCATCATCCACAAAGATGCCGAGGTGAAATACTCCACGGTGCAAAACTGGTTCCCGGGCGACGGCAATACCGGCGGTATCCTGAACTTCGTCACCAAGCGCGCGCTGTGCGAAGGCGAAAACAGCAAGATGTCGTGGACCCAGTCAGAAACCGGCTCTGCCATCACCTGGAAATACCCGAGCTGCATTCTGCGCGGGGATAACTCCATCGGCGAGTTTTACTCGGTGGCGCTGACCAGCGGCCATCAGCAGGCCGATACCGGCACCAAGATGATCCACATTGGTAAAAACACCAAATCAACCATCATCTCGAAAGGGATCTCTGCCGGGCATAGCCAGAACAGCTATCGCGGGCTGGTGAAAATCATGCCGACGGCCACCAATGCGAGAAACTTTACCCAGTGTGACTCGATGCTGATTGGCGCTGACTGCGGGGCGCATACCTTCCCGTACGTCGAGTGCCGTAACAACACGGCCCAGCTTGAGCACGAGGCGACGACGTCGCGGATTGGGGAAGATCAGCTCTTCTACTGCCTGCAGCGCGGGATCAGCGAAGAAGACGCCATCTCGATGATCGTTAACGGCTTCTGTAAGGACGTGTTCTCTGAACTGCCGCTGGAATTTGCCGTTGAAGCCCAGAAACTCCTCGCCATTAGTCTTGAACACAGCGTCGGTTAAGGAAAGTACATGTTAAGCATTAAAGATTTACAGGTTAGCGTAGAAGACAAAGCCATCCTGCGTGGCCTCAATTTTGACGTCAGGCCGGGTGAAGTTCACGCCATCATGGGGCCGAACGGTTCCGGGAAAAGTACGCTTTCTGCGACGCTGGCGGGGCGCGAAGATTACGAGGTAACCCACGGCTCGGTGGAGTTTAACGGCAAAGATCTGCTTGAGATGTCGCCGGAAGACCGCGCGGGAGAGGGTATCTTCATGGCCTTCCAGTACCCGGTCGAAATTCCGGGCGTCAGCAACCAGTTCTTCCTGCAGACGGCGCTGAATGCGGTGCGAAAGTATCGCGGCCTGGAGGCGCTGGACCGCTTCGACTTCCAGGACCTGATGGAAGAGAAGATCAAGCTGCTGAAAATGCCGGAAGATCTGCTGACCCGTTCGGTTAACGTTGGCTTTTCCGGCGGCGAGAAAAAGCGTAACGACATCCTGCAGATGGCGGTGCTGGAGCCCGAGCTGTGCATTCTGGATGAAACCGACTCCGGCCTGGATATCGACGCCCTGAAGATTGTCGCTGACGGGGTGAACTCCCTGCGCGACGGCAAGCGTTCGTTCATTATCGTCACTCATTACCAGCGCATTCTGGACTACATCAAGCCGGATTACGTCCACGTGCTTTACCAGGGGCGCATTGTGAAATCCGGTGATTTCACGCTGGTTAAACAACTGGAGGAGCAGGGCTATGGCTGGCTTACCGAACAGCAGTAATGCGCTCCAGCAGTGGCACCGGCTGTTTGAAGCCCAGGGCGGCACGCGCTCTGAGCAGGCGCAGCAGCATCTGCAGCAGATGCTGCGTCTCGGCCTGCCGACGCGTAAGAATGAGAACTGGAAGTACACCCCGCTTGATGGCCTGCTGAACGCCGAGTTCGTGACCCGTCTGGCGGATCTCACCCCGGCGCAGCGTGACGCGCTGGCGGTAAACGTGGATGCCGTGCGCCTGGTGTTTGTCGACGGTGAGTTCTGTTCGGAACTGAGCGACGCCCTTCAGGGGAGCGGGTTTGAGATTGAGATAAACGACGATCGCCAGCCCCTCAGCGCCCCGGTTCAGCCTGAGGTGTTCCTGCACCTGACCGAGAGCCTGGCCCGCAGCGTGACGCATATCTCCGTGAAGCGTAACCAGCGTCCGGCAAAACCGCTGCTGCTGATGCACATCACCCAGGGGCTGGACGGCGACGAAATCAACACCGCGCACTATCGCCACCATCTTGAGCTGGCGGAGGGGGCGGAGGCCACGGTAATCGAACATTACGTCAGCCTCAACGAGACGCGCCACTTTACCGGATCGCGTTTGACGATGAACGTTGCCGCCAATGCCCAGCTTCACCACGTCAAGCTGGCGTTTGAGAATGCGCAGAGCCACCACTTTGCCCATAACGACATTGTGCTGGGTCAGGATGCCGCGGCGTACAGCCACAGCTTCCTGCTCGGCGGGTCGGTGCTGCGCCACAACACCAGCACGCAGCTTAACGGTGAAAACACCACGCTGCGCATCAACAGCCTGGCGATGCCGGTTAAATCTGAAGTGTGCGACACGCGCACCTGGCTTGAGCACAACAAGGGCTACTGCAACAGCCGCCAGCTGCATAAAACCATCGTCAGCGACAGAGGCCGCGCGGTGTTTAACGGACTGATTAACGTGGCGCAGCACGCCATTAAAACTGACGGGCAGATGACCAACAACAATCTGCTGTTAGGTCGCCTGGCGGAAGTGGACACCAAACCGCAGCTGGAGATCTACGCCGACGACGTGAAGTGCAGCCACGGTGCAACGGTCGGGCGCATCGACGACGAGCAGATGTTCTACCTGCGTTCCCGCGGTATCGACCAGCAGGCGGCGCAGAAAATGATTATCTATGCGTTTGCCGCCGAACTGACGGAAGCGCTGAACGATGGTCAGTTGAAACAGCAGGTGCTGGCGCGTATCGGTCAGCGTCTGCCTGGAGGCGAAGCATGAGTTTTCCCGTCGAGAAAGTACGGGCAGATTTTCCGGTTCTGACCCGTGAAGTAAACGGTCTTCCTCTGGCCTATCTGGACAGCGCGGCCAGCGCGCAGAAGCCTAACCCGGTAGTGGATGCGGAAGCCGAGTTTTATCGCCACGGCTACGCCGCCGTGCATCGCGGTATTCATACCCTGAGCGCCGAGGCGACCCAGCGTATGGAAAACGTGCGCACGCAAATTGCCGCCTTCCTCAATGCGAAATCGCCTGAAGAGCTGGTCTTCGTGCGCGGAACTACCGAAGGGATCAACCTTGTCGCTAACAGCTGGGGCAACGCGCAGGTCCACGCGGGGGATAATATTATCATCACCCAGATGGAGCACCACGCCAATATCGTGCCGTGGCAGATGCTCTGCGAGCGCGTTGGTGCGCAATTGCGGGTCATTCCGCTCAACGTTGACGGGACGCTGCAGCTCGAGCAGTTCGACGCACTGCTGGATGACCGCACGCGGCTGGTGGCGGTCACCCAGGTCTCCAACGTGCTGGGGACGGAAAACCCGGTGGCAGAGATTATCGAAAAAGCCCACCAGGCCGGCGCGAAGGTGCTGATTGACGGCGCTCAGGCGGTGATGCACCACGCGGTTGACGTTCAGGCGCTGGACTGCGATTTCTACGTCTTTTCAGGCCACAAGCTCTATGGGCCGACCGGGATTGGCGTGCTGTACGTGAAAGAAGACATCCTGCAGGCGATGCCGCCGTGGGAAGGGGGCGGATCGATGATCGCCACCGTTAGCCTGACGGAAGGCACCACCTATGCGCGCGCGCCGTGGCGTTTTGAGGCGGGCACGCCCAATACCGGCGGGATTATCGGGCTGGGGGCGGCGGTCTCCTACGTCTCCGCAATCGGCCTTCAGAGCATTCATGAGTACGAACAGCTGCTGATGCACTATGCGCTTGCGGAGCTTGCCAGCGTGCCGGATTTGACCCTCTACGGGCCTGCAGACCGGCAAGGGGTGATCGCGTTCAATCTCGGGAAACATCACGCCTATGACGTGGGCAGTTTCCTCGATAACTACGGCGTGGCGGTCCGTACCGGGCACCACTGCGCCATGCCGCTGATGGCGTTTTACCAGGTGCCGGCAATGTGCCGCGCGTCGCTGGTGATGTACAACACAACGGAAGAGGTCGACAGGCTGGTGGCGGGGCTTAAGCGCATTCACCAGCTGCTGGGCTAACGGAGAGGCGAAAGATGGCAGAACTGCCGGACAGAGACAAATTGCTGCGCAACTTTGGGCGTTGCGCAAACTGGGAAGAGAAGTACCTTTATATCATCGAGCTGGGGCAGCGCCTGCCGCCGCTCGGTGAGGAGGCGCATAACCCGGAAAATATTATTCAGGGCTGTCAGAGCCAGGTGTGGATTGTGATGGAGCAGTCTGACGACGGCACGATAGCACTGCACGGCGACAGCGATGCGGCCATTGTAAAAGGGCTTATTGCGGTCGTCTTTATTCTTTACCACCGGATGTCGGCGCAGGATATTGTCGCGTTCGATGTCCGCCCGTGGTTTGAAAAAATGGCCCTCACACAACACCTCACCCCGTCTCGTTCCCAGGGACTCGAAGCGATGATTCGCGCGATTCGCGCCAAAGCTGCAATCCTTAGCTAGACTTACAGAACAGCATTCATTCTGTTTCGCGAGGTGGTTCCCGCCTCGCTGGTTTTTCAGCTTTCTGGCGTCCTGCCAGTGAATAAGGAATCTCAGCATGAAGCGCGCGTCTCTCATAACTCTATTACTCCTCAGTTCGCTCGGCGCACTTAATTCGGCCCGCGCGATGGACTATCCGTTGCCGCCCGCAGGCAGTCGCCTGATTGGGCAAAATCAAACCTACACGATACAGGAAGGGGATAATAAGCTGCAGACCATCGCCCGCCGGTTTAATACCGCGGCGCAGGTGATTCTGGAAACGAACAATACCATTGCGCCGGTAAACCCTGCGCCGGGAACCGTCATTACCATCCCGTCGCAGATGCTGCTGCCGGACACGCCGCGCGAGGGAATTGTGGTGAACCTCGCAGAGCTGCGGCTCTACTACTTCCCGCCGGGAGAAAATATCGTTCAGGTCTTCCCGCTCGGCATCGGACAGCTGGGGCTGGAAACGCCGGTCACGACCACGCGCGTAAGCCAGAAAATCCCGAATCCCACCTGGACACCCACGCCGGGCATCAGAGCACGCTCTCTGGAGCAGGGAATTAAATTACCTCCGGTAGTACCTGCCGGGCCAAATAACCCGCTGGGACGCTTTGCACTGCGTTTAGGCGTGGGCAACGGGGAATATCTCATCCACGGCTCCAGCGCGCCGGACAGCGTTGGTCTGCGCGTCAGCTCCGGCTGTATGCGGATGAATGCCCCGGACATTAAAGCCCTGTTTGAACAGGTGCGGGTTGGCACGCGGGTACAGATTATCAATGAACCCGTGAAGTTCTCCGTGGAGCCGGATGGTAAACGCTATATTGAAGTCCATCGCCCGCTGGCGCAGGCTGAGGGAGAAAACCCGCAGGTCTCGCCCATTACCCACTCCGCCGACTTTGCGACCTTTGTTTCTCAGGCGGGAAGCGATAAGGCGCTGATCGAGAAAGCCCTGTCGCGCCGCGCCGGGATCCCGGTTATCGTGTCGTCAGGAAGCGGCCCGTCGGCCAGCAATAGCGTATTGTCGGTGCAGAACAGCCGGGTGTCCGCTGCGGTAGCGGAAGATGAAGGGGAGAAGGTGACGCAGTAGCCGTTTGACGCAGGCAAAAAAAATGGCGCACAATGTGCGCCATTTTATTAACAGGTACTATTACTTACGGTATTTAGTAGCCTGGTTGTCCAGACGCTGGTTAGCGCGAGCTGCGTCGTCTTTAGCAGCCTGAACGTCGGAACGGATTGCGTTCACGTCGTTGCTCAGCTGGTCAACTTTAGCGTTCAGAGTCTGAACGTCAGAAGACAGCTGATCGATTTTAGCGTTGCTGGAGCAACCAGCCAGCAGAGTAGAACCCAGGATTACCGCGCCCAGTACCAGTTTAGTACGATTCATTATTAATACCCTCTAGATTGAGTTAATCTCCATGTAGCGTTACAAGTATTACACAAAGTTTTTTGGGTTGAGAATATTTTTTTGATGGGAATACACCTATTTTTGATCGTTCGCTCAAAGAAGCATCGAATCGGCCCTTTTTGAGCAAAAATCTATGTAAAAAAAGGCATTTATCATCGGATTCATCTTAGATAATTCGCAATTAAATAGAAAAACCCGATTTGCAATTTGAATGACTTTAGCTAATGCCAGGAATAAAAAAAGCGCCCGGAGGGCGCTTTTTATCAAAATTAATTCGTTCGGGAATTATTACAGCACGTGAACAGATGCGGTATTGGTGGTTCCGCTTGGTACCAGCGCGCCCGAAACCATGACCACAACGTCACCTTTCTGTGCCAGACCACGATCAACCAGCTCCAGCGCCACTTCTTTACCCAGACGGTAGAAATCATCCGTAGACGCGATCTCTTTCACCAGGTGAGGGATCACGCCTTTGCTCAGCACCAGCTGACGAGCCGTGGTTTCGTTGGTGGTCAGCGCCAGGATAGTCGCATCCGGGAAGTATTTACGCACTGCGCGAGCTGATTTACCGCCCTGGGTCGCAACCACGATCAGCGGCGCTTCCAGCTTCTCAGCCGTTTCTACTGCACCGCGGCATACCGCTTCGGTGATGCGCAGCTTGCGGCTGTCGTTGTTGTAGTCCAGACGGCTTTTCATTACGCGGTCGGTACGTTCGCAGATGGTGGCCATGATGGACACCGCTTCCAGCGGATATTTACCTTTTGCGGATTCGCCGGACAGCATAACGGCATCAGTACCGTCCAGGATGGCGTTAGCCACGTCGCCTGCTTCTGCGCGGGTTGGGCGTGGGTTTTTGATCATGGAGTCCAGCATCTGCGTGGCGGTGATAACCACTTTGCGCGCGCGAACGCATTTCTCGATCATCATCTTCTGCGCGAAGATCACTTCTTCAACCGGGATTTCTACGCCCAGGTCGCCACGTGCAACCATGATGCCGTCAGACGCTTCGAGGATTTCGTCGAAGTTGTTCAGGCCTTCCTGGTTTTCAATTTTGGAGATGATCTGGATCTTCTCGCCGCCGTGCGCTTTCAGGTGCTCACGAATTTCAACCACGTCAGAACGCTTACGGATGAAGGAGGCCGCAACAAAGTCAACGCCTTGTTCGCAACCGAAGATCAGGTCCTGTTTGTCTTTTTCGGCCAGTGCTGGCAGTGCGATAGAGACGCCCGGCAGGTTAACGCCTTTGTTTTCGCCCAGGTCGCCGTTGTTCAGCACCTTACAGATAACCTTGTTGCCTTCGATGGCGGTGACTTCCATACCGATCAGACCATCGTCTACCAGCACGGTGTTACCGACGGACAGGTCGTTGGTGAAGCCTTCATAGGTCACTGCAACGATTTCGCTGTTGCCGACAACGGATTTGTCGGTGGTGAAGGTGAAGGTCTGGCCCGCTTTCAGAGAGACGTCGTTACCGCCTTCCAGTTTGATGGTACGGATTTCTGGACCTTTGGTATCCAGCAGGATCGCAGCTTTTTTACCGGTCTTGCTCATTACGTTGCGCAAGTTCTGGATACGCTGACCGTGTTCTGCGTAATCACCGTGGGAGAAGTTCAGACGCATCACGTTCATGCCGGCGTCCAGCATTTTGGTCAGCATCTCTTCAGATTCGGTTTTCGGGCCGATAGTACAAACAATTTTCGTCTTTTTCATGACAGTCTTAGTCTTTAAGTTGGGAAGGATATGGAAATCTCGCTCCGGGGGCGCACCGCCGCGGAGTCAAACCTGTGTTGCAAAAGAGTATATGACACGCACTAAGGATAGGAGACATCAAATGAGCGTGCAGAAGAAAGTGTGCCTGAGTGACAGCCCAACGAAGGAGAGGAGAAGTTGTACGTTGTTTTTTGTATTCCAAGCGCTGAAACCATTCACCAGGGATTAGGCGCGCATTATACGCTGATTTTAAGATAAAAGGAAAATGGAAACGGTGTTTCAGAAATATTCTGTGCAGTTTCACATAATATTGTTATCAAGGCGTTAAGCCATGATGACAACTTATGGCGGCAGGTGATTGACCTGCCGCGTTTTGCTTATTTTTGCAGCGCCTGGCTGAGGTCGGCAATCAGGTCTTTCGGATCTTCAATCCCGACTGACAGACGGATAAGCTGCGGCACAATGCCGTTTGCCAGGCGTTGCTCCAGCGGAATCGAGGCGTGCGTCATGCTGTAAGGCTGGCTCACCAGACTTTCCACACCGCCGAGGCTTTCCGCGAGGGTGAACAGCTTCAGGTTGCGAATCACCTCGGTGGCGCGTTGCGCATCCCCTTTTACCACGACGGAAATCATCCCACCGGGCAGGGCCATCTGCGTGCGGGCAAGATGATATTGCGGATGCGATTCCAGGCCGGGATAGAACACCTTTTCGACCAGAGGATGCTGCTCCAGCCATTGCGCAATCGCCAGCGCGTTGGTGCTGTGCTTTTCTACCCTCAACGCAAGCGTGCGAATACCGCGCAGCGTCAGGAAGCTGCTGAACGGATCCAGTACGCCGCCCACCGCGTTTTGCAGATAACCCAGCTTATCCGCCAGTTCCCTGTTGTCCCCGACAATCGCCAGCCCGGCCACCACGTCAGAGTGGCCGTTCAGGTATTTGGTGGCGGAGTGCACCACGATATCGAAACCCGACTCCAGCGGACGGTGGATCACCGGCGACGCGAAGGTGTTATCCGCCACGCTGATGACGTTATGACGTCGGGCGATCGCCGCAATGGCCGCCAGATCCGCCAGCTTCAGCAGCGGGTTGGTTGGCGTTTCGACCCAGACCATGCGGGTATCCGGGCGAATGGCGGCCTCGAGACCGGCTAAGTCGTCCGGTTTAACCCAGCTGACCTGCAGGCCGGTGCTGCGCTTGCGCACGTTTTCAATCAGGCGGTATGTCCCGCCGTAAACGTCATCAATGGCGACAATATGGCTGTCTTTATCCAGCAGTTCGAGCACCGTGGAGATGGCCGCCAGACCGGAGGCGAAGGCGTAGCCGCGCGTGCCGCCTTCCAGTTCGGCGATGGCGGTTTCCAGCGCATGGCGTGTAGGATTGCCGCTGCGGGAATATTCATAGCCGGTATGCTCGCCGGGTGACGGTTGCGCAAACGTTGAGGTGGCGTAAATCGGCGGCATGACGGCGCCGTGCTGGTCGTTGAACTCGCCGCTGTGTACGCTCAGGGTAGCCAGGTTTTTCATCATCGATTCCTTTATTGCTGAAGACGGTTGCGCCAGGCGGTCAGAACGTCGCTGCGCGTAATCAGACCGAGAAAACGGTCGTTGTCATTAATCACGGCCACCAGACCGCGGTCGAAGATGGCGTTCAGGGCGCTTTCCGGGGCGTGTTTATCAAGAAACTCCACCTGACGCGTCATGGCTGCCGTCACCGGAAGCGCGAAGCGGTCGCCGTCGCCGCCGATGTGCCGCAGGAGATCCCACTCGTCGATAATGCCCACCACCTTGCCGTTCTCCAGCACCGGCAGCTGGGAGATGTCATACAGGCGCATGCGTGCCAGTACGGTGGAAAGCGTGTCGTCCGGGGCGGCGGTAACGGTGGCGCCTTCATCGTGGCGCAGGGCGATATAGTCGGAGAGATCGCCGGCCTGAGGGCGCGTGATGAGCCCTTGTTGACGCATCCAGTCATCGTTGAACATCTTCGAGAGATACTTATTGCCGCTGTCGCAGGCGAAGGTCACCACGCGCTTCGGCGCGGTCTGCGCCTGGCAATACTTCAGCGCGGCCGCCAGCAGCGTGCCGCTGGAGGAGCCCGCCAGAATGCCTTCCGTTTTCAGCAGATCGCGCGCGGTGGTGAAGGCCTCGCGGTCGGTAATGCGCCAGGCGCGATTCACCCCTTCAATGTGGGCCAGCGGCGGAATAAAGTCTTCGCCAATACCTTCAACCAGCCAGGAGCCCGCGTCGTGATAGCGTCCGGTTTCCACCTGGTCGGCGAGAACCGATCCGGCCGGATCTGCCAGGACAAACTCCGTGTGCGGAGAGTGCTCAGCGAACCACGCCTGCAGGCCGCCCAGCGTACCGCCTGAGCCGACGCCCACCACGATGGCGTCGATCCGCCCGTCAAGCTGCTCGTACAGTTCCGGTGCCGTGGTGGTGCGGTGCGCCAGCGGGTTGGCCTCATTATTGAACTGGTCGATGTAAAACGCGCCGGGCAGCTCGTTGGCCAGGCGCTGGGCGTAATCCTGGTAATAGGCGGGGTGGCCCTTGTTAACGTCGGAGCGGGTCAGCACCACCTGGGCACCCAGCGCGCGCAGGTGGAAAATCTTCTCGCGGCTCATTTTGTCCGGCACCACCAGGATCAGCGAGTAGCCTTTCTGGGCGGCAATCAGGGCCAGGCCGAGACCGGTATTCCCCGCCGTCGCCTCAATAATCGTGCCGCCCGGCTGCAGCTGGCCGGTACGCTCCGCTTCGTTAATCATCGACAGCGCAACGCGATCCTTAATAGAGCCGCCCGGATTCTGGTTTTCCAGCTTCAGGAACAGCGAGCAGGGACCGGTATCAAGCTTGTGCAGCTGGATAAGCGGGGTACGACCAATCAGTTCAGTGACGGAGTGATAAATCGTCATGATGTTTTCCTTTCTGGATGTCATGACGGGATGATAGAGCGGCGAAATTTTCGCAATAAAGAACCATTCACTGCTCTTTAGAACAGAAAAGAATATAAATGCCATTTTTGGATGTCAGGACAGCAAGACGTAAAGTTGTCTGGATGTGAGGATGGCTATATCGGCATGAAATGCTGAAAAAATGACCGTTTTTAGCGGGCATCTACCAGCAGATATGCATCCGGCAGATAATCATTGCTGAAATTGATCTAAATGCTTCCCACCCTGTAAATCCGCTGTTTATTTCCCAAAGTTATAACAAATTCTTTTTTGTTCATTTGAAAGCTGATAACGCCTGTTTACTATCGTTTGGACATCCATACTGCTAAACAGCCATGCGCGAAACGGATAAAGAATAAGAATGATCGTACTCAGGAATATTTCGAAGGTTTTTGACAACGGAAAGGTCGCGCTGACTGCCGTTGATAACGTCAATTTGACGATAGAGCAGGGACAGATTTACGGAATTATCGGCTACAGCGGAGCCGGGAAAAGCACGCTGATTCGTCTGCTGAACGGTCTGGAAAAACCCAGCGCCGGAAGCGTGACCATTAACGGACAGGATATCTCTGCGGCAAAGGGTGAAGCGTTGCGCCAGGCGCGCCTGAAAATCAGCATGGTGTTCCAGCACTTCAACCTGCTGTGGTCGCGCACGGTGAGCGAGAATATCGCTTTCTCGATGCAAATCGCCGGTGTGCCAAAAGCCAGCATCAAGGCGCGCGTCGCCGAGCTGGTGGATCTGGTCGGCCTGAAGGGGCGCGAGAATGCCTACCCGTCCCAGCTGAGCGGCGGGCAAAAGCAGCGCGTGGGTATTGCGCGCGCTTTGGCTAACAGCCCTGACGTGCTGCTCTGCGATGAAGCCACCTCCGCGCTCGACCCGCAGACCACCGATCAGATCCTCGATCTGCTGCTGGATATTAACCGCCGCTTCAGGCTGACCATCGTGCTGATCACCCACGAGATGCACGTGGTGCGCAAAATCTGCGACCGCGTGGCGGTGATGGAGAACGGTAAAGTGGTTGAAGAAGGCGACGTGCTGAGCGTCTTTACCCATCCGCAGCAGCCGATTACGCAGCAGTTTGTCCGACAGGTGAGCCAGTACGCTGAAGAGGAAACTTTCAATACCGAACTGGCAAAGGATCTGGAAGGCACGGTCATCAGGCTGACCTTTACCGGGCACAGCACCCATAAGCCGATCGTGGGTGAACTGACCCTGCGCTACGGCCTGCCGTTTAACATCCTGCACGGGAAAATGACGCAAACCGCCCACGGAGTGTTTGGTCAGCTCTGGGTGCATGTCGTGGCATCCGATGAACAACTGAACAATATCCTCGCCGACCTGCAGCACAGCGATATTGAAGGCGAGGTGATTAAACATGGCTGAGAATCTCTTTCCGCATCTCAAGTGGGATCAGCTCTGGGCGGCGACGCTGGAGACGCTGTACATGACCGCGCTGTCCGGCGTAGCGACGTTTGTGCTGGGCATCGTGCTGGGGCTGGCGCTGTTTTTAACCGCGCGCGGCGGGTTGTTCCACAACCGCACGGTCTACAGCGTGATTTCGATTGTGGTGAACGTGTTCCGCTCTATTCCGTTCATCATTTTGATTGTCCTGCTGATCCCGTTCACCAAGACCGTCGTCGGCACCATTCTTGGCGCCAACGCGGCGCTGCCGGCGCTGATTGTGGGCGCCGCACCGTTCTACGCACGCCTGGTGGAGATCGCCCTGCGTGAAGTGGATAAGGGCGTCATCGAAGCAACGCGCTCGATGGGCGCACGACTGAGCACGTTAGTGTTTCGGGTTTTACTGCCGGAATCATCACCCGCACTGGTATCGGGTATTACGGTGACGCTCATTGCGCTGGTGAGCTACAGCGCAATGGCGGGGGTGATTGGCGCCGGCGGTTTGGGAAATCTGGCTTATCTGGAAGGATTCCAGCGCAACCATGGTGACGTCACGCTGGTGGCAACGGTGACCATTCTGATCATCGTTTTCATTATCCAGTTCTGCGGCGATGTCATTACTTCACTGTTAGATAAACGCTAATAAATACACACAGGAACCACATCATGAAAAAAACACTGACACTGATCGCCGCCGCAACCCTGAGCGCCCTGAGCTTCGCTTCCTGGGCTGACACCCTGACCGTAGGCGCATCCAATACGCCGCACGCCGAAATTCTGGAGCAGGCTAAGCCGATTCTGGCGAAGCAGGGTATCGACCTGGAGATTAAACCGTTCCAGGACTACATTCTGCCGAACACCGCGCTGGCGGGTCATGACATCGACGCGAACTATTTCCAGCACATTCCTTACCTGAACAGCGTGCTGAAGGATCATGCGGGCGATAAAGACTACGATTTCGTCAGTGCGGGCGCGATCCACATTGAGCCAATCGGCATCTACTCCAAAAAATACAAGTCGCTGAAAGACCTGCCGGAAGGCGGCAAGATCATCATGCGTGACGCGGTTTCTGAAGAGGGGCGCATTCTCTCCATCTTTGAGAAAGAGGGCGTGATCAAGCTGAAGCCGGGCATCGACAAAGTGACCGCGCGCATCAGCGACATCGTTGAGAACCCGAAAAAGCTGAAGTTCACGCCGAACGTGGAAGCCTCTCTGCTGCCGCAGATGTACAACAACAACGAAGGCGATGCGGTGGTGATTAACGCCAACTACGCGATTGACGCCGGTCTGGATCCGGTTCACGACCCGATTGCGGTAGAGAGCGGTGAAAACAACCCGTACGCCAACATCATTACCGTGCATCGCGGTGACGAGAAGAAGAAAGATATCGTTGCGCTGGTGAACGTCCTGCACTCGAAAGAGATTCAGGACTGGATCCGCACCAAGTACAAAGGCGCGGTCATCCCAGTAAACAACTAATTTACTGATTTTACAGATGAAGCCCGGCGAGTCTCTCGCCGGGCTTCTTTTTTGTATCCGGCAGGAGAATCATTTAAGCTCAACGTTTAACAGGCAATGGAGTGATGACGATGGGTAACGTGACCAAAGATGAAGCGCTGTATCAGGAGATGTGCCGGGTGGTCGGGAAGGTGGTGCTTGAGATGCGTGATTTAGGGCAGGAGCCAAAGCATATTGTCATTGCCGGAGTCCTGCGTACCGCGCTGGCGAACCAGCGCGTGAAACGCAGTGAACTGACAACCGAAGCGATGGAAACGGTGGTTAAAGCGCTGGCCGGGTAATGCGCCAGCGTTTCGCAAGCTGTTCGAGCGAGCAGCAGAGCAGGTAGTAGACCACGCCCGTAAAGATAAAAATGGCCGCCGGGTAGATTTGCACCCGGTTGTTGACCTGTCCCGCCACCGTGGTCAGCTCCGGTACGTTCACGATAAACGCCAGCGACGTATCCTTCAGCAGGCTGATAAAAATCCCCACCAGCGACGGCAGAATATTCCTCAGCGCCTGCGGCAGCAGCACGCGCAGGAGGGTTTGCTGCGTGCTGAAGCCCTGTGACAGTGCGGCCTCATATTGTCCGGACGGTAGCGCGTTAAGCCCGGCCAGCACCGAGTGCATCACCGTTGCCGCGGTAAACCAGGCCAGAGCCAGCGTGACGGTCAGCGCTCCCGGCAGATCGCCTCCGGTCATAAGCGGCAGGAGATACCACATCCAGAAAATTACGAAGATGAGCGGGATACCGCGAATCAGCTCTGCCCATAAAAAGAGGACCTTTCGCACGAGCCCGGTAAAGCGCCAGGCCAGACAGGCGAGCACTATCCCTCCGGGCAGAGCGATGACGGCGGCCCCGGCAGCCATCATCAACGACAGCAATACGCCCCCCGGTTCACCCGTTGCCGCGCGTCCCCACAGCAGATAGTCGAGGTTATCGGTGATGACGTTAAGTCCGGCAATCATGTTTTTCACTCCCTGAGGTGGCGACGCCTGGGCGTTTACGTTTCGCGTCAGGTCCGATGCGAACCAGCACCATCCCCATGACCAGGCCGGTCAGCAGATAGAGTGCGGTTCCGAGGGTAAATGCCTCCAGCGCGTGCGCGTTATAGCTCTCGATCTGTCTGACCTGATAGGTCAGCTCGGCAAAGCCAATCCCGCTCGCGAGCGAGGAGAGCTTCATCAGATTAAGATACTGGCCCACAACCGGCTGCCAGGCGTTGGCCAGCCCCTGCGGCAGAAGGATGTAACGAAACAGACGCCACGCGGAGAATCCCTGCGCGAGCGCCGCCTCCCGCTGTCCGGCAGGCACTGAACGTAAGCCCGACTCCACCTCTTCGATTAAAAACGCCGAGGTAAAGACGCCCAACCCCCAGGCAGAACATAAAAATTCGGGCGTAAACCACCAGACGTCGCCGGGCAGAATTGACCAGCTGTGATCCGCGTTCACCGCGTCGCGGAACGCCTGCGGTAGCCCGTTCCAGGCGGCAAAATACCAGAACAGCAGCTGCACCAGCAGCGGCGTATTGCGAAACAGCGACACCCAGCTGCTGACGACCGCATTCCCGGGGCGTCCGCCGGAAAGGCGCAGGAGCATAAAGAGCAGTGCGAGCAGGCTGGCCAGCAGCATCCCGGCAAGCGTGACCCACAGGGTGGTGAGAAATCCGGAGAGTATCCACTGCAGAGGCTGTCCGGTCAGTACCCCCTGCCAGTCGAGCGCGGGCATTACAGATGCTCCTGATGCAGCGGGTTGAGCACCTTTTGCAGGAACCGCTGCGCGCGCGGATGCGACGGCTGGCTGAAAAACTGTGCCGGCGGCGCGGTTTCCAGAATTTGCCCGTCGTCGATAAAGACAATCCGGTCGGCTATTTCCCGGGCAAACTGCATCTCGTGGGTCACCACGATCATCGTGATCCCGCTGTGGGCGAGGGCTTTCATCACGTACAGTACTTCACCAATCATCTCCGGATCCAGCGCGGAGGTGGGTTCATCGAACAGAATGATTTGCGGTGAAGAGGCCAGGGCGCGGGCAATCGCGACGCGCTGCTGCTGTCCACCGGAAAGCTCTGCCGGTAAATGGTGGGCTTTTTCCAGCATCCCGACCTTCTCCAGCAGGGCCAGCGCGCGCTCCCGTGCGGGCTGCGGCTTCCAGCCGTGAACGTGCTCCAGCGCCAGGGTGATGTTCTGGCTGGCGGTGAGGTGGGCGTAAAGATTGAACTGCTGGAACACAAACCCCACGCGGCTGCGCAGCTGGCGCAGCCCGATACCGGAGAGCTTTGCGGTAGGCTTGTTGTCGACCAGAATCTCCCCGCCGCTCAGGGTTTCAAGCTGGTTGATGAGACGAATCAGGGTGGATTTACCGGAACCCGAAGGGCCGAGGATGGCGACCACTTCACCGGGCGTGATGGTGAGGTTAATGTCGTTTAAAACCTGATGGTCACCGTAGCGTTTGTCCACATGACGAAACTCGACGCTGGCCTGTTCCAGATGTGAAAAATCCGCGGCACCGGCCGCGGAGTGTGAAAATAAACCTGAGAGCATAATTATCTGGCTTCTATTTTAAAGGCGCGAGGCTGTGGGGAAGGCGTGTTTGGGCCAAACCAGACATCGTAGATTTTTGCTGCCTGACCGTTCTTCTCGAGATTAACCAGCTCGTCGTTAACGGCCTTCAGCAGCGCCGTTTCACCTTTCTTCACCCCAACGCCAATCTCTTCTTTGCTGAGCAGATCGGGCAGGATTTTAAAGTTCGCTTTATCCGGCGCCTGCGCCAGCAGACCGGCCAGAATGGTGCTGTCCTGGGTGATGGCCTGTACGTTACCGTTGCGCAGCGCCGTCAGCGCCAGCGGAATATCGTCATACGAGAGCACGCGTGACTGCGGGAAACGCTGGTGCAGCGCCTGCTCGCCCGTCGTTCCTTTGACCGCGCCAATACGCGCCCGGCTGTAGTCATCAAGCTTGTCCGGTGATTTAGCCGGCACCAGGAACTGCTGGCCGGTGACAAAGTAAGGCGTTGAGAAATCAATCACCTGCGCGCGTTCCGGGGTGATGGTTATATCCGCCACGATCAGATCTGCTTTTCCGGACTGCAGCAGCGGAATACGGTTAGCCGGATTGGTGGCAACCAGTTCAAGCTTCACGCCGAGCGATTTTGCCAGCGCTTTGGCGAAGTCCACGTCGTAACCCACGATCTCGTGCGTCTTGGCATCAATAGAGCCAAACGGCGGGTTGGCGTCAAACGTGGCCACTTTCACCACCCCTGCGGCCTTAATATCCGCCAGCTGATCGGCCTGTGCCTGCGCTGAAAGCAGGCTCCCCGCCGCCAGTAATCCCAGAACCAGTGTCCGTTTGGTAAACCCTTTCATATTTGCTGCCATAGTCATTCGCCATCCCGTTGTTTTTGTTTTACCCCGCTACGCTCCCATAAGCGAAAGCTATCGCCAAATAAGAAATCGTTCTTTGCTATGAGCAAAAAAGCATTAGTGAACAACGTGTTAATGAAGAGTGAAAAGAGCGGGATGCTATTTGCAGATCCTGCACATCAACAGTGGATTTTGGTATTTCCCCCGCGCGGCATTTGAGTGCTTAACTGAGATCAGACACGGCGAGAGAGGGTAAGATGATGAAAAAATGGATCAGCACGTTACGGCGGTTTTTTGCGACCCGACCAGTGAATGCGGAGAACAGCGCGCAACGTGTTCTTGAGTCAATCCTGCCTGTCGCCAGCCTGTATGGCGTCGACGTTGCCAACATTGACCCGGAGTGGTTCCATGATAAAACGTCACGCTGAACTGCGCCGCACGCGCGAAACGTACTGGAACGAGGTGTGCGTGACGTTTAACGAGTGAAATAAAAAAGCACCGGTTTCCCGGTGCTTTTTTATTAGATTTTGCAGGCGTCGCCGCAGTCGTCGTCGGCGACAATCGCCTGCGCTTTTTTGTCTGCATCGTCCAGACGTTCGGCATTACGCTCTTCGGCTTCATCCAGACCGTTAAAGACTAAGTTATCGAGATCAATTTCCATGTGGCACCTGCTCTGTTCAGTTTTTGATACTGGCACAGTATAGGGCAAAAAAAGCCAGCAATGTACCTCGCAGCACATAAGGATAATCCCTGCCATACTCAGTGCTTTATCGCTGAGGAGAGCACATGATTACACTCTGTAAAACCTGTGGAACCGCCTACGATGCCCGGCCGGACAGATGCCCGATTTGCGAGGATGAACGCCAGTACGTGCCCGCCACGGGCCAGGCGTGGACCGATTTCGACACCGTCACCGCCACCCATACCAACAAATGGCAGCTGCTGGAGCCGCGGCTGTTTGGGATCAAAACGGTGCCCGCGTTTGCGATAAACCAGCGGGCGCTGCTCCTGCACACGCCCCACGGCAATATCCTCTGGGACTGCATCGCCAACCTCGACCCCGCAACCAAAGCGCTCGTTACCGCCCTCGGCGGCATCAGCGCGATTGCTATTTCACATCCGCACTATTACACCACGATGCAGGAGTGGGCTGCGGCGTTTGATGCGCCGGTTTACCTGCACGCCAGCGACAGAGAGTGGGTCATGCGCGACAGCCCGGCCATTCATTTCTGGGAGGGGGATGCGCTGGAGATTTTCCCGTCGGTCACCTTGCTGCGTCTGGGCGGGCATTTTGCCGGTGGAACGGTGCTGCACTGGCAGGAGGGGGATGGGGTATTGCTGGTGGGCGATATTCTGCAGGTCACGCCGGGTAAAGACGCCGTCTCGTTTATGTGGAGCTACCCGAATTATCTTCCGCTGCCGGCCCGCGCCGTGGCGTCGGTGGTGAATCATCTCGAAGGCAAAACCTTCGAACGTCTTTACGGCGCGTTTGAAGGGCAGAACATCCCGGCCTTCGCGGACGAGATTGTTCAGCGGTCGGGCCAGAAATATATTGCTTGTCTGAAGTAAACCACGATGGGTAAACTTTACGAGTGTGATCGCGATCATGCCTAAACTAAAACAGATAAAAGAGACATTGCTATGCAACATATCATTGAAGGTTTTCTCAGCTTTCAAAAAGAGATTTTCCCGCAACGTAAAGAACTCTTCCGCAGTTTAGCGTCCAGCCAGAATCCCAAAGCGCTGTTCATCTCATGCTCCGACAGCCGTCTGGTCCCGGAACTGGTCACCCAGCAAGAGCCAGGACAACTCTTTGTCATTCGTAATGCTGGCAACATCGTGCCGCCGTTCGGGCCGGAGCCTGGCGGCGTGTCTGCAACCATCGAATACGCCGTGGTGGCGCTGGGCGTCACGGATATCGTGATTTGCGGTCACTCCAACTGTGGCGCGATGAAGGCGATTGCCGATAACGCGAACCTGGAGCCGATGCCTGCTGTGTCACACTGGCTGCGCTATTCTGACGCGGCGAAAGCCGTGGTTGAGAAGAAAACCTGGGATAAGCCGATCGATAAAGTCAATGCGATGGTGCAGGAGAACGTGTTTGCGCAGCTGAGCAACATTAAGACCCACCCGTCCGTCGCGGTGGGCCTGCGTAATAACTCCATCCGACTGCACGGCTGGGTGTACGACATTGAAAGCGGCAAAATTCTTGCCCTGGATAAAGCGACGAAAACCTTCGTTTCGCTGTCTGAAAACCCGGAAGTCTTCTTCGAGTAATCCGCGACAGCAGGGCATGGAAGCCCTGTCAGTTCTCGATATACGGTAGTCTGCGCCGCGATCCCGACGCGGGTTTTTCCGCCGCCTTCGCCATTGCTTGTGCAATCTCTGCACACTCCGCCAGCCCCTGAACGAAGGGACGATCGTGCATCAGCCACGGTATCGCGCCGAAGGCAATGCGCCCGCGAACGGCGTCAGGCGCATTTAAGGTGTAATCCTCACCGACGTCCGGTATCTCTTCACCCGTGGCTTCCAGCTGTTTGCGCAGCGTCGGAAAGGGCAGATCTTTCGTTTTGAGCGGCTTTTGCCCGCGCGCATCAATAAACACGTCGAAACGGTAAACGGTCTCTTGTGTGGTGATTACCGTTCGATCGCTGCCAACGTCCAGCGTGTAATCGTCACCGAGCGTCGCCACGCTGATGATGCCGGCTTCGCGAAGCGCGAGCAGCCTGCGGATAGACTGCGGAGGAATGGCCGCATAGTTGTCGATAAATACGCGGGCGAGGCCTTGCTTAAAGCGCTCTCTGTCCCGTTCGTTGAGGTGGGGAACAATCTCCTGAACCACCTCATGCAGCCGAAGCACGGTATAGCGCCAGGCTACGGTGCGCCGCTCGCGTTTGTTCCGCTCCACCTCGTTGAGATTCTCTTCCGCCCAGGTAAACGGGCCATGCCGTTTACGATCCTCAAACCAGGCCTCACGAATGCTGTCCGCATTCTGCTTATGCAGGGATATTTTCTCACACCACGTCGGGTCAGCGAGCTGAAGCTCTTTCACCATCAGGGTAAATATGCGGTCGAGCAGGCCATTCGATCCTTTGGCGATCTCGTTTTCAACCACAAATTCGGTTAAGACCGACAGCGGTTCATAAGGAATAGGGCAGTAAAAATCGGCTTCCGGCAGAATACCCGTTCGGGACATCAGGACAATATTCAACGCGTCGCTGCCTTTATCCAGCACGAATTTATCATCACGAAATTCACCGTGCTGCATCACCACCGCCATGGCCGCGTCGAGACCGCTTAACGATGTCCCCATAATACCGACGCGGCAGGGAGGGATACTGGCGTCCATCAGACCGGACCAGGGGCTTGGGAAGAACGTGCGCGTGGATACGTCCTCGTCTGGCCAGACGTGGCCGGTGGCGATAACCGCAAGGTCGAAGCGTTCAGGAAAGGCGCTGTCGTTGACGGAAAGCGTGACACCTTCTTTCGTGGGCACGATATCGGTGACCTGGGCGGATTCATGGACATCAACCTGAAACCCCAGCTTTCTGGCCTCTTTCACGATTGAACGAAAGCTGTCGCGAAAATACTCGCCAAGCAGAAGCCGGGGCAGGAACTGCCGGTCATGCAGGCGGGTTTTATCGACCTTAAAGCGCGCCAGATGAGCTTCGCTCTGATCCTTTAGCCAGTCGAGGTAGGTCATAAAAATGGGCGGGATTTCAATGCTCGCAATGTTCGCCAGCATCAGCCGGGAATTATCGTCGTCGTTATAGGGCATACCCACGCCAGCTTCATCGGCCTGTTCGAAAACGGAAACGGAGAGCGGCGTGCTGTTCTTAAGCAGGTGATAAAAGGTGTAAATCCCTGTGGGGCCGGAGCCGATAATCGCGATTTTCTTCATCGACGGTCTTCCTGTTTTTTTCCATAAGAAAAGCGTAGCAGGAGAACAATGATGAAAATAAGGGATTAGGAAAATTCAGGATATCAGAAGAGGATTTGCACCATTTCAGGACTGAAATGGTGCGTCCGAGTGGACTCGAACCACCGACCCCCACCATGTCAAGGTGGTGCTCTAACCAACTGAGCTACGGACGCAGAATGGTGCGTTCAATTGGACTCGAACCAACGACCCCCACCATGTCAAGGTGGTGCTCTAACCAACTGAGCTATGAACGCAACGTGTTGTCGCTGACAACGGGGACGAATATTAGCGGCACAGCATCGAGGTGGCAAGAGGGAAAATGCATTTTTCTCTCTGATTTCACGCGATTGCTTCATTACCGCGCAAAGTGAAGAGAAAGTAGCCGCCGGGCGGCGGCTACCGCGTCGTTAACGTGCAGCGCGTTGCAAAATGACCGTTGATGGCTGGCGCTGCAGGAAGCGCATTCGCATCATCATCATAATCGCCGCCGACGTCAGGCCGATGATAAAGCCCATCCAGAACCCTGCGGGCCCCATGCGCTCAACCACTAAGTCCGTGAGGGCCAGAATATAGCCACACGGCAGACCCAGCACCCAGTAGGCGATGAAGGTGATAAAGAAGATTGAGCGCGTGTCTTTATATCCGCGCAGCACGCCGCTGCCAATCACCTGGATGGAGTCAGAGATCTGGTAAATCGCGGCCAGCAGCATCAGGTGCGATGCCAGCGTGACCACTTCCGGACTGTCGTTATAGAGCAGGGCAATCTGCTCGCGTAATGCAACGGTAAAGAGCGCCGTACAGACAGCCATGCAGACGCCGACGCCCAGCCCGGTCCGGGCGGCCGTTTGCGCATCAAGCGTTGAGCCCTGGCCCAGGCGGAAGCCGACGCGGATCGTCACCGCCGCCGCCAGCGACATCGGCAGGACGAACATCAGGGAGCTGAAGTTCAGCGCAATCTGGTGTCCGGCCACGTTCACAATGCCCAGCGGGGAGACCAGCAGGGCGACCACGGCAAACAGGGTCACCTCAAAGAACAGCGCGAGGGCAATCGGCAAACCTAACTGCACCAGACGCGTCATGATGTTCCAGTCCGGCGTGCTAAATCTGTTCTCGTTGCGAATATCGCGCATGGAACGGGCGCGTTTTACATAGGTGATCATCGCGAAAAACATCACCCAGTAAACGGCTGCCGTCGCCACGCCGCAGCCGACGCCGCCCAGCTCCGGCATCCCGAAGTGACCGTAAATAAAGATATAGTTCACCGGAATGTTGACCAGCAGGCCGATAAAGCCCATCACCATCCCGGGCTTGGTTTTCGCCAGGCCCTCACACTGGTTACGCGCCACCTGGAAAAAGAGGTAGCCAGGCGCACCCCAGAGCAGGGCGCGCAGATAGCCCACGGCTTTATCAGCCAGTGCCGGGTCAATGTTATGCATAGCGCGAATGATGTGGCCCGCGTTCCAGAGCACGACCATGATCAGCACGGAAACAAACCCTGCCAGCCAGAAACCCTGACGAACCTGATGGGCAATGCGCTCGCGACGACCCGAGCCATTGAGCTGAGCGATAACCGGCGTGAGCGCGAGCAGCAGACCGTGGCCGAACAGGATGGCCGGAAGCCAGATTGACGTGCCGATAGCAACGGCCGCCATATCGGTGGCGCTATAGCCACCTGCCATTACCGTATCCACAAATCCCATTGCGGTCTGGGCCACTTGCGCGACGATCACTGGTATAGCCAGTGCCAATAGCTGGCGCGCTTCATTCATGTACTTCTGCACGTGAACACCTTTATTTTGTTGTTATTTGAGAGACTAAAAAAGCCGCCGAAACGGGCAGCAAGAAGAAAATGCAGGGGGGTGCCAGCTATTGTAGCGGGCTTTAGCTATTTATCTAGTGAAAAAATCGCCAGAAAATGCGCTCCGCTGGCAACCTCTTTTTCCAACTGTTATTGTGGTGGGATTAAACGGTGTCACCACCGTCCGGAAAAAACAGGAGTTGTAAGCATGTTTACTGGTATTGTGCAGGGCACCGCCAAAGTGGTGTCCATTGATGAAAAACCTAATTTCCGTACTCATGTTGTTGAGCTGCCGGAATATATGCTTGAGGGCATTGAAACAGGCGCGTCGATTGCTCATAACGGCTGCTGCCTGACCGTTACCGAAATTAACGGCAACCAGATTAGCTTTGATTTAATGAAAGAGACGCTGCGCATCACCAACCTTGGCGAGCTGGCGGTGGGAGATACCGTCAACGTTGAGCGGGCAGCGAAGTTTAGCGATGAGATTGGCGGCCACCTGATGTCCGGGCACATCATGACCACCGCTGAAGTGGCAAAAATCGTGACCTCGGAAAATAACCGTCAAATCTGGTTTAAAATGCAGGATCCTTCATTAATGAAATACATCCTCTATAAAGGATTTATTGGCATTGACGGGATTAGCCTGACGGTGGGTGAAGTAACGCCAACGCGTTTTTGCGTGCATTTAATTCCTGAAACGCTGCAGCGCACCACGCTGGGCGCCAAAAAACTGGGGCATCGCGTGAATATTGAAATCGATCCGCAAACCCAGGCGGTGGTGGATACGGTTGAGCGCGTGCTGGCAGCAAAAGAAGCGGCAATAATAAAGACCGCCGCAGAAGAAGAATAAAAAATAACCCCGGGCATCCGGGGTTATTTTTTAGCGTGCGACACGTAATCCGTGTTCAATCCCACGGCTGAATACCACCTGCCAGAGCTGAATATCCCGTGCGCGAAACGCCCCCGCGCAGGCATTCAGATAATAGCTAAACATCCGCCTGAATCGTTCAGAATAGTTGTCCGCAATCTCAGGCCAGGTTTCCTGAAAACGCGCATGCCAGGCCATCAACGTGGTGTCGTAATCCGCGCCAAAGTTGTGCCAGTCTTCCATTACAAAATGGGGTTCACTGGCGTTGGCAATCTGGCGGACTGACGGTAAACAGCCATTCGGAAAGATGTATTTGTTGATCCACGGGTCGACGTTATTGTCGGTCCGCTTAGAGCCGATGGTGTGCAGCAGGAAGATACCGTCCGGCTTCAGATTCCGATCCACCACCTCAAAATAGGTAGCGTAGTTTTTCGGCCCGACGTGCTCGAACATGCCGACGGAAACGATCCGGTCAAACTGTTCGTTCAGGTCACGGTAATCCTGCAGTCGGATATCCACATCGAGGCCCTGGCAGCGTTCCCGCGCCATTTTTTGCTGTTCCGCTGAAATCGTGACGCCGACGACGCTGACGCCATAGTGTTTCGCCATAAAATACGCCAGCCCGCCCCAGCCGCAGCCGATATCCAGCACGCGCATACCCGGCTGGAGCTGCAGCTTCTCGCTAATAAGACGCAGCTTGGCCTGCTGGGCCTCTTCAAGCGTCGACGCCTCTTTCCAGTAGGCGCAGGAGTACTGCATGAAAGGGTCCAGCATACGGCTGAACAGGTCGTTGCCAAGATCGTAGTGTTCTTTACCAACGATCCACGCGCGTTTTTTACTTTGCAGATTGAACAGTCGGGCAGAGGCGACGCGCAGGGTGTCTTTCAGATTGCGAGGGAGTTGATTTTCAAGACCGGCACGCAGCACGCTGGCGAAAAAGGTATCCAGACGTTCGCACTCCCACCAGCCGTCCATGTAGCTTTCTCCCAGGCCTAACGATCCCTCTCGCAGCACGCGTTTAAAAAAGTCGGGATGTTTAACCTGAGGATCGGATGGCGATGATCCATTGATAGTGATGCCTGCTCGACCTAACAGTTCACTGACGATCCGGGACCAGTTATCGTCCGGAACGCTGACTTCTTCTATACACGATGAACTCATAGCTTCTCCATCACCCTACTGTGATCAGAACCTTAAAACAGCGTAGACGCTTTTTTTGGTTTGTGAGAAATCTCACGGTAAATACCGCGAGGCTAATATCCGACGTAGAACAGAGGAAGGGAGATAACCCTTGCCGAAATGCCTTCCATGGTAAAACGGGAGCACTCCGGCTCCCGTTAACACTTAATATTTATCGTATTTAATCGAACCAAATTTAGTATAGGCCTCAAAATTTGGTGATTCAATAGAAAATTCTTAGCAACCTAATCACTGAAAATTAACATGATTTCTGGCGCAATCAGGCATGTGACGTTTCAACCTGAGCACTCTTTTCCTGCTCACGCTGCGCGGAGGCCTGCATGCGATAGCCCAACACCGCCAGCGCAACGGTCACCAGCATCACGCTGGTAGTGGTCAGGAGCGGCGTGGCAATCAGCGCGGAGACCACCAGGCTTGCCAGGAAGCACAGCCCCAGCTGCAGGGTGTTCTGCAGCGCGGCGGCGCGGCCTGTCGCCTGCGGGAAGGGACGCAGCGCCTGCGCTACAACGATAGGGTAAATTGCCCCGTTCGCGACGGCCATCACGCAGAAGGGGATCAAAATTTCGGCCAGACCGGCGCCAGGAATAAAGCCAACGGCCCAGGTCCCGATGACGCTCAGCGCATACAGCACCAGCAGCCACGGCAGCATCTGCTGACCTTCCCACTTTTGCAGCGCCGCTCGACAGCCGTACCCGCCCACCAGGAATGCGATGGTCTGCGGAACATAGCTCAGGCCGATGGCTGCCGGGCTGTAGCCCATATCGTGCAGAATGAACGGCGAGCCGGTGAGCCACGCGAAGAAGCTTGCCGAGCAGGCGGCATAGATCAGGACATTCCCGCGATACGCTTTGGCGCTGAGCAGGGAAGTGAAGGTAATCGGCTTCGCGTCTGCATGCGCTTCTTTTTTATGCGCTGGCTTAAGGGCGAACGCCGGCAGCATCAATACCAGGGTAATGGCAAACAGCGTGGCGAAAATGGCCTGCCAGTCGAAATGCGCGAGGATCCAGCTGCCCAGCAGGGGAGCGAGGGCAGGTGAGAGGCCCACCAGCGGCATAATGGTGGCGAAGATACGGTTTGTGCGGTTAGCAGGGTAATAGTCGGTGACCAGCGCCTGCCAGGTCACGGCCGCGGCACAGACGCCCACGGCCTGAATAAAACGCAGCACCAGCAGCCAGGTGGCATCGCGAACCCATAACATTCCCAGGCAGCCCACGGCAAAAATGGCCAGGCCCAGCAGCAGCACCGGTTTACGACCAAAGCGATCCGAGAGCGGTCCCCAGAGCAGCTGTGCGAAGGCAAAGCCGGCGAGGAATAAGCTCAGGCTGGCGCTGATGGCGGCAGCCGGCGTTTGTAAATCTTCCTGCATGGCGGCAAACGCCGGCAGGTACATATCGGTGGCCAAAAAGCCCAGCACGCTTAAGCCGCCGAGCCAGACTAAAAAACCGTTCCTGGGTTGCATTATTTTATTCTCCTGAGGAGGCAGGTATACATTGGCGCTGAGTGTAGGGAGTGCAAAGCTGCTTGTGAAACGCTAATATTTGGCTGGTGCATTCAAAAATTTTGCAGGCAGAAAATGTGGTCAGATTATTCTCTTGAAGTGGTCGATGCTGTTGCGCGTAACGGCAGCTTTAGCGGTGCGGCGCAGGAGCTGCACCGCGTCCCTTCGGCAATCAGCTACACGGTGCGCCAGCTGGAGGAGTGGCTGGCGGTTCCGCTGTTTGAACGGCGGCATCGTGATGTGGAATTAACGCCCGCAGGCGCGTGGTTTTTGAAGGAAGGGCGTTCTGTTATCAAAAAAATGCAGATCACCCGCGAACAGTGTCAGCAGATCGCTAACGGCTGGCGGGGGCATCTTTCCATCGCGGTGGATAACATCGTTAAGCCGGAACGCACCCGGCAGATGATCGTCGATTTCTACCGTCATTTCTCTGACGTCGAGCTGCGGGTCTCGCAGGAGGTGTTCAACGGCGTCTGGGATGCGCTGGCGGACGGCAGGGCAGAGATGGCGATTGGGGCTACGCAGGCGATCCCGGTCGGGGGACGTTACGCCTTTCGCGATATGGGGATGCTGAGCTGGAAATGCGTGGTGGCAAGCGACCATCCGCTGGCTGCGATGGAAGGGCCGCTCAGCGATGACACACTGCGCAACTGGCCGTCGCTGGTGCTGGAGGATACGTCCCGTTCATTGCCCAAGCGTATTACCTGGCTTCTCGACAACCAGCGGCGGGTGGTGGCTCCGGACTGGGAATCGTCGGCGACGTGCCTCAGCGCCGGGCTGTGCGTCGCGATGGTGCCCGTTCATTTTGCGCGTCCGCGCATCGATACCGGAGAGTGGGTTGAGCTGACGCTGGAGAATCCGTTCCCGGATGCGGCCTGCTGCCTCACATGGCAGCAAAATGACGTCTCGCCTGCGATGGCCTGGCTGCTGGATTATCTGGGAGACAGCGAAACGCTGAATCGGGAATGGTTACGGGAGCCAGCATAGCTGGCCCCGTAAAGCGATTAACGACGGTAGTCGCGGAACGGACCATCCGCAACGGAACGGCGTTCGATAAGACGCGGGTGAACTTCAATAGACTGCGACTCTTCGCGCTTGTTGACGATCCTGTCCATCAGCATGTTGAAGGCCGTTTCGCCCAGCGAATCTTTCGGCTGGTGAATGGTGGTCAGCGCCGGGGTGAAGAAGCGCGCGTTACGCACGTTGTCATACCCGATCACGGAAATATCCTGCGGGACGCGCAGGCCCAGCTCGTCGGCAGCGCAGAGCGCGCCCATGGCCATGATGTCGCCCCCGCAGAACACGGCGGTCGGACGGTGCGGCTGGGAGACGATCTGCTGCATCGCGCGGTAGCCCGATTCCGGCTCAAAGTCGCCCTGCACAATCCAGTTTTCCGGCACGTTGATCAACGCTTCTTCCATCGCTTTCATAAAACCGGCCAGACGGCCCGCGCCGGTGTTGCGCTCCAGCGGGCCGGGGATCACGCCAATCTCGCGGTGACCGCGTTCGATCAGATAACGACCGGCCATATAGCCGCCTTCAAAGGCGTTATCGATAACGGAATCGGTAAAGTCTGCGCGCGCTTCGCCCCAGTCCATCACCACCATCGGAATATGGCGATACTCTTCCAGCATCGACAGCACGGATTCGGGGTACTCGGAACACATCACCAGCAGGCCATCAACGCGCTTTTGCGCCATCATTGACAGGTAGGCGCGCTGTTTTTCAATGCTGTTCCACGCGTTGCCCAGAATCAGGGTATAGCCTTTCTGGAAGCAGTTCTTTTCGACCGCTTCAATGATCTCGGCAAAATAGGCCGCTTCACTGCTGGTCGCCAGCAATCCAATGGACTTGGTGTGATTAACCTTGAGGCTACGCGCAACCGCACTTGGCGAATAGTGCAGCTCTTTGATCGCTGCCCAGACGGCGTTGCGCGTCTCTTCCGCCACAAAGCGGGTTTTGTTAATTACATGTGATACGGTTGTAGTGGAAACGTTTGCGCGTTTTGCTACGTCTTTAATTGTTGCCATTAAATGTCACTCCAGACCATATCCTAAGCTCCTGAAAAACTTGAAGGTAAACGTTTGCCTTCTCTCACCCTTATCTCGCAATCTTGAATTGCGGCACGCCGGGAAAACGACACGGGACGTCAGGAGGGGGTCAATGGCCGGTACGCTAATAAATTTAGCGTGGAATTTTGTCCTATCTTGATGAAAAGGGGAAGAGGTAAAGTGGTTATCAGTATAAATCCAGGAAGATTTTTGACGTAATCTGTGCAAAAATGAGCAAGCTCACTTTTCGTGTGGGGATTAAAAGGAGAAAAATTGATGAGTTCCGATCTTAAGTTTTCGCTGTTCACCACCATTGTTGTGCTGGCTCTGATTGTTGCGGCCGGTCTGACGGCTGCGCTGCACTGATTTACGCGGAGGGAGAGCCTTCTCCCTCCCGACTCCCCGGATTGTTACTTCTCTGGCAAAAATCTTTTGCCATTTTGTTAACTTCTCATTTTTTGTGATTGATGTCATGCTTTCCGCTTCTTTGTTCTGTGTCACCACATGACACGGCATCCAGAGTTGACGCATGAAAATCAATTTTCCCCTGCTGGCCCTGGCGATTGGCGCTTTTGGGATTGGCACCACTGAATTCTCCCCAATGGGGTTACTGCCTGTTATTGCCCGGGGCGTAGATGTCTCTATCCCTGCGGCAGGGATGTTAATCAGCGCCTACGCTATCGGCGTGATGGTAGGGGCGCCGCTGATGACGCTTCTTCTTTCACACCGCGCGCGCCGCAATGCGCTGATTTTCCTGATGGCGATTTTCACCCTGGGCAACGTGCTTTCGGCCATTTCGCCGGACTACACCACATTGATGCTGTCGCGCATTCTGACCAGCCTTAACCACGGCGCATTCTTTGGGCTGGGATCGGTTGTGGCTGCCAGCGTGGTGCCAAAACACAAGCAGGCGAGCGCCGTGGCAACCATGTTTATGGGGCTGACGATTGCCAACATCGGCGGGGTGCCTGCGGCAACCTGGCTGGGCGAAGCGATCGGCTGGCGTATGTCTTTCCTGGCAACGGCCGGGCTGGGCGTGGTTGCGATGGTGGCGCTGTTCTTCTCCCTGCCGAAAGGCAATGCCGGAGAACGTCCGGAAGTGCGTAAAGAGCTGGCGGTGCTGATGCGCCCGCAGGTGCTCTCCGCGCTGCTCACCACCGTGCTGGGGGCAGGGGCGATGTTTACCCTCTACACCTATATTTCACCGGTACTGCATGACATCACCCACGCAACGCCTCTCTTCGTTACCGCGATGCTGGTGCTGATTGGCGTGGGCTTCTCGATTGGCAACTATCTGGGCGGGAAATTTGCCGACCGTTCCGTGAGCGGGACGCTGAAGGGCTTCTTAACCCTGCTGATTGTCATCATGGTTGCCATTCCGTGGCTGGCGCGTAATGAGTTCGGGGCCGCGATTGCGATGGTCGTCTGGGGAGTCGCCACTTTCGCCGTGGTGCCGCCGCTGCAGATGCGCGTGATGCGTGTCGCGCACGAGGCGCCGGGACTTTCATCTTCCGTGAATATCGGTGCGTTTAACCTGGGTAATGCCCTGGGCGCGGCGGCCGGTGGGGCCGTGATTTCAGGTGGTCTGGGGTACAGCTTTGTGCCGGTGATGGGGGCGATTATTGCCGCGCTCGGCCTGCTGCTGGTGATGATGTCGGGTCGTAAACAGCCTGAAGCAGCCTGCGCTGCGGAATAAACCAAAAAACGCAGAAGGGCGAACCCTTCTGCGTGTCTCTTACGCGGCGAAGTTCTTCGCGACAAAGTCCCAGTTAACCAGTGCCCAGAAGTGCTCCAGGTAGTTCGGGCGCGCGTTGCGGTAGTCAATGTAGTAAGCGTGTTCCCACACGTCCACGGTCATCAGCGGCTTCGCGCTGGTGGTCAGCGGGGTACCCGCGTTAGAGGTGGACACGATAGCCAGTTTGCCATCCGCCTCTTTAACCAGCCACGTCCAGCCAGAACCGAAGTTCTTGATGGCTGCATCGGTAAATTTCGCTTTGAAATCCGCGAAGCTGCCAAATGCGGCATTGATAGCGGTAGCCAGTTCACCGACAGGTTCACCGCCGGCATTCGGCGCCAGGCAGTGCCAGTAGAAGGTGTGGTTCCACACCTGAGCCGCGTTGTTAAAGACGCCACCCTCTGAGCTGCGGACGATCTCTTCCAGCGTTTTGCCTTCAAAATCGGTGCCCTTGATCAGATTATTCAGGTTGGTGACGTACGTCTGGTGATGCTTGCCGTAATGATATTCCAGGGTTTCCGCAGAAATGTGCGGTGCCAGGGCGTCTTTTGCATACGGTAGTGCAGGTAATTCGAACGACATTGCTTCTCTCCTTATTGTATTTTGTGTTGCCAATAACCACACAGACAACATGGACAGGATAGCAAATTGAAAGGGTATGCAAAAGAGGAACTTACCCTGCCACGGATGCGGCAGGGCAGGGGTTAGCGAATGGTTTTTGGCGTCATCACGCGACGCGCGCCGACGTAGTGGCGTACCCAGTAGTCTTCACTGAGAGAGGTGATCTGAATATCCTGTCCGCTACGTGGAGACTGGATGAATTTCCCGTTGCCGACATACACGCCGACGTGGTCAGCCGTGCCGCGACCCTGGGTGCGGAAGAACACCAGATCGCCGTTTTCCAGCTCACCGCGGTCAACCGGAGAGGCATCGCGCAGGTGGTACATCTCATTGGCGGTACGAGGAATGCGGAATTTGACCAGATCTTTATAGGCGTAATAGACGAGGCCGCTGCAGTCAAACCCGGTACGCGGCGAGCTGCCACCCCAGTGATAAGGTTTGCCAATCTGCCCCATCAGTTTGTTCATCGCGGTTTTTTGCGCTTTTTGTACGCGCACTTTATGCACTTCCGCTATTTTCGTGACCTTCGTGCATTTCGCCTTGTGGCCTTTACGCGTGATGCATTTTTCAGTAACGAGGTTAGCGGCGGTTTGCGAAGCTTTACTTTTAGCGGAGTGGGCAGTGCGGGAAGGTTTTGTTTTCGTCTTGCTGGAAGCGGTCTGTTTCGTCTGAGCCGGTGTTTTTTTCTTGTCGTTCTTAGCGGTGGTTTTTTTCTTACGTTCTGTGGCTTTCACCAGATGGTTTTTTTGTACAGCAGAATGCCGCGCCTGCTGAGAGGCGTTTGCCACTGGCGTGAAAGTGAGTGAAGTAAACAGTAAAGCACAGAGCGTGATCGAGATTTTATTTATCCGCGCCACTGGGCAGTCCCCTGATAAATGCAGGTCATCAATAATACCCGCGTGTGATTTACAAAGCCCGTCGATTCTAATCTATAAAAACCCAGAAAGTTAATAGCATTTTTCAATCTACAATCCTGTTTCGTTAGCAAGTGCAAAAAAATTCATCGTTCTGTCGCACATTTGCCCACTCCTTAAGCAAAACCCTGACCGCAGCAGGGGTAAACACCATTTGCAATGCAACTTTTCGTGACTCGGGGTAGAATGTATAAACGTGACAAAAATGTTATTTTCCGATGCCAGTCTGAACCGCTACAATGTCAGACGAATGCCGTAACAGAAGTTAAAGGAAGCAAGACATGAGCACCACTATTGAAAAAATCCAGCGTCAGATCGCTGAAAACCCGATTCTGCTGTATATGAAAGGTTCTCCGAAGCTGCCAAGCTGCGGCTTCTCCGCACAAGCGGTTCAGGCGCTGTCAGCCTGTGGTGAGCGTTTTGCTTACGTTGATATCCTGCAGAACCCGGACATCCGCGCTGAGCTGCCTAAGTACGCTAACTGGCCGACTTTCCCACAGCTGTGGGTTGACGGTGAGCTGGTTGGCGGCTGCGATATCCTGATTGAAATGTATCAGCGCGGCGAACTGCAGCAGCTGATCAAAGAGACGGCGGCGAAGTACAAAACCGAAGAGCCGGACGCAGAGTAATTTTCTGCGCAAATAAAAAAGCGACCTGATAAGGTCGCTTTTTTTTATTCTTCGCTGTCGCCCATCGGCAGCGGCCAGCCGCCCAGACGCTTCCAGCGGTTGACGATCTCACAGAACAGCTCAGCGGTGCGCTCCGTGTCGTATAAAGCGGAATGCGCCTGCGTACCGTCAAAAGGTATACCCGCCGTGATGCAGGCTTTAGATAACACCGTTTGCCCCAGAGCCAGGCCGCTCAGCGCGGCGGTGTCGAAGGTCACAAAAGGATGGAAGGGGTTGCGTTTGAGCGCGGCGCGCTCGGCGGCGGCCATGGTAAAGCTGTGATCGAAGGTGGCGTTATGGGCCACCATGATGGCGCGGCTGCAGTTACTCTCTTTCATGCCTTTACGCACCATTTTAAAAATGGCGTGCAGCGCATCATATTCACTGACTGCACCACGCAGCGGGTTGTGCGGGTCGATACCGTTAAACGCCAGCGCTTCCGGCTGTAAGTTTGCCCCTTCGAAAGGTTCAACATGGAAATGCAGCGTGGTGTCCGGTGTAAGCCAGCCCTGTTCATCCATCTTCAGCGTGATGGCGGCAATTTCGAGCAGCGCATCGGTTTTAGCGTTAAATCCGGCTGTTTCTACATCAATGACAACGGGATAAAAACCACGAAAACGGTCGCACAGACCGCTAAATTGAGCGTTATCGGACATCAGGGTCTCTTACAAGGGGAAAAAGCAGAGCGCATTATGGCAAATTTTGCAGGGTGATGCAGTAAAACTACGGGCGCATGTTGCGCCCTGAGGGATCAGTTGCCCAGACCGCGACCCGCGTCTTTGGCTTCAATCAGCTCGATTTTGTAACCGTCCGGATCTTCCACGAACGCAATCACGGTGGTGCCACCTTTTACCGGGCCCGCTTCGCGCGTAACGTTACCGCCGTTGCTGCGAATGCGCTCACACGCTTCGGCCGCGTTGTCCACTTCCAGCGCGATGTGGCCGTAGGCGGTGCCCAGCTCATAGCTGTCCACGCCCCAGTTGTAGGTCAGCTCGATCACCGCTTCATCCGTTTCCGGGCCGTAACCCACGAACGCCAGCGAGTATTTGTATTCCGGGTTTTCGCTGGTGCGCAGCAGCTTCATGCCCAGGACGTTAGTGTAGAAATCAATGGAACGTTGCAGGTCGCCAACGCGCAGCATGGTGTGAAGTAGGCGCATAATTTCCTCATTAACCAATGGAATAGACTGTCTTTTTGAACAGAAACGATGTTTTAGTATAGCGGCGAAGTATCGCCGCTATCAATGAACAACGGCGAGATTACAGAGAAGGGTAGTCGGTGTAGCCTTCCGCGCCGCCGCCGTAGAAGCTTTCCGGGCGCTGCGGGTTCAGGGCCGCTTTTTTCTGCAGACGGGCAACCAGATCCGGGTTGGCGATGTAGTCGCGGCCAAACGCGACGGCATCGATTAGCCCTTTGCCGATCAGGTCTTCGGCTTTCTCCGGAGTATAAGCCCCCGCACCGATGATCACCCCGTGGAAACGCTCGCGCACTTTCTGACGAAATGCGTCCGTGTAAGGCTTACCGCCAGCCCAGTCCGGCTCGGACATGTGCAGATAAGCGATGCCACGCTTAGCCAGTTCTTCGATCAGGTAAAGAGCATCGGCTTCTTCGTTCGGACCGTTGTCGACGTTCTGGAAAGAACCGATTGGGGAGACGCGGATCCCGATACGATCCGGGCTCCACTCCTGGCATACGGCATCAACCACTTCCAGCACCAGTCGGGCGCGGTTTTCGACGCTGCCGCCGTACTGGTCGGTGCGGTGGTTGGACGACGGTGACAGGAACTGGTGCAGCAGGTAGCCATGCGCGGAGTGCAGCTCAATCAGGTCAAAACCGGCTTCACGGGCGTTGGCCACGGGCTGGCGGAAGTCGTTCACGATACCCGGAATTTCATCCAGCTCAAGCGCGCGCGGCATAGAGGTATCGACGCGGATCGCATTGCCGTTTTCATCACGCAGGGAAGTACGGGTATTTGCGCTCAGGGCCGAAGCGGAGACCGGAGCCTGGCCGCCAGGCTGAATGCTGCTGTGAGAGATACGACCGGTGTGCCACAGCTGGACCGCAATGCGACCCTCTTCAGCGTGAACGCCCGCGGTGATTTTCTGCCATGCGGCGATCTGTTCCGGGCTGTGAAGACCTGGCGCACCCGCATAGCCTTTAGCCTGAGCGGAAATCTGCGTGGCTTCCGTGATGATCAGGCCAGAGCTTGCGCGCTGACGATAGTATTCACCCATCAGTGGGGTTGGGATGTCGCCCGGCTCAATGCTGCGCAGGCGGGTAAGCGGAGCCATAAACACGCGGTTTGGCGCAGTGACGGCACCCACTTTCAGTGGGGTAAATAATTTTTCAGCTGACATAAAGACTCCTGAGTAGACCAGTCGACTAGTAGTTGGGTAAATAAAAACGCCTGTTAAATGCCAGGCGCAGTAATGCTGTTTTTCACATGTGCCAGGGCGCTTTCCAGCGGCACGGCACTGCGCGAAATTTTTGCCTGCAGGTTAGCGCCTAGCCAGAGCGCATATAACACCTGCGCCTGGGTTAACGGCTCGCCGGAAAAGGCCAGCGTTTTTTCATCGCGACCTTTCTCCAGCGCCTGGGCCAGCAGGGCGATAACGCCGCGGGCACCTTTATCCATCGCCGCGCGCATATCTTCAGAAAGATCGCACACTTCTGCAGACAGCTTAACGGTCAGGCAACCGCTGATAATGCCCTGCTGACAGAACTGGTTCAGCGTTTCCTGATAGTAGTTCAGAACACGATCCCGGTAGTTACCTTCACCCGACGCAAAGTGGTTCGCCAGACGCTGGTGGTAGTCAGCATAGTGACGCTCCAGCATCGCTACGCCAAAAGCCTCTTTGGACCGGAAGTAGTGATAAAACGACCCCTTCGGTACCTCAGCGGTTTTTAATAGCTCGCTCAACCCCATACCGGTAAACCCGCGATGCATGCAAAGCCGCTCGCCGGTTGCCAGTAAATGTTCGCGGGTATCGTGTTCAGTATTTCTGCTCATGGCCGCACTCTAATAGACCGTTCGGTCTAATGCAAGCGAGTTTACTGGCGACATGCGCTCAGGATATCCAGCTGTGGTTGATAAACCGTTGATTTCACGTCCATCATACCCAGTACGGTTGAGAATAAATTGTCCTGGGAAACCGCATTTTTTGCTGCATGGTCGCGCAAACACTGCTCGTTTACGCCAAAGTTTTTCGCGTAATCCGGTGACAGCCAGAACATAAACGGAATATGCGTTTGTTGCTCCGGCGCCAGCATGTACGGCGTACCGTGCAGATAAATACCGCTTTCGCCCAGCGATTCACCGTGATCTGAGAGATAAATCAGCGCGGTGTTCATGCTCGACTGGCGCGCTTTCAGCGCATCAATGGTTTTACTGACCATGCTGTCGGTATAGAGGATAGTGTTGTCATAGGTATTGATCAGCGCCTGATGATCGCAATCCTGAATTTCATTGGTGTCGCAGGTTGGGGTGAATTTACGGAAGTTGTCCGGGTAACGGCGATAGTATGCCGGACCGTGGCTCCCCATCAGGTGGATAACCAGCACCGTATCTTGCTTCACGCCATCCAGCACGTTGTCCAGACGATAGAAGTTCACATCGTCAATACAGGATTTGTCTTTGCAGAACTGATCCAGCTGCCACTGCGTCATGTCGGTATGGGGCACGCGATCGCAGGCACCTTTACAGCCGCCGTCGTTGTCGCGCCACAGCAGGTTGATACCCGCATGCTTAAGCACGTCGAGCAGTCCCTCGCGATGGTGAGCCAGGTCGGCATCGTATTTGCTGCGCGTCATGCCGGAGAACATGCAGGGAACGGAAACCGCGGTTTCGGTACCACACGAGGAGGCCTGCGGGAAGTTAATCACGTCCTGCTTTTTCAGCTCCGGGTTGGTTTCGCGTTCGTAACCGTTCAGGGAGTAATTTGCCGCGCGAGAGGCTTCGCCGACGACAAGCACCAGAACGGTTTTCTTTTGTTGACCGGTAATCAGTGACCCTTTATGGGCATCTTCACCAATGCGCACCAGCGTTTGATCGCCGGCAAACCAGCGCATCTTGCTGTACTTCACCACGGCGCTGACATAATTCGCCGGGGTGACCATTTTGACGATGCTTTTGTTATTGCGGAACAGCGACGCGTAATCTTTATAAAACAGCGCGGCAATCAGGATAATCACCAGCAGAGCGCCGAGCATCGCGGCAACGCGCGTCAGCAGCGCGTACCACCATTTTCCGGTACGAATCCGGGTCAAGGCCAGCACCAAGGAAGGCACGAGGCCGGCAATGACAATCCACAGAATCATCTGCGGGGTCACCAGGGCAGTCGCTTCCTGAGAGTTGGTTTCGAACACGTTCACAATCATGTTCTGATCGATCACCGCGCCGTAGGTGTACATAAAGTAGGTTGCCGCGGCGCATCCGATCGTCAATACAATCAGCAGCGGCTTGCGGAGATACGGGATATTAAGCAGGCTAAAAACAATCACCCAGCCGCAAAACAGCACCAGCGGGACGGAGGCGGCAAAGAGGAAGTCGTGCAGATGCACTGGGCCGATAATGGCCCAGCTGCGCTGGATAAACAGCCCGTTCAGCAGAGTAAAAAAGAGTGCACAGCCCAGAGTAAATTTAATGTCGTTACATTGTAACTTTCTGATTAACCACATCGATCGGTAAACCCGTTATTGTCATGATGGGCCGAGTATAGAGAGGGAAGATTAGTGAAACCTTAATGCCACAAATCTGTGATACGGCCTTGCACGCGGCGCGATTAACGTCTTCACTGTAGGTGAGAGTAGCTATCGGGAGGTGAGTGTGGCAGAGCAGCTGGAGTTTTTCCCCATCCAGAGCCCGTGCCGGGGTATTTGTCAGGTCGATGAACGCGGATATTGCCGCGGGTGCATGCGTACCCGCGATGAGCGTTTTAACTGGCAAAACTTTAGCGACACGCAAAAGCAGGAGGTGTTACGCCTCTGCCGACAGCGTCTTCTGCGCAAAATACGCGCAAACAAAGCGGGTGAGACCGAAGAACCCCAGCAACCTTCACTTTTTTAACACGGTAATTGCGTATACTCATGACATTACGTCCTTGAGGAAAATGTTATGGTTCAGCGAATTACCCTTGCCCCCCAGGGGCCAGAATTCTCCCGTTTTGTGATGGGCTACTGGCGCCTGATGGACTGGAATATGTCCCCCCTCCAGCTGGCGAGCTTTATTGAAGAGCACCTCGATTTAGGCATCACCACGGTTGATCATGCGGATATTTACGGTGGCTACCAGTGCGAGGCCGCGTTCGGTGAGGCGCTTAAGCTGGTTCCGGCCCTGCGCGACCGCATGGAGATCGTCACGAAGTGTGGGATTGCCACCACGGCAAAACCTGAACATGCCCTCGGTCATTACATCACCGACAGCGCGCATATCATCAAGAGCGCCGAGCAGTCGCTGGTCAATCTGGCGACCGATCGTATCGACCTGCTGTTAATCCACCGCCCCGACCCGCTGATGGATGCCGATGAGGTAGCGGAAGCCTTCCTGAACCTGCATCAGAGTGGAAAAGTGCGTCACTTCGGCGTGTCTAACTTTACCCCGGCACAGTTTGCGCTGCTTCAGTCTCGTCTGCCGTTCACCCTCGCCACCAACCAGGTTGAGATCTCTCCGGTACACCAGCCGCTGCTGCTGGATGGCACGCTCGATCAGCTGCAGCAGCTGCGCATTCGCCCGATGGCGTGGTCCTGCCTGGGGGGCGGACGTTTGTTTAATGATGATGAATTCCAGCCGCTGCGCAACGAGCTTGAAACCATCGCCCGCGAACTGAACGCGGAGAGCATCGAACAGGTGGTTTACGCATGGATCCTGCGCCTGCCGTCAAAACCGCTGCCTATTATCGGCTCCGGCAAAATAGAACGCGTGCGTTCTGCGCTGGCCGCTGAAGAGCTGCAGATGACCCGTCAGCAGTGGTTCCGCATCCGTAAAGCCGCGCTGGGTTACGACGTACCATAAACCGCCTGAAGGTGACTTTCCGGTGAAATCTTTGCCCCTGGTATACACTTAAGGGGCAAAAAATAACCCGCGGAGGTCATATGAAGCGTTTTGCTCTGGCACTGGTCACGCTGGTTGTTTGCGCAGGGGCGCAGGCAGCCAGTGACGAAGTGGAAATGAATCTCGTCACCCCACAGGGTGTGGGTCAGTCCATCGGAACGGTGAAAATCACTGAAACCGATAAAGGACTGGAGTTTGCCCCCAACCTCAAAGCTCTCCCTCCCGGTGAACATGGTTTCCATGTTCATGCCAAAGGCAGCTGTCAGCCCGCTTTAAAAGAAGGTAAACCGTCTGCGGCGGAAGCGGCAGGAGGGCACCTCGATCCGCAGCATTCCGGCAAGCATGAAGGCCCGGATGGAATGGGGCATTTAGGCGATCTGCCAGTGCTGGTGGTGAATAACGACGGTAAAGCCACCGATCCCGTCGTCGCGCCGCGACTGAAAAAGCTGGATGAGGTGAAAGGCAAGGCGCTGATGATCCATGTCGGCGGCGACAATATGTCCGATCGGCCTAAACCGCTTGGCGGCGGCGGGGCACGCTATGCGTGCGGCGTGATCTGATCCCCAATCGTTCCCGGTGGCGGTGCCTGTTCCAGCTGCGAGAGCGAGCAGTGCAGGCGCCAGATTATCGAGGCCAAATCACGGGCTGCGGGCAGATGATGCTGTGCAAGCGTATCGCAGATCCGCTGCAGTTCCTTCAGCGTGGCTTCGAGCGGCCGCTGCTGGACACCGCGCTCGCTCATTACATCGCGCAGCAGGGAGATGCAAACATCACGAACCTGCGACAGCGGATCGGAGCGCGTTTCCCACGCGCGAAGCTGCCAGACCACGTGCGAGCAGTTCAACAGCACCACGCCCCAGCGCAGAAGCCAGCGCCGGGACAGCGCGTCCTGGCTGTTATTCAGCTGGCTGACGTGATGATAGACCAGCGACTCATACTCGTTTTCACCCAGATGCGGTTTACGGCTGAGCTGGTCGACAAACCCTCTGCGTAACTCCCGAATATGCCTGCGACTCTTGCGTGCATCGGAGCCGGGACGTAACACCGCGAAAGCCAGCCACGCCAGCCCCACGCCGAGGATCTTCGCCAGGTTATCATTGAGAAAATCGGCGTAATCATAAACCGGTGGATTCGTCACGGAGATAAACGAGCCCATAAAGACAATCAGCTGTCCCCAGAGGCCCGCCAGCTTAGGCATTTGCAGCTTCAGAAGCTGCATGGTGGTCAACAGGGGAAACAGGAAAAGCAGGAACTGCCACAGATCGCTTATCTGCACCATCAGGCCAAACTTCACCACAAAGCTGAACAGCGACAGCAGCACCAGCGTGCGCAGCAGGAGCGTAAGCGAGTTGAACGGCGAGGCCGCGACGGAATAAAGCACGCAGCTGATGGCGGCAAGTGTCAGGGCTGCTGTACCGGACTCCCACTGCGTGGTAATGCTCCACGCCCCCACCAGCATCAGCGCGCAGAAGGTGCGAAAACCGCTCCACAGAGCTTCCAGATAGTCGGTATGGCGCGCGAGTGCCGGGCTGCCGGGGACGTTAAACTCCGTCAATGGGGTCGCGTTTTCGACGGCCGTAATCCAGCGGCTGCTGCGCAGGTACAGACGGCAAAAGTAATTCAGGCGCTGCCAGAAGGCGCGATGGCGGTAGTCGTACTCATCAACCGGGGCAAGCGGGGCGATAATCCGCGCTACGGTGTAAATGTCCGCATCCGGGCGCGCAAGGGCCGCGAGCAGCGTTTCAATCACGGCACGGGTGTTTTCAGGCGGCGTCGGCCAGTTGAGCAGCATCCGGCGCAGGCTGGAGATGGCGCTGGTCATGCGCAGCTGCTGGTGCAGCAGATAGTTAAGCAGGGTGTTCTGGCGGCGAAAGCGGTAGTGGCTCCAGAACGCCTGAATGCGCAGCAGATTCATCGTCAGGATCTGCCCGATCACCTTTTCATGCGCGAGGCGGATATCGTCGCTGGTATCCGGTTGCCACAGCAGGCTCGCGTGTTCCAGTAATCGGGTATGCATGGTTTTGAGCGCGGTGATAAGCGCGGTGCCGTCGGATGTGCTGGGGAGGATCATCATCATGAAGCCTCCGCTGAGGATCCCGACAATCACTTCACAAACGCGCGCCTGCGCAATATCCCACAGCTCGGTGGTGTCGAGCACGTTAACCACCGGAAAGGCGATAATGGCGGCGGTATAGCCCGCCAGCTGAAACGCGTAGGCAACGTTATTGGTAAAATGGGCGCAGGCCCAGGTACAGCACCCCAGCCATGCGGCCATGCTCAGCAGGAACAGCCACGGATCGTTCAGCGTATGGCCAGCGATAATTAGCGCCGCGGTGGCGCCGAGCAGGCTGCCTGCGATGCGGCCAAGACTTTTACTGATTACTCCGCCTACCGTCGGAAAACTGACTACCGCCGCAGACGTCATCGCCCAGTAGGGCTCATCCAGGTTAAGGTAATAAGCCACAGTCAGCGCAAGACACATGGCAATGCCGTTACGCAGCGCGTAGCGCCACTGGGGACGCGTTGCTTTCATCCACGGCGTGTTTTGCCAGGAGAGACCCTGCAGCTTCATCACCGGTTTCCGATGGAGACAGTGCAGGTTGTGCCGGACACCAGGGTAATGTCCTCCGGCAAGCGGTCAAACTCCACGCGAACCGGAACGCGCTGGGCCAGACGCACCCAGGGAACGTTCGGCTTTATGTCCGGCACCAGGCCTGAATCCGTTTCAACACTCTGATCGTAAATGGCGCGGCCAATGCTGGACACGTGACCCTGTAACTTTTGAGAGCCGCTGTAAAGCGTTATTGCGGCTGGCGAACCCTCGCGAATATGCCGAAGCTTGGTCTCTTCGAAATAGCCCACGACGTAGAAGGAGTGGCTGTCGACGAGGGCGAATATCGGTTGTCCCGTGGTGGCATAATTCCCCACGCGGGCCGAGAGGTTGGTCACCCATCCATCAACAGGTGCCGTAATCACGGTTTGGGTCAGTTGCCACTGCGCCTGCTTCAGCGTCGCCTCCGCCACGTTGACGCTAGCCTGCATCGCCTTAACGTTGATATTGGCGGTGTCTAAATCTTCCGCTGAGATGTAGTTTTGCGACAGGTGGCGGCGGCGGTTGGCCTCGTTGTTGGCCTTTGCCAGATCCGACTGGGCTTTAGCCAGCTGCGCCTGGGCGTTCAGGATCGCAATGTGGTACGGGGTATCGTCGATGCGGAATAAAATGTCTCCCTTTTTGACGAACTGGTTATCCTTAACCAACAGCGTCGTAATACTTCCCGATACCTGAGGGGTAATGCTGACCTGCTCAGCGCGGACTTTGCCATCACGCGTCCAGGGCGACTGCATATAAAAATTCCACATCCACCAGCCCGCAACCAGCGCGAGGGCAAGGACCAACAGGGTGGAAAAGTACTTTAGCGTTTTCAGGGACATATTCACCACACAGTCAAAACGGCAAGGCCCAGGCATACGGAAAGGGCAAACAGGGAAAGATCCATCAGCATGGGATGCCAGATTTCGCCGGAGTACATCCAGTCGCGAAGCAGGCGATGCGCGATGAGCCAGAGGATAAAGCCCACCAGAACGGCCTTAAACAGAGGAGGAAAGTAGACTGACGCACCGAAGATCAGGTCCTGAAGGGGTAAACCCTCTGAGCGATGAAAAAACGTCACGGGCAGAAATCCTTTGCAGTGAACAGAATGCCGCGTTGGCTTGTCTTAGTATGATGAAGCATCACAATTCAGTGTAAGTCATACTTTTAAGTTCGATGAATGCAGTATTGCATTTGTTTTGGCAATACAAATGCTGCACACTATTCTAAAATCAGTATAATAACTTAGCAAGCTAATTATAAGGAGATGAAATTGGAATCGCCATTAGGTTCTGATCTGGCAAGGTTGGTACGCGTCTGGCGTGCTCTGATTGACCATCGCCTGAAACCTCTGGAACTCACACAGACGCATTGGGTCACGCTGCACAACATTCATCAGCTGCCGCCCGAACAGTCGCAAATTCAACTGGCAAAAGCGATAGGGATTGAGCAACCGTCGCTGGTGCGCACGCTTGACCAGCTGGAAGAGAAGGGGTTGATCTCGCGGCAAACCTGCGCCAGCGATCGTCGCGCCAAGCGGATTAAACTCACCGAGAAAGCGGCGCCTATCATCACGGAAATGGAAGCCGTGATCACCAAGACGCGTGGTGAAATCCTGTCAGGCGTTTCACCGGCGGAGCTGGAAATGCTCATCAGCCTCATTGGGCGCCTTGAGCAAAACATCCATGAGCTACAGTCGCGCGACTGACAAACAACAAGGCCTTGCAGCAGCAAGGCCTTTTTTTACTTAAAGACGACCACGCGGTTACGGCCCGTCTCCTTCGCTTCATACATCGCTTTGTCAGCATTTTCCACGCACGTTTCTGCGGCTATTGCGGGTGACGTTGCCGTATATACCCCCATGCTAATCGTGATTGGCTCCGGTAGTTGACCGCCGCTGCTGGCGTTATCGAAGCTGCTCAGATTTAACCGTATGCGTTCCGCCACCTGATACGCCGCGTCTGATGAGGTATTGGCCAGCATCAGAACAAACTCCTCACCACCGATACGGGCCGCGATGTCCTGGGGGCGCACGGAATCCATCAGCAGATTAGCAACAAACTGCAGGACCTTGTCGCCCTGAAGATGCCCGTAGGTGTCGTTGATACGCTTGAAGCGATCGAGATCGCTGACGATGACGGAAACCGGACGGCTGGGTTTGGCGATATCCAGCGCCTGCTTTAATGTTTCATAAAAATAACTGCGGTTATACAGGCGCGTCAGCGGGTCGCGAATGGAGTTCTGGTAAGACTGCTGATACTTAACGTGCGAGTCGCGATACAGCCTGAAAACATCGTAGAGCAGAACAAAAATGATCATCAGCGTGGCGACGGTTTCAAATAAGCGAGCGCGATACCAGGAGACATCTTCAACATGTCCACCCACTAACAGCATTGAGAGCGTGACGATATAGCAGACGCACAGAAAATTACCGCCCACCCAGAATAAGTTGCGTATGCGCGTAATAAACATCAGCGTGGCTAATGTGACCACCCAGAGTGCAATCAATGCAATATTAATAAAGTGGCTCCAGAGAACCATAAACTCACGGGTTTCATTATCAACAAGATCAATGGATAAAAAGGAAGAATGACTGGAATACATCCAGGCCAACCCTACAGTAAAAGCGGTAAAGAGAAACTCGCCGCTCACAATAGCGATATGCGCCAGCCGCGAAAGGGGACAATTGCGCGTGGTATAGAGTATTGCCGAAACGATTATTAGCACCGCCATTAAGAGATGGCGGAACATATAGAAAATCATCGCATCGTTGTAGTTCACCGCGTTGAACTGATAGAGGTCCAGCCAGGCGGGAAAGCTGCACAGCGTTCCGACCATCAGCGATGCCGACCCGGCAAAGGCAAAAGCGAGCGATACCAGATACAACCGTTTTCGGTCACACCAGTATTTCATTGCCATAAAACAGGCAATAAACAGATCAAACACCAGTAAAAAAATGGTGAGCGTAGGGAACAAGTGAGACGAAAAGGTAGGAACCCATTCGGCAATTTTTGAAAACAGGGCGTGTAATATGCCGATAACAGCAATACAACCTAGACAGAACGAGATATAACGGCCCTTTAAAGAACGGCGATTCGCAAACATATATGGTTTTAATGACTTTATAATGAATTAAGGGGAGGGTATTGCGGAGAGTGTAATCAATTAGCACGCTAAATACTTTGCGCAGAAACAATATATGGCGTGGTTAATAATGGGTGGAGTGAATGTATTTTGTAAATATATTTGTGGGAGTGATAAATAATGTAAATGGATGTGGCCTGATGGCCACATCCATTTTTAATTAACGTGGTGAAACGGTCACCTGACTTCCGTTGCTTGCCAGAACAACGCGCTGGCCTGCAGAGAAGCGAGTGCTGCCTTGTTTCTGAACAACCATGATCGTGCTGCCGTCGTCTTTACGAATTTCCAGCTCTACGCCCTGGGTTTTGTTCATCGCACCCTGAACGCCCTGGCCGGCTACGCCACCCGCAACGGCGCCTGCGGCCGTTGCCAGCGAGCGACCTGTACCGCCGCCGACGGTATTACCGAGGAAACCACCCAGCACGGCACCGCCGATTGCGCCCATCACGTTGCTTTCATCACCACCCTGGATCTGTACAGGGCGTGCGTTAACAACGGTACCGTAAGTCACGTTCTGAACCTGTTTCGCTTCAGAAGCGCTGTAAACGTCGCCAGAAAGTGAACTGTCATTCACACAGCCAGCCAGAGTTAAACCAATCAGCGAAACGCCCAGTACACGTAAAATCATTTGAATCTCCTGTTCACCAAAAACGCCCGATTGGGGGCATCCGTTATGGCTAAATTATATGGCATAAGGGGCCATAGTTCATATCTTTGCACTAACAATAAGAAAATTGTACTTGAATTTGACTTAACGAGACATAAACAGGATCCGCCCGTGTTACCCGTCTGACATTGTTAAAAAATATTATCGCCGGATGGCAAAGCTGCGCCGTTTATGGTTGAGTGGATATCCTTAGCCCACGCAACGTAAGGAAAGCGCATGAAATCGGGTCGCTACATTGGTGTGATGTCAGGCACCAGTCTGGATGGGGTAGATGTCGTTCTGGCCGCCATTGACGAAAACATGGTGGCGCAGCAGGCGAGCCTGACCTGGCCAATCCCCATTTCACTGAAAGAGGATATTTTGAGTATCTGTCAGGGGCAGCAGCTGACCCTCTCCCAGCTTGGACAGCTTGATGTACGCCTGGGGGCGCTGTTTGCGGATGCGGTGCAGGCTTTGATGCAAAAAGAACATCTTCGCCCGCAGGATGTGGTGGCCATCGGGTGCCACGGACAAACGGTCTGGCATGAGCCCGGCGGAGATGCCCCGCATACCCTGCAAATCGGCGATAACAACCAGATTGTGGCGAAAACGGGCGTGACGGTGGTTGGCGATTTCCGTCGTCGCGATATCGCCCTTGGCGGGCAGGGCGCGCCCCTGGTACCTGCGTTCCATCAGGCGTTACTGGCGCACCCTTCAGAACGGCGCATGGTGCTCAATATTGGTGGGATTGCCAACCTGTCGATGCTCATCCCGGGGCAGCCCGTCCGCGGCTACGATACCGGCCCGGGCAATATGTTAATGGATGCCTGGATCTGGCGGCAGTGCGGACAACCGTATGATAAAAACGCGGAGTGGGCGAGCGGGGGAAAAGTGATTATTCCGCTGCTGCAGTCGATGCTGAGCGATCCTTATTTTGCCCTGCCGGCCCCTAAGAGTACGGGGCGTGAATACTTCAATCTGGGCTGGCTTGAGCGTCAGCTGGCGCCATTCCCGGCGCTCGCGCCGCAGGATGTCCAGGCGACGCTTGCCGAGCTGACGGCCGTGTCGATCTCCGAACAGGTTCTGCTCAGCGGCGGATGTGAACGCCTGCTGGTATGCGGCGGAGGAAGCCGCAACCCGCTGGTGATGGCGCGTCTTGCAGGGCTACTGTCGGGTACCGAAGTGACCACGACCGATGAGGCCGGCATTAGCGGGGATGATATGGAAGCGCTGGCCTTCGCCTGGCTCGCCTGGCGCACCATTGTCGGACTGCCGGGCAACTTGCCGTCGGTGACCGGCGCGCGTGAGGCGAGCGTCCTCGGGGCGATTTTCCCGGCAAATCCTCGTCATAATCAGAGTTAACTGAAATTCAGCGCGGCGCGTCATCGTTAGAATGGAACGAAACAGGAGGGCAGCCATGCCCTCCAGGACCAGGAAAGTCTTCGGAATACGCCCATGAAAAAACTTCTTCTTATTGCCGCGCCTTTATTGCTATCAGGATGCAGCGTCTATAACCAGCTTCTTGAGCGCATGCAGACCGATACGCTGGAGTATCGCTGCGATGAAAAACCGCTGACCGTCAAGCTGAATAACCCACGCCAGGAAGCCAGTTTTGTTTATGACAATAAATTGCTGACGCTGAAGCAGGGGATGTCAGCCTCCGGCGCACGTTATTCTGACGGTATCTACGTCTTCTGGTCGAAAGGCGACAGCGCCGCGGTCTACAAACGCGACCGCATTGTGCTGAACAATTGTCAGCTCGAAAATCCGAAGCGTTGAGATTTTTACAGGGGCGGCGCACAATAGCGCCACCCACTCTCAATGTCAGCTAACGCCATGTCAGATAACGACGAACTGCAGCAAATTGCGCATCTGCGCCGTGAATACACTAAAGGCGGCCTGCGTCGCCAGGATCTTCCCGCTGAACCCCTCGTGCTTTTTGAACGCTGGCTGAAACAGGCCTGCGAAGCGAAACTCGCCGACCCAACCGCCATGGTTGTCGCGACGGTGGATGAAAACGGCCAACCGTATCAGCGCATCGTATTGCTCAAGCATTATGACGAGAAAGGGCTGGTGTTCTATACCAACCTTGGCAGCCGCAAGGCACACCATTTAGAAAACAATCCGCGTATCAGCCTGCTATTCCCCTGGCACATGCTGGAACGTCAGGTAATGGTAACCGGCAAGGCGGAACGTCTCTCGACGCTGGAAGTGGTGAAGTATTTCCACAGCCGCCCGCGCGACAGCCAGATTGGCGCCTGGGTATCAAAACAGTCCAGCCGAATTTCTGCCCGCGGCGTGCTGGAAAGTAAATTCCTGGAGCTGAAACAGAAGTTCCAGCAGGGTGAAATTCCTCTGCCAAGCTTCTGGGGCGGTTTCCGCATCCCGATTGAGCAGATGGAGTTCTGGCAGGGGGGCGAACATCGCCTGCACGACCGCTTTTTATACCAGCGCGAGAATGGTGGCTGGAAAATCGATAGACTGGCACCGTAATCCCCGAAATTTGTTGATTTAAGCGCTAGCGCACACCGCGCTTGCGCTTTATTCTATTGTCCTTTCGCATCAGGCGAAAAGTCGTGTACCGGCAAAGGTGCAGTCGTTTATACATGGAGAATTTGATGGCAAGCAGTAACTTGATTAAACAATTGCAAGAGCGGGGCCTCGTGGCCCAGGTGACGGACGAGGAAGCGTTAGCAGAGCGACTGGCGCAAGGCCCGATCGCGCTCTATTGCGGCTTCGATCCCACCGCTGACAGCTTGCATTTGGGGCATCTTGTTCCATTGTTATGCCTGAAACGCTTCCAGATGGCGGGCCATAAGCCTGTTGCGCTGGTGGGCGGCGCGACCGGCCTGATTGGTGACCCAAGCTTTAAAGCCGCTGAGCGTAAACTGAATACCGAAGATACCGTGCAGGAGTGGGTGGATAAGATCCGCAAACAGGTTGCACCGTTCCTCGACTTCAACTGTGGTGATAACTCTGCCATTGCCGCGAACAACTACGACTGGTTTGGCAGCATGAACGTGCTGACCTTCCTGCGCGACATCGGCAAGCACTTCTCTGTTAACCAGATGATTAACAAAGAGGCCGTGAAGCAGCGTCTGAACCGTGACGACCAGGGTATCTCCTTTACCGAGTTCTCCTACAACCTGCTGCAGGGTTATGACTTTGCCTGCCTGAACAAGCTGCACGGCGTTTCCCTGCAGATTGGCGGTTCCGATCAGTGGGGTAACATCACCTCCGGTATCGACCTGACCCGTCGTCTGCACCAGAACCAGGTCTTCGGTCTGACCGTTCCGCTGATCACCAAGGCAGACGGCACCAAATTTGGGAAAACCGAAGGCGGCGCGGTATGGCTCGATCCGAAGAAAACCAGCCCGTACAAATTCTACCAGTTCTGGATCAACACGGCGGATGCCGATGTTTATCGCTTCCTGAAGTTCTTCACCTTTATGGACATCGAAGACATCAACGCGCTGGAAGAAGAAGACAAAAACAGCGGTAAAGCACCGCGCGCCCAGTATGTGCTGGCGGACGAAGTGACCAAACTGGTTCACGGTGAAGAAGGTCTGGCCGCGGCAAAACGTATTACCGCAAGCCTGTTCAACGGTACCCTGAGCGATCTGAGCGAGGCGGACTTCGAACAGCTGGCGCAGGACGGCGTGCCAATGGTTGAGATGGAAAAAGGGGCTGACCTGATGCAGGCGCTGGTGGACTCTGAGCTCCAGCCTTCGCGCGGTCAGGCGCGTAAAACTATCGCCTCTAACGCTATCACCATCAACGGTGAGAAACAGGCCGACCCGGAATACACCTTCGTTGACGGTGACCGTCTGTATGGTCGCTACACGCTGCTGCGTCGCGGTAAGAAAAACTACTGCCTTGTCTGCTGGAAATAATTAACAGTCTCCAGGGGCGTGGGAAACCACGCCCCTTTTGTTTTTTCAGGGTTTGGTAAGAAAAAAATGAAGAACATCCTCGCCATTCAGTCCCACGTTGTTTTTGGACACGCTGGCAATAGCGCCGCGGAATTCCCGATGCGTCGCCTCGGCGTCAACGTCTGGCCCCTTAATACCGTGCAGTTCTCTAACCACACGCAATACGGCAAATGGACCGGCTGCGTAATGCCGCCTTCGCACCTCACCGAGGTTGTGCAGGGGATTGCCGATATCGACCAGCTCAGACGCTGTGACGCCGTGCTGAGCGGCTACCTCGGCTCAGCGGAGCAGGGGGAGCATATCCTCGGCATCGTACGTCAGGTGAAAGCCGCAAACCCGGCGGCAAAATACTTCTGCGACCCCGTCATGGGCCATCCTGAAAAAGGCTGCATCGTGGCGCCAGGCGTCGCAGAGTTTCACGTCCGCCACGCGCTGCCCGCCAGCGATATCATTGCGCCAAACCTGGTCGAGCTCGAAATTCTGTGCGAGCGTCCGGTTAACAGCGTAGAAGAGGCGGTAAGCGCGTCTCGCGAACTGATCGCTCAGGGGCCTGAGGTGGTGCTGGTAAAACATCTCGCCCGCGCAGGGCTGAGTCAGGACCGTTTTGAGATGCTTCTGGTGACGAAAGATGACGCCTGGCATATTAGCCGTCCGCTGGTGGATTTCGGCCTGCGCCAGCCGGTTGGGGTCGGAGATGTTACGAGTGGTCTGTTGCTGGTGAAATTACTGCAGGGGGCGACGATACGTGACGCGCTGGAACACGTTACCGCGGCGGTGTACGAAATCATGATTGCGACGAAAGAGATGCAGGAATATGAACTGCAGGTGGTTGCGGCACAGGATCGTATCGCGAAGCCGGAGCACTATTTCAGCGCAACCCGGTTATAGCCGGCCAAAACGTGTAGGCCGGGTAAGCGTTAGCGCCACCCGGCAACACAGGCCGCTCGGTTAGTTCAACCCTTCCGCTTTCAGCGCCGCAGCCACTGCAGGACGCTCCGCCACGCGTTTCATATACGATGCGATATGGTCTAACCCTTCCAGGTTCAGCTTAACCGCGCGCGCCCAGCGCAGCACGGTAAACAGATACGCATCGGCAATCGTGAAGCGCGAACCACAAATCCACTGTTCGTCTCTCAGCGATTCGTTAACGTACTGCAGCTTTTTCTCAAGAAGCGCACGCAGGGTCGGTTTGAACTCCTCTGGCGTATCCGGGCGGAACAACGGCGTAAAACCTTTGTGCAGTTCGGTCGCAATGTAGTTCAGCCATTCCAGCGTCTTATAGCGAGAAATGGTACTCACCGGAGCCAGCAGCTGGCGATCGGGTACGCTATCGGCCAGGAACTGCATAATCGCGACGCCTTCGGTCAGCAGAGTACCGTCATCCAGCAAGAGCGCCGGAACTTGTCCCTTGGGGTTAATGGCAAGAAAATCATCGCCATTTTCCAGACGCTTTTTCATCAGATCAACGCCATCCAGCGTGAAATCTTTGCCGCTCTCGCGCAGGGTGATATGGGAAGCAAGAGAGCACGCGCCCGGTTTGTAGAACAGTTTCATCGGTAACTCCTTTTTGCTGAGGTTTCAGCTATGTTAGTGCGCCAACGGACAAAAAAAAAGCCGCTAATGCATTAGCGGCTTCTGTTCTGTCGTTTCTCAATAATCTTACGCGGTAGCGGTTTTGGTCGCTTCAGCCGTCTTGTCGTCGTCCTGAGTCATACGATTCAGTTTCGGCGCTGTCAGCAGCATCAGAACTGCAATAACCGCAGTCGCGATACCAATCTGCATGAACACGGTACCGTAGACGTTCAGGGAGACCAGTGGGTCAGTGACGTTTTCCGGCACAGCCATCAGGTTCGCAATTTTACCCGCAATGATTGCCGCACCGGCAGTGGTCAGGAACCAGCTACCCATAATGAAGCCCATCAGACGCTGCGGCACCAGCTGTGCAACCATCGCCAGACCCAGACCGGAGATCATCAGTTCACCGATAGACTGCAGCGCGTAGCTCAGGATCAGCCAGTTAACGGACACGATACCCGCGTCGGTGGCAAATTTGGTACCCAGCGGCAGCACCAGGAACGCGCCGGAGCACAGCACCATACCGATAGCAAACTTGTGCGGCATTGGCAGACGGTCGCCCATCTTGTTATAGATAGCGGCCAGAATCGGGCTACCAATCATGATCCAGAACGGGTTCAGCGCCTGATACTGTTCCGGCTCGAACGCGATGCCCAGAATTGAGTGCTCAACGTTACGAATGGCGAAGAAGTTCAGTGAGGTTGGCATCTGGCTGTACAGTACGAAGAAGATAATCGCTTCCAGCATCAGGATGAACGCCACAATCATCTTGCGACGGGCAGCACCCTGCATGGCGAACGCTTCTTTCGCAAAGATAACCACGATACCCAGCGCAACCACGCCCAGAACGGCACGGGCGATACCCTGGTTGTGCAGCAGCCAGGTGGCGATTGCCGCGAGGACAACAACGCCCACGATGGTGGCCAGCAGTTTGCCCATATGCACAGGCTCGAAGTCAGGTTTTGAACCGTAGTCTTTAACCCAGCTGCGGCAGAACAGGAAGTTCACCACGGTGATCAGCATGCCCACGAAGCTCAGCGCAAACGCCACGCTCCAGCCGAACTTCGCCGCAAGCCATGGGGTTGCCAGCATCGAGAAGAACGAACCGATGTTGATGGACATGTAGTACATGGTAAATGCACCGTCCAGGCGCGGATCGTCTTTGTTATAGCAGGTAGAAAGCAGGGAGGACGGGTTCGCTTTGAACAGACCGTTACCGACGGCAATCGTCGCCATACCCATATACACGACAGCGGCATCATGCCCTGACCATGCAACCAGACCATAGCCAATCGCCAGGACAATGGCGCCCAGCATGATGACACGTTTAGTCCCGAGGACTTTATCACCCAGCCAGCCGCCAATAGCGACCAGACCGTACACCAGAGCACTAAAGGAAGAGAACAGCGTGATGGAATCGGCTTCGGACATACCCAGCTGTTTTACCAGGTAAACCGCCATGATCCCTTGCAGGCCGTAATAACCAAAACGCTCCCATAACTCGATAGAGAAGATGAGATAGAACGCTTTAGGCTGTTTAAAAGCGTTAAGACTTACGCTTTCATCTGTTGGTTTATTGTTTGCAGTAGACACATATACCTCTTTTTTTACATCCCATATTAACGGGGGTGTTCATAGCGCGATGGCCGTAGTCCATACGCCTTATAGTTATATTGGGAGGAGAAACGGCGGGTAATGTTCACTATCCTGCCCCATCTGGCAATACGTTTGTAATAATCTGTTACATATATCTGAGGTGGTATAATCGTCGGTTCATATAAATGTTATTCAGCGTTAAATTTCATACGATGAGTAAAGGTAGTTTTTTCGACTGGCGATAACCCACCCTGACCGGCTTTTGGCGATATGTTCTGCTATTTGCCGCTTAATGCAGTGATATGGGCCATATTCTGAAAAATAGCTGGTCTTATCTTCGGTGATGGAAGGAGAGTATCTTGTCAGACAAAGGGTTTAGGCGGATTATGACAACAAAAATTCAACATGAAGTTATCAGGGTGATCGCGATCACAGATGTATAGAAATTTTTGGCCATGAAAAAAGTATTAACCTGTTTGAGCGTTAAACAACCGAACAAGTGACAGGTCAGGGGGAATGAAAGACGGACAAATAACGGCCAAAAGAAGGGTGCCTGGTAGCCCTTCTTTTGGTAAGGGATTGTGACGATCAGGGATATACTTTTTCTTTGTATTCGCAGAGATCTTCAATAATGCACGAGCCGCATCGAGGCTTACGGGCAATACAGGTATAGCGGCCGTGCAGAATCAGCCAGTGATGGCAGTCAACCTTAAATTCGGCCGGAACCACCTTTAACAGCTTCTCTTCGACCTGCTCAACATTTTTCCCCGGCGCGAAGTTAGTCCGGTTAGAGACGCGGAAAATATGCGTATCCACGGCGATGGTCGGCCAGCCAAACGCGGTGTTGAGCACCACGTTCGCGGTCTTACGCCCCACGCCCGGTAAGGCTTCCAGCGCGGCGCGATCTTCCGGTACTTCGCCTCCGTGCTGTTCCAGCAGGATCCGGCAGGTCTTAATGACGTTCTCGGCTTTGCTGTTAAACAGGCCGATGGTTTTGATATAGGACTTCACGCCTTCCACGCCCAGCTCCAGCATGGCTTTTGGCGTATTGGCGACCGGATAGAGCAGGGCAGTGGCTTTATTGACGCTCACATCGGTCGCCTGTGCAGAGAGCAACACCGCGATCAGCAGCTCAAACGGGGAGGTAAAATTCAGCTCCGTCGTCGGGTGCGGGTTCTCGTCCCGCAGACGGGTCAGGATCGCAATGCGCTTTTCTTTATTCATGAAGCCTTCTCGGGTGTCCCTTCCAGAACGCTACGCTCAGCCGCGCGGCGCTTACGTTTCTCATCAATCAGGTATTTTATCGCCAGCATCATGCCAAGGCCAATAAACGCGCCAGGGGGCAGCATTGCCAGCAGGAATGGCGTATCGGTGTGGAACACTTCAACGCGCAGCGCTTTGGCCCAGCCGCCCAGCAGCGCATCTGCGCCGTCAAACAGCGTACCGTTACCGAGGATCTCGCGCAGCGAGCCCAGCACGAACATGGCGCAGGTGGCGCCCATTCCAATGGAAAAACCATCCAGCGCCGACATGGCGGGGCTGTTTTTCACCGCGAACGCTTCCGCACGGCCAACGACGATACAGTTGGTGACGATAAGGGGAATAAAGATCCCGAGCGACTGGTACAGGCCAAACGCGTAGGCGTTAATCAGCATCTGGACGATACTGACCACCGACGCAATGATCATGACATAAATCGGAATACGAATTTCCGAAGGCGTCCAGCGTCGCAGGGCGGAGATGGAGAGGTTGGTCAGGGTCAGAACCAGCGTGGTTGCCAGACCCAGACCGAGCGCGTTGGTGGCGGTGGACGTTACCGCCAGCAGGGGACACATCCCCAGAAGCTGGACCAGCGCGGAGTTGTTCTTCCACAACCCCTGGACAATAACCTCTTTAACCTGGCTCATGATTACTCCTCACAGGCCGGAAGATTGTTGATTTGCGCGGGCAGCGTTTCAGCATACAGCCCGGCTCGTTTTACGGCGTTCACCACGGCGCGCGGCGTGATGGTCGCGCCGGTGAACTGGTCGAACTCGCCGCCATCTTTCTTCACCGCAAACGCGGTATCCCCTTCGCCATGGATAACTTTACCGGCGAAGTGCAAAATCCAGTCGCTCAGACGGGTTTCAATTTTATCGCCCAGGCCCGGCGTTTCATGATGTTCCGTCACGCGAGTACCCAGAATAGTGCCGGAGAAATCGCTGCCGACAAGCAGCTGAATGGCGCCGGAATAGCCGTCGGGCGCCGTCGCTTCCATCACCGCGCCTACCGGTCTATTCCCTTTACGGGCGATAAAGAGGCGGTGCGCGCCTTTCCCAAGCTGAGGTGCGTCTACCACAAAGCAGCTTTTTTGCAGATCATTATCGTAGAAATCTGACGGGATCACCTGATCGAACAGCGCCTTTTGCTGCTTTGAAGCCTGCTCTTCGATGGTCGTTTTGGTTAACGTGTTAACCAGGGCCGTCAGCCCGGTCAGGACCGCGGCGAAGACAGCCAGCGTGACGCCGTGCTTTTGCATCGTTTTTAACATGGCGAAACCCTTAGCGATGGCCGTACACGCGCGGACGCGTGTAATAGTCGATGAGCGGAACGGTAATGTTGGCAAGCAGGACGGCAAACGCGACGCCGTCCGGGTAACCGCCAAAGCTGCGGATGAGCCATACCAGCAGGCCCGCCAGCGCGCCGAAGATAAGGCGGCCGCGGTTAGTCGTTGACGCCGTGACCGGATCCGTCAGGATAAAGAAGGCACCCAGCATGGTCGCACCGGAGAGCAAATGCATCTGCGGGCTGGCGAGTGATTCAGGAGAGAATACCCAACCCAGCGTGGCGCAAACCGCCAGCGTCACGAGGAAGCTGACCGGAATATGCCAGCGAATGGCTTTCTGCTGCAGCAGGAACAGGCCGCCCAGCAGATACGCCAGGTTGACCCACTGCCAGCCCGCACCCGCCAGCATGCCGCTGTAAATCGCGGATTTCATGATCTGCTCAACGCTTTGCCCGGCGTGCAGGGACGTTTTAAAGGTATCGAGAGGCGTCGCCTGGCTGATACCGTCCACGCCCATGCGCAGGGCGTTCATATCAGCGCCGAGCGCCGTATGGCCGGTAAAGATAACATGCAGGGCATCCATAAAGCCCGGAACCGTGGCCGCAATCTCGTGCGGTGGCAGCCAGCTGGTCATCTGCACGGGGAAGGAGATCAGCAGCACCACGTAGCCAATCATCGCCGGGTTAAACGGGTTATGGCCGAGCCCGCCGTACAGCTGTTTGGCAATCATCACAGCAAACACGGTACCGAGCACGACCATCCACCACGGGGCAAACGGCGGAATACTGATGGCGAGCAGCAGGCCGGTCAGCAGCGCGGAGTTGTCAGCCAGAATGCGTGACACCGCCATCTTACGCAGCTTCAGGACGAGTGCTTCCGCCGCGACGGCGCTGGCGCAGCCCAGGGCTATCTGGAACAGGGTTCCCCAGCCGAAAAACCAGCACTGAACGGCAATGCCCGGCAGCGCGGCCAGGCAGACCAGCATCATAATGCGCGATGTCTGACGCTGGTTGTGGGTGTAGGGGGAACTTGCGATTCTGAAAACCATTTAATCCTCGTTTACGGCTTGCTGTGCGGCTTTCTTCGCCTGAACGCGCGCAATGGCGGCGGCGACGGCGGCCTTGCGCGGGTCATCGTTGGCGGCCTGCGGCTGCTCTTCCTGCTGCGCAGCCTTACGGGCTTTGGCGCGGGCAATCGCTGCTTCGACGGCGGCTTTACGCGGGTCGACCGGTGGTGCTTCTGATACTGCCTCTGGCGCCTGCTGCGCAGCCTTGCGGGCTTTGGCGCGAGCAATCGCTGCTTCGACGGCGGCTTTACGCGGGTCGACCGGTGGTGCTTCTGCTTCTGCCTCTGGCGCCTGCTGCGCAGCCTTACGGGCTTTGGCGCGGGCAATCGCCGCTTCAACGGCGGCTTTGCGTGGGTCGACCGCTTCTTGCTCGACGACTACCTGCTGCTCTCCAGCTTTGCGGGCCTTGGCCCGGGCTATCGCCGCTTCAACGGCCGCTTTACGCGGGTCGATCTCAGTATCTGCCTGAACCGTTTGCGCTTTTTCCGCCTGACGCGCGCGAGCCGCAGCCTTTCGCGCTTCGCGGGCGGTAATCGCTTCGCTGTTATCCGGTTTTTCCCCGGCCTGGATCACCACCGTCTGGGCGGCATCGGCTTTTTTCTCGCGAACTCGCGCCAGTGCGGCGTTGATCGCATCCTGATCTTTCCCGGCAGGCTGAACGGCGGCCTGCTTATGGCGTTCCTGACGGGCGATTTTTTCGCGCTCCAGTCGCGCCTGACGCGCTTCGAAACGTGCCTTGGCTTCCGCGGCGCGTTTTTCTTCCATGGAAATGGCATAAATCTCGGCCTTCTCCTGACGGAAGTATTGCACCAGCGGAATGTTGCTTGGGCAGACCCAGGCGCAGGCGCCGCATTCAATGCAGTCGGCCAGATTATGGGATTTTGCCTTGTCGTGCAGCTGACCTTTGCTGTACCAGTACAGCTGTTGCGGGAGCAGATCCGCCGGGCAGGCATCGGCACAGGCGCTGCAGCGGATGCAACCTTTCTCTTCCTGCTCTTCACCCATTTCGGTTGGGGAAGGAGCGAGCAGACAGTTCGTGATTTTCACTACCGGAACGTCCAGCCACGGCAGCGTAAAGCCCATCAGCGGGCCGCCCATGATCACCATCTGGTCGCTGGCCGGGCAAAATTCAGCCTGTTCCAGCAGATGGCGCACCGGCGTACCCAGACGCGCCCAGACGTTGCCCGGACGGGAAACCGACTCGCCGGTCAGCGTCACCACGCGCTCGGTCAACGGCTCGCCGTCAATCACCGCGCGTTTCACCGCATAGGCGGTGCCGACGTTTTGCATCAGCACGCCGATATCCGAAGAGCGTCCGCCGTGCGGGACCTGCTTGCCGGTCAGAATTTGCGTCAGCTGTTTTGCGCCGCCAGAAGGGTACTTGGTCGGGATAACGCGCAGGCTAATATCATGACTGCCCGCCAGCACGGCGCGCAGCATCGAGATGGCCTGTGGTTTATTGTCTTCGATACCAATCAGCACTTCCCGCGGCTTCAGAATGTGCGCCAGGATGCGGATGCCTTCCACTACCTGAGCGGCGCAATCCTGCATCAGACGATCGTCGGCGGTGATATACGGCTCGCACTCGGCGGCGTTGATAATCAACGTCTGAATGTTATCGCCACCGCCGCGCAGCTTAACGCCAGTCGGGAAGCCCGCGCCGCCCAGCCCGGCGACGCCGAACTGATGAATTCGCTCGATAAGGGCTTCGCGGCTGTGGGAGCGGTAGTCGCTCCAGCCGTCACGATCGATCCATCGGTCTTCGCCGTCGGCTTCAATGATCACGCTCAGCTCCGACAGCGCGGACGGATGAGCCACCGTATGAGGGGCAATCGCCACCACTTTACCGGAGGTGGGGGCGTGTATCGGCAGCATTCGCCCACGGCCAAAGGTCAGCGGCTGACCGCGAAGAACCGTATCGCCTTCTTTCACGCACAGCTCGCCCTCAGCACCAATATGCTGTTTGAGCGGCATGACGTAACGCGTCGCCAGCGGAATTTGACGCAGCGGCGTGCCGTTGGACTGGGTTTTCATCTCTGGCGGATGGATACCGCCGTCAAAGTCCCAAATCTTCTCTTTTCTGAAAGCAGAAAATAACTTAAGCATGTTGTTCCACAGGAATGATGCGAACCGGAATGGTTTGAAGATCCCACTTCCAGCTTTCGGTAGTCGTTTCAACCGGGCGCAGCTCAATACATTGCGTCGGGCAGGGGGCCACGCAGAGGTTACAGCCGGTGCAGAGGTCCGCCACGACGGTGTGCATGGCGCGGGTGGCGCCCACAATGGCGTCAACCGGGCAGGCCTGAATACATTTGGTGCAGCCGATGCAGTTGGCTTCGTCGATCACGGCGAGGGCGCGAACCGGCTCCTGCACCTCCGCATCGCCATCAACGGGCTGCGGATCGACGTTAAGCAGGTCCGCGATTTTCAGCATCACCGCTTCGCCGCCGGGGGCGCAGCGGTTAATTTTTTCACCCTGAATGCCTACCGCTTCAGCGTAGGGACGGCAGCCCGGGTAGCCGCACTGCCCGCACTGGCTTTGCGGCAAAAGCTCATCAATTTTTTCAACAACGGGATCGTCCTCTACCGCGAAACGGCGGGAGGCGTAACCCAGGATAAGGCCAAACACCAACCCCAGGACGCTGATAGAGGCGATGGCAATCCAGATAGCATTCATTACAACTTCACCAGACCACTAAAGCCCATAAAGGCCAGAGACATTAAACCCGCGGTCACCAGCGCAATCGCGTTACCGCGGAAGGGCGCAGGGATATCCGCTGCCGCCAGACGCTCGCGAATCGACGCGAACAGGACCATAACAAATGAGAAACCGACGGCGGCGGAAAAACCGTACAGCGCCGACTGCATAAAGTTATGGCCAAGGTTGATGTTCAGCAGCGCAACGCCGAGAACGGCGCAGTTGGTGGTGATCAGCGGCAGGAAGATACCCAGCAGGCGATAGAGGGCCGGGCTGGTTTTACGCACCACCATTTCAGTAAATTGCACAACAACCGCAATGACCAGAATAAAAGCCAGCGTACGAAGATAGATTAACCCCAGCGGGATGAGGATCCAGGTATCAATCAACCACGCGCAGATGGACGCCATCGTCATGACGAAGGTTGTCGCTAGCCCCATGCCCATCGCCGTTTCCAGCTTTTTGGACACGCCCATAAACGGGCACAGGCCAAGGAACTTCACCAGAACGAAGTTGTTAACCAGCACGGTGCCGACAAAGAGCAGTAAGTAATCGGTCATTATTTAGCCTGAAATAAAAAAGCCGCCTATTATCGGACAAACTCACGCAGGCGACAACAGGTTATCTGTAAGGTTATTACGGGTTCACGAAGGTGTTTTTTACCCGCGTCGAACGCTTGAAATAGGGAACCAGCAGCGCGGCCGCCAGTAACGGGAAAAGCAGCTGACGAACGGCCAGAGCGTCTGATACGGGCGAAAAAGCAAAGGCTTTAACCGCCAGCAGAACCGAAATCAGCAGCCAGATAATGTAGTGTTTAGGTACACTTTTGCGGCGCTTAAAGAAGGCGATGGTCAACCACAGGGTGTAGTACCACATACCAATCGCGAAAACGAACGACACAAACCACATCGCAATACTCAGCACGCTTTGCGACATCAGGGTCTGGATGGCGTGAGGAGTAATCAGTGCGGTGGTATACAGCAGCAGCGCAAGTGATGCGCTTAATAAGGCAACCAGCAGCCATGCCAGTGGGGCGATTAACCAGCCTCCAATGCGTTCTCCAGGCGTTGCGGTCATGAACTCTCCCATAATCTGCGCGAAATGTTGTACAGCCAGTTTGCAGGGCGGAGAGTATATAACATTTCGCGCGGATGGCTACTTTCTTATAAAACGTAACGCCATATGGACTTAGGCACTTCACCCACGTTGAACAAACGACCTCCGGAAACCAGCTCCGCACGGCGATGGTCAGCGGCGCGATACATATTAATGATGTCCTGATTATCCGACAGGGTGTAGTTCAGATGGTCAAACAGTTTTTCCAGGCTCTCAAGCGAATTGATCTTGCGAAATTTTAATAAATAGTCCTGAACTGTCATATTAATAAGTTTCCATATAAAAGTGAGTAATACCAGTTAAGGTAATTCGTTCGAATAATAAACGGATTAATAAAGACGTAAACAGCCCACTCAGGTAACGCGACGAAATTAGGAGTTTTCTTTGCTGAAATTCAGGCATCAGACGATGCCTGGAAGAGAAGGTTAACCGTGTTCACCAGGGCTGGCAATAAGTAACTGACATATTATGTCACTCTTTATTGCAGTAACCGGTTACTTAGGTTGGGCGACTGCGACAGGCTCCGGCGGCTGGTAGTTATCGATATGGCTGGCAACGCCCAGCAAAATGACCGAAACCCCAAGGACAATCCATCCCGCTAATTCAATGATTCGATTAATAATTGACGTCATGATTCGTAGTTGTACTTTATCCATAAATACAGGTCGCAAATGTTACAGCGACGTTTCCCCGACGGCAAGCGCTTTGGGAACGGTTCCCTTAAACAAAATCAGTGGGTTAATACTATGTAACAAAAACAACCCCTACAACCTGCTATTTTAAGTCATATGGCACATTATTAATCTGTGGTAATGCCAGGCTAGCCAGTGTGAAATAAGAACGTCATAAAAGAGGACGGCACTATGAGTGATAATATCCGCGTTGGGCTTATCGGCTATGGGTACGCGAGCAAAACGTTTCATGCGCCTCTGATAGCCGGGACGCCGGGGATGACCCTGGCTGCGGTATCCAGCAGCGATGCCGCTAAAGTCCATGCCGACTGGCCTTCCGTGCCGGTTGTCTCTGAGCCAAAACACCTTTTCAACGATCCAAATATTGATTTAATCGTTATCCCCACCCCGAACGACACCCACTTCCCGCTGGCAAAGGCCGCGCTTGAAGCCGGTAAGCACGTGGTAGTCGATAAGCCCTTTACCGTCACGTTGTCTCAGGCTCGCGAGCTGGATGCGCTGGCAAAAAGTCTGGGCAGGCTGCTGTCGGTATTCCATAACCGCCGCTGGGACAGCGACTTTCTGACGGTAAAAAGGCTTCTCAGTGAAGGCACGCTAGGGGAGATCCTCTTTTTTGAATCGCACTTTGACCGCTTCCGTCCGCAGGTACGAAACCGCTGGCGCGAGCAGGCCGGTCCGGGCAGCGGCATCTGGTATGATTTAGCCCCGCATCTGCTGGATCAGGCCGTCAATCTTTTTGGTCTGCCGGTGAGCATGACGGTCGATCTGGCCCAGCTCCGGCCCGGAGCGCAGACGACCGATTACTTCCACGCGGTGCTCAGCTACCCGCAGCGGCGGATTGTGCTGCACGGCACGATGGTCGCGGCCGCGGAATCTGCCCGCTACATCATTCACGGCACGCGCGGGAGCTACGTGAAGTTTGGCCTCGATCCGCAGGAGGACCGGCTGAAAAGCGGTGAACGTTTGCCGCAGGAAGACTGGGGCTATGATATGCGCGACGGCGTGGTCACGCGGGTGGAAGGTGAGGAACTGGTAGAGGAGACCTTGCTGACGATCCCGGGCAACTATCCGGCCTATTATGCGGGCATTCGCGATGCGCTGAACGGCACGGGCGAAAATCCGGTTCCGGCCAGCCAGGCGATTCAGATTATGGAACTGATTGAGCTGGGTATTGAATCTGCCAAACATCGCGCCACGCTCTGTCTGGCATAAGCAATAAGGGCTGTTGTAGGCCGGGTAAGGCGTAGCCGCTACCCGGCAAATGCTCAACCGCGAGCCACTTTATCTTTAAGCGCCTGCTTCTCTTCAGGCGTCAGGAAGGCGATCTCCAGCCCGTTGATCTGCGCCTGACGGATCTGTTCGCGGCTCAGACCCGCCTGCGGTGCGGCGATGTTGTATTCGTGGATGATATCCACGCCCTGAACCGCCGGGTCGTCAGTGTTCAGCGAGGCCAGCACGCCGTGCTCGAGGAACGTTTTCAACGGATGATGCGCCAGCGTTGCCACGGTGCTGGTCTGAATGTTAGACGTCAGGCAAGACTCAATCCCGATACGCTGCTCCGCCAGGAAATCCATCAGGGCGCGATCTTCTACCGCCTTCACGCCGTGACCGATACGCTCGGCGCCCAGCTCGCGGATGGCCTGCCAGATGCTTTCCGGGCCAGCCGCTTCACCCGCATGCACGGTAATGTGCCAGCCGGCATCGCGCGCGCGGTTGAAGTGGGAGAGGAACAGACTGCCCGGGAAGCCCAACTCGTCACCGGCCAGATCGACGGCGGTGATGGCATCGCGATGGGCCAGCAGCGCTTCAAGCTCCTGCAGGCAGGCGGCTTCGCCGAACGTACGGCTCATAATGCCAATCAGACGGGCCTGAACGTCGAAGGTTTTACACCCTTCGCGCACGCCTTCAATCACGGCTTCCACCACGCCTGCAACGGGCAGGCTGTGGGTCATCGACATATAGCCCGGCGAGAAGCGCAGCTCGACGTAATGCAGGCCATTACGGGCCGCATCTTCAATGTTCTCAAACGCCACGCGGCGGCAGGCATCCAGCGAGGCCAGCATCTTCACGCCCCAGTCGAGTTTGCTCAGGAAGCTGACCAGGTCCGGTTCATTGGAGGTTACCTGTACGTGAGGGATCAGCGACTCAAGCGTCTGAGCAGGAAGCGTTAAATTGAACTGGCGGCCAAGATCGAGGATGGTTTGGGCACGAATGTTACCGTCAAGGTGACGATGAATATCAGTTAAAGGCAGGCGTGTATCAATCATGGTCGCACTCTTTTCTGGTTAAAGTGCGCCATATTATAAAAACAAAACGGGGTAAAAAGCTATTTGCGCAAGGGAATATTCCGTTGCGCAAATTGATTACAGGAGCGTGTTAATCCCGGCAATGAGGCGTTGCACCCCTTGTTCAAGCTTGCTGCGCGGACAGCCGGCGTTCAGGCGAACAAAGCCGTTTCCCTCTTTGCCGTAGGTATATCCCGGCATGATGGCGACTTTTTGCTGCTCGATCAGCACTTTTTGCAGCGCCCGATCGTCAATGTTCAGGGGGCGCAGGTCAATCCAGGCCAGGTAGGTCGCTTCGGGCGGCTGCCAGTTCAGTTTCGGAAAGGCGCGGTTTACTTCCTGCGCGATATACAACAGATTCTCTTCCAGATAGCCCCGCAGGGCATCCAGCCACGGCGCACCCTGCTGATAGGCGGCGATATGCGCCGTCAGCGCCAGCACGGAAGGGGAAGCGAGTCCGTCCCGGCCTTTTAGTGCGTAGAGATAACCGTTACGGCTCTGTTCATCGCCAATCAGGCCGTAAGCGCCCGTCAGCGCTGGAATATTAAAGCTTTTCGAGCCGGAGGTGAGAAGCGCCCATTTGCCGCGCGCCACCGCGCTCCACGGCGTGTGACAATGCTCTCCCCACACCATATCCATATGAATTTCATCGCTGATAACCGCCACGTCATAGCGTGCGCACAGTTTAGCCATGTGCGTCAGCTCGTCCCGCGTCCAGACCTTGCCGGTTGGGTTTTGCGGGCTGCAAAGCAGTAAAATTTTGTTTTCAGGTTTCGCCAGGGCCGCTTCCAGCGCCACCATATTTCCCTGCCAGCCTGCGGCGTGCTTTTCCATCTCCACGGGCACCACATGACGCGCATTCCCTTCAATAGCTTTATAAAACGCGTCGTATGCCGGGGTGTGCACCACCACGCCGTCGCCGGGGTGTGACCAGAGACGAATCAGCTCTGACACCATGTAGATAACGGAAGGACCATAAACGACGGTTTCCGTATCAATCGTGCTGTTAAAGCGCTGCTGGAACCAGTGCGCGACGGCGGCGAGAAACTCATCGTTCTTCCAGCGGCTGTAGCCCAGCACGCCGTGATTGATGCGCTGATGCAGCGCGTCGGTAATGCAGGGCGCGGTGGCGAAATCCATATCCGAGATGGTGAAGGGCAGCAGATCGGCCGCGCCAAAGCGGTCGGCGACGTAGTCCCACTGCGTACACCAGGTGCCGTGTCGATCCACGACGGTAGAAAAATCAAACATGACGTGAGTCCTTAAAGTAAAACCCCCTCATGAGAGGGGGCTGAGGCATCAGGCTTCAACTGTTCGCATCAGGGTAGCCAGCTCATCCTTCACCGACTGGACCTGCGGGCCGATAACCACCTGCAAATTGTGCTGATTTAACTGTACCACGCCGATGGCCCGGTTGGCTTTCAGGGCGTTGGTATCCACTTTTGACATATCCGCCACCGACAGACGCAGGCGGGTGATGCAGTTATCCAGCGAGGTGATGTTATCCGCGCCGCCCAGCGCCGCCAGAATGGCCGGTGTGTTATAGCCGGATTTGCCCACGGTCCCGGCAACCGCCTGTTCAACGCTGCTCGCCGTATCGGTATCGCGGCCGGGCGTTTTCAGGTTAAAGCGGGTGATGGCGAAGCGGAAGATGCCGTAGTAAACCGCAAACCAGATAGCCGCCACAACTGGCACCAGGTACCACTTGGTGGACAGGCCGTGCAGGATCCCGAACACCACGAAGTCGATCACGTTGCCGTCGGTGTTAACTAAAGTGTAATAGGTATAATTGAAATTTTCGATGTGCCCGTGGAGCAGTCAGCCTACTGTAATGCTGAAAATTACAGCGACGGCTACAGCCTTCACCATAAAGAAAAACATTGCCATGCGTGTTTTTGTGGTGTATTATTTTAAAGAATTGCTGCGGAAACTTTTCGGAGTTTGCGCGGGTGAACATATCCCTTGTTCGCTCTGGTAACGGTGCGGCTTAGCTTCGCGCGTGTCTTTGTCTGTGCTTACTGGTAAATATTAGTATCTATTGTATGGCGTTAGTTTTATGTCTTCTGATCTCCCCTGCCTTTTTGCTCAAAAAATAACCAATCATCGTGATGGTGGACGTTATAGTCTCATCCATACATCTGAGTACGTCCTTGACGGGCTTGTGTATCGTTTGAATTATGACCCTTTGAAAGATGGCTACCATCCGATCAGAAAAGAAATAATCGATGCATTCATTAAGCAGTTACAGGCTATGCAATCCCACTACAGTAAGATTTTTGCTTTCCGATTCGACTTATCGGTGCCGGAAGGAATGTCCGTTGCGGAAAGTAATGTCTTAGTGAGTAATCTTTTCGAGCGACTGAGAGGTCGTTTCAAAAAGAAGGCGTGGAATGAACAGCCGATCAAAAAGTTTGCTTATGGCTGGGTTCGAGAAAAGAAAGTGGCTAACCAGGTTCATTACCACTGCTGGATTGCATTACCTTACTTCCAGGTTCAAACTGCTGGCTTTGGTAACACAGGCATGATTGGGTTGATTAGTGAGCTTTGGGATGAATTGACAGACAATATCAGTCGCGTGCATTTAGCCGAGAATAGTCGATACTCTATTGTAAGGGGTGATCACGATAGTCTTGTGGATTTTGTTGAGCGTATATCGTACCTTGCGAAAAACAGCGGTAAGTTTTCATCTGGGGAAGGGCACAGGATCTTTTCAACGTCTAAGCTCAGAATGAAAGAGAGTAAATAACGCAGGTGGCAAAATCTTTCGTGTAGGTCAGTTTGAACAGAAAATACAAATCCTTCCTGTAACGCATTCTAAGCCTTTCTAAGGCTGTGGCAGTACGTTCGCATTACCTGCGTGATTTAAACCGCTTACAGCTTCATACAGGCTGTTTTAGAACAGCTTTCAATATTTGTTTGATAATCCTTCCATTATCACTGATTGATTTTGGTTTTTCATGAATGCGTTTCTGATTTGTGGGTTGTGTCACATTATTTTTCAGTATAACACATAGCGACCTCCTATGTTGGCGAGGTCGCTGGGAGTGGCTGCATCAGGCTTGCTGTAGGTTCCAGTTCCGTTTGATGGTTGGAAGACTCAACCCTAATTCAGCAGCCGCTTTTGACTGGCTAAGACCTCTGCTCCTCGCTTCCTGAACTCGCTTACGAGTATCTGTTGCAACCGGACGACCTAACTTTTTACCTTCCTTCCTTGCTCGTTCAAGTCCTTCTTTAGTTCTCTCGGTAATGCGTGATTTTTCAAACTCAGCGAAAGCGGAAAACATTTGCAACATTAGCTTCCCTTCAGCGTTTGCAAGATTACGGACGGGAAGATCGAGCGATACTACGTCAATCCCTTTTTCAACCAGCATTGAGATGGTTTGCTGTACATCGATGTTGTCGCGTCCCAGACGGTCCAGTTTCAGCACAACCAGTTGATCACCAGCTTCGAGCTTATGATTAACCATATCAGCGAAGGCCTGGCGCTGCATAGCCTGAACTCCACCAGAAACGATTTCAGAGATTACACGATTATCAGTGACCTCATACCCGGCCTGACGAATTGCCAGAATCTGATTATCTGTTGTTTGTTCGCTGGTCGAAACACGACAGTAGGCAAAAACACGACTCATAACATTCCCTCGATTGGTATCAAAAACGGTATCATAATGCCATAATGGTATCATAAAATCAATATGCTAATTTTTTGACCCCTATTTTGCATATGATTTACTGGTGTCGTAAAACGTTCGATTGTTGATGCCAGATATGGACTTTATATGTAATTTGAGCATATTGGGTTATTTGCGCCTTAAGTCAAATTGGTGTTGCGCGTGTGGATATTGCTTGTAAAATGACCGCTGCAATTTTTTCATAACAAGTAGAGGGACTTATGAAGCAATACACCAACGAACTTACCCCATCTGTGATCACAACATTCAAGAACCCATTCAGCGCAGAGCAACTGGCAAATGCAGACGACGAACAACGCCAGATTTTCAAATCTCATGTTGAGGAAATGAAAGATCGCTCTTTAGTGGCTATTTGGCGTTTTGCCACTGAAGGATCACTTACCCAAAACGGCGGGAAGATTGAGAAAGCCAGCGCCAACGATTCGTTTACACTGGAGGATGGGAGTGAAGTTAATCGGGCAATGGTTGGTGATTATGTGGTCTATCCTGACGGAACGCGCGCAAGGATCATCAACGGATCTGGATCCGTCAATACTAACGGGAGTGGCGTTTCTTATGCACTCGTAGGTAGCCAGCTTGATAACGGTGATGTGATTGTTAGTACCCCACAAGACTATGCTCTTCTGTGCCAGTTAGATAATAGCCCCGCAATGCCAGCCGATTTTCTCGCTCCAGCGTCGCTCTAAAAAGGAGTTCAGAAAATGTCTATAGGCTTTTGGGTTGTGAAAGGCGATAAAACAACATGCGGGGGATCGGTACTGACCGGACATCCGAAAGGGAAGCAGATTGGCCCTAATCTAAACAGACAAGCAACAGTAGGTTGCCAGGTATCCTGTGGTAAACATCCTGGCATATACAGCGTGGCTGGTGGATACCCCGGAGAATATATTCATGGGCAGTTAGCCGCCAGTACGATCTACAGCCGCTCTACCTGTCCGTGTAAGTCATTTTTCATTGCCACCCATACTTTTATGAAACACGGCCCTTACCAGGAACCAGTAAAAGCGACATCTGCATCCGTGGAAACGAAAGCAGTATCTGAGCCTGTACAAGAGCCACAACAACACGCCCAGGTTGCAAAGAAGCAAAATAGCTTTGCTGACACCTGCAAGCCAGAAGATAATCCGCTATTGAATGGTGTTTACATCTGGACTGAAATCACGGATGCAGGACACGCTTTCGTATCAGTTCATCAAGACAATTCGATATACGTTTACACATACGGGCGTTTTGGTCGAAGAGGGCCAGCGAACTTAACTGGTGATGGGATATTAATATACTTTACTGGGGAAGATGCTCGCGGCTACTACCGTGAAGAATTGTATAAAGTTAATGCACGGGTGTTCAGGATTGATGATGCTTCTATAGTTGCAACTCGTTCATTCTTTGAAAATCTATGGCTCTCAGGGGCAGAGCCTGTAGTAACAGATAAAATGGGTGAAAGAACAAAGCGTCGTGGAAGAGTAATTGACGTTTATGACCTTACTGGCAGCAACTGCACAACACATACAGTTCAGGCTATTGGTGAAGCTGGCTCTAAAGTCTTCGATACTGTCTACACATCAACAACAACACAGCTCCCTATTGAAGGAGAACAGGATTTTGCCGTCCCTCTATCCCTGCAAAAGTACTTAGTGGAAAAAAGCAGTTCTCTGAATGCAATGCAGGTTTTTGAAGTTACGAACCAGTTTCGAGAACAGTATCCGAACGTTGACAACTATACCGCAGGGGAAGAAAACGCTATGGAGAAAAAGCTGGCTCAAGGCGCTTCTACATTAGGTTCAGCGTCTGGTTATTCGGGCGGTACTGTTGGCGGTTTCTTGGGCGGCTCATATGATATTAACGAGTAGATCAAAATGTATAATCCGATGGGGGAGCATACTCTCGATCTCCTTCATATACATCGCCACAGTACTTATCAGCGTCTTAGATTACGGGATAACAAAAAAATACACCGATATTCTCAACGATAAAACGATCACAGTTGAACGTTGTAATGCTGTGGTTTCTGATTTCGATCAGTACTATTCTTGGTTGGTAAATGTTTCTCTGTTTGGTTACATCATTTCTACAGTACTTATCATTCTTATCTTCAAGAAAATGCGATGACCACCAAAGGCTGGTTTCTTCCAGCCTTTCCCTTACTTCGATATCCCCACCATCACTTCTATAATATCTGCAATAATTGCAGTTGGCTTTTCAAACTGGCGTTTAATGTGTGAGGTTATTTTGTTTCTCCCTAAATTCTATCTTAACAATACGCTCTCCATTGCGATATATTTTAACCTCCTCAGGGGGGGATTTCACTGCTTTACGGATCTCATTCATTGTGTCTTTAGATAATATGTCGCAACCTTCCATATACATAACCTTACGGGTATCGGTACATGATATGTTAGTGAAACAGCTACTGACCCACGAATCGGGTATTTCGATTCCATGTAACAGCTTCATATATTGAACGATGAAGTAATCTGTCAAGTGAAATCGTCCGACTGTAAGTTTCCCCTTAAACATAAGGTCAGATGTGGAAGCTTCCCACTCATTTCTGAAAACTAAACTGGTTTGATTATTTTGCATGTTATCATCATCCGCTAAAGGTATACGCCTATTCGTTGTCATGACTTACATATGAAGTTTTAACACTCGCATCAAGAATCATTTGTAATGTGCATGAAGCTTTGCTCCCGTCGATGTGTTAATTAAAACCCAAAAAATTCAAGCGCATTACAGCTTTAATGTTATTTAGTTGTTTGTTCTTTGAATATCGCATTATATTGTTTCAGGTTCCATTCATGGACTTCTGGAACTTTGGAATAGTGATCCAGAAAGATTAACTGGACTTGCATTAGATTGGCGTGGCTCATTTCAAAAAGAAACTTCTGAGGAGAGGATATACACAGAAAATCTTCGGTGATTCCTCTGCTTGCGCTAAACTCCTTTGTTTCTCCACCATCGAATTTCGCATAAACGGTGGTAGAAAAGTATGGGGCGAAAAGTTCACGCTTTTTATCGTTAGTAATCGCACTGAAACACACGTCTAACAGCTTTCCTGTTCCTTCACGTCTGATTGTGAGCATTGTCCCTTTCGTGCGTCCCAACACGCTTACAGAACGCGTGGTGACATCACCAAATGCGTTTGTGTGGTCGACCTTTTCAACGAATCCAATTTCACGACGATCCTGTAGCATTTTTTCGTGTTGGTCTTCTGCGGCTTGTATTGCGGCTTGTTCCGCTGCTTGCTTGATTACCTTATTCGGATCTCTTGATAGCCACGCGGATATTAATACTACTGCGGCTATCACTCCGAATATTGACCAACGTGCTGTTTCCGATAATTTCATGATCTACTTCCCTTTAGTAGGTTTAACATTTATGTTTGATGCACCCAGAAGCATCAAAGATGTCTTCTGGGACGTTGATACTATTATCATAATGCAAAGTGGGTAAATCGAATTGACTTTGGTTTTGTTGTACATCATTTATGACGTGGGTGCGTTTTTCTTTCCATTATTCGATGATTGCATTATCTGCGAAGTACAATGGTCGAATACTGTCCTTTGTATCCTCTTTAGCCACAGAATGAAGTGAGCTGGTGTTTAAGGGTAATGTTGATGGATTATTTTCCATTTTCAGATTCCAGTTCACGAATTCGATTTTCCGTCATATGGGTAAGACATGCCTCTTCATTATTGCATTGGGATTTTTTCCTTATCCATTCTCTTTGCGCAGGGAGCAAGCGTTTACGTGTATCAGAGCTAAGATTTTTCCAGACTGAATTAAGTTTATCATCGCTTGCTTTAAAACTATGTGTATCGTCCTTTGATTTTTCTGCATTGTTTTTAGGGGCTTCGTGATTGGTATCATACAAAACGGGTGCCCGTACTCCCTGAGCGTAGTCTTTAGCTGCTTTTTCCCACACGCCTTTCCCATTGGCAGTCAACATTTTTCCGAACTCTGTAGTGTCGAAACTGTAATTGCGGATCTCGCCATTGAAGTCCAGCTTCATGTTAACGGCTGTTGACTTCGAAATGGCAGTCAAGAAATCACCAGCTTCGGACCCGAAGGAACAAGCGACTTCTTTAGTATCACTGACATTAGGGCGTAACCCGTGCATCGTGAATCTGCCGTTATCAGTTGTAGCAGTGATATCTACCAGCGGAACGATTGATGATGATTGCTTTGTCATCGCGAAGCATATCCCCTTCAGATTTACATCCCTGTCCATCCCGAGAAACATCAGGGCGTTTTTGTCGCTGCTTGCGACACCTGCTGATTTTGCCTCTGGCAAGAAATAGACGGTACTGGAGGCGGTGGTTAAACCTGAAACGAAAACTACACCTGACGCCATGATTTTCAAGGTTTTTATAAGGATGGTCATTCTGGATACCTTCTATCGTTCGCACTCCATCGTGGACAGAGCATTCATTCCATGAGTCTTGTTTACGAGAAACACTAACCGAAGAATCATGATCTTACATTGATCTATGAAATCTATCAATATCGTGTAATTGATCTGTAAAAACGATCGATTGGCATGGGGAGAAGAGGGGGAAGATGCGAAGGGTATTGTTTTTAAAGGGTTTTAAAATGGTTCATATGCTTGGTGTTAACGTCGGGCGGGGGGCAGCGGTTAGTCTTGAATACTGCGATTGGAAGGGATTCCCTTCGACTGTACGGGCTTTCCTGCAACCATAGAGGTGTTTCGATAAGGAGCGGTGCAATAAGTACAGTTCGTAGACATAATGAATACGATGTAATTTGAACCCTTGCTCTAAAACGCGCTGTATCAAGTTTTACGGGGGTTTTGTATTGAACGATGTCTGAAGTCTGCTTTAATCGCTCTGACAAGATACAGAGCGATTCATGGCTATATAGCGATGGATGACGCTAACATTTCTGTGGGGCAATTTTACAATGGCACTAACACTTACCTTTATTCCGTCAGTTCATCGATCAGTGTTCGGGGATGATCTAGTCGTTTTTTCGCTTCGGTCATGAACTTGTCTCTGTTGATCATTATGTCAATATGGTCATGCAGTACCAAACCTTCAGATTCAAGAATTTGAATATCGTTGATAGTCTGCGCTTCAACATAAATCTTACCTTTCTTCCAGCCTGAGTTGTTTTCGATAACGATACGCTGTTTATGCTGATCTCGGTATGTGATGGTAAACAAGTTGTGTTTCTTATCTATTCTGAAGCAATCCACGCGCATAATAACGGTCTTAATGTTTGCCCTTATTTTTGTACGTAAAGGGTTAAGTGCGTCATTAATGTCAAACTCCCTGAACTTGTCCCACCCCTCAGTGTTCATTTGCACGATTGATTCATCGTATAGTCTTTTTTCCACTATCAGACTTTGTTTTTCTTGTTCCAGTTGATCAATTTGTGAAGTGAGGTTATTTATGATTGCCGGATTTTTAGCTGAACCAATAGCCAATACATAGTTCTCAATTTGCGCTTGTATGTCCGCGATTTTTCCTTCTAAACCAGATGGTTGATATTTTTTCTGCAAGAAAATTCTATCGGCTATCAGTTGTAAAATCGTCCTTTCAAGGGTGCTTGCCCTGAATCCCCACTTATTACAATCTTGGTGTAAATCTCTGGATGCACATTGATAACGGTAAGCATGTGGATGGTTCTTAAGGGTTGATTTTGCCTTAACCATGTAACATGAGCAATGCGCACAGTGCAAAATACCAATACCGGAAAGTAATGGTATTTCTGGGTTACTTTCGCGATTCGGGGCAAATCCTTTATTTCCAACTTGGAGCTTTAACGCTTCATATTCATCTTTGCTGATGATCGCAGGGTAATAATCATCCAGAATGTATTCTGCATTGTTTACAGTAATCACTTTTCTTCCATAAATGGCAGGTTCAAGGATTCTGGAACAATGTTGCATATTCCATATGCCTTTTGATTTTTTGTTGCCTATAACCGGTCCATCGTAGTTGTTTTTCAGGTGCTGAAGGATCATCCGATTTGACCAACCGTATTGTTTTAACTGAATAATTTTTTTTGCTATGGGGAACAAGACTGGATGCGGATTGACATACCCAGTACTCGAATCTGTCCACCATTTATCCGACCCTAACTCTTTTATTGCGACTACAGGATCACCAAGTTTCCGTTCCTGGTGACGTCTGATCTTGGACAGAGCACTTGCAATCGTGCGGTGTGATTTGGTTGAACTTTCTTCGTTAGCACGGCTGAACAACATCACGCTAAACATCAGTTGCTGCAATGTCTCGGTGTTTACTTCAGTCTGCCTGTAAACCTGTTTATCAATCCCGGTGATGACAGTGATGCCATTCAGTAATAAGCTGGTGAATAGGTTTACAGCTTGCATAGCATTCTGACGTGAGAAACGGTCAAGGGATTCAATCAAGAGGAAAGACCCTTTGGGGATCACTCCGGATTCAACTTGGTCTATGAAATCGGATAACGCGCCTTCCTGAACATTTTTACCTTTGTATGCGGATACACCTAAATCTTGGTATTCCTCGAAAATATCTAGGTCATATTCAGCAGCGATTTGTTTCGCCATATCAGCAATGTAACTCTTTTGGCGCTCAATCGAGTTACCTTTCCCTTGCCGTTCGCTGGAATAGCGGATGTAAGAGTATAAGCGTAGACGATTCATAACATTGAGTTTCATGTGATTGAGTGCGTTTCTGGGGATTCTAACATATGCAGACATTGATCATCACCTCTTGAATGCTCCATTGAGGCGATATGTATGCGGGTTTCACGCCCCCAATATTAATGAGGTGTATTTTACATTAGTGTTGCCGATGGTCACGCCCAGCACCGCCATCACGGTAAAGCCCAGACCGGTCAGCACCGCGTGGATGAGGTACAGCACCGGTGCGACGAACAGGAACAGGAATTCGATTGGCTCGGTGGTACCGCCCACGACGCAGGCGATCACGCCGGAAATCAGCAGACCTTTAATTTTATGACGGTTTTCCGGGCGCGCGCAGTGGTACATCGCCAGCGCGGCACCCGGCAGGCCGCCGAGGAAGGCAGGCATTTTACCCTGAGACAGGAAGCGGGTGGCGCTTTCGGAGAAGCCGTGTGTGGTCGGGCAGCTCAGCTGCGCCTGGAAGATGGTCAGCGCGCCGCTCACGTCGTGACCGCACACCTCCATGGTGCCGCCCGCTTCGGTGAAGCGAATCAGGGCCACCAGGATATGCTGCAGGCCAAACGGCAGCAGCAGACGCTCGCCGGTGCCGAAGATCATCGGACCGAAATCTCCCGCGCCGTTGATGATGCGGCCAATACCGTTAATGCCCATCGCAAAGACCGGCCAGATCAGCGGAATGATTAAACCGAACAGACCCATCACGACCAGGGTAACAATCGGCACAAAGCGGGTACCGCCGAAGAAGGCCAGGGCATCCGGCAGCCGGATATTGTGGAAGCGCTCGTGCAGCATCCAGATAATGACCCCTGCGATCACTGCCCCGAGTATCCCGGTATCAATAGACTGGATACCGATCACGCTCTGAATGTTGTTGGCTTTCAGCACGGCGGCGTCGGTGGTCGGCAGAATGCCTTTCGCGGTCAGCCAGAAGTTAACCGCCAGGTTCATCACGGCGTAGCCCACAAAGCCGGCAAACGCCGCGACGCCTTTGTTCTCGCGCGCCAGACCCAGCGGGATAGCAATACAGAACATCACGGGCAGGAAGCTAAACGCAAAGGAGCCGACTTTACTCATCCAGATGAAGATCGCCTGCAGCACCGGGGTACCGAGGAACGGGATCAGCGTGATGACGTCTTTACTGCTCAGCGAGCTGCCGATCCCGAGCATGATCCCGCAGAACGAGAGGAGTGCCACGGGCAGCATAAAGGTTTTACCCAGTTGCTGGAAAAATTCCCACAGCGATATTTTTTGTGCTGCTTTCGCCGTCATAAAACGACTCCTTTATTGTTAAAATCAGTTTGCCTGCTTCAATGCTGCGAGAAGATAAAACGTTTTATCAAAGTTTAGTGCGCGCTAAATCACATTCTCAGGCTTTGACTGGTAGTATAAAGATAACGTATTGATAAAACGTTTTACTGATCTCATTTCAGGGAGTCACGCCAACACATGGCTGTAGCGAAAAAAATCACCATCAACGATGTCGCGCTGGCGGCGGGCGTTTCCGTCAGCACCGTTTCTCTGGTGCTAAGCGGAAAAGGGCGCATCTCTCCTGCGACCGGTCAGCGGGTTAACGAGGCGGTTGAGCAGCTGGGTTTTGTGCGTAACCGTCAGGCGTCGGCCCTGCGCGGCGGGCAAAGCGGGGTGATTGGCCTGATTGTCCGCGACCTGACGTCACCTTTCTATGCGGAGCTGACCGCCGGGTTAACCGAAGCGCTTGAAGCGCAGGGGCAGATGGTCTTTCTTCTGCACGGCGGTCGCGAGCCCGATCAGCTTCTCTCCCGGCTCGATATGCTGCTGAATCAGGGGGTGGACGGGGTGATCGTCGCCGGGGCGTCGGGCGTGGGCAGCGAGCTGTGCGAGCGCGCCGCCGAAAAAGGCGTGCCGCTGGTGTTTGCTTCGCGTGCCAGCTATCTGGACGAGGCCGATACGCTGCGACCGGATAACATGCAGGCCGCGCAAATGCTGACCGAACATCTTATTCGTCGCGGACACCAGCGCATTGCCTGGCTGGGTGGGAAAAGCTCGTCCCTGACCCGCGCCGAGCGGGTCGGCGGCTACTGCGCGACGCTGATTAAATACGGCCTGCCGTTCCACAGCGAATGGGTCGTGGAGTGTGAATCCAGCCAGAAGAAAGCGGCGGAAGCGATAGGCGCGCTGCTGCGCAGCAGTCCGACGATCAGCGCCGTGATTTGCTACAACGATGTGATTGCCATGGGCGCCTGGTTTGGCCTGATCCGCGCCGGGCGTCAGAGCGGCGAGGGCGGGGTGGAAACTTTCTTCGGCCATCAGGTGGCGCTGGGGGCGTTCGCCGACGTCGGTGAAAACGCGCTCGACGATCTGCCGATCGTCTGGGCTACCACCCCTGCGCGGGAGATGGGCTACACGCTGGCGGACAGGATCATGCAGCGCATCGACAACACGGACGTTCAGGCCGGACACCAGATTGTGGCGGCGCGGCTGGTGACGGTGAAATAATCTCCGCTGCACATCGCCCGGCGGCGCTGCGCTTGCACGGGCCAACAACGGCTCGGGATCGTAGGCCGGGTAAGCGTCAGCGCCACCCGGCAATAAAAAACCCCTCATGCGAGGGGTTTTGACGTTTACTGCTGCGGTGCCGCCGGTTCGGCTGGCGCTGCGGGTTCAGCCGGTTCCGGCATCCCCAGCGTCGGCATACCAAACATGCCGACGAAGTCTTCCAGCGGCATCTTGTCGCCGTTGAGCGTTACCTGGCCGTTGGCATACTGCAGGCTGGTGGAAATCGTGTTGTTTTCCACTTTGGTGATGCGGAACATCTGGCCCATGGCCGCCAGACCTTTCACCTGCTGGTTCGCCAGCTTGCCAGCGTCTTCATCGCCGTAGCCTTCCAGCTTCGCAATCTGGGTCATAAACTCGGTCGCCATATCCATCGGGATGGTCAGCTTGCTGTCGAGCGACTTCACGCTGCGATCCACTTCCTGGGCCAGCGTCTGCGGCTCGCCCGTTGCGGTTGCCGGATCTTTCAGGAACAGAGACAGGTTAAAGCTGGTTTCGCCTTTGCTGTTTTTCCAGCTCAGTGGCGCAACGGTGATCACCGGCTCGCCTTTCAGCAGGACAGGCAGGTTGTTGAACAGCACCGCCATCGCCTGCTGCTGGTACACTTCAGGGTTCTGCTGGAGTGCGGCATCGGTCAGCAGCGCCTGGCTCTCTTTGCTGTATTTCTGGCTAAACTCGTGCCACGCCTGGCCGTCGATATTGCCGATCTTCAGCGACAGCTTGCCGGTGCCCAGATCCTGATTCTGCACTTTCAGGCTCTTCAGCGTGTAATCCAGCTGCGTGTTGATGCTTTTACCGTCTTTGGAAACGTCGGATTTGCCGTTGACGTCCATACCTTCCAGCACGGCCATCTCTTTTCCTTCAACCGCAATGGCAACCTTGTCGAGAGACAGTTTTTGATCGCCGATACGCTCCTGGAAATCGGTCATTCGGCTGTTGCCGTCGGCTTTCAGGTTGCTGAAGGTGAGCTGAACCTTTTGGTTATATTCGTTCACGGCATTGACCAGGCCGCTTTCCGCTTCACCCGTCAGGGAGAACACGTTTCCGTCGCGGTCAGCGTCAAGTTTGAAGTGACCGCCGCTGAAGGCGACTTTCTCATTCTCTTTCTCGTAGTTCAGCGCTTTCAGAGCAATATCGGAGCTCGTGTCACCGGCATAGCTGATGCGGGTATTAATGTCGAATGGCGATTCATTCTTTGCCAGGTCAAACAGCGGTTTGGTGACGTCGTTATTCACCAGCACGGTATGAACGGACGCCATCGACGGGATCAGGTTAAAGGACTTCAGCTGCGCCAGCGGCAGCGGACCGTGGCTCACCACCTCGTCCAGCACCACGCTCTGACCCGGTTTCAGCCAGCCGTTTTCAGCACCGGCCACTGGCTTTACCACCAGCTGCATACGGCTGGTAAACACGCCGCGATGATAATTCTGGTAGCTCAGCTCCAGGCCCGCCTCCGGCGCGCTGCGCTTAATCTCTCCGTTAGCCTGCGCCACCATCTCAGCCAGACGGCCTTCCAGCTGTTTCCCGGTAAACCAGGAGGCCCCCGTCCAGACCACGCCTAACGCTACAATCACTCCAACCGCTACGACCGATTTTTTCATTGCGACTATCCCTAAAATGAAACCAGGCGGTAAAAACCGCCTGGAGATATTAAGCCTGCAACTAGCTTAGCAAGAGTTGTTAAAAAAATCAGTAAGTCCCTAATACCCGTCATACTTCAAGTTGCCTGTGCGTTGGCTTTCCTCGCTCACCCCAGTCACGTACTTATGTACGCTCCTGGGGATTCGCTGCGTCGCCGCCTTCATGCAACTCGAATTATTTAGGGTATAGCTTATTGAAAACGCGCGCCAGGCGACCGGCGCCGCTTACGCTGACCGGAGATTCATTGGCTGCAACGAATGCTGACTCACCGGGCTTAAGCACCAGACGCTGTTCGCCTTTGCGCAGCGTCGCTTCGCCCTCGGCGCAGAACAGAATCGCCGCGCTTTCCTGCGCGATGGCGGTTTCGGCCTGGCTCAGGTCGTGCAGGGAAAAAGCAAAATCCTCAACCGGAATTGGGAAGTCCAGCTCTGCGCCGTTTTTCACCGGCTGAGTCAGCAGCTCCGCGGCAGGTTTCGCCACAAACTTCACGTTGGCAACCAGTTCAGGAATATCGATGTATTTCGGCGTCAGGCCTGCGCGCAGCACGTTATCGGAGTTAGCCATTACCTCCAGCGCAACGCCCTGAAGGTAGGCGTGCGGGGTTTCAGCGAACAGGAACATCGCTTCGCCCGGGTTGAGCTTCACCACGTTCAGCAGCAGAGGGGAGAACAGACCGCTGTCGTCCGGGTAGAATTCGGAGATCAGGCGGATAGTCTCCCAGGGTTCACCCTGCTGGCTGCCCAGAGCCGCTTTCAGCACCGCCAGCGCGTGAGATTTCTCTTCACCCTGCATATTCAGCAGGCTGGCAAATAGCTGGCTCAGCGCGTCCGCGTTCGGGTTTTCAAGGAAGTGGGCGATAGCCTTGTGGGCACCCGCGACCGGTTGCAGCAGGGAAACTATCTCTGAAAACTCGCGGAACGCGTTCATCGCCAGGAACGGGGTCAGCGCAAAGACCAGCTCCGGCTTGTGGTTAGGATCTTTGTAGTTACGCTCGGCGGCGTCTAAAGGAATTCCCGCCGCGTTCTCTTTGGCAAAGCCGATTTCAGAGGCTTTCTTGTTCGGGTGAACCTGGATGGAGAGCGGCTGGTCGGCGCACAGCACCTTGAACAGGAACGGCAGTTCGCCGAAGCGCTGAGCCACCTTGTCGCCCAGCAGCGCGGCTTTATCGGCGTCAATCACGTCACGCAGGCTGCGAACCTGGCCGCTGGCGTCTTCAATTTTTGAGCTGCTCTTCGGGTGCGCCCCCATCCACAGTTCTGCCATCGGCAGGTTGTTCGGGTTCGCGATACCGTAGAGATCCGTTAACGCAGTTTTACTTCCCCAGGCGTAGTTTTGCACTGAGTTAATGAGTTTTTGCATTATCAAGCCCTGATTCAATTGTGGAATTAACTCCAGGTATTAAAGCAATAAACCTCATGGAAGTAACCTGTGGATGTAAAAAGTCGTACTAGTCTCAGTTTTTGTTAAAAAATTGTGTAGGATAAGCTGACTCGCTTTTAAGCCGGGCAGCGGAACATCTGCCCTGAATAAACAGACCGAAGCAGTAAGTGAGAGACCAATGTCGAATAAACCCTTCCATTATCAGGATCCTTTCCCCCTCAGTAAGGATCGGACCGAGTATTACCTGTTAACCCGCGATCACGTCTCCGTCTCTGAGTTTGAAGGACAAGAGATCCTCAAGGTGGATCCGCAGGCGCTGACGCTGCTGGCGCAGCACGCTTTCCACGACGCCTCGTTTATGCTCCGCCCCGCGCACCAGCAGCAGGTTGCCGATATCCTGAGCGACCCGCAGGCCAGCGAAAACGATAAATACGTTGCCCTGCAGTTCCTGCGTAACTCAGACATCGCCGCGAAAGGTGTTCTGCCTACCTGTCAGGACACCGGCACGGCGATCATCGTCGGTAAAAAAGGCCAGCGCGTCTGGACCGGCGGCGGTGACGAAGCGGCCCTGGCGCACGGCGTCTACAACACCTATACCGAAGATAACCTGCGCTACTCGCAAAACGCGGCGCTGGATATGTACAAAGAGGTCAACACCGGCACCAACCTGCCGGCACAGATCGATCTCTACAGCGTCGACGGTGACGAGTACAAATTCCTCTGTATCGCCAAAGGCGGCGGTTCAGCCAACAAAACCTACCTTTACCAGGAAACCAAGGCGCTGCTCACCCCGGGCAAGCTGAAGAACTACCTGGTTGAGAAGATGCGCACCCTCGGCACCGCGGCGTGCCCGCCGTACCATATCGCGTTTGTGATTGGCGGTACGTCGGCTGAAAGCACGCTGAAAACCGTCAAGCTGGCCTCAACCAAATATTATGACGGCCTGCCTACCGAAGGTAACGAGCACGGCCAGGCGTTCCGCGACGTGCAGCTTGAGCAGGAACTGCTGGAAGAAGCGCGCAATCTGGGCCTCGGGGCGCAGTTTGGCGGCAAATACTTTGCCCACGACGTGCGCGTGATCCGTCTGCCGCGTCACGGTGCATCCTGTCCGGTCGGGATGGGCGTGTCCTGCTCTGCGGATCGCAACATCAAGGCGAAGATCAACCGCGAAGGCGTGTGGATCGAAAAACTGGAAAACAACCCGGGCAAATACATTCCGGAAGAGCTGCGCAAAGCGGGTGAGGGTGAAGCGGTTCGCGTCGACCTGAACCGTCCGATGAAAGAGATTCTGGCGCAGCTTTCGCAGTATCCGGTCTCGACCCGTCTCTCGCTGAACGGCACGATCATCGTGGGTCGCGACATCGCGCACGCGAAGCTGAAAGAGCGTCTGGACAACGGCGAAGGGCTGCCGCAGTACATTAAAGATCACCCGATCTACTACGCTGGCCCGGCGAAAACGCCTGAAGGCTATGCCTCCGGCTCGTTAGGCCCAACCACGGCAGGGCGTATGGACTCGTACGTTGACCAGCTGCAGGCCAACGGCGGCAGCATGATCATGCTGGCGAAAGGCAACCGCAGCCAGCAGGTGACGGACGCCTGCCACAAGCACGGCGGCTTCTACCTCGGCAGCATCGGCGGCCCGGCTGCGGTTCTGGCGCAGGGCAGCATCAAGAGCCTGGAGTGCGTGGAATACCCGGAACTGGGTATGGAAGCGATCTGGAAAATTGAAGTGGAAGATTTCCCGGCGTTTATCCTCGTGGATGACAAAGGCAACGACTTCTTTAAGCAGATCCAGTCGTCCCAGTGTTCGGCGTGCGTGAAGTAATTCTGTAAATTGACGGGTGGCGGCTGCGCCTTACCCGGCCTACGAGTCTGGTAGGTCGGGTAAGCGTCAGCGCAACCCGACACCAAAAAGAGCGCACAAAGCGCCATATCGTTTCTCAGAAGTCATCAATACTTACCCCTTAAGCATGTGAGCAATCCCTCTTTTGTTATCAAGGAGAAAGTAATGACCACGGTACGCCATGAGAAAGATTCGATGGGCGCCATCGACGTCCCGGCCGACAAGCTATGGGGCGCGCAAACCCAGCGTTCGCTGGAGCACTTCCGTATTTCGACCGAAAAAATGCCCGTCTCGCTGATTCAGGCGCTGGCGCTCACCAAACGCGCTGCCGCGAAAGTGAACCAGGATTTAGGCCTGCTGACGGCAGACAAAGCGACCGCCATCATCAACGCCGCCGACGAAGTGCTGGCGGGCAAGCATCCCGATGAATTCCCCCTCGCCATCTGGCAGACCGGTTCCGGCACCCAGAGCAACATGAACATGAATGAAGTGCTGGCAAACCGGGCCAGCGAACTGCTGGGCGGCGTGCGCGGCATGGAGCGTAAGGTCCATCCGAACGATGACGTCAACAAAAGCCAGAGTTCCAACGACGTCTTCCCGACCGCGATGCACGTGGCGGCGGTCATCGCTATCCGCGAGCAGCTTATCCCGCAGCTTAACGTCCTGAAAGCCACGCTCAACGAGAAAGCGCAGGCCTTCCGCGACATCGTCAAAATTGGCCGTACGCACCTGCAGGACGCCACGCCGCTGACGCTCGGCCAGGAGATTTCCGGCTGGGTGGCGATGCTGGAACATAACCTGAAGCATATTGAGTACAGCCTGCCGCACCTGGCGGAGTTGGCGCTCGGCGGGACGGCGGTCGGGACCGGGTTAAACACCCATCCAGAATACGCGGTGCGCGTGGCGGAGGAGCTGGCAAACATCACCGGGCAGCCGTTCGTCACGGCGCCCAACAAGTTCGAAGCGCTGGCGACCTGCGATGCGCTGGTCCACACCCACGGCGCGCTGAAAGGGCTGGCGGCCTCGCTGATGAAAATCGCTAACGACGTGCGCTGGCTGGCCTCGGGTCCGCGCTGCGGCATCGGTGAAATCAGCATTCCGGAAAACGAGCCGGGCAGCTCCATCATGCCGGGTAAAGTGAATCCGACCCAGTGCGAAGCCATGACCATGCTCTGCTGCCAGGTGTTGGGCAACGACGTGGCCGTCAACCTGGGCGGTGCGTCCGGCAACTTCGAGCTGAACGTCTATCGCCCGATGGTGATCCATAACGTACTGCAATCGATTCGTCTGCTGGCGGACGGGATGGAGAGCTTTAACGAGCACTGTGCGGTAGGGATTGAGCCGAATCGCGAACGTATCAGCCAGTTGCTCAATGAATCCCTGATGCTGGTGACGGCGCTGAATACCCATATCGGCTACGACAAGGCCGCCGAGATCGCTAAAAAAGCGCACAAAGAGGGGCTGACGCTGAAAGCCTCCGCCCTGGCGCTGGGCTATCTCACGGAGGCAGAGTTCGACGCCTGGGTTCGCCCGGAAGCGATGGTCGGCAGCCTGAAATAGTCATCCCGCCACGTACAGGTGCAGCCGCGGAATAATCAGCTGCAGCGGCTGCGCCTGAGGTCGGTAACGGTGCTGGACATTGTCCGCATCGTAATTCAAAAGCTCACCAATATCCGGCACGATGGCCCCCCGATCGGCATCATAAAGCGCAATCAGCGGCGTAGGGCAGGCATACTGAACCTGTTTTTGCTGGCCGGAATACCAGACGCGGGCGATAGGCTGTACCTTCACCGGGCGCTTTATCTTGAGGCGCGTGTCCGCCGGAAGCGAGGCGATGCTGTGGTACTCCTGCTCCAGGCGCTCAATCCACTGCTCACGAGACCACGGTGCGACGGTGCGCGGCGTCTTCAGGCTTTTTTCCAGCTGCGCCAGAATTTCATCCCGGGTGAAGTTTTTAATGATGTGCTTATTCGCCCAGCCGAAGCGCAGCGTGGCGGGGTGATGCAGTACCGTCAGCGTGCGATAGGCGTTAAGGGTAATCAGCCCCGGAAGCTGTCTGTGCACCCATTCAAACCGGGCGGCAGGGGCGAGGCCGGACTCTTCGGTAACGATCTTTTCAAAGGCCGCTTTCAGGGTGTTGATATGGGTAATCTGGCTTTCCAGCGCTTCGCGAGTCGTCGCATCGGTTTGCAGGCAGATCACGCCGGGCAGACGCACGGCGGCCTTACTGCTGCGGTTTTCTGACTGCTGCTGGATAAACAGGCGACGATAGTGCTTCAGCGCCAGCTCAAGGGCGGCGCTGCCGATGTGCTGTTCAACAGCGATGGTGTCCAGCGGGTCGTGCTCGGCACCTTTAGCCACCTCGGGCAGGGTAAAGACGCGCGCGGCCAGCAGACGGCAGCTCTGCAAACGTTCGGTCAGGGTCAGGAGCTCGTGTTCTATCTCCCGAAACGTGCTGTTCAGCCGTTCGAGGAGATCGTAGGTCGCCATAAGCACTCTCGTTAGTTACAACATACTTATCATATAGCACAGCACGCCGGGTCAGGCCAGCGTGCGGTTGAAGTCAGGCAGGGACGGGAAGGGCGATGTTATGGTATACCGGCCAGCTAAAGCAGAAGCGCGCGCCGCCGAGCTCGCTCTCTTCGCAATGCACCGTGCCGCCCATCGCCTGCGCGATAGAGTAGACAATCGCCAGCCCCAGGCCGCATCCGCCAGTGGCGCGATCGCGGCTGGGGTCGAGGCGGACAAACGGTTCAAACACGGTTTCTCGCGCTTCCGGGGCAATCCCCGGACCGTCATCCTCCACCGTCAGACTGGCCTGATTGCCCTGCAAATCCAGCCCAATCTGTAGCGTGCTTTCGCTGTAGCGCATGGCGTTGTTCATCAGATTGTCCAGCACGCGCTCCATCAGGCGCATATCGAGCGCGCCGTAATCACCCGGCGTGACGCGCGTTAACAGCGTGCGCTGCGGGTTCACGCTCTGAACGTCATCGATGTGGGTTTGCAGCCAGGCAGGCAGGTCCGGCGTGCTGAGGTTCAGTTCGTTTTGCGGACGATCAAGTCGTGCGTAGGTCAGCAGCTCCTCAATCAGCGCCTCAAGCTGGCCGATATCGCGGTTAAGCGCCTGAGACTCCGCTTCCGTCAGATTCTCGCTCATCTCCAGACGATAGCGCAGGCGAACCAGCGGCGTGCGCAGCTCGTGCGCAATCCCGTCGATCAGCTGCTTTTTACTGGCGATCAGTGCATTGATGTTATCGGCCATCTGGTTAAAGGCCACGCCCAGACGTTCAAAGCTGGAACCGCTGTCGAAGTGAATGCGTTCGGTAAAATGCCCTTCGCCAAAACGCTGCGCGGCAGATTCCAGCTTCAGCATGTCCTGCCAGTGCGGGCGCATCCAGATAAAGACCGGAAACGCGAGCGAAATGGCGATAAAGGCCATCAGCGCCATGTCCAGCAGACGCATCTGGTGCAGATAATAGAGATAGGGCACCGGCCCGACGGCCAGCACGTAATGGCTGCGCGGAATACGCTGGATAAAGGTGTATTTCTCGTCCAGCGCGACGATGTCCCCGTCGCGCAGACGCTGCATGGCGGGCGGATCCAGCTCAAAATCTTTTAACGGCTCGATGCGTAAATCGAATGACAGGTTCAGATCCAGCTCTTTGAGGGTTTTCGCCCAGTCGTGCGGCGGGATCTCTCTCAGCTCGCTGCGCATCAGATAGAGCGAGCTTTTCATCAGATCGTCCAGCGACTGCCTGCCCGCACGTTCGGCGGTGAATTTATAGACCAGCCCGACCAGCATGGTCATGACCAGGAAACAGACAAACAGCAAAAGATAAAACTGCACAAACAGCTTTTTCATTGGATCTCACCGAAGAAACGCTTTGTGCAGAATATACATGAAAACCCGTCGATATTTTCATGTCTGTGGAGCGCGTTACATGGCAATTGCGCTGTTTTTTACCTTGGCGATGAGTCTTTCCGTTACGGCCAGTCCTTCCGCAATGTGCATATCAATCACATCGGTACCGAATTCGTTAATCAAATCCAGAAGTATTTCGTAAGTCTGGATGAGCTCAAGGAGATCAAAGAGCGCTTTTTGATCGGCGCGTGAGGGGGAGGAATGGCTAAGCGCAGCCTGATTAACAATCCATTCAAGATTGGTTTTGATGGCCTCTACCTGACTGTAGCTATACATATTTCATGGGCTTAAATCCTCATTTCAAGATTTTATGGGAGAGGTATCGTGAGAGCTTCACGGTGAAAAAGAGTCTGCATGTCGCCGGGGCAGTGCTGGCTGTAGAAAGGATGGCTGAAGATTTAATTATGGGATAGTTCGCGTGCTTAGCAAGTTAATTGTTGCGCAAACGTAAAAATAAACGCGCGAAAGGGAGGACATCGCGGTGTAATGCCTTCATTTCGCGCACGTTATGCTAGCCAGATAACGGAATCAGGTTTCCCACGCATGTGGGGCAAACAGATAACCCTTGTTACGCACGGTTTTAATGCGGTAGGGCTCGGTAGCGTTATCCTGCAGCTTTTTGCGCAGACGCGAAATCGCCACGTCAACGCTGCGGTCCATTCCGTCATAGCTCACGCCACGCAGGTTTTTCAGCAGCGCGTCGCGGTCCATGATTTGCCCGGCGTGCGTTGCCAGCTCCCACAGCAGGTCAAAGTCTGCGGTGGAGAGGGCGATAAGCTCGCCGGAGAGCAGCACCTGGCGGTTAATGGGGTCAATAGACAGCGTACCAAAGCGCATCGCTTTGTGCGGCGTCAGAGACGGCGCGGGCGCTTCGCGTTCGATGCTGGCGTGCTGGCGCAAATGAAGGCGCAGGCGGGCAAGCAGGACGGCAGGCGGTGTGGTTTTCAGAATGTAGTCATTGGCGCCCATCTCCAGCGACAAAATGTGGTTCATATCGCTGTCCAGTGAGGTGAGCAGGACGATAGGGCCCTCCCACCGGGCGCGCAGGTCACGGCAGAGCGTCATGCCGTCTTTGCCTGGCAACATAATATCCAGCAGTACCAGATCCGGGTTTTCACGGACGACCACCTCTTCGGCACGATCGCCGCGAGGTTCAACAATGACGTCCATATCATGTTTACCCAGATAGGCGGCGATCAGTTGTCCGACCTCGGGTTCGTCTTCAACATAAACAATCTTATTCATACAGCGTCTGTTTTCGTGAAAAAAGCCAACATACACCGCGGAACCTTAACCTTCCATTAATCTTTCAAAATTAACGCCGGTTCCGTTATTCTGGCTCATATTGTTATTTGATTGTTATAGGGAAAAGTATGGGGCTGGTGATCAAAGCCGCACTGGGCGCGCTGGTGGTGTTACTGATTGGCATTCTGGCAAAAACGAAAAACTACTACATTGCCGGGCTAATCCCGCTGTTCCCGACCTTTGCGCTAATTGCTCACTATATTGTGGCTTCTGAGCGGGGTACGGAAGCGTTACGCACGACCATCGTGTTTGGCATGTGGTCTATCATTCCGTATTTTCTCTACCTGCTTTCGCTGTGGTATTTCACCGGTTTTCTGCGTCTTCCCCTGGCGCTGAGCGGGGCGGTGGTCTGCTGGGGACTCAGCGCCTGGGTGTTAATTTTCTTCTGGAGCCGCTTTCACTAGCGCAGCGGGCGCCCGCCGTCCACGGCAAAGGTTCTGCCCGTGACGTAGCAGCTGGTGAGCAGGTAATCCACGAGGTCGATGACCTCTTTCTCGCCCGGCGCGATTTTCATGAGCGACTTATTCAGCGCCTGCTGGCGATACTCCGCATCATCGTTTTCGTTAAACAAAATCATCGCCGGGGCGATGGCGTTTACCTTCACCTCGGGCGCGAGCTTGCGGGCAAACGAGCGCGTCATATTATCCAGTGCGGCTTTACTGGCCGCGTAGGCGATGTGCTTGTCGCTGCCGCGCTCAACTACATAATCGGTGAAGTGAATAATATCGCCGGCCGCGTGCCCATGGCCGCGCAGCAGATCCTGCAGAGCGTGGTTAAGCAGATAAGGGGCATTGACGTGGATCTGCAGCATGGCGGAGAGCGTTTCGCTGAGTGACGTACCGGTTTTTTCGGCACGCCATGCGCTGGCGTTATGGATCACGGCGCGCAGTCCCGTCGTGGCGGCTTTTACCTTTTCCGCGAAAGCCAGAATACCTTCATCGGTCGAAAAATCAGCCTGAATGCAGACCGCCCCGGCTTTGCGTAACCCTTCAATCGACGGGTATTCCGTACGGTAGCTGACAATGACCGGATGGCGAAGGTTGAGAAAGTGATGGGCGAGAGCGAGGCCGATACGGCGGCCTCCACCGGTAATCAGTATTGGGCGAAGCGGTGCATTTCCCATCGTATTCTCCTTTACAGTTCAACAATGGGAAAGGCGATGCTATCCCATTAACATCCAGGTTGCCGGTAGGGCAGCAACCAATAACAGTCCAATTAATGCCATCTCACGGCGCTTCAGCGCGTTCTCCAGCTGATGCGTGCGGCGGGCGTAGATAAACACCAGCAGACCCGGTGCGTACAGCACTACCGACAGCAGCAGATGCATCGGCCCGGAAGCATACAACAACCACAGGCCGTAAATACAGGCTCCGACACCCACGACATAATGCGCCGGGCGTGTGGCAATTTTTAACAGATACGCACCTACTAGGAAATAGGGTACCAGAATCATCTCCGAGGCGATGGTCAGCAGGGTGTTATAGTCTGAACCTGTGAGCCAGATCAGCACCAGACAGACCTGAACGCTGATGTTGGTCAGCCAGAGCGATGCCGACGGCGCGCTGTTTTTGTTTTGACGGGCGAACAGACGTGGAAACGCCTTGTGCGTCGCGGCCAGGAACGGCACTTCAGCCGCCATGATGGTCCAGCTCAGGTAAGCGCCGCAGACGGAGACGATCAGCCCCGCGGCAATCACCACGTCGCCCCAGGGGCCGAGCATTTTCACCATCAGGCCCGCCATTGACGGGTTACGCATTTCAGCCAGCTCAGGACGCGCCACCACGCCCAGCGACAGCAGCGTCACCAGCAGATAGACCCCCAGCGCGGCCAGAACTGCCAGCAGCGTGGCGCGGCCCACATCGCGTTTATTCCTGGCCCGGGCAGAAACCACGACCGCACCTTCAACGCCGATGAACACCCACAGGGTAATCAGCATCGTGTTTTTCACCTGCTCCCAGACGGGCACGCCCAGCGCGATACCGGTGAAATCGAGCTTAAAGATGTCCATACGGAACGCAATAAAGGCCAGAACGATAAACAGGCCGAGCGGAACCAGTTTCGCCAGCGTCGCCACCAGGTTGATGCTGGCGGCCGTTTGTACGCCACGTAACACCAGCCAGTGGACGAACCACAGCAACACCGAGGCGCCCACAATAGACTGCCAGGTATTCCCGTCGCCAAAGAGGCGCAGCTCAGGCGTATCGGTAAAGAAACTGAGTGCCGAGAAGACGATCACCAGGTAGGAGACGTTGGCGATAACGGCACACAGCCAGTATCCCCACGCGGAACAGAAGCCAATCAGCTCGCCAAAACCCTCACGCGCATAGGTGAAAATGCCGCCGTCAAGATCCGGGCGAATGCGGGTGAGCAGCAGCATGGCGAAGGCCAGCAGCAATATGCCGACACCCGTAATGCCCCAGCCAATGATGAGCGCGGATGGACTGGCAACGGCTGCCATATTTTGCGGCAAACTGAATACGCCTGCACCCAGCATTGAGCTTAAAACGAGTGCAGTCAGAGCACTCAGGCCAAGTTTCTTTTCCATTGGCTTCCTGTTATGAAAGGTCAAAATCCAGAATAATTATTTCGCTCAGGCGCATAAAAATGGTGGATCACACTAAGGCGCGGGATTTTACGGAGTGTAACGAATGCATGCAATGACGTGAGGCAGAAATTCAAAAAAAGTAACAAAAAAAGGCGGCATTGCGCCGCCTTTCGTCAACGATTTTGTTACTTGTACAGATCGGCGCTGATGGTCACGTTGTTACCACGTTCCTGCCACTGGCGGGTGATGTGGTAGTACTTCGCCCCTTTCTTCGCCGCACGCTTCGCGACCTGGTAAGAGACTTCCGTCATGTTGCCGTAGTTGCCGGTAAACTTGATGCTGTCGAACGGCACCATCTGCGCTGCAGTGGCGTTGTTCAGCTCTTCAATTTTGGTACCGTCAGGCAGCGTAACGGAGTAACGACCACCTTTCGTGGACTGCGTTTCGAAGAAACGGCCCACTTCAGCGCTTGGGGCAGCCGTCGTTGCTACGCCTGGAATTTCAACTTTCTTCGCTGCTTCGCCGCCTTTCGCTATCGCCGCGCGACCTGCTTCTGAATTCGCCGGGATGGCATCCGGGCTCTGCAGAACACGTTTTTTCGCATCTTTTTTATAGATGAACGCGGTAATACGCTGGTTGCCACCCTGGTTAGCATCGACCTGACGCACGATGAAGAAAGAGTAGGCCCCTTTCTCTTTCGCGGCTTTGGTGATGGCATCGTTCACTTCAGGCTGGCTGCGATAGAAGCCCTGAACGGTGACGGTGTCGTATGGTTCCAGCTCAATCGCCTGATCTTTCGGCAGTTCAACAACACCGTTGATCACGCGGTTTTTCGGTGCGTCAGCTTTTGGCGCATTGTCTTTGAACAGCGCGATGGTCACGCGCAGGTTACCGCTGTTGCCGTAATCGGACTGGTCAACGACATAAAACGAGGCCGCCCCGTTTTTGTCAGCGGCTTTTGATGCAGCGGCGACGGCGTCGCCAATAGAATTATAACGACCCACAATGACCGTATGGTCAAAAGGTTTTAACGCTGCCGCTTGCTCCGGCGTTAACTCTGTTGCGGCATTCGCAGACAGGGCGGTCGCGGAAAGAAGTGCGGACGCCAGGAGTGTGTTCTTAAGCTTCATAAAAATGATCCTTCGCCTTGCGCAAACCATGTACTGGTATTGTTGTTAATTTGAGACGGTCCCGATTATTGCATTTAAAACCCGTCGCTGTCTGCGCCATTTTTCACTGCCTGTGCTTACTGAATCACCGAATTCGATAACATTTAGTGATATGTTGAAAAAACACGCGTTTGACAAGTAAAACTGATAAAGCATATGACTTTTACAAGTTAATTTAATGTTAACAAGTTGTTCTGTTATGGCGCTATATCATGTTTTTACCGCTTCGCTTGCGCGATTTATCGGTTCTGGCAGTGAATTTAAGGTAAATATCACTGTCAGTGACGTCGATCGCTTATTTTTCACAGATAAAGTAAGAAATAGTGTTTTCTGGCGGTAGATCACGGGCGCTATTTTCAGTAGGTTATAGACAGTTTGTTACTGTTTTATTTTCCGGGGTTAATCATCTCTCGTCGCTCGCGCGATGGCGAAAATTGATACAAACCGCGGGCATTTATCGATAAACCATCATCAAAAACCGATGGAAGGGAAAACTATGCGTATTGGGGTACCAAAAGAACGGTTAGCCAATGAAACCCGCGTAGCGGCAACACCGAAAACGGTGGAGCAACTGCTTAAACTGGGTTTTACGGTCGCGGTTGAAAGCGGCGCGGGCAAACTGGCGAGTTTCGATGACGAGGCCTTTATCCAGGCCGGCGCGGAAGTGGTCGACGGTGCTGACGTCTGGCAGTCGCCGGTGATTCTGAAGGTCAACGCACCGGAAGAGAATGAGATTGCGCTGCTGAATCCGGGAACGACCCTGGTGAGCTTCATCTGGCCTGCGCAAAACCCGGAGCTGATGGAGAAGCTGGCGGCCCGCGGCGTGACCGTGATGGCAATGGACTCCGTGCCGCGCATTTCGCGCGCGCAGTCGCTGGATGCCTTGAGCTCCATGGCAAACATTGCCGGCTACCGCGCTATTGTTGAAGCGGCCCACGAGTTTGGTCGCTTCTTTACCGGTCAAATCACCGCCGCGGGTAAAGTGCCTCCGGCGAAAGTGATGGTGATTGGCGCGGGCGTGGCGGGCCTTGCCGCAATCGGTGCGGCAAACAGCCTGGGCGCTATCGTACGCGCCTTTGACACCCGTCCTGAAGTAAAAGAACAGGTCCAGAGTATGGGCGCCGAATTCCTTGAGCTGGACTTTAAGGAAGAAGCAGGCAGCGGCGATGGTTACGCGAAGGTAATGTCCGAAGCCTTTATCAAAGCCGAAATGGAACTCTTCGCCGCCCAGGCGAAAGATGTCGACATTATTGTCACCACCGCGCTTATCCCGGGTAAACCGGCGCCGAAGCTGATCACCCGTGAGATGGTTGACTCCATGAAGCCGGGCAGCGTGATTGTCGACCTGGCCGCCCAAAACGGCGGTAACTGTGAATATACCGTTCCAAATCAGGTAACCACGACCGCTAACGGCGTGAAGGTGATCGGCTATACCGATCTGCCGGGCCGCCTGCCAACGCAGTCTTCTCAGCTCTACGGCACCAACCTCGTCAACCTGCTGAAGCTGCTTTGCAAAGAGAAAGACGGCAACGTCACCGTTGATTTCGACGATGTTGTTGTGCGCGGCGTCACGGTGGTCCGTGAAGGTGAAATTACCTGGCCTGCGCCGCCTATTCAGGTTTCTGCTCAGCCTCAGGCGGCAACGAAAGCGGCACCTGAGCCAAAAGAACCTGCCAAACCCGCTTCTCCATGGCGCAAATACGCGATCATGGCGCTGGTGATTATTCTGTTCGGCTGGCTGGCTGACGTTGCGCCAAAAGAGTTCCTCGGCCACTTTACCGTCTTCGCGCTCTCCTGCGTCGTGGGCTACTACGTGGTGTGGAACGTCTCCCATGCGCTGCATACGCCGCTGATGTCGGTAACCAACGCCATCTCCGGGATCATCGTGGTGGGGGCGTTACTGCAGATTGGTCACGGCGGCTGGATCAGCTTCCTGAGCTTTATCGCGGTGCTGATCGCCAGTATCAATATTTTCGGTGGTTTCACCGTGACTCAGCGCATGCTGAAAATGTTTCGTAAAGGCTAAGGGGTAGCATATGTCTGGAGGATTAGTGACAGCTGCATATATTGTTGCTGCAATCCTGTTTATTTTCAGTCTGGCGGGGCTTTCCAAACACGAAACGTCTCAGCAGGGGAATAACTTTGGTATCGCCGGGATGGCGATTGCGCTGATTGCCACCATCTTCGGGCCGGATACCGGCAACGTGGCGTGGATCCTGGTGGCGATGATCATCGGCGGCGCGATTGGTATTCGCCTGGCAAAACGCGTTGAAATGACCGAGATGCCGGAGCTGGTTGCCATTCTGCACAGCTTCGTCGGTCTGGCGGCGGTGCTGGTGGGCTTCAACAGCTACCTGTATCACGAGCCGGGTCTGGAACCGATTCTGGTGAACATCCACCTGACGGAAGTGTTCCTCGGTATCTTCATCGGTGCGGTGACCTTCACCGGCTCTATTGTGGCGTTCGGCAAGCTGCGCGGGAAGATCTCCTCTAAACCGCTGATGCTGCCAAACCGTCACAAGCTGAACCTCGCGGCGCTGGTGGTGTCGTTTGTACTGCTGGTGGTCTTCGTGCGTACCGAAAGTGTCGGCCTGCAGGTACTGGCGTTGCTGGTAATGACCATCATCGCGCTGGCGTTCGGCTGGCACCTTGTGGCGTCCATCGGCGGTGCGGATATGCCGGTGGTTGTCTCGATGCTGAACTCCTACTCCGGTTGGGCGGCAGCGGCGGCAGGCTTTATGCTGAGCAACGACCTGCTGATCGTCACCGGTGCGCTGGTGGGCTCTTCCGGTGCGATCCTGTCTTACATCATGTGTAAGGCGATGAACCGCTCGTTCATCAGCGTTATCGCCGGTGGTTTCGGGACCGATGGGTCTTCTTCCAGTGCGGATGAAGAAGTGGGTGAGCACCGTGAAATTTCTGCGGAAGATACCGCAGACATGCTGAAAAACTCGCACTCCGTGATCATCACTCCGGGCTACGGCATGGCGGTGGCGCAGGCGCAGTATCCGGTTGCGGAAATCACCGAGAAGCTGCGAGCGCGGGGCATCAAGGTTCGCTTTGGTATTCACCCGGTGGCAGGGCGTCTGCCAGGCCACATGAACGTGCTGCTGGCGGAAGCGAAAGTGCCTTACGACATCGTGCTGGAAATGGATGAGATCAACGATGATTTCGCCGACACCGACACCGTGCTGGTCATTGGCGCCAACGATACCGTTAACCCTGCTGCACAGGACGACCCGGGTAGTCCAATCGCAGGTATGCCTGTTCTCGAAGTGTGGAAGGCGCAGAACGTGATCGTCTTCAAACGCTCCATGAATACCGGCTATGCCGGGGTTCAGAACCCGCTGTTCTTCAAAGAGAACACCCACATGCTGTTTGGCGATGCCAAAGCCAGCGTGGATGCGATTCTGAAAGCGCTGTAAGTTGCGCTGAAACGAAAAAACCGCCGAATTCGGCGGTTTTTTTATTGCCGGTGGCGCTGACGCTTACCCGGCCTACGGTTTTGTAGGCCCGGCAAGCCTGCGCCGCCGGGCGTCAGGCGTTAATCGTCTTCAGGATCGTCCAGCTCAACCGGCGTCTGATACTCATCCGGCTTAATGACCAGCAGGTCGCAGCGCAGATGGTCGATCACCTGTTCGGCGGTATTGCCGAGGAAGGCGGCAGAAATACCGGTTCGGCCAATGGTGCCCAGCACCACAATCCCCGCCTGCAGGTGTTCCGCCAGGTCCGGGATCACCTCTTCAGGCAGGCCTTTTTCCACGTGAGTCATTTTCTCATCGATGCTGAATTTCTGGCGCAGCGCTTTCATGGCCAGCAGGTGCTGACCGCGGATCGCGTCGTTGTACACGCTCGGGTCAAATTCAGGCAGCTCAATGGCAATGTTAATCGGGGTGACCGGATAGGCGCCTACCAGATGCACTTCGGTATGATTCACCTGGTCAGCAAGCTGGATGGTCTCCTTCACCAGCTTCTCGTTCAGCGAATTGTGGTAATCCTCTTCGCTCGCGAGGTTTACCGCCACAACGGCTTTCCCGCCTTCAGGCCACGGCTGGTCTTTCACCATCCAGACCGGGCAAGGGCATTTGCGCAGCAAGTGCCAGTCGGTCGGGGTGAAAATCACGGATTCCAGCTTGTCGTGCTGGTGAGCCATCTTCAGCAGCAGGTCGTGCCCGCCGGCGACAATTTCCTGGATGATGGCTTCGAAAGGTCGGTTATGCCAAACCACTTTAATATCAATGGGCACGCCCGCTTCCAGGTAATACTTCGCCTGTTCACGGATCCACGCGGTACGCTGGCTGATGACGCCCTGACGCATAGCGGTGCGCTCGTCAGGCGACAGAAGGGTGGTCATCTCATACGAGAAGTCATAGATCGGCAAAAACGCTTTGATTTTGCCACCAATCCGTTGATGTAAATACACAGCACGTCGTAATGCCGGCTGATCGTCCTGATTCGGATCGATAGCTACCAGCATGTTTTGATACTTGGCCATACAGGTCTCCTTACTACTGTCACCACAGTCTGTAATTAAAAGAGTAACCTATATATCCTGAATGAAACAGAGGGGAGGTTTTGCCAGATCAATAATTCATGAAAATTTATCAGAGGAAAAGTACCGTCGTCGTCACCGCGATAAACGCAATAAACAGCAGCACCATCACCGCTATCGCAAAGGTCGTGGAATCCTGGACGTAGGTTTTTTCTTCCCCCTTCATCGGGCCGACAAGCATGATCCAGATGAAGATAAAGGTCACAGAGGCAATCACGACTGAAACGAAAAACAAACTTTCTCTCAATTCATAACCTCAACGAGAACCTTTCGGGCGCTGTGTGGGGACGTGCTACGGTGAAAATATCTTGAAACGGAAGTGATTACACCAGACCAATAAATCACTAGAATTTATGGTCTGGTCATCAACATGCGGAGAGTTACGCCACGTTGCGGGCGTGCCCGGCAAGAACGGCAAGCGCTTCACCGTTTTCGATAGTGATGTATTTACCTTTAACGGCCAGCATCCCGCTTTTCTGGAAACGGCCCAGCAGACGGCTGATGGTTTCCACGGTCAGACCCAGGTAGTTGCCGATATCGCCACGCGTCATCGTCAGACGGAATTCACGCGGCGAGAAGCCACGCTCGGCGAAGCGGCGGGAGAGGTTGTAGATAAACGCGGCCAGGCGCTCTTCAGCGTTCTTTTTAGAAAGCAGCAGAATCATGTCCTGATCGCCTTTGATCTCACCGCTCATCAGACGCATCATCTGCTGACGCAGGTTAGGCATCTTACCGGACAGATCGTCCAGGGTTTCAAACGGGATTTCGCAAACCATTGAGGTTTCGAGTGCCTGAGCAAAGCTCGGGTGATGGCCCGTGCCGATGGCATCAAAGCCCACCAGGTCGCCCGCCAGATGGAAGCCGGTGATCTGCTCATCACCCTGTTCGGTGATGGTGTAGCTCTTGATGGTGCCAGAACGGATAGCATAGAGCGATTTCAGTTCGTCTCCCGCTTTAAACAGCGTCTGCCCTTTCTGAATAGGCTTTTTGCGCTCGATGATATTATCAAGCTGATCGAGTTCATGCTCATTCAGGGTAAACGGGATACAGAGCTGGCTGATGCTGCAATCCTGGCAATGGATAGCACAACCGCCAGACTGAATGCGTCGTATAATTCGCTTTTCCGGGATCATAGGTTTGCTCAAGCCTTAATTGATATTGGTCAATTTTAACATCTTTTTGGTAAGTACGTAAGCCTGACAAACCCTCAATAAGGACAAGAGACGGCAACGTGTCGCCATCTTCTTGAAATTCCACAGCTTGATTATGGATTTTTAGCCTAACCGGAAGAAAATTAAGCACAAAAAGCCTGGCAGCTAGAGCAGGAGATACCCTTCGTGACGCAGCAACCACTCTTTTCGCTGCACGCCGCCGGCATAGCCTGTCATGGTGCCGTTGCGGCCAATGACGCGATGGCACGGCACCACGATGCTGACCGGGTTAGAGCCGTTGGCGGCACCCACCGCGCGTGCGGCGCCTGCGCGGCCTAGCTGTTCCGCGAGCTGGCCGTAATGCATGACCTGCCCGCAGGGAATGGACCGCAGCGCCTGCCACACTTCGCGCTGAAAAGGCGTGCCTGCCGTGGCGGTTGGCAGAGTATCAATGATGCTGAGATCGCCTTCGAAGTAGGCGGCAAGCTTGTCGCTCAGCCCGCCCGGGTTGGTGGCGCGGATACGTTCATACCCCTGCGAGCGGTAGTGAACATTGAGCAGTTCTTCCATCCGGTCGCTGTGCTCTTCCCATTCGACGGCGCGCAGGCAGAACTGCTCGTCCGCGATCACCCACAGCGGCCCGAGCGGCGTCGCAATCTTATCTTCGAGTAATCTCAGCATCCTCATTCCTTTAGTTCAGCCTCGGGTAAATCCCCGGCCCAATCGGCAGGCCGACAAGATACCATGCCACCAGCATCACCAGCCATACCCCTAAAAAGATAAGCGGGTAGGGTAAAACCAGCGAATAGTAGGTACCCAGTTTGGCCTCGGGTTTATAGCGCTGCAGGAAGCCTAAAAACAGCGGAACAAACGGCGAAACCGGCGCCAGCGGTATCACCGAGGAGTCCGCGATGCGGAACAGGATCTGCGCGAAAGCCGGGTGGAACCCCAGCATCATAAACATCGGCACGAAGATCGGGGCCAGAATCGACCAGATGGCGGAGCCGCTGGCGATAAACATGCACAGCAGGGATGACAGCAGCGCCAGGCCGACAAACGCCGGTACGCCGCTTAGCCCGGCCGCCTCCAGCGCGTCGGTCAGGCCCACGGCCATAAACTTGCCCATGTTGCTCCAGTTAAACATCGCCACAAACTGCGCCAGCGGGAACACCATCACGATAAATCCCGCCATCTCTTTCATCGGCTCGATCATCAGCTGCGGCAGATCGCCCTGACGGCGGATCTTACCGGTCGCGATACCGTAGGCGAGCGAAACGACAAAGAAGAAGAGGATAATCAGCGGCACGATGCCCTGAATAAACGGCGACGGCAGGACGGTATGTTTAACCGGATCGCGCAAGATGCCGTTTTCTGGCACCACCATCAGCGCCACCAGCGCGATAAAGGCCAGCGAGACAACGCCCGCCACGCGCAGGCCGAAGCGCTGCTCTTTGCTCAGGGTTTCCAGCTTTTCATCGCTACGGCCTTCCCATTTACCCAGCCGCGGCTCGATGATTTTATCGGTAATCAGCCCGCCGACAATCGTCAGGACAATCACTGAGCTCGCCATAAAGTACCAGTTGTCGATCACGCTGACGTGCATTGCCGTATCAATGGTCTTCGCCGCCTCCGTGCTGATGCCAGAGAGCAGCACGTCGGTGGTGACGATCAGCAGGTTAGCGGTAAATCCGCAGCCCACGCCCGCAATCGCCGACAGCAGGCCCGCCACGGGATGACGCCCGACGGCGAGGAAAATCAGCGCGCCCATCGGCGGCATGATCACCAGCGCGGCGTCTGAGGAGATATGGCTGAAGAAGGCGATAAACAGCACCATATAGCTGGCGTAACGCGCGCTGACGTGAGAAGCCATCTTCACCATTAATGCGGGCAGCAAGCCCACGCGTTCCGCCAGCCCGGCGCCCAGCACCAGCGCCAGAATGGCGCCCAGCGGGGCGAAGCCGCTGAAGTTTTTGATGACGTTGGGTAAAAACCAGTGCAGCCCGTCAACGCTGAGCAGGTTTTTTACCGCCACCAGGCTGCCGTCGGCCGGGCTGCGCACGCTCACGTCAAAGGCGGAGAGCACGGCGGTGGCGACCATTAAAATCACAATCAGATAGATAAACAGCAGGAAAGGGTGCGGTACTTTATTGCCGATCCTTTCAACCCAGCCATAGAGCTTACCGGATGGGGAATGCGAAGGTATGGATGACATACTCATGGGCGTTCCTCGGGAGTGTTGTGTTGTTGTGTCGTGTTTTTTTATTTTAAAGGTGACGGTGTCACGCCCTGTGGGATCGGACACACGTACGGTTTTTCTTGTATTTGTTGTTCGAACTCTTCACGGCATTTTTTCAGCAGCGCCGCGTCCTGCAGCAGATTGAGCGCGGTTGCCCCCATCACTTTTCCGGCCAGCAGCATGCCTTTGTGGGCAATGGAGGTACGCCCCTGCGCTACCAGCTGCCAGGTGTGCAGCGGCGTGCCGACGGTAAAGCAAGGGCTGAAGCACTGGGCGACCGGCATTTTCCAGCTGACGTCGCCCACGTCGGTTGAACCCGCCAGCACGTTGTCGGTGGTGGCGTAAGGCGCGACTTCATCCACCAGCAGCGTCTCCTGATGACGACGGGCAAAGGCTTTACCCGCGTCACCACCCGTTGCGGCAATATTTTTCAGGCTGTTTTGCAGATCGTTGGGCGTCAGGGTGGCGCGGATCTCGCGGGCAAAGTCGCGTTCTTCGGCGGTCCATTCTGGCGTGCCGTAGTGCTGCAACGCGCGATACATCGCCGCTTCAAGCGTGCGGTTCGGCAGGTAGCTGGAGCAGGCTTTATCAAAGCGGCACTCGACGGTGGTTTCGGTCATCATCGCTGCGCCCTGGGCGATTTTCTCGATGCGTTCGTAGATCTGCTGCGCATCGGCCATCTCCGGGGCGCGGATCAGGTACAGCACCTCCGCCTGCGCCTGCACCACGTTGGGCGAAATCCCGCCGGTGTCGGTGATGGCGTAATGGACGCGCGCTTTCTCAATGATGTGTTCGTTAAGGAAGTTGGTGCCGGTGGTCATCAGCGTCACGGCGTCGAGCGCGCTGCGTCCCAGATGGGGGGAGTTGGCCGCGTGTGCCGCCACGCCGTGAAAACGCCAGGCTGCCTGAATATTCGCCAGCGTGCTGACGTTAAACATCCCGGCGAAGGCTTCCGGGTGCCAGGTGACGGCGGCATCAACGTCATCAAACAGGCCTTCGCGCACCATAAAGGTTTTCCCGGAGCCACCTTCCTCGCCGGGACAGCCATAAAAACGCACCGTTCCGCTGCCGCCGTGCTGCTCCAGCCAGCTTTTCACCGCCAACGCGCCCGCAAGCGCTGCGGTGCCTAAGAGGTTATGCCCGCAGCCGTGGCCGTTGGCTCCCGGCGTGGCGGATTGCGCCGTCGCGCAGTGCGCCTGCTGGCTTAGCCCGGCCAGCGCGTCGTATTCGCCCAGCAGGGCGATGACCGGTTTCCCGCTGCCGAAGCTGGCGATAAAGGCATTTGGAATACCGCCGGCCTCGCGCGTCAGCGTGAAGCCCTCGGCCTCCAGCTCGCTGGCCAGCCGTTCGGCGGACCAGAACTCTTCAAAGCGGGTTTCAGGACGATCCCAGATCGCGTCGGCAATATCGGTTAACGTCCGACATCGCGTGTCGATCGCATCGGCAATAAAAGCGTAGTTCTCCTGCATTACACACCTCGCGTCCACGGGAAATTGAGTGCAGTTCGCGCCAGCGTTTCAATGGCAATCGCCATGACCTGCTCATCGAAGTCGAATTTTTCGTTGTGATGTCCGGCGCTCAAATCCGTGCCGAACACCATATAGGACGCCATGCCGCCGTTCTCCTGCACGCGGGCCATCATCAGCGTGGCGTCTTCGGAACCCGCTGGCGCTTTCACCTTATCGATGGCGTGAATAACCCCGGAAACCTGGCTCGCCTGTTCGCGCAGGTAATCCACCCACGCCGGTGTCGGCGCGCTGGACGTCGCGGCGCCCATCAGGCGCATCTCGGCGCGCACGCCGTAGAGCGCCGCTGCGCCGGTAATGACCGCCTGCGCGCGTTCAAAGACGTACTGATTAATGGCTTCGGTTTCGCCGCGCGTTTCAACCTTTATCAGGGCATTGGCGGGCACCACGTTGCGTCCGCTGCCCGCCTGCATCACCCCGACGTTCACCCGGGAGGCGCCGTCGCTGTGCGGGGCGATGCTGTGCAGGGCGAGGGCGGCCTGCGCGGCGGCGAGCAGGGCGTTACGTCCGTCCTCCGGCTTACCGCCTGCGTGTGCGGCAACGCCGGTAAAGTTCACGTCGAACTTGGTGGTCGCCATAAAGTTATCGCTGCCGCAAATCACCGTTCCGGCTGGCACGCCGGTACCGATATGGATGGCCGTGAAATAGTCCACGTCATCCAGCGCCCCGGCGGCAACCATGGCGCGCGCCCCGCGGGTGCCTTCTTCGGCTGGTTGGAAGATCAGCTTGATGGTGCCGTTGAGCTGCGCGTCATTCTGCTTAAGCACCTGCGCCAGCCCCAGACCAATAGCGGTGTGGCCGTCGTGCGCGCAGGCGTGCATCATGCCCGCGTTGCAGGAGGCAAACCCGTCGCGGAACGGGCGATGGCTTTCATCCAGCGCTTCGCTTAAGTCAAGGGCATCCATGTCGACGCGAAACGCCAGGGTCGGTCCAGGACGCCCGGTATTGAGGGTCGCCACAATGCCGGTAAACCCGCCTTCGAACGGCGCCAGCCATTTCTCAGGCGCGCCCTGCGCCCGCGCGCGGGCAAACTCCTGCGCCAGGGTAGCGGCATCGGGCAGCCCCATCCGGCTTTCGGCATCGACGACGTCGCGGCCCATCGCCAGTTCGTAACCCAGCGAGTCGAGGATTTCCGCGACTTTCGCGGCCGTTCGAAACTCTACCCAGCCGGATTCCGCAAAATGGTGAAAATCGCGACGCCATGCGCTCAGCTGCGGGGATAATGTCTGGATGTACTGCGCCAGTGTGTCCATATCTGTTCCTGTCATCATTAAAATATGTGAACTGCTTCACGCTGTGATAGTTTTTACTTATCACTAACCGATTTTCCACAGTTTTAACCGTTCAGGAATTACCCTCGCACATCCCTTTCCATTAAAGTAGATGACAGTTTCTTTACTCTGATAAACAACGGTTATCGGTCGGGCTATGACATTCCAGATTAAATTTCATCAAATCCGGGCGTTTGTTGAGGTTGCGCGTCAGGGCAGCATTCGCGGTGCCAGCAGGACGCTGAATCTTTCCCAGCCGGCGCTGACCAAATCCATCAAAGAGCTGGAGGAGGGCATGGCGGCGCAGCTTTTCGTGCGCAGGAGTAAAGGCGTCGCGTTGACCGAATGCGGTGAGGGTTTTTACCAGCGCGCCAGGTTGATTCTGGAAGAGCTGCGCGCGGCGCAGGATGACATCCGTCAGCGGCAGGGGGAACTGGCCGGGCAGATCAACATCGGAATGGGGGCCAGCGTTTCACGCACGCTGATGCCCGCCGTTATCACCCGCTTTCATGCGCAGCATCCGCAGGTCAAGGTGCGGATTATGGAAGGGCAGCTGGTGTCGATGATCAATGAATTACGCCAGGGCGAGCTGGACTTCACCATCAACACCTATTATCAGGGGCCTTACGACCAGGAATTTACGTTTGAAAAGCTCTTCGAAAAACCGTTTGCGGTATTTTGTCGGGAGGGGCATCCGGCAATGGGGGCAACGTCAATTAATGAACTCCTGAATTATAACTGGACAATGCCGACGCCGCGGGGAAGTTATTATAAGCAATTAGAGGAGGTATTTAGTCATCGTTCGCAAATACCGCGAATTGGTGTGGTTTGCGAAACATTTTCTTCCTGTATTAGCCTGGTCGCGCAAAGTGATTTTTTAAGCATATTGCCGCAGGAGCTGGGCTGTGACCCGCTGCTGGCGCACCGTCTGGTCATGCTGCCGGTTGTCGAATCGCTTCCTAAAGCAACATATTATTTAATTCAGCGCCGTGATTCACGTCAGACTCCCCTTGCTGAGTCATTAATTACGCAGTTCAGAAGGGAAGCGAGAAAAATAATCGTCGCGTGAAATGCAGATTAAAAAAAACAGGATCTGCCCGACATCAGACAGACCCTATAGTACACACAGCAGTGCGTCCTTTCGCCAATCCTGGGTATTATTTCCATGAGGCAGGTATATTTAGGTATAACACCTTTTCTGAAAAATGAAAGGCGGGCGAGTGATTGATTTCACGAAATTTTAACATAAATCACGTATTTTACCTTTGCTGAAATTTTAGTTAAGTATGATTTAAATCTATTTAATAATTACTATATATATTCATCAGGTTAATATTATTGCCGCGCATTGCCCCGTAACGGTGATTGAGGCCGGTCTCTGGCGCAGGTATAGTACAGTCCTCAGATGTAGCCGGAGGATGTCCATGAACCCTGACGACAAATCATTTTTTCTTGACGCCATGGAAGATGTCCAGCCCCTGAAGCGCTGCGCGGATATTCACTGGCAGCCCAGCCGCAATACGCGGACGCGCGAGGAGGTGGATAGCGAACAGCTGGATAACTTCCTGACGCTGGATTTTCTTGACATGCTTCCCCTGGAAGAACCGCTGGCGTTCCAGCGCGAAGGGGTACAGCAGGGCGTTATTGATAAGCTGCGCTCGGGGAAATATGCCCGCCAGGCCAGCTTAAACCTCCTGCGCCAGCCCGCCGAACGTTGCCGTCAGATGCTCTATTCTTTTATTCGCCAGGCCAGACGCGACGGGTTACGCAATCTGATTATCATTCACGGGAAAGGGCGCGAGCAGAACTCGCATCCCAACGTGGTGCGCAGCTATCTGGCGCGCTGGTTAACCGAGTTCGAGGAAGTGCAGGCCTTCTGCGTGGCGCTGCCGCATCACGGCGGCAGCGGGGCATGTTATGTTTCACTGCGAAAATCAGATGAGGCAAAACGGGAAAACTGGGAGCGGCACGCCAAGCGCAGCCGCTAGCGGGCGATCTCCTCGCCCGCCGGTGACTCAGAACGTTTCCCAGTTGCTGTCGGTGGAGGCGGTTGTCGTCGCCGGGCGCAGCAGCTGTGGCGTTTTCAGACTGGCGGGGCGCGGGGCGACCGCTTTTTCTTTGCCGTTCAGACGAAACGCCGCTACCGCCTGGCGCAGCTGCTCGGACTGATCTTCCAGCGCCGCAGCCGCCGTGGCGGACTCCTGTACCAGCGCGGCGTTTTGCTGCGTCACGCTGTCCATCTGCGAAACGGCCAGGCTCACCTGCTCAATACCGCGGCTCTGCTCGTCAGAGGCTGATGAAATCTCACCCATGATATCGGTCACGCGGGTGACTGCGGCGACAATTTCCTTCATGGTGGTGCCAGCCTCGCTGACCTGCTCAGAACCGGTATTCACCTGGCTGACGGAGTTCTCGATAAGCCCTTTGATCTCTTTCGCCGCCTGCGCGCTGCGGCTCGCCAGCGTACGGACTTCACCTGCAACAACCGCAAAACCACGGCCCTGTTCCCCGGCGCGTGCAGCTTCCACCGCTGCGTTAAGCGCCAGAATGTTGGTCTGGAACGCGATGCTGTCGATCACGCCGGTAATATGCGCAATTTGCTGCGAACTGTCGGCGATTTCGTTCATGGTGCGAACCACGTTGTCCACGACGTGACCGCCGCGCGCGGCCGTTTCAGAGGCGTTTTTCGCCAGCAGCGTGGCCTGACGGGCGTTATCGGAGTTCTGCTTAACCGTCGCGGTCAGCTCTTCCATGCTGGCGGCGGTCTCTTCGAGCGAGGCGGCCTGCTGCTCGGTGCGGGCGGAAAGATCGTTGCTCCCTGCGGCAATTTCGCCTGCGCCGGTGTAGATGGAGTCCGTACTTCCCCGTACGGCGCTGACGGTGGTCACCAGCGACTGCTGCATCTCATGCAGGCCCGCGGCCAGCTGGCCCATCTCATTGCGACCAGAGATAGCGATCTCCTGCGTCAGGTCGCCCCCTGCAATGGCGCGAATATGGTTCATAATGGAGTGGAGGGGTTTTAACAGCAGGTGCTGTAAACCCTGCCAGATGACCACCAGAACCGCGATAACGGCCAGCAGAATAGCCGCCAGCGTCCACTGCATCTGCGTGAAGCTGCTCTGGTTCTCTTCGGTTGCGGCCTGCAGCAGGGTGTTGTTTTCGGCGCGCCAGCGGTTATAGACCGCTTCCATCTCGTCCTGCGCCTGCTGGGCGTCCAGATCGCCATAGGCCTGATAGTTGTCGGCACGCAGATACTCAATCGATAAGCGCATCACTTCGTGCATCTGGTTCCAGGACTTCTGCATCTCGTCGGTTAATGCCGCCTCCTGGCCGTTAACCTGCGGCAGCTTCTGCCACTCTTTGTTATAGGCTTCGGCTTTTGCCAGCGAGTCGGCTGCGGTGCCAAGCAGCTTATTGATCGCCGCAAGGGAAGCCGGGTCGCGCTGGTTTTTCAGGTAGCGGATCGCCACGCGGGTGACGGTGACGCGCGTTTTCACCAGCGTGTTCACGCTGTCGCTCAGGCTTTCCTGCTGGGCATTGAGCACGCCGGAATTCTGGAAGTTATGGCGATCGTTGCTGACGGCAGAGTAGAACAACCCTCCCGTGACAACTTGCAGCAGACAGAATATGGTGAGGGCAAAGATAATACCGGTAATCACGTGCAAATTTTTCAGCATAGCGGTCGTCCGTTAGAAAGGATGCAGAGGTACACCAATACTATCGTCGTATAGAATTTAAACTTTAATTTAACTCGCGCTTAACTAAGGGCTCCGGTGAGGAACCTGTTGTAAATCCGGATCATTTTTATGAGGAAGGTTAACATGAGCAGCATTGATAAAAGCGGGACGTACGCGCTCGGGACGCGGACGGTAAAACGACTGGGCTACGGTGCGATGCAGCTCGCCGGGCCGGGCGTCTTTGGTCCACCGAAGGATAAGCAGGCCGCGCTGGACGTGCTGCGCGAAGCGGTGGCGGCGGGGGTGAACCACATTGATACCAGTGATTTTTATGGTCCCCATGTCACTAACCAGCTGATCCGCGAGGCGCTTCACCCTTATCGGGACGATCTGACGCTCGTCACCAAGATTGGCGCCCGTCGCAACGACAAAGGTGCCTGGCTGCCGGCCTTTTCCGCGCAGGAACTGACTCAGGCGGTGCATGACAACCTGCGTAATCTGCAGCTGGACGTGCTGGACGTGGTGAATCTGCGGATCATGTTTAGCGCACACGGGCCGGCGGAAGGGTCGATTGCTGAACCGCTCTCCACCCTGGCCGAATTACAGCAGCAGGGTCTGGTGCGTCATATTGGCCTGAGCAACGTCACGGCCACCCAGGTTGCGGAAGCCCAGAAAATGGTTCCGGTGGTGTGCGTGCAGAACATGTACAACATTGTGAACCGGGGTGACGACGCGCTGGTGGATCTGCTGGCGCAGCAGGGGATCGCGTATGTGCCGTTCTTCCCATTGGGAGGCTTTACGCCACTGCAATCTTCCGGGCTGAAGGCCGTCGCGGATTCACTGGGCGCAACGCCAATGCAGGTTGCGCTGGCATGGCTGCTGCAGCGTTCCCCGAATATTCTGCTGATCCCTGGTACCTCTTCCGTGGCGCATCTGCGGCAAAACCTCGCGGCGGGGGAGCTGCGTTTGCCGCCTGAAGCACTGGAAACGCTGAATTCGCTGAGGGATTAAAAGTGACACGCGCAAAGCCTGGAGGGTGCTTCCGGCTTTGCGCGCTTAGGCTCCTGTCTGACTTTTCTGCCTGTGAAGCGCTAACGCTTCCGCCACAATCTCCTGCTTGCTCTTACGCGTCTCAAAGGCGGTGGTTCTGATGTACTCCATCAGATCGGGATCGATGCGGGCGCTCAACATCCTGAGATCGGCCTCCTTTGCCAGACCGCGTGCAACACGCTTGTCTGGATAGTCACGGGCGGGCATGGAAAATATTCTCCAGTAAGTCTTGTTAATTCGTTCGGTAAAATATGCTTTTATCTGACTTAAAAGTCAATGTGTAGTTATTTCATAGTGATGTTATTTTTTATAAGTCATAAACCAGATGACTTTTATATGACTTGTGCTGTCAGGCCTGTTAACGGCGGGCAACGTTGCTAAATTAAAACCGCTCAAACTTCAACGCGTTTGGGTTCGCCTTTGGAAATGACCTTGATCCTTGTCCATAATCCGTAATACTGTATTTATATACAGTATCTGGCGAGAAAGGCATTATGGACACTCTCTTTTCTTATCACCCAAAACAAGACATTGAATTACCTTTGTTTTTAGAACGCGTTGCCTGTGGTTTCCCCAGCCCGGCGCAGGATTATGTGGAGGATCGTCTCGATCTTAACCGGCTGGCAGTCAGACACCCCAGTGCGACCTATTTTATCAAGGTGAGCGGAGACTCCATGATTGGGGCGGGGATCGGCGATGGCGATCTGCTGGTGGTCGATCGTTCGTTAAATGCCGAACACGGGGATATCGTCGTGGCGTCGGTCGCCGGTGAGTTTACGGTGAAAGAGCTACAGACCCGTCCGGTTCTGAGACTTCTGCCGCATAATGCCCGCTATCAGCCGATTACCTTTCAGTCCGAAGAGGAGCTGCAGATCTTCGGCGTCGTCACCCACACGCTCAAAACGCATAAACATGTTCGCGCTGGTTGATGTGAATAGCTTTTACGCCTCCTGCGAGCGGGTCTTCCGCCCCGATCTGCAGGGGAAACCCATCGTGGTGGTTTCCAATAACGACGGCTGCATTATTTCGCTGTCGCGGGAGGCAAAGCAGTTCGGCATAAAAATGGGTGAGCCGTATTTTAAATTCAAAGAAAAGCTATACCCGTCAAAAGTTTACGTCTTTAGCTCGAACTATGCGCTGTATGCCGATCTCAGCAGTCGGGTCATGCAGACGCTGACCGATCTCGCCCCGGCAATAGAGATTTACTCCATCGATGAGGCGTTCGTGAACGTTTCAGGGGTCAGCCACTGCCTGTCGCTGGAAGCGTTCGGTCACCAGATGCGCACAGAGGTCTTAAAAAATACGGGCCTAAACGTTGGCGTCGGTATTGCCCCGACCAAAACGCTGGCGAAGCTGGCCAACTATGCGGCGAAACGCTGGGCCAGCACGGGCGGCGTGGTCGATCTCTCAGGCCGCGAGCGGCAGCGTAAGCTGCTGGCAAAGGTTCCGGTAGAGGAGGTGTGGGGCGTAGGGCGGCGCATCACGAAAAAGCTCAACGCTATGGGCATCACCACGGCGCTGGAGCTGGCGGAAGCGTCATCCTGGGTCATCCGCAAACATTTCAACGTGGTACTGGAGCGGACGGCCCGCGAGCTGCGCGGTGAGCCCTGTCTTGATCTGGAGGAGTTCACCCCCACCAAGCAGCAAATCATCTGTAGCCGTTCGTTTGGACACCGTATTACGCAGTACGAGGAGATGCACCAGGCCATTTGCGCCTACGCGGAACGCGCTGCGGAAAAACTGCGCGGCGAGCATCAATACTGTCGTTTTATCAGCGTATTTGTGCGCACCAGCCCGCACGCGGATAACGAAATTTATTACGGCAATCAGGCTTCCGTCACCCTGATGACGCCCACCAATGACTCACGGGATATCATCCGCGCCGCCACGGAGGCGCTGGGGCGTATATGGCTCGACGGCTATCGCTATATGAAAGCCGGGGTCATGCTGGCGGACTTTTTCAGCAGCGGCGTCGCCCAGCTGAATTTGTTTGACGATAATCGCCTGCGCGCCAACAGCGCGGCGCTGATGGAGATGATGGACAGCCTGAATCATTCCGGCAAAGGGAAGATATGGTTTGCCGGGCAGGGGATTGAGAAATCCTGGGCGATGAAGCGTGAGATGCTGTCACCGGCCTATACGACGCGGTACGCCGATTTGCCGGTGGCGAGGTAGACGATCGTTGCGTTATTTCTTTTGCGTCAACCAGGTTGCCGCAGCCGTCAGCACGCCGATCAGCGGCATTTCGCCCGCTCCGGCCAGGAAGTTATGGCGATCGATCTCGTTATTTTTACGGATATCGGCAAGGCGGGTAAGCGCCTCTTTTTCATCCGCGGCGCCGATCTCCTCAAACTGTTTTTCAAACCCCTGAGCGATGAGCTGAGCGGCCGCATCGGTGTTTGCGCTTTCGATCGCAATGAGGTTCGGGCCTTTTTGGAAAAAACAGTAATCCGGCATAAGTGCTCCAGAAAGAGGAGGATACGGTAAAAACACTCTATTCCTGGCGGTTAAAAAATGCACGTGATTTATGGGGGAACAATCAGTTTTTCTTGAGTATTTCAGGCAGTAACTGTTCGATCACGCTGACGACCTTTCTGACGCGCTGCGGAATAAAGCGGGCGTCGGGATAGACGGCATAGAGGAAGCGATCGGGTAACCGCCAGTCGGGCAGCACCGGTACCAGCGTGCCCGCCTGCAGCGCCCCGGCCACGAGCGGTCGCTGCAGGCCGCCGATTCCGATGCCTGACTCCAGCGCCTGCAGCAGCGCGTCGCTGGTGTTGGCACGGAAAACGGTATTCACGTTGACCTCGACCGTTTCCTCGTCAGAAATCAGGCGCAGAGGGGCATCCAGCGGAATACCGCTGAACCGTACGTGTGGCAGCGTCGCCAGCTCGCTGACGGCGTGTACCGCCTGAAAACCGGGAGCGGCGAACAGCGCGGCTTCAATACGCGCCAGCACGCGAGCCGCGTGCGCTTGCGGAGGCTCACTGCCCAGCCGTATCGCGACATCCACGCCCTCCGTCACCAGATCGGCAAGGCGGTCATCCAGGGAAATCATCAGCTGCAGTTCGGGATGCAGGCGCTGCAGCGCCAGCAGATGCGGCAAAACGATCTGCCCCAGGCCGCTCGGTAGCTGGACATGGACGCGTCCCTGAACGCGATGGTCGGCAGGATGTAAACGCCTTTCCGCTTCACCCATGGCGTCCAGCACAAGCTGCATATCACGCCGGTAACGTTCACCCTGTTCGGTCAGCTTCATCGTACGCGTCGTACGGTGCAGCAGCACCACGCCAAGCTCATCCTCAAGCGCCGCGATCTATTGACTGACGGCGGACTGCTTAATGCCGGTCTGACGGGCGGCCGCCGAAAACGAGCCCGCTTCAGCGACGCGTAGAAAGGTAGAAATGGCGGTGAGCTTATTATTCATTTAATGATTCTGCTTATAAGTGCCATCGGTTTCAGGGGATATCTCCAGAAAAAATAATAGATCACACTGCGTCTGTCACCCTTTCCGGAGAAACACCATGAATAAGATGCAGCAACACAACGTCGCCCTGGTCGCGGGCGCCAGCGGCATTGTCGGCAGACAGCTGGTCAATACGCTCCTGCACCATCAGTGGGAGGTGATTGGCCTCAGTCGCCGCGAGGTAACCCACCCGGACGGCATTCCCATGGTGAACGTCGATTTACTGGATGCGCAGGACACCGCGCGGGCGCTGCACGCCCTGAACGGTGTCACCCACATCTTTTACAGCGCCTGGGCGAATGCGGCGAACTGGACGGACATGGTTGAGCCGAACGTCACCATGCTGCGTAATCTGGTCAGCACCCTCGAAAAAACGGCGCCTTTGCAGACGGTAAGCCTGATGCAGGGGTACAAAGTCTATGGTGCGCATCTGGGGCCGTTTAAAACCCCGGCGCGGGAAAGCGATCCCGGCGTGCCGGGTGCCGAATTTAACGCCGCGCAGCTTGCGTGGCTCAGCCAGTTTCAGCGGGGGAAACGCTGGCACTGGAATGCCATCAGGCCGGGCGTGGTGGGGAGCCCGGTACCGGGCAATGCCATGAACCTTGCGCTGAGCATCGCCCTGTACGCCTCCCTGTGCAGGGCGCAGGGTTTACCGCTGCGTTTTCCCGGTTCGGAACAGGCCTGGCACAGCATCGTTGACCATACCGACGCCGGGCTGCTGGCCGAGGCAACGCTGTGGGCCGCCGCGTCACCTGCGGCACAGAATCAGGCGTTCAACGTGAACAATGGCGATATCTGGCGCTGGAGCGAGCTGTGGCCGCGCATCGCACGCTGGTTTGAACTGGACCCTGCGCCGCCGGTGAGGCTGTCATTTCATCAGCTGTTTAACGACTATCGCGGCGTATGGCGCGAGCTTGCCGGGGAAGGGCTGGTAGAAGCGGATATTTTGCAGCTGAGCGACGGCCATTTTGCCGATTTTGTCTTTGGCTGGAATTACGACATGTTTGGTGACGGGAGCAAGCTGCGCAGGGCGGGCTTTACGCAAATGCAGGCGACCGATGAGATGTTTTTCAGCCTGTTCGCGCAGCTGAGAGCCGCGCGGATTATTCCCTGATGAACCCTGGGCGTCCTGGGGCAGGCCAGGACGCCGGGTGCTTACTCAACCGTTAACGCATTCACAACTTCGGCCACGCTTTTCACGCTGCGGATGTTCCCAATCCCCGTGCCGAGCGCGATGTAGCCTTCATCGGTATTATCTTCCAGCATGCCCAGGCGCAGGCCCCGTAATCCTCCCATCGCCTTGCCCAGCGCGTCGTTGCTTGCGCCAGCTTTATCCATCGCCGCCAGTTTTTCCGCCAGCTTGCCGGGAAGAGCGCGGTAATAATGGGGCACGGTGCGGAAAAGCAGCAAATCGAGACCGTTGGCGGCAACGATTTTCTCTTTGACCCCCTGCGGCACGCGGCTTTCTTCCGTGCTGATAAAGACCGACCCGGCAAAAACGCCTTCCGCACCCAATGCATGGGCCGCTCTGGCGGTGCGATTGTCGGTAATGCCGCCCGCGGCCATCACCGGAATGTGCTTCACGGCATCGGCAATCAGCGGCACGATGGAAAAGGTGCCAAGCACCGTTGCGGGTAACGTCCCGCCCTCATCAAAACCGGTGGCGACGATAATGTCAGCCCCCATTTCTTCTGCGAGGCGGGTGTTCTCAGGCGTTGGGTTGATGTCGCGGTAGATAATGGCGATACCCGCCTCTTTTAACTCGCTGAACAGGGAGGGAATAATGCTGCCTTCCCCGTAGCCCGTATACACCACGGCCCTGACGCCTTCGTCTTTCACCACCTGAAGAATAGGCCCAGTCCAGACGTCATTAACGGCCGTGGGGATCAGGTTCACGCCAAAGGGTTTCTCGGTCAGCCGTTTGGTTTTACGAATTTCTTCGCGCATTTTTTCGGCGGTTTCTTCCGGCGTGGAGACCGCGGTGTCGGCGGTTAAACCGGCATTGGGCCCCAGCACGCCGAGCCCTCCGGCATTGCTGACCGCTGCGACCAAGCGGGCATCGGTGAGCCAGGATAACGGCCCCTGAATAACAGGTTTTTCGATGCCCAGGATCTGACAAATACGGTTATTTTTCATAGCAGACTCTCCCTCACGTTTGAATGGGGAAGAGTGTAGGGCGGAGGATTGTTAGGAAAAATAGCCAAAAAGATTCATCACTGTTATAAAATTAATAACAATAATATTATTCTGCTCGCGACAAAAACGTCCCTTATGCAAATAAACCTCTTTGAAGCTCTTCGAATTTTTATTGAAATTGTCGAGTCAGGCAGTCTTAGCCAGGCGGCGGAGAATCTGCAGATCCATCGTCCGGCAGTCACCAAAGCGTTACAGCTTCTGGAGCAGCACAGCGGCACGCGCCTACTGCAGCGCACAACGCGTCAGATTAGCCTGACCCCGGATGGGGAAGCGTTTTATCGCCGGAGTAAACCCCTGCTGGCGCAGGCGGACGAATTGCTGGAGTCGTTTGGTACGGACCGGGCAATACGCGGCCAGCTGCGTGTGGATATGCCGGTCTCTTTTGCCACGCTGCGGGTGATACCCAATCTGCCTGATTTTTATCGTCAGCATCCTGAGATCGACATCATTCTGAGCAGCTCTGACCGCCGTCGGGATATGCTGCGGGATGGCCTGGACTGCGTGCTGCGCGTGGGAGAGCTGGAGGACGGTGACTACATCGCGCGTAAAATCGGGAACATCAAAATCACGACCTGTGCCAGCCCGGCCTGGCTGGCAAAACACGGTATGCCAGAAACGCCGGATGATTTACGCAAGCATCAGGCCATCAACTGGATTAATAACCGCAGCAGACAAATTCATCCGTGGACGTTTACCACGCCAGAAGGCATCGCGGAGATTACCCTGCCCGGTAAGCTTGTCGTGGATAACTCCGAGGCCTACATCGCGGCAGGCCTTGCCGGGCTGGGGTTAATGCAGGGGATGAATCTCTTTCTCCAGCCTTACATTGACCGCGGTCTTATGGTTGAAGTCCTGCCGGACTATCGCTCGCCGGACCGCAAGCTGTCACTGCTCTATCCACACCGCCACCTCTCCCGCAAGGTGCGGGTCTTTACCGAGTGGCTGGAGAGTCTGGTGTGAAAGCGGCCAGCTCGTGACACAGCGCGCCAATCTGTTCCACGGCGTTCAGCAGGCGGGGCGTGGGTTCGTTTGCGCAGTTCAGCCGCAGAAAGTGCGTTAACTCTGCGGCAGGTGAAAACAGGGGGCCAGGGCTGACGCCAATGCCCAGCGCCAGCGCGCGACGGTGCACCTCCAGCGCGTTGACCCGCTGAGGCAGTTCAACCCACAGCAGGAAACCGGCAGCGGGCACGTTAACGCGCGTACCGGGCGGAAAGCTCGCCTTGACCTGCGCCACGACGGCGCGAACGCCCTCTGCGATCCGACGCTTCAGCCGCCGCAGATGGCGATCGTAGACGCCGCTCGCCAGAACGTCGCTCGTCGCCGCTTCCAGCAGCGGGGCGCCAGCCCATTCTCCGGCCATGCGGGCCTGTAAGACCTGCGGGGAGTAGCGTCCGGCGGCGATCCAGCCGATTCGCCATCCGGGTGCAAGCGTTTTAGACAGGGAGCTGCAGTAAATCACATTCCCGCTCTGGTCGAACGCCTTGCAGGCCGGAGGGCGTTGCCCCTCGCCGACCAGGTCACCGTAAACATCGTCCTCAATTAAAGGAATTTCAGCCTCTTCAAGCAGGGCAACCAGTTCCTGCTTGCGCGGGACGGGCATGCTGGCACCCAAAGGATTTTGTACCGTGGGCGAGGCCAGAACGGCAACAGGACGGTGGCGGCGAATGGCGTCCGCGAGCGGTTCCAGCAGCAGGCCTTCCACAGGGTCGGTGGGGATCGCTAAAGCCTTCAGGCCTAAATCCTCCAGCAGCAGGAGCGTGCCAAAGTAGGCTGGCTGCTCAATCGCCACGACATCACCCGGCTGGCACACGGCCCGAAGGGCCAGGCGCAGCGCCTGCGTCGCGCCTGCGGTAATAATGAGATCGTCCGCGCCGAACCGGGCTCCCCACTGGGCAGAGCGCGCGGCAATCTTGCTTCGCAAATCCCGCCTTCCCGGAGGCAGGCTGTAGCTCTGTCCATGCGCGTCCAGACGACGGCCCGCAGAGTGCAACGCCCGCTGCAGGGCATCTCCCGGCAGCCACGCGGGATCGGGCAGGGCGGCGCCCAGCGGGATCAGCCGGGCTTCTGCACTGCTGAACAGCGACCGGGCCACGGCGGACAGGGTGACGGGGACCGGGCCCGGCGTGGAGCGCACGGGCTCCGCGCGCGCAGGCTGGCTGGTCTGGCGGATGTAATAGCCTGAACGCGGGCGCGCAACGATCAGCCCTTCAGCCTCAAGGCAGCGAAGGGCCTCCAGCGCCGTCGGAAGGCTAACGCGCTCGCGTTCGGCCAGTTTGCGCGCGGAGATCATCCTGTCACCGGCGCGCAGCGCGCCGGACGTAATGGTAAGACGCAGCATATCCGCAATACGGCGATAGTGAGGAGAGGACTGGGACGGGGCAGACATGGGTAACTGTTCAGGCTAATTTTCGATAAAACTGACTATACAGCCAATGATGCGCGCCATCTATAGTGTCCGGCATGTTCAGGACAAGGAGGCATTATGCACAGCGATAACTTCAACATTTCCACCTATTTCAACCGCATAAACTACACCGGACCGGCGGCTGCCGATACGGCCACCCTGCATGCGCTGATGCGCCATCAGCTCTTTTCAGTCCCCTTTGAGAATCTGGACGTGCAGGCGGGCAAAGTTGTCTCGCTGGCGCCAGACGATATCGCCGATAAGGTGTTAACGCAGGGGCGCGGCGGCTACTGCTATGAGGTAAACGGGCTTTTTGCCATGGCGCTGGCGGCGTTAGGGATCCCTTACCGCTTCGTGGCGGCGCGCCCGATGTTCTACCCCGCGCGGCGGCCGAAAACCCACATGGCGATCGTCGCTGAGGTAGATAGCCGACAGTGGCTTTGCGACCTCGGTTTCGGCAGCTACGGCATTCGTGCGCCGATGGCGCTGGATACGCTTGATGTGGATATCACGCAGGATTTCGATACGTTCCGACTGAGCCGCAGCGCGGAGGGTGAGTATCTGCTTGAGGCGAAGGTTGAGGGAGAGTGGGCCCGGCAGTACGGCTTTGATCTCACCCCTCAGGAATGGATTGACTTCGTTCCGGCCAACTACCTTAACTCCACGCACCCGGATGCCATCTTTGTGCAGAAGCGCGTGGTGGTGCAGCACAGCCCGGAAGGACGCCAGATTTTACTGGGCGATATGCTGAAAACCATCACGGCGAACGGCACTGAAACGCGGCAGCTGGCGGAGGAGGAAATCCGCCATGTCCTGAAGGATCGTTTTGCGCTGACCGCCGCGTAATCTGTCGGGGAACGAGGGGGCCTCAGCGCAGTCCGTCTTCTGCGGCGTTGCGCTGAGCTCCCCACTGTAACAGCAGGCTAAACGACGCGGGTAACACGGTCAGCGTCACCAGCGTCGCGACCAGCAGCCCGCCGATAATCGCATAGGCCATTGGCCCCCAGAAGACCTGATGAGAGATCGGGATCATGCCCAGGATGGCGGCGCAGGCGGTCAGGCAGATGGGTCTGGCCCGGTGCTCCGCGGCCGCCATAATGGCGGCATCGTTTGCCATCCCCTGAGCAAGATTGCTGTCAACCTCGCTAATCAGTATCACTGCGTTGCGCACGATCATCCCCGCCAGAGCGATGACGCCCAGCAGCGCGACAAACCCCATCGGCGTGCCGCCGGGCAGCATAGCCAGCACGATCCCCGGCAAGCCAAACGGGGCCATCAGGAGGGCCAGCAGCATCCGGGAATAACGCCGCAGCTGAAGCATCAGCAGCAACAGCATGATGACCAGCGTTACCGGAAGAACGGTAAAGACGGAGCTGTTCCCCTTGTCCGATTCGGCAACCGCGCCGCCTTCTTCAATGCTGTAACCTGCGGGCAGGCTCGCGCGCAGCTTGTCGACCGCCGGACGCAGCGCCGCGGATACCGCTTCAGCCTTCAGCCCCGGGGCAAGATCCGTTTGCACTGTGATAAAGGGCACGCGCTGCCGACGCCAGACGACCGGATCGTCCACGCCCCAGACCGGCGTCGCGACGGCGCTGAGCGGAATTTTTTTACCCTCATTCCCCTGAATCGTGAGCGAGGAGAGGGTGGCGGTGCTGTGACGCGCATCGTCGGTGGCCCGCAGCACCACGTCGACAAGGCGGTCGTTATCCCTGATGGAGGTAACAACGCTGCCGGACCAGACGGTGTTCAGCGTGCGGGCGAGGCTTTCTGACGATACTCCCGCCGCTCTGGCCGCCGTCTGATTCACCTTAAGGGTGATGACCCTCTCCGGCTCTCCGGCCGTCTGGTTAACGTCGCGTGAGAACGGAGACCGGCCAATCGCGTCCGTGAGACGGTTCGCCAACGCCCGAACCTGCAGATAGTCAGGCCCGCTCACCCGGTATTTGATGGGCCAGCCGACGGGCGGCCCCAGCTCAAGGGGCGACACGCGCGTGATGATGTCGCTAAACTGCGTCGCCAGGATCCTGTTCAGCTGAGCATGCAGACGATCCCGCGCTTCAAGATCTTTAGCCACCACGACCATCTGGGCGATATTTTCATTTTCCAGCAGCACGTCCATCGGCAGGTAAAAACGGATGGCTCCCGACCCGACGTACGTCGAATAGCGATCGATGTTGCCGTTGCCTGCCAGCGCCTTTTCCAGCTTTTCCACCTCTCTTAGCGTTTCCGGCTGCGACGCGTTGGCCGGAAGCGTCAGGCTGACCAGCAGCTCTGGCCGATCCGAGGCGGGGAAAAACTCGCCCTGCATAAACGTCGTGCCGTACGCTGACAGCCCCAGCGCGGAAAGGGCGAGCAGCACGGTAGCGACTCGGTGACGCAGCGCCAGGCGTAAAAGGCGTCCGTACCCGCGCGCGATCCTGCCGGGTCCCGCCGCGTGATGTCTGACTTTTTCCGGCAGCAGCCACGTGCCCGTCAGCGGCGAAAACAGGATCGCGACGGCCCAGGAGCAGAGCAGGGCAATGAGCACCACCGCAAACAGGGAAAAACAGTATTCACCGGCGCTGGAGGCCGCAAAGCCAACGGGAATAAAGCCGGCAATCATCACCAGAGTACCGGTGAGCATCGGGAAGGCCGTCGTTTTGAATGCATGGGTGGCCGCGTGCCGACGGGAATCCCCCGCTTCCAGCCGGGAGACCATCGTTTCGACGGCGATCATGGCGTCATCCACCAGCAGGCCCAGGGCAATGATCAGCGCCCCGAGCGAGATACGCTGAAGGCCAATACCTGCGAGCATCATGCCGGCAAACGTCATGGCGAGCACCAGCGGAATGGCCGTCGCCACCACCAGTCCGGCCCGTAACCCCAGCGAGACAAATGAAACCGCCAGCACGATAACAACGGCTTCGATAAGCACCCGGATAAATCCGCTTACCGCGTCACTGACCACCGCTGACTGATCGGCAACTTTCACCATCTCGATACCGTGCGGCAGCCCGGCGCTGAGGGCCGCCATTCTGGCATTCAGCGCAGCGCCGAAACGCAGCATGTTGCCCGTTGGCGCCATCGACACCGCCAGCCCGATAGCCGGCTTGCCGTTCACCCGATAGGCCGGGGCCGGTGGCTCGGCGATTTCCCGGGTGACGGTGGCAATGTCGGTCAGCGGAATATAGCGATTGTTCACGTGCAGCGTGACGGCGCGTAAGCTCTCTTCGGTCGTGAGCGCCCCGCTGACCTTGATCGCCATGTTCTCTTTTTCGGTACGCATCGTTCCTGCCGGGACAACGGCGTTTTGCGACCGGAGGGCGTCCGCAACCTCCTGAATATCGAGCCCCATCCCGGCCAGGCGCGCGGGAGAAAAGGCGAGAACCCACTGCTCCTGCTGTTCACCCAGCAGGGTGATTTTGCCTATATCCGGCAGGGACATCAGCTCGCGCCGGATTGTCTCTGCGCGATCCCGCACTTCCCGCAGGGTGAAACCTTCGGGAATAAAGGCGTAAATTGTGCCGAACGTGTCGTCAAACTCGTCGTCCACGGCAGGGCCCTGCACCCCTTCGGGCAGGGACGGCGCGATGTCCTGCATTTTTTTGCGAACCTGATACCAGATATCCGGCACGCGTTGCGGGGGCGTATCGTCACGGAGGTTGACGTGGATAACGGTACGTCCGGCCCGGGTTTCACTTTCGAGATAGTCCAGCCAGGGCGTTTCCTGCAGCTTTTTTTCAAGCGTATCGGTCAGCAGACGGGTGGTATCAGCCACGGAGGCTCCCGGCCACTGCGCGGAGACGACGGCCGTTTTAATGGTGAAAGCCGGATCTTCGTTACGCGGCAGCTTCTCATAGCAGAACACGCCCATCGCAATCACCAGCAGCATGAAAAAGCTGACCATCTGCTGGTTCTTCAGCGCCCAGGCGGAGAGGTTAAATTTAGCTTCCGGTCCTGTGTTCATGGCTGAACCTCTCCGGCAACCACCGGCTCGCCGGATCGTAATGTGCTCACGCCCGCCGTAATCACCCTGTCGCCCGGCTCAAGGCCGGAGGCAATAATGACGGAGGAGGCCGTATAGCTCGCGGGCACCACCGCGCGCAGCTGCGCCCGCGACTGCGGTGTAATCACAAAAACGGCCGGTTTGTCGCCGATGCGGGTCAGCGCCGAGGCGGGAAGGGTGTAGCCGCGCGGGGCAGACGATGGCAACGTGACGGTAACGCTGGCGCCCAGCGCCATGGCCGCCGGCGGGTTTTGCAGGGTGGCTCTGACGCGCCAGGTGCGGGTCTGAGGATCGGCCTGCGGGGTGATGTCCCGCAGCGCGGCAGACGCCTGTACCGACGGGTCGCTGAGGAGTGAAACCTGCAAAACCGCCTTATCCAGAGGCGGGATCGCATCCGGAGTGGCAATATCAAACGCCACGTCGCGGGCTTCACCCGTTGCCAGCGTCAGCACGGACTGACCGTCGCTGACAACCTGTCCGGCAGAAGCGTTCACGGCGGTGATGACGCCCGCCTGCGGCGCGATCAGGCGCGTCCAGCCGAGGCTTTCGCGGGCATTTCGCCATGCGGCCTCGCTGCTTTTTAAGCGCGCGCGGGCGACAAGCCAGTCCGCACGGGCGCTGTCGAGCTGCGTGCGGGCTATCGCGCCCGTTGGCATGAGCTTTTGCATTCGACTGACGTTAAGCGCGGCGACCTGCGCCGAGGCTTTGGCACCTTCATAGTCGGCCGCCGCGCCGTCTAGCTGGTTTTGCCCGGTCGTGTTGTCAAGCGTGGCCAGCAGCTGTCCGGCAGTGACCCGGTCGCCAATATCAACGCTGCGCGTCAGTATCCGGCCCCCGGTCCGAAAGCTCAGGGTCGTTTCATCGCGGGCATGGATCTCACCGGTTCTTTCCAGCGCGGGAAGGGTTTGGGCGGTGCCAACGACGACGTAGCGTACCGCTCGCGCAGGATCGGGCTTATTTTCGTGTTTATCACCGCAGCCGGTCAGCGGAAAAATCGCCAGCGCAAGCAGGGCCAGGGGAAGAAAATGCAGCCAGGAAAGGGTGCGCGCCACGCCGTACAAATGATGCAGGCAGTGGCGGAGGGAGAGAAAAAATTCGTCTGACATAACGCCGCTCCATAAAGGGAATGGCGTTATTAAATGCGCGCTACGTCGAGAAAGATTCGACGTTCTGTCAAGGCTTTATCAAGAGTGGATATTTTCATTACCGGACGGGTGCCAGGGCAACAAAATGCGCACGGCGAGGCCGCCGGTTTCCGGCAATGACGCGCTAATTTCACCCCCATGCGCCTCGCAAATCGCCCGGGCGATGGACAAACCGAGGCCGCTGCCGCCGGAATGCCGCGCGCGGGACTGCTCCTCGCGGCTAAAGCGTTTAAACATTTCCGGTAAGAACTGGGGCGACACGCCCGGCCCGTCATCGGTAAATTCGAGGGTGTAGTGCCCGCTGGCGTAGTGCAGCGCCACCTCAAGGTGGCCGCCCTCGCGTCCGTAACGTAGCGCATTTTCCATGAGGATGGTAACGACCTGTCCAAGACGGAACGCATCGCCTCTGAAGGGGCTGGTGCGCGGGTTGCGAAGCGTTATCCGGAAATGATGCGCGTCAGCCTGGGGCATGATCCAGGCAGCCCGCTCCTGAATCAGCTCATCCAGACAAAACGGCTGGTCCTCCAGCACGAGGTTACCCGCGTCGGCGAGCGAGAGAAGGTGAAGCTCATCGGTGAGGCGGTTGAGGTGCTGGAGCTGTTTCATCACCATGCCGAGCTGCGCCGGGCTGGCGTCAAACACGCCGTCTAACATGCCCTGCAGACGCCCAATGGCGGCCGTCAGGGGCGAGCGCAGCTCGTGCGCCATCGCAACGTGCGAGGCGCGGAGCTCTTTTTCATAGCGGGCGAGTTGCCCCGTCATGGAGTTAAAGTCGGTCGCAAAGCTGACCATTTCCGCCGGCGCATCCTTGATAAGTTCCGCCTGGCGGCCAAACTGCCCGTCGGCGACATCCTTTGCCGCATCGCGAAGGCGGCTGAACTGCAGCGCCAGCGGCCGGGCGTGTTTGAGCCCCATCACCACGATAAACGGGATCATCACCAGCACCAGCAGGGCCACCGTGGCCCAGTCGGCTGAGGCGATAGACGGCGTGGAATAGCTCAGGCCCCACCAGGTGTCCACAATCGAGTGGAAGCGGGCCGGATTAGCCTGCGGGTTCTGGCTGAGCGTCAGAAACTCCTGGCGGACCGCCGCTGGCATTTTGCCCATTATCCAGTAGTTCTGTACCGCATAGCGCAGCCACATGCAGGTGGCAATGACGATCACGCTGCCGATAGCCAGCGCCAGGATGCGCGCGCAAATCCAGCGCCACAGAGAGGAGTGCTGATTTTTAATCATGGCTGTCTGAACCTGTAACCCACGCCGCGAACGTTGATCAGTACGCCTGAGATCCCCGCCGCTTCGAGTTTTTTACGCAGGTTATAAATATGGGTGTCCACCACGCGCTCCAGCGCCTCGCTTTCCGGCAAACAGTGCTCCAGTAAATACTGGCGGGAGAACGGGTGCGCCGGAGAACGCAGCAGCGTTGCCAGAAGCGAGAATTCCGTTGGCGTAAGATCGAGCATCACGGGCGCGTCGCCGCCGTTATCCACGCTCGCCACAATGGCGGCAACGTCCACCTCGAGCGTTTGCCAGCGAAGGATTGCTTCGTCCGTCTCTTTTTTACTGCTGCGCCGCAGCACCGCCTGCACCCGAGCCACCACTTCGCCCGGATGATAAGGCTTCACAACGTAATCATCGGCACCGTATCGCAGGGCGCCAATGCGGTCAGGGGTATCCCCCATGGCCGTGACCATGATCACCGGCACATCGCTTTTACGACGCAGGCCAGCCAGCACCTCGGTGCCGTTAAGCCCCGGAAGCATCACGTCCAACAGGATGAGGTCGGGCTTCCACCGCTGCGCCATATCCAGTCCGGAATGACCGTCTCCGGTAATGGTCACGTCGTAATTTTCCCGCCGTAAATAGGCTTCGAGCACGCCGGCCGCATCGGCGTCATCTTCAATAATCAGCACTCTTCTGGACAACATCCGTTCACCTTGACCATTTCTTAACACTATCCCGACGATTCATTGATTCAGCCAAATCATACTGCGCCAACGTTGTGTGGCCGCCCCCGTATCAGGAGGCGCCAGCGTCCGTATGGAGAGCAGTATGATAGCGATAAAAAAAGTCCTGTATATGTCCGTCCCGCTTCTGATGGCCGTGGCTTCCGGCGCGCAGGCGGATGATGGCACCGCGTCCGATTCCCTCACCGTCGGGCTTGGGGGGCAGTATGCCCCGCGTTACTCAGGCTCAGACAAGCAGGTGTGGCAGGTGGTTCCGGTGCTGCAGGGTCGTAAAGGCGCTTTCTTTATTGATGCGCAAAAAGGGGTGGGATATGACCTGCAAAACGACAGCGGCTGGTATTTCGAACACACGCTGGGCTACGACTTCGGAAGGGCTGAGAAAAATTCTGGCTGGCGTGAGGGCGCAAACAATCTGAAAGGGATGGGGGACATTGATGCCACCCTGAATACCGGCCTTGCCGTGGGCTGGCAGGCCGCGCCATGGCTGAGTATGGAAGGCAAAGCGACGCTGCCGTTAACGGACAGCCAGGGGGCAAGCTATCAGGCCTCCGTGACGCTGATCCCGGTACAAAATAATCAGGACACGGTCGCCTTTCAGTCTGCGGCCCTGTTTGGCGACAGCCGTTATCTGAATACCTGGTATGGGGTTAGCGAGCAGCAGAGCCGCCGCACCGGCTATCGCCGCTATGCTGCGCCGGGTGGATTCTATGGCGTCGACACCAGCCTGACCTGGAGCCATCAGTTCGATGCCCACTGGGGAACGGTGCTGAGCGCGGACTATACCTGGCTTGGCGATCGTGCGAATAACAGCCCGATCGTGATGCGGCGTAATGAAGGGTCTGCAACCGCCGCTATCACCTGGACATTTTAAATTCGAGAAGCACGAGGGGACGAGAGGATTATTTCTTCTTATCCATCATCGCTTTTAAATCGGCAAACGGGTTAAACGTGGCGACGCCCACGTCTTTTTGCGCGTCTTCCCCGGCGACCACGGTGGTGCCGTACTGATCCGCTTCGGTGTATTTCGAATGTTCGTGGTCGTGGCAAAACAGGCACAACAGCTCCCAGTTGCTGCCATCTTCCGGGTTGTTGGTATGGTCGTGATCGATATGGTGAACCGTCAGTTCACGCAGATTGGAATAGACGAACTCCCGCGAGCAGCGTCCGCAGACCCAGGGATAGATTTTTAATGCTTTCTCGCGATAGCCGCTTTCCAGCCGCGCGTAGTTTTTGGGGATCAGAGCCATTGCCGGTTTTACCTGCCATGAAAAAAGTGGGGGATATTATATCCCATTATGAGGCGGAATGACGAACCACGCTATTCTGTCAATTTATTTGATGCTTTCAGTTAAATAAACGGCATTTATTCTTACCGGGTAATGAGTAAAGTGGACAGAACGCAACGCATTATCAGGACACAGGGTTATGAAAAAGATCGGGTTTTTATCCTTTGGTCACTGGACGCCTTCACCGCAGTCCGGCACGCGCTCGGCGGCAGACACGCTGCTGCAGTCCATTGATTTAGCCGTGGCGGCTGAAGAGCTGGGGGCAGACGGCGCCTATTTCCGCGTGCACCATTTCGCCCGACAGCTTAGCTCGCCGTTCCCTCTGCTGGCGGCAATAGGCGCAAAAACGAAAACCATCGAAATCGGTACCGGCGTGATTGATATGCGCTATGAAAATCCGATGTACATGGCCGAGGATGCGGGCGCGGCGGATCTGATTTCCGGCGGTCGTTTGCAGCTTGGCATCAGCCGCGGTTCGCCGGAGCAGGTCATTGATGGCTGGCGTCATTTCGGCTATGTCCCGCAGGAAGGGGAAGACGAATCGGATATGGCGCGCCGTCATACCGAGGTGCTGCTTGAGGTGCTTCGCGGTGAAGGGTTTGCCAAACCCAATCCGCAGCCTATGTTCCCGAATCCGCCGGGGCTGCTGCGCCTGGAGCCGTATTCTGAAGGGCTGCGCGAGCGTATCTGGTGGGGCGCCGGTTCGAATGCGACGGCCGTATGGGCCGCAAAGCTGGGAATGAACCTGCAAAGTTCAACCCTGAAGGACGATGAAACCGGCGAGCCGTTCCATATTCAGCAGGCAAAACAGATCCGCGCGTACCGTCAGGCCTGGAAAGAGGCAGGGCATACGCGCCAGCCGCGGGTGTCGGTCAGCCGCAGCATTTTTGCGCTAATGGACGACCGCGACCGGATGTATTTCGGTGCCAGCCGCAACGACAGCGATAGCGTGGGCTACCTTGATGAGAAAACGCGCGCGATCTTCGGGCGCAGCTATGCGGCGGAGCCGGACAAGCTGATTGAACAGCTGAAAAAGGACGACGCGATTGCCGAAGCCGATACGTTATTACTGACCGTGCCGAACCAGCTCGGTGTGGATTACAATGCGCACGTAATTGAATCCATTCTCAAACACGTCGCACCGGCAATGGGCTGGCGCGAGTAGTTGGCACGCAAGGATAGCGCGTGGCGTGATTCTCAATCTGTAACTATCCGGGCGCTTATCGCGAAGACAGGAGGGGCAATACGTCCCTCCTGTCAGCGCTATTTGTGGCTCATATCGCTTAGCAGCACGGCGATAGTTTGCCCGCCCGCCGTCTGTTCCAGGGCAATCTTGACGATAATGGTCAGCGGGACGGAGAGCAGCATCCCAACGGGCCCGAGAAGCCAGCCCCAGAAAATCAGGGACAAAAAGACCACCAGCGTGGAGAGTCCCAGCCCCCGACCCATCATGCGTGGCTCAAGAATATTACCGAAGACCAGGTTGATGACCAGATAGCCGGCCAGCAGGATCAGCGCGTCATAAAGCCCGCTGAAAACCAGCACCTGAAGGATAGGGGGGATCGCCGCCAGCACGGAGCCGATGTTGGGAATGTAGTTAAGCGCAAACGCCAGTAACCCCCAGACAAACGCAAAGCGAACGTCCAGCGCAAGAAGCATTCCCCAGACAACACCGCCCGTGACCAGGCTAATCGCCGTTTTCAGCACCAGATAGCGGGAGACGCTGTCCAGCGCGCGTTGAATCGCTCCCATTCCTTCAACCGGACGGACCATCATCTGCTGCAGCTTTGCCGGCAGCTGCGGCACCTCCAGCAGCATAAACACCACCGTTAAAAACAGCAGGAAAATGGAGGTCATGGCATTGGAAAGCTGCGCCAGCAGGCTGGTGACGATCGTCATGGCCGCGTTGGGGTCGATATATTTCAGGAGTTCCTCAACCGAGACTTCGATACCCGCGCGCTGCAGCCAGGGTTCCAGCTGCAGCAGCGGTATCGCCAGCGAAGAGCGGTACTTCGGCAGCGTTCGCGCCAGTTCATTGAGCGAGGTCCCCAGATACGCCACCAGCAAGACCATCGCTACAATGATGATGCTGATAAGCAGCGTTATCGCCAGCACGCGCGGGATGCGTAGCCGCGTCATGCGCTGCACCAGCGGGTTAAGGATCACCGCAACAAACAGGGCCAGAATAAAAGGCACAATAATGTCGGCGGCAAAACGAACGCCCGTCAGTATGATCACCAGCATGCCCAGCATGATGACAATTTTTAACCCGTTCAGGGTAATAATGGGTTTAGCCATGGTGACTCCGAATTTTTCTTTATATTTATAATAAAGGTGAAAGGCGTTGCAATAAACTAACCAAAATCAAACGGTATGGGTAAAGAATTGCAAAGACTTTGAGTAAAATCCTGGCTTATGGTACAAATCTGGTGTGTTTAACTACCGAGGACAATTTTCATCCGCAAAGACGAGAAGCAACAACGCGGATAATTGTAATTTTATGGACAATATGTTCAGGACGTACTCTTCAAACAATACCGCTGTCTACTCCACTTCTTTCTGCCTGCTTTCTGGTGAGCAACACTGGCGCACCGCACTATAGTCACGTCTTCTGCCTGAGCTGGCGTTAAGCGCTTAGCTATCTGATTTCAATTCGTATTTTTTTGGTTTGCTGCACGCAGCGAGCCACGATGGATTATATTCTCAAGCAGGAGAAAAACATGTTTTACTGGATCCTATTAGCGCTGGCTATCATCGCTGAAATTACCGGCACGCTGTCTATGAAATGGGCAAGCGTCAGCGATGGCAACACCGGTTTTATTTTGATGCTGGTGATGATTTCACTTTCTTATATTTTCCTCTCGTTTGCGGTGAAAAAAATTGCGCTGGGCGTCGCGTATGCACTGTGGGAAGGGATCGGTATTTTGTTGATTACGCTGTTCAGCGTGCTGATATTTGACGAAACATGAACAACAATGAAGGTCGCCGGATTAACGACGCTGGTTGCGGGTATTGTGCTGATTAAATCGGGTACCCGTAAACCTGGCAAACAGCAGAAGGAGCAGAACCATGCAACAGTTTGAGTGGGTTCATGCTGCCTGGCTGGGGCTCGCCATCGTGCTGGAAATCCTGGCGAACGTTCTGCTGAAATTCTCCGATGGTTTTCGCCGTAAACTCTACGGCCTGATGTCGATTGCCGCGGTTCTGGGGGCGTTCAGCGCGCTGTCTCAGGCGGTAAAAGGGATCGATCTTTCGGTGGCCTATGCGCTGTGGGGCGGTTTTGGTATCGCCGCTACCCTGGCCGCTGGCTGGGTACTCTTCGGCCAGCGCTTAAACAACAAGGGCTGGATGGGGCTCATCTTGCTGCTTGCCGGCATGATCATGATAAAACTCGCCTGACAGACCTCTCGCCATGATTTACAGGCAGCGAAATTCGCTGCCTGTATTACGCTTAGAAAAGCAAAACATGAAGAGGATGGCTGATGTATCGCACATTAAGCTGGCGCAATATTCCCAATGCGAGAACGTTGTTTGCCCTGGTCTTCATGGCGGGCATCGGCTTAATCATCTCCATCGTCGCACTGCTCTATCTATCCCTGCATCTTATCAGCACCAAAACCAACGAAATTGATGAACACCGCACGGCGCTTTCCGTGCAGGGGTCTATTCAGACATCGGTTAACCGCGTCTCCTCTCTGGTGCTTGATAACGCCGTCTGGGACGATGCGGTGCGGGAGGCCTACCGTCCCACGCTTGATACCGACTGGCTGTACAACACCTGGGGTACGGGCTTTAAAATCAATAACCTCTATGACGGCACCTTCATGCTGGATGAGCATTTCAACGTCCTCTGGGGATCGTTTCAAAGCCGGCCCTTTAACGAAAAAAACCTCGACTTCTTTGGTAAAGGCCTCAAAGCGCTTATCGACCAGCACGGGCGCGAGCTTGCGGGCGAAAAAAATATCTATGCGGGGATCAGCCAGACGCGCAACGGCGTGGCCTTTGTCGGCATTGGACTGATTCGCCCGATGGTCGGCAGCTTACAGGTCCACGACGGAACGCGCCGCTATCTGGTGATTACCCGCCATCTGAACGCCAGAATATTATCCGACCTGGGCGGCACCTTTCAGATCGATAACCTCCATTTTACCCCAGGCAAAATCAACGATCGCAGTATGCCGCTGCACAGTGCGGCAGGGGAGTTGGTCGGATATCTGAACTGGCAGGCGCGGCTCCCGGGCGCACAGGCCGCCCGGGCGGCATCGTCTGATATCAGGCAGATTGTGGTGCTGGTGTCGGGGCTGATTCTGCTCTTCATTCTGGTGAGCAGCGTGGGGCTGTACAAACTCGCGCGCGGCGAAAGCCAGGCGCGTCTGGTTGCAAGAACGGACTGGCTAAGCCATCTGCCGAACCGGCGCGCGCTTATCGAGACGCTTGATCGGGTGCGTTTACGCGGCGATACCGACGTCAAAAGCGTGGTGTTTATCGATCTGGACGGTTTTAAAGATGTGAATGACATCTACGGCCACAGCGTGGGTGACGACCTCATCGTGGCGATAGCAAAAACGCTGAATGAACGCGTGCCGTCGGGCGGGATGCTGGCGCGCATGGGCGGGGATGAGTTTGCCATGACCATCGGTGGAGATGATGCAGAGGCGCAGGCTACCGCCTTTGCCGTTTCCGTGCTGGATTTTCTCACCACCCCGGTTCAGCTGGGGGAACGCACCATCCATATCGGTGCCAGCATCGGCATCGCCAGCGGAACTCTGACGGAATGCAACAGTTCCGAACTGTTTCGCCGTGCCGATATTGCCATGTATCACGCCAAAATGAGCGGGAAAGGGCGTATTACCCACTACGACGCGGAGCTGAACAGCGTCCGGGAACGCAAGCTGGCGATTGAAAATCAGATCCGCAGCGGTCTGGAGCGCGATGAGTTTGAGGTCTGGTATCAGCCGATCGTTGACGCCCGCAGTCAGACAATGAGCAGCGTCGAAGCGCTGGTCCGCTGGCCACGTCGCCCGGAGGGGCCGCTGGGTCCGGATACCTTTATCGCCATTGCGGAGACCAGCGGTCTGATTTACAAGCTGGGTCAGTTCGTATTGCAGCGGGCCTGTGAGGATCTGCAGCCGTACGGTGAATTAAAGCTCTCCGTGAATATCTCCCCCGCGCAATTTCGCGATCCTGCCTTCGAAGAAAAAGTGGCCAGCGTGCTGGAGAGCACCCGTTTCCCGGCCAACCGGCTGCAGCTTGAGGTTACGGAGTCGTATGTACTGGAAAATCCGGAGCGAGCCCGCATGGCGATAGCGAATCTTAAAGCGCTGGGTACGGCGGTGGCGCTGGATGACTTTGGCACCGGCTATTCCAGCATTGGCTATTTGCGGCGTTTTAACTTCGACACCATCAAGATCGATAAATCCCTGGCCGGGCTGGTGGATAACGATGAACAGGCGGCCGCGCTGGTGAGCGGTACGGTGCGGATCGCCAATGCGCTGGGCATGGCGGTGGTGGCAGAAGGGGTAGAGACCGAGAAGCAAATGAAACTGCTGCGGCTGGCTGGCTGCGATCAACTGCAGGGTTTTTGGTTCAGCCAGCCGATGCCCATTGAGTCAATCAAAGCGTTACGTAAGGTCAGACGCTGCTGATTTACTGCTGCGCCAGCGCTTCCAGCTGGTCGCGGAAACCGGTAACGGACAAGGCGCGGTTATCGGCGCGCCACCGGTCTTTTGCCGCCGGCGCAGAGCTCTGGACACCAATCAACTGCCAGCCCTTATCGGTTTTCAGCATCAGCGGCGAACCACTGTCACCCGGCAACGTATCGCACTGATGCGAGAGTACGCTGGTTTGCGCCCAGCCCGTCACAATACAGTCGCTGTGCGTATAAAGCGTATCCAGATGATCGACAGGATAGCCTGACTGCGTCACCTTTCGGTCGGCGGCTTTCAGCGCGGCGGTGAGTGCGGCCTTGTCGCCGTCAAATAACGGCAGCGGCGTAATGCCCGAAGGCGGGTAGCGTAAAACGATCAGGCCAAAGTCCCATGAGGCGGCCGCCGGTGGCACTATCCAGCCGTCGCCATCCGGCTTCAGGCGTTTGCCGAGAGACGGATCGACCCGTCCCTCAATGCCGTGGATTTCATAGCGCCAGGTCCCTTTTTGCGACACAAACCGCAAGGCAACCGCTTTATCCGGCTTGCCGTTTGGCGGCGTTAACAGGCAGTGGCCTGCCGTCAGGGCAAGCTGCGGGGTGATCAGCGTCGCGGTGCATAAGTTACCGCTGGCGGTTTCCAGTTGACCTATAGCATCCCAGGGGGCCTGGGTGGGATCGGCGACGCGCGTACGATCGTCATGACCGAAAAAAAGCGTCTTTAGCTCTTTCGCGCTAATGGTGTCATCACCGCCATCATCCGCATGTGAGAATCCAGAAAAAACACCAAACGTTCCCAGTAACAACACAACAGATTTACGCATATCACACTCTGGTGGGGGTAATTATGATTATTAAAAGTGAACCCTATGAAAATACTATAGACGGGACAGCGCTAAAGTGGGAGTAAAATCAGCGTGCTACAATCAGGAAAGATAAAAATGGCTGGCGATGAGCGCGCATAAAATAAGCAGGATAAGAATCAGCTCAAACCGATAGCGTCGCAGCATACGCCCTCCGGAAATAAAAAAACGGCGCGGAACCTGTTCCGGTTCAGCGCCGGTTTACCAACGTGCCCCGAAGGGCACGGTTAAGCTTGTACTCTTACGCAGCTGGCTGTGCAGCTGGTTTAGCAGCTTCGTGTTTTACTGCTTTTTTGTGATGCTTTTTAGCAGCCTGAGCTTTCTGTTCTACAGCTGGTTTGGTTGCTTTTTTGTGGTGCTTTTTAGCAGCCTGCGCTTTCTGCTCTACAGCCGGTTTAGCGGCTTTTTTATGGTGCTTTTTAGCAGCCTGCGCTTTCTGTTCTACAGCCGGTTTAGCGGCTTTCTTGTGGTGCTTTTTGGCAGCCTGAGCTTTCTGCTCGGTTGGTGCTGCGGTTGCTGGCGCAGCGGCTTCTTTTTTCACTGCAGCTTTGTGATGTTTCTTATGGTGAACCGCTTTTGCTGGCGCTGCGGTGGTGGTTGCAGCAGGCGCGGCAGCCGGTGCAGCAGTTGCGGTAGTGTCAGCAGCAAATGCAGCAGAAGACAGACCCATAGCAGCGGCAACAACCAGAGCTAATACTTTATTCATTCTCATACCCTCGAATTTGGTTTTTCATTTAACCCCACTGCGGGGCCGTTGAAATAACTATATCCCTGTAAATTCGAGGTTTCCGTGAGTGATTGGTATCGGCGTGTAACGGAATGTACAGAGGGGAGAAAAGTATACGAACAGACCTCTGTTATTTGTTCAGTGTGGCCAGAATAGCCGCCGGAGATTGGCTGCCTATAATCGACCGTGATTCAGGCTCGATCACCACCATTACCGGGGTGATGCTAATGCCCAAACGTTCTGCCAGTGCAGTTTGCCGCGCGATCAGATCGGAACAGGCTGTGGTGATATCGTTATCCGGTAAAAATCCCGCCATCGCTTGCTGCAGGCTTTTGACCTTATCGGTTGAACACCAGACGCGCCCCCATATCTTCAATCACCGAGTCGCTAATGGCGTTGGGCGCAACGGTCAGAAACGACATCGTCAAACCGGCATCCGTATATTGCTTAACGCTTTTCACTACGTTGCTGCAGTAAATGCACTGGTTATCAATAAACACCAGCAGCTTCAATTTTTCAGCAGGAGCCTGAAACGTGATGGGCTGGAGGTCTGCAAGAGAGCGGGTAATATCGTTGAACGCGTCTTGCGGGGGTATTATCCGTGGCTGCGAAAGTACTTAAACTTGTCGCACACAGAATGGCTAACATCGTTTTCATTATGCCTTTCATCTTTTACAAACTCCCCCGATCGCTGACAAGCGTGTCGATGCTGCCCCATGCCTGGATCTAACGGGATGCATAGCGTGTGAAAGGCAGGGCTACCAGGAAACCCGATCCGAAATCCATCATGTTGCAGCAATATAAGATATTCGAACTTACATGATAGTTTTAACCGATCGATTTATATTGAATAGATCGGCATAAGTGTATATTATTTTCGATGAACCTGTAATAAAAATACTCGGCACAGAAAAAATAAGATAAATCAAGAAGAGAGCGAGCTAAAATTGGATTTCAAAAGTTTGTATAAACAATATACATTCTAGCCATTCTATTACCTAAATATAGCGTGGCAGTATGAAAGAGTTTAGTTTGATTTTTTTAGCGTTATTTTCATTATCAGCTCATGCTCAAGATGCTTTGCCGGGAGAGGAGCTGGAAACCTGTACTTCCACACCTGTGTCAGTCTCGTTATCCGGTACAGCGCATTTTCAGCGTGATTCTCCGGTAGGAACAGAAAGCGAATATATAACCCCGGATATTCAACAAAGTGTGACCTGCGCATTAATCAGCGATAAGGACGGCATAACTGATAGAGATGCATATTATCAATTTTCTGCCAGCGGAGAGAGTGAAAGTGGGATGCCGGGGGTATTTAAAACGAATGTTGAGGGCGTTGGGATAAGATTTTACTACGATGTTAAGGAATTTTCTGGCTTTACCTACTGCCAGAGGGAAAATAGTGAAGAATATATAAGAACAGATGGGTCGTATATAGGCCTGAAATGCCACTGGCTTGATGATACGCCTTCTGAGAGAGTTACAAGCCTTATCAGAGCGAAGTTAGTAAAAACAAATCCATCAATAACTTCTGGTACAGTTACGTCTACTCCAACCATGATAAAAATACGTATGGCTTATAATTGGACTGTGTTTAACTATCAGTTAGATGGTATAAATATTTCATCTTCGATAAATGTTCTCTCGGATAAATGTACAGTAAACAATAATAATATGTCATTTGACATTGGGAATGTCAGCATAACCGATTTCAACGGACAAAGTGGATACGCCCCTGCTAAAACGTCTGTGCAGAATTTAAATCTAAGTTGTGACAATAATGCTAATATCAACATCACCCTCGCTGGAAATCAAAATCCTGATTGTTCAGAGCAAAGTGTGTTGGCACTAAGTAATCAGGGACAGCCGGGCGTTGCACAAGGCGTCGGTGTACAATTGCTTTATAATAATATACCCATTAAATTAAATGAAATGCTGAACCTCAAACGCTCCGCCGGAGGTCAGGAGATATTCCCGATAGAAGCTCGTTACTATCAGACAAAAGATAAAGACCAGATTAGACCCGGCAAGGCAAATGCAACAGCAACGTTAAACCTCACCTACCAGTAGAATTGAGGAATAAAAAAGCCGCAAATGAAAACGGAAAAATATGACTAACAAAGAAAGGGTTGCCTGACTATCGACAATTTAACCTTTTGTGGTCATCCCTTTATTTTTTAATCCTGACCTTGAGCCGTTTAATTGTGACGTTAGGACACGCATTCATACACCCGACGTAATCATGACAACATGTGCTAAATCATATGGTTATAAAAAGGGTGAGAAGAGTGCCGGAGCGGGCTCCGGCAGAGGAATTAAAGATAACGTGAGGTGAGATGTTCGCGGAAGTAACGGATATTCAGATCTTCACCCGTCGCCTGGGTGATTAATTGCGACGTGCTGAAGCGGCTGCCGTGCTGCCAGATGTTCTGACGCAGCCACTCAAAGAGTGCGGAAAAATCGCCCTCAGCGATGGAGGCCTGCAGACCCGGCAGTGCGGTTCGGGCGGCATGGAACAGCTGCGCGGCGTACATAGCGCCAAGCGTGTATGACGGGAAGTAACCAAAACCGCCGTCGGTCCAGTGGATATCCTGCATACAGCCGTTGCGGTAGTTGTCTTTGGTAGATAATCCGAGCCAGGCCTGCATTTTCTCGTCCCACAGGGCGGGAATATCATCCACCTCGATCTCGCCGTTGATCAGCGCACGCTCAATCTCATAGCGCAGCACCACGTGTGCCGGGTAGCTCACTTCGTCCGCATCGACGCGGATGTAGCCAGGCTTCACGCGCTGGTTCCAGGCAATAAAGTTCTCTTCGCTGAACGCCGCCTGGCTGCCAAAGCGGGCGTGTACCGCAGGGAGAAGATGCCTGAGGAAGGCTTCACTGCGCCCCAGCTGCATTTCAAAGAACAGGCTCTGTGATTCATGGATCGCGGTTGAGCGCGCCAGGGCAATCGGCTGTCCTGCCCACGCGCGCGGCAGGTTTTGTTCGTAGCGGGCGTGTCCGGTTTCGTGGATCACGCCAAACAGCGCGCTGAGCAGCTCATCTTCGTCATAGCGCGTGGTGATGCGCACGTCTTCCGGGACGCCGCCGCAGAACGGGTGCGCGCTCACGTCCAGGCGACCGCCGTTAAAATCGAAGCCAAGCATCTTCATGGCTTCCAGGCCCAGTTCACGCTGTGCTGCCGTCGGGAAGGGGCCTTGCGGCGGAATAAACGACCGTTGAGCCTGTTTTTCCACCACGTTTGCCAGCAGGTCCGGTAGCCAGGACTTCATATCGCCGAACAGAACGTCCAGACGCGCGCTGGTCATGTCGGGTTCAAAAATGTCCAGCAGCGCGTCGTACGGCGTACAGCCTTTGGCTTCAGCCCGCAGGCGAGCCTCTTCGCGGCTGAGTTTGACCACCTCTTTCAGGTTGGCGGAAAAACCTTGCCAGTCGTTGGCGGGGCGCTGAGTACGCCAGGCGTGTTCACACTTGCTGCCTGCCAGGGATTTCGCTTCCACCAGCGATTCCGGCAGCAGAGTGGCCTGCTGGTAGTGGCGCGTCATTTCGCGCAGGTTGGCCTGTTCGACATCATTCAGATCTTCACCTGCCGCCGCCGCTAACAGGTCGCCGACTTTTTTATCGGTCAGGATCTGATGTTGCAGGACGCTCATCTCCGCGAGTGCTTCACCGCGCGCGGCGCTGCCGCCCGGCGGCATCATCGTGAACATATCCCAGCTGGCGATGGAGGAGAGGTGGGAGAAGCGGGAGAGACGCTGGAAGGTGCGGGTGAGTTGTTGGTAGTTATTGTTTTTCATGAAGTCCTCGTGTCTGAATCAGCCGATGACAAAAATTAGCATCGGCTTGATTTAAACACGAAGGCGCTGGAATGTTAATGCAGACGTTTATGCAAACTGGTGCCCACCAGCAGCGCCGCGCACAGCATCAGCGCGATAAACCCGCCCACGCCGTTCCAGCCGTAGTTATGCCAGAACACGCCGCCGAGGGTCCCGGCGATGCTGGAGCCCAGGTAATAGCTAAACAGATACAGCGATGATGCCTGTCCTTTGGCGCGACGCGCGCGCGGGCCAATCCAGCTGCTGGCGACCGAGTGGGCGGCGAAGAACCCGGCGGAGAAGAGCAGCATCCCGGCAAAGATGAACCACAGCGAGGATAATAGCGTCAGCAGCAGGCCGAGTAACATCACGCCCGTGAATACCAGCAGTACCGGCCCGCGTCCATAGCGTGCGGTCATCGCCCCGGCTTTCGGCGAGCTCCACGTGCCGGTGAGATAGGCCACAGAAAGCAAGCCGACAACGGCCTGATTCAGATGCCACGGCGAGAGCATCAGGCGGTAGCCAATATAGTTAAACAGCGTGACGAAGGCGCCCATCAGCAGGAACCCCATTAGAAACAGGCGCGGCAAACCTTTGTCGCGCCAGTGCAGGCGGAAGTTGATAAACAGCGTTTTCGGGCGCAGCGATGTCGGGCGGAAATGACGCGATTCCGGCAGAATTTTCCAGAACATCAGGGCTGATGCCAGCGCAAAACACCCGATTACCGCCAGCGCAATACGCCAGCTAAAGAAGTCGGTAAACACCCCGCTCAGCAGGCGGCCGCTCATTCCGCCAATCGAGTTCCCGCTGATGTAAAGCCCCATAGAGAAAGCAACAAAGCTCGGGTGGATCTCCTCGCTGAGGTAGGTCATCCCGACCGCCGCCACGCCGCTGAGCGAGAGCCCAATCAGCGCGCGCATCACCAGAATACCGTGCCAGCTGGTCATCATGGTCGAGAGTAACGTACAGACCGACGCCAGCATCAGCGCGGTTACCATCACCGGTTTACGGCCAATGGCGTCGGACAGCGGCCCGGTAAAGAGCAGGCCAATCGCCAGCATGCCGGTAGAAACAGAGAGCGAAACGCTGCTGCTGGCAGGCGATACGCCAAACTCATGAGAGAGAACGGGCAGGATCGGCTGAACGCAATAGAGCAGGGCGAAGGTCGCCAGACCGGCGGAAAAGAGCGCCAGCGTGACGCGCATAAATTGGGGGGTACCACGTTTAATGAACTGGACCGGCTGCGGTGCTGCGGGTAAATCATTGATATCTCTTGCCGGATCGATATCAATAGTCGTTGTACGGCTCACACAGTTTCCTTGCTTAAACATCCCCGTGATTTCTGGTGACGGGTATGACCACCTGTTCAGGGTAGGAAAATGTAAATATTCTGTCTAATATATTAATAATCTCAAATGATACTTTAAAAATATGAATATCGAGCTGCGTCATCTTCGCTACTTTGTCGCCGTCGCCGAGGAGCTGCATTTTGGCCGCGCGGCGGCACGGCTGAATATCTCTCAGCCACCGTTAAGCCAGCAGATTCAGATCCTGGAGCAGCAGGTCGGGGCGCGCCTTCTGGCCCGCACCAACCGCAGCGTGAGCCTGACGGCGGCGGGTAAACAGTTCCTGATCGACAGCCGACAAATTCTGAGCATGGTCGATGACGCCGCCGCCCGTGCAGAACGGCTCTATCTCGGAGAAGCCGGAGAGTTACGAATCGGGTTTACCTCTTCCGCGCCTTTTATCAGCGCCGTCTCGGAGACACTATCGTCATTCCGTCGCCACTTTCCGGATGTTCATATTCAGACGCGCGAAATCAACACCCGCGAGCAGATTGCGCCGCTGAATGAGGGTTCGCTGGATCTGGGGCTGATGCGTAACACCCAGCTGCCGGACACGCTGGCGTGGGAGGTGATCCTGCGCGAGCCGCTGATGGCTATGATCCCGCACGATCACCCGCTGGCGTCGCGTCCGTCGGTTTCGCTGGCAGAGCTGGCAAAAGAGCCCTTTGTCTTTTTTGACCCGCAGGTCGGGACAGGCCTGTATGACGATATCCTGGGGCTGATGCGCCGCTACGATCTTGCCCCGGTCATCACCCAGGAGGTAGGGGAAGCGATGACCATTATCGGCCTGGTCGCGGCCGGTCTGGGCGTGTCTATACTTCCGGCCTCCTTTAAACGGGTGCAGCTGCGTGAAATGCGCTGGGTGACCATTACCGAAGAGGATGCCGTTTCCGAAATGTGGCTGGTCTGGTCAAAACACCGTGAACAGAGCCATGCCGCACAGCGCTTCAAACAGCAGCTAATTAGCGTCTCTGCCGGGCGGCATTTTCACGGAAAAGAGGGTAAAAATGTGCGGTAAATCACATGGCTAAGTAAATATTTGACGACGGCCATGGAAGTGCTTCACCATAGCAAACAGTTTATTTCGAAGCTCGAAAATAAGGGAGTACGAGGTGGTTGCTGATAGTCAGCCAGGGCATATCGATCAGATTAAGCAGACCAACGCTGGCGCGGTGTATCGCCTGATTGATCAGCTTGGTCCGGTTTCGCGTATCGATCTTTCGCGCCTGGCACAACTGGCACCTGCCAGTATCACCAAGATTGTCCGCGAGATGCTGGAAGCGCACCTGGTTCAGGAGACGGAAATTCAGGAGCCGGGCAGCCGTGGCCGTCCGGCAGTCGGGCTGGTGGTTGAAACGGAAGCGTGGCACTACCTGTCACTGCGCATCAGCCGGGGGGAGATCTTCCTTGCGCTGCGCGACCTGAGCAGCAAGCTGGTGGTGGAAGACCGGCTTGAACTGCCGCTCAACGCGGAGGAACCGCTCCTCGACGCGATTGTCTCGCATATCGATCACTTCTTTATCCGCCATCAGCAGCGGCTTGAACGCTTAACGGCGATTGCCATCACCATGCCGGGCATTATTGATACCGAAAACGGTATTGTTCACCGCATGCCTTTTTACGACGATGTCAAAGAGATGCCGCTTGGCGAGGTGCTGAAAAATCATACCGGCGTGCCGGTCTATATTCAGCATGACATCAGCGCCTGGACGATGGCGGAGGCGCTGTTTGGCGCGTCGCGCGGTGCGCGGGATGTGATTCAGGTGGTCATCGACCATAACGTCGGGGCGGGCGTGATTACCGACGGACGTCTTCTCCACGCCGGAAGCAGTAGCCTGGTGGAAATTGGCCACACCCAGGTCGATCCGTACGGCAAGCGCTGCTACTGCGGAAACCACGGCTGTCTGGAGACCATTGCCAGCGTGGAAAGCGTGCTGGAGCTGGCGCAGGTCCGGCTCAGCCAGTCCATGAGCTCCTCGCTGCACGGACAACCCCTGACGGTGGATTCCCTCTGCGCCGCCGCGCGCCAGGGCGATCTGCTGGCGAAGGACATTATTACCGGCGTGGGGAATAACGTTGGCCGCATTCTGGCCATTATGGTGAACCTCTTCAACCCGCAAAAAATCCTTATTGGCTCACCGCTGAGCCAGGCGGCGGAGATCCTCTTCCCGGCGATTTCGGCCTGTATCCATCAGCAGTCGCTTCCCGCCTACAGCAAAAATATTGCGGTAGAAAGCACCCAGTTTTCCAACCAGGGAACCATGGCCGGCGCGGCGCTGGTCAAAGATGCCATGTATAATGGCTCGCTGTTGATCCGCCTGTTGCAGGGTTAACTCTTTTCCGCAGATGTAAGAAAAATTGCGCTATCTCAAGCCGGGTAGCGCACGCATCCCGTAGACTTCCTCCACTGAATTATTTACCTGGTTTATATTTTCGAAGCATACCCAAGAGGTGGAGTGAGTCATGCTTAAGCGTTTCTTTGTTACTGGTACTGATACCTCTGTCGGCAAGACCGTCGTATCCCGCGCATTGCTGCAGGCGCTGGCAGCAAGCGGTAAACGCGTGGCAGGGTACAAACCGGTCGCAAAAGGCAGTAAAGAGACGCCAGAGGGATTGCGTAATAAAGACGCCCTGGTGCTGCAAAGCGTCTCGTCGCTGGAACTGCCTTATCACGCGGTCAATCCCATTGCGTTAAGCGAAGAGGAGAGCAGCGTAGCGCACAGCGGCCTGATTAATTATCCCCTGTTGTCCGACGGCCTGGCGAACCTGAGCGAAAAGGTGGACCACGTGGTGGTGGAAGGGACGGGCGGCTGGCGCAGCCTGATGAATGATTTGCGCCCGCTGTCCGAATGGGTCGTACAGGAACAGCTTCCGGTGGTAATGGTGGTGGGTATCCAGGAAGGGTGCATCAACCACGCGCTGCTGACGGCGCAGGCGATCGCCAATGACGGCCTGCCGCTGATTGGCTGGGTGGCAAACCGCATCAACCCGGGCCTGGCGCACTACGCGGAGATCATCGACGTGCTGAGCAAAAAGCTGCCCGGGCCGCTGGTGGGTGAACTGCCTTATCTGCCCCGCGCCGAGCAGCGCGAGCTAGCGCAGTACATCGATCTCTCTGCCCTCGGTGGCGTGTTGACCATAGACCGAGTCGTGGCGTAACGTCCGCGACAGCACGGACGCCACCACGCAGGCGACCAGCAAGCCGGGCAGTAAAAAATACTGCCCGGTCATTTCACAGACCATCAGCGCTGACATAATGGGCGCATGCGTGGTCGCGGCAAGTAGCGTTGCCATCCCCGCCAGCCCCAGCAAAATCGCCGTCTCAGAGCCCGGCAGCCACAGCGCGAAAAGCTGCGCGAACAGCATTCCTGTTGCCATACCGACAAACAGCGTAGGTGTAAACACCCCACCGGGCGCGCCCGATCCGCTGCTCGCCAGTACCGCCAGCAGTTTACAGATGAACACCCCGGCAATCACCGACAGCAGCGGCGGGGCGAGCAGAAAAGCCTGAACCACGCTGTAGCCATTCCCCCACACCTTCGGCGTGAGAAGAGACAGCAGCCCGACGATCGCACCGCCCAGCGCTAATTGCCACGGCGGCGAAAGCTTGAGGCGCAGGAAAAGCCCGTGGCTGACGTCCATCAGCCACATCAGCAGCGGTCCGCAGAGGCCCGCCACCAGCCCCATCGCGACGAGAAGAGCATAATCGGCCGCGGTAAGGAGGCCGCTCAGATGGACCGCGTAAAGCGTACCCGCGCCCGGTGCCAGGAGCTGCGTCGTAAGAAGCGCCACCACCGCCGCGATCACCACGGGGCCGAGCGAGGCCAGCATCAGCGTGCCAAACAGAATTTCCGCGATGAACAGGCTTCCGGCCAGGGGCGCGTGATAGGCGCTGGCCATCCCGGCGGCGGCACCGCAGGCTATCCATAATTTCCATTCGGATTTGGGCGTAAAGCGCCGGGCGAAAAGGGAGGCGGCCAGGGCGGCAAGCAGGATCATCGCCCCTTCACGCCCGATGGCGCTTCCGCTGGCCACGACCAGCAGCGAGGCAAGGGATTTCACAAGGCTGGCGCCGTAGTCAAACTGGCCGTCTCCGGTCTCCAGCGCTTCCATGTAATCGGTGGGAGCATGAGGCCGCTGCGCGGTCAGACGCTGCCAACCCCAGAGCAGCAGTCCGGCGGCCAGCCCACCCAGTGCGGGCGTCAATGCGCGTCGCCAGGGCGAGAGCGACGCGGCCGCATTCACCAGGCTGCCGCTGTCGTTGCTGAGAAGCAGCCACTCCAGCAGGTACATGCTGTGGCGGAATACCGCAACGGCCAGCGCGGCCAGCACGCCGGTGACGGTGGCAATCAGCAGGCGACGAAACATCGCGCGGATGTCGGGGTAGGTATGAAGACGTTGCATGGGTCGCGTTTTAACGGGGACGATACGATATTGTGGCGGGAAATCGCGGGGTTAGCAAAAGGTCTGCGTGCGAAAAGCCGGGCGATGCCCGGCCAGAAAGGTTAGCTGTCGCTATGAATATTCAGCGCCCGGCGCGTACGCCCGGAGCTCAGGTACTCGGCAATATAGTCCTGCGAAATCTCGCCGTTGTAGCGACCGTCCTCATCCACGATCGGCATCCAGCTGGTATTACTCTCATACAGACGTGAAAGCACCACGCGCAGGTTGTCTTCCGCCTTGCCGGTCATGCGGAACGGATGCAGGATGTCGGCGCAGGTACCGCTGGCGTTACGCGCTTCGCGACGCTTCACAAAGCCCTGCGGTTTGCCGTGCTCGTCAACCACCGTAACGGCCCGAATGTCGTTATCATCCATGGTCGCAAAGGCTTCGGGAAGCGGAGTAGAGCCCCGCACCGTAATGGTCGGCTGCTGGTCGGTGACGTCGCCCGCCGATACCAGCAGCAGACGCTTCAGCGTCCGGTCCTGACCGACAAACGAGCCGACAAACTCGTTCGCCGGTTTCGCCAGCAGCTCATCCGGGCTGGCGCACTGCACGATTTTTCCCTGACGGAACACCGCAATACGGTCGCCGAGCTTCAGGGCTTCGTCGATATCGTGGCTGACCAGCATGACGGTTTTTTTCAGCTTGCGCTGCATCTCCAGGAACTGGTTCTGGATCACCTCGCGGTTGATCGGGTCCACCGCGCCGAAGGGTTCATCCATCAGCAGCACCGGAGGATCCGCCGCCAGGGCGCGGATGACGCCAATACGCTGCTGCTGGCCCCCGGACATCTCGCGCGGGTAGCGGTTGAGGAACTTATGCGGATCCATCGCCACCATATCCATCAGCTCTTCGGCGCGGGTTTTACAGCGCGATTTATCCCAGCCCAGCATGCGCGGCACGACGGTGATGTTCTCTTCGATGGTCATGTTCGGGAACAGGCCAATCTGCTGGATCACGTAGCCGATGTTGCGGCGCAGGGTGACGGTGTCCATCCCGCTGGTGTCTTCGCCGTTGATCAGGATTGTCCCGCTGCTTGGGGTAATGAGGCGGTTAATCATCTTCAGGGTGGTGGTCTTCCCGCAGCCGGACGGGCCGAGCAGGACGCACATTTCCCCTTCGGGTACGGTCAGGTTAACGTTGTCGACGGCCTTAAAGGTCTGGCCGTGCTTCTGTGAAAATTGTTTGGTGAGGTTTTCCAGTTTTATCATTATCGAATCCCCTTTGGAGTCAGAACCACCTGCAGACGATGCAGCAGCCAGTCGAGCACAATCGCTAAAAGACAAATCATCAGCGCGCCCGCAATCAACATGCGAATATCGCTTCCGCCGATGCCGTTGAGCAACAGCAGGCCCAGACCACCCGCGCCGATCACCGCGGCAATCGCCATCACGCCGATATTCATCACCACGGCGGTGCGGATCCCGCCGAAAATCACCGGCAGCGCCATCGGGATCTCGACCCAGCGCAGCCGCTGCCAGAAGGTCATGCCGATGCCGCGTCCGGCTTCGCGCAGGCCCGGCGGCAGGCTGTCGAGCGCCGTATGGGTATTACGCACAATCGGCAGCAGCGAGTAGAGAAACACCGCCGTAATTGCGGGCAGGGCGCCAATACCCTGACCGATCAGCGAAAACAGCGGGATCATCAGGCCAAACAGGGCGATGGACGGAATGGTCAGCACGATGGTAGCAATCCCCAGTACCGGCGTTGCCAGCCACTTATGGCGGACAATCACAATGCCCAGCGGTACGCCGATGATGATGGCTAAACCTACGGCCAGCGCCACCAGCCACAGGTGCTGAAGGGTGAGGGTTAAGAGGTAATCCCAGTTGTCCAGAATGTAGTGAATCGTCTCCATAGCGCCTCCTACAGCAGCTGTTTGCTACGCAGGAAATCGAGGGCGACCTGCTGCGGTGACTGATGGTCGATATCCACCTTTTTGTTCAGCTCGGTGATAACGTCGTTGTTGAGCTGCGCCGAGAGGGTGTTGAGCGCCTCTTCCAGACCGGGGTTGGCCTCCAGCGTGTCCTTACGCACCACCGGCGTCACCGCGTAGCTCGGGAAAAAGCCTTTATCGTCTTCCAGTACCTTGAGGTCGAAGCCTTTTACGCGCCCGTCGGTGGTGTAAATCAGGCCGGCGTCGACGAAGCCGTCGCGCACCGCGTTATAGACCAGACCGGGGTCCATCTGACGGATTTGCGGGCGGTCCAGATCCATCTTGTAGGCCGCCTGCAGCGGCTTCATGCCGTCGCTGCGCCCGGCAAATTCCAGGTCCAGGCCAAGCAGCCAGTTTTTGTCCGGGTTGGTTTTACGGACCTGCTCAATCTTCGCCACCATCTCCGACATGGTGTTGATGTGTTCCGCCTCGGCGCGCTTGCGCTGCATGGCGAAAGCGTAGGTGTTGTTCATGTCGGCGGGCTTGAGCCAGACCAGACCGTGCTTTGCGTCCAGGCGTTTCACCGTCTCGTAAGACTCCTGCGGCGACATGCGCTTGTTGATGTGGTTAAAGATGATCAAGGACGTGCCGGTGTACTCCCAGGTCATATCAATCTGCTTGTTGATCATCGCGTTGCGGGAGATCACCGTGGCAATGTTGGTTTGCGGCTGGACCTGAAAACCTTTCTTTTGCAGGTACTGCACGGTCATCGCCGAGAGAATGTGCTGCTCGGTAAAGCTCTTGGTCGCCAGAATCAGCGGGGCCGCCATCGCCTGGCTGGTGAACAGCGCCGCGGCACACAGCGCCGTCAGGCCGGAAAACAGTCTCATAAAAGCTCCTTGTTATTGTTATCGAGCGAGATGGGGACTCATCGCGCGACCCAGCGCCGCCAGCAGGGTATCGAGGATCAGGGCGATCAGGGCGGTGGCCGCCGCGCCAAGGATCAGCGTCGGGAAATCGTTCAGGTAAATACCGGGGAAAATCAGCTCGCCGTAGCTGCTGGCACCAATCAGGAACGCCAGCGGCGCGGTACCGACGTTAATGGCGGTGGCGATGCGGATCCCCGAGAGCATGACCGGCCAGGCGGCAGGCAGCTCAACCTGGCGCAGGCGCTGCCATTTGGTCATCCCGATGCCGTTTGCCGCTTCCAGCAGCGACGGCGGGACCGAGCACAGCCCGGCGTAGGTATTGCGCACTATCGGCAGCAGCGAGGCGAGGAACAGGGCGATGATGGCGGGCGTATCGCCAATGCCAATCACCACCATCGCCAGCGCCAGTACGGCCAGCGGCGGGAGCGTGTTGCCGACGTTAAAAATTTGCATCACATATTCGGCGATACCCCGCGCAGCCGGGCGGCTCAGCAGAATGCCGGCTGGAATACCGACCAGCAGGGCAAAAAACATCGATGAGAAAACCAGAATCATGTGCTGTTGCCCGAGATAAACCAGGTCAACCTGGCGCTCCCTTATCGTTTCCAGCCCGATGCCCCAGACGAGGAGGGCGAGGACCACGATAATGGCACCGACAAACAGCAGCGAACGTTTGAGTAATGGGTGCATTGCGGTGTGTCTCCCTGTGCGCATGCGTTATAGCAACCACCGGTTGCCTGTTGTTATGCCATGTTTCGGCAGGGGTATTTCACCTATAGCAAGCGTTTGGGAAGGGTTCCAGCGAAGGGGTAAAATCAGTAACCCTATGAAAACAGTGACAACATGGCGTTAAGCCTTATGGCGTAAGGGCTGATTGAGGGGCAGGCAGAATAGTCCTAAAGCGAATTTTTAGATGTGACAACGTCACATCTAAAGAGCTCTTACGCCCAATACAGGTCATTATTTTCATAGAGAGGCGCGAACGCGTCGAACCCGCGTCGAGACGGTGATAATTGAAACGATAGCGACCACGGCGAGCATCAACCCGAGCGCCAGCATGGCGTTAAACCCGATCCACCTGAACAGCAGCAGCCCCGCGATACCGCCCGAAATAAACGAGAAAAGGGTGGTTAAGTGGGTTGTCAGCTGGCTTTTTTGCGCCGCCGTATCTTTGGAGTAATCCCTGCGCAGCATCGCCACCAGTACCGAGGCCAGGGATATACCCGCGTCCGTCAGCGTGCCGGTAATGTGCGTCGATCTCACCCGTCCGCCGGAAAGCTGCGTGGAGGTGGAGTTATGAATGCCCATTAGTCCGCACAGAAAAAGAATAATCACGCGGTTGCTGGTGAGGGCATGAAAATACATCTCGTAGAAGGAGACGCCGGTCAGTAATAACCCTTCGACAAACAGGATCTGGCAAAAAACCAGCCTGACGTTATGGATAATTCCCCATATCACAATCATGCGGGCAATAATGGCGCCTGCAACAAAAGAGAGAATAATCGAGCCGAAGAAAATGATATCGCTCAGATCGGTGGAAGAGACTTCGCTGGATAACTGGGAGGTGTTGCCGGTCATGTGTGAGGGGAAAAAACCAAATGCCCCGAGAGCGATGGCATTCAGCAAACCTGCCGAGGTCGCCAGCCAGAGAGCAAGCCGGCGATCCTCCTTATGCGTTCGTTCTTTCTTGAGTCTAATCAGCAAGAATACCTCCAGATTGAGCTTTGCCTGAATATTCAGGCTAGCAAAGCGGCGCAACGGGCTGTCCAGGATATGGCTTAATTATTATTCCCTCTGACGACTTTCAGGGTTTAGTAATTAATTAAAATATCCTTACTCAAAATGGGGTCGAGAATACTTTAAATCATGCCGTTATTTCCGTGACGCAAAAACGCCGGTCGCTGGTTAAGACGTTCAAACCAGGCCTCGATCGCGGGCACGTCGGGCTTATCAAAGGGCGTCATTTTCCAGCGATTCACCGACAGCCCAAGCACGACATCCGCAAGGGTAAACGTCTCGCCCGCCGCAAAGGCCCCGGTGCGCTGCAGCTGGATTTCCAGAATGGTGATGCAGTGGTTCCATTCTTTTATTCCCGCCGCAATACGTTCTGGATCGTTAAAGTCCGGGTTTTTACGCCCCAGCGCCGGGAAGACATAGCGCCAGGCGTTGTTAAATTCGGTTGCATGCCAGTCCATCCAGCGCTCAACGTTGGCGCAGGCCTGCGGTTCTGCGGGCAGCAGATCGTGACGTCCCGCCTTGCGCGCCAGGTATCGGCAGATGGCGTTGGATTCCCACAGCACGAAGTCGTCATCGATCAGCACCGGCACCATGGCGTTGGGATTCAGCGCTCGGAAGGCCTCCGTTTCCGTTGAGGCAAAACCGCTGCCGTAATCTTCCTGTAGATATTCGAGGCCTGCTTCTTCGCAGGTCCAGAGCACTTTACGCACGTTGATGGAAGTGGTTTTGCCGAGGATGGTGATCATTGCGCAGGTGTCCTTTAGAGGAATGAATTGTCTAAAAACAATACACCAGTTGCGCGGGGAAGGTTGGGGCAAAATTTAGTGGGATGTACTGTCTTGCCCAATCGACCACTTCCGGCGGATGCCGATCTTTTTGCCGTCGCTGACAACTGCCCCACGCTCGTACCGCAGGAGTTGTCGATGGTACAAAGCCAGCGACCACCGTTTTCCTGCCGAAAAAAATAAATCCCGCCCAGGGGATCCCCTGGAAAATAATTATATGCAATTGACATCCTTTATTGGACACAAAACCACTCCAATATTGCAGCATGTTTATCTAATATTATCTATATTGACTTATATTTATAAATGATACGATGTTACAGCAAAAAATAACAGAAATTATACTTTATGAACCCCGGCCACTGTTTCGCAATGCGGCCAAAAACAGCATCCAGGTCGCCAATAGCTCCCTGCTGGTGATTGAACCAGACGAGCTGATAGAGGAGGTAACCCTCTTTACTGATCAAACGTCTTTATTCGCTGCAGGCGTTAGTGGTGCCGGTGAAGAAATATATTCTCTATTACGGATAATTCATCATCTGATAATGCAGGGAAAAGAAATTATCGTATGGGTTGCAAAACGAGATGTCCTTCTTATTAGACTGATGTACGAGCTTGGTGTACAGACGCTACTCTGTGAGAATTATTTGGAAGAAGAACTCTCTCAGCGCATGTTATCCAAAAATTTCAGATCAGGATATTTGCCTTCACGCCCCATGCTAATAAATAATATCAATAAAAAAAATAGGCTCTCACACTCTGAGCTTAATATTCTTATCGACTTCGCCCGAGGTCTGAGTGCCTATGAAATCGCCAGTCTGCGCCATATGGGATATAAAACGGTCTTCACACATAAACATAACATCCGGTTGCGTCTGGGGCTGCAAAAATCAGCCAGTTGGCTGGATCTACTTAACCGTTTGGATCAGATCTATTTAGTCTGAACATCTGGAGGACTATGTTTACTTTTACTGTTTGTTCCCGTGTGGTTCATCCGACTCTACTGAACGGGTTTATATCCAGCCTGAAGGCTTTTCGCGAACAAAATCCCGAATGGAATTATGAAGTTGTTCGGCATGACAATGCACATCTGACTTTGCTTGATTTCTCTGCATATGACACGCTTACTGATATCTCCGCCGCGGAGTACGAAAGTCTCTGCCGGCCAGGTGAAGGAACTGCTCTGGTTATGCTCTATGCATGTCAGGAGAAGCTGGCGCATCAGCTCATGAGGTCATACCGTTGTTCACTGCTTTGTGTGGATGAACGTCTGCTTGAACTGCGTGAGCTAATAAAACACAGTATGAAAAAACAACGTTATATCAGTGCTCACTTCCTGCGACTGCAGGAGCAGGAGAATAATATAACCGACGGTATGATTTTTACCGATGCAGAAAAAAAAGTACTTATTGGCCTGAAAAGCGGTAAAACCGGGATTGAATTATCACGTGAATTGTTTCGAAGTCAGAAAACGATCAGTACCCATAAGCGAAAGATTATGTTTAAGCTGGGGGTAAAGAATGATCTGGAACTGCGCAAAGTGATACAGAAGCTCCAGCCGCCGCAGTAATGCGGCATCTATTATTACGGAGCGCATTACAGGACTTAGTATTAACACGGAAAGGTGCGATAAAGCTGATTTGACACCGAACGTGCTAAACACCGGACGATCTCATTAAGCTATTCAACACACAGTGCAAAGCGCACATCAGCAGAAAAAAATCAGCTTTGAACGAGAAGTTGGCGTGTAAGCTGGCGTCCTGCCCTTTCGGGAGAAACGGGATGCAGAGCGCGTCGTCATGGCCTGTGGCAGGAGTATTCCCGCCCTGACCGAGCGGGTGGGGATTCATCTTCCGGTTTTGTCCTCACCCGCCATCCCGCTTTAGCGTGTTACAGGGCTGAGACGAGGTTTCTGATCTTTTCTGCCTTTTCAAAATGATCGAGTTTCATTTCCATAATCCACCAGTGCGCAACTTCCATAAGCAGTTCTGGATCGTCATTTTTATTAGCAAAAAAAGCATAAAACGAAAGCCCAACGTGGCTTCCCTTAGAGGCAATTTTTGAATCACAGATCCTGATGATTTTCGCCTTCATTTCCTGGCGCACGTCATCTCCTTATTTATATTCTGAATCTGAAACAACGACATCGTTACCCTCAACCAGCAGCGGAACCCTGCGGACAGCTAAAAAAGCCGTAAGCAGTTATCTGCTTACGGCGCCGGGATCTGTGATGATTTTTCTGGCAATCAGGCCGCTTTCACGGCCCTGATTTTTTTTGTGTCAGCCGCATCGGATTCTGTTTTATCCGTTGCAGCTTGAGCATTGAGATCGGGAAGCTTGCTGGTACGCAGAATATGCTGCACGGTCTCTTTCTGCTCGGCGAGATACAGGCCGAGATTTTCAGCCTGCGTTTCATCCATCTGCATTCCGCTTTGCAACAGCCAGTCGGTGAACGCGTCTGCCATATCGAGCAGCTTGTCGTGAGCGTCAGCCTCTTTCTTACTGGCAAATGTCATTTTCTCTTCACCTTTTCTTACGACAACAAATTTTGTTTCAACAGCCATCGTGCACCTCGCTATACTGTATTTACATACAGTATATCAGCTACCGATCGACGTTGCAGCAAAATATGCGTCACTGGCAAAGCTGCTGCGATTCCGGGCCACCCATACTCCGCCGCCACGCCCCGGGCGCCTGACCATACTGACGCTTAAAGCTGCGGTTGAAGGACTGCTGGGAGTCGAAGCCCAGCGCGATCGCCACGTTCAGAATCGGCTCATCGCTGCGGGTTAGGCGCTCAACCGATTTTTGCAGCTTTTGCGCGCGGATATACCCGGCGAGGGGATAGCCCGTATGCTCTTTGAAGAGTCGCTGGAGGTGCCATTTTGAGTAACCGGATCGCCTGGCGACGGACTCAATGTCCAGACGGCTATCCAGGTTGTTATCGATCCAGTCGAGTAAATCATGCATAAATGCGCCAGTGTTCATCTGGTTACCCCCACGCGGCCTGTAAAAAAGTATCTTTGTCTGTTGCATTAAAAGGTGGCGCGTTTTTGTAATAATTGCAAGTTTTATTGTTGCATTTAAATCCCTCACCGAAACGGGTCTTTTCACATTCGCTCAAATAGCACATAAAGTGCAACAATTATTCTTGCACTTAGTTAAGCGCCTTCCTACAATCGCCGCGATAGTGTATTCGCAACTGTTACAGTTTTGTGGCGATGAACGACACAAATGGCCTTGAGACAGCCACCGGACAAAGGAAGTGGCGCAGTGCCTCCTGCTGCGTCTTGCCCGGCGGCGACAATTACCGGAATAAAAATAATGAGCCTGCAAAAAACCTGGGGTAACTTTCATCTGAACGCGCTGGGGATCATGTTGCTCTCCGTGCTGCTCGTCGGATGCGACAACAGCGTCGCGCAAAACGCCGCGCCGCCTGCGCCCGCCGTCAGCGCTGCTGACGTGGTGGTGAAATCCATTAGCCAGTGGGATAGCTTTAACGGCCGGATTGAAGCGGTGGAGAGCGTTCAGCTCCGTCCGCGCGTGTCCGGCTACATTGATAAAGTGAATTACACCGACGGCCAGGAAGTGAAGAAGGGCGAGGTGCTGTTCACGATTGATGACCGAACCTATCGCGCGGCGCTGGAACAGGCGCAGGCGAACCTGGCGAGAGCTAAAACGCAGGCCAGCCTGGCGCAGAGTGAGGCTAATCGTACCGATAAGCTGGTCAATACTAACGTTGTCTCCCGTGAAGAGTGGGAGCAGCGTCGTTCGGCCGCCACTCAGGCCCAGGCCGATATTCGCGCCGCGCAGGCGGCAGTTGACGCGGCGCAGCTCAACCTGGACTTCACCAAAGTCACCGCGCCTATCGACGGTCGCGCCAGCCGGGCGCTGATCACCAGCGGCAACCTGGTGACTGCGGGCGACACCGCCAGCGTTCTTACTACGCTGGTCTCGCAGAAGACGGTTTACGTCTACTTTGACGTGGACGAGTCGACCTACCTTCACTACCAGAATCTGGCCCGCAGCGGGCAGGGGGCGTCCAGCAATCACACGGCGCTTCCGGTTGAGATTGGCCTGACGGGCGAGGAGGGTTATCCCCATCAGGGCAAGGTGGACTTCCTTGATAATCAGCTGACGCCGAGTACCGGCACCATCCGCATGCGCGCGCTGCTGGATAACGCGCAGCGTCAGTTCACGCCGGGACTTTTTGCCCGCGTACGCCTGCCGGGCAGCGCGGAGTTCAAAGCCACGCTTATCGACGACAAAGCGGTGCTGACCGATCAGGATCGTAAGTACGTTTATATCGTGGATAAAGAGGGGAAAGCGCAGCGCCGCGACATTACGCCGGGCCGTCTGGCAGACGGTTTACGCATCGTGCGGCAGGGGCTGAACCCTGGCGATAAAGTCATCGTCGAGGGTTTACAAAAAGTGTTTATGCCGGGGATGCCGGTTAACGCGAAAACCGTTGCCATGACCGCCACCAGCGCCCTCAACTGATCCCTTGACCTGAGAATCCTACCCATGGACTTTTCCCGTTTTTTCATCGACAGGCCGATTTTTGCCGCGGTACTGTCGATTCTGATTTTTATCACAGGGTTAATCGCCATCCCGCTGCTGCCGGTGAGCGAATATCCTGACGTCGTGCCGCCAAGCGTGCAGGTGCGCGCGGAATACCCGGGCGCCAACCCGAAAGTGATTGCCGAGACGGTGGCGACGCCGCTGGAAGAGGCGATCAACGGCGTTGAGAACATGATGTACATGAAGTCCGTTGCGGGCTCCGACGGCGTGCTGGTCACCACCGTCACCTTCCGTCCGGGAACCGACCCGGATCAGGCGCAGGTGCAGGTGCAAAACCGCGTCGCGCAGGCCGAAGCGCGCCTGCCGGAAGACGTGCGGCGCCTGGGCATTACCACCCAGAAACAGTCCCCGACGCTGACGCTGGTGGTGCATCTGTTTTCGCCTAACGGTAAGTACGACTCCCTGTATATGCGTAACTACGCCACGCTGAAGGTGAAGGACGAGCTGGCGCGCCTGCCCGGCGTCGGCCAGATCCAGATTTTCGGCTCGGGTGAATACGCGATGCGCGTCTGGCTGGATCCCAACAAGGTGGCGGCACGCGGGCTGACCGCGTCGGACGTGGTGACGGCGATGCAGGAGCAGAACGTGCAGGTATCCGCCGGGCAGCTTGGTGCCGAGCCGCTGCCGAAAGAGAGCGATTTCCTCATCTCCATTAACGCCCAGGGGCGTCTGCATACCGAAGAAGAGTTCGGCAATATTGTCCTGAAAACGACGCAGGACGGTACGGTCGTCCGCCTGCGCGACGTGGCGCGTATCGAAATGGGGTCCGGCAGCTATGCGCTGCGTTCCCAGCTGAACAATAAAGACGCGGTCGGGATTGGTATCTTCCAGTCGCCTGGGGCGAACGCCATTGATTTGTCTAACGCGGTGCGCGCGAAAATGGACGAACTGTCCACGCGCTTCCCGGCTGACATGAAGTGGGCGGCACCTTACGATCCAACCGTTTTCGTGCGCGACTCCATCCGTGCGGTCGTGCAAACGCTGCTGGAAGCGGTGGTGCTGGTGGTGCTGGTGGTAATCCTGTTCCTGCAAACCTGGCGCGCGTCGATCATTCCGCTGATCGCGGTGCCGGTGTCGGTGGTGGGTACCTTCAGCATTCTCTACCTGCTCGGCTTCTCGCTGAATACCCTGAGCTTGTTCGGGCTGGTGCTGGCCATCGGCATCGTGGTGGACGACGCCATCGTGGTGGTGGAAAACGTCGAGCGAAACATAGAAGAGGGGCTTGCTCCGCTTGCGGCGGCGCATCAGGCGATGCGCGAAGTGTCCGGGCCGATTATCGCGATTGCGCTGGTGCTGTGCGCGGTGTTTGTGCCGATGGCGTTTCTCTCGGGCGTTACCGGGCAGTTCTACAAGCAGTTTGCGGTGACGATCGCGATTTCCACGGTCATCTCCGCCATTAACTCGCTGACGCTCTCTCCGGCGCTGGCGGCACTGCTGTTAAAACCGCACGGCGCGCCGAAAGATTTCCCGACCCGGCTTATCGATCGTCTGTTCGGCTGGATTTTCCGTCCGTTTAACCGCTTTTTCCACCGGAGCTCGAACGGCTATCAGGGGCTGGTGGGCAAAACGCTGGGACGGCGCGGCTCGGTATTTGTGGTGTATCTGCTGCTGCTCTGTGCCGCTGGCGTGATGTTTAAAGCGGTGCCCGGCGGGTTTATTCCGACGCAGGATAAGCTGTACCTGATTGGCGGCGTGAAGATGCCGGAAGGTTCTTCGCTGGCGCGCACCGACGCGGTGATCCGCAAAATGAGCGAAATCGGGATGAATACCGAAGGCGTGGACTACGCGGTCGCGTTCCCGGGGCTGAACGCGCTGCAGTTCACCAATACGCCGAATACCGGGACGGTCTTCTTTGGCCTGAAGCCGTTCGACCAGCGCAAACATACTGCGGCGGAAATAAACGCGGAGATTAACGCGAAAATCGCGCAAATTCAGGAAGGCTTTGGCTTCTCCATCCTGCCTCCGCCGATTTTAGGGCTGGGTCAGGGGTCGGGCTATTCTCTGTACATTCAGGACCGAGGCGGTCTGGGGTATGGCGCACTGCAAAACGCGGTGAACACTATGTCCGGCGCGATTATGCAGACCCCGGGAATGCACTTCCCGATCTCAACCTACCAGGCTAACGTTCCGCAGCTGGACGTGCAGGTCGACCGTGACAAGGCGAAAGCGCAGGGCGTGTCGCTGACCGATCTTTTCGGTACGCTGCAAACCTATCTGGGCTCGTCGTACGTGAATGACTTCAACCAGTTCGGCCGTACCTGGCGCGTGATGGCGCAGGCCGACGGGCAGTTCCGCGACAGCGTTGAAGACATAGCCAATTTACGCACCCGTAATAGCCAGGGCGAAATGGTGCCGATTGGCAGTATGGTGAAAATCACGACCACCTACGGCCCGGATCCGGTGATCCGCTACAATGGCTACCCGGCGGCGGATCTGATTGGCGATGCCGACCCGCGCGTGCTCTCGTCCTCGCAGGCGATGACGCAGCTGGACGCCATGTCTAAGCAGATCCTGCCAAACGGGATGAACATTGAATGGACGGACCTGAGCTTCCAGCAGGCGACGCAGGGCAACACGGCGCTGATCGTCTTCCCGGTTGCGGTGCTGCTGGCGTTCCTGGTCCTGGCGGCGCTGTATGAAAGCTGGACGCTGCCGCTGGCGGTGATCCTCATCGTGCCGATGACGATGCTCTCCGCGCTGTTTGGCGTCTGGCTGACCGGTGGCGATAACAACGTCTTCGTGCAGGTGGGGCTGGTGGTGCTGATGGGGCTGGCGTGTAAAAACGCGATTCTTATCGTGGAGTTTGCCCGCGAGCTGGAAATTCAGGGCAAAGGCATTATGGAAGCCGCGCTTGAGGCGTGCCGCCTGCGTTTACGTCCGATTGTGATGACCTCCATCGCCTTTATTGCCGGAACCATTCCGCTGATCCTCGGCCACGGGGCGGGCGCAGAAGTGCGCGGCGTCACCGGGATCACGGTTTTCTCCGGGATGCTGGGCGTGACGCTGTTTGGTCTGTTCCTGACGCCGGTGTTTTACGTGACGCTGCGTAAGTTCGTGACGCGCGGGAAAAAAGAGGAAAGGGACGTTCTGCCCGCATAGGGACGCTGCCGATAATAAAAAACCGCCTTCACTGTGAAGGCGTTTTTTTTACATCTGAATGCAGGCCGGGTTAGCGCAGCGCCACCCGGCAAGATCGTTACGACGTTTTTTGATACTGGGCAATAAGGTCCGGGAGCGGATCCCATCCGCTGCTATCGGCGTTTTTGACCGCTTCGAGGGCGCTTGCCACGGTATGGCGGGCCAGTACCGCTAACGAAGCCTCCTCGGCTTCTTCGGATATCGATTTGAAGTACCAGCAGGCGTTAGCGCTGACCACGCAGCGGGCCGGCACGTCAGGGCGCGACGCCCACAGCTTTTTATCTTCGATGACCGAAAGGTAGATGTCGCGCAGGGTGATCTCTTCCGGCGGGCGACCAAGATGAATTGAGCCGTTACGGCCAAGCGTTGAGACGATAATGCCGTCACGCGTCAGCGGAACCATCAATTTGCGGATGAAGCTCGGGTTCGCTTCCAGGCCGTAGGCCAGAATCGCACTCGTGGAACGTTCACCCAATTGCTCCGCCATCGCTACGCTGAGAACCATCTGCAAAGCTGTCGGGAAGCGGTAATCTAACATTTCTCTGTCCTGGGTTGCGGTGAATCTTGTTCTTTTTGGCACCGCAGAGGTGAATAAGCAATAAACAACAATATAACAAATACGGTAATTATTTTGAAGCAATCTGCGGCATTTGCGATCGAACTCCCTGTTCTGATTTAGCAAAACGTGCGGTTCGGGAAGTCAACCGTCACCATCAGGCCACCTTCAGCGGAAGTACTCAGGTTTACGCTGCTGTTGTGTTGCTGCGCCACCGCTTTGACGATGGCAAGCCCCAGCCCGCTCCCGCTTTGCACCTGATTGGGATCGCGGAAAAACCGGTCGAACACGCGCTCGCGCAGTTCAACCGGAATACCGGGCCCTGCATCTGAAACGCGAAGCCGCGCGAAGCCATCTGCTATGCAGACATCGACCTGAATCCGCCCGCCCTCGGGACTGTACTTCACGGCGTTCTCAATGAGGTTATCAATAAGCGACACCAGGCGTTCCCTGACGCCGGGGATCCAGATGTCATCCTCGGCGAAGAATTCCAGCTCAATCCTGCGCGCAGACGCCAGCGGTTCCAGCTCGGCCATTCGCTCCTGAATAAGCGTCGTCAGCGGCACGGGCTTCCTGTCCGTATCAATCCGCGCTTCGCTGTGCATCATCAGCAGCAGCTGGTTGACGAGACGCGCTGCCCGACTGTTGCTGCGAATCACCCCCGCAAGCAGTTCCTGCTGGCTCTCGCTAATGACCCAGGACTGCAGCGCTTCCACGTTGATGCGCATCGCCGCGAGGGGCGTACGCAGCTCGTGCGCGGCATCCGCAATGAAAACACGTTCCCTTTCCGCGCTTTCACGCACCCTGGCAAGGAAGTCATTGATCGCATCCACCATCTGGCGAAGCTCCCTGTGTCCGGGAACGGCTTTTAAAGGGGAGAGATCGTCAGGCGTGCGTAGCGTAATTTCATTGACCACCTTGTTCCAGGGGCGCATCGCAATGCGGATTGACAGCCACGCGGGAAACAGAAGAAAAGGGAAGCAGACCAGCAGCGGCATGATGTAGTAGCCGCGCGAGTTCAGGTAGATAAAGAAGTTCCAGCCGCCGGCCGGGGTGAAAAGGGTAACCTCCACGTCGGAATGAGCGGATTTAAGGGTTCGGCTGGTCCAGGTACGACCATCGCTCTGAACACGCTGCATTTCCCCAAACCGGGTGTTGGTTACCCCCGTTGGTGCATCAGGCGATGAAAAAATAATCGCGTTATTTTTGCGCACGATGAAGTTGATTGACAGCGCGGGATCTTCGCCGCCGCCATAGCCCTCACGCAGCGCCTTGCTAAAGGCTTCCAGCACCGCGGTGCGATCCTGCGGGTGTGCGTCCATCCGCTCGACCAGGGTAAAAAGGGTGTCGTAGGTATGACTGCCCGTAAGGATGGGAGGGCTGCGCAGGTCCTCCCACAGAATAAAAGTTAAAAATAGACACCACAGCAGGGTAAGCAGCAGCAGCTGGGCGATAATAATTCGCCGTACCAGCGTTGGGCGTCTCAGGTGGTACCAGACGTTTTGCATTACCCTGTCACCTTCTGGACTGAAACGGTATCAATGACATACCCGACGCCCCGCACCGTACGCACATAGCCATCGCCGATTTTTCGCCGCAAATTTCCCATATGCACGTCGAGCGCATTGCTGAGGTTCTCTTTGTTGCCGAATATCCGTTCTTCCAGAAACCGTCGCGTAATCACGCGGTCAGCGCGCAGCATCAGCGTTTCCAGCAGCGCATATTCACTCGCCGTCAGGTCAACGTGGCGCGCGCTCACCGTCACGCGGCGCGTCGGAACATGAAGCGATAGGCCCCGAATTTCTATCGCCTCATTCTCGAAACCGTAGCTGCGCCGCGCCAGGGCTCTCACCCGCGCCAGCAGCTCGGCGAGAATAAATGGCTTGACGAGATAGTCGTCCGCACCGGCATCCAGCCCGCACAGCCGGTCCTGCAGCGTACCTCGCGCCGTCAGAATGATGACCGGGATCCCCTTGAGCTGCTGACGCAAACGCGCCATCAGGCTCATACCGTCGCCGTCGGGCAGCCCCAGGTCGAGCAAAATAAGTTCCGGCACGCAGACGTCCAGCTGATGCAGCGCATCCTCTTTGCGGCGTACCCATATGACGTCAAACCCTTGATCGGAGAGGGCGATACGTACGCCGTTGCCGAGATCCAGGTCGTCTTCGATTAGTAGAATTTTCACACTGGTAACTGTATCAACCGTGAATGAAGAACTTCTTAAGAAAAAAACGGTATCAGGAAACCTGCCCGGATTACAGCACCGGCTCGCGCTTCAGTGTTTCTTCATGTTCGGCTCATAAGAACCTTAGGGTCGGTATTCAAAATGGGCGTTCTGGCGGTTAACCGCATGCATCGTCGTCATTTGAATCCAGAAGGGCTTCTTTAATGAGAAACATCGAACTGCGTCATACGTTCCCCCATTTACTTCCGGGCCGCAGCCTGAAAAACATCGTGCCGGGCGTCGTTCTGGCGTTACTGGCTACGCCCGTACTGGCGGCAGAACAGAGCCAGGGTAACGTCTTAACCCTGGGGGGCGGTGTGGACGTCGCGCCGCGTTACTCGGGTTCCGATAAAACCCGCGTCAGTGCGGCTCAGGTGGTGGAGTACGCCATGGCAAACGGCTTTTTTATCGGCACCACGAGAGGGATCGGTTACGGCAACAACATCGGCAACCTGGATTACAGCGCCGCGCTGAGCTATCGAGTTGGCCGTAAAGATAAAGACGTGAGCAGCGATTCGATCAGCTCCGGCAGCGACGAGCTGCGGGGAATGGGGGAGATAAAAGGCTCGGCAATCGTTGTGCCCGGGCTGGAGTACAGGGTGACCGACTGGCTTCACCTGCAGCTGCAGGCAGAGGTTCCGGTTTCTGAGAGGGACAACGGTGAAGCGGTGCATTTCGGCATTTCCAGCCCGTTCTATACCTCACCAAAAAATGAGGTGACGCTGGCGCTGACCGGCAGCTGGGGATCCGACAAGTATATGCAGACCTACTACGGGGTCAGCGCCGCTCAGTCGAGCGCATCGGGCTTTGCCCGACATGACGCCGGAGCCGGTATTTATGCCTGGACGATGAATCTTGACTGGACCCACAGGCTCACCTCGCGCTGGAGCGTCCTTGCCTCAGCGGGCGTTACGCAGCTGACGGGGGATGCGGGTGATAGTCCCATTGTGCAACGCAAAACATCGCCCACGGGGAGTTTGAAGGTGACGTACAGTTTTTGATTATTAGTAGCGGCGGCTTGCGGTTTTGAGCGCGCACTAACGATGGAAATACGCCGCTCCGGTTAAGATGGCGGGGCGGTGCTGTTTGATAACGGGGATAATGAGGGACTATCTAAATTCATTGCAGAGAATATCGTCGGTTGATCCTTCACGAATGCAGGTACTTTACGCAGTCCGCGATTTGCAACTTCGTGATTGCTGGACAGGCGCAGGTTTTGTCAGAGATGCCGTATGGGATCACCTGCATGTTGATTGGCATCATTCCCTATCTGGCGATGTTGACGTGGTCTGGTTCGATCCCGAAGGTTGTACTGCGGACGGTGGTATAGGTCTGCTATGAGCGAGGAGCGGACGTAAAACTGATTGAAAATTTTTGGAGAGAATGTTCTGATTAACCAGGAAGGACTTTACATCCGCCTGACGTTTCTATCCCAATAATGTTTTTGTTTACAGCAACACTAGCGAGCGTATATTTTTCCCGACTATCATTTGGCACACGTCTCGCTATAAATGCTCGAAAATAGAAGTCGGAAAATTGAATGAAATGGAGGTGTGATGCTTGCCCCGGAGTTGATAAACGAAGAGCGATCGTGGTTTTCTCCAAAAGCCAACCTACGCTTAACTAGAAAAAGAGCTGTTCAATATGACTAATGAGAAAATTAATTCAGAATCCCTCGACAAACTTGTGGCTGAGTTTGATTCAAGTGATAATGCTAACTATAGATATTCGAGTGAGAAATCCACCAAGCAGATTATCAAAGATATACGAGATGCTGTTTTTTTTATTAAAAGAGAAAGTGAGGATAAAAAATACAATGAACAATGGAACTCTTCCGTTGCGCTTAACATATTAGCTATTATAGCAATATTAATATTTATCTTTTCTACATCCAATAGCTCTGATTCCGAATTTATTGAAACACTAAAATTACCCGCATACATTATATCAATTATGTTATCAACAATATGGATCGGAATTAATATTGAAAGAACCTTAATATTCAAGGAGCTTTGGAGATTCAAAACGGCAAAAATCATACTATCCCTGTCTTTCACCGGGTTGATTGTATATTGCACCGCCGAGGCATCCGCAATAATAAATGATGTTTTTAATATTGACCCATCATTCTTCCCGTTTACAAGAAGTTTTCTAGTTGCTTATCTTTTCTTCAAAAAAATTTCTATTCTGGTTTATCTACTGGCTATTGTAGGTGTTTTTTGCATAATAAATATTATTTCTTACTTTAAGTCGAAATGGGACGGAAATAGTAATATTGAATTTCCCTTTGGGGCACTCATTTATATATTCTTTACATGTGTTTTTAGTTACTTTGCTTTGGGGTGGGTTGATAGTAATTTCAATGATGCTGTACTTAATAAAAAAGTATATTCATTAGCCCATCAACTGGATTTTAACAAAAGAAATCCGTGCTCAAATTTACAAGACGTTGAAGTAAGTGTGATTTTTCTTGGACCAAATCAGGATAAAATACTTGCTGACTTCAATAAAGAAGAAATGTTAACTGCCTACAGTTTTCTTGAGGGGAGATACTGGTACACATACGACAAAAACGAATTAAAGATCTTACAGTGTTTACATTGATAAATGGTAAATAGTTCACGTTGCTGTAAATAGATCCTTTTTATTTCTGTCTATTTTTTGAGATCCCGGCCAGATAATGTTGTAGTTTGAAGCGAATGTCATGGTGTTGCTTAATAGTTGAGGGCCAAACTATTAACAGCGACGTTCGCTCTTGGCACTATGCGGACTTATTGGTCCAGAAGGTCTACTATGAGCGAGAAGCTGACCTCCTGACCTCCTGACCTCCTGACCTCCTGACCTCCTGACCTTTTGGCACTATGACTGTCGGCTCCATCCATCCCTCACCAGCGTTCAGCGCTGCAGCATCCGGCTGGAGCGACTCCGGCTAAGCGGTAATTTTTACACTATGTTTAACACCAGTCAGAATAATAAAATGATCAACGTTTTATTAGGTTACGAGCAGTGGCGGCCTCAGTCCGGAGCATTTGAAAACCAGAACCTCACTGAGAAGTGTGCCAGTATGACGTGGCTAATATCCCTATCCGGAGAACAACGTGTTCGGAAAACAATTGCTAAACATCATGCCAGGTTTACAAACTTTGTTAGCCTACGATAAAAGCTGGCTAAAACATGATATTAAAGCCGGGTTATCCGTTGCGGCTGTGGCGCTACCCGTGGCTATTGCTTATGCTGAATTGGCAGGTGTTGGGGCAATAGTGGGGCTTTATTCCTGCGTTTTACCGATGATAGCGTATGCACTCTTTGGTTCTTCACGTCAGCTTATTGTGGGCCCTGATGCCACGACCTGCGCGGTGATTGCGGCCGTCGTGTTTCCGCTTTCTGCAGGTAATCCCGAACTGCACTGGCAGCTGACCATTATCATGACGTTGATGATGGGCGGGTGGTGCCTGCTTGCCAGTAAATTTCGTCTGGGCGCACTTGCCGATCTGCTTTCTCATCCCATTCTTACGGGTTTGCTTAATGGCGTTGCCGTGACGATTATTGTCGGGCAATTAGGCAAGGTGTTGGGGATAAAACTCGACGAAGCGCAGGTTATTGAGAAAATAATGGCCTTGCCAGGCCGTCTTTCCGACAGCCATTTATTAACCGTTGGGATATCGCTTTTAACGTTAATTATTTTAATGGCGATCAAAACGTATCGCAGCCACTGGCCAGCACCGTTGATTGCGATTGTGATGACAACGCTACTGGTATGGGCGACATCTGCACAACAGTACGGCATTGCCACTATTGGGGGAGAAGGCTTCCAGCCTGGTTTACCCGTCGTGAACTGGGGCGCGTTCCAGCCCGGTCCGATGCGTGATTTAGTGATCCCGGCGCTGAACCTGGCGTTGGTCAGTTTTGTCAGCCTGATGCTGACCGCCCGCAGTTTCGCCGCGAAAAACGGCTATGAAATTAATGCTGATGCAGAGTTCCGGGCGCTGGGGATTGCAAACCTCATGTCGGGATTATCTCAGGGGTTTGCTATCAGTGGAGCCGATTCCCGGACAGCGGTTAATGATTCAGTGGGTGGGAAAAGCCAGCTGGTTTCCATCGTCGCAGCCTTACTCATCGGTATCGTGGTGGTGTTTTTCACTCAGCCATTACAATTTATTCCGGTATCTGCATTAGGAATTGTTCTGATGTACGCATCCTGGTCATTAATTGATCTGCGCGGGTTATGGAATCTGAGGCGAAGAAATAAACAGGCATTTCGCCTGGCCTTCTTCACGTTTGGCTGTGTGTTAATTATCGGCGTCATCCAGGGGATCGGCCTTGCGGTGTTGCTTGGCCTGTTACAGTTCCTGCGTACGGTGTTTCGTCCCTCCGAGCACTTACTGGGAACTGACGACGATGGAATGATTCACTCATTAGGTAATACAACTGATATTAAAATGGTCCCGGGCGTGCTGATGTATCGATTTAACTCACCGTTGACCTATTTTAACGTGGCTTATTTTAAACGTCGGGTATTAAACCTGGTTGATGGCGCAGCATTACAACCTAAATGGGTAGTGATTGATGCCGTTGCTTGCTTCACCTATTCAGATATCAGCGTTCTGGCAACCATAAATGAGTTAAAGCGCGATCTGAAAAGTCGACAGATTACGTTAATCCTTGCGGGCAGAAAAACGGAATTAACGCGCTGGTTTAAAGATAGCCGGCCAACAATGAATGATGATGACATGATTCTGGCGCCAGACCTCTATCTGGCACTTCGGTTCATTCAAAGCAAAGAGAGTGCGAGTGAATCAGGTAGCGAGGTATAAGCTAAAGGCTTGCCCGCCAACCGCGAGCAAGCCACATCCCTTAGCGATACAGCGTTTTTTCCGTAACCGGAATAAGCAGACCGGATCGCCAGTCCGCGAGCGTCAGCTGCGCAAGCCTGCCCAGCGCGGCATAAAACGGATGCCCGGCGTTGTCGACAAACACCGACAGGAAGCGGGTGCTCCACGGCAGCAGGTGCCACGCCAGAAGCTGATTGCACTCCGGCTCGCGGCCGTTCTCGGCCAGCCACGCCGCCAGCAGCAGCAACGTACCGAAATGATCTTCCGGCTCATTCTGCTGCATCTCAAACGCGATATTGTTCTCACGCATCCACTGGCGCAGCGCGAGGGTCGAGTCGCCAAACAATACGGATTCACGGTCCAGCCAGACGGAACCCCAAGGCGGAGCGGGCAGGGCATACGGACCAATAAACAGTCGTTGCCAGGCGTCCGCCAGCGGCTCATCGGAAGATGAGGCAAACGTATCGGCAACGGGCTGCAGCGTTTCCGAAGGCAGGGGCCAGTCCTGAACCCATTCGCCAGCGGTGAGCGCTTTCACCAGCGGCGCGGCCTGCTCGCTGTCGGGAGCGAAATAAAACAGCGCGCCCAGCACCCGGGCGCTGAACGCGAACGATTCACGATGTGAGACGTCTTTCATTAAACCTTCCTTGCTCGCGCGGATGACGCCCGCGCGACTGTGTTAACCGATAATAGTGACCACAGAATAAACCAGGGTCTCGCGTTTCACCCTCTACACCTTCTCAATCTGCACCAGATTGGTGTGCTGCGGGTTGCCTTTTGCCAGCGGAGAAGGACGATGGGTCGTCAGCGTGTTGATGCATGAGCCGTGGTCGATACGATCGCCACTCATATTGGCATCGTGCCAGGCACCCTGGCCCATGGCGCTCACGCCGGGCATGATGCGCGGCGTCACTTTCGCTTCAATTCGCACCTCGCCGCGATCGTTAAATACGCGCACCGTATCGCCGTTCTTGATGCCGCGTTTTGCAGCATCGACAGGATTAAGCCACACCTCCTGGCGACAGGCCGCTTTCAGCACGTCGACGTTACCGTAGCTCGAGTGGGTACGGGCCTTGAAGTGAAAGCCAAACAGCTGCAGCGGGAACTGCGCGCGCTCGGGCGCATCCCAGCCGTCAAAGGTCGACGCGTAGACGGGCAGAGGGCTGATGGTCTCATCTTTTGCCAGCTCCCAGGTAGCCGCAATCTCCGCCAGCTTGCTGGAGTAAATCTCAATCTTGCCCGAGGGCGTTTTCAGCGGATTGGCTTCCGGGTTCTCGCGGAATTTTTTATAGGCCACAAAGTGTCCGTTCGGATCTTTACGCTTATAAATGCCCATTTTTCTCAGCTCGTCATAGGACGGCAGCTGAGGATCTTTTTCGAGCATTTTGGCATACAGGAACTGCAGCCACTGTTCCTGCGTGCGTCCTTCGGTGAATTTCTGATGGATATCCGACCCGAGGCGTTTCGCCACCTCGCTCATGATCCAGTAGATCGGCTTGCGTTCGAACTTCGGCGCGGTCACGGGCTGGAGGAAAATCAGGTAGCCCATGTTCCCGGCGTAATCGTTAGGAATGATATCTTCCTGCTCGACGGTCATCAGGTCCGGCAGAATAATATCGGCGTACTTCGCTGACGAGGTCATGAAGTTGTCGATGACGACGATCGTTTCGCACTTGCTTTCATCCTGCAGGATATCGTGGGTTTTATTGATATCGGAGTGCTGGTTGATGATGGTATTGCCCGCGTAGTTCCAGATGAACTTAATCGGCACGTCCAGCTTATCTTTCCCGCGCACGCCGTCGCGCAGGGCGGTCATCTCCGGTCCGCGGGCGATGGCGTCCGTCCAGCTGAAGCAGGAGATTTGCGTTTTGACCGGGTTATCCGGTATCGGCATACGTTCGATGGTAATGGTGTAGGTCGACTCGCGCGCGCCGCTGTTACCGCCGTTGATGCCGACGTTTCCGGTGAGGATCGGCAGCATGGCGATGGCGCGAGACGTCAGCTCGCCGTTCGCCTGGCGCTGTGGTCCCCAGCCCTGGCAGATATAGGCCGGTTTCGCGGAGCCGATTTCCCGGGCAAGCTTGATGATGCGATCCGCGGGAATGCCGGTGATGCGTGAGGCCCACTCCGGCGTTTTCGCCGTGTTGTCATCGCCCTGGCCGAGAATGTAAGCTTTGTAGTGGCCGTTAGCGGGCGCGCCTTCCGGCAGCGTTTTTTCGTCGTAGCCCACGCAGTATTTATCCAGAAACGGCTGGTCGACCAGGTTTTCGTCGATCAAAACCCAGGCAATACCCGCCACCAGCGCGGCATCGGTACCCGGACGGATAGGGATCCACTCGTCTTCGCGTCCGGCTGCCGTATCGGTATAGCGCGGGTCGATGACGATCATGCGCGCATTGGATCGCTCGCGGGCCTGCTCCAGATAATAGGTAATCCCGCCGCCGCTCATGCGGGTTTCCGCCGGATTATTGCCGAACATCACCACCAGTCTGGTGTTTTCAATATCCGAGGTGCTGTTACCATCGTTGCTGCCGTAGGTGTAGGGCATCGCGCAGGCGATTTGCGCCGTGCTGTAGGTGCCGTAGTGGCTCAGGAAACCGCCGTAGCAGTTCATCAGGCGCGCCACCAGCGAAGCGTAAGGGGAGGAGCGGGTGATATTGCCGCCGACGATGCCGGAAGAGTAGTTGATGTAAACTGCTTCGTTGCCGTATTTGCTGATCACGTTTTTAAGGCTGGCGGTGATGGCGTCCAGCGCTTCATCCCATGTGATGCGCTCGAACTTGCCTTCACCGCGTTTGCCCACGCGTTTCATAGGGTAGTTGAGACGATCGGGATGATTGATCCGACGGCGAATAGAACGTCCGCGCAGGCAGGCGCGCACCTGATGGTTACCGTAAATATCTTCACCGGTGTTGTCCGTTTCGACCCAATACACTTCGTCGTCACGGACGTGCAGACGCAGCGCGCAGCGGCTGCCGCAGTTGACCGAGCAGGCGCCCCACACCACTTTATCTTCAGCAGGCTGAACGGCGTTCTTCACCGCCGCGGCGGCGCTTTTTAAGCCGAAAGGAAGCGAGATCCCGCCGGCGGCCAGCGCCAGAGAACCTATTGCCGTGGATTTCACGAGAGTTCGACGGCTAATTCCGCCGTGATGTTCAGTATCGGACATGGCTCACCCCATCATTATAATTACGTATTATTTTTCCCGAAATGATAACCGGGCTAATGATGGGGTGAGTGTTACTGATTTGGGGGTATTAAATCTTAATCCTCATCAAATCAAAGGGGATTGAGGGTAAATTACTGCGCTTCAGCAGCCCCGTTGCCTGTGCGGGTATACAAAATTTTAAAGGTGTCGTTGGCGCAGTGGCCTACCACCTGAGTGCCCGCCTGGTCAGCCTGATCGTTCGGCACAATGCTCAGCGTAAAACCTGATTCAGGCACGCCGTTGTTGATAATTTTCTGCTGAATGTCGCTTTTCACGCGCTCGCAGGAATCCGGTGCCGCCAGCGCGGCCGTTGAGGTACTCATTAACAGCAGGGCGGTAATCCAGGGTAACCGTTTCATCTGTAGCTCCTTTTCTCTGTGTAGAGATTAATTTTAGCAGGCTTCGTGTAAACAACTGTATTTGCTAATATGATTGGGAATAATCTCCCTGTACGGTAATAAATGTGAAGAAATACGCAGCGATAACGCTACTGGCAGCAACACTGGTGGGGTGCGATAACAGCTCCGCGCCGCTGTCGTTTACGCCCGAGATGGCGAGTTTCTCGAACGAATTTGATTTTGATCCGCTGCGCGGCCCGGTGAAAGACTTCACCCAGACGCTGCTCAACGAGAAGGGCGAAGTGTCCAAACGGGTGACCGGCACCGTGTCGGCGGAAGGGTGTTTCGATACCCTGGAACTGCACGACCTGGAGGCCAATACCGGCGTGGCGCTGGTGCTGGATGCCAATTACTACCTTGATGCGGAAACCCAGCAGCGCAAAGTGAAGCTGCAGGGGAAATGCCAGCTGGCCGAACTGCCGTCAGCCGGGATAACGTGGGACACCGACGACAACGGTTTTGTGGTGGCGGCGCACGGCAAAGAGATGGAAGTGAAGTATCGCTACGATGCGGATGGCTACCCGCTGGGCAAAACCACCGTCTCCGGGGATCAGCACCTGTCCGTCCAGTCGACGCCGTCTAAAGACGTTCGAAAAAGAATGGATTACTCGGCAGTGAGCATGTTGAATGACAAGCCGCTGGGCAACGTGAAGCAGAGCTGCGATTACGATCGACACAATAACCCGGTGAGCTGTGACCTGACGATCACGGACGATAGCGTCAAACCTGCCGTTGAGCACAAATACACCATCAAAAACACGATTGAATACTACTGAGAATAAAACCGCGCAGGTTACTGCGCGGTCGGTTTCAGCAGGCTGGCGCCTGACGGCTTGTGCCCGGCCAGATGCTGATGCTGGAAGATGCACATGCGAATGGTATTGCGGTATTCGCCGTTGATAAAGAACTCGTGAATCAGCTCGCCTTCCACCATAAAGCCCAGCTTGCGGTAGATATGGATCGCTTTCTCGTTCTCTTTATCCACAATCAGGTAAAGCTTGTAGAGATTCAGAACGTTGAATCCGTAATCCATTGCCAGCTTCGCTGCCCGTGAGGCAAGGCCTTTTCCCTGATGCTCAGGGGAGATGATGATCTGAAACTCCGCCCGACGGTGAACATGGTTGATTTCAACCAGCTCCACAAGTCCGGCTTTTTCGCCTTCACACTCCACCACAAAACGACGTTCACTCTGATCGTGAATGTGCTTATCGTAGAGATCGGACAGCTCAACAAAAGCCTCGTACGGCTCTTCGAACCAGTAGCGCATCACGCTGGCGTTATTGTCGAGCTGGTGGACGAAGCGCAGGTCTTCACGCTCCAGCGGACGGAGCTTAACGTCGCAGGGCGCCGACATTACGGGGCTACCGTGCGGCCAGTGCGGCGATCCAGGCAGCGCAGGGTGTTTGGCTCCCAGTAGGCGTTGACGTTTGCACTTTGCTGACACTTATCGCGCGCGTCAAAAGCGACATCTTCTTTATCCCACTCTTTTTCAGCACGTTTGTTGACCTTCTGACGAAGGTTACGGGTGTCATTCCATTGTTCTTTGTCCATGGCGGCGTTCTGGCGGCTTTGCGCGCTGTCACCAGACTCAATAATGAGCTTGCTGGTTTCCGCTGTTGCAGAGGCGGCAAAGGCGAACGATGACAGCGCCAGCAGGGCTGTCAGACAAAGGCGTTTGCTTAATGTGGTCATAGCGTTTCCTTTTAAACGGGTGCAGATAATCAAGTTACCCCGAACAGATTCTACACCAAAGCGAAAAGACGTCATACCCGCGGTGCAAGTATGGAAAAGTAAAGGATATCATCAGGTATGATGTCTAAATAGATCCTCACCTGACGTGAAATATGCTCAAAACGACGCTGCTTTTTTTTGCCACCGCGCTATGCGAAATCATCGGCTGCTTCCTGCCCTGGCTCTGGCTGAAGAAGGGGGGATCCGTATTGCTTCTCATCCCGGCAAGCGTCGCGCTGGCTCTGTTTGTCTGGCTGTTAACGCTGCATCCGGCCGCGAGCGGCCGCGTCTACGCTGCTTACGGTGGTGTCTATGTCTGTACCGCGCTGCTGTGGCTACGCGTGGTGGACGGCGTCAAGCTCAGCGCGTACGACTGGGCCGGCGCGCTGATTGCCCTGTGCGGAATGCTGATTATTGTGGCGGGATGGGGGCGGGCCTGAGCCCCCGGTTTTGTGATCGTTAGCGGATTTTATGATCATTATACTTGTATGGTAGTCTGGTTAGTGGGTAAGTTTCCAGCATCACAACGAATGATGTAAGGAAAGGAAATATGAAGATTGTCGCGGCTGACGTGTTTGTTACCTGCCCGGGGCGGAACTTTGTCACCCTTAAAATCACCACCGACGAGGGGATTGTCGGCCTCGGTGACGCTACGCTGAACGGGCGTGAACTCTCCGTGGCTTCCTACCTGAAAGACCATCTCTGCCCGCAGCTGATTGGCCGCGATGCGCACCGTATCGAAGACTTCTGGCAGTTTTTCTATAAGGGCGCCTACTGGCGTCGCGGCCCGGTCACCATGTCGGCCATCTCCGCCGTGGACATGGCGCTGTGGGACATCAAGGCCAAAGCGGCCAACATGCCGCTCTACCAGCTGTTGGGCGGCGCATCTCGCGAAGGCGTGATGGTTTACTGCCACACAACCGGTCACACCATTGACGACGTGCTGGAAGATTACGCCCGCCATAAAGAGATGGGCTTCAAGGCAATCCGCGTGCAGTGCGGGGTGCCGGGTATGAAAACCACCTACGGCATGGCCAAAGGGAAGGGGCTTGCCTACGAGCCTGCGACTAAAGGCGACTGGCCGGAAGAGCAGCTCTGGTCCACCGAAAAATACCTCGATTTCACACCGAAGCTGTTCGACGCGGTGCGCAGTAAATTCGGCTTCAATGAACATCTTCTGCATGACATGCACCACCGCCTGACGCCAATCGAAGCGGCGCGCTTCGGCAAGAGCATTGAAGAATTCCGCATGTTCTGGATGGAGGATCCAACGCCTGCGGAAAACCAGGCCTGCTTCCGCCTCATTCGCCAGCACACCGTCACGCCAATTGCCGTGGGCGAAGTATTCAACAGCATCTGGGACTGCAAGCAGCTCATCGAAGAGCAGCTCATCGACTATATCCGCACCACCATTACCCACGCGGGCGGGATCACCGGGATGCGTCGCATCGCGGACTTCGCCTCGCTCTATCAGGTGCGCACCGGCTCGCACGGCCCGTCGGATCTCTCGCCGGTATGCCACGCCGCCGCGCTGCATTTCGACCTGTGGGTGCCAAACTTTGGCGTCCAGGAATATATGGGCTATTCCGAACAGATGCTGGAAGTCTTCCCGCACAGCTGGCGCTTTGATAACGGCTATATGCATCCGGGCGACAGGCCGGGGCTGGGCATCGAGTTTGATGAAAAGCTGGCGGCGAAATACCCCTACGATCCGGCCTATCTGCCGGTGGCCCGTCTTGAGGACGGCACGCTGTGGAACTGGTAAACGAGGAGCGAACGATGAAAAGCGTAGTGATTCAACAGCCGAACGAACTGATGATTGAAGAGCGGCCACTTCCGCAGCCAGGCCAGGGTGAAGTTCGCGTCAAAATCACGCTGGCGGGGATCTGCGGTTCGGACAGCCACATCTATCGCGGCCATAACCCGTTTGCGAAGTATCCACGCACGATCGGCCACGAGTTCTTTGGCGTGATTGACGCCGTAGGCGAGGGCGTAGACAGCGCCCGTCTGGGCCAGCGCGTCTCGGTCGATCCGGTGATCAGCTGCGGACACTGCTATCCGTGTTCCGTCGGAAAACCGAACGTCTGCACCTCGCTGGTGGTGCTGGGCGTACACCGCGACGGGGGCTTCAGCGAATACGCGGCGGTACCCGCTAAAAATGCCTGGCCTATCCCCGATGACATTCCTGATAAACACGCCGTTATGGTGGAACCTTTCACCATCGCCGCCAACGTGACGGGGCAGGCCAGTCCCACCGAGCAGGACGTCGCGCTGGTTTACGGCGCAGGGCCGATGGGGCTGGTCACCGTGCAGGCGCTGAAGGGCGTCTATAAGGTGAAGCAGGTTATCGTGGTTGATCGCATCGACGAACGCCTGAAAATGGCCCAGCGCAGCGGCGCGGACTGGGTGTTGAATAACGGCGAGCAGTCGCTGCAGGCCGCGCTGGACGAAAAGGGCATCAAACCGACGTTAATCATTGATGCCGCCTGTCACCCGGCGATTTTGCAGGAGGCGATAACCCTGGCCTCTCCGGCGGCGCGTATCGTGCTGATGGGGTTCTCCAGCGAGCCGAGCCATATTGTCCAGCAGGGCATCACCGGCAAAGAGCTGGCGATCTTCTCCTCGCGCCTCAATGCCAACAAATTCCCGGTCGTCATCGACTGGCTGAAAAAAGGGCTGATCGACCCGGAAAAACTGATCACTCATGCCTTTGACTATCACCATGTAACAGACGCCATTGAACTGTTTGAGAAAGACCAGCGGCAGTGCTGCAAAGTCTTGCTCACGTTCGGGCAATAATCCTTTACGCGGTTAAGAGCCTGCGCAGACAGGCTCTATGTGGTACGCATCTTACCCTTCAGAGATAGCCATTATGACGCAAGCACAACCTCAAAGAACTACCTCCGATCTGGTGAAAGCCGCCGTTTCCGGCTGGCTGGGCACCGCCCTGGAGTTTATGGACTTTCAGCTTTACTCGCTGGGGGCTGCCCTGGTCTTTCACGAGATCTTCTTCCCGGAACAGTCAGCCGCGATGGCGCTGATCCTCGCGATGGGGACCTACGGCGCAGGCTATATCGCACGCATTGTCGGCGCCTTTATCTTTGGCAGAATGGGCGACAGCATTGGTCGTAAGAAGGTGCTGTTTATCACCATCACCATGATGGGGATCTGCACCACGCTGATTGGCGTCCTGCCGACCTACGCGCAGATCGGGATTTTTGCTCCCGTTCTGCTGGTAACGCTGCGTATCATCCAGGGCCTGGGGGCCGGGGCTGAGATTTCCGGGGCCGGGACCATGCTGGCGGAGTACGCGCCGAAAGGGAAACGCGGCATTATCTCCTCGCTGGTGGCGATGGGCACTAACTGCGGAACGCTGAGCGCAACGGCGATCTGGGCAGTGATGTTCTTTGCCCTCGACCGTGAAGAGCTGATTGCCTGGGGCTGGCGCGTGCCGTTCCTCGCCAGCGTCGTGGTGATGATTTTCGCCATCTGGCTGCGAATGAACCTGAAAGAGAGCCCGGCCTTTGAGAAAGTGAACGATGCCCAAACCGTACAGCCGGACACCTCGCTGGGTTCAATGGTGAAAAGTAAATCCTTCTGGCTGGCGACCGGCCTGCGTTTCGGTCAGGCGGGCAACTCGGGTCTGATCCAGACGTTCCTCGCCGGGTATCTGGTCCAGACGCTGCTGTTCGATAAAGCCATCCCGACCGATGCGCTGATGGTAAGCTCCATTCTCGGGTTTATCTCCATTCCGCTGCTGGGCTGGCTTTCCGATAAAGTAGGGCGCCGTCTGCCGTACATTATCCTCAATGTCTCCGCCATTCTTCTCGCGTATCCGATGCTGTCGATCATCGTCGATAAGAGCTATGCGCCGGGGACAATTATGCTCTCTATCATCGTTATCCATAACTTCGCCGTACTGGGGCTGTTTGCGCTGGAAAATATCACCATGGCTGAGATGTTTGGCTCGCGAAATCGCTTTACCCGCATGGCTATCTCGAAAGAGGCGGGCGGTCTGGTGGCGGTGGGCTTTGGTCCGGTGCTGGCGGGGATCTTCTGCAACATGACCGGCTCCTGGTGGCCGATTGTCGCCATGCTGGTGGCCTATTCCGTGATTGGGCTGGTCTCGGCGTTCCTGATGCCGGAAGTGCGCGACCGTGATTTGAGCGCGGCGCACGACGCAGCGGAGTCCGCGCCAGAAGAGAGCGTGGGTTACGGCGCGGTCTCCTCGCGGCGTTAGTGGTTTATAACTTACGTGACCTGTCACATAACTTTATCTTTATGTCACACCACATGAGCAAAAGTTAATATAAATCAAAATCTCAAACGGCAGTATCAGTATGGTTGATGGCAGTTATTTTTTTACACCAACTGCCATTCTAGTTGGTGTAGTCAGCAGGCGCCGCCGCTTCAGAGGAGCGGCAGCGGTCCACGACTTTCTAATTAACGAGTCTTAATCATGGAAAACACCTTATTACAGGCCAACGCGACGCTGCCTCAGTACGATCGCGACTGCCTTAAAGCACGCATTGTACATTTAGGCTTCGGCGCATTTCACCGCGCGCATCAGGCGGTGTACGCCGACATTCTCGCGGCCGAGCACGGCAGCGACTGGGGCTACTGTGAGGTTAACCTGATTGGCGGCGAGCAGCATATTGCCGATCTGAAGGCGCAGGATAACCTCTACACCGTGGCGGAGATGTCTGCCGACGCATGGACATCCCGCGTAGTTGGCGTGGTTAAAAAAGCGCTGCATGCGCAGGTTGACGGGCTGGAAAGCGTTCTGGCGGCGTTGTGCGAACCGCAGGTGGCGATTGTCTCGCTGACCATCACCGAGAAAGGGTACTGCCATTCACCGGCGACCGGACAACTGATGCTCGATCACCCGTTTATCGTCGCCGACCTGCAAAACCCGCACCAGCCGAAATCCGCGCCGGGCGTGGTGGTGGAAGCGCTGGCGCGTCGCAAAGCGGCGGGTCTGCCCGCGTTTAGCGTGATGTCCTGCGACAACATGCCGGAGAACGGCCACGTGATGCGCAATGTGACCTGCGCTTACGCCCGGGCCGTAGACGGCGAGCTGGCGGACTGGATCGAGGCTAACGTCACCTTCCCGTCAACCATGGTGGATCGCATCGTGCCGGCGGTCACGCCCGATACGCTGGATAAAATTGAGCAGCTGACCGGCGTGCGTGACCCGGCGGCGGTCGCCTGTGAACCGTTCCGCCAGTGGGTGATCGAAGATAACTTTGTGGCAGGACGTCCCGAGTGGGAAAAAGCCGGTGCCGAGCTGGTGTCAGACGTGATCCCGTTTGAGGAGATGAAGCTGCGCATGCTCAACGGCAGCCACTCGTTCCTGGCGTACCTGGGCTATCTGGCCGGCTACCCGCATATCAACGACTGTATGGAAGATGAGAACTACCGCCTCGCCGCGCACGCGCTGATGCTTAACGAGCAGGCGCCCACGCTGAAAGTGAAGGGCGTTGACTTAGGTCGCTATGCCGATCTCCTGATTGCCCGCTACAGCAACCCGGCCCTGCGCCATCGGACATGGCAAATCGCGATGGACGGCAGCCAGAAGCTCCCGCAGCGTATGCTGGACTCCGTGCGCTGGCACCTGGTGCACCAGAAACCTTTCCCGCTGCTGGCGCTGGGGGTGGCTGGCTGGATGCGTTATGTCGGCGGCGTGGACGAGCAGGGTAACGCCATTGACGTGAGCGATCCGCAGCTGGCGGTGATTCAGGCGGCGGTGAACGGAAGTGCGGAAGGCGAAAGCCGGGTTAACGCGCTGCTCGGCATTGAGGCCATCTTTGGTAACGAGTTACCGCAGGAGCCGCGCTTTGTGGCTGCGGTGATGGCCGCGTACCGGTCGTTGCTGCAAAAGGGCGCTAAAGCGACCGTCGCGCAGTACGCGTCTCAACGGTAGTTCAGCACATGCCGCCGCGCGCGGCGGCATGTCTGCGGATAGCTTAGTGCATTCCCAGGCGAATCAGCTCAATCGGCTCGAACTTACCTTCGCATCCTTCCACTTCAACCGTTTTGCTGCGGCGCACCTGCGCGGCATCCAGCCCGTCGCTGTGGATCGCTTTAATCACGCCAGTTTTGCCCGTGCCGCTAATCATGACGCGGCTGCCGGTGGTGATTGCATTGCGGTTACGGTCGTATGTCATCATGGTATTTTCTCCTCTCTAACCTGTTCGTTACGGCGCTATTTCGGGTTATGCCGTTCACGGGGCATATAAATACGCCTGTCCGCGCTTCATGTTTTTGTTTTTGATCAAACTCACACTTTTTTCTTTATTCCGTCCGGCGCTGACGGTTCAGGACGGTAATTTACAAAGTGGACCGTTATTTTCATTAATTGATAGTTTCGACAGGGAAGCGTTGAGGGTTGGTTTATATTTCTGATGTCATCCTGTTTGCAGGAAATAACCCTTTCATCGGAATAAGGAGTCAGGCTTATGTATAAGAACATTTTGATGCCTGTAGACGTGTTTGAAATGGATTTGAGCGACAAAGCGGTTCGCCACGCGGCAAGCCTTGCGAAGGCTGAGGGCGCGTCGATTACCCTGGTCAATATTCTGCCTGCCAGCAGCCGGTCTCTGCTGCGCGGGTTCAACGCCGATATTAAAAAATTTGAAGAGTATATGACCGCAGAATCCGGCAAGAAAATGAACGAGTTAAAAAGACTGTTCGATATTGCCCCTGAGAATATTCACAGCATGGTGCGTTTTGGCAACGTCCGGGATGAAATTATCAAGCTGAGCAAGGAGGGGAAATATGATGCGATTGTCATCGGGTCGAAAAATCCGAGCATCACCACGCATCTGCTGGGTTCAAATGCGGAATCTATTCTGCGCTACGCCACGATCCCGGTGTTAGTCGTTCGTTAATCAGGTCGCCGCACCCGAAAGGGGCGGCGAATATTATTCTTCGCTAAACCACTCGCTATTTTCCTGACGAATCAGCTGCACGGATTCGCTAATTTCCTGCAGATGCAGCGTCATCGCTTTTTCCACACCGTCCGGGTCGCGTTTTTCCAGCGCGCTGAAAATATCATGATGCTGTCGGAGCAGCATTTCCGGCGGGGAGACGTGATCGAGGCTCATGTATCGCACGCGGTCAATGGTGGCCTTGATGTTCTCGATGGTGTCCCAGGCCAGCTGACAATCCGCGATCTGCGCCAGCTTCTGGTGGAATTCATCATCAAGCTGGAAGAAATCATTGAGCTGCTTACGGTCAATCGCAATACGCTGCTGGTGCAGGTTCTGCTCAAGCTGGTAACACTGGTTGTCGTTGATAAGCGTTGCGGCACGGCGCGCCACCGCGCACTCAATGGCCTGGCGAACGAAACAGCCGTTGCGTACCTGAGAGAGTGAAATTTTGTTCACGTAGCTGCCGCGCTGCGGGCGGATCTGAATCAGTCCGTTTTCAGCAAGCTTAATAAACGCTTCACGTACCGGCTGACGGGAAACGTCAAAACGCACAGACACCTCTTTTTCAGAAAGCGGCGTTCCCGGTGGGATCAGGCAATGGACAATATCACGTCGCAAAATGCGATAGATTTGCTGGTTAACGGGCTGGGTGGGATTGAGTTGCGATTCAGCGGCCATGAGTTGTCATTTCTCAGAGAGTTAACCTGAACATACTACCATTCTTTTATAACCCGAAACAGACCCGGCCCGCAGGCCGGGAAGGGCAGATTTAGCCACGATGGACGCTAAGTCCGGCAAAACTCTGGCTGACGGGCATCATTTCTACGGTATTGATGTTGACGTGTTTCGGCAGCGTCGCCACCCACCAGACCGTTTCGGTCACATCTTCCGGCGTCAGCGCGTTAGCATTTTCGTAGGTTTTGCCCGCTTTCGCGTCATCGCCTTTGAAACGCACGTTGGAAAACTCGGTGCCGCCCACCAGGCCCGGCTCGATATCGGTAACGCGAATGGCGGTGCCGTGCAGGTCGGTACGCAGGTTAAGGCTGAACTGGCGCACAAACGCCTTCGTTGCGCCATAGACGTTGCCGCCCGCGTAAGGCCAGCTTCCGGCGGTGGAGCCGATGTTGATAATGTGGCCGCGGTTGCGCTCGACCATGCCCGGCAGCACCGCGCGGGTCATATAGACCAGCCCTTTGTTGTTGGTGTCGATCATGTTTTCCCAGTCTTCAACGCTGGCTTTGTGGGCGGGCTCCATGCCCAGCGCCAGACCGGCATTGTTGACCAGCACGTCGATGGCGCGCCACTCGGCGGGCAGGTTGGCAATCATCTCTTCAATGGCCGCGCGGTTACGCACGTCCAGCTGCGCGGTCAGGATGCTGTCGCCTAATTCGTCCTTCAGCTCCTGCAGGCGCTCCTGACGACGGCCCGTGGCAATAACCTTGTGCCCGTTGGCGACGAAGCGACGCGTGATGCTTTCACCAAAACCTGCCGTTGCCCCGGTAACTAAAATAATCATCTCACTGTTCCTCAACGCTTTTTGTGTTGTACTAACATAGCACGGCCGCAGAGGGTGCGTTAAGGCAACATTTGTATGACGGCGTTGCAGGGGATGGCGGCCTGGCCTACTCTGGGAGGATACCCGTACTCAGGAGTGAAAGATGACGGCCACGAATCCCTTTTTTGACATCAGCCTGCTGCCTTACCAGGCCCCCCATTTTGATGAAATTAACGATAGCCACTATCGCCCGGCCTTCGATGAAGCGCTTCGCCAGAAGCGGGCGGACGTAGACACCATTGTGTCCCAAACCGCTGCGCCGGACTTCACCAACACCGTGCTGGCGCTGGAGAAAAGCGGCGCCATGCTCTCGCGCGTCAGCAGCGTGTTCTTCGCTATGACCTCCGCGCACACCAATGCGTACCTGCAGGAGCTTGAGGAGCAATTCTCCACCGAGCTTGCCGCGCTGGCAAACGACATCTGGCTGAATGACACCCTTTTCGCCCGCGTGGAGAGCGTCTGGCAGGACCGTGCCGCGCTGGACGCCGAATCCCGCCGGCTGGTCGAGGAGACGTATCAGCGGTTTATTCTCGCCGGTGCGCGTCTCAATGAAACGGAAAAAGCCGAGCTGAAAGCGCTGAATACCGAGGCGGCGACCCTGACCAGCCAGTTCAATCAGCGTCTGCTGGCTGCCGATAAGACGGGTGGGCTGGTGGTGGATTACGCGCACCAGCTTGACGGGCTCAGCGCCAGCGAGATCGCCGACGCGGCGCAGGCTGCCGCGGAACGAGGGTTAAACGACCGCTGGCTGATCCCGCTTCTGAACACGACTCAGCAGCCCGCGCTTTCCGCACTGCGCAATCGTCAGACCCGCGAAAACCTGTTCAACGCAGGCTGGACGCGCACCCAGAAAGGGGATGAAAACGACACTCGCGAGCTGATCCTCCGCCTTACGGGGCTGCGCGCCCGGCAGGCCCGCCTGCTGGCATTTGACGATTACGCCAGCTGGAGTATCGCCGACCAGATGGCGAAAACCCCGGACGCCGCGCTGGAATTTATGCGCGGCATTGTGCCCGCCGCCCGCGCCCGGGCAGAGCGCGAGCAGGCCGATATTCAGAAAGTCATTGATGACGAGCAGGGCGGTTTCACCGCGCAGGCCTGGGACTGGGCCTTTTATGCCGAGCGCGTGCGTCAGGCAAAATATGCCCTCGATGAATCGCAAATCAAACCCTATTTTGCGCTCAATACCGTTTTGCACGACGGCGTATTCTGGGCCGCAAGCCAGCTGTTTGGCATCCGCTTTGTGGAGCGCTTCGATATTCCGGTGTATCACCCGGACGTCCGCGTCTGGGAAATTTTCGACCACACCGGTGAGGGCATGGCGCTGTTTTACGGCGACTTCTTTGCCCGCGATTCCAAGCAGGGCGGGGCCTGGATGGGGAATTTCGTCGAGCAATCCTTCGAGCTTGCCGCCCGTCCGGCGATCTACAACGTCTGTAACTACCAGAAACCGGCTAACGGCGGCGTTGCGCTTCTCTCCTGGGATGACGTGATCACCCTGTTCCACGAGTTCGGCCATACGCTGCACGGTCTGTTTGCCAGCCAGCGTTTCGCCACGCTTTCCGGGACCAATACGCCGCGCGATTTCGTTGAATTCCCGTCGCAGATCAACGAACACTGGGCCAGTCATCCGCAGGTGTTTACCCACTACGCCCGCCATTACGAAACCGGTGAACCGATGCCGGACGCGCTGCGGGAAAGCATGCTCAAGGCGACCCATTTCAACAAGGGTTATGACATGACGGAGCTGCTGGCTGCCGCGCTGCTGGACATGAACTGGCACGGGATTAGCGAAGCCGTTTCGAGCGTAGACGCGTTTGAAGCGGCAGCACTGAAAAAAGAGGGGCTGGATCTGCCCGCCGTACCGCCGCGCTATCGCAGCAGCTATTTTGCCCATATTTTCGGCGGCGGTTACGCGGCGGGATATTACGCCTACCTGTGGACGCAAATGCTGGCGGACGACGGCTATCAGTGGTTTGTTGAACAGGGCGGCCTGACTCGTGAAAACGGGCAAAAATTCCGCGAGGCGATTTTGTCCCGTGGTAACAGCACGGATCTGGCAGAACTTTATCGGCAGTGGCGCGGGCACGATCCGAAGATTGAACCGATGCTGGAAAATCGCGGGTTGAGCGAATAGAGCCCTTTGGGCAGAAAACAGAACCGGGCGCGAAGCCCGGTTTTAAACGATGGCGTGACTGCTCTGGATGGTAGACATGAACAAAGTAGTGCTATCTCTGATAAGCTCTTTAATCGTCTCGGTCTTCTTTCTCTCATTCAGCGCCATATCGGCTGAACCCCGGCTCGAACCTACGGAACAAGAACGTGCGCGGACGGTTTATATTTTCCATCAGCCCATCGTTATGCTGCAGGCGAAGTTCGGTTTCACCACGCCAGAAGAACGCGTATTACGCATTCGGGATACCTTGCGAAATTTCACGCAGGAAGATGTTCGTGAACCGCTGAAAATCATTCCTGTCACGCGCTACAACCAGCAAGGCAGACTGTTCGTAATGAACGCTAAGCCGGTCATGCTGCTGACCGAATCGGATCTGGACGAAGGGGACGATCTGACCTTAGACCAGGCAGCGCAACGTGTCCTGGCGCGAATGGAAGCGCAGCGCATCTCGCTTCGCGACCAATATGATACGCAGTGGCTTGCGCTTTCCGCTGCGAAGACCGCGGCCGGTTTCCTGACATGGTTGATGCTGAGTTATGTGGCGTTGCGTTCCTGGAAATGGGTGAGAGGATATTATCGCCGCAGGGTAGCAGAGAAACGAAGCTGGATACCTCAAAACTGGCGGCGATTTACAGGCGTCATTGAAGCCCGTCTTTATGGCTTGCTGATGTGTTTTGTGGTGATTTTAGCTTTTTATGGTTGGCTTAGCTGGGCCTTTAGCCTTTTCCCCTGGACGCGCGTCTGGGCAACATCATTAGGTGACTGGTCGTGGCATGTCATACGACAGATTGCCTTAGCGATGGCGTCCGCATTACCAGGATTGTCGATTGTTCTTATCATTTTCTTCATTACCGCATTAATCCTTAAACTTCTAAAAGTGATCCTCAATCAGGTTGAGGCCGGGCGTCTACAGTTACCGGGCCTTCATCCGGAAACCGTCGGCGCGACGCGAAAACTTATTTCCGTGATGGTGTGGTTGTTCGCGCTCTCTGCGGCCTATCCCTTTTTACCGGGTGCAAACTCGCTGGCCTTTAAAGGCATAAGCGTATTTTTTGGTCTGATGCTGACCCTGGGATCGGCAGGCGTGATGAATCATGCCATGAGTGGTCTGGTGCTGATTTACTCGCGCGCGCTGCGCAAAGGCGATGTGATACGAATCGCGGATAACGAAGGTAAGGTGAGTGAAATTGGTATGCTCGCCACCAAAATTATTACGCGAGAAAACTATATCGTTACCGTACCCAATGCCGTCGTGGTGAGTGGCAAGATAACGAACCTCAGCGCGCAAAATAACGATGGCAGCATCAACCTAACCGTAAGCGTCACCATCGGGTACGACACACCCTGGCGGCAGGTCCATGCCATGCTTGAGCTGGCCGCGAAGCGGACTCAGTGCGTTGACCTTACGATTCCGCCCCTGGTGCGGCAACTGGCGCTGATGGACTGGTACATAGCCTATGAACTGCAGGTCACGCTGAGACCTGATACGTCGCTAGCCGTCGCGCGAAATGAGCTCTTCACTCACATTCAGGATGTGTTCAACGAATTCAATGTCCAGATCATGTCGCCAAACTTTGTCATGCAGCCTGAAGAAAGCGTAATGGTGGCGAAAGAAAACTGGTATGCCGCCCCCGCAGCCTCGCCGAAGCGGGATGAATAAAACTGAGACCTGATATCAGGTCTCAATATAACGGAGTGACAGCGAGCCCGGTAAAATAGTTATACTTATGGAGTATGTACATTCTTTTTTAAAGATAAACGCTGAGTTAAAAATTACACCAGGCAATATATCTTATTAACAACCTTTAAGCTGTAAGTTAGTTAATGATTAATAATTTGATCTGAATTGGAAAAATTAAATATTCTTTAGCCTCAGGTTTTTAGCTATAAATTTTTGTTATTTTGTGCCGATAAATGAAAGTGGCATAAAAATCGACGCAGTAGCAGTTAAGAAGGCGAAAGATGACCCTACCTCTGAACAATCCGAGCTTCACGGATACCGAGCCTTCTAAAGGCCTGATAAATAAAACCTTTACTTATATTGTAACGTTGTTGATAAGTATTTTTTGTGCGGCAATAATTTCCCTGCTAATAATAAAAGATAATGTTAATGAAATCAGCGACAAGCACGATGAATTTTTGTTAAGGAAAGCCCTGGAGACCCGCCAGGAGAGCATGCGAAGTCATTTGAAAGACAATGCCGAGTGGGGAGATGCCTACAAACATCTTCATCTGAACAATGACGTTCACTGGGCATGGGATAAGCAGAACCTGGGTAAGTCCCTGTATGACAACTTTGGCTACGAAGGGGTGTTTGTTCTCTCTCCGGAAGGGAGCACGCGATACAGCGTGGTTGACGGGAAGCTGAAGCTTCAGGAGCTGGAGCGCTGGTTAGACAAATCAACCAAAGACCGTTTACTCCATGAGTTGAGTATAAAAAAGGGAGTGCCGGTTTCTGTGCTAGCGCTTATCGATTCCGTGCCGGCCATTGTTTCTGCGCAATGGATAACGACGGGCGATGATGCGAGCGTGCAAACCATGCCCGGAAAACCGTCGACAATGGTGTTTATAGACAAGTTAACGGCTAAAAAACTCCTCACGATTGGGCAGGATGACGGCATCCAGAACGTTCGTACTTCACCTGATACAGCCACTTCTCAAATAAAGAATCAGACGGAATTTACCTTAAGCACCCAAAATGGGGATGTGCAAATTATCTGGGACGGTGAAAATCCCGGCCAGGCGTTAATAATTTATTTTTTGCCATTGCTCATTCTCTCCGTCGTTCTGACGGTATCGATGACGGTGATATTAATGCGCCATATTATGCACAAGGCGAGAATGCTTGACGAAAATACGTTTCTCCTCGAGCAGGCGCGGTTGAATCTTATTACAAGTGAAAAACGATTCCGGGACGTCAGTGAAACAACCAGCGACTGGTTCTGGGAAACAGATTTATCGTTAAGGATAACGTGGCTATCGGGGCGTTTTTCTACAATAACGGGATATGAAAATAGCAAATGGATAGGCCGCAGGTTAGATGAACTCTTTCCGGCGACAGGCGGATTATCACATGACTGCGCCAGGCGGCGGGACTTAACCGAACGCTTTGAATTTAAAAACTGTCCTTATACTCACGCGCAACAAACCACGTCATATTGCACGCTTCTGGCAAAATTTTCTGCTCAGCCTGATGGAACGGTGGTGTTGCGAGGCGCGGCAACCGACGTCTCTCAGGAAGTTGAAGCAACAAAACGCGTGGAGTTCTTGTCACGCCATGATGAATTAACCGGTCTGCCGAACCGGTATCATATTAAGGAATTTCTGGCTGGCCAGTTGGCGAAAGAAGACCTTAACCGTTATCCGTTTGCCATGATTTGCCTTGATTTAGACAAGTTTAAACCCGTCAATGATATTTTCGGGCACTCCACCGGCGATGCCCTGCTTGGCGAGGTCGCTTCACGTCTTAAAAATTGCGTTCGTCGGGGTGATTTTGTCGCACGGCAGGGAGGGGATGAATTTATGCTTCTCCTCGGCAACACCAGCCAGCAAGACCAGATTGAGGAGGTGTGTCGTCGTATCGTGCAAGAACTTAACCGTCCTTTCGCCATTGAGGGCAATGATGTAGCGATAGGCGTAAGCATGGGCATTGCGCTGGCTCCCCGGGATAGCAGCAGCGCAAACGATCTTCTGCGCTATGCGGACATTGCGCTGTATCAGGCGAAACAATCCGGCAGAAACCGATGGGTCTATTATCGCCCGGATATGTCGGAAAAGTTGACCGAACGCAGGAAACTGGAATTAGAACTCAAGACCGCAATTCGCGAAGAACAGCTCTACCTGGTTTACCAGCCGCGTTATAACCTCCGGTATTCTAAAATTGAGGCCGTCGAAGCGCTGGTACGCTGGCAGCACCCGGCTCGGGGGACCATAATGCCCGATCAGTTTATCCCGCTGGCAGAAGAAACCGGGCTGATTATTAGCCTGAGCAACTGGGTCATACGCAAAGCCTGTACGGAGACGAAAGACAAATTGCCGGGATTATCGGTCTCCGTCAATATTTCTGCTATCGAATTCCAGGCAAGCGATCTTGCCGAAAGAATAAAAGAGATCCTTCACGAAACGGGGCTTGAACCCAACCGGCTGGAAATTGAAGTCACTGAAAACGTTACGCTTTCCGACCCGGAAAAAACCTTGCAGACCATGAAGTCTCTCAAAAGAATGGGCGTCCGCATTCTGATTGACGATTTCGGTACCGGCTATGCCTCACTGAGCTATCTGCGGAAGTTTCAGTTTGACGGGCTTAAGCTCGACAAGAGCTTTATTTTTACCCTCGGTGACTCGCCGCAGAACCAGTCAGTCGTGGAGAAAATTATCGACCTGGGGAAAGCCTATTCCATGGCGGTAACCGCAGAAGGGGTGGAGACCGTCGAACAGCTGTCTTTTCTGAAAAAAAATAAATGTGATGAAGTTCAGGGCTACCTGCTTGGAAAACCGGCCGCCATTACGGACTTAAATTTAAACGCCAACAGAGTAAATCTCTAAATAGCGCTTTCACTCAGGAAAGCGCAAATGAAAAACCGGGCTTCTCGCCCGGTTTTTGTTATCCGCTCTCCGTTCGTATCCACGATCGTAAACGCCGCTTTCTATCTTACGACCAGGACAGGGCATTTCGCATGCCGAACCACTGCTGCAGCGTTCGAACCCAACAGATACGTCGATATGTCAGGTTTGTGGGAAGCGATGATAATCAGGTCGGCATCGATCGTGTCAGCGAGCTTAAGGATTTGATCCTTTGGAGATCCCGTCACGGCGTGAGTCTGTATCTTGTCTGGAGGAATTTTGAATTGCTTAACAATTTCATCCAGCTTCGCTAAGGCCGCGTGCTGGAACTCTTTCAGCTTCGGCATTTCAACCGAATAGGCCAAACCTAATGATGAATAATACGGAAGCGATGGAATGACGGTAAGAAAGTGAACTTTAGCTGTGTTAAGTGCTGTATGTGCCTGAACGAAGGGGATAACCATGTGCGTCAGGCTATCCTCCGAAATGTCAATTGGAACCAAAATTGAATTATACATTTGTCCCTCCTGAGTGTTTTTCACACAATTCAGGGTAGACCGTTAATTTCAGGAAAACAGAGAGCAAGCTGTCATAACGGGGACAAATTTCGGTTATGTGATAGGCGTACAGTCGAACCTGCCCGTGATCTCGTCAACGTGGCGTGACAACGAACAGGGGCATTCGGGGATGAATCTCTTCGCGTCACGGTCCGTTTCTGCAAAACGCCAAAGCCTCAACCGGGCGCAATGCCCGGTACCTTGTTCATATTGCGTGACAGCTGACGGACGCGATAATTTTATTCCCGCCCATATTCCCCATAATCAGATCGAGTAATTTTTGGTATTCCTCCCGGGTCATCACCTCCGCCCGAATTTCGGTTTTACCTTCTGCTTGCGCCGTAGCGGAATAAATCGCTTTCAGACTTAACGTCAACTCTTTCGCCATATTTACAACGCTCTGCCGCACCGCATCTTCATGCTCATCATTGCAGGTGATTTTAAGTACATAGCATTTTTCGCCTTCATGGAGCACGGGCAGTTGATTAATTCGCTGCGCGGCTTCGCGAAGCAATATGTTAGCGCAGAGAATAATTAGGCTGGCCATGGCGGCATTCCAGAACTGGCCTAATCCGCACAGTACGCCAATTCCGGCCGAGCACCACAGCGTTGCGGCGGTGTTCAAACCACGAATATTCATTCCTTCACGCATAATGACGCCAGCGCCAAGAAAGCCGATTCCGGAGACGATCTGCGCTGCGATACGCCCCGGGCTATCAGGAGAAGTCGATACCGAACTTAAAATGAACACTGCCGCACCCGTGGCAACCAGTGCATTAGTACGAAGTCCGGCCATACGCTGGCGCCACTGTCTTTCCGCGCCAATAATTGCGCCCAGCAGCATCGCTGCGAGCAGATGAGAGATATAAGGGAACATCAGCCTGTCGCCTGTTAACGTTATTAAATAATAAGCGTCAGTGCTTTGCTAAGCACATCATAACGCCGTTTAAATGCTAAACGTGTCAGGACGACGGTGGCGGAAAGAGTGAATGTGTAAACATGAACATGCGATGCCCCACAAATTGAGTGGTTTTGCTATTTCGGGATACAATCGCTTAAAGAGGATTGCTGCCCACCGTTTCAGGTAAGCAGCGAGGAAATCGCGCTAGCTTACCTTCGTATCAACAATAAAATAACTTTCCAACGAAGGACTCCTGTGAAAATTTATTGCCAGTATAGTCAGGGGCGATAATGAGTAAAGCGAAAAAACAGCCTCCGTTATGAATTGTTTAAGTTCGCAAGGTATATTTTTTAAGACGTCATCTGATTTTAAAAAATACCCGCTATACTACATTTCCTTTTTTACAGGCGATAACAGACAAAGGCAGGAAGTATGTCTCTTCGTTCGCTGCGGGCATTATGCCTGACAAGTTTTTTCATCGCGGATGTCCGCGATGGCCTCGGTCCTTTTCTCGGTATTTTTCTGACCGAACGCCACTGGGCTCCCGATGATATCGGCATCCTGATGACGGCCGGTGGGCTGGCGGGATTACTGGCCACGCTGCCGGCGGGATTCATCACCGACACCTCCCGCAGCAAGCGGACCGTGCTGGCGCTAGTGTGCCTGCTCATCACTCTTAGCACGCTCCTGCTCTGGTTTAGCCAGCAGAGCGCTGTTGTCGCCGTTTCGCAAATTGTCTCCGGTATCTGCGCGGCGTTTGTCGGGCCGCTGATCGCCGGGATTACCCTGGGGCTGACCGGCCAGAGCGGGTTCAGCGCGCAGATGGGCAAAAATGAGGCGTTCAATCACGGCGGCAACTTTGTTACCGCACTGATTGCAGGGGGCATTGCGTGGTACTGGGGCGTCGGCGGGATTTTCCTGCTGATGACCTGTACGACGCTGTTAACGCTCTGCGCGCTGCTTGCCATTCGCAACGGGGATATCGATAACGACGCGGCGAGGGGACTCTCTTCCTCAGCGAGCCTGCCGGTTCCCGGCTTTGCCGTGCTGATTAAAAACCGGGCGCTGTTTGTGACCGGACTGACGCTGCTGCTGTTTCACCTGGCGAACGCCGCGCTGTTGCCGATGCTGAGCATGAGGGTGGCCGCCGCGCCCGCCTCGATCAACCCTGGTTTGTACGCGGCGGGCACCGTTATCATCTCTCAGGCCGTGATGATCCCAGTCGCCATCTGGGTCGCCCACCGAATAGACCGCTACGGCTACTGGCGCTTAATTATGCTGGCGCTGCTGGTGATGCCGGTGCGCGCAGCGCTGGCGGCGTCTACGGACGCGCCGCTCATGATGATCCCGGTACAAATTCTCGACGGGCTCGCCGCAGGGATCCTGGGCGTCGCGGTACCGTCGTTTATCGTGGTGCTGTTGCGCGGGAGCGGGCACGTCAATGCCGGGCAGAGCGTGGTGATGCTGATGCAGGGGGTAGGGGCATCCATGAGCCCGGCGTTAACCGGCACGATTGCCGGTCATTACTCATTTGCCACGGCATTCAGTGTTCTGAGCGCGATTGCGCTGGTGGCCGTCCTGCTCTGGTGGTGCTTTGCGCACCGGACCTGGGAAACTGACAGTACGCCGGGTGGGGCATAGCCGCCACCCGGCGTCACGCTTACGCCAGTTCGTTAGGGCACGCTTCGCCCTTTTCCAGCTGCTGCAGATTACCCAGCGTGGTTTCTGAAATGCTGATCAGCGCTTCGGCAGTCAGAAACGCCTGGTGTCCGGTAAACAGCACGTTATGGCAGGCTGACAGGCGGCGGAACACGTCGTCCTGGATCACATCATTCGACTTGTCCTCAAAGAACAGATCGCGTTCGTTCTCGTATACGTCCATCCCCAGCGCCCCAATTTTCTGGGTTTTCAGCGCTTCGATAGCGGCCTGAGAGTCAACCAGCCCGCCGCGGCTGGTGTTGATGATCATCACGCCATCTTTCATCTGGTCAAACGCCGCCTGGTTAAGCAGGTGGTAGTTCTCCGGCGTCAGCGGGCAGTGCAGGGAGATCACGTCAGACTGGGAGAACAGGGTCGGCAGGTCGACGTATTCCACGCCCAGCTCCAGCGCAGCGGCGCTCGGGTACGGATCGAACGCCAGCAGACGCATGCCGAAGCCTTTCAGAATGCGCAGGGCGGCGACGCCAATTTTACCGGTGCCGATCACGCCCGCGGTTTTGCCGTACATGGTAAAGCCGGTCAGCCCTTCCAGAGAGAAGTTGGCATCACGGGTGCGCTGATAAGCGCGGTGAATACGACGGTTGAGCGACATCATCATGCCAATTGCATGTTCCGCGACCGCTTCCGGGGAGTACGCCGGGACGCGCACCACCCTCAGACCCAGCTCTTTCGCCGCGTCGAGGTCCACGTTATTAAAGCCCGCGCAGCGCAGGGCGATATATTTCACCCCCTGTTTTTTCAACTCTTCCAGCACCGGACGACTGCCGTCGTCGTTAACAAAAATGCAGACGCCTTCACAGCCGTGCGCCGTTTTGGCGGTTTTTTCGGACAGCAGAAAGTCGAAAAATTCAAGCTCAAACCCGTAAGCCTCGTTAACATGTTGCAGATACTTTTTGTCGTACTGCTTTGTGCTATATACCGCGAGTTTCATAAGACTTTCTCCAGTGATTTTGCATTCACGTTAGCATGATTAAAATTATCTTACAATTTCTAAAATATTATTGAATTCAATAAGTTCTATCAATTATTCTAGAGCATCTATCCTTAAAAATGGCATTCCCTTCAACTGACTGGCTAAACATGCGACAATGATCGGCACTGCCGGCTTAAATCTTTCGCTAAATCAGGATATTAACTGCCCATGAAGGGTAAATACAAAGCCGCTCTTGCGCTTTTACTGCTGTTCATATTGTTGCCGCTGACGCTGCTGATGACGCTCGCCCAGTGGGTACCAACGCTCGCCGGGATCTGGCTGCCCGTCGGGACGCGCATCGCTTTCGAAGAGAGTCCGAAACTTACCCGCCACGCGCTGGTGATCCCCGATCTTCGCTATCTGGTTGAAGACTGCGAAATTGCCCGCATCGATAACGTGACGCTGTCACATCCGAGCCGCTGGAAGCTGGATATCGGTGCGCTGGATCTTAACTCCGCCTGTCTGAGCAAAATTCCCCAGTCTGCACCCTCAACGGTCGCCCCCAAAACGCTGGCACAGTGGCAGGCGGTATTACCCAATACCTGGATCACGGTTCACCGTCTGACGCTGTCGCCCTGGCAGCAGTGGCAGGGCGAGCTGCATGCGTCGCTGACGCCGTCCATTCAGGAGATCGCCTATAAAGGCGAGCAGGTCAGCATTAAAGGCACGCTTCGCGGTCAGACGCTCTCGGTCAGCCAGTTCGATGTCCAGCTCCCGGACCAGCCGCAGCCGATTAAGCTGGTGGGCGAGTTTACCTTGCCGCTGGTACCGGATGGCGTGCCGGTGAAGGGCCACGCGGTCGCGACCTTTAACGTGCCACAGTTGACGTCTCTGGTCGATGCCGATCTGGACTGGGAAGACAATCAGGGACAGCTGGTGGTGATGGCGCGGGACAACCCCGATCCGCTGCTTGACCTGCCGTGGCAGATCACCGCGCAGCAGCTGAACATCAGCGACGGGCGCTGGAACTGGGATCTCTCGGGTATGCCGCTGAGCGGGCGGGTGTCCCTTCGCGCCGACAACTGGCAGCAGGGGCTGGATAACACCACCCTGACCGGACGGCTGAATGTGCTTACCCAGGGTGACGCGGGGAAAGGCAACGCGGTACTGAACATTGGGCCCGGCAGGCTCAGCATGGAAAACAGCGACATGCCCCTGCATCTGAGCGGCGAGGCGAAGCAAAACGATCTCATTCTTTACGCAAAATTGCCCGCCACGCTGACCGGCAGCCTGTATGAACCGCAGCTGGCCTTTGAGCCGGGCGCGCTGCTCCGCTCGCGCGGGCGCATCATTGACTCACTCGATATCGATGAAATCCGCTGGCCGCTGGCGGGCGTGAAGCTGACGCAGAAGGGCGTGGACGGTCGTTTACAGGCGATTCTGCGCGCCCATGAAAACCAGATGGGCGATTTTGAACTCCACCTGGACGGCCAGGCCAACGACTTTTTACCTGATAACGGCCTGTGGCAGTGGCGCTACTGGGGGAAAGGCGGTTTCACGCCGATGCATGCCCGCTGGGATGTCGCCGGGAAAGGCGAGTGGCGCGACAATCTTATTGAGCTGACGGCGCTCTCCACCGGTTTTGACAAGCTCCAGTACGGCACGATGGAGGTCAGCAAGCCGCGTCTGGTGCTGGATCAACCGGTGCGCTGGCTGCGTGACCCCGAAAAACCGGCCTTCAGCGGCGCGCTGTCGCTCAACGCAGGGCAAACCCGTTTCTCCGGCGGCAGCGCGTTGCCGCCCTCGGTCCTGACCTTCAGCGTCGACGGCACCGACCCGACCATTTTTCAGTTCAAGGGCGACCTCCATGCGGACAAAATCGGTCCGGTACAGGTGAACGGACGCTGGGACGGCGTGCGCCTTCGCGGGCAGGCCTGGTGGCCAAAACAGTCGCTCACCGTCTTCCAGCCGCTGATCCCGCCTGACTGGAAAATGACGCTGCGCGACGGGGAGCTTTACGCGCAGGTCGCCTTCTCGGCGGCGGCCGATCAGGGCTTTGAGGCCGGTGGGCACGGCGTGCTGAAATCCGGCAGCGCCTGGATGCCGGATAACCAGATTAACGGCGTCGATTTTGTGCTGCCGTTCCGCTTCAGCGAGGGTACCTGGTCTCTCGGCACGCGCGGTCCGGTCACGTTGCGCATAGGCGAAGTGGAAAACCTGGTGACCGCGCGCAACATTACCGCCGATCTACAGGGGGATTATCCCTGGACGGAGGACAATCCGCTGCTCCTCACCAACGTGAAGGTGGAAACCCTCGGCGGGAAAATCACCATGCAGCAGCTGCGGATGCCGCAGCACGATCCGGCCCTGCTGCGCGTGGACAATATCTCTTCGAGCGAGCTGATTAGCGCCGTTAATCCGAAACAGTTTGCCATGTCAGGGCCGGTGAGCGGGGCGCTGCCGTTCTGGCTGGACAATGAAAAATGGATCATTAAAGATGGCTGGCTGACCAACCCGGGGCCAATGACGCTGCGCATCGACAAAGATACGGCAGACGCCATCGTGAAAGATAATATGGTGGCGGGCGCCGCGATTAACTGGCTCCGCTATATGGAAATTTCGCGTTCGTGGACGAGAATCAATTTAGATAATCTGGGTGAATTAACCATGCAGGCGACCATCAAGGGGACCAGCCGGGTGGATGGCAAAAGCAGCTCCGTCAACCTGAACTATACCCATGATGAGAATGTCTTTACCCTCTGGCGCAGCCTGCGCTTTGGGGACAACCTGCAAACCTGGTTTGAGCAACATGCGGCGATACCTGCTCCCCGCAGTTTGACTGGCAAGGAAAGTGAGGAACAACAATGAAAAAGATGGCTGGTGTGCTCACCGTTGCCGTTGCCGCGCTACTGACCGGCTGTACGCCGCGCATTGAAGTCGCTGCGCCAAAGGAGCCGATTACAATTAATATGAATGTCAAAATCGAACATGAGATCCATATTAAGGTCGATAAAGACGTTGAAACCCTGCTGAAATCGCGCAGCGATCTGTTCTGAGGATGCCATGAAACGATTAGCTCTCATTTTACTGGCACTGGGGATGAACGTGCAGGCGGCTGCGCTGACCTTAAACGATGCCCGGGCGCAGGGGCGCGTGGGGGAAACCCTCAGCGGCTATCTTGCCCCAATTCAACAGGACGCGGAAACGCTGGCGCTGGTCAATCGTATCAATGCGGCGCGCACGGAAAACTACCAGAAGCTGGCCGACAGCAATAATTTGCCGGTCGATGAAGTGGCTAAAATGGCCGGTCAGAAACTGGTTGCCCGCGCGCAGCCGGGCGAATACGTGAAGGGCATTAACGGAAAATGGCTCAAAAAGTAGTTAGCGGTAGCGCCTGCGGTATTCACCCGGCGAAACGCCAAAACGCTGCTTAAACGCCGTTGAAAAATGGCTATGGTCGGTGAACCCCCAGCTGTAGCCAATGCCCGCCAGCTTTTCATCATCACCGGTAGATTGCAGTGCCTGCGCGCAGAGATCCAGACGACGGTTTTTGATGTACTGCGCCACCACCAGCCCCTTCTCGGCAAACATGCGGTAAAGGCTGCGCACGGACATGCCGCTCTCGGCGGCAATCCATTCCGGGCGCAGCGATTCAGACTGAATATGATCGTCAATCAGCGCCACCACATGCTGGAACTGGCGCTCCTTGCGCGGCTGAATGATTTCACGCTGCTGGAAAGCGGGGCGCAGCAGACAGATCATCGCCTCGAGAGCCGCTTCGCTCTCCCGGTCACTCAGGTCGGCATTGCTCATGCTCTCCATCAGCAGGCGATGGCTCAGCTGTACCGTGGGCAAGGTGCGGGAAAGGGCGGTCGCGCAGCTTATCTCCTGGAAGCGACACTGCTGCTCAATAATCTGACGGGGAACCAGCAGCGAAATCTGGCGGGATTTTTCCCGCCAGTTGATCGAGCAGGGACGTGACGCGTCAATCAGCGTGATATCACCGGTTCTGAGCAGCGCGCGACGGTCATCCTGCTCAATTTCCGCGCTGCCTTCGAGCTGGAACACGGTATAGAACCAGGCATCGTTACTCTGAGCGATCTCCTGACGGGAGCGGAACAGGTTAACGCCGCCTGCGGTCACGGTGCTGAGCTTCAGGCTGCGCGCATAGCTGGTCTCCAGCTCGCCGAAGAATTTCCCCCCGGTGGGCTGCGCGTTAAAACGCCCGCAAACCTGGTTAATTTGCGCCAGCCACTGCTGATACTGTTCCTGCTCGCTTGCACACGCCATCGTTTCTCTCACTGCACCGTCAACGTTTTCGCATTGTTGCATTTGTGTTGCATTTTGTCAGAGCTATGAGGCTGACTATAGGAAAGAACACTCACCGGTAACAGCGATATAAGCGGCAATTATCGCGATTTGCGGAGCCTGTCACAGGTGGCAAAGCGAATGTCACAGAGACAAAAGCGCGAACGCAAAACCCCACTTAGACTGGATGGACACCCTGCGAAGAATAACGAAGGAGTATCCTATGTCTGAATCACAGGTGGCCATTCAGCCTGCCGTACAACAATTTTTAGACCGACAGCATGGCCTGTGGATTGAAGGGCGTCAGGCCGCGTCGGACAGTGAAAAACGGCTGAACGTCTTCAACCCGGCCACGGGCGAGGTCATTGCCTCGACTGCCGATGCCAGCGTCGATGACGTTGATCGTGCCGTCATGTCCGGCTGGCGCGCGTTTGTCGCCCGCAGCTGGGCCGGAAAACTGCCGGCGGAGCGCGAGCGGATCCTGCTTCATTTCGCCGATCTGGTCGAACAGCACAGCGAGGAGCTGGCCCAGCTTGAAACGCTGGAGCAGGGCAAATCCATCAACATTTCCCGCATGTTTGAAGTCGGCTGCACCCTGAACTGGATGCGCTATACCGCCGGGCTGACCACCAAAATTTCGGGTAAGACCCTCGACCTTTCCATTCCGCTGCCGCAGGGCGCCCGCTATCAGGCGTGGACGCGTAAGGAGCCGGTTGGCGTGGTGGCCGGGATTGTGCCCTGGAACTTCCCGCTGATGATCGGGATGTGGAAAGTGATGCCTGCGCTGGCCGCGGGCTGCTCTATTGTCATCAAGCCCTCAGAGACCACGCCGCTGACCATGCTGCGCGTGGCGGAACTGGCAAGCGAAGCGGGCATTCCGGACGGAGTGTTCAACGTGGTGACCGGGAGCGGCGCGGTGTGCGGCGCAGCGCTGACCTCGCATCCGCATATTGCAAAGGTGAGCTTTACCGGCTCAACGGCGACGGGTAAGCAAATTGCCCGCACGGCGGCGGACACGCTAACCGGGGTGACTCTGGAGCTGGGCGGGAAAAACCCGGCCATCGTACTAAAAGACGCAGACCCGGCGTGGGTGATCGAAGGCCTGATGACCGGCAGCTTCCTGAACCAGGGGCAGGTGTGCGCGGCGAGCTCGCGCATCTATATTGAAGCGCCGCTGTTTGACACGCTGGTCAGCGGGTTTGAGCAGGCGGTGAAATCCCTGAGCGTCGGGCCGGGCATGTCACCGGAGGCGTTTATCAACCCGCTGGTGTCGCGCGCGCACTGCGACAAGGTGCAGACCTTCCTTGATGAAGCGAAGTCGCTCAACGCGGAGCTGATCGTCGGTAACCGGGGGCCGGAAGGCAAAGGCTATTACGTTTCGCCTACGCTGGTGGTGAACCCGGATGCCTCACTGCGCCTGACCCGCGAAGAGGTGTTTGGACCGGTGGTCAACCTGGTACGCGTCGCCGACGGGGAAGAGGCGCTCCAGCAGGCAAACGACAGCGAGTATGGCCTGACGGCCAGCGTCTGGACGCAGAATATCAGCAAGGCGCTGGAATATACCGACCGGCTGCAGGCGGGCACCGTCTGGGTGAACAGCCATACGCTGATTGACGCCAACCTGCCGTTCGGCGGCATGAAGCAGTCCGGCACCGGACGTGACTTTGGTCCGGACTGGCTGGACGGCTGGTGTGAAACCAAATCGGTGTGCGTGCGCTACTAGTAAAAGCAAAAGGCAACCTGGAGGTTGCCTTTTTTGTGTTTGTTCCCTCTCCCGTGGGAGAGGGTCAGGGTGAGGGCATCAGGCTGCACCGGGCGAATTTTGTAGGCCGGGTAAGGCGTAGCCGCCACCCGACATGTTTACAGCGACCACCGATCCCGCCCGGTCTCTTTCGCCCGATACAGCGCCGCATCGGCGCGGGCGATGATCTCGGTGCCTGCTAACCCCTCCGCCATGCTCGCAATCCCCATGCTCACGGTGACACGATCGCTAACGGTTGACGCACTGTGCGGTATAGCTTCTGTACGCAGGCCGTCCTGAATGCGTAAGGCCACCTTTTCAGCGATGTTTTCCGGGCAGTTAAACAGGATCACCACGAACTCCTCGCCGCCGTAGCGTGACACCACATCGTCAGGCGTGCGCACCGACTGCTTCAGCACCCGCGCCACGCGGGTCAGGCAGTCGTCACCCGCCTGGTGCCCGTAGGTGTCGTTGTAGCGTTTGAAATAGTCGATATCCAGCATAATCACCGAGAAGGTTTTTTTCTGCTCAACCGCGTTCTCCAGCACCACTTCCATTTTCCGGCGATTGGCGGTTTTGGTTAACGGATCCTGATGCGCCAGCGCATCCAGCCTGGAGATCAATAGCTGATTTTGCTGGTTACGTCGCCAGGCCTCGTCAAACCAGCTCAGCAGGATGAAACGTCCGCAAATCAGAATCAGCGTAAAGACGCTCCAGATAACAATGAAGTGAAGGTTGAGGCCATCGTTCCGTATCCAGCTTGCTACCGGCAGGGTGATCCAGAGCGGGAGCACAAAGGCGAGTAGCCCTTCAGGATAAAAATAGAGCGCCGTTAAGCCGGCGAGTAATAAAATGACGCACAGCGGCCAGACGTGCGGGAGCAGCAGCTGGGTGATAAACCAGAAGCAGGAGACCGACCAGATGGCGCTGCAGATAAACAACACCACGCTGATGCCGGCGATGCGCCGCCAGGCCATCAGGATCAGCGCAGCGGAGAGGATGATAATACCGAGCATGGAGGCATCAACTATTCTCGTCAGCTGCGGCGAATGGGGATACAGGGGATCGCTGGTATTAAGCAAAACGTGTCGCAGCAGAATCATCACCGCGAAGCTGATATTCACGAAGGCCAGCCACGGCAGGTTCATCGCCAGCCCGTGCATAACCATAGCATGGCGCGTTGGCCAGGTTGCCCGTTCAAGTGTCGGTTTTTTTCTTTTTTCCATTGACGCTTTTTACCCTGTCTGGCTAACACGTGAAGCAGGAAAGGGCGGACGAACCGCCCTTTGCGTGCACCGTTACGGTGTCACAATGTTAAACCAGAAATCAAACTTGTCCATATAGCTAAGCATGGCATCAAGTTTCGCGCTGTCGCCAGTAATTTTAATATTTCCGCTGTCCTGGGCCTGTTTCAGCGTCACCTCCTTGAGGATGATTTTATTCAGCGTGTCACGGTTAAGCGTCAGCGTAGCGTCCGCCTCTTTTGCTTCAGCGTTCGCCGTGTGGTTCAGCACGCCGTTTTCGAGCTCAAGTTTGTACTTCCCGCCATCGCTGCCCAGGTCGATGTTAAACACCGATTTGGCGTCACCCGCTTTTTGTCCGTTGATATGGACAGCCAGATAGTCAAAGAACATCTCTGGCGTCATCGCGCGCACCGTGTCCGGGCTGGCGGTATTCGGCGTTGGCCCTTTCACCACGCCGTTACGCAGCTCCTGCGCACCGGTCAGGTAGAAGTTACGCCACGGACCGGATTCAGCCTGATAGCCAAGCTGTTCCAGCGCATCCGCTTCCAGGCTGCGTGCCGCCTGGTTGTTTGGATCGGCAAAGACCACTTTGCTCACCACCTGCGCCACCCAGCGGTAGTTCCCCTGGTCGAAGTCGGTTTTCGCCTTGCTCAGGATGGCATCCGCGCCGCCCATATACTCCACGAATTTCTTCGCGCCTTCTTCAGGCGGCAGTTCATCCAGCGTCGCCGGGTTGCCGTCAAACCAGCCCAGATACAGCACATAGGTGGCTTTTACGTCATGGCTCACCGAACCGTAATAGCCGCGGTTGGCCCAGGTATGCGCCAGTGAATCCGGGAGCTTGAAGTTCGCTGCGATTTCGTCGCGCGTCAGCCCTTCGTTCGCCATACGCAGCGTCTGGTCGTTGATGTAACGATAGAGATCGCGCTGGCTTTTCAGCAGCTTGACGACGTTTTCGTTGCCCCAGGTCGGCCAGTGGTGCTGCGCCATGATGATTTCAGCTTTGTCACCCCAGCGCACAATCGCCTGGTTGATGTATTTCGACCACGGCAGCGGCTCGCGGATTTTGGCCCCGCGCAGCGAGTAGGTGTTGTGCAGGGTATGGGTCACGTCCTCAGCGGATTCAATCAGTTTTTTCTCTTCGATATACCAGAGCATTTCCGATGGTGCTTCGGATCCCGGTGCGAGCATAAAATCATAGGTCAGGCCGTCGATAACCTCTTTCTGCCCGTCTTTCTCAATGATATTGGTCGGGGCAATCAGCGTGACCGTCCCGGCGGAGGTCGTTGTCCCAAGACCGGCACCCACCTGGCCTTTGGCATCGGGCTTCAGCAGGTTGCCATACATATAGCTGGCGCGGCGGCTCATCACGTTGCCCGCCATGATATTCTCGGCAACGGCCGCTTCCATAAACCCGGCTGGCGCGTAGACCTTCACTTTGCCGGATTTCACGTCGGCTTCATCCACCACGCCGCGCACGCCGCCATAGTGGTCAACGTGGCTGTGGGTATAAATAACGGCGACGACAGGCTTCTTGCCGCGATTTTTAAAATAGAGATCCATCCCGACCTTCGCCGTTTCTGCCGACACCAGCGGGTCAACCACGGTAATACCTTCTTTCCCTTCAATGATGGTCATATTTGACAGGTCAAGATTTCGGATCTGATATACGCCATCGGTCACTTCAAACAGGCCGCTAATATTAATCAGCTGAGATTGACGCCATAAGCTGGGATTAACGGAGTCCGGTGCTTTATCGCCTTCTTTAATAAATGAATATTGCTGTGGATCCCAGATGACATTCCCTTGTTCCCCTTTGATAATTTCCTGAGGAATCGGTGCAATAAAGCCTTTATGGGCGTTCGTAAAATCAGTGTTGTCGGAGAAAGGAAGCTGATTAAACAGGGCGTTATTGGCTTGTTGCGTTGCAGTCGTGGCATCCTTCGGGGCTTCTGCGGCATACGCGGAACTGAGGGAAATAACAAGTCCAGCCAGAGCAAGACTCCTGACGATCAAATTGAATTTCATCCTAAACCTCTCAGTGATGTATTACGTCGCTTGTGGAAAATTCGCGTCCTGGCTAAAAGTGGTTCAAGAAATGCAATGGAAATATATGAGGTAGAAATAACTATAATCGGGGAGTGGTATTCAGCAAGTAAATGGATGAAAAACCGGGCATTGCGCCCGGTACGTTATTTATTTCTTTTCGTCTTTCTTTTTCCCGAGCGTTGGCGTCTCGTCGAAGAAGTTCCACGGTTTAAGCAGGGTATGCACCCATTCCGTCGGCATAATCGGCCACTCTTCCGCGCGGGCGACGTGGGTGGTGCCGGTGGTCATCCAGACCACGTCATCCTGATCGCTCAGCGACTCGTTATCCTTGCTGTACTGCCCCAGGCCCGTGTCGTGTACGGAGCGGTTCGGGAATTTTCCTTCCGGGTAGAGCTCATCCGGATGGTAACGGGTCACCCAGAGCTGTTTGTCCATAAAGCTCAGGCGATGATAAATCCACTCGTCCGGGGCAAATTTCGCGCCGGTCGCCACCGGGTGCGTACCCCCCGCGTAAGGGATAATCTGGTACGAGACCGGGTTGCCCATGCGGTTCTCTTTACTGGTGTTGCTCAGCAGCCGAATGGTGCCCGGGTCGAATTTCTGCGCCGCCTGCTGCTCGGTATCAATATCGTACTGATTAATCTGCATGGTGCTGGTGCGCGGGCCCCCGGCGGTATTCGGCTTCACTTCCGGATCCATCGCCACCAGCTTGTTGTTGATGCCGTCCACGTCCATATCAAGACGGAAGTTGTAGATGTGCTGGTGCGTGGTGCCCACGATGTTATGGTCGATTAGCGTGCCGTATTTGGTGTCGTCTTTGGCGGTGGCATCGTGCATGGTTTTCGCCTGAACGCCTTTCACCGCTTCGATACCCGTCGCGCCGGCATCAATGCCGATGGTGCCATTTTCATGGAACACCCAGTCGAAGATGTAATCGTAGTTGCCCACGGTACTCACCCAGCGCACCACCAGCTCGCGGCGCTCGGCGCTGACGTTCGGCTGGCCCATCTCCTGATGTTTGTATTCCGGCCCCGCGTAGCGTTCGAAAATGGCGATCGCGCGCGGGATCTCCATCGGCGCGCCGGTGTAATCCGGGATAGTTTCATTGAGCATCACGGCGTTGGACGGCACGTCTTTACCGCGCACCAGCGGTGAGGTCAGGGTGCCCATACCGTAGTCGCCGGAGTCGAGATAGGCTTTAAAGTACCAGCCCACGTCCGGATCGCCATAAGGAACGATCATGCCGCCGAGTGACCCCTGATACATCACCTGGCGCTTTTTGCCGTTGTCGTTATAGGTGACGGTTGAAATCATCGGACCGACGCGGGAGTCCAGGCTCAGATGGAAATCCCAGTTCTGCCAGTGCACCATATCGCCGGTGATGGTGTAGTTCTTGCCTTCCGGCTCAGTGATGTTGAGCGGTTTTTTCGGCGTTTCAACGCGGTCGCGGCCATCATAGGGGCGCGGGGTCATGGGAACCGGAACAACGGCGCCTTCTTCAATCTTCTGGATCTTTTTCTGCTCAAGATCGACAACCGCGACCAGGTTTTCAATCGGGTGCGCCCAGTAGTTGCCGTCGCCCACGTCCAGATAGCTCACCACCTTCAGCAGGCGATCTTCCTGCTTCAGGCCGTCTTTACCGTCGAAATAGCCGACGGTCAGCGGCGTGGTAATCACTTTTTTCGGATCGGTGATGCCGTGTTTTTTAAGCACCTCGGCGAACTCGGTGCTTTCGTTGATGATCTGCTGAACCGCGGTGAAATCATCCAGCAGCACCATGCCGTGCGCGTCTTTTACCGGTTCCCAGCGCAGGATTTTTTTATCCTTCAGGTCCACTACGCTTTCGATAACGTGCTTGCCATCGAGCATGACGATCTTCGCCTGACGCGGGGCATCCACTGCCGTACCGTTAAGCACAAAGTCCCACACTTTGGCTTTCTCAGGCTCTGCCAGGGCGATCTGGGTAAAGCGGGTATTCGGCTTAAAGTCCGCCGAGGCTTTCACAATCTCAACGGCCTGCTTAATTTCGTCCGCCGTTAGCGCGTTTAACGGGTGAGGGCGTTTTTCAACCTGGAAGGTCTGGTCAAGGCCGGACTGGAAAACATCGTTGATGAAGGTATCGGAAATAAAGGCTTTCTTGCCTTTCATCACCACCGGCACCTCAAGCCTGAGGGTTTTACCGTTGACGATGGCGGTTTTAGCGCCCGGTTTGACCTTCACAAAGGCACCGTCTTTCGCAATCGTGAACATCTGTGCGTAATCATCCCACTGAACGTCCGCGCCAAAGTCCTGCAGCGTTTTGGCCATCGGGACCATATGCGCCTCACTGCCGTGGGCGAAAACAGGGGATTGCCAGACGCAACACAGCGCAACGGCCATGGCCAGCGCCGTTCTACGGGCAGAAAAAGAAGAATTGCTTCCCATCGTAGACCTCATCTTGTTGTGTTTATACCCGTCATACTTCAAGTTGCAGGTGCGTTGGCTGCACTCACTCACCCCAGTCACGTACTTATGTACGCTCCCGGGGATTCGTTCCCTTGCCGCCTTCCTGCAACTCGAATTATTTAGGGGATATTGTGTTGTGACAGCCTTATCCTGACAGGCGCCTGAGAAAAGCGTTTGCCTGCATCTGCCAGATTATTTGTCAGCCTTGCCAGGTTAAAAAAAGAGCGGGGATAAATCACATGCTGGTGCAGAACAATCCCCTCTCCCCTTTGGGGAGAGGGTCAGGGTGAGGGGCGTTAGCTGAAATCGCCCTGCTGGCGCGCCACCAGCGTCAGGATGGAGTAGAGCGCCACGGCCTGCTGGTGCTGGTTGAAGATCTCAACCGCCCACTCCACCACGCCGGTCGGTTTTTCCTCGGCGGTGCGCTGTTTCTTCAGCGTTTTACGCTTGCAGGTCAGGCGCACCTGAATGGTATCGCCCGGCTTAACCGGCTCGATAAAGCGCAGGTTTTCCATGCCGTAGTTGGCAATAACCGGCCCGACGCCCGCATCAACAAACAGTCCCGCAGCGGCGGAGATCAGGAAGTAGCCGTGCACCACGCGCTCGCCGAAGATCGACTCCGCCGCGCCGATCTTGTCCATATGGGCGTAGAAGTGGTCCCCGCTCAGGCAGGCAAAGTTCACGATGTCGGCTTCCGTGAGGGTGCGGCGCGGCGTCAGCAGGCTGTCGCCCGGCTGCAGCTCCTCGAAGTATTTGCGGAACGGATGCACGCGATCTTCCTGCACCGCTGCGCCACGCACCCACTGTTTGCCAATGGCGGCCAGCATCGTCGGGCTGCCCTGAATCGCCGTGCGCTGCAGGTAGTGCTTCACCGCGCGCAGGCCGCCCAGCTCTTCGCCGCCGCCCGCGCGGCCCGGGCCGCCGTGCACCAGCTGAGGCAGCGGGGAGCCGTGGCCGGTAGACTCTTTTGATGATTCCTCGTTAAGGATCTGAATGCGCCCGTGGGCGCGCGCCGCGCCGGCAATAAACTGGCGGGCAATGGCCAGGTCTGCGGTAACCAGCGTACCCGCCAGGCTGCCGCCGCCCGCGCGGGCAAGCTGCATCGCGTGGCGCGCGTTGCGATACGGCATCAGCGTCGCAACCGGGCCGAAGGCTTCGGTTGAGTGCACCGCCGGGGTTTCATCCGGCTGCGGGCAGAACAGCAGGGTCGGCGGGAAGAACGCGCCCGCGGCCTGCAAATCCGCTTTGCCGCCCAGACGGATCTGGCAGCCTGCAGCGATCAGTTGCTCCACCTTTTCCTGCACGTCCGCGCGCTGTTCGGCGTTGACCAGCGCCCCCATCTTCACCCCTTCCTGCGCCGGGTCGCCCACCACCACTTTTTCCAGGCGGGCAATCAGCGCCTGGCTCACCGCGTCAATCTGGTTTTGCGGGACGATAATCCGGCGAATGGCCGTACATTTTTGCCCGGCCTTAGCGGTCATCTCGCGGACCACTTCCCGGACGAACAGCGCAAACTCCGGCTGGTCTGGCGTAACGTCTTCCCCCAGCACGCAGCAGTTCAGGGAGTCGGCCTCCATGGTGAACGGAATCGAATTCGCCACGATATTCGGGTGCACGCGCAGGCTTTGCCCGGTGCTGGCGGAGCCGGTAAAGGTCACCACGTCCTGGCTGTCGAGCTGGTCGAGAAGATCCCCCGCGCCGCCGCAGATCAGGCTGATGGCGCCGTCCGGCACCAGTCCGCTGTCGACGATGGATTTCACCATCGCCTGCGTCACCTGCGCGGTAGCGGTAGCGGGTTTGATGATGGCGGGCATCCCGGCAAGCCAGGTCGGCGCCAGCTTTTCCAGCATCCCCCAGCAGGGGAAGTTAAAGGCGTTGATGTGCACCGCCACGCCGGATTTGGAGGTGAGGACGTGGCGCGCCGCAAAGCCGCCTTCTTTCGACAGCGGGATTAACTCATCTTCCGGCCACAGGGTGTCATCCGGCAGCTCGCGGCTGCCCAGGCTGGCGTAAGTGAAGAGGGTGCCGATGCCGCCTTCAATATCCACCCAGCTGTCTGCCTTAGTCGCGCCCGTCTGGGCCGACAGGGCATAAAACGTCTCTTTCTCGCTCAGCAGGTGCTTTGCCACCGCCTTCAGCATGGCAGCACGTTCGATAAAGGTCATCTCGTGAAGCGCTTCCCCGCCGCGCTCAATCGCATAGCGACGGGCGGCCGCCATGTCCAGCCCTTCGCTGGTCACGCTCCACAGGGCTTCGCCACTGATGGCGTGATGAATAGTGCGCTCGCGGCCCCGGCCAGACTGCCAGGTACCGGATAAGAAGCTGGCTAACTGCTGCATCGCTTATCTCCAAATGTTACGTAATTTACTCATTAATAGTTTGATCGTGAATCATAAAAATCAAGCTGAGTTTTTAATGAATTGTTAACGTTGTGATCTGGCAGGATGAATCTCATTGCCTGAAGGCGCTTTCTGAAAGGCCTGATGCAAAAGCCTTGCGAGCAGCATCACAAAACCAGGAAACAATTCTTGGGGTTATATTTAACCTGTGTGTAACTTTTAAAAAACAAAGTGATTCAACATTACGCCTTAATTTGCAAACTAACGAATCATAAAGGTGATGACGTGACGCAAGAACAACGGTTTGAGCAGCGCATAGCGCAGGAGACGGCGATTGAGCCTCAGGACTGGATGCCTGACGCCTACCGTAAGACGTTGATCCGCCAGATTGGTCAGCATGCGCACTCCGAAATTGTCGGCATGCTGCCGGAGGGGAACTGGATCGCCCGCGCGCCGACGCTGCGCCGAAAAGCGATCCTGCTGGCGAAAGTGCAGGACGAAGCCGGGCACGGGCTCTATCTCTACAGCGCGGCGGAAACGCTGGGCTGCGCGCGGGAAGACATCTACCAGAAAATGCTCGACGGCAGGATGAAATACTCCTCCATCTTCAACTATCCGACCCTGAGCTGGGCCGATATCGGCGTGATCGGCTGGCTGGTGGACGGCGCCGCTATCGTCAACCAGGTGGCGCTGTGCCGGACCTCCTACGGTCCGTATGCCCGCGCGATGGTGAAAATCTGTAAAGAAGAGAGCTTCCACCAGCGCCAGGGCTTTGAGGCCTGCATGGCGCTGGCGCAGGGCAGCGAGGCCCAGCGTCAGATGCTGCAGGACGCCATCAACCGCTTCTGGTGGCCAGCGCTGATGATGTTTGGGCCGAACGACGACAACTCGCCGAACAGCGCCCGCAGCCTGGCCTGGAAAATCAAACGCTTCGGCAATGACGAACTTCGCCAGCGCTTTGTCGACAACACGGTGCCGCAGGTGGAGATGCTGGGCATGACGGTGCCGGATCCCGACCTGCGATTTGATGAAGAGAGCGGTCATTATCGCTTCGGCGAGATCGACTGGCAGGAGTTTGACGAGGTCATTAGCGGGCGCGGCATCTGTAACCACGAGCGCCTGGCCGCCAAACGTAAAGCCTGGGAAGAGGGGGCGTGGGTGCGCGAAGCCGCACTGGCGCACGCGGAAAAACAACACGCCCGCAAAGTGGCTTAAGAGGAATCACCATGAGCAACGTCTACTGGCCGCTGTACGAAGTGTTCGTACGCAGCAAACAAGGGTTATCCCACCGTCACGTGGGCAGTCTGCATGCCGCCGACGATCGCATGGCGCTGGAAAATGCGCGCGACGCCTACACCCGCCGCAGCGAAGGGTGTTCTATCTGGGTGGTTAAGGCGAGCGAAATCGTCGCCTCCCAGCCGGAAGAGAGCGGTGAGTTCTTCGACCCGGCGGAAAGCAAGGTTTACCGCCACCCGACGTTCTACACCATCCCTGACGGCATCGAGCATATGTGAGGCAAAGAATGAATTCAGTGACTGCCTATGCCCTGCGTCTGGGCGATAACGGTCTGGTGCTCTCCCAGCGTCTCGGCGCCTGGTGCGGCCACGCGCCGGAGCTGGAAATTGACCTCGCGCTCGCCAATATCGGTCTCGACCTGCTGGGCCAGGCGCGCAATTTCCTGACCTATGCCGCGGAGCGGGAAGGCCAGGGCGATGAAGACACGCTGGCGTTTGGCCGCGACGAGCGCCAGTTCCGCAACGTCCTGCTGGTGGAGCAGCCGAACGGCAGCTTCGCCGACACCATTGCCCGACAGTACCTGATGGATGCCTGGAACGTGGCGCTGTACGAACGGCTGACTCAAAGCAGCGACGGCCAGCTTGCGGCCATCGCCGCCAAAGCGATTAAAGAGGCGCGCTACCACCTGCGCTTCAGCCGCGGCTGGCTGGTGCGTCTGGGCGACGGGACCGAAACGTCCGCGCAAAAAATGCAGCAGGCCATCGACAATCTGTGGCGTTTTACGGCGGAGCTGTTTGAAGCCGATGACGTCGAGCTGGCCCTGATTGACGCCGGCGTGGCGGTTGACCCGCGCGTCCTGCGCCAGCCGTGGGAAAGCGAAGTCTTTGCCGGTCTCAATGAAGCCTGCCTGCAGGGTCCCGCAGAGGTGGCGTACCGCACCGGGGGCAAGAGGGGGCTGCATACCGAACATCTGGGCCCGATGCTGGCGGAAATGCAGTACCTCCAGCGCGCGTATCCCGGTCAGCAGTGGTAAAGGAGAACGCTATGCAACGCCTCGTCGACATCGCGCCCGCGCAAATCCCGCAGATCTGGTCGCTGTTAAGCCAGATCCCCGATCCGGAAGTGCCGGTATTAACCATCACCGATTTAGGCATGGTGCGCAGCGTGAAGGCGCAGGGGGAAGGCTGGGTCATTGGCTTCACGCCAACCTACTCGGGCTGCCCGGCAACGGAGCACCTGCTGGGGGCGATCCGCGACGCGATGACCGCGAACGGCTTTACCCCGGTACACATTGTGCTCCAGCTTGAACCCGCCTGGACCACCGACTGGATGACCGCCGACGCGCGCGAGCGCCTGCGGGCGTACGGCATCAGCCCGCCCGTGGGGCATAGCTGCCACGCGCACGCGCCTGTGGAGGTGAGCTGCCCGCGCTGCGCCAGCACCGACACCGCGCTTATCAGTGAATTTGGTTCGACGGCCTGCAAAGCGCTCTACCGCTGCAACACCTGCCGCGAGCCCTTCGACTATTTCAAATGCATTTGAGGCTGCCATGACAACGTTTCATTCATTAACAGTGGCAAAAGTGGAACCCGAAACCCGCGACGCGGTGACCATCACGTTCGCGGTGCCGCAGGCGCTGCAGGACGCCTACCGCTTCCGCCCCGGCCAGCACCTGACGTTAAAAACGAAGCTTGACGGGGACGAGCTGCGCCGCTGCTACTCCATCTGCCGGAGTACCGCCCCGGGCGAAATCAGCGTGGCGGTCAAAGCCATCGACGGCGGGCGCTTTTCCCGCTATGCGCGGGATGAGATCAAAGCGGGTATGGCTCTGGAGGTGATGGTGCCTCAGGGGCAGTTTGGCTATCAGCCGCGGGCTGAACGTGAAGGCCTCTATCTGGCGATTGCGGCAGGCTCCGGGATCACCCCGATGCTGGCGATTATCTCCGCGACGCTGGCAACCGAACCCAATAGCCAGTTCACCCTGATCTACGGCAACCGCAGTAGCCAGAGCATGATGTTCCGCCAGGCGCTGGCGGACCTGAAGGACAAGTACACGCAGCGGCTGCAGCTGGTCTCCATCTTCAGCCAGGAGCGGCTGGACAGCGATCTGCTCTTTGGCCGCATCGACGGGGAAAAGCTGCAGGCGCTGGCGAAAACCCTGATTAACTTCCGCCAGTACGACGAGGCATTTATCTGCGGCCCGTCGGCGATGATGGACGACGCGGAAGCGACGCTGAAGGCGCTGGGGATGCCGGACAAATCCATTCATCTTGAGCGCTTTAACACCCCGGGGACCACCGCTAAACGCGCGGTGCACGTCCAGGCGGAAGGGCAGAAAGTGACCGTGCGCCAGGACGGGCGCGACCGCGAAATCACCCTGACGGCGGACGACGAAAGCATCCTGGATGCCGCCCTGCGTCAGGGGGCGGATCTTCCGTATGCCTGCAAGGGCGGCGTGTGCGCCACCTGTAAATGCAAAGTGCTGCGCGGGAAGGTGGACATGGCGACCAACTACAGCCTGGAGCCGGACGAGCTGGCCGCCGGGTACGTGCTGAGCTGCCAGTCGCTGCCGTTAACCGCCGACGTGGTTGTCGACTTCGACGCGAAGGGGATGGCATGAGCGAACTGATTGTTACCCGTCATGGCCGCGTGCTGCAGCTGACGCTAAACCGTCCGGCGGCGCGCAACGCCCTCAATAACGCGCTGTTAACCCAGATTGCCGAGCAGCTTGAGGACGCCGCAGCAGATGCCGACATCGCCGTCTGCGTGATTTACGGCAGCGAGCGCTGCTTTGCCGCCGGGGCCGATCTCAACGAAATGGCCGAGAAAGATCTGCCCGCCACGCTGAACGATATCCGCCCGCAGCTGTGGGCGCGCATCAACGCTTTTCCTAAACCGCTGATTGCCGCCGTGAACGGCTTCGCGCTGGGCGCAGGCTGCGAGCTGGCGCTGCTGTGCGACGTAGTCATTGCTGGCGATAACGCCCGCTTTGGCCTGCCGGAAATTACGCTGGGCATTATGCCCGGCGCGGGCGGCACCCAGCGTCTTATCCGCTGCGTCGGTAAATCGCTTGCCAGCAAAATGGTGCTGACCGGCGAGAGTATTTCCGCGCAGCAGGCGATGAGCGCGGGGCTGGTGAGCGACGTTTTCCCGCCAGCGCTGACGCTGGAGTATGCCCTGAAGCAGGCGGCGCTGATGGCGCGCCACTCTCCGCTGGCGCTGCAGGCGGCGAAACAGGCGCTGCGCCAGTCTCAGGAGGTGCCGCTCCAGGCCGGACTCGCCCAGGAGCGTCAGCTGTTTACGCTGCTTTCTGCCACCGAGGATCGCCGGGAGGGCATCGACGCCTTCTTACAAAAACGCACCCCCGACTTTAAAGGACGCTAATTGTGGAATTTATTCTCAGTCATGTTGAGCAGGGCGTAATGACCATTACGCTGAACCGTCCGGAGCGTCTGAACAGCTTTAACGACGTGATGCACCAGCAGCTTGCCGAGTGCCTGAAACAGGCCGAGCGGGATGACATCGTTCGCTGCCTGCTGATCACGGGGGCGGGTCGCGGCTTCTGTGCCGGTCAGGATCTGAACGACCGCAACGTCGACCCCAACGGCCCGGCGCCGGATCTGGGGATGTCCGTTGAAACCTTCTATAACCCGCTGGTGCGCCGCCTGGCAAAGCTGCCGAAACCGGTGATTTGCGCGGTTAACGGCGTAGCAGCGGGGGCGGGTGCGACGCTGGCGCTGGGGTGCGATATGGTGATCGCCGCGCGTTCCGCCAACTTCGTGATGGCCTTCAGCAAGCTCGGCCTGGTGCCGGACTGCGGCGGCACCTGGCTGCTGCCGCGCGTGGCCGGACGCGCCCGCGCTATGGGGCTGGCGCTGCTCGGCGACAAGCTCAGCGCCGAACAGGCGCAGGCCTGGGGGATGATCTGGCAGGTAGTGGATGACGAACAGCTCTCCACTACCGCGCAGCAGATGGCGCTGCACTTTGCGTCTCAACCGACCTTCGGGCTGGGGCTGATTAAGCAGGCAATCAACGCCGCGGAAACCAACACTCTGGACGCCCAGCTCGATCTGGAGCGCGACTACCAGCGCCTGGCCGGGCGCAGCGACGACTACCGCGAGGGCGTCAGCGCCTTCCTGGCGAAGCGCGCGCCGAACTTTACGGGGAAATAAGATGCTGAACATACGGACTGTCGCCGTGATTGGCAGCGGCACGATGGGCGCAGGGATTGCCGAAGTCGCGGCCAGCCATGGGCATCAGGTGCTGATCTACGACATCTCCAGCGACGCGATATCGCGGGCCATCGACGGGATCCGCCAGCGTCTGGCCTCCCGGGTGACGCGCGGAAAACTCTCCGCCGATGCCGGGAGCCAGATCCTCGCCCGGCTGCTTCCGGTCACCGATATCGAGGCGCTCGCCGCGGCCGATCTGATTATAGAAGCGGCCTCCGAGCGTCTGGAGGTGAAAAAGGCGCTGTTTGCTCAGTTGGCTGAGATCTGCCCGCCGCAAACGGTGCTGACCAGCAATACCTCATCCATCTCCGTTACGGCGATTGCGGCGGACGTCCACCACCCGGAGCGGGTCGCAGGGCTGCACTTCTTCAACCCGGCGCCGGTGATGAAGCTGGTGGAGGTGGTCAGCGGGCTGGCAACCTCTCCGGAAGTGGCCGACGCGCTGTGCGAGCTGGCGCTGAACTGGGGCAAACAGCCCGTTCGCTGCCAGTCAACGCCGGGGTTCATCGTCAACCGCGTCGCGCGTCCGTTTTATTCCGAAGCCTGGCGCGCGCTGGAAGAGCAGGTCGCGCCGCCGGAGGTGATTGATGCCGCCCTGCGCGACGGCGGCGGTTTCCCGATGGGGCCGCTGGAGCTGACCGACATGATTGGTCAGGACGTGAATTTTGCGGTGACCTGCTCGGTGTTTAACGCCTTCTGGCAGGAGCGTCGTTTTCTGCCTTCTCTGGTCCAGCAGGAGCTGGTGCTGGCAGGAAGGCTGGGCAAAAAGAGCGGGAAGGGCGTCTACGACTGGCAGGGTGACAAACCCGCCGTGCAGTGGGTGCCGGCCGTGAACGACAGCTACAGCCCGATGCGCGTGGAAAGAAGACGTGACGGTGTCACCGAAATTGATGATGTGTACCTGATTGAAACGCAGGGCGAAACCGCTCAGGCGCTGGCGCTGCGGCTCAACGGCCCGGTGGTGGTGGTGGACCGCATTGAGCGCGACGTGGCGGTGATTGCGGCGGCCGCCAGCAACCCGCACACCGCGACGCAAAAGGCCATCCGCTACCTGCAACAGCAGGGTAACCGGGTGGTGCAAATTGCCGATTATCCCGGCCTGCTGGTCTGGCGCACGCTGGCGATGATTGCCAACGAAGCGCTGGATGCCCTGCAAAAAGGGGTCGCCAGCGAGAAGGACATCGATACCGCTATGCGCCTGGGCGTGAACTACCCGAGCGGGCCGATCGCCTGGGGCGAGCGTCTGGGCTGGCAGCGCCTGCTGACGCTGCTGGAGAACCTGCAGCGTCATTACGGCGAAGAGCGCTACCGCCCCTGTTCACTGCTGCGCCAGCGCGCGCTTCTGGAGAGTAGCTATGAGTCATAACGCCTGGCATAACGCCCGCGCGATGTACGAACGGGACGCCTGCGCGCAGGCGATGGGGATGGACATTGTCGCCATGGACGAGGGCTACGCGGTGGTGACCATGACCATCACCCCGCAGATGCTTAACGGCCACCAAACCTGCCACGGCGGACAGCTTTTTTCGCTGGCAGACACCGCCTTTGCCTACGCCTGCAACAGCCAGGGGCTGGCGGCGGTAGCCTCAGGCTGCTCGATTGATTTTCTGCGTCCGGGCTTTGCCGGGGACACGCTCACCGCCACCGCGCGGGTGATGCATCAGGGCAAGCTGACCGGCGTGTACGACATTGAAATCCAGAACCAACAACAGAAAACCGTCGCCCTTTTTCGCGGGAAATCTCACCGCATCGGCGGCAGCGTGACAGGAGAGGCCTGATGCGTGACGCATTTATTTGTGATGGCGTTCGAACCCCGGTGGGTCGCTACGGCGGCGCGCTTGCCGCAGTCCGGACCGACGATCTCGGTGCCGTGCCGCTGCGCGCGCTGCTGGCCCGCTATCCCCAGCTCGATCTCGAGCGGATCGACGATGTGATTTTCGGCTGCGCTAACCAGGCGGGGGAAGATAACCGCAACGTAGCGCGCATGTCGTCCCTGCTGGCCGGGCTGCCGCAGACGGTGTCCGGAACCACCATTAACCGCCTGTGCGGATCGGGGCTGGACGCGATTGGTTTTGCTGCCCGCGCCATTAAGGCGGGCGATGGCGAGCTGCTGATTGCGGGCGGCGTGGAGTCGATGTCGCGCGCGCCGTTTGTGATGGGCAAAGCCACCGCCGCGTTTCAGCGTCAGGCGGAAATCTTTGATACCACTATCGGCTGGCGATTTGTGAATCCGCTCATGCATCAGCAATTCGGAACTGACAGTATGCCGGAAACGGCAGAGAATGTAGCTGAATTGTTAAATATCAGCCGTGCCGATCAGGACGCGTTCGCGCTGCGCAGCCAGCAGCGTACCGCGCAGGCTCAGCAGAACGGCATTCTGGCGCAGGAGATTGTGTCGGTACCGGTGCCGGGAAAAAAAGGGACGGTCACTGAGTTCAGCCTGGATGAACATCCGCGCGCGGACACCACGCTCGAACAGCTCGCCGGGCTAAAAACGCCGTTCCGTAAGAACGGGGTGGTCACTGCGGGGAATGCCTCCGGCGTCAACGACGGCGCTGCGGCGCTGATCGTCGCCAGCGAGAAGATGGCGCTGGCGCAGGGATTGGTCCCGCGCACGCGGATCGTGGCGATGGCGACGGCAGGCGTGGAGCCACGTCTGATGGGGCTCGGCCCGGTCCCGGCGACCCGCAAGGTGCTGGAACGCGCAGGACTCAGCATTAACGATATGGACATTGTCGAGCTTAACGAAGCTTTCGCCTCGCAGGCGCTGGGCGTGCTGCGTCAGCTGGGCCTGCCGGATGATGCCGCGCACGTTAACCCGAACGGTGGCGCGATTGCGCTGGGCCACCCGCTGGGGATGAGCGGTGCCAGGCTGGCGCTGGCCGCGAGCAATGAACTGCACCGACGCGGCGGGCGCTACGCGCTGTGTACGATGTGCATCGGTGTGGGTCAGGGCATTGCCATGATCCTTGAGCGTGTTTGAGCATAAAAACAATGTGAGTACCCTACAATGACAAATACAACAAAGCTTGATCCGATTGAAACGGCCTCCCTTGACGAGCTACAGGCGCTGCAGACCGAGCGTCTGAAATGGACGCTGCATCACGCCTACAACAACGTGCCGATGTACAAACGCAAGTTTGACGCGGCGGGCGTTCACCCTGACGATTTCAACGAGCTGGCGGATATCCGTAAATTCCCGTGCACCACCAAGCAGGACCTGCGGGATAACTATCCGTTCGATACCTTTGCCGTGCCGATGGAGCAGGTGGTGCGTATTCACGCGTCATCCGGCACCACCGGCAAACCGACCGTTGTCGGCTACACGCAGGGCGACATCGACAACTGGGCCAATCTGGTGGCCCGCTCCCTGCGCGCCGCGGGCGGCAGCGCGAAGGACAAAATTCACGTGGCGTATGGCTACGGCCTGTTTACCGGGGGGCTGGGGGCGCACTACGGCGCAGAGCGTTTAGGCGCGACGGTGATCCCGATGTCCGGCGGCCAGACGGAGAAACAGGCGCAGCTGATCCGTGATTTCCAGCCGGATATGATCATGGTAACGCCGTCCTACTGCCTCAACCTGATTGAGGAGCTGGAGCGCCAGATGGGCGGCGATGCCAGCGGCTGTTCCCTGCGCGTGGGCGTCTTCGGCGCCGAGCCGTGGACGCAGGCCATGCGGCGCGAAATTGAAAAACGCTTGGGCATTACGGCGCTGGACATTTATGGCCTCTCCGAGGTGATGGGGCCGGGCGTGGCGATGGAGTGTATCGAAACCGTCGACGGCCCGACCATCTGGGAAGATCACTTCTACCCGGAGATCGTCAACCCGAACGACGGCACGCCGCTGGATGACGGCCAGCAGGGCGAACTGCTGTTCACCACGCTGACCAAAGAGGCGCTGCCGGTGATCCGCTACCGCACCCGCGACCTGACGCGCCTGCTCCCGGCCACCGCGCGCAGCATGCGTCGTATGGACCGGATCAGCGGGCGCAGTGACGATATGCTGATCATCCGCGGCGTCAACGTCTTCCCGTCGCAGCTGGAAGAGGAGATCGTGAAGTTCGAACACCTTTCTCCGCACTATCAGCTGGAGGTGAACCGTCGCGGGCATCTTGATTCACTTTCCGTGAAGGTCGAGCTGAAAGAGAGTAGCCTCACGCTGACCCACGAGCAGCGTTGCCAGGTGTGCCACCAGCTTCGCCACCGCATTAAGTCGATGGTGGGGATTTCCACCGACGTAATGATTGTTAACTGCGGCAGCATCCCGCGCTCGGAGGGCAAAGCCTGCCGGGTGTTTGACTTGCGTAAAGCTGCGGCCAACGGCTAAGTTTTCCCTCACCCCGGCCCTCTCCCAAAGGGAGAGGGTGTAAACAGTTCCCTCTCCCTTTGGGAGAGGGTTAGGGTGAGGGGGAAACCCCAGAATCCTATGCTATGATTCATCCAGGACAAAAATAACAACAGAATGAATCACATGAATAAACTCGACGCCTTTATCCAGCACGCGGTCAGCTCCGTTCCCGTCAGCGGGACCTCGCTTATCTCCTCGTTATACGGTGACGCGCTTTCCCATCGCGGCGGTGAGATTTGGCTCGGCAGCCTGGCCGCCCTGCTGGAAGGCATGGGGTTTGGCGAGCGCTTCGTGCGCACCGCGCTGTTTCGCCTCAACAAAGAGGGCTGGCTGGACGTTTCCCGCATCGGACGTCGCAGCTTTTACCGCCTGAGCGATAAGGGGCTTCGCCTGACGCGTCGCGCGGAGAATAAGATTTACCGTGCGGAACTGCCCGCATGGGACGGCAAATGGCTGTTGCTGCTCTCCGAAGGTCTGGATAAAACCACCCTTGCCGACGTCAAAAAACAGCTGATCTGGCAGGGGTTTGGCACGCTGGCGCCGAGCCTGATGGCCTCGCCGTCGCAGCATCTGGCGGACGTGCAGTCTCTGCTACACGATGCCGGCGTGGCGGAAAACGTAATTTTCTTTGAAGCCCACTCGCCGCTGGCGCTCTCCCGTGCCGCGCTGCGTTCGCGGGTGGAGGAGTGCTGGCAGTTAACCGAGCAAAACGCGATGTACGAGACGTTCATCGATTCATTCCGCCCGCTGCTGCCGCTGTTGAAAGAGGCCGCGCCAGAGGAGCTGACGCCGGAACGCTGTTTCCAGATCCAGCTGCTGCTGATTCACTTTTATCGTCGCGTGGTGCTGAAAGATCCGCTGCTGCCGGAAGAGTTGCTGCCCGCGCACTGGGCGGGGCAAAGCGCCCGACAGCTCTGCATTAACATCTATCAGCGTGTCGCGCCGGGGGCGCTGGCGTTTGTCAGCGAGAAGGGCGAAACCTCCGTGGGCGAGCTGCCCGTGCCCGGCACGCTCTACTATCAACGCTTTGGTGGTCTTACAAGCGCATAAGGAGTGAAGATGCCAGTTTATCAAATTGACGGTCTGACGCCGGTCGTGCCGGACGAGAGCTATGTTCACCCGACGGCGGTGCTGATTGGCGACGTGATTCTGGGCAAAGGCGTTTACGTCGGTCCTAACGCCAGCCTGCGCGGTGATTTTGGCCGTATCGTGGTGAAAGACGGTGCCAACATTCAGGACAACTGCGTGATGCACGGCTTCCCGGAGCAGGACACGGTGGTGGAAGAGGACGGGCATATCGGCCACAGCGCCATTCTCCACGGCTGCGTGATCCGCCGCAATGCGCTGGTGGGCATGAACGCGGTGGTGATGGACGGCGCGGTTATCGGTGAAAACAGCATCGTCGGCGCGGCGGCGTTCGTGAAGGCGAAAGCGGAGATGCCCGCCAACCATTTGATTATCGGCAGCCCGGCCAAAGCGATTCGCGAACTCAGCGAACAGGAGCTGGCGTGGAAGCAGCAGGGCACGCGGGAGTATCAGGTGCTGGTGGAGCGCTGCAAGCTAACTATGCACCAGGTGGAGCCGCTGCGAGACGTTGAGCCTGACCGGAAACGGCTGGCGTTTGATGAGAACTTAAAGCCGAAGTCGGCGGTGTAGGGCTCAGACCGTCTTTTTTCGCCATATCCATCAACAGCGCGATGCCGATGTAATTACTCCAGTTAAAGGTATTTTGCAGCACCACCACCGCATTGCCTTTTTCTTTGTCATAGCCGATAAAGCTGGAGTAGCCGCCGATATAGCCGACCTGATAGGTGATTTTTTCCAGACCGATAAAGTCGGTGGTCCAGGCAATACCCTGCACTCCGTCAGGGCGTTGAATATCGGTATTTCTCACTTCGGCAAAGACATTGTCCAGCAGGGGACTGTGGGTCGTCGAGACGTGATAGCGTGCATAGGCCGCCAGATCTTCGGCGTTGCTGTACAAGCTCGCTGCCGCCACCATGTTGTTGGAAAAATGCCAGTCTGGGGTGAGCCGCCCGCGCGGGATAAATTTCGGCTGATCGCCCGCGTGGCCGAGCGCACGCTGCGGGTATCCTTTTAGCTGCTGGGGAATAAAGCTGCTGTTAGCCATTTGCAGCGGACGGAAAATATAGCGCGAGGCTAAACTCTGGATATCTTCGCCGGTTTTGTGCTTCAGGATATAGCCGATCAGGGCGTAGCCGGTATTGGAGTATTGCGGCACTTTATTCTTTGGGGCCTGCCAGTCGGCGAGGTAGCGCAGCACGTTATCGCTGTCCAGCTCGCTATAGAAATTTTCGCCGGTGCTTAAATAGCCGATGAATTTTCCAAGCATCGGAACATCCATATTCTGACGCGGCAGGCCGGAGGTGTGGGTTACCAGTTCAAGCAGGGTAATTTTTTGTGCATCCGCGCTAAGCGGCGTACCCGGCGGTAGCAATGTTGCCAGGTTATCGTTCCAGTTCAGTTGCCCTTCATTCACCAGACAAGCCACCACTTCCGCCGTGATCCCTTTGCTGAGCGAGCCGAGCGCAAACAGGGTGTCGGGCCTGACCGGATAGCGATTGACCGCATCGGTTACGCCCCAGGTGTAAAACTGCGGCGAGCCGTGATTATGGATCACCGCGACCGTCATCCCGGGAACGGATTTTTGCGCCATGTAGTGACGCACCACGCTGTCAACGTCGCCATCCAGCGAATCATGGGTGAGAAGTTCCTGAGTACCTTCCGGGGAGGACATCTGTGAGAGCGTGCCACAACCGCTGAGGAGTGGGAGAGTAAGCAGAAGCCAGCGAATTTTTTTTGTTATGTTCTGCATACCTGATAGCGAGTGTGGTGGTCATTGGCGCGCCAGGAATGTATCACAAATAGCCTGCCTGAATGTAAACTTTCTAAACGGCGGCGGCCCTGTTGATGGTCACCGTGACTTTTCGGCCAGCCTTGAGGGATTTCAGTATGACTCGCTTTTATCAACTTACCGCCACCCGCCTGGATGGCCGCCCTATCTCAATGGCCGACTATGCGGGAAAGGTGGTTTTGGTCGTCAATACCGCCAGCCAGTGTGGCTTTACGCCGCAATATGCTGGCCTTGAAGCGCTATACAAGAAATACGCCGATCGAGGACTAGTAGTGCTGGGCTTCCCCTGCAACCAGTTCGGTAAACAGGAACCCGGCGGCGCCGACGAAATCTCGGAAACCTGTCACATCAACTACGGCGTGAGCTTCCCGATGTTTGAGAAGGTAGAAGTTAACGGTAACGCAGCGCACCCGCTGTTTCGTTATCTGAAAAACGAATTGCCCGGCGTGCTGGGAGGGCGGATCAAGTGGAACTTTACTAAGTTTCTGATCGGCCGCGACGGTAAACCACTCACGCGTTTTGCTCCGATGACGACGCCAGAGAAAATGGAGAGGGCGATTGTGGAGGCTTTGGGGAGGTGAGCGTTTTGGTGAATGGAATTAACCATGAGTCGGGCACTTCCGGAATACCCGATGTCCACTTTGTGCCAGGAGCGGACTTTTAGTTCGCTGTAGTACCCTTTTATAAGCGTATGAGATGGAAAATAAAGAAGCCGCCAACTGGCGGCTTTTGTGCAGGAAGGTAAATTTAGCAGTATTCGGTAATATCAAACCCTTCATCAGCTGTTGGCTCTTCGAAATAGCGCGTTATGATGTCAAATTGTTGGTCTGAGGCAGAAAATTCATGCACGCCTTCTGCATTACGGGCGCGCAAGCGGGATTTACATACTTCATCAGAAACTTTCAGATAGTGCAGCTGATTACTGGCACCTGACTCCTTAATAATGCTCATCATCCATTCACGATTTGTTTGTGTGTTTGCCGGGAAATCAAGAACTACTGATAAACCAGCTTTGAGTAGTGACACCAGATGAGGCTTCATGGCATTTCTCAGTCTTAATGAATACTGCACATAATCAGATATGGATTGCATTTCATTGGTAAAGAGGGCAGCCAGCCAGCGATCCTCGCTGACAATTACAGTCCCAGGTGATGATCCTAATTTTGCTGACAATGTGGATTTTCCTGATGCAATTTTTCCACATAACAAGTGCAAGACAGGTTTTTCAGGCGTCGTTACTGCATTTGTGTCCATTCTTTACCTCACTGAATTGTTACCGGTAAGGCCCGCCTTACCGGCGGGAAAATGGCGAACGTTATCCCACCTGAGTCAGACAGGTGATAATAATCATTGAATAGGTTAGGACTGAGTGTGTTTTCATCGTCATTCAACTTAACAGAAAAAGACTCACACCGTTGGTGAAAATAGCATAAGGGTACGCCCACTGTTCGCTCAAAGCAGGCGTTTCCCCCTACTATGCTGCTTTCCAAACCCATTACCCCCGCAGCCACGGCGTAATCGTCAGCCCGGTAAGCAAGCCTTCCGGGCTGAGCAGGCGAGTGACGGTTTGCCCCCACGGTTCCAAACGGTTAGCCACCAGCAGCCGATAGCCTTTTTCGCTCAGAACGCGTGTAGCCGAGTCCAGATCCTGTACCTCGTACTCAACCCATCCCTGCGGTATCGGGTGCTCAACTGGCCACTTTTCCTCTCCAAAACAGGATGCAGCCGCCTGTGCGAGCGGCCAGACGGCGAAATGCTTCACGCCTTCCAGCTGATCCTCCTCAGTGAGCAGATAATCGGTATTCCCCTCCATCGGCTTCAGCGGAAGGCCGAGTGTCTGAACATAAAACGCGCTGCTGGACTCCGTATCCCGCGAAATGGGCCCGAACCCGGCGACGAACAAGACATCAATTTCCGGTAACGTCTGCGGCATATCCACTCCTGAATGAGGTGAAATTCACCCTGAATTTATCTTACGATCGGCGGAAATACGACTCTCAAATCTGGTATCGCGTTCACCGTGCCTGCACGTCCACGACGGGTTTAAAATTCAGCGCGATAACGATCAGCAGCACGACTCCCGCACTCATGATCAGCCATGCGCTGGTCAGCGAGACCGAACTGTCGCGAACGATCCCCGCAATTAACGGCATAAGCGCGGCGATCGTGTATCCGCCACCCTGAACTTTAGACAGCAACTTCCCGGCCTGCGCGGGCGTTCGCGCATGATCGAACGTGACGATGAGCGACAGCGGGAAGAGGGCGCCGATCCCGGTGCCAAGCAGCAACGTGGATAATACAGGCGTCGTACCCGGCGCAAAGACCAGACACAGTAATCCTGCCAGCAGCAACAGCAAAACGGCAATCAGCGGCACGCGACGATCGGTGAATTTACCGATCAGCGCGGAGACGGCAAACCCGGCGACAACCTCGGTTAACGTCAGCCAGGCCAGCATGTAGCCGCTGCTGCGTGCGGACCATCCCGCCTGAATATAGAGCGGGGGCAGCCAGGCCAATACCAGCGTGTAGGCGCCCGTTCCCACGCCGAAAAAGAGCAACAGTAGCCCTGTGCGAGAGGACGAGAGCGTAACGGTTTCGCGTGCTGTTTTTTCCCCTTGAGGATGCTTAACCAGCGTTAACCACAGTATCAGCGCCAGCAGCGCTAACAGCCCGGCCAATGCCAGCGCGGGCTTCAGCGTGAGCCATGAAAACAACGGCTCTGCGCTCGCGGCGGCGACTGCCGCACCGGCCATAATGCCCGTGCTGAAAAGCGACATCACCGTGCTGGCCGTTTGCGTATATTCCTTTTTTATCAGGGCAGGCATTAACGCCTGGATCGTGCCTATGCTGGCCCCGCCCAGTAACGCGGTGCCCATAAGACTCTCCGGTGAGGCGCTAAAACCGCGCAGCAAACAGGCCGCAAGCAGGATAAAGAGCCCAAACATAATTCCCCGTACGGCGCCGACTCGGGCTAAAAGCCAGGGGCCACACAGGGCGGCAAGCCCCATCATCGCGACCGGCAGGGTGGTTAGCAGGCTGAATTGCGTAGCGGTCAGCCCTGCTTCGCGCTGCAGCACGGAAAACAGCGGTCCGACAGAAGCCAGAATGGGGCGCAGGTTCAGCCCGACGATAAAAGCGATAACGGCGAAGAGTAAAGGCGACGTGCGTTTCAACATGGAGTCCTTTTCGGTTGTGAATGGCCCGGGCAAATCGCACGAGCATTTATCTTAACGTTAAGATAAAATATGTTTTTGCGTAAGATGTACCGCACAACAGGATAAATTCGCACGCCTCAGGGGTGAAAATGCAAGATCACGTAGACTTCGTTGTCGGCCAGTGGAGCCGCGCCATGCCGGAGCTGGACGCCTCGTCGATGAAAATTTTTGGCCGAATGCTCAGGCTGATGAAGCATCTGGGAAAAGAATGGGCGCAGGCGATGGCGCAGTTTGGCTTTCGCGAGGGCGAGTTTGACGTGCTCGCCACGCTGCGCCGCGCCGGTGAGCCGTACTGCCTTTCCCCCACGCAGCTCTATAAATCGCTGTTGGTCACCTCAGGGGCGATGACGAACCGGCTGGGTCATCTCGAACAGCTTGGGCTTATCAGGCGGATTGCCGATCCGGATGACAAGCGCAGCACCCTCGTAAGCCTGACACCGCACGGGCAGGAGCGCATCGAACAGGCGCTGATCGTCCATACGCAAACGCAAAATGCGCTGCTGAGCAACTTGTCTGACGCGCAGCGCGCGCAGCTTGAGTCCCTGCTCAGGGAGCTCCTGATGACGTTCCCGTCTGAGGACCTGAGCGACAAGTCAATGAGTGCCGATAATACAAAAACTGCATAGCTAAACCTCACAGAAAGGGAATGTATGTCTTTACCACCACTGTATGCGCTGCGCGCTTTTGAAGTTGCCGCGCGGCTGAACTCCTTCAGCAAAGCGGCTGAAGCACTGAATATCACGCCGGGCGCGGTCAGCAGGCATGTCCGGACGCTCGAGCAGTGGTTCGACTGTGAGCTCTTTAAACGCCAGGGGCCGAGAGTGGAGGTCAGTGATGCCGGACGTATTCTGGCCGGACAGCTCAGCGAAAGTTTCTCGAATATTGAGTGGGCCTGTCGCGCATTCAGAAGCGAAAACCACCTTCTGCGCCTCAAAGCCCCCAGCACCCTGACGATGCGGTGGCTGCTGAATGTGCTTAAATCCTTTCGCGAGAACCACGCTAAGCCAAAAATTGAAATTGCCAGCGTCTGGATGGACTTCGACACCGTTGACTTCAGCCGTGAGCCCTACGATTGTGCGATCCTGCTCGGTAATGGCTATTTCGGCGAGTCTACGGAAAGCAGGCTGCTCTTCAGTGAATGGCTCATTCCGGTTTGTACCCCGTCCTTGCTTGATTCAGCCCGGCATCAGCTTGCGCAGTGCGAGCTTATCCATCCCTCTCCGGACAGACGAGACTGGAAGCGATGGCTGAAAAGAACCGGGTCATTCCCAGGGCTCGACGTGAGTCGTGGAATCGTGTTCGACACCCTGGAGCAGGGAAGCCTGGCCGCCATGCACGGTCACGGTGTGGCGATGGCCGACCTCCGCCTCACGCTCGACGCGCTGAAAAGCGGCCTGCTCGCGCTGCCCTTCAGGGAAGCTATCGCAACCGGCGATGGCTACTACCTCGTCTGGCCGAAAAATTCGCTCAGAAGACAGAGTATTGAACGGTTGCTGGCGTGGCTTAACCTTAATGCGCCGGTACTGCCTTCGTTGGATATCGTCTGTCTTGATTACAATGAAAATCGGGTTTAATAAATAGCGGAATATTTAGTGAAGGATATTCCGCATATAGAACATATTTATGCGTAGGGAATATTCGCCATCTGTTTATATCGCTCCGGCAGGGCGCTGTTCAGGTTGAGTAATTTATCCAGAATATAAAGCGCAGGCGTTCCCTTTGCTCGCTCGGCGTCGATCAGCGCAGTGCGTAACAGATTGGCAGCCGAGGTCATATCACGGAAATACTCCTGCGATTCACGCGTCTGAGCTTCGCCTGACGCGGCGTAACGCACCTTTGGCCAGTCCGCAAAGTCCAGCAGCGGAAGGATCCCATCCTCTTTTGGTAAATGCGCTGAGAGCAACTCTTCGGCGTTACCCGGATTGCTTTGGGCGAAAGCCAAAAGATGCAGTCGATGGATGAAGGGCGATAGCGCTTCTGAGCTTTCCTTTTCTGCTGAAAGTAACGTTATCAACTCATGCACATTTGTTTGGGCGCTAAATTTATGAGGCGAGATAATATTCAATACAGGGAATAAAACATCGAGTGTCATAGGTGCTCCATACAGGCTTAGTATTATTTATTTTTCTATCCCAGGGGTGAATGGATGGTATTTCAGGTGCGTCACTTTTTAAAAACGATAAATAGTGGGCATCAATGTGAGTTTTACTCAACGTTGCGCTTTGGGGGCGATCGCGCGCATCCTCACGCTGCAGCGATTTGTTTCACAAATGCCATCGCTCATCGACCGTCCAGAATGGTATAACGTCGTGCGGCTAAAGGGTTGCCGTCCGCTGACTCCATTCACAAAGGTGTATATGAAACAAATTACGTTCAGTGACCTGCAGCAACAAAGCGAGCAGGCTGCCAATTCTCCTCGCTTACGCGCGCACCGCAATTTACATCCCGAGCTGAGCGACCCGGTGCAGCGCCTGGCTATCGCGATGGAGCCTGGGACCTATGTTCGCCCTCATCGCCACCCGCACACGTTTGAACTGCTGACGGCTCTGAGCGGTCGCTTTCTGGTGTTGAATTTTGATGACGGCGGTAACGTGACCCAGCGCGTGGTGTTAGGTGAAGACTGCAAAGTGCTGGAGATGGATGCCGGTACCTGGCATGCCGTGCTGTCGCTGGATAAAGGCGGCGTCATTTTCGAGGTAAAACACGGCGGCTATCAGCCTGTTCCGGAGCACGATACCGCCCAATGGTCACCGGCTGAGAACGCGCCCGGTTGCGCGGAGCTGATGAAATGGTACGCCCAGGCGCAGGTGGGTGACGGGGGTTTTACCCTGTAAACCGGTGAATTTTGATAAAAATAATCACAAAAAGGATGTGCGTATGTTGAAAAGATTAGTCGCGGGGCAGATGAGCTTACCGATGACTTTCTGGGGATGGGGATTCTGCGGAGGTTTTCTGCTGGGTCTCATTGGGCTTGCTGGAGTGCATACCGGTCACCCGGCAATGGTGCCGCTTTCCTATGTACTCAAAGCCATTCTGTTCAGCGCTGTACTTTCCGGCATTACTTTCATTCTGCGTCGAAAAATCACAGTCTTGGGTGGGGTCGCTTTTTTTATTATTCTGATTCAGGTGATTATGAGCGTAGTGATGGCGATTGGCCTTTTCTCGTTATTTTTTGAATAATCGCTGGAAAGAGAGTTCCGGTTATCCAGCAGGATTAAAAGATCGCCCCTGACGGTGGTAGGTGATAACGAGACACGCGCTTCCTTCTGGCGAAGGAGGCGCGCCTTTGCTGTGACTGGATAGCCGGGATTATTTAAGGCTCTCTAGCCCCCGCAGGAAATCCTCAACCTGCTCAGGCGTCGCCGTGTCTGCCTGGTAAAGGATATCGAGCTTAACGTTCTTCAACCCGCAGAAGCCAAACACGCCTTCGATTATCTGCGTCTGAATCGCCGTCGAATAGCCGTGTTTGTCGAATCCGGTGAGATCGCTGCCGCCTGTGGCAATCAGGCGGACGGGAACGTCGCGTAAGCTGCCCACAATCCGGCCATCGTCGGCGACCTTATACGCCCAGTTCAGGGTTAATACGCGATCGAACCAGCCTTTCAACAGCGCGGGGACCGACCACCAGTACACGGGGAAGACAAACACCAGCATATCCGCTCGCTCGACGCGCTGCTGCTCGCGCAGAATATCGTCGGGAAGGGCGCTCGGATCGCCGTGATACAAATCGAGATCGGCGCGGGTCATCGCCGGATTAAACCCTTCAGCATGCAGATCGGCAATCTCAACCTGCGTACCTTGCTCGCGTAATTTTCCGGCAATACGGGCTGCCAGCGAATGGGATAACGAATTGTCGACAGGATGAGCCGTCACGATCAGTGCGTTATTAATGGCATTTGTAGCAGACATAGCGACCTCGAATGGGTGAGAACTGACGCCTATATTACTATTGGTAACTTAGGTGTCAATCCGCCCCCAGCGATCATTTTGTGCTATTCACGTAGGTCTCCAGCACGCCGGTCATGGCGCCGCTGAGCGTATCTTCCGCCACGTTCCGGGCGAGCACGCCGTTGCCCGCGGCGGTGCTGAGCGCGTCCGCCGCGCCAATGATGGCCGTCAGTACCGCTTCTCCCTGAACGCCTTTCAGCGCGACGAACGGGGAAAGCGCGGTACGCAGGCAGTCGGCGCATTCGGCCACGCATGCCTCACGAAACGTCTGCAGCGCGTGGGATCCGGACAGCGCCGCGGCGATTGGGCCGGTCTCCGGCCCGGCACTAATGGCGCAGTCGATATAGGCGGCGCTGAAAAAGCGGATCGTCTTCTCCAGCGTTTTGCTGTCGACCGCCAGCGTCTCGCGGAACTTCGCCAGCTGCCGGTCGCTGTAATCCCGGTACAGCGCCATCAGCAGCCCTTCACGATCGCCAAAGTGATCGTAGGGGATAGGCTTGGTCACGTTGGCGCGTTCGGCCAGGTAGCCAAGACTCAGCGCCTCCGTGCCTTGCTGACGAACGATTCCGCGCGCAACCTCCAGCAGCTGCACGCGGCGGTCCTCTTTTCTTAAGCGCTTAACAACCATGCTTTCCTCAGAAGTGTTATCTACTCATGGTAGTTTACACGTTTTCTGCAGGGTGCTGCACGCGTTGTTCCGCAGGGCGGATCCGGAACCAGATCGCATACATCGCGGGCAGGAAGACGAGCGTGACGATCGTCCCGCCCAGCGTTCCGCCTATCAGCGTGTAAGCCAGCGTGCCCCAGAACACCGAATGCGTCAGGGGAATAAACGCCAGCACGGCGGCCATGGCGGTCAGCAAGACGGGGCGTGCACGCTGGACCGTCGCTTCAACCACCGCCTGGAACGGCTCGAGGCCCTGCTTCTGGTTATGATCGATTTGACCGATCAGGATCAGCGTATTGCGCATCAGAATGCCGGAAAGGGCGATTAAGCCGACCAGCGCGTTGATGCCAAACGGCTGATTGAAAATCAACAGCACGGGCACTACGCCAATCAGCCCCAGCGGCGCGGTTAAGAACACCATCACCATCGCCGAGATTGAGCGCACCTGCAAAATGATGATCAGCAGCGTCAGGGCAATCATGATCGGAAACAGCGGGATCATGGCCTGCGTGGCTTTGCCCGATTCCTCAATCGAACCCGCCATGTCTATTCGGTACCCGGGCGGCAGCGCGTCAACAATCGGCTGGAGCTGCTTCATGATGGCGACCGACACGTCCGGTGGCTGAAGATTGTTAGCGATATCGCCCCGCACGGTAATCGTCGGGGTGCGATCGCGGCGGCGCAGGATCGGATCTTCCATACCGATCTCAATCTTGCCGATTTGAGACAGCGGAACGCGCTGTCCCGCATTGCCGACAAGGGTGAAACCCTCGATTTTTGCCGGGTCAAGACGGATATCTCCCGCCGCGCGGCCAATCACCTCCACCGAGCGAATATCTTCCCGCACGGAGGTGACGGGCACGCCAGACAGCAGGAACTGAAGCTGCTCGGCAACGGCACTGGAGGTTAAGCCGGTCGCCTGCAGGCGGTTTTGATCGAGAATGAAATGCAGGACGGGAACGCGCGACCCCCAGTCGGTGTTGACGGTTCTCATCATCGGGCTCGCCTGGAGCACGGCTTTCACCCTGTCAGCGATGTCATGCACCTGTTCGACATCCGGCCCCGACACGCGCCAGGCAACCGGGAAGGGCGAGTACGGGCCAAACACCAGCTGCGTTACCCGGACGCGCGCTTCGGGGGCAAGGCCGTTGGCGACAGCCTCTCTCAGCCGGAGCTTGAGCGCCTCGCGTGACGTCTCGCTGTCCGTCAGGATCACAATTTTCGCAAAAGACGGGTCGGGCAGTTCTGGCGCCATCGCCAGATAAAAACGGGGTGAACCCTGACCAATATAGGCCGTGACCATTTTGGCTTCGGGCTGCTGGCCCAGCCACGCTTCGATTTTTGCGGTTGCGGCGCTGGTTTGCTCAATCGAGGTACCGTAGGGCATCTGCACCTCAACCAGCACTTCCGGGCGATCGGAGGTCGGGAAGAATTGTTTTTTAACCAGCCCCATGCCGAGTACGGCCAGGATGAAAATGGCGACCACCGACCCGGCCACCCGCCATTTTCTGGCGATAACGCGGGCAAGCAGCTGGCGAAAACGGTTATAGCGAGGCGTGTTATAGATGGCGGCATGACCTCCTTCGACTTTCGGGATCGCCGGCAGGATCTTCACCCCAAGATAGGGCGTGAACACCACCGCGACAAACCACGATGCAATCAGAGCGAGGCCGACGATCCAGAACATATTGCTGGTGTATTCCCCGGCGGTCGACTGGGCAAAGCCATTCGGCATAAAGCCAATGGCCGTCACCAGGGTACCGGCCAGCATGGGCGCGGCGGTATGGCTCCAGGCGAAGGCCGAGGCTTTGATTCTGTCGTAACCTTCCTCCATTTTCACCACCATCATTTCGATGGCGATGATGGCATCATCAACCAGCAGGCCGAGGGCGAGGATCAGGGAGCCCAGCGTAACGCGGTCAAAGTTTATCCCCGCGGCTTCCATCACCACGAAAACGACCGCCAGCGTCAGCGGTACCGCCGCCGCAACGACAACACCCACGCGCCAGCCCATGCTGACAAAACACACCACCATGACCACAAGCAGGGCGACGAAGAATTTGATCATGAACTCATCGACCGACGAGCGAATATTCACGGACTGGTCGGTAACTTTGGTCAGGGACATGCCAAGCGGCAGGCTATCATTTATTTTCGCCGTTTCCGCATCCAGCGCTTTCCCCAGCGCCAGACCGTTCCAGCCTTCACGCATCACGATGCCTAGCAGAAGGGCGGGCTCATGCTGATTGCGTATCAGCATCGTCGGGGGATCTTCGTAGCCTCGCTCAACCGTTGCCACATCGGACAGCTTGAGCGTTTTGCCCTGAGCAATAAAAGGCGTATCGCGGATTTTCTGCAGTTCATCGAACGCGCCGTCCAGGCGGATAAAAATCTGCGCGCCTCGGGTCTCAATAGAGCCCGCCGCGGCTAACGCGTTCTGGCTGTTGAGGGCGTTGAAAATATCCTGGGGTGAGAGTCCTATCGTCGCCAGACGGTCGTGGGAGAAGGAGATGTAAATCCGCTCGGCCTGTTCGCCGATAATGTTCACTTTCTTCACGCCGGGAACATGCAGAAGCTGCTGGCGCAGGCCTTCGGCATCGCGTACCAGCTGCCGCTGCGGTTCGCCTTTCGCTTTCAGGGCAAAGAGGGCAAAGGTGACATCCGAGAATTCGTCATTGATCATCGGGCCGATGACGCCTGCCGGAAGACGCTGAGATTCATCTCCAAGCTTCTTACGCGCCTGATAGAACTCCTCCTGCACTTCGGCTGGCGGAGTCTTGTCCTGCAATGACAACGTGATAAACGCCATGCCGGGACGGGTATAGGTTTCGGTACGGTCGTACCATTTGAGTTCCTGCAGGCGCTTTTCCAGCGGCTCGGCGACCTGATCCTGAATTTCCTGCGCGGTCGCGCCCGGCCAGACGGTTATCACCGTCATTTGCTTTACCGTGAAGGGCGGATCTTCCGCGCGCCCGAGCCCAAAGAAGGCGTAAATTCCGGCGATGGTAACGAGAACGATCAGAAACAGCGTGACGGAACGTTCGCGGACGGCCAGCGCCGAAAGGTTAAAGCGGCTTCCGCTCATGGCGTGTTCTCCGCCAGGGCGGCATTGCGTTGCTTAGCAAGCCTGACGACCTCACCTTCGTGCAGAAGATGGGCGCCTAACGCAACAATCTTCTCACCGGGCTTCACGCCGCCCGTGATCTGCGCCGCATCTTCACCCACGCTCAGCACCCTGACGGGCGTCCATGCGACCTTTGCCGGCTGGGCGGAAATACGCCAGACGCCGGGACCTTTTCCTGCATCATAGAGTGAAGCCAGCGGGACCTGCATGACCTGACCTTCCGCTTTGTTGTCCTGAACGTTCAGCGTGACGGTCGCCCCCAGCGGCGCGTTCGCCAGCAGGCCATCCAGCACGTAGCGGGCTTCATACGTGCGGGTCGCGGCATCGGCCGAGTCAGACAGCAGGCGCAGCGTTGCGGTGACCGGATGTTTTTCATTGCCATACAGCGTGGCCTGCGCTTCGCTGCCGACGGCAGGGCGCAGCGTTTCCGGAAGCTGGACGAGCGCTTCACGCTGCCCCGCTCTGGCTAGCCTGATCGCCACCTGTCCGGCACTGACGACCTGACCCGGCTCGGCGAGCGTCTCCATGACCACGCCGTCTGAATCCGCCAGCAGCACGGCATAGCCCGTGGCGTTTTGCGCCACGCTGGCCTGCGCCCGGGCGGCGCTGAGATCGGCCCTGGCCGTATCGGCCGCCGCTTTGATCTGGTCATATTCCGAGGCAGACACCGCGCCGGACGCCACAAGTCCACGATAGCGCGCCTCATCGCTGGTGGCTTTTCGCGCGCGCGCCTGGGCCGCATCCACCGCGCGCTGCTGCGCCTGGGCCTGTAATTTCAGGTCAAGCGGATCCAGGCGCAGCAGGGGCTGGCCCTGTTTGACGGTCTGCCCCGTATCAACCAGCCGCTCAAGGATTTTTCCCTGAACCCTGAAACCTAAATCGCTTTGCGTTCTTGCGACCACCACGCCCGTGAAGGCGCGGGCGCTATTGTTCGCTAGCTCGACGGAGGCGGATCTGACGAGCGGTGGCTTTGTGCGCGGATCGTCACTCGCGGAAATATCGCCGCACGCCACCAGGGCAAACGGCAGGAGACAAACGGCAACGCGGGCTGAAGTGAGCCTGAGCATGGGAAACCTTTTTGACGTAACAGGACGGTATCCGCATTCTCTGACTAGTGACCAAAATTGTCAATGGTCACAAATTAGGGGGCCAGGCTTCTTAAAATCAGTGAAGAGAGAAGCACCGCCGCCGTGGGGGCCATTTCGAGGTTGTACTGCAGCTGAACGGGGTTAATGTAAGGGCACATCACCATGTAGACGGCAAATGTGACCTCATCCAGCGGCGTTTTTCTTTCAAACTCGCCGGCCTGCCTGCCTTCGATAATGATGCTCTCGATAAGCTTCATCAGGCTTTCACTGTACTTTTGGGTTGACGGCCACTGCTCCTGCGCGGCGACGGCGGCGATGTCGTATAGCTTACGGTCGTGGAAAAACAGCTCGCTTCCCGCCTCGGTGAGCGCTTTGAAAAGGCGGCGTAATTTTTCGCTTGCTGACGGCGCACCCTCGATGGCGGAAAGCACTGCCGCCATGATCAGCTCCAGGCGGTTAGCGCAGATCACCTCGCCAATAGCCTGTTTGGAATCGAAAAACTTATAAATGTAGGCCTTTGAAAAACCGATGGATTTAGCCAGTTCGGCGACGGTGGTTTTTTCATAGCCGTAGTGGCCGAAGTGCTCAAAAGCCGCTTCGACGATTTGCTCTCTGACAGCGTGGTCAAGGGGACCACGTGATGATGGAGGATTCATATTTTTAGTCATTATTTAAGCTTAGCGTGACGGGCTACGATTAACAACGAGTGACCATTTTGAGATTTGGTTACCGTCATTCATCATGCGCCGTTCAGACGGGACGATCAACCAGGTGGGGTAAGTGTATCACTGTTTTTCGTGCACTATGGCATCTATCTGCCTGCGATAAGCGAGGATTTCAGCGCAACTCCCTTGCGCTGAACGGAGCCGTTTTTGCTCAGGCCGAGCGCGGACGCAATATTTTTTCAACGATAAGCACCAGACGCCTGCGCGTCACTAACCGATGTAGCTGCCCCAGAAGCCAGTTACCGCATCCGGTAATCAGGTAGTTACGGTTACTCTCCACGGCCTTCAACGCCAGGGTGACCACCTTGTCAGCGGGCATTCGTTTACCGACCGAGGCTTCCTCAGCATTCACCACATCAAAAAAGGCCGTATCCGTTGCGCCGGGGCAAAGCGCCAGGACGCGGATGCCCTTTGAGCGATACTCTCCCCACAGCGCGTTCGAAAACGAGAGCAGGAAGGCTTTGGTTGCGCCATAAATCGCCATATAGGGATCCGGCTGCATCGCGGCCGTTGAGGCAACGTTAATAATTACCCCGGAGCCCTGCTGCAGCATTCCCGGCAGCAAGGCGTGAGTCAGCTCCACGGGGGCCATGCAGTTTACGTTTATCTCATCACGCTGCCTGTCGATGGACAGCTTTTCGAATGGCCCGTAGGTGGCGAAGCCGGCGCAATTGATCAGAATGTCGGGGACGCGTCTTAAGGTTTCAAGCCGTTCCACAATGTGGGGAATGGCTTCCGGCTTCACTAAATCCTGCACGATAATCGTGATGGAGACGCCGTGCTTTCTGACTAACTCTACGGCAAGCGCCTGCAGCTTTGGCTCGGAGCGGGCGACCAGGATCAAGGCCACGCCGCGGGCGGCGAGCTGCCGGGCAAAATCACGGCCTATGCCCGACGACGCTCCGGTAATCAGCGCTGTTTTTCCGGTATAATCAAAAGAATTCATATATTTAATCCCGTTTCCCTAATGTATGCTGCACAGCATAAACCGTGCACTTAGGTACACGGTCAAGCGTGATTTTTACAAGGTGAGGGCGACGCGATGCGAATTGGTGAACTGTGTGCGAAAACGGGATTGTCGAAAGAGACGGTGCGTTACTATGAGCGACAGGGGCTGTTAGAGAATATCCCGCAACCCAATCGCAGCAATAACTATAAAGTCTATTCCGCCGTCGATTTACAGCGCTTAAACATGATCAAGCATGCCAAAATGCTGGGTTTTACCTTAGCTGAAATTTTAGAGGTTTTGGCTGTCTGGGTTGACGACAAATTTACCGCTGAGCAAAAACAGGCTTCTCTGCGCCGCAAGCTGCAGCAGCTTGAAGAGAAAGAAGCGGCGTTAATTGAACTCAGAGCCAGGCTGAAAAACGCCCTTAATAAGGTCGGTCAGCCTTGTGTCGACACGTTTTGAACGCCGGGTGAGAGGAGGCCGCAAAACCGATGCGGCCTTATCTGTCAGGCAGCCAGTTCAGGCATCTGCTCCTTCACGAAATTCAATACTTTCCTCGCGTCGAGAGAGGCATAGGGCAGGCTCTCAATAATGGCGATTGAACGCGTATTGCCCACCGTTTCTTTTATCTCATCGAGTTTGTACTGAATGTGCGGCGCGATGAGGAAACCATCGAAAGCGGGAGCGACGCTGGCGAAGTTATCCAGCCCAACAGCGCTAATCATCAGCGGATAGTCTTCGCGTTCTGCCAGAGACTGCATTTTTTTGGCGAGAGAGTTTGCGGTATTACCAAACAAACAACAGATCAGAAGCTTTTTCATATTTTGTACCTCCTGAAAACCGCTCACAGAGTAGTCCTGAGGTTGCTACCGAAATGCGCGCCATCTCTTATTTTGGCGAGAAATTAACCGCAGCTGCCTGACGCGATTTAATTTTACTGTTTTTTTAGCCAGTCGAGAAAAAACTGGCTAAACGCCGTGACCTGAAGCGGCTGCAGTTTGCGCTGGGGGTAAACAAGCTGCAGGCCGACATCTTTGCGATCGTATCGGCTAAAGCCGGTGAAGCTGTCGGCAAACAGTACCGTGAGCCTTCCGCTTTCAACATCGTCTTTGACGTCCCACCACGATTTCCCCGCTATGCCAGCCCCGCTGAGTGCCCACTGACGAAGCAAAGCCCCATCGTCGCACACCATGGCTGGCTCTACGCGAACGACGCTTTCCTGGTCATCTTTTTCAAAGCGCCATTCGTTCATCACCACGCCCTGAGACTCAAGCGCCAGGCACCGGTGCTGAGCTAAATCGGCAAACGTGGAGGGAATACCGCGTTCGTTAAGATACTCCCCGGAGGCGACCAGCACCCGATGGTTCGGGCGGATGTTTCTGACGACAAGGCTGCTGTCCGGCAGGTTGCCAAAACGCACGCTCATATCCAGCCGGTTAGCGACCAGGTCCTCAACGTGTTCTCTTAACGAGATGAAAAATTTAACGTCGGGATGGCGTCGGGAGAATTCTACGACGGCGGGGCTAAGATACTGTCTGCCAAAGTCCGAGGGGGCAGAAAGCCGAATGTTGCCGCTGAGCACGCCTTCCTTTTGCGTCAGTAACGACTCGGCGTGATGCACCTCTTCCAGCACGCGCAGCGCGGCATGGTAAAACTCTTCCCCGGCGCGGGTCAGCGTGATGGATCGCGTTGAGCGGTGAAACAGGCGCGTCTGGTAACGCTCCTCAATCGCCTTCAGCCTGGCCGTCATGGTGGCGGGGGAAAGCGACAGGCGTCGCCCGGCGGCAGAAAGACCGCCGGCCTCGGCAACTTCCACCAGTAACGCCATGTCTTCGAGTTTACCCATTATTCATATATTCCGAAAAGTGAATCTGATTTTAGCGTAATTATCAAAATCAGATGCCGACTGTAAAGTGATTTCATCCAAACCATAAGGGATGAAAACATGCAACGTACCTCACTTTTTGAACGCTACAGGCTGGGTCAGCAGGACCTGAAAAACCGTATCGTCATGGCGCCGATGACCCGCGCGCGCTCCCTTCAGCCGGGAAATATTCCCTCGGCGCTGATGGCGGAGTATTACCGACAGCGGGCCAGCGCCGGATTAATCATCACGGAAGCCACGCAGATTTCGCCTCAGGGCCAGGGATACTCCTGGACGCCCGGCATCCATTCGCCTGAGCAGGTTTCAGGATGGCAGCTCACCACGGGCGCCGTGCATCAGGCGGGCGGGGTGATTTTTTCGCAGCTCTGGCACGTCGGGCGAATGTCGCACGCCAGTTTTCATCAGGATGGTCAGCCCGTCGCCCCATCAGCGCTGGCGCCGGACGCGCAGGTGTGGGTGGTGAATGAAAAGGGGGAAGGCCAAATGGTTGACTGCCCGCAGCCGAGAACCCTTTCGCGCAAGGACATCCTCAGCATCATCGCGGACTATCGTCAGGCGGCACTGAATGCCGTTCAGGCCGGGTTTGACGGCGTGGAGGTTCACGGCGGAAACGGCTATCTGATCGACCAGTTTCTTCGTCAAACCTCCAACAAACGCACGGATGAGTACGGCGGCACGCTGGCGAACCGGATCCGCTTTGCTCAGGAGGTGTTAAGCGCCATTGCCGAGGCCATTGGCCGCGAGCGTACGGGCATTCGCCTTTCCCCGTTTATTACCCAGCGCGGGATGAACGATCCGCAGGTGACGGAAGCCATACTCGCTCTCGCGGCTTGGTGTGAACAAGAAGGGATTGCGTTCATCCACCTGGCGGAAGCCGACTGGGACGATGCGCCGCAGGTGCCTGAGCCGTTCCGGCAATCGCTTCGCGAGACGTTTAGCGGAACCCTTATCGTCGCGGGGAACTATGACCTTGAAAAAGCGGAGAAGATCATTGCCGCCGGCTATGCCGATTTGATTGCCTTCGGACGGCCGTTTATTGCCAACCCGGATTTACCCCACCGTCTGGCGCACCAGCTGCCTCTGGCCCAGGTGCGCGATCCCGCCACGCTGTTTGGCGGCACCGCGACGGGATATACCGATTACCCCATTTACACCCTGCAGGAGAAGACGTTATGACCCGTAAAACCTTAATTATCGGCGGCGCTTCCGGCATCGGTTTCGCCGTGGGCAGCCTGCTTGCCGGGCGCGGCGAGGAGATTATTCTCGCGGGCCGCGACGGCGCGAAGCTGGACGCTGCGCGGCAACGGCTGAGCGCCCACGCCGCGTCTGTTCATACCCTCGTGCTGGATATCAGCCGTGAGGCAGAGCTTGTCGCACTCGGTGAAACGCTGGGTGAGGTCAATAATATTGTCGTTACGGCGGGTTCACAGGCACCGGGAGGGCTTCTTTCCGGGCTGGATCTCCGCGCGGCAAGGCTGGCTTTTGATACGAAATTCTGGGGAAGCATCAATGTCGCCCGCTATCTCAGCGGGAACATCGCCCCCGGCGGTACGCTGACGTTCACCAGCGGGTTCGTGGCGCGTCGCACCGTGGCGGGCGCCATTGTTAAAACGACGATGAATGCCGCCATCGAGGCCGCGACAAAAGTGCTGGCGAAAGAGCTTTCACCGCTGCGCGTCAACGTCGTGAGTCCGGGGCTGACCGACACGGAAGCGTATGCGGGCATGGACGCCGCCGCGCGGGAAAAAATGCTCGCTGGCGCGGCGGAAACCCTGCCAGCCAAAGCCTGGGGAAGGGCGGAGGACATCGCGCAAGGGTATCTTTTCGCCATTGATAATCCTTTTGTCACGGGGTCGGTCATTGATATTGAAGGCGGGGCGTTAATTAACTGACCCTTTCTGATTTGAACCGCAGGAAATCGTCTGCGGGAATGTAATACTCTATTGAGAGATATCATGAAATATTCGACGTATTTTTATTCGGCTGTAGCGATGGTTATTTTTGCAGGTCTGTCAGGCAATGCGATTTCCGCGCAGGGGGAATGGCTTCAGCCGAAACAGCTTATAGTGGACAACAGCCTGCCGCAGGCGCAATTAAAGGCGAATGAAGCCGTCGCCAGAGAATATGCCTCGTTCTGGAATACGGGTAATGAAACCCTGGCGCGTGATGCCCTGGCGGCAGGTTTTATTGATAAAACGCCTCCGGAAGGGCGTAGGCAGGGGCCGGAAGGTGCTATTTTAGCGTCCCGTACGTTTCGCGCAGCCGTGCCTGATTTACGCTGTGACGTTGAGCAAATGATTATTTCAGGCGATCGCGTGGTTTCGCATTTACATTTTCACGGCACATTCACCGGAACATTTGGCAAGCTGAAAGGACAGGGGCAGAAAATAGATTTCATCGCCACGGATATTTATGAGATTGGTGACGGTAAAATTGTGGCTAACTGGCATATTGAGGACAACCTGACGCTGATGAAACAGCTGGGCGCGCTGTAAATTCATCACTCCGGGGCGGCCCGGAGTGATGCAAAAATCCTATAAGCTAAGATCGCTCAGCGAAGGGTGATCGTCCGGGCGTCTGCCCAGCGGCCAGTGGAACAGACGCTCAGAGGCTTTGATCGGCATATCGTTTACGCAGGCAAAGCGGCGCTTCATCAGTCCGTCCGGCTCAAACTCCCAGTTTTCATTGCCGTAGGAGCGGAACCAGTTGCCGGAGTCATCATGCCATTCATAGGCATAGCGCACCGCGATCCGGTTCTCCGTAAATGCCCAGAGCTCTTTAATCAGACGATAGTCCAGCTCTTTTTTCCATTTCCGCTCAAGAAACGCCAGGGCTTCTTCACGGTTGGTGGCGAACTCTGCGCGGTTACGCCATTGGGTATCCAGCGTATAGGCAAGCGCGACTTTCGCCGGGTCGCGGCTGTTCCAGCCATCTTCTGCCAGTCTGACTTTTTCGATGGCGCTTTCACGAGTGAAGGGCGGTAAAGGAGGACGTGTGTTCATGGCGATTACCTCAGTGTTATATTATGTAGACAGATCTGTCTACTTGCGGTAATCTATGCCTGTAAAATAACGCTGTCAACATTATTTTAGAGGCTACCCAAAAGTGAAAACAGAACCCGCAGACAACGATACTAAAATCAGCGTCAGAGATAAGATATTACTCACGGCGCACGATCTGTTTTATTCCACGGGCTTCAGGGCGACGGGGGTGGATACGCTTATTAAAGCGTCTAAAGTGACCAAGGTGACGTTCTATCGCCATTTCCCGAGTAAAAGCTTGCTTATTCTTGCCTATTTGAACTACCGGCATGAAATATGGATTAACTGGTTTGAGACCACGCTGCGTCGACATCTCGATCAAGGCGAAATACCTGCTGATGCGATATCCGCAACGCTTTACGAATGGTTTATTTCGCCCGAGTTCCACGGCTGCGCGTTTATTAACGCCAGCGCAGAGGCGAAATCGGAAGATATTGAAAACGAAATAAAAGAGATATGCCGCAGTCATAAATCAGAAACAAAGAAAATTATTGCCTTGCTGACGAAGAGTGCTGATGAGCGCGTCGTCAATGAAATCATGCTGCTCATTGACGGCGCAATTATTCATGCACAGATGGGTATGGATTCAGAAACGGTAAGACATGCGTTAAAAAAAGGCCTGGAGAAACTGTCCGATCGGTGATATTCCCCGGTGCTTAATCAACTCTCGCACCGAGCCGATTAAGCACCCGCGTTACACTGTGGGAATGGTGCCGCCATCAATCACAAATTCAGTACCTGTGATACTCGCAGCATGCGATGAAGCGAGGAAGACGATGAGGTTGGCCACCTCTATCGGTCTGGCAGGGCGTCCGAGCGGTATTCCACCTAGCGCCTTCATAATGATCTGCTTGCCGCCTTCGTAGTCTGTACCTGCCTGCTTTGCCAGCCTCTCCGCCAGTGCAACCGCCGCTTCAGTTTCGATCCAGCCGGGCGCAACGCGCACCACCCGAACGCCCTTCGGTGAGACTTCCTTTGAAAGGCTTTTACTGTAGGTTGAGAGGGCTGCTTTAGCCGCCGCATAACCCGTTGTTGATTCCGGTAACGGCAGCTCGCGCTGAATAGACGTCACGTGAATAATCACCCCATTTCCCTGCGCGAGCATTCCGGGAAGCAGGGCGCGATCTAAGCGTACTGCAGGCAACAGATTAAGATTGAGCTCCTGCTGCCACTCTTCTTCGCCAAGCGCAGCAAAACCGCCACCGGGTGAGGTTGAACCGCCCGCAACATGGATAATCACGTCGACGCCTCCCATCTGCTCCTGAACCGCAGATGCGACAGCGGCACATCCAGCGACCGTCGTAAGGTCAGCGGCGACGAAAGTATCTGCGACATCTACGTCCGGCTCGTGGCGCGCAGTGGTGAATACCGTTGCACCGAGCTGTTTTAAAAGCCCGACGACCGCTTTTCCGAGCCCTTTCGTGCCAGCGGTAACAAGCACGCGTTTGCCTTTAAAATCAATATCTAATGACATGACCTTGCACTCCCGTTATTTACAGTACAGGTATATTCAACATAGACTGAGAAATTGACAAGTACGCACGAAAAAGTGAGCTACTGAATTATGAGTAAGTTATATAGTCCGGAATCTGCCGCGAGCGGCGTGGAGCAAGTGTTACGGCTGCTGGAAGGCCGCTGGAAATTAATTATTCTTTTTCATCTTTTCGACGGAAAAGTGCAGCGCTACTCAGATTTCGAAAAACTGATCCCCGGTATTTCCCAGAAGATGCTGGCGCAGCAGCTCAGGCAACTTGAATCCGATGGTATCGTTTCGCGGATGGTCTACCCGCAAGTGCCACCGAAAGTGGAGTATCGCCTCACCGATTGGGGGCAGGCATTATGTCCGGCGCTTGATGCCATGCTGAAATGGGCAGAAAAGCGCGAGGCTTACGCAAGCCAGTAAACCCGGCGGCCAGCACGCTGCAATGGGATAGCGTGCCCGTACCCATTCATGCAAAGGAAACGAAAAATGAGAACACAGAAGCGATGCCTTGGCTGCGTGGCTATTGTGGTTGATGACTACGATCGTGCCATTGAATACTACACAGATAAGCTGGGTTTTACCCTCGTAGAGGATACGCCTCAACCGGGTAAACGCTGGGTGGTCGTCTCACCCAACCCGGAAAGTGACTGCAATATTTTGCTGGCTCGCGCTTCTAACGAGAGGCAGGAAAGCTTTATCGGCAATCAATGCGGCGGCAGAGTTTTCCTCTTCCTTCAGACGGACGATTTCTGGCGCGATTACCGTGCCATGAAAGACAAGGGCGTCCATTTCTGCGAAGAACCTCGTGAGGAAGAGTACGGTACGGTAGTGGTGTTTGATGATATTTACGGCAACCGCTGGGATCTCTACCAAAATGCCCAACGCGGGTGATTACCAGGGAGACTTTCCATGACGTTTCGAATTCGACAGGCCACCCGTGCCGATGCCGCGCTCTTAAGCGAGCTGGGATACCAAATCTATCCCGCCCATTTTCAGCATCTGTGGGTGTCAGACGCAGAGATGAAGGATTTTCTGGACGGCGAGTACGCGCTTTCCGTACTTGAACAGAGCCTGAAAGATAACGCTGTTTCCTGGTATGTTGCTGAGACCGATCGGCCAGTGGGATTTATGAAAGTGACCTGGGAAGCCCTTTTCCCGGAAACGGACATGAAGGGCGTTCTCCTCAACAAGCTCTACCTCGATCCCGCCGAGACCGGCAAGAACTATGGCCAGGTGATGTTCAACAGCATCACCGACATGGCCCGGAGCAGGGCGAAAGACTATCTCTGGCTGGAAGTGCTTGAGCAGAACGCGGGAGCGTACCGGTTCTACCAGAAGCAGGGCATGCTCTGCGTTAAGAACGTCCTTTTCGAAACCGCTTCACAGCAGAGCATAATCAGGATTATGGGGATGTCTCTTTAGGGCGAGAGCTCTCGTCGCGCTGTGCCAGCGACAGCGCGCTGGCGCTGGCGGGATCGAACAGCGAGAGGCTCTCAATCTGATCGAGTAAAATCACCTTCCGGAATGACATGGCGCTGCGGGGTTCGGAGTCGAGCGTGATGTCATGCTCCGCATACCACCTGCTGTAGTTATTCTCGATGCGAAAGTTCATCGTCTTCGCATCTCTGTACCCGCTTAACATCGGGATCAGCACGATATTGGCCGTTTTTTCATATTCCAGCGTCGCGGTGTGGATCATGCCGACGTAAATCCGCCTCGACCGCAGCGTGACCTGCGCCAGTTCCCCTTGCTCCATACACTGATACAGCAGCTGTTCAATACCGCTCGACTGCGCCAGACGTTTATAGAGCTTTTTCCGGCTTTCGCCGTCCAGCCTGGCGCTGCCTGCCCAGTTAGAGCGGTAGAGGCAAAACAGGATGGCAAACGCCAGCATCACGACCACCGGCGCCTGAATGCCTAAAAAGCTCCAGTTCATAAAGTCGATTTGCCAGTCGGTATATTTCGGCGAGGCAAAGTGAAAAGCGTTGTTGGCCGCAGAAAGGGCGAGCAGGAGCAGCCAGAGCAGACCGGTGGCAATCACGCCCTGCAGAACGAAAATACAGCCGTACAGCGCCACAAGAAAATAGACATCCCAGCCAAAGGAGCGCTTGATTTTAAAGCGGGTCGACAGGTCGCGGCTGGTGTACCAGTACCCGCATACCATCAGCACCATAAATATCGCCGTTCCCATATCAGGCCCTCTTCAGCATGTTGACGTGACGCAGAAAATCCTGCCGTACCTCGTTGCTTTTGTAGTTCACCGAGGCGTTCCCGTCCTGGTCGATAATGATGCGATCGCCATCTTCGACGGCTTCTATGATTTCCTGCTGGCTCATCACCTGCAGTAAGGATTCCGGGCTTGAGAATAGGGAGAGAAAGAAACGTTTCATGCAGGCATCCTTATGAATAAAAAGGATAAGCCTGGAAGAAGACCGGCGAGTTTGCCTTAAGGAAATCCTGAAAGTTAAAGTCGGGTGGCGGCCACTCCTTACCTGGTCTACAAAGCCTACTCTTTAACTGTTATTAAGTTATTGATATATAGTTAAAATAAAAAATAGATCATCACAAACTTGGACAAATAACGTTAATTGTGTAAGTTTTAAGTATGCGATTACGCCACGTTGTTTACAGCCAGGATGTGACCCATGAGCACTTTGCCCTCTGTCGTGAGTCGGTTTGTTGAGTACTACGCCGCACTGGATAGCCAGCCGCCGTCCGCGCTGGTGGGGCTTTACCATTCGAATGCCACGCTTATCGATCCGTTTGGCGAGCATGACGGGATTTTCGCGCTTCAGCGCTATTTCACCCATCTGCTGGCCAACGTCGAGCATTGCCGTTTTACCATCGATACGCCGCTGTGCAGCGGGAACCGGTTTGCTGTGACCTGGGTAATGCACTGGTCGCATCCGCGCATTGCCGGGGGAGATCCGCTCGAACTGCCGGGATGTTCGGTGGTGGACACGGAAAACGATCTCATCACGCACCAGCGCGACTACTACGATGCGGGAGAGATGATCTACGAGCACCTTCCTCTTTTGGGCTGGGCGGTACGCGGCGTGAAGCGGAGGGTCAAATCATGAAAACGGTACTGATCACCGGCGCAAGCTCGGGCATTGGCGCCGGGCTGGCGAAATCCTTTGCCGCAGACGGCTACCACGTGATTGCCTGCGGACGCGATCCGGCGCGCCTCGAAGCGCTGTATCAGACCTGCCCCAATCTCACCGTTCGCCTGTTCGATATGACAGACAGGGATGCCTGTCGCCAGGCGCTGACCGGCAGCTACGCCGATCTGATTATTCTCTGCGCCGGTACCTGCGAATATCTCGATGGAGGCGTGGTGGATGCGGCGCTGGTGGAGCGGGTTATGGCGACAAATTTCCTCGGCCCGGTGAACTGTCTTGACGCGCTGCAGCCCCAGCTGACGGCTGGCAACCGCGTGGTGCTGGTGAGTTCCATGGCCCACTGGCTGCCTTTCCCACGGGCAGAAGCCTACGGCGCGTCCAAAGCGGCCCTGAGCTGGTTTGCCGAGAGTTTGCGCCTGGACTGGGAGCCAAAGGGAATTGCCGTCACGGTGGTCTCCCCTGGCTTTGTTGATACGCCGCTGACGCGCAAAAACGACTTTGCCATGCCGGGCAGGGTGAGCGTCGACGAGGCGGTCAAGGCGATCCGTACCGGGCTGGCGGCAGGGAAAATGCATATCGCGTTTCCTGACGGGTTCGGCTTTATTCTGCGGTTGCTCTCCGGGCTGCCTGCGTTTCTTCAGCGCGCGCTGCTGCGCAGGATGGTGCGTTCATGAACATTGCGATTATCGGCAGCGGCATCGCCGGGCTGACCTGCGCCTGGCGCCTGGCCGGGCACCATCAGGTGACCCTGTTTGAAGCGGGCGCCACGCCCGGCGGCCATACCGCAACGGTTGACGTCTCGACGCCACAGGGTACCTACGCGATCGATACCGGGTTTATCGTTTACAACGATCGCACCTATCCGCGCTTTATGGGCCTGCTCAGCGAGCTGGGCATCAGCGGGCAAAAAACGCAGATGAGCTTTTCTGTGCACAACCCGGCGACGGGGCTGGAGTACAACGGACACACCCTGACGTCGCTGTTTGCCCAGCGCCGAAACCTGGTGAATCCGGCATTCTGGCGGCTGCTCGGGGAGATCGTTCGCTTCAATCGTCTGGCAAAACAGGCGCTGGACGGGGAGGTGGACCCGAACGCCACGCTGCAGACGTTTCTGGAACAGCACGGCTTCACGCCGTTTTTTGCGCGCCACTACATTCTGCCGATGGGGGCCGCCATCTGGTCCTCGTCGCTGCAGGAGATGAAGCGTTTCCCGCTGCCGCTTTTCTTACGTTTCTTCCAGAACCACGGGCTTCTGGATATCACCCAGCGCCCGCAGTGGTACGTGGTGCCGGGCGGCTCGCGGGAGTATATCCGCGCCATGCTCGACAAGCTGGGCGACCGTCTGAATCTGCATCTCAATTCCCCGGTGCAGCGGGTGAGCCGCCACGAGCACGGGGTTACGCTTCAGCTTGAAAACGGCAGCCATACCTTCGATCGGGTGATTTTTGCCTGCCACTCCGCCAGCGCTCTGGCGATGCTTGATGACCCGACGCCCGCAGAGCGCGAGGTGCTGGGCGATATCGGCTGGCAGCGCAACGAGGTCGTTTTACACAGCGATCCGCGATGGCTGCCGGAGCGGCGGCGCGCGTGGGCCAGCTGGAACTACCGCCTGAGCGCGCACGAACAGGCCAGCGCCTGCGTCACCTACAACATGAACATCCTGCAGGGGCTGCCTGCGGGCAGTCCCCTGTTCTGCGTCACCCTCAACCCGGACGCGCCGGTAGATGAACGCTTCGTTCTGCAACGCTTTGTCTATGAACATCCGCTGTTTAACCCGCAAAGCTGGCGGGCGCAGGCGCGGCGCGGCGAGATCAACGGTCATAACCGGAGCTGGTACTGCGGTGCCTGGTGGTACAACGGTTTTCATGAAGATGGCGTGCGCAGCGCGCTGGACGTGGTCAATGCGATAGCGGCCGGAGAGGGGAACTGAGATGAACAGCTGCCTCTACCACGGCGTATTACGCCACCGCCGCCTTCAGCCGAAAACCCATGAATTCAGCTACAGCGTCTTTATGGCCTGGCTGGATCTCGATGAACTACCGCTGCTGCCGTCCGTCGGCGTGCGGCGCAATCGCTTTGCCGGCGCATCGTTCCACGACGCGGACTATCCGCTCGGCGCGCCGCTCAAAGAGAACGTGCTGAGCAGGCTGGAGAGCCTGACCGGGGAACGTCCGGACGGGCGGGTGATGCTCCTGACGCAGCTGCGCTATTTCGGCTTTCATTTCAATCCGGTCAACTTTTACTACTGCTACGACGGGAAGGGGACGCTGCGCTGGGTGCTGGCGGAGGTTCGCAACACGCCGTGGAATGAACGCCATTACTATGCCGTCAACGGACAGGATGCGCAGCCGACGGAAAAAGCGTTTCACGTTTCCCCCTTCAACCCGATGGACATGATCTACCACTGGCGCTTTAACGACCCGGATAACACGCTGCATATGCACATTGAAAATCATCAGGAAGCGAAGGTCTTTGACGCCACGCTCGCGCTGCGCCGGGAGCCTTTGACGCGCTCCGCGCTGCGCTCGCTGTTGCTGCGCATTCCGCTCATGACCCTGAAAACCGTTTTTGCCATTTACTGGCAGGCGCTGCGCCTGTGGCTCAAGCGCGTGCCGCTGTATAACCATCCCGTCAGCAGGAGTGAACGCTCATGACCGATCCCGTCTTTGCGTTAGAACCCGATATCCCGCGCAACGTCCGCATCGCGCGATGGCTGCTGTTTCGTCTGTTAAGCGGTATCCGCGGCGGCTCGCTCACGCTGCGTGAAGGGGCGCAGACCTTCCATTTTGGCGAGACGTCCTCCGCGCTGCATGCCGACGTGCAGATCCTCACGCCCGGCGTCTACTGGCGCGTCTTAACGGGCGGGAGCCTTGCTGCGGCAGAAGCCTGGATGGACGGCGAATGGGAAACTGCGCACCTTACGCCGCTTCTGGAGCTGCTCGCGATAAACGGCGAGGTGCTTGGCCGTCTGGAAAACGGGTTCCGTCTGCTCGGCAGGCCGCTGGAGCGGATACGCCACTGGACGCGGCGTAACTCCCGCATGCAGGCGCGCGAAAATATTGCCGCCCATTACGATCTGGGCAATACCTTTTACGCCCATTTTCTGGATCAAGAGCTGCTCTATTCCAGCGCGCTATTTACCGCTGACGAGCAGGATCTCACGGCGGCCCAGCAGGCCAAAATGGCGCGCCTGTGTGACCAGCTGGCGCTAAGTCCGGGTGACCACCTGCTGGAAATTGGCACCGGCTGGGGCGCGATGGCGGAATACGCGGCGCGTCATTACGGCTGTCGGGTGACCACCACCACGCTGTCGCAGGAGCAATATAGCTGGGCGACAGAGCGGATCGCCCGCGCGGGGTTGCAGGATCGCGTTGAGGTACTGCTCTGCGACTATCGCGACCTCACCGGACAGTACGACAAGCTGGTCTCAATCGAGATGATTGAAGCCGTCGGGCAACGCTACCTGCCCACGTTCTTCCGCACCTGCCAGGCGCGGCTGCGCCCCGGAGGACGGATGGCGATTCAGGCCATTACCATTCAGGACCAGCGCTATCGCGACTACAGCAAAAGCGTCGATTTTATCCAGCGCTACATTTTCCCGGGCGGATTCTTGCCGAGCATCACCGCGATGAACGAGCTGATGACGCGCCACACCGATTTCGTGGTCCGCAATCTTTTCGACATGGGCCCCGACTACGCCCGCACGCTGGCCCACTGGCGGCAGCGCTTTGTCCACGCCTGGCAGGAGATTGAAAAGCTCGGCTTCGATGAACGGTTCCGCCGCATGTGGCTGTACTACTTTGGCTACTGTGAGGCCGGGTTTAACGCTCGCACCATCAGCGTGGTGCAGCTGACCGCCGAGCGCGTATGAGACGTTACCTTCAGGTCTTCCTGCTCGCCGTCGCGTTCGATCTCTACTGGGCGCTGGTGGTGCTCTTTCGCGAACAGGGCCTGATTATCTGGCTCGCGCTGGCGATCCTGGCGTGCCTGCTCTTGCCGCCTGCTTACCGGTTTTACGCCATTGGGCTGGCCGCGGCGGGCAGTCTGCTGGACGCACTCTGGGCCCTGACCGGGCTGATTGCCTTTACGGGCGAGTCCCTGATGCCGTTATGGATGGTGGCACTGTGGCTGATGTTCGCCACCGTCTGGACGCAGCTGACGCGTACCACCACGCTACCCGGCTGGCTGCTGACCCTGCTGGCCGCCGTGGGCGGACCGGTGGCCTACCTGTTCGGCGAGCGGCTGGGGGGCATCACGTTTCTGGAGCCGACCTTTATCGTCGTGAGCTGGATGGCGCCGGGCTGGCTGGTGTTGATGCTGTTTTTCCACCTGCTGATGGGGAGACAAAAATGAGATCTGTGGTTTTGCTGCTTTGGCTGACGCTGGTTGTTCCGGTTGCCCAGGCCGCCGACTGGCTTGCCTGGCGGAAGGTGGGTGACGCCACGCTCACCTGGGGACCTTTCACCGTCTACACCTCCCAGCTGCGCACCCCGGACGGCCGTTACAGCCGGGACCAGGATCAGGCGCTCATTATTACCTATGCGCGCGACATCGATCGCGATGAACTGGTTGAGGCGACCCGCGACCAGTGGCAGGCGCAGGGGATCCTGGCCCAGGAGCCGCAAAGCGAAGCCTGGCTGCGGATGCTCCAGTCCCTTTGGCCGGATGTCCGCCCGGGCTCACAGCTGGCGTTTGTTCTCAACGATAAGCAGGGGCAGTTCTGGTATCGCGCGTCAGCGGCGCAAACATCCTTTATTCCACTCGGAGCGCGCCAGTCGGAAGCGTTCAGCACCCGTTTTCTGGCCATCTGGCTCGATCCCCGAACGCAATATCCTGAGCTGCGTCAGCAGTTAATCGGAGGCCAAAAATGAAACGTATCCTGATGATGGCGCTGGCATTCACAATGCTGCTGGCGGGCTGTAGCACTGAGGTGGCCGAGTATCGCCAGCAGCAGCCGCGGCTTGATATCTTTCACTACTTCCAGGGCAAAACCGAAGCGTGGGGGATGGTGCAGGATCGCAGCGGCAAGCAGATCCGCCGTTTCCACGTTGAGATTGCCGGAGACGTTATCGGCGATACGCTGACGCTCAACGAGCACTTCGTCTACGACGATGGCGAGAAGCAGCAGCGGGTCTGGCACATCCGGCGCGTGGGGAACGACCGCTACGAGGGAACGGCAGGGGACATTGAAGGCGTTGCCACGGGGCAGGCCGCAGGCAACGCCTTTAACTGGCATTACAGCATGAACGTGAAGGCCAACGGCAGCACCTGGCTACTGAACTTCGACGACTGGATGTATTTGCAGGATGAGACGCATCTGTTTAACAAAACCGAGATGAAGAAGCTGGGCGTCACCGTCGCCACGGTGACGCTGTTCTTTACAAAGTCGCAGGGAACGTAAAGTGACCGGAATGACCATCACTGCGGTATGTTCCCCTCACCCTAACCCTCTCCCCGAAGGGGCGAGGGGATGTCCGTGCTCGCTGAGCGGGCTTTACTGCCCGAGTAAATGAAAACAAGCGCAATCCCCAGGCAGACAATTGCCCCCAGACGGCTCGGTGAAAACGGAATGGCGGCATTGCCCAGCCAGCCAAAGTTATCAATCAACATACTCATGGCGAGCTGGCCGAATATCACCGCCACCGCGGCGACGGCGGTGCCGATGCGCTGCACCGCCACGACCATGATCACAATGTAAGGCACGCCGAACATCGCCCCGATGAGCTGCCATTTCGGCACGTCCAGCAGCGTGACCGCCTGCTTCGGTTCAAAGAAGAAAATGAGCAGGGCGGTTATCAGCGCGCCGACGGAAAACGTCAGAAACGCGCTTTTAAATACCCCGACATTGCTGCCGAGCTGCCCGTTAATCGCGGCCTGAATGCTCAGCGTTGCGCCGCCGCAGACGGCCAGAAGAATCATTATCAGCGTCATATCATCACCCCTGCGCGACCAGAACCAGTGCCGCAATAATAAAAACCAGCGCCACGATACGTTTTGCGTTTATCTTCCTGTGCGGCGTACCCAGCAGGCCAAAGTGGTCAATGATCAGGCTTTTAAAAACCTGACCAGCCAGAATGCCAATCATCGTCAGAGCGATGCCGATGGTCGGCGTGGCGATCGTCAGAATGACCACGTAAACAGGGCCAAGCACGCCGCCGAGCAGCTGCCAGCCGGGCTGGGCGAAAAACGACGGGCTGTTACGCGGGCTGAAAAACAGCATCAGCAGAAACGTCAGCGCGGCGCCGACGCCAAAAATGCTGAACGTCGCCCATAAATCGCCCACTTCTCCCCCTAATGGCCCCAGTAGCCCCGCCTCGACGGAGAGGCCCATCCCGCCGGCAATCACCAGTAAAATCAAAACAAACTGCATTACGCTTCCTCCGTTTTCAGGCGAAGAAGATTACGTCGGTAGACCCGTGAGAAAAATGCCATAATGCAGGAAACACCTTTGCAGGAAATGCATTAATGTCAGATGCCGGAAGCATGAACCTTCGCTCACTGCTGCTGTTTATTGCCGTCTATGAAACGCAGAACTTTTCCGTCGTCGCGCGACGAGAGGGAATCTCTGCCTCGCAGGTGTCGCGCATTGTTCATCAGCTTGAGGACGCGCTCGGCCAGCAGCTGTTCTATCGCAATACCCGGGCGGTGATCCCCACGGAAAGCGGGCATCTGTTTATCCGCTATGCCCGGGCGATGGTCGATAACTTCGAAGAGGCGCGTCGTGAGCTGGATGAACGTTCGACCGAACCCTCCGGCACGGTCCGCATAAACGGGCCGGTATTTTTTGGACAGAGACACGTTGCGCCCGGACTGGCAGGTCTGGCCGAGCGTTATCCACGGTTAACCATTGAGCTGACGCTGACCGATGACTTTATCGACCCGCACCGGGATGCCGCCGATCTCATCTTCCGCATCGGCACGCTGACGGATTCGACGTTCCACGCCCGTGTTTTTGGGCAGCAGCGCTACCACCTCGCCGCGTCGCCCGCGTATCTGCGTCAACACGGCGTCCCGGCCGACCCGACCGAACTGAGCCAGCACAAATGTCTGGTCTATCGCGGTTCGTCCGGGCCTAACCGCTGGCTCGTGCGGCGCAAAGGGGAGAATTGGGTGCATTATCCCGTCGCGCCGCTGATGACGTCCAATAATGCGGAGTCGCTGCTCATTGCCGCGCTGGGTGGGATGGGGATCGTCCTGTTTCCGGACTGGCTGATTGGCGACAGGCTGAAGCGGGGCGAGCTGATCGCCCTTATGCCGGAAATGGCGTGCGCCATCAACACGGAGCAACTCAATATTGCGGCGATCTATCCTAACGCACGTCATCCGCCCCTGAACGTCAGGGCGGTGATTGATTATTACGTGGCGTTTTTCGGTACGCCGCTCTACTGGCAAACGTAAGGGATTACGCGCCGAGCTCCTTGCGGATAATCTCTGCGCCAGCGCTGAGCGCTTTCAGCTTGCCGTTAGCCACCTGGCGTGAAAGCGGAGCCATGCCGCAGTTGGTTGACGGGTAAAGCTTGTCGGCATCGACGAACTGCAGCGCTTTACGCAGCGTATCGGCGACTTCCTCCGGCGTTTCAACGGCGTTGGTTGCCACATCAATCGCGCCGACCATCACCTTTTTACCGCGGATCAGCTCCAGCAGATCCATCGGCACGCGGGAGTTGTGGCACTCCAGGGAGATAATGTCGATGTTAGAGGTCTGCAGCTTGGGGAAGGCCTCTTCGTACTGGCGCCACTCTGAGCCGAGCGTCTTTTTCCAGTCCGTATTGGCTTTGATGCCGTAGCCGTAGCAGATGTGTACCGCGGTTTCGCACTTCAGCCCTTCAATGGCGCGCTCCAGCGCGGCGATACCCCAGTCGTTCACCTCGTCAAAAAAGACGTTAAATGCCGGTTCATCAAACTGGATAATATCCACGCCTGCGGCCTCTAACTCACGCGCTTCCTGATTGAGGATTTTGGCGAATTCCCAGGCCAGCTTTTCGCGGCTTTTATAGTGCGCGTCGTAAAGGGTGTCGATCATGGTCATTGGCCCGGGCAGCGCCCATTTGATCGGCTTGTCCGTGAGCTGACGCAGGTACTTCGCATCGTCCACGAATACCGGTTTCTGACGCGCTACGGCTGAAACAACGGTCGGCACGCTGGCGTCGTAGCGGTTACGAATGCGCACCGTCTGGCGATTTTCAAAATCCACGCCGCTCAGGTGTTCAATAAAGGTGGTGACGAAGTGCTGGCGGGTCTGTTCTCCGTCGCTGACGATATCGATACCCGCGCGGATCTGCTCATCCAGAGACAGGCGCAGCGCGTCCTGTTTACCCGCCAGGAGTTCCTGATCCTGTAATTTCCAGGGTGACCACAGCGTTTCAGGTTGTGCAAGCCAGGTCGGCTTAGGCAGGCTGCCAGCCGTAGAAGTCGGGAGCAATGTTTTCATAATAAAAGACCTTTTTTGATGAATTAAAGCGTGTAGTTATCAGACCACTGCTCAAGAATGTGTTGGTAAGGCTTAATAAAGTACGCTTCGGTAAAGCGACCCTGTTCAATCGCCAGTCGGCTACGCTCTTCCCGGTCATAAACAATTTTGGTTAAGGAGTGATCCTGCTGGTTCAGATCCGGTCGGTAGCACAGTCCCGCCGCCGAGTTTGCGTTATAAATTTCCGGGCGATAGATTTTCTGGAACGTCTCCATCGTGCTGATGGTGGCAATCAGCTCCAGATCGGTGTAGTCACTCAGCAAATCCCCGGTAAAGAAGAACGCGAAAGGCGCCACGCTGTTTTCCGGCATGAAATAGCGAACCTGCAGGCCCATCTTCGCGAAGTACTGTTCCGTCAGCGACTCGCCATCCGGCTGATATTCAACGCCCAGCACAGGATGCTGGTTACCGTTGCGGCGGTAGGTGTCTTTGCTGGAGACGCTCAGGCAGATCACCGGACCCTTGCTGAAGTTCTCTTTGTATTCCGGCGAGCTCACAAAGTGGCGGAAAATATTGCCGTGCAGTTCGCCAAACTTTTCCGGAATGCTGAAGTGCTGCTGGTTCTTGTTGTGTTCCAGAAGTCGCACGCTGAAATCATAATCCCGCACGTAAGAAGAGAAGTTATTCCCGACGATGCCAGGGATACGCTTGTTATTTTTTTTGTCGACAATCGTGGTTTGCAATATCTCAATGGCCGGGAACGGTTTTTCCGCGCCAATGTTCAAGTCGACAGAGATGATTTCCAGCTCAACCGCGTAGCGATCGGCGTTTGGGTTATCCCAGCGCGCCAGAGCATTAAAGCGGTTGTTGATCATCACCAGCGTATTGCGCAGGTTTTCCTGACGCTTTTCCCCGCGCGCCAGGTTGGCAAAGTTGGTGGTCGTACGCGTATTTTCTGACGGGTTGTAATTCTCATCGAAGCAACTGCGCTTAAGGGTATATGTGAAAGCTTTGCTCATTGTGGTTATGCATCCTAAGTTCATGTTGCTAAGAAGTTACCGATGCATAATTTATGCCTGAGCCCGCGGCGCAGGGGAAGTGACTTAATTTCAATGCAACATGAGCGAAGTTCATGATGTTGATCACATATTACGACCGCGTTAGGTCATCATGAGTTTTTTAGCGAAACAGACGGCTTCTTGCCTGTCGATGTAGAAGCCATAGTTATCGATAACGCTGTAGCCATTCCTCTCATAGAAATTCACAGCGCGCCTGTTCACTTTTCGTGTTTCAAGCCAGATTTCACTGTAGCCTAAACGTTGCGCAGAGGCTTCGAGGAAAGCCAGTAAAGCCTGACCAATGCCGGGTTCGCTTCGGTCGGAGTACATTCGTTTAAGCTCGGCAACCTGTTCGGAGAGCGGGCGCAATGCCGCACATCCCACGGCGCCACCTTTTTCATTTTTAGCGACAACCCACAGTGCGCGTTCGGTCGTCATGGCGTCGACGTTAAAATGTCGCGTACCGCCATCCCCGGTTATAGCCGCCAGTTCTGATGACAGATTTTCAATGAGACGTTGGGATTCAAGCGCGTGCAGGTCGGCTGCTTTAATCGTTATCATGGGCGTTTCCAGTGTGCTTTATTTAGCAGCCGCCAAATTATCAGACAGTTAAGGTGCGTTGTCCTATGTTTTACTTATGTTTCGGCACGGGCTTAATGACGCTATAATCCCCAAAATTTCCAACCGGTTTAGAAACGATCATGACAAAACTCACCTTACAAGAGCAGATGCTGAAAGCGGGCTTAGTCAGCAGCAAAAAAGCGGCGAAAGTGCAGCGCACGGCAAAGAAATCACGCGTTCAGGCGCGCGAGGCTCGGGAAGCGGTAGAAGAGAACAAGAAAGCGCAGATCGAGCGCGACAAGCTGCTGAGCGAGCAGCAGAAGCAGGCCGTGCTGGCGAAAGAGTTTAAGGCACAGGTGAAGCAGCTGATTGAGATGAACCGCATCACCGTGGCGAAAGGTAACATCACCTTTAACTTCACCGACGGCAATCTGATCAAAAAAATCGACGTCGACAAGCAAACCCAGACTCAGCTGATTAATGGCCGTCTGGCGATTGCCCGTCTGGTCATTAACGCCAGCGGCGACTGTGAATACGCGATTATTCCGGCGGTGGTGGCCGATAAAATTGCCCAGCGCGATGCCGACAGCATCGTGTTAAACAGCGCGCTAAGTCAGGAAGAGCAGGACGAAGACGATCCGTACGCGGACTTCAAAATCCCTGACGATTTGATGTGGTAAACCGCATTCAGAACGGGGCGGCGTGACGGGCGTTAACCGGCTCTCCGCTCATGGGATGAATAAAATTCAGTTCGCTTGCATGCAGCATCAGCCGGGGCGTTTTCTCCGCCCCCGGCGCTTCAAGACCGCCATACAGATCGCAGCCCAGAATCGGGTGCCCCAGCTGCTGACAGTGAATACGCAGCTGATGGGTTCGCCCGGTCTCCGGCGTAAGTATCACCCGCGTTAACGGCAGTCCCGTACCCTGATAAAACCGTTCCACCACCCGATAGCGGGAGCGGGCGGGTTTTCCGTTGATGGCGCAAATCGACATCAGCGGGAACAGCGCCGGGTCTTTGGCAATTGGCGCGTCTATTATTCCCTCGTCGTTTTCCACATGGCCGCAAAGCAGGGCGCTGTAGATCTTCTCCACGCTGCGCTGGCTGAACTGCTGGCACAGCGCCGCGTTGATGGCCTTATTGCGCGCAACCACCATCAGCCCGGACGTGCCGAAATCCAGACGGTGTACCAGCGTGCAGCCGGGGTACGTCTGGACCAGACGATAATGGACGGAATCAAGGTTTTGCGGATTTTTGCCCGAGAGGCTGAGCAGACCGGAAGGCTTATCGATCAGCAGCAGATGTTCATCCTGCCAGAGGATCTGAATGTCGTCGTGACACGGTGGGGCAATAAAAGAATCAATAATCGCAGACATCAGGCCGCCCGGCTTGAGAGTGGGAGCGGATGATAACGAAATGCGGGGAAAAGAAAAACCCTCCCACCAGGCGGTGAGAGGGCAAAATCTTAGGCTGCTACCAGGCTGTCGATGGCGGCTTTCGCATCGGTCTGCGCTTTGGTTGCCACTTCCGGACCGTAAGCGATACCTTCAGCGAACACGAAGTTCACGTCAGTGATGCCGATGAAGCCCAGGAACAGGCTCAGGTACGGCGCAACCAGGTCGGTTGGGGTGTCTTTATGGATACCGCCACGGCTGGTCAGGACGATCGCACGTTTACCTTTCACCAGACCTTCAGGGCCGTTCTCGGTGTAACGGAAGGTTACGCCAGCGCGCGCCACCAGGTCGAAGTAGTTCTTCAGCTGGGTAGGGATGTTGAAGTTGTACATTGGGGCGTTGATGACGATAACGTCGTGCGCCTGCAGCTCAGCAATCAGCTCGTCGGACAGGGCCAGGGCTTCCTGCTGACGTGGAGACAGCGGTGCATCGCTTGGGCGCAGCGCGCCAACCAGCTCGCCGTCCAGCACAGGAATTGGGTTTGCAGCCAGGTCACGCACGGTGATTTCGTCAGCGGAATGCTGTTCACGCCACTGTTCAACGAAGTAATCAGACAGCTGACCAGACTGAGAGTACCCTGCCAGAATACTGGATTTCAAAACTAATACTTTGCTCATGGGTGATTCCTGTTGTTGCATTTGATTGAAGGGGGTTGCCCCGTTGCTTGTTGACACTCTATTCACAATCCTGCCACAGAGATAGCGCAATATATCGAAGCCTATGTTCGAATTTTTTGAATAAGGCGCGAAAGACGTCAATGTGGTACTCTATAGCAATCATTAAAAAGAGAGTTTATCAGGGCGTGTACTGCCCTTTAACGCTATGACAGAACAACAAAAATTAACCTTCCCGATGCTCCTGCAACAGCTTGATTCTCTGATGCTGCGCGATAAACAGCGCTTTGCCCGCCGTCTGCACGGTGTGAAGAAGGTTAAAAATCCTGATGCACAACAGGCCATTTACCAGGAGATGGCGAAAGAGATTGAACAGGCGGCAGGGAAAGTTGTGCTGCGCGAAGCCGCGCGTCCGGCAATTACCTACCCGGAAAACCTGCCCGTCAGCCAGAAAAAACAGGACATCCTTGAGGCCGTCCGCGACCACCAGGTGGTGATTGTCGCGGGGGAAACCGGCTCGGGGAAAACCACCCAGCTGCCGAAAATCTGTATGGAGCTGGGGCGCGGGCTAAAAGGGCTTATTGGCCACACCCAGCCGCGTCGACTGGCGGCGCGCACCGTGGCGAACCGTATTGCCGAAGAGCTGCAGACGGAGCCGGGCGGCTGCATCGGTTACAAGGTGCGATTCAGCGACCACGTTAGCGATAACACCATGGTCAAGCTGATGACCGACGGTATTCTGCTGGCGGAAATCCAGCAGGATCGTCTGCTGATGCAGTACGACACCATCATCATTGACGAAGCGCACGAGCGCAGCCTGAACATCGACTTCCTGCTCGGCTATCTGAAAGAGCTGCTGCCGCGTCGCCCGGATCTGAAAATCATCATCACCTCCGCGACCATCGACCCTGAGCGCTTCTCAAAGCATTTCAACAATGCGCCGATTATCGAGGTGTCAGGACGAACGTATCCGGTGGAAGTGCGCTATCGCCCGATTGTGGAAGATGCCGACGATACCGAGCGCGACCAGCTGCAGGCTATCTTCGACGCCGTTGACGAGCTGGGCAACGAAAGTGCGGGCGACATCCTGATCTTCATGAGCGGCGAGCGCGAAATCCGCGATACCGCCGATGCGCTCAGCAAGCGCGACCTGCGCCATACGGAGATCCTGCCGCTTTACGCGCGCCTGTCAAACAGCGAGCAGAACCGCGTATTCCAGCCGCACGGCGGGCGACGCATCGTTCTGGCGACCAACGTGGCGGAAACCTCGCTGACCGTACCGGGGATCAAATACGTGATCGACCCGGGCACGGCGCGCATCAGCCGCTACAGCTACCGTACGAAGGTTCAGCGGCTGCCGATTGAGCCGGTGTCTCAGGCATCCGCCAACCAGCGTAAAGGCCGCTGCGGCCGCGTGTCGGAAGGGATCTGTATTCGTCTCTATTCCGAAGATGATTTCCTGTCGCGCCCGGAGTTCACCGACCCGGAAATTCTGCGCACCAACCTGGCGTCCGTTATCCTGCAGATGACCGCGCTGGGGCTGGGCGACATCGCGGCGTTCCCGTTCGTCGAAGCGCCGGACAAACGCAACATTCAGGACGGCGTGCGTCTGCTGGAAGAACTCGGCGCCATTACCACCGACGAGCAGGCGACGGTCTACAAGCTGACGCCGCTCGGCCGCCAGCTAAGCCAGCTGCCGGTGGATCCGCGTCTGGCCCGTATGGTGCTGGAAGCGCAGAAGCACGGCTGCGTGCGCGAGGCGATGATCATTACCTCGGCGCTCTCCATTCAGGACCCGCGCGAGCGTCCGATGGACAAACAGCAGGCGTCTGATGAAAAGCATCGTCGCTTCCACGACAAAGAGTCCGACTTCCTCGCCTTCGTGAACCTGTGGAACTATCTCGGTGAGCAGCAGAAAGCGCTCTCCTCGAACCAGTTCCGCCGCCAGTGCCGCGTGGATTTCCTCAACTACCTGCGCGTGCGCGAGTGGCAGGATATCTACACCCAGCTGCGCCAGGTGGTGAAAGAGCTGGGCATTCCGGTCAACAGCGAGCCTGCGGAGTACCGCGAGATTCATATCGCGCTGCTGACCGGCCTGCTGTCCCACATTGGGATGAAGGACGCCGAAAAGCAGGAGTATACCGGCGCGCGCAACGCCCGTTTCTCCATCTTCCCCGGTTCCGGCCTGTTCAAGAAGCCGCCGAAATGGACCATGGTCGCCGAGCTGGTGGAAACCAGCCGCCTGTGGGGGCGCATTGCCGCGCGTATCGATCCGGAATGGGTCGAGCCGGTGGCGCAGCACCTGCTGAAACGCTCGTACAGCGAGCCGCACTGGGAGCGCGCGCAGGGAGCGGTAATGGCGACCGAAAAAGTGACCGTTTACGGCCTGCCGGTGGTCGCCGCGCGTAAGGTCAACTACAGCCAGATTGACCCGGCGCTCAGCCGCGAGCTGTTTATCCGCCACGCGCTGGTGGAGGGAGACTGGCAGACGCGCCACGCCTTCTTCCGCGAAAACCTGAAGCTGCGCGCGGAAGTGGAGGAGCTTGAGCACAAGTCCCGCCGCCGCGACATTCTGGTGGACGACGAGGCGCTGTTTGAGTTTTACGACCAGCGCATCAGCCACGATGTTATTTCCGCCCGCCACTTCGACAGCTGGTGGAAGAAGGCCAGCAAAGAGACGCCGGACCTGCTCAACTTCGAAAAGAGCATGCTGATTAAAGAGGGGGCGGAGTCGGTCAGCAAGCTCGACTACCCGAACTTCTGGCATCAGGGCAACCTCAAGCTGCGTCTGACCTATCAGTTTGAACCGGGTGCCGACGCGGACGGCGTGACCGTTCATATTCCGCTGCCGCTGCTAAACCAGGTCGATGAGGGCGGGTTTGAATGGCAAATCCCCGGCCTGCGCCGCGAGCTGGTGATTGCGCTGATCAAATCCCTGCCGAAACCGGTGCGCCGTAACTTTGTGCCTGCGCCAAACTATGCGGAAGCGTTTTTAGGCCGCGTCACGCCGCTGGAGCTGCCGCTGCTGGACGCGCTGGAGCGTGAGTTCAGACGCATGACCGGCACCACCATCGACCGCGAAGACTGGAACTGGGATCAGGTGCCCGATCACCTGAAAATCAGCTTCCGCGTGGTGGATGATAAAAACAAAAAGCTGCTGGAAGGGCGCTCCCTGAGCGAGCTGAAAGAGGCGCTGAAAGGCAAAGTTCAGGAAACGCTGTCTGCGGTGGCGGACGACGGTATCGAGCAGAGCGGGCTGCACATCTGGAGCTTTGGTCAGCTTCCGGAAAGCTACGAACAGAAACGCGGTAACTATAAGGTCAAAGCCTGGCCGGCGCTGGTGGACGAGCGCGACAGCGTGGCGATCAAACTGTTTGATAACCCGCTGGAACAGCAGCAGATGATGTGGCGCGGGCTGCGTCGCCTGCTGCTGCTGAACATCCCGTCGCCGATTAAGTATCTGCACGAGAAGCTGCCGAACAAAGCCAAGCTCGGGCTGTACTTTAACCCGTACGGCAAGGTGCTGGATCTGATTGACGACTGCATCTCCTGCGGCGTGGACAAGCTGATCCACGAGGCGGGTGGTCCGGTCTGGACGGAAGAGGGCTTTGCTCAGCTTCATGAAAAGGTGCGCGCAGAGCTGAACGACACCGTGGTGGAGATAGCCAAACAGGTCGAGCAGATCCTCACCGCCGTGTTCAATATCAACAAGCGCCTGAAGGGGCGCGTGGATATGACCATGGCGCTGGGGCTGTCGGACGTGAAGGCGCAGATGGCGGGGCTAGTCTATCGCGGCTTTGTCACCGGCAACGGCTTTAAGCGTCTGGGCGATACGCTGCGTTATCTGCAGGCGATTGAAAAACGTCTGGAAAAAATGGCTATCGACCCGCACCGCGATCGCGCGCAGATGCTGAAAGTGGAGAGCGTGCAGCAGGCGTGGCAGCAGTGGTTAAACAAGCTGCCGCCGGCGCGCCGCGACGATGAAGACGTGCAGGCGATCCGCTGGATGATCGAGGAGCTGCGCGTCAGCTTCTTTGCCCAGCAGCTCGGTACGCCGTATCCGATTTCGGATAAGCGTATCCTGCAGGCGATGGAGCTGATTTCCGCTTAAAACTCTTGCCCGGTTTTCTCCCTCTCTCTGTGGACTGAGGAATCCCCAGTAATGATTAAACAGAAGCTATAACATTGTTTCAGAAAGTTTGAAGACTTACAGCGACGCCCTGGTCCGGCTGTAAATCGCTGAGGCGTTTGCCTTCCGGCCGGGGCGAGGCGCAGGGATGCGCCGAGAGGGCGGGCTTTACAGGGACGTTACCTCCGCCCGTACCCGATAAGCCGGAAGGAATAAGCCGAGGGCACCGCGAAGCGGCGATTTACCGCCGGGAGCCCGGGTCGCCAGGGTGGTGGCGACTGAGCCACCCTGGCACGTTCACCGGTCATGTCGTTACAGAGTAGCAAGGAACATAAAAGTGAACGGAATGACCACCAGATCTGTATGTTCCCCCTCACCCCAGCCCTCTCCCTCAAGGGAGAGGGGGGCGTCCGTGCTGGCATTATTTTGTGGGGATTCCTCAGCCCTGTGGGAGAGGGTCGGGGTGAGGGCATCAGGCCGCACAATTTTCACCCGTTCACCATTGCCAGCGTAAACCCATCCCATCCCTTAACCCCCACCGTTTGCAGCGCGGTGGCGGTCAGGCGCGGGTTATCCCCAATCATCTCGATAAAACGCCGCACCCCCAGCACGCGCGCGTCGTCGCTTTGCCCGTTAATCACTTCGCCATCGCGCACCACGTTATCGCCGATAATCACCGTACCCGGGCGGGAGTAGTGAAGCGCCCACTCCAGATAGCCGGGATTGTTTGGCTTATCGGCATCAATAAAGATCAGGTCGAACGGCGGAACGTCAGCGAAATTCTCCAGCGAGCTCAGCGCCGGGCCTTCAATCAGTTCAATGCGATCGTTCAGCCCCGCGAGGTGAATATTCTGGCGGGCCACATCGGCATGCGTCGGGTCAGCCTCGAGCGTAATCAGCTTTCCGTCCGGCGGCAGGGCGCGCGCCATCCAGATTGAGCTATAGGCGCCCAGCGTCCCGATCTCAAGAATGCGTCTTGCCTGGGTCATGCGCACGAACAGCGCCAGCAGCTGCCCCTGATTGGCCGCAACATCGTGTTCGGGTAGCCCGGAGCGCTTGTTGTTTTCCAGTACCTGACTCAGCACGTCATCGTCAGGGATAAGCGACGAAATCATGTAATTATCTACTGCAGACCATTGTTGATGCATAGATTGACTCCCTGGATTTTTCTCCCTCTCCCTGTGGGAGAGGATCGGGGTGAGGGCATCAGCGCGCAAGGCGGTTCACGCGCTCTTCCAGCCGCCGCCCAGCGCCCTGTACAAATCGATCTGCGCCAGCAGCAGGTTATTTTTCACCTGCACCACGCTGGTCTGCACCGAGTACAGCGTGCGCTGGGCGTCCAGCACGTCCAGATAGGAGGAGTAGCCGTTGCGATTGCGGTTCTGCGCAATGCGCAGCGTCTCCTGCGCCACCTCCTGCTGGGCAAGCAGCTCGGTCAGCTGTTCCTGATAGCGCGTAATAGCATCTAGGCTGTTGTTCACTTCGGCAAACGCGTTGCGCACGGTTTTTTCATAGGCGTACAGCGCCTGGTTACGCTGGGACTGGGAAATATCCACCTGCGCATTCAGCGCCTGGCGGTTCAGCAGCGGGGAGAGAATACTGCCCCCGACGCTCCAGAGCTGTAGCGGGTTGTCCAGCAGGCCGGACAGGGTGCGATCCTGTATCGATCCTGTGGCGGTCAGGTTGATCGACGGCAGCAGGCTCGCGCGCGACGCGGCAAGCGAGGCGTCTGCCGCAACCAGCTGGCGTTCGGCCTGAACGATATCCGGCCGACGGTTCAGGAGCGTAGAAGGCAGCTGTGACGGCAGCGTCAGCGGCGTTAGCGCCTCAAAGCTTTCGCTGCGCGCTACCGCGCCGGGATTGCTTCCCAGCAGCAGGCTGAGGGCGTTCTCCTGCTGTGCAATCTGATGCTGCAGCACGGGAACCTGCGCTCGCGTTGAGCGAAGTTCGGAATCCGACTGCATCAGCTCCAGACGCGAGCTGTAGCCCGTCTCAAACTGACGTTTCGCGAGGTTAAATGCCTCTTCGCGTGATTTCAGCGTGGACTCGGTCACGCGCAGCTGTTCGTCAAGCGAGAGCAGGGTGACATACCCGGAAGCAACGGAAGACGCGACGGTCAAATCCGCGGCGGCGGCGGCGGCTTTTTGCGCCGCCAGCGAGGCTTCGGCGGCATTGGCGGTGCTGCGGTTGACGCCCCAGATATCGACGTCGTAGCTCGCCGTCAGGCTGCCTCTGTAGAGCGTGCCGTAGACCGGCAGCCCGGTCGCGGCGGATTGGGAACGGGCGCGCGTCCCCGTTACGCCCGCGTCAAGCGACGGAAACAGACTGCCGTCGGCCGCAAAGACCCGCGCCTGATACTCGTTAATTCGTTCGCGGGCGATCAGCACGTCGCTGTTGTTCTTTAGCGCCTGATCCACATAGCGATTGAGGTTGTTGTCATGAAAATTGCGCCACCAGAGCTGCTCCGCCGGGCTGGCAGGACCGGAATCGGCGCGCCACTGCGCAGGGATTTGCAGCGTCGGCTGCGCCGGTTTTACGTCAACGGACTGGCATCCGGCCAGCGTCACCGCCAGCACCAGACCGGCTATCGGGCGAAGGGTCATTGTTTGCCCTCCCGCGTATCAATCGTCACCTGCACCGACATGCCCGGACGCAGCAGGGCGGAGTCCTCAGGCTTGCCGAGCACCTCGATGCGCACCGGAATACGCTGGGCGATTTTGACAAAGTTGCCGGTGGCGTTGTCCGGCGTGATGGCGCTGAATTCAACTCCGGTTGCCGGCGAGATGCTCTCCACGCGGCCCTGATACGCTTTGTTGTTCAGGGCATCGACGGTGAATTTGACAGGCTGGCCGACGCGCAGCTCCGCCAGCTGCGTCTCTTTGATATTGGCGATCACCCAGTGCTGCGGAGGCACAAGGGTGGTGAGATGGGTCCCGGCGGTCACGTACGCCCCGAGACGCACGGCAATCTGGCCGAGCTGGCCGTCGCGCGGGGCGGTAATTCGGGTGTTTTGCAGGTCAATTTGCGCCAGCTCCAGCGCCGCTTTCGCATTTTCGACATCCGCCTCCAGCGCGCCGCGGTTCACAATTACCGTCTGCAGATCCTGACGCGACATCTCAAGCAAGGCTTTGGCCTGCTCGATGTCGGCGCTGCCCTGGGCCGCGCTGGCCAGCGCCGCGTCGCGCTCGCGAATGGAAAGCGAGCCGTCCGCCGTCAAATCCTTCACGCGCTTTAAATCCGCCTGGGTTTTCAGGCTCTGGGCGCGGGCATTTTTCAGCGCCGCGTCGTTTTTGGCGATCGTCGCTTCGGCGCTTTTACGCTGCTGCAGGTTGTTATTAAGCGCGGCAATTTTCATCGCCAGCTGTGCCTCGGCCTGATGCACGCGCTGACGATAGATACGGTCATCAATCTGCAGCAGCAGGTCGCCTTTTTTAACCTGTACAAAGTCCTGAACCTTCACCTCGGTGATATAGCCATTTACCTGGGGACTGATGAACGTCGTCTGACCGCGCACGTAGGCGTTGTCGGTAAACTGCGCGTGGCGGGTGAACGGCGGCAGCTGCCACGCATAAAGGATCACCAGCACGCCGACAATACCGATGGCAGCGGCGGTGAAAACGGAAACAATGCGCACATTTTTGCGGGTGTTGGCCTGCTCTTTGGCGGCATCCTGCTGACTCATAAACTCTCCAGAAATATTTCAATTATTTGTTGCCGGTGGCGTTCTTAAGCGCCATACGGGCAGTGATGCGCAGGCGCAGCAAGCGCCATAAAATCCAGACCAGCGTGGCGGCAGCGATGCCCGCCGTCAGCAGATAAGTATCGTTGTAAGCCAGAATATTCGCCTCAAGCGTCGTCACCGTTTGCAGCTGCGTGATCGCCTGCGTCCCCAGCAGCGAACTGTCGCCAATCAGGCTCCGGTACATCTGGGTGTAAATCTGGATACGCTCGTTGACCAGCGGATTGAGCGTGGTGAGCTGGTCCGCCAGCAGGCTGGAGTGGTACTTCTCGCGCCAGGTCTGGAAGGTTCCGAGGATCGCGGAACCCAGCAGGCCGCCGAGGTTCTGACTCATGCCGAACATCACCGAGAAGCTGACCAGGTTGCGCGGGTCGGCGATCACCCCACCAATGGCGGCCAGCATGGCGGGCGCCAGGAAGAAGGCGCTGCCGAAGCCCAGCAGAAACTGGCTTAGCATCAGCTGATCCGGTCGGGTCAGGTTGTTGGACTGGCTGTCCAGCAGCGAGGCAACAATCATCAGCGCCAGGGAGGTGATGATTGGCCACGCCAGTTTGGTCGGCTTAATCGTGAGGCAGCTGGTGACAATCCCGCAGACGATCCCGGCGAAAATGGACCACGCCAGGTGGGTCATCTGCTCATTCTGTAACCCCACGTACTGCAGCCAGCCGATGACCCCGGTATTTTGCTCTGCCAGCACGATACGGATAAGCAGCATGATGAGCCCCAGACGGACGATGCTGCCGCTCGACAGCCAGCGGGTGTTCAGCAGCGGGTTGGCGCGGTTATGTTCAAAGACGATGGCGGCCACAATCAGCACCAGCGATAGCGCCAGCGACCAGCCGATCCACGGCGCCTCGAACCACCAGTCTAGGCGGCCCAACGAGAGCACGGCGCAGAGCAGGGCCATTCCGGGGGCCATTAAAAAGAAGGTGATGAAGTCTTTCTTCTCAAAGACCTTTCGCCGATCGCCCGGCGGCAGTTTTAAGGCTACCACGCAGGCCAGGGAGATCAGCGCCAGCCCGAGCTCGAAGAAATAGAGCCCGCGCCATTCGTCCAGCTGCAGCAGTTCGGTGGAAAACAGGCGGGCCAGAGGAATGGCGAGCGATGAGCCGGTTATCCCGATGGTGAGCGCCTTCAGGCGGTGCTTCGCAGGCCAGGCCTGGATCTGGTAGTAAATCCCCAGCGAGCTGAGCGCGGCGGCCACCATCCCGTGCGCGGCGCGAACCATCAGCGCCGAGCTGAGATCGTTAACGAACAGGTGGAAAAAGGTCACCAGCACGTACAGCACCAGAAAACCTTCCGTGAAGGCGCGCAGACCGTACTGCTGGCGGAACTTGACCAGCAGCAGGTTGATAGAGATGTTGGTCATGACGTAGACCGCAGGCAGCCAGGCGATTTCGGTCGACCAGGCCCCGAAGGTCCCCTGCAGGTTTTGCAGGTTGGCGGTCACCACCGCATTTCCCAGCGCTCCCGTCAGGCACACCAGCAGGCCAACGACGCCGTAGGCAATGCGTTTTGGCGTACTGTGCTCGGGTGTGGAAGGCGAACCCAGCAGGGCGGGTTTCTCATGTGGCTGCCACTCGCGAGGAGCATAAGGGTCGCGTTCGGGCAGGCGCATAACGTCGTTTACCTTAGAAATAATTGAATAATTAGCGGGCTAGCGATTCTACGTCTGCCGCAAATGATAATTCAAGTGAATATGATTTACGCATGTTAATCAAATGTAGAAGGGAAATTTAAGGAAAAAGAGCGGCCCGAAAGTCGGGCCGACAACGATCAGAGCTGTTCGGGCTGTGCCTGCAGAGGGGATGTTCGCTTAACGCGGCTGGCGCAGAAAATCGCGATTAGGGAAATGGCTACCGTGACGGCAAGATACCAGGCCACCGGAACCCAGTCGCCGTCATATTTCGCCAGCAGTCCGGTGGCAATCAGCGGCGCGGTACCGCCTGCCAGCGCGGCACCCAGCTGATAACCGAGCGTAATGCCGGTGTAGCGTACGTTTGCACTAAAAATTTCAGAGCACAGCGTGCCGAGTACCGCCGTTACCGGTGCCCACAGCACGCCAAAGGCGATGACCGTCGCGAGCACAATGCCCCAGGTTGTACCGGTATTGAGCAGCATAAACCACGGCACGATAAACAACCCCAGGATGAAGACGCTCGCGGCATACATGCGTTGACGGCCAATTTTATCCGAGAGTAGCCCCATTAACGGGATCATCACCGTGGCCACCAGGGCTCCCAGCGTCACGGCTTCCAGCGCCTGAGACTTTTGATACGTCAGCGTCGTGGTGGCATAGCTCACGACAAACGTCGAGAAGATGTAGAACGGCGCGGTTTCAACCACCTTCAGACCGGCGGCAATCAGCACTTCGCGCCAGTGGTGTTTCAGAGTATCGCGCAGAGGCGCTTTCGCCACCTGGCCCGATTGTTTTACCTTCCTGAAATCAGGCGTCTCGTCGATGTCCTTACGGATCCACAGGCCGAGCAACACCAGAACCGAACTCAGCAGGAACGGGATGCGCCAGCCCCAGGAGAGGAAATCTTCCTCGCTGAACAGGGTCATCAGCGAGACGATGAAGGTCGCCATCAGCATGCCGATGGTGACGCCCGCCTGCGGAATACTGCCGAAGAAGCCTTTACGTTTTTCGGGCGCGTATTCGTAGGCCAGCAGCAGCGCGCCGCCCCATTCACCGCCTATGCCCATCCCCTGAATGATACGCATCAGGATCAGCAGAGCGGGCGCCCACAGGCCAATCATTTCATACGTGGGCAGCAGACCGATCATGACGGTTGCACCTCCCATCAGAGAGAGGGTAAGAACGAGGGTTTTTTTACGTCCGATGCGGTCACCGATATGGGCGAAAAGTACCCCGCCAATGGGGCGAATGAAAAAGGTTAATGAGAACGAGAGATAAGAGAGGATGAGCCCGATCACCGGATCGACCATCGGGAAAAAGATCTTATTGAAGACCAGCGCGGCCGCCGTGCCGTAGAGAAAATAGTCAAACCATTCAATGGCGCTCCCGGTAAGGCTGGCGATTAATACCTTCTTATTTTTTCGTAATACCGTCGTCGTACTTTCATGTTCTGTCATGACCTGAAACCCCGCCACGTTGATGATGTATGAGGTGTCACCTGGCGCGCTTCAGGTGCAACCTGTGATGATGAAAAAGGTTGTGAAATTGTTAAGCAACTTAGGGTTGGATGTTGTATTTGGCAAGCTAACGGGGGATGAAACTGGTCAGATCACGGTGAAATAAGCAGCGTTGGGTGCTTTTGCAGAGGGCATGTGCAACAGGATGTTTTGTATGATGGAAAACCAAAAGCATAATATGCAGGTGCAACCCGATTGTTTTTGGATGTTTCTGGTTATTTCAGAAAAATGACAATTTGGGCGGTAAAACAACGTCTGGTTTCAGAGCCCGCCTCTGCGTTATCGGTAAGAAGCCGCTACCCTGAAGAGACATAAATGAGGAGTTCACCATGGTTCAGCCCCATTTTCCCATCCTGCCGGATGCCACGCTGGCGGCCATCAATACTGTCGGTGAATGGCTGGCGCAGGACGACCTGAGCGACAGCCGCCAGCCCCCGGACGTCGATGCGGTGATCCTGGCAGGAAACGCGGTGATCCCGACCATTGAGGCGGCCTGCCGTATTGCCACGCAGAGAGACATCCCGCTCCTGATTAGCGGCGGTATTGGTCATTCAACCGCGTTTCTATATGCCGCTATCGGCAGTCATCCGCGTTATCACACCTTGCCCGTCGAAGGGCGGGCGGAAGCGAGCATTCTTGCCGACATTGCGCGGGAGTTCTGGCAGATCCCCGATGCGCGCCTGTGGATTGAAGATCGCTCCACCAACTGCGGTGAGAACGCGCGTTTTAGCTGGAATATGCTAAAACAGCATGAGCGAGCAACCGGGCGGGTGCTGGTGGTGCAGGACCCGACGATGCAGCGCCGTACGATGGCGACGTTTGCCCGCGTGTGTCGGGATGAGCCCGTGTCACCGCAGTGGATAAGCCATCCTGGGTTTACGCCAACGCTGCACAATGGCAAAGAGGGCGTGGAGTTTAGCGCGGGCAATAGCGGACTGTGGCCCGTTGAGCGCTACCTGTCACTGGTCCTGGGGGAGCTGCCGCGTTTGTACGATGACGTTAACGGCTATGGTCCGGCCGGGCGGGATTTTATCGCGCACGTTGAATTCCCGGATGCTGTGATTGCCGCATGGGAACAGTTACAGCAGGACCCGGTTCTGAAGGGGGCGCGTAAAATAATCTAAGCACGGAACCATTCCCTCGCCCCATTGGGGAGAGGGTTAGGGTGAGGGGAAAATCACAGCGCCGCAAACTTATCCAGCGTCCGCACCAGCTGCGTCACAAAACCGTACTCGTTGTCATACCAGGCTACCGCTTTCACCAGCTGCAGCTCTCCCGCTTCTGACACCTCCGTCTGCGTGGCGTCAAACACCGAACCGTAATGCGAGCCAATCACATCGGACGACACAATCTCTTCGTCGGTATACCCGAACGATTTATTGCCCTGCGTCGCCTTTTTCAGCGCGGCGTTGATCTCCTCAACGGTCACTTTCTTGCCCAGAATCGCCACCAGCTCGGTGACTGAACCCGTTTTTACCGGCACGCGCTGCGCGTGGCCCTTCAGCTTGCCGCTGAGCGCCGGGATCACCAGACCGATGGCCTTTGCGGCGCCGGTGGTGTGGGGAATGATATTCTCTGCCGCCGCCCGCGAGGCGCGAAGGTCTTTCCCGCGCGGGCCATCCACCAGCGCCTGCGTACCGGTATAGGCATGAATGGTGGTCATGGTGCCCACTTTTATTTCAAACGCATCGTTCAGGGCTTTCGCCAGCGGGGCGAGGCAGTTGGTGGTGCAGGATGCGACGGAAATAATAGTGTCACTGGCGTCAATGGTGTCGTCATTCACGCTGTAGACGATGGTTTTCATCTCACCCGCAGGGGCAGAAATCAGCACTTTCTTCGCGCCGGCGTCCAGGTGCGCCCGTGATTTCTCTTCAGAGGTATAAAAGCCGGTGCACTCCACGACGATATCCACGCCTGCGGCTTTCCACGGAATGTGCTTCGCCTCTTTTTCGGCGTACACCGCAATGGTTTTACCGTCAACAATCAGTGCATCCTCGGTGAAATCCACGCTCCACGGGAAGCCACCGTAGTTGGAATCATGCCTGAGCAGGTAGGCCAGCACTTTCGGTGAGGTGAGGTCGTTGATGGCGACGACGGTATTGCTGTCCTGGGTTTCAAGAAGGCGACGCAGTACAAGGCGCCCAATGCGTCCAAAGCCGTTAATGCCAATTTTACTCATGGTGTTCTCCTGTAAACGTGTCGATGCGACAGTTTGAACTCATCCAGGCTTAGACCATCACGGGCAGGGCGGCAATTGAAGATGCTTCATGCGGGAGGAAGTATTTGAAAAACCATACAGAAAAGTTAATGAATTTTTAAGGAAAGGAGATTATGTTGGCGCGATAACTGTTTTTAATCGGGAAATCACATGCGCACTAAATATACAAGCCTGCAAATCGGCATCCACTGGCTGGTGTTTCTGTTAATCATCGTCGCCTACTGCGCCATGGAGTTCAAAGGTTTCTTCCCGCGCACCGCGCGTCCAGCGATCAATATGATCCACGTCTCGTGCGGTATCAGTATCCTGGTGCTGATGGTGACGCGTCTGCTGGTTCGCCTGAAATTCCGCGCGCCGCCGATTCAGCCGAAGCCAAAAGCGATGGTGACGGGGATGTCCCACCTTGGGCACCTGGTGGTGTATCTGCTGTTTATTGCGCTGCCGCTGATTGGCATTGTGATGATGTACAACCGGGGCAGCGACTGGTTTGCTTTCGGCCTGGCGATGCCGCATGCGGCGGAGTCCAATTTCGACCTGGTGGATATGTTGAAAGAGTGGCACGAGACGCTGGCGAACCTGGGCTATTTTGTGATTGGCCTGCACGCGGCGGCGGCGCTGATGCATCACTATTTCTGGAAAGATAATACTCTTCTGCGCATGATGCCGAAAAAGCGTTCGTAGTCTTTAACGCTTGCCAGGTGGCGCAGCGCCACCCGGCTTGTTTTTTAACCCAGCAGCGCACGCTCTTCGGCAGTTAACGCCAGCGCCTGCGTTGATCCCGTCTCCGACGACTTCACCGCCGCTTCCAGCACGGCCATGACCGCCAGTGCCTCAACAGGGTGGACAGGGTTGGTGATTTTCCCGAGCAGCGCATCACGTACGTTGACGTAATACTGGCGCTGATCGCCTTTCGGGGTAGGGAGCGTCTGCGGTGCGCCGTCGGCCCCAAAGAACACCATGCTGTCGCCGTCTTCGCCCCAGGTTTCACTGCCGGGGATCACTCCTGCGAGCAGCTGCGCTTCCTGCTGGTCGATTCTGGCTTTCACCACGCTGCCCTTGTCCCCGTGGACGGTAAAGCGCGCCGTACCGCCAGCAACCAGCATGCTGGCGTGCAGAATGACCTTATGCTCCGGGTAGTTTAAGACCACGTGCGCCCAGTCGTTAATTTCTGCGCCGTCGCGCAGCGTCGCGATATTCCCCTGAACCGACTCCGGCAGTCCAAAGAGCTGTAGCGTCTGGTCAATCAGGTGAGGGCCCAGATCAAACCACAGACCGCTCCCGGGGACGTTCTGCTCGCGCCAGCGCACGCGCACTTCCGGGCGGAAGCGGTCGATGTGCGATTCCAGGTGTTTTACCTTGCCGAGCGTGCCTTGCTCAATAATCTGCTTAATGCCGAGGAAATCGCTGTCCCAGCGGCGGTTGTGGAAGACGGAGAGCAGCAGCTGCTTTTCATCCGCCAGCGCAATCAGGTCGCGGGCTTCCTGCATGTCGAGGGTAAAAGGCTTATCCACGACCACGTGTTTTCCCGCGTTCAGGGCCAGCGTCGCCAGCGGGGCGTGCGTGGCGTTGGGGGAGGCAATCACCACCAGATCGATATCAGGATGCTGAATAGCCTCTTCCGGTGTCGCCACCACCTGTACGTCCGGCAGATCGCGTTTAACCTTCTCTTCATCACGAGAAGAGACCACGGCCAGCTTAATCCCGTCCACAGACTGGATCAGCGGGGCATGGAAGGTTTTACCGACAAATCCATACCCGATCAGCGCAATGTTGATTGTTTGAACTTTATTCATGACCTTCTCCACGTTAATTCGCGCACACCGTAACCTGCAGTGCGCTATGGTCCCCAAGCTCAGGCCAGGGACGATCTAAAAAGAGTTGTTGAATGCTGGATAACCCGGAAATCAGATACGGCTCGCAGCGGTTAATTTTCAGGTGGTCGGCGACAATCCAGTGCGCATGGCTTGCGTCCAGCATCGCGCGTTTAACTTCGGCATCCGCTTCTTTACCGGCGCTCAAACCGAGTTCGGCATGAATGGCGCACGCCCCAAGAATGGCGATATCTGCCCGATAACGGGACAGCAAAGACAGCGTGGCGCTTCCGGCAAACAGTCGCTGCTTGTGGTCCCATTTCCCGCCTAGCAGGATCAGCTCAATATCTTCCCGGTCGCTAAAATGCTGGGCGATGTCCAGCGAGGGGGTAATAACGGTGAGCGGCCCCTGAAGAAAGGTGGCGACGGCCATCACCGTGCTTCCGGCATCCAGAAACAGGGTGGAGCCCGGTGGAACCTGCTGTGCGACCTGTTTACCCAGGCGCTGTTTGGTCTCCGGCAGCAGCGTATTGCGGCCCTGACGGTTCATGGCGGAGAGGTTGAGCGCGATGGCGCCGCCGTGGTTCTTCTGCGCAAGACCCTGGTTTTCCAGGTCGGTCAGATCCCGACGAATGGTATCCGCCGAAACCTGCAGCTTTTCAGCCAGGTCGGTGATGCTGGCCTGGCCTTGCTCGCTGAGGATATCCAGGACGTAGCGTTGACGAGCGGTTTTGTGCATGGGAGTACATTCCTGCAAAATGTCGCAATAGTTTGCATAATACAGCATTTTGACGCAGAGAGAAGGGGAATATCCTCAGGACGATGTGCGGCAGCGTGATAATTCAGATGGGTGATTATTAAAATTTTATTAAGAGGGTATAAGGAAGCCGTTTTGAATGTTAATCACAATGTTATTGTTATGTTTTATTTAACGATTTGGGTTATGTAACCAGCGTATCGCCATTGGGTGGTGTTAAATGCTGTTTAATAGAAATTACGCAGGGTTTAATTGCTTTAATTAGTTTTTTAAGGGTTTTTAATTTTAAATATATCCCTTTGGCTACGTAAACTGACACTTCTTTGAAAATCTTTGTGTCTGACTCGCTCTGAAATTAACGCAAAAATGTGCACGGAGGGAATTAAGAATTTTCCTTAGATAACAGAGAGTTTATATGTTTCATCTGAAAGGATACTTTTAGAGTTTTGTCCAGAAACCCCATATTTTTTCTTGCTTGTAACACCACATTAACATTGTGGCTGTAGTGGGGTATAACACATTTTGTTATGCTGCTAACCAGTTTAAGAAATAAGTAAATTCTTAATTGAAATAAGATGCGGGCAGATCTCATCTCCGATGGAAATGGGTATGGGGAGTATTACCTGAAATTCAGCAAGGTAGCTAAATAAGATATTTGTCTAATTATCTGTACCTCTTTTTGGGTATTTGCTTGAGTATCACTCAGAGTCAGGGAGATAACATGACGATATTACGAAAGCCTATGTTACGCCGATTTACAGCAGCACTGGCATTCATTTCATTAGCCATAAATACGGCTTTCGCCAATAGTAATCAGGTGGGTATTGCCCCGGTGGCAACCACAACCTTAAAAGAAAGTATTCTTTTTGCGATCGATCGCGATCCGTCAATTAGCCAGCAGGCCGCGCAATTAGGTATTGGCCAGGCACAAATAGATGAAGCGCGCAGCGGCTGGATGCCGCAAATATCGTTGAACGGGAGTACGGGGCACAGCCAGACCACCGATTCCAGCGGGTCGCTGAAGAATTCAGCCGCCTGGGGGCTGAGCCTGACGCAGCTGCTGTACGATTTTGGCAAGACCAATAACAGCATCAGCCAGTCCTCCGCCCAGCGCGATAGCTACCGCTATCAGCTGATGGGCACGCTCTCGGACGTGGCGGAAAAAACGGCGCTGAGCTACGTCGAGGTCAAACGCTATTCCGATCTGCTGCAGGCGGCAATCGAAAACGTTCAGGCGCTCAAAAACGTCGAGCAGCTGGCAAAGCTGCGCGCAGACGCGGGCGTGAGTTCGACCTCCGATGAGCTTCAGACCCGCACGCGCATTGCCGGCATGCAGGCGACGGTCGCGCAGTATACCGCCGCCTTAAACAGCGCGCGCGCCAGGCTTGCGGTATTAACCGGAATGCAGGCAGAGGCGTATTCGCCGGTGCCCGCGAATCTTGCCGTGGAGCCGGACTCGCTCAACCGCATCGATTATTCCCTGATACCGGCGGTGATGGCCGCGCAGAACATGGAACGCTCGGCCCAGTATGGCGTGGAAACGGCGAAGTCCCAGCACTGGCCGACGTTAAGCCTGAAGGGGGGGCGCACCCGTTATGAATCGGACAACCGTTCCTACTGGGACGACCAGATACAGCTCAATATCGACGCGCCGCTGTATCAGGGGGGCGCGGTTTCCGCGCGCGTTCGACAGGCGGAAGGCGCACGTGCCATGGCCTCCTCTCAGGTCGATCAGGCGCGTTTCGATGTCCTGCAAAAGGCCTCCGTCGCGCAGGCTGACTGGACCGGCGCGCGGGGACGAATGGAGGCGGGGAAGCAGCAGCTGGAAAATGCTCTGCGGGCCCGCGATGTTTATAAAAATGAATACACCCTGAGCAAGCGGAGCATTAACGATCTGCTCAGCGTTGAGCAGGATGTCTGGCAGGCGACCTCAGCGAAAATAATCGCCGAGTATGACGGCTGGAGTTCGGCAATTAATTATGCTTCCGCGGTTGATAATTTAATGCCGCTTATTGGAATAGAGAAAAACGCTGCCGCAAAATTACCCGACTTGAGTTAATAAAAGACGCGCAGTGTTGCGCAAAGTAAGACTGAAAATAATGGGTGTTTTTTCCCAGGGATAGCTACATCCGTCTGGTGGACATATCCACAGGAATCCGTACACCTGCAAGGAGAAGAATATGAGTAACATGAAAGTTGTTGATGTCATCATTCGCAAAACGGCGGAGAAAACGAAATTAACCGGCGAAGGAAATCTGTCGGTCTCTATTTCATCGCCGAGCGTGATTGAAATCCAGGGCTCTGCTCAGGATGTGGCGCGTTATGTCCGCCAGGGTAAAGATCTCCTCATTTATATGAAAGATGGCAGCGTTATTCGCTGCAATAACTATTTTGTCGAAGATGCAGAATCGCATAATCAGTCAGAGCTGGTGTTCAACGACCGTCAGGAACTGACGCATATTTCTTTTGCTGATGCCGGGGAAGCGTCAGGCGCTGCGGTGACCGAGTTAACCGCGCAGGCCACACCGATTAGCAGCATTCAACCTTTCCTTGAGCAGGAAAGTGTTTTAAGCGACGCGCCGTGGGGCTGGATTGCGGGGGCTGCGTTAGGCGGCGGTGCTATCGGGGCACTGCTGGCAAACGGCGGTGACGGCGAAACTAAAACAAAAGTCATTGATAATACGAAAGACGTTGAAAGCGCCACGCCGACCTTCTTGCTGTCGGATAAAGCGGGTGACAAGCAGGGCGTGCTGAGCGCAAACGAGATCACGGACGACAGCAACCCAACCTTTAGCGGCACCGGTCAGCCGGGCGCGACCATCCAGATCAAAGACAGCAGCGGCAGCACCATTGCCAGCGCCATGGTCGGTAAAGACGGCACCTGGACGGTAATATTACCGACCCAGACGGACGGGGAACACACCTGGTCCGTCGTGCAGATCGACGGCAGTAAAACCACCTCTGCGGGCAGTATCACCGTGACGGTCTCTACCGCCGACGCCGCCATTACGCTGGCCACCACGGCGGGCGATAACGTGCTGAACGCCAGCGAGCAATCCGCGGGCTTTACGCTTTCCGGTGCCAGCAAAAACCTGGCGCAGGGTACCGGACTCACCGTGACGCTGAACGGCAAAACCTACGCGGCTGAAGTCGGGGCAGACGGCGCGTGGAGTGTTAACGTGCCTGCGGCGGACGCGCAGGCGCTGGGCGACGGTACCTGGACGGTCAACGTGAGCGGTAAAGACGCGGCGGGTAACACCGTTAGCGGAAGCCAGACGATTGGGGTGGATACCACCGCGCCAACCCTTTCTGTCGATACCCTCGCGCAGGACAACATCATTAATGCGGCTGAGCACAGCCAGCCGCTGACCCTGACCGGTAAAACGAATGCGGAAGCCGGTCAGATCGTCACGGTCACGCTGAACGGTAAAAACTATAACGCCACGGTGGGCAGCGACGGCACCTGGTCCGTCACGCTTGATGTGAACGACGTGCAGGCGCTGAGTGAGGGTAATCACACCCTGACGGTTAACGTTAGCGACAAAGCGGGCAACGGCTCGTCCGTGACGGCAGATTTCACGGTGGATACCGCCGCGCCGATCGTCACCATCCATACCGTGGCGGGCGACGATATCCTCAATATCAGCGAGCAAGGCCAGGCGCACATTATTTCCGGCCTGGCGAGCGGTGCCGCCGCGGGCGATGTGGTCACCGTGACCCTTGGCGGCCAGACCTTCACCGGCGTGGTGCTGGCGGACGGCAGCTGGAGCGTGGGCGTTCCGGCGTCCGTGCTGGGCGCGCTGGGTGAAGGCAACCACACGCTTTCGGTTTCCGTCACTGACGCGGCAGGCAACACCGGCAGCGCCACGCACGGCATTACGCTGAGCGGACACCCGCCGGAATTTACGATTGACGCCATCAGCCAGGATAACGTCCTGAATGCCCAGGAGGCGATGCAGCCGCTGAGCCTGACCGGCACCAGCAACCTGCCGGACGGCTCCACCGTCACCGTGACGCTGAACAACGTCAGCTATCAGGCAACCGTCGAAAACGGTATCTGGGCGGTCCAGGTGCCGGTTTCCGACGTCCTGAATCTGGCGAACACGCTTTATACCGTCAGCGTCAGCGGGACCGACAGCGTGGGTAACAGCGGTTCTGCCGAGGCGAATCTGCTGGTGGATACCGTTCTTCCGCAGGTCATTATCAATACGTTTGCGGGCGACAACCTGGTTAATAACGCCGAAGCGGGCGCCGATCAAACCCTCAGCGGTCGCGTTACCGGCGCGGCGGCGGGCGATACCGTCTCCATCACCGCAGGCGGCAAGAGCTACACCGCAACGGTTGGCAGCGACCTGACCTGGAGCGTGAAAATCCCGTCAGCGGATCTTCAGGCATTCGGCGACGGGGATTTAACCTTCACCGCGTCCGTCACCAACGGGCACGGCAATACCGGCACCGGCGAGCGTGATATCAATATCAACGCGGAGCTGCCGGGCCTGCGCGTGAACACCATTTCCGGCGATGACGTGATCAACGCCATCGAACAGCAGCAGGATCTGAGCGTCACCGGCTCCAGCACTCATCTGGCCGCGGGCACGCAGATTATCGTCACCATCAACAACGTGGAGTACGTCACCGCGGTTAACGCCAGCGGCAGCTGGCAGATCGGCGTTCCGGCGGCGGACCTGCAGGCCTGGACGGCGGGCGGCATGACGGTGAGCGTCAGCGCGGTAGATGCCTGGGGCAATCCCGTTGCGGCTGAACACCCGATTGAACTCGATCTGAATGCCGTGGCGGTCACCATTGATACCGTCTCCGGCGATGACCTGCTGAATGCGGCAGAAAAAGGCGGTGATTTAACCCTTTCCGGCCAGACGCAGGGCGTGGAGGCGGGGCAGACCGTGGTGGTGAAATTCGCCGACCAGACCTTCACCGCGCAGGTGCAGCAGGATGGCTCCTGGAGCCTGACCGTACCCGCCAGCGCCATGGAAACCCTGATCGACGGGCGCGCGCAGGTGAGCGTCAGCGTCACTAACGTCAGCGGCAACAGCGCGGACGCCGCGCGCGTGGTCACGGTGGATACGCAGCCTCCGGCGATTACGCTCGATAACCTGACCGCCGACAACATCATCAACGCGGCAGAAGCGCAGCAGGATTTAGCCTTAAGCGGTACCAGCACTGCGGAACCGGGCCAGACGGTCACCGTGACGCTGAACGGTAAAACGTATCAGACCACGGTTCAGGCGGACGGTACGTGGCAGCTGAGCGTGCCTGCGGCTGATGTGGGTGCACTGACGGACGGCATTGTGACCGTGACGGCCACCGTCAGCGACGTGGCGGGCAACGCCAGCAGCGCCGAGCGCGTGGGTCTGGTGGACGCCACCGTACCGCAGGTGACCATTAACGACTTTGTCACCGACACCAACACCGTTAACCAGCTCGCCCATTCACAGGCGCAGATCCTGAGCGGCTCCGTCACCGGTGCGGCCGCGGGCGACCTGGTCACCATCACCATTAACAGCGTCGATTACACCACCGTGGTGGATGCGGCGGGGAACTGGAGCCTTGGCCTGCCGGCGTCCGTCGTGCAGGGACTGACTGACGGCACCTGGACCATCGACGTCTCCGTGACCGACAGGTCCGGCAACACCGGAAGCAGTTCGCTGGATGTGGTGGTGAATACCGTGCCGCCTGTCATCGGTATCAACACGCTGGCGGCGGACGACGTGATCAACGCGACCGAGAAGGGCGAAGATCTGCTGCTCTCCGGCACCAGCAACCAGCCGGAAGGCACGACCATTACGGTGACCCTGAACGGCATTCAGTACACCGCCACCGCTGACGCCAGCGGTAACTGGAGCGTGACCGTACCGGCCTCCGCCGTAAGCGCGCTGGGAGAAGCCCATTACACCGTGACGGCGAGCGTTACGGATAGCGCAGGCAACAGCGCCTCAACCTCGCACGACGTGCTGGTGGACAGCTCCCTGCCGGTGGTAACGATCGACACGCTGGCGGGCGACAATATCGTTAACGCAGCGGAAGTGGCGGCAGGGCAAACCCTGACCGGTAAGGTGACGAATGCGGCGCCAGGTGACACTGTCACTATTATCCTTGGCGGCCAGACGTACACAGCTACCGTGCAGGACGATCTGACCTGGAGCCTGCCGTTAAGCGAGAGCCAGTTAACCGCGCTCGGCAACGGCGACCTCACCGTATCCGCCAGCGTGACCAACGCGCACGGCAATACCGGCTCTTCTTCTCACGACTTCACCATCGACGCCCAGCTCCCGGGACTGCGTATTGATACCGTGGCGGGTGACGACGTAATTAACGTGATTGAACACGCTCAGAACCTGATTGTATCCGGTACCAGCACCGATCTGGCGGCGGGCAGCGCCGTGACCGTGACCATCAACGGCAAAGATTATTCCGCAACGGTACTGGCGGACGGCACCTGGCAGGCGGCGGTACCGGCGGCCGATGTCTCCCAGTGGGCGGACGGTTCGCTGGATATCAAGGCAAGCGCGCAGGATGCTTCCGGCAACCCGGTGACTATCGGCACCGTCGTGGACGTCGATCTCGCGCCTGTCGCCATCACCATCAGCAGCGTGACCGACGATAACGTGCTTAACGCGGCGGAAAAAGGCCAGGACCTGCTGCTTTCCGGCACGACTTCCAACGTGGAAGCGGGTCAGACCGTAACCATCACCTTTGCGGGTAAAACCTATACCACGACGGTGGATGCTAACGGCGACTGGACCTGGACCGTTCCGGCAGCCGATTTGAGCGGCCTGAAAGACGGTGACGCCAGCGTGCAGGTAACCGTCACCAGCGTGAACGGCAACGCGGCGTCTTCGGCGCAGGAATTCAGCGTCGATACCGCCGCGCCGACGGTGACCATTAACACCATCAGCAGTGACAATATGCTGAACGCGGCAGAGGCGGCGCAGGATCTGACCCTGAGCGGCACCTCTACTGCCGAAGCAGGCCAGACGGTCACCGTGACCTTCAACGGCAATCAGTACACCGCGCAGGTGCAGGCGGACGGCAGCTGGACGCTCGACGTTCCGGCGGCGGATATGGCAGGCATCGCCGACGGCAGCGCGGCGGTGACGGCGACCGTGTCCGATAAGGCAGGCAACCCGGCCAGCGCGGGCTCCTCGGTGCTGGTCGACACCACCGTACCGCAGATTTCGTTCAACATCGTCGCGGGCGACGACGTCGTGAATATTGCCGAGCACGGCCAGGCGCTGATTGTCTCCGGTAAGGTCACGGGCGCGCAGGCGGGTGACGTGATTACCGTGACCCTGAACGGCAAAGACTACACCGCCATGCTGGACGCGTCCGGCAGCTGGAGCGTGGGCGTTCCGGCGGCGGACGTGGGCGCGCTGGTTAACGGCGAACAGACGATCTCCGCGACACTCACCGATAAAGCCGGTAACAGCACCACCGCTACGCACGAGTTTGACGTTTCCCTGACCGCGCCGGTGGTTGCCATCAATACCCTGGCGGCTGACGACGTGATCAACGCGACCGAGAAAGGCCAGGATCTGCTGGTGTCCGGCACCAGCAACCAGCCGGACGGAACCACCATTACGGTGACCCTGAACGGCATCAGCTATACGGCCACCACCGACGCCAGCGGGAACTGGAGCATCAGCGTTCCGGCGGCAAACGTCTCCGCGCTGGGCGAAGCGAGCTACGTGGTGACGGCGAGCGTAACCGACGCGGCGGGCAACAGCGCGAGCACCGGCCACAGCGTGCTGGTCGACAGCGCGCTGCCGCAGGTCACCATCAACCCTGTCGCCACGGACGATGTCATTAACGCAGCGGAAGTGGCTGCCGGGCAGACCCTGAGCGGCAAAGTGAGCGGCGCGGCGAGAGGTGACACTGTCACGATTTCAATCGGCGGCAATACCTGGACCGCGACGGTTCAGGACGATCTGAGCTGGTCGGTCAACGTGCCGTCCACGGTCTTAACCGCCATCGGGAACGGCGATCTGACCGTGTCAGCCAGCGTCACCAACGGCCACGGCAACACCGGCACCGGCGAGCGCGAAATCGTAATAGACGCTAACCTGCCTGGCCTGCGGGTCGACACCGTGGCGGGCGACGATGTCATCAACAGCATTGAGCACGCTCAAAACCTGATTATCACCGGCTCCAGCGAAGGCCTGGCAACGGGCGCGGCGTTAACGGTGACCGTCAACGGCAAAACCTACGCCGCAACCGTGCTTGCAGACGGCACCTGGACGGCGGCCATTCCGGCAGCAGACGTCAGCGCGCTGAATGCGGGCACGATTGCCGTGACCGTGGAAGGCCAGAGCGCGGCGGGCAATCCGGTTTCCATCAGCCACGACGTGAAGGTGGATCTGGCGGCAGTCGCCATTAGCATTAACCCGATTGCCTCGGACGACGTAATCAACGCGGCGGAGAAAGGCGCGGACCTGGTGCTGTCCGGCTCGACCTCCAACGTGGAAGAAAACCAGACCGTCACCATCACCTTCGGCGGCAAGTCGTACACCGCGACGGTCGATGCCAGCGGCAACTGGACGGCGACCGTACCGTCCGCCGATTTGGGCAGCCTGAAAGACGGCGATGCCAGCGTGCAGGTGAGCGTCACCAACGTCAACGGCAACAGCGCGTCGGCGGGCCGCGAGTACAGCGTGGACGCGACCGCGCCGACGGTATCTATCGAGATCGTCAGCGACAACAACATCATCAACGCCGCCGAAGCGCAGCAGGATCTGGTCGTTAACGGCGTGACCAACGCCGAAGCGGGCCAGACCGTCACCGTGACGCTGAACGGCGTGGACTACTCCACCACCGTGCAGGCAAACGGCAGCTGGAGCGTGACCGTGCCGTCCGCGGACCTGAGCGGTATTACCGACGGCAACTACACCATCAGCGCCGCCGTGTCTGATAAGGCGGGCAACCCGGCCTCAGCGGATCGCGACGTGCTGGTCGATACCACCGTTCCGCAGCTGACCATCCACACCGTTTCCGACGACGACGTGATCAACAGCGCCGAGCATGCGCAGGCACTGATTGTCACGGGTTCCGTGACCGGCGCGGCGGCGGGTGATGTGGTCACCGTCACGCTCAACGGCAAATCGTACACCGCCACCCTGGATGCCTCAGGCAACTGGAGCGTGGGCGTGCCTGCGGCAGACGTAACCGCGCTGGCCGCCGGGGATCACACTATTACCGCGGCGCTGACCGATAAAGCGGGCAACAGCAACAGCGCCACGCACGGCGTAGAGGTGAACCTGACCGCGCCGGTGCTGACCATTGACACCGTTTCCGGTGACGATGCGATCAACAACGCCGAGAAAACTCAGGATCTGACGATCTCCGGTACGGCTTCCGGCCTGGCGGCAGGCGCGGTGGTGACCGTGATGCTGAACGGCAAAGCGTACAGCGCGCAGGTGGACGATAACGGAAAATGGACGACTACCGTTCCGGCGAACGAGGTCGGTCAGCTGGGCGAGGCGCTTTATACCGTCACCGCCTCAGCAACGGACAGCGTCGGCAACAATACCAGCGCGTCGCACACCGTGAACGTGGAATCTGTTCTGCCGGGCGTGATCGTCAACACCATTGCAGGTGACGACGTCATTAACGCGGCGGAGCTGGCAGCCGGGCAGACCATCAGCGGTAAGGTGGTGAATGCCGAAGCGGGCAACACCGTGACCGTGACCATTGGCGGCAACAGCTACACCGCCACGGTGCAGAGCGATCTCACCTGGTCCGTTAACGTGCCGGAATCCGTGCTGACCGCGCTGGGCAACGGTGATTTGACGGTGTCGGCCAGCGTCACAAACGGCGTGGGCAATAGCGGAACGGGCGAGCGCGAAATCGTGATAGACGCTAACCTGCCGGGCCTGCGCGTGGATACCGTGGCGGGTGACGACGTGATCAACAGCATCGAACACGGGCAGAATCTGATTATCACCGGCTCCAGCGACGGGCTGGCGGCTGGCGCGGCGCTGACCGTGACCGTAAACGGCAAAACCTATCCGGCAACCGTGCTGGCGGACGGCACCTGGAGCGCGGCGATCCCGGCGGCGGACGTGGGTGCGCTGGCCGCAGGCACGGTTACCGTGACCGTATCGGGCCAGAGCAGCGCCGGTAACCCGGTCTCCATCAGCCACGATGTGACGGTGGATCTGGCGAGCGTTGCCATTAGCATTGATGCCATCGCCACCGACGACGTGATTAACGCGGCCGAGAAGGGCGCGGATCTGGTGCTCTCCGGCACCACCTCGAACGTGGAAGCAAACCAGACCGTTACCATTACCTTTGGCGGCAAGAGCTACACCGCCACGGTGGACGCCGACGGCAAATGGACAGCTACCGTGCCGTCTGCGGATCTGGCGGGCCTGAAAGACGGCGACGCCAGCGTGCAGGTGAGCGTCACCAACGTTAACGGCAACAGCGCCTCGGCGGGCCGCGAGTACAGCGTGGATGCGACCGCGCCGTCCGTGACCATCAATACCCTGGTGACCGACGACATTCTGAACGCCGCTGAAGCGCAGTCCGATCTGGCCGTATCCGGCACCACCACCGCCGAAGCGGGCCAGACCGTGACCGTATCGCTGAACGGCAAAGACTACACCACAACCGTCAGCGCAGACGGCAGCTGGACGCTGAACGTACCGGCGGCGGATCTGGCTGGATTAACCGACGGCAGCGTGACCGTCACCGCATCGGTCAGCGATAAAGCGGGTAACCCGGCGTCCGTGGATCACAACCTGGCGGTAGATATCACCGCGCCTGCGGTGACCATCAATACCGTTGCGGGCGACGATGTCATTAACCTCGCAGAGCACGGCCAGGCGCAAATCATCAGCGGCACCGCCACCGGCGCGGCAGCGGGCGATAAGGTGACCGTCACCATTGGCGGCCAGACCTACACCACCGTGCTGGACGCGGCGGGGAACTGGAGCGTGGGCGTACCGGCCAGCGTGATTTCCGGCCTCAGCGACGGCACCGTAACCGTAACGGCGTCAGTCACCGACGCGGCGGGCAACACCGGCACCGGCACGCATAACGTGACCGTCGATACCGGTCTGCCATCGGTGGCCTTCAACGCCATCAGCGATGACAACGTACTGAACGCCGTTGAAAAAGGTCAGGATCTGAGCGTCAGCGGCACCAGCGCCAACCTGGCGGAAGGCACCGTAGTGACCGTGACCCTGAACGGCAAAAACTACACGGCAACGACGGCGGCAGACGGCACCTGGAGCCTGACCGTTCCGGCAGCGGATCTGGCCGGTCTGGGTCAGGCCAACTATACCCTGAACGCGACCGCCACCAACGGCGTGGGCAACAGCGTGAGCAACACCGCGAACCTGCTGGTCGATACCGCGCTGCCAACCGTCACCATCAACACCGTGGCGGGCGACAACGTCATCAACGCGGCGGAAGTGGCGGCAGGCCAGACCCTGAGCGGTACCGTGGCGAACACCGAAGCGGGCAACACGGTAACCGTGACTATCGGCGGCAACAGCTACACCACAACGGTGCAGAGCGATCTGACCTGGTCCGTGAACGTGCCGTCTGACGTGCTGACCGCGCTGGGCAACGGCAGCCTGAGCGTAACGGCGACCGTCACCAACGGCCACGGCAACACCGGCACCGGCGAGCGCGAAATCGCTATCGACGCTAACCTGCCGGGCCTGCGCGTCGACACCGTCGCGGGTGATGACGTGATCAACACCATCGAACACGCGCAGAACCTGATCGTCACCGGCTCCAGCGACGGGCTGGCGGCAGGCACGGCGCTGACCGTCACCGTCAACGGTAAAGACTATGCGGCGACCGTACTGGCGGACGGCACCTGGAGCGCGGCGATCCCGTCCTCCGACGTGAGCACGTGGCCGGAAGGCACCGTCAAAATCAGCGTGACCGGAGACAGCTCAGCGGGCAATCCGATCACCATCAGCCACGACGTGACGGTGGATCTGGCGACCGTTGCCGTCAGCATCAACGCCATTGCCACCGACGACGTGATTAACGCTGCGGAGAAGGGCGCGGATCTGGTGCTGTCCGGTGCGACCACCAACGTGGAAGCCGGGCAGACCGTGACCATCAGCCTGAACGGCAAAATCTACACAACTACCGTGGACGACAGCGGTAACTGGACCTACACCGTACCGTCTGCGGACCTGGTACACCTCAGGGACGGTGACGCCAGCGTGCAGGTGAGCGTCACCAACGTGAACGGCAACAGCGCTTCGGCAGGCCGCGAGTACAGCGTGGATGCAACCGCGCCGTCCGTGACCATTCATACCCTGGCGGCTGACGATATTCTGAATGCCGCAGAAGCGCAGTCCGATTTGACCGTATCCGGCACCACCACCGCCGAAGCAGGCCAGACCGTGACCGTGACGCTGAACGGCAAAGACTACACCACAACCGCAGACGCGGACGGCAGCTGGACGCTGAGCGTTCCGGCGGCGGATCTGGCATCGCTCGGCGACGGCAGCGTCACCGTGACGGCGAGCGTCAGTGACAAGGCGGGCAACCCGGCGTCGGCGGATCGCAATCTGACGGTGGACGTGACCGTTCCTGCGGTGACCATCAATACCGTTGCGGGCGACGATGTGATTAACATCGCTGAGCACGGCCAGGCGCACATCATCAGCGGCACCGCCACCGGCGCGGCAGCGGGCGATAAGGTCACCGTGACCATCGGCGGCCAGACTTACACCACCGTGCTGGACGCGGCGGGGAACTGGAGCGTGGGCGTACCGGCCAGCGTGATTTCCGGCCTCAGCGACGGCACCGTAACCGTAACGGCGTCAGTCACCGACGCGGCGGGCAACACCGGCACCGGCAGCCATAACGTGACCGTCGATACCGGCCTGCCGTCCGTGGCGTTCAACTCAATCAGCGGCGACAACGTGCTGAACGCGGTGGAGAAAGGTCAGGACCTGAGCGTCAGCGGCACCAGCGCCAACCTCGCGGAAGGCACCGTGGTGACCGTGACCCTGAACGGTAAAAACTACACTGCAACGACGGCGGCAGACGGCACCTGGAGCCTGACCGTTTCGGCAGCGGATCTGGCCGGTCTCGGTCAGGCCAATTACACCCTGAACGCGACCGCCACCAACGGCGTGGGCAACAGCGTCAGCAATACGGCGACCTTGCTGGTCGATACCGCGCTGCCGACCATCACCATCAACACCGTGGCGGGCGATAACGTCATCAACGCGGCGGAAGTGGCCGCGGGTCAGACCATCAGCGGTAAGGTAGCGAACGCGGAAGCGGGCAACACGGTAACCGTGACTATCGGCGGCAACAGCTACACCGCGACGGTGCAGAGCGATCTCACCTGGTCCGTGAACGTGCCGGAATCCGTCCTGACCGCGCTGGGCAACGGCGATTTGACCGTGTCGGCGACCGTCACCAACGGCCACGGCAACACCGGCGCGGGCGAGCGCGAAATCGTTATCGACGCCAGCCTGCCGGGTCTGCGCATTGATACCGTGGCGGGCGACGATGTGATCAACAGCATCGAGCATGGACAGAACCTGATCGTTACCGGCTCCAGCGACGGGCTGGTGGCAGGCACCACGCTCACCGTGACCGTCAACGGCAAAACCTATGCGGCCTCCGTGCTGGCAGACGGCACATGGAGCGCGGCGATCCCGGCGGCAGACGTCGGGGCCCTGGCTGCGGGCACGGTCACCGTGACCGTTGCAGGCCAGAGCGCGGCGGGCAACCCGGTGACCATCAGCCATGACGTGACCGTCGATCTGTCAGCGGTGGCTATCAGCATCGATGCGATTGCCACCGACGACGTGATTAACGCGGCGGAGAAAGGCGCGGATCTGGTGCTGTCCGGCAGCACCTCGAACGTGGAGGAAAACCAGACCGTTACCATCACCTTCGGCGGCAAGACGTACGCCGCGAAAGTCGATGCCGACGGTAACTGGACGGCCACCGTGCCTTCCGCCGATCTCGCGGGCCTGAAGGACGGTGATGCCAGCGTGCAGGTGAGCGTCACCAACGCGCACGGCAACAGCGCCTCGGCGGGCCGCGAGTACAGCGTGGACGCCACCGCGCCAGCCGTGACCATCGATACGGTCGCAGGCGATAACGTGATTAACGCCAGCGAAGCGTCTGCGGGCGTGGCCATTTCCGGCACCACCACGGCGGAAGTCGGTCAGACGGTCACCGTGACGCTGGGCGGTAAGAGCTATACCGCGCAGGTGCAGCAGGGCGGCATCTGGAGCGTGAACGTGCCTGGCTCCGACCTGTCCGCACTGGCGGATAACGGCTACACCGTGCAGGTCAGCGTGAGCGACGCCGCGGGTAACCCGGGCAGCGCGGGCAAAGCGATTACGCTTGATACCACGCCACCGACCGTCAGCTTTAACGCTGTCGCGGGCGATGACGTCATCAACAGCGTGGAGCACGGGCAGGCGCAGATCGTCAGCGGCACGGCAACCGGCGCGAGCGTCGGCGATAAGCTGGTCATCACCATCGGTTCGAACCAGTACACCACCACCGTTGACGCCAGCGGTAACTGGAGCGTGGGCGTGCCGGCCAGCGTGATTTCCGCGCTGACCGACGGCACCGTGACCCTCAGCGCGACGATTACCGACAGCGCGGGCAACAGCAGCACCCAGACCCACGACGTGGTAGTGAACACGGCCTCCGTGGCGCTGACCATCAATACCCTCAGCGGCGATGACGTCATCAACGCGGCTGAAGCCGGTTCGCCACTGGTGATTAACGGCTCCAGCGCCCAGTTCGCCAGCGGGACGCAGGTCACCGTGACGCTGAACGGCAAGAGCTATACGGCCACCATCCAGAGCGACGGTAGCTGGACGACCACCGTACCTGCCGCCGACGTGGGCGCCCTGGCCGATGGCGCGAGCTACCAGGTGTCCGTCTCGGCGCAGGACAGCGCGGGCAACAGCGCGTCGGCGACCCACGGCATCAGCGTGGATACCACTGCGCCGGTCGTGGGCATTGCGACGCTGTCGGGTGACGACATGCTGAACGCGCTTGAAGCGCAGCAGCCGCTGACCGTGCACGGCTCTTCAAGCGCGGAAGCGGGCCAGACCGTCACCGTGACGCTGGGCGGCAAAACCTACACTGCCACCGTCGCGAACGACGGGACGTGGACGCTGGATGTTCCTGCAGCCGATTTGGCCGCGCTGAGCCAGGGCGCGCTGACGGTGACCGCCTCGGTCAACGATAACGCGGGTAATAACGGCCAGACCACGCACACCTTAACGGTCGATACCGTCGCGCCAACCGTGACCATCAGCACCGTGGCCGATGACGATATCGTCAACAACGCGGAGCAGCTGGCGGGCCAGACCATCAGCGGCACCACCACGGCGGAACAGGGCCAGACGGTGACCGTCTCCTTCAACGGGCACAGCTATCAGGCGACCGTCGGGGCGGACGGATCCTGGTCGGTCTTCGTGCCGGGCCGTGATTTCCTCGGCCTGAGCGACGGGGATTACACCATCACCGCTTCGGTAAGCGACAGGGCGGGCAACCCGGGCAGCGCGACGCACGACGTGACGCTGAACGGCGATGTCCCAACCATCACCATCAACACCTTTGCGCAGGACGATATCGTCAACGCCGCCGAGCACGGCACGCCGCTGGTCGTCAGCGGCACCACCGACGCCCCGGCGGGCCAGACGGTGACCCTCACGCTGAACGGTAAAACCTACACGGCGACCGTCCAGAATGACGGCAGCTGGAGCTATACGGTGGGCAGCGCAGACGTGGCCGCGCTGGCGGACGGCGGTTCGTACGTCATTAACGCGCAGGTCAGCAACACCATCGGCAACAGCGGCAGCGATAACCACACCGTCACCGTGGATCTCACCGCGCCGTCGATGGGCATCAGCATTGATTCGCTGCAAAACGACACCGGCCTCAGCGCGAGTGATTTCATCACCAACGATAGCCAGGTGGTGGTCAACGGCTCGCTGACCGCGCAGCTCGGCAATAACGAGAAGGCGCAGATCAGCCTCGACGGCGGCACCACCTGGATTGACCTGACCGTGACCGGCACCACCTGGCGCTACACCGATGGCCGCACCCTGACGGACGGTACGTATCAGTATCAGGTGCGCGTTATCGATAACGCGGGCAACGTGGGGGCGACGGACAGCCAGGACGTGGTGATCGATCAGACGAAGCCTGCGGCGACGACCATTACTGTGGATTCCATCACCCAGGATACGGGTCTGTCCGGCAGCGACTTTATCACCAGCGACAGCCAGATCAGCCTGAAAGGGACGCTCGGCGCGGCGCTGGGCAGCGGCGACCACGCGCAGATCAGCCTCGACGGCGGCGTTACCTGGACAGACGTCAGCGTCAGCGGCCTGAGCTGGACCTATGTCGATGGCCGCACGCTGGCCGACGGGGATTACAACTACCAGCTGCGCGTGATTGACGACGCGGGCAATATCAGCGCCACCGCCAGCCAGGTGGTGACCATTGATACGGTTGCGCCGGACGCCAGCAAAACCATCGCCATCGACAGCATCAGCGACGATACCGGCCTGAGCAGCAGCGACTTTATCACCAACGATACGTCCCTGACGCTGCACGGCTCGCTCGGCGCGACGCTGGCCGACGGCGAATATGCCCAGATCAGCATCGACGGCGGCGTCACCTGGCAGAACGTGATTGTCACCGGCAACAGCTGGTACTACGTCGATAGCCGCACGCTGGGTAACCAGACCTATGACTACTACGTTCGCGTGGTGGATGCGGCGGGCAACGTGGGGGCCAGCGCCCATCAGCAGGTGACCGTCGATACGGTCGCCCCGGATGCGGCGATTACGGTAACCGTGGATAACATCACCGTGGATACCGGCTTCGACAATAACGACTTCCTGACCAGTTCGACCTCGTACACGCTGCACGGAACGCTCGGCGCAGAGCTTGGCGCGGGTGAATTCGTGCAGGTGAGCATGGACGGCGGCAGCACCTGGGTGTACGCCACCGTCAGCGGTACGCAGTGGAGCTACAGCGACACCCGTACCCTGACCGACGGCAGCCATAACTATCAGGTGCGGGTCGTTGACCAGGCGGGGAACGTCGGGGCAACCACCACGCAGGCGGTGACGGTGGATACGCAGGCGCCGCAGTACGGCGTCACCATCGACAGCATCAGCGAAGATACCGGCCAGTCCGGGAGTGATTTCATCACCATGGACACCACGCTGACCATCAACGGTTCGCTGGGCAGCGCGCTGGCAAACGACGAGCGCGTACAGATCAGCCTGGACGGCGGGAACACCTGGCTCGATACCACGGTCACCAACCAGCGCTGGAGCTATACCGATACCCGCGATCTGGCTGACGGGGACTACACCTACCAGGTGCGGATTATCGATCAGGCGGGCAACGTCGGCTCCACCGCCTCTCAGGTGGTGACGGTTGACACCACGCCGCCAACCACGGTGGGAACCGTAGTGAGCTATACCGACGGTGAAGGCGAGCGTCAGGGGACCTTTGGCAGCGCGGTGGCAACGGACGATAACTCGCCGCTGATCAACGGTACGCTTAACCGCGCCCCGGACGACGGTGAAATTGTGCAGCTCTACCGTGACGGGGTCCTGCTCGGCCAGGTGACCATGAACGGCAGCGCAAGCTGGTCCTTCCAGGACAACGGCCTGAGCGACGGCAACCACACCTACATTGTGCGCGTCACCGACAGGGCCGGTAACTACACGGAATCGGACGGCTTTGTGCTGAACGTTGATACCAGCATCCCGACCACCACGGCGGCGATTACCGCGCAGACCACGTCGGACACCACGCCGATTGTCAGCGGTACCGTCTCCGCCGACCTGGTGAACGGTGAATACCTGGTGGTAACGGTGAACGGAAAAACCTACACCTCCCAGACCGGCGGTGCGGTGGTGGTCGATCCGGATCACAACACCTGGTATCTGCAGATCCCGGACGGCGATGCGCTGAGCGTGTCGAGCTACAGCGTGACGGCGCAGGTGAAGAGCAGCGCAGGTAACGGCAATACCACCGGTACGGCGACAGGCAGCCTGGTGATTGATACCACCTCGGTGAATACCGACTGGGCAACCACGGCGGGGAACAGCAACAACTCCACCATGACCCTCGGCATGAACAGCAGCGGTCTGTGGAATATCATTGCTAACGGCCAGTCATACTCCAGCAGCGATAGCTCGACCTATGCCGGAAATGCGCTGACCAATACCCGCGGCTATTACGTGGTGAGCCAGACCGCCGCCGACTTTGACCGTAACGGCACGCAGGATATCTTCGCGACGGAAAATACCTACGCCGGGTCAACGCAGGTGATGTGGACCTACGATGGCAGCACCTATAACGCCAGCCAGCTGGCGATGGGCACCACCATCTGGTACGGCGGCGTGATTGCCTACGACAAAACCGGCGATGGCTATCTGGATCTGGCGTACGGCGATGCCGGCATGGACTCACTGACCTACCTGGTGAACAACAACGGCGTTCTGTCGCCGGACGGCACCGGTGGCGAAGGCGGTTTCTACGGTCAGTTCGATTCCGGGCGTGAAATCTCCGGCGTCGACCTGAACAACGACGGCACGGTGGATATCGTTCAGCACACCAACCGCAGCGGCGCGTACTCGTTAACCGTGATCAACAACAACGGCAACGGCACGCTCTCTATCGGTCAGAACCTGACCAACGTGTTTGTGGCAAACGCCTCGAATACCACCACGGCGGCGTCCATGACGTGGGCGGACTTCAACGGCGATGGCTACATGGATCTGTACCTGGGCAGCAGCTACAACAACAACGGCGGGGTGATCTACTACAACGACGGTACCGGGAAGCTCTCTGCCACCAAGAGCGCGGTGGAAGCCTCTAACGCCACGGCGGGGTATCTGTCGGTGGCGGTGGACTGGAACGGTGACGGGCAGATGGACATCATCAAGCTCAGCACCTACGGCGGCTCGCAGACGGCAACGCTGTTCACCAACAACGGTTACGGTTCCACCTGGAACTCCAGCCAGCTGGCGTCCGGTATTGCCTACGCGACCGGCGTGGCGGCGGTGGACTACAACTGGGACGGCGCGCAGGATCTGCTGGTCTCTCAGCAGAACGGCAAGGTGGTGCTGGTGCAAAACAGCAAAACCATTGCTGACGGCACCGCGATGCACCTGCACATTGTCGACAGCGAGGGCATCAACGCCTACTACGGCAACACGGTCAATCTGTACAACGCCGCGGGCGTGCTGGTGGCCTCGCAGATCATCAACGCCCAGTCAGGTATCGGGTCGAACGATACCTCTGCGCTGGTGAGTTTCTACGGTCTGGATCCGAATGAAACCTATTCGGCCGAGATCCTGAAGATCACCAACGGCGTGTCGGATAACGTCACCTGGAGCGGTCTGGAAGCGGGCAACGGCAAAGAGGGCTACGTCCTGACGGCCGAAGCGGCCACCGGCGGCCACAGCGGGACGATCACCGGGACCGGGTATAACGACACCTTTATCGCAGAGGATGGCACCTATACCTACAACGGCTCCGGCGGCTGGAATACCCATTCCGACTACGACACCTGGAGCAACACCGGCGGGATGGACGTGGTGGATTACCGCAATGCGACCTCCGGCGTGACCGTTGATTTGCGCCTTTCTACCGCGCAGGACACCGGGTTCGGAACGTCACGACTGCTCAACATTGAGGGGATCAACGGCTCGGACTTCGACGATGTCATTACCGGCAACAGCGGTGATAACCAGTTCGAAGGCCGCGGCGGGAACGACACCTTCAACATCGGCAGCGGCGGTCACGATACGTTGCTCTACAAGCTGATCAACGCGTCGGATGCAACGGGCGGTAACGGTCACGACGTGGTGAACGGCTTTACGGTCGGCACCTGGGAAGGGACCGCGGACACGGATCGTATTGACCTGCGCGATCTGCTCTCCGGCAGCGGCTATACCGGCACGGGCTCGGCGAGCTACGTGAACGGCGTTGCCACGCTGGACAGCAGCGCGGGCAATATCAGCGATTACATCCGCGTGGTGCAGAACGGCAGCAATACCGAGATCCAGGTTGACCTGGACGGCACGGGCGGTCAGTTCTCGCCAACCACGCTGGTGACCCTGAACGGCGTGCAGACGGATCTGGCGACGCTGCTGGCGAACCATCAGCTGTTAATTGCGTAAACCAACGCCGCGGGGAGCGATCCCCGCGGCCTTTTGCGTTTCTTTACATGAATAGCGATAACCCTATATTTCACATGATTATTTTGCGGGCTCGTTTAGAAAGTGTTCGATTTTTAATCATTCCGTAAAGGTATCATTTCAGTGCGAAATTACCGCTCTGGACAGGACGTAGCATTATGAAGACACATCCACAGTACGAACCCTGGCTGCAGGGCATGCTCATCATCGCGAGGCACTACCGGCTGGATTTCTCAGCGGAGCATGTTCGGGTCACGATTAACCATGAAAGCCAGTCTCCGCGCCAGCTGGTGCTGGAGGAGATGGCGCGCCAGCTTGGGCTGGGGATGCGTATGGTGGCGGCTGAAGCGGTATCCCTCGATCCGTGGCGCCTGCCGCTGCTGGCGGAATTCACCGGCGGACAGATTGCGGTCATTAACCGCATGGACAGCGAAGGCAACGTCAGCCTGCAGTTTAGCGGCGACGCGGGGCTGGAGACGACGCTGACGCGTGATGAGCTCGGGGCGCGGTTAAAAGGGCTGATGGTGTTGCGCCCGCTCGAATCCACGCCGGATGCCCGCGTGGACGACTACATCAAACCCTATGAGAAAAACTGGTTCTGGCAGCTGGCGCTGAAGGACTGGCGACGCTACAGCGACATTATGCTGGTGGCGCTGGTCGCCAACGTGCTGGCGCTCTCCGGCATGGTCTTCTCAATGCAGGTGTACGACAGGGTGGTACCGTCGCAGTCGGAAGCCACGCTGTGGGTGCTGTTTGGCGGCGTGATGATTGCCATCGTGTTCGAATTCATCATGCGCATGCTGCGCGTGCATATTTCTGACGTGGTGGGGAAGCGCGCCGACCTGCGCATCTCTGAACGCGTGTTTGCCCACGCGCTGCGGATTAAAAACGGCGCGCGCTCCAAATCGACCGGATCCTTTATCGCCCAGATCCGCGAGCTGGAGTCGGTGCGCGAGCTCATTACCTCGACCACCATTGCGGCGATTTCCGATCTGCCATTCTTCCTGCTGTTCGTCTTTATTCTGTGGATGATTGGCGGCCCGCTGGTGCTGGTGGTCCTGCTCGCCGTGCCGCTGCTTCTTATCCCCGGCCTGCTGGTGCAGCGCCCGCTGGGGAAACTCTCCAGCGAAGGGATGCGGGAATCCGCCATCCGTAACGCCACGCTGGTGGAAGCGGTGCAGGGCATTGAAGACATCAAGCTGATGCGCGCCGAGCAGCGTTTCCAGAACCAGTGGAATAATACCAACGACGTTGCCGCCAGCGTCGGCATGAAGCAGCGCTGGCTGACGGGCCTGCTGCTCACCTGGACGCAGGAGGTGCAGTCAATCGTCTACGCGGTGGTACTGCTGGTGGGCTGTTACCTGGTCATCAGCGGCGACATGACTACCGGTGCGCTGGTGGGAACCTCGATTCTGGCGTCGCGCACCATCGCGCCGCTGTCGCAGATCTCAGGCGTGCTGTCGCGCTGGCAGTCGGCAAAGGTGGCCCGCAAGGGGCTGGACGACCTGATGCAGCGCCCGATTGACGATCCGCAGCACGGCAAGAAGGTGCACAAAGCCCACCTGCGCGGCGACTATGCGCTTGAGGACGTCGGGTTTTATTACGACGAGGAAGAAAAACTCACCGTGCTCAACATCAGCAAGCTGCAGATCCGCGCCGGAGAGCGCGTGGCGGTGCTCGGGCGCAATGGCTCCGGTAAAAGCACGCTGTTACAGCTGCTGGCGGGCATGCAGGAGCCGCAGCAGGGCAGCATCCTGCTCGACGATATCGCCCTCAATCATCTGGACCCGGCCGACGTGCGCCGCGACATGCAGCTGCTCAGCCAGCAGGCCCGGCTGTTCTTTGGCTCCGTGCGGGACAACATCCTGATGGGGAACCCGTTAGCCACCGATGATGAGATTCATCAGGCGCTGGTTAACAGCGGCGCGCTGGAGTTTGTGCGCAAGCAGAAAATGGGGCTGAACTACATCATCAACGAGGGCGGGGCGGGTCTCTCCGGCGGCCAGCGTCAGGCGCTGCTGCTGGCGCGAGCCCTGATTACCTCGCCGACTATTCTGCTGCTGGACGAGCCTACCGCCTGGCTGGACGAAATGAGCGAGAAGCAGTTTATTCAGCATCTTCACAAATGGCTGGGTAAACGCCGGACGCTGGTCGTGGCGACGCATCGCCTGCCGATTCTGGACCTGGTCGACCGCATCATCGTGCTGGAAAACGGCAAGGTGGTGATGGACGGCCCGCGCGATGCAATCCTGCACCAGCACGGCATGGCGCCGCAGAAAGCCGCGCAGCGCACCGTGACCATGAAGCCAGCGGCGGTTGTCGAGGAGGGCGCGGCATGAATGATTTCTCTCGTTTCAATAGCCGACTGAAGGAGCCACGCCTGCCGCGCTCGTCGCTGGTGGCATGGTCCCTGTTCGCCCTGCTGGCGGTGTTTATCGCCTGGGCAAGCCTGTTCCATCTGGATGAAGTGACGACCGGCAGCGGCAAGGTCATACCGTCTTCGCATGAGCAGGTCATCCAGTCTCTGGAAGGCGGCATCATTCACAGCCTGATGGTGCGTGAAGGCGACATCGTGGAACGCGGGCAGCAGCTCGCGCAGCTTGACCGGACAAAAACCGAGTCGAGCGTGCTGGAGAGCGAGTCTCGCCTGAATGCGGCGCTGGCAACCGCTGCGCGCCTGAAGGCCGAGGTGAACGACACGGAACTCGCGTTTCCGGACGAGCTGGATGACGACGTTGAGCTGGTCAAACAGGAAACGGCGCTCTACCAGTCCCGTCGTGAAAGTCTCGAAAAAGGGCTGGCCGGCTTGCGTCAGGGCGCCGAGCTGGTGCAGCGCGAGCTGTCGTTAACCCGACCGCTGGTGACCCAGGGGGCGGCCAGCAAGGTTGAGGTGTTACGTCTTGAGCGTCAAAACAACGAGCTTGAGAACAAAATCACCGAGATGAAAAACCAGTATTACGTTCGCGCCCGTGAGGAGCTGGCGAAAGCCAATGCGGAGATTGAGGCCCAGCGTTCGGTGATGAAAGGGCGTGAGGACTCCCTGACCCGGCTGACCTTCAATGCCCCGGTTCGCGGGATCGTGAAGGATATTGACGTCACAACCGTGGGAGGCGTTATCCCGCCGAACGGCAAGCTGATGAGCCTTGTCCCGCTTGACGATCAGATGGTGGTCGAAGCGAAAATCTCGCCGCGCGATGTGGCGTTTATCCATCCCGGCCAGAAAGCGCTGGTGAAAATTACGGCCTATGACTACTCCATTTACGGCGGGCTGGAAGGGGAAGTGACGATGATTTCGCCGGACACCCTGCAGGATGAGGTGAAAAGGGATGTCTACTACTATCGCGTCTATATCCGTACCGACAGTAACCATCTGACCAATAAGCAGGGTCAGGAATTTCCGGTCTTTCCGGGCATGATTGCCACCGTTGATATTAAAACCGGCAGCAAAACCATTCTGGATTATCTGTTGAAACCTCTGAACAAGGCAAAAGAGGCGCTGCGGGAACGATAGGGGAATGGCGTTCGGAACTCCGAACGCCTGCTGGATTATACGGTTGACGTCACGTTGTGAGCGTGGCGTCGCTCTTTAGGCACAACGTTGATGTAATGCGTAACATACGCAAAATATAAACCGGCATAATTTTCGACAAGGTCGATAAACGCCGGGTATATCGACATCCGACCATCACCACGATCTTTAAGATATCCCGCCTCTTGTGCCGATTTGACAATTCGGTTGACGTGGATGCGCGAAACAAAAAATTCCTTTGCGAGCGTGCTGGCTGAATAGTCAATGACCGCACCGTGAGCGGATTTATTTTTCATGGCCTGCAGATAGATATAAAGCATAATCATGCGGCCGCCATCTTTATCAATAAATAACCCCACCTCAGGTAACACCTTTCTGAACGTTAATCCCCGGAAAAGATATTCAGCCGCGCGGCGGAAAAAGTTGTTTCTCAAAATATCATTATCCAGCAGGTTAACATTAATATTAAATGCCGGATAAAGAATGCTGACGGGCAAAAAAGCGCCGGACATATAGCGCTTAAGTTCATTGAGTCCTTTTTCGGTTGGCGCGATTCTCGTTTTGCGTCGGTCATCCGTGCAGCGCCAGGTCCTGATGCGCCCTGTGGTTCTCAGTATCGTAATGATCGCAATCACGCTGTTGGGGCTGGCTATTTTATAGCGAGAGCATAACTCTTTAATCTCTGAAACTGACTCGGCCTGATTTCCAAAAATAAAACAACACATGGAGAGAATAATGTTAAACCGTGATTCCTGCAGCATTGTTTTGTAGAACAAAGGTTGTTTTTTGTAGATGGTGTCATTAATTGTGTAGTGCTCTAATATTGCCTCACCGAATCGCGGATTGTTCTTTATAACATCCCTTCGATGTAGCAAGGCCCTGGATGAGATGTGATTATCCATAGCATTTTTCTCGTATTTGAATGAGCCGATAGATGAAGTGTCCACTCTTCTTTTTCGGAATTTTCATTATACCCTGAGAATAAGATATTTGCCGTTGTTATTTGCAAAGAAAAGTATATTTAAACGACGGTGATTAACGCAAAGATGTTCCTGTGAGTTCAGCGGATAACTGTTTCTTACCCTGAGGCTGTACTGTAAAATTAATGTTTATAACAGGTGCGTTAAATTTTACGTATTCACAAATGGAAATGGCGCCTCAGTGCCCAGGAGCAGTTTATGACCCACACAATTTCTCTCAGAAATGAGGCGTGCGATGAACATAAATTTGTCATCTCCGCCTGCGGTTTTACGTTCCAGGGATATCGTCTGATCCTTAACCAGTACGGAATACAGGCTTCGCATATTCACTTTGACGGGGATGAGGTATCCCAACAGGATCTTGAAAATATCCTTATAAATCAGAGTGCTCATATTGTGGTGTTTCTCGGAAAAGGTATCGTCAGTCTCCTGGAGAGCCTGAAGCGACTGGCATCCGTGCTCAATGCACTTCCCGTTATTCGACGCGTCACCCTGTATGGCGACCTGCCGGATAGCTGGCTATATCGCACCCTGGGCACTCTTTTAAATAATAGTTATCAATTATCATTGATTCGACTGGCCCGCGTTTCAGATGTCATAACCTGTATTCATACACACCATCATGTTTTTAAAGATCGTTCGTACGTATTACGCGATCGCTACAAGGATAATTCTTCGCAAGAAACCGTAAAGTGGCTAACAAAAAGAGAAATTGACGTTTTATTAAATTTCTACCGCGGCATGTCCGTAAAAGAAATGTGCGACGAAATGGGGCTTTCTAATAAAACGGTTTATACCCACCGTAAGGAAGGCGTGCTGAAATTACGCTTAATTAAGCGGTGGCTAAACGATTCGCACAATTTCAGCGCGGAAAGACGTATCAAGCGGCGGAGCCAACATACGGATTTTACGGATAAAGAATCAGAAATTTTTAATGCATTATATAAAAAAGAGATCTTCCCCGCTTATCAGATCATTACCGATCGTGACAAAAAGGGCGTAGGCTTTGAGATACTGATCCGCTGGAATAAAAACGGTAAAATTGTCAAGCCGGCCAGTTTTCTCACGGATATTTCAAACCATGAGATATGGTTGAAAATAACGGCGTTAGTCATCCATGCCGCCGTGTCAGGGATTAATAAGTATAACGGTAAATACTATTTTTCTGTAAATATTCCGCCTCGTCTGGCTTCCGGAAATGCATTGCCTGATATGGCAAAGAAAGCTATCGACATGCTGCTCAAGCCGCAGTGGGCCGAAAAGCTGGTCTTTGAATTTGCTGAAGATATTGACGTGACGAAGGACAAAAGGATCCCTGAAACCATGCGGCATTTGCGTAATACGGGGTGTCGATTATTTCTGGATGACTGCTTCTCTAACCATCAAACCATGTTCCCGGTGCGGCAGGTGCATTTTGATGGACTCAAGCTGGATCGCGACATCGTTGAGCATTTTGTGGCAAACGACAATGACTATAACCTGATTAAAGCGATACAGATTTATAGCGACATGACCGGAACGGACTGTATTGCCGAGGGGGTTGATAGTGAAGAAAAGTTTGAAAAATTAGTCGCGCTGGGCGTCAAAAACTTTCAGGGGTATTATTTATCTCGTGCCGTGAAAGAGGAAGAGTTAGACCGTATGGTCAGAATGTTTAGCTAAGAAAAATAAAGCCCCGAAGGGCCTTTTATTATTTTCGACCGAGCAGCAGGCCGAGAACAATACCGACCGCACCCGCTGCGACGAGGCCGGTGAGGGGATTATTTCTGACAGCTTCAGTGACGTCGGAAACGGCATCGCTGGCCTGCGCGGCATATTTTTTAGCCGCACCTTTTACCTGATGCTTTGGTGAATCAACGAATTCACCAAACTGCTGCTGCGCGGAACCTGCAAGCTCATCAAATTTATTTTTAGCTTTATCTTCAGCAAACTGGGTGTTTTTATCAGTACCGAAATCAGACATTTTTGCCTCCTTTTGTTGATTATTAAAGGATAGCCGCTCTTTGTGGATGTGGGAGACGTTAGGCTAAATTCGGTACATATCAGGGCTGTTTTCGGATATATCTCTATACCGGAAACCCGTTATTTCTCATTGTCATCCTGACCGTAATACAGTTTCCCGATGCGAATCAGCGGGCGGCCCTGAGACTTACGATGCAGGTTACTGTCCCTGAGCGAATAAACGCACCCGCAGTATTCCTGCTGGTAAAACTGCTCCCGCTTGCTGATCTCAATCATGCGAGAGGAGCCGCCCTGTTTACGCCAGTTATAGTCCCAGTAAACCATACCCGGATAGCGCGCGGCAGCACGCTGGCCGCAGTCATTTATCTGCTGCATGTTTTTCCAGCGCGAGATCCCGAGCGAGCTGCTGATGACGCTGAATCCATTTTCTGCCGCATAGAGCGCCGTACGCTCGAAACGCATATCGAAGCACATGGTGCAGCGGACGCCACGCTCGGGTTCCCATTCCATGCCTTTCGCGCGCTCAAACCAGTTATCTGTATCGTAATCGGCATCAACAAACGGCACGCCGTGTTTTTCCGCAAAGCGAATATTCTCCTCCTTACGAATGAGGTATTCCTTTTGTGGATGGATATTGGGGTTGTAGAAGAAAATCGTGTAGTCAATCCCCGAAGCCTGGATAGCCTCCATCACTTCACCCGAGCAGGGGGCGCAGCAGGAGTGCAACAGCAGCCTGTCGGCACCGTCTGGCAGGGAAAGTTGTGGGCGGATAAAAGGGGCTGTCGTCATGGCGTTCTGCAATATGTTTATGAAATTTATGGAAGGGTAGCATAAATTCATCATCTGTTGAGACGGGATCAAGGCAGGACAGAGCGACCCCGCGGGGCGGGATCATCTCGGGTACCACGTGTTGCTATTCGGCAAAATTCAGCAGCGCTGCGCCATCAAGACGATAGCGAACCCATTCGGACTGCGGCAGCGCGCCTATGCTCAGGTAAAAATCAATGGCGGGCTGGTTCCAGTCCAGCACGCTCCATTCAAGGCGGCCGCACTGCCGTTTTACCGCGAGCTGCGCGATATGTTTCAATAGCGCTCTTCCCGCGCCTTTACCGCGATACTCCGGGGATACGTACAGGTCTTCCATGTAAATCCCGTTACGTCCGAGCCAGGTCGAATAGCTGGTGAAGAACACGGCATAGCCGGCAGTCTTGCCTTCACACTCCGCGATCAACGCTTCGGTTTTTGTGCCTGCGCCAAAGAGCGTTTCGCGGATCTCCTCCGGCGTGGTAACCACTTCTTCCGGCGCTTTTTCATACACCGCCAGCTCGTAGATCATGGCGTATATTGCCGCCGCATCTTCGGGGCGGGCCTGACGAATGGTGATGCTCATTGTTTTTCCTGTGTTTTAGCCTGTGTTCGATTGATGGCGTTAAGCATACGGAGTATTGTCCGAAGAATTAAGTGCAATGAAATCAACAGATGATGAATATTATGCATCCGGTACTGAGGCGTCTTGATTTAAACCTGCTGCCCGTTTTCGACGCGATTTACCGCCACCGTTCCGTTCGGCTGGCCGCTGACGAGCTGGCGATGAGCACATCGGCACTGAGCCATGCGCTGTCGCGTTTGCGCATCACCCTGAATGACCCGCTCTTTTTTCGCGAAGGGCATCGCATGTCCCCCAGCGTGTATGCCAATCAGCTTGCGCCTTCCATTGCTTCCGCATTGTCGTTCCTCAATCATGAGCTGACCCCGCAGCCGGAGTTTGACCCGGCCAGCAGTACCGAAAGCTTACAAATTGGGATTACGGACTTTACCGCGCTGTGCATTTTCCCGGCGCTGATGCACAAACTGCAGCTTGCTGCCCCGGGCTTGCGTTTCGAATTGCGCTATCTGCCGCACAGCCCGGCGCTGACGGAACTGCTGGCGGGCGAAGTGGATCTCGCGCTGGGGTTCAGCACTCAGGATGATATCCGGCACCCGGAACTGGAAGAGATCGACTGGTTTGAAGATGAGTATGTGGTCATCGGCAACGCGCGCCGGACGCGTCTCACTCTGGAGGATTATCTCGCGGCCCGTCATCTGGTGGTGACGCCATGGAATGAGAAACAGGGCGTTCTGGACGTGCGGCTGGAACAACTGGGCTATACCCGACAAATCGCGATCAAAACGCCGTCGATGTTGAGCGCGCCGTTTATCGTTGCCGAAAGCGACCTGCTGATGGCAATCCCCCGTTTTGCCGCTGAGAAGCTGGCTGCGGCAGCGGACCTGAGGATTTTTCCTTTACCGTTTTCGATACGCACGTTTGAAGTGAAAATTTACTCGCATAAACGCAGCGGCCAGCGGGGGGCGACCCGCTGGCTTAAGGAGGAGCTGCAAACGCTGGCGCAGGCGCTTCATTCCGGGCTGTCCGGCTCCCAGGAAAGGATGTCGCCGGGTTGACACTGCAGCGCCTCGCAAAATGAGTAGGGCGTAAAGTCCAAACGATAAAAAGAGATGCGACCGGGAAGGAAAGTACGATATCGTAACTCTATGATTAAACGCGTAGTTCGCAGGAACGCCGTCGCAACAGGACGATAAATGATTGATGACATTCGTTATCTGATAGTGTTTGCAAAGATTGCTGAGGCAGGATCCATTTCAGGTGGGGCAGAAGCGTTAGGGCTCACAACCGCAACGGCAAGCGCGCATTTATCAAAGCTGGAAAAAAATCTTGGCTGCGCGTTGCTGTACAGAAACACCCGCAAACTCTCTCTGACTCACGATGGCGCCAATTTGCTGGAAACGGCCAAATCGATGCTGGCGCTTTATGAGCAGGGGGTCATTGAATTTAAGCAGCGTTCGATATCAACGGCGAATAAGCTGACTATTTCTCTTCCTGCCGTTTTTCTGAAGAGTGCGTTTACCCGCCATCTGGCCGATTTTATAAAACGTCATCCGGGCATTTTACTGAATATCTCTTACAGCGATACGCGCAGAGATATTATTGCCGACGGTATTGATGTGGCATTTCGAATCGGCGAACTTCCGAACAGCTCTCTTAAAGCGCGCCATCTTTTTGTGCTGCCACGTCAGGTAGTTGCGTCCCGGGAATTGCTCAGCTATTACCCGACGATTACGCATCCTGATGAACTGGCGAAACTGCCATGGATTGGACTCAATATGAGGCAGAATAACCGGGAATTCCGGCATAAAAATGGGGACGTGGCTGTCGTGACGTATACGCCCACGGTGTATGTAGATAATGTCGAAGCCACTTATGCTCTTGCCAGACAACAAATTGGTCTTGCAGCACCTCCTCGCTATTTAAGCGAAGAGGATGTTAAGCGCGGAGAAATGCAGGAAATACTTCCTGACTGGTCATTGGAACCGCTGAAAGTCTATGCCGTATGGCCTTCTAATATGTCGACCAGCAGTATTGCCTACAAATTGATTAATGATATTTATAACGCAATTGAGTATCACACGTTATAACGGGTTTAAAACGTTAAAAAGAGCATGTAACACGCCGTAATAAATAACAACCCGCCCATCAACACGTTAAACGTACGGAGCTGCCGTGTGCTCCTGAGAAGAACCGATACCTTTTCTCCCATCAATGCCCAGGCAGAAAGCGACAGGTAACAGACAAAAAAATAGACCGTGATAAAAACGAGTGCTGTCACAGGGGTTGAGGGTTCAGAAAACATCGCAGCTCCTGAAGCGCACGCGGTCCAAGCTTTTGGGTTGATCCACTGCATGACAAAACCCTGAACAAAACCGGGTGAATCCGTTTTTGTTAATGACATATCGGACCGTGACGACGCTATCTTATAGCCCATATACATGATAAATAAAGAACCGGCAATATTAAGATACCGGAAAAACACTGGATATTTTTCGATTGCAGCGTAAAAGCCGAAACATATAAAGATAAGTAATAACGTAAACCCTATCGTTGCACCGGAGACAAATGAGAAGGTCTTTCTAAAACCGTGAACGGCACCAGACGATATAATCACCATATTAACGGGGCCAGGAGAAAATGAAAGCGTCAGTGAAAATATAAACATTGTAAAAAGTAACAGCATTTTATCTCCGTGGGTTGGTTTATCTACAGAACAATCATTGTGATGTTTAATTCACCACTCTGTTTTCGTGTTTCAGAAGGCTACCCGGGAACGCTCGTCAGAGTAAGTGGCTTTTATCTAAAGGTGTGTTTGATGTTTTGGTTTGATCGCGCAGCCGGGGTGCGAGTAAGGGCTCGTCAATGCCGGGTAAATTATGAAAACACAAATGCCAGGACATACGCCCTGGCATGGCACAAGAAAGGAGAGATTAGGGCGACGTTATACTAGCGGCATATCGTTGTGCGGCAGCAATCGCCCTGTCGTCAAAAATATACTGTTCAAAATGATGGCTCGCATCGGTGACGCGATATATTTTCCACTTACCGTCTTCATTGCGCAGATACACGTTTAACTGCTGTTTCTGCTCATGACCCACACCCAGCTCGACGTTAACAACTTTTCCGGACACAGAGTTTATTGCGTTGCTTACGCTGAGGTCAGGGATCCACTCCGCGGCATAGTCTTGCGTATAGGTAAAGTAGTCGGAACCGATAATTTCCTGCTCATAGAGAGAGAAAATTTTCTGCAGTCGGAAGAGCGTGTCTCGCGCGATATACTCACGCATTTTTGGGGAATCGAGATTATCTTCTTTGCTGTCTGTGACAAAAGCCGTGAGGTAAAATGTATAAAAGTCATGAGTGCGTTTTTCCGGCGTATCCATCTGTGTTGCACATCCTGTCAGTAACAGGCACATCAAAAGAACGTTACGCATCAGCTTTTCCTGTAAATTTTGTAAGCAGGGCGTGCGGAGCGATATCCCGGACCACCCCACATATCTCTTTGTCTGAAATCAGAGTACCAGGTTGTACCGTCATAAATCGCCATGTGACCTGCCGGATTTCCTCCCTCATAGGGCTGAATAACAACCACATCGCCTTCCTGTAATGTTTCACCTTGCCCTAAAACTCTGAAACCTGCTCGTTCAAGGTTACTGCCATAGTCTTTTGCATTGGGTGCATTTCCAATATCCACGCCACCTGCTCGTATTGCCTTGCGAGTAAATTCACCACAGCGTTTTTGCGATGAAATGCCGGCACTCTGGCGTGCATGCAGGGCCGCAGCGTGTTTGTTCCATGCCATGTGTTAACTCCTGTTGTATATGAAATCGTCACTAAACAACGGGATCTTCAATTCGGTTAGGCAAATAATGTTATTAAAAAATTATATATTTCATATGGTTATATATTTTTAGGTTTCATTCTCTTGCTTGATGATATGCGGTAGATACGCTGATTTTGCAACGGAAATAGAAGGTTTACATCGCCAGGTAAGTAAAATACCATACCCCCCTATAGTATCAGGAGGGCGTATGCCGCATTCACCCGAAGATAAAAAACGCATTCTTACTCGCGTCCGCCGCATTCGGGGCCAGGTTGATGCCCTTGAACGCGCGCTGGAGTCGGGCGACCCCTGTCTGGCCATTTTGCAGCAAATCGCCGCCGTGCGCGGGGCTGCCAATGGCCTGATGGGCGAAATGGTTGAAATTCACCTCAAAGATGAGCTGGTGACGGGGGAAACCACGCCGGATCAGCGAGCCGTACGCATGGCGGAAGTCGGCCATTTGCTGCGCTCTTATCTAAAATAAACCCACACACCTGACAAAAAGGGAAGACATGATGAAATCTCGCGCTGCAGTTGCATTTGGTCCCGGACAGCCGCTGAAAATCGTTGAAATCGACGTGGCACCGCCGAAGAAAGGCGAAGTGCTGATCAAAATCACCCATACCGGCGTGTGCCATACCGATGCGTTTACGCTCTCCGGCGACGATCCGGAAGGCGTCTTCCCGGCGGTGCTGGGTCATGAAGGCGGCGGGATTGTGGTGGAAGTGGGCGAGGGCGTGACCAGCCTGAAGCCTGGCGATCACGTTATCCCGCTGTATACCGCGGAGTGCGGCGAGTGTAAGTTCTGTAAATCCGGTAAAACCAACCTCTGCCAGGCGGTTCGCGCCACTCAGGGGAAAGGGCTGATGCCGGACGGTACCACCCGTTTCTCCTATAACGGCGAGCCCGTTTATCACTACATGGGCACCAGCACCTTCAGCGAATACACCGTTTGCGCGGAGATCTCGCTGGCGAAGGTGAACCCGCAGGCGCCGCTGGATAAAGTCTGCCTGCTGGGCTGCGGCGTGACCACCGGCATTGGCGCGGTGCATAACACGGCAAAAGTCAAAGAGGGCGACACCGTGGCGGTGTTCGGTCTCGGCGGCATTGGTCTGGCGGTGATTCAGGGCGCGGTGCAGGCGAAAGCCGGTCGTATCATCGCGGTCGACACCAACCCGGAGAAATTCAGGCTGGCGGGTGAAATGGGCGCGACCGATTTCGTTAACCCGAAAGATCACGAAAAACCGATTCAGGACGTCATCGTTGAGATGACCGACGGCGGCGTTGACTTCAGCTTCGAATGTATCGGCAACGTGAACGTGATGCGTTCCGCGCTGGAATGCTGCCACAAAGGCTGGGGCGAGAGCATCATCATTGGCGTGGCCGGCGCGGGCCAGGAGATTAAAACCCGTCCATTCCAGCTGGTCACCGGTCGCGTATGGCGCGGTTCCGCGTTTGGCGGCGTGAAGGGCCGTACCCAGCTTCCGGGTATGGTTGAAGATGCTATGGTCGGCAAGATTCAGCTCGACCCGTTCATTACCCACCGTTTGCCGCTGGAGCAGATCAACGACGCGTTCGATCTGATGCACGAAGGAAAATCCATCCGTACCGTCATTCATTTCGGCGACAAGTAACTCTTCTGCCAGCGGTTTTTCGCCGCTGGCGTTTCTTTAATAATCTTCTCTAAAGTGTGACCAGTGCGGCGTTTTTAGCCGTAATCTAAATCTCTGCCGTGCCGATGACTATTTAACAGGCGTGTTTTTACGCATCTTACCTACAAGAGAGTCGACGGTCATGGACAACACTACTTCGATGCAGGCGCAGCGCAAGCTGAGCTTCTTGCATCACATCAGGCTGGTTCCGCTGTTTTCCTCCATTCTCGGTGGCATTATTCTTCTGTTCGCCTTGAGCTCGGGTCTGGCGGGGTATTTCCTGCTGCAGGCCGATAACGATCAGCAGGATGTCACGTCCGAAATTCAGGTGCGTATGGGGCTATCGAACAGCTCAAACCATCTGCGTACCGCGCGTATTAATCTGATCCACGCCGGTGCGGCAAGCCGTATCGCGGAGATGGATGCGATGAAGCAGAACATCAGCGAGGCGGAAACGCGCATTAAGCAGTCCCAGGAGAGCTTTACCGCCTATATGAATCGTGCCGTGCGTACCGCTGAGGGGGCAGCGCTGGATGAGGATCTCAAGGCGCGGTACGACGCCTATATTGCGGGCATGCAGCCGATGGTGAAATTCGCCAAAAACGGCATGTTCGAAGCGATTATCAACCACGAAAACGAAACGGCGCGTCCGCTGGATGACGCTTACAACGCCGTGCTGCTGAAGGCGATTAAGATCCGCACCGAGCGTGCCAATGCGCTGACGGCGCAGGCGCACAGCCGTACGCAGCTGGGCCTGATGTTTATGGTGGGCGCGTTTGCGCTTGCGCTGGTGCTGACGGCGATGACCTTTGTCGTGCTCCGCCGCACGGTCATTAATCCTTTGCAGCGTGCAGCGAAACGTATCGAGAATATCGCCAAAGGCGACCTGACGATGCCGGACGACGTGGCCGGGCGCAGCGAAATTGGCCGCCTGACGCGCGATCTGCAAACCATGCAGCACTCGCTTGAAAACACGGTGGGCACCGTACGTCAGGGGGCGGAAGAGATCTACCGCGGCACGAGCGAGATTTCTGCCGGTAACACCGATCTCTCTTCGCGTACCGAACAGCAGGCTGCGGCCATTGAGCAAACCGCCGCAAGCATGGAACAGCTTACCGCGACGGTGAAACAAAACGCCGATAACGCCCATCATGCCAGCAAGCTTGCGGAAGATGCCTCCGGGAAAGCCAGCCGCGGCGGCCAGATGGTCTCAGGCGTGGTCAAAACCATGGGCAATATCTCCACCAGTTCGAAAAAAATCTCCGAGATCACCGCCGTCATCAACAGCATTGCGTTCCAGACCAATATCCTGGCGCTTAACGCGGCGGTAGAAGCGGCGCGGGCGGGCGAGCAGGGGCGCGGTTTTGCCGTGGTGGCAAGCGAAGTCCGAACCCTTGCAAGCCGCAGTGCGAATGCCGCAAAAGAGATCGAAAGCCTGATTAACGAATCGGTCTCGCTGATCGACCAGGGCTCCGGTGAGGTTGTGGCTGCCGGTAACACCATGAATGAAATCGTCGAAGCGGTTAAACGCGTGACTGACATCATGCTGGAGATTGCCGCCGCGTCCGATGAGCAGAGCCGCGGTATCGTGCAGGTGAGCCAGGCGATTTCTGAGATGGATAAAGTGACCCAGCAGAACGCCTCGCTGGTGGAAGAAGCCTCTGCGGCCGCCGCGTCTCTGGAAGAACAGGGCGCGCGTCTGACCGAGGCGGTCGGGGCGTTTCGTCTGAGCAGTACAAAGCCAGGCCGCGCGGTGATGTCTGCGCCAGTATCGAAGAACGCGCCGTTGCGTCCGGCGGCGACGGTTTCCGGGGATAACTGGGAGACGTTCTGAGTTGTCGGCAGTGTCGGGTGGCGCTTCGCTTACCCGACCTACAAAATCTGACCTACAAAAAAGGGACCTTTCGGTCCCTTTTTCACATCTTATTGCTTATCGGGTAACGCGTACGCGATAACGTAATCCCCGCGATCCGGCGACTGGCGAGCGCCCCCGGCGTTGATGATGATGTACTGCTTACCGGTTTTCGGCGACACGTAGGTCATCGGGCCGGACTGGCTGCCGACAGGCAGACGGTCTTTCCAGATCTCTTTCCCGGTGGCGGTATCAAACGCGCGCAGGTAGAAATCCTGCGTGCCGGCGAAGAACAGCAGGCCGGACTGGGTAGAGAGCGATGCGCCCAGCGTCGGCATGCCGATTGGGATTGGCATGTGCATGCGAATGCCCAGCGGCCCGGTATCTTCCACCGTGCCGACAGGCACCTGCCACACCAGCTTGCCGGTTTTCAGGTCAACGGCCGACATGGTGCCAAACGGCGGCTTCTGACACGGAATGCCCAGCGGTGACAGGAAGCGTTCGCGCATCGCGCCGAACGGCGTGCCGTCCATCGGTACGATACCCATCTCGATGCCGCTGGCGTTTTTCGCCACGTTAGCGCGCGGCACCATGTAGTTTGCCAGGCCCAGGCGCATATCGTTGACGAACATCAGGCTGTTGTTCGGGTCAACGGAGACGCTGCCCCAGTTCATCCCGCCGAGCGAGCCGGGGAACTGCAGGGAACGGTCGAGACCCGGCGGGGTGAAGACGCCCTGATGACGCATCTCTTTAAACTGAATGCGGCACAGCAGCAGGTCGACTGGCGTCGCCCCCCACATGTCGGATTCGGTCAGCGTCTGGTTGCCAATCATCGGCATGCCAACGGAATACGGCTGGGTCGGAGAGTAGCGTTCACCTTCAACGTTACCCGCCGGGACAGGGCGTTCTTCTACCTTCGCCACCGGCTTGCCGGTTTCGCGGTTAAGCATGAAGATCATGCCCTGCTTGCTGGTCTGCACCAGCACAGGCGTGGTGCCGCCCTTACCGTCGGGCAGATCGTACAGCAGCGGCTGGGAAGGCAGGTCAAAGTCCCACAGGTCGTGGTGGGTCGTCTGGAAATGCCAGCGCACCTGACCGGTGGTCGCGTCCACGGCGACGATGGAGGAGCTGTACTTATCGTCCAGCGCGGTACGTTCGCCCGCCCAGAAGTCCGGGGTGGCGTTGCCGGTTGGCAGGTAGATCAGGTTCAGCTTAGCGTCGTAGGACATTGCTGACCAGACGTTCGGCGTGCCGCGGGTGTAGGTCTGGCCTTCCGGCGGCAGGCCGGTCAGGTTCGGATTACCCGGATCCCACGCCCACGCCAGCTTACCGGTGTGCACGTCGTAGGCGCGCACCACGCCCGGCGGTTCGCCGGTGGAGTAGTTATCCGCGACGCGACCGCCGACGACAACCACATTGCCTGCGACCAGCGGCGTGGAGGTCTGCTGATAATATCCGGGCTTGATCTCGCCCATGCCGACGCTCAGATCCACGGTGCCATGGTCGCCGAAGTCTTCACAGACCTTGCCGTCATCCGCGTTGATGGCAATCAGGCGGGCGTCGGTGGTCGGCAGGAACAGGCGGCGAGGGCATGCCGCAGGCGGTGTCTCTGCCTGTGACGTTGTCACGCTGGAATGGTCTTCAAAATAGCCCAGACCGCGGCAGCGCTGCCAGTTAGGCGCCGTGGCTTTGGAATCGTAGCGCCATTTTTCTTTGCCGGAATCCACGTCCAGCGCCAGCACTTTACTGTATGGAGTACAGACGTACAGCGTGTCGCCAATCTGCAATGGCGTGTTCTGATCTTCCGCGCCGGAGCCGTTGCTCTGCGGAATATCGCCTGTGTGCGCAACCCACGCGACTTTCAGATCGCGGACGTTTTGCTTGTTAATCTGGTCCAGCGCGGCGAAACGGTCGCCGTGGGTGGTATTACCCCAGTGCGCCCAGTTCTTTTGCTGCTCGCCGGGGGCGACGGGTTTCACCGGAACGGGCTCGTTCGCTGCCACGAGGGTCTGCGGCTTAAACATCCAGCCCAGGCTGACCAGCATCGCCACCGCGAGCACGGCCGCGACGCCAAAAGCGGGCGCCTTGTTCGCAACGCTGTGGTTTGCCGCGCGCAGGAAAGGCCAGACGATGGCGCAGAGGAAGGCCAGTACGGCAAAGGTAAACAGGCGAGAGAAGAGCGGCCAGAAATCCCAGCCCGCATCGCTTACCGCCCAGAACAGCGAGGCAATAAAGGCGATGCCGTAAAGCACGATCCCGCTGCTGCGATTGAGGAAAATCAGGATCGCGGCAATCACCATCACCACGCCCATTATCAGGAAGTATCCACTTCCGCCTACGGTGACGAGCTTAAAGCCCAGCCCGCCGACTGCCAGACCGATGAGCAACATCAGTCCGGCAAGGAGCCACTGCAGGATACGCGGTATCCCACGTGGCGCGCTGCCAAATGCCATTTCTGTCTCCTTAAGATCCCCCCGCCGTGCTGGGTGTGTACCAGTTGGGTAATAAATGCGGAGGGAAGAATGATTAATACGGGTGAATTCGGGGTTGTAAAATCATTTACGAACCATTTGGTGAATTCGTCGCTATGATAAAACTGTTAAATTGTTTTACGCAATTGTTAATGAATGATTTCGCATTAATTGATTAGGGCGCAGACGGCCCCTCTCCCTTGAGGGAGAGGGCTGGGGTGAGGGGGAACATACGGCTGTGGTGGTCATTCCGTTCACTTTATGTTTCTTGCTACTCTGTAACGACATGGCCTGTGAACGTGCCAGGGCGGCTCAATCGCCACCGCCCTGGCAACCCGGGCTCCCGGCGGTAAATCGCCGCTTCGCGGTGCCCTCAGCTTATTCCTTCAGGCTATCGGGTCGGGCATGAGCCTGCATCCCTGCAGGCCACGCCCTCTCGGCGCATCCCTGCGCCTCGCCCCGGCCTTGCGGAAACGCTTCGGCGATTTACAGCCGGACCAGAGCGTCGCTGTAAGTTCTTCATTTTCCTGAGGCAATATTTATCGCTTCGGGTGGAAAAATGGCTGGGGAACCCTCGCCCCGTTGGGGAGAGGGTTAGGATGAGGAGGGCGAAAGTTGTCAGACCGGCATTGATTTACGAATAGCGCTCAGCAGTGTCTGCGCGCCCGTTGAAAGCGGCGTGTCTACGCGGGTCAAAATGCCGATAGGTTCACCGGGGCCGGGGGAGGTAATCGGCAGGGCGATCAGCGTTCCCTGGCGTAAATCGTCTTTCACCGCACCGGAGGGGACGAACCAGACGTAGTCATAATCCAGCGTAAGCTGGCGCGAAAGCGAGGCCGACAGCGTTTCGATACATCCTGAGGGCAGCGTACACCCCTGCATTTGCAGCAAGGTTTCGGCGGTCTGGCGGGGAACGGTCCCTTTTGGGCAGACCACTACCGGCCACTCCATCACGCGGCTTAACGTGACCGTGTCCTGCAGCAGGGGGTGATCGGGACGAACCACCAGCTTCAGAGACTCCAGGAACAGCAGTTCATAGTTGAGGCCGCCCATCAGCTCAGGGTCGGACATGCGGCCGATTCCGAGATCCAGTTCGCCGGATTTCAGCCCCGCGAGCAGCATGGTGTTATTCATGGTGGCGACCTGAATCGTGGTATGCCGCTGCTGCTTGTGGAACTGGCCGATAACGGGCGGAAGAATGCCCAGCGCCGCGGTAGGCAGAGCGCCCACGCGCACCACCTCACTGGATTGCTCTTCTTTTCGGTGCAGGGACTGGCCTGCGGTATTGAGCGCATCCAGCACTTTCACGGCGTGCGTGAGGAACTGTTCGCCCACGATGGTAAGCTGCGCCCCCAGCCGGCCGCGGTCAAAAAGACGGGCACCGGTCAGCTGTTCCAGCTCGTTGAGGGTTTTTGAGAGCGCAGGCTGGCTCAGGTTGAGAGTTTCAGCCGCACGCCCCAGCGTTCCCTGTTGAGCGACGGCCACAAATGTATGCAAATGGCGCAAGCGTATGCGCTGACTGAACAGACCATTTTTTTCCATAGGCGATGTTAAAAACAGAGCGATGCGGGTGACAAGTTAAGTTGTTTAATTTTGATAACCTGATAGCAAAATATTTTTAACATTTGATCTGTTTGAGTTACAACATGTTTTTTGGCGGGGGAATAAAAGCGAACATCCTTGTTCGTTTATTGCTCACTGCGGAGGGGTATTGTCTACCGGTTTAGATCACGCCGTCGCCGCCATCGGAGCACCACACCTGGCCGGACGTAAATGAACATTCATCCGAGGCCAGCGTGACGTACAGCGGGGCAATCTCGACGGGCTGGCCCGGACGTCCCAGCGGGGTGTCGCCACCGAACTCCTTCACTTTTTCCATCGGCTGCCCGCCGCTGGACTGCAGAACCGTCCAGTAAGGACCAGGAGCAACCGCGTTGACGCGAATGCCTTTCGGACCCAGCTGCTTGGCTAAGGATTTGGTAAACACCGCCAGACAGGCTTTCGTCTGGGCGTAGTCCAGCAGCACGGGGCTGGGCTTCACCGCCTGAACGGAGGAGGTATTAATGATAACGGACGACGCTTTCAGGTGGCGCAGGGCCGCCTTGGTGATCCAGAACGGAGCGTAAACGTTGGTTTTAAACGTTGCGTCAAAATCTTCCGTGGTCAGTTCCTCAAGCGATTCACGGAACTGCTGACGGCCGGCGTTGTTGACCAGAATGTCCAGCCCGCCCAGTTTCGACACGGCTTCTTCGACCAGATTCTGACAGAAGGTTTCGTCCCGGACGTCACCCGGCAACGCGACGGCCTTGCGGCCTTCCGCTTCGATCAGCTCGATGACCTCAGCGGCGTCTTTTTCCTCTTCGGGCAGGTAGTTAATGGCAACGTCAGCGCCTTCACGCGCATAGGCGATAGCGACCGCGCGACCAATGCCGGAGTCTCCGCCGGTAATCAACGCTTTTTTGCCGGCAAGGCGGCCATGCCCTTTATAGCTTTGTTCCCCGTGGTCGGGTACGGGCTGCATTTCGGATGCCAGTCCCGGCGGCGTTTGCGGCTGTTCCGGGAACGGGGGCTGCGGGTAAGCGTTCGTACGTTGTTTAGTATCACTCATAGCTGACTCCTTAAGCCAAGGGGTGAGATTTGATGGATAACTGCAGCGTTAACGCTTCGCTGAATTATTTCTGCAAACGATCGACACGGACGACGGCAGGAGATGATTTTTTATCAAGCGAACCGTTGATACTGATCATCTGGTCGGGTTTTACCGTTCTGCCGTCGAAGACTGCCTGGGGAATAATAACGTCGATTTTTCCGGTTTTATCCTGAAATACAAACTTATCGCCGCTACCGTCAATAAGATTACCGCGTAATGAAATTGTCGCACCATCGTGCAATTCTTTTGCCTGCCTGATGGTCATAATACGCGCATCGTCGGTTCCGCGATATCCGCTATCAAGCGCGTGGGGAGGCGGTGGCGCTTCGCCTTTTTGTAAACCCCCGTTATTATCTGCCCATGCGGCCGGAACCAGAAATAACAATAAAGCGGAAATAAGTGATAATTTCATCCGATATCCTTCATTTTGCGTGTCTTGACTTATTAAGTATTGTTGCTATTCCTTTATGTGGCAAATGTGATAAGTCCTAAAAACATTCGCGTTAGAAATCAAAATTATCGGATAATAAGCGAAACGGTGACGATGACCATGAAGCGTGAAAATGAAAAGTTACCCGGGATAGATGAGAGTTACCGTTTGCTGACGTTTGAATACGCGTTTCGTCAGGTGGGTTTTATTGTTCTGCTGGGTATTATCGTCGCGGCGATTGCCGGTCTGTTTTCCAGCGGAATGGTCAGCGACACGGTCAAAACGAATTCCGCTAAATCATTGACCATAGACTATGAACGCTTTGGACGACGGGAGACAGAGACCCGGATGGCGCTCGCGTTTCCGGTGCAGAGCGAGGGGAAGTATGTCCTCAGCATGACCAGCGAGAGCAGCGATGCGTATGAGCCCGGCAGCGTCTGGCCGCAGCCGGACGCTATGTTCAGCCGCGGGAAGACCCTCTTTTTTGTCTATAACAACCTGAAAAAAACAGACAGCTTCTCCGTGTTACTCTTCACGACACCTTCCAGAGCCGGTAAATGGAACACCGTCATCCGCGTCAACAGCGAGCCGGAAATTAACATCTGGCAATTTATTTACCCCTAGGAGGCTGATATGGATATGGTCTTTCGCGCGCTGGCTATTTATCTGTTTCTGGTGGTGGTATTTAAAGTGGCCGGGCGTCGCGCGCTGCTGCAGATGACCAGCTTCGATCTCATTCTGCTTCTGATAATTAGTGAAGCCACGCAGCAGGCGCTTCTCGGACAGGATTTTTCCGTTACCGGTGCGATGATTGCCATTACCACGCTGGTGGTGGTGGATATTATTTTCGGACTAATGAAGAAGTATTTTTCGCCGGTGGAGAATATTCTGGATGGCACGCCTGTTATTCTTGTTGAGAACGGCGTGCCGTTAGCCGATAAACTGAAAAAAGTCGACGTGTCCTGTGATGATATTCTGGTGTCAGCGCGCCAAAATAATGGCATTACGGAAATAAGCGACATTAAATATGCCATACTTGAGCGCAATGGCCATATTTCAATCATTCCTTTCGAGAAATAAGAGGCGGCAAGATGAGCAATCTTTTTCACGACAGCAATAATACCGTGGGTGAACTGACGAAAAAGCTGGCGAGCAAATTAACCGATCTCGGGCTTCGCTTAACCACCGCGGAGTCCTGCACGGGCGGAAAACTCTCGGTGGCGCTTTGCGCAGAGGAAAACACCGCCGAATTTTATGATGTTGGGCTGGTCGTGTTCAGCGATGAAGCTAAAGCGCGGATCCTCGGCGTGCGTCCCGAGACGCTTGAGCGGTTTACGGCCGTGAGCGAGCAGACGGTAACCGAAATGGCCGCCAGTATCCGCGACATCGCCCAGGCCGATATCAGCATCGCCATCAGCGGCTACGCGGGTCCGGAAGGGGGCGACGACGGCACGGCGGCGGGGACGGTCTGCTTCGCGTGGAACATACGCGGCGAGACGAAGACCCGCACCGTGCTTTTCTCCGGTGACTGTCAGGATGTGGTCGAAAAAGCGGTGCATTCCTCGCTGGCTGAACTGGTGACAACCTTGTCGGACGGGAATAACGGATAAACTCAGGTGGAGGTTCTATGGCTGTCATAGTGATTACCGGCGGGACGGCGGGCGTGGGAAAAGCCACGGCGCTGCACTTTGCAAAGGCGGGTTACGACGTGGGGCTCATCGCCCGTGATGAAGCCAGCCTGCACTCTACCCAGGAGGAGCTACGGCGCTTTGGCGTTAATGCCCACGCCGTGCAGGCGGACGTCGCCGACAGCCAGGCGGTGGTGGATGCCGCTAACGAAATTGAGTATCGCCTCGGCGCGATTGATGTCTGGGTGAACAACGCGATGGGGGCCGTGCTGGCACCGTTTCGAACCCTCACGCCGGAAGAGTTCCGCCGCGTGACTGACGTGACCTACCTCGGCTACGTGAACGGCACTCGCGCCGCGCTCGAACTTATGGTTCCGCGCGACAGGGGGGTGATTATCCAGGTGGGCTCCGCGCTGGCCTACCGTTCCATTCCGCTGCAGTCAGCCTACTGCGGGGCAAAGGCGGCGATCCGCGGGTTCACCGATGCGGTGCGTACCGAGCTGATGCATGAGAACAGCCGGGTTCAGCTTTCGATGGTCCAGATGCCGGGGCTCAATACCCCGCAGTTCGAATGGGCGAGGAACAAGTTCGCCTGGGCGATGCGCCCGGTGCCGCCGGTCTTTGAGCCTGAGGTGGCCGCCAGCGCCATCTTCAGGGTGGCGCAAAAGCCGGTGCGCGAGCTGTGGGTTGGCAGCAGCACCATTCAGTCAATCGTCGGGCAATTTTTCTTCCCCGGTTTTCTTGACCGGCTGATGGTGAAAAAGGCGTGGGAAGGCCAGATGACCGACGATCTCAACGCGCCGGATCGCCGGGACTACCTCGACCAGCCGGTTAACGATCTGCATAAAATCCATGGCCGCTTTACTGACGAGGCGAAAACCCGCGCGCCGTCCGTCACCTCCGGCATGCCGGGGAAAGTGGCCCTTGGTGCCCTCGCGGTGGCGGGAATAGTGCTGACGCGTCTGATAACTCGCCGGAAACCGTAGTCAGCGCAGCGCGCTACGGTGCGTCCAGAACCAGCGATAGCCGTAGCCGCCAAGGCTGAGCTGAACGGTTTTACCGCAAATCAGCGCGTCATCGTAGCGCTTGTCCTCGAGACAGGCGGTCCAGGTGGCGTTGCGGATCCCTTTGGCGGTGAACTGCACCGGCTGGTCGCTGAAGTTGACGAAGGTCAGGATGCTGCGCTCGTCGGTCTCGTAATAAAGCCCCAGTACCGCGTCATTATCGATTGCGATCAGGCGAAAGGGCGCAACGGCTATTTCGGGGAACTCCGAGCGGGTAGTGGCAATATCGATGATCCGGTGCAGAAGCGAGTTGTGGTGAAGCAGCGAATCGGCGACGTTGACTTTCTGATAGCGGTAAGGGCCATGGTCGATAATCGGCGCGATAAATTTTTCCGGGTCGGCTGCAGAGAAACCACCTCCTTGCGATCCTGCCCACTGCATCGGCGTGCGGACGGCGTAGCGCTCCTCCAGATCCAGGTCATCACCCATGCCTATCTCGTCGCCGTAGCGCATCACCGGGACACCCGGCAGGGAAAACAGCACCGCGTGGCAGAACGCCAGCCGCTTCCGATCGCCGTTGAGCATCGGGGCCAGGCGGCGGCGGATCCCGCGCTGATAGACGTTCATCTCCTCATCAGGGGCGAAGGTATCGAGGACAAACTGTTTGTCTTTCTGACTGATGCCTTCCAGATCCAGCTCGTCGTGATTGCGCAGCCAGTTGGCAAAACAGCAGGAGTCAGGCGGGACGATCATCTTCTTCACCGCATTGCGCAGCGGGCGGGCGCTTTTGCGGGCCAGGCTGACGTAGAAATACTTGTTGAGCCAGAAATTGAGCACCAGATTCAGGCGGTCGTTATTGCCGAAGTAGTCTTTATAGGCCTCAACGTCTACGTCAACTTCGCCAAGCAGGATCGCGTCCGGATTGCGCTGTTCGATAAGACGCCGCATATGTTCCAGGATCCACAGACCCTTTTTTTCATCACCATTTCCTGCCTGGGTGGTGAGGTGGGACGCGGCATCGAGGCGAAATCCCGACACGCCCAGCTTGAGCCAGAAGAGGATGATGTTTTCAATCTCTTTAAGCACTGCGGGCGAGGTGAGGTTCAGATCCGGCTCGTGGCGATAGAACATGTGCCGGTAGTATTGTCCCGCCTCGTCGTCCCAGGTCCAGATGCTCTCTTCCACGCCTGGAAACATGGGGGGCGTATCGTCCTCGTCGTTATCCGACCAGAGGTAATAATCACGATAGGGTGACGCCGGGTTGCGGCGGGCCTGCTGGAACCAGGGATGCGCGTCCGACGTGTGCTGGATCAGCAGCTCGATAATGACCTGCATGCCCAGCTCGCGGGCCTGCTCGATAAAGGCGATGATATCGGCCAGCTTTCCGAAGCGGGGATCCACCTGGAGGTGGTCGCTGACGTCGTAGCCTTCATCGAGAAAGGGCGTGAGGTAAAACGGGGTGATCCAGATGACCGTCGCACCCATGCGGCGTATATAGCGCAGCTTGGCCGCGATCCCGGCGATGTCCCCGCAGCCATCGCCGTTCAAATCATAAAATAGCGCGGTATCAATCTGATAAATAATGGCTCGTGTATGCCAGTCGGTCATAGCGTTCCTCAGTGATAGCCTTCAGTATCCGACACTTTGCCCCGGAAGACGTAGTAGCTCCAGGCGGTGTACACCAGGATCACCGGAATAATCAGCAACGTGCCTACCAGCATAAACAGCTGGCTGGCAGGCGGGGCCGCGGCTTCCCACAGGGTGATGCGCGGCGGAATAATGTTCGGCCAGAGGCTGATACCGAGCCCGCTAAACCCGAGGAAAATAAGCCCCAGCGTCAGCAGGAAGGGGCGGGAGTGGCTGGCCGGGTTGCGGGTCAGGCGCCAGATCAGCACGCTGAAAAGCCCGACCAGCAGCGGAACCGGCAGGAACCAGAAGAAGTTGGGCAAGGTAAACCAGCGCTCGGCCACGTACTGCCAGCCGAGCGGCGTCCAGATGCTCACTACCGCAATTACCACGACCAGCGCCAGCAGCACGTGGCGGGTCAGCTCGCGCATGCGGGCCTGCAGCGCGCCTTCACTTTTCATGATGAGCCAGGTGGTGCCCAGCAGCGTGTAGGCCACAACCAGCCCGATACCGCAGAAGAGGTTAAAGGGGGTGAGCCAGTCAAGCGCCGAGCCGACGAAACGCCGCCCCTCAACGTCGAAGCCGTTAATCACGGCGCCCACCACCACGCCCTGGCTGAAGGTGGCGAGCAGAGAGCCGCCGGCAAAGGAGTAATCCCAGAATTTGCGGTGCGACGGCGTGGCTTTGAAGCGGAACTCAAAGGCGACGCCGCGGAAGATGAGGCCGATCAGCATCGCGGTGAGAGGAATGGTGAGCGCATCAATAATCACCGCATAGGCCAGCGGAAACGCGCCGAAAAGGCCCGCGCCGCCGAGCACCAGCCAGGTCTCGTTGCCGTCCCAGACCGGCGCCACGCTGTTGACCATCACATCGCGCTCTTTCGCATCGCCCACGAAGTTAAACAGCAGGCCGATGCCCAAATCAAAGCCATCCATGATGATGTACATCAGCGTGGCAAAGACGATGATGGCAAACCAGATAACTGAGATATCGACGCCCATCAGTTTCTCTCCTGTTCAGGAACAGACTCAGCGGCAGACAGCGGACGGGCGGGTGTGCCCGAGGTGTTTGACGTCAGCGTATCGACAGGCTGCGGTCCTTTCTTAATCAGCCGGATGAGGTAAACATAGCCCACCCCAAACACCGACGAGTAGACGACGAAGAACGCCAGCAGGCTGATGCTCATCTGCAGGGTGCTGTGCAGCGATACCGCGTCGATGGTGCGCAGATAGCCGTAGACCACCCACGGCTGACGGCCCACCTCGGTGGTGACCCAGCCGGCGAGCAGCGCCAGCAGCCCGGCAGGCCCCATGCAGAGGGCAAACCAGTGGAACGGGCGAGAGTGGAAAAGTCGATGACGATAGCGCAGCCAGACGCTAATCAGCCCGAGGGTAATCATCAGCAGCCCCATCCCGACCATGACGCGGAACGACCAGAAGACGATGGTCGAATTAGGGCGGTCTTCTTTCGGAAAATCCTTCAGCGCCGGGACCTGCTTATCCAGACTGTGGGTCAGGATAAGGCTGCCAAGCGCGGGGATCTCCAGACCGTATTTGGTGCGTTCCTCCTCCATATCCGGCAGGCCAAACAGCAGCAGCGGGGTGGCCTCGCCCGGCGGATTTTCCCAGTGCCCCTCAATGGCGGCAATTTTAGCCGGCTGGTGCTCAAGCGTGTTCAGGCCGTGCATATCGCCCACGACCGCCTGGATGGGGGCGACCAGCAGCGCCATCCACATCGCCATGGAAAACATGGTGCGGACGGCGGGGGTATCGTTACCGCGCAGCAGGTGCCATGCGCCCGACGCGCCGACAAACAGCGCGCTGCTCAGAAACGCGGCGATAGCCATATGAATAAGGCGATAAGGGAAGGAGGGATTAAAGACGATCGCCAGCCAGTCCTGCGGAATAACCTGTCCGTTCTCGATAGTGAAGCCCTGCGGCGTATGCATCCAGCTGTTGGACGCGAGGATCCAGAAGGTCGACATCAGCGTGCCGAGCGCCACCATGCAGGTAGAAAAGAAGTGCAGGCCCGGGCCGACCTTATTCCAGCCGAACATCATGACGCCAAGGAAACCGGCCTCAAGGAAGAAGGCGGTTAAGACTTCATAGGTCAGAAGGGGGCCGGTAATACTGCCCGCGAACTGTGAGAACCCGCTCCAGTTGGTGCCAAACTGGTACGCCATGACCAGCCCGGAAACGACACCCATCCCGAAGTTAACGGCAAATATCTTGAGCCAGAAATGGTACAACGATCGCCAGACGTCGTTTTTGGTGCGCAGCCACATGCCCTCCAGCACCACCAGATAGCTGGCGAGGCCGATGGTGATCGCAGGAAAAAGGATATGAAACGAGACGGTAAAAGCGAACTGAATTCTGGCCAGATGGAACGCGTCGAGTTCGAACATGGTCCGTACCTCTGAAACGATGGGGCACGAGAATTGCCGGGCAGTTTATGGCTGCCCGGCAAAACCGATTACGGTTTAGTCTTACCGGCACCCAGCTCGGCACCGGTCAGCGGGTCAGAATGTGGATCGGACTTTGTGCGGGCAGACATCGCCTTGACCAGGGTTGCCTGTTCGGTCGTGAGCGTGACGCTTGCGCTGCCATCGCCGCCGTCAACCGCAGGCTGGGGGGACTCAACGTAATCGAAATGTTTATCGCTGTTCCAGCTTCCGCGAACCTCTCCACCTTCAGACATATTGTAGTACTTGTTGGTGAATTCCTCGATTGGCGGCAATTTTCCCGGTGGGAAATTATTACGGATGGACTGCAGCGCCTTCTCAAAGGAGAGCTGGTGCGCCGCCTCGCGCGTCATCAGAAACGCCAGGGCATCCTTTACGCCGGGATCGTCGGTCACGTTGATCAGCCGTTCATAGATGATTTTCGCTCTGGCCTCTGCTGCCACGTTTGAGCGCAGGTCCGCCGTCGGTTCGCCGATGGTGTCGACGTAGGCTGCGGTCCATGGCACGCCCGCCGAGTTAGTGAGCGGGGTGCCGCCACCGTAGAGCAGGGAGGTGATGTGGCTGTCATTGCCGTTTTCGGTCATGGAGCGATACAGCTCGGCCTCGTTTTCTACCCCTTCCGCCAGCGCGCCTTTGGCACCTTTATTCAGCATGCCGACCAGAGTACCGATGATTTCGAGGTGGCTTAGCTCCTCGGTGGCGATATCCATCAGCATATCTTTACGGCCCGGATCGTCATCGCTCAATCCTTGCGTAAAGTACCGGCAGGCGGCAGCCAGTTCGCCCTGTGGCCCACCGAACTGTTCCAGTAAAAGGTTGGCGAGGCCTGGGTTCGGTTCGGCAACGCGAACCGTGTATTGCAGCTGTTTGACGTGTCGGAACATGGCGATTCTCCCTGATTATTTTTTTGCTTCGACGCCCGATGCGTCTGAACGCAGCAGGAACTGTTCCGTGGTCTGCGGAATATGGCGAATCAGCCAGTCGGCCATTTCGCGTTCTTCGGCCAGAATCGTCTCGATGGCAGGTACCGAGGCCGTGTCGCCTGCTTTCTTAGCCGCCGCGAGCAGGGAGGTATAACAGGCTATTTCAAACTGTTCGAAAACATAGCCGCTGATCGAGCCCTTAACGATCTCATCCGACGGGAACATGCCGCCGATGGACTGGCCGAGCGCCGCCATTTTGCTCATCGAATCTTTTAAAACCGAACGAGAAATATCATTACGGTCGAGGATTTCTTCCAGCAATGTAATTTGCCGTTTTGTCTCATTAATATGCTGCTCAATTCTGGCGCGAACATCAGGATAATTATCGATACGGCTAGCCATGGATTCCAGCATAGATTCGGCTTGCTTTTCCATCGCATGGGCATCGCGTAGCCAGTCATGGTAGTGTTCTACGTGATTCATCATTGTATCCTCATTAGGGGTTCGCTTATTTGGTCTCACTTTCAGCAGCCTGATCGGCACGCGCGGCACTGTAGCCAGATAAATGGCCGACAATATTGGCGTAAATGCTGATGATAATGACCCATAGCACGCTGTTCTTCCACCATATTACGGAAGGGATGGCGAGAATGAACCATATTATGGCTGCCGCTAAATGGCACCGTTTAATTGTCCTGGGACTGATGCTCATTTTATTTAACCTGTATTATTGCGTCATTTCTGCGCTTTTTGGTTAATATTTCCTACGGCCAGGTCGGTGAGTTTAAGGTCGGTCTCTTTTTCTTCTTCCAGCGTTTCGGCAAGAAGCTTAACGGCTTTTTTATAGCCCAGTTGTTCTGCTAATGTGGCAAGGGTACCGTAGCTGGCAATTTCGTAATGTTCGACTTTTTGCGCGGCGGCAATAAGTGCGGCATCACGTACTTCATTTTTTTCCGTGCTTTCGATGACTTCGTTGGCTTCTTCAATTAAGCCTTCCATCGCCACGCACTTCATGCGCTTAAGCTTGATACCGTCTTCCTGCTCGACGATCTGGTCGATACGTTCGAGCTGACCCTGCGTCTCCTCAAGGTGTGCGGTAAAAGCGGCGCTCAGCTTCTCGCTGGAGGCGGCGCGGGCAAGTTTGCTTAACGCACGGGTAAGCTGCTTTTCTGCGCTGTAGGTATCCGAGAGAAGATGAATAAAGACATCCTCGACGCTTTTCATATTCATAATAATTACGCTCCGGTAAAATAAGGAAAGGGTACTGCGAGCTTTTCAGCCCGCAGTATGCTCTCTGGTTTTATTAAAAGAGTATTAAATAAGATCAGGAGTTATCAGATTTACGGCCTCCGCCGTGACTGTTCTGTCCTCCTTTCTTACCCGCTTCAGAAGCGCGTTGCGGATCGTTTTTAAAGTTCCCACCGCTATGCTGGCCACCTTTACGTCCAGCTTCTGATGCTTTTTCACGATCTTCAGCGAAATTACCGGAACCACCACGATGCTCTGCCATATTAAACCTCATAGTCATATATTGGTTATGTCAGTACGATACGAAAATATTCCGTATCACTCGTCGTTCGAGTAATAACTCTAGTCGCTGTGCGTCATCCGTCAAATGCGTTTTGCTATTTGCGGTTGCGTTATTTTTAAATATTTGTAAATTTGCGCTTCGCTTAAAAGAGAAATATGGATAGACAGGAAGGACTTGTAAACAACCATTCAGATTAATCCTAACTTCGAGCTAAAAATTTGAAAGAAGAGGATAAAAATAATGGCGTACTCGAATTGGTTAATTTGCATTCAGAAGAGAGCCAAAAAATACTCCTTTATAGATAGAAAGCGGAACCCAAAATAATTATAAGGAAAATCCTGGATAAAAGCGTTCAGGTTGAAAGGGCGGTTCCGTTAGGCGCTGTTCAGGGGCCTGATAGCACACGGTTTGACCACTGTCGTCTTAAGATCACAATTCAGAAATTCTTCCCCCCGGAAGGAACGGGTTTCTCTACACTCCAGGTAATATTCACTGGAGGCATGACATCATGGCGAACACCATCACGGCTGATGACATTCGGGAACACTTTTCGCAGGCTATGTCGGCGATGTACCAGCAGGAAGTTCCGCAGTACGGCACCTTGCTTGAACTGGTTGCGGACGTAAACCTGGCGGTTCTGGAAAATAATCCACTATTACATGAGCAACTGGCTAACGCCGATGAGCTTGCGCGCCTGAACGTGGAGCGTCACGGGGCGATCCGCGTCGGCACGGCACAGGAACTTTTAACCCTGCGCCGTATGTTTGCCATTATGGGTATGTACCCGGTCAGCTATTACGATCTCTCTCAGGCGGGGGTGCCCGTCCACTCAACGGCGTTTCGTCCGATAGAGGATGCGGCGCTGTGCCGAAATCCGTTTCGTATCTTTACCTCGCTGCTGCGTCTTGAGCTGATTGAAAACGTCGCGCTGCGCGAGCGGGCCGCGGAGATCCTGTCTCACCGCAACATCTTCACCCCGCGCTGCCTGGAACTGATCGACCTCCACGAGTCGGAAGGGCAGTTTACTGACGCACAGGCGCACGAATTTGTGCAGGAAGCGTTAGAAACCTTCCGCTGGCACCGCCATGCGACGGTCGATCAGGAAACCTATCTGGCGCTGCACAACGAGCACCGTCTGATTGCCGACGTGGTCTGCTTCCCGGGCTGCCACATTAACCACCTCACGCCGCGCACGCTGGACATTGACCGGGTGCAGGAGCTGATGCCGAAGTACGGTATCGAGCCAAAAATTCTGATCGAAGGTCCGCCGCGTCGCGAGGTGCCCGTCTTATTGCGTCAAACCAGCTTCAAGGCGCTGGAAGAGCCGGTGCTGTTTGCCGGTGAACATAAAGGCACCCACACCGCGCGCTTCGGTGAGATTGAACAGCGCGGCGTGGCGCTGACCCCGAAAGGCCGTGAACTGTACGATAGCCTCCTCGCCCAGGCCGGTACCGGTAAAGATAACCTGACCCATCAGCTGCATCTGCGGGAGATCTTTAGCGCCTTCCCGGACAGCGAAATGCTCATGCGCCGTCAGGAGCTGGCTTATTTCCGCTACCGCCTGACGCCAGCCGGGGAAGCCCATCGGCATGCGTTTCGTCCGGGCGACGATCCGCAGCCGCTGATCGAGCGCGGATGGGTGGTTGCCCAGCCGATCACCTACGAAGATTTCCTCCCGGTCAGCGCCGCGGGGATTTTCCAGTCCAACCTCGGGAACGAAACCCAGGCCCGCAGCCACGGTAACGCCAGCCGCGATGCGTTTGAAGACGCGCTGGGATGCCCGGTGTATGACGAGTTTACGCTCTACCAGGAGGCTGAAACGCGCAGCAAACAGCGTTGCGGTTTGCTCTGAAATCGTTACTCTGCAGGGGTGTGATGGAAACAATAAGGTCGTTATGCAAAATCCTTCCGCCCCTGTGGTTGAAACGCGCCAGGGCGCACTGTCTGGTTTAACCGATGAAAACGTCCACGTCTGGTGCGGTATTCCCTACGCCGCGCCGCCCGTGGGGGAGTGGCGCTGGCGCTCGCCCCGGCCGCCTGAACGCTGGGATGGGCTGCGCGAGGCCACGGCATTTTCGCCCTCAAGCTGGCAAAGCAGCGAGTATTGTCAGGAGCTCGGCGGCGGCGATCCGGGGCAGTTTTCCGAAGATTGCCTCTACCTTAACGTCTGGTCTCCCGCAGAGCGCGCCGAGCCGCTGCCGGTTATGGTCTGGCTGCACGGAGGCGGGTTTACGATTGGTGCCGGAGGCCTGCCGCCGTATAACGGCAAAGCGCTGGCCACGCGCGGCGTGGTTGTGGTCACGATCAACTACCGTCTCGGCCATCTCGGCTTTTTCGCCCATCCCGCGCTGGAAGGCGAGGAAGGGCGCGTGGTGCATAATTTTGCCCTGCTGGATCAGATCGCCGCGCTCGAATGGGTGCGGGATAACATCGCCGGGTTTGGCGGCGATCCCGCCAATGTGACCCTGTTTGGCGAATCCGCTGGCGCGCGCAGCGTGCTCTCGCTGCTGGCCTCTCCGCTGGCAGCAGGATTGTTCCACAAGGCGATTGTGCAAAGCGGATACACCTTGCCTGACACGCCGCGCGAGCAGGCGCTGCAAAAAGGGGAAGCGCTGGCCGCCCATTTCGGCCTGGAAAATGCGACTGCCGGGCAGCTGCGCGCCATTCCGCCCGAGGCGTTCTGGCCGCTCACCGCGCCGCTGAACGTCTCCCCGGCGCCTATCGCTGGAGACTGCGTTCTGCCGGAAGCCATGCTGGACGTCTTTTTCGCCGCCCGTCAGCACCCGGTGCCGGTGATGATTGGCTCCAACAGCGATGAAGCCAGCGTGATGGCGGTGTTTGGCATCGATCTCGCCGGACAAATTCAGAAGCTTCGCAGGGAGCGCCGCTTCGGGCTGGGGCTGATAAAGCTGCTCTACCCGGGCGTGAAGGGCGATGAAGAGCTGGGCAGGCAGGTGTGCCGCGACATGGCCTTTACCACCATGGGCTACGTGGTGATGCAGGCCCAGCAGCGCGTCGGTGGGTTGTGCTGGCGTTACTGGTTTGACTATGTCGCAGAGGCGGAACATGCCACGTACATCAACGGTGCCTGGCACGGCAACGAAGTTCCCTACGTCTTCGATACGCTCGGCCAGGTGGAGCCTTCACGACAGTACGTCAATGAGCGAGATCTGCAGTTTGCTGCCCAGGTGGCGGATTACTGGGTGAGCTTTGCGCGTGACGCGGGTCGTCGCGACATCCTGCCCGGGCCGACGCACTGGCCCGCGTGCCGTAAAGGGCGGGACGTTCTGTTACGCATTGGCGTGAATAAACATGCAGCTTTCAGGCTTGAAAACCGCTTTATGCGCGCCCGCATGAGCCTCTTCAAGCGGGTGATGAAGCACCACGTTAGTCTCGATTAAGCAAACAGGCGCGAAACGCCGCCAGTCCATTTTCCTCGCCTGGCGTTTCGCGCAGCACCAGCCGGTAGCTTGCGCCGGTTTTTATGCTTGTCTCATAGGGCCGTACCAGCCTTCCCGCGTGAATATCCTCTGCCACCAGCGTTTCGTCGGCGATGGCGACGCCCAGCCCCTGAATGGCGGCCGTAATGGCGAGATCCATCGTATCGAAGTGTTGATTTTTATGCATGGCAAAGCCCGGACCTTCCTGTTTCGTCAGCCACAGCGACCAGTCCGTCTTGTCCCTTGTCGGGTGCAGAAACGTCAGCGAACCCAGCGCAGCACCCGCCCGCACCGGGCTTATCACCGGGGTGAGCGCCTCTTCGAACAGCAGATCGCCTGCGCTCATGTGCGTGCCGAACACGATGGCCGCGTCGTAAGATTCGGTTTTGAAATTGACGTTGTGATCGGTGGTGGTGGTCAGCGCGATCTGCAGATCCGGATGCTCGCGCTCCACCTCCAGCAGGCGCGGCACCAGCCAGCGCATGGCGCAGGTGGGGGCCTTCAGCCGGATCACCGTGTGCTGGCTGCGGGCCTGGTCGGCCACGGACAGCAGCTGCTCGAAAGCGGACTGCAGCTCCGGAAGCAGGGCGCTACCCTGCGGTGAGAGGCGCAGCCCGCGCGCGTGGCGTTCAAAAAGCGGAAAGCCAAACCACGCCTCAAGGGAGGCAATCTTACGGCTCACGGCCCCCTGCGTCAGACACAGTTCCGCCGCGGCATGGGTAAGATTGAGGTGACGCGCGGTGACTAAAAATGCGTCGATGGCATTAAGGGGGAGCGAACGGCGTGACACAGAAAACACCTCAGCTATGCATTTTTCTCATGGCTATTATGACAACAATTCGATTGTCCCGACAGCACAGATGTTGTTTGAATAGTTATGCAATGTCCATGAGAAGGGAAAGAGGATGACTTTACGAACGCCAGTGCAAACGCGCTCCAAACTGCCGGATGTGGGAACCACCATTTTTACCGTTATCGGCCAGCTCTCGGCGCAGCATAACGCGATTAACCTTTCTCAGGGCGCACCGAATTTTTCCTGCGACCCGAAGCTGATTGCGGGCGTCACCCGCGCCATGGAGGCGGGGCATAACCAGTACGCGTCGATGACCGGTCTGCAGCCGCTCAGAGAACGTATTGCCGATAAAATTGCCACGCTCTACGGCACGCAGTACGACCCTGCCAGCGAGGTGCTGGTGACCGCCAGCGCCAGCGAAGGGCTCTATTCGGCGATTAGCGGGCTGGTGCACCCTGGCGATGAGGTGATCTACTTTGAGCCGTCCTTTGACAGCTACGCGCCGATTGTCCGTCTGCAGGGGGCAACCCCGATTGCCATCAAGCTCACCGTGCCGGATTTTGCCGTCAACTGGGATGAAGTTCGCGCCGCGATCACGCCGCGCACGCGCATGATCATCATCAATACGCCGCACAACCCGAGCGGCCAGGTCTTCTCGGCCAGTGACCTGCAGCAGCTGGCGGCGCTGACGCGCAATACCGATATCATTATTTTGTCTGACGAAGTGTACGAACACGTCGTTTTTGACGGCGAGCCGCACCACGGGATGGCCACGCACCCGCAGCTGGCGGAGCGCAGCGTGATTATTTCCTCTTTCGGAAAAACCTATCACGTCACCGGGTGGCGCGTGGGTTACTGTGTTGCACCGGCGGTACTGATGGACGAGATTTGTAAAGTGCATCAATTTTTAATGTTTTCTGCCGATACGCCAATGCAGCACGCGTTTGCTGAGCACATGGTCGACCCGCAAACCTGGCTGTCGCTGTCAGCGTTTTACCAGCGCAAGCGCGATCTGCTGCACAGCCTGCTGGCCGATTCGCCGTTTACGCTGCTGCCGAGCGCCGGATCGTTCTTCATGCTGGCGGACTACAGCCAGTTCAGCGACGAGCGCGACAGCGAGCTGGTGAAACGGCTGATCGTTGAGTACGGCGTTGCCACCATTCCGCTGTCGGCGTTTTATGCGGACGGTACGGATAATAAATTGATTCGTCTCTCTTTTGCGAAAGATGAGGCGACGTTACGGGCAGGTGCCCAGGCCCTGTGTCGGGTTAAACCACGCTGAGATAGGCTCTGAGGAGTTGTAGATGAAATTACGCGCGTTAGTTGTCGGCATGGGATTGCTGTGTACTTTTTCTTCCTTCGCGGCCACCGAGCTGCGTTACGGTCTGGAAGCGGAATATCCGCCGTTTGAGAGCCGCAATGCGGCGGGCGAACTGGAAGGGTTTGACGTTGAGCTGGGGAATGCCATCTGCAAAGCGGCAGCGCTGAAGTGCAGCTGGGGTGAAACCTCCTTTGATGCGCTGATCCCGGGCCTGGTGGCGAAGAAATTTGACGCCATCAACTCGGCGATGAACATCACCGAGCAGCGCCGCAAGAGCATTGATTTTACCCAACCGATCTACCGTATTCCGTCGCAGCTGGTCGGCAAGGCCGGCACGGCGGTTGAGGCAACCCCAGAAGGGCTGAAGGGGAAAACCATCGGCGTGCTGCAGGGATCCATCCAGGAAACCTATGCCAAAGAGCACTGGGAAAAGCAGGGTGTCACCGTGGTGTCTTATAAAGATCAGAATATGGCCTGGGGCGATCTGCTGAATGGCCGTATCGACGCCTCGCTGGTCATGTCCGCGGCCGGGCAGGCAGGTTTCCTCAGCAAGCCGCAGGGGAAAGGGTTTGGCTTCATCGGCAAACCGGTGTCTGACGACACTATCCTCGGCAGTGGGATCGGTTTTGGGTTGCGTAAGGGTGACGAGGCCACCAAAAAGCAGCTTGATGCCGCGATTGATAAAGTACGTGCCGACGGCACGATCGCTAAACTCGCTGATAAGTACTTCCCGGGTATCGATGTCAGCGTAAAATAACCGCCTCATTAGCCCCGTCAGCTGATGTCCTGGCGGGGCATTTTTATACACATTTTCCAGGCTTTCTTTACACCACTTTCGGGCCGTTCTGGTCGACAGAAAATATTTCTCACTTTGTTCATATAATCACCGGCCAACAATTGGATTCTTAACCATTTTTGTTTAGGCTGTGCGTTCTTTCTTGCCGTCATTTCGCCGAGCGCGAAACACATTCACACGACCATAAGGACGTTTTTCCAGGCATGAATCGCAGACGTTTTCTAAAAGGCTCGCTGGCAGTGGCAGCCCTGAGCGGCACATCTGGCCTTGCTTCCCTGTTTTCCAAAGCGGCATACGCTGCCGACTCTGACATTGCTGACGGCCAGAGCCGTCGTTTTGACTTCTCCGTACTGCAATCCATGGCGCATGACCTGGCGAAAACCCCGTGGGGTGGCGCGCCGCGTCCGCTGCCGGACACGCTGGCAACCATGACGCCGCAGGCGTATAACGCCATCCGCTACGATGAAAAACAGTCACTGTGGAACAACATTGAAGGGCGTCAGCTGGACGTGCAGTTCTTCCATATGGGGATGGGGTTCCGTCGCCGCGTGCGGATGTTCTCGCTGGACCAGTCAACCTCTATGGCGCGCGAGATCCACTTCCGTCCGGAGCTGTTCAGCTACGGTGAAACGGGTGTGGATACCAAACAGCTGGAAGGGCAAAGCGATCTCGGCTTTGCGGGCTTCCGCGCCTTTAAGGCGCCTGAGCTGGCGCGTCGCGATATTGTCTCTTTCCTGGGCGCGAGCTATTTCCGCGCGGTAGATGACACCTACCAGTACGGCCTTTCCGCGCGCGGTCTGGCGGTAGATACCTTTACCGACACGCCGGAAGAGTTCCCGGACTTTACCGCCTTCTGGTTTGAAACCGTTAAGCCTGGCGACACGACTTTTACCGTCTACACGCTGCTGGACAGCCCGAGCATCACCGGTGCCTATAAATTCGTGATCCACTGCGAGAAGAGCCAGGTGATTATGGAGGTGGAAAACCATCTCTATGCGCGGAAGGACATCAAGCAGCTCGGCATCGCGCCGATGACCAGCATGTTCAGCTGCGGCAATAACGAACGCCGCATGTGTGACACCATTCACCCGCAAATTCATGACTCCGACCGCCTGGCAATGTGGCGCGGCAACGGGGAGTGGATCTGTCGTCCGCTGAACAACCCGCAGAAGCTGCAGTTTAACGCCTATATGGACAAAAACCCGAAAGGGTTCGGCCTGCTGCAGCTCGACCGCGATTTCTCGCACTATCAGGACGTGATGGGCTGGTATAACAAACGCCCGAGCCTGTGGGTTGAACCGCGTAACGACTGGGGTAAAGGCGCGGTTGGCCTGATGGAGATCCCGACCACCGGCGAAACGCTGGATAACGTGGTCTGCTTCTGGCAGCCGGAAAAAGCGGTGAAGGCGGGCGACGAGCTGGACTTTAAATATCGTCTGTACTGGAGCGCCATGCCGCCGGTGCGTTCTCCGCTGGCCAACGTCTTCGCCACCCGTACCGGCATGGGCGGCTTCCCGGAAGGCTGGGCACCGGGCGAAAATTACCCGAAAGTGTGGGCCCGTCGCTTTGCTATCGACTTCGTCGGTGGCGACCTCAAGGCCGCTGCGCCAAAAGGCATCGAGCCGGTGATTACGCTCTCCAGCGGTGAAGCGAAGCAGGTTGAGATCCTCTACGTTGAGCCGTTTGACGGCTATCGCATCCTGTTTGACTGGTACCCAACCTCGGATTCGACGGAGCCGGTGGATATGCGCCTGTTCCTGCGCTGCCAGGGCGATGCCATCAGTGAAACCTGGCTGTACCAGTATTTCCCGCCAGCGCCGGATAAACGTAACTACGTTGACGACCGGATAATGCGTTAACGATCGATTCCCTCTCCCTTTGGGAGAGGGTTAGGGTGAGGGGCAATGACAGCAGCAAAATCCGAAATTATCCCGGTATCTGACGCTCTCGAGCTTCGCGCCGTCGAAGAGCGCTACACCGCCGATCTGCATAATCTCGTCGTCCAAAACAAAGCCTTTCTGCAAACCGCCTTTGACTGGGCGCAGCACGTGGGCAGCGAGGACGATACCCGCCGCAACGTGCAAAGTAACCAGATGCTGCATCAGCGCGGCTACGCCAAAATGTTTTTGATATTCAAGAGTGATGAACTGGTCGGCGTGCTGTCGTTCAATACGATTGAACCAGCCAACAAAGCCGGGTACATCGGCTACTGGCTGGATGAATCCCACCAGGGGCAGGGCATTCTCTCCCGGTCACTGCAGGCGTTTATGCGCTACTACGCCGAACGCGGGGAGATCCGCCGTTTTGTGATCAAGTGTCGGGTGGCGAATCAGCACAGCAACAGCGTTGCCGTGCGTAACGGTTTTACGCTGGAAGGGTGCCTGCGGGAAGCGGAATACCTTAATGGCCGCTTTGACGATGTGAATATCTACGGGAAGATCTACGCCCTATAACGCTCCCAGCAGCGGGGTGCGGGTGATGCGCTGGTCGCCGTTAATCACCTTTTCGCCGCGCAGGTGAATGCTCTCCCCGGTAAACGCTTCGATGACCGCATCGTCGGTGATTTCAACCCGGTGCTCGATGAGCACATCCCCGCTGATCCGCGCGCGTCCCTGGATCACCACCTTATCGTCCAGCATGATCGGCCCGCCGCGCAGCCATGCCTGACCGCCAATCAGAACGTGGTGCTTGATGACGCAGTTTCCTTCCACCACGGCATTCTCCGCAATCTGAGAGCTGTAGCGCACCGTCGGAATAGCATCGTCGTCATAACCGGCAATCACGCGGGCGTTGCCATAGACCTTTGCGCAGTCGCAGACCCAGACGTTATTTAAGTCGTTACCTTCGAGGATGGCGTTGTCGAATATTTCGGCGCGGTGCTCAACAAACGCAAAATTAACCATCGCCTCGCCGTAGATTTGCGCCTGGTGCACAATGCGCGACTGGCTGACGGTGGCCTTATCGTAGATTTGCAGGATCTGGTCATGGTCCGGCGTCAGCCCTTTGGCGGCGATGATAACGCTGTTGTGCAGAACGCGGGCGTCGCCGTAGAGATGGCACTCGCCCCGCACGCAGGAGTGCTGAATGGTGACGTTGTCACTTATGCGCGCCCCGTGGCTGACCTCCGCGCCGTCCAGCCAGCAGCTGCCGCTGATATGCGCATCGTGGCTAACGATGCACGGCAGGGTAAGACGCGCGTTGCCGGACACGACGGCACCGGCGAACACCACGCTGTTTTCGTCGTAGATCCAACAGTCTCCGTCCTGCGCGAGGGTGCGCTCATCGTCAACCCAGCCGCCTTTCGTGCCGGCCGTCACGTCGTTAAAATCCACTGTCGCGATAATCTGCCGCAGCGTGACGGAGCGGGTAGTGTCGCCGTTTTTCCATTGCCAGAGGCGGGTTTCGTCGCTAAGGCGATATTTGTTCATCTTTAGGTCTCTGATAAGCGTCTTAACTAAACGTAGCAAATTTTTCGGTTTTCGAGCGGCTGGCAACCAGACGGTAAACGCCTTAAAATGGCATTTAGAATGCACTTTAAACTTATGCAGGCTCAGGAAAAAATAATGACCGTCGACGAGAATTACTTCACAGAGAAATATGGCTTAACCCGCACCCATTCAGAGGTGCTGTTCAGTGCGGCAAAGATTAAACCGGGTAAAACGCTGGATCTGGGCTGCGGCAACGGCCGCAACAGCCTTTATCTGGCGGCCAACGGTTACGAGGTGACCGCGTGGGATAAGAACCCGATGAGCATCGAGAATATCGAGCGCATCAAGGCGGAAGAAGGGATCGATAACCTCCACACGGCGATTAAAGATCTCAACAACCTGAGTTTTGACGGCGAGTACGATTTCATTCTCTCCACCGTGGTGCTGATGTTCCTGGAGTCAAAAACCATCCCGGGACTTATCGCCAACATACAGCGCTGCACCAAACCCGGCGGCTACAACCTGATTGTTGCCGCGATGGACACGGCGGATTACCCGTGCACCGTCGGCTTCCCGTTTGCGTTCAAAAGCGGTGAGCTGAGCAACTACTACGAAGGCTGGAAGTTGCTCAAATACAACGAAGACGTTGGCGAACTGCACCGCACCGACGAAAACGGCAACCGCATCAAGCTGCGCTTTGCCACGATGCTGGCGCGCAAGCCCGCTTAGCGGGCAGCAAGCAGGCAGATCTGCAGGGCGGTGTTGTATGACGCCTCGAACGACGACAGCGGCAGAAATTCAAACTTCGAGTGGAAGTTATGCGCGCCGGTGAAAAAGTTCGGCGTGAGCAGCCCTTTTGCCGAGAGCGCCGCGCCGTCGGTACCGCCGCGCATGGGAGTCGGCTTCGGCGTGATGCCGAGTGATTCCATTGCCTCGAACATCAGATCGATGGCGCGCCTGTCTTCACCAATCGCATTGCTGATATTGCTGTAGGTATCTTCAATGCGATAGTCCACCCTGGCCGTTGGATACTGGGCGGCAATCAGCGCGGCAACGTCGGCAATCTGCTGCTTGCGGGCGGCAAAGTTGTCCTTGTCAAAGTCGCGGATATTGGCCTTAAGAATGGCCTCGCTTTGCCCGGCCTGAATGCCGTTAAACCAGATATAGCCCTCACGCCCCTCGGTGCACTCCGGCGTTTGCTGGCGGTCAAAATGGTTGATGTAGTCAGTCGCCATCAGCAGGGGATTCACCAGCACGCCTTTGGCGGACATCGGGTGCGCCGTTACGCCGGTAAAGCGGATCTCAGCGGCTGCCGCATTAAAGTTCTCGTAGACAATTTCCCCCAGCTCGCAGCAGTCGATGGTCCAGGCGAAGTCGACGTCAAAGCGCTTAAGGTCCAGCGCTTTTGCACCGTTCAGGCCGATCTCTTCGTCAGGCACAAACGCCACGACGATATCCCCGTGCTGATGTTCCGCCGTCAGGTTTTCCAGCACCGTCATGACCACCGTGACCGCCGATTTATTATCCGCGCCCAATACGCTGGTTCCGTCGCTGAAAATAATCTCCTCATTCGGATACGCCAGAATTTCAGGGTGCTCGTTAACCCGCAGCCAGATGTCTTTCTCTTTATTCAGACAGAGATCTTCACCGGTAAAGGTTAATATTTGTGGATGAATATCCGGTGATAATCCTACGTCCACGGTATCAATATGGGTAATAAAGCCGATGCGCGGCGCGCCGGGCACGTTGCCTTTTTTGACCGCCGTTACCGTGGCGAATTCATCAATCACAATATCGTCTAACCCCAGCTGTGCCAGCTCCTGCGCCAGCTCGCGCGCCATGTCGTGCTGGCCCGGCGTTGAGGGCAGGGTTTTGACCTTGGGGTCGCTCTGGCTGGTGATCGCGAGATAGCGGAAAAAACGGTGCGTTAATTGTCTGGAAAGCGGCGAGCCCATAGTGATTTATTCCTTATTTATTTTTCAGGTGTTTGCCACATCACTTTAATGTTATTTATGAAATGGCAAAAGAATTAATTAGCCGTCGAATTAAAAAGACAGGAATAAATGATGAAAAGCAAACTCACAACTATAACGCTGGCGCTTGCTGCACTCACGGTCAGTTCCACCGTCGCCGCGAAAACGCTGGTGTATTGCTCCGAGGGATCGCCGGAAAACTTTAATCCTCAGCTATATACCTCGGGAACCAGCGTGGACGCCAGCGCCGTGCCGGTCTATAACCGGCTGGTTGATTTCAAACCCGGCACCACGGAGCTGGTGCCAAGCCTGGCGGAGCGCTGGGAGGTGAGCGAGGACGGCAAGGTTTACACCTTCCATCTGCGTAAGGGCGTCAAGTTCCAGAGCAATAAATCCTTCACGCCGACCCGGGACTTTAACGCCGACGACGTGATTTTCTCGTTTATGCGCCAGAAAGACGTGAATCATCCGTATCACAACGTCTCTAACGGCAGCTATTCCAACTTCGAAAGTCTGGAGTTTGGCAGCCTGATTACCGGCATTGATAAAGTTGATGACCACACCGTGCGCTTTACCCTGGCGCACCCGGAAGCGCCGTTTGTCGCCGATCTGGCATGGTATTTTGCCTCTATCCTGTCCGCGGAATATGCCGACGCGATGCTCAAAGCGGGCACGCCGGAGAAGGTGGATATGGAGCCTATAGGCACCGGGCCGTTTAAGCTGGCGCAGTATCAGAAGGATTCGCGGATCCTGTTTACGGCGTTCGCCGACTACTGGCAGGGGAAATCGAAGCTGGATCGGCTGGTGTTTAGCATCACGCCGGATGCCTCCGTGCGGTTTGCCAAAATTGAGAAGAACGAATGTCAGGTGATGCCGTTCCCGAACCCGGCGGACCTGCCGCGCATGAAGGCGAACAAAGACATCAACCTGATGAGCAAAGCCGGACTGAATACCGGCTTTCTGGCGTTTAATACCCAAAAGCCGCCGCTGGATAACGTAAAAGTCCGTCAGGCGCTGGCGATGGCCATCAATAAACCGGCCATTATTGATGCGGTTTTCCACGGCACCGGCACTGTGGCAAAGAACCTGCTGCCGCCGGGCGTCTGGAGCGCAGACAGCGAGCTTAAGGATTACGATTACGATCCTGAAAAGGCAAAAGCGCTGCTGAAAGAGGCCGGTTTTGCCAACGGCGTGAGCGTCGACCTGTGGGCGATGCCGGTGCAGCGTCCGTACAATCCGAATGCGAAACGCATGGCGGAGATGATTCAGGCCGACTGGGCGAAAGTCGGCGTGCAGACCAAAATCGTCACCTACGAGTGGGGCGAATATCTGAAACGCGTGAAGGGCGGAGAGCATCAGGCCGCGCTGATGGGCTGGACGACCGCAACGGGCGATCCCGACAACTTCTTTGGTCCGCTATTTACCTGTACCTCGGCAAACGGTGGCTCAAATTCGGCGAAATGGTGCTATAAGCCCTTCGATAACATTATTGCGGAAGCAAAATCAACGACCGATCGCGATAAACGCGTGGCGCTGTATAAAGAGGCTCAGCAAATGATGCATGATCAAATGCCGGCGGTGATGATTGCGCATTCAACCATTTTCGAACCGGTGCGCAAGGAGGTGACGGGCTATGAAATTGACCCGTTTGGCAAACATCTGTTCTGGCAACTGGATATAAATCAGTAATTTTTCACTGCCCGGCACGCTTGCGGGCAGTCTTTTCGCAATTTGTGCTCTCCGCATCATTTTTTGTCACAACAAACCCGCCGGTCTTTTGCTATAACTTCAAATGCATACTTGCAGATAACATGGAAAACTATCATGCGTACTCAAACTTTTTTTAAAGTTGCAGTGCTTACTGGTCTGTTGGCGTTGGCGGGCTGTTCTTCAAAAGTCGCGGCTCCCGAACAATATTCTGGCTTTTTGAAAGACTATTCAGGCTTGCAGCAGACGACGTCTGCGACGGGTAAACCAACGCTGCGTTGGGTTGATCCTTCTTATAACGAAGCTAATTACGACAGTATTCTCTGGACGCCGATTACGTATTATCCTGCGCCTAAACCGACCACTCAAATTGGTCAAAAAACGCTTGATGAGTTGTTGAATTACACCAATAACAAAATGAAAACCGCTATTGGTACCCGTAAGCCAGTTGTGACCACGCCGGGTAAACACAGCCTGATTTTCCGCGGTGCAATTACCGGGGTGAGTTCGCAGAAAGAAGGTCTGCAGTTCTATGAAGTGGTGCCGGTCGCGCTGGTGGTAGCAGGTACGCAGATGGCAACCGGGCATCGCACCATGGATACGCATCTCTTCTTTGAAGGCGAACTGATCGATGCGGCCACCAACAAACCGGTCATGAAGGTGGTGCGTAAAGGCGAAGGTAAAGATCTGAACAACGAAAGTACGCCGATGACCTTTGCGACGCTGAAGCAGGTAGTTGATGACATGGCGACGGACGCCACCATGTTTGATGTGAAAAAGACCGCGAAATAAAATAAAAAGGCCTGCGTAATGCAGGCCTTTTTATTTACGCCATTCGTAAGCGTCTGAACCAGGTTTCTGGTTTGGTAAACATCACCATATTTCCCCCCAGAATCAGCAATAATCCCACGATACCGTTGATATGCCAGACGTAGCCTTCATACACCGTGGAGATGGACAGCGCCACCAGCGGGAAGAGCAGCGTACTGTAGGCCGCTTTGCCCGGACCGATGCGTCCCACCAGCGTGAAGTAGGCGCCAAAGGCAATCACCGAACCAAACACGGCCAGATAGAGCAGCGCGCCAATGTAGCTGATGGTCCACTCTGGCGCGAAGCTGTCGCCTCTGAACAGGGCAATGCAGCCCATCACCAGCGTGCCGTAGAGCATCGCCCAGGCGTTGGTGGTCATGGTTTCAAGGCCTTTGCGCTGGTGACGCATGCTGATCATATTGCCCAGCGAGAAGCCGTAGGTGCCGAGCGCGGAGAGACCAATTCCGGTCAGGAGCGACGCGCTCCAGCCGCTGGCCAGCAGATCGTCCCAGAAGAGGGTGACGATCCCAGTCAGGCCCAGTGCCGCCGCCGTCCAGAAACGCGCGGGCGGGCGCTGCCCGAAGAAGATAAAGCTGTTAATGGCGTTATAGAGTACGGCCATGGAGAAGATCACCGATTCCAGCCCGGTGTTGATGTGCGAGGCTGCGGCGTAAAAACACCAGAAGTTAAAGCAGAAAACGCAGCATCCCTGGAGCATACAAAAAAGGTGATCCCGCAGCGCCAGCTTGCGCAGGCGGCGCAGGGCGATTAATACCACCATCATCGTGAGGCTGGCGACGGCGAAACGCCAGAAAATAGAGACGGGCGCCGCTACGGGACCTTGCTGCAGGAAAATCGCAATCCAGGTGGTTCCCCAGATGACCACCACCAGTCCGTATAATAATGCGTTCATATTTTTCTCTTCTCAAACCACGGAAGCCCGCAGTATGCCGCTGAGATCGGTCAGGGGCTTTCACCGGCTTGCGGTCGACTTGCAAAATCTTGCGCTTTTTTCTTTCCCGGGGGCTGGCAACGGGAGACAACTCTTCTTAGACTGATATTCCAGTCAATCACGCGCTTACGGTCATGTCTCACGCTTACGATACCTTTGAAACGCTTTGCCAACAGAATGCGGTCCTGCGGGAAACCGTCTCGCTGAATTCGGGCATTCAGCTGGCAGCGTGGTACAACAAGCACGATACGATAACGGTAAAAAGTAACCACCATACCCTGAGCCTGTACGTGGCGGACGGCTACGAAAGCTACCAAAAAACGCCGGGCGGCTGGAAGAACGGCGGGGGGCCGGACCGTTTCTGCTTGATGCCAAAAGAGAGCGAATCGACGTGGGATATCCGTGATGACCTGTCGTTTGTGCACCTCTACTGCACCGATGAACACCTGCGCGACGTGGGGGAAAAGATCTGGGACAAGCGCCCGCTTTCGCTGACGCTCGACGAGCGCATTTTTGGTAGCGATCCGAAAATCACCGCGCTGTATCGCCAGTTTTTGCTCGGCTGCGACTGGCAGCAGCACGCCAACCAGCTCACCCTGAGCACGGCCTCTACGCTGCTCCTGACCCACCTGCTGCAAAACTACTCTAACGTTCAGTGGAAGCTGCCGGTCGTCACCGGCGGGCTATCGCCATTCGTACTGCGTAACGTGCTGGCCTTTATCGAAGAGAACCTGGGCCAGCCTCTGACGCTGGCTGAACTGGCGGCGCAGGCCGCCCTCAGCGAATACCATTTTGCCCGCATGTTCCGCCAGTCGACGGGGCTGGCGCCGCATCAGTACGTGATGCAGAGGCGAATGGAAAAAGCGAAGGCCCTTGTGCAGAACACGGCGACGCCGCTAACGGACATCGCGCTTGCCTGCGGGTTTAACTCCGCCAGCCACTTCAGCAACCGCTTTCGCAGCGCGACGGGCATGACGCCTTCGCAGCTACGCGCGGCGAGCGCGTGAAAACAGGGCATAGCACACGCCGCCCAGCACCAGCCCCCAGAATGCCGAACCGATGCCGAGGATCGTGACGCCGCTCGCGGTCATCAGGAACGTGACGATGGCCGCGTCGCGCTCCGCCTCGTGGCTCAGTGCCTGATATAAACTCCCGCTAATGGTGCCCAGCAGTGCCAGACCGGCGAGCGTCTGGATCCAGCTGAGCGGCAGAGCGGCCATCAGCCCGGTAATCGAGCCGCCGAAAATCCCCGCCAGCAGATAAAATCCTCCGGCTGCGATGGCCGCCAGCCAGCGTTTACCGGCATCCGGATGCGCATCCGGGCTTTGGCAAATGGCGGCAGTAATGGCCGCGATACAGATAGAAAAGACGCCAAAAGGGGAAAACAGCAGCGCCAGCGCTCCCGTAACGATGATGAGCGGCGAGACCGCCAGCGGGTAACCGGAGGCCTTCATCGTGGCGAACCCCGGCGCGTTTTGTGAGGCCATTGTCACCAGGAAGAAGGGCACGCCAATACTCACCAGGCTGGTGAAGGTGAACGTGGGGGCGATAAACTCAGGCATCACAAGGGAGAGCGTGAGCTTATCAGTGACAACGTCACCGCCCGCCCATGCCACGATACCGCCGACCAGCAGCGTGACCACGATGGCGTAGCGCGGTGCCAGCGCTTTTGCTATCAGCCACGCCGCAATCATGCTGCCGCACAGCAGAAAGTGACCCTCAAGGTGCGCAAACGCGTGCAGGCCAAACTGCAGCAACACGCCTGCCAGCATGGCGGCAGCAAGCGAATGGGGGATCAGCCTCATCAGACGGGCGAAGAGCCCGGTGATGCCGCAAAGTAAAATGAGCGCGTTAGCAAAGATGAACACGCCGATCGTTTCCGGCAGCGTCACGCCGTGCAGGCTGGTGGCGAGCAGCGCCGCGCCGGGCGTTGACCACGCGGTCAGCACCGGCGCTTTGTACCACCAGGAAAGCGCCAGCGTGCTGACACCCATCCCAATCCCCAGCGCGGTCATCCAGCCTGCGATCTGCTGTGCGCTGGCACCTGCCGCCGCGGCGGCCTGCCAGATGATGGCGGCCGAGCTGGCGTAACCGACCAGTACGGCGACAAATCCAGCCAGTGCGACTGGAACAAGGTGAGAGGAAGGGCGCATGAAAACTCCGTTGTGCGTTATAACGTCCGATATAAGGTAACACTGTGCGCTATAGCGTACAAGTGGTATGCTGATCGCCATCAGGAGGGACTATGGACATCACACTACACCTTGCAACAACGCTGAAAACGCTGCGCCAGACGCGCGGCTGGAGTTTATCGAAGCTCGCGGACGAGACCGGCGTGTCAAAAGCGATGCTGGGGCAAATCGAGCGCAATGAATCCAGCCCGACGGTGTCGACGCTGTGGAAAATTGCCACCGGGCTGAACGTGCCGTTTTCCGCGTTCATCACGCCAGAGGCGGACCGGCAGGCGGTGTTTGACCCGCAGCAGCAGGCGATGGTGGTCAAACCGCTTTTTCCGTGGGACGAGACGCTCGGGTTTGACTATTTCTCCATCACGCTGGCACCCGGCGCGCTGAGTGAATCCACGCCGCATGAGGCCGGGGTGATTGAACATGTGGTGGTGGTCAGCGGCGAGCTGGAGATGAAGATTGACGACACGTGGCAGACGATTTCTGCCGATTCGGGCGTCCGTTTCGCCGGCGATAAACCGCACGTCTACCGCAACAGCAGCGACCGGACGGTGCATTTTCACTCCCTGATTCATTATCCCCGCTGACGCTACGCAAAACTGTTTCGCTGGCGCATACTTCTGACTACAATAGCCGCCATTTTGACCATAACGGATAACGACGAAGTATGCGCCTGCAATCCCATCATCTTGAACTTTTAAGCCCGGCCCGCGACGCCGCCATTGCCCGTGAAGCGATCCTTCATGGTGCTGATGCCGTCTACATTGGCGGCCCTGGCTTCGGTGCCCGCCATAACGCCAGCAACAGCCTGAGCGATATTGCAGAACTGGTGCCGTTCGCCCACCGTTTCGGGGCGAAAGTGTTCGTGACCCTGAACACCATTCTTCATGATGATGAGCTGGAGCCTGCACAACGTCTGATTACCGATCTCTACCAGGCCGGCATTGATGCCCTGATCGTTCAGGATATGGGCGTTCTGGAGCTGGATATTCCGCCCATTGAACTGCATGCCAGTACCCAGTGCGATATCCGCACGGTCGAGAAGGCCAAGTTTCTCTCCGACGTCGGCTTTTCGCAGATCGTTCTGGCGCGCGAGCTGAACCTGAATCAGATCCGCGATATTCACCAGGCGACAGACGCGACGATCGAATTCTTTATCCACGGCGCGCTGTGCGTGGCTTACTCCGGTCAGTGCAATATTTCCCACGCGCAGACGGGCCGCAGCGCCAACCGCGGCGACTGTTCTCAGGCCTGCCGCCTGCCGTATACCCTGAAAGACGATCAGGGCCGCGTCGTGGCGTTCGAAAAACACCTGCTCTCCATGAAGGATAACGATCAGACGGCCAACCTGGGCGCGCTGATCGACGCGGGCGTGCGTTCCTTCAAGATTGAAGGGCGCTACAAAGATATGAGCTACGTGAAGAACATCACCGCGCACTATCGCCAGATGCTGGACGCCATCATCGAAGATCGCGGCGACCTGGCGCGCGCGTCGGCCGGGCGCACCGAACATTTCTTTATTCCGTCGACGGACAAAACGTTCCACCGCGGCAGCACGGACTATTTTGTGAATGCCCGTAAAGGGGATATCGGCGCGTTTGACTCACCGAAGTTTATCGGTTTACCGGTGGGCGAAGTGCTGAAAGTGGCGAAAGATCACCTTGATGTCGAAGTGACGGAACCGCTGGCGAACGGAGATGGCCTTAACGTGATGATTAAGCGTGAGGTCGTAGGCTTCCGTGCCAATACGGTCGAGAAAACCGGCGAGAACCGCTACCGCGTCTGGCCGAATGAAATGCCTGCCGATCTCTACAAGGCGCGGCCGAACGCGGCGCTTAACCGTAATCTCGATCATAACTGGCAGCAGGCGCTGCTGAAAACCTCCAGTGAACGTCGTATCGCCGTGGACATTGAGCTGGGCGGCTGGGAAGAGCAGCTGATTCTGACCATGACCTGTGAAGATGGCATCAGCGTGACGCATACGCTCGATGGTCATTTCGAGGTGGCAAACAATGCCGAAAAAGCGCTTAACAGCCTGAAGGATGGCGTGGCGAAGCTGGGCCAGACGATTTATTACGCGCGTGCGATCGACGTGGCTCTGCCGGACGCGCTGTTCGTCCCGAACAGCCTGCTTAACCAGTTCCGCCGCGAAACGGCAGAGATGCTGGATGCCGCGCGCCTGGCACAGTATCCGCGCGGTAGCCGTAAAGCGGAAACCGTCCCTGCGCCAGTCTACCCGGACACCCATTTATCCTTCCTCGCCAACGTCTACAACCATAAGGCGCGTGAATTCTATCATCGCCACGGCGTGCAGTTGATCGACGCAGCCTATGAAGCGCATGAAGAGAAGGGCGATGTGCCGGTGATGATCACCAAGCACTGCCTGCGCTTTGCGTTTAACCTGTGTCCTAAGCAGGCGAAAGGGAACATTAAGAGCTGGAAGGCCACCCCCATGCAGCTGGTAAACGGCGATGAGGTTCTGACCCTCAAGTTCGACTGCCGTCCCTGCGAAATGCATGTGATTGGTAAGATGAAAAACCACATCTTCAAAATGCCGCAGCCCGGCAGTATTGTGGCGTCCGTCAGTCCGGACGATCTGATGAAAACCCTGCCGAAACGCAAGGGCAGCTAATTACCGAACGTGCGTGTCCGGTTTGCGCGACTTCTGCCACAGGTGGTGCTCGCGCAAACCCTCCGCCGACTCTTCCGCAGCGCTTCGCAACTCATCGCTGTCGGCTTCATGACGAAGCTGATGCGCCACATTCTTGACCCACAAATACTCGTGTCCTTTGTGCCTGGCCATAAGCTGGCCGGAAAACAGCGCACAGATAAGCATGACGAAAGATAACCCTTTTTTAATCATGGATTCACCGCTGAAAAAGAATGCGGGATAATCATGTCGATTATTTTTTAGGGTTATTATTCAAAAATTAAAATTAGCGAAAAGAAAATGTCAAATAATGTGGGTTCGGAATTACGGTTAAGATATTTCCTAAAAAAACCATGACGCTTTGTAAAGTACCATTTCTGGACCTCAATTAGATATTTGCATTAAGGATAAACCTTATATAATAGTAAGTCTCTGGCTAAGGAACAGGTCATTTCTAAATGAAAAAAATAATAGCGCTTGCGCTTCTGGCGGTTGCTGTTGTGGCTGCTGCGGGGATTCGTTATGCAGCTAATGACGAACCAGAATATATTCGTTCTGCGGAAATTCGCGTGGGTTCCTATTTAACCAGCGATTATGGTGGCGTTGCCTGCTCCAGCAAAAAAATAAACGATCGGCGCTGGGAATTAGATTGTACTCATCAGGCAAGAGGAAAAACATTCCAGTTCGCGGTGTATCCCTCTGAAAAAGCACCTTATGGTGTCGCCCGTTCCTTTTATCTTGAAGCCCTTAATGACGACGCAAAACAGAGCGCTGAGCAGGGGCTTATGCGTTATTTGCAGATCAATACCCATGCAGGTTAATAAGGTTGTTTAGCGTTCGTTAAGACAAGAGGTGTTAGGTTGTAAGGGATCCGCAGCCCGGCCATGGAGTGTCGGGACGTAGAGACCAAAACACAAATCTATCCATGCAAGCATTTACCGCCAGTTATTGGCGGTTTTTTTTTGCTCAGACCGTCGCGATGGTTTTATGGCATCAGCCGATAATACGACTGCACCAGACCCGAAGGGAAACTGCGGCTTGATACAAGCGTTAAATCGATATCCTGAGGAAGGGTTCCGAACAGCGGTTTTCCCGCTCCGAGCAGGACAGGAACGGTCGTGATCACCATATCGGCCACCAGCCCTTCGCGCAGGAACGACTGGATCACCCGTCCGCCATCGAGATAGACCCGATGAACGTTCTGCGCAGCGAGATCGTCCAGCACCTCCTTTGGCGTGCGGCAAGAGAACTGCACTTTTCCCTTCAGCGCCTCCGGCACGGGCGTACCGGCCAGCTGTCGGGAGAGCACCAGCACGGGACGATCGTAAGGCCATGCGTCAAAGGTCAGTACCTTTTCATAGCTACCCCGGCCCATCACGATCCACTCTTTGTCCGCGATGAATGTCTCATAGCCATGATCTTCCGTTGGATCGTCGCGCTGCAGCAGCCAGTCGATATCGTCATTCTGTCGGGCGATGTAGCCATCAAGACTGACCGCGATAAAAACGTGTGTAGTGACCATCAGGTGCTCCGTATTACGAAAATTAAAAAATGAATCTTCCTCTTAGCGGAGAGGGGCCCCTTTGTAAACGTGAATTCTGAAGCAATAAGACTGTCTTCAGAATAATGACAGACTTACAGCGATGCCCTGGTCCGGCTGTAAATCGCCGAAGCGTTTCCGTAAGGCCGGGACGAGGCGCAGGGATGCGCCGAGAGGGCGTGGCCTGCAGGGATGCAGGCTCATGCCCGACCCGATAGCCTGAAGAAATAAGCTGAGGGTACCGCGAAGCGGCGATTTACCGCCGGGAGCCCGGGTTGCCAGGGTGGTGGCGATTGAGCCACCCTGGCACGTTCACAGGTTATGTCGTTAAAGAATAGCAAGGAACATAAAGTGAACGGAATGACCACCAGAGCCGTATGTTCCCCCTCACCCCAGCCCTCTCCCTCAAGGGAGAGGGGGTCGTCCGTGCAGGCATTATTTTGTGGGGAACCCTCAACCGTTAGCGTGCAGTACCCGGACGTGAAAATTGTTTGCGATACTGAGCCGGGGAAAGCGCGAACTGCTGGCGAAAATGATGGCGCAGTGTCGACGCCTGACCAAACCCGGTCTGTTCAGCAATGCTGTCGATGCTTAACCTGCTGCTTTCCAGATAATCTTTTGCTCTCAGCAGGCGTTCATTGATTAACCAGCGTGCGGGCGTCGTCCCCGTTGCCGCCTCGAAGCGACGAAGGAAGGTGCGCTGGCTCATTCCGACCCGACGCGACAGGGAGTCGACGCTGTGCGCCTCGATAAGATGCGTGTGCAGAAAATCAAACAGCTGGCCGAGACGCTGGCTTTCCCGCAGCTGGGCTACCGGGCGGCTCAGCTGTTGTGGCTGTGAACCATCCCGGTGAGGGGGAATGACCAGCCGACGCGCCACGCTGTTGGCGGTTTCCATGCCATAATCCCGCCGCACAACGTGCAGACAGAGATCGATTCCCGCCGCGCTGCCGGCGGACGTCAGAATATCGCCTTCGTCCTGGTAGAGCACATCCTCAACCACGTCGATGTCAGGGTAGCGGGCTTTAAGCGCGTCGATGTAGCGCCAGTGGGTTGTGGCTTTGCGGCCGTTCAGCAGCCCCGTAGCGGTCAGCACAAACACCCCCGAACAGATGGAGAGCAGCCGGCATCCTCGCGCGCTGGCCTGGCGTAGTGCCTCGCAGAGCGCGTCCGGAACCGGTGAATCCAGCCCCCGCCAGCCGGGAACCACAATCAGGTCCGCAGACGCAAGCAGGCTTAAATCACCATCGGTAACGATGCGGATCCCGCCAGTTGCCCGAAGTTCACCGCTGTCCACGCTCGCCACCGCAAAACGATACCATTCATCGCCAAGCTCGGGACGCGGCAGGCCGAAGATCTCCACCGCTACGCCAAACTCAAAGGTACACAGACCGTCATACGCCAGCACGACCACCTGCGGGCGGGAAATTTGTCTTAAGTTTGTCATCTTTTTGCTGTTTTCTGGCATAAGCGAACACATTCACGGGCTGAATTTGTGGATAGAGTAGTGTTAACACAAACGCCAAAGATGAGGAAGGATCATGAGCTATGTTACTGAATTTCCGGCTGCCGAGCCGCAGGAAGCCGTTACCCATTTTCTGCGCCGCCTGAGCGTTGAAACCGACTGTGCCGATGTGCACCACGCCATCGCCAATAATGAGCAGGACTTCGTGCTGCTGCACGTGGTGGGCAGCCCGGAGCAGTTTGCCCGCCGTCACGTGCCCGGCGCACTGCACCTGCCGCGGAGCCAGATGACCGCCGAGCGCATGGCCCAATGGCCTGAAGGCACGCTGTTCGTCGTTTACTGCGCAGGGCCGCACTGTAACGGCGCGGACAGAGCCGCGCTGAAGCTGGCGCGCCTCGGGCTGCCGGTCAAAATCATGCTCGGGGGGATCACCGGCTGGGAGGATGAAAAGTTCGCCTTTGCCAGCAGCGAAACCGCCGTCGCGCTGTGAAGATGAATTTTTTTCAACACCCGTGAAATTTTCTCGTTTGCCGGAACAGGACAGGTATGACATCTTTTTTGGACATTTAGACATCCAGAAGTCTAAAACTTCAAATGATGAATTATCACTGCTGGCAATTATCGCCGGCAGACTGAGGAGATTTCCATGCAACGACAGCACGCCCCGTACCGCGCCGATGTAGTCGGCAGTTTTTTACGCCCGGATGCCATCAAAGAGGCTCGCCTGAAGTTCGCCAGCGGCGAAATTGACGCCGGACAGCTTCGCGCGGTAGAGGATGATGCCATTCGCCACGTCGTTGAGCAGCAGTGTGCGTGCGGCCTGCATGTGGTCACCGACGGTGAATTTCGCCGTGCCTGGTGGCACTTCGACTTCTTCGACGGTCTGCAGGGCGTTGAGCGTTACGATTCGCAGCAGGGCATTCAGTTCAACGGGGTACAAACCAAAGCCCACGGCGTGCGCGTCACCGGCAAGCTGGGCTTTGGCGACCATCCGATGCTCGAAGATTTCCGCTACCTGAAAAGCATCAGCGGCAATGCTCAGCCGAAGATGACCATTCCCAGCCCAAGCGTGCTCCATTTCCGCGGCGGCCGTAAAGACATCGATGCGACGGTCTACCCGGATCTGAATGACTATTTCGACGATCTGGCGACCACCTGGCGCGACGCCATCCGCGCATTTTACGACGCGGGCTGCCGTTACCTGCAGCTGGACGACACCGTCTGGGCCTATCTCTGTTCGGACGATCAGCGCCGTCAGATCCGCGAGCGCGGTGATGATGCCGATGAGCTGGCACGCATCTATGCCCGCGTCCTGAACAAGGCGCTGGAAGGCAAGCCGGACGATCTGACCATCGGCCTGCACGTCTGCCGCGGTAACTTCCGTTCAACCTGGATTTCCGAAGGTGGCTATGAGCCGGTGGCGGAAGTGCTGTTCGGGACGGTCAACGTTGACGCGTTCTTCCTTGAATACGACAACGACCGCAGCGGGGATTTCGCGCCATTGCGCTTCATTCGCCCGGGCAAGCAGCAGGTGGTGCTGGGCCTGATCACCACGAAAAACGGCGAGCTGGAGAACCCGGAGGGGATTAAAGCCCGTCTGGAAGAGGCGGCGAAATACGTGGCAAAAGAGCAAATTTGCCTCAGCCCGCAGTGCGGCTTTGCCTCTACCGAAGAGGGCAACAGCCTGAGCGAATCCCAGCAGTGGGACAAAGTCCGTCTGGTCACGCAGATCGCCAGCGAAGTCTGGTAAAGCCTCATCCACAGCGCTGCATTATAAAAGTGCAGCGCTGTGCCATTCTGAGACGTTCTCTTTACATCCTGCGTTCCCCTTCCTGAAATAGCGCTTCCTCCATTCTGGCATCCTTTTTGCTCCTGCTTCGCTGACACATTTTTTTCCGCGTCCACGCCGTAACGGACGTTTTCGCACAGCGTTCTTTTTCAGGAGTGAAAATATGCAGCGTCGTACCTTATTAAAAGCCTTTGCGTTATCCGCGTCCGTCGTGACGATGGGAATGAGTTTTGGCGTGCAGGCGGCCGATACCATCAAAGTGGGGATCATGCATTCTCTTTCCGGCACCATGGCCATCTCCGAAACGCCGCTGAAAGACGTCGCGCTGATGACCATCGACGAGATCAACGCGAAAGGCGGCGTACTGGGTAAAAAACTGGAGCCGGTGGTGGTGGATCCCGCCTCAAACTGGCCGCTGTTTGCCGAGAAGGCGCGCCAGCTGTTAAGTCAGGATAAAGTGGCGGTGGTATTCGGCTGCTGGACGTCGGTATCGCGCAAATCCGTGCTGCCGGTCTTCGAGGAGCTGAACGGTCTGCTGTTTTATCCGGTGCAGTATGAAGGCGAAGAGATGTCGCCAAACGTCTTCTATACCGGCGCGGCTCCAAACCAGCAGGCCATTCCGGCGGTGGAATACCTGATGAGCGAAGACGGCGGCGCGGCGAAGCGCTTCTTCCTGCTGGGCACGGACTATGTTTACCCGCGCACCACCAACAAGATCCTGCGCGCTTTCCTGCATTCGAAAGGGGTGGAGGATAAGGACATCGAGGAGGTTTACACCCCGTTCGGTCATAGCGACTACCAGACCATTGTCGCTAACATCAAGAAATTCTCCGCGGGCGGCAAAACCGCCGTGGTGTCGACCATCAACGGCGATTCCAACGTACCGTTCTACAAAGAGCTGGCTAACCAGGGGCTGAAGGCGACCGACGTGCCGGTGGTGGCGTTCTCCGTGGGAGAAGAAGAGCTGCGCGGGATCGACACCAAACCGCTGGTCGGCAACCTCGCGGCGTGGAACTACTTTGAATCCGTGGATAACCCGACCAACCAGGCCTTCGTGGCGGATTACAAAGCCTATGCGAAGGCGCACAAGCTGCCGAACGCCGATACCGTGGTGACCAACGACCCGATGGAAGCGACCTACGTGGGGATCCATATGTGGGCGCAGGCGGTGGAAAAAGCAGGCACAACCGACGTGGATAAAGTGCGTGCGGCGATGGCCGGCCAGTCCTTTAAGGCGCCGTCAGGCTTTACGCTCACCATGGATGCCACCAACCACCATCTGCATAAGCCGGTCATGATCGGCGAAATCGAAGGCAACGGCCAGTTCAACGTGGTGTGGCAGACGGAACAGCCGGTACGCGCCCAGCCGTGGAGCCCGTTCATCGCCGGTAACGATAAAAAGCCCGACCAGCCGATGAAAACCGCCAGCAACTAAGCCATCACCAGGGAGAAACGTCATGAACGCCATGCGCATGTTCATCGCTCTTGTATGGCTTTCCGGACTGCTGCCAGGGATGGCGCAGGCATCGGATGCCGATCGTTTTGTTGCCGCCAGCCGCAGCCAGCAGGCGGAGTTGCTGACGCAGTGGGCCGAAGCGCCGGACGCCGCGAGGCTGCCGCTGCTGCAGGCACTGCAAAAAGAAAACCTCTATACCGACAGCCAAAAGCACGCCTTTGCGCAGCGCAGCGGTCAAATGGTGTCGCTCGGTGACGCTAAGTCGACCGAAGGGCCAGCCAAAGCCGTTCGTCTGACCAACCGGCTGCGAGTGCTGGCCGCCACGGCCATCGCTACGCATCAGCTGGTGAGTGACAGTGTCACAGAAAGGCGGGCGGCGGCCCGTCAGCTTCAGCGGGATGCCCAGCCTGGAATGCTCGCTTTTGTGGAAAAGCGGGTAAACGATGAAACGGACGCGGTAGCACGTCAGGCGCTTTTACTGGCGGTGGCGAATCTCCAGCTAGCCAGCCCGCAGGCAGAGGTGCGCCGCAAGGCCGTCGAGTTATTAGGGCAGTCCGACGATCCGGACGTGGAGTCCAGACTTACCCCGTTTACCCAGGCACAGACAGAGCCTGATGCCGGGGTGCGCGCCGCCGCGCAGGAGAGTCTGAGCCAGATCCAGCATCGACTGATGTGGGGCGATCTGCTGGGCCAGGCGTTTATGGGGCTCTCTCTGGGGTCGGTGCTGCTGCTGGCGGCGCTGGGGCTTGCCATCACCTACGGCCTGCTGGGCGTCATCAATATGGCGCACGGTGAGATGCTGATGCTGGGGGCGTATGCCACCTGGATGGTGCAGCAGGCGATGGCCGGGCTTGCGCCACAGTGGCTGGCGCTCTATCCCGTTATCGCGCTTCCGGTGGCGTTCTGCCTGACGGCGGGCATCGGGATGGTGCTGGAGCGCACCGTGATCCGCCATCTGTACGGTCGCCCACTGGAAACGCTGCTGGCAACGTGGGGGATCAGCCTGATGCTCATCCAGCTGGTGCGCATGACGTTTGGCGCCCAGAACCTGGAGGTGGCCAACCCGGCATGGCTGTCCGGCGGAGTGCAGGTTTTTGCCAACCTGACGCTGCCGTGGAACCGCATCGTGGTGCTGGGCTTCGTGCTGCTGGTGATGTTCTTTACCTGGCTCATTCTGAATAAAACCCGTCTGGGGCTCAACGTGCGCGCGGTGACGCAGAACCGCAGCATGGCCGCCTGCTGCGGGGTACCGACAGGCCGCGTCGATATGCTGGCGTTTGGGCTTGGCTCAGGAATTGCCGGGTTAGGCGGCGTGGCGCTGTCGCAGCTCGGTAACGTCGGGCCGGAGCTGGGTCAGGGCTACATCATTGACTCTTTCCTCGTGGTCGTGCTCGGTGGCGTAGGCCAGCTGGCAGGCAGCGTGGCCGCGGCGTTTGGTCTGGGTATTTTCAATAAAATTCTTGAACCGCAGATGGGGGCGGTGCTGGGCAAGATCGTAATTCTGGTGGCGATCGTGCTGTTTATTCAAAAACGCCCTCAGGGGCTGTTTGCGCTGAAAGGGAGGGTGCTTGACTGATGAGCCAGCCGCTGACCTTAACGCTGGCGCGCAAAGCGCCGCGCACAACGCAACTTGCAGGCAGCCTGCTGGTGGCGTGTCTGCTGATATTACCGTTTTTCGCCTTACTGCCTGCGACGCATCCGCTGGCGCTGTCGACCTGGATGCTGACGCTGATTGGCAAGATCCTCTGCTATGCCATCGTTGCGGTGGCGCTGGATCTGGTGTGGGGCTACGCCGGGATGCTCTCTCTTGGGCACGGCATCTTCTTCGCTCTGGGCGGCTACGCGATGGGCATGTACCTGATGCGCCAGGCCGCGGGTGACGGTCTTCCCGCGTTTATGTCGTTTCTCTCCTGGAGCGAGCTGCCGTGGTTCTGGTGGGGAACCCAGCATTTTGCCTGGGCGCTGGTGCTGATTGTGATGGTACCGGGCCTGCTGGCGCTGGTGTTCGGCTGGTTCGCCTTCCGCTCAAAGATCAAAGGGGTCTATTTCTCGATTATGACCCAGGCGCTGACCTATGCCGGGATGCTGCTGTTCTTTCGCAATGAAACCGGTTTTGGCGGCAATAACGGCTTTACCGGCTTCACCACGCTGCTCGGGTTTTCGGTAACTGAAACGACCACCCGTATCGCGCTGTTTCTGGCGACCGTGCTGTTGCTGATTCTGGCGTTAGGCACCGGATTTGCCCTGGCGAAGAGCAAGTTTGGCCGCATCCTGACCGCCGTTCGCGACGCCGAAAACCGCCTGACGTTTTGCGGCTACGATCCGCGCGGGTTCAAGCTGCTGGTATGGACGCTCTCCGCCGTGCTGTGCGGCCTGGCGGGGGCGCTGTACGTCCCGCAGGTGGGCATTATCAACCCCGGTGAAATGTCGCCGACCAACTCGATTGAAGCCGCCATCTGGGTGGCGCTGGGCGGGCGCGGCACGCTGGTCGGTCCGGTGATTGGCGCGGCGCTGGTGAACGGGGCGAAGAGCTTCTTCACCGTCGCGATGCCGGAATACTGGCAGCTGTTTCTGGGGCTGATTTTCATCGCCGTCACGCTGTTTTTACCGCGCGGCGTCTACGGTCTGTTTCGAAAGGGAGAGAAATAATGCAGCCAGCCGAAGGGTTATTTACCCGCCAGTTGCCGGGCGATCGTTACCGTGAACAGACCGACCCGGTGCTGCAGCTTGAGGCCATTAACGTCAATTTTGACGGGTTTCAGGCCCTGACCGATCTGTCGCTGAATATCGGCGTGGGCGAGCTGCGCTGCGTGATTGGCCCTAACGGCGCCGGTAAAACCACGCTGATGGACGTTATCACAGGTAAAACTCGGCCAAAGAGCGGGAGGGCGATTTACGATCAGTCCATCGACCTGACCACGCTGGAGCCTGCGGCCATTGCCCGCCAGGGGATCGGGCGTAAATTCCAGAAACCCACGGTTTTTGAAGCGCTGACGGTGTGGGAAAACCTGGAGATCGCCATGAAAACCGATAAATCCGTCTGGGCGAGCCTGCGGGCAAAACTCAACGGTGAACAGCGCGACCGCATCGATGAGATGCTGGTTTTGCTGCGCCTTAGCAGCGAGCGCGACCGCCGCGCCGGGCTGCTTTCTCACGGGCAAAAACAGTTTCTGGAAATCGGTATGCTTCTGGTACAGGACCCGCACCTGCTGCTGCTGGATGAACCGGCCGCCGGGATGACCGACGCGGAAACCGAATACACCGCCGAGTTGTTCAAAACGCTGGCGGGTAAGCACTCCCTGATGGTGGTGGAGCACGATATGGGCTTTGTTGAGACCATCGCCGACCACGTCACGGTGCTGCATCAGGGCCGCGTGCTGGCGGAAGGTTCGCTTCGCGAGGTGCAGGCTAACGAGCAGGTGATTGAGGTCTATCTGGGGCGCTAAGGAGCGATGATGTTACAGGTTAACGAACTGAATCAGTATTACGGCGGCAGCCATATCCTGCGCGGCGTGAGTTTTGAGGCCGTCACCGGAGAGGTCACCTGCCTGCTGGGGCGCAACGGCGTCGGGAAAACCACGCTGCTGAAGTGTCTGATGGGGCTGATCCCGGCGAAAACCGGGGAGGTCATCTGGCAGGGTAAAAAGATCACCCACAGCAGGCCGCACCAGCGGGTGCACTCTGGCGTGGCGTACGTTCCGCAGGGCCGCGAGATTTTCCCGCGCCTGACCGTGGAAGAGAATCTTCTGCTGGGGCTGTCGCGTTTTTCCGCCCGCGAGGCGAAGCAGGTTCCGGATGAGATCTGGCAGCTGTTTCCGGTGCTTAAAGAGATGAGGCATCGTCGCGGGGGCGATCTCTCCGGTGGACAGCAGCAGCAGCTGGCGATTGGTCGCGCGCTGGCGAGCCGTCCGCAGCTGTTGATTCTGGACGAGCCGACCGAAGGCATACAGCCATCGGTGATTAAAGAGATTGGCCAGGTGATCCGTACCCTGGCGAACCGAGGCGACATGGCGATCCTGCTTGTCGAACAGTTTTACGACTTTGCCGCCGAGCTGGCCGACAGCTATCTGCTGATGTCGCGCGGCACCATTATCCAGCGCGGCCGGGGTGAAAACATGGAGCAGGAGGGCGTTCGCGGACTGGTTGCGATTTAAAATGTTATAATATAACATTCGCATTCTTATAAAACGGAATGAGGGTGTTATGTTGGCTGCACATTTTGGGAAATTTGCCATGACTCTGGGGGCGCTGCTTGTCAGCGGCCAGCTGTTTGCTCACTCGCACGGCCATCAGATGACCGAAGCGGAACAGAGGGCGGCGAACGGCGTGTTTGAGGATAAGGACGTGAAGGACAGAGCGCTGTCAGACTGGGACGGGACCTGGCAGTCGGTCTATCCGTTACTGCTGGACGGTTCGCTGGATCCGGTGTTTAAACAGATAGCGCAGAAAGACAAACGCAAAACCTTTGACGAGGTGAAAGCTTACTACCGCACGGGTTATGCGACGGACGTGGATGCTATCGGCATCGAAAACAACGTGATGGAATTCCATAAGGGCAAAGCGGTCAGCCGCTGTCAGTATGATTACAGCGGCTACAAAATACTGACCTACGTATCGGGCAAAAAAGGCGTTCGCTATCTGTTTGAGTGTAAGGATGCCGGCAGCAAGGCACCGAAGTTTGTTCAGTTCAGCGACCACACCATCGCCCCGAAGGCCTCTTCGCACTTCCACATTTTCATGGGCAACACCTCCCACGAGGCGCTGCTGAAAGAGATGGATAACTGGCCGACCTATTATCCGAATGAGATGTACAAAGAGCAGGTGGTAGAGGAAATGCTGCACCACTGATGCTTTATTGCCGGGTGGCGGCTACGCCTCACCCGGCCTGGAAGCGCTACGCCACGTTGGGCGTTTCACACCACGCCTTCACGCTCATCCCACGCAAAATCATCAGCCACGCCATGACGATGGTAACCATCATGATGACAAATAGCGACCAGTGCGGCAGGTTGGTCAGGATAATACCGGTGATCATCGGGTTTGCCGCCGCGCCGAGCCAGCCCAGCGCCTGCGCGGAGAAATAGCTTGCCTTCATCCCGGGCGGGGCAATGTTGTCGATCAGCATGTATTCGCCCGGTGCATAGATAATCTCACCCAGGGTAAAGATGGCGGCAGCGATGCCCCAGTAAACCAGGTTTTCCCCGGAGAGCATAAAGCCACCCAGCCCCACGATAAAAAACAGGGTGGCGAGGGTCATCAGCGGGCGAATATTGCTGGCCGAGATCTTGCGGCCCAGCGCATATTGCAGCGTCACCACCACGGCGGCGTTGACGGGCAATACCACGGCGACCACCTTTTCGGCGAAATTACTGTCTGCATGCGCGGCCAGAACGTATTGCGAAATGCAGGTCGCGAACGATCCGCCGACGTATGATGCGAGCAGGCCAGAGAGCGTATACCAGAACAGCGCGCGGTCTTTCAGCAGTACCGACGGCTGCCAGGGCATCTTCTCCTCGGCGGTATCCAGCGCAACGCTTTTCTGCACGAAGAAATGGATGAATCCGAGCGGCAGCGCGGCGCAGAAGGCCGCCAGCCAGAACGGCAGCTGCAGGCTGTACATCACCAGCAGGGTGCCAATCGGCGGCCCGATCGTCCAGCCAATGTTCAGAAAGCTGTAGTTAAGCGAGAAGACGCGCGCTTTCTGGCTTGCGGTGAGCACGTCGGAGAACCAGGCCTTCAGCACCGTTGAAAAGACGGAATAGGCGCAGTTGATCAGCGCAAAGAACAGCACCACCAGCGTGACGTTATCGACCAGCGGGATCGCGACAAACCCCGCGATAAAGGCCACGATCGCGATCAGCATGTAGCGCTTTTTATCAAACTTATCGGCAAGAATGCCAAATCCCAGGCTGAACACCACGCCGATTGTCAGCGCAATCGTCAGGGCATAACCAATATTCTCGACGCTCATGCTGTAGACGCGCGTGAGATAAATGGTCATGAACGGCAGCGTTGCTCCCCGACCGATGGTTAATAACAATGACGACGCCAGCAGCGCTGCGGTTGAGCGCCTGAGAGATGGTTTCATATTCCTGCCCGACAGTTGCTTATGCTTTTTTTAGACGTGTGTTAACAGGATTACCATGACATAAGGGGCTTGTATAGCACCTAATTTATCCGTAAGTGCTTCGCCTGACTGCCATAATTAATGATCTTCTCGCCGCGCGCTTTTTTCTGTTACCTTGAACTGTTAACAAATAATTAATAATTCAGGGGCAGGGTATGACGCGTAAAGACGGGCTGCTGGCGTTGCTGGTGGTCGTAGTATGGGGGCTCAATTTTGTGGTCATCAAGCTGGGGTTGCACAACATGCCGCCGCTGATGCTGGCCGGTTTACGTTTTTTGCTGGTCGCGTTCCCGGCGCTTTTTTTCGTCGCCCGTCCGAAGATCCCGTTAAAGCTGCTGCTGGGCTATGGCCTGACCATCAGCTTTGGCCAGTTCGCGTTTCTCTTCTGCGCCATCAAGTTCGGGATGCCGGCCGGTCTGGCCTCGCTGGTGCTGCAGGCGCAGGCGTTCTTTACCATCATTCTCGGCGCCTTCGTGTTTGGCGAACGTTTACAGGGAAAACAGCTGGCAGGCATTACGCTGGCGGTGTTTGGCGTGCTGGTGCTTATTGAAGCCAGCCTGAACGGCCAGGATGTGGCGCTGCTCGGCTTTATGCTGACGCTGGCGGCGGGGCTGAGCTGGGCCTGCGGGAATATTTTCAACAAGCTGATTATGCAGCACGAGGCCCGCCCGGCGGTGATGTCCCTGGTTGTCTGGAGCGCGCTGATCCCGATAATCCCGTTTCTGGCGGCGTCGTTTATTCTGGATGGTCCGGATGTAATGCTGAACAGTCTGGTCGAAATCGATCTGACCACAATCCTTTCTCTTGTCTATCTGGCCTTTGTCGCCACCATTGTGGGCTACGGGATTTGGGGATCGCTGCTGGGGCGTTATGAAACCTGGCGCGTGGCGCCGTTATCCCTGCTGGTGCCGGTGGTGGGGCTTGCCAGTGCGGCACTCTTGCTGGATGAAACGCTGAGCGCGCTGCAGCTGTTTGGCGCCGTGCTGATCATGGCCGGGCTGTACATTAACGTGTTTGGTCTGCGGGTTCGTCGGGCGACGCGGGTAAGCGAAAAGGCATAAAAAAGCCCCGCGTCTGCGGGGCAAAAACGAATCAGAGGCCGTGCTGATTATAATAAGGCACGCCTAATTCGTCGGATTTGTCGCTACCAGCACCCATATGGTTGAAATCATAAGGCGACTGGTCATGTGCTGACGGCAAAATCATCGTATCAGGATTATTTTGCTGCGTTGCACGAGGGGTTTGCTCCGCGAAGGTCTGGCTGGAGAACAGCACCAGCAAGGCGAGGGCGGCGGAGGCGGTAACTTTCATGATTTCCTCGGTTACGTCTTTACAGGCGATGATTAACTACAGTGTTTTAACGGATACAGGTATCGGGATTCGCCCGGCACGCTGGTGATTCGGTACTTATGAGGCGGCACGTCAAAATAGTTCTTGAACGTACGCGTCAGGGTCTGTTGCGATTCAAATCCGTAACGCTCCGCCAGATAAAGGATCGGCTCATTGCTTTCTTTCAGTTTCTGGGCAATTTCCGTCAGCTTGCGGCTGCGAATGTATTGACCTAATGAATGACCGGTCTCTTTTTTGAACATCCGTTGCAGGTGCCATTTGGAGTAACCTGAACGCTCTGACACTTTTTCAAGGGAGAGCGGCGATTCCAGGTTATCTTCGATCCAGTCCAAAATGCTATGAATGGTGATAGCGTCAGTATTGCGTCTGGACATCGTCATACCTCTTTTTCTGTTTACGGCAGTATTTTTTTGAGCAGAAGCTCAAGGGTTGCCACTTCATCTGCCGTTAAGTTTTTTGTTAGTTCCTGATGCAGTGTTTGTCCTACTAATTGATGACATTGCTCGCACATGGCCGCGCCATCGCTGGTTAGCTTCACCAGTACGCCGCGTTTGTCATTCGGGTTAGGGCTTCGTTCTATCCATCCTTTGCAGACGAGACGATCCAGCATGCGGGTTAACGCGCCCAGATCGACAGAGAGCACCTTTTTAAGCTCAACCGGTGTAATACACACTTCGCAGCGAATGGAACACAGCACTTTGAACTGTGTTGCGGTGATATCCAGCGGTGACAGATAGTCGTTGAGCAGGCGATCTTTTTTCTGATTTACCATATGAATAAGACGACCCAGCGGAACAACGTCGTTAAAGATATCACTGGTGCTTTTCACAATGGTTGCCCTGGCAAGTAGTTAGTCACGGCAGATATTATTGCTCAGGCAAGTATAAGTCAACTGAATGAGTCAGCCGATGCCACGAATTGCTAAAACGTTTCATGAACTTTTTTTGAGGTCTTTCAAATCATATAGATAACTGTCAGTTATCTTTCCAGGACGGAAATAATCGTTGCGTTGCACCCATGGCTCAATGTCACACTTTCACCCTATAATTGCTGTGTTAAATATGGATAAGGACGACAACGCACTATGTTGGATTTAATAAAAGCAATCAGCCTTGGGCTGGTGGTCTTGCTGCCGTTGGCTAACCCGTTAACGACGGTGGCGCTGTTCCTCGGTCTGGCAGGGAATATGAACAGCGCCGAGCGCAACCATCAGTCGATGATGGCCTCGGTGTATGTGTTTGCCATCATGATGGTGGCTTACTATGCCGGACAGGTGGTGATGAACACCTTCGGGATTTCCATCCCCGGCCTGCGTATCGCCGGGGGGCTGATTGTGGCCTTTATCGGTTTCCGCATGCTGTTCCCGGCGCAAAAGGCGCATGAGTCGCCGGAAGCGGCCAGCAAATCGGAAGAGCTGGAAACCGAGCCGAGTGCGAATATCGCCTTTGTACCGATTGCCATGCCGAGCACGGCGGGGCCGGGTACCATCGCGATGATCATCAGCTCCGCATCAACGGTGCGTGACAGCGCAACCTTCCCGGACTGGGTGCTGACGGTTGCGCCACCGCTGATTTTTGCGATTATCGGGGTTATCGTGTGGGCGTCGCTGCGCAGTTCTGGGGCCATTATGCGCTGGGTAGGCAAGGGCGGTATCGAGGCGATTTCCCGTCTGATGGGCTTCCTGCTGGTCTGTATGGGCGTGCAGTTTATTATTAACGGCGTGCTGGAAATTATTAAAACCTATCATTGATGTGATTGCCCGGCGGCGCTTCGCTTGCCCGGCGGCGCTTCGCTTGCCCGGGCCTACGGGTTTTGTAGGCCGGGTAAGGCGAAGCCGCCACCCGGCAAGAAGGCTTACCCGTGCTGACCCTGTTCCTCCAGCGCCACCGGCCATTTACGGAAGATGAGCACTGACCAGACCAGCGCCACCAGGGCCGGAATGGCGCCCAGATAGCCAATCGCCGACATCGATACGTGCAGTATTACCTGATTTCCCACCAGCGCGCCCGCGCCAATCCCCAGATTGAAAATCCCTGAGAACAGCGACATGGCGACGTCCGTTGCATCCGGCGCCAGGGCCAGGACCTTCACCTGCATGCCCAGACCAATAATCATGATCGCCACGCCCCAGAACAGGCTGAGGATCGCCAGATGGCTTTCACTGCCTGCGGCAGGCATCAGCAGCAGCAGGCAGGCCAGCAGCAGACCGATAGCGCAGCTCACCAGCGTTGACGCATGCCGGTTACCCAGCTTACCGAACAGCACGCTGCCAATAATGCCCGCTCCGCCGAGGATCAACAGCAGGATGGTGGCAAAGTTGGCGCTAAAGCCCGCCACCACCTGCACAAAGGGTTCAATGTAGCTGTACGCCGTGTAATGGGCCGTCACCACAATGACGGTAAGCAGGTAGATACCCAGCAGCGCCGGGCGACGCATCAGCAGCGGCAGGCTTTTCAGCGAGCCGGAATGTTCGCTCGGCAGCGCGGGCAGCAGCTTAATCAGACATACCAGCGTAACCAGCGCGCCCATACCAATGGCGAAGAACGTCGTACGCCAGCCGAAGTATTGCCCTACGATGCGGCCAATCGGCAGACCCAGCACCATCGCCAGTGCGGTACCGGTGGCAATCAGGCTCAGCGCCTGGGCGCGTTTACCCGCTGGCGCGAGTCGAATAGCCAGCGACGCGGTGATCGACCAGAACACCGCATGGGCAAAGGCAATGCCGATGCGGCTAATGACCAGCACCGTAAAATTCCACGCCATAAACGACAGGACATGGCTGGCGATGAACAGCACAAACAGGCCGATCAGCAGCCTGCGCCGCTCCATCTGGCTGGTCAGCAGCATAAACGGCAAGGACATCAGCGCCACAACCCAGGCGTAGATGGTCAACATAATGCCCACCTGCGCCGTTTCCATCTGGAAACTTTCAGCGATGTCAGACAACAGCCCAACCGGAACAAATTCTGTGGTGTTAAAAATAAACGCGGCAATGGCCAGCGTGACCACGCGTAGCCACGCAACCCTGCGGGAAACTGTGTTCGTTGTCATAGGGATGTCGGAGATTCGTTGCTGAAAAGAAGAGGAGACGATCTTAAAACGTCGAACGGCGAAAACTCAACCATTATGTGACGCAGATCTCAATATTTACCTTATGAAAGCGGTAGCCGGGAACGCCGTTTTCATTGAATATAAAAGAACAACACAATAAAAACAGGCGGTAAGACAATGCAGGAGATTGATTTTTATCTGGTAGATGCGTTCAGCGACACCTCGTTTGGCGGCAATCCGGCCGCCGTTTGCCCGCTCAAGGAATGGTTACCCGATGAGACCTTGCTGAAAATGGCGCAGCAGCATAATCAGTCGGAAACGGCTTTTTTCGTCTGCAGTAAAGGGGGCATTGAGCTACGCTGGTTTACCACGCTCACCGAAGTCAATCTCTGCGGCCACGCTACGCTGGCGGCCGCGCACGTGTTGTTTACCGGGCTGGATTACCCGGATTCGCGGATCCACTTTGATACCGCCTCTGGCCGCCTCACCGTCAGCCGGGAGGGGGAGTGGATGACGCTGGACTTCCCGGCATGTCCAACCCATGAAGAGACACCCCCGCTGGAGATGCTCTCGGCGCTGGGTATTAACCGCTACGTTGAAGCCCGTAAAGGGCGCGCCTGGCTGATCGTTCTGGAGAATCGCCAGCAGGTTGAAGCGCTTGCGCCGCGCTTCTCGGCGATGACGCCGGGCGAGCATAAGGTGAGCGTTACGGCGCGCGGTGAGGGGGAATATGATTTTGTCAGCCGCTTTTTCTCACCGGGCGTTTCCGTCCCGGAAGACCCGGTCACCGGCTCCGCGCACACCATGCTGATCCCTTACTGGAGCGAAAAGCTGGGCAAAACCACGATGTTTGCCCGTCAGGTTTCAGCGCGAGGCGGCGACGTACACTGTGAGCTGAAAGGTTCGCGCGTGCTGATGAGCGGGCAGGCCACGCTTTATCTGAAAGGCACAGTTTTTCTGCGCTAAAAACCCATAACAAGAGAGGAAGAGACAATGCAGGAAATTGATTTTTATCTGGTGGATGCCTTCAGCGATAAAACCTTTGGCGGCAACGCCGCAGCGGTATGTCCTCTGGAAGAGTGGCTGCCGGACGAAACGCTGCTCAAAATGGCGCAGCAGCATAACCAGTCTGAGACCGCCTTTTTCGTGCGTACCGACGGCGGGTTTGAGCTGCGCTGGTTCACCACGCTGGATGAAATTAACCTGTGCGGTCACGCTACGCTTGCCGCATCGCACGTCATTTTCGAATACCTTGATTATCCGCATACCGAAATCACTTTCACCACGCGTTTCGTGGGCGAGCTGACCGTCAAACGCAGCGGCGACTGGCTGACGCTGAACTTCCCCGCGTGGTCGACGGAAATCGTCGAAAACCCACCTGAGCTGCTGTTTAGCGCGCTGGGCATCACGGCGGCAAAAGAGGTGCGCGTCGGACGCGATTACATGGTGGTGCTGGAGAGCCAGCATCAGGTTGAAGCGTTAACGCCGGATATTGGGGCCATGCTTCCGCTGGATAAAATGGTCTGCGTGACGGCGCCGGGAGAAGAATATGACTTCGTCAGCCGCTTCTTCTGCCCTGGCGAAGGGGTGCCGGAAGATCCCGTCACCGGATCCGCCCACAGCATGCTGATCCCTTACTGGAGCGAAAAGCTGGGCAAAACGTCACTCAATGCTCGCCAGGTGTCATACCGTGGCGGGGATCTGCGCTGCGAGCTGAAGGGCGACCGCGTGCTGATTGGCGGCCAGGCTACGCTGTACCTGAAAGGGCGAATCTTCCTGCGCTAGCTGAGTGACGCGCTATAAGTTAATACTATGAACCACCCCGGCAGGCCTGAGCTATGTTGATATAAAAACAGCAAGGAGCCTGCCATGTATTCCATTACCTCTGAATCTGCACGTCATCCGGACATTCTCACGCTGATCGCGGCGCTTGACCGCTACCAGAGCGAACTCTATCCCGCCGAAAGCAACCATCTGCTCGACCTGTCCGCGCTGCCGGAAGCCTCGCTGATCCTGATGGTCATTCGTGACCAGCAGCTGCACGCCGTAGGCTGCGGAGCCATCGTGCTCAACGGCGACGGAACGGGGGAGATGAAGCGGGTCTATATCGATCCGGCCCATCGCGGGCAGCATCTCGGCGAGACGCTGCTGGCCGCCCTGGAAGATGAGGCCCTGAGCCGCCATTGCCACACGGTAAGGCTGGAGACGGGCATCAAACAGCGCGCCGCGGTTCGCCTGTACGAGCAGTGCGGGTACGATTTGCGTCCGGCGTTTGCCCCGTACGCTGACGATCCGCTCAGCCTGTTTATGGAGAAGGCGCTGGTTGAAGACGTTCGTTTAGCAGCGCTATAAAAGCTTCCAGCTGGCGGGTCATCGCCCCGCGCCGCCACACCAGCCAGGTTGTAAGCCAGCGCCAGTTTTCCGCCAGCGGCCAGGCTTCAACCTGATGATGTCCCGGCATACTCTCCAGCATCGAGCGCGGCATCAGCGCGATGCCCGCGCCAGCAATGACGCAGGCAAGCATGCCGTGATAGGACTCCATCTCATGAATGCGGCCGGGGGTGGCTCTGTCCGCATGAAACCAGCTTTCCAAGTGTCGACGGTACGAGCAGTTCGCGCGAAAGGCATAAACGTCGCTGCCGCTGACCTGCGTGGCGCGGGCGACCTCCGCGTGCCCGGCAGGCGTGACCAGCATCATCTCTTCCCGGTAGACCGGCATGCCCTCCAGCTCCGGGTGCGACAGCGGCCCGTCGACAAAGGCGGCGCTGAGGGTTCCCTCCAGTACGCCATCAATCATCGTCCCGGATGGCCCGGTAGAAAGGGCAAACTGGATGCGCGGATAGCGCTGGTTAAACTGCGCCAGCGTTTCGGGAATGCGCACCGCGGCGGTGCTTTCCAGCGCGCCGAGGGCAAATAGCCCCTGCGGCTCATCACCCGCGACGACCATGCGCGCTTCATCCACCAGGGCGAGGATCTGCCTGCTGTAGCGCAGGAAGTTATGTCCGGCGGGGGATAAGCGCAAACGCTGGTTCTCACGAATAAACAGCTCGACGCCAAGATCGGCTTCCAGCTGGCGGATGCGGGTCGTCAGGTTAGACGGCACGCGATGCACCTTCTGCGCCGCCTGGGTGATGCTGCCCGTCAGCGCGACGGCGTTAAACATTTCAAGCTGGGTTAAGTCCATGGCATTCTCGTTTCGTGAATAAGGTGGTTAGTATTATTCATTTTTAAGAAATAGCAGAGTGAGCCACAATGAATCAACCGAAATGCGTGGAGAACATCATGAAATATTCATCTGCTACACATGCCTTGTCCGTTAACCCGGCAACGGGGGAAACTCTCGCTGCTTATCCCTGGGCGACGGCGGAAGAGGTTGACCGCGCGATTGCTCAGTCTGACGCGGGGTATCGCCAGTGGCGACGCGAAAGCGTGTCCCACCGGGCGCAGAAGCTCCTGGATCTCGGCGCCGCGCTGCGAAACCGCGCGGAAGAGATGGCGCAGACGATCTCCCGTGAAATGGGGAAACCCATCCTGCAGGCGCGGGCGGAAGTGGCAAAATCCGCAGCTCTGTGCGACTGGTATGCCGGGCACGGCCCGGCGATGCTGCGTGCGGAGCCTACGCTGGTGGAAAACCACAGCGCGGTTATTGAATACCGTCCTCTGGGCCCGATTCTCGCGGTAATGCCCTGGAATTTCCCGCTCTGGCAGGTGCTGCGCGGCGCGGTGCCGATCCTGCTGGCAGGTAACAGCTATCTGCTGAAACATGCGCCAAACGTGCTAGGTTCTGCGGATCTTATTGGGCAGATCTTTGCGGATGCCGGTTTCCCTGAAGGCGTATTCGGCTGGGTGAACGCCACCAATGACGGCGTAAGCCAGGCGATTAACGATCGCCGTATTGCGGCGGTGACCGTCACCGGCAGCGTGCGTGCCGGTGCGGCTATTGGCGCGCAGGCAGGAGCCGCGCTGAAAAAATGCGTTCTTGAGCTGGGCGGCTCCGACCCGTTTATCGTCCTTAACGATGCCGACCTGGATCTAGCCATGAAGGCGGCGGTGGCGGGTCGCTATCAGAATACCGGACAGGTGTGCGCGGCGGCCAAACGCTTCATTGTGGAAGAGGGGATTGCGGATACCTTTACCCGCCGCTTCGTCGACGCCGTCGCCGCGTTAAAGATGGGCGCGCCGGAAGCAGAAGAGAACTACCTGGGCCCGATGGCGCGTTATGACCTGCGCGATGAGCTGCATCAGCAGGTGCAGGCCACCCTGGCCGAAGGGGCAACGCTGCTGCTGGGCGGAGAGAAAATCAGCGGAGAGGGCAATTACTACGCGCCAACCGTGCTGGCCAACGTCACCCCGTCGATGACGGCGTTCCGCCAGGAACTGTTTGGTCCGGTCGCGGCCATTACTGTTGCGAAAGACGCGGCGCACGCCCTGACGCTTGCCAACGACAGCGACTTTGGCCTGTCCGCCACCGTCTTTACCGCTGACGCGGCGCTTGCGGATAAATTCTCCCGCGAACTGGAGTGCGGCGGGGTGTTTATCAACGGCTTTAGCGCCAGCGACGCGCGCGTGGCCTTCGGCGGCGTGAAGAAAAGCGGCTTTGGCCGGGAGCTTTCCCACTTTGGTTTGCACGAGTTCTGCAACGTGCAGACGGTGTGGAAGGATCGCGTGTAATTTATTGCCCGCCTGTGATTACGGCCCTCATCACGAGGGCCGTTGTCATTTATCTGCAATGGTTCTGTCATTTTCATTTCGTAGACTCGCTCGCGTCTAACGCATTGTTAATGAAGATAATTATGAACCTAACGCAAATTTTTCGCCGTATTGCGCAGCGTCTCACCCCTCGTCACTTTGGCCTGCTGACGGGTATCTTTTGCATTATTGGCCTTTTCTCCGCGCTGCAGCTCTCCTCCTCATTTCTGCTTAACGCCTCCCTGAACGACGCCCAGCGCAACGAGCAGCAAAACCTTCTGGCCTGGCAGCAGCAGAGCAAGCTGGATCTGGCCCGCGTTTCCCTGCTGGCGGCAAGCGACCTGCTTAACCGCTCCGGCGTCTGGTTTATGCAGGATAAAGAGACCGGCTCCGACGGGAGCTGGCACAGCCTGATGGACGATGCGCAAAAGGCGCTGGCGGTTTCTCAGCAGGCGTGGAAGGCCTGGCTGGCGCTAAATCCGCCGAAAGACGACGCCCTGGTGAACAGCTATCAGCTTTTTTACGGCGCGATCAACGAGCAGGCTGAAGGTCTGATTAAGACCAACACCATCGACGCGTTTTTTGCCGTACCGGCTCAGGCGTTTCAGTCTGATTTTAACGACAACTATGCGCGCTATCAGCAGGCAAGCGAGAAGCAGGCCATGCAGGGGCGTCAGAGCTTAATGGCGCAGCTATCCGGCCTGCAAACGTTGTTCCTGTTTGCGCCGGTGCTGCTGCTTGCCATCGCGGTTGTCGTCTGGTTCGGCATGTCCAGATGGGTGATTACGCCGCTGCGTCGGTTGATTGCGCATATTAACCGGCTGGCGGCAGGGGATCTCTCCGGCACGCCGCCGGACGTCATGCGCTTTAACCGGGAGATAGGTCAGCTTAGCGACAGTATTGCGACGATGCAGCACGGTCTGCAGCAACTGGTGACGCAGGTCAGCCATGCCACCGCAACGATGGTGGAGAACATTGACTCCCTTGCGCAGGGTAACCAGAAGCTGTATCAGCAGTCAGCGCGCCAGGCGAAAGAGCTTGAGGATGTGACGGCGCATATCGCGGCGCTGGAAAGCCATGTGGAAGGGAATACCGGCTATGCCAGGCTCGCCAGCTCGCGGGCCGATGAAGCGCGTCAGGCCGCCGTGGGGGGCGACCGGATGATGTCTACCGTGAATGCGTCCATGCAGGCGATCGTCGACCGATCTTCTGAGATGCGCGGGATCGTGGCGATGATCGACAGCGTGGCGTTTCAGACCAACATCCTGGCGCTGAATGCCGCCATCGAGGCGGCCCATGCCGGAAACCAGGGGCGCGGCTTTGCCGTCGTCGCCCGGGAAGTCGGGCTTTTGGCCAGAAAAAGCAGCCACTCGACGCAGACCATTCAGGAGCTGATCAACCGCTCGCTGCAGGGCATTGAAGACGGTTCCCGCGCCGTTAACCTGATGGAAGAAAATCTGCAGCAGGTCACCGGCCTGGTGGGCAATTTAAGCAGTTTGCTTAATGAGATCTCAACCGCCACGCTCAGCCAGGGAGACAGTATTCACCAGATGACGCGCCAGCTTCAGGCGCTGAATCAGGTCTCCCGGCAGACGGACCTGCTGGTCTCAGACGCCTCGGATGCCTCTGAGCGGCTGCAAAAGCAATCCGATCTTTTATTGCAGGCCGTTTCGCGTTTTCGTCTTAGCGCCTGACGCAATACATAAGCCTCTGTTATACTCGCAGCCCGTTTTAGCCTGAGGGCAAGGAGCAAAGTGTGGCTGCGGTCATCCATTATGAGATGTTGGACGAGATTCTGGCGCAGGTTCGTCCGTTAATTGGAAAGGGGAAGGTTGCCGACTATATTCCGGCCCTTGCCTCGGTGAGCGGGAACAAGCTGGGGATTGCTATCTGTACCATTGACGGACAGCGATACCAGGCAGGCGATGCGGCTGAGCGTTTTTCCATTCAGTCCATTTCGAAAGTGCTGAGTCTGGTTGCGGCGATGCGCCAGTATGAAGAAGAAGAGATCTGGCAGCGTGTCGGTAAAGATCCTTCCGGCCAGCCTTTTAACTCGCTGCTTCAGCTCGAGATTGAACAGGGTAAACCGCGAAATCCCTTTATCAATGCCGGGGCGCTGGTGGTCTGCGATATGCTGCAAAGTCGCCTCAGCGCACCGCGCCAGCGAATGCTGGAGATTGTTCGCCAGCTCTCGGGCGTTGACGATATTGCCTATGATGCGGTGGTGGCACGCTCGGAGTTTGAACACTCTGCCCGTAACGCGGCGATCGCATGGCTGATGAAATCCTTCGGTAATTTCCACAACGACGTGGCGACCGTGCTGCAAAACTACTTCCATTACTGCGCCCTGAAAATGAGCTGCGTTGAGCTGGCCCAGACGTTCCTGTTCCTTGCGCACCAGGGGCACGCGCCGCATCTCGATCAGGAGGTGGTTTCTCCGCTTCAGGCCCGGCAGGTTAACGCGCTGATGGCCACCAGCGGGATGTATCAAAACGCCGGCGAGTTTGCCTGGCGCGTTGGGCTTCCGGCTAAATCGGGCGTCGGCGGCGGGGTCGTGGCGATTGTGCCGCATGAAATGGCGATAGCCGTCTGGAGCCCGGAACTGGATGAAACGGGAAATTCCCTTGCCGGCGTGGCGGTTCTGGAGAAACTTACCCAGCGCCTGGGACGTTCCGTATACTGATGTCCGATCTGGATCCTCTCTTTTCCCGCCTGGCGCGATCGACATTTCGTTCGCGCTTTCGCTTAGGCGATAAGGAACGACAGTACTGCTGGGACAAAGGCCCCGAAACCATTGATCGGCACGCCGCGGATTTTGTCGAAAAGCGCCTTGTGCCCGCGCACCCCGCAAACGACGGTAAGCAGACGCCCATGCGCGGTCACCCGGTGTTTATCGCCCAGCATGCCACCGCCACCTGTTGCCGGGGCTGTCTGGCAAAATGGCATAACATTCCACAGGGCGTAACGCTCACGGCGCAGCAACAAAATTACATCGTCAGCGTCATCCACCACTGGCTGGTGCTGCAGATGAACGCCTAAATTTGACGAGTTATGCTCCCGTGGTATTTGTGTTATAGATGCATCCCAAGTTAGTCCCGATCATGCTGACGACCGCAATAATTGCCATAAGCTTTCATATGGAATGATATTTAATGCGTTCTGCTCTTACCGCTTTCAGGCCGTTCCAGGTTGATACGCCGCTGCGAAATGCAGCGACGATCTTCATCCTCACCACTTTATTCTATTTTGTGGGCGCGGAATTACGGCTCGTTGAGGCCCTGTCGCTGTTCTGGCCGCTGAATGGCGTCATGGCAGGGATATTCGCCCGCTATGTTTACCTGAATCGCCTGCATTACTACGCGGTATGTTATGTCGCGATGCTGTTGTACGACGCGGTAACGACCAACTGGGGTATGGCCTCAGTGGTGATTAACCTGTCTAACATGATCTTTATCGTCGTCGTCGCCGTGCTGGTTCAGCGCGACAAGCGGCTGATGAAGAAAACCCCCGATCCGCTTAACGCGCTACGCCTGTTTAACTACTGTCTGATTGCCGCGCTGCTTTGCGCCTTGCTCGGCGCGGTAGGGTCGGTCGGGATTGACAGTCATACCTTCTGGCCGCTGTTTGCCGACTGGTTTAGCGAGCAGTTCTCAACCGGCGTGCTTGTTGTGCCCTGTATGCTCACGTTACGCATGCCCGGGCGTGAGCTCAGGCTACGTCTTGAGCAGCTGCTGCCGGTAATTGCGCTGATCGTCTCGGTGATCGCGTCGGTGGTGATTGGCGGCGCGGGGAGCCTCTCGTTTCCTCTGCCTGCGCTTATCTGGTGCGCGGTGCGTTACTCATTGCCTGCCACCTGTCTGCTGACGTTTATCACGGGGGCCACTGAAATCATTCTGGTCGCCAACTCGATTATTAATATCGCCGTGGCGACGCCGTTTACGACGCCAATGATGTTTTCAGCCCGGCTGGGGATCGCCACGATGGCGATCTGTCCGGTGATGGTATCCGTCAGCATGGCGGCGATTAATTCCCTGATCCGCCAGGTTTCACTGAGGGCGGATTATGACTTTTTAACGCACGTCTACTCGCGTTCCGGGCTTTATGAGGCGTTAAAGCATGAAGAGACGTACCGGCACACGCGTTTTCTGACCGTCATGCTGCTGGATATTGATTATTTCAAAAGCATTAATGATAACTACGGCCACGAGTGCGGAGACCGCGTGCTGGCGTCGTTTGCCCGACAGGTTCAGCAGGTCGTCGGCGAAGACGGCATGGTGGCGCGCATGGGCGGGGAAGAGTTCGCCGTGGTGGTCAATTCAGGCGACGCGCAGCACGGTTTTGAACTGGCTGAACGTATCCGATCCACCGTTGCCGGCCATCCTTTTACATGGCGTCACCAGACGCTCTATCTGACGGTCAGCATTGGCCTCGGGAGCGGAAAGGCTGAGTCCTGGCAGCTGACCGAGGTCTTCAACAAGCTCATGGCCGAAGCGGACGATCATCTCTATCGTTCAAAAAAAGCGGGTCGAAACCGTACCAGCGCCCGGGTGGCGGACGAGCAGATTGCCGCGCCCTCCGGGAGTGAAACATAGCTGCGTTAATCGTCATAAGGCATTGACGTGAATAGTAAGCGGCTTAACAGGATGTCAGAACACTGACAATGTCTCTGTTTAAGCTACGCTTTTAGTAACGCTTTACGTCAGGAGACATTATGAAAGCACCTGCAACCCCTGAAAATGAAACAGACAGACTCAACTCGCTACGAGAATCAGGTCTGCTTGAGATCGACAGTTCCCCGGCGTTTGACCGCTTAACGCGTCTGGCAAAACGCTTCTTCCAGGTGCCGCTGGCGATGGTCAATCTCATTGATGAGCATTCGCTGATCGTGAAGTCGGCCGACGGTCAGGCGCCGGGCAGCGTTCCGCGCAATATCTCATTTTGCGGCCATACGATCCTCACCGAAGCGCCGCTGGTGGTGGGGGATATGCTTCAGGACGATCGCTTTGCGGATAACCCGCTGGTGGCCGGTGAGCCTCGCGTGCGGTTTTACGCGGGCTTCCCGCTGCGCCTGCGCGACGGCTCAAGCGTTGGCTCGCTGTGCCTGATTGATTACGCCCCCCGCGAGTTTTCTGCCGCCGACCTCGCCGTGCTGGGGGACCTTGGCGCGCTGGCGGAAGACGAATTTGCTGCCATCAGCGCGGCGACCACGGATGAATTAACCGGGTTATTCAACCGTCGGGGCTTTAATCAGCTCGTGCGGTTCACGCTTTCCGTTGCCCGGCGTCGCGCTGAGCCGCTCACGCTCGGCTGGCTGGATTTGGATCGCTTTAAGGAAATTAACGATCGCTTCGGGCATGAAGAGGGGGATAAGGCGCTGAAAGCGATGGCGCAGCTGATGCGCGCCTCTTTCCGCGAAGCGGATCTGCTGGTGCGTTTTGGCGGGGACGAGTTTGCCGTGCTGTTCGCCGATACGGATGAGCAGGGCGCCTGGATTGCCATGCAGTATCTTGCCGAGCAGGTAGAAAATTATAACGCCCGCAAGCTACATCCCTGGTCGCTCCATTTCTCGTGGGGGCTCAGTGAATTCGATCATAACGGCAACGACCTGCAGCAGTGGTTAAAAGAGGCCGATGAAAAGATGTATGCCATGAAACAGCAGCGACAGCGCTCCCGGTAACATAACAAAAGCGTATGTCCGATCCGTTTGCGTTAAGAAGATGTTAAATGCACAGTGACGGTATTCAACGTAAGGAAAAACAATGAATACCTCACTGCAAATCAAAAACCTCACCCGAGACGACATTCTCACCTATCTTGATGCGCTGGCCGGGATCCTCGAAAACTGTGTGAACGGCGGGGCATCCGTCAGCTTTATGCTTCCCTTTAGTCTGGATAAGGCTCGTGCGTTCTGGCGCGGCATCGCTGAAAGCGTAGGGCGCAACGAGCGTCTGGTGCTGGCCTGTATCGACCCGCAGGACGGCGTCATCGGGACGGTGCAGCTGATCGTCGACCAGCCGGAAAACCAGCCGCATCGCGCCGATGTGGCGAAGCTGCTGGTTCACGAGAAAGCGCGCCGCAAAGGTGCCGCGATGGCCTTGATGGAAGCGCTTGAAGCGGAGGCCCGGGCCAGAGATATTTCGGTTCTGGTGCTCGATACCTCCACCGGCAGCGGCGCCGAGACGTTCTACCAGCGTGCCGGCTGGCAAAAGGTGGGGGAGATCCCGCGCTATGCCCTGATGCCGGACGGCGCCATGACGGCCACGTCCGTGTTCTATAAGTTCTTATGATTATTTTGTACAACTACGCCATGGATTGATCAAAACAGGGTTTCTGGTCGTTAAGTTTTGATAAGTTATCGTACCAATCTTATCAGGCTGTATGACTAATCATAAAGGAACCCTCTTGTGAACACGCTGAACCGTCGTGATTTTCCCGGAGCTCAATACCCGGAACGCATTATTCAGTTTGGTGAAGGCAACTTCCTGCGTGCGTTTGTCGACTGGCAAATTGACCTGCTAAATGAACATACCGATCTTAACGCCGGTGTGGTTATCGTCCGTCCTATTCAGAGCGACTTCCCGCCGTCGCTGAACACTCAGGATGGTCTCTATACCACTATCATTCGCGGCCTGAACGGGCAGGGTAAAGCGGTGAGTGAGAGCCGTCTTATCCGCTCGGTTAACCGGGAGATCGACGTCTACGGCCAGTATGATGCGTTCCTGAAACTGGCGCACAATCCGGACATGCGCTTTGTTTTCTCGAACACCACCGAAGCGGGTATCAGCTACCACGCGGGTGACAGATTCGACGATGCCCCTGCGGTGAGCTACCCGGCGAAGCTGACGCGACTGCTGTTTGAGCGTTATAGCCACTTCAACGGTGCAGCGGATAAAGGCTGGATCATCATTCCGTGCGAGCTGATTGACTACAATGGTGATGCGCTGCGTGAACTTGTCCTGCGCTATGCCCGGGAGTGGGCGCTGCCTGCCGCCTTTATCCAGTGGCTTAGCGAGGCAAACAGCTTCTGCTCGACGCTGGTTGACCGTATCGTGACCGGTTATCCGCGCGACGAAGCGGCCACGCTGGAGGCTGAGCTGGGTTATCACGATGGTTTCCTGGATACGGCTGAACATTTCTATCTGTTCGTTATCCAGGGGCCGGCATCTCTTGCGCAGGAACTTCGTCTGGATAAGTACCCGTTGAATGTGCTGATTGTCGACGACATCAGGCCGTACAAAGAGCGCAAAGTCGCTATCCTGAACGGCGCGCATACGGCGCTGGTGCCGGTGGCATTCCAGGCTGGGTTAGAGACGGTAGGCGAGGCGATGAATGATGCCGAGATCTGCGCGTTTGTCGAAAAAGCGATTTATCAGGAGATCATTCCGGTCCTCGATCTGCCGCGTGACGAGCTGGAATCTTTCGCCAGCGCGGTAACAGGGCGTTTTCGCAACCCTTACATCAGACACCAGCTGCTTTCCATCGCGCTTAACGGTATGACCAAATACCGCACCCGCATCCTGCCGCAGCTGCTGGCAGGGCAGAACGCAAGCGGACAATTGCCTGCACGTCTGACGTTCGCGCTGGCTGCACTGATAGCGTTTTATCGCGGGGAGCGTAACGGGGAAAACTACCCGGTGCAGGATGATGCATTCTGGCTGGAACGTTATCAGCAGCTGTGGGCACAGCATCGCGACCAGCAGTTGAGCACCCGTGAGCTGGTGCAGTCCGTACTGTGCGTGAGCGAGCACTGGGAACAGGATCTCACGCAGGTCACCGGGCTTGTCGACCAGGTGACCCTGGATCTTGACGCCATTCTCCTGAAGGGAATGCGCGCAGCGGTGAACCCCCTTTGCTAATGACGTTACCCGGCTTCGGCCGGGTTTAATTACATCTTAGTTTAGTTACAACATACTATGTGCTCTTTTTTAAAAACGCATGCAGCACCGTGCGGTTATCGCTAAGCAGGTCATAAAATTCAATGTCCCGTTAACATGCTTGCAACCGTGAGGGAGATCACGTTTAATAGCCACGCTCTTTTCCTTCCTGAAACTCACTATGATTGTTCGTCCTAAACAGCACTGGCTACAACTGATTTTTGTCTGGCACGGTTCGGTACTTCCCAAAATCTACACCCGACTGCTGCTCAACTTCCTGCTTTCAATCGCCGTTATCCTGATGTTGCCGTGGTATACCTCGCTGGGCATCAAATTTACCGTGGCGCCATTTAGCATCCTCGGCGTGGCGATCGCTATCTTTCTGGGTTTCAGAAACAACGCCTGTTAGCAAGCGCGAAGGGTGGTCAAAACTGTACTGGGTCACCCGGGAGAATAACCCGGCGCGAAAACTTTATGACAAATACGGTCAAGCCGACGATTACGTCCGCTATCGCATCACCCTTTAAGGCGACAAGGCCTGGGTTTGTATCACACTGTATCTGCGTCGCTGATACATACACAGGCTTGCAATAAACCCGCTTTCGCACATATCCGCTATACATTGCCGTGTTGTTATATCCCCGTGAACTGTACTCAACCGGAGATACCAACATGTTTAGCAAACTCGCGTACTCAACTCTCGCACTGACCGTTTCTCTTGGCACCGTGATGTCCTGTCAGGCTGAAGTCACCGGCACAAATTTCGCGGCAGCCTTTGATCATCCGCAGCAAATTAACGCCGGCGATCTGAATGTCGGTTATGTCGACATCGGCCCGAAAAACGGCCAGCCGGTTATTTTACTGCACGGCTGGCCGTACGATATTCACAGCTACGCCGACGTCGCGCCCGCGCTGGCGGCAAAAGGCTATCGGGTGATTGTGCCTTCTCTGCGCGGCTACGGCACCACGCGCTTCCTGTCAGCCAAAACGCCGCGCAACGGCCAGCCTTCAGCCATGGCGAAAGATATTGTGAACCTGATGGATGCCCTGAATATTAAGCAGGCGGTATTTGCAGGATATGACTGGGGTGCCCGTACGGCGGATATCGTTGCGGCGCTGTGGCCAGAGCGCGTTAAGTCACTGGTGTCGGTGAGCGGGTATCTCATCAGCAGCCAGCAGATTGGCAAGCAGCCGCTGCCGCCAAAAGCGGAACAGCAGTGGTGGTATCAGTTCTATTTCGCCACCGCGCGCGGTGCTGAGGGCTATGCCAAAAACACGCATGACTTCGCCCGTTTGATCTGGTCTCAGGCGTCGCCTGACTGGAAATTTAGCGATGCTGTCTTCAACGCCAGCGCCAAATCCCTCGATAACCCGGATCACGTCGCGGTGACGCTCAGCAACTATCGCTGGCGTTTAGGGCTGGAAAAAGGCGAGCGCAAATATGACAGCTACGAGCAAAAACTCGCTACGCTGCCGAACATCACCGTTCCAACGATCACCATCGAAGGCGGGAACAACGGCGCGCCGCATCCGGCACCGCAGGCCTACGCGGGTAAATTTACCGGTAAATATGAGCACCGCACCTTCGGGGCAACCGTGGGGCACAATCCGCCTCAGGAAGATCCGCAGGATTTCGTCAAGGCCGTCGTTGACGCGGACAAGCTCTGAAATGTGCTATTTTCAGTACGTTACCCTTCGGTCTGGAGATTTCGGTGGAGCATATTGATCATATCCTTGTCGTCGATGACGACAGGGATATTCGTGAACTGATTGTCGATTATCTCGTTAAGTCTGGCTATCGCGCGACGGGCGCGGCCAACGGCAAAGAGATGCGCGTCGTGCTGGATAAACAGCATATCGACCTGGTGGTGCTGGATGTCATGATGCCCGGCGACGACGGGCTTACGTTATGTCGAGAGTTACGCGTCGGGAAATACAAAGATCTGCCCATTCTGATGCTGACGGCCCGCAACGAGGAGACGGACAGGATCCTGGGTCTGGAGATGGGCGCGGATGACTACGTGGTGAAGCCGTTTGTCGCCCGGGAACTGCTGGCGCGTATCAAAGCGATTTTACGGCGTTTTCGCACGATGCCGCCCAATTTGCAGGTGACAGAAGCCGGGCGGCTGGTGATGTTCGGTGAATGGCAGCTCGATACCGTTGCCCGTCACTTAATCGATCCGGAAGGGGTGATCGTCGCGCTCAGCGGGGGGGAGTATCGCCTGCTGCGCGTTTTCCTTGACCATCCTCAGCGGGTGCTGACCCGCGATCAGCTGCTCAACCTGACGCAGGGGCGAGACGCCGAGCTGTTTGAACGTTCAATCGACCTGCTGGTTAGCCGGGTCCGCCAGCGCCTGAACGAAGATGCCCGCACGCCTGCCTATATCAAGACCGTGCGCAGCGAGGGCTACGTTTTTACCATGCCGGTCACCATCAAAGAGGCTAACGAATGACGCTCTGGCCACGCTCGCTGCTGGCCCGCCTGCTGCTCGTCGTGCTGTCCGGCCTGCTGCTGGCCAACGCCCTGAGCCTGACGCTGGTCATGATTGAACGAATGCACAGCGCCAGAACGGTGATGCTCGGTAATCTGGAAAACGACGTCGCAACCAGCGTCGCCATTTTAGACCGCTTACCGGCCAGCGAACGCGCGGCCTGGCTGCCGAGGCTTGAACGGGGCAACTACCGCTATATTCTGGGGCCAGGAGAGCCCGGCAACGCGCCGACGGATAAGCGTTCGCAGGACGCCATCCGAACCTTAAAAGCGACGCTTGCGTCACAGTACCCGCTCAGCTTCACCGCCGTTCCCGGTGCCGTTTCACACATCCAGGCGCATCTGACGTTACGCGACGGCGCGCCGCTGACCATTGACCTGATCCCACGCATGCCGCCGGTCGCCAGCTGGCTGCCCGTAGTGCTGATCCTGCAGCTGCTGTTGCTGGCTGCGTGCGCCTGGATTGCCGTGCGGCAGGTGGTGCGGCCTTTTTCACAATTTACCCGCGCGGTGGATTCGCTGGATCCGGCGGCCAGCACGCCAATGACGGAGAAAGGGCCGCTGGAGGTGCAGAGTGCAGCGCATGCCTTCAACGCGATGCAGGCGCGCATTCAGTCTTATCTCCGGGAGCGCGCGCAGATCCTGGCGTCCATTTCTCACGATCTTCAGACGCCGATTACCCGCATGAAGCTGCGCGTCGAGATGGCAGGGGAACCTGAGCTTCGCGACAAGCTCCTGAACGATCTCGATAGCATGACGCGTCTTGTTCGCGAGGGTATTGCGTATGCCCGGTCATCAGAATCCCTGGAAGAGACCCCGCTGAAGCTGGAGCTGAACGCCTGGGTCAACAGCATCGCCTGCGATTACCAGGACATCGGTAAAAACGTGCAGCTTCAGGCAAACGATACCCGCTTGCCGATCGTTACGCGTCCGCAGGCGCTTCGTCGGGTGATGACCAACCTGCTGGATAACGCCCTTAAGTTCGGTGGGTATGCCGTTATTGCCATTGATAATTCGTCTTCCGCAGAGGTGGTGATTCACATCACTGACGGCGGACCGGGAATACCCGATGACGAGCTTGAGGCGGTATTACAGCCGTTTTACCGGGTGGAAACATCGCGCAACCGCGATACCGGCGGAACAGGACTCGGACTGGCGATTGCCGCGCAGCTCACCGCTCAGCTGGACGGAAAGCTCAACCTGACGAACCGTGCCGGAGGCGGACTGGATGTTTCCATTACGCTACCGCGCCGTTAATTGTACGGCTTTGTATCTCCCGGCCCGGGTGATACAGAGCCAGACAAAATCTGCGTTTTTACACATATCCTGAACACATCCGCACGATGAAATAGCCTCACTGCAGCGTCGCAGGACTTGTATTGTGAGGTGTCTATGTTTCTGGTAATCGCTTTTCTGGGCGGGATGATAAGCCTGCTCAGTCCATGTACGCTCCCGGTTATTCCACTTCTGTTCGCCGGCTTTCAGGGACAACGACGACATATTCTGGCTCTGCTCGCGGGAATGATCGTGATGTTCACCCTGGTGGCGATGGCCGTCACCGTCGCCAGCGAGTGGATAGCAGAGGCAACCATCGTCGGGCGCTGGATCGCCCTCGTCATTCTGGCCACGTCCGCGCTGGCCTTAATTTTTCCGTCATTCGCCCAGCGTATTGCGGGTCCGGCCGTCAGCGCGGGAAATGTCCTGAACACCCGAAGCGGGCAAACGCGCGGTCTGGCATCGGCTTTTCTGGCCGGGCTCGCGGTGGGGCTGCTCTGGTCTCCCTGCGCCGGTCCCATACTGGGCGCCATTTTCAGCATTAATATCGCGGGCCACTCGGCCATAGCGACGGGCGCGCTGCTGGCGGCCTACGGCAGCGGATGCGCGCTGATGTTAAGCCTGCTCGTTTTCGGCGGGCGCACGCTGATGGCGCCGCTAAGAGCAAAATCGGCGCTGATGGAAAGGCTGCGGCAGGGGGCGGGCGTGGCGATGCTGTCGGCTGTCGTATTCAACGCGACGGGAATGACTTCACTTCTGAAAGGAGCAAACGGCGTTGCGGACCGTCTGGAGACAACACTCCTGACGCTGGCGAAACCCACAGCCGCGCCGGTGAAGCTCCAGCCGGTCGTGATGACAGAGCCCAGCAGCCAGCTGCCTTCATTAAGCGGGGGTACAGGTTGGATTAACGGTGACCCTGTCACGTCTGAATCCCTGCGAGGGAAGGTGGTGTTGATTGATTTCTGGACCTGGGATTGCATTAACTGTCAGCATACGCTCCCGCACGTGCGGGACTGGGCCACGAAGTATCAGCCGCAGGGGCTGGTTGTGATTGGGGTTCACACGCCGGAATATCCCTGGGAAAAACCGCTCGCCTCGGTGAAAAACGCGGTAAATAAATGGCAGCTGCCGTACCGGGTGGTGACGGATAATAACTATCAAATCTGGAACGCTTTCGGGAACCAGTACTGGCCAGCGCATTACTATTTCGATGCCAAAGGCCAGCTACGCTATACCGCCTTTGGCGAAGGAGATTATGCGCAGCAGGAAAAGGTCATTCAGCAGCTGCTGAAAGAAGCCCGGTCATAACCCGTCAGGGCTGGCGTTGCGCCACGATAAATAGCCGCGGAAAAGCGAGCAGTATCTGCCCATTTTCCTGGAGCGGATACTGCTCTTCCAGCAGTTCATGGTAGCGTTTCAGGAAACGTTTCTGCTCGCTCTCGTTCAGTTCCTGGAGCCACGGGCGCAAGCCGGTGGCGCTTACCCAGTCAATAATGGCCTGGTGCGAGCTCATTTTATGGAAATAGGTTGTCCGCCAGATATCCACGTCACAGCCCGCCTCGGACAAGATATCGTAGTAGGCATGCACACCCGGGAGAGGTTCACGGCCGCGGTCAGGGTAGTCTTGCTCCAGCGCCACTTCACGCATCGCTACGTGAGTGGGTTCAAGCCAGTTGTCAGGCATCTGGATCGCTAATACGCCGTTAAGCGTGAGTAAAGAAACGAGATGAGGCAGGAGATCGTAATGGTCAGGAACCCATTGCAGCGAAGCGTTGGCATAAATCAGGCTCAGCGGCTGGCCAGGCTTGTACTGGCGGATATCGGCCTCAACAAAATGGCAGCCTGGCAATGCGGCTCTTGCTTCCTCGAGCATTGCAGGGGAGTTGTCGACCCCGGTAATGTGCGCCGAAGGCCAGCGATGCTTCAACAGCGCGGTGCTGTTTCCCGGCCCGCAGCCTAAATCAGCGATGGTGGATACCTCATCCAGAGGAATTCTGGCGAGCAGTTCAGCGGCAGGACGCGTTCTTTCCGCGCCGTACTGCAGATAAAGAGAGGGATTCCAGTCGGCCATTTTGATTCTCCGTTTAGCATGCTTCTGCAAGAGTAGCACAGCAGTAAGAACAGAGATAATAGGAGAAAAAATAGAAAAAGGAAATATTACCCCTTAAATACTTAAGGGGCAATACTTTAATTGTAATTATTTTATGATTATCGTTTTTTAATATTTTATCGGCTAAGTGCTTCTTACGCTCTGTACCCGAAACTATAAATATTAGATAATCATGAATGGATATATCCCTGGTGTTTCGTAGGTCTTTGACCTCCTGGCCACTGAGTTTCACGAGGACTTAGTGGCCGGGTACTTTTTAAGTATAAGGAATACCATGCACAATGAAAGCTGTCCTAAAAGACAGGGGATAATAGTTTCAGGTGTTATTATCAGGAATAAGAGCAATGAATTCTGTTATTGAGTTTTTTTTGCATGATTACGATGATTTACCGTCAGAATTAGCCCGCGAACTCTTCCGACTCAGGAGAAAAACCTTTCGGGACCGACTCGACTGGAAAGTTGAATGCGTTGAAGATATGGAAAAGGATCAATTTGACAACCCAAACACGACATACTTGTTGGGTATGTATGAGGGAGAGTTGTTATGCGGCGCGCGATTCATTAACTCGACGCATCCGACAATGATAAGCGAAATCTTTCACAATTATTTTGACGAAGCCATTATTTTACCGACAGATGTTCCCTGTTGCGAAATTAGCCGTTTATTTTTAGATAAAGAAACGCGAGACTCCGCAAGTCTGCAGGGCGTGCCCGCCAGTAAGGCATTGTTTCTTGCGATGAATATGTATTGCATAAAGAAAAAATACCATGGAATGTACGCTATAGCCAGTCGCGGTATGTATGCCATATTTCGCCATGCGAACTGGAAAGTTGAAGTTATTCAACGCGGTGTTTCTGAAAAAGGGGAGGTTATTTACTATATTTATATGCCTGCCAGCATCAGCATTATTGAAGACATTATTAGCAAAGACAAATCCAGTCACTGGCTTCGCGAAATGCTGGAGCATTTACGCCACTTATAACCAGTGGCTGAGGCTCAGTCGTCCAGTAAACGTAGTTCTGTTCCAAGCTTTATTGCGTGTCTGGCATTATTCACACCGAGCTTTTTCATTACATTTCCCATATGGAACTTAACGGTGCGTTCAGCAATAGACAAAATAACAGAAATTTCTGCGTAGGTTTTCCCGGCGCTGACCCATTTAAGGATTTGTCGCTCACGTGGCGACAGAAAAACATTCTTTTTCTGTTGATGCTGGCTATACAGATTGAGTGTCTTCTGATGCAGTTGAACAAGGAAGCTTAGAAATTGTGGCCGATATTTTTCTATATCAATACCAGAGTGCTTAGGACTGATGACGGATAAGACGACAAGATTATTCAGATAGTCATGCAGAGGAAAAGTCTGTCCCTGGTAGATATCATACTGGACGCTTTCGTTGAAAATGCGCGTCAGGTTATAACCATCCGACAGAATGACATCACTTTCCCAGAAAAAATCTTCAACACAGCGCAAAGCCCGAATGATAACAGGGTCAATGAACTGATATTTCCTGTCGAGGTAGATATCAAACCACTCGGGGCTGTTATTGATTATCCGCATCTGGGAAGGATCTTTCTTGTTCATAATGGCGTAGGCGAAGACGATCCCTTTGAAATCCTCAAAAAACGCGTCCAGCTCACTCTGAATTAGCGTATTGATCGCTACGTCGTTGTAATATGTATCCTTCACGTGAGTTGCTTGCCTCCTGTTCGAGTGGAGGAGCAAGTATAATATGCTTCGTTATCTGTAGCGAGTCGCATTTTAATCCAGCCAACAGATAAGACAGGCTACCTCAACTGGTAGCCTGATCAATGTGTGGCATTTCTAATGGTAAATGCAGATGACTCGGCGAATTTTTGAAGATTTTGTCAAATCCCGAAATAGTTCACTAAATATAGTAGGCTGCAAAATTTAGGAGGTTTTCCGCTTTACATTTGAGTAATGGACAAGCGTACCGACCCAGATTCAAAATCAGGATTTTAACCAGCAGTCTACATAATGCCTTTAAGAGCAATATGATAAAGCAGCATGATGGTTTTACCGTCGACAATCTTGCCTGTTTCAATGCCGCGTAATGCCTCTTCAAGCGTCATTTCCAGCACGTCGATATCTTCTCCCTCAGCCTTGATCCCGCCGCCTGCGCCGGTTCTGTCTTTCGGCTGATACTCGGCAAGATAAAAATAGAGCTTTTCCGTGACGGAGCCCGGGCTCATATAGGCTTCAAAGATTTTCTGCACGCTCGAAACCTGAAACCCTGTCTCTTCTTCCGCTTCTGCTTTTATGCGGCTTTCGGGATCCATATTGTCCAGCAGTCCCGCCGCGGCTTCGATTAAATCGTCCTCATGGCCGTTGATAAAGACAGGGAAGCGGAACTGGCGCGTCAGGATCACCGTTTTTTTCTCACGGTTGTAGAGAAGAATAGTCGCGCCGTTGCCACGGTCGTAGACCTCCCGTTGCTGTCGTTGCCATTCGCCGTCACGGCGCTGCAGGTCGAAGGTGTACTTTTTAAGGTTGTACCAGTTATCTGACAGGGTTTCACTGTCAATGATGCGCACATCTGCACGTTTTGATTGCACGTTTGTTCCTCCTTACGTAGAGTAATTATCATAAACAGCATTATCGTGCATTTTCAAGATAAAACATGCAATATCAGGAATTCATGATGCTCACCAGTCAGCGAAAACAATTGATCCTCGAAAAGCTCGGCGCCGAAGGCCAGGTCCAGTCAAAAGCGCTCAGCATGCTCTTTGACGTATCTGAAGACACCATCAGGCGTGATTTACGTGAGCTGGCGGCAGAAGGGCGTTTACAGCGCGTTCACGGCGGCGCGCTGCCGTCATCTTCTGCTATTGCTCCCTTTGCTGAACGGCAATCCGTGAAGATGGATGCAAAAAAAAGGGTCGCCCGGAAAGGAGCGCAGCTGATTTCATCAGGGCAGGTGGTGATCGTTGACGGCGGCACGACAACTTCGGAGCTGATTACGTTTTTCCCTCCTGATCTGCGTATCACGGTGGTTACGCACAGTCCGAGCATCGCCCTGGGGCTTGTGGATCATCCGTCCATCGAGGTGATTCTCATCGGCGGTCGCTTGTATAAGCACTCCATTGTTGCGGTCGGCGCTGCGGCCATCGAAGGCATCGAAAATATTCATGCAGATCTGTTTTTTATGGGCGTGACCGGGATCCATCCTGAGGCGGGGCTGACAACCGGCGATTTCGAAGAAGCGTGCATCAAACGTGCATTTTCCGGCAGAGCCGCGGAGACGGTCGTCCTGGCTTCTCCGGAAAAGGTCAACACAGCGTCTTCGTTTGTGATTGGCGATGTGTCATCGGTGAACACCATTATCGTTGAAGACAATACCGATAAGGAGTGGATCCGCGCGGTATCGGAAAAGGGGGTATCCGTCGTGTTGACCTCAGAGAGTGACACTCTCTGATAGCCAGCCTGTGCTCACAGGCTGGCTGGCGGACTGCCTTAAGCCTCAGGAATATTCTCAAGTGCGGTATAAACCTTCAGGCCATATTTGCGGGCGACCTCAATGTCCATATCGGCACCTTTAGACGCACCGGCAATACGATAAATGGCATCACATTTAGCTATGAGCCGGTGAGCAACGGGGTACAGCATCGCTTCACTGATTTCATCACCAACCGCTTTCGATCCTGCGGCTTTTGCCAACGGCAAAGCCATCCATTCGCCAATGACCGGGATGTGACCCCGCTGGTAAACGGCTAGTGCTGCGCTTTCGAGACGCGCCAGATTCTCATCAATGCGTGCCTGAACGCCTTCGGTTCCGCTGCGATAGGGGCCAGCAATTAAAATCAGCTGTTGTGTCATAGGTACCTCTGTCAGTGTTATTGCATGAAGTTGCACGTTTACTGCCGATACCATACGGGATTGTGGCCGCGTTATGAAATACTTTCGTGCATTATCGTGCAAAAAGATGCATTACAGATCATTTAATCGCTTCTGACAGAAGGGCTGAGCTACTGACTTTCCGGCGCATGGCACACTGCCTCGATATTGTGGCCATCGGGCGAGATGACAAACGCGGCATAGTAATTTTCACCGTATGACCTCAACCCCGGCCCGCCGTTATCACGTCCGCCGGCGCGCAGGGCGGCATGGTAAAATTCATCGACCTGCTGGCGCGTGTTGGCCACAAACGCCAGATGCAAAAGGGCAGGTTTTTCATTTGTCTGAAAAAGACAGAGCGAAACATCGCCTGAACTCATTTCGACACCGTAGTCTGGCGTGCCCTCATCGATGAGTTCTACACCAAGCGGCTTAAGCGCATGGAGGAAGAAGGTTTTACTTTTTTCATAATCACTGACGCCGAATTTCACATGATCGAACATGGTTCCTTCCTTTATGAGATGGAGAAATAACCAGTATAGAAGGAGAGTGGGGTGACCATACGAAAGAACGTGTCAATGTGACAGTCATCAATTTATGCAGTCTTTTCCGATGCCGAAGCGGACAAATGGCATATTTAAAACGTCAGGGTTTGAGCTGGAAAAATAGACCAATCCGGTTCTGTTGTCCCGCGGGTTGTATTTTTTCAACATTTCAAGCTCAATGCCGGTGCTCATAAATGTTTTCCCGTTTTTATCAAACAGGAAGAAACACATCTTATTATCTTTGCCCGGCTCAATACTTTTACCCGACGCGTTATCAAGCGTAACCTTGTAGCTAACCATATATTTTGCTTCGCCCGTTGTACTGTCCCATTGGCTTCCCTGAGACTCTTTTTGAGCGAAAATGGTTATCCCGGTGAGCTTGTCGTCATGGATCTCTTTCTTACCGGCCTGAGCCGTCCCGGCGGCGGACAGCGCTAACGCAAGACAAATTCCTTTAGTCATGAGACTTCGCATTTTTCTTCCTCTTCATTTTTTACATTGATTCACTTAGCTATAAAGCCGAACGTTTCCGACCAACGAACGTCCAGCGCAGGTAGTCGTAAAGCCAGTTAAACAGCATCGTATAGGGCAGGAAAAACAGCACCAGGCCAATCTCAACAAAAAATGCCTCCGTCACGGTCAGGTTCAGCATAACCATTGCCACAGGGATTAAGCAGATGATAAGTCCCGTTTCAAAACCAACAGCATGGATTGCGCGAACGAGAAATGTGCGTTGAAACTGATGTTTTTTCTGCAGTGAATCAAAGAGCTTATTAAAAATAAAATTCCAGACCGTTGCGGTAAGTGCAGATATCACGGACAACGAGCCTGACTGAAGTACCGACACGTTCATCAGCCAGGCGAGTGACAGCGCGATGATAACGTTGGCCGTCACTTCAAAAATGACAGCGTGGAAAACTCTCTCTTTAACACTCTTATTTAATTCAATTTCCATTTGCTTACGGCAGCGTTTTTCAAAAGCTGAAGTATATCAGATGTCTTTCAACCTTTTCTAAACGTGCAGGTTATGTTAAATACAACCCAGGCCCGCTAGTGTATAACGCACGGCCTCGGTAAGAGGGGTCTGCGGTTCATGACCTAAAAAGGCGATCAGTTTTGAATTATCCATCTCTATTGTCTGCTCCCAGAGATAGCGCATCTCCCGCATTTCACTCAGCGTGGTGTTAAACGGACTCATTGCAGAGACCAGCCACCATGGAAATGACTTCACCTTTGCCTTAATACCGGCATGCTCCGCGACGTGCTTTATGGCTGTGGTCATCGCTGTCCCATCAGGATCCCAATGACCACGCATATGGAAACTGGCAAACGGCTCGAGCTCATCCCGACGCGCCAGCAGTGCTGCGAGCGTTTCGGCGACATCCGGCAGATAGGCCCACTGATGGCCTGCGCCGGTTTGCCCGGGATTTTTAATGACCTTCGGTGGATGCCCCGGTTTGACTAATCCCTGTGAAAACCAGTTGTTGCCAGCATGGGGACCAAAAAAGTCGCCAGCCCGCAAAATCAACACCTTTCCGCCACGCTGTGCATAGGCTGCGAGCGCCTTTTCCATTTGCACGCGTATGGCTCCTTTTCGGGTAACCGGATCCTGAAGGGAATCCTCACGTAAGAGGGGGAAAGCATCCGGGCCGTAGTTATAAATCGTCCCCGGCAGAACGATTAATGCACCGTTTTGCTCCGCTGCGTTGATAGTGTTATGCAGCATAGGCAAAACCAGCTGTTCCCAGTTTCGATACCCCGGCGGGTTAACGGCATGGACAATCACGCTGCATTTTGACGCCGCTGCCTGAACCTGTTCGGCATTCTGCGCATCGCCGCTTATCCAGGTCATGCTTTCGTTGCGATCGTCATGTTGAGGAGCGCTGCGGCGCAATGCCCGAACATCCCATTCATCACGGATCAATTTACGGGCAATTTCGCCACCGATTCCACCCGTTGCGCCCAGTATCAGTACCTTATTTGTGCTTTTCATCGTCTAACCCTTATTGGATATCTGCTTGACATCTTAATGAGCACACGGGCTAAATGTAATTGCATAATATAAGCCATCAGGTATGCATATTTGTATGAAGCTAAATATCCCGTGGGAATGGTATCGCTCCTTTTTGGCCGTGATGAAGGAAGGGTCTCTGTCAGGGGCCGCACGCAGGCTTGCCATTACCCAGCCAACCGCCGGACGCCACATTGCGGCACTGGAATCAGCCCTGGGGCTTGTTTTATTTACTCGTTCGCAGACGGGATTACAGGCCACGGATGCAGCCGTTGAGCTGAGGGGTCATGCGCAGGCAATGGAAAATACGGCCATGATGATTGAGCGGTCGGCTGCCAGTTTCAGCTCCGGTGCAACCGGGTTGCGGGGCGTGGTGCGCGTCGCCGCCAGTGAAATCATCGGAACGGAGGTTCTGCCTCCCGTGATTGCACAGATAAAGGATGCATATCCGCAAATAACTGTTGAACTGGTTCTGTCTAATCGAGTTCAGGATTTACTGAATCGGGAGGCGGATATTGCCGTACGCATGGCCACGCCGGTGCAGGAGCAACTGATTGCCCGTCGGATTGGCAGGGTTGAAATAGGTCTGCATGCCGCGCCAGCCTATCTGTCACGACGTGGTGCTCCGGAAAGTATTGATGAATTATTCACCCATACGCTTGTCGGTTTCGATAATTTGACACCCTTTATTTTACAGGCACTTAAACAATACCCACAGCTAAACCGCGATCTGTTTACCGTACGGACCGACAGTGATATTGCCCAATTAAGCCTTATACGCGCAGGGGCCGGTATCGGTATGTGTCAGGTTCAACTGGCAGATTTTTCTCCGCCGTTGCAGAGGATAATGCCTGATTTCTTTGCGTTTTATCTGGACACATGGCTGGTGATGCATGAGGATCTACGCCACAGTCAGGCCTGCAAAACGGTGTTTGATTTTCTTGCTGAGGGTTTACTGGCTTATATCAACAGGGCAAAACGGTAAGCCATGCACTGTGAGACGATCAGCGTGACGATAGCAGCCCGTGAGAAGACACTATCAGAGGTCATCAGCATCCAGGCCCAACGTGCCCATAAGAAGCCAGATTTCTTCTGATTCCATATTGGTGCGCATAATGTATATTATGTTAAATGCGATATGGACATCAGAGAATAAGCCATAAACCGTTCAGTCAAAACCCTCATAGTTGCCTTCCCTCTCACACCAATGCAGTGACCCAAAGGTCACTGCATTGGTTACTGAGGAAGTTATCTTTTATTCAGATATTTATTGAAGAATGCCGTGATGTTATCGAACGGGATCTTATCCATACGATCATATAAATCGACATGCGTGGCATCTTTAACAACCAGAAGCTCTTTTGGCTGATTTGCCGCTTCATAAGCCGTTCTGAAGAAGTAAAGCGAGTTACCGCCTGGTTCCAAAGCCTGAGCCGTGCTGAGCGTAAGCGCATCACGGAAGAGATCATTAAAGCGCAGAATCCAGGTATTTCCAGCGCCGGCGTGAAGGCAGCGATCCGCGCAGGCGTCTACCCGAAACGTTTCCCCAGTGAATCATTACAAAAATCACTGCAACGTGAGCTGATGAGTGCCGTGAACAACGCATCGGCCTTTGTGGGCAGTTCACTCACGGGGACGATCCGCAATCCTCAAAACACCGTCCAGTCCGGGCGCTATGCAGTCGGTCTGTTGCAGTCATTTTCGCCTAACTAAACGCTGAGTATTCAAATGGTTAAAGTTTTTCTCCGCCGCCTGCAACACTGTAACGAGGTGGCTACCAGCATAAGCAATGCCTCCCCGACACAGCTGCAACAGCTAAAGACTGAGTTGGCTGACGAAATGGGCAAACCTGTAGGTCTACACACCATGGGTATTCCAGCGGCGATCAGTACCCTCGGGGTGATTGTCAGTTTCGCTATTCCTCAGCTGTGGCTGGGGTATGGCGTACTCGCCGGACTCGACCAGCCAGCGGAACACGTATTCGTCTGGGTTGTCCTGATCGCCCTTCTATTCGCTGGCCTTAACGGCGTGACGATGTTTATGATTGGCAAAGGCAGCATGCGCGCCGTGAGGTTATACCTTACGCTGGCGGTGATAAGCCTGGTATTAACAGCAGCCTATATGCTGGTCGCGCTGAGCGGTAGCGCAGCTCCGGGCGTCAGTCTGACCGCGGCGCTAGTGAGTATCGGCATGCTACTGCTTAGCGGCAGCTGTATCCTTTCCACCGCCTTCTATAAGATGCTGCTGTTTACTCTGCATATCGTGCCTGGTGCAAGCTTCTCAGCCAGACGCGTGCTAAAACAGCGCGCTAAGCGTTCATCCCGTAAAAAACCCGCCATCGCTGGCGGGTTTTTTTAGGATTTTTTATGCCTGCGCAGCCAGATTAACTTGTACGCCGCAGGAATAATAAACAGCGATAACAGCGGTGCAGTGATCATCCCGCCAATCATCGGTGCCGCTATCCGGCTCATGACCTCTGACCCTGCCCCCGTTCCCCAAAGAATGGGCAGCAGACCGGCAATGATCACCGCGACAGTCATGGCCTTTGGCCGCACGCGCAGCACGGCGCCATGGTAAAGGGCGTCATCAAGCCCCTGTTCGGTGAACGTGTCCCGATGGGACAACGCCGGCTGAGCCTCAACGGCATGACGCAAATACATCAGCATGACTACCCCAAATTCTGCCGCCACCCCGGCCAGAGCGATAAAGCCGGTGCCGGTTGCCACAGACATGTGAAAGCCCTGCCAGTAGAGGAACCATATTCCCCCGACCAGGGCGAACGGCAGGCTCATCAGGATCAGCAGCGCTTCATCCACGCGGCGGAACGCCAGATACAGCAGAATGAAGATGATCATCACCGTCATCGGCACCATCAGCTTCAGTTTCTTGTTGGCGTGTTCGAGCAGCTCAAACTGCCCGGAGAATGACACGCTGGTACCCGGCCTCAGCTTTACGTTCTGACTGATGGCCGTCTTAATGTCGTTCACCACCGACACCATATCCCTGCCGCGGGCATCAATATAAATCCAGCTCGCAGGGCGGGCATTCTCCGTTTTCAGCATCGTGGGGCCGGAAACCACGTTGATATCCGCCACATCGCCCAGCGTGATCTGCTGTTTCATCGGCGTCAGGATCGGCATTTGCTTTAACGCGTTCGGGCTGTTCCGGTAGTCCTGGGGATAGCGGATATTAATCGGGTACCGGGCGACGCCTTCCACCGTTTCTCCCACCGTCGCCCCGCCGATGGCTGATGAGACGAACAGCTGCACATCGCCCACCGTCATCCCGTAGCGCGAGGCTTTTTCCCGGTTGATATCGACATCAATGTAGCGCCCGCCCTCCAGACGTTCAGCCAGGGCTGACACCACACCCGGCACCGTTTTGGCTACCGCCTCGATGCTCTGCGCCGTGGCGTCGATATCCGACAGAACGGTACCCGACACCTTGATGCCGATGGGGCTTTTGATCCCGGTCGAAAGCATATCGATGCGGTTACGAATAGGCGGAACCCAGAGGTTCGCCAGGCCGGGCAAACGAACGGTCTTGTCGAGCTCGTCAACGATCTTGTCAATCGTCATGCCGGGACGCCACTGATCCTCAGGTTTGAGCTGGATGGTGGTTTCCACCATTTCGAGCGGCGCGGAATCCGTTGCGGTCTCAGCCTTACCCGTCTTACCAAAAACGGAGGCCACTTCTGGCACGGTTTTGATTAACTTGTCCGTGGTCTGCAACAGTGCGGCCGCTTCTGCCGGAGAAACGCCCGGCAACGTTGACGGCATATACAGCAGATCGCCTTCGTTGATCTTCGGTAAAAACTCGCCGCCCACCTGGCTGAGAGGCCAGATCACCGTGAAGATGGACAAGGCCGCAACCAGCAGGGTTGTTTTTGGCCAGTGGAGCACCTTAATCAGTAGCGGATGGTAGGCTTTAATCAGAAGCCTGTTCAATGGGTTACTGGTCTCGGCGGGAATCTTACCCCGGATCCAGAATCCCATCAGGATGGGGATAACGATGATGGCCAGCGCGGCCGCACCCGCCATGGAGTACGTTTTGGTGAAGGCCAGCGGACCAAACAGCCGCCCTTCCTGCCCCTCAAGAGTAAAGATGGGAATGAAGGATAAGGTGATAATCAGCAGACTGATAAACAGCGCGGGGCCAACCTCGACAGAGGCGTTGGTGATCACCTTCCAGCGGGTGGCGTTATCAATCTGTTCTCCCGGATGCTGGTGATCCCACTCTTCGAGCCGTTTGTGCGCGTTTTCAATCATGACGATGGCGGCATCCACCATCGCCCCGACCGCAATGGCAATGCCGCCCAGCGACATAATGTTGGCGTTCAGCCCCTGGAAATGCATGACGATAAAGGCAATACACAGGCCAAGCGGCAGAGAGATAATCGCGACCAGCGCAGAGCGAACGTGCCACAGGAACAGGGCGCAAACAATCGCCACCACGATAAACTCTTCGAGCAGTTTGGAACTCAGGTTGTCGATTGCCCGATCGATGAGCTGGCTGCGATCGTAGGTGGTCACAATCTCAACGCCTTCCGGCAGGCTGGCCTTCAGCGTCTCCAGCTTATCTTTCACCGCCGTGATGACTTCACGCGCATTTTTACCCGAACGCAGGATCACCACGCCACCCGCAACTTCCCCCTGCCCGTTTAATTCGGCAATACCGCGGCGCATTTCCGGCCCCGTTTGTACGCGGGCGACATCGCGAAGATAAATCGGTACCCCGTTCTCTCCGGCTTTCAGGACAATGTTATTGAAATCATCCATCGTCTGCAGATAGCCGCTGGCCCGGACCATATACTCCGCTTCCGCCATTTCAACTGACGATCCCCCCGCCTCCTGGTTAGACGACTCAAGGGCCTGCTTAACCTCCGGCAGGCTAATGCCGTACTGAGCCAGCTTTAACGGATTGACCTGGATCTGATACTGCTTTACCACGCCGCCGACGGAGGCCACTTCAGCCACGTTCGGGATGGTTTTCAATTCAAATTTCAGGAACCAGTCCTGCAGCGAGCGCAACTCTGCGAGATCGTGTTTTCCGCTGCGATCCACCAGCGCATACTCAAATATCCAGCCCACGCCCGTGGCATCAGGACCAATTTCAGAGCTCACGCCGGCAGGCAGCTTGCCCTGAACCTGGTTCAGATACTCCAGCACGCGCGAACGGGCCCAGTACAAATCGGTGCCGTCTTCAAAAATGACGTACACGTACGAATCGCCAAACTGCGAAAAACCGCGCACGGTCTTTGCGCCGGGAACCGACAGCATGGTGGTAGTCAGTGGATAGGTGACCTGGTTTTCAACAATCTGCGGGGCCTGGCCGGGGTAGCTGGTTTTGATAATCACCTGCACGTCAGAGAGGTCGGGCAAGGCATCGACTGGCGTGTTAATAATCGTCCATGTGCCCCAGACGCTGAGGAACAGCGCCCCCATCATGACCAGGAAACGGTTGGCGACCGACCGCCGGATAATCCATTCAATCATCATCGTCTCCTTCATGGCCAGAATGCGCGTCGTCAGCGGCTTCAGCGTGACGCATGCGCTCCAGCGCGCCGGAAATATTGGCCTCCGAGTCAATCAGGAACAGACCGCTGACCACTACCGACTCCCCTTCTTCCAGTCCGCTACCAATGCCGGACTGCTGCTGAGATTCATGCAGAACGTGGATCCTTTTCGGTACAAAATTCCCGTCCGCATCGACGGTAATCACGCGCTGTTCTTTACCGGTATCGATAACGGCCTGGGAAGGGATCAGCAGCATTTCCTGGCTTTGAGTATTCAGCTTCAGGTACGCGTTCATGCCCGGTTTCAGTAGCTCATCCCTGTTAGATACCTGCAGGCGCACCTGCAGCGTACGGGTGGTTTGATCCGCGCTCGGCAGAAGACTCCATTTTTCAACCGGGAAGGATTTATCCGGATAAGCCGGTATCGAAACCGCAAACTGCGAGGTCTCTTTCAGCAGATAAGCAATGGATTCAGGCACTGCCGCGCCGATCCAGACCGGATCCATCCCCTGAATTTGCGCTACCACCTTATCTTTGGAAATATTCATGCCGGTACGCAGATCAAAGGCCGTGATCGCTCCGTCGATCGGCGCCCTGATGGTAAACCGGGTCTGAATAGTGCGGGTCGCACGCAGCCTCTGAATATCCTCATCCGGCATACCCGCCAGCCGAAGCCGTTCCAGAACCCCTTTGATTTGCGTCGGCGTTCCGCCGGTGCCGGATAACAGCAGAAACTCGCTCTGCGCCTCTACCCAGTCAGGAATGGTTATATCAACGAGCGGCGTGCCTTTCTTCACCTTATCGCCCGTCGTCAGCGGGTACACTTTTTCCACAAAGCCTTCCGCGCGCGCCTGCACAATGACAAACTGATAGTCGTTATAGCTGACGTTGGCCGGGATCGTCTGGGCATAATTCAGCGTTCCGCGCGTCACCTTTTGCGTTTTTAATCCCAGGTTCTGAACCTGCGTCGGGTCAATACGGATACCGGCACTGCTTTTATTCTCATTTTCATCCGCATATTTCGGTACCAGATCCATATCCATAAACGGCGATTTACCGGGCTTATCGAATTTCACGTCTGGCTTCATCGGGTCATACCAGAAAAGCACCTTTTTTTCTGGTGCGCTATTTTCCGTTTTTTCAGATGTATGAAGAGCCTGCCAGGCCGTCACCGATATCAGCCCTCCCGCGATAAGGCTGCTGGCTATCACGGCAACATATTTTATTTTTACTGAGGCCATGCCGCGTCTCGCTATTTAATGCTCTTGAGTAAAGAGAGATTGCCCTGCTGAACAAACGAGAAATTCACGTGGCTGCCGACTGTTAAGGCATTAATACTCTCGTCAGCCTGAATAAAGGTAAAACGCATGGTCATCGCGGGCCAGCCAATCGCCGGGATAGCCTCATGAGAAATCGTGACTTTTTTATTCGTGAGATCAATATCCTTCACGATGCCGGTCCCGGTGATGAGCTGCTCTGTGGTCCCTTCGCTGGCAGCACTCATCATCTCGTGCTGATGAACTTCAGCCTGGAGGCCGGCAGAAAACACAATGGAGATTGCACCAAATACAACGGCCTTAAGTGAATTGCGCATGGTTATTTTCCTGTTTAATTAAATAAGATTATTCGACCCAACCGCCGCCGAGCGCGGTGAAGAGATTAATTTCATTAACCTGCCGGGCATAAATAAGGTCGAGAATATTTTGCTGCGTGGAGAAAAGAGAACGTTCCGCGTCAAGCACTTCGATATAGCTGACCGCGCCGCTGGAATATAACCCTCTGGCACGTTGAAGCGTGATGCGGAGCGAATCCAGATACCGCTGTTGTGCAGCAAGCTGCTGGTTAATGCTGTCACGCAGCGCGAGCGCGTCGGCAACCTGTTTGAAGGCTGACTGAATTTTTTGTTCGTAATTCACAACCGACTGCTGCTGGCGAATTTCGGCCAGCTTAAGGTTGGCCTTATTCCTTCCCGCATTAAAAATAGGAATTTCTATTTTAGGAATAAAATTCCACATCCCGCTCCCGGACGTAAAGAGGCTGGACAACTCCGTGCTGCCCGTTGAAAGCCCGCTGGTCAGGGAAATAGACGGGAAAAAGGCGGCGCGCGCCGCGCCGATATTCGCATCGGCCGCTTTAAGCTGATACTCCGCCTCCATAATATCCGGGCGCTGCAGCAGTATCTCGGAGGAAAGATGAGGAGGCAGTTTGACCGTCGCAACGTCGCTGGCGTTCATGCCGCCGTCACCCGGCAGCGCGCGATACGTGCCGAGGACCAGCTGCAGGGCATTATTGGCCTGAGCCAGCTCCCCCTCTCTTTTGGCAATCTCTGCCTGCGTGCTTTCGATCTGTCCCCGGGCCTGTTCCAGCGCCAGGACGTTCGTACTGCCCGTCACCAGCTGCTGCTCAACGAATGCATAAGACTGCCGGTAATTGTTCAGCGTATCCCGCGCAATGCGCAGCTGTTTGTACGCCAGCTGCTGGTTGAAATAGCTCTGGGAAACGTTAGAGACGAGCAGGATATGCACCGCGCGACGGGCCTCTTCGCTCGCGAAAAAGTTTTGTCGGTCGGCCTCGCTCATGTTCTTCAGCTTGCCGAAGAAATCGAGTTCATAGCTAAGCGCAAGGCCCGCGTCGTACTGCTGCGCGGTGGGTTTGTCACTTTTCAGCCCGCCGCTGTACGTGATGCCCGAGGAGGCATTCAGCTGAGGGTAGCGATCCGCATCCGTCACGTTGAACTGCGCCCGGGCCTCTTCGACCTTCAGGGCGGCCATTTTCAGATCGCGATTGTTCTTCAGGGCTTCCGTAATCAGCCCGGCAACCTGAGGGTCGACGAAAAAGTTGCGCCAGCCGGTATCCTGATACCCTGCCGCCGCGGGCGTCAGGCCGTTACGGGAGAGCGAAAACTGCCGGGGGACAGGTGCCTCCGGCCGCTGGTACTCCGGGGCCAGCGAGACGCAGCCTGCCAGAATAAATACCGTACTGATGCTTAGTCGTTTTAACAGGAACATAACGGTTCAAATAAAGTCCAGAGTAGTTTTAGGGCTACTCTACGCAACGCATCCTGTTTGACGGGTGACAGGATAATGACAATGTTGTCATTTTTAGCGTAAGTCATTGTTAACGGCGGTACGCTCACTAGAATGTCATCAGCAGCCAGTCAGGGGAGCACGATGAAAATACTGATCGTCGAAGACGAAATGAAAACCGGTGAGTACCTGAGTAAGGGGCTGACTGAAGCGGGGTTTGTGGTTGACCACGCGGATAATGGCCTGAACGGCTACCATCTCGCCATGACCGCTGAATACGATCTGCTGATTCTGGATATCATGCTGCCCGATGTGAACGGCTGGGACATTGTCCGCATGCTCCGCTCTGCCGGCAAAGGGATGCCCATCCTGTTACTCACGGCTCTCGGCACGATTGAACACCGGGTTAAAGGGCTTGAGCTGGGCGCGGATGACTATCTGATTAAGCCTTTCGCCTTTGCCGAGCTGCTCGCCCGGGTAAGGACGCTGTTAAGACGCGGAAAAACGGTGATTGCGGAAAGCCAGCTTCAGGTGGCAGACCTGACGGTTGACCTCGTGTCGAGAAAGGTAAGCCGGGCCGGAAGCCGCATCTCGTTAACCAGCAAAGAGTTCAGCCTGCTGGAGTTTTTCATGCGTCATCAGGGAGAGGTGCTACCCCGCTCCCTGATTGCCTCCCAGGTGTGGGACATGAATTTTGACAGCGACACAAACGCGATTGACGTGGCGGTAAAGCGGCTTCGCGCGAAAATCGATAACGATTTTGAACCGAAGCTGATCCAGACGGTGCGCGGCGTGGGCTATATGCTGGAGGTGCCGGATGCGCGTTAAGCTTCCCAGGCACCCTTTTTCGCTTGCCCTCCGGCTGACCTTTTTTATCAGTCTCTCCACGATACTGGCCTTTTTCGCCTTTACCTGGTTTATGCTCCATTCCGTTGAAAAGCACTTCGCCGAGCAGGATATCAGCGACCTGCAGCAAATCAGCACCGCGATGCACCGCATCCTGCAGTCTCCGGTCGATCCTGACCAAAAGAAAATCAGCAAGATCAAAGAGTCGATGGCCAGCTACCGCAACGTGGCCGTCCTGCTCCTGGATCCGCAGGGCAATATCCTGTTCAGCTCGGCGCAAGGGGCGGCACTGCGCCCTGCGATGAACGCGGCGGACTTTAGCGAACACCGCCGCGCGCAGGATGTGTTTCTCTGGACGGTTGAAGACTCTGCCAAAAACATGCACGCCGGGTCCGACATGAAAATGGAAACGTACCGGATTATCGCCTCTTCAGGCACGGCGACGCTGCAGGGCAAAACGCAGGGCTACGTCATGCTTATCGGGCTCTCGATTAATTTTCATCTGCACTACCTTGAGGCGCTGAAAAAGAATCTCCTGGCAATTGCCGCGGCGATCAGCCTGTTGATTATTCTTGTCATTCGCATCGCGGTTCGTCAGGGACATTTGCCCCTGCGTAACGTCAGCAACGCCATTAAAAATATCACTTCAGAAAACCTGGACGCGCGGCTGGAGCCGTCCCGCGTGCCCGTTGAGCTGGAACAGCTGGTCATCTCCTTCAACCATATGATCGAAAAGATTGAAGATGTCTTTACCCGCCAGGCGAATTTTTCCGCCGATATCGCGCATGAAATCAGAACCCCCATCACCAACCTGGTGACGCAAACGGAAATCGCGCTGAGCCAGAATCGCTCGCAGAAAGAGCTGGAGGATGTTCTGTACTCCAGCCTTGAAGAGTACAACCGGATGACCCGGATGGTCAGCGACATGCTTTTCCTGGCGCAGGCGGATAATAATCAGCTCATCCCTGACCGGGTGATGTTTGATTTAAGTGCCGAGGTCATGAAAGTCTTCGATTTCTTCGAAGCCTGGGCGGAAGAACGCAACGTTATGCTGAAATTTAGCGGGATGCCCTGCCTGATAGAAGGCGATCCGCAGATGTTCAGAAGAGCAGTAAATAATCTGCTCTCCAATGCCCTGCGCTATACGCCACCAGGAAAAGCGGTGACGGTCTCCATCAGAAAACAGGATGAGGACGTTGAACTGATGATAGAAAATCCCGGTACGCCGATTCCGCAAGAGCATCTGCCAAAGCTGTTTGACCGTTTCTATCGCGTCGATCCGTCAAGGCAGCGCAAAGGCGAAGGCAGCGGGATCGGGCTTGCCATCGTGAAGTCCATCGTCTCCGCGCACCACGGAAAAGTCCGCGTGGAATCGGATGCGGCATCGACGCGCTTCATCCTCTCCGTGCCGGGAAAAGTGGCCTGAGCGTCAGCGCACGGCCCGACACACTTCCAGTACCTTTTCCCTGAGCCATCGATGTCCCGGGTCCCTTTCCATGCGCGGATGCCACATCTGTGACACCGTAATGGTCCGGGTTTTAAACGGCAGTTCAAAGACGTGTACGCGCTCGTTCATCGGCTGATTGAGCAGGTACAGCGCCGGCACCATGGCAATCAGATCGGACGCCAGCGCCACGGATAGCGCCGTTGGAAATCCGGGCACCACGCTGGCGACCTTGCGTTTCATCCCCCGTTCCGCCAGCGCGTCATCGACAGATCCATGTAAGGTTCCGTTCGGAGAGGCCACCACGTGGCCCCACGCGACATAATCGTCAAGGCTGACGTCAGGCTGAAATGACAGCGGATGTCCCTTGCGCACCGCGCCAACAAACCGATCCTGAAAGAGCCGTTGCAGCCGTATTTCCGGCCCCATATTGTTCTGCACGCCGATCTCCAGGTCGACCAGCCCCTCACGCAAATAGCGCGAGGTTTTTTCAGGTTTCGGCGAGAAGCGGATGCACACCCCGGGGGCAACGCTCGCCACCGCCGCAATCAGCAGTGGCCCAAACGCCACCACAAAACCGTCGTTGGCTCTGATGGTGAACAGCCGCTCGAGATTTTCCACCTTCAGCGCGTCGGTGGAGGGCTGCAGCACCGCCCTCGCCTCATGCACGGCGCTTCTGGCGCGGTCCCGCGTGGCTTCTCCCCAGGGCGTCAGCACCATATGACGCCCGGCCCTCACCAGAATAGGGTCGCCGGTCACCTCCCGCAGCCTGCTCAGGGTGCGGCTCATGGCGGAGGTGCTGAGGTTCAAACGTCGCGCCGCGCCCACCACGCTGGCTTCGGCCAGCAGAACGTCGAGCGCAACCAGAAGGTTAAAGTCAGGATCGGACACGGTGACTCCTAAGATAAGGCGTTATATGCAACGGTTAAATGCAGCTGATGCGTCTTCCGCCCTGTATACCGCATGATTATAGTTTCGTCATCACTATTCTTATGCGGAGTAACGACGATGACGCTATTTTCAAACCTGCCCGGCGATGAAGGTTTACCCGGTCACGAACGCGCCCGGGTCATGGCCGCCGTCATGACCACCACGCTGATGGGCGTCTTTGACGGCACCATGATCAACATCGCGCTGCCCTCCATGGCAAGGGAGATGCAGGTTCCCGCAAACGTTGCGGTCTGGTTCGCCAACGGTTACCTGCTTTCAGCGGCAATGACGCTAGCCATCTTCGCGGCGCTGGCGGCGCGCGTGGGCTATCGTATGGTGTTTTTGGCCGGGCTTGCCACTTTTACGCTCACCTCGCTCGGCTGCGCGCTGGCAGCGACGCCGGAAATGTTAACCGGCATGCGTATTCTGCAGGGCATCGGCGGCGCGGCCACCCTGAGTATCGCCCCGGCGATCCTGCGATCCGTTTTTCCGGGTCGACTGCTTGGCCGCATTCTGGGGCTGCACGCCCTGCTTATCGCTTCCAGCACGGCGATTGCCCCCGTGCTGGGTGGAACCATACTGGACGCGCTGAACTGGCAGTGGCTGTTCGCCATTAACATTGTTCCGGGCAGCGTTGCCCTGCTGCTGGCGTGGTGGGCCTTGCCGCGGGAAACGGCCGTTGACCGCTCGCCCTTTGACGCGCCGGGCGCCGTGCTCTCCGCCGCGCTGTTAGGTTCAGCGATCATGCTGGCCGACAGCCTTCAGCACGTGACGCAAAACATCAACCAGGCGGCCACAGGCTGGGGGCTGCTCACGCTGGTCAGCGCCCTCGCCTTTATCTGGCGGATTCGGCGCGCGCGAAGTCCCATCCTGCCGCCCGTCATGTTTAAAAACGGACGCTTTACCCTCGCCGCCCTGACCTCGCTGGCCTCGTTTGTCAGTCAGGGCATCACCTTTGTCGCGCTGCCGTTCCTGTTTCAGAGCGTGTATGGCTACAGCCCGGTGGTCTCCGCGCTGCTGTTCACCCCATGGCCAATTGGCATCGTGCTGATCGCGCCGCATGCGGGACGCTGGGCAGATACGATTTCCGCGCCGCTGATCTCGACAATCGGGCTGATGATTTTTGTCTGTGGGCTGGTCCTGCTGGCGACGTTGCCGGAAAATCCTTCCGCATGGAATATCTGCCTGCGCAGTCTGGTTTGCGGGATTGGGTTTGGCTGCTTCCAGAGCCCCAATAACCGGGAGATGCTCTCTAACGTGGCGCGAGAATATGCCAGCTACGCCTCCGGCGTGTTGTCGATTGTAAGGACATTCGGCCAGTGTCTCGGCGCCGCCGCGGTGGGCGTACTGCTTGCGACGGCCGGATCAGACCATGACCGGGCCGTGCATCTGGCGCTATGGATTGCAGTGATAGCCTCGACGGGATCGGTGTTGTTTAGCGTGAGCAGGCTGCGCCCTGCGGTTCGGGCGTCAGCGTAAACTGTTGCAGCGCCTTCCGGCGCTGCACGTTTATAACGCCTACGCTGTAAGGCCTTCATTCCACGCATCAGTGTATTGAATATTTCCGTCCAGGATTTTCCATGTGATTTTTGCGTATCGCAAAGATACATTTTCCAGGTGACCAGTACCGGGACAATCTCTTGTATCATGCATAACTGGAGTTATTGAAATGACTTTCACACCTTCCATAAGAATATTGAAGTATTCCACTTCCTGGCCAGCATCATTGATGTGATAGAACTTTAATTCAGCACTTTGAAGCGTCTGACCTGTAGCCACTGCTTTGTATAGATAGGGTGAGGATGAATCAATTGCTTTTGTTAAACTGAAAGCTGAGTGTTGCCTTGTACCTGTAAGTTTACCTGTTGCCTCATCTGTTGGAATGCTCAGGTTATGGATTAGATCTCTAAGCTCTATGCTTCCTTCACGGTCTGCAACATCAGAACCGCCACGGATCATTGCTCCACCATCGTCTTTCAAAAAGAGGTGTACTGGTACAGCCATTTCAAAACTCCTTATGCTAATTAATCTCTTATTCCATTTGCTATGAGGTTAATTACAGGCATGATCGCTACACCATCTGCATAGAACAGATCCGAATTAGTGAATGAATAAACCTTACCTGTGATTTTTATATTTACCGTGTTCCCATAAGCAGAAGCTGTAACATTGCTTGTATTGGCTTCAAGGAACGGCGATCGATCTTTAAGGGCCTTCATAATGTTCCCGCTTTTGTCTTTATATAAATAGAAGCGGTAAATATCCGACACCGTAGCTCCTCCGTCATCATACTTTGTTATGTACAGTGTGACGGTATCAGATAGTTTCTGTTTGCTGACAAAGCTATCGTGAGGAGGTGCATTAAAATAATATTGATATGTCAGAAACCCGCAAACAACGATCAATAAAATCGTTGTGAGTAAACAATGAAGCCGTTTAATAACCGTGTTTCTTTGCATATTCAATCCCTTGACTTATCCAAAACTGATCGTGAGGATCATCCCCATATGGCGGTTTTTGATACCAGTGCCCCCATTTCTTTTTGGAGGTTTTAGCTCTTTCCTGCGCCCATCCTGCCCCCATCAATAACGTTTCTGATGATATCCCGGCAGCATAGCCAGCCGAACCATAATTGAAGTTACCAAAGTTCGCTAACTCAGGGTGTCCCTGCTTGTAATCCCATGGCCCCTTATTTCTTACTTTTTGATAAAACCAAAGATAGGTTGTAGGGATAGCCATATTTCTACTCATACCATGCGCTCTTGCAATCCTCATGTTTGCCAATGCAAGCGCGATTCCTTCTTTTGGTAACAAAGGTATTACAGCCATATTAACCACTCTTTTCACATGGATATATGACCACGTATCGTACACTTTTGCGATAGTAAAAAAGATATCTGTTTCGAGACAAATGACGGAAAAATAACCGATTAAGATATTAATCGCATTAAAAATCAAAGAAATTTAGGCTGCGCCCTGCAGTTCGGGCATCAGCCTGATTCGCCCGGCGGCGCTACGCTTGCACGGGCCTACAAGGAAGCTTTGCACAATGTAGGCCGGGTAAGCGCAGCGTCACCCGGCAAAAAGACGGCGCGTTCGTTTACTCCAGCGCCAGCAGCGCAAAGCTCGCCAGCCAGTGCCCGCCGCTGTAGTGGCTGCCGACCACATGCTCAACGCTTGCCGTCAGGTGTTTCGTCACCGCCTCGCGCAGCGCCTGCTGCGCCGGATGGTTAGCGGGAAGCGCTCTGGCAATGTGCTTCATGCACCAGGCGCGGCTGAGGTTTAACCCGTCGAGATGGGCAATTTTCGGGTCGGTACGGTCGCTCACTTCCGCCGGGTTCATCAGCGCCGCAATGGTGCCCACCTCCGGGAGAAATGCGTCAAACCAGGCCGGGAAGTCTTTCTGCACCTTGCTCATCAGCAGCGCTTCCGTCAGCGCGCCGGAAATATACTCATCACCGCCGGGTTCGTAGTGGGCAGGATAGCGCGTGTCGGCGAGATAAAACCGCTCCGCCGCCGTGACAATCGCCTGCTCAAGCGCGCTATCTTCTACTGCTCGGGCGTAGTCCAACCCCAGCGCGAGGGCAAACGCCGTGTTGTAGTGCGTCCCGACGCGGATCGGATAGGTGAGCTTGCTGAGGTAATCCACCAGGCGGTTACGAATATCCTGGGTTAACGGCTCAAGCGTCCGGTACCAGCCTTCGGCCTGCGGCAGCGACGACTGCTTTAGCTCCTGGGCCAGCGCCAGCAGCCAGCCGTAACCATACGGGCGCTCAAACGAGGCGCGGAACGGCGCGGTGAAATAGGCCAGCTCCTTCGCCACGTTCTCTTCCGTCAGGTGCTCGTCGACAAGCGCGACGATCGCGTCCCGGCTCGGCAGCTCCGGGTAGAGGCGCACGCAGCGCAGCAGCAGCCAGTAGCCGTGCACCGCCGAGTGCCAGTCGAAACAGCCGTAGAAAATGGGGTGCAGTTCGCGCGGCGGCAGAACGTCACCATCATCATTCAGCAGGTGCATGATGTGGTTCGGGTATTCCTGGCGCAAATAGGTCAAAGGCATGCGGGCAAACGCGTCAGCCTGATGTTGCGTTAATTCCATAACAGCTCCTTAGCGAAACACGAGGAAATACATGAGGAACACGTTCACCACCAGCAGGGTTAACGCGGTCGGGATCTGGATCTTGATCACCTGATATTTGTCTTTCAGCTCCAGCAGCGCGGCGGGAACAATATTGAAATTCGCGGCCATCGGCGTCATCAGCGTGCCGCAGTAGCCCGCGTACATGCCAATCGCCAGCAGCGGCGCCGGGTTGCCGTGATGCACGTTGATCAGAAACGGCAAGGCGATCCCCGCGCTCAGCACCGGGAAGGCCGCAAACGCATTCCCCATGATCATGGTAAACAGCGCCATCCCCACGCAGTAAATCACCACCAGCATAAAGCGGTTATCCGGGTTAACGAACAGGCTCACCACCTTCTGCACCGAGTCACCGGTATTGGCCGCCACGAACACGCCGCCGAGCATGGCCAGCATCTGCGGCAGGATCACCGCCCAGCCGATGGTATCGACAAGACGACGAGACTGGCGAATGGCGTGCAGCGGCGTGCCTTTGGTCAGCCACCAGCCGGTGAGGATCGCCGCGACGCAGGCCACGCACAGCGCCGCCAGGGTAAGCTGCTTCTGATCGAGCAGGAACACGCCGCCAACCGACACGCCCTTCAGGAACAGCGTCCCGATAACCGTCACCACCGGGATCATCAGCGCGGGCAGGAACAGCCAGTTTTTAAGGCGGTTTGATGACGCCAGACGTTCGTCTTCGGTCGACATTTTATAGTGCCCTTTCCCGACCAGACCAAAACCCGCCAGCAGCGCGATAGCGATAACGCCCCCGCCGATTATCCGGTACGCCAGCGATTTCCCCAGCTCCTGCACCATCAGGTCGCCGAACAGGAAGATCCCGCCGAATAGGAACCAGAACAGCGCCGTGGTAAAACGCTTCGGATTGGCGCGATCGCGCAGGGTCATCACAACCAGCAGCATCACGACGAAGCCGATCAGGTAGTACACGCGGTTAATGGTGATAAGCGTCATCATTGCGCGGCCCCCTGCATGCCCTGCTCCGCGCGCCAGGCCATGACGTCGCGACGGATGCTGGCATCCAGGCGCAGCAGGCGCGTCATATGAATAACTAATGCTGCAATGGCGGTTGGGATGGCCCACAGGCCGATATGCAGCGGTTCGATGCCCTGAATGCCATTCTCTTTCAGGAACGCGTCGATCAGCAGCACCGCGCCAAAGGCAATGAAGATATCTTCCCCAAAGAAGACCGCGATGTTGTCACACGCGGCGGCATGGGCTTTGATTCTGTCGCGGATGTGCTGCGGCAGCTCGCCGAATTCGTTCAGCGCCGCCCCTTCGGCCATCGGCGCCAGCAGCGGACGCACCGTCTGGGCATGACCGCCCAGCGACATCAGCCCCAGCGCGGCAGTGCCTTCACGGGCGACAAAATAGAGCATCAGAATTCGCGCCGAGGTCGCGCTGGCGATCTTCGCCACCCAGGCCTGGGCGCGCTCCTTGAGCCCGTAGTATTCCAGCAGACCAATCACCGGCAGGATCAGAATGAAGGTCGCCAGGGATCGGCTATTCACGAACTTTTCGCCAAAGGTCTCCAGCAGCATCCCGAAATCCATACCGACCAGCAGACCCGTCGCCAGCCCCGCCACTACGACCACCAGCAGCGGGTTGAAGCGCAGTGCAAAACCAATAACCACGATCGGTATCCCGATCAGCGGCAACAGCGTAGTACCGTCCATAACGTTTACCCTATCCAAAGTGAGCGTTGCGCGCCGACGGCTATTTTTTTATTTTGCGGCGAGCGATGTTGTGTTTTTCGACAGGTTTCGGAAAACCTGCGCTAAAAAGCTATATCTGAACCTCAAAAACATGTAAACAAATTATCAATAAAATGTTCTTATTTTATCGATGAGTTTACATTTCTGGCTAAGGAACGTTATGACCTCGGAAAAGAGTGCTACACCCCCTCACGACGATATCAACGACGGCCGGATCGTCTCGTCCCGCCATCTGGTGTCCGAGCGCTGCGCGGAACTGTCAGAGCTGGAGTACGCGCTGATCATGACCAGTAACGCGTTCAATAAATGGATGGTGCGCTGCATGACCGCAGCCGGCGAGCCCGATATGGGCGCATTTGACGTCTCGCTGCTGCATCACGTAAACCACCGCGACCGCAAGAAAAAGCTGGCCGATATCTGTTTCGTTCTTAACGTGGAAGATACCCACGTGGTGACCTACGCCCTGAAAAAGCTGGTCAAGGCGGGCTACGTGACGAGCGAGAAAGCGGGCAAAGAGCTCTTTTTCTCGACTACCGAGGAAGGGAAAGCGTTGTGCATGAAGTACCGGGACGTGCGGGAGGCGTGTCTGATCGCTATCCACGCGGAGAGCGGCATTGCCGGGAAGTCGATTGGCGAGACCGCGCAGCTGTTACGCACGATCTCCTCCCTGTATGACACCGCCGCCCGCGCGGCGGCATCACTCTAGGGCTAAGGACGTCTGAAGAGAGTAATACTGCGTCCGGCCAGTTCGTACTCTACGGTTTCGGTGAACACTGTCCCGGTGGCAGCGCCATCTGCCGTAGACAGCTCCAGCACCCATCCCCCTTCGCCAAACTGCGGGATCTGGAACGGCACGGTCCCTTCAAACGGGTTGAACAGCATCAGCACGTCGTGCCAGATGCCGTCCTCCTGCCTGAGATCCGGCCTGCTGATGGAGACGCCGAGCGTCGAGCCTTCATCCCACTGCTCGGCCTGCTGCGGGCCGCCGCCGGCATTGAACCAGCGGATCTCCAGCCCGTCGCGCCAGCTTTCACGGCGCAGCAGCGGCTGTTGCGCGCGAAGGTCAATGAGCCGTCGGGTAAACTCGCGCAGCGCAGCGTCGTTTTCGGTTATCCCGTTCCAGTCGATCCACGAGATCTCGCTGTCCTGGCAGTAACCGTTGTTATTACCCTTCTGCGTGCGGCCAAACTCGTCCCCCGCCAGCAGCATCGGTGTGCCGTGGGAAAACAGCAGCGTGGTCAGGAAATTACGCTTCTGCCGCTCGCGGGTAGCAATAATATCCGGGTTCTCCGTCGGCCCTTCTTCGCCATAGTTGTACGAGCGATTGTCATTATGCCCGTCGTTATTATCCTCGCCGTTGTCGGCGTTGTGCTTCTCGTTGTACGACACCAGGTCATTCAGCGTAAAGCCGTCGTGAGCGGTAATGAAGTTGACGCTGGCCCACGGACGACGCCCGCGCAGGTCATACAGATCCCCGGATCCCAGCAGCCGTGCGGCAAAGTCGTTGGAGACGTTATCGCCCTTCCAGTACTCGCGTACGGTATCGCGGTATTTGTCGTTCCACTCACCCCAGCCCGGCGGGAAACCGCCAACCTGATACCCGCCGGGACCGATGTCCCAGGGTTCACCAATCAGCTTAAGTCTTGATAACACCGGATCCTGAGTCATGGCGTCGAAGAAACCGCCGCGCGGGTCAAATCCTTCCGGCTCGCGGCCCAGTATCGTCCCCAGGTCGAAACGAAAACCGTCAATATGCATCGATTCCGCCCAGTAGCGCAGCGAATCCATCACCATCTGCAGCACGCGTGGGTGCGAGGTGTTGACCGTGTTTCCCGTCCCGGTGTCGTTGATGTAGTACCGGTGCTGGTCCGGCAGGGTGCGGTAATAGCTGTAGTTATCAATCCCCTTAAACGAAAGCGTCGGGCCAAGCTCATTTCCTTCCGCCGTATGGTTGTATACCACGTCCAGAATCACCTCGATGCCCGCATCGTGATACGCGCGCACCATGTCGCGAAAGCCCTGGATCCCCGCCGGGCCGTAGTAGCGCGACGCCGGAGCAAAAAAGCCGAGGGTGTTATAGCCCCAGAAGTTCTTCAGGCCGCGATCGAGCAGATGCTGGTCGTCCGGGAACCAGTGAACCGGCAGAAGCTCCACAGAGGTGATGCCAAGACTCTTGATGTAGTCGACCGAGGCTTTGTGTCCCATCCCCTCAAACGTGCCGCGCAGCTCCTGCGGGATGGCCGGGTTCATCTGGGTAAAGCCCTTCACGTGGCTCTCATAGACGACGGTATGCGGCCAGGGCACGTTTGGCCGGCTGTTGTCCTGCCAGTCAAAGGCGTTCGGGTCGATGACCTTGCATTTCGGCGTGAACGGCGCGCTGTCGCGCGTGTCAAAGCTTAAATCTAACTCGTCATGCCCCAGCTCATAGCCGAAATGGGCATCGTTCCAGTCGATATCGCCCACCAGTTCTCGGGCGTAAGGGTCGATAAGCAGCTTGTGCGGGTTAAAGCGGTGGCCGTTTTCCGGATCGTAAGGGCCGTAGACGCGATAGCCGTACAGCGCGCCGGGCTTCAGGTCCGGCACATAGCCGTGCCAGACCTCATGGGTATATTCCGGCAGTTCCAGCCGGGCGATTTCGTTTTTCCCGGACGGGTCAAACAGACAGAGTTCCACCCGCTCGGCGTGAGCGGAGAACAGCGCGAAGTTGACGCCCTTCCCGTCATAATTCGCCCCCAACTGCTGGCCATGACCGGCCCGAATTTCAAACGTTGTATCCTTTGCCATTTTCGTTCTCCACGATTATTCGCAGGTAAGCAGAACCAGTACACATCCCTTTTCTGACGTTAAATCCAGCGTCTCTTGCAGAATGCGGCTCTCACCGCTGAACAGATCCCGATAGCGTTTCCCCGTCAGCTCCTCGGGTATCGCCACCGTGGTATTGACCCACAGCTGATGATTATCGGTGACATCAAAAACCAGACGCGGCACGGCGACAATCAGCACCTCCTCGTCCTTAACGCGGGCATAGACAATCAGGTTCTCCTCGCGCTCGCCGGAGACCTTAAGCGGCAGCCAGTCGCCGTAGCGGAAAAGCGCGTCGTAATGCGGACGCAGCCGCAGCAGCGTGGCGGTGACGAACTGCTTAACGCGCCCGTCTCGCCAGCAGGCCGGGTTATCAAACACCGTGGCATCCGCCGCGCTGAGGTTGTGCACCAGCGCGTTGAAGTCCGGCTCCCGTCGGTTATCCGGGTCAACGAGGCTAAAATTAAGCGCTTCGCTGCCCTGATAGATATCCGGCACGCCGGGAGCCGTCAGCTTGATTACCGTCTGGCTGAGGCTGTTCATCAGCCCGGCCCGGATAAAGGGCTGCATCGCCGCGCTAAAATCCTGCAGGAACAGCGCGTTGTCCGGCGAAAGCAGATGCCGCGCGTAGCTCAGCACCACGCTCTCATAGCTCTCGTTGCTGTCGATCCAGTCGGTGCGCTGTTTTGCCTCGCGCAGCGCTTTCTCGAGGAAGCCGATGAATCGCGCGTCGAGTGCTTTAAGCCCTTCGGCGTCTTCCGGTGACTGCGTGGCGGGCCAGACGCCCGCCAGCGCCTGATAGATCATCCAGGTATCGGCGGCGTTCGGCGCGGTACCGTCATTGAGAAAACGCACCTGAGTCTGGTTCATCTGTCGCCAGCGGGCCAGATTTTCCCCCCAGCGTTCCGGCGCTTCCGTCAGGGTGTAGAGACGCGCCCGGGCGTCTTCCCCGCGCTTGGTATCGTGCGTGGAGGTGCCCAGCAGCGCGTCGGGCTGTCGGGCGAGACGAATGCGCATCTCCTGGTGGAAGCGGGATAATGAAAACGCGCGCGGCGTCGGGTCGGCGCCCACTTCATTGAGCGCCAGCTCGAGGTTGTGGCGAAAGAACAGCGTGTCTTCAACGGACTTCGCCATCAGCGGCCCGGTAAGCTGCTGGAAGCGGGTTCTGAACAGCGCGGCGGACTCGCGGCAATCTTCCGGCAGGTCGCCTGTAAGAATGCGCACAAGCAGGCTCAGCGCCGCTTCAGACGTCTCCACGCCGGCGACCACGCGGTTAAGCAGCGCCACGTCCGGCGGGGTTAATCCCTCCCGAGTGCCGTAGGTGCGGTAGACCGGAAAGGCGATAAGCAGCTCGCGCAGCGCGTGGCGGATCTCCTCGCGCGGTAGCGCAACCTCATTGCGGCCGGCCAGATCGTCAGCAAGGTTAAGCAGCGTGGTGAATTCACCCTCAAAATTGCGATCGGTCATCAGGCCCTTGGCATCGCGCAGTTCCGCGTGGCGATCGACCGTTAACCCCAGCGTTTCGTCGTGGATGGTCTCCAGGCGCGACAGGTTATCGTCGTCGACCAGCACTTCCGCCAGCGAGGCAATAAACTCGTAGCCGGTGGTGCCGGATACCGGCCAGTCGGCGGGGAGCTGTTCTCCCTTCGCGAGAATTTTTTCAACCGTGATGTAGCAGTCGGGCCCGGTTTTCTCCCGCAGGCGCTGCAGATACCCCAGCGGATCGGCCAGGCCGTCGACGTGGTCGATTCGCAGGCCGTCCACCACGCCCGCGTGAACCAGCTCCAGGATCAGCCGGTGCGTATCGTCGAAGACCGCGTCGTCTTCAACCCGGACGCCCACCAGCCCGGTGATCTCAAAGAAGCGCCGCCACGAGAGCTGCTTCGGCGCTTCCCGCCAGGACATCAGCCGCCAGCTTTGCGCTTCATGCAGCTCAGCTATGCTCTTATCCTCGCTGTACGTGCCGGGGTTGAGCGGATACTCGGCGTCGTAGTAAACCAGCGCGACCTTGTTCGTGACAGGGTCACGTTTAAGGGCGATCGCACCCTTCTCCAGCTCCGCCTCAAAGGTGTCGCCGAGGAACGGCAGCGTCAGCGGGCGCGACCCGTCGATATCGAAATAGCGGAAATAGCGGCTCTGCTGGCCGTATTCAATCACGTCCCGCCACCAGGCATTTTCCAGCGAGGTGGACATATGGTTCGGGACAATATCCAGAATCAGCCCCATGCCGGCCTGCTTAAGCGCTGCCGACATGCGGTCGAAACCGTCTCGTCCGCCGATCGCGGGGTCAATTTCATTCGGGTTGGTCACGTCATAGCCGTGGGTGGAACCCGCTGTGGCGGTAAATACGGGCGATGCGTAGAGATGGCTGATGCCGAGATCTTTCAGGTAAGGCACCAGCGCCGCAACGCGGTCGAAGGTCATGCCATTACGGAACTGAATACGGTACGTGGCGGAAGGGATCATAACGATGCTTCTCCATCAGCAAAGCGAACGACAATACCGTTCGGCGGTAAAACGTCAGCGACTTCCGGCCAGGCAAAGCGCGTCTCACCCGCGAGATCGGGCAGCACGACGGGCTTACTACCGATATTCAGCGCCAGAGAGAGCGTCCCCGACGGGAAATGCCAGCTCACCGCCACCATGCCGGGCGCGGTCTTGATTACTTTGCCCTCAACGGCGCCGCCATGACGCAGAAGCGGAACGATATGGCGATGACGCAGCGTCAGCAGGTGGCGCGTGAAGCGCAGCCACGTTTTGCCTTCGTCGGTGGCAATCTTATTCCAGTCGAGTTTTGAACGGATAAACGTGCTCAGGTCGTTCGGATCCGGGACGGTTTCATTGTGCCCGGCATGGCCGGTAAACTCTTTTGCGCGCCCTTCCCGCACCGCCTTTGCCAGATCGCCGTGAAAATCGGTGAAAAACAGGAACGGGTGCGTTTCCCCAAACTCCTCGCCCATAAACAGCAGCGGGATATGGGGAGAAAGCAGCAGCGCGGCAAGCAGCACCCGCGTCTTGTCGGCTCCGGCCAGGGTGATAAGCCGTTCGCCCTGGGCGCGATTCCCGGTCTGATCGTGGTTTTGAATAAAATCGACGAAGAACTGCGGCGGCTGCGTCTGGCACTCCACCCCGCGGGATTCGCCGGTTTGCAGCGAAATCTCGCCCTGGTAGACAAAGCCTTCCGCCAGCGCCCGGGCGAACTTTTTCTCCGGCTCAAAGGCAAAATCATGGTAGTACGCGTGGGTCTCGCCGGTGGCAAACACGTGGGCAGCGTTGTGGAAGTCATCATTCCACTCGGCGGTGAACAGCGGCGTGTTGCCCTGTTCATCGCGCGGATGCAAGAAAATCACGTTGCGGCTGTCTTCCGTGGTCAGGTGAACGTGGCGGTGCGGGATCGCCTCGCGGATTTTTGCGGCAATCTCATCCAGAATGTGCGTCTCCGAGGTGTCTTTAATCTGGTCGATGGCATCAAAGCGCAGGCCGTCCAGACGGTACTCCGTCAGCCAGTAGAGCGGCGCATCGGTAATGTACTGTCTTACCGGCTCGCGTTCGTAAGCGATGCCGTTGCCCCACGGCGTCATCCGCTGTGCATCAAAAAACGCGGGCGACAGCAGGGGCAGATAGTTCCCCTCGGGGCCGAAGTGGTTGAGCACGATATCCAGCACCACGGAGAGTCCCAGCCCGTGCGCGGCGTCGATAAACGCGTGGAAATCCTCCGGCGTACCGTAGGCTGAGTGCGGGGCGTACAGCAGCACGCCGTCATACCCCCAGCCGCGTGTTCCGCCAAACTGAGAGACGGGCATCACTTCAAGCTGGGTAATACCAAGCTCTGCCAGATACGGTAGCTTGTCGATGGCGGCCCGGAAGGTGCCCTCCGGGGTAAACGTGCCGATGTGCAGCTCGTAGATAACCGTGTCTTCCCACGGCCGCCCTGCCCAGTCCCGGTTGAGCGGCTGGTAGCGTTGGGGATCGATAACGATGGAGGGGCCGTTAACGTCACCTCTTTGCGCGCGCGAGGCGGGATCGGGCACCGTCATGCCGTCCTGCAGAACAAATTGATATTCTGCACCGTGCGTGACGCCGGATACGTCTGCCTGAAACCAGCCGTCGCCAGCTGCCGTCATCGGCACGTCGGCGGCCGCCAGACGTAGCGTAAGTTCTTTCTGTCCTTCTGCCCAGACGCGAAAACGTACAACGTCATCGGAAATAAACTCAGCACCCCACTGCTTTTGAAATGTCCTGAATTCCATTCATTGTCCTCGAATGACCCACATTTTACGCGGAACGAAGTACAAGCTTAGTTCAGGATTAAAAGTGTGTTAGGCCAGCGAATTTAACCGCTTCGTCTATTCTTTATGAAATAACTCACTACCGGGAAGACTATGCAGATTCGAAAAGGACTCAATACCGACCTCGCTCGCCTTGAATGCTGTGACTTTTCTTTCACCATAAGCCACATTGCACGAGAGCCCTTTATCCACTGCGATTTGCATATCGAAGCCGTCGCCGTACCCTGGATTAAAACCTACGAGCTCGATATCCAAACCCTTGAAAACCACTGCGTTAATCCGGACGCCATATTTCTTATTGCCGAAACGGATGACGGTGAAATTGCCGGATTTATTACCGCGTCAATCGGCTGGAATAAGTTTATCTCGGTGGATTACATTGCTGTAGAGCGCACGAAACGCAGAACCGGCGCCGCGCAAAAATTAATGGCCGCCGCGCACGTGTGGGCCCGCAGCGTAAACGCGCCGGGATTACGGCTTGAAACACAAAATGTGAACGTTTCTGCCTGTCTGTTTTACCGCAACTACGGGTTTACCCTGGGCGGATACGATCGTTATCTCTACAACGCCTTACCGGAAAAAGACGAAGTCGCCCTGTTCTGGTATTACATGCTGGTCTAACGGCGCGGCCTTCATATTTCTGTCATTGACTTTCATTACGCTTTCGGGATTTTAACCACGGTGTTGAGGAAAGAAGTGTGAATTCAATGGCTAAGGCATTACTGCTGGCATTACCTGTTTTGAGTGCAACGGCAGCGGCGACGGCCGCCGGGGGCGAGCTGTGTGAACCCAAAGCGTACGAAATGGCGCTGCGCTATCAGCAGAAATCGGCAGAGATCGTGGCCCTTCAGCTGCAGACGTATCGGTTTGCCACCGAGCGTTTCAACGAAAAGTTAAAAGAGCTGAAAACGCCTGAAAATTACGCTGTGGTAATGGACCTGGATGAAACGGTGCTGGATAACACCCCTCTGCTGGTGCGCGACACCGAGCAGTGTCACGACTATACAAAATGGGACACCTGGAGCGACTGGGAAAAACAGGGAAAACCCGGCTTAATTCCGGGCGCGAAGGCGTTTCTTGACCATGTGAATCAAAGCAAGGTCCGTATCTATTATGTTTCGGACCGCATGCAGGAAAATAAAGCCGATACGCTCAGGACGTTAAAAGCCCTGGGACTTCCGCAGGTGTCCGATGAAAGCGTGCTTCTGGACACGGTCAGCAAGGAAGAGCGTCGCCAGAGCATCCTCAAAAAGCAGCAGATCGTGATGCTGTTTGGCGACAGCCTGCCGGATTTCGCCGTGCAGTTTAAAAATAAAAAGCCGAGCGAGCAGCAGCGTGAGCTGGTTGAAGCCAGCGCGGAACACTTCGGAAACGACTGGATTGTGCTGCCTAATGCCGCTTATGGCTCCTGGTCCAAAGCCACGCTGGACGGCTGGAACGCGCCGCTGAAAAAATAACGTTTTACGGGCCGGGAAAGGCTTCACCGCCACCCGGCCTCTGCGCTGTGCTATCCACTGCGTTTATAGGTCCTATCATTTCTGGGCAGGTTCTTATAATTTTACGAAGAAGTAAGATGAGCGCTTTCAAAGGAGACTCGTATGCTTACCGTGAAAAAACTTGCTCTTTCTACGCTGATTTCCAGTTCATTGCTTTTCTACCCTGCGCTGCAGGCGTCGGCAGAGACGCCCCAGCACGTCGTTAAACAACCGGCGGGCGGATACAGCGTCCAGGTCGGCGACGTTCTGGTGACCTCGTTTACGGACGGGACCGTCGCGCAGGATCTGCACAAGCTGCTGCGCCGGACAACGCCGCAAAAAATTGATGCGCTGCTCGCGAAAAATTTCCAGACCAACCCGCCTGAAGTGTCCATCAACGCGTTCCTGATTGCGATGCCCGGACATAAAATTCTGGTGGATACGGGCTCAGGCCAGCTCTTTGGCCCCGGCAACGGCGGACGTCTGATTGAGAGCCTCGCCACCCAGGGGATTAAACCCGAGGACATTACTGAAGTCCTGCTGACCCACGCCCACTCCGATCACGCGGGCGGCCTGGTGAAAGACGGCAAGGTGGTGTTCAGCAACGCGCGCGTTTTCGTTGGCAAACCGGACGTCGACTTTTTCTTTAACGACGAGAATCAGAAAAAACCGGCTACGGCAAGAACTACTTTGACGTCGCGCAGAAGACCTTAAAACCCTATCTTGACGCCGGTAAAGTGGTGCCGTTTAGCGGCACATCTGAGATTCTCCCGGGGCTGACCGGCACGGTTCATCCCGGCCATACGCCGGGTTCAGCCTTCTACACGCTGACGAGCAAAGGCGAGAAGATCACCTTTGTCGGCGACATCATTCATGCCGCGGCGGTACAGTTCCCGCAGCCTGACGTGACCATTACCTACGATGAAGATCAGAACAAAGCGGCAAGCGTGCGCGAACACGCATTTGCGGACTTTGTGAAAAATAAAGACCTGGTTGCCGCGCCACATCTGCCGTTCCCGGGTATCGGCTACGTCACCAAAGGCGAAAACGGCGGCTATGCCTGGGTCCCTGTGACCTATACCAACCGGGACGCCGGCAGCGCGAAATAAAATGACGTTCGTCTGTGACATGGACATCGACCTGATCCTGACCCTGGACGCCCTGCTTCAGGACAGGAATATCACCCATGCGGCCGCGCGGCTGGGCATCAGCCAGCCCGCGCTGTCCGCTCGTCTGGCGCGTCTGCGAACGCTGTTTGGCGAACCGCTGTTTATTCCCTCCCCGCATGGACGTGGGGTGCTACCCACGCCGCGAGCGGAAGCGCTTAAGCCGCAGGTGGAGAGCGTGCTGCGCGGCATCAGCGCGATGTTTTCTCCCACCACGTTTGATGCCCAGACCAGCACCCGAACCTTTGTTATCGCGCTGCACGAAAACCCGGCGCTGATGCTGGGCACCGGGCTGCTTAACCAGGTGGGTACCGAAGCTCCAGGTATTCGCCTGCGCTTCGCCCTGCCACAGATGTCCGAACTGCCGCAGCAGCTCGAAACCGGAGATGTGGATATCTACATCGGCGTAAGCGCGGGCGCCCATGACGGCTGGGTGAGGCGCAAACTGCTCGACGATGCGTTTGCCACCGCCCAGCGCAAAGGCCATCCGCGCGGGACCGGAGCGTTAGACCTGGAAAGCTACTGCGCGCTTTTTCATCTAGTGGTGTCATCGGCGGGAGATCCGTTTACCGGCTTTGTCGATCAAACCCTGGCCGGGCTGGGCTACCAGCGGCACGTCGCGATGTCCACGCAGAGCTACGCCATGGCGCCTGCGCTTGTTGCCGGTACCGACCTGGTGTGCACCCTGCCGGAACGGATGCTGAAACAGTTTGCCGGCACGCTGGATCTCTTTGCGCCGCCGCTGCCGCTCCAGCCGATTACCATCTACATGTACTGGCACCCGAAAAACAGCCAGGATCCGGCAAATGCCTGGCTGCGCGAGCAGCTGCTGCAGGCCGCCGGGCGTCAGGTATGATCGAGGGTAATCAGGAATTTTTTAAGCACTTCTGAGCGAATAATCCGGTGGCAAACCAGCGTCAGCTCGCTTTCCCGGAGCCGGTCGAGGATGTCCACGTACACCACGTTCTCAACGCTCACCGCCTTTGCCGAGGCGGGCAGCAGCGCCAGCCCAAACCCCGCCGAGACCAGGCTTATCACGGTGGGCACGTCGGTCGCGTTTTGCACCACGTCCGGCTGAAAGCCCGCCCCGCTGCAGGCGTCATAAAAGTACTGTTCCAGCCCCATTCCCTCCGGGTCGCGCAGGGAGATCCATTTTTCGTCCTTCACCGACGAAAGCGTCAGCGCGGAAGATCCCGCAAGCGGATGCTGACGATACAGCGCCAGGACCGTTTTCTCTGACGTGAACGGGCGGTTTTGCAGATCGTCAGGCAGCGACGGCAGCGGCGCCCGGATAATAGCCACATCGAGCTGGTTGCTCTGCACGGCCGCGTAGAGCGTCTGCACATTTCCCGTCACCAGCGACATGGTAATGGCCGGCCAGCGCGTATGCATCTGGCGCAGCGCGGCGGGCAGCCTGCCGTCGAACATCGCGCTCGACACGCACCCCAGGTTTAATACCCCCTGCTCGCCCCGTGCCGTTTGCCTGGCGTCGAGAACCGCCTGCTCGGTCAGGGAAATGGCGAGCCTGGCTTTCACCAGAAACGCTTCACCCGCGGGCGTCAGGGTTAAGCGGCGGTTCGCCCGGCTAAAGAGCGTGACGCCTAAACGTTCTTCCAGCGCCTTTATCTGCTGGCTCAGGGCCGGTTGCGCCATGTTCAGACGCTCAGCGGCCCGGTGCATGTGGAGCTCTTCGGCCACGACGATGAAATGGCGCATCTGACGAAACTGCACGGAACACTTCCTTTTTTGATATGAATTTACTTATCAATTTAGCAGTAATGATGCAATTGATGCTATTGGTCATTGCCATAAAAATGGAGGTATTCAAACGAGGGAGGAAAATATGGAAAACCCGATCAACGATCTCCGCAGCGCCATCGCCCTGCTTCAGCGCCACGAAGGGCAGTATCTTGAAACCGATTATCCGGTCGATCCCAACGCGGAGCTGGCGGGAGTCTACCGCCATATCGGCGCGGGCGGCACGGTAAAACGTCCAACCCGTACGGGCCCGGCCATGATGTTCAACAGCGTGAAGGGCTATCCGGGCTCCCGCATCTTAGTTGGCATGCACGCCAGCCGCGAGCGCGCGGCGCTGCTTCTGGGCTGCGAGCCCTCTGAGCTGGCAAAACACGTCGGCCAGGCGGTGAAAAAGCCGGTTGCGCCGGTTGTGGTTCCGGCCTCGCAGGCGCCCTGCCAGGAACAGGTTTTCTACGCAGACGACCCTGACTTCGACCTGCGAAAGCTGCTTCCGGCACCGACAAACACGCCGATTGATGCGGGCCCGTTCTTCTGTCTGGGGCTGGTGCTGGCAAGCGATCCGGAAGACAGCTCGCTAACGGACGTCACCATCCACCGCCTCTGCGTTCAGGAGCGCGACGAGCTTTCCATGTTCCTTGCCGCCGGTCGGCATATTGAAGTCTTCCGCAAAAAGGCGGAAGAAGCCGGAAAACCGCTGCCGGTGACGATCAATATGGGGCTCGATCCAGCCATCTATATCGGCGCGTGCTTTGAGGCGCCCACCACGCCGTTTGGCTACAACGAGCTGGGCGTCGCCGGGGCGCTGCGCCAGCAGCCGGTCGAACTGGTGCAGGGCGTGGCGGTAAAAGAGAAAGCGATCGCGCGGGCGGAAATCATCATCGAGGGCGAACTGCTGCCGGGCGTGCGCGTAAGAGAAGATCAGCACACCAACACCGGCCACGCGATGCCGGAGTTCCCGGGCTACTGCGGCGAGGCGAACCCGTCCCTGCCCGTGATCAAAGTGAAAGCCGTGACCATGCGAAACCACGCGATCCTGCAAACGCTGGTGGGACCGGGAGAAGAGCATACCACCCTGGCCGGTTTACCGACGGAAGCCAGCATCTGCAATGCCGTTGAAGAGGCGATTCCGGGCTTCCTGCAAAACGTCTATGCGCATACCGCGGGCGGCGGTAAATTCCTCGGGATCCTGCAGGTGAAAAAACGCCAGCCGTCAGACGAAGGCCGTCAGGGACAGGCGGCGCTGATTGCCTTAGCCACCTATTCGGAGCTGAAGAACATCATTCTTGTCGACGAAGACGTGGATATTTTCGACAGCGACGACATCCTGTGGGCGATGACCACCCGCATGCAGGGCGATGTCAGCATCACCAATATTCCGGGGATCCGCGGCCACCAGCTGGATCCGTCCCAGTCGCCGGATTACAGCACCTCAATTCGCGCAAACGGCATTTCCTGCAAGACCATCTTCGACTGCACGGTGCCGTGGGCGCTGAAGGACCGCTTCGAGCGCGCGCCGTTTATGGAGGTGGATCCGCGTCCGTGGGCGCCGGAGCTGTTCGCTGATAAGAAATAAATAGCTGAAAATTTAATAAGGTCACTCTGGCTTAAGCCGGGTGACCTTTTATTATTAGAGCGCCATATTTAATTCATCTCTCACTAAACTGATTAATCAGCGCCGCCATAACCGCAGCACAAATAAAGTAATGAATGAAAAGCCAGATAAAGCTATACCAGGCGAAATTCATCACCTCAAGGATCCGCCATGGACTGGAAAAGAGCCTGCTCATGATAATTCCGGGCAAGCGGATCGCAGGTACTTTTCGATTCGGCCACACTGCCCATACGGCTATCGCCGACAGCAGCAAAAAGATCGCCGTCATCAGGAGTGGTGGCCCCAGACCGGGTGTAGTAATGGCCGAAAGAGCAGCAAAATAGAGTCCGCCAAAGAACCACTGAATAATAATGAGTGAAAGCAGGAACTCAATGCCTAAAAAAGCGCTGAGCAATCTGGGTCTGGAATGGGCGCTTATCAACACCATATCGCTGACGTAAAGGTAGAAAATAAGCGTTGCAATTGTAATGGTACTGACGAGGGTAATACCCCCAGTGGAGGGTAAAATAGCGCTGAAAAGAAAACCCCAGAATGCCAATAAAAAAAGGCCCGCCGATGTGAGGCCTAATCGTGCTCTCTGCAGGAACTGCAGAATAAAAGGATTGAGCCGGGGGAGGATTTCCGGAAAAGATTGCAGTACGTATTGATATCGTGTTGCCATAGTTTCAATCAACCCCGGCAATAATCGTATCCAAAAAGGTACGTTCGGTCGTTCACTTCTGAGCAGCTTAATAGCCAGCCTCTCCCGCCATGATCCCTGCTTCCCTTCCGCCTCCATTTTCTGCCAGGCTCGGAGGATTTCAGTTTGGCGGATCTGATGATTAATGGCGTGTTGAAGGTAAAGCGGGATGATATGGCTAAAGTCGTAATCATGTATCCGCCAGTTCAGCATTTCCGCCACGATATCAAGTTGCGCTTCAGTTAATCCAGCCTGTTCAGCCAGTGCAGCGGCAAGACGTTGACTGAAAAGCCGTTGTTGTTCAAGACTTCCTCGCCCGTTAATACGGGCGGAGAGATGCTTGAGAGAAGCAATGCCGGATATTTCTTCGTTGACGAGCTTATAAGCCAGAGCAGATATTTCCTGTTCCGTATATAGCGCTTCGCGCTCTGGTAAGAAAACGGTCACGCGTTCGTCAGTTTCTTCCTGACGATCAACCATGGCCGTTGGTTCATCGACTAAAACACGTTGTGGATCCTTCTCTTTGCCTTCCTTTGCTAACCGTTTTGCATCGTCAAAGGCTTCCCGTAGGCGTTGGTAACCAGTGGGGTCGGTATCAGGACGATTCTTTTTTAACTGGCGTGCGTAGGCTCGCCGAATTTCCGATTCATCCTCTGTAGGAGCAATATCAAGAGTTTGCCAGATGCTCATCTACCTGACCCCTTCGTAGCTATTGAGAAAAAGTTCAACCTCTCGTGCAGAACGTTCAATCCGCTGCGGCTCCTGACTCTCAAGAGCCCACTCAAATTCTGTTGTAAGCCGGTCAATGCAGGCTCGCTCGTCCCCCAGCAGCCGTTCATAGAGTCGCGAACAGCGAGCCAACAGCGCGACGTTTTCCTTACGATCGCGAGGGTGGATTTTGAGTGCGGCGAGCTTTTGCAGACTCTCGGCAATTTGTTCATCGCTCATCTGCCCCGGCACTTTTTCAATAATCCGTCTTGAGATGGCGGGGTTTCCCTGACACTGACATTCGACTTCCAGCAAACCATCGAGGGTATAGGTAAAGCGGACATCCAGAGAGACCTCTCCCGCCGGTGCAGGTGGGACATCAATAATCATTTCACCCAGAAAAATATTATCGCGAACTTTGCGCGCCTCCCCCTGGTAGATCTTCAGCAATACAGTGCGTTGATTATCTTCAACGGTATTGACTGTCTCCATCTTACTCACGGGTAGAAAGGTATTTCGTTCGATGAGTGGCAGGAAAAATCCCGTCTCAAGACGCTCCGAACTCCGCCTGGCAACTTCAACACCCAGAGAAAAAGGCATCACGTCCGTGAGAATGATATCCTCCACGGCGACATCAGACATGACCATCCCGGCCTGAACGCCAGCACCAAGGGCTACGGCTTCGTCGGGATGAAGATCGTAACGTGGGAAGCGACCAAAAAGTCGCGCGACAGTCTGGCGGACGAGTGGCATGCGCGTCGCCCCTCCCACCAGAAGGATATGGTCCAGATCGCGCACTGAGAAACGCGCATCATTGAGCGCCTGCTGAACAGGATGTTGAAGCCGATTTAAAAGCGGTTTGCAGCAGTGGGCAAATTGCTCTTCATTCATTAACCATCGCCACTCCGTATCATTCCAGCATAGAGTGACCTCGGCCTGTGCATGCTGGCTAAGCGTCAGTTTCATGCTTTCGGCTTTCGCCAGCAGCTCGGCCCTCACCGTATCGGGGGCTGCTTTTAGAGCCGGGTGTTGTTGCAACATCCAGTGCAGAATGGCATCCGAGAAATCATCTCCACCTAAGCGTACGTCTCCGCTGCTGGCACGGACTTCCACCACGCCCTCAAACATATCAATAATGGATACATCGAATGTCCCACCGCCAAGATCGAAAGTGAGATATTTTTGTTCTCTGTTTTCCAGTAACCCAAAAGCAAGAGAAGCTGCGGTAGGTTCGTTTAAAAGGCGAATGGCATTCAGGCCGGCCAGGCTGGCAGCATTTTTTACCGCCCGTCGTTGTACATCATTAAAATAAGCCGGAACGGTGATGATCGCATCGGATATAGCCTGGCCAAGCCAGGCTTCAGCATCCTCTTTTAACTGGCGAAGCAGCAGAGCAGATAACTCCTCCGCACGAAATTGCCTTAGCCCAAGCGGAAGCTGGATGTCTGTCCCCATGAAACGCTTAAAGCTCGCCTGCGTGAGATGCGGGTGAGTTTGTAAACGATCCCGGGCAGGACGGCCTGTCAGGATATTGCCGTCATCATCAAGACCCACGACTGAAGGGGTCAGAACCTCACCAAATTTATTCGTAACCAGCACTGGCCGCCCCTCAAGCCAAACGCTGACCGCGCTGTTCGTTGTCCCGAGATCGATTCCCAGCACCTGATTATGCGTCATCGGTATACCTGTTTTTCATTGTTACTCTATTGATTATACAAATAGTTAGAAGAGAACTAATGCCCAAAAAAAGGGGGTTCTTGATATTATTGCCGCTTCCCCTGCTTTCTTGTACCCTTTCACCGGAAACCCTGCCCCCACAAACATTGAGACATCCGGACACCTATGACTGCACATATTTCCAAAGATCCTTTGCATGGCGTAACGCTGGAGATGATGGTCAATGCCCTGGTGGCAAAATACGGCTGGAGCGAACTGGGCGACCGAATCAAAATTAACTGTTTCAGAAAAGATCCCAGCGTTAAATCGAGCCTGAAATTTCTGCGCCGCACCCCGTGGGCGCGCGCGGAAGTCGAAGCCCTGTATCTGGACTCCCTCAACGATGAGGTAAGCACCGAACAGGCGGCGCCCGCCTTTAATCCCTGGGCCAACAGTCGGATTATCAAGAGCTAATACGCAAATGACGCGACACGTAAAACGGATTGGTGCGCTGGCTGCCTGCGCGCTTTTACTTGTGAGCTGCTCCTCCAAACCGCCGAAATCACTGGTTACCCCTCTTCCCACCGCGAGCAAACCGACGCAGCAGGCAAACGAGCCGATGCGCGGGATCTGGCTGGCAACCGTCACTCGTCTCGACTGGCCGCCGGTAGCCTCGGTGAACGGCCGCAGCGCGGACCAGCGCATCGCGATGCAAAAGCAGGCGCTGACAAGCAAGCTCGACAACCTTGAGCGCCTCGGCATTAACACTGTGTTTTTCCAGGTGAAGCCGGACAGCACGGCCCTCTGGTCATCAAAAATTTTGCCGTGGTCGGATATGCTGACGGGCAACATCGGCGAGTATCCGGGATACGATCCGCTGCAGTTTATGCTGGATGAAGCGCACAAGCGCGGCATGAAAGTGCATGCCTGGTTCAACCCGTACCGCGTGTCGACCAACACCAAACCGTCCACCATCGCCGCCCTGAACCGGACCGCCTATCAGACCCCGTCCAGCGTCTATGTCCAGCACCCTGAGTGGGTGCGCATCTCGGGCGACCGCTTTGTGCTCGACCCCGGCATTCCGGAAGTGCGCGACTGGATAACCAAAGTGGTGACCGAAGTGGTGGCGAACTACGCGGTAGACGGCGTGCAGTTTGACGATTACTTCTATACCGAAACGCCTGGTTCAGCGCTCAATGACGCACAGACCTGGCGGCAGTACGGTCAGGGATTTGCCTCAAAGGCTGACTGGCGTAGACACAACACGCAGCAGCTGATCGTCCAGGTTTCCCGCGCGATTAAACAGACCAGGCCCGACGTTGAGTTTGGCGTCAGCCCGGCGGGCGTGTGGCGTAACCGCTCCTTTGACCCGGCAGGCTCGGACACCCGTGGCGCTGCGGCCTACGATGAGTCCTACGCCGATACACGGCAGTGGGTTCAGCAGGGCCTGCTCGACTACATCGCTCCGCAGATTTACTGGCCCTTCTCCCGGGATGCCGCGCGCTACGACGTGCTGACCAAATGGTGGGCCGACGTCGTGAAGCCAACCCACACTCGCCTGTATATCGGCATTGCGTTCTACAAGGTGGGCGAGCCGTCGAGAAACGAGCCGGACTGGACGGTTCAGGGCGGCGTGCCGGAGCTGAAAAAGCAGCTCGATCTCAACGATTCGCTGCCCAACGTGAACGGCACCATCCTGTTCCGGGAAGATTACCTGAACCAGCCGCAGACCCAGCAGGCGGTGAACTACCTGAAAGGACGCTGGGGAAGCTAAATGCCATCAGGCAGAAACGCCCCGTTTCTGCCTGTTTTTTTACGGCTTCGGCCCGAACATCGCCTCAAGCTGCTGCGCATCCGGCATACCGACCACCTGCTGCAGCTCATTTTCCGCATTCAGATAGTAAATGGCCGGCGTGGCGTTAGCGCCCAGGCTGTCCATCAGCGTCTGGTGCTTCTGCAGGATCGCTACCGTTTCATGGGAAGCCTCGCCCTCTGGCTTCGGTAATTTTTTGCCACCTGAAAGCTCGTATTCGCGCCAGGCCGAAACCGGATCTTTCGCATTCAGAATCGCCGAGGCGTTACGTCCGCTGTTGGGGTTGAGAAACGCCACCAGCAGCGTGTTGAGCTGCACCTTGCCCGCCTTCACCCACGGCTGCGCTTCGGCCCAGAACTGCTTGCAATAAGGACAGAACGGATCGGCGAAAACAAAGACCTTACGCGGGGCGTTATCCGCCCCTTCCTTCAGGGGATGCGCCGCGTTGAGGTTCTTCCACATCTCGCGTCCCATCGGGGCGTAGATCTCTTTCTGGAAATAGCCCTCGCTGAGGTTTTTTCCTTTGTCATCGTACAGATAGCCTGAGATGACGTGCTTGCCGTCCGGCGTTAAAAAGAGCGTCACGCCCATGTCCTGATACTGCCCCAGCCAGGCGGGCGCGCCGCCGGGCGCATCCAGCTTCTTGATGATTTTAATGTTCTGCTGCTCGCCGAAGTGCTTCACCACGTCCGGTATGGCTTCAGCCGCCTGCGCCAGCCCTGACGTCGCCAGCGCTGAAAGTAACAGTAATTTTTTCATTTCCCTCTCCGGTTTGTCGGGGGCATTCCGCCCCCTTCAGGTTAGCGGTTTTTCAGTGCGTCACTGACCATTTCGTCGAACTGTTCATACGGCACCCAGCCGGGCAGCAGTCCCTCGCCGATGAGCGTGGCGGGCGTGCCCTGGATCCCCATTTTTTCCGCGACGATCAGGCTGCGCTTGATCGTCATCAGGCTCTCCTCGTCCGGCGTCGCGACGCTCACGCCCGCCCGCTTCTGCGCCTCCTGAATGCTGGCGTCATCGTGGTAGCCCTTCTTCGCCATCAGGGTGTGGTTCAGCTTCATAAACTGCCCGGGCTCCTGACGCCAGAGCGTTAACGCATCGCGCGCGGCGGTTAGCGAACTTTCCGAGCGGAAAGGTAAAAACTTAAAGACTACCGCCACGTCCGGGTGTTTTTCGACGATCTTCTCCAGGTACGGATCGAATTTTTTACAGTACGGACAGTTGTAGTCGGTAAACACCACCAGGGTGAGCTTTGGGTTTTTCGCGCCGATGCGCGGGGAGTTTGGATCGTTAAACAGAAAATCATACACCATCTTCTGCGCACGCTGCTCCTGGTCCGGCGTTAGCGGCTGGGCAGCGAACACCTGAACCGGCGCTAGCAGGAACAGAAGCGTAATAAGGAATTTTTTCATAACACAGTTAGCCTTTTGCGTTGTTCAGGGTGGCGATCAGAGTGCGCTTGTCCAGTAGCGGCGAGAGGATTTCCCCCTCAGGCAGACCGGGGCCATACGCTGCGTTAAACGGAATGGCGTAACGGTTTCGCTTCGCCAGAAAATCGGCGATAAACGCGGACGGCTGGCTCCAGTCTCCGCGCAGGGCCACCACGTCCGGCTGGCGCAGCGCGGCAATAACGTCCGGCTGATTCAGTACCCGATGCTCGTTAACTTTGCAGGTCACGCACCAGTCCGCCGAGATATCCACAAACACCCGCTTCCCCTGAGCCAGCGCCTGCTGGATAGCCTCCTCGCTGAGCGGCTGCCACGGGATGGTCTGCGCAGCATTTTGTGCCGGAGCGGCAGGCGGCGCGTTAAGCAGCCCGCGCGCCTGATACCCACCAAACGCCGACAGTGCGATCACCACGAGCCAGAACAGCGGTGAGGATTTTTGCCCCTTCAGCGCGAACAGCGCGAGCGCGACGGCGATGAGCACCAGCATCACAATCTGGCTGACCGCCTCGCCCAGATGCACGCTCAACAATGTTGCCAGCCAGAGGCTGGAGGCGAGCATCATCAGGCCCAGAACGACTTTTAGCGTGTTCATCCAGCGGCCGGGTTTCGGCAGCAGCATGGCCGTTTTCGGCACCAGGGCGACAAACAGCCACGGCAGGCTCATACCCACGCCTAGCATCAGGAAGATCAGCCACAGCGAGTGCAGCGGCGCGCCAAGGGCAAAGGCGACCGCGGTACCGAGGAACGGCGCGGAGCACGGCGTGGCAAGCAGCGTGGCGAACATCCCTTCGCAGAAGCTTCCGCCAATCCCCGATCCCCCTGCCGTCGCCAGCCGTCCCGTGGCGGCGGAAGGCAGCAGCATCTCAAACGCGCCAAACAGGTTCAGCGCAAACAGGAAGGTGACGGCGACCATCAGGCCGATAAACCACGGGTTCTGGAACTGAATGCCCCACCCCAGCGACGCCCCGGCCAGCTTAAGCGCAGTCACCATCCCCGCCAGCAGCATAAAGGAGGTGAGGATCCCGGCGCTGGTGGCCAGAAAGCGCAGCCTGATGGCGCGCCTGTCCGATCCCGCCTGCAGGATGCTGTTAAGCTTCATGCCCATGACCGGCAGCACGCAGGGCATCAGGTTGAGGATCAGCCCGCCCAGCAGCGCAAAGAGCACCATTTTGCCCATCCCTTCAGACGCGGAGGGCGCTGCGGGCGTCGCGCCAACGGTCATGGTGGTTTGCTGCGCATTGCCGCCGCTGGTCAGCACAAACGACAGCCTCTTGCCCTCCAGCGAGGCGGGCTTGTCTCCCCATTCGTCGGTCACGGGTACCGTCACCCGAAGGGTATTGCCGTCGTGTTTGATGACCGGCTCGCCGGGAAGAATGTCACCCTCCAGCGGGTCAAAGTAGATCCCCGTATTATCCCACTTCCCGTCCGACGTGCCGGTAATCACCAGCTTGTCGCCAGCGAGCCAGGCGGAGAGATCCCTGGATACGCCTGACGTACCGGGCACGGCGCGCATCGCCTGCTCGAACTCGCTGCTGAAGCCCTCATCTACCGGCTGGGTAAAATCGAGGTGCAAAGGGTAGTCCGTCAGCAGACAGACGTTACTGCACGTGGAAAGCGTGAGCGTCCCGTCGAGCGTGTCGCCCTTCACTCCGTCGAGCGTAATCGGGATAGCGACCTTGTCGTGATAGCCCTGCGTGGTCATGCCGGAGATATCGAAGCGCGACGGGACCGGCCAGGACCAGCTATCCGTTACGCCCTCCGGCCAGCTGATTTTCGGCGCGACGCCGCCCTCGCCCGGCGATCGCCAGTAGGTTTTCCAGCCGGGCTTTAGCTCAACGGTGAGCAGGCCTTTAACGTGCGTTTGCTCCCTCTCCGCCTGAAAGCGGATGCGGGCGTGATCGTTTTGGGGGGAAACCAGCCAGCCTGTGTCCGCCGCATGGGCAATGCCGATGCAGGACAGCCACAGGAAGACGAATCCCCTGAAGAGGTTAACCATGTTTTACTCCGTGAACAGTGAAAATTATCGTGTGAGGACGATGATTTTCATTCACGGAAAACGCAGTTTTTAAGGTGTATTCGGGGAGGCGGTGCCTGAACGGGCTGTTCTGCAGGAGCCAATGCCCGCCCCTGCGTCAGCAGCTGCAGCAGCGCGAAGAAGATGATAATGGCCGGCAGCGCGCCGTCGAAGAACAGCGGCTGGGCGCAAAGCAGCGAGTGTGCGCCCAGCTGACAGGGCGATGGGCCGGGCTGTTCAGTGTTGCTGCTTTGAGCCGGGGCATCTGCACTCAGTGAAATTTGCGGATCCAGTCCCTGTAAAAAATGATTGAGCATCACCGCACGCTGCACGAGGCAAAGCGCCATCGCGAGACAGGTGACGATCAAAAGCCATTTTCCGAGGAGCTGACGGTTGCGCATAACGTTCCAGAGTAACAAGACGCCCCGATCATAAACGATAGTGATGAATCTACAAGTGCCGGAAGTGTAAGGTTTTGTCTGTCGCCGCTATTCGCCCGTCAGCGCGTCGTAGACGCCCCGCAGCCGCGTGCGCAGAAACAGCACCGCCTTGTGCTTGCGGGATAACAAAGCCTGTTCGCTGGCGCCGGTCTCCTCTGCCAGCATTTTAATGCTGTAGCCGTGGAGTTCGGTCTTTTCAAACACCTCCCTCTGCGGCGGTGGCAGTTCAGACAGCGCCTGCCCCAGCTCTTCCCACAGCAGCGTTTTGAGGTACTCCTCTTCCGGCGTGTGCGGCACGCCGAACAGGGTTTCGGCCAGCTCGTCCTCCGGGAAACCCTCTTCGTCTTCGCCCGTAAAATAGCCGGAAAGTGAGACCTCGCGCTTTTTACGCGCCCGGTCGGTCATCTCGTTACGCGCCGCGCGGAACAGCCAGGCGGCGACGTTTTCGACCGGCTGCTCCACTTTCATCAGCTGATAGGTGACTTCCTGCAAAATGTCGTCGGCATCATCGCGAACGGACGTCCGTCCGCGAATGAAAGCTTTCAGCCGGGCGCGGCAGGCATTGAGCGCCGACATCAGCATGGATCCGCCCGCCTCCCCGGCTTTCATTTCGCTCACTCTGCTTCCGGCGCTTTTGGCGTGGCGTCGTCGCGCTTATCGTCACGATGACCGTGCCAGCCGCAGTGGCCGCGACCGTGGCGACCAAACCCTTCGCGGCGCTGCTGAATAAACGCCTCGCGCTGTTCGGGCGTCATGTTCATCCAGCGCTCGTGCATCCGGCGGTGCGCGCCAAACATCCCCGGACGGAAACCCAGCCCGCCAAACAGAATGCGGCTCAGCACCAGAATGCCCAGCGCCTGCCAGAAGCCAATGGCCTTCACGCCGAGGATGGCCGGGAGCAAGGCGTTCCACAGGGTCATCACCACCAGGCCGAGCACGATGAAAATCACCGCGCCGATGACTAAGCCCTTGCCCATACGGTGACGACCGAATCCGCGCCCGTGACCTCTGTCGTGCATATCAAAATCTCTCATGGTGTTTACCTCGTTTACAGTAACTGATTATGGCTTGTGATGAGGTAGACGGATGAGGGAGGGAAATATTGCTAAAAATTTTTCGGAAATATTTTTTAAATGTAGTTTGGACGTTTCAGAAGAATACACTCATTCCTACACTGGCCGACGAAACAGCAACCGAGACTCAATGTAAACCATTTGTGAAAGTACTGACGATAAAAAAAGCGAAGCAGATCTGCTGGAAAGACTCGTGCCATCAGATGCATGCAGCTATATCTGTGAACGCACAAATTCCCAAGGCAATTAGCATCCATGGTGGTTGGACCAGCTGGTAGATGCCTGAAGAAAAGAGGATGTTATATAGAGAGAGCGGTTGTGTTTCCGATCATCACCAGAAAACCGTTTCTGATAATACTCTCCGTAGAAATGGCTATTGGTTCCACCGTTTTTATAGCTGAAGAGGATTCCTCTAGGGCATTTTAGATTACTACAATGTATTGACTCCACTGATACAAAAAACTTCGCCTTGGCGAAGCTTTTTTGAATTACCCTAAGCGAAAGTATTTCAGTTCATAAGCAATCTATAATATTTATAATTATTAAATTAAAGTGGCAATCTAACGTACTAACATTTAGTACTGCATTGCCTTTTTTGGGGTTTTTAACACTAGGTTATCTGTTCCTGGAATGATTTTTCCGGGAATAATTCCCATCAATTAATTTTTGTATTTTTTTTATTCTTTTCCCGGAACCAAAAATGATTACAAATTGCCAAGAAAACCCAAATGTCATCAACATGAAAAAGATCAGCCCGATTGATTTAAAAATCACATCGCCAGCCTCAACACCAACACTCCCCATAGAATTCATCTGATTAAGCGAGAACATTATTTCAATCATGAAATAAACAGATGCCGAGTAACACACCAATAAAGATAGAAGACAAACAAGCATGCTCATCAATCTACTGGTGAATGTATTGTATGCCTGTGAATATCCAACCAAAATACGATTACCATCCTCTGAAAACTTAAAAATATCCAGAACCTTCCTTCCATATGAAAAAAGCTGAATGATTTCCAACGCGTCATTATAATTAAGAAGTTTCTTCAAAATACTAAACTGTATAGGCCTACTATTATGTATTCTTGACACACACACCTGAACTACATAAGGCGTAACTCTCTTACCGCTTAATTCTTTAGAGAGATTATCAATAATACCTGTTTTATTCTTGTTACTACCATGAATAAAACTAACCAACAACGAAGCGAACGAGATTAGTATAGGTAGAAAAGCAAAAAAATATGGCATATTCATCAGAATCCTTGAATCTCATAAAACTTGATAAGATAGAATCAATAAGATAACTCCTAACCACCAGAGAAAACCATGATAATTTGTTTATCCCACCAATATTAGGTAGGTTGACGGTCATAATTTTGAAAAGAATGATCTGGTATTTTGTTGAGCGTGTGTCGCTCATATCAACATACAACCAGCCATTAGTTCCCGATCATTCATTGTCTATCGTCACCAGACTGGCGCAGGACTCTTCCTTGTGATTCGATGGATGGTCGATGCTTTGGCTAGAGGATCAATGTCATAGCGGTACTAATGGAATCTGATACAGCGCTGCTTGCAGTATTGATAACATGTACTATAAGCATCCATTTTCGAGTTCGTACTTAATAACCACCTACAGAAAAATTGACGTTAAACGTATCTGAAGAGGCAGATGAATCGGAACGATCGCCAAAATAAATGCAAGGTTGTGCAAAGACCGTGTCGAGTTCGACACAATTACCAGCAAAACACCTCACTTGCAGACGGAGCTCAACATTTAAAATGCGCTCGGCATGAAAATTGAGTCAGTTAAAATAAATAGCTCGCATGCTTACTTGGGTCGAAAATCATACGGACGTATTGAAGTAATTTTATACTCATGTAGTATAGGCCTATAACAATTGAAGCTATATGAGGATTTATGAAAATCAACCTTAGCGAAGAAGATTTTAGGCCTTTAGACATTTATGAGCAGTGGGCTGAGTTACGTCGTTCCGAAGCTAATTCCTTATATGAGGATCTTTACTCTTCAATTTTCATGAGTCATGTAAATGAAATAAACTACCAAAAGCTAACAACTACACTTCATAAATATGAATCTTTTGACATAGTTTACAGGCATTTAATCGGCGAAAAAGTCCCAAAAGATCAGTTTATAATGATTACAGGATTGTTTATAAACTACATTGCCTCTGCAATATCGTTACGTGATAGCACACGAAATATATATAATAACAAAAAATTATTCCCCGAGAAACTAAAACAGCTAGCCGAGTCAAAATTACACAAAGAAATAATTGCAAACACCAATATAAAGCTTGTGGAGGACATAAGGAACATCATCACACATCAATCATTAATTGTCCCTGTATTATCCTTCGCAGTTACGGAGGGGAGAACTGAATCAGGTTATTCATATATGACAAAACAGTTACTTAATTATAAAAGATTAACAGCAACCTCAAGAGAACACTTGTTGCAAATCAAGCACGGGAATTTATACTTAAAACCACTTATTGATGATTACCATCAAACAACAGCAAGTTATCAAAACTGGCTCATATGTGAGTCTTTAGAGAAACATAAATGTGAATATCCCATTTACTGGACCGTCCGTAACCAAATATCATCTGAGTGGGATGGTGATTTAGAACCTTCATTTATCTCACTACTATCGAATTGAAAAAAATGAATTTATCTGTATATTTATGAGTCACTGATCCGCTTGCTTTTATTAAGTGCATCATTAAAAAAGGCTCCCTCAGGAGCCTCCCACTATCAATCAAGCCTGCACCGGCAAACTAAAACTCGAAATACTCCGCGAAAGCTGCTGCGCCTGCTCTTCCAGGGATGCCGCTGCCGCAGCGGACTGCTGCACCAGCGCGGCGTTCTGCTGGGTCACGCCATCCATCTCGGTCACTGCCTGGCCGACCTGGCTGATCCCGCGGCTCTGCTCTTCGGAAGCGACGGAGATCTGCTCCATCAGCGTATTCACTTTATTCACCGATGAAATAATCGAGTCAATCACCTCACCCGAGCGGCTGACCAGCTCCGCGCCGTTTTTCACGCTCGAGACCGACTGCGCAATCAGGCTCTCGATGTCCTTAGCCGCCACCGCGCTTTTCTGCGCCAGGGTGCGCACTTCGCTGGCCACGACCGCAAAGCCACGGCCCTGCGTTCCGGCGCGCGCCGCTTCAACCGCCGCGTTCAGCGCCAGAATATTGGTCTGGAAGGCGATGCTGTTAATCACGCTAGTAATGTCTTCGATGCGCTTCGAGTTCGCCGCGATGGTGTTCATCGTGTCGATCACTTCGCGGGTTACCGCTTCACCTGTGTGGGCATTTTTCACCGCGTCCTGCACCAGTTTCCCGGCCTGATAAACGTTGTCGGTATTGTTCGCCACCGTCGCGCTCAGCTCTTCCATGCTCGCTGCCGTCTGGGTCAACGCGGAAGCCTGCTGCTCGGTACGTGACGCCAGGTCGATATTTCCGGAGGCAATCTCCTGCGCCGCGTGCGTTACGGTATGGCTCGCGTCGCGCACCTGGGCGATGGTCGCCAGCAGCGCCTGACGCATCTGCTCCATTGAGCTCATAAGATGATCGATTTCGTTATGTGCGCTCCCCTTGACCGGCACCGGTATGTCCAGCTTGCCCGCCGCAATCTGGCTGCAGTGCTCGCGCGCCAGGTTGACCGGCGCAAAGACAAAGCGCTTCATCAGCAGGCTGACGGCGACAATCACCACCACAAACAGGCTGGCGATAGCGGCAATGATCGCCAAGCCTGAGACGAAATTGCTGCTCGCATCTTCGTTCAGGCTTTTGGCGTATTTCTGGTGGACGGAAAGAACCTGGTCGAGAACGATCTCGTACTGGCGGTCGAGGCGGGAGACTTCCGGGATCAGCGCGTTAAATTTGGCCACATCGTGCACCTCGGCGGCATCGATCAGCGGCGCCAGCCCCTGGTTGCGGTAGTTTTGCCAGGCGTCCTGATAGGCAGTCACCAGCGGCGCTTCATCCGTCAGACGTGGCGAAGCCATAAAGGCCGCAAAGGCGTGATCCGCTTTGGTCAGCGCCTCTTTCACGGCGGTTAGCTTTGCAGCCCCGTCCGCCGAGTTGCCCGCTTCCACCATCTTCACATACTCCATCACCCGCACGCGCAGCGTACGGCTGTGGTTGATGGGGTCAATAATGGACAGCACAACCTGGATCTCTTTGTTGACGTTATCCAGGGAATTATTACTTTTAATGATGAGGCCAACGCTGGTCACAGTGCTGACAACAAAGAAGAAAAGCAGCGAGAACAGGACGATCAGGGACGACTTTTTCAACGACATAAACCAATACCTCAAGGAGAATTATTCCTTATGGTTATCGGCCATTCCAAAACTTAAATTAATTAAAGTTATTGAAGTATCGAACCGGGCTATTTCGCTGGCTTATAGCGTCGCTGCAGGGTGGCATTGAGCTTGCGCTGCAACGGCTGCGGCGTCTCCCCTTCGATCAATTTGCTAATCAAATCAAAGCAATGCCACGCCAGCTGGCGGTTATCCTGACGAATGGTATCCACCGGGATCGTCAGCGAATCGTAGAGATAATGATCGTCAAAACTGGCTAACCTGATATCACTTTGCAACAGGTTGTGCTGGCCCATATAGCGCAGCACCCCTTCCAGCAGCCCGCAGGCGGCGGCGAACAGCGCTTTCGGCGGACGCCCCAGACGGGCGCAGAGTTCAGCAAACATCTCGTAACCGGAGCTCGGGTGATAGTTGCCGTGAATGATCCACTCGGGGCGCAGCTCCACGCCCGCCTCTCGCAGACCTTGCTTAAACCCTTCCAGGCGGTCGCGCGTCGGAGAAAGGCGCGGCTGGCCGCCGAGGAAGTAGAATTCATCAGGATGCTGGCGCGCAATGTCGGCCACCAGTTCCGCCGTCGGGGTAATGGAGTCGGTGATCACCAGCGGCAGCGCGCTGTCGTTGATGTGGCGGTCAAACAGGACAACGGGCAGCTGCTCGCTCAGCTTGTGGTAGTCCGCATCGTTAAGCATGCTGGAGGCCACAATCAGCCCGTCCACCTGACGCGCCACCATGTTGTTCACCACCACCGTCTCCTGGCCCGGGTTTTCATCGCTGCAGGAGATCAGCAGCTGAACGCCCGCCTCGCGGCACAGCGTCTCAAGCTCGTGAGAAAACACGGCAAAACCGTAGTTGGTGATCTCCGGAACCACCAGACCAACGGTGTGGCTGCGGTTATCGCGCAGCGACCGGGCGTGAATGCTGGGCTGATAGTGGTGCTCTTTTGCAATCGCCAGCACGCGCTCGCGCGTCTCTTCCGCCACGCGAAGCTCTTTGCTGCGCCCGTTCAGGACCAGGCTGGCGGTGGCTTTTGACACACCCGCCAGCTCCGCGATGTCTTTAATGGTGACGCGTTTTGTTTTTCTCACAACGACTTAGATCCGGCTGCCAAAACCCTCATTCTATCATGCAGGCGCGCAGCGACCAGTAGCGTAATGTGATATCGGACGCACCTTCGAATCGCACCCGGGCCGGATGGTCAGGAAAATAGCGGCTGCTCATCACTCCTTCACCGTGATTGATGAAGATTTCAACGCTGGAGCGGTCGCAGAGAACGCGCAAATGGCTGACGTCGCCCTGCCAGTAGCGGGTCAGCGTTTCACCGGTTTTCAGGCTCGCGCGTTCAAGACGTATACCCTGCTCATCGACCGTGAGGCGCAGCGCGCCGCCAAAATCGACATTCACCTGCGATGCGCTCAGCTCAAACTCCAGGCGCGTCGCGTCCAGGTCCGGCGCCTCGCTGGCGCGCCCCTGCCAGCGCTGCTCATCTTCACGCAGCGCCGCCAGCTCGCGCGCCGGGGTCTGCCAGAGCCTGCCGTCGCGATAGCGTAATTCGCGCGGGCAGGTCATCTGATGCATCCAGCCGTGCGCCCGGGTTGGCTGAAGCATCTCTTCCCCGTCCGGTACGCCCATCCAGCCGATCAGAATGCGTCGGCCGTCTTCCGCCAGCGTCGTTTGCGGAGCGTAAAACTCAAAGCCCGCGTCCAGCTCGCGCAGGTCGCCGTGATCGAACGCGGCGTTTGCATAGTCAAACGCCCCGCTCATCCAGGTCGCCGGATAGGTGTTGAGATAGCGATGCGGCTCGCGCGCCAGCCCCTGCGGACAGCTAATCAGGATGTGCGTTCCGTCGAGGGCGAACAGGTCCGGACACTCCCACATATAACCCGCGTCCGTCAGGCCGTTAACCCCGTGACCGGCGATTTCCCCGCAGGACGCCCAGGCGTGCAAATCGGCTGACTTAAACAGCAGCACCTTGCCCCGCTTTTGCAGATCCTGCGCGCCGAGCACCATGTACCACTCCCCGTCATGCTGCCACACCTTCGGGTCGCGCACGTGGCCGGTATAGCCTTCCGGCAGCGCCAGCACCGGCCCCAGCTTCGTAAAGGTCCCGTCCGGCTGTTCCACTGCGAGGCACTGCCAGGCGGTGCGGCTGCCGTCATCGAACTTGACGTTGCCGGTATAGCACAGGGTTAAAACGCCATCGTTATCCACGGCGCTACCGGAGTAGCAGCCGTTGCGGTCATACTCTTCATCCGGCATCAGCGCCAGCGGCTCGAGCTGCCAGTGCACCAGGTCCGCAGAGCTCCAGTGCCCCCAGCATTTAAACCGATGCTCGCAGTCCAGCGGGTTCCACTGATAGAACAGGTGGTAGCGGCCGGCAAACCAGATAAACCCGTTGGGATCGTTCATCAGCCCCGTCACCGGCGCGGGGTGCCACTGCGGATAGTGGCTATCCGCCAGCGCCCGCGGCTGACCTTTCATAACGGCCTGCAGGATCGCAGGCCAGCGGGAAGGTAACGTCATTATTCAGAGTCCGTTTTATATTTCAGCAGCAGTGAGACGGTAAACGCCACGCCGAAGGCAATCACCATACCGATAATATAGTTGAGCAGCGAGCTGGCCTGCACGATGGCCATGCCCGGAATAGCGGTCAAACCAACGGCGGTCATGTACACATGGACTGAGACCACCCAGGCCCCGCCCACAGCGCCGCCAATCAGCGCGGCGATAAACGGCTTAACAAAGCGCAGGTTGATACCAAAAATGGCCGCTTCGGTGATGCCCAGCATCGCAGAGAACGCCGACGGTAAGGTAATGGCTTTGATTTTGGCATCTTTGGTTTTGAACCACACCGCCAGACAGGCGCCGCCCTGCGCCACGTTCGCCATGGCCCAGATCGGCAGCAGGAAGTTCACGCCAATCGACGGGTTGCCCAGCAGCCCGGCTTCAATCGCGTGGAAGCTGTGGTGAATACCGGTGATCACAATCACCGAGTAAAGCCCGCCGAACAGCAGCCCGGCCAGCCAGCCCGCGTGTTCAATTAACGTGCTCAGGATAAAGGAGATGCCGTCGCCCAGCGCGCGCCCCGCCGGGCCGATAATCAGCAAGGCGATAAAGCCGGAGATAACGACGGTGAGGAACGGCGTCAGGATCAGGTCTAACGCGTCCGGGATCGCGCGGCGCAGGTTTTTCTCCACGATGCTCATAAACCAGACGGCCAGCAGCACCGGGAACACCGTGCCCTGATAGCCAATCATCGCAATCTCAAGGCCGAAGAAGTTCATGGTGTGGAAGCCGGACGCCACGCCCCAGGCGTTGGTCAGCGCCGGGTGGGTCAGAATGCCGCCCAGCGTCGCACCGAGATACGGGTTACCGCCAAATTCCCGCGCGGCGGTAAAGCCGATCAGAATAGGCAGAATGATAAACGCCGCGGAGCTGCACATGTCCAGCATGATGTAGAGAGCGTTATCGGCATTGACCCAGCCGTAGGTTTTCACCATGCCGAGCAGGCCCATCAGCAGGCCGGATGCCACAATCGCGGGAATGATCGGCACAAAGATATTTGAGAGCAGACGGGCAATGCGCTGGAACGGGTTCAGCTTGCGCGCCGCCAGGTCCGCGGCCTCCGATTTACTGGATTCGCTAATCCCCACCGCCTGAATAAACGCGGCGTAGACCTTGTTGACCACGCCCGTGCCAAAAATCACCTGCATCTGTCCGGCGTTACGAAAACAGCCTTTTACGCCGTCGACCTTGCCGATCGCCTGCTGATCCGCAAGCGCGTCATCGACCAGCACCAGACGTAGACGCGTTGCGCAGTGCGCCGCGCTGGCGATATTTACCTTGCCACCGAGCAGCGGAATAAGCTCGCGGGCGATTTGATTAAAATCCATAGATACCTCTGCCTGACTTCTTTTTATGATGTGCGAAACGCTCCCGCAAAGCGGGAGCGTGATGGGTTAAAACCAGGTTTCCATCTGGACCCCAAAGTTCCATTCCCCGCCGGCGTTGAAGCCGCTGCTGCCAAAGGCATCATCGCTGGCGTAATGATCCAGTTTGCTGCTCCAGTCCATCCAGGTGGCAAACAGGCGCAGCTCCGGACGGCTGAAGAAATCGCCGATTTTGCTCGCTTTTAACGTCGGCGCAAAGGTCAGCTTATAGAAACTGCCGTTGACGGCGTTGCGGTCCTTATAGCCTTCCGGATTTAAATCCATGTACTGATAGCTTCCCTCAAACGCCAGGGCGAAGTTCTGCGTCACTTCTTTAATCAGGCGGGTGTTAAGCGTCACCCACTCATAGCTATCGCCCTTGACGTAGCGATCTTTACTGCTCTGCGCCAGTACGGCGGGCGCAACGCTCCAGCCGCCGCCGATTGGCGTGACACCGTAACTTGCGAAGCGCCAGGTATCCGCCTCAGGCAGCAGCGCGCCGTCGGAGCCGATGCTTTTCACTTCCGCGCCCAGCCCGTGACCGTACAGCAGCGCCGTTTTGGCTGTCCCTTCCCGCAGGCCGTAGAAGCTCTCGTTGTGCAACCCGACCAGGGCATGAACGCCTGTATTGGCGGCGTCAGTTTTGATGAGATCGCCGTTGGTGTCTTTACGGTCGTCGTTATCCTTCGCCCGCAGGCCGCTCACCATCAGCTGGAACGGTCCGGCGAAGTGGTTCATGCTGAGGATATAGTTCTGAACGTTATTGTCGGTCTGCTCCACGCTGCCGAAGTTGCGGCCGTAGATGGAGAAGTTGCTGCGCAGCGACTCGTTCCATTTCACGTCGTAGACGCCGCCGCCGGTACCGGCCAGGAACACCACGTCGGAGTCCAGCCAGTGAATATCAAAGTTGTCGCGGTCGAAGCGTTTACCCGCCCAGAAGGTGCTGCCCTTCAGCGCGCCGGTAAAATCAGGCAGGTTGCCCAGCTCCGCGAAGGCCTGGCGAATATTAATATCGCTGGTATCGGCTGACCAGTCGTTATAGGTCCGCTGACCGTCGGCCAGCATCGCTTTAAAGCGCGTGGTGGCGCCATTATCCAGAGTTTGCTTGTGCTCCAGGTTCAGCTCGACGTAGGTGTCGGCTTCGTTACCCAGACGCCCTACCGCGCCGCCGGTTTCTCCGGCCGGGGTCAGATAAGGGCCGCTTTTGCTGCTGGAGGCCGCATCGTTCATCAGCAGGCCCGAACGTGCGTAGCCGTGGAACTCAAACCCGCTGCTTTGATCCGCCTTCTTCTCCAGCGCTGTGGTGCGCTGCGCCACTGCCTGGGCTGTCGTTTGCGTCTGCTGCTGCGCAGCAACGAGCTGCTGCGTTTTTTGTTCCGCATCGGTGGCGCGTTTCTCAGCCACCTGCGCACGCGTTTCCGCCGCCTGGAGGCGCTGCTCCATCGCGGCAAGACGCGCTTCGATACTTGTCATATCCGTCTGGGCAAAAACAGAGGTACTTCCGGCCAGCATGCCTATCATCACGGCAAATCTGCGTTTTTTATACATTTTGTCGCATCCCTAAAAGAAGTCATTAAACGTGCTAAATTGCTAAACCGGTTTAGGTTGCTGATACTAAACCTCTGAATTTTGGATCGGCAATCTTTTTTGCTAAACCGTTTTAGTAAGTGTGATCGAGGCGACAATTCAGGCCGCCGGATGGCGGCCAGTGAAGGAAGGAATTACAGATCGTGCTGCCACGGCAATGCGGTCATTGCCCCTTTGGCCGTGGTGGCTAATGCGCCGCAGCGCTGGGCTAAGGCGATGACCGGCGTCAGATCCTGCCCGGCGGCCAGCCCGTAGAGCAGCCCCGCCACAAAGGCATCGCCCGCGCCGGTGGTATCGACACACTCGACGGGCGTTGCCGGATAGTGCTTCACGGTGCCGTCATGCCAGGCGATCACCCCCTCTTTTCCCTGGGTGACCAGCACCAGACGCGCCGGGCAGCGCGCCATCAGCGCGTCCAGGCCGACGTTTACCTCGACATTTCCGGTTAAAAACGCCAGCTCTTCGACGGAGAGTTTCACCACGTCGGCACTCTGCAGGGCCTGTTCCAGGCAGCGACGCAGCGCGTTCTCATCCGGCCAGAGATCCGGGCGAATATTGGGGTCGAAGCTGACGTAACCGCCCGCCTCGCGAATAGCGGCCATCGCCTCAAACGTCGCAGAACGGCTCGGCTCTGCGCTTAATGCGATGGAACAGACGTGCAGCCACTCCCCGGCGCTGAACGTCGGCAGATCGGCGGATTCGAGAAACAGATCGGCGCTCGGGCGCACCATAAAGGTAAACGAGCGTTCGCCCTGGTCATCCAGATCGACCACCACCGTTGAGGTGCGGTGCGCCGGATCAAGGCGCATAGACTTCACGTCAACCTTTTCGTCAGCGAGAGTTTTCGCCATAAAGCGCCCGAAGGGATCGTCGCCAACCCTGCCGATAAAGGCGCTCTGGCCGCCCAGCCGGGCAATACCGACCGCAACGTTTGCCGGTGCGCCGCCGGGACACTGCAGCAATCTGCATTCTCCATCGGGCAGCAAATCCACCACCGCATCGCCAAGTACCCAGATTTTTTTCATGTGATCCTCGCAGCTAAACTATGTTAAACCGTTTTAGCTATTTAAGCACACGCAGGACGAAGGGGAAATAACGCGGGAGGAAAATTGGCTAACGCACCAGATGCGGCCAGTGAATATCACCGACGCCATTAAGCTGCGGACGGGCAAACAGAAAGCCCTGGAAACGCCGGATCCCGGCAGACTCGAGCCAGCACCACTCCTCTATCTTCTCGATTCCTTCGGCCACCAGGGTAATTTCGAGATCGGAGCAACAGCTGACGATGGAGCGCACAATCGCCTGCTTCGGGCCGCTGAGGTGGATATCGCTGACTATCTCCCGGTCGATCTTAATTTTGTCCGGCTGAAAGCGAGTCAGCAGCGAAAGACCGGCATAGCCGGAACCGAAATCATCGATCGCCAGGCCAATCCCCTCACCGCGAAGCTGCTTGATGGCGCTATTGAACTGGTTGAAGCCGGAGATCATCTCGTTTTCCGTCACTTCAATGACTACCTGCTCCGGCTGCAGCCCATGTTTTTTTATCTTGCTGACCAGGAATTCCACGGCGTTGGGAACATTCACCAGCGACATCGGCAGCAGGTTTACCGCAATCTTATGGCTGCCAATTCCCAGTTTTTCCGCGAGAGCAAAGGCATACGCTTTCGTCTGGAGATCGACTTCGTAGATTTTGTCCGGGTCGAGGGCGCTGAAGAAATGCTCCGGGCTGCCGCCTTCGTTGCCGCGAATAAGGGCTTCAAGCGAACTGATCTTCCCTTCCGAGGGCTCAACAATGGGCTGGAGCGCAAACTGACAGGTTTGGTTGGCCATCAGCCCCAGGTGTTCGCCAAAGGGCAACACCTCGGGTGAAAGCGTCCATTTTTCAGGTACGTAGCGTGCACCCGACAGGGCCGGACGTTTACCCGTGATAAACGTCTGGATAAATTTGAACACCCGGTCATCGGATGTGAGATAGCTGTCCAGCTTGCTGTAATTCAGAACCGACTGCAGCACCTCTTTCGGTGACTGCGTCTGCAGATCGAACAGCAGCATACCGACGTTTTCAAAGCGCCTGCGCGGGCCATAGTCCCGCATCAGCTCTACCACTCCACTGTGCCGCTTGTCGTCACGGATTTTATGGAACAGCTTAAGCACGCTCTCTTCCGACCCTTCGAGTATTTGCAGCACGTCGCTGCCTTTTGCGAGCAGAACCCCGGTGATATTCAGACTGGCATTGCGGATCCGGGCGCGCTCCACCAGTTCCCGCAGCTCGGTGGAGGGGCGGGATAAATTCAACTGGCTTCGGTAAATCAGAGTCGTCAGCACAAAAATGGGTTCCGATGAGAAAGAGAGGTGCCTTGAAGCTACTATTTAACATACTTAATCAATGCGACCTAACATATTCACACCGCAGGGGAACGTTACTTTTCCCCGTCCCCGATCCGGCTGTTAATCCTCTCCTGCATGTAGTCGTAAAACGGGTTCGAGGTGACCCGCATAAGCGCCTCTTTCCCGACGCTCAACACGGAGGTTTCGCCCCAGAGCGCAATCGTCCCCAGGCTGATGCCGTAGCGGTTTTTCACCCGAGGCTCACGACCATAGAGATCGTCATCCGGCGGGAACGGCACCGCAACGTGCGACAGGGAATAGACATCCTGCGGCCAGGCCTGCGCAAGCGGCACGACCGTCTCCCGGGGGCTGCCTGCCGGAGTGATTTTCGCCACCGTCGAGAAGCTGTGCTCGCTGGCATTGGTAATAATTGTGACACCGTAACGCCTCTGCGCAACCGGCAGCAGCGCCGAGGTTGCCGTCCACGACGACGGTTTGAACAGCGGACGGAAGCTGGCTGCCTGATTGATGTCAAACACCACCAGCTCGCTGCCGTTTGCCGGAAGCTGGTCAAACAGGCCGGTCACCACCGCGCGGGTGCTGACCGTGGAATCCATGACCGACTGGAACGCCAGGATCGGCGGCAAATTCGCCAGCCTGTTCTCCCGCGCCTCGTGGCCGATTTGCTCCTGCAGGGCCTTCGTCAAAAGCCATGACTGGCGGGCGGCGTTCACCGGAAACGAGTTATATTTGTACGGGTTATATTCCGGAGAGATATTCAGCCACGCCGCTTTGGCAAACGCCGGCAGCAGCGCCGGTAACCCGGCGAAACCAGCAAAGCGCGCAAAGGCCGTCACGCCGATCATCGGTGAGAGCAGTATCACCTGCTGCGGTTTACGCAGCGCAGGCGCGTCCAGCGCATCGAGGGCGTATTTCATCGCCAGCGCCCCGCCGTTGGAGTAGCCCACCAGATGCAGAGGTGCAGCCTCGCCCGCCAGACGCGTGGCTTCCCGCACCGCAAGACGCGTCGCCGCGAGCCACATCTCCCAGTCGACGTCCGTCAGCGCGCCGGGCGCGGTGCCGTGCCCGGGCAGCCGCGGGACCACGGCCACAAAGCCGTGCTGTTGATAGTTCACGGCAAGCCGCCGGACGCTGTAGGGCGAGTCCGTCAAACCGTGCAGCAGCACCACCGCGCCGCGCGGCTTTCCGGCAGGCATCAGCACAAAGGAGCGGTTGGCATCGGGCGTAAACTGTCCCGGCCATACCAGGCTCTGGCGATAATAGCGGTTTAACGGCGTGCGTTCCTCGCCCTCTGTTTTCGCCGTCACCGCATTATCAAGATCGGCGAAAATGGCGTTTTCCCGGGCAATATACCGGGCAAAATCGGCGTTATCCATCTCGCGCACGGACATCTCATCGGCCCGCCAGGTATGCCACAGGTGCAGTTCCGGTCCCTGCTGCGAGAGATACACCCGCACCGCCAGCAGGACGATCAGTACGATCCCGACGACCATCCCTATTTTCTTTGCAAGCGCCATCAGGCGCACGCTGACTCGCCAGGGCAGATTTACCATGCCGGGATCCCTTTTATATTCACAGTACATCTATCTTATCAAAAATGTGAACGGACTGACGTATTCACCAAATTCATACCTGCCGCGTCAGACAGTGCACCAAAAGTGAACTACGCTGCACAAATGTTGATCATTGGTTAAACAAATATTGCATGAAGTTTACTGCACAGCGGGTTTCACCCGCCCTGTGAACATGGCACGCGTCATGCATTGTTAACAAGGTAACAAGAAATCGGCCATTGACAGCCTGTTAACAGCGAGGCGGTATGACGACGAAACCTGAGATGTTGAGCCGTATCGAAGCGACGTTCAGCCAGCTCACGCCCAGCGAAAAGCGGGTCGGAAGCTGGCTGCTGGCGCACGCCGCGCAAATCCCGTTTGAAACGGCGGAGAGCATCGGTCAGGCGAGCGGGACCAGCGGAATTACCGTCGGACGCTTCCTGCGCAAGCTGGGGTATCGCAACCTGGAAGATGCCAAAAAGAGCCTGCGCGATCCGTATCAGCCCTGGGGCATGAACGAGCGGCTGGACTCCTGGCAGCAGCAGCGCCCCCTTTCCAGCCGCCTTCAGCATGCCCTGTCGCTGGAAGTGGATGCCATCACGCAGGTGTACCAGCTGGCGCAAACGGACGCCTTCCGTCAGGTGGTACACAACCTCGCCCACGCCGACGCGGTGTTTGTGCTGGGGATCCAGTCCACGCGCGGGATTGCCAACGCCTTCTTCAGCCACCTCGAGTACCTCCGCCCGCGCGTGAGCTATTCGGAGGGCGCTTCCGGCAGCTGGGTGGAATCTCTTAACTCGGGGTTTTCGCACCCGTACGTCGTGCTGACCGATACGCGCACCTACTCTGCGATGGCCCGCCAGTACTGCCGCGTCGCCAGCGAGAAAGGCATTCCGCTGGCCTTAATCACCGACATCTGGTGCCCGTGGGCGCGGGATTACCCGATGGATTTACTGCAGGTGAAAACCGATACCGGTCACTTCTGGGATTCACTTGCCCCCGTGAGCTGTCTGTTCAACCTGCTGCTGTCGGGCGTGGTGGAAGCGCTGGGTGATGCGCTCCCGGCGCGTCTGGCGGTAAACCGGCAATTACAACAAGAGTTTGGTCAATTCGAACGCTAAAGGAGCGGAGCTATGCCCGAAGAGAGTGAACTGATTGATGTGGCGAAGACGTTTCCCATGCTGCATATCGATCTGAAGTACGCCACCGCCGACAACATCACCGGCCGCCCGATCTATCAGGAGGCGCTGTGCCTGCTGCATACCGACGCGGCCACCGCGCTGGCAAAAGCCATCAGCATTGCCTCGCTGGCCGGGCTGAAGCTGGTGGTGTACGACGCCTATCGGCCGCAGCAGGCGCAGGCCCAGCTGTGGGATGCCTGCCCGAACCCGGAATACGTGGTCGACGTGGCGATTGGCTCCAATCACAGCCGCGGTACGGCCATCGACGTCACCCTGATGGATGAACATAACGCCGTGCTGGATATGGGTGCCGGTTTTGACGAAATGCACGACCGCTCGCATCCGTATCACCCTTCCGTGCCGCCGCACGCCCAGCGCAACCGTCTGCTGTTGAACGCCATCATGTTCGGCGGTGGTTTTGTGGGTATCAGCAGCGAATGGTGGCACTTCGAACTGCCGAACGCCGCCAGCTACCCGCTGCTTGACGACCGTTTTGCCTGTTTTCCCCTGACGCACACTTCTCTCTAAACCTGGAGCACTGCCATGAAAACATCGCTTCTCTCGACGCTGATCGCCGCCACGCTGGCCCTGAGCGCACCGCTGGCGCTGGCTGCCGTCCCGAAAGACATGCTGGCGATCGGTAAAGCCGCCGACCCGCAAACGCTCGATCCTGCCATCACTATTGATAACAACGACTGGACCGTCACCTATCCGTCCTACCAGCGTCTGGTCAAGTACAAGCCAGGCTCTACCGAGGTGGAAGGCGATCTGTCGACGGGCTGGAAGGCGTCTGACGACCAGAAAGAGTGGACCTTTACCCTGGCGGATAACGCGAAATTTTCCGACGGCACGCCGGTCACCGCCGAGGCGGTAAAGCTCTCCTTTGAGCGCCTGCTGAAGCTCGGCCAGGGGCCGTCTGAAGCCTTCCCGAAAGACCTGAAAATTGATGCCGTCGATGACCATACGGTGAAGTTCACCCTCAGCCAGCCTTTCGCACCGTTCCTCTACACGCTGGCAAACGACGGGGCGTCCATCATTAACCCGGCGGTGCTGAAGGCCAACGCGGCAGACGATGCTCGCGGTTTTCTGGCGCAAAACACCGCCGGTTCCGGGCCGTTTATGCTGAAAAGCTGGCAGAAAGGCCAGCAGCTGATCCTGGTGCCTAACCCCCACTGGCAGGGTGAAAAGCCGCACTTTAAGCGCGTATCGGTGAAAATTATCGGTGAGAGCGCCTCGCGCCGACTGCAGCTTTCCCGCGGCGATCTGGACATTGCCGACTCCCTGCCGGTCGATCAGCTTGCGGCCCTCAAGCAGGAAGGCAAAGTCGCCGTCGCGGAATACCCGTCCCTGCGCGTGACTTACCTCTATCTCAACAACAGCAAAGCGCCGCTCAATCAGGTGGATTTACGCCGGGCCATCTCCTGGGCGACGGATTACCAGGGGATGGTGAAAGGCATTCTGAGCGGCAACGGCAAGCAGATGCGCGGCCCGATCCCGGAAGGCATGTGGGGCTTTGACGCCACGGCAATGCAGTACAGTTTTGACGAGGCCAAAGCCAAAGCCGCGCTGGAGAAGGTCAAAGACAAACCCGCCAGCCTGACCTTCCTCTACTCGGACAACGATCCGAACTGGGAGCCTATCGCCCTCTCCACTCAGGCCAGCCTCGGCAAGATCGGCATTAGCGTCAAGCTGGAAAAACTGGCCAACGCCACCATGCGCGACCGCGTCGGAAAAGGCGATTACGACATTGCCATCGGCAACTGGAGCCCGGACTTTGCCGACCCGTACATGTTCATGAACTACTGGTTCGAATCGGACAAAAAAGGGCTGCCGGGCAACCGCTCGTTCTATGAGAACAAAGAGGTTGATTCGCTGCTGCAGGCCGCGCTGAAAACCACCGACCAGGCGGAACGCACCAAAGATTACCAGCAGGCGCAAAAGGTGGTTATCGACGAGGCGGCCTACGTTTATCTGTTCCAGAAAAACTACCAGCTGGCGATGAACAAAGAGGTCAAAGGCTTCACCTTTAATCCGATGCTCGAGCAGGTGTTCAACATCGCCACCATGAGCAAATAACGGTTCTCGCCGGGGGAAAGCGTATGACGTTCTGGAGCATAGTGCGCCAGCGCTGCTGGGGGTTAATCCTGGTGGTGGCCGGTGTCTGTATTATCACCTTTATTATTTCACACCTGATCCCCGGCGATCCGGCCCGTCTGCTGGCCGGCGACCGCGCCAGCGACGAAATCGTGCAGAACATCCGCCAGCAGTTAGGGCTGGACCAGCCCCTGTATGTTCAGTTTGGCCGCTACGTGGACGCTCTGGCCCACGGCGATTTAGGCACGTCCATCCGTACCGGACGCCCGGTCGCGGAAGACCTGAAGGCCTTTTTCCCCGCCACGCTGGAGCTGGCCTTTTGTTCTCTGCTGCTGGCGCTGGTCATCGGCGTGCCGCTGGGTATTTTGTCGGCGGTGTACCGCAACCGCTGGCTGGATCACCTGGTGCGTTTAATGGCGATGACCGGGATCTCCACGCCGGCCTTCTGGCTCGGGCTGGGCGTCATCGTGCTGTTCTACGGGCGCCTGCAGATCCTGCCGGGCGGCGGCAGGCTGGACGACTGGCTCGATCCGCCGACGCACGTCACCGGCTTTTATCTGCTGGACGCGCTGCTCGAGGGCAACGGTGAGGTGTTCTTCAACGCGCTTCAGCACCTGATTTTACCCTCGCTGACGCTGGCGTTTGTTCACCTGGGGATCGTGGCGCGCCAGGTTCGCTCGGCGATGCTGGAGCAGCTTAGCGAGGATTACATCCGCACCGCGCGCGCCAGCGGCCTGCCCGGCTGGTACATCGTCCTGCGCTACGCCCTGCCCAATGCGATGATCCCGTCCATCACCGTCCTCGGGCTGGCGCTGGGCGATCTGCTTTACGGCGCCGTGCTGACCGAAACCGTCTTTGCCTGGCCGGGCATGGGCGCCTGGGTGGTGACGTCCATTCAGGCGCTCGATTTCCCTGCCGTGATGGGCTTTGCCGTCGTCGTTTCGCTGGCCTACGTGCTGGTTAATCTGGTGGTCGATCTGCTTTACCTGTGGATTGACCCGCGAATCGGGCGCGGAGGTGCCGAATGATGTTAACGCAGGAAACGCCCGTCCCGGCTAAAACCGCCGGACAACGCATCAACTGGGCAAAGCTGTTCTGGATGCTGCGTCAAAGCCCGCTCACGATCGTTGGCGGCGTCATTATGATTGCGATGCTCTTTCTGATGGTGGCCTCACCGTGGATTGTGCCGCATGACCCGAACGCGCTGGATCTGACCGCCCGCCTGCAGGCGCCTTCTGCGCAACACTGGTTTGGTACCGATGAGGTAGGACGCGACCTGTTCAGCCGCGTGCTGACGGGCAGCCAGCAGTCGATTACCGCCGGGCTGGCGGTGGTGGCGATTGCGGGCGGCATTGGCTCGCTGCTGGGCTGTTTTTCCGGCGTACTGGGCGGGCGCGGCGACGCCATCATCATGCGGGTGATGGACATTATGCTCTCCATTCCCTCCCTGGTGCTGACTATGGCGCTGGCCGCCGCGCTCGGGCCGAGCCTGTTCAACGCCATGCTGGCGATTGCGATTGTCCGCATCCCGTTTTACGTCCGCCTGGCGCGCGGGCAAACCCTTGTGGTGCGCCAGTTTACCTACGTTCAGGCCGCCCGCACGTTTGGCGCGTCCCGCTGGCATTTGATCCGCTGGCATATCCTGCGCAACGCCCTTCCGCCGCTGATTGTGCAGGCTTCGCTGGACATTGGCAGCGCCATTCTGATGGCCGCCACGCTGGGGTTTATCGGCCTGGGCGCGCAGCAGCCGACCGCCGAATGGGGGGCGATGGTGGCCGTTGGCCGTAACTACGTCCTGGACCAGTGGTGGTACTGCGCCTTTCCCGGTGCGGCGATTTTAATTACCGCCGTGGGCTTTAACCTGTTTGGCGACGGTATCCGCGATCTGCTGGATCCGAAGTCAGGAGGAAAACAGTGATGACCGAACCGGTATTACGTATTGAAGACCTGCACCTGAGCTTCCCGATTTTTCGCGGTGAGGTTCACGCGCTGAACCACGTCTCGCTGGAGATCGGCAGGGGCGAAATTGTCGGCGTGGTGGGCGAATCCGGTTCCGGTAAATCCGTGACCGCGATGCTCGCCATGCGGCTGCTGCCCGAGGGCAGCTACCGTATTCATCACGGACAGGTGAAGTTACTCGGCGAAAACGTCCTGACGGCGTCCGAGAAACAGCTTCGCCATTGGCGCGGTGCCCGAGTGGCGATGATTTTTCAGGAGCCCATGACCGCCCTCAACCCGACGCGGCGGATTGGCAAACAGATGGTGGAGGTGATCCGCCAGCATCAGCCGCTTTCGCGGCGCGAGGCGCAGCAGAAGGCGATTACCCTGCTGGAAGAGATGCAAATCCCGGACGCGAAGCAGGTCATGGAGCGTTATCCGTTTGAACTCTCCGGCGGCATGCGCCAGCGGGTGATGATCGCCCTTGCCTTCTCCTGCGAGCCGGAGCTGATCGTCGCCGACGAACCGACCACCGCGCTGGACGTTACCGTCCAGCGCCAGGTGCTGCGCCTGCTGAAGCATAAGGCACGGGCCAGCGGGACCTCGGTGCTGTTTATCAGCCATGATATGGCCGTGGTGTCGCAGCTCTGCGACAGAATGTACGTGATGTATGCCGGGAGCGTGATCGAGAGCGGTGCCACGCAAACGCTGATCCACCGCCCCGTGCACCCCTACTCCATCGGCCTGCTGCGGTGCGCGCCGGAAAACGGCCAGCCGCGCGACCTGCTTCCCGCCATCCCCGGCACGGTGCCCAACCTCAGCCAGCTTCCGCAGGGTTGCGCCTTCCGCGAGCGCTGCTTTGCCGCCGGGGCGAAATGCAGCGAAACGCCGCGCTTACAGCCCAACGGTGCAGAGGGCCAACAGGCCGCCTGCTGGTATCCGCAACGGGAGAAACACCATGTCTGATGTACTGCTGGAACTGGATAGCGTGCACGTGAACTTTGCGGCGCGCAAAAACTGGCTGGGGCGCGTAACGGAACAGGTCCATGCCCTCAACGGGCTCGATCTTCAGATCCGTCGCGGGGAAACGCTGGGCATTGTCGGGGAATCCGGCTGCGGGAAAAGCACGCTGGCCCAGCTGCTGATGGGCATGCTTAAGCCCAGCACCGGCGCGTGCCAGCGGGCGCACCACGCGGGCGGCATGCAGATGGTGTTTCAGGATCCGCTCTCCTCGCTCGATCCGCGATTGCCGGTCTGGCGCATCATCACCGAGCCGGTGTGGGTGCAAAAACGCAGCAGCGAGCGCGAGCGCCGTCAGCTGGCGGAGGATCTGGCGCTGCAGGTGGGCATTCGCCCGGAATACCTCGACAGGCTTCCCCACGCCTTCTCCGGCGGCCAGCGCCAGCGCATCGCCATCGCCCGGGCGCTCTCGTCCGACCCCGATATTATCGTGCTTGATGAACCCACCAGCGCGCTGGATATCTCCGTGCAGGCGCAAATCCTCAACCTGCTGGTGAACCTGCAACAGCAGCGTAATCTGACCTACGTGTTAATTTCGCATAACGTCTCGGTGGTCAGACACATGAGCGACCGGGTGGCGGTAATGTACCTCGGGCAGATTGTGGAGCTGGGCAGCGCCGCGCAGGTGCTTGGCGAGCCGCGCCATCCCTATACCCGTCTGCTGCTCGACTCGGTTCCCCGCACCGGTGAACCGCTGGATGAAAATCTGGCGTTGCGCAAAACGGAGCTTCCCGGCAATCGTCATCTGCCCGAAGGCTGTTTTTTCCGCGACCGTTGTCCGATGGCAGCGCAGGGGTGTGAACAGCCGCAGCCGCTACAGCCCTCACGCGAGGGCCGTAACGTGCGCTGCTGGCGCAGTCTGGGTTAGATTTGCGCCATTCCGCCGTCCACAAACAGCTCGGTGGCGTTAATAAAGCTGGCCGCGTCGGAGGCCAGAAACGCCACCGCTTTCCCCACCTCACCCGGCGCGCCTAAACGCCCCAGCGGTACCTGCGCGGCCAGCGCGTCGTACAGCCCCTGACGGTGTTCTTCCGGCACCAGATCGCCGAGACCAGGCGTTTTGATCGGGCCCGGGCTCACCACGTTGACGCGGATCCCGCGGCCCTGCAAATCCAGCGCCCAGGAGCGGGCAAAGTTGCGCACGGCGGCCTTGCTGGCGCTGTAGACGCTGAAGTTGGCCGTCCCTTTAATGGACACCGTCGAGCCGGTCAGAATAATCGACGATCCGGCGGAGAGCAGCGGCAGCGCCTTCTGCACCGTGAACAGCACTCCGCGCACGTTGGTGCCAAAAATCCGGTCAAACTGCTCTTCGGTGATCGCGCCCAGCGGCAGCATATCGCCGCCACCGGCATTGGCGAACAGGATATCAAGACGGCCTTCATCTTTGGCTATCCGGGCATAAACCTCATCCAGATCGGCAAGCTTTGAAACGTCCGCGCGAATGCCCACGGCGTCAGAAGCAATCTCTGCTACCGCGGCGTCCAGTTCGGCCTGACGACGACCGGTGATGTACACCTTAGCGCCCTGCGCCGCCAGCTCCTGCGCCGTGGCAAGACCAATACCGGTGCTGCCGCCGGTGACCAGTGCGATTTTTCCTGAGAGAGTCGTGTTCATGTCATTTACCTTTTGTTGGGTTTGCGTTGGACAAACTTTAGCCCTTGCGGCATTAGTGAAAAACGGGCAAAAATGAAAATGACTATTCACAAACAGAAATAATCCGAGGTCATCATGGACCAGCTCATGGCGATGCGCGCCTTTACGCGGGTCGTGGAGTCCGGCAGTTTTACCCGCGCGGCGGACTCGCTGAATATGCCGATCGCCACGCTGAGCAAGCTGGTTAAATCGCTAGAGTCGCACCTGGCGATACGCCTTCTGCACCGCACCACTCGCCGGGTGGTCGCGACGCCTGAAGGGATGGAATACTATGAAAAAGCGCTCAGGGTGCTGATTGATATCGAAGATATCGACACCTCGTTTCGCGTTTCCCGCGCGACGCCAAAAGGGCATTTGCGGGTTGACGTGGGCGGCTCCACCGCCCGGGACGTGCTCATCCCTCTGCTTCCGGACTTTATGCGGCGCTACCCGGAGATCCGCATCGACCTCGGCGTGGCCGACCGGCCGGTCGATCTCATCAGCGGTAACGTAGACTGCGTGATCCGCGGCGGTCCGCTGGACGACTCGACCCTCATCGCCCGTCATCTCGGAAACGCGGAAATGGTCACCTGCGCGACGCCGGGTTACCTGAGAAATCACGGCGTCCCGGCCTATCCGCAGGAGCTGCGCAACGGCCACAAGCTGATTAGCTATCTCTCGCCCGTCACCGGACGGCCGTTTCCGTTTCGCTTCCGGCAGAACGGCGAGGCGCTGGAAATCAACATTCCGCACTATCTCGGCGTCAATGAAAGTAATGCCCATCTGGCGGCTGCCGCGGCGGGGCTGGGGATCGTTCAAACCTTTGAGTATTCGGCAAAGTCGTATTTGCAGGCGGGCACGCTGGCGGCGATCCTGGGCGACTGGCGCCCTGCCGCGTATCCGTTTCATGTGGTTTACCCGCAGAACCGGCATTTGACGCACCGCCTGAAGGTGTTTATTGCCTGGCTAGCGGAGGTGTTCCCCGCCGCGCTGAAGGGGTAGCCGGGCGCGAACCCGGCTGTGGCTTAGTTGAGCTTATAGTCCAGCGTAATCTCAGCTTTCAGGAGCTGCGAGACCGGACAGCCGGCTTTTGCTTTCTGAATAATGCCGTCGAACTGCTGTGGAGCGATGCCGGGAACGGTCACCTTGCTTTTCAGGGCAACTTTAGTGATGGCAAAGCCGCCGTCGGTTTTATCCAGAGAGACATCCGCGGTGGTATCAATGGAATCGGCGGTATAGCCCGCTTCGCCGAGCATCAGCGACAGCGCCATTGAGAAGCAGGCCGCATGTGCCGCGCCAATCAGCTCTTCGGGGTTGGTCCCCTTTTCGCCCTCAAAGCGGGTATTGAAACCATAAGGCTGCTGATTGAGAACGCCGCTCTCGGTGGAAACCGTTCCTTTTCCGCGCTTAATGTCGCCAGACCAGTGTGCCGAACCGTGCTTATGAATAGTCATTCTTGCTCTCCTTTTGGCTTACAAAGGGTTAAGTATAGACTACGCATCTGACCCACCCTGGAACACAGACAATTCCAGGACTTTCACCTGCTGTACCGACAAAAAGGATAATGATATGGCCCTAAAAATCAGGATGGCCGTTGCCGTCACCACGCTGGCTCTGTCGCTCTCTTCACTGGCGAAAACGCCGGAGAACTTTATCTATACCAGCTCGGGCGATCTCGACGCGGCGTTCCCGCTTGTTGCGCGAAGCGATATCGGCGGCGTGCAGATCGTTTACAACTGGCGCCTGCTGGAACCCGAGAAGGACAGCTATGACTTCTCGCGGATTGAACAGGATCTGGCGCGCGTTAAGGCCGCCGGAAAAAAACTCTTTATTCAAATCCAGGATCGTTTCTTTGAGCCGGACGCCCGCTACGTGCCGGACTATCTGATGCGCGACACGCAGTACGGTGGCGGGATTGCGCCGCAGTTCGATAACCCCGGCGAAGGCAAGCCGGTCGGTTCAGGATGGGTGGCGCGTCAGTGGGATCCCGCCGTGCGCCAGCGCTACCAGGCACTGCTTGCCGCCCTCGCGAAACGCTTTGATGGCGAGGTGTATGGGGTAAACCTGCCCGAAACCGCCATTGATCTCGACGAAAAAAATCCGCCCGCCGGATTTACCTGCGACAGCTATTTCGCGGGTGAAATGGAAAACCTGGCCTTTGCGCGAAAGGCTTTTCAGAAATCACACGTGGTGCAGTACGTGAACTTCTGGCCGTGCGAATGGGATAACGACCACAACTACATGGGGCGTCTGTTTGCGTACGCCAGCGCTAACAATATCGGCCTGGGTGGGCCGGACATTGTTCCCAACCGCAAGGCCCACATGAAGAATGCCTATCCCTTCTTCCATAAAAATAAACAGACGCTGCCGCTCATCGCCATGGCGGTTCAAGAGCCGACCCTGACCTATAAGGATCCTCAGACCGGAAAACCGTTCACCAAAGCGGAATTTGTCCGCTTCGGCGAAAGTTATCTCGGTGCCGATATTATTTTCTGGAGCACGGCGTCTCCCTGGCTAAAGGCGAAGTAATCCTTTCTTATGCCAGGTAGCGCGACAGTTCGTCAAGGAACACGCGCAGCGCGGCAGGCTGGTATTCCCGGGACTGATAAATGCCATGGATGGCAAGCGGTTTCGGCTCAAGCGCCTCCAGCACCGGCACCAGTAATCCCTGTTCCAGCGCGGCAGACGCTTCGCGCTCCGGCAGCATGGCGATACCGCAGTGCTTAATCGCCGCGTCCATCAACAGCGAAGAGATGCTGGCGCTCAGGTTGCCGCTGACGGCCACGCTCAGGCTTTCACCTTCCGGCGTCAGAAAGTGCCAGGACTGCCCGGCGAAAAAGCTGTAGTGCAGGCAGTTGTGCTGCGCTAATTCTTCAGGGCTGACGGGGATACCGTGCTGTGCCAGGTACTCCGGCGAGGCGCAAAGCACCGAGCGACACTCCCCCAGCCGGCGGGCAATCATGCCGGGTTCGGGGTTGTCGGTAATGCGCACGGCGACATCAATGCGCTCTCCCACCAGGCTGACCGGGTGGTTATTCACGTCCAGCTCGATGCGCAGCTGCGGGTAGCGCGAGAGCAGCTCAGGCAGGACCGGCGCAATCAGGTGCATGGCGGTAAAATGGGCGCAGGCCACCCGCAGCGTGCCGGACGGCAGATCTTTCTCCGACTGGCCCTCGATTTCCTGCGAAATCTGCGAGAGCGTCCGCGTTTTTTGCAGCACCTTTTCCCCTGCCGCGGTCAGCGTCAGCTTGCGCGTGGAGCGGTTTACCAGCCGCGTTCCCGCCCACTTCTCCATTTGTTCAAGGTAGCGGCTCACCATCGGTCGGGAAATGCCCAACGCGCGGGCCGCCGCGCTCAAACTGCCCAGCTCGCATATCCGGTTGTAAACCTGAGCGGCGATAACGCGATCCATATAAGCTCCATTTGCTCGATTTATGAAACTAAGCATGTCTTGTTTCAGGAATTCTGGCAAATGAGAATATCCGTACAATAGACACATTCCTGAACAACAGAGACAACAGCATGAAATTCACTCACCTTGCCCTGCTTTCCACCCTTTTCACTCCTGCGGTTTTTGCCGCGCCGTTAACCATTGATACCTATAACCCGCAGGAAAAAGGCATTTTCCCGGTCTCCTCCACGCTGGTTTCCGGCCCGAAAGAGGCGGTGCTGTTTGACGCGCAGTTCAGCGTGAAGGATGGCGAAGCGCTGGTAGAGAAAATTCGCCGCAGCGGTAAAACCCTGAACAAGATTGTGATCACCTCCGGCGATCCGGATTTCTATTTTGGCCTGCAGCCGCTGGTCAAAGCCTTCCCGAATGCCAAAGTGGTGGCCACGCAGCATGTGGTTGACCATATTAAAGCCACCAAAGACGCCAAGCTCGCCTTCTGGGGCCCGCAGATGAAGGACGGCGCGCCAACGGAGCTGGTCGTCCCGCAGGTGCTTGCCTCCACTACGTTCATGGTTGACGGGGAAAAGGTCGACATCGAACAGCCGGACAGCTATGCGGCCTATGTGTGGATCCCGTCGGCAAAAACGATCCTCGGCGGCACCGGGGTAGCCTGGGGTATTCACGTCTGGACGGCAGACACCCAGACGCCGGAAAGCCGCAAGCAGTGGCAGGAAACGCTGGAAAATATGGCCGCGCACAAACCTGAGCGCGTGATCCCGGGCCACTATCTGGGCACCCCACCAGCGGGCACTGGCGCGATTGATTTTACCCGCGACTATCTGCAGCGCTTTGAAAAGGCTTTAGCCGCGCATAAAGATTCCGCAGGCGTTATCAATACCCTGAAAAAACAGTATCCAGGCCTGGCTGACGAAAGCTCGCTGGAATTAAGCGCCAAAGTGAATACTGGCGAAATGAAGTGGTAATTTAAAAACGGCTCCTGCTATATTTCCGCGATAGCAGGAGCCCCGCCAAAATATCCCCACCGTTACCCGTCGATATAGCCACACCTTTTAAAAGCGCATAAAAGCATGCACTTATGTCATTTTTATTTCTAAGATGAATCTGAACCACAACCGGGAAAATATTTGCCATTCTGTTTATGAATTAAATTTTTTGCGAGCCGTACCATTAAACAGACAACGACACGGAGGCAGCATGTTTACTTATTACCCGGCTAATACCGCAGCAGCACAACCTGAACTCGTTAACGCGATTGCGCAGGGTCTTCACGCCGAGCACGGTGCTGTGACTGAAGATGACATTTTGATGGAACTGACCAAGTGGGTGGAATCCACGGATAATGACATCCTCAGTGACATCTACCAGCAGACCATTAACTACGTCGTCAGCGGGCAAAACGCATCCTTGTAAAAACCTGCTAAGCTGGATCTGCAACCTAAGGGGTTACATTTCGTTTGCGTAAGCAAACTGGTCCTTAAAACTATCAACAGGATTGAGGAGTTAACATGAAATCGAACCGTCAGGCACGCCATATTCTGGGACTGAACTACAAGCTTTCAAATCAGCGTAAAGTGGTGATTGAAGGCGACCACGAAACGCAGGTCACTCACGCCACCGGCAGAAAACGCCACGCCGGCAAGTAAGTTCCAGACTGAGATCCAGAACACCATCGGTAATCCCGGTGGTGTTTTTGTTTATGTGTTGCGGTAATTAATATTTAGCTCCTTTATAATACCGCCTGACCGCACCCCATCGCACAGGCCAGAAAGATGACAAACAGCAGTGTCAGGGACGGATCTTCATAAAAAGAGTGAGTGACATGGACAACAAACTGAAAAAACATCGTTCCTTATACATCCCATACGCCGGACCGGTTTTACTCGAATTCCCCCTGCTCAACAAAGGCAGCGCCTTCAGCATGGAAGAGCGCAGCAGCTTTAACCTGCTGGGTTTACTGCCCGAAGTGGTTGAAACCATTGAAGAACAGGCGGAGCGCGCGTGGATCCAGTATCAGGGTTTCAAAACCGAAATCGACAAGCACATCTACCTGCGCAACATTCAGGACACCAATGAAACCCTCTTCTATCGCCTGGTGCAGAACCATCTCGAAGAGATGATGCCGGTGATCTACACCCCGACGGTGGGTGCGGCCTGCGAGCGTTTCTCAGAGATCTACCGTCGTTCACGCGGGGTATTCATCTCCTATCAGAACCGTCACAACATGGACGATATTCTGCAGAACGTGCCAAACCATAATATCAAAGTGATTGTGGTGACCGACGGCGAACGTATTCTCGGCCTCGGCGACCAGGGCATTGGCGGGATGGGGATCCCAATCGGTAAACTCTCTCTCTACACCGCCTGCGGCGGCATCAGCCCGGCGTATACCCTGCCGGTGGTGCTGGACGTCGGGACCAACAACCAGCAGTTGCTCAACGATCCGCTCTATATGGGCTGGCGCCATCCGCGCATTACCGACGACGAGTACTATCAGTTTGTCGACGATTTCATTCAGGCCGTGAAGCACCGCTGGCCGGACGTTCTGCTGCAGTTTGAAGACTTCGCGCAGAAAAACGCGATGCCGCTGCTGAACCGCTATCGCGATGAGATCTGCTCCTTTAACGACGACATCCAGGGCACCGCGGCCGTGACCGTGGGTACGCTTATCGCTGCCAGCCGCGCAGCCGGCAGCCAGCTGAGCTACCAGAAAATCGTCTTCCTGGGCGCTGGCTCTGCGGGCTGTGGTATCGCCGAGCAGATCATCGCCCAGACGCAGCGCGAAGGCTTAAGCGAAGAGCTGGCCCGCTCCCGCGTCTTTATGGTTGACCGTTTCGGCCTGCTGACCGACGCTATGCCGAACCTGCTGCCGTTCCAGAACAAGCTGGTGCAGAAGCGCGATAACCTGAAAAACTGGGATACCGACAACGAAGTCCTTTCCCTGCTGGACGTGGTGCGCAACGTGAAGCCGGATATTCTGATCGGCGTTTCCGGGCAAACAGGCCTCTTCACCGAAGAGATCATTCGCGAGATGCACAAGCACTGCGAGCGCCCTATCGTGATGCCGCTTTCCAACCCGACCTCCCGCGTGGAAGCCACCCCGCAGGACATCATCGCCTGGACCGAAGGTAACGCGCTGGTCGCGACCGGCAGCCCGTTCGACCCGGTGGTGTGGAAGGATAAAACCTATCCGATCGCCCAGTGCAACAACTCTTACATCTTCCCGGGCATTGGTCTGGGCGTGATCGCCTCCGGCGCGTCCCGCATTACCGATGAGATGCTGATGTCGGCGAGCGAAACCCTCGCGGGCTACTCGCCGCTGGTCAACAACGGTGAAGGGCTGGTGCTGCCGGAGCTGAAAGACATTCACAAGGTGTCGCGCGCTATCGCGTTTGCGGTAGGTAAAATGGCGCAGCAGCAGGGCGTGGCGGTGAAAACCTCTGCCGACGCGCTGCAGCAGGCCATCGACGACAACTTCTGGAAACCTGAATACCGCAGCTATCGTCGTACCTCGATTTAATCCGCTCCGACCGGTCCCTCTCCCTTCGGGAGAGGGACTTTCAATAAATTCATTAACCAGTAGCGATTCAGATTCTCGAAGCGAAATGATTAACTTGCAGCCACGCCCTGGTCCGGCTGTAAATCGCCGAGGCGTTTCCTGCAGGCCGGGGCGAGGCGCAGGGATGCGCCGAGAGGGCGGGCTTTACAGGGATGTTACCTCCGCCCATCCCCGATAAGCCGGAAGGAATAAGCCGAGGGCACCGCGAAGCGGCGATTTACCGCCGGGAGCCCGGGTCGCCAGGGTGGTGGCGACTGAGCCACCCTGGCACGTTCACAGGTCATGTCGTTACAGAGTAGCAAGGAACATAAAGTGAACGGAATGACCACTACAGCCGTATGTTCCCCTCACCCTAACCCTCTCCCAAAGGGAGAGGGAATTAGATTCGCCCCCCACTAGCCAAACTCCTTTTCCCCCGCTACACTCCCTTCATCCATTAACCTACTGAATATATAAGGAGGCCAATTATGCTGTATCGTGAAATTTTCAATGTTTCACATACATTTGGTGATCGCACCAGCTCAAGCGTTATCGGTATCGTGCTGCGATAACTTCTGCTTGAGCGAAGACACCAACCCCTGAAATCCCTTCTCTCGGGCTTACTGAGTTATCGTCAGCGATGTTTGACGAGGCATAAACATGCCTGTAACTCTTGGGTAAGCAACAATGAGCACTTTACTCACTGCACAATCTTTACGCGTTGATACGGCGTTTGGCACGCTCTTCGACTCACTCTCCTTTACGCTGAAAAAAGGCGACCGCATTGGCCTGCTGGGCGACAACGGCTGCGGCAAAAGTACGCTGCTGAAGGTGCTGGACGGCACAGATTCCCCCGCCGCCGGAACGGTCGCGCTGGCCGGGCACTGCCTGATGGCGCGCGTGGAACAACATCTTCCGGACGCCATTTCCCCGCTGACCATGCTGGATGCCGTACTCGCACAGCTACCTTTAGCCGAGCGCGATAGCCTTCGCTGGAAAGCCGAAACGCTGCTGGCAGGCATGGGCTTCACGCCGCAGGATATGACGCTGCAATCCGCCACGCTGAGCGGCGGACAGCACACGCGCCTGCTGCTGGCGCGGGCCCTGATTCACGAGCCGGATCTGCTCCTGCTCGATGAACCCAGCAACCACCTTGATTTGCCGACCATGCTCTGGCTGGAACACTTTCTGCAGAACTGGTCAGGCAGCTTCGTGCTGGTCTCGCACGACCGACAGCTGCTGGATGCCGTCACTAACGGCAGCTGGATCCTGCGCGATAAAACGCTGCACTACTTCGCCCTTCCCTGCACGGCCGCCCGCAAGGCGCTTGAAGCAAAGGATGAAAGCGACGCGCAGCGCCACAAGGCGGAGCAAAAGGAGATCGACCGCGTGACCGCCAGCGCGAAGCGGCTGGCGACCTGGGGCAAGGTTTACGACAACGAAGACCTGGCCCGCAAAGCCAAACAGATGGAAAAACAGGTCGAACGGCTGAAGGAGAGCCAGACGGCGCTCACGGCAGGCAGCCCGTGGACGTTAACCCTGCGCGGCGACGCGCTGCGGGCCGACCGTTTGCTGGAAATGGAGAATCTCGACGTTCCTCCTGCACCTGGCCTGCCGGCGTTATTCAGCATCGAAATGGCGCGGCTAAAAAGCGGCGATCGCGTGGCGATTGTCGGTCGTAACGGCTGCGGCAAATCGTCGCTGATGAGGCTTATCTGGCAACAGTTTGCCGATGAGTCCGCAGACTACGGGTTGAAAATCCATCCGCGCGTGTCGCCAGGCTATTACGACCAGACGCTTCACCAGCTTGCGGACAACGCCACGCTGCTCGACGCGCTGGAGCCTTTCGCACCGGATCCGCAGAACCGCAAAATGGCGCTGATAAGCGCGGGTTTCCCGTGGTCGCGTCACGGGCAAACGGTCAGCACGCTCAGCGGCGGCGAGCGCTCGCGCCTGCTGTTCGTTGGCCTGACGCTTGCCCGCTACAGCCTGCTGATGCTGGATGAACCGACCAACCACCTCGACATGGAAGGCAAAGAGGCTCTGGCGCAAACCCTTCAGCAGTTTGAAGGCGGCGTCCTGCTGGTCAGCCATGATCGTCAGCTAATTAGCCAAAGCTGCAACCGTTTCTGGCTGATTGAAGAGGGAAAGCTGAGCGAGTGGCACGATGCAGAAGCGGTGTTTGAGCGCCTGCGTGAAAGCGCGGGGCTGGCGACATCCACCGCGCCCGCCATCGACGCGGCGACGGTTCCATCCTCGCCGTATGACGATCTGCTCGAACGGCTGGTCGCGCTGGAAGCGCTGCTGGAAGACGATCTGGCGCGTAAGCCGAAGCATCAAAAGCCGCAGCTGCAGGCGCAATGGCGTAAAGAGATAGAGGAGATAGAGGCACAGCTGTAAGTCTGCGCCCGGCGAGTCTCTCTCGTCGGGCCAGTATTTTCCCCCTAAATTATTAGAGGAACGCCGTATTCTTATTCTGAAAATGGATTAAATAATGACATTATGTTGCCGTTGCCTTGCATTACAGCGCCAAACCACTAATCCTTGAGGGGTATTACACCTGCTATGCAGATACTCATCATGAACAAGGAGATACACATGAAGGCTGCTGTTGTCACTCAGGATCATCAGGTTAACGTCACCGAAAAAACCTTACGCCCGCTAAAGCACGGGGAGGCCCTGCTGAAGATGGAATGCTGTGGCGTATGCCATACCGATCTCCACGTGAAGAACGGTGATTTCGGCGATAAAACCGGGGTTATCCTGGGCCACGAAGGGATTGGTATCGTAAAAGAAGTCGGCCCCGGCGTGAAGTCGCTGAAAGTCGGCGACCGCGCAAGCGTGGCCTGGTTTTTCGAAGGCTGCGGCCACTGCGAATACTGTAATACCGGCAACGAAACCCTGTGCCGCGACGTGAAAAACGCCGGTTACTCCGTTGACGGCGGCATGGCGGAAGAGTGCATCGTTACCGCGGACTACGCGGTAAAAGTGCCGGACGGTCTGGAATCCGCTGCGGCCAGCAGCATCACCTGCGCCGGCGTTACCACCTACAAAGCGGTGAAGGTCTCTGGCATCAAACCGGGCCAGTGGATTGCAATTTACGGTCTGGGCGGGCTGGGCAACCTTGCGCTGCAGTACGCCAAAAACGTCTTTAACGCCAAAGTCATCGCTCTCGACGTTAACGACGAACAACTGAAGCTGGCTGCCAGCATGGGTGCGGATTTAACCATCAACTCCCGCAGCGAAGACGCCGCAAAAATTGTGCAGGAGAAAACCGGCGGCGCGCATGCCGCAGTCGTGACTGCCGTCGCAAAAGCGGCCTTTAACTCCGCCGTTGACGCCGTGCGTGCCGGTGGCCGCGTGGTCGCGGTTGGCCTGCCGCCGGAAGCGATGAGCCTCGACATTCCGCGTCTGGTGCTGGACGGCATCCAGGTGGTAGGTTCCCTGGTCGGCACCCGTCAGGATCTGCAGGAAGCCTTCCAGTTCGCCGCTGAAGGTAAGGTGGTGCCGAAAGTCACGATGCGTCCAATCGAGGACATCAACGCCATCTTTAAAGAGATGGAACAGGGCCAGATCCGCGGCCGTATGGTGATCGACCTACGTTCATAATCGTTCACTTTTCATTACCGCTCCTCGCTGGGGCGGTTTTTTTATAGCCATTTTCCGGCAATCCTTATCTTAATTCCTTTGTTCCCTTGTTTTCCCGCGCGCCCGATGATGAATCCGACGCTAACAAGAAGATAACAAAGGAATTCACCATGCAAACCCCATTTCGTCTGCCGCTGCTGACGGCGCTGATTCTGGCGACAACCGCAGCCTGGGCAGCAGATGCGCCCGTCAAAGGCGGCACGCTGATTTATCTGGAGCAACAGGCGCACACCAACCTCTATCCGCCTGCCGGTGGCTTTTACCCGAACGGCGGCATTCTGAATCAAATCACCGACAAACTGACGTGGCAGAACCCAAAGACGCTGCAGGTGGAACCCTGGGTGGCCGAAAGCTGGACCACCAACGCCGATAAAACCGAATACACCTTTAAGCTTCGTCCCGGCATCACCTTCTCCGACGGCACGCCGCTGGACGCGAACGCCGTGGCGAAAAACTTTGATACCTACGGTTTAGGCAACAAGGCGCAGCGCCTGCCGGTGTCAGAAGTGATCAATAACTACGATCGCAGCGAAGTCATCGACCCGCTGACCGTGAAGTTCTACTTCAAAAAACCGTCGCCGGGGTTCCTGCAGGGCACCGCCACCATTGGCTCGGGTCTGGTCTCGCTCAGCACGCTGAAGCGCAACTTCGAAGAGCTGGGAGATGCCCGCCACATCATTGGTTCCGGCCCGTTTGTGGTGAAGGACGAGAAGCTGGGTCGTGAGGTGACGCTCGAAGCGCGCAAAGACTACCAGTGGGGACCGAAAAACCTGGTGCAACAGGGTCCAGCCAATCTCGATGGCATCAAGTTTATCGTGACCCAGGAAGACAGCGTGCGCGTCGGCGCCCTGCTGGCCGGTCAGGCCGACTTTATTCGCCAGGTGCAGGCGTATGATGAAAAGCAGGCGACCGATCGGGGCTATAAGATCTACGCCGCCCCGACGCGCGGGGTGAACGACAGCATCAGCTTCCGCCCGGATAACCCGCTGGTCTCCGATATTCGCGTTCGCCAGGCGCTGCTGCATGCCACCAATGCAAAACAGGTGGTCGAGACCCTCTTCTCGGCCAACTATCCGCAGGCGAAGTCCGTGATTGCTGGTTCCGCCGCAGGCTTTGTCGATCTCAGCGACAAATTGACCTTTGACCCGGCAAAAGCCAACCAGCTGCTGGACGAGGCGGGCTGGAAAGCAGGCGGCGACGGGATCCGCGCCAAAGACGGCCAACGTCTGGCGCTGACGGTGTATGAATCCCTGCCGCAGCCGCAAAACAAAGAGGTGCTGCAGCTGGTTGCCCAGCAGTGGCGCCAGGTGGGCGTGGCGCTGAGCGTCAAAGCCGGAGACGCAGGCAGCCGCACGCTGGATAACCTTGACCCGCTGAAAACCCCGTTAACCGTCTCCGAAGTGGGCCGCGCCGATCCGGACGTGGTGAAAAGCATGTTCTACCCGGCTAACCGCGACGCGCTGCTGCAAAAAGGCGGATCCAGCGACAAGGTCAAAAACTTCCGTGACGACAGGCTGAATGCGCTGCTGGTGAACATTTCGGCTGAGGTCGATCCGCAAAAACGCCTGCAGCTGGCGGGGGACGCCCAGCGCTACCTGCTGGATAACGCCTACGTCATTCCGATTTTCGAAGAGCCGCAGGTCTTTGCCGGTGCGCCGTGGCTTAAAGGCGTCAATTTTGAAGCGGTAGGCCGCCCGTCGTTCTACGGCGCGTGGATTGAGAAACACTGAGGAGCTGACGATGCGCCACGCACTTCTTCAACGCTTTGGGCACGGGCTGCTGGTACTGTGGGCCGCCTTTACCCTCTCGTTCGTGTTGCTCCAGGTGCTGCCGGGCGACGCGGTGCTGATTAAATTTCAGAACCCGGACCTGGGCTTAAGCCCGGCGCAAATCGAGGAAATGCGCGTGGCCTACGGCGCGGACAGCCCGCTGTGGCAGCAATACGGCCACACGCTGCTGGCGATGCTGCGCGGGGATTTCGGCTATTCGCTACAGGCCGGCGTGCCGGTCAGCGAGCTGATTGCCAGCAATCTGCCGGATACCCTGAGCCTCGCCCTGCCCGCGTTTGTACTCGCGGTCCTGCTGGCCTTTGCGCTGGCCTTTGCATCGCGTCTGCCGGGTCTGCGCTGGCTGAGCAATACCCTTCAGTCTCTGCCGGTCCTGTTTATCTCCTTACCCACGTTCTGGCTGGGGATTGCCCTCATCCAGCTCTTTTCTTTTCAGTTGCGGCTGATCCCGGTGATTAACCCGACGCCGCTGCAGGGGCTGATCCTGCCGATCGTGACCGTCGCGATCCCGATCTCCGCCCCGCTGGCGCAAATTCTGATGCGCAGTCTGGACCAGGTGGCGACGCAGCCGTTTGTCGCCGTCGCCCGGGCCAAAGGGCTTAGTGAAACCGCCGTCCTGCGGCGTCACGTGACCGGCAACGCCCTGCTGCCGGTCCTGAACATTGCCGGGCTGCTGCTGGGCGAGCTGATTGCCGGGGCGCTGATCACCGAAACCGTTTTTGGCCGCAGCGGGCTCGGGCAGCTGACCCAGCAGGCGGTGAATAATCAGGATATCGCCGTGCTTCAGGCGGTGGTCATGATTTCCGCCCTCGGTTTTGTCCTGATCAATCTGCTGGTGGATCTGCTGATGCCGCTGCTGGATCCCCGTCTGCAAACCGTTACCGGAGGTGCATCATGAGTCTGGTCGATTACGCGGCCGCCGCGCGAAAACGCGTTCCAGCCTGGCAGGCCGTGGAATGGCAACCGGGACTGTGGCTGGCGTGGGGGGTGATTATTCTCGCCGCTTTTGCCGCCGTAGCGCCCGGCCTGTTAACCCACTACAGCCCGATTGAGGGCATCGCCGGGGCACAGCGCCTGGCACCGCAGGCGGGACACTGGCTCGGCACCGATCAGCTTGGCCGCGATGTTTACACGCGTATTGTCTACGGTGCATCACACTCCCTGAGCGCGGCGCTGGCCGCCGTGACGATGGGGCTGGTGGTCGGTACCGGCTTAGGGGTGATTGCCGGAGCGTTCGCCGGACGCGTCGAGTCTCTGCTGATGCGCTTCGTCGACGTGTTGCTCTCCATCCCGTCTCTGCTGCTCTCGCTGACGGTGATTATTCTGCTCGGGTTTGGCACCGTTAACGCCGCGATTGCCGTCGGCGTTGCCTCCATTGCCAGCTTCGCCCGCCTCGCGCGCGGTGAAGTCGTGCGTATCCGCCATACGGATTATGTCGAAGCGGCGTTTGGCAGCGGCGGGACGTTTTTCGCCGTGCTGTGGCGACACATCCTGCCCAACGCGTTAACCGCCGTCCTGGCCTTTGCCACGCTGCAGTTTGGTCAGGCTATCCTGGCGCTTTCCACGCTGAGCTTTCTCGGCTACGGCACCCCGCCGCCGGTGCCGGAATGGGGCTTACTGATTGCCGAAGGCCGTAACTATCTCTCTACCGCCTGGTGGCTCACCACCTTCCCCGGCGCGGTCGTCATCGCCGTGGTGCTGGCCACCAACCGCATCAGCCAACAGTTCAGCGGAGGTCGCTAATGACCGTGCTCTCAGTGGAAAATTTGACGATTAGCTACCGTACCGCGCGCCAGTGGCGAGAGGTGGTGCATAACGTCAGCTTCACGCTCGGACGAGGGGAAATGCTGGCGTTCGTCGGCGAATCCGGATCCGGCAAGACGACCACGGCGCAGGCGATCATTGGCCTGCTGGCCGATAACGCCCGGCGCGATGCGGGAAAAATATCGCTCAACGGGGAGGAGATTAGCCGATGGTCCGCGAAGCGCCTCGATACCCTTCGCGGGGCGCGAATTAGCCTGGTACCGCAGGATCCGGGTAATTCGCTCAACCCGGTGAAGACCATCGGTGCGCAGGTCGGAGAGATCGTTCAGCTCCACCAGAAGGTGACCCGCGCCGAGCGCGACGAGCAGGTGCTCGCCCTGCTGACAAAGGTCGGCCTGAGCCACCCCGAACAGCGCATGAAGCAGTATCCCCATCAGCTCTCCGGCGGGATGAAACAGCGCGTGCTGATTGCCATCGCGATAGCGTTGCGCCCGGACGTGATCGTTGCCGATGAGCCCACCAGCGCGCTGGATGTGACGGTGCAAAAACGCATTCTCGACCTGCTGGATATCCTGCGCCGGGAATCGGGTACCGCCGTTCTGTTTGTCACCCACGATCTGGCGCTGGCCGCACAGCGCGCGGACAGGCTGCTGGTGTTTCGCGATGGCGAGGTTCAGGAACAGGGGAACACCGGCGATATCGTCCGCACGCCGCAGCACGCCTATACCCGCCAGCTGTTGAGCGATCTCCAGGGCCAGCGCCTGACCATCGCCCCGGTGGCCGGTCTCCCGCTCGCGTCCCCGGCCATTCGCGCCCGCGCCATCAGCAAGCAATTCTCCCTGGGCAAAGGTCATCAGCTTCAGGCGCTGGACCGGGTGACGTTTGACGTCAGGCGCGGCGGCACGCATGCGCTGGTCGGTGAATCCGGCTCCGGGAAAACCACCCTCGCCCGTATTTTGCTGGGTTTTGAACAGGCGGACAGCGGGCAGGTCATCATTGATGATATTGATGCCACCACGCTCAGCCGCGAGGCCCGCCGTCAGCTGCGCCAGAAGATCCAGTTCGTCTACCAGAACCCGTTTGCCTCTCTCGACCCGCGACAGACGCTGTTCGAGATCATCGAGGAGCCCCTGAAGAACTTTTCTCGACTCAGTAAGGCGCAGCGAAAGCTCCGGGTGGAGACGGTGGCGCAGCGGGTTGCCCTGCCCGTCGAATTCCTGACCCGCACCGCCCGGGAGCTTTCAGGCGGACAGCGCCAGCGCGTTGCCATTGCCCGGGCGCTGATCCTGGAGCCGACCATTCTGGTGCTGGACGAAGCCACCTCCGCGCTGGACGTCACCGTGCAGGCGCAGATCCTGGCTCTGCTTCAGCAGCTGCAGCAGCAGCTGAGATTGACCTACCTCTTTATCACGCACGATCTGTCAACCGTCCGCCGGATCGCTCACAGCGTCACGGTGCTGCGCGGCGGTCAGGTGGTCGAACAGGGCGACGTCGGAACCTTATTCGCGTCGCCGCAGAACGACTATACCCGCGAGCTGATTGACGCCATTCCCCATTTTTCACCCGCTACGGAGGAGTTCGCATGACGCGAAAACGCCTGGGATTTTTCACCCGCCTGCTTGACGACGCTGCGCCGAAGGAGCGCTATCGTCTGGCAACTGAACAGATCCGCCACGCCGAACGCCACGGTTTTGACAGCGCCTGGATTGCCCAGCACCACTTCCACGAAAGTGAAGGCGGCCTGCCGTCGCCGCTGCTGTTTCTGGCGCACGTAGCCGCGCATACCGAAACCATCCGGCTGGGCACGGCCATCATCACCCTGCCGATGGAAAACCCGCTGCGCGTCGCGGAAGATGCCGCCGTGCTCGATTTACTCGCCGATGGCCGTCTTGAGGTCGGTTTTGGTTCGGGCGGCACACCGACCTCATTTCTGCCGTTCGGACTGACGTTCGAGGAGCGCGGCGCGGCGTTTGCTGACCATTTGCATGTGATCCAAAGCGCCTGGCGCGGGGATTCGCTTACCCATCCGGATAACCACCTTTACCCGCCTGCGCCACAGCTGGCCGACCGTATCTGGATTGCCACCTTCTCTGTGGACGGAGCCGTTCGCGCCGCCCGGGCCGGACACGGTTTAATGCTCTCCCGCACGCAGCCGCGCCCGGCAGATCGGCTGGATTTAACGCTCGACGAGATCCAGAACCCGATTGTGGATGCCTACCTTGAAGCGCTGCCTGCGGGCATCGCACCGCGCATTCTGGCCTCCCGTACGGCGTTCGTCGCCGACAGTGACGACTATGCGCTCAGGGTCGCAACGCCGGGCCTCACGAAACAGGCCCAGCAGCATCGCGCTGCCGGGCACGTGGTTAAAGGTGACAGCGTCACCGACTATCGCCGTCAGTTTGATGCGCATATTGGATCGCCCGATACGGTGCTGCATTCGCTGAATGCCGACTCCATTCTCAGGCGCGCCACGGATATCTCATTCCAGGTCCATTCGGTCGAACCCTCGCATCGCGACACGCTGCGGTCCATCGAACTGATCGCCGAACGTATTGCCCCCCACATCCTTTGAGGAGACACCTATGTCGTTAAGTCAGGACATTCTCGCCGAGCTGGCGGAAATTAAACCCGGTTCCCCTCTGGCAGAGGCGCGCGCCACGCGTGATGCCGCCACGCGCCACGCGCAGGGCAGCTACGAAATCCTGTTTAGCCAGCAGGATGCTGATTTTGCACTCGACGAGCGCTTCGCCGTGGCGGCAAAAGTCGCCAGGTGGCACAGCGCGGAGGCGCTGGCCGCGCACTATGCGGGGTTTGGCCTGGCCGATCCCACCTCAGAACGCCTGACCCCGGCGCTGAATTTCGCGCGGCTGCTGACGTTCTCCCCCGTCGAAGCCACGCCCGCAGCGTTAAGGGCGCTGACCCAAGCGGGATGGAGCAAGGAAGGCATTGTTACCCTGGCGCAGCTTATTGCGTTTGTGAGCTTCCAGAGCCGACTCATCACCGGGCTGCGGCTGCTGAATGACAGGCCCGTCGCCAAAAGCGATGCGCCGGTGGCGGCAGGCATCTGGCACACGACCGCAACAACGGTCACTGGAAAGGCGGCCCCCGTCGCGTTCACCCAGCAGGAGCTGGGATGGGAACCGTGGATAGCGGCCAAACCGCTGGCGGATTTCAGTGACGATGAGGTTGCCATCCTGGCGAAATTTGGCCATACCGATTCCGAGTACTTCCGCCTGCTGGCGCGCAACCTGCCGGTGCTTGAACAGCGCACGTTAACGGATAAAGGCATTTTTTATACATCGGGGGGATTGCCGCGCGCCGAGCGCGAGCTGGCCGCAACGGTAGCCAGTAAAATCAACGGCTGCATTTACTGCGCATCTGTCCATGCGCGCAAAGCCAGCCAGCTGTCAAAGGATGACGCGGCGGTAGAGGCCCTGCTGGCCGTGAGGCCGGGGCGGTCCCTGAGCGAGGGGCAATCCGCACGCTGGCAGGCGGAAATCGATTTTGCGGCGGCGCTGTCGGTCACGCCGCCTGCCGCCACGCCGCTGCACCTTGCCGCGCTGGAAAAAGAGGGGCTGGATACCTTAGCGCAGCTCGATCTGGTGCAATCCGCCGCGTTCTTCGCCTGGGCCAACCGTCTGATGCTGACCCTGGGTGAGCCCTGGCTTGCCTGAAGCCTGTCAGGCTAGCGCGCGAGCGTTAGCCTGAGCCCGCCTGGCCCGCAGGTGGCCGTAGATCAGCAGTGCACTCATGGCTGAGAAAGAGAGTATTGCCGCCGGCAGCGTGACGTAACGCCAGCTAAAGCCGAGGACAATCATCATTCCGCCAAAGTACGCGCCAATCGCACTGCCGAGATTAAACGCCATCTGTCCCCCTGCCGCCCCCAGCATCTCACCGCCCTTCGCATTTTGCAGAAGCAGAATTTGTAGCGGCGCAGAGAGCGCGAACAGCCCGGCACAGCAGATAAAGCCCATGACCAGCGAGGCCGTTTTCAGTTCACCAAAGGCAAAAAGCAGCAGCAGCGAGGCGACAATCACCATGTCGGTGGTGGCCGCAATGCGCAGCGGGCTAAAACGCCCCGAGAGCTTACCGCTCAGCAGATTGCCCAACACCATGCCAAGCCCCATCAGCATCATGATGGCCGTCATCATCCCTTCTGAATAACCGGAGACGTTGACCATAAACGGCTTAACGAAGCTGAACCACGCGAACACCCCGGCGTTGCCAAACATGGTGGCGGCAAAGATCAGCCAGGGTTCTGGTTTTTTCAGAAAGTGGAACTGCTCGGTCAATTTGATTTCTGATGTGTCGCGGATGTCCGGCACCCAGAGCAGAACCGAAAGGATCACCAGCGCGTCGAACACGGCAATCAGAAAAAAGGTATAGCGCCAGCTGAACTGATGCCCGAGCCAGGTCCCCAGCGGAACGCCCATCAGGTTGGCCACGGTCATGCCAGCGATCATCCCTGCCACCGCGACCGTCACCCTACCCGGCGGCGCAATTTTAGACAGGATAATCGCCCCGACGCCAAAAATAGCCCCGTGCGGAAAGCCGGAAATTAGCCGCCCCACCGCCAGCCAGAAATAGGATGTGGAAAAGGTGAACAGGGCATTGCCGACAGCGGACATCGCCACCAGAAACAGCAGCGTGGTTTTTAACGAGAACTTGCCTGAGAACAGCGCCACAATCGGGGCGCCAATCACCACGCCGAACGCATAAAACGAGATCATATTCCCGGCGGAGGGAATCGAAATACCGGTGTCATGTGCCAGCTCGGTTAACACGCCCATAATGCCAAATTCGGCCATTCCCAGGCCAAATGTGCCAAGCGCCAACGAAAAAATTGTCTTTTTCATACTTCAACCACTGGTTAATCACACGCGACGGACATTATTGAATAATCTTGTATGGTGAGCCAGTTCAAATCCGATGGCTGGCAGGTTAATCCATTAATTCAGGAGTTTTCTCCCATTGCTACGCGGCGGGAATGGCAAACAAAAAGCCCCGACTGGTGTCAGGGCTTCAAAGGATTTAAGGTTTATCTTTTACAGTTCGCTTTCTGCCGCTGATTTAGCGCGTGTAATAGCGCCAGCATTGAAAATTGGGTGCTCGTGATTGTTCGTTAGCAAAAAACCTGTCAGCGGTCTTAATGAATGCGTCCCGTAGGACGCACTATAAGGTCACTTACATTGAAAATCCGCATTATGATCAAGGTTATTATTAGCGTGCTTAGTTACCATCAAGCCTCAGCTCACCCATGCAGCAACATGGGTGCAATCAGCAAAGAGGAATGGCTGATAACCTCTTGATAAGGAATTTTTTTATGCCGCATCATGATGTGAATATTAAGCTAAACACAAGCACTAAAACCTTTGACGACGTTAACGGAGAAATTACTGCAATCAAATTACTTATTGGCTTGATTGCTACAAAACTCACCCAAGATTGCCGCGATAACTTACTTAGCGAGTTAAATTCGTTAGGAAAGCCAGATCTAGCGAAAATGTTGGAGCAGTTTTTTCCCAAGTGAAGCAAAGTAAAGCTTAATTGAAGCAAAGGGACGAGGGGATTCGTAAGAAAAACTCGTCCTTTTACATTTAATACACCGCTATTTTATTACATGAGACATCTCTCTATCTGCTTGTTTAAATTGCTAATGGTGGGCCTTAACTGGATGTGCCGAAAGCACGACCGGGCGCGCTCCGTACACCTGGTACGCGCAATAAAAAGCCCCGGCAGGTGCCAGGGCTTGTGAGGTTTATTCTTTACAGGCCGCTTTCAGCAGCAGACTTCACGCGAGTTATTGCACCCGAGTTAAATATTGGATGTTCATAGTTATCGCTTACATCACGAACCCTGTATATCTTCCATTTATCAGCCTCACGCCGAACGAAAACTTCCAGTTCTAACTTCCCGCCGTTTTCCTTACCAATCCAAACTGGCATTACCTCACCACCCAAAAGGGGTTTCGAGGTACCGACAGTGAGCGCCGATATCCACGACGGGTCATAATCCTGCGCGTAAGCGAAGTAATCAGAGCCAAGTAAATCTTGTTCGGGTATCGACTCTATATCGTCCAGTCTCTTGAGCGTGTCTGCAGAGACATATTCGCTCATTTCCGATAGTGGGAATTCTCTGTCACTACTGGTAAGGGTCGGTAGATATGCTGCGTAGAAAGCTCGGACGCGGTCTGAAGCGCTGATATCGGGCTTAACAGTACATGCGGAAAGCAGACACGCAAACAACACCATTGCAGCTCGCATCAATTCTTCCTGTAAATTTTGAAAGACGGTTGAGCCGCGCGATACCCCGGTCCAGGGTACATGCCGTGTTGTCGGAAATCGGAAATCCACTGTGTGCCGTCATACATTGTCATATGTCCGCTTGAGTTTCCGCCCTGATAGGGTTGAATGACAGCAACATCGCCACTTAATAATATAGAACCCGGCGGAACTTCATGAAATCCCGCTCGCAGTAATGATGGCCCGTAATCTTTTGCGTTTAGCGTTCTCTCCAGCCTGACGCCACCTGCTTTTATTGCTTCCCTGGTAAACGTTGCACATTCGTTATGTGAACGACCGAGAGCGCGTGATCGGAGGTGTGAAACAGCAGCTTCTTTATTCCAACTCATTCTTAGTTCCTTTAAGTAAATAAGACCGAAATTATCACGTTAACCACATTTAGCATGTGGGATTAAACGTGCTGATTTTTCGCATCCGTGACGTTCTAAAAGGGGAACGGGTGCTAAGCACCTTCGTGAATACCTAAGTTACTGCTTGAAAAAGTGTTGTTAAATTAATTACCTAAAAACAATACGTATAATATCAGGTGGATTACACTTCATAGTGCGGCCTCGCTTTTTTCCGCGCCGGACAATCTGAGGATGACCATCATGGGAAGCAAAAAGAAAACCAGTGTCGCTGTTGATGTCGTAAAGAATGCTCCGTTAAAGACCAAAGAGTATGAACAAGAGCTACGTCGCCTCCACGTTGAACTGGTTAAGCTCCAGCAGTGGGTTGTCGCCAAAGGGCTAAAGGTGTGTATTGTTTTTGAAGGACGCGACGGAGCGGGTAAAGGCGGCACCATTAAAGCGATCACCGAGCGCGTCAGCCCTCGCGTGTTTCGCGTTGTTGCCCTCCCTGCACCCACCGAGAAAGAGAAAACCCAGCTCTATTTTCAGCGTTATGTTCCCCATCTACCTGCCGCCGGGGAGATCGTCATTTTCGACCGCAGCTGGTACAACCGCGCGGGCGTCGAGCGGGTAATGGGATTCTGCACCCCCGAGCAGGTTGAAAAGTTTCTAGATGGTGCGCCGGTGATGGAAAAAGCGATGGTGGATGCCGGGATTATCCTGCTGAAATACTGGCTGGAGGTCACGCCTAAAGAGCAGGAGCGCCGCCTGCGCGACCGTATTAACGATGGTCGTAAAATCTGGAAGCTATCGCCGATGGATATTAAATCCTTTAACCTGTGGGACGAGTATACCCTCGCGCGCGACGCCATGTTTGAAGCGACAGATACCGCCTGGGCGCCGTGGTTTGTAGCGCGTTCAGAAGATAAAAAACGCGTGCGCCTGAATATTATTTCGCACCTGCTCACCCAAATTCCCTATAAAGAAATTCACGTCGAAAAAGTGGATTTACCGAAACGTAAAATTGGTAAAGTCAAACCCACAAAATATCCGTTCCGGTATGTGGAGGAGCGGTTCTGAAATTACTGGAATACGCCTCGCAGAATGTAGATTACCAGGGGATACGGTATTGTTTTTTGTTGGCTGCGGTTGATAATGACCGCACCAACAAAGGAGATACTATGACATACCCAGCAGAGCACACACCCTCCCAACGCATAAAATCGGCAAAACCGTCGAGCAACACCGCACCAGACTCCGCTGACCCGCGTCAGCCATCAGAAGCGGATCGTTCATTTATTCGCTCAATGAATGAGTTTGTCGAAAAACATGGAACCATTACTGATGATGAGTTTTTCAGGGTGCTTTAATGCTGAGACAATTTAATGTTTTCCGAAATACATCTGCGGCCACCCGGGATAAGCTTCCCTATTATATGCTCATTCAGGATGATTGTTATGATGATCTTGCCACGCGCGTCATTGTGCCGCTCGCGAGAAATAATAAATTACCGTTATGGCAGAGCCATCTGGCTCCAGGCGTAAATATCGATTTTGAAACATTTCTGATTTATTCGCCAATGATAACCAACCTTAACAATAACAAAATAAATCCTAAAGACTTTGTTTGTAACTTACGCCACGCACGTCATGACGCTATAGCGGCAGTTGATCGTTTATTGACTAACACATGACGCCAGCCGGTCAGGCATTTGCCCTGTCTGCGCAAGCGCAGCGCCGCCGGGCAAAGCCGACGGCGCAGGTCTTACTTCATTCCTTCCGTGCTTTCCCGTTTCGCTTCCAGTCGTTCCACATCACGATACCAGCGCGGGTGGTGTTTCTGCGCCCAGCGGCGGCTCACCTTCCCTTCAATCATCCCTTTAATCGATCCTTTGACCCAAAACGCCATATACATATGGATCAGGATGGCGTGGATCAGAATGATGGCCGACGTGGCGTGGATCAGCAGTGCGTAGCGAATCACCTGAATTGGGAAATACTGCGCAAAATAGGGACGCCAGATAATCACCCCGGTCACCAGCAGCACAAAAATCATGCTCATGATGGTCCAGAACATCATCTTCTGCCCGGCGTTGTATTTCCCCACCTTCGCGACCTTATGCTCGTTGCCCTTCAGGACTTCGACGATCCCTTTCACCCACGGGATATCCTGCTTGTCCGGGATGTTGTGATGGACAAAGCGCACGAACATAAACATCAGCACCACGAAAATCAGCACGCCAAAGAACGGGTGCAGAATGCGCCCCATCTGCGGCGTGCCGAAGGTTTCGGTCAGCCACTGCAGCGTCGGGAAGAAGAACGAGATCCCCGACACCGCCACCAGGAAGAAGCAAATCACGACCGTCCAGTGACAGGCGCGGTCGATAAACTTTGTGCGCACAATCATTTTCGACTTACTCATGGTGTTCCTCCTCGTCGTCATCCACCTCTTTGTTTGGCCCGATACCGATGTAGTGATAAATCAGCCCGGCAAAGGTGGCGATAAAGCCCGCCGCCGAGAGCGGCTTAAGCGCTCCTTTCCAGAGGTTGATGGAGGTATCGATCGCCGGATCCTTCGGCAGGTTGTGGTACAGCTCAGGCTGGTCGTTATGGTGCAGCACATACATCACGTGCGTACCGCCCACGCCCTGCGGGTTATAAATGCCCGCATTCTCGTAGCCGCGCGCTTTCAGCTTGTCCACGCGCTGTTGCGCCACGTCCAGCATCTCTTTTTTGGTGCCGAAGTGGATGGCCCCTGTCGGGCAGGTTTTCACACACGCAGGCTCCTGCCCGACGCTGACGCGGTCCACGCACAGGGTGCATTTGTATACCCGGTTATCCTCTTTATTGAGGCGCGGGATATTAAACGGACAGCCCGCGATGCAGTACCCGCAGCCGATGCAGTTGTCCTGCTGGAAGTCGACGATACCGTTGGCGTACTGAATAATCGCGCCGGCAGACGGGCACGCCTTCAGGCAGCCCGGATCTTCACAGTGCATACAGCCGTCTTTACGGATGAGCCATTCCAGCCTGCCGTTCTGGTCGGTTTCGCTAAAGCGCATCACCGTCCAGGATTTGGCGCTCAGATCCGCCGGATTGTCGTAGACCCCCACGCAGTGCCCCACCTCGTCGCGGATATCGTTCCACTCCGAGCAGGCCACCTGGCAGGCCTTACAGCCTACGCAGGAGGAGACGTCGATAAGCTTGGCGACCTCTGCCTTATAGTCCCGCGCGCGGGGCGCGGGGGTAATCGGGTTGGTCGCGGAGCGTTTGATAACGTCTTGTGTTTCCATCGCCATTGAATCGCTCCTTACGCTTTCTCGATGTTGACCAGGAACGCCTTGTACTCCGGCGTTTGCGAGTTGGAATCGCCGACGTTTGGCGTCAGGGTGTTGGCGATGTAGCCTTTCTGCGCCACGCCCTCAAAGCCCCAGTGCAGCGGGATCCCGACGGTTTCCACCTGCTGGCCGTGCACGTTCAGGCTTTGAAGACGACGGGTCACCACCGCCACCGCGCGAATAAAGCCGCGCTTGCTGCTTACCTTCACGCGGTCGCCGTTGGCGATGCCTTTCGCCTTCGCCAGCGTCTCGCTGATCTCCACAAACTGTTCCGGCTGCGCGATGGCGTTAAGCCGCGCGTGCTTGGTCCAGGTGTGGAAATGCTCGGTCAGGCGATAGGTCGTCCCTACGTACGGGAACTTGTCCTTTTTACCTAAGCGCAGGACGTCGTCTTCGTAGATACGCACCACCGGGCTGGAGACCACGTTCGGGTGCAGCGGGTTGGTGCCGAGCGGCGTTTCCATCGGCTCGTAGTGTTCCGGGAACGGCCCTTCCGCCAGCTTGTTGAGGGCAAACAGGCGTCCCAGCCCTTCCGGCTGCATAATGAATGGCCCGGTGTTGCTGCCCGGCGCGGCGGTGTTGTAGTCCGGGATATCGTTCCCCGCCCACTTCGCCCCGTTCCACTGGATCAGCATGCGTTTCGGATCCCACGGCCTGCCGTTTACGTCTGCAGACGCGCGGTTGTACAGCACGCGACGGTTCAGCGGCCACGCCCATGCCCAGCCCAGCGTATTGCCCAGCCCGGACGGGTCGGCGTTATCGCGGTTGGCCATCTGGTTGCCCTGCTCCGTCCAGCTGCCGGTGTAGATCCAGCAGGATGACGCCGTCGTGCCGTCATCGCGCAGCAGCGCGAAGCTGTTCAGCAGCTGACCTTTCTTCGCCACCAGGTTGCCGCTGGCGTCAAAGAGATCCGACAGCGCCACGCCGTTGTTCTCTTTGGCGACTTCCTCTGACTCAGGATGGTCAGGCTGCTTGTAGCTCCAGCCCATCTTCAGCAGCGGCTCAGCGCCCTTGCCGCCTTCGGTGCGGTACATCTCGCGCAGGCGATGGTAAATCCCGGCCAGGATTTCGCCGTCGTTACGCGCTTCGCCCGGCGCATCCTGGCCTTTCCAGTGCCACTGCAGCCAGCGGCCAGAGTTAGCGATTGAACCGTCCTCTTCCGCAAAGCAGGTGGACGGCAGGCGGAACACTTCGGTCTGAATCGACGCCGGATCGACATCGTTTGATTCCCCGTGGTTCTGCCAGAAGGTGGACGTTTCGGTCACCAGCGGATCGATAACCACCATGTACTTCAGCTTGCTCAGGCTGCGAACGACTTTGTTCTTGTCCGGGAAGGAGGCCACCGGGTTAAAGCCCTGGCAGATATACCCCGTGACGTCGCCCTTATCCATCATGTTGAAATACTTGATGACGTCGTACGCCTGGTCCCACTTCGGCAGCCACTCAAAGCCCCAGTCGTTTTCCTTCTGCGCCGCGTCGCCGTAGAAGGATTTCATCAGGCTGACGTAGAACTTCGGATAGTTGCTCCAGTAGTTCACCTGGTCCGGCAGCGTCGCTTTCGGCGTATTGGCCTCAAGATACGTTTGCAGATCCGCCTGCTTTTCAGACGGCAGCGTCAGGTAGCCCGGCAGGCTGGTCGACAGCAGGCCAAGGTCGGTGAGCCCCTGAATATTGGAGTGACCGCGCAGCGCGTTCACGCCGCCACCGGCCATACCCATGTTGCCAAGCAGCAGCTGGATCATCGCCATGGTGCGGATGTTCTGCGCGCCGACGGTGTGCTGCGTCCAGCCCAGCGCGTACAGGAACGTCGTGGTTCTATCTGCGGCACTGGTGGAGGCCAGCACTTCACACACCTTCAGGAAGTCCGCTTTCGGCGTACCGCAGATGTTTTCCACCACCTCCGGCGTGTAGCGGGAAACGTGCTGCTTCAGCAGGTTCCACACGCAGCGCGGGTGCGTCAGGGTTTCATCACGCAGCGCGTAGCCGTTTTCATCGAACTGATAGTTCCAGGACGTTTTATCGTACTGGCGTTTTTCGGCGTCATAGCCGCTAAACAGCCCGTCATCGAAGGCAAAATCATCCCGCACCAGCAGGTTCGCGTTGGTGTAGTGCTTAACGTATTCCGCGTTAATTTTGTTGTTTTCGATCAGGTACAGCAGCACGCCGGACAGGAACGTAATGTCCGTACCGGAGCGGATCGGCGCATAGATATCGGCCACCGATGCCGTACGCGTAAAGCGCGGATCGACGACGATAAGCGTCGCGTCGTTGTTATTTTTCGCCTCCATCGCCCAGCGGAATCCCACCGGATGGGCTTCCGCGGCGTTACCGCCCATCACCACCACGACGTTAGCGTTTTTGATATCAACCCAGTGGTTGGTCATCGCACCGCGACCAAATGTTGGAGCAAGACTTGCTACCGTTGGTCCGTGTCAGACGCGCGCCTGGTTGTCTACCGCCAGCATGCCGAGAGAGCGCACAAATTTTTGCGTCAGCATGCCGGTTTCATTACTCGCCGCAGACGCGCACAGCATCCCGGTGGAAAGCCAGCGGTTAACCGTTACGCCCTGGGCGTTCTTTTCAATAAAGTTGGCGTCGCGGTCGGCTTTCATTAATTTGGCAATACGGGAGAAGGCCTCATCCCAGGAGATACGCTGCCACTTGTCGGAACCCGGCGCGCGGTATTCCGGGTAGCGCAGGCGGTTTTCGCTGTGAACGTAGTCCAGCAGCCCCGCCCCTTTCGGGCAAAGCGCCCCGCGGCTCACCGGATGATCCGGGTCCCCTTCAATATGGTAAATCGCTTCTCTGGCGTTCTTCGCGCCATCGCCCAGGCTATACATCAAAAGCCCACAACCTACGGAGCAGTATGTGCAGGTGTTACGGATCTCTTTCGCGCGCAGCAGCTTATAGTTGCGTGCCTGAGCCAGCGCCATTTTGGGAGCAAATCCCAGCATGGCTGCCGTTGTTCCGGCCATACCGCCCGCGCAGATTTTAAAAAATTGTCTGCGGCTGACGTCCATTGTTGTCCTCGTTTTCATATAAGACTTCGCGCCGCAAACTAACAGCAAAGCCCCTGTTTTTTTTGCGTCAAATCAAGGTCATCTGCCTTCCCCCCCTTAATAGTCACCCCCGGAACCTTTAAATACTCCTTTTTGATTAACGGTTTAAGAGAATAATTGGCGACAGCGTCAGGATGAATGCGATACATTTTTCCTCTGATTTTTATTGCAATGGCGAAGTAATGGACAGAAAGAGAGCAACGCTTATTGGGCTGGCGGCAATACTGCTATGGAGCACCATGGTAGGCCTTATTCGCAGCGTGAGTGAGGGACTGGGCCCGGTAGGCGGTGCGGCGATGATCTACACCCTCAGCGGATTACTGTGTCTGGTGACGGTAGGATTTCCTGATATCAGGCGGTTTTCACCCCGCTATCTTATTGCCGGCAGCGTTTTATTTGTCAGCTACGAAATATGCCTGGCGCTGTCGCTGGGCTATGCCGCAACGCGATCGCAGGCGATTGAAGTGGGCATGGTCAATTACCTTTGGCCAAGCCTGACCATTGTGTTTGCCATCTTGTTCAACGGGCAGAAATCGACCCTGTGGGTGATCCCCGGCTTAGCCGTCTCATTGCTGGGCGTCTGCTGGGTATTGGGCGGAGAACAGGGTTTACATCTTGATGAAATAACCCGCAACATCGTTTCCAGCCCGCTGAGCTACGCGCTGGCGTTTGCCGGGGCATTTATCTGGGCCGCCTACTGCACGGTCACCAGCAAATTTGCGAAAGGACAAAACGGCATTACCCTGTTTGTTTTGCTGACCGCGCTGAGCCTGTGGGTGAAATATTTCCTGAGCGATCAGCCCGAGATGGTGTTCACGCTTCCGGTGATGGTGAAACTGGTCATGTGCGGTATCGCGCTTGGGTTTGGTTACGCCGCATGGAATATTGGCATCCTTCACGGTAACGTCACGGTACTCGCTGCCGTATCCTATTTTACCCCTGTCCTCTCCGCCGCGCTTGCCGCCGCAGTGCTGAGTTCGCCCCTCTCATTCTCGTTCTGGCAAGGCGCGCTGATGGTCTGCGCCGGGTCGTTGCTCTGCTGGTACGCAACAAGAAAATAATGCTTCTCTAACGGTCGGGCGAATTTCAGCCCGGCAACATAATTAACATAAATTTAAAGTGTGATCGCTCCTCGGAATATTTATCATAATTATCGCATTTCCGTTTAAATTCGGTTTATATTTGCCGCCTTCTGTAAGCGGCAGAAAAGATAATTGACACAAACTGACAACACTATGGAATTAATTAACTGCGAATATTAACGCCATGGATAGCATTGAGTGCAATAATTCATTTCTGACGTGTTCATGGCAATATTCGCAATATACGTTTTGATTTACCCCTAACCTACTGTTATTAAGTCAAAACAGTAATAACAACCCCCTCAAAGCATCGATAATACCGAAATCTGACGTAATAGACTAAAACACGCAGAAATTATAGCGATAGCAATAGTCCCGCAGAACACATAATTATTAATCGTATGAAATTCGGTCGCATTGTTTGAATAATCGCCTTTTTGCACGATCGAGATCACACTAATTGAAATTATCTCTAATATTTTGAAACTTATTATTGAAATAAGACTACGAGATTTTTAAAAATAGCATGCCATTGACGAACAGCCTCGTTTAGAAATCGTTCACAGTGGTTCAGGAAATACTCAAAAAAAATTATAAGGAACATTTAAGATGAAACTTAAATTAGTTGCAGTGGCAGTCACTTCCATGCTGGCAGCAGGCGTTGTTAACGCTGCCGAAATTTACAACAAAGACGGTAACAAGCTGGATCTGTACGGTAAAGTAACAGGTCTGCACTATTTCTCTGATGACGCTGGCGCAGATGGCGATAAAACCTACATGCGTATCGGCTTCAAGGGCGAAACCCAGGTTAACGAACAGCTGTCCGGCTACGGCCAGTGGGAATACCAGATTCAGGGTAACAAAGACGAAGGCGACAACCAGTCCTGGACCCGTGTGGCGTTTGCCGGTCTGAAGTTTGCTGAAGCAGGCTCCTTTGATTACGGTCGTAACTACGGCGTAATTTACGACGTGACCTCCTGGACCGACGTTCTGCCAGAATTCGGCGGCGACACCTACGGTGCCGACAACTTCCTGCAGTCTCGTGCAAACGGCGTTGCGACCTACCGTAACCAGGACTTCTTTGGTCTGGTTGACGGCCTGAACTTTGCTCTGCAGTATCAGGGCAAAAACGGCAGCGTAAGCGGTGAAAACACCAGCGGTCGCAGCCTGCTGAACCAGAACGGCGACGGTTACGGCGCGTCCCTGACTTACGATCTGGGTGAAGGCTTCAGCGTGGGTGGCGCAATGTCCTCTTCACGTCGTACCGCTGACCAGAATGCGGCTGGCGTATACGGTGAAGGCGACCGCGCTGAAGTGTACAGCGGTGGTGTGAAATACGACGCAAACAACATTTACCTTGCTGCACAGTACTCTCAGACCTATAACGCAACCCGCTTCGGTACCTCTAACGGTAATCGCAGCGACATCTACGGTTTTGCAAACAAGGCGCAAAACTTCGAAGTTGTGGCTCAGTATCAGTTCGACTTTGGCCTGCGCCCATCCATCGCTTACCTGCAGTCCAAAGGTAAAGACATCGAAAACTTCGGCGACCAGGATCTGGTTAAATACATCGATGTTGGCACGACCTACTATTTTAACAAAAACATGTCCACCTACGTGGATTACAAAATCAACCTGCTCGACGACAACCAGTTCACTCGCCAGGCAGGCATCGGTACCGACAACATCGTTGCGCTGGGTCTGACCTACCAGTTCTAAATCTTGTCTGTACAAAAGCCAGCTGAATAAGCTGGCTTTTTTTTATCCGTCACTTTTACCCGGCTGACGGCTCCCCGCTCGCCGCCCGACGCAGCCAGTTTTGCAGCAGCTTACCGTCCTCGGTCATCTCCGAATCCGAACGCACGCAGAGGTGATAGTCGCGCCCGTCATCGATGGGTAAGTCAAATATCTTCACCAGCTCGCCGCTCTCAAGATAAGGCGCGATCAGCGGCTCGCGCATCAGCGCGCAGCCCAGCCCGGCCTGCACGCCCGCCAGCGTTAACAGCCCGTCTTCAAACAGGGGGCCGCTGCGCCGCAGAGCTCGTTTTACCCCCTGCAGCAGAAACCACTGCGGCCACGTGGTGCGCTCCTCATCATGCAGCAGCGGCATTTGCAGCAGTTGCTCAGGCGTGTCGATATGGCCATGAATGCGCAAAAACGCGCGGCTGCACACCGGCACCATCTGTCCGGAAATCAGCTTTTCGCTCTGATAGCCCGCCCACTGGCCGTTACCAAAACGAATCGACATATCCGACGCATCGCTCAGATAGTTACGATGGTTGGCATACACTACGTTGATCTCGGTCTGCGGATTGGCACGCATAAAATCAGGCAGACGCGGGATAAACCACCCCATGCCAAAAAGCGGGATCAGGCTGATGGTGACCTGACGCGTTTGCGCCTGCTCGGCCAGATGCTCCGTTGCCTGGCGCAGCACGTTAAACGCCGCACGGATCGAACGGTAATATTCCCGTCCGTGCTGGCTCAGCACCAGCGTGCGCCCCTGACGCGCCGTCAGCGGCATTTGCAGATACCCTTCGAGCACCTTGAGCTGATGGCTGACCGCCGACGGTGAGATATCCAGCTCCTGCGCGGCCAGCGTAACGCTGCCCAGCCGGGCGATGGCCTCAAAGGCACGGACGGCCCGAAGCGGCGGATCGTTTGCCAGACGGCTGTCTGCATACGCAGGCAAACTCGCCGATTGTTCTGTTTTATTCATATGTTGATTTCTTTAGGCTTTTCACCAGAGAACGCGATTACATTATCTTTATATAAATCATTAAGATAAAACAATAGCGGTTTATCATAAGAAATAATATATGTGTATTTTACAATTAAATTCATTTATCGGATGGTAGCCGCAGAAAGAAGACTTTGCGGGAACAGACGTTGGATACACTCATACAACAATTGATCAACGGTGTGATGCTGGGCAGCATTTACGCGCTGATCGCGCTGGGCTATACCATGGTGTATGGCATCTTGCGCATTATTAACTTTGCTCACGGCGATATTCTGATGGTCGGTGCGCTCACCACCCTTTCCGCCATTAACGCTCTGAACACTACCTTTCCTCACATGCCGCTGCTGTTGCAGCTTGGCGTTGCCCTGGCGATTGCCATGGTCGTTTGCGCCCTGCTGGCAATGGCCGTGGAGCGCTTTGCCTACCGTCGACTGCGCAACGCCCCGCGCCTGGCACCGCTTATTTCGGGTATCGGCGTCTCGGTCCTGCTGCAAACCGTGGCGATGATTATCTGGACGCGCAATCCGCTGATGTTCCCGCAGATCCTGCCCATGGAACCGATCGCCGTGACGTCAGGAAGTGAACAACATCCCCCCGCCATTGTGACCGTCACCGGCATTGTTACCGTGGCGCTGGCGCTTGCGGTGATGACGGGGCTATGGCTGCTGGTGGAATACACCCGCCTGGGCCGCGGCATGCGCGCCGTGGCGGAAAACCCGCGCGTTGCCACGCTGATGGGGGTTAACCCCAATGCCATTATTACCCTGACGTTCGCCATTGGCGGCGTGTTCGCCGCGCTGGCAGGTGTCATGATGGCCAGCAACTACGGCAACGCCAGCTTCTCGATGGGCTTTTTACCCGGGATCAAAGCCTTTACCGCCGCCGTGCTGGGAGGCATTGGCAACATTCGTGGCGCCATGATTGGCGGGATCCTGCTCGGCATTATCGAAGCGCTGGGCGCAGGCTACCTGGGTGAACTGACCCACGGCGTCTTCGGCAGTAACTATCAGGACGTCTTTGCCTTCATGGTTCTGATTCTGGTGCTGGTCTTCCGTCCGGCAGGCCTGCTGGGCGAGCGCGTAGCGCACAGGGCGTGAGGGAAACAATGACAACGCTTCAACTACAAACCCCGGCGGCGACGCGCAAATTCTGGTCAGGCATGGTTCTGTTCTGCCTCGCGCTGCTGGTTGCCCCCGTGGTGGCCACGCAGCTTGGCGGCAACTACTGGGTGCGCGTTATCGACTTCGCCCTGCTCTACATCATGCTGGCGCTGGGGCTCAATATTGTGGTGGGCTATACCGGCCTGCTGGATATGGGGTTTATCGCCTTTTACGCGGTCGGGGCTTACCTCGCCGCGCTGATGGCGTCGCCACATCTGCTGGAGGTTTTCCCGATCCTCGGCGTCTGGTTCCCGGACGGGCTGCACACCTCATATCCGCTGATTATTCCGCTGGCGGCGCTCGTCGCTGCGGTCTGCGGCATTTTACTGGGCGCACCCACGCTGAAGCTACGCGGGGACTACCTGGCGATAGTGACCCTCGGCTTTGGCGAAATCATCCGTATCCTGATGCGCAACCTCGACCGTCCGGTGAACATCACCAACGGTGCGAAGGGCATTACCGGGGTGGATACGCTGAATCTGTTCGGCCTGAAGTTTAGCGGCGTATACCACTGGTTTGGTTTCAAAGTGCCCGCGCTGTGGCTGTGGTACTACCTGCTGATGCTGGTGATTGTGGCGATTATTTTTGTCTGCCTGCGCCTGCAGCATTCCCGTATTGGCCGCGCCTGGCACGCCATCCGTGAAGATGAGGATGTGGCCCGCGCGATGGGCATCAACGTGCGTAACTATAAGCTGCTGGCCTTTGCGATGGGTGCGTCTTTTGGCGGCGTGGCGGGAGCCCTGTTCGGCGCGTTCCAGGGCTTTGTCTCCCCGGAATCCTTCACGTTACAGGAATCCATTGCCGTGCTGGCGATGGTGGTGCTGGGCGGGATGGGACACATTCCGGGCGTGATCCTCGGCGCGGTACTGCTTACCGCCCTGCCGGAACTGCTGCGCAGTCAGGCAGCCCCGGTTCAGCAGGCGCTGTTCGGTACGGTGCTGATTGACCCGGAAGTGCTGCGTCAGCTTTTCTACGGCCTGGCGCTGGTGCTGGTCATGCTGGTGCGTCCTGCCGGGATCTGGCCGGTACGCCACAAGGAGGTGAATACATGAGTCTGTTAACCGTACGCAACATGTCCAAACGCTTCGGCGGGCTTACCGCCGTGGATGACGTTTCGATTACCGTGAACAAGGGCGAGATCTACGGCCTGATTGGTCCTAACGGGGCGGGAAAAACCACCTGTTTTAACCTGATCACCGGGCTTTATCCGGCGGACAGCGGTGAATTTTCCATTGCCGATAAGCCCTATTTCCCAAAGCACATTGAGAAAGTCACCGCCGCCGGGATCGCGCGCACCTTCCAGAACGTGCGCCTCTTTAACGACATGTCGGTGCTGGAAAACGTGATGGTGGGCCGCCACGTGCGCACCCGTAACGGCCTGTGGGCCGCGCTGAGCCGTCACAAACGCGCTCGCGCGGAAGAGACGCAGACCCGGGAGCTGGCCTGGCACTGGCTGGAGTACACCGGCATTGCGAAGTTCGCCCACTACCGCGCCTGCGATCTGGCGTATGGCCATCAGCGACGTCTGGAGATTGCCCGCGCGCTGGCAACGGATCCGCTGCTGCTGGCGCTGGACGAACCCGCCGCCGGGATGAACGCAGCGGAAAAAGTGGCGCTCGGCGAGCTGCTTATCCGCCTTCGCGATGACGGCAAAACCCTGCTGATGATTGAACATGACGTCAAGCTGGTGATGGGCATCTGCGATCGCCTGACGGTGCTTGATTACGGCAAAACGCTCGCCAGCGGCACGCCGGAGAGCGTGCGTCGCGACCCGGCAGTGATCGCCGCCTGGCTTGGAGGCAACGCCCATGTCTGAATTACTGAAGGTGGAACGCGTGGACGTGCATTACGGCGGTATTCAGGCCGTACGCGATGTCTCTTTTACCCTGCACGAGGGCGAACAGGCTACGCTGATCGGCGCTAACGGCGCGGGGAAAAGCTCCACCGTGCGCGCCATTACCGGGCTGGAAAGCTTTAGCGGCCGTATTGAATTCAACGGTAAAGCGGTGCGTAAGCACAGGCCCGAAACCCTGCTCCGTGACGGACTGGTGATGGTCCCGGAAGGCCGGGGGATCTTCTCCCGAATGACGGTGCTGGAAAACCTGCAGATGGGCGCCTGGCTTAGACGTGACACTGTCACCGTTAAACGCGAGATGAACGAGATTTTCGAGCGCTTCCCGCGCCTGGGCGAACGCCAGCATCAGCTCGCCGGCCTGCTGTCCGGCGGTGAGCAACAGCTGCTGGCTCTTAACCGCGCCCTGCTCAGCCGCCCGCGCCTGCTGATCCTCGACGAACCCTCGATGGGCCTCGCCCCGAAGATGGTAGAAAACATTTTTGCCGTCATTGCCGGCCTGCGCGAGAGCGGCGTTGCCCTGCTGCTCATCGAACAAAACGCCCGTCTCGCGCTGGAGGTGACCGACAGCGCGTGGGTGATGGACAGCGGCAGCATCGTCCATCATGGCGAATCGAAAGCGCTGCTCAATGACGACCAGATTGCACAGATTTATTTGGGCGAAATGCCCGTTTAACAACACCAGCCAACATCAGGGAAATACAATGAAAACAGTAAAAATCAGTGCGCTTAGCGCCGCTATCCTCCTCGGCAGCTTTGCCTCTACCGGAGCCTGGGCCGCCGACGACGAAACCGTGGTTATCGGTCTGGCAGGCCCGCTCACCGGCCCGTCTGCCCGTATCGGTAAGGATCTGGAGAACGGCGCACAGCTGGCCATTGACGACATTAACAAGCAGCACCCGACCATCGGTGGCAAAGCGGTGACCTTCAAACTGCAGTCCGAAGACGATCAGTCCGACCCGCGCACCGCCGTGGCCGTGGCGCAGCGTCTGGTGGATAGCGGCGTGGCGGGCGTTGTCGGCCACTGGAACACCGGTACCAGCATTCCTGCCGCACGTATCTATCACGATGCGGGCATCGCACAGGTGGCACCGGTCGCGACCGGTCACGCCTATACCAAACAGGGTTTTGATACCAGCTTCCGCGTGATGGGCCACGACGACGACGGCGGTCAGCTAGCCGGCCAGTACGCGGTTAATACGCTGAAAGCCAAACGCATTGCGGTGATCGACGACCGTACCGCCTTTGGTCAGGGACTGGCGGACCAGTTCATTAAATCCCTTGAAGCGCAGGGCGTGAAGGTTGTCGATCGTCAGTACGTTGATGACAAAACGGTGGATTTCAGCGCCGTGCTGACCGCCATCCGGAGTAAAAACGCCGATCTGATCTTCTTCGGCGGCGTCGACAGCCAGGCCGCACCGCTGGCGCGTCGTATCAAACAGCTGGGCATGAACGCCACCCTGATGGGCGCAGGCGGATTTGTCAGCCAGACGTTCCTGCAGCTGGCGCAGAAAGAAGGCGAAGGCGTGGTGGCGCTGGAGCCGGGTCTGCCCGTTGACCAGATGCCGGGCGGTAAAGCGTTCGAACAGGCGTACCAGTCACGCTACCACACCCATATCGAACTGCACGCCCCGTTCGCCTATGACGCCACCCGCGTGCTGGTTGCGGCGATGGAAAAAGCAGACTCCGTTGAGCCGTCCGACTATCTGCCAGCCCTGCGCGCCATTAGCTACTCCGGCGTCACCGGACAGATCGCGTTTGATAAAGAAGGTAACCTGAAATCGCCGTCCTTCACCGTTTACAAAGTTGTCGACGGCAAATGGCAGCCGCAGACCGTGCTGGGTGGCGCAAAAGCGAAGTAACGCAGCGAGGGCAATGTGATGAGTGATAATAACGAGCTGGGCATTCTCGCCCGCCGCAAAATTGAAGCAGAAATTATTAAGCCAATTTATGAAATCCTGGTGCGCGAGATAGGGAAAACCCGCGCCCAGGCGGTCATTGGCGAGGCCATTGAGCAGGCCGCGATTGACGCTGGCAAAGCGTTTGCCAGCAAAGAACCCAACGGCGCGGACGTAAAGAGCTTCATCGCCCTCCAGTATCTGTGGGAGAAAGATAACGCCCTGGACGTGAAGGTGATCGACGCCGACGACCAGCAGTACAACTACAACGTGACCCGCTGTCGTTACGCGGAGATGTATCACGAAATGGGGCTGGGCGAGATTGGTCATCTGCTCTCCTGCGCGCGCGATGAAAAATTCATCGTTGGCTATGCGCCGGACGTGAAGCTGACCCGCACGACCACCATCATGCAGGGCGGTTCGTGCTGTGATTTCCGCTACCGCAGCAGTAAGGACAAGCCATGATCCGCGTCAACGCCGAACGGCTGTGGTCAACGCTTGAGATTATGGCGCAGATCGGCGGCACGCCCGCCGGCGGCGTGACCCGTCTGGCGCTGAGCGAGGAAGACCGCATTGCGCGTAACCTGCTGCGCGACTGGGCGCTGGACGCGGGTTTCACCTGCGACGTCGACAGCATGGGCAATATGTTTATCCGTCGCGCGGGGAAAAACCCGCAGCTTGCCCCGGTCATGACGGGTTCACATGTGGATACCCAGCCGCTGGGCGGTAACTACGACGGGGTTTACGGCGTGCTGGCCGGGCTGGAGCTGCTGCGAACCCTTAACGACCATCGCGTTGAGACCGAGCGTGACGTTGTGCTGGTGAACTGGACTAACGAAGAGGGCGCGCGCTTTGCGCCAGCCATGCTCTCTTCAGGGGTCTGGACGGGACAGTTTGGCGAAGCGTACGCCCACGCCCGCGCGGATAACGATGGCATCACCGTGGGCGAAGCGCTGGAGAGCATTGGCTACCGGGGTGAAACCCCTGCCCGCGCGTTTCCCGTTCACGCCTGCTACGAACTGCACATCGAACAGGGCCCGATCCTGGAAGATGAAGCCATTGATATCGGGTTAGTCCGCGCGGCAATGGGCCAGCGCTGGTTTACCCTTACGCTGGACGGATTCGCCGCCCACGCGGGCACGACGCCGATGCACAGCCGCCGCGACGCGCTGACCGCCTTCGCAGAGCTGGCGCTGAAGGTGGAAGAGATTGGCTATCGGCATGCGCCGGACGGACGCGCGACGATCGGTATGGCGAAGGTTACGCCAAACTCGCGCAACGTCGTGCCGTCTCGCGTGGAATGCAGCGTTGAGTTTCGCCATCCGGCATCGAATGCGCTGGTAGCGATGGAGGCGGCGCTGCATAAGGTGGCTGAAAGCCTCAGCCTGCGCGGCGTCGCGGCTGCCGTTGAGCGCATTTTCGACTACGCGCCCATCGCGTTTGATGCCGAATGCCTGGCGCGTTCGGATAAGGCCGTGGCGGAACTGGGCTATTCGTCGAAACCGATGGTCTCCGGTGCGGGACATGACGCCTGCTATGTCAGCAAAATGGCGCCCGCCAGCATGATCTTTATCCCCTGCGTGAAAGGCATCAGCCATAACGAAGCGGAAAGGATCCTGCCAGAGTGGGCGGAGAAAGGGGCGAATGTGTTATTGCATAGCGTCCTGTCCGCGGCCCTTGAGAGATAGAACGGTGCGAAAGCAGAGGGGCTCTGCTTTCGCCAGAATCTACACGGCAACGCGTCGGCTGATTTCGACAACCCGATCGCTGGGAAGGTGATAGTGGTTGATGACGTGCGTGCAGTTGCGCTTCATGAACGCAAAGATGTGCCGTTGCCAGGCCGCCATTCCTGCCTCACCTTCGCCTGCCACAATGGTTTCATGCCCGACATACCAGGTAGCGTCATCCGTGGCGAAAAGCGCGTTAATCTCGCTGACACCCTGCAGCAAACGCGGGATGTCCGGATGTTCCATAAAGCCATACTGGGCCACGCCGTGCCAGTAGCCCGGCGCGCGCTGCTCTACCCTGATGCGTTGTTCTTCCCCCACGTAGGGCACATTCAGAATATCAATGGTAAGCGACAACACATCCTGCTGGAGCGCCCGGTTTCGCGCGACGTGCCAGCGCATGACCGGCGGGATATTGTTCTGCGTACGGGTCAAAAAGACGGCGGAGCCCGCCACTCTGGGCACCGTTTTTTGCTGAAGCTGGGCAAAGAACGCATCCACGCTGACGCCCTTCTCGCCCACCGATGCGGATACCGCCTTAATGCCGCGGTGCCAGATCAGCATCACCGTACAAATAGCGGCGGCCATCAGCAGCGGAATATAGCCGCCCTCCAGGACCTTAATCAGATTGGCAAACAAGAAGGTGGCATCAATCACCAGAAAACAGAGGGCAATCACCGCGCTGCTGGCGAGGCTCCAGCGCCACACTTCGCGCATTGCCACAAACAGCAGCCCCGTGGTCATCAGCATGGTTAACGACACGGCAATGCCGTACGCGGCGGCGAGCTTATCGGAGGATTTAAAGAACACCACCAGCCCGATGGTCACCCCCATCAGCAGCCAGTTGATTATCCCGATATAAATCTGGCCGTAGCTTTCCGCCGCCGTCTGCTTGATGCGCAATCGGGGTAACCAGCCAAGCTGTATGGCCTGGCGCGTCATGGAAAAAGCGCCGGTAATAATCGCCTGACTGGCGATGATCGTCGCCAGCGCGGCAAGAATGATGAGCGGAACCTGCAGCACCGGCGGACAGAGCGTATAGAAAAGGTTTTGTTTGCTGTCGGCACCGGCCAGAATCAGCGCTGACTGGCCGGCATAGTTGAGCAGCAGCGAAGGAAAGACGATGCCGTACCAGGCAAGCCAGATGGGCTTTTTGCCAAAATGCCCCATGTCTGCATACAGGGCCTCGGCCCCCGTCACGCAGAGAAAAACGCCGCCCAGGACCAGGAAACTGGTGTACCCGTTCGAAAACAAAAACGCAATGCCGTACGCAGGGTTGAGGGCCAGCAATACCGAGGGGTGTTGAACGATCCCCCGCACGCCCAGGGCAGCAATCGCCAAAAACCAAACCGCCATGACCGGGCCAAATATTTTCCCTATTCGCGCAGTGCCAAAAGGCTGAAGAAGAAACAGCCCCAGCAGAACCGCCACCGTCAGGGGTAATATGTACGGCTGAGATTCAGGAATGACCATCTCCAGCCCTTCAAGGGCAGAAAGCACGGAGATAGCCGGGGTTATCGCGCCGTCACCGTAAATTAAAGCGGCGCCGATAAGGGCGGAAAAAATAACCCAGCGCCCGCCTTTGCCTTTCTCCACCAGAAGCGACATTAAGGCCATGATGCCTCCCTCGCCATGATTATCAATTCGCATGGCGAAGGCGGCATATTTTATGGACGTTACCAGGATGAGTGTCCAGGTAATCAGGGAGAGCAGGCCCAGTATGACGCCGGGCGTAGGGTCATGCTCAGAGAGCGACAGCACCGTGCGGAAGGTATAAAGCGGGCTGGTGCCGATATCACCAAAAACGACGCCCAGCGCGCCCCCTGCAAGCAGGGTTAACCGGGAGAGCGGTTGGGACGGTTCACTGCTGTGGCGAGGGCGCATATTTTCCAGCAAGAGTCAGATAATCCTTTAAAAAACATAGCCCATCTGCCCCACCCGCGCCAACCGCGCGCCCTGTATTACTGCGGCTTGACCCTCGCCAGGCTGAACCAGATCCCCACTGCCAACAGCAGCAGCATTCCGCCCGCGCTGCCCAGCGCCACGCTGTGCGAGGTGATAAATGCGCTTTTCGCCGCCTCAATCACCGACTCCGCCAGCGTCGGGGTCAGATCCTGCGCCACCTTCATCGCCTCACCAATGGATGACGAGGCTTTATCTGCGAGCGAGGCGTTCAGCCCCTGCGGCAGGTCAATCGACGCCGAGAAGCTGCGGGTCAACAGCAGGCCAAAGATGGCGATCCCCAGCCCGGCGCCCAGTTCATAGGACATGGTTTCAATAGCCCCCGCGGCGGCGGCCTTCTCTTTCGGCGCAGCGGCCATAATCGCCGAGGTCGAGGCCAGCAGCGCGCTGGCGGCGCTAAAGCCGAGCAGCACCATCAGGGCAGAAGCCAGCAGCTGCTGCGTGCTGAAATCAAGCATCGACAGGCCGATAAAGCTAACGGCGCTGAGCCCCATTCCGCCAGCCGCGACGATGCGTAGCCCTAATCGCCCGACCAGCACACCCGCGATCGGGCCGCTAAACCCGCTCGCCACCATCACCGGCAGCATGAACATTCCCGCTTCAAACGGCGTAAAGCCGTGAACAAACTGCAGCTCCTGGGCCATCAGCAGCTCAAACCCGACCAGGGCAATCATGGCGGTCATCGCCATCACCACGCCGCTCAAAATGATGCGATGGCAGAACAGACGCATGTCGATCATCGGCACGCGGGCGCGGAGCTGAATACGCACGAAGATAAACAGCAGCACCGAGCCGGTAACCAGCGCGGACGCGACCACCCACGGCGACAGTGCGCCTTTGAGGGCTGTTTTTGCGCTGTAGACCAGCAGCAAAATCGCCACAATCAGCATAATGGCATGGCTGATATTCAGCGGCTGCTCCGGGCGGCCCTGCTGAGGAGGCACAAAACGCGCGGCCAGCGAAACCACCACCAGCACGATCGGTACGTTGATTAAAAACACCGAGCCCCAGTAGAAATGCTCGAGCAGCATACCGCCAATCAGCGGGCCAAACGCCGCGCCACCGGACCCCACCGCGGCCCAGATGCCGAGCGCAATATTACGATCCCGCGCGTTGGTAAACAGCGTACGGACCCCAGCCAGCGTGGCCGGAATAATCATCGCCGCGCCGATTGCCAGCGAGGCGCGCGCCGCAATCAGCCACCCTGCTGACGGGGCAAACGCTGCCGCCAGCGACGACAGGCCAAACAGCGTGCTGCCAATCATGAGCAGTCGTTTAAAGCCAATGCGGTCACCCAGGGCGCCCATCGGCAGCACCATTCCCGCCATCACCAGCGAGTAAATATCGATGATCCACAGCAATTCATTGCCGCTGGCGCCCAGCGTCATGCTCAATGTCGGCGCCGCCACGTGCAGCACCGTCGCGTCGATCGCCACCGGGATATACACCAGCACGATAATCACTAACGCTAACCACTGACGAAACATAAATTTCCTTTTCTTTTAAAACATGGACACATGTCCAGGATGCGATCCTACGTAAAGTTGAACACATGTCCAGCTTTTTGTTACACTCGTTTCATTCCCATTGAGAGTGAGTAAACATGCGATATCTGAGCAAGGATGAACGGCGGGAAGCCATCTTACAGGCCGCCATGCGCGTGGCGCTGGCTGAAGGACTGGCGGCAATGACGGTACGCCGTATTGCCGCCGAGGCCGGAGTCGCCACCGGCCAGGTGCATCATCATTTTACGTCCGGCGGCGAGCTAAAATCGCTGGCCTTCGTACGGCTAATTCGCGAGCTGCTGGATGCGGATGTCGCGGGTAAACAGGCCAGCTGGCGGGAACAGCTTCATGCCATGCTCGGCAGCGATGACGGGAGGTTTGAGCCCTATATTCGCCTGTGGCGTGAGGCGCAGATCCTGGCCAGCCGCGATGCCGACATCAAAGGCGCCTATGTGATGACCATGGAGATGTGGCACCAGGAAACGGTGGCGCTTATCAAAGCGGGAACGGAGGCCGGGGCATTAAAACCGGGCGATCGAGCGGAAAATATTGCCTGGCGCTTGATTGGTCTGGTGTGCGGTCTTGACGGAATGTATATCTTAAACATGCCCGAAATGGACGAAGCCGCCTTTAGCAACCATCTTGATAAATTAATCACGCTCGAGTTGTTTTCTAGCTCGTCTAAGCAGTGATGTTGCCGGGTAGCGGCGACGCCTTACCCGGCCTGCGCATTATTTCCCGGCCTGAGGATGTGTATCAAAGCCCGCCATTACCGCCGTCAGCTCCGCCAGTGAAAATCCGTGTTTTGCATCGTCAACCCCCAGCCCAAAGCGTTCCTGCATCAGCTGGTAAAGCGCCTCAGCATCCGGCAAATGGATCTGTTCTTCTACGTGACCGTTCTGCCAGTGGGTAAAGTTGAAGTTGGTTAGCGTCAGCTTGCCGCCGTCCGGCAGATGGCGACACATCAGCAGATGATGACGGAAATGCGACTGCGGCCAGTGCGCCGACCAGAAATTCCCCATCACGTAATCGCTGAAATACTGCGTCGTCAGGTCAAACTGGTACATCGACTGCCAGTGCTCGTGGTGACGGAACTGCAGCACCCAGTCGTTCCCCTCGTTCAGCAGACGATACAGCCCGTGCGGCGTCTCCTGTTCTTCATTAGCGAGCAGTCGAATCGGCGCCGTCAGCGTCTGGCCGCCAAAGCCGACATCGGCAATCCAGCGCTCACCGTTAAGCTCTACCAGCAGCAGGCGGTGCGTGCGCGGCGGCATTTGCGGCGGATTCGCTAATACCACGCGTCCCAGCACGCTACGCACCGTAAACCCGACTTCACGCAGGACCCGCTCGAACAGGCCGTTTTGTTCAAAGCAGTATCCCCCTCGACGTGCGGTGACCAGCTTGTCGACCAGACACCGATCGTCAAGCTGGATTTCACGCGGCAGAACGACATCAATATTCTCAAAAGGGATCGCACAGTTGTGATGTAAATGCAGCGCGCGCAGGGTATCGATATCCACCCGCGTCGGTTGCGCCCAGCCGATGCGGGCAAAATAGGCGGTCAGAAATGGGGACATGCATCAGTTTCCTTTGATTGAGATGTTCTGTTTATAAACTAATTTTACGCACCCACTTTGATTTACGTGCTTTTTCGTCATACTCATCGGTGTAGATGAGGAGATCCTATGAGCCACTTTCGCCCTGTTGAATTACGTCATGCCAGCCGTCTGCTGAACCACGGCCCAACTGTGCTTATCACCAGTCGGGATGAAAGCCTCGACAGACGCAACGTGATGGCCGCCGCATGGTCAATGCCCGTTGAGTTTGAACCGCCGCGCATCGCAATAGTCGTGGATAAAAGCACCTGGTCGCGCGAGCTGATTGAGCGCAGCGGGAAGTTTGGCATCGTCATTCCCGGCGTGGCGGCCGCCAACTGGACATACGCGGTCGGTAGCGTCAGCGGGCGCGATGAAGACAAATTCAACTGCTACGGGATCCCGGTCGTGAACGGTCCTGAACTTGGCCTGCCGGTGATTGAAGAAAAATGTCTGGCGTGGATGGAGTGTCGTTTATTACCCGTCACCTCCGCGGCAGAGAAATACGATACCCTGTTTGGTGAAGTGGTTTCAGCGGCAGCCGATGAACGCGCGTTTATCGCCGGGCGCTGGCAGTTTGACGGGGATAAGCTGAATACGCTGCATCATCTTGGTGCCGGGACGTTTGTCGCGAGCGGGAAGATGCTGAAGGCGCTGGATTGATTTACTTAATCATATCATACTGAATTATAGTAAATTTCTATGGCATTTTATGTTTGCCATTGCGTTTTAAAACGGAGGATATTTCCGGAGTTGCTGCATTAGCACTCTCGCGTTAAGGAAATATCAATGACATGGAATAAAGATGGCGCAATCTCATATGCCAAATCACACGCCCAACCGAAGAGCACGGGTTATTGTGCTCACTACGTCACCGAAGCGATCAGAACGGGTGGAAGATTAAAAATCCCCAATACGCGTCTGGCAAAAGATATGGGGCGAACATTGGTCAATGCTGGATTCCGCCTGGTATACGATCAACCTCATGCCGGTGACGTAGCCGTTATCCAAATATTGTGGGCCACGATAGCGGCCACGTTTGCATATACGATGGTCAGCAGTGGATCAGCGATTTTGTACAACGCTCTCTTTATCCAGGACAGGCTTACCGAAACATACAGCCTCATTACGAGCTGTTCAGGCATGACTAATGAAAACACTCTTCTTTTTACTTTTCGCCCTGTCTCCGTTCGCTGTCGCAGATAACATTTATGCACCGGGCCAGGCGGCGCTTAAATTCAATCATTGGTATATCGCGCAGTTAGATCAGAACAAACCGCCCGTACTCAATCCGGACATTATGAATAACTACGTTGCCGCAGAGACTATCGCAGCAATTAAAGAAATGTACTCTGGCGACAGTAACGAAAAAGACATGCCCGATGCGGATATGTTCATCAAATCGCAGGACTGGGATGAAGACTGGAATCAGATAACCGTCTTACATTCTGATTTTGATGCCGTTTGCACAAACGTCTATATCGCGTTTGGTAAGAAACAAGATCACGTTGTAGCAGATTGTCTCGTCCAGGAAAAAGGCGTATGGAAAGTTCGCTCGGCCACGCTGATAAAGTAACAATCTGATATGAAAGGAAACGCCCTCTGTCGCAGAGGAAAAAGCACACGATAGCCCAGCGGCTACCGTGTGCAGTTAATTAACTCTTCGCACGTCGTGAAATAATCTCATCCGCAACATTCCGCGGGGCTTCCGCAAAATGATGGAACTCCATCGTATACGTCGCGCGTCCCTGGGACATCGAGCGCAATGTCGTGGCATAACCAAACATCTCTGCCAGCGGCACGTCAGCGCGAATAATCTGACTTCCGTACTGCTCTGCCATCCCCTGCACCATGCCGCGGCGGGAGGAGAGATCGCCCATAATGTTACCGGCGTACTCCTCCGGCGTTTCCACCTCCACGTGCATGATCGGCTCGAGAATCACCGGATCCGCCCTGCGGGCGCCCTCTTTGAAGCCGAGGATCGCCGCCATGCGGAACGCCATCTCCGAGGAGTCGACGTCGTGATACGAGCCAAACGTCAGCGTCGCTTTGACATCAACGACCGGATAGCCCGCCAGAACGCCGCTGTTCATCGCTTCCCGCAGCCCTTTCTCAACGGACGGGATATACTCGCGCGGCACCACGCCACCCTTGGTGGCATCTTCAAATTTAAAGCCACTTCCGGGCTCCAGCGGCTCCAGACTCAGCACCACATGGCCGTACTGCCCTTTACCACCGGACTGACGGACAAATTTGCCTTCGATATCCTTCACCGTTTTACGCAGGGTTTCACGGTAGGTTACCTGTGGGCGGCCAATGTTCGCCTCGACGCCAAACTCGCGCTTCATGCGGTCGACGATGATCTCAAGGTGTAGCTCACCCATCCCGGAGATAATGGTCTGGCCGGACTCTTCGTCAGTATGCAGGCGGAAAGACGGATCTTCCGCTGCCAGACGCTGCAGCGCGATCCCCATTTTCTCCTGATCGCCTTTGGTTTTCGGCTCGATCGCCAGCGAGATCACCGGATCCGGGAACTCCATGCGTTCAAGCGTGATCACGGCATTCGGATCGGTGAGCGTGTCGCCGGTGGTCACATCCTTCAGCCCAACGCAGGCCGCAATGTCTCCGGCGCGCAGTTCGTCCACCTCGTGGCGATCGTTGGCATGCATCAGCACGATACGCCCGATGCGCTCTTTCTTCCCTTTCACCGGGTTGTACACCGCGTCGCCTTTGCGCAGCACGCCAGAGTACACGCGGATAAAGGTCAGTTGCCCAACGTACGGGTCGCTCATCAGCTTGAACGCCAGGGCCGAGAATGGCTCATCATCGCTCGGATGACGCTCCGCGTGCTGCCCTTTTTCATCCACGCCATCAATGGCCGGCACGTCCAGCGGCGACGGCATGAGCTCAATGACCGCATCGAGCATGCGCTGCACGCCTTTATTCTTGAACGCGCTGCCGCACAGCATCGGCTGAATTTCACCCGAGATGGTGCGAATACGCAGCCCTTTGATAATTTCCGCTTCCGTCAGGTCGCCGGTTTCCAGGTATTTGTCCATCAGCTCGTCGCTGGCTTCCGCCGCAGCAGAGACCATTTTTTCCCGCCATTCCCGGGCGGTACTGACCAAATCATCCGGCACGGGCGCATAGGTAAACACCATGCCCTGCGTCGCGTCGTCCCACAGAATGGTGCGCATCTTGATGAGATCCACCACGCCGGTGAAATGATCTTCTGCACCCACCGGAATGACAATCGGCACCGGATTGGCCTTCAGGCGCTCCTGCATCATGCGTACGACGCGGAAGAAATCAGCGCCCGGACGGTCCATTTTGTTGACGAAGGCCAGACGCGGAACGTGATATTTATTGGCCTGACGCCAGACGGTTTCCGACTGCGGCTGCACGCCGCCCACGGAGTCATACACCATCACGGCACCGTCGAGTACGCGCATGGAACGTTCCACTTCGATGGTGAAATCCACGTGCCCCGGGGTGTCGATGATGTTGATCCGGTGCGGCTCATATCCTCTGTCCATACCAGGCCAGAAGCAGCTGACCGCCGCAGAGGTAATCGTGATCCCGCGCTCTTGCTCCTGCGCCATCCAGTCAGTGGTTGCCGCGCCATCGTGTACTTCACCCAGCTTGTGGCTCATCCCGGTGTAAAACAGGATGCGCTCAGTGGTGGTGGTTTTACCGGCATCGATATGCGCGGAGATACCGATGTTGCGATAACGTTCGAGAGGGATGGGTCGGGGCATGATATTTCCTTAGTCACTATGACTTGTCTGTGACGACCAGGATGGTCGTGCATTCGTTCGTTTGCTATAATAGTCCTATTGTACGAGTATTATCGAACTATTTTTTAACGGTTGGCCTATTGTTGATATAGCTCAATCTGACGCCAAACGCAGGAAAACGATGATCCCAAACCACCCTGAAACTGAACAAATACTGCTGGAAAATGTGCTGTTTGCCCTCGGCAACCCGCTCCGGCTGTCGATCATTCGCCGGCTGGCCGATGGCAGCGAACTCAGCTGTAACGCGCTGCGCCCGGAGGATGTAGTGAAATCGACAATGACCCACCACTGGCGAGTGCTGCGCGACAGCGGCGTTATCTGGCAGCGCCCGCAGGGGCGGGAGAACATGATTTCGTTACGCAGAGACGATCTGGATGCCCGTTTTCCAGGGCTGATGGAGATACTTTTACAGGCTAAATCATAAGGATATACCTGTTATCCCCTGAAAAATGCCCCGTAAAGATGTAAGGGGCATAATGTCAGCAGAGGGATTTATCTTACGTGCATACGATATTCAATCATTCCACTTTTCTTCGCAATCCAGTCGTACAATCGTTGCCCGCGATAATTGGCTTCATGCGTATGCCAGTAAAGGTGACTGGCATGATGTTTTCTGGCTTCTCTCTGAACATATTCTATTAACTGTTTGCCAATGTGTTTGCCCCTTACGGCTTCGCAGACGTATAAATCTTCGAGGTAGCAGTAATCGCTCTCAGCCCATGTCGAACGGTGAAAAAGATAATGCGCAAAACCTACTACGTCTCCATTACATCGTGCCACCACGCAGAATAGCGGCTCAACGGGGCTGAAAAATCGTTGCCAGGTTCGTTCAGTAATGGTCCCGGACAGATCGACGTTGTAAAACGCCTGATATTTTCCCCATAGCGGCATCCAGCTTTCAAAATCACGTTCTTTAACTGCCTCAATTATCACGCTCGTATTATTCATATTGCCTCTTTGCTCACCCGTTTATTCGTTTCAGAAAGAGTGTATTCGCTGAATGGCACGTTTTGCCCCGCCAATTCTCGCCATCAAGGCAGACCAATTTTTCATCCTGCTGCGTGCACCATTGCTTTAGAATCAAGAGATACAGAGGGAAAGTGGACAACGTAATGTTTAAGCACGCGCAGCTAGAAACGGTTAAGGCATGGATTATCGACCCCGCTAACGGATCGCTCCCGCTTCATGAAAGGATCCAGAGAGCAATACGGACGCTGATACTGGAAGGGGTATTATCTCACGGTAAGGCCCTTCCTGCTTCACGCGCGCTGGCGGCTTCTCTCTGCGTTTCCCGGGACACCATTGAAGCGGCCTACTCCAGCCTGCATGCCGAAGGTTTTATTGAGAGACAAACAGGCAGAGGGAGCTTCGTCTCTTCCAGCGCGCGTTTTTTAAAACCCCGTCCTCGACAGCATCAGCCAACCGCTGAGATACGAAAAGCAAAACTCAGCGTTCGGGGAAAGATCGTTTATGAAAGCGGCGGGATCCGCGAGTTTTCTTCACCTCGCCCCCTTGCGCCCGGCATTCCTGAAACCCGCATGTTTCCCCTTCCGATCTGGGAGCGTCTTCAGCGACAGGTACTGAAGGAGTTTCAGCACCAGGCGTTAGAGCAAAGTCCACCCCAGGGTATAGAGCGCCTGCGACGGGCAATTGCGGAGTATGTCAATCTTGAGCGCGGAACGCGTGCGAGGGCAGAACAGGTTATCGTTCTGACAAGTTCTCAACAGGCGCTTGCACTCTGTTCCCACGTGCTGATGGACGCCGGGGATGGCATTGTCATTGAAGATCCCTCCTATCAAGGGGCACACAAAGCGTTCAACGCTGCAGGGCTTCGCTGTATTCCGGTTCCTCTTGATGAAAAAGGCATCTCGGTTGACAGTCTTAATTCTCTGACCGAGCCCGCCAGGGCTATCTACCTCACGCCGTCTCATCAGTACCCTACCGGGGTGACGCTCTCTCTTGACCGACGACTGGCAGTTGTTAAATGGGCAAACCGTTACGGAGCCTGGATCATTGAGGATGACTATGACAGCGAGTTTCACTACGAAGGCAAGCCTATGGCCAGTCTTCAGGGGCTTGATACGTACAACCGGACAATTTATATCGGCACGTTCACTAAGTCTCTTTTCCCCGGGCTGCGTATTGCCTACATGATCGTTCCCTCAGAATTGACAGAGCCCTTTACCATGGCGAGGACGTTAATGGATGGTCACACCGCCTCAATAACCCAGCTGACGCTGGCTAAATTTCTGGAGGGAGGCCATTTTGGCGCCTATGTTCGTAAGATGCGGAGTATTTATGTTGCTCGTCGCGACACGCTGGCAAGCATGATGGACGAATATCTCTCCGAATATGTTACCTGTGAAACGCCTGCGGGGGGAATGCAAATGCCTTGTCACCTGAAGCACGGCATATCCGAGAAAGAAATAGCCACCGCCGCCCGACGCGCGGGTGTTGATATACTTGGCCTTACCGATTTATATGCAGGTCCCCCCGCGTCCACCGGTTTTTTGATGGGATTTGCTGCTTACACGGAAAGGGAAATAGAAGACGCTGTAAAAAAACTGGCCGCAATTTTCCGTCATGTTTGATGCCGTCGACCGGTCAGCGGCGAATACTCATTCCGGGCGAGCAAGGCTATAAACCGGGATCCGCCGGGTTGTTTTGGTGAGCGTATCAAACACCTCGGCGTCGGACGTCACGATCCTCATCCCCGTTTTGCGTAATCTCTGCACATCGGCCGCGATGCGCTGAATGCCAAACCAGAAAAGCCCGTCGAGTGCCGTCACCGACAGCCCGTTTTCCAGCGCCAGCCTGAGGCGTTCCTTCGGGGCTTTAACCTGCTGGGCAATTTGCCGGTAAGGCAGTTCATTGCATCCTGTCGCGTCACTGCGCTGGATACGCGTTTTCAGCTGATAGGTAAATTCGTCAGGTATTCCGTCGAGATCTCTTTTAAGGCTATAGACGCAGCCAAAGCGCTTGCCGTTAAACAGAACATTTTTCTGACTGAGCTGAAGCTCTTTTCTGACAACGTCTATCAGCTGGGGCGCACGGGTAAGGAGCAGCCTGAAGGGCAGCTCGAAGCTGGTGACGTAATCCACATTAAGCAACGCGAGGCGCAGCCGCTCCTCTGCACCGGACTGTTGCTCACGACACTCCTCCATCACCTCTGCCCACTGGCGCGTCAGGCGCTCCGGCTCGGCGGCTTCGGTAAGGAGATATTTTTCAATCTGATAATCAACTCTTCCGGTCATCGTGTGGTATCCCGTCGCTGTGGGTGCGGTAATTCTATACAGCGCGGTGAGTTTTATAAAGGACTGAACCGCAGCGGCACCCTGAAAATGTCGTTGCGATTCAGCATCCTGACGTTTCGGATCAGTGCGCCATTATCCAGCCCATCAGCAGCGTGGCGAAAATCACCGTCGACGCGCCGCCGATGCGGGTGGCGATCTGCGCGAACGGCATCAGCGACATCCGGTTAGACGCGGACAAAATGGCCACGTCCCCCGTTCCGCCCAGCCCGCTGTGGCAGCAGGTCACAATGGCCGCTTCCACAGGATACATATTCAGACGCGAGGCGATAAAGTAGCCGCTCAGCGCCATCGCAATCACGACCGAACCGCATACCACCACGTATCCCACCGAGAAGACCGACACCACGCTTTCAAGCGGCACGTATAACATCCCGAGGCCGATCATCAGCGGCCAGACCAGCGCAGCCGAGACGAATTTATAGCAACTGTGCGCGCCCTGCTCCATTGAGGCCGGGATAACCCTGAAGTATTTACACAGGACGGCAATCAGGATCATCAGCACCGGGCCGGGAATGTGTACCAGTTTTTCAAACAATCCGCCGACGATGAAAAACGCGCACACCATCAGCAATCCGCCCCCCATCAGATGAAAATCCGTCTGCTGCGTGCTTTGCGCCCCGGCAAAAAGGCTGGCGTCGTCTTTACTCCGCGTAAGCATGCCATTTCCCGAAAGCGCAGGACGTTTCGCGCCGAGACGCGCCAGCGAGCCCGCACAAATAATGGCGAAGATATTCCCGACGACCGCAGCGGGTGCCAGCTGCGCAACGTAGACGTCCGGCGTCTGCCCCAGTATTGCCGAATAGGCCAGGGACAGCGGCAAAATCCCCTCGCCAATCCCACCGCCGATGATGGGCACAATGATGAAGAAGAAAGTGTGGTAAGGCGTATAACCAAACAGTGAGCCCACAATGAGGCCGCTCAGCACGGCCATGCATGTTCCCGCCACCAGCGGAACAAACATGCGCATCATCCCCTGGATCAGCAGCACCCGGTTCATCCCCAGAATGCTGCCGACCACCAGGCAGGCGATGACGAAATAGAGCAGATTCGCCTCTTTCATCAGCAAATGCACGGTATCAAGGGTATGTTTCCCGAATACGCCAAAATAGACCAGCACGGAGGGGACCATCAGGCACAGGATCGCCGGGCCGCCGATATCTTTCAGCACCGGGATTTGACGCCCTACTTTGGCAAACGCGAAGCCGAGGGTCATGATGACCGCGAGTCCACCAATCATATTTTTTGGCAGCAGCCCTGCCCAGGCGGACGTCGCCACAATCGCGGCAATCCCGACGAACAGCATCAACGGGACCGTGCCCACCTCGGTATTGTTGAGCCCAAAGGCAAAACGCGAGGTCGACAGTTCAGAAGTCGGTACAGGATTATCTTTCATATAATCACCTGAATTTGTGTTCGGATAAACAGAGAAAGGAATAACTGAAACTATTCCTGATACGAATAAATGTTTTTAAATATAAATAAAGACTTAGATGGCCTTTTCTAAAATCAGGCTCAACATGAAATTAGCACGGGCCTGCCGGGAGAAATGTGAACAATTCGGCTCTTTGCGTTTAAATAACTTAATTCAGCATTAAGTAACTAAAGTTATTTATGGCGACCATTGTCGCTTTCTTGCGTCTTATCAATATTTGACGAAAGTATTAGTTATCCAACTAATGCAATCTTTTTGAAATTAATAAAACCAGAGAGAGTGTGACCCTTGTCACTCCTGCCCTGCTTTCTAAGCGCTAGATTAGCGCTGCAATAAAACACATAAAATACCCTACAGGAAATACTATGCCTTCATTACTATTACAGTCACTGTTTCCGCTCGTCTTTATAATGTTACTTGGATGGCTAAGTGGAAAGCTGGGATATTCCCGGCGTGAAGATGCAAACGTTATGGCAACCGTGGTAATTCGTTTCGCCCTTCCTTTCCATCTTTTTATCGGCGCATTGCATACCGACCCGAATAAAATTAAGAACCTGACCTTTATGGCCGTTTTAGTTGTCGGTTTAATGGGATCGTATTTACTGACGCTATTTATTTCGCGCTACGTTTTTCGCCACGATATCAAAACCAGCGCCATTCAGTCTCTGGTTTGCGCCTTTCCTGATATGGCCTACTTTGGCGCACCGGTCCTGGCGGTATTGATTGGGCCGGAAGGATTTATCGGCGTGCTGATTGGCAATATTATTACCAGCGTTATCATGATCCCTCTGACTATCGTCCTGATTCGTATGGGTGATAAAAACGGTCAAGATGGCCTGGAGGCGCTGCACCCGGGCGCGATGATCGTACAAAACCTCATCAAGGCGGCGCGCAATCCTATCGTCTGGATCCCGGTCTCCGGCGTCTTACTCAGCCTGGCCGGCGTGCAGATACCGTCCATTCTCAGCATGCCTATTGAGATGGTTGGCAAGGTTTCAGGCGGACTTTCCCTGTTTGCCCTCGGCCTGCTGTTTTACGGTGAGCGTCCAAAACTGAACGTGCAGACGTTTACCAACATCAGTATTAAAAACCTTATTCAGCCGGCAATGATGGCCGCCGCGGGGATCGCCTTTGGCCTGAGCCACACCTTACTGCAGCAGGTCGTCATTATTGGCGCAACGCCTTCCGCGATTGCCGCAGGGATGTTTGCCTTACGCAGCGATACCTATATTGACACCGCATCCTCTTCCATATTAATTGGCACTGCCGTCGGGGTCGTGACCGAAGGCATTATGATCTATTTCATCTCTTAATCTGCTTTAAATAAAAAATTCAGGAGTTAACCATGTCCCGGAAAGAAGTTCTGTACACCCCCTATAACGGGGCCGTATTGCTGGAAAATCCGCTGCTAAATAAAGGGCTCGCATTTATTAAAGAAGAGCGTGACAATTTTAATCTGCACGGGTTATTGCCGCACAACGTTGAAACCATTGAAGAACAAACCGAGCGCGCCTGGGTGCAATTTTGTCATTTTAAAAGCGATATTTCGCGTCATGTTTACCTGCGAAATATTCAGGACACCAATGAAACGCTCTTTTATAACCTCCTGCGTTCGCATCTCAAAGAGACGTTACCGATTATCTATACCCCGACGGTCGGTGAAGCCTGCGAGCATTTCTCCACGATTTATCGACGCGCGCGCGGCCTGTTTATTTCATGGCCTAACCGCCATCGTATTGATGAGATGCTGCAAAGCTTTTCGCGCAACGACGTTCGCGTGATTGTGGTGACGGACGGGGAACGTATTTTAGGGCTTGGCGATCAGGGTATCGGCGGAATGGGTATCCCAATTGGCAAGCTGTCGCTGTATACCGCCTGCGGCGGGATCCATCCGGCCTCTACCCTGCCGATAATGCTGGATGTCGGCACCAATAATCAGCAACACCTCGACGACCCGATGTACATGGGCTGGCGCCACCCGCGCATCAGCGACGAACAGTACGCTGAGTTTATGGATATGTTTGTCAGCACCGTTAAAGCGCGCTGGCCCAATGTGCTCCTGCAGTTTGAGGACTTTGCGCAGAAAAACGCCACCAGGCTGCTCCAGCGCTACCGCGACCAGCTGTGCTGCTTCAATGATGATATCCAGGGCACGGCCGCCGTGACCGCCGGTACGCTGATGGCGGCTGCCCATGCCGCGGGCACGCGCATTCGCGACCAGCGCGTGGTCTTCCTGGGCAGCGGCTCTGCCGGATGCGGAATAGCTGAAAAAATTGTGGCGCTGATGGTTGATGACGGCCTGACCGAGCCGGAAGCACGCAGCCGGATCTTTATGGTCGATCGCTTCGGCCTGCTGACCGACGACATGACCAACCTGCTCGATTTCCAGAAAAACCTGCTTACCGCGCGCGACGCCGTATGCAGCTGGCAGGTTGACGCGAAGAACATTTCCCTGCTGGACGTGGTGAAGAACGCGCATCCCACGGTGATGATCGGCGTTTCGGGCCAGCCGGGGCTGTTCAGCGAAGAGATTGTCAAAGAGATGCATCGCCACTGTCCGCGCCCGATCATCATGCCGCTCTCGAACCCGACTTCGCGGGCGGAAGCCCAGCCGCAGGATCTTATCGCCTGGACCCAGGGGGCGGCACTGGTGGCCACCGGCAGCCCGTTCGCCCCGGTATTCTGGGAGAATGAACACTACGAGATCGCCCAATGTAACAACGCCTATATTTTCCCGGGCCTGGGGCTGGGCGTGCTGGCCTGTAACGCGCGCCGGGTAACGGAAGAGATGCTGATGGCAGCAAGCCGCAGCCTGGCCGCGCAGTCTCCGCTGGTCACCACGGAAAAAGGCGGATTGCTGCCGCCGGTAGATGAGATTGAAACGGTTTCACGCCAGATTGCCGTCGCCGTCGCCCGGGCCGCGATTGAACAGGGCGTGGCTCCGGCGATAGATGATGAGACGCTGATGGCGCGTATTGAGAAGACCTGGTGGCAGGCGGACTATGCGCCGTACCGCAGGTCTGCGCTGTAAGCCTCGATCCTGCCCTCACTCCACGGTGAGGGCAGAATCGCTGCCTCAGTGCTGGACGCCCGACCGTTCGGAAAGATCGGCGGCAGACAGGATATCAGCCCTTGGTGGCACGCTCTTGCGGCGGGCATACCGGTCAGGCTGACCTTCAGGACGCGTTTTGAAGCGCCGGTGCAGCCACATATACTGTTCTGGCGCCATCCGTACCGCCTGCTCAATCGCCCTGTTCATCTGCGTCGCAACAGATTCTTTATCGCCCCCCTGCAGCGACTCGCTGATATCCTCCAGAATAATCAGTTCGTAGCCGGTACCGTCCGCCCGGCGGCGCGGCACAAAGGGAATGACGGCAGGCTTAGCGCTTTTGACCAGCATATAGCTTCCCGCGGTCGTGGCAGCATCCGCAACCGCAAAGAACGGCACAAAGACGCTATTGGATTTGCCATAGTCATGGTCCGGGGCGTACCACAAAATTTCATTCTGCTTCAGCGAGCGGATCATGCCCTTTAAATCATGACGATCGAGCATGGTTTTATTGGAGCGCAGGCGCCCGCGCGTCTGAAGCCAGTCCAGCAGCGCGTTATTATTCGGACGATACACCCCAATGCCGGGGTTGAGCATGCCAAAGATCCGCGCGCCCAGCTCAAGGGTGAGAAAATGCATGCCAACGAGCACCACGCCATTTCCCTTTGCCCGCGCCTTTTCCATGTGCTCATAACCCGTCACGGTAAAGCATTTCTTCACCCGCCACGCGGGCCAGAACCATGCCATCCCGGTTTCGATTACCCCCATTCCTACCGATTCAAAATTACGCTGCAGCAGTGACTCGCGTTCATCCTTTTTCATCTCCGGAAAACAGAGTTCCAGGTTGCGGCGTGCAATCTCAACCCGGCGCGGAAGCAGGCGCATCGCCTGCCGTCCAAGACTGTGGCCGATTCGGAACAGCAGCGGATAAGGGAGCAGCATGATGAGCCACAGCGCGGCGATGCCAGCCCAGCTTAGCCAGTAACGAGGGTGAAGAAAGGCGAGTGAAAAACGGGGTAATTTTGTCATGAGAAAATTATCCTTTAGCGTGTCTGTCCTTAACTGATTCTGTTTGAGATCTTTCCTAAGGATTGATGGGCTGTCAGCCAGAAACGTAAAGTGTAACGGATAAGATAAAACGCATTTTTATCGATTTTTGCGAAAAAGCGGGAAGACGAAGACGGGAAAAACCGGGGAGGAGAATTCCCCCCCGGCAGTTGAGCTTACATTGAATAGCCTGGCTTTTTGATTAATTCGTCCAGCTTCGGTCCTATTTCGGTATCCCAGACCTGCGCTTTCCAGTCCTCCTGGTTAACCTGATTCAACGCAACGGACACCGAGCTGTCTTTACTGTTGAAATGGCGAATAATGACCTCAGCAATATCCTCGGCCAGTGCGGTTTTTTGTTCGTCGTTTAAATCGCGGGGAAAACATTTGATATCTACGTGTGGCATATGCAGGCTTCCAGTTGTGAGTCAGGGCTCCACGTTATCAGATAATACCGTTGGCCTTTAACACCTTGTGCAGTTCCGGCAGCTGACATACGGTGTCCGCAATAGCCGTAAACCTCGGCGTATTGGTCGCAAACCAGTCATGGCGTGGCCCCCAGGTTCGCGCCACCGCGATATACACGTCCAGCAGCGTCAGCCGTTCCCCCAGCGCAAACGGGGCGGCCTTGAGCTGAGTTTCGAACCACAAATAGAGGGACTTCCGGTATTCGATGCAGTTTTTCTGCAGCTGTTCCGGCGCGTCCGGCACCCAGCGTTCGGGATAATCGGCATACGTAAACGTGGGATAGAAGTTGGCCACAAACCAGATCAGCAAGCGCTGAAACTGCTGGCGTTCGGCCTGCCCCACGGGCGGCGCAAGATCGGGACATCTGTCGAGCACCATCAGGGCAATCGCCGCCGTTTCGGTCATGATGGCGCCATTTTCCAGCTCCAGCGTGGGTACCTGACACAGCGGGTTGAGCTTTTGCAGCAGCTCGCGCTGCGGGCCGGGCTGGTCAAACCCGTCCACGTTGATAAATTGATAAGGGATATCAGCCAGGGTTAGCATCACTTCACCGATCGCCGAGCCCCAGCCGGGTACGCCATAGAGTTTAATCATGTTGCCTCCGCAGGGATGAAAACCCTAAGTGTATACCCGTCATACTTCAAGTTGCAGGTGCGTTGGCTGCACTCACTCACCCCAGTCACGTACTTGTGTACGCTCCCGGGGATTCGTTCCCTTGCCGCGTTACTCGGCCTGTAGCCTCGCCCCTTCGGGGCCAGCGCAAGCGCTGTTCAAAACGGCAAGCCGTTTTGTCCTGCAACTCGAATTATTTTGGGTATAGAGCACCATTAGTAGGTTATCCCAGGCGGGTTGACCTCCGACTGCGCCACCGCTTCGCCCTGCTCGCCCCAGCGCGCCAGCACCTTCTGGTAATCTCCGCGCTTAATCGCGCCGTCCAGCGCGGCCTGCAGCGCGTACACCAGCTCATTGCCCTTTTTGGTGGTGGTCGCGACATAGGCTTTTTTCGGCCCTAAACCGACCACGCGGGTTTTGCCCGTGAGCGCAGCCTTATAGGCCGATACCGACTGCGGGCCGAAGAACACGTCAGCCCTGCCGGACTGAATATAGAGATTGCCCGAGGCATCGTCGTGGAGATAGACCGGCAGCGCAGGCGCCCTTCCCGCCTTTTTGTTCTCTTCGTTCCAGCCCAGCAGGATGCGTTCCTGATTCGTACCAGAGCCGACGATCACCTTTTTCCCGGCCAGATCTTCCGCGCTTTTGATTGACCGAATCTCGCTGGTGGATTTCACCGAAAACGCCAGCGAATCGACGCGGTAGGTCGCAAAATCAAATTTCTCTTTACGCTGTTCGGTCACCGCAATGTTCACCAGCGCCACGTCGTAGCGCCCGGAGGCGATCCCGAGCGGCCAGTCTTCCCACGCCGTCGGCACCAGCTTCAGCTTTAGCCCCAGGCTGCCCGCCAGCAGGCGGGCGATATCCGGGTCGCTGCCAATGCGCGTGCGGTTATCGCTGGCCAGCAGCGCCAGCGGCGGAGAATTCAGCGCCGAAACGGCGACCGTCAGCGTACCCGGCTCAACGAATTTGTAATTGGCGGGAATCTTCCCCACGGCCTGACGATCCACCGTCACCGGCAGCGGCTGCTCGTTGGCTTTCAAATCAATGCTGGCGTGGCTCGCCGTCGTGAAGACCAGCCCCGCCAGAAGTTCATATTTCATTGGCACTCCTTACAAGACTTTGGAGAGAAACTGGCGCGTTCGCGCATGTGACGGACGGTTTAATACCTCGTCACTGCTTCCCTGCTCGACGATTTTTCCGTCGACCATAAACACCACCTGATCCGCCACTTCACGGGCAAAGCCGATCTCGTGCGTCACCACCACCAGCGTGGTGCCGGACCGGGCTAGCTTTTTGATCACGTCTAACACTTCCCCTACCAGCTCCGGGTCCAGCGCCGAGGTGGGCTCATCAAACAGCATCACGCGGGGACGCAGCGCCAGCGCGCGGGCAATGGCAATACGCTGCTGCTGCCCGCCGGAGAGATGACGAGACCAGGCATCGGCTTTATCCCGCAGCCCGACCACGTCCAGCAGGCTGTACGCCCTTTCCACCGCCTCTTTTTTGCTGAGCTTTTTATGCGCGATGGGCGCCTCAATCAGGTTTTCCAGCACCGTGAGGTGGGGAAAGAGATTGAAGTTCTGAAACACGTAGCCCACGTTGACGCGCTGCTTGAGGATCTCCTTCTCCTTCAGCTCATACAGCCTGTCGCCCTGACGGCGATAGCCGATGTAGTCTCCGTCGATCTGAATAAAACCTTCATCGACGCGCTCCAGGTGGTTAATGGTGCGCAGCAGCGTCGATTTGCCGGAGCCGGACGGCCCGAGGATCACCGTCACAGATCCCGGCGGGATCTCCAGCGAAACGTTGTCGAGCGCCTTATGGCGACCGAAATACTTGCTGACGCCGGTAATCGAAATATGTCCTTCAGGAGAGGCTTGCATGGACGGGCTCCTGTGCTGGCGTGGTGGTGACAGAACGGGTGCGACGGACGGCACGGTTCTGGTTAACGGCAGAGCGGCGTTCGCTGCGGGCAAGCGCGCGCTCGACGCCATACTGGATAGCGGACAGGACGGTGGTGATCGCCAGATACCACGCGGCACCGACCATCAGCAGCGGGATCACCTCCTGCGTGCGGTTGTAGATCATCTGGATGGTATAGAACAGCTCCGGCATCGCCAGGACGTATACCATCGCCGTACCCTTGGCGAGGCTGATGATTTCATTGAACCCCGACGGCAGAATGGTGCGCAGCGCCTGAGGCAAAATGATGCGCACCGTGCGTCGCCAGGCCGGCAGACCGAGCGCGGCGGCGGCCTCATACTGGCCGTGATCGACCCCGAGGAATCCGCCGCGAACGATCTCGGCGGTATAGGCGCTTTGCACCAGGGTGAGCCCCACGACGGCGGTAGAAAACTGACCCAGCACGTTGATGGTTTCAAAGCTGCCCCAGGTGATGCCGGTGAACGGCACGCCGAGCGAAAGCGTGTCGTAGAGATAGGAGAAGTTGTAGAGAACGATCAGCACCACGATCAGCGGCAGCGATCGAAACAGCCAGATGTAGGCCCACGCCAGGCTGCTCAGCAGCCAGGATGAAGAGAGTCTCGCCAGCGCCAGCATGCCGCCAAGCACCACGCTCAGCGCGGTGCCGATCAGCGTCAGCAGCAGGGTCTGCCCGACGCCTTCGAGGATCACCGGATCAAAGAACCAGCGGGCAAACACCGCCCACTCCCAGCGCGGGTTAAAGGCCACGGACTGAATCACGACCGCCAGGACAAACAGCGCCACCGCGGCGCCGACGGCCCGCAGCGGATAACGCGCCGGGACCACCTTAATGGTTTCAACGTTGCTCATCGTCGTTCCTCATGCGGTTTTACTGAACGCTTCGCGTACCAGCGTTTTAGTGAAGCGCAGCCGACCGTCAAACGGCGGCTGGCTGTACTCTTCCGGATCGCGGTTCAGATCGAACTGCGCCTGATAGCCCTGGCTGAGATAGAGCCGTACCGCTTCCGGCTGGCGAAAACCGGTTGTCAGGTAGATTTGGCTGTACCCTGCCAGCACCGCCCTGCGCTCAAGCTCCTGCACCACGCGCCCGGCAAGCCCCTGCTGACGCAAGGTTTTGTCCGTCCAGATGCGTTTGATTTCCGCGGTGCGTTCGTCGAAAGGTTTGTACGCGCCGGTGGCGATAATCTTCCCGTCGCGCTCCAGTACGATAAACAGCCCCTGCGGCGCTAAATACCACTCGGTGAGCTCAACCTCCGCGTCTTTGGAGAAGTAGTCCCCGTAGCGGGCGGCATATTCACCGAACAGCCCTTCGATAATGGGCTGAAGCTCGGCGTCTTCCGGGGAAACATCACGAAATCGTTCGCTCATCACGCCTCCTTAATCGCCCAGGCCAGCCGGGTTCACTTCTGACTGAGGAATACGCTCAACGCCTTCCCCCCAGCGGTTCAGCACTTTGTCGTAGTCGCCGTTTTTGATGACGCCGTTCAGCGCGGTTTGCACCGGCTCAACCAGCCCGCTGCCTTTCTTCAGCGTGACCGCAATGTGCGCCGCCTTCGGCCAGCCGCCGTCGACGCTACCCACCAGTTTGGTTTTCCCGTTCAGCGCCGCTTTCCAGGCACCAATCACGTTCGGACCAAAGTAGGCATCCGCGCGCCCGGACTGCAGGGCCAGCGTTTGTGCCGCATCGTCTTTGGTGTAGATCGGGGTAAAGGGCTTCAGACCTTTCTTGAGGTTTTCGGCATTCCAGGCCAGGAGGATGGCCTCCTGGTTGGTGCCGGAGCCGACGATAATCCGCAGCCCGGCGATGTCTTCCGCCCTCTGCAGCGACTTGATCGGGCTGGTGGATTTCACGTAGAACCCGAGGGAATCTTTGCGGTAGGTGGCAAAGTCAAACTTCTCTTTACGCTCTTTGGTGACGGTGATGTTGCTGATAGCGGCATCATATTTCCCGGAAGCCACGCCCAGCGGCCAGTCTTCCCAGGAGGTTGGCACCACGTTCAGCTCCAGCCCGAGGCTGTCTGCGACCAGACGGGCGACGTCAACCTCGCTTCCCAGCAGCGTTTTGTTGTCGTCGGAAAACACCGTCAGCGGCGGTTGATTGAGGCCCGCCACCGCCACGGTAAATTTCCCCGGCACGGCAAAGCGATAGTCTTTCGGCAGCTGTGCCACCGCCTCGCTGTTTTTGACGGTATTAACCGGCGTTTTATTGGCCTCGATGCTCACGCCGGTGCCGTTAATATTCACATTCTCTGCCCAGACGGTAGGGGTAAAGGCCAGCGCGAGCGCCAGAATAAGCGTTGTTTTCTGCATAGCGGGGTTCTCTTTTATTGTTGTGTGTATTGGTTTTTAGGTTCGTCTAAGCCGAGGCTTTCGCGCAGCGTGGTGCCCGGGTAGTCGGTACGGAACAGGCCGCGCGCCTGTAAAACAGGCACCACCTGGTCAACAAAGCGCGGGAAGGTGTCCGGCGTGCCGCCCTGAATGATGAAGCCGTCTGCGGCATAGCCTTCAAACCAGGCCTGCAGGCCGTCGGCCACCTCTTCCGGCGTACCGGAAAAGCGCGGTCGCGGCGAGGCGGCTTCCAGCGCCACCTGACGCAGGGTTAAGCTGCGCTCGCGGGCGTTACGCTTGATTTCATCGGTGGTGCTGCGGAAGCTGTTTTTGCCTAAGTCGCCGATATCCGGGAACGGCTCGTCGAGCGGGTACTGGCTGAAATCGTGATGTTCGAAATAGCGTCCGAGGTAGTTGAGGGCATCGTTAATCGACACTAGCGCCGCCGTGGTTTGATACTGGTTTTCCACGTCGTCGGCGTCTTTACCCACAATCACGCTGACGCCCTGGAAAATATGTAAATCTGACGCGCGGCGTCCGTTACTTTCCAGCTGCTGCTTCACGTCGCGATAAAAGGCTTTTGCCTCATCGAGGGTCTCGTGATGGGTAAAAATGGCGTCGGCATGTTTCGCCGCCAGCTTTTTCCCGTCGTCCGACGCGCCCGCCTGAAAGACAATCGGCCGCCCCTGCGGCGTTCGACCAATATTCAGCGGCCCGGCGACCTGGAAGAAATCACCGTGGTGGTCCAGGGTATGCAATTTTGCCGGGTCAAAAAACTGACCGCTCTCTTTGTTGCGCACAAAGGCGTCGCCTTCCCAGGAGTCCCACAGCCCTTTCACCACGTCGAGATACTCATCCGCAATGCGATAGCGCAGCGCGTGCTCAGGGTGTTTTTCACGGGAAAAATTCTTCGCTGACCCTTCCAGCGGCGAAGTCACCACGTTCCAGCCCGCGCGCCCGTTGCTCAGGTGATCGAGGCTGGCGAACTGGCGCGCCGTGGTGAAGGGCTCGCTGTAGGAGGTGGATAAGGTTCCCACCAGCCCCAGGCGCGAGGTGATGCTGGCGAGAGCGGATAACACCGTCAGCGGTTCAAAGCGGTTTAAAAAATGCGGGATCGATTTCTCGTTGATATAGAGACCGTCGGCAACGAATAAAAAATCGAGTTTGCCCTCCTCCGCCTTTAACGCCGTCGCTTTGACGAAATCAAAATTGATGCTGGCATCGGCGACGGCCTCAGGGTGACGCCAGGCGGACATATTTCCGGATGCACCATGCAAAATGGTCCCGAGCCGCAGTTGACGATGTGCAGACATATTCACCTCTCCAGAATTAAACGTGTTGCAGGGCTTTTTCCGCAAGCTGTGCAAAATAGCGGGCAGCGGGCTCAATTAGGGCTTCATCCGGATTGAAGGCCGGATGATGTAAACCGTACGGGCTGTTGCTGCCGATGCTGACAAACGCCCCCGGGATCTGCTGCAGATAGACCGCGAAATCTTCCCCACCCATATGCAGCTCGGCGTGCCGGGTTTCGTAGCCTGCTTCTCTGGCGACCGAGGTGGCGAAATCGGCCCAGCGCTCGTCGTTCACCAGCGCGGTGGGCCCGGCATACCAGGTGATGTCAATCTGCGCGCTAAAGGCGCTGGCAAACCCGGCGGCGATTTCGCCCACGCGGGCTTTCACATTCTGCTGCACTTCCGTGCGGTGGGTGCGCAGCGTGCCTTCCAGCTCGACGCTTTCCGGCAGCACGTTCCAGGTGTTACCGCCTGCAATGCGCGTCACGCTCAGCACCACCGAATCCAGCGTATTGACGTTGCGGCTGGCGACGCTTTGCAGCGCCGTCACCAGCTGGCTCGCCAGCACGATGGCGTCGTTGCCTTCGTGCGGACGTGCGGCGTGCGCGCCCTTACCGGTAATGCGGATCACGAAGCGATCGACGTTGGCATAAAACGGCCCGCCTCGGGTAGCGAACTCACCGACCGGCAGGCCGGGCTCGTTGTGCATGCCGAAGATGGCGCTGACGTCACGCAGGGCGCCGGCCCGCACCATGCTCTTCGCACCGCCAAAGTTCTCTTCGGCAGGCTGAAACAGGATCCGCACCCGGCCGTTAAGCGACGCTTCCCGCTCTTTCAGCTTTAACGCGGCGCCGAGGATCACGCTGGTGTGGATATCGTGTCCGCAGGCATGCATTACGCCTGCACGCTGTGAGCTAAACGGCACGCCGCTACGCTCTTCAATCGGCAGAGCGTCGATATCCGCGCGCAGCGCAATCAGTTTGTTGCCCGAGCCGATTTCCGCCACCAGCCCGGTCGACAGGTCGTAAGGCTGCGGGGTAATCCCGGCATTCGTCAGCCACTGGCGCAGACGCGTTGTGGTTTCCACTTCCTGGCCGGAGAGCTCCGGGTTCTGGTGCAGCTCGCGGCGCCAGGCAATCAGCTGTTCGCCAAAGCTCATACGGTGACCTCCTTGTTAAGACGCGCCTCGGCAAGCAGGCGCAGCGACGCGACGCGCGTTGCTCCCTCCGCGACCGGCGTGTCGATGATAAATTCGTCAATGCCCCACTTTTCATGCAGGGCGTTAAGCTGTTCGAGCACCGACTCAGCCGTACCCGCCAGCAGCGACTGCGCCCGGCGTGCAATGCGCACCGGCTCGCTGCCCGCCTGGCGCGCAAAGGCGTAGGCCTGCTCTTCGCTGGCCACGGTGACACGCTGGCCGTTTGCCAGCTCAACGCCCCACACTTCGACCTTCTGCGCCAGGGCTTCCGCCTCGGCCTGCGTCGGCGCAACAATCGCCTGTACCGCCACAATCACGTCCCGCGCGCTGTGCTTACGCCAGGTCGAGACCACCTCGCGCAGCAGGTCCGGGTCACCGTTCAGATGCGCGGCAAACACAAAGTGCCAGCCGAGCCCGGCGGCCAGCAGCGCGCTATCGATACTCGCGCCCAGCAGGAAACCCTCTGCAGGCAGCGGCGGCAGCGGCGTGGCGCGAACGGCCTCTTCATGAGACTGATGCTCAGGACGGATCCAGCGATCGAGCTGGGCCAGCTGTTCGGCGAAGCTGCCCTTTTCCTCTTGATTCAGACCCTGCTGCAGCGCGCGGGTTGAGAGCGGCAGCCCGCCGGGGGCTTTTCCGACGCCGAGATCCACGCGGCCGGGCGCCAGCGCGGCCAGCACGTTAAAATTCTCGGCGACTTTATAAGGGCTGTAGTGCTGGAGCATCACGCCGCCGGATCCGACGCGGATGCGCGTGGTTTGCCCGAGGATCCAGGCAATCAGCAGCTCCGGCGAGGGGCTGGCAAGATGGGGAGTGTTGTGGTGTTCGGCAATCCAGAAGCGGTGATAGCCCAGATTTTCTGCCTGCTGCGCCAGCGCCAGCGTACGCGCCAGTGCATCGGCAGCCGTTTCGTTTTCAGCGATGGGGCTTTTATCCAGAATGCTGATTCGCCATGACATGTTGCGTTCTCGTTTGACTTAACATGTCGACATTATTAAAGGCGCATTTCACCACTGAGAAACAATTAATTTACATTTAGTTTGCCGGAAATCAGATATATAAAACCACGCTAAGAATAAGACTTTAAGTCGGCAATCAGCGTTTTCCCCTGCTCGCGCCGGGTAATGCGGACGAAGCGAATATGCCTATACTGCGGGTTTTGCAGATCGGCTTCATAACGCGTTCGATTGTTACGCCAGGTTTTCATCGTCCAGATGAGAATGGACTCTCTGCTGAAGAACGCGCGCCGGAAACTCTCTTTGTTCCCGGTGCCGGGCCAGAGCTCGCGCTTATGCCAGGCGCGTTTGACTGCCCTGGTGACCGCCTGCCAGAGGGTGCGGGCAAAGCCATAATCCACCCACACCACAACGTCGACATTACGCCATTTCACCGGCCGCGTGCGGTTATAGTTGCCGTCAAGCACCCAGTCTGGCGAAGCCTGTAGCGCCTGCTCCAGCTTTTCCTGAAACACATCGTCCGGCGTTCCCTGCCAGTCAGGTCGCCAGTAGAGTCTGTCCATCTCGATATAGGGAATAGCCAGTTCGGTCGCAATCTGCTTCGCCAGCGTGCTTTTTCCGCTCCCGCTGGTTCCGATGACGTTAATTTTCACCTCAGCCTCACTGTAATAACGAAAACTGACCAAATGATAGCGTTTTCATCCTGTTAACGAAACGCTATTTCAGCATGGCAATTTTTCCTGAGAGACGATCTCCCTCTTTCAGTTTGGGTTATGTTGTTTATTTGCAGCGCCGTCCAAAAACACCCCTGAAAATATTTTCATTTTTATTACATTCGCTAGCATTAACAGATTAAAAATAATGAACGACGGGTATTTCAGGCAGTCACAATTTCAGAGAGAATATGCAGCAGAGCGTTATATAAAAATAATCACATTAATCTTGCCGGAGCATTTTCCGGGCATTTTTATTCTTGCACATCATCATGGAGTTACTCATGAGGCGTAACAGTCCCGTTACACAAAACGAGTATTTACTTAACGATGGTTCGACGTTAATGTCGACCACCGATACCAAAAGCCATATTACCTATGCTAATTCCGCTTTTATTGAAGCCAGCGGATATAAAGAAGAACATCTTCTGGGTGAGCCGCATAACCTCATCCGCCATCCCGACATGCCTGCCGAAGCGTTTGGCGACATGTGGTTTACCCTGCAGCAGGGTGAGACCTGGACGGGGCTGGTGAAGAACCGTCGTCATAATGGCGACCACTACTGGGTGCGGGCAAACGTAACGCCTGTCTGGCAGGGTGGATCCCTGACGGGGTATATTTCCGTGCGAAATATACCCGCACGGGAAGAGATTGCAGCCAGTGAAAAACTGTATGCAAAAGTGCGTAATAACGAATTAAAACATTACCGCTTTTATAAAGGGTTACTGGTTCGGCGCGGTTTATTTTCGTTTATGTCGCTCTTTAAATGTCTCAGCACCAGTAAACGCATCCATCTGGGTATTGCGACGACGGCGTTACTCTCCTGCCTGGCGGTGTATTTATTCCCTGATAAACTTGTGCAGTCGGGAAGTCTGGCGCTGCTGTTTATTGCCCTGACCTATTATCTTCATGCGCAGATCGCCCGCCCGGTAAAATCTATTGTGCAACAGATGCAGCGCGTGGTTTCAGGACGTAAAACGGACTATTACCATTTTGACAGGATCGACGACATCGGGCTGATGATGCGCCTGGTGAATCAATCAGGCTTGAACCTCAATTCGCTGGTTGACGACGTCGGGGCGCAAATCAGCGGGATTGGCACCATCAGCCAGCAGGTCGCGAAAGAAGGTGCGGCGCTGCAGACGCGTTCAGAAGAGACCGCAGACTTCCTGCAGCAAACCGCGTCCGCGGTGGAAGAGATCGCCAGCGCGGTGGAGCAGACGGCAGAAACGGCTAAAGAAGCCACGGAGATGGCGGATCGCACCCGCGACAGCGCCCACCGCGGTGAAGCGATGATGAAAGAGACCATCGGTATGATGCAATCCGTGTCGCAGGATAACAGCCAGATCGTCGATATTATCAGCGTTATCGATCGTATTGCCTTCCAGACCAACATTCTTGCGCTGAATGCTGCCGTGGAAGCGGCGCGCGCAGGTGAAGCCGGGCGCGGTTTTGCCGTGGTGGCGGCTGAGGTGCGCAATCTTGCGCAGCACTCCGCGACGGCGGCGAAAGAGATCAAAGCGCTGATTGAGAAAAACGTCGCCAGCGTCAACGCAGGCGTGGAGAAGGTAGAACAAACCGAAACGCAGCTGACGGTAATGATCGACAACGTGCTGCGGGTCTCCTCCCTGATTAAAGAGATCGGCCACGCCACGCAGGAGCAAACCCAGGCGCTGACGCTCATCAACGCCTCCATCTCCCGTATCGGCGCAATGACCCACAACAATACGGGGATGGTGGATAACGTCACTCACGCGGCGAATCACCTGACGCAGCGCACCACGCGCCTGCAGCAGGCGATTGCCGTTTTTGGCGGTTAGCCGTTCGGATACTGCTCGTCGGTGACTTTTTCCAGCCATGCAACCGGGCTGCCGTTAACGGATTCGGCGATGGCAATATGCGTCATCGCCGTTTGCGCGCTTGCGCCGTGCCAGTGCTTTACGCCGGGTGGGATCCAGGCGATATCGCCCTGATTCAATATTTCCGCCGCTTTGCCCCACTCCTGTAACCAGCCGCGACCCTGCGTCACAATCAGCGTTTGCCCAAGGGGATGCGTATGCCACGCGGTGCGCGCGCCCGGCTCAAAGGTCACGGTTGCCCCGCCGACGCTGGCAGGTTCGCTCGCCTGAAATGGTGCGTCAATGCGGACGGTGCCGGTGAACCAGGCTTCCGGTCCTTTTGCTGAAGGTAATGATCCGCTGCGGATAATTTTCATCTTATGCTCCTCGTTTACTGTTGCGTTAACAGTAGCGCAAAGCAATCCGGAGCATTAGTGTGCATAATCAGATAGGAAATATGATTGAAATTCATAAATAGAGGCAATCGCGATGCTAAAAGATAATTTCAACGACCTGCTCTCTTTTATGGTAGTCGCCCGCGAGCGCAGCTTTACGCGCGCGGCGGCGCAGCTGGGCGTCTCGCAATCGGCGCTGAATCATGCCATGCGCAAGCTTGAAGCGCGGCTCGACGTTCGCCTTTTAACCCGCACAACCCGCAGCGTTGTTCCCACCCAGGCGGGTGAGCAGCTCTTTACGCGCTTAAGCCCGCATTTGATGGAGATTGAGCAGGAGCTCACGACGCTTCGCAGCGCACGCAACAAACCCGCAGGTTCTGTTCGCATCGTCGCCGGCGAGCATGCGATGGACGCCGTGCTCTGGCCGGTACTGAAGGCGTTTATGGTGCAGTATCCTGAGATTAACGTCGAAGTGACGGTAGATAACGGCCTGACGGATATCGTGGATGGCCGTTTCGACGCGGGAGTACGCCTGGGTGAACAGGTGGCAAAAGATATGATTGCGGTACGGATAGCGCCGGATATGCGCATGGCCGTGGTCGGTTCCAGGGATTATCTGGCTCGCTTTGGCGTGCCGCAGACGCCGGAGCAGCTTGCTGAACACCGCTGCATCAACATGCGCCTGCCCACGCGCGGCGGACTGTATCACTGGGAATTTGAACGCGACGGGCGCGAGCTTCGCGTTCGGGTTGATGGGCAGCTTACGCTGAGCAGCCTGTCGCAGCGCATCGACGCCGCTGAGAATGGCCTCGGATTAGCCTACGTGCCGGAGGCGTCGGTTCTGGGGGCGCTTAATCACGGACGGCTCGTCAGGGTCCTTGAATCGTGGTGCCCTACTTTCGAGGGGTATCACCTTTATTATCCGAGCCGTCGCCAGCACACTACCGCTTTCAGGTTACTGTTAGATGCTCTCCAGCAGTCAAAATCTTGACCACCTGGTAATAATTAAGAAAATCTGATGATTAAATAATCAACCCTCCAACTGTTTTGTCTAAAAACTCATCACGATTCAGCGTGTTGTGTTCGCCGTCTGCTCTGACCACACGATTTCCTTCGACGTGCATCACTTTCGGCACGGTTATATTTTGCGTCGCTTATGAATTGCAGGTAGGATGCCTCGCCATGTTTCGCCTTATCCATACGCAGAATGACTGGGAAGGCGACATGTGTTTGCGCAGAAGCAATCGTTTGTATTGCGCTCTGCCAGGCAGGACTATCACGATAATGGTTCAGACAGGCAAACAGGTAACTCAATGAAAACAAGCAATAAAAGCGCAGCCGATCATCATGCTGCTAAACGTCGCTGGTTGAACTCCCACGAAGAGGGCTACCACAAAGCGATGGGCAACCGTCAGGTTCAAATGATCGCCATCGGCGGCGCTATCGGAACGGGGCTGTTTTTAGGTGCGGGTGCGCGTCTGCAAATGGCTGGCCCGGCTCTCGCCCTGGTCTATCTGGTGTGCGGGATCTTCTCTTTCTTCATTCTACGTGCGCTGGGCGAACTGGTACTGCATCGCCCTTCCAGCGGAAGCTTCGTCTCTTACGCCCGTGAATTCCTCGGTGAAAAAGCGGCCTACGTTGCGGGCTGGATGTACTTCGTCAACTGGGCGATGACCGGTATTGTCGATATCACCGCCGTTGCGCTGTATATGCACTACTGGGGCGCGTTTGGCGATGTGCCGCAGTGGGTCTTTGCGCTTGGCGCGCTGGCGATTGTCGGCACCATGAACATGATCGGCGTGAAGTGGTTCGCGGAGATGGAGTTCTGGTTTGCGCTGGTAAAAGTGCTGGCCATCGTGGTGTTCCTGGTCGTGGGTACCGTCTTCCTCGGCAGCGGCAAGCCGCTGGACGGCAATGCCACCGGCTTCCATCTGATAACCGATAACGGCGGATTCTTCCCACACGGTCTGCTGCCTGCGCTGGTTCTGGTTCAGGGCGTGGTGTTCGCCTTCGCCTCTATCGAACTGGTGGGCACCGCAGCAGGTGAATGTAAAGATCCGCAGACCATGGTGCCAAAAGCCATTAACAGCGTGATCTGGCGTATCGGTCTGTTCTACGTCGGTTCCGTGGTGCTGCTGGTTCTGCTGCTCCCGTGGACTGCCTATCAGGCAGGTCAGAGTCCGTTTGTGACCTTCTTCTCTAAGCTGGGCGTGCCTTACGTTGGCAGCATCATGAACATCGTGGTTCTGACGGCGGCGCTCTCCAGCCTGAACTCCGGTCTTTACTCTACCGGTCGTATCCTGCGCTCCATGTCGATGGGCGGTTCTGCGCCGAAGTTCATGTCAAAGATGAGCAAGCAGCAGGTTCCCTATGCGGGGATTCTGGCAACGCTGGTGGTTTACGTTTTTGGCGTGTTCCTGAACTATCTGGTGCCGTCCCGCGTATTTGAGATCGTTCTGAACGTGGCTGCACTGGGGATTATCGCTTCCTGGGCCTTCATTGTGGTCTGCCAGATGCGTCTGCGCAAAGCGATCAAAGAAGGCAAAGCGGCTGATGTGAGCTTCAAGATGCCGGGCGCACCGGTGACCTCCTGGCTCACCCTGCTGTTCCTGTTCAGCGTGCTGGTGCTGATGGCGTTTGACTACCCGAACGGTACTTACACCATTGCGACCATTCCGCTGCTGGCGGTACTGCTGATTGCCGGCTGGTTCGGCGTGCGTAAGCGCGTTCACGAGATCCACAGCACCGCGCCGGTTCATCACGACGATGAAAAACACGACGCACCGCTGGTGGAAGAAACCTCGCGTTAAGCGTCCGTAAGCATTAAAAAGGGAAGGCAAATGCCTTCCCTTTTTTTATTTACAGCGCGATACGAATGACGTCGTCAGGCTGGGTGGCTTCCTGCTGGCGAGTGGATTTTTGTTTCACCGTCACGTACAGGGTTTTGCCATCCGCAGAGAGCGCCAGGCTGTTCGGGTAGACCGGCGTGTCGAAGGTTTTTGTGACCTTATACGTTTTCGCGTCAATCACGCTCACCTTACCCGCTTCACGGTGCGTCACGTAAACCTCATTGCGCGTTGGGTTAAACAGGACGGCCAGTGATTCAGGCGCGGCGATCTTCTCCATCACGCTGCCGTCTTTCAGGCTCACCACCAGCACTTCCGGCTGTTTTGAATCGGTCAGGAACGCGCGCTGGCCGACGGTATCGAGGCTGAGGTTCAGGTAGAAGTGCTCTTTGCCGTCATCCTGCACTTTTTTGCGGCTCAGGATTTTATTGGTGGCCGTATCAATGGTTACCAGCTCGCCGTCCGCATTCGTGGTGTACAGACGTTTTGCCTGCGCATCCAGCGCCAGACCGGTGCTGTACGTACCGGTATTGGCAATGGTCTCTTTCAGCTTCAGCGTTGCGCCGTCCACCACCCAAATCACGCTCTCTTTGCCGACACCGGTGATGTAAATCGTGTTGCTCGCATCATCCGCCACCAGCTGGCGCGGCTGCAGCGGTTTGACGGTTTCACTGCGCTGGCGATTATCGAGCACCAGACGCCCTTTCACGTCGCCCGTTTTCGCATCGATGGCCGTCACCGCGCCGTTGATGGTGTTGCCAAACCATAGGGTTTGCGTCGCGCCGTCGAGCGTGGCGCCAAAGGGTTTGAGATCGCTATGAATCGCCTGCGTCACGTCCAGCGTGACCGGGTCAAGTCGATAGATAACTCCGCCCTTATCGGTTTTGCGGCTTTGCGAGGTCGCCACCCACAGCGCATTCTCCTGCTGGCTGACCGCCATTTCATACGCCCCTTTGCCCACCGCTTTACGCAGCACCTCTTCGGCGGCATGCACCTGGAACGTCCCGGCGAGCAGTAAAGTGGCAGACAGCAGTGACAGGCTCAGACGCGGCGAGCACAGATGACGTAAAAACATAACAATTCCTTTTCTGAAAAGAGGGGTTTCCGCTGACATCACTTCCGGCAGACAACGTCATGGCATTGCCTTTTGATAATGAGAATAGTAATCATTAATGAACTGAATGTGGAGTTTTTCTTTCGCGCTTCGTCTTTCATTAACGCAATGTGCGGTTATAGTTTTCAAAACATTTACAAAACCTTTAACATGTATGGACATGTTCCATTTGGTTCGTTTATACACCACAACCGGTTTTATTCATGAAAATCATTTCTGCCCGTAAGGCTTCTCTCCCGCTGCTGCTGGTTCCCGTTATTTTCGCGCCGCTAACCGCAATGAGCGCGGAGGAACAGACCATGATCGTCAGCGCCACGCCGCAAACCGTATCGGAACTGGATACCCCGGCCGCGGTCAGCGTCGTCAATGGCGATGACATGCGCCACGCCGCGCCGCGCATCAACCTGTCTGAATCTCTTGGCAGCGTCCCGGGACTGCAAATTCAGAACCGCCAGAACTATGCCCAGGATCTCCAGCTTTCAATGCGTGGGTTTGGTGCCCGCTCAACGTTTGGCGTGCGCGGTATCCGTATGTATGTCGACGGTATCCCTGCCACCATGCCGGACGGACAGGGCCAGACCTCTAACATCGATCTCTCCAGCGTGGAGAGCGTTGAAGTGCTGCGCGGCCCCTTCTCTGCCCTTTACGGCAACGCCTCCGGCGGCGTGATTAACATCAACACCCAGACCGGGCAGCAGCCGCCGACCATTGAAGCCAGCAGCTATTACGGCAGCTACGGTACCTGGCGCTACGGCATGAAAGCCACCGGCGCGATGGGTGACGGCACCCACGCGGGCGATGTGGATTACACCGTTTCCACCACCCGCTTCACCACCAAAGGCTACCGCGACCACAGCGGCGCGCGCAAAAACCTCGCTAACGCCAAACTGGGCGTGCGCATTGATGACGTCAGTAAGCTGACGCTGATTTTCAACAGCGTGGACATGAAGGCCAACGATCCGGGCGGGCTGAGCTATCAGGAGTGGCAGAACAATCCGCGTCAGTCTCCGCGCGGCGATCAGTACAACACCCGCAAGACCATCAAGCAGACCCAGGCCGGCCTGCGCTACGATCGTCAGCTCAGCACCCAGGACGATCTCAGCGTGATGATGTACGCCGGCGAGCGTGAAATGACGCAGTACCAGTCGATTCCGTATCAGCCGCAGCTGAAAGCCTCCCACTCCGGCGGCGTGATCGATATGCAGCGACACTATCAGGGCGTGGATACCCGCTGGACGCACCGCGGCGAGCTGCTGGTGCCGGTAACATTTACCACCGGCCTGAACTACGAAAACCTGAGCGAAGATCGTCGCGGATACGAGAACTTCGTGATGAACAACGGCGTGCCGGATTACGGCGTGAAGGGTGATAAGCGTCGAAACGAACGTAACCTGATGTGGAACGTTGACCCTTACCTGCAAACCAGCTGGCAGCTGACGCAGAAACTGTCGGTGGATGCGGGAGTGCGCTACAGCTCGGTCTGGTTTGATTCCAACGACCATTATGTTACGCCGGGCAACGGCGATGACAGCGGTGACGCGAGCTATCACAAGTGGCTCCCGGCCGGTTCCGTGAAGTATGCGGTGACGGACGCATGGAACCTCTACGCTGCCGCAGGTCGTGGATTCGAAACGCCGACCATCAACGAGCTTTCCTATCGCGCCGATAACCAGGGCGGCCTGAACATCGGCCTGCAGCCGTCCACCAACAACACGTATGAAGTGGGCAGCAAAACCCGCATCGGCAATGGCCTGCTGACCGCGGCGCTGTTCCGCACCGATACGGATGATGAGATCGTGGTGGATGCCAGCTCTGGCGGGCGTACCAGCTATAAAAATGCCGGTAAAACCCGTCGTCAGGGGGTGGAAGTCTCCCTCGACCAGCAGTTTGCCGAGAACTGGAAGCTGAAGATGGCGTGGACTTACCTGGATGCCACCTACCGGACTAACGTCTGCAGCGACGCAGACTGTAACGGTAACCGGATGCCGGGCATTGCCCGCAACATGGGTTACGCCTCGTTTGGCTGGCAGCCGGAGGAAGGCTGGTACGCGGGTTCAGACGTGCGCTACATGAGCGATATCATGGCCGACGACGAGAATACGGCGAAAGCGCCGTCGTATACGGTGGTCGGGCTGAACACCGGGTATAAATTCAACTACGGCAGCTGGGGCATGGACGTCTTTGGCCGCGTCGATAACCTGTTCGATAAAGAGTACGCGGGCTCGGTTATTGTCAACGAGTCTAACGGTCGTTATTACGAGCCTGCACCAGGCCGTAACTACGGGGTCGGGCTGTCGGTCTCTTATCGCTTCGAGTAAGCGATAAGAAAAGTTTATTTAATTAATGAAATAACGCTCCTGATGGCAATAAACCATCAGGAGTTATTCACCAGATAAATAATTAGGGGCGAAATATAGTCGCTCTGCTAAATAATCTCTTAGTTAAAATATTGTCGCTGTAAAAGCAAATTCGCTTCATCAATCACCTTATCAATCGCCTTCTGACAGGCAACAACATCTCTTCGCTCCAGGGCGGAAAGCAGTTCGTCATAGTGATATGTCGAGGCTTTGATGTCGTTAAGCTCCTGATGCAGATAGTTCATACAGGGCCCGATGCGTACCCACAGCTGCTCAATTAATGCATTAAGCGTAGGCATTTCCGCATACTGATAAAGCGTAAACCGGAAGACGCGATTCGCATGCAATGCCTGCTGGACGTTCCCGTTGCGCATGGCCTCATGAAAGGCATCCGACAATTTGCGCAACGCCTCCAGTTTGCTATCAGACATATTCTGACAGGCTGCGGCGACCGCCATCGGCTCAAGCTGCTTGCGGATGGCGTTAATCTCGTTATAGCGCTCCAACGTGACCTCCGGAACCAGAAATGCCTGCGCCGGCGTGGCGTGTAACGCCCCTGATGACACCAGGCGCAACAGCGCCTCGCGAACCGGGGTAATACTGGTACCTAATTTATCGGCGATCTCTTTCGTAATCAGTCGTGCCCCAGGTTTGAGTGAGCCTGTAATTAACGCTCCTTTCAAACTGTGTTCAACTTGCATGGTAAGACTGACCCTTTGGGCTTTTTCTAAGTGGTCCAAATCAAGCATGTTCAATTCCTGTAGCTAAAACTTAATGCTATTTTTAAACGCCAGTTTTAATAAAACGACGCTGGTCCGATATATCCTGTATCGTCATGCCTGGTGGTGGGAAGTACGTAAAAACATCAAAAAAGCAAAGTTTGTTTTTTTTATTGGTTTCGGGCCCATCCGGGAAGCGGGCGCGAAATGCCATGTCCATTAATTAAAGACAATATATCGTATCTTCACAAATAAATATGGCGGGAAACCCCGCCATAGTGCTGTTTATTTATTGTCACTCGCGACGCGAATCACGACTTTGCCGAAGTTACGCCCTTCAAGCAGACCAATCAGCGCCTCGGGCGCGTTCTCCAGCCCGTCCGTTATCTGTTCGCGATAGTGAATTTTGCCCTCCTGCACCCAGCGTCCCATCGCTTCCTGGAACTCCTTAATGCGGTGACCGTAATCCTGGCCGATGATAAAGCCCTGCATACGAATGCGTTTCTTCAGGATGGTCGCCATCAGGAGCGGCAGGCGATCCGGCCCCTCGGGCAGGCCCGTCGCATTGTAGCCGCTCACCAGGCCGCACACCGGCACGCGCGCGGAGGTATTCAGTAACGGCAGCACCGCGTCAAATACTTTCCCGCCGACGTTTTCATAATAGACGTCAATTCCTTTCGGGCAGGCGCGTTTCAGCTGTTCGGCAAAGTCGGCCGTGTGGTGATCCAGACACAGGTCAAACCCGAGGACCTCAACGGCATGGCGGCATTTTTCAGCCCCGCCGGCGACGCCGATCACCCGGCAACCTTTTATTTTACCGATCTGCCCGACGGTCGCGCCAACCGGGCCTGTTGCCGCGGCGACCACCAGCGTTTCGCCCGCTTTTGGCTGCCCGATATCCAGCAACCCCATATAGGCGGTAAAGCCCGGCATGCCCAGAATACCCAGCGCCCAGGAAGGATGTGACGGATTTTCGCCCAGCTTCACCAGGCCGCTGCCGTCCGAGAGTTCATATTCCTGCCAGCCGCTGTAGCCCAGCACCCACTCCCCGGCTTTGAAGTCGGGATGATTTGACTGCTCAACGCGGCTAACCGTCCCCCCCACCATCACCGCGCCCAGCTCAACCGGTGGTGAATAGGATGGCGCATCGCTCATGCGCCCCCGCATGTACGGGTCCAGCGACAGCCAGACGGTACGCAGCAAAAGCTGCCCTTCAGCCGGGGCGGGAACAGGCTGCGTTTCGAGACGAAAATTTTCCGCGACCGGCGCACCCTGTGGACGAGAGGCCAGTACCCAGCGGCGATTTTGCGAAACAGGTTGATTCATCGGGATCTCCTTCTGGTGCAAATGTCATTACAGCCTGGCTCACGATCGGCGTTATCGCATTAGCATTACGAGGCAGACTGGTTAAGCCGTACAACCAGATAGATGCAGGGTTCATTCGTTTCGTTGCTGAAACGGCAGTCATTTGGCGGCCCCAGCTCAAGACAGTCTCCGGCGTGCATCTCGTGGCGCGTATCGCCCTCCTGAAACACCAGCTCGCCGGACTGGAGCCAGATAAGCTGACGTGCCAGCGCGTAAGATGATGCAGGCATCGGAACATCGCTGCCCGCAGGCAGTTCAACCTGAACAAGGTCGATGGGCAGATCGGTGCGGGGAGAAACATGGCGGCGGAGGTAATGCGTCTGTGGGTCGCGCCAGACGGGCTGGTTGGCAAGGCGCAGCAGCTTGCCCTCCTGCATTTCGGCCCGGGCAATAAGCGTTGACATGCTGATGCCAAACGCACCAGACAGGCGGGCCAGCAAGGTGGCCGTCGGGCTGCTGTCTCCGCGCTCTATCTTGTGGATCATCGCGCGCGAGACCCCTGCCCGGTCAGCAAGCTCGCTCAGGGACCATCCGCGAGACTCGCGTTCAAGGCGAATTCTTGCGCTAATCCGTTGATTCATCGTGTCTGTTATGGTGTTCATGACGTCATACTATAGTGTATGAACGGCATTTCAATGGGCTTTTGATAACAAAAAAATATGGCTTATGCCGTAGCGATCGGGCGATACGGTTGTGTAATATCGTAGGAATAACGTAATACTATAGTGAACAACACACAGAGGGTTAATCATGATCGTTCGTCATGCCTGCAAGGAAGACTGCGCTGCGATAGGCGAAATCTACAACCACGCGGTGCTGCATACTGCCGCGATCTGGAACGATAAAACCGTCGATACCGATAACCGAATCGCGTGGTTTGAGGCGCGCACGCTCGCGGGTTACCCGGTTCTGGTGAGTGAAGAAAACGGCGTTATCACCGGTTACGCCTCTTTCGGCGACTGGCGCGCCTTCGACGGTTTCCGTCATACGGTTGAGCATTCGGTCTACGTCCATCCGGGCCATCAGGGAAAAGGCATTGGCCGCACGCTGATGATCGCGCTGATTAACGAGGCACGCGCCATCGGCAAACACGTGATGGTGGCCGGTATTGAAGCGCAAAACCATGCCTCGATTCATCTCCACGAAACGCTTGGTTTTGTCACCACGGGGCAGATGCCGCAGGTGGGAACCAAGTTTGGCCGCTGGCTGGACTTAACCTTTATGCAGCTGCAGCTGGACGAGCGCAGCGATCCGGACGCTATCCCATGAATCAATCCCTGACCCTGGCGTTTCTGGTGGCGGCGGGAATTGGTCTGGTGGTGCAAAACACCCTAATGGTGCGCATCACCCAGTCCTCCTCCACGATCCTTATCGCGATGCTGCTGAACTCCCTGGTCGGCATTGTGCTGTTTGTCAGCATTCTGCTGCTGAAACAGGGCGCAGCCGGATTCAGCGAGCTGGCCGCAACGGTGCGCTGGTGGACGCTTATCCCGGGGCTGCTGGGGTCATTTTTCGTGTTTGCCAGCATCAGCGGGTATCAGAACGTTGGCGCGGCCACGACTATCGCCGTGCTGGTGGCAAGCCAGCTGATTGGCGGGCTGGTGATGGACGTGCTGAGGAGCAACGGCATTCCGCTCCGCGCCCTGATTGGCCCGGTGTGCGGCGCGGTGATGCTGGTCGTCGGGGCCTGGCTGGTGGCGCGACGCCAGTTTTGAACGTTACAGTATGGTGCCGCCTTTGGTCAGCTGTTCCTCACGCGCGTCCAACTCCTCTTTATGCTGCTTACCGTGGTGCGAAATCGCGGTACGCAGACGCTGCTGCTGGGTGTAGCGATCTTCACGGCTGAGCTCTGCATCATCGCTTAATTCGATCAGCAGTTCATTCATATGGGTGATGACGCCCTCTTCAATCACGGCATCGACACGGGCGGTAACTTCGCTTAAATGTGACATTGTCACTCCTTGTTATGTGCCCGGTGGCGGCTACGCCTTACCGGGCAATAAAACGCTTAGTTCAGCTTCGCCTTAGAGAAATCGCTGCCCATCAGGCTCACGCTGTATCCGGTCACGTTGCTGCGGGTCGCATAGAACGTTTTCCCGTTTGCCAGTGCGATCCACGGCGCCTGCTGGTAGAAGATCTCCTGCGCCTGGCCGTAGAGTTTCGCGCGCTCCGCCGGGCTGCTGGTCAGCTTCGCTTTTTGCACCAGATCATCATAACCCTTATCGCACCAGCGCGCGGCGTTGGATCCGGTTTTAATGCTGTTGCAGCCCAGCAGCACGTCGGCAAAGTTGTCCGGGTCGCCGTTATCGGACATCCAGCCAAACAGCGCGGAGTCATGTTCGCCTTTACGCATTCCGGAGAGATATTCACCCCACTCGTAAGAGACAATTTTGGCCTTCACGCCGACTTTCGCCCAGTCGCTCTGGATCATCTCCGCGATACGACGAGAGTTCGGGTTGTACGGACGCTGAACCGGCATTGACCACAGCGTGACTTCCGCCCCCTTCTCCAGCCCCGCCTGCTTCAGCAGCGCTTTCGCTTTTTCAGGATCGTAGCTGTAGTCCTTCAGGTCTTTATTAAAGCCCAGCATATTTGGCGGGATCGGCGATTTTGCCACCGTACCGGAACCCATAAAGACCGCATTGACGATAGCCTTCTTGTCGGTCGCGTAGTTAAGCGCCTGACGCACCAGCACGTTATCAAACGGTTTTTTCTCGGTGTTAAACGCCAGATAGCCGACGTTTAGCGCATCGACCGAGTGCAGCGTCAGGTCTTTGTTGTTCTTGATCGCGTCAAACTGAACCGGGGACGGCGCAGGAATGATCTGGCACTCGTTGGTCTGCAGCTTCGCCAGACGGGTTTCCACGTTCGGCGTGATAGAGAAGATGAGATGCTTCGTCGGCACCTCGCCTTCCCAGTAGTTCGGGTTAGCGACGTAGCGAATCAGCGAATCTACCTTGTACTGCTGCAGGACATAAGGCCCGGTGCCAATCGGCCAGGTGTCCACGTTTTCAGGCGTGCCTTTTTTCAGCATCGCGTCGGCGTATTCGGCGGAAAGAATCGAGGCGAAATCCATCCCCCAGTCGGCCAGAAACGCGGCGTTAGGCTCGCTGAGGGTGAACTGAACGTGATAGTCGTCGACCTTTTTCACGTCCTGAATCAGCTTATCGAGCCCGACGTCGTTAAAGTATTCGTAGTTGCCCTGCGACACGTTGTGATACGGGTGTTTAGGGTCTTTCTGACGCAGAACCGAGAAAATAACGTCATCGGCGTTAAAGTCGCGCGTCGGTTTGAAGTATTTATTGCTGTTGAACTTCACCCCTTTGCGCAAGGTAAAGGTATAGGTCTTGCCGTCCGGCGAAATCGTCCAGGACTCCGCCAGGGACGGGATCGGGGTGTTTTTCACCGGGTCAAAGTTGATCAGGCGGTTGTACAGTACCTGTGAGCTGGCCACAAAAGACGGGCCAGAGCTGGCGATTTGCGGGTTGAAGGACTCGGGGGACGCTTCAGAACAGTAAATAAGGGTGTCGTTGTTCGCCGCCCATGCGGCACCGGCTGGTAACAGCGCGCTCAGCGCAAGGGCGAGCAGTGTTTTCCCTGTAGACATGGTTATAACCCTGACAGTTTTATTATATAAGACAGTAATAACAGCACAGGCGATATGACCTGGCAAATAACGAAACACTATCAGGTTATTCTAAAGCCGCGTTTTTTGCTGTTTTAACAGCCAGCGCCCGAAAAGGTGATTTGCCTTAAGGGCCATTATTCGTCAAGCACAACCGTCACTTTCTATGCCGCAAGAAATCGGTCCTTTTAGCGTCTCTTCCCCCGTTTGGTAGCTTCCTCGTTTCGTTAAAGTAACGGTGTGAAGAAGTATATGGGATCAAATCGTGGCAAAAACTCTTTTACGCAGCGGTAACCTGGATGACTTTCAGGCCGTTGGCGGCGGCGGACAAGCCGTTTTTGAATCAGCGTTACAAATCCGGGAAGCGCTCCGGTTGCGCAAACAACAGGCCATCGTCGACTGTCTGGCTATTCCGCAGGTCAACGACAGCGGTGACCGCGTGGACTGGTATTCCCCCGTTGAAGGGAGCGTAACCAGCTGGAAAGCGGCCGATGAAGATGACCGTTATCGCGCCCTGCGCTATCTGGAAAACACGCTAGCCAGCGTTGAGTCGTTAAGCAAGAAATGCCTCCAGTCCCCCAAAACTGCGCAGCAGCTTTTTGGGTCTCTGCTGTCAAAGGCGTTTCAGTTCCCGGGTGAAAACTTCCTCTTCCTGGTGGACGGAAAGCCGGTCATCAGCTTCTGGGGATTTGTAAACCTGAACGAAAATGCGCGCGACGATGTCCTCGACTGCCTGCGTGAATCGCTGGTCCCTGAGCCTGCCCCCGTTGTGATTGAAGATCCTGAACCCGAACCTGAGCCAGAACCGGTTGTAGCCTTTGAACACGCCGACGAGCCGCTGATCGCCCCTTCCACGGTGGTGCGCATCACGCCGGAAGAGCTGTATGAGCCAGAGCCGGCCCCGGCCGTTGCGCAACCCGTTCAGGAACCGGCTGTGCCGATCGTCGCGAAAAAGCGCCGCGTTCCCCTGTGGACCCTGCCGGTTGCCGTCGCGATCGTTGCCGCCGTTGCCGCACCGCTGCTGTGGCCAAAACAGTCCCCTTCCGCTGAGCCCGCACCGGCGCCCGCACCTCAGCCCGTAGAGATTGCGCCTAAGCCGATCAAAGCGGTTGAGCCGCTGGCCATGAAATTACCGCTGCATCAGGCAGAGGTCCTGGCAAGCAAAGAAAAAGAGCCTGCTCCCGTTCCTGCGCCACAGCCCGCCCCGGTGGTGATTGTCGCCATCCCGAAAGATGCCATGGTAATGGAAGCGAACCAGGTAAAAGCGGGTTCGACGCGTTTCCTGAACGGTACCTGGCGTGCGGTTCTCGACGTGAAAGATCCGGTCACCGGCAAGCCGCCGTCAATGCGCTATCAGATCCAGAACAATAAGGGCTTCGCCCGGGTTGTCCATGGCGACAACGTTGTCTGCCGCGCGGAGGTCTTCTCCGGCCTGCACAGCAACGGCGAGCTGATGATTAAAAGTCGCGGTACTGCCCGCTGCACCGACGGCTCCCGCTACCCGATGCCGGAGGTTGCCTGTAAAGCAGGCGCCAGCGATATCGCAGAATGTCGCGCCCGTTATGATGCCAATACCGTCGTTCCCCTGACGTTCAAGAAAGCAGGTGCCTGATCCTATGCTGGTTAATCTTTGCGACTATAAACAAAGCGTCACGCTTATTGCCAACAGCGGCGTGCAGTTCCTTGATTTCGGTCTGACGCCGCAGGACACCGCCAGCAACGGGCGCTTCGTACGTAAAACCGCGAACGGCCCGCTGCTGCGGCTCGATTTCGACCTGGTTAACGGGCGCTATACCGTGCCGGGAACGAACGGCGGGCAGCCTGAAGTGGTTAAGCCGGAAACCACCATCCCGCTGCATCAGTCCCTGGCGGTGCTGGACGGCGTCTGGCTTCCGGTTCCGTTCCTGCGCTTCAACCCGCCGCGAACCTTTGTTGAGGGGCCGGATAACTGGGCCCGCGTTCAGGTGCGCAGGCTGGATACACCCGATACGGCAGGCAATACGCACCGCGTCACGCTCGCCCTTGACAGCCAGATTGCAGAACACGCCACGTCCGCCCTGTCCCCGGTTGAAAACGATATTCTGAACGGGACCCGATTCGCGCTGGCCTGGCGAGACAACGAAGTTGAAAGTTTCCTCGACCAGACCTGGATTGACGGTTGGCTGCGCGAGGCCTTTACCCAGTATGCCGACGGCGTTGAAAACCGCTCAGAACGCGATCTCCAGCAGGCGATGCGCGGGTTTGAATATCAGGCCCACTGGCTTAACCTGCTGACCATGCTCGGTGAACAGCTCACCGTGCCGGAAGTGAAATTTGTTACCCATACGCTCAGCACGCCTGCCATTCCGGTCGACCTGATCCTCGACGTGGGCAATACCCACACCTGCGGCGTCATTATCGAAGACCACGGCGACGCGAACGATGGCCTGCGCCAGACCGCCGAGCTGCAGGTACGCTCATTAAGCGAGCCGCAGTTCCTGAATGCGCCGCTGTTCACCAGCCGTCTTGAGTTTTCGGAAGCGCGTTTTGGCAAGCAGCACTTCTCGGTTGAAAGCGGTCGCGAAGATGCCTTTGTCTGGCCGTCGATTGTTCGCGTGGGCGATGAAGCCCGCAAGCTGGCGATGCAGCGTCTTGGGACTGAAGGCAACAGCGGCATTTCCAGCCCGCGTCGCTACCTGTGGGATGAAACGCCGGTCGTGCAGGACTGGCGCTTTAGCCAGATGAACAGCAAAACCCAGCGTGAGCCGCTTGCCACCGCGTTTCCGCTGATGAACCTGATGAACGATGACGGCGAACCGCTCTTCACGCTGCCGCAGGACGAGCGGCTGCCGGTCTTCTCGCCGCAGTACAGCCGCAGCACGCTGATGACGCACATGCTGTGCGAGCTGCTGGCGCAGGCGCTGGGGCAGATCAACAGCGTCGCCACGCGCCTGCGTCTGGGCTTCCCCGCGTCACCGCGCCAGCTGCGCACCCTGATCCTGACCCTGCCCTCGGCCATGCCAAAGCAGGAGCGCGAGATTTTCCGTCGCCGCATGTTTGAAGCCATCGCCATCGTCTGGAAAGCGATGGGCTGGCACCCGCAGGATGAGGATTTTGTCACCCGCAAACAGCAGGATAAAAGCGTGGTGCCGGTTCCTGAAATCCAGATGGAGTGGGATGAAGCCAGCTGCGGTCAGCTGGTCTGGCTGTATAACGAAGCGATCTCCCGCTTTGGCGGTCAGACCGAAGCCTTCTTCGCCTCCCTGGCCCGCCCGGACCGTGAGCCTGAGCCGGGTAGCCAGCCGGGCCGCGCGCTGCGCGTCGCGTCCATCGACATCGGCGGCGGCACAACGGATATGGCGATCACCCATTATCAGCTGGATGACGGTTCCGGCAATAACGTCAAAATCACCCCGCAGCTGCTGTTCCGTGAAGGCTTTAAGGTCGCGGGCGACGACACGCTTCTGGACGTGATTCAGCGCTACGTGTTGCCCGCGCTGCAAACGCAGCTGCAAAAATCCGGTATCGCGGACGCCTCGCTGCTGATGGCGTCGCTGTTCGGTGACTCCGGGCGCATCGATACCCAGGCCGTACTCCGCCAGCAGACGGCGCTTCAGCTGTTTATGCCGATTGGCCACGCTATTCTTGCCGCGTGGGAATCGAGCGACGTTGACGATCCGCTGGCCGGTCTGCATGCCACCTTTGGCGATCTCCTGCCGCAGAAACCGACCCGCAACGTCATGAATTACCTGCAGCAGGCGATCGACCATGCCCTGCCTGCGGGTTCAGACGCTTTTGACCTGTTCGCGGTGCCGCTGCACGTGAATTTCCGCGAAATGCAGGATGCGATGCTGGCCGGGCAGTTTACGCTGGCCTCGCCGCTCCACGCGGTGTGCGAGGCGATATCCCATTACAGCTGCGATATTCTGCTGATCACCGGACGCCCCGGCTGCCTGCCTGGCGTTCAGGCGCTGATTCGTCATCTGCAGCCGGTGCCGGTCAACCGCATCGTCTGGCTGGATAAATACCAGGTGCACGAGTGGTATCCGTTCAGCCAGCAGGGGCGCATTGGCAACCCGAAATCGACGGCCGCCGTGGGGGCAATGCTCTGCAGCCTGGCGCTCGACCTGCGTCTGCCGCGCTTCAACTTTAAAGCCGCGGACATTGGCGCGTATTCCACCGTGCGCTATCTCGGCGTGCTGGATAACACCGTTAATACCCTGCGCGAGGAAAACGTCTGGTATCAGGATATCGACCTCGATAAGCCGGGCACGAAGCTCGACGCGCGTCTGCACTTCCCGCTGCGCGGTAACGTTACCCTCGGCTTCCGCCAGCTGGCGAACGCGCGCTGGCCCGCCACGCCGCTCTACACGCTCAGCATCAACTCGGCTGAACTGGCGAAAGCCATTGCCGGTGACGGCGTGCTGAACGTGCGGCTGAAGCTCTGCGGCGGCAGCAAGCAGGAAGGTCCTGAGGCCTTCGAGCTGAGCGATGCCTGGCTGCAGGACGGCACGCCGGTTGCCCCTGACGCATTAACCTTCAAACTGAATACCTTGGCCGATCGCCGACACAGCGGTAGCCACTACTGGATCGACAGCGGGAGCGTATACCTGAAATGACAGCGACGACGACCACCACTCAGGCCTTAATCGGGTGGATTAATGAGACGCGCCTGAACGCCCCTGTGCTGGATAACGATGCTGACGCCCTGCTTGCTCGCATCAACGCGGCGCAGGCGCGGGAGCAGGCCATTGAACGCGCCATGACCCGCCAGAGCAGCATTGGGCTTTACGGTCATTCACAGAGCGCGAAATCCCATCTGCTGTTATCCCTGTGCGGCAGCGGTAATGGACGCCTGAACGTGACGCCGGGCCAGCGCACCTTTGACTATTTTTCGCATATCAATCCGGGACATGCCCTGACCAACATGGCCGTCCGCTTCACGCCGGAAAGCCCGGAGGTGGCGGATGAGGCGTTCCCGCTGCGTCTGAGCCTGGTCACCGAGGCCGAGCTGGTACAGCTGTTTATTGCCCGCACGACGCTGCATCCGCAGATGCGCGCGGTGGATAAGGCGGTCATTGAGACACGTCTGGAGAAATGGCGCGGGCTGCGCCAGCCGCAGGGCGTGCCCGGCATAACGGCTCAGGAAGTGGGTGCGATTGCCCGCTTCTGGCAAAGCACCGTACCCGCCGCTAAGCAGCAAATCGATGATGCTCTGTGGCATGAGTTCGCCCGGCTGGTGCCTTCTCTCGATCTCAGCACGCGGGCCAGCGTCTGGTCGCTGCTGTGGGGCGAGCAGCAGGAGTTGACCCAGCAGTGGTTAAAACTGGCCCATGTGCTGCACCAGACCAGCCATGCCGGCGAGCTTGCTGCCCCGCTTAGCCTGCTGGTGGACAGCTTTGGCCTGCCGGGTGAAGGGTTCCTGACGCACGACGGCACGTTAGATCTTCAGGACGCGCAGGAGACGCTGCTTCATCCGCTAAATAGCGGTGAAATGCTTAACGCCATCAGCATCCCCGTCGACGTGCTGGCCTTCCTGACCCGCGAGCTGGTGCTGCCGGTTGAGAACGGCGCGCTGGATAACGTCGATATTATTGATATTCCTGTTTTTGAAGATAACCGTGCCGACCCGCTACGCCAGGCGAAGTCCCAGTGGCTGCTCGAGCATTACCGTCAACAGCTTCAGCCGGATGTGCTGGTGATTTGCAATGCGACGGCGCAGCACGAACAGACGGCCAAAAAAGCAAAAGTGCTGATGAACTGGGTCAAGGAGACGCAGCCTGCTGAAGAATCTGCCCTGCCGGGGCTGGTATGGGCGATTACGCCACACGACGCCCGCTTTACCACCCGACAGAATCTCGATGAAGCCGTACAGCATCTGCTCGGAAAGCCGGGTTTACGCTGGGGCACGCTTCAGGCGCTGGACAGCCACAGCATGCAGCGCGTCATCGAATGGCTGTCTCAGGCCACGCTGCCCGCCCAGCGACAGAAGCGTCTCGGCACGTTGCAAGGCTTGCTGCGACAGGAGCTCTCATCGCTGATGCAGAGCTATCTGGCACCGCTGGTTGAAGAGCCGGGGAAAAGACGCGCTCAGGCCGAAAGCATGGTGCGCACGCTGCAAAACAGCGCTGCTCGCCACGGCGAACTGCTTGAAGGCCTCCTGCCGCCGCTGAAAGCCTATGAAACGCTGCTCGCCGTTCAGCAGCCGCGCGAGGAGCAGGTGAACGGGCTGTTTACGGACACTATTGACCTGTTTGCCGAGAACGCGCAGGAAAGCACCGGCCTGTTCCAGACAAAAGACAAAGCGCGTCTGGCGCACAGAGTCTGGATAAATCATCTGCGTCAGTGGAGCCGCAATGAGGCCACGGCCGCGCGCCTCGGGCTGGAGCCTTCGGTATTACAGCAAATCGCGGATGTGCTGGTGGTCACCAGTTACCGGCTTGATCTGCCTCAACAGCTTCAGCGAATTGTCGAAGCGGATAAAAGCAGCGCTGCGCAACTGCATGCCGTGATGGGCAATTTCATTGGCTGGCTGGGTTATGACCAGACGCCCGTGGCTACACGTCCGGCAAGCCGCATCCGCAAGGGTCAGGCAATCTTCGTTACGCCGGTGGTCAGCAGCGCGGAGACTCGATTGACGCGCCTGGGGGAACAGCCTGTGCATGCGGCCACCGCGTACGTTTACGACTGGCTGGTCGCACTCTATAGCCGCGCGATAGAGAACATTGATTACCAGCATCCGCATGATGTTCAGCCTGATGCACGTCAGGCCTTGCACGCGTTATTGCGCTGAACGTTGATTAACAATGTAGCCGCATTTCTTGCCGGGTGGCGCTGCCGCTTACCCGGCCTACATTCTTCATCGTTGTAGGCCCGTGCAAGCGTAGCGCCGCCGGGCGAAACTTTTTGCGCGCATCACTCCGTCATACACCCGGCTAACGTCTGTGCCAGGGCAGACGGGTTTTCCCACGACATCGAATGCCCCGCCGCAGGGATAATTTTTACCTCAACGCCCTTTTGCTTCAGATTGTCCACATCGTCATCCGGCAGAGACAGCTCGCCGAAAATCAACGTTACCGGGCAAGGAAGTGACAGGAACTGCGCTTCCCATTCGGGCTCAACGCCCGCCACCAGGCTCGATGCGCCCCGCCAGACGGCATATGGCGCATTGCTCTGCAGACCCCCTGCCCACGCCGTTTTTTCCGCGCTGAGCATGGCGTCATAGCCCTGCGTCAGAAACTGCTGCTCGGTTTGCGCTGCAATAGACCGGCTGAACATCCCCCCACCCGCATGAAAATTGGGCTCTGACACCATCAGCCCTTTCACGCGCGACGCCAGCAGCCCCGCCGTTTCGATAGCAATGCTGCCGCCCATGCTGTGGCCGTATAACCAGAAGGCATTCAGCTTAAGGTGGTCAATCACTTCCGCCACAACGTGCGCCTGGTCGGTGGTTTTGTAGCTGTAGTGTTCAGGCTTGTCGCTGTAGCCGCTGCCGGGCAAGTCGATGAGAATCGCTCTGCGCGCGCCAAACAGCGGGTCATGAACGACACGGGGATATTCATAGGAAGAGGCGCAGCCCAGCCCGTGAATGAACACCACGGGATCGCCGGTGCCGGGCAGGTCATGCCAGCGCACGGTACAGCCGGCCTGCTGCGAGTAAAAACTGTTCATAAGCACTCCTTTTACGATGCACTGTGTATTTATACAGTTAGCGTATCGGAAATGCCATATTCATCTTTTAAAAATGGAAGCGTGCTTCAGAAAAGCGAGACCAGCAGCGCAACGGGAAAGCTCATTGGCCAGGTTGACCCCACCAGAAAAGCGCTGAGCAGGCGGATACGTTTGCGGTCTTTAGAGAGGAACCAGGTAATTAATGCGCAGATGGAAGCCATGATTGCGTAAAAAACCAACATCTTTTGATACAACGTCATTCTGTATACCAGAGCCGAAAAAATAACCGCACGCAATATGCGTCATATGTTGATACAGATCAAGTTTTTTCGTTACAGAATAACCACTTAAATATTACGGATAATAACAATTGAGTATCTTGCGTAACACTCATGGCGGGCGTGGTAAACGCCTGGCCGCGCATGCGACCAGGCGCGACGGACTTAGTGTTTGATCATGACATGCCGCACGACCGTATAATCCTCAAGCCCGTAGACCGACATATCTTTGCCGTAGCCGGATAATTTCATGCCGCCGTGCGGCATTTCGCTCACCAGCATAAAATGGGTATTCACCCAGGTGCAGCCGTACTGCAGCCGCGCGCTCAGGCGATGGGCGCGGCCCACGTCTTTGGTCCAGACCGATGACGCCAGGCCATACTGCGAATCGTTCGCCCAGGCCAGCACCTGCGCCTCGTCATCAAACTCGGTGACGCTCACCACCGGGCCAAACACCTCGCGCTGAACGATGGCGTCGTCCTGCTTTGCCCCCGCCAGCAGGGTTGGCTGGAAGTAGTAGCCCGCCCCCTCTTTTTTGCTCCCGCCGGTGACAACGCGGATATGACCGAGCGCTTTCGCCTCATCGACGGCCTGACAGACGCGTGAAAGATGGGCCGCCGAGCTGAGCGGTCCCAGTTCGGTCGAGGCATCCTCCGGCGCCCCCATTTTAAGGCTGGCGACCGCTGCGCCCAGCTTTTCCACCAGCGCGGCATAAATACCCTTCTGGGCATAAATCCGGCACGCCGCCGTACAGTCCTGTCCGGCATTGTAGAAACCAAACGTCCGCACCCCTTCGACAACCGCATCCAGGTCAGCATCATCAAAGACGATAACCGGCGCTTTACCGCCCAGCTCCATGTGGGTGCGTTTAATGGATGACGCGGTATGGCCGATGATATGTTCCCCGGTAGCAATCGAACCGGTCAGCGAGACCATACGGACCTTTTCATGCCCGGTAAGCGGGTCACCGACCGTTTTACCCCGGCCAAACAGGACGTTCAGAACGCCTGCCGGGAAGATATCTTTTGCCAGCTCCCCCAGCTTCAGCGCGGTCAGGGGCGTGATCTCTGAGGGCTTAATCACCACGCAGTTCCCAGCCGCCAGCGCGGGTGCCAGCTTCCAGGCCGCCATCATCAGCGGATAGTTCCAGGGGGCAATAGAGGCAACCACGCCCACCGGATCGCGGCGGATCATCGACGTGTGACCGTCAAGGTACTCCCCGGCGGCCAGCCCGTTCAGACAGCGGGCGGCCCCGGCAAAGAAACGGAAAACGTCGACCACCGCCGGAATTTCATCTCCCAGAGCACAGTGCAGCGGCTTGCCGCAGTTGAGGGATTCGAGCCGGGCAAAGTCCTCCCCATGCGCTTCAATCGCATCCGCCAGCTTCAGCAGGCACTCGGCACGGGTTTTCGGCGTGGTTTGTCCCCACTCCGCAAAAGCACGGTCGGCCGCCTGAACCGCCGCGTCGACCTGAGCCGCTGACGCCTCGGCAATCTCCAGCAGGAGTTCTCCAGTGGCCGGGTTATAGACCGGCTGTTTTTCTCCCTCTCCGGTTACCAGTTTTCCCTCTATCAGCAGTTGTGTTTGCATAGCATTTTCCTGTTGAATTCACTGTTATTTCCCGCTGCCGGCGATATTCTCGCCGTCGCGGGTTAGCCACCAGGCTCCCAGAATGGGGATAGTTGTCACCAGCATCACCAGCAGTGCTACGACGTTGGTGACCGGCACGTCGCGCGGACGACCGAGCTGATTGAGCAACCACAGCGGTAACGTGCGCTCGTGTCCCGCCGTAAACGTTGTGACGATTATCTCGTCAAACGACAGGGCAAACGCCAACATTCCCCCGGCCAGCAGCGCGGAACCCAGATTGGGCAGCACCACATAGCGGAAGGTTTGCCATCCGTCGGCCCCGAGATCCATCGACGCTTCCACCAGGCTCCAGGAGGTGCGTCTGAACCGGGCAATCACGTTGTTAAACACCACCACCACGCAAAAGGTGGCGTGTCCCACCACGATGGTGAAAAACCCCGGCTCAAGGTCAATCGTTTTGAATGCCGTCAGCAGCGCCAGACCGGTGATGATCCCCGGTAACGCAATCGGCAACAGCAGCAACAGCGAGATCGCATTCTTGCCAAAAAACTCGCTTCGCCACAGCGCCGCTGCAGCAAGCGTGCCAAGCACAAGGGCAATCGCGGTGGAGAGCGCGGCAATCTGAAGTGACAACGTCACGGATTCAATAATATCGCCGCGCCCCGCCGCCACGCTGAACCACTTCAGCGTCAGCCCCTGCGGCGGAAAGCTGAAGGCCGCGTCTTCGGTATTAAAGGCATAGGTCGCGATAATCAGCAGCGGGAAGTGCAGGAAGATGACGCCTCCCCACGCTGCCACTTTCAGGAACAGCGGTGCGCGTTCAGAGTGCATCGAATGCTCCCAGACGTTTCACGAACGCCAGATAGAGTGAAATCAGCACGATGGGCACCAGCGTGAACGCGGCGGCCATGGGCATATTGCCAATGGCACCCTGCTGCGAGTAGACCATGTTACCGATGAAGTAACCCGGCGGCCCCACCAGCTGTGGAACGATGAAATCCCCCAGCGTCAGGGAAAAGGTGAATATTGAGCCCGCGGCAATACCCGGGATCGCCAGCGGCAGAACGACGTAGCGAAAGGTCTGACGAGGGCGCGCGCCGAGGTCGGCTGAGGCCTGCAGTAGCGAGGCAGGCAGGCGTTCCAGCGCCGCCTGGACGGGCAGGATCATAAACGGCAGCCAGATGTAGACGAAGACCAGAAACCGTCCCAGCCCGGAGGTGGACAAGGTGTTGCCGCCAATCGCCGGGAGCGTAAGGAGTGAGGTCAGGATCGGCTCCAGCCCCATGTGGTTGAGAAACCACTGCGCCACCCCGTCCTTGGCCAGCAGCAGCGTCCAGGCGTAGGCTTTGACGATGTAGCTCGCCCACATTGGCAGCATCACAGCAATATAGAAAAATGCTTTCCACTTGCCTCGGGTGTATCGCGCCATGTACCAGGCCATCGGGAAGGCCAGGATGGCGCTGGCTATCGTCACCGCAATCGCCATGGTTAACGTGCGCAGGATGATGTCGTAGTTTGCCGGGTTGAAAAGCGCCCGAATGTTCGCCAGGGTCAGATCCGGCGTGACGGCCATAGTGAAATCGTCAAAGGTGTAAAAACCTTGCCACAGCAGGGTCAGAAGCGATCCTAAATAGACGATGCCAAACCACATCAGCGGCGCGAGCAGAAGCAGGAACAGGCCTAGCGACGGTTTACGCCAGAACAGCGCCGTCATGCGGCTTAAGCGGCCGTGCGAGGCGGGAGGATGCGCAACGCTCATAGCCATTTCACCTCTCCTCGTGCAGGCGAATCATCGCCTCGCGTGACCACGACGCCATCACCGCCTGCCCCGGCGCAATGCCGCTCAGCGGCGAGGTTTCACTGAGATTGGCCTGGCTCACCAGCAGTTTGGCGCCGTCGGCGAGCTTCAGCTCCAGCCGCGTGGCCGCTCCCTGATACTGAACGGCCTGCACGATGCCCTGAACCTGAACCTCTCCCACCTCATTAAGGCGAATATGTTCCGGGCGCAGGGAATAGCTACCTTCCATACCGCAAATTTTCTGCGCAAGGCCTGCGTCAAAGACGTTGGACGTGCCGACAAAACCGGCGACAAACGGCGTGCGCGGACGCATGTAGAGATCGCGCGGGGTATCCACCTGCTCGATGCGCCCGTTATTGAACACCGCCACCCGGTCTGACATGGAAAGGGCCTCGCCCTGATCGTGGGTGACAAAAATAAAGGTGATGCCGAGTTCCTGCTGAAGCTTCTTCAGCTCGAACTGCATCTGTTCACGCAGTTTGAGATCGAGCGCACCTAAGGGCTCATCCAGCAGCAGGACGCGCGGCTCATTGACCAGCGCCCGGGCGATGGCGACACGCTGCCGCTGGCCGCCGGAAAGTTGCGAAGGTTTGCGGGCAACGGCAAAGCTCAGGCCCACTTTTTCCAGGGCATCACGGGCCTGCGCATGGCGTTTTTTCTTGTCGATGCCTTTGACCATCAGCCCGTAGGCAACATTGTCGAGAATCGACATATGCGGGAACAGCGCGTAGTCCTGAAAGACGGTGTTCACATCCCGCTCCCAGGGAGGCAGTTCGCTCGCCTCTTTGCCGAAGATAGAAATCGTGCCGCCTGACAGCTGCTCAAAACCCGCGATCAGACGCAGACAGGTGGTTTTGCCGGAGCCCGAAGGCCCCAGCATGGAGAAAAATTCTCCGTCACGAATAGCAATGGTGACCCCATCCACCGCCCGTACGTCGCCGTACAGACGGGAAACGTTGTTAAACTCTACCGCGTACGTCATGTTCTGCTCCCGGGCAATTAACGACCGCCCATGATGGCGATGTAATCCTGCGTCCAGCGGCTGTAAGGGACAAATTTGCCGCCTTCTGCGATGGGGGTTTTCCAGAACATGATTTTGTCGAACTCGTTATAACCGTTTGTTTCGCAGCCTTTATCACCCAGCAGCGTGCTGGCCTTACACCCTTCTGCAACCACGGGCAGGGAGCCAAACCAGGCCGCCAGATCGCCCTGAACTTTCGGCGTCAGCGACCAGTTCATCCACTTATAGGCGCACATCGGGTGTTTTGCCTGCGCATGCAGCATGGTGGTATCCGCCCAGCCGGTCACCCCCTCTTTCGGGAAGACGGTAGCAACGGGCTGGTTCTCAGCCTTCAGGGCATTCGCCTGATACGGCCAGGCGCTGGAGGCCACGACGCCTTCATTTTTAAAGTCGCTCATCTGAACGGTGGTGTCATGCCAGTAGCGGTGGATCAGCGCGTGCTGGTCGCGAAGCACCTTGAGCACGGCGGCATACTGTTTTTCGGTGAGCTGGTACGGGTCTTTGATACCCAGCTGCGGCTGAGTGGCTTTGACGAACAGCGCGGCATCGGCGATATAAATCGGGCCGTCATACGCCTGCACGCGTCCCTGATTGGTTTTACCGTCCGGCAGATCCTGTTTGGTAAAGACCACGCTCCAGCTGTCCGGCGGCGTCGGGAAGGTTTTGGTGTTGTACATCAGCAGGTTTGGCCCCCACTGATACGGCGTGCCGTAAACTTTCCCGCCGACGTTAAACCATTCCCCTTTTACAATCCGCGCGTCGAGCGTTTTCCAGTTGGGGATGAGGTCCGGGTTAATGGGCTGAACGCGTTTACCCATGATCAGGCGCAGGGAGGCGTCACCCGAGGCGGTGACCAGGTCATATCCCCCTTTCGCCATCAGGCTGACCATTTCATCCGACGTGGCCGCCGTCTTGACGTTGACCGCACACCCGGTCTCTTTTTCAAACTGGGTGACCCAGTCATAATTTTTATCCGTCTGTCCGCGTTCGATGTATCCCGGCCAGGCGATAATATCCAGCCGACCTTCCCCGTCGCCGATGGCCTTTGGTGGTTCTGCGGCTTGCGCTGTCATGATAGTCATGCCGAGCGCGCACAGGCTGCTGCGGGCAAAATGTTTGCTCATAAGAGTTACTCCTGTCGCAATGAAATTTAGCGGCAGCCGTGCCGTAAAAATATCTCCCTTATTAAACGTAGACCGCGCAAATGCGCCGCACCGTACGGCTTCAGGAAATTTCATCAAGGTGTGACCGAGGGCGCATTCCCCGTTAACTGGATTATAGACAAGGAGTTAGCCGCGAGAGACGGTATGCAGATTTACTATGACAGGGCACCGCGAAATATTCGCAGCGCCGTCATCAGGATAAGAATTGATTATTTAAATAACGGAGAAAAGTTTATTCCAGCATCGTGCTAATTAATTTTCCTAACTGAATGACCGCCTGCTCTTCTCGCTCTCCCCAGGCCCAGGAGGTATTAAACCGGAAGAACGGTGTCCACGCGTCGGAGGTGGAAAACATCTTTCCGGGCGCAATGCTGATGTGGTGCGTTAAGGCTTTTTCGCTGAGCAGACCCGCATCCAGCTGCGCCGGAAGCTCCAGCCATAAAAAGTAGCCGCTGTCGTTATGGTGAATTTTGACGCCGGCAGGCATATGGCGCAAAAGAGACTGCCAGGCCTGCTGTTTTCGCTCGGCGAGGGTACGCCGCAGCCGGCGCAGATGGGCGTCGTAGCGTTTCGTCGCCAGGTAATCCACCAGCGCCAGCTGCACGGGTGAGCTGGTGGAGAGCGTGCTCATCAGCTGCAGCTGCTGAATGCGTCTCGCGTGTTTTCCTGCCGCAACCCAGCCGATGCGAAAACCGGCCACCAGACATTTTGAAAAAGACGAGCAGTGCAGCGTCATGTCCTGACGATCCCATGCTTTCGCCGGGAGCGGCTTTTCGCGGCCAAAATAGAGCTCGCTGTAGACATCGTCTTCAATCAGGGTGACGTTGTGCTGCGTTAACAGCGCGACAAGCTGCGCTTTTTTCTCCGCGCTCAGCGTGAAGCCAAGCGGGTTCTGACTGTTGGTCATGATCCAGCAGGCTTTAACCGGGTACTCCTTCAGCGCCTGTTCAAGGGCATTCAGATCAATCCCCTCGCGGACATCCGTCGCAATCGACAACGCTTTGAGCTTCAGGCGTTCCAGCGCCTGCAGCGCGCCGTAGAAACACGGGTTTTCGACTATCACCCAGTCGCCCGGCTCGGTTACCGCCTGCAGGCTGAGATTGAGCGCTTCAAGCGCGCCTGCGGTGATCACAATCTCTTCCGGGGAGATGTTCATTCCCTGCTGCGCATAGCGACGGGCAATGGCGTGGCGGAGATCGACGTTACCCGGTGGCAGGTTCTCAATCACGCTCATCGCCGTCGCGGTTTTGCTGACGTTCGCCAGCGAGCGGTTGAGCTGCTGCAGCGGGAAAAGTCGGGGATCGGGAAACGCGGAGGCAAAAGGAACAACGGACGGGTCGCGGCTGGCCTGTAAGACGTCGAAGATGTAGGTATTAATATCCACCACTTCGTCACGCATCACCTGGGCAGGTGGAGCAGGCTGATGTGCGGTCGGGCGCGAGGCAACGTAATAGCCCGACTGCGGTCTGGCGACAATGCGCCCCTGACTTTCCAGCATCTGATACGCGTGGCCAACGGTCATAAAACTCATGCCGCTGCTCGCCACCTGCTCTCGCAGCGAAGGCAGCTTATCGCCCGGCAGCCATACGCCAAGCTCAATCTGCGAGATAATTTGTTGCGCCAGACGCTGGTATTTTTTCATCAAATTCTCCTTGTGACCGACAGTGTATATCAGCAGGAGAAAAAGAGAAGATTTAGCTAACTGTTATAGTTCGTGAAACGAATTACTTACGGTACTCGGTAACGTGGCTTTGCGCCTGACGCGCGGCGGCCAGGTGATCGAGCGTAATCATCGACGATTTGCAAAAGATGCATTTCGCGCCGAGTGGGTTTTTCTCAGACATATCAAAGACTGAGGTTCGGTACTGCGAGCCATGACAGCACGGGCAGCGGAAATGAATATAAGAAGTCATAGGATTCTCCTGTGAACGTAAAAACGTAAATTACTAATGGGCCGATTGGGCAATAATGGTTTTAAACAAAACGAATCGGAAAGTAGATAAAGACCCAAGAGAGGCTGCGGAGAGGCACAACGTGATGAGAACTGCTTTATAAAACTACGTCAGATATTTATTTGGACTCAAAACCAGAAGGCCATTAACGCACGGCGCAGACGACAAGGCAAGCAGTTTTATGCGTAAAATTCATAAAAAGACGGTTTTTATTCCTCACGCGAGGTATATCAGATGTCTAAAGCATGAGCTTTAAGCCAACTGTTATGGTTAAAAATCACTTTTCTGCGTCTGATAGTCCGAACTTTACCCCTATACCATAACAGCACACCGTTTGACATTGAGGCTGTGCATGTTTGGTTTAGATGCTTTTCACCTTGCACGGATACAGTTTGCCTTTACCGTATCCTTTCACATTATTTTCCCGGCGATCACCATCGGCCTGGCAAGCTATCTTGCCGTACTCGAAGGGCTGTGGCTGAAAACCAAAAATCCGGTCTGGCGCTCGCTGTACCATTTCTGGTCGAAGATTTTTGCCGTCAACTTTGGCATGGGCGTGGTCTCCGGGCTGGTGATGGCCTACCAGTTCGGCACCAACTGGAGCGGATTTTCACAGTTTGCGGGCAGCATTACCGGCCCGCTGCTGACCTATGAAGTGCTGACCGCCTTCTTCCTCGAAGCCGGATTCCTCGGCGTGATGCTGTTCGGCTGGAACAAAGTCGGGCCGGGTCTGCACTTCTTCTCCACCTGCATGGTGGCGTTGGGCACTATTATTTCTACCTTCTGGATCCTCTCGTCGAACAGCTGGATGCAGACCCCGCAGGGCTATGAGATCGTCAACGGTCAGGTCGTGCCGGTGGACTGGTTCGCCGTGGTGTTTAACCCCTCCTTCCCTTACCGCCTGCTGCATATGTCGATAGCCGCATTCCTAAGCAGCGCCCTGTTTGTGGCCGCATCCGCGGCATGGCATCTGCTGCGCGGCAATAATACCCCTGCCATACGGGCAATGTTTTCGATGGCGCTGTGGATGACGCTGATTGTCGCCCCCATCCAGGCCATGGTTGGCGATATGCACGGTCTGAACACCTTAAAGCACCAGCCCGCCAAGATTGCCGCCATTGAAGGCCACTGGGAAAATCCGCCGGGTGAGCCTACCCCGCTGCTGCTGTTTGGCTGGCCGGATATGGAGCAGGAGCGCACCCGCTTTGGGCTGGAGATCCCAGCGCTGGGGAGTCTTATCCTGACGCACAGCCTGGATAAACAGGTTCCGGCCCTCAAAGAGTTCCCGAAGGAAGACCGTCCGAATTCCACCATCGTGTTCTGGTCATTCCGCATCATGGCGGGCCTGGGCATGCTGATGCTGCTGCTCGGGGTGATGGCTCTCTGGCTGCGCTACAAAAACCGCGTGTATTCGTCGCGCCCTTTCCTGTGGTTTGCGCTGCTGATGGGGCCAACCGGGCTGATTGCCATCCTGGCTGGGTGGATCACCACCGAAGTGGGCCGCCAGCCGTGGGTGGTCTACGGACTCCAGCGAACGAAGGATGCGGTTTCTGCCCACGGTGACCTGCATATGAGCGTGAGCCTGCTGGCCTTCTTCGTCGTCTATACCTCGGTATTCGGCGTGGGTTACAGCTATATGGTACGCCTCATCCGAAAAGGCCCGCAGCCGCATGAAACTTTCGCCACCGAGTCCGACGGACGTCCGGCGCGCCCGCTTTCTGCCGTCACAGCTGAACATAAGGAGCAGCCATAATGGGTATCGATCTTTCCATTATCTGGTTTGTGATCATCGTCTTCGCCACGCTGATGTATATCGTGATGGACGGTTTTGATCTGGGGATTGGCATTCTGTTCCCGGCCACGCAGAACGCCGACGATCGCGACGTGATGGTCAACAGCGTCGCGCCGGTCTGGGACGGAAACGAAACCTGGCTGGTGCTTGGCGGTGCCGCCCTGTTCGGCGCATTCCCGCTGGCCTATGCGGTGATCGTTGATGCCCTGACCATTCCGCTGACGTTAATGCTGATCGGGCTTATTTTCCGCGGAGTGGCATTTGAGTTTCGCTTTAAAGCCAAGCCTGCCCACCGCCCCTTCTGGGATAAGGCGTTTATTGGCGGTTCAATTCTGGCAACGTTCACCCAGGGCGTGACGGTAGGCGCCGTCATTAACGGCTTTACCGTCACCGGCCGGGCCTATACCGGCGGCCCCTTTGACTGGTTTACCGCGTTTAACCTGTTTTGCGGCGCGGGGCTGGTGGTTGCTTATGCGCTGTTAGGCTCTACCTGGCTGGTGATGAAAAGCGAAAACGCGCTGCAGGAGCGGATGCGTGAGGTGTCGAAAACGCTGTTAATCGTGCTGCTGGCGTTTATTGCGGCGATCAGCCTCTGGACGCCGCTGGCGCAACCGGCCATCGCTGCGCGCTGGTTTACGCTGCCGAATCTGTTTTATCTGCTGCCTGTCCCTGCTCTGGTGGTGATTTTTAGCCTGTACCAGTGGCGCTGCCTGAATAATCCCGCGAGCCATAGCCGTCCGTTTATTCTGACGCTGGGGCTGATATTCCTCGGCTTTAGCGGGCTTGGGATCAGCATCTGGCCGCATATTATTCCACCGTCGATCACCCTGTGGCAGGCCGCCGCCCCGACGCAAAGCCAGGGCTTTATGCTGGTGGGCGCGCTGTTGATCATTCCCGTTATTCTGGTCTACACCTTCTGGAGCTACTACGTGTTTCGCGGCAAAGTTCAGCATGGGGAGGGTTATCACTGATGCAACAACCGGTCTGGAAAAGATTGCTGTGGCTGGCCATTATCTGGGGCGGCAGCGTACTGGCGCTGGCTGCTGTCAGTATGCTCTTCCGCATGCTGATGACGGCGGCAGGATTTAAATCGCATTAACGTTATTCCGGGCAACCGCTGCGTTGCCCGGTACTTCTCCCCGCACTTTCAGATAAACCCCATTAACGCACGGCAGAGTATCGTTACACTGGAAAAAGATTCACGGTATTTATAGTTTGAGAAGAAAAATGAAAAAGCTCATTGCGTTAAGCGTTATTAGTCTTGTCCTTTCCGGGTGCGTTAATCCGGGCAAAGCCTCCGTACAGCCGGAGCAACTTAAAAACCATCGCTTTGTGCTGGAAAATGTCAACGGTAAGGCCGTGAAGACCGCGACAACGCAACCTGAGCTCAGCTTTGGCGCGCTGCCAGATATCAGCCTGGTGAATAACATCAGCGTTTCTGGCCAGATGTGTAACCGCTTCAACGGACAGGGGAAATTGTCCGAAGGCGAGCTGAAGGTTAAAACGCTGGCCATGACGCGCAAGCTCTGTACTGAGCCGCAGCTGAATGAGCTGGATCAGACCATCGGCGACATGCTGCGCCAAGGGGCGCAGGTCGACCTGACTGAGGACCAGTTAACCCTGGCGACAGCCGATAAAACACTGATGTTTAAGCGTGTAGAATAATCAGTAGTTACCGCAGCTTCCAACGGCAAGCGACTGTTCGCTACAGCGTTTGCCGTTTGGCAAGGCGCACATCCCAATAGCAGAACCATCAAGCTGGCGGGCGACAGACAGCGAACCGCCAATCATCGCGCAGTTGGCCTGACCTGAACTGGACATCGCCGCTTTCATTCCCGGCGCCACGTGGGCTGCCGTTGCCTGCTGGACTGGCTCACTGCTACATGCCGACAACAATAACGCGGCACACCCTACCCAAAATGCTGAGCGCATGCTCTCTCCCCCATGAATAATGCGAAACCTATGCATAATAGGCATCACATCCCTTGTCGTCGAGAGTGGAAGTGCGTATTTATGCGCTCCGGAAACAATTTCTCGCAATTTTTTCGCCAAAAGTTTGATCTACTCATTGATGGCAGGAATACCAAGGACACAAAAGCGAAAATCGTAAAATCCCTCGTTTGCTAGAATACACAGATAATATTCAGGGTTTGTTGCCGTAATACAGACCCCTATTTTTTTGCGCAATGTAAGGGTGTTGTCCTATGCAAACTATTGACGGTAATGGTGCAGTTGCCTCAGTCGCGTTTCGCACCAGTGAAGTTATCGCCATCTACCCGATTACGCCAAGTTCTACCATGGCCGAGCAGGCGGATGCCTGGGCGGGTAACGGGTTAAAAAACGTCTGGGGCGATGTCCCGAGAGTGGTTGAGATGCAGTCTGAAGCCGGTGCGATTGCCACGGTACACGGTGCGCTTCAGACCGGCGCGCTTTCCACGTCGTTTACCTCCTCACAGGGATTGCTGTTAATGATCCCTACGCTTTACAAACTCGCCGGTCAGCTGACCCCCTTCGTTCTGCACGTTGCCGCGCGCACCGTTGCCACCCACGCGCTCTCTATCTTTGGCGATCACTCCGACGTGATGGCCGTGCGCCAGACCGGCTGTGCGATGCTATGTGCCAGCAGCGTTCAGGAAGCGCAGGACTTTGCATTAATTTCGCATATCGCCACGCTCAAAAGCCGCGTGCCGTTTATTCACTTCTTTGATGGTTTCCGCACCTCTCACGAAATAAATAAAATCGTCCCGCTGGCCGACGATACTATCCTGAATCTGCTGCCGCAGGCGGAAATCGACGCGCATCGCGCCCGGGCGCTGAATCCTGAACACCCGGTTATTCGCGGGACATCGGCGAACCCGGATACCTATTTCCAGTCCCGCGAGGCCACTAACCCCTGGTACAACGCGGTTTACGACCATGTTGAACAGGCAATGAATGACTTTGCCGCCGCGACCGGCCGGGAGTACAAACCGTTTGAGTACTACGGTCATCCGCAGGCGGAACGGGTGATCGTGCTGATGGGGTCAGCCATTGGGACCTGTGAAGAGGTGGTTGACGAGCTGCTGACGCGCGGCGAAAAAGTTGGCGTACTTAAGGTGCGTCTCTATCGTCCCTTCTCGGCCAAACATCTGCTTTCGGCACTCCCTGAAAGCGCGCGCGCAGTGGCGGTGCTCGACCGTACCAAAGAGCCGGGCGCGCAGGCGGAACCCCTCTATCTGGATGTGATGACCGCCCTGGCAGAAGCCTTTAATCAGGGCGAACGTGAAACGCTGCCGCGCGTAATCGGGGGTCGCTATGGCTTGTCCTCCAAGGAGTTTGGGCCGGACTGCGTGCTGGCGGTATTCAACGAGTTAAGCGAGGCGAAACCCAAACCGCGCTTTACCGTCGGCATTTATGATGATGTGACGAATCTTTCCCTGTCTCTGCCGGAAAACACCCTGCCCTCGACCGCCAAACTTGAGGCGCTGTTCTATGGTCTGGGCAGCGACGGCAGCGTCTCCGCGACCAAAAACAACATCAAAATTATCGGCAACTCAACGCCGTGGTACGCCCAGGGGTACTTCGTCTACGACTCCAAAAAAGCAGGCGGCCTGACCGTTTCCCACCTGCGCGTGAGCGAACAGCCCATCCGCTCCGCGTATCTTATCTCTCAGGCCGATTTTGTTGGCTGCCACCAGCTGCAGTTTATCGATAAATACCAGATGGCCGAGCGCCTGAAGCCCGGCGGCATTTTCCTCCTCAATACGCCGTACAGCGCAGAAGAAGTCTGGGCGCGGCTGCCGCAGGAAGTTCAGGCGGTGCTGAACCAGAAAAAAGCCCGTTTCTACGTGGTCAACGCCGCGAAAATTGCCCGCGAATGTGGCCTGGCTGCGCGTATTAATACCGTTATGCAGATGGCCTTCTTCCATCTGACCAATATTCTGCCAGGCGACAGCGCGCTGGTGGAGCTGCAGGGTGCGATTGCCAAAAGCTACAGCAGCAAGGGCCAGGAGCTGGTCGAGCGAAACTGGCAGGCGCTGGCGCTGGCACGCGAATCGCTGTTTGAGGTACCGCTGCAGCCGGTGAATGCCGCAAGCCCGAACCGCCCTCCGGTGGTGTCCGATGCGGCGCCCGATTTCGTGAAGACCGTGACGGCGGCGATGCTGGCCGGCCTGGGCGATGCCCTGCCCGTCTCCGCGCTACCGCCGGATGGCACCTGGCCGATGGGCACCACGCGCTGGGAAAAACGTAACATTGCCGAAGCGATCCCCATCTGGAAAGAAGAGCTGTGTACCCAGTGCAACCACTGCGTTGCGGCCTGCCCGCACTCTGCCATTCGTGCCAAAGTGGTTTCACCGGAAGAGATGGAAGCCGCGCCTGCCAGCCTGCATTCGCTGGATGTGAAATCTCGCGATATGCGCGGACAGAAATACGTTCTGCAGGTCGCGCCGGAAGATTGCACCGGCTGTAACCTGTGCGTCGAGGTCTGTCCGGCGAAAGACAGGCAGGATCCGGAGATCAAAGCCATCAATATGATGTCGCGTCTGGAGCACGTCGAAGAGGAGAAGGTCAACTATGACTTCTTCCTGAATCTGCCGGAAATCGATCGCAGCAAACTGGAACGTATTGATATTCGTACGTCACAGCTGATTACGCCGCTGTTTGAGTACTCCGGGGCCTGTTCCGGCTGCGGTGAGACGCCGTATATCAAGCTGCTTACACAGCTGTACGGTGACCGGATGCTGATTGCCAACGCAACCGGCTGTTCATCTATCTACGGGGGCAATTTGCCTTCTACGCCGTACACCACCGACGCGAATGGGCGCGGTCCGGCGTGGGCAAACTCGCTATTCGAGGACAACGCCGAATTCGGCCTGGGCTTCCGCCTGACCGTCGACCAGCACCGCGCGCGCGTGATGCGCCTGCTGGAGCAGTTTGCCGGGCAGATCCCCGCTGAGCTCAATGACGCGCTTCATGCGGACGCGATGCCAGAAGAACGTCGTGAGCAGGTTGCTGAGCTGCGCCGCGCGCTACAGGGCGTTGCGGGGGCTGAACAGCTGCTGACCGACGCTGACGCTCTGGTCGAAAAATCAATCTGGCTGATCGGCGGCGACGGCTGGGCTTACGATATCGGCTTTGGCGGGCTGGATCACGTGCTAAGCCTGACCGAAAACGTCAACATCCTGGTTCTGGATACGCAATGTTATTCCAATACCGGCGGCCAGGCGTCGAAAGCCACGCCGTTAGGCGCGGTAACGAAATTCGGCGAACACGGTAAACGCAAGGCGCGCAAAGATCTCGGCGTGAGCATGATGATGTACGGTCACGTTTACGTCGCGCAAATCTCGCTGGGTGCCCAGCTTAACCAGACGGTGAAAGCGATTCAGGAAGCGGAAGCGTATCCAGGCCCGTCGCTGATCGTTGCCTACAGCCCTTGCGAAGAGCATGGCTACGACCTGGCGCTCAGCCACGACCAGATGCGTCAGCTGACCGCGACCGGCTTCTGGCCGCTGTACCGGTTCGACCCGCGTCGTGCAGACGAGGGTAAATTACCGCTGGCGCTGGATTCGCGTCCGCCGTCGGATGCCCTAGCCGAGACGTTAATGCAGGAACAGCGCTTCCGTCGCCTTAACGCCCAGCAGCCGGAAGTGGCCGAGCAGCTCTGGAAAGATGCCGCTGCTGACCTGCAAAAACGCTATGACTTCCTGGCGCAGATGGCGGGTAAAGCCGAAAAACCGACCAGCGACTAGTTCCCCTGCCCGGCTTATCCGGGCATTTTTTTGCCATAAAAAAAGCCCGGCGTATTCACACCGGGCGAATCCAGATAATCATTGAATATCTATTTAGTTTCCTTAATAGCATTCACGTTAATTATGGATGAATCATCTTACAGGCATATAACGCCGGGCAGATTACCTTAATTAACGCCTGATTAATAATTTCAATTTAATATAGTTACTTTTAAATTATTCATCAAACCAATGATCATTTCCGCCGATTTATTCGGTTTAGATTTTACTTAGTTCGTAACAATTATATTTTATTACTCTTACACAGGAGTGATTTAGCATGAGACAACTTTCTCATTCTGAAAGTTCAACAGGTAATTAAATAAAAACAACTGCAAAGGAATATCACAATGCAAAGAAAAGTACTGGCTCTGATGATTCCGGCTCTGTTAATGGCTGGTTCTGCTCAAGCAGCAGAAATTTATAATAAAGACGGTAACAAATTAGATCTGTACGGAAAAGTAGATGGTCTGCACTACTTTTCCGATAACAAAGGTGCTGACGGCGATCAAACCTATATGCGTCTGGGTTTCAAAGGTGAAACCCAGATTAACAACACCATGACCGGCTATGCGCAGTGGGAATACAACATTCAGGCTAATAACACGGAAGGGTCTGATAATCAGTCCTGGACGCGTCTGGCCTTCGCCGGTGTAAAAGTGGGTGACTACGGCTCCTTCGATTACGGTCGTAACTACGGTGTCCTGTACGACGTGGAAGGCTGGACCGATATGCTGCCTGAGTTCGGTGGCGACTCCTACACCAAAGCCGACAACTTCATGACCGGCCGCGCAAACGGCGTGGCAACCTACCGTAACACCGACTTCTACGGTCTGGTACAGGGCCTGAACTTTGCGCTGCAGTACCAGGGCAAAAATGAAGACGCCAGCAACAACCAGGAAGGTACCAACAACGGTCGCGACACGCGTCACGAGAACGGTGACGGCTTCGGTATCTCTACCACCTATGACTTCGGCATGGGGATTACTGCGGGTGCCGCGTATACCTCTTCTGACCGAACCAACGAGCAGGTCATGAACACCACTGCGGGTGGAGACAAAGCGGATGCCTGGACGGCGGGCCTGAAGTATGACGCCAATAACATCTATCTGGCGGCGATGTATTCTGAAACCCGCAATATGACACCGTATGGTGATAACACCGACGCCGTGGCGAACAAAACCCAGAACTTCGAAGTGACCGCGCAGTACCAGTTTGAGTTCGGCCTGCGTCCGTCCCTTTCCTACCTGCAGTCGAAAGGTAAGGATCTGGGCAACGGCCAGGGCGACCAGGATCTGGTTAAATACGCTGACGTAGGGGTCACCTATTACTTCAACAAAAACATGTCCACCTACGTTGATTACAAAATCAACCTGCTGGATGAAGATGACAGCTTCTACAAAGACAACGGCATCAGCACCGGTGATGTTGTAGCGTTAGGCCTGGTTTACCAGTTCTGATTGTCAGAGCCCGCATAATCATGCGGGCTCGCTTGTTTTTTGAAGTTCGTCACATAAGACAGTTTAAGAAAGGGGTTGGTTGAGGGAAAGTTGAAAGTAAGCTGGTTAAACTGCGGTGATAGCCCTTTCTTCACTAAGGATAACAGCGTTGTTTGGTCGTGTATCCCTTGCCTTACTTACCCTTTTAGCATTGCTGTGGATGGCGTTAATTTTTGATTTTGGTGATATCGTCGGGCATCTCGGGGCGCTATTAAACCATCTGGATGGCAGTTAACTATTGTCCCTGGAAATAAAAAGCCACCAGCAGTGCCGGTGGCGGGTAAACGCGTATGTCGCGTTATTTTTTCACAGGTTGAGGCTTTTTATCACCTGATTCAGGGGCCTCACGCGGATCGTCTTTTTCAACACAGAGCATAGTTTCTCCTGTTTCAGTTACCCACTGCCTACTATAGCCGGAGGAGTAAAAGAGTGGCCAGGCGGCAATCATGCCTGATCTTCCCCTTTCTCGCGAAAAGAGAGATAACCTAATACCCCACTATCCCCATCCATGGGATGGTTAACGCCGTCCATCACCTTCACCTCTGGAAAATCAAAAGGTGAAACGTTTTCAAAACAGGCGACATTAACGCCATATTCGTTTGGGTTAGAACGTCGCTGATGGAACGTGTAGATCCCGCACACCGAGCAGAAGAAATGCCGTGCCGTTCCCGTGTTAAAGCGGTACTCGGTGAGCTTATCTTCACCTTTGGTCACCTTAATGCCTGACAACGGCGCTGAAACGACGACCGCGCCCCGCATACGACAAAAGGAACAGCTGCAGCGCCGCGCGGTGTTCAGGCCATCGGTAAGCTCAACGGTGAACGACACCGCGCCGCAATGGCACTTCGCGTTTCGTCTTTCAGCCATCGGCTATACCCCTTTTCTCACCAGCTCGGCAGCCTTAACGAAAACCTCATCTTCTACGCCATCGCCTTTTTGCCTGCCGAGCCTGACCAGTTCATCAACAATGCTGTTGCGATGGATCGGTTTCTGCGCTGAAACCAGTCCAATAACGGCGGCCCCAATCGCCAGCCCCACTAATCCGGTTTGTTCATCTTTGTTTTTCATATTCATGCTCCTGGTACAACAAACAAGCGTAGCAGGAATACGGTAAAACGGAATGCGGGACGCATGCTCTGTGAATGTTATTTAAACAGTTCAGACAGGTACGACTTCTAAAATCGACAGATACGAACGGGTGTCTATTATTTTGTTCAACTTCAGATTGGTCTGCTCAAACAAGTGCTGATACTCAGACTCTGTTCGTGTACGTCCGCCATCAAAGCTTGTTAACAGAAGAAGGTCAATTTCAAATCGTCCCAGCTCATTATTTTCTTTTTTAATAAGCGGCTCAAAAATTAATAGTCGGGCGTTTTCTTTCATAGCCGTTCTGCAGCATTGAAGGATCTGAATGGCCTTCTCATCAGGCCAGTCCATCAAAATGTATTTAAGCAGGTAAATGTCCGCTACAGGACAGGCTTCAAAAAAGCTGCCCTCAATGGTCTCCCATCGACGATTATCCTTTAACAGGTGCAGTCGATTTCGCTCAAGCACGTCTTTTTGATCGAAAAGGATCCCCGTTAAGGTCGGATTTCGACGTAAAACGGTCAGCAATAAGTTACCCAACCCACCGGCGATATCGGCAACGACAGCGTTTTGAGGGAACGAATAGCTATCTGCAATGACCTCATTCTCTACGGATGACATAGAGGCCATACCGGCATGAAAAACGTTGCTTTCAGATCCCCTATCGTCATGCTGCCAGTAGTCGTAAAAAGGCTTACCAAACAATTCATTAAAAACAGGTTTACCTTGCAATATCTCATCCATTTTAGCCGCTGGCTGCCAGAATGTTTGGTCAGTCAGCATGAGCACCGCCGCACGCAAGGAAAATTCATGCTCAGAACAGAGGAATTGTGCTGAATGGCTAAGACTGTATTCAGCTTCGGATAATTCGTTGAAAACTCCACGAGAAGACACTAAGCGCATGATTCGATGAAGATATTCAGCGTCGACATTCAACTCTTTCGCCAGTTGTTTGACGGATTTTTTTCCTTCAACCAGACGATCTGCGACGCCTAAGACCGCGACCGCCCGAAGCGCTGCCTGCCAGACAAAACCCATGCTTTGCTCTAACAGACACATTCCTTCTTTACGGCTTAGTAAATCCAGACTATTACGTTGCGACATTTTCTGCTCCTTACCAGTAAAGATGTGTTGAACAACTAAAACGCCGCTAGCAAGCGTAAGTCTGGTAATGAGCTTTATCCATAACGTCAGAAAGGATTATTTATGAGGTTTTGTACCGTTTAGCATACAGTCCGTTTAAATACGTAAAAAACCAAGGCCACTACCTTTAATGTTTAATAGTAATGCATTAAAACTATTAACTTAAAAATGATTGCGTTACATCCCCAAAAAAAAATGCTTGTCGTAATACAGGCATTTCATAGTTAGAATCTCGGCGCCAGTCCATATTTTGGCGTTTTGATGTTTGCAGCCCAAATCTTGATATCGTTTTGCAGGAGGATCGTGAAATCGGATTTTAAATGCGTCACCATGCCATTGACGCTGTCCGCATCAACCACTGAAAAATGTTCAATTCTGTTCTGTCCTACCTGAACACAATAATATTTTGCGGGCAGCACTTTACCGTTCACATTTAACGGCAGGTTATTCTCACCGCAACGGCCTTCAGTAATATACGACACCAGCAAATTAGCGGATTTTCTACCAGGCTGGGAGACGCTCACCATGACCGGGAAACCTTCCGAGGTTTGCGTCATATCGTAAAGAACCGCATTTTTGATATACCAGGTATTATATTCCCGCTCCTGAAAAGCAGACCAGGAAGGCGCAGAAAAGAGCACCAGCACTGCCAGGATAAGAGATTCTATTTTCATGGGATGTTGTCGTCCGTGTTGTTGCACGTATTATTCAGATTGTGCAAAAAACAGCAACCACTTAAGAATAGTCCTACTACTATTGGCAGTGACGGAGGAATGAATTAAAGATATGCCTTACCGTCAGCAGTCCCTGCCAACGCTCATAAAAGAGAATAAGAAGAAAAATGATAAACGGCCGCCATCATGGCGATGCTGACGACGACGCTGATGAAAAAGTAGCTTTTGAAGGGCTGCTTTTGGGTTTTATGGCGAAAGAGTTGTTGGCCGACAATGGCGCCAGGCCAGCCACCTGTCACGCCAAATACCAGCAATGTCGCTTCCGGAACCCTGCGCATCCCCTTCCGCGCCGCCATTTTATCGGCGCCATACATGACCAACGTCATCACGTTGATCGTCAGAAACCATATGACCAGAGGATGGGTAGCAAGAAGGCTGCCGATCGCAGCGATAATCAGGAGTAAATAACAAAAGCGATTAAGGGTCATAGCACGAGTCACGGGGTGTTTAGCGGTTTTGGATGACGCATTATACGCTAACTGACGAAAATCTCAGAGTGAGACGGCTATTCTAAAAGCAAACTGCGCCCCTGGCATCACTGGTCAACATTTAAACTGCCGTAATAAGTAAGCATTATTTCATTATGCTTTAGCGGTCAGCATTTTTTTCTTAAAAAATTAACCTGAAGCGCCTTACGTCGAAAACACAGCGTAAGCGCATTGTTTTAACAAAACAATAATCATTGCATCCATTAATCTAAAGAGGGGCGCGGCAATATTGATTAGAATCAAATTAAACGTTAGGCAGCTAATATTCAAAGTCATCCATTCGTTTCAGAATGCCAAAAACAATGTTGAAAAGAATTAATTTGACCATCCGGTCAATGCATAACAAAATATCACCGTGGTTAAAGCAATAATGGTCTGCATTTTTTGGGGGGTGATGTCCCCCCTTTTTATTTTCTCAGAAACAACCAAATAAACATTATTCCACCCTGACCTTAACTTTTGGCTTCGACAAGAGAACTTTGACCAGTTCCTTGAAAGGAAGAGGTTTGTAAAAGAAAAAACCCTGTAAAAACCGGATATGATTGCGTGTGAGGTAATCGAGCTGCTCTTCAGTTTCAACGCCTTCCGCCACGATGCTAATTGAGAGTTTTTTGGCCAACTCCAGTACCGAATCAAGGATTAGCGTTGAGTCCTCATTCGCGTTAACCCTGGCAACAAAGCTCTGGTCGATTTTAATGTAGTCAATGTGCAGATCCTGCAGATAGGACAGGCCGGAATAACCCGTACCAAAGTCATCCAGCGCAATGGCAAATCCGTTATTATGTAGCTCATTCAATGTATTAACGAGATGTTCATCAATGTCGAGCGGTTCACGCTCCGTCACCTCAACGACGAGGTTGAGATCCTGTTGAGTGAAGCTGCGCTTGTAGTGGAGACACTCTTCAACAAAGGTGGGCGCAACGATATGAGAAGCGCTGCAGTTAATCCCTACGTGAAACCCTTCCGGCAGCAATGTCGCAATAGCATTCATGTGTATTGCAACCTGCCTCATTAAGCTCTGAGTCAAAGGAATAATTAAACCGGATTTCTCCGCAAGAGGAATGAAGGATGCGGGAGAAATAAACCCTGATTGTGGATGTTTCCATCTGGCCAGCACTTCCACACCCCGTAAGCTTCCCTCTTTGCCGCTCACAACGGGTTGGTAATAGGGAATAATTTCATTTCTGTAAATGGCGATGCGCAGTGACTCTTCGGGTGAAACATCCTTAGAAATATATCGTTGAAGAATATAAGCAGAGAGAGACGATATTATCAGCAGGAATAACACTACGCCTCCGGCTCGATTGAATAATCTCTTAAGACTAAAAAGAGGTGGAGAGTTGAATTGTACCGAGAAAGGATAACCAGAGGCTTTTACCGTTAATATCTCTTTCTTCGTATGGTCTGCCGCCGTCACATCGCCTGTCAGGGCTAAAAGGGTATTGCCTACTCTCAGGGAATATTCAACGCCATTTAATGGCATATCCAGCGCATCCCGGATATGGCTATCGCTGATGCTAACGATGATCCGGCTTCCGGCGTGAATTGTCTGGTATAAGAGAACCGGAAGACCGTTGACGGTACTGGCCGAAGGGACGAGGAGCAGTGATGACTCAGGCAGCACTGAGCTGTTGACCAACAATACGCGGTTTCCCGGTAACGAGGAGCACCAGACCGCATCATTTTTCAGAATAACGATCGTTCTCAGGTGAGGCTGTAATGCCGCCTCGGTGCCCAGCCGATATTGCCCTTCAGCATCACACTCATTCTCGGCAAGTTGCTTTGCCATCTCAGTCGCATGACGAGCTTCTTTAAGAATAACATTCATGTTCCGCACGACGTAGTGCGCCTCTGCCAGGCTATCGGCCCGTGCAGAATACCAAACCTGTAAATTGATGATAAAAACGCCGAGCAAAAACATTGTCGTGGCTGCAGCTACGGGGATAGATGCATGGCGCATTTAGGGTTCTCGATTTAAGTGAAGTAGCCGCTTCAACGATGCTGAAGTGATTGAATTGTCATTGTCTTAAGCATGGTCGATAACGTAATAAATGCCAGGCGTCAGAAAAGCTCTCGTAAACCAGATTCAGGGGAAACAAAAGGCCGCCGAACGGCAGCCCTGGTGGATAAGTGTCTATTAATATCGCTTTATTGTATTGATCGGGGTTCTTTCTGACCAGTCTGGCCGCTCGCCGGCCATGATGGCACGCTGTTGCGTTGGCGTCACAGACTGGGTTATTTCAGGCATTGACTTGTATTCGGGTTGCTTAGGTGGACTGAGAACCAGATCGGAGCTACAGCCTGACAGCAGGAAAATGGCCAGTAGAGATGAACTAAGCTTGAACACGTTAAACCCTTCCAATGGGATAAAATTTTAAGAAAAAGCGTGGTGCTGGTTGCATCCAGGTGACTCGTTACTGATATTCAAAGCCACGCGCCTGGCTGCAGACAGCAGATTCACCACACAGATAACCTCGTAAGGATATATTTACCAGGGCAATACGCGCAACGCTTTGTTTTCCTTCCCACCCGAACTAAAAATGCAAGGAAAGGCGACTATGCTTCTACAGTCGAGGGGGTTTATGCTAAAACCGCTATTCCGATTCTTTTGGTTAAGAGTTAAGAAGGGATTTGAATGGTTCAGGTTGAAGAATTAAAAATGAAGTACCCAGGCGCAGTGGCCTGGCAAATGGGTGACGGCCCGGAACTGGCGAGCGTGCTTGCGGACCTGATTAAAAAAGGAATCAAAACGGCCACCTGCGGATCTTTTGCCTCGTACGCGCAGGATGTGTCTGCTCCGCGGATGGGGAGCTACAACATAATTCTTGATGGCCAGAATGTCCCGGTCTGTGTGATCCGGCTGGTTTCAATGCGGCTGGTGCGTTTTTGCGATGTAAATGAAGAATTCGCTCGCAAAGAGGGTGAAGGCGATTTAAGCCTTGAATACTGGCAGAAAGAGCATCAGCGATTTTTCTTCCGCGAAGGCCATTTTTCTGAAGATATGGAACTGATCGCGGAAGAATTTGAATTGGTTGAGGTGCTGTAAGCTGAGATAAAAGTGATACTTATCCCAGCGAGCCTGCACCCTTCTGATGCCCTCCCAGGTTTGTCAGGCTTTTTAAAGCTACCCTTGTCGATATAACGCATCACCCCGGCATCACTAGCCATTACCCTTAAGCCTGCATGATGTGAATCATTATAGGGCTCCAGATTTAACCCCGCTGTAAAACGTGCTGGTATTCGTCGCCGGAATCCGTACCATACGCGGCATACAATGTTTGCCCCTGCTGGCTCCGAAGGTAGTACTAAATGCAACAGAATCAAGAAATTAACAAAAAAGAGCAATACAACCTGAATAAACTGCAAAAGCGACTGCGCCGTAACGTGGGCGAAGCCATTGCAGACTTCAACATGATTGAAGAAGGTGACCGCATCATGGTTTGCCTGTCAGGGGGTAAAGACAGCTATACCATGCTGGAGATCCTGCGTAATCTTCAGCAAAGCGCACCGGTGAAATTTTCCCTGGTGGCGGTCAACCTTGACCAGAAACAGCCGGGCTTTCCGGAGCACATTCTGCCGGAATACCTCGAGAAGCTGGGCGTTGAGTACAAAATCGTCGAAGAAAATACCTATGGCATTGTGAAAGAGAAAATCCCGGAAGGGAAAACCACCTGCTCACTCTGCTCTCGCCTGCGCCGCGGCATTTTGTATCGTACCGCGACGGAGCTGGGCGCGACCAAAATTGCGCTGGGCCATCACCGCGACGATATCCTGCAAACGCTGTTCCTCAATATGTTCTACGGCGGCAAGATGAAAGGCATGCCGCCTAAGCTGATGAGCGATGACGGCAAGCACATTGTGATCCGCCCTCTCGCCTACTGCCGCGAAAAAGACATTGAGCGTTTTTCTCAGGCTAAAGGTTTCCCGATCATTCCATGTAACCTGTGCGGCTCTCAGCCGAACCTGCAGCGTCAGGTGATTGGCGACATGCTGCGCGACTGGGATAAGCGTTATCCGGGTCGTATCGAAACCATGTTCAGCGCGATGCAAAACGTTGTCCCTTCACATCTCGCGGATGTGGAGCTGTTCGACTTTAAAGGCATCAACCACGAGTCAGAAGTTGTGAACGGCGGGGACCTGGCGTTTGATCGGGAAGATATTCCCATGCAGCCAGCGGGCTGGCAGCCGGAAGAAGATGACAATCAGTTTGAAGAGCTGCGTCTCAACGTGCTTGAAGTGAAGTAAGCGATTAGCGTCTCAGAAACACCTTCTGAGACGCTTCATTCTTTATTTCAGCAGACGTACGCGACAGGTTTTACCCTTAATTTTCCCGTTTTGCAGCTGCTTCCATGCCTTATTGGCTACCGCCTGGCGAACCGCTACGTAGACATGCGCCGGATGGACCGCAATCTTGCCGATATCCGCCCCGTCCAGACCCACATCCCCGGTCAGCGCCCCTAATACGTCACCTGGACGCATCTTGGCTTTTTTACCGCCATCAATGCACAGCGTCGCCATTTCAGCCTCCAGCGGCACCAGGCTGACGCCAGCAGGGGCATTCATCCAGTTCAGCTTAATCTGCAGCATCTCAGAGAGAATGTTGGCGCGCTGCGCCTCTTCCGGCGCGCAGAAGCTGATCGCCAGACCGCTGTTTCCCGCGCGCGCGGTACGGCCAATACGGTGCACGTGCACTTCAGGATCCCACGCCAGCTCAAAGTTCACCACCAGCTCCAGGGATTTAATATCCAGACCGCGCGCAGCGACGTCGGTTGCGACAAGAACGCGGGCGCTGCCGTTAGCGAAGCGGACCAGCGTCTGATCGCGATCGCGCTGTTCCAGATCGCCATGCAGCGACAATGCGCTCTGGCCGGCGGCATTCAGGGCATCACAGACCGACTGACAGTCTTTTTTGGTATTACAGAACACCACGCAGGACGCAGGCTGATGCTGGCTCAGCAATTTCTGCAGGAGCGAAATTTTCCCCTGCTGCGAGGTTTCAAAGAACTGCTGCTCGATAGCGGGCAGCGCATCTACGCTGTCGATTTCAATGGTAAGCGGATTTTTCTGCACGCGCCCGCTGATGGCGGCGATGGCCTCCGGCCAGGTCGCGGAGAACAGCAGCGTCTGACGATCGGCCGGGGCGAAACGGATCACCTCGTCAATCGCATCGCTGAAGCCCATATCCAGCATCCTGTCTGCCTCATCCATCACCAGCGTTTGTAACGCATCCAGCGAGACGGTGCCTTTTTGCAGGTGATCCAGCAGGCGACCGGGCGTTGCGACAATGATGTGCGGCGCATGCTGGAGTGAATCACGCTGCGCGCCGAACGGCTGTCCGCCGCAGAGGGTTAAAATTTTGGTGTTGGGCAGGAAACGCGCCAGACGACGCAGTTCACCCGCAACCTGGTCTGCCAGTTCGCGGGTCGGGCACAGCACCAGAGACTGGGTCTGAAAAAGTGCCGCATCGATATGCTGCAACAGGCCAAGGCCAAATGCCGCCGTTTTCCCGCTGCCCGTTTTCGCCTGCACGCGCACGTCACGGCCCTCGAGGATGGCGGGCAACGCGGCCGCCTGAACAGGCGTCATCGTGAGGTAACCCAACTCGTTGAGGTTATCGAGTTGGGCGGCGGGCAGAACATTCAGGGTAGAAAAAGCGGTCACAGTAGTCTCTCGTGGTCATCTTTGCGGTCAGATGGCGCGTATCCTCGCAGATCTCGCGGTTCGATGCGACAATTTAATCGGTTCTTGATCTGGCGGCGGGTCGGGCATCGGCTGCGGACGCGGGATGGGATCGGGCATTGGCACCGGATCGGTGGGGACGGGATCGGATTGACGCGATTGTTGCAGTAGCAGAGCGTTCAGGATGCTCATCATTCCCTCCAGAATTTGCTGTCGTCCCTTTTAGGGTAGACGCTGAGAATCAGGAGGCAAAAAAAAGCCGACTATGAAGTCGGCGTCGTACGAATCAATTGTGCTATGCAGTAATTCAAAAAAGGAAGTAAGACAATATGGAGCGCAACGCCCATCGCTTGACGTTGCATTCACCTGCGGGAGTAATATTGCACCTTACGGGGTAGATGTTTATTGACTTCGCTCAATTAAAAGAGCGTTTTGATCCCGTTGAAAGCTGAAAAAAGCGTAAATTTACAGCCATTTACTACGATGCAACCACCATGCAACACCACCAATCAAAACAACTAACATCACGCAAAATGCGGTAAAACCGTAGCGATAAGCGCCACCAGGAATTCCCCCAAGGTTCACGCCAAACAGCCCGGTAAGAAACGTGCTGGGTAAAAACACCATCGCCATCAGAGACATCGTATAGGTTCTTCTCGACAGCGACTCCTGCATCACCTGCGCGATTTCGTCCGCCATCACCGCCGTTCTGGCAATACAGGAATCAATCTCGTCCAGCCCGCGCCCCAGCCTGTCGGCAATATCCTGCATTCTGCGTCGCTGATCGTCATTCATCCAGGCGAGCCTTTCGCTGGCAAGACGCGCATACACGTCGCGCTGCGGCGTCATGTAGCGGCGCATCACAATCAACTGCTTACGCAATAAGGCCAGAAAACCGCGGGGCGGGATTTGCTGATCGAGCAGGTTATCTTCCAGGTCGATGATTTTGTCGTGCAGCTCTTCAATAAATTCACTCGCATGATCGGTAAGGGCGTCGCAGACGTCCACCAGCCAGCTGCCGCAGTCGACCGGCCCGGTGCCCTCTTTCAGATCGTTGACGATGTCATCCAGCGCCAGAACTTTTCGCTGGCGGGTCGACACAATGAGCCCATCGTCCATGTAGACACGCATCGCAACCAGCTGATCCGGGCGTTCATCCGTGCTGCCGTTAATGCAGCGCAGGGTGATCAGCGTCCCGTCACCCATTCGACTCACGCGGGGCCGCAGGCTTTCACCCGCCAGCGCATCGCGCACGTTATTGGGCAAGAGCGGCGTCGAGGCCAGCCAGTCAGCGCTGTCCGGGTGGGTGTAGTTCAGATGTAGCCAGCAGGGATGCGCACTATCGATCGCATCATTATCTTCCAGCGGTCGCGCACCGCCGCGACCATCCAGCACCCACGCAAAAACTGCGTCTGGAACGTTTAGTTCAGATCCTTTAATGCTTTCCACAGCGCCTCCACCTTTTTAGCTCTTCGGTGTCAGTCTAGCTTTCATCAGGTGTTAAGCAACAACTATGTATCCCATCGCGCTGAAATCGCTCAGGAATTGTACATACCAGGCGGAGGCATGAAAAAAGCCTGGCATGCCAGGCTTTGAGGTGCTGTCAGAGAGAGTGCTCTGGCCGCTGGAGGAAGGATGGCGAACCGCCAGGTGATGAGGACAAGGATGACTGATCGAGCCTGAAATTACGCGTCCGGGTTTGCAGCTCAATCACCTGATTACGCAGTACATCAGACGAACCGTTGAGTTCCTCTGCCATTGCCACGTTACTTTGTGTGACCCGCTCCAGCTCCGATAGCGCCAGGGTAATCTGAGAAATGCCTTTCTCCTGCTCTGAGGTTGACGCGGAAATGTCGTCCATTAAGCGGCTGACATTCCCCGAACCCGTCACGATTTCATGCATGTTTTTCTCTGCCTGTGACACAACGCTGGCTCCCTGCGTGACGTTACTGCTGGTGACTTCAATCAGCGTTTTGATATTCTTCGCGGCCTCCGCGCTGCGGTGTGCCAGGTTTCTTACCTCTTCCGCGACGACAGAAAAACCCTTGCCATGATCGCCCGCCCTTGCCGCCTCCACGGCCGCGTTGAGCGCCAGGATATTTGTCTGGAATGCAATGCCGTCAATGAGCGAAATAATCTCCGTCATCTGCTGCGCGCATTCGGTAATGGACTGCATATTGCTGGCGACCTGCCCCATCAGCTCGCCGCCCTTGCGCGCCTGTAACGTCGCCACATTTGCCTGCTCGCTCGCCAGGCGGGTGTTATCGGCATTGTTTTTGGTGCTCGCGGCCATTTGCTCCATGCTGGCTGCGGTTTGCACCAAAGACGCAGACTGCTGTTCGGTTTTCACCGAAAGCTGAGCGCTACGTGCCGAGAGTTGATCCGATAAGGTCATGGCGGTTTGCGATGACGCCCTGATCTCACGCACCAGCGTCGCAATATTGCCGGAAAGACTATTGATCCCGGGGATGAGTCGGCCCGCGCAGTTATTGCCAAATTCAGGGATAGATACGCCAAGGTTACCTGCGGTCACCTCCTCGATACTTCTCTTCACCGTATTGATCGGCGTCACAAGATACTTCGTCATATAGACCCAGAGCAAAAATAGCGCCACGAAATTGATGACATTAAGCGAAATAAAGAGAGACGTATTGCTGGAAAATAGAACAACGACACCTGCACTTACCAAAAAAAGAGAGAAAAGGAACCCGATAATAAAGGTCCTGACACTAATATTTTTTAGCATGATAATACCCACGTTTTATATTTTGGTCGGCACTTAGACTTATAGCATTGGCCCGGAAGTTTTTCATCGCAAAGAACGCTTGTTTTTTGTTTCGCCGTTAGCATCCTGAGATTTGTCTTAAGTCAGATAAAAAAAGCGTATTAGTGAAAATGTTCTGCTCAGCATGCTGTGATACTGGTTTCCCGCCATCTTAAGCGATAGTATCGCCCGCGGTGAGACGATACGATCGCCTTCATATTTAAGGAGCTTTGCTACTGTTATTCGTTCTTGTTTAGCAATGCTTAATATATTAACGAGAGAATATATTTTATATTCTTAATAAGTTTTAGAGTATTAATATGACTGGTCATTTTTCACGATAAATAACTAATATGGTTTGAATGCGCATGTTCGTTGCCCAATAAAGATGTACCCGGCAGGCGAAATCGGTAACCCTCTCAGGCGTGGGATTGCATAATGCTCAATATATCGTGGGACCCTGTGTTAATCGCTATCTCTTATCTGGTGGCGTTTATCGCCTCCTTTGTGGCGCTGGACAGCGCCGGAAAGATCCCCCTCTCCAGCCGAAAGGCTGCCCTGTTCTGGCGCATTGCCGGTGGGGTCACGCTGGGCATTGGCATTTGGTCGATGCACTTTATCGGCATGCTGTCGATGCAAATGCCCATGATGATGAGCTACGACCTCTGGTTAACCCTTGCGTCACTGGGCGTCGCGGTGGTTGCATCGACCACAGCACTTAATATTGCCGTCGCGGGCAAAAAACTTTCTCCCTTTCGACTGATCTTTGCCACGACAATCCTGAGCGCTGGCGTGGTGTCGATGCACTACATCGGTATGGCGGCCCTGATGCTGGATGGCAGCATCATCTGGGATCGCCGCCTCGTGGGGTTGTCCGTGGTTATTGCGGTTGTTGCCTCCGGCACGGCGCTGTGGCTGGCTTTCCGCCTGCGGGATAAACACAAAGGCGTCTTTATCAATCGCATTCTCGCGGCCTTCATCATGGGTGCCGCCATTTGTGCGATGCACTATACCGGCATGAGTGCCGCGCGGTTTCAGGAAATGGCGCATACCCGCCCGGGCGGGATTGGCGAGCTGGGGTTATCCATCTGGGTGTCGGTCACCACGCTCTGCCTGCTCGGCGTGATGTTAATCATTTCACTGATCGATTCCCACCGGCGCACCAACCGGCTGACGGATAATCTGCATCAGCTCAACCGCCAGCTTGAGCTACAGGCGCGTTTTGACGCGCTCACCGGGCTCGCAAACCGCCACCAGATGGATCTCCGCATGCAGGATTGTCTGCGCAGCGCGCTGCTGAGCAAGAAGCCATTTGCGGTTATTTTCCTGAACGTCGATCACTTCAAACGCGTTAACGATACGTGGGGTCACAGCGTTGGTGATGAGCTATTGATCACGGTCGCGCAGCGCATCACGGCCCGGCTCACGCGCGAGATGACCCTGGCAAGGCTGGGAGGCGACGCCTTTATCCTGCTGGTGCCGGAATGTGACGACGACAGGCTCAACGCCCTGATCACCGCGCTGCTTGAAGATGTGCGACGCCCTCTGTCCGTCTGCGGACATACGTTAAGCACGACGATCAGCGCGGGCGTCAGCCTCTATCCTCAGGACGGCGAAACGCTGCACGAGCTGAAGCTCAAGGCGGATGCAGCATTACATCGCGTCAAGGAAGATGGCCGCAACGGCTGGGCGATTTACCGGACCGAGATGTCAACAGCGATCCCGGCGAAACCCGGTTTCCTGCAGGAGCTTTCGCAGGCGCTTGAGCGCGATCAGTTTGAACTGTGGTACCAGCCAACCTGGCATGCAGGAGAGAAAACCATTCACGGTTTTGAAGCCCTTCTGCGCTGGCGACATCCTGAGCAAGGGGTTGTACTGCCTAATCTGTTTATCCCCTCACTGGAGCAAACGGGCTTAATTATTCCGGTAGGTAACTGGGCCATTGAAGCGGCATGCCGACAGCTTCATTTCTGGACAGAGCAAGGTTTCAGCCAGTGGACGCTCTCGCTCAACCTATCCCCCATCCAGTTTGAACAGCCGGATATTTTCCAGATCATCTCGTCGATGCTGGAAAAATATAGCCTTTCTCCGTCCCGGCTGATCCTGGAGGTAACGGAAAGCACCGCGCTTAAAAATCTCGACCGCAGCATTGAGTTGCTCAATGCGTTTAATCACGCGGGGATCGTTGTCTCGATTGATGATTTTGGGACGGGCTATTCCAACCTTTTGATGCTGAGCGTGCTTCCGGCAAAAGAGCTCAAGATCGACAGAAGCTTTGTCACGTCGATGCTGGAAAATGAAAAAAGCTACAAGCTGGTTGAAACCATTATCAGTATCGCCCGGACCATGGAGATGAATGTGGTGGCAGAAGGGATCGAGACGGAAGAACAGCAGGCGGTTCTCACCCGACTCGGCTGCGATTACCTGCAGGGATATCTTTTCTCCCGCCCCTTACCTGCCGAACAGGTACCGTGGCTACTGCTGCAGATAAACTCAGACAAACAGATTATACCCATTAATAAAATTCAAACGGACCCCGCATTTATTTCTCAAAAAAATCATGCCTGACGGGGTTAAGTGGAGTATGTTTCAAGGGAGTACACGCGAGTCAATTCTGTCATGATTGTCAGGCACATGTTGTCGATGAACAGGAAACGCCTATGTCGCAACCTTGTTTTGATGCGTTGAATGTAATTAAAACACCCGTGTGGCTCGTTTCACCCGTGTCGGAAAAGATCGTTTTTGCAAATGTGGCCGCAACGCACGTCATGGGGGATAAAACGCTCGATGACCTGCGCAAAGGGATCTATTCAGCCAGTGCGCAAACCGTCCTGGCGATGTATGTATCTGAACTGAAAACAGAGCAGGAGATCGTCGAAATCTGGACAACGAACCGGGATGGACAGGATACGCCGTTAAGCTGTCGCCTCTCGCTTGCCCACTACGCGCCCTGGGGCGATGTGATTGTTTTCGAGGGCATCTCCCAACAAATACTCTCAGGATTGAAGGCCAGCCGTTCCGCTACCTACCGTCGGAAAAAACAGGGTTTTTATGCGCGCTTTTTTCTGACCAACAGCGCCCCGATGCTGCTAATCGATCCGGCCCGCGACGGCCAAATCGTCGATGCAAATCTGGCCGCGCTCAATTTTTATGGTTATTCACATGATGACATGTGCAGTAAGCATACCTGGGAAATCAATACGCTGGGGCGAGATGTGATGCCCATTATGACTGCGATTGCCGCGCTGCCCGGTGGTCACAAGCCGCTCAATTTTGTTCACCGCCTTGCCGATGGATCCACCCGCCACGTTCAGACGTATGCCGGGCCCATTGAGATCTACGGTGACAAGCTGATGCTGTGCATCATCCACGATATCACCGAGCAAAAAAGGCTGGAGCAGGAGCTGGAACATGCGGCGTTACGTGACTCCATGACGGGGTTACTCAACCGGCGCCAGTTCTACGCGATTACCGATCAAAGCAATCTGAATAAACTTCCTGCGCAGCAGCAATTTAGCCTGCTGCTGGTGGATACCGACCATTTCAAAAACATTAATGACCTGTTCGGCCATCTGAAAGGCGATGAGGTACTTATCGCCCTTTCCCGGACGCTGGAAGCCTGTAGTCGGGAGGGCGATATGGTGTTCCGCTGGGGTGGCGAAGAGTTCGTTATCCTGCTGCCGCGCACCTCTCTCGACACTGCGATGCAGATTGCCGAGTCAGTCCGTGCAGCCGTTGCCCGCATTACGATTCCGGGCTTGCCGCGGTTTACCGTCAGTATTGGCGTGGCGCGGCACAATCAGGGTGAAAGTATTGACGAGCTGTTTAAGCGTGTGGACGATGCGCTGTATCGCGCTAAAAATGACGGACGAAATAAAGTCCTTGCAGCATGAAACTGGAGTATCCGGAAAAGCCCCGCTACAATGCCCACCTCGAAACAATTAGCGTCAGGTGGGTAAAAGCCGCAATGGGAAAAACAGAAATAATACTCACCTTAATTATTTTACTCCTTATTATATTTGGCTTCTGGTTTATTTTTAGCGGTGAGATCTGGTATCTCGTCGAGTTTCTGGAAAATAGCCTTTACCCGACCTTCGACGCACCGTAACGCACGTTTAATCGCTTGTTTCACCTACCGAATATGTCAGGTATCTGCTTCCCTTACAGCCGCGTAAAATACGCGGCGTTATCCTCCAACAACGTTGATAACGAATCACTTATTCATTTGCTTATGTTGCCCGTGCTCTGACGGGCTTTTTTATTTCCGGCAATTCAGCCACGCCAGGCTATATCTTAATCATCTTTATTGATAGAGGTGAGGAAAGATGAGCAAGAAGATCCTGATGCTGGTTGGCGATTACGCCGAAGATTACGAAACCATGGTGCCTTTTCAGGCTTTGCAGATGATTGGCCATCAGGTAGATGCGGTCTGCCCCGACAAACCGAAGGGCGATTACATCATGACGGCAATCCATGACTTTGACGGCGCCCAGACCTACAGCGAAAAGCCCGGTCACCGCTTTACCCTCAACGCCGATTTTTCAGCCGTAAAGGAGCAGGACTACGACGCGCTGCTCATCCCCGGCGGGAGAGCGCCCGAGTATCTGCGGTTAAATGAGGACGTCTTAAAGCTGGTACAGGCATTTGACGCCGCGCGTAAGCCGATTGCCGCAGTGTGCCACGGCCCACAGCTGCTTGCTGCCGCGGGGATCCTGAAAGGACGAACCTGTAGCGCCTACCCGGCCTGCGCGCCTGAAGTCCGTCTCAGCGGCGGACACTACGCCGCTATCGGCATCGATCAGGCCCATGTAGACGGTAACCTGGTGACGGCTCCCGCCTGGCCCGCGCATCCGCAGTGGCTGGCGAAGTTTAATGCGCTATTAGAATAACAGAGACCCGGCATCGGGCCACGCATAGCGAATGAAGCGGTACCGCGTTTTGCAGACCTGGCGCGAGAATGCGCCAGGCCTCATAAAACATCAGTGCTTCTCGATAAACATCGTCCGGCTATACGCCACGTCTTCCGGGTTATTGATGGGGTAGCCTTTCACCCAGGGCTTAATCAGGCGTCCATTGGTGTACTGGTAAATGGGCGCGATGGGCGCTTTCTCCATGAGGATTTTCTCCGCCATGTTGTAGTCGGTATTACGCGCTTTCGCCGTGGTTTCCAGCGTCGCCTGGTGGATAATTTTATCGTAGGCCGGCTCATTGAAACGCGAGATATTGCCGCTGTGGGTTGAGGTCAGCAGAGACAGGAATGTTGACGGCTCGTTGTAATCGCCTACCCATGACGCGCGGATCACATCAAAATTGCCGGTATTGCGGCTGTCGATATAGGTTTTCCACTCCTGGTTTTGCAGTTTGACGTCCACACCGAGATTTTTCTTCCACATGGACGCCACCGCAATGGCGATTTTCTGGTGGTTTTCCGAGGTGTTGTACAGCAGGGTCAACTTCAGCGGACGCTGAGGACCGTAACCTGCGGCCTGGAGCAACGTTTTCGCCTGAGCGTTCAGCTCCTGCTGGGACATCTCCTCGAACGGTGAAGGCTCAGGGGTGAAGCCCGCCGTCACGTCAGGGGTGAAATGCCAGGCCGGCTTCTCGCCTGTACCTAATACCTTTTCCGCCATAATGCGGCGATCGATAGTCATGCTCAGCGCAAGACGCACCCGGGCATCGGCCGTCGGGCCCTTTTGCGTGTTAAACGCATAGTAATATGTCCCGAGCTGAGGCGGCGTATACACCTGTCCCGGAATGTCCTTCAGGAGCTTCTGATACATGTTTTTCGGGAACGATTCGGTGATATCAATATCCCCCGCCAGATAGCGCTTAGTGGCGGACGATTCCTGATTAATCGGAATGAAGGTCACTTTTTGCAGGACAGTTTTCGCGTTGTCCCAGTAGTGCGTATTCGGCACGACAACCAGTTTTTCATTCACCACCCGGTCGTTCAGGACGTACGCGCCGTTACCCACCAGGGCGCCCGGACGCGTCCACTCTTTCCCGCTTTCAACGTTCGCTTTTTGCACCGGATAGAAGGCGAAGTTTGCCGTCAGGTTGCTAAACCACGGGAGCGGTTTGTCCAGCTGGACGCGTAAGGTTCTGGCATCCACCGCCGTCACGCCCAGGGTATCTGGCGCCGCTTTGCCATCGATAATGGCCTGCGCGTTATTGATGCCCGCCAGCGCCGCAAACCAGGCAAACGGAGACGTGGTTTTCGGGTCAACCAGACGCTGCCAGCTGTAGACAAAATCCTGCGCGGTGACGGGCGTACCGTCAGACCATTTCGCGTTATCGCGCAGGGTGAACGTCCAGATACGGTTATCGTTGCTCTGCCAGCGCGTCGCCACGCCGGGGGTCAGCTCCCCTTTCTCGTTCTGATTCACCAGCCCTTCGAAAAGATCGCGAATTACCTGAATCTCGGGTAATCCCACCGCTTTTGCCGGATCGAGCGAAGCCGGCTCGTCTTTAATATGCCTGACCAGCTCCTGTTTTTGCGCCAGTACCGTGCCCTGGGGCACATCAGCAGCGTACGAGAGTGTAGAGAGTCCGCACAGGTACAGTGCAGCGCAGAGACGCGAAACAGGATGCTTCATAAGATCCCCTTTGATGAATTCAGGTAACAAGCAGATGCGTAATTATTTGTTTCGAAACAGAGAAATGCAAATACCTTACGCCTGAATAGTGATTTAAGGCAATTCTCAAGCGTTACGGAAACTATTTGATTAACAGCGGGTTTTGCACAACACTGCCAGTAGAGACTTCTTTATCAGGATTTCGTATGGCAATCACCCGACCACGAGCGGAGCGCGGGGCCTTTCCGCCGGGCGCTGAGCAATATGGCCGCTCATTTTTAGGCGCATCGCTGATCTGGTTCCCGGCGCCCGATGCCGATCGCAGCAGCGGTTTGATCATTGCCGGCACGCACGGAGACGAGAACTCGTCCATCGTCACGCTTTCCTGCGCGCTGCGGACGCTGACGCCTTCATTGCGCCGTCACCACGTGATTCTTGCCGTCAATCCGGACGGCTGTCAGCTTGGATTACGGGCGAATGCGAGGGGCGTTGACCTGAACCGTAATTTCCCGGCGGCAAACTGGCGCGCCGGAGAAACGGTTTATCGCTGGAACAGCTCCGCCGAGGAGCGGGACGTGGTGCTGCTGACGGGAGACAAGCCCGGCTCGGAGCCGGAAACGCAGGCGCTATGCCAGCTTATCCATAAGATCCACCCCGCCTGGGTTGTCTCCTTCCACGATCCGCTGGCCTGCATTGAAGATCCGCGTCACTCAGACCTGGGCGCGTGGCTGGCGCAGGCTTTCGCCCTGCCGCTCGTCACCAGCGTCGGCTATGAAACACCCGGATCGTTCGGTAGCTGGTGCGCCGATTTGAGCCTGCCCTGCATCACCGCTGAATTTCCGCCAATTTCCTCCGACGAAGCCAGCGAAAAATACTTAAACGCGATGATGGAGCTACTGCGCTGGCAGCCTCAAAGATGAAGCACGCCGCTGGTAAAATTAAGCGCCGGTGAAACGTCAACCGCCAGCCACGTCGGGCCGTCCAGATCGGCGAAACGGACCTGATTGACCAGCGGTAGCGCCGCGCCGATCGCCCGGGATGTGCAGAGCATGCATCCGAGCATCAGGGAAAAGCCCTGCGCCTGCGCTTCCGCCGCCAGGGCCAGCGCTTCTGTCAGCCCGCCGGTCTTGTCGAGCTTGATATTGACCATCTCATAGCTGCCCTTAAGCGCGCTCAAATTCTCGCGGGTATGACAGCTTTCATCCGCACAGACGGGCAGCGGATGGATAAAATTCTTCAGCGCCGCATCATCCTTCGCTGGCAGAGGCTGTTCCAGCATCGCCACGCCCAGGTCAGCCAGCAGCTGGCATCGCGCGGCAAGCCCCTCGGGATGCCACGACTCGTTGGCGTCAACAATCAGCGTGGCCGAGGGAACCGCCGAGCGAATGGCGACCATCCGCTCGCTGATCAGGCGATCGTCGAGCTTCACTTTTAACAGCGTGGCCCCTGCGTCATAGAGCGCTTTTGCGCTGGCAGCCATCTGCTCCGGCTCACCAATCACGACCGTTTGCGCCGTCACGACGGACTCCGGCAGCGTCACCCCCAGCAAGGACGTCAGCGATTGTTGCTGCCTGGCGGCCTCAAGGCTCCAGAGCGCACAGTCGATGGCGTTGCGCGCAGCCCCGGCGGGTAAACGCTGCTGTAACGCCTCGCGCGTGAGCCCTTTTTGCAGCTCTGGCACCAGGGTCATGATATGCGCCATCACCGACGCAGGACTTTCTCCATAGCGCGGGTATGGCGTACATTCCCCAACGCCTTTAACCCCCTCTTCTTCGATTTCGACTACGACCACGCTGGCTTCACTTCGACTGCCGCGGGAGATCACAAACGGGGTATGCAATGGCCAGGCTTCTTCATAGACCTTAACGCTTCTCATCACTGACTCCTTGCGGCCCGGAAAGGCGAAAAATTTGGTTTGCCGTGTTATCCGCTGATGGCATACACTAGCCCCGACGTTAACTATATGTAAACAGGAAGATATCTATGTCACAACTCGTTCATTTCCAGGGCAACCCGGTTGCTGTTGCAGGTTCCATTCCGCAGGCTGGCAGCAAAGCGCAGGCTTTTACTCTGGTGGCTAAAGATCTGTCTGACGTCACACTGGCTCAGTTTGCGGGCAAACGCAAAGTACTGAACATTTTCCCAAGCATTGATACCGGCGTTTGTGCCGCGTCCGTGCGTAAATTCAACCAGCTGGCGACTGAAATGGACAACACCGTTGTGCTGTGCATTTCCGCTGACCTGCCGTTTGCCCAGTCCCGTTTCTGCGGTGCTGAAGGCCTGAGCAACGTTATCACCCTCTCCACCCTGCGCAGCGCAGATTTCCTCGAGAAATACGGCGTCAGCATCGCGGAAGGCCCACTGAAAGGTCTGGCGGCACGTGCCGTACTGGTTCTGGATGAAAACGACACCGTTGTCTTCAGCGAACTGGTTAACGAAATCACCACCGAGCCGGACTACACTGCCGCGCTGGACGTGCTGAAAGCATAATAAGTACTTAGCATTCTATACAACTTATTCTCAACCTCGCCGCGGCGGGGTTTTTTATTATATTAAAGCTGAATCGTTAAAGCTTAAATGAACACAAATCACATTAATCATGTAATAACTTAGACAATATGTAACATGAGCGTGATCAATAACGCATAATAATCGTTAAATTTCCCTATTTTCATCCCCAGTGAAGCACATCACATTTCCCTTTCTGCCTAAACATTAGATTTGCTTACGAAAGAAAATAATCGTTTCAGCAATAAGGATAAAATATGAAGATTAAATTCGCTTTTACGCTCCTTGCGGTACTGATTTCTGGCCATGCAGCGGCCAAAACCTGGGTGCTGACAAGTGCTGAAAGCAGCGTAGAGAAAGGAAACTGGAAGATTTCCAGTGATGAGCTGAAAGTTAAAGATCAAACGTTCAGCATTGAGCAAAAAGTCTTACACGGTGGTAAACAGGAAGGCAGCAAAGTCATCATTATTAGCAGCAAAGATGGCCTCACCATCACCCTGAGCCCGACCCGCGGCATGAACCTTCTGCACGTAGAAGGCTTTGGCACCCGACTGGGGTGGAATTCGCCCGTTAAAGAGGTCGTTAATCCGGCATATATCAATCTTGAGAGCCGCAACGGTCTCGGCTGGCTGGATGGTTTCAACGAGATGATGGTGCGCTGTGGCTATGAGTGGACAGGACATCCGGTCACCGCTGACGGGCAAATTTACACCCTGCACGGCAGGGCCGGTAATACCCCCGTTTCGCAGGTCGAGGTTGAAATCGCCGATGCCGCCCCGCATGAGATCCGCGTTCGGGGTTTGATCAAAGAGAGCACGTTTAAAGAATCGGATCTGCAAACCATGACCGAACTGCGCTACGTTCCCGGAACCAACCAGTTCAGTCTGCATGATGTTCTGACCAACCATGCGGATTACCCTCATGATTACCAAATCATCTATCACAGCAACTTCGGCACGCCGATCCTCGAAGAAGGCGCCCGCTTCCTTGCGCCGGCGGCGAGCGTGAGCCCGTTCAATGACTACGCCAAGGCGGGCGTTAACGACTGGCAAACCTATGCCGGGCCGACAAAAGGCTTTGATGAGATGGTCTTTAACATTAAACCACTCTCGGACAATAACCACGAAACGCTTGCGGCGGTGGTCAATAAAGCCGGAGATAAAGGTGCGTCAATCCAGTTTGATACCCGCCAGCTGCCCGTGCTGACCTTATGGAAGAACACCGATACGCTGAAGCAGGGCTACGTCACGGGCATTGAGCCGGGCACCAGCTACGCCTACCCCGTTACGATTGAACGCGAGCAGAAGCGGGTTAAGCAGCTGCAGCCCGGTGCCAGCGCGCAGTTTGACCTGACCTATACCCTGCTGCACAGCCCGCAGCAGGTGAAAGAGGTCGAAAACAGGATTGCATCGATTCAGGGAGAGACAAAAACAGAAATCGTTAACACGCCGATGGCGAAGGAATAAACGCAAAGTAAAAAGCCTCTTTGCAGAGGCTTTTTGTTATTCGTCGCCTTTCTTATGATTCAAACCGTACTCACGCAGCTTGTTCGCGATCGCGGTATGCGAGACGCCAAGGCGTTTTGCCAGCTTGCGGGTGCTGGGATAGCTGCGGTACAGCTGCGTCAGCACTGAACGCTCAAAACGGCTGGTGATATCGTCCAGAGAACCTTCCATCGCCTCTTCGCCAACCGATACCGTCCCCGCGTCGTAATCAGGCAACAGAATATCCTGCGGACGCAGTTCATAGCCTTCCAGCTGGGTCAGCGCACGATAAACGGCGTTTTTAAGCTGGCGAATGTTGCCCGGCCAGCCGTAGCGCATCAGCACCGTGCCGAGATCGGCAGACAGCTTCGGACGCGGCACCCCCTGCTCGTCGGCAAAGCGGGCGACGAACAGCTCCGTTAGCGGCATGATGTCCTGCGGGCAATCGCGCAGCGGGGGAATATTCAGCGTCAGGACGTTGAGGCGGTAATAGAGATCTTCGCGGAAGATCCCCTTTTGCACCAGTTCCACCAGGTTTTTCTGGGTGGCGCAAATGACGCGCACGTCCACATGCACTTCTTGATCCTCACCGACGCGGCGGAAGGTTCCGTCGTTCAGGAAACGCAGCAGCTTAGCCTGCATGCGCGGCGACATTTCGCCGATTTCGTCCAGCAGCACGGAGCCACCGTTAGCCTGCTCGAAGAACCCTTTCTTGCCTTCCGGCGCGTGACCAAACAGCTCGCTTTCAACGGCGTCTTCCGGAATAGAGGCGCAGTTAAGTGCCAGATAAGGCTTAGCCGCACGCGGGCTCGCCAGATGCACCGCATGAGCCAGCAGGTCTTTCCCGGTGCCGGTATCCCCGGTAATCAGCAGCGGCGCGGTCAGGCTTGCGAGCTTGCGCGCCTGGTCAACCACATGGCGCATTTTCGGGCTGACGGCAATAATCTGGCTGAATGCGCCAACGTCCTGACTGGAGAGGTTTTGCAGCTGGCGCCCCATGCGTAGCGTCGAGCGCAGCATGATCACCGCCCCGGTCAACACGCGGGTATTCCCTTCCCCTTTCAGATAGACCGGCGTGATCTCCATCAGGAAATTCTGCCCGTTAATCACCACATGCTCGCTAAGCGTGTTCTGCGGATTGCTGTCCAGCCAGCGCTGGAAGTTAAAGCCGGGGATCAGCTGCGCGGCGTTATGATTGCTGAGCTTCTCCTGACTCTGCGCGAAAAGCTGGCAGCTCGCGTGGTTAACGCGCTCAACTTTGCTTTTCAAATCCAGGGAGAGGAACGGCTCAGGCATCGCTTCCAGCAGCGCGCTCAGCGCCAGATGCTCACGCTCAGAGGGCATCCAGGGAATGGTGCGTACATCCGTAACGCCAGCGATACGGCGGATTTCCGCCATCAGGCTGCTGAAGGTATTAAATTCAATTTCGGCAAAATTGAGGTAAATTCGCCCGACAGGATCGATCTCAATGCCACGTAAATCAATGCTACGTAAAACAAGAAGATCGAGTAACTCGCGGGTCAGACCGAGACGGTCTTCACAGAAGACTTCAAGACGCATGGGAAATTCACCGTTTTAAGCCAATAACAGTAAAATGATATGCCAGAACACGGTGATCGGGAAGATGGCTGTCAACAAATATTGACAGCCAGCACGATAAGTGAACAAAACCTCACGGAGCCGGTTTTTTATTGAGCGTCTCTTTGAGCTGGCCGATCAGCTCGCGCCTGAAATCCCCCAGCCGGGGCTTATCGCCATCAATCCACGGCAGCGGACGGCAGACTTCCATCGCTTTAATCCCCAAACGCGCGGTCAATAATCCCGCACCGATACCCTGCGCGGCACGAGCGGAAAGACGCGCCGCCAGATCCTGCGACATCCAGTCCATTCCGACTTCGCGCACCAGTTCACTCGCCCCGGCAAACGCGATATTGAGCAGGACCAGCTTGAACAGGCGGAGTCGACTGTAGTAACCCAGCTCTATGCCGTAAAGGTTCGCGATACGGTTGATCAGGCGCAGGTTACGCCAGGCGATAAAGGCCATATCGACCAGCGCCAGCGGGCTGACGGCAATCATCAGGGTGGATTCTGCCGCAGAGCGGCTGATCTCGCGCCGCGCCTGAGCATCCAGTACCGGCTGAACCATATGGGAGTAGAGCGTCACCACTTCCCGGTCATTCTGGGTTTCATGGATGGCGGCATACCAGCGCTGAAGCGCCGGATGCGACTGATCGATTCCCGCCTGGCTGGCCAGCTTTTCACAGAACGCGCGGCCTTTACCGGTGCCGTGACTGTGGAGCAGATCCCGCGCTTCATCACGCTCGTGCGCGCGCTGGCGTAAACGCCAGAGCCGCCGCCACTCGGTGGCAACCGACCCGATACCCGCTCCCACAATCAGCGCGCCCGCGGCACATCCGCCCAGCGCGACCCAGTCCTGAGTTTGCCAGGCATTCATCGTCCACTGCACACCCTGCCCAACCACGCTTACGCCAAACAGCGCCAGACCGGCGGTGACCATCCTGCGCCACAGGCTGCGTTTTGGACGCAGAGCGGCTTCCACAACCGCCTCTGCCGGACCTTCCTCGACGCCGGGCTCCTCTGTCAGGGCCGGAGCAAAGTTATCAGCCTGCGTGCCGCTGAACGTCTGCGCGGTTTTAAACGCCTCCTGAGGAGGCTGCTCAAGCGTTCCGGTAAAGTCTATGCGCGGTTTTAACGGTTCCGTCATCGCAATTTATCTCCAATCAAAAACTCCAGCGCCGCATCCAGACGGATGTGTGGTAATGGCCGATCGACGCTCATTGCCTGCGGGCGGAAGGCTTCAAACTGGAAGCCCTGGTTCTGCCAGAAGGCCTGACCCGGCAGCCGCGCAGGCACTTCGCCCGGATAGACGGTAAGCGGTTCACCGTCGCTGAGCCGGTTCCCGCGTAATGCCGGTATTTTCTCGCCGTTAAGATCGATCAGCCCGCTTTGCGTTGCCTGCACGGACGCAAGCCCAAGGCAATCCATGCCGATCCCTTCGAAGGCGGCGTTTTGCCAGGCGTCCTGCACCAGCTGCTGCAGCAGCGATACCATATTGGCATGCTGGTCGACAGTGACGTGATCGGCCTTGGTGGCCGCAAAGAGCAGTTTGTCGATCACCGGGGAGAACAGACGGCGAAACAGCGTCCGCTGCCCGTAGTGAAAACTTTGCATCAGCTGCGTCAGCGCCAGGCGCATATCGTTGAAGGCCTGCGGCCCGCTGTTGAGCGGCTGCAGACAATCCACCAGCACAATCTGACGGTCAAATCGCAAAAAGTGGTTTTTATAGAATCCCTTGACTACTTTTTCACAGTAGTAATTGTAACGCTCGCGCAGCATCCCGGCGTTAGTGTGCCTGTCGGCCTGCGCCAGCTTCGACTCGCCCACCCTATCCACGTCCGGCCAGGGGAAGAACTGAAGCGCAGGGGCGCCCGCTAAATCACCCGGCAGAACAAAGCGACCCGGCTGAATGAAGTGCAACCCTTCCTGCTTGCACTGGTGCAGATACGCCGTCCAGGCTTCGGCAATGGCCGCCAGACGGTTTTCATCGGCCGGTGCAAGCGGGTCCAGGCCTTCGCACAGCTGTCGCCATTTGGCCGACCACCCGGCGCGCTGCCCCTGCAACAGCCCCGTCATCTGGCGGGACCAGCTGAGGTAATCCTGCGCCAGCATCGGCAGGTCGAGCAACCATTCACCGGGGTAATCGACGATTTCAAGGTACAGCGTAGAGGTATCCTTGAAGTGGCGCATCAGGGATTCATTCGAGCGAAAGCGCAGCGCGAGGCGAATTTCACTCACCCCTCGCGTCGGCGTCGGCCACGTGGGCGGATCGCCGTAGAGCTGCGCCAGCCCTTCGTCATAGGTAAAACGTGGAATCCCAAAATCACGCTGAGGAACGCGCTTCACGCCCAGCAGGCGTTCTTCCCGCACCGCGCTGAGCAGCGGCAGACGCGCCCCGGCGTGCAGGTTCAGGAGCTGGTTCACCATCGCGGTGATAAACGCCGTCTTACCGCTGCGGCTTAGCCCCGTCACGGCCAGACGCAGATGACGGTCAACGCCACGGTTCACCAGTGAATTGATTTCGTTTTTAAGTCGCTTCATCGCCGTCCTTCGTTGCCTGGAAGCCTTGAATGCATGGCTTCAGAATACAATAAATGGGGGCAGATCGTTGATTATCAATTCTTATTTATTGCTATTGCCGTTTTCTCTCCAGTAAGATGAACAGCATTGCTGTCAGTCCGGAGTGAGTAAGGTGTATGTCACCCACCATCTATGATATCGCACGGGTTGCGGGCGTATCGAAATCAACCGTTTCCCGCGTTCTGAATAAACAAACGAATATCTCTCCCGAAGCGCGTGAAAAAGTGCTGAAGGCGATTGACGAATTAAATTATCAGCCCAACAAACTGGCCCGCGCCCTGACCTCTTCAGGTTTCGATGCCATTATGGTTATTTCGACCCGTTCAACCAAAACCACTGCCGGTAATCCTTTTTTCTCCGATGTCCTGCATGCCATTACGGCAAAAGCGGAAGAAGAAGGATTTGACGTTATTTTACAAACGTCAAAAAGCAGTGAAGATGATTTGCTGAAATGCGTGAGTAAAATAAAACAGAAGATGATCAAAGGGATCATTATGCTGAGTTCACCGGCAAATGAATCCTTTTTCACCACGCTGGATGCGTATGGCGTACCGGTAGTGGTTATCGGCAAAGTCGAAGGTGAGTATCAAAATATCTATTCCGTCGACACGGATAATTTCCATGACAGCGCCACGCTGACCGAAACCTTTATTAAAAACGGACGCCGTAAAATTGCCTGTCTGCATGCCCCGCTTGATTATCATGTTTCGATCGATCGTCTTGCGGGCTATAAAGCCAGTCTGGAAAAGCACCATATTGCCCTTAACCCGGACTGGATCAGGGATGGCGGTTATACCCATGAGAGTGCGCTTACGGCGGCGCTGGAATTGTTGTCTTCACCCACGCCGCCTGATGCAGTATTCGCTACCGACAGCATGAAGTTACTTAGCCTCTATCGCGCGGCGGATGAGTTGAACCTGATGATCCCGGAGCAGGTGGTCATCGCCGGATACAGTGACCCGATGCTGTCTCTCATTTTAACGCCCGCACCTGGCGGCTTCGATATCCCGACCCGAAAACTGGGCGAAGAGAGCTGCGATCTTCTTTTCAGGCGTATTGCGGGTCAGCCCGCACCGCAAAAAGTGCTGGTTGATACCCACTTTTTGTTGGCTGCTTCCCTTCGCTAAAACCAGGGGCGAAGTGCCCCTGGCGTGCAGTCGGTCAGAACGCGTAGTTTACGCCAACCCCCGCGTAGTGGAAGCGGTCGCTCTCGCCTTCATCGTGGTTTTCCCACTCATACGCGTATTCCAGCGTCATGGATAAACCATTGTTGAAATCGTAAGCGTAGAGGAGACCGAGTCGGTTGAAATCGTGTCCTTCACGCTCAGGATCGTCCTGCCAGTCCCAGTTCGACCAGCGATCGAGCCCCAGGCGGGTATAAGGCGTTAAGGTGGTCTGGCCTAACGAAATGGGCAGATAGGCACGAATTTCCTGAGTAGAAAACTCGCCGTTATTACGGGAACTGTCCATATTGAAGCCGCGCTCTAAATAATAATTCACTTTAGCCGCAAAGGTTTCGTTAATGGTCCAGGTAAAGCCCGTTTCGGTTTCAACGCGGCTGTCAGCATAGCCGGTTTTTTGCAGATCGTTAGCAAACTGATACATGGCAAACCAGCCGCCAAAACGCCAGTCGTCGGTTAATTTAATATCCCAGTCAGGTTGAACTTTGTAGCGCTGCATATTAGCGCTGCCGTCTTTGGCACCGTGCTCATCTTTAAAGTGATAACCATAATTACGGAAACCGCCGGTCAGACCGAAGGTGAAATTTTCGGTTCCGATAAAGCGATAGCGTAATTGAAATTCAGGACGATCGAAATAGGTTCCACGGGTCATACTGCTGTAATCAACCGGCCCCTCCTGATACATCGCCAGCGAAATAGTCCACGCATCCCAGGTTGCATTAAACCACACGGAAGGTTCATATAATCCATCTTTATCGTCGCCCTGCCCCTCGACGTTTTCGATTTCATACATTGCGCCAATATTAAATTCCCACTGTTTAGCTGCTTCTGATGCTTGTGCACAGCTAACTCCTGCGCACAGAACGAGCGCAGCACTTCTTAGTAGAGTACTCATTTAATTTTCCCTTTATAAGTAACAAACAAAAAAACCGGAAATTTGCATTTCCGGCGAACACCTTTCTTATCTAATAGCCGCTTCGGTTTCAGCGTCGAAGAAATGGCACTTATTCATATCGAACTGGATGTTGATATTATCCCCTGCGGCATAATCATTCGCCGCGCCAGCGCGAACCACCAGCTCATGACCGCCAACGGTGGCGTAAAGCATGAATTCCGCGCCGGTCAGTTCGGCTACGCTGACTTTCGCCGCGATATTTTTACCACTGCTCTGCAGAGTGAGAATATCTTCCGGGCGGATCCCAAACACCACCGCTTTGCGCTGATACCCTGCGGCATTCAGTGAAGCGAGCTTGTCTTCCGGGATCGCCAGACGCAGCGTTTCCGTGACGAAATAGCGATCGTCGATAGCACCGCGAATAAAGTTCATGGCTGGCGATCCAATAAACCCAGCAACAAACATGTTTGCCGGTTCGTTGTATACCTGCTTCGGAGCGCCGACCTGCTGAATAATGCCGTCTTTTAAGATCACGATGCGGGTCGCCATCGTCATGGCTTCCGTCTGGTCGTGGGTCACGTAAATCATCGTGGTGTTGAGCTTCTGGTGCAACTTGCTGATTTCAGCCCGCATCTGCACGCGAAGCTTGGCATCAAGGTTGGAGAGCGGTTCATCCATCAGGAACACGCCCGCTTCGCGCACGATCGCCCTGCCCAACGCCACGCGCTGTCGCTGGCCGCCGGACAGCGCGCCCGGTTTACGCTTGAGGTACTCGCGTAATCCGAGGATCTGTGCCGCCCAGTTAACGCGCTCGTCGATAACCACAGGCGCAATTTTTTGCATCTTCAGGCCGAACGCCATGTTGTCGTAGACCGTCATATGCGGATAAAGCGCATAGTTCTGGAACACCATCGCGATATCGCGTGACTTGGCGGGCACGTCATTCATGCACACCCCGTCAATAATCAGTTCACCCGCGCTGATCTCCTCCAGACCGGCAATCATGCGCAGCGTCGTGGATTTCCCGCAGCCCGAAGGCCCGACGAAGACGATGAACTCCTTGTCTTCTATTTCGAGACTGAAATCCTTAACCACGTGGACCTGGTTATCATAGATTTTCTGAATGTGTTTCAGGGACAGTTGAGCCATTGTTAATTCCTTATCAATACGTCCGGGATGCCCAAAACTCGGCCAGGCATTTCCAGGTCAGTTCCCGCGTTGAATGAAGTTGTAAACCCGCATGGTTCAGGCCAGATCCAATCCCAACCGATAGCATTCCCGCCGCGTTGATCGCCTCAACGCCTGCAGGTGCATCTTCGATACCTATAGCCTCGTCAGGACGCACATTCAGGCCTGCACAGGCAGCAAGGAAGATCTCCGGGTCTGGCTTTGAGCGGCGAATACGGGAAGCATCGGCGCAAAAATCGAAGGCCTGATGAATGCCCAGCGCGTGCAGGATCCCCGGGGCATTCAGGGATACGGAGGCGAGCCCAATTTTGACCTTCGCCGCACGGATATCCGCCAGGACGTCGCGAATACCCGGAAGCAGTGAATCCTCCGTCAGCGACGCCAGAGACTGGACATAGAGCGCGTTCTTTTTCGTCGCCAGCGCGAGGCACTGCTCATGGCTGAACATCCCCTCTTTCCCGCCATGCTTCAGGATGCGCTGCAGGGAATCCATGCGGCTAATGCCCTTCAGCTGTTCGTTAAACGCTTCGTCGAAGGTGATGCCGATTTCGTCCGCCACTGCACGCCAGGCCAGAAAATGGAGGTGTGCGGTATCGGTGATCACACCGTCCAGATCGAATACAACCGCCTTAAGCGTCATGGTGCCCCTCCGTGGTAGCGGTCCCATTAACAGGTGCAAGAAAATCCTTATAAGCGCAAACTGTCCGCCCCGATACGTGTAACGTCTTGCCCCACAGCGTCAGCATGGAAGGTGCCGAAGCTTCAATGGTTAACACCTCGTTTTCACAGGTAAAGTGCAGCGTTGCGTTCCGCCAGCGCAGCGGGAATGCCAGTCTTCGCCAGTGAGCCGGCAACCTGGGCGAAAGATGTAGCTCCCCATCCACTATCTGCATACCGGCAAAGCCCTGAATGACGCCGGACCAGATAGCGCCGGTCGCAGCGGCGTGAATTCCGTCATCGCAGCTGTGCGGGTCGTCACCAAGATCGATGGCGACGCCATCGCGCCAGAAGGCGTAGGCACCTTCGGTGTCACCACAGCGGGCAGTCACAATGCCGTGAATGGCCTTGCTCAGCGAAGAGTCATGGATCGTGCGGGGCTCGTAGAACGCCAGATTGGCGGCGCACTGCTGCGGGGTAAACCGCTCCGGCAACAGGTAGGTAAGCATCACCACATCGGCCTGCTTAAGGATCTGCATGTCGTTGACTTCCGCGCGGGAATAATCGAGCAGAATGGTCTGCTTCCCCGCTTTGGCTTTGTAGCGGCTGAGATCAATGGCCGGTTTGGCCATGAAGGTATCATCCTGCGGGATCACACCGTCTGGATTGGCCTCCGGCAGCCATAAGCACGTCAGGAACCGTGTCGCTTTCTGCGTAAAACCTTCATCCTCGCGCCCAAACATCGCCATAAACTGGCGAGCGCAGGCGACGTTGTGCCAGGCCAGATAGTTGGTATACGCGTTGTTGTTCACATGCTCGGTGTATTCGTCCGGTCCGATAACGTCATGGATTTCGAGACGACCATTAATTTCCGTCGCGCGGCCCATCCAGAACGCGGCGGTTTCCATCAGCAGCGTCAGGCCTTCGTTTCGCATAAAGGTCTCATCCTGCGTCGCCTGCCAGTAAGCGACGACGGCCCAGGCAATGTCCGCCACGATGTGGTGTTCCGCCAGCGCGGAGGCCACCTTCTGGCGCGTGCCGGTTCGGATGTTGATAGCCGCGAACTCCGGCGTCTCTTCCAGCCCGCTGGCGGCGCTTTCCCATGGGAACAACGCGCCGGGCCAGCCGTTGCGACGGGCTTTTTCCCGCGCCCCGGCCAGGTTGAGCCAACGATAGCGCAGCAGACTACGAGCGATTTGAGGTCGCGTGAAGAGATGGAAAGGCAGCAGGAAAATTTCGGTATCCCAGAAGACGTGGCCTTTATACCCCTCTCCCGTCAGCCCTTTGGCGGCGATACTGCTTCGCTCATCATGGGCTGGCGTCATGGTCGTCAAATGCCAGACGGCGTAATCCAGCGCCATCTGATCCTGATGTTCCGTAGAGTCCACCTCCACCCGAGCGTTACGCCAGACCTCTTGCCAGGCACACGCCGAACTCTCAAGCAAGGCGTCGTAGCCTCTTGCCGCACAGACCTTAAGATCGGCCAGCGCGTTTCGGGCGAACGAGGCCTGCGACAGTGCTTTATCACTGCGATGTGCCACCCAGACGATTTTTTCAAGCGTGACAGTGTCACCCTTAGCAATCGTCAGCGAATGATGAACGCTGAGACGACGATTTTTGGCGGTGAAACAGCTATCGCTCTTCGCGGAGAGCTGACAATATGCTGAAACAACAATCTCAGACGCGCGGTCCTGCGTTTCATACACGCCCTGCATATATTGCTGGTCGAACACTCTGACCGACATTTCATCCAGATGCTGTCTGCCGCTGTTCGTTTGCGTTGCGTCAATGCCGGTTTGCAGCACGGCCTGCGTGGCGGCATCGAGCGGTGTAATCGAAAGCTGCATGGCCACTAAGGGCAACTGGTCTAGCGACACAAAACGACGGCTCTCCAGACGATAGCGTTTCCCGTCAGGCGAGCGCCAGACGACGCTGCGACGAAGCTCCCCATTAGCAAACGCCAGCTCGCGCTGCCACTCGAGGATTTCGCCTGACAGGAGCGTGAAATTGAAGCCATCCAGCTCAACATCGATACCGATGATATCCGGCAGATTGATCAGCTCAGTGGTCTCGTTGCGACCAGCACGATGATAGAGGCCCGCAAGATACATGCCTCTGGTTTGCTGGGTGTAATCTTCTTCGTGCGCAGCGCGGATCCCCATGTAGCCATTACCGCAGGCCATGATGGAGGCGTATTTATTCAGGCTGTGTGGACAAAAGCCCGGATCGGTTAATACAGACACGTTTAGCATAACGTCACGCTTTCCCCTGTTTCTGCTGATTCATACAGCGCGGCGACGAGCTGCTGGATAACCAGCCCCTGCTCCGCATCAGCGATCATGACGGGCTCTCCCTGCACATGCCGTACGAAGGCATCCATACTGCGCATATGACGCCGATCGTCAGCCTCTTCACGCTGCGTGAGGGTGACTAAAGTACCGGCTTCGTCGTTGTAGATGTGCGCCGGGAACAGCATGGCGCCCGCCTTTTCACCGCAAAATGCGACGTTCATGATGGATTGTTCGCGGATATTGAGCGCAAACGACGTGTCCAGACGCAGAATGCCGCCGTTACAAAATTCAATGGTGCCAAACAGAGCATCTTCAACGGTAAACTGCGTGGGATCCCACTCGCCAAACTGGCCGCTGCTTTTACGATTTCCCAGCCTCTGGAAGCTGTGTGCCGTCACCTTTTTTACCGCCGGGAACCCCAGCACGTACATCGCGGCATCGAGCATATGGATGCCGATATCAATCAGCGGCCCACCGCCCTGAAGCGTTTTGTTGGTAAAGACGCCCCAGCCGGGAACCCCGCAGCGGCGTAGCGCCTGCGCCGTGGTGTAATAAATTTCGCCCATTTCCCCCTTTATCACAGCTTCACGCAGCAGTTGCGTATCGAGAGCAAAACGATGGTGAAAATCATACGCCAGCACTTTTCCCGCCTTGCGCGCGGCCATGCGCATCCGATCGGCCTCCTGCGGCGTCATAGCAGGCGGTTTTTCACACATCACGTGGCAGCCTGCTTCCAGCGCTGCCATGACGTGCCCGAAATGGAACCGGTTAGGCGAACAGACGCTCACCACATCCGGCTTAACCGCCTCGAGCATCTCTCGCGCATCCTGCCATGCCGAGGAAATACCATGACGTTCCGCAAACGCCCGAGCCTGTTCAGGATGGCTGTCCATGACAGCCACCATCTGAACATCACTGCGCGTGGCGTAATACGAGGCATGTACTTTATCCGCGACCTGTCCGGCGCCAATGATGGCGACGCGCAGAGGCGAAGGTGTAGAAGCACTCATCACGCTCGTCATCCTCAGCATTTACGCAGATAAGTGAGCGAGTCCCGGTATGCCCGAGCCGGATCCTCGGCGCGAACACGGCACTCATACACCACGTAACCCCGGTAGTTATCAGCACGCAGCCGATCGAACAGGCTGGCAAAATCGAGGCTGCCGCTGCCCGGCTGGTAGCGGTGGTTATCTGCGATGTGCACATGGCCCAGCAGATCGCGGTGCTGATGCAACGCATCCGTCAGCGAGTCTTCTTCGATGTTCATATGATAGAAATCGCCGATGATCTGCACGTGCTTCAGGCCGTTCTCTTCGATATAGCGACGCGCGTCAGCCAGGGTGTTGATCATGTGATCCTGATAGCGGTTCAGCGGCTCCAGATAGACGGTCGTTCCGGTGCGCGCAGCCACCTCATCCAGAAAGCGCAGGGAGGAGCTTACGGCTTTGCGGTCACCGTCCAGGCTGCGCGGGGAGGTCATTGGCGGCAGACGGAAGGTAAACATCCCCCAGGCAGCAGGCACGATAATGCCCTTGCCGCCCACTTCCGCCAGCGCTTCCAGGATACGTTCAATCTGCTGTAACCCGTTCAGACGACGTTCTTCGATGAAGTCGCCAATCCAGCCATCGTATCCGCCGCAGGCCGTCGTCACCGGCAGACCGGTGGCTTTAATCGCCGCTTTTACCTCGGAGAGGTTTTCCACCAGCAGCTTGCCGTCAATTTCGTAGCCATCAAAACCCATCGCTTTGATGTACTGGAATTTCTCCATGATACTGACCGGGAAAAAGGCCTGGTTTTGTGTTGCGATCTTCATGATTTGCTGTCCTTAGCTTAAAAAGTGACGCCCATTTTGATGCTCAGTTCCGGGTGCTGATCGACATACTTCATGTAGCTTTCCGGGGTGGTGGTGAAGGTGACGACCGGGTCGATGAGATCTTCACAATTTAGATAGCCGTTCATCAGCAGTTCCCAGCAGGTCTCTTCAATACGTTTACGGTTCCAGCGCGGGTAATCCGGGTTGGGTTCGCTACAGGCGCGGGAGAAGACAATCTTCGCGTTATTGAAATGCGCTTCGCGGCCAAGGTTAAAGCCTTCCGCGAACGGTTTCGCGAAGGCTACGTAGGAGATAGTGCCGCCATAGGCGAGCCCGCGCAGCGCGGACTGCAGTGCATCTGCAAAGCCGCTGGTTTCGATGATCACGTCCGCGCCCTGCTTCCCGGTCAGCTTTTTGATTTCCAGACCGACATCGGTGCCGATTGGGTTCAGACAGTGGTCTGCCCCATGACGGCGGGCAATCTCACAGCGGTGTTCGATAGGGTCGACGCCGATGACGATTGACGCACCGGCTTTTTTCGCCAGCTGGATCGCAATTTGCCCAATGGCTCCCAGACCGACCACGACAACAAAGTCGCCCACGCGGACGTTGGCATCACGCACGCCGCTCATGGCGAACTGCGCCGGATCGTAGCAAACGGCGTTTTTCCAGGAGGCGCCCTGCGGCATTTTGCGCAGCTTATAGTTATTCACCGCGTTAACGATCACCGTTTCCTGCAGCGGTGCGTAGCAGCAGACGCTGTCGCCGATCTGGTATTCCGTGACGTCAGCACCGCATTCGATAATCTCGCCAACAATCATATTGCCCAGCTGGAACTTACCGAATTCGATCCCGCGGGCCGCCCCCTCTTCACGCGGGGTAAACATCTGCCACTCCGCATTGAACTCTTCATCGATAAACGGACTGGCGGCGCGGAAATCCACCACTTCGGTACCGTGTTTCGGCGCGCCAAAGCGGGCGCGAATTTTCACTTCATGGACGGCAACCGGACGATCTTCATATTCCACCAGCGCCGCTACACGAGGCGCTGTCGCAACTAATTTTTTCATGACTGACTCCTTGTTAAATTGGCCGCCTCAGCCCTTCACGCCACCGGCGGTCAAACCACTTTTAATAAAACGTTCAGACAGGGCGTACATGATGACAACCGGAAGCGCCGTCACCAGCGATGCCGCCATCATGCGACCCCAGATATAATCTGGCGTGCTAAAGAGCGTGTTCAGCCCAACCGGCAAGGTGAAATGGCTGGCGCTGGACAGGAAAATGGACGCAAACAGATAGTCGTTCCACGCCACCATGAAGCAGTAGACAAACACCGACACGAGCCCGGAAATCGCCAGCGGCACGGTGATGCGAAAGATGATTTGCAGGCGGTTAAGGCCGTCCATCATCGCGGCTTCTTCGATTTCGTCCGGGATGGTGTCGAAATAGCTGCGCAGCATGAACACCGCTGTCGGTAACGTTTGGGTCACCATGGTGATAATCAGCGCCAGCTCGGTGTCGTAGATCCCAAGGGCAGTGATGATTTTGAACAGCGGCACCACCAGCAATATCCCGGAGAACATGTAGACGGTGTAGAAACTCGCATTGATCGTCGTGCGGCCCTTAAAACGCAGTTTGGACAGGGCGTAAGCCCCCAGCGTGCCGAGAAATACGGCAATTACCGAGGAGATCAGCGACACCACCATGCTGTTTTTGAAATAGTCCACGAACGGGAAAATCAGCGGATTAAAGATGTCGACGTAATGCTGAAGCGTCCACGCCTGCGGCAAAATGGTCGGGTTAAGCGATATCGCCTCTTTCGCGCTCTTAAATGACGTCATCAGCATCACGAAGAGCGGGAACAGCGTGATGACCAGAAACACCGCCAGCCCGAGATAAAAACCAATACGGCTCAGTACGCGTTTATTTGTTGCCATTGAGGTTTACCCTTTTTCTGGTCAGCAGAATCACCGCGAAGATGATCACGAACAGCACGACAGAGATCGCCGCAGCCTTACCCAAATCGTTGAAAGCGAATGCGGTTTTGTAGAGGTAGACGCCCAAAATATCGACCTTGGTCGTCAACAGGTAGACATCCGCAAACATGTAGAACATCCAGATAGTGCGGAGCGTCACCACCGTTGCCAGCACCGGCATAATCGCGGGCAGCGTAACGATTCGAAAACGCTGCCAGGCATTCGCGCCGTCCATTTCCGCCGCTTCATACAGCGACTTATCAATGGTCTGCAAAATCGCGAGGAACGAAATGAACGCGTACGGGAAGTAGCGCCAGATGGCGAACAGCACCACCAGTACAAAGCTGCTGCCAGGATTGTCGAACCACAGCGGCGCCTGGTCATACAGATGCAGCAGGTCAACGCCCAGATAGTTCACAATGCCGTAGCCGTTGTTGAACATGTATTTCCATGCAAACACCAGCGAAATGGACGGGGTGACGTAGGACAAAATCACCAGTGAACGTGCCGTTTTCCGCAGACGGAATTCACGGTTAAAGAAGATCGCCACCGCCAGCCCCAACCCCGTGCTGCCGATCACCACCAGTGCGGTGTACCAGAACGTCATCCACAGCGAGTGCCAGAATGCTGCATCACTGAGAATGCGAATGTAATTATCCAGCCCGACAAACACAGCGCTAATGCGCGGGTTAAGCGGCAGACGTAAGAAACTGATTTCAATATTGGAAATCATTGGCCAGGCCACCAGGCCCCCCAGCAAAATCAGGCTGGGGGCCAACAGCAGCATGGCGAAAGGCATATCTGAACGACCAGAAAACAACGTCTTCATAATTTCCTTCCGCAGAGCGCTCCTATCGTTGTGAAATCAGATCGGTCAAACGCTTCTGGCTGTTACTAAGCGTGTTGCTGAGATCTTTTTTCCCCACCGTGACGTTATGCACCATGGAACTGATGATGCCGGACCCGGTAACGTCGCCCATGCGAGTGAAGTTTTTGTCGCCCACGGCGCCAAACACCTGCACATTAGGGAACTGCGCAATCAGTTCGTAAGGCAGTTGCCCAAACGCTTTAATCACATCGTTGTTTTTCCATGTATCGGTGCCCACCACCAGCTTGTTCACCGGCAGTGCCGCGCCGGGCGACATCATGACCCAGTCGGTTGCGTTTTGAGCCTGCTCCATCCAGGTCACAAACTTTTCAGCCGCCTGAGTCTCATCTTCGGTTTGACCGGTGGTAATCGTCAGCGACGTGACCATGCCGTAAACGGCAGAAGAGGTTTCTGTTGGGACGACGAAGCCCAGGTTGGCAGGGTTTCCGTCCTGGAATACCGCCGGAAGGATGTAGGTGGAGTAAACCGCCATCGGCGCAGAACCGTTCATGAAGGCATCTTTGATCTCCATGACGTCGTTTGAACCCGGCATGGTGGTCGCGGCCAGATCTTTATAAAACGCCAGGGCTTTTGCCATTTCAGGGGTATCGATGTTGACGTTCCCTTTGGCATCAAAAACGTTCGCGCCGCCAGAAAGCGCAAACTGGGAGAATGCCTGCTCCGTCATCACGCTTTCCGCGGTGGGCAGCGCAATGCCGTAATGTTTTTTGGCCGGGTCGTTAAGGCTCTGGCTGGCTTTCAGCAGCTGCGCCCAATTATGCGGCTCCTGGATACCCGCCGCAGCCAGCGCATCTTTGTGATACCAGACGCCGGATAGCCAGGCGCTGACTGGCACACCCGTCCAGGCAGAACCGTCTTCCGTACGAACAACACGCAAGATACCGTCATAGAAGGTGTCCTCGCCTACCGCTTTAATGGCTTCGACGATAGCTTTGCGATCCAGCAGCTGTTCCTTGTCCATGACTTTCGCGTAGTCATGGCTGACTTCAATCACCTCTGGCAGCGCGCCCGTTCTGGCGAGCGTAATAACCTTGGTGTTGTAAGCATCCTCTTCTACCGGCACCTGTTTCACCGTGATGCCGGGGTTCTCTTTCTCGAACTTTTCGATAAGCTTCGTGATAACCGCCTGGCGCTCCTGCTCGACTGACGAGTGCATAAACTCAATGGTGACAGCAGACTTTTTGTCGTCCTTGCACCCTGATAACAAGGCGCACGAAACCAGTGCTGAAATCAGCACAATTCTGGGCATTTTCATTTTTAAGGTCCTTTTTAGTTTTCTTTAATCCACAACACCTGCCATGGATATAGGGTCAGCGTTTTATCTGTAATATCTTTCCCGGAAATCAATTCCGTTCCGGAATGAATATCGGATTCTACCGTTTGAATGCCATCACTGAAATTAAACAGCGCCGTTACTTTCTCACCACAATCCGCCACGCGAACGATTTTTAAAACATGTTTACCTGACGCACTGAAATAAGCTTCACTGTCAGGATGGAATGCTTTCTCCGCCCGACGCAGCGCGATTAACTGGCTTAACGAGAGATAGACCTGAGAGCGCAGGCTATTTTTATCTTCAAGGAGGCCATCAATTTGTCCTGCCGTGTATTTCTCACGATTAATCGCACGGTTATATCCCAGGCGTTCAACACCAGCATAATCATTACGGGAACCGAGAATGCTCTGGATATAAACCGCAGGCACGCCGGGGAAGCTTAAAAGTACGGCATGCGCCAGAATAAACCGGGCAATCCGATCGCTATCAAGACCGTCACGCGTACTTAAAGCATCCAGATAGGTCACATTAATTTCATAAGGACTACGTGTACCATCCGGGTTATTTTTCCAGTTAACCAACGCCCCTTCAGCCTGAAGTTTTTCCACAAGCGTGAGGATTTCCGACTCGGGTAAAATTCCGCGTAACGGATTTAGACCAATCCCGTCATGCGAGGCCAGGAAGTTAAACCAGGTGGTTTTCGTGGAAGGCAACGTCAGCGACGCTGCCCACTGGCTCAGCGTCCCGACGTCCTGAGAATGCACCGCATGCAGCACCAGCGGGGGCAAAGAGAACTGATAAACCATCTGCGCTTCATTTTCGCCGTCACCGAAGTAAGCAACGTTATCTTTATGCGGAACGTTCGTCTCGGTAATAATCACCGTTCCAGGGGCGACAGCCTGGGTAATCGCGCGGAAAAGCTGGATGAGCTGGTGAGTTTGCTCAAGGTGGATGCAGTTTGTTCCGGGTATTTTCCACATGAATCCCACCGCATCCAGACGAATGTATCGCGCCCCTTCAATCAGGTAATGCAGCAGCACGTCGACCATCGCGATCAGCACATGCGGAGAGGCGAAATTGAGATCGACCTGGTCCTCGCTGAAGGTGGTCCACAGGTGTCGCACGCTGCCGTCATGCAGCGTGAAAGGCGTAAGAAGCGGTAAGGCACGCGGACGCGTCACCGCGGATAAGTCTGTTTCAGGATCGACAGAAATAAAGAAATCTTCATATCCTGGCATTTGCTTCAGGTAATTAGCGAACCATTTGCTTTTGGCTGACATATGGTTGCATACGAAATCGAACATTAAACTGGCTGACTTTTTTAATTCGGCAACGTCTCGCCACGTTCCGGTTTCCGGTGCAACCTCGTGATAATCAATAACAGAAAACCCGTCGTCCGAAGACCATGGATAAAAAGGCAAGAGATGAACATGAGAAAAAGAACGAGAAAGCCACCTGTTATAAAAACGTGTAAACACCGGTAGCGCCTTCTCCCCTTTCGCTGAAAACTGATCGGCATAGGTAATCAGGACAACGTCTTTTTCATCCCAACCCGTTTTACGTTTTTCCGTAATAACAGAAGCGGCATTTCCAATATTTTCCAGCAGCACATTAAGATGGGCATCAGAAAACGTTTCCCCGTAAACAAGATTAATGAGTTCTTTAATTTTTGTATTCATTTCATTTTCCATGGTAGCGGTCCCACGAAGTGGCAATCTACTCCCATGAAAAATATCTGTCAACGGACCAGAAAGGAGAAAAAGGTGATTGCAAAGCAGCTCAGCGCAATATTGTGAGCTGCCGCAAAGAAAGAACCGGGAAAAGAGGAAATGCGGTTAACCGTCGCCAGTCCCTCCCCCGTCAGGGAAAGGGCTAACGCCAGCAGGAATTATTGGGATAAGTAGCGGCGAGATAGCCGTTTTGCCACCTTTTGCAGCAGCGGTTCGAGCGCCACGGCCAGCACCATTCTGACCGGTTTGCGGGCAACGGATTTGATCGCCCAACCCGCCACACCTGCCGGGCCGAACCGTAACGCGGTCAGCAGGACCAGTTTACCTGCGATTTTCAGGCCGGGTTTTACCTTCTGACCGGCCTGTTGCCAGTGTTGTTTCATCTCATCTCTCTCTTAAAGCTGACGAAAGCGACTTCTCAGCGTAAAGGTATCCGACGTGACATAGCGTTCCATTTCCCGTAGCCGCTTCTCACCGGCGGCGAGTTGCTCATCAACGGCATTGAGAAGATCGCTGCTGGTCGGGGCTCCCTCCGCAGCCAGTTCTCCTTCGGGCATCGGGTCAAGAACAAACGACAGGACGATATATGCCACCAGGGTAATAAACGCCAGGCCAAAGAAGATCGATAGCACCGCGACCACGCGGACCAGTTTTACCGGGACATCAAGATAGTGAGCCAGCCCGGCACAAACGCCGCACACCATGCCCTGCTGTGGAATTCGCCACAACTTTTTGTTCAGATTCAGTCCAGACATTAACGGTCCCTCCAGTTTGGATGCTCAGCATCCAGGATGGCTTCCAGCGCCTGAATGCGTTCGCGCATTTTGTTCGCCTCGTCGGAGAGCTGTACCAGACGCTGTTGTTCACTCTGGGAGAGTTCGCCCCGAGAAGAACGGTTGCTGTAGTGCAGCCATAGCCAAATCGGCAAAACGAACAGCACGAAAATTGTCAGGGGAATGGCCAGAAAAAGCGCGCTCATGTGTACTCCTTGTCTTATGATGCGGCACGCTCAGGTGCCGCAGGAATTATTATTGGTTGTCTTGCTTCATTTTGGCTTTCAGTGCCGCCAGCTGCTCGCTGATTTCATCATCAGCCTTCAGATCGGCGAACTGTTGATCCAGCGACTTCTGCTTGCCGATGCCGTGGCTTTCGGCTTCCGCTTCCATGTGGTCGATACGACGTTCAAACGATTCAAAACGCGCCATCGCTTCATCAAGCTTACCGCTGTCCAGCTGACGACGCACGTCGCGGGAAGAGCTTGCCGCCTGGTGACGCAGGGTCAGCGCCTGCTGACGCACGCGGGTTTCGTTAAGTTTATTTTCAAGCTCACCAATCTCTTTCTTCATACGGGTGAGCGTGTCGTCCACCAGCGTGACTTCATGCTCGAGCGTCGCGACCATATCAGCCAGCTTCTGTTTTTCGATCAGCGCCGCACGGGCCAGATCCTCTTTGTCTTTACGCAGCGCCAGCTCCGCTTTTTCCTGCCATTCGTTCAGCTGAGCGGTTGCCTGTTCAATACGACGCGTAAGCTGTTTTTTCTCCGCCAGCGCGCGGGCAGAGGTTGAACGCACTTCAACCAGCGTGTCTTCCATCTCCTGAATCATCAGACGTACCAGCTTCTGCGGATCTTCCGCTTTCTCAAGCAGTGAGTTGATGTTGGCGTTCACGATGTCGGCAAAACGAGAAAAAATACCCATAATCAAATCCTCATAGTTCTGTTATCGGGCTATGCCCTGCTGTACGGATAATACAAACATCATGCCAGGTTTTTATCTTATTGATTTTACAGAGTCTGATTGATTTTTGCGCAGCAACAGACTATTCTTCCCTGGTGAATATCGCTAAGGAGTGGTTAATTTCATCATGCCCGGATACAAAGACAATTTACTCGGCGAAGCAAACAGCTTTCTCGAAGTGCTGGAACAGGTCTCTCGCCTGGCGCCGCTCAATAAACCGGTGCTGATTATCGGTGAGCGCGGAACGGGGAAAGAACTGATAGCCAACCGTCTGCATTACCTCTCCGGGCGCTGGGATGGCCCCTTCATTTCCCTTAACTGCGCTGCGCTGAATGAAAACCTGCTCGACACCGAGCTCTTCGGCCATGAAGCGGGGGCGTTTACCGGTGCCCAGAAACGCCATCCCGGACGCTTTGAGCGCGCCGACGGCGGTACGCTGTTTCTGGATGAGCTGGCCACCGCGCCCATGCTGGTGCAGGAAAAACTGCTGCGCGTGATTGAGTACGGCGAGCTGGAGCGCGTCGGCGGCAGCCAGCCGCTGCAGGTTAACGTACGCCTGGTGTGCGCCACGAACGCCAACCTGCCGGAGATGGTGGCGGAGGAGAAATTCCGTGCCGACCTGCTTGACCGCCTGGCCTTTGACGTCGTTCAGCTTCCACCCCTGCGCGAGCGCAGAAGCGACATCATGCTGCTGGCAGACCAGTTTGCGATTCAGATGTGCCGAGAGCTCGGACTGCCGCTGTTCCCCGGCTTCAGCGATTATGCGCAGGAGACGCTGCTGGCTTACCACTGGCCGGGAAATATCCGTGAACTGAAAAACGTCGTGGAGCGCTCCGTCTATCGTCACGGCAGCAGCGAGACGGAGCTGGACAATATCATTATCGATCCTTTTCAGCGCAGCACAGCGCCACTGTCCGCACCAGCGCCTTCAGGCGATTTCCCTACTCTCCCCCTTGATTTACGCCACTTCCAGAACGACCAGGAGAAACAGCTGCTGGAGCAAAGCCTGAAGACGGCGAAATATAACCAGAAACGGGCGGCTGAACTGCTGGGTCTGACCTACCATCAGTTAAGGGCATTGCTCAAAAAGCATCAAATGCGCTGACAATATCAGCACTTACCTGCAGACATTTTTACGAAGCAGGCGTAAGTGCGATACACTTTGCAGATCGAACCTAAAAACCTTAAAAATTATGCGTCTGGTTTTATCGTCCTTTTTAGCACTCGGTCTGTTTAGCAGCCTGGCCTTTGCCGCGCCCGGGCAAACTCCCCAGCCTGACATTCGTGACAGCGGCTTTGTCTATTGCGTAAGCGGCCAGGTGGATACCTTCAACCCGCAAAAAGCGGGCAGCGGCCTGATCGTGGATACCCTGGCCGCGCAGCTTTACGACCGTCTGCTTGATGTTGACCCATACACCTACCGTCTGGTGCCTGAGCTGGCGGAAAGCTGGGAAGTGCTGGATAACGGCGCAACGTACCGTTTTCACCTGCGCGATGACGTCGCGTTTCAGCGCACGCCGTGGTTTACCCCCACGCGCAGGCTGAACGCAGATGACGTGGTCTTTACCTTCCAGCGCATCTTTAACCGCAACCACCCGTGGCATAACGTTAACGGGGATAATTTCCCCTATTTCGACAGCCTGCAGTTTGCTGATACCGTCAAGAGCGTGCGCAAGCTGGACAACCGGACGGTTGAATTTACGCTGACGCGCCCGGATGCCTCCTTCCTCTGGCATCTGGCGACCCACTATGCGTCAGTCATGTCCGCTGAATACGCGGCGAACCTGACGAAAAAAGATCGTCAGGAGTTGCTCGATCGTCAGCCAGTCGGCACCGGTCCGTTCCAGCTCGCTGAATACCGCGCCGGGCAGTATATTCGTCTGCAGCGTCATGAGCATTTCTGGCGCGGCACCCCGCTGATGCCGCAGGTGGTGGTCGATCTCGGTTCAGGCGGAACGGGACGTCTGTCGAAACTGCTCACCGGGGAGTGCGACGTGCTCGCCTGGCCCGCGGCCAGCCAGCTCACCATTTTGCGTGACGATCCGCGCCTGCGCCTGACGTTACGCCCCGGCATGAATATCGCTTATCTGGCCTTTAACACGGATAAGCCGCCGTTGAATAACCCTGCCGTTCGTCACGCTCTGGCGCTGGCGATTAACAACCAGCGTTTGATGCAGTCGATCTACTACGGCACGGCGGAAACCGCCGCCTCAATTTTACCGCGCGCCTCGTGGGCCTATGACGGTGAAGCTAAAATTACGGAATACAATCCGGCAAAAGCGCGTGAACAGCTGAAGGCGCTGGGGGCGGAAAACCTCACTTTGCAGCTTTGGGTGCCAACCAGCTCCCAGGCGTGGAACCCGAGCCCGCTCAAGACCGCCGAACTGCTGCAGGCAGATATGGCGCAGGTGGGCGTCAAAGTGATCATCGTACCGGTTGAGGGCCGTTTTCAGGAGGCGCGCCTGATGGACATGAATCATGATTTAACCCTGACCGGCTGGGCGACCGACAGTAACGATCCGGACAGTTTCTTCCGGCCGCTCCTGAGCTGTGCGGCGATAAACTCGCAGACCAACTACGCCCACTGGTGTAACCGGGAGTTTGACGCCGTGCTGCAAAAAGCGCTGGCTTCCCAGCAGCTGGCCTCACGCATCGACGCCTATGATGAAGCGCAGAAGATCCTTGCCCAGGAGCTGCCGGTGCTGCCGCTGGCCTCTTCCCTGCGTCTTCAGGCCTATCGTTACGATATTAAAGGCCTGGTGCTGAGTCCGTTCGGCAACGCCTCGTTCGCCGGCGTGTCGCGTGAAAAAGAACAAGAGGTGAAAAAACCATGATTATTTTTACCTTACGTCGGCTCCTTTTGCTGCTGGTGACGCTCTTTTTCCTGAACTTTGTCGGCTTCAGCCTGAGCTATTTCACGCCCCACGCCCCGCTCCAGGGGTCGTCGCTGTGGGATGCCTGGCTGTTCTGGTTTAACGGGCTGCTGCACTGGGATTTCGGCGTGTCCAGCATTAACGGACAGCTGATTTCCCAGCAGCTGAAAGAGGTTTTCCCGGCCACGATGGAGCTGTGTATTCTGGCCTTCGGCTTTGCCCTGATGGTCGGCATTCCCGTGGGCATGCTGGCCGGGATCTATCGCAATAAATGGCAGGATAAGTTTATCAGCGCCCTCGCCCTGTTCGGCTTCTCCATCCCGGTATTCTGGCTGGCGCTGCTGCTGACGCTGTTCTTCTCGCTGACGATGGGCTGGCTGCCGGTTTCAGGTCGCTTTGACCTGCTCTATACGGTTAAAACGGTGACGGGTTTTGCCATCATTGACGCGTGGCTGTCCGATTCGGTGTGGCGCCATGAGATGATCGTTAGCGCCGTGCGCCATATGGTATTGCCGGTGCTGACGCTGGCGGTTGCGCCAACAACCGAAGTGATCCGCCTGATGCGCCTGAGCACTATCGAGGTGTTTGACCAGAACTACGTCAAAGCCGCCGCAACGCGCGGGTTGTCCCGCCTGACCATACTGCGCCGCAACGTCCTGCACAACGCGCTGCCGCCGGTTATTCCGCGTCTGGGATTACAGTTTTCCACCATGCTGACGCTGGCCATGATCACCGAGATGGTCTTTAGCTGGCCGGGCCTGGGGCGATGGCTGATTAACGCCATCCGCCAGCAGGACTACGCCGCTATTTCTGCGGGCGTGATGGTGATTGGTTCGCTGGTGATTATTGTTAACGTGTTGTCCGATATTCTGGGTGCCATGGCTAACCCATTGAAGCATAAGGAATGGTATGCCTTACGATAGCGTATACAGTGAAAAGCGCACGCCCGGCGTGCTGCGTACCGTGTGGCGTAAATTCTATGGTGACACCACGGCAATGATCGGCCTTTACGGCTGTGCCGGCCTGGTGTTGCTTTGCGTCTTTGGCTCGTGGTTTGCGCCGTACGGCATCGACCAGCAGTTCCTTGGCTATCAGCTGCTGCCGCCGTCCTGGTCGCGCTACGGCGAAGTCTCTTTCTTCCTGGGAACGGACGACCTCGGACGTGACGTGTTGAGCCGCCTGCTGAGCGGTGCAGCCCCGACGGTCGGCGGCGCATTTGTGGTGACGCTCGCGGCTACGATCTGCGGGCTGGCGCTCGGTATTTTTGCGGGATCCACCCATGGCCTGCGTTCGGCGGTCCTTAACCACATTCTGGATACGCTGCTGTCGATCCCGTCCCTGCTGCTGGCAATCATTGTTGTTGCCTTTGCCGGTCCGCACCTGTCGCATGCCATGTTCGCCGTCTGGCTGGCTATCCTGCCCCGCATCGTGCGCTCGGTTTACAGCATGGTGCATGATGAGCTGGAAAAAGAGTACGTCGTTGCCGCGCGTCTGGACGGCGCGACGACCTTTAACATTCTGTGGTTTGCCGTACTGCCCAACATCGCCGCCGGGCTGGTCACTGAGATCACCCGCGCCCTGTCGATGGCGATCCTGGACATCGCGGCGCTCGGTTTCCTCGACCTCGGTGCACAGCTGCCGTCGCCCGAATGGGGTGCGATGCTCGGCGACGCGCTGGAGTTGATCTACGTGGCACCCTGGACGGTCATGCTGCCGGGTGCGGCCATTATGGTGAGCGTGCTGCTTATCAACCTGCTGGGCGACGGTATTCGCCGTGCCATTAACGCGGGGGTGCAATAATGCCGCTTCTTGATATTCGCAATCTCACCATCGAATTCAAAACCGGTGAAGGCTGGGTTAAAGCCGTCGATCGCATCAGCATCACCCTCGCGGAGGGTGAAATTCGCGGGCTGGTGGGGGAATCCGGCTCGGGAAAAAGCCTGATTGCCAAGGCTATCTGCGGCGTGGCGAAAGACAACTGGCGCGTGACGGCAGACCGTATGCGTTTTGATGATATCGATCTGCTGCGCCTCTCCCCCCGCGAGCGGAGAAAGCTGGTCGGGCATAACGTCTCGATGATTTTCCAGGAGCCGCAGTCCTGTCTCGACCCGTCCGAACGCGTGGGTAAACAGCTCATGCAGAACATTCCCGGCTGGACCTATAAAGGCCGCTGGTGGCAACGCGTTGGCTGGCGCAAGCGCCGCGCCATCGAGCTTTTACACCGCGTTGGGATTAAAGATCACAAAGATGCGATGCGCAGCTTCCCCTATGAGCTGACCGACGGCGAATGTCAGAAAGTGATGATTGCCATCGCGCTGGCAAATCAGCCGCGTTTGCTGATTGCGGATGAGCCCACCAACGCGATGGAACCCACCACGCAGGCGCAAATTTTCCGCCTGCTGTCGCGTCTCAACCAGAATAACAACACCACCATTTTGCTGATCAGCCATGACCTGCAAATGCTCAGCAAATGGGCGGATAAAATTGACGTCATGTACTGCGGGCAAACGGTCGAAACCGCGCCGAGTGAAGATCTGATCGGCGCGCCGCATCATCCGTATACGCAGGCGCTTATCCGCGCCATTCCGGATTTTGGCAGCGCGATGCCGCATAAGAGCCGCCTGAATACCCTGCCGGGGGCGATTCCGCTGCTGGAATCCCTGCCGATAGGCTGTCGTCTGGGGCCAAGGTGCCCCTATGCTCAGCGTAAATGTATCGAAACACCACGCCTGACCGGGGCCAAGAATCATCTGTACGCCTGTCATTTCCCGCTGAACATGGAGAGAGTGTGAAATGGTCGAAACCTTACTGGAAGTTCGCAACCTGAGTAAGACCTTTCGCTACCGCACGGGGCTGTTTCATCGTCAAACTGTCGACGCGGTGAAGCCGCTGAGCTTTACGCTGCGTGAAAAACAGACCCTGGCGATCATCGGCGAGAACGGTTCCGGGAAATCCACCCTGGCGAAAATGCTCGCCGGCATGGTTGAACCGACTGCAGGCGAAGTGTTGATTGACGATCATCCTCTGACGTTCGGCGATTACTCTTTCCGCAGCCAGCGCATCCGCATGATTTTCCAGGATCCCTCGACCTCGCTTAACCCGCGCCAGCGCATTTCGCAGATCCTCGATTTTCCGCTGCGTCTGAACACCGACCTGGAGCCAGAGGCGCGCCGTAAGCGCGTATTTGAAACCCTGCGTATGGTTGGGCTGTTGCCGGATCACGAAAGCTACTACCCGCATATGCTGGCCCCCGGCCAGAAACAGCGTCTGGGCCTGGCGCGTGCGTTGATTTTGCGGCCAAAAGTGATCATTGCGGATGAAGCGCTTGCCTCGCTGGATATGTCGATGCGCTCGCAGCTGATTAACCTGATGCTGGAATTACAGGAAAAACAGGGGATCTCGTATATCTACGTCACCCAACATCTGGGAATGATGAAGCACATCAGCGATCAGGTGATGGTCATGCACCAGGGCGAAGTTGTCGAGCGCGGCAGCACGGCGGATGTGATGGCCTCCCCGCTTCATGAGCTGACAAAACGACTGATTGCCGGTCATTTTGGTGAAGCATTAACCGCCGATGCGTGGAGAAAAGACCGCTAAGCGCGACGCTCAGCAAAAATCACCCCATTAAATTAAGGATTAAATAGTCTGAGTACGCTATTTAATCCTTTAATTTTCGTCTCCATCCCTGCTCCATATTTTAAGCAATATTAATCAACAGTTCTTCTCCAGAATATCCGGACATTACGGAGGAGAAGAAATGAACACCGCCACTTACGTTTTAAAATACACAGAGTATCTCATCAGAAAATGCCGCTCATTTTTAATGACGGATCTGCACTTTCATACCGTGAGGCTTAAGAAAACAACCGGGGAAACCCCTGACATTAACTCGCCCACGACGTTGAGTGAAAAAATATGTCATCGTCTGGTCTATGACCATAATAACTTCTACACGATGCTTGCCGATAAACTCGCCGTTCGGGCATACGTTTCCTCCAGAACAACGCGCGTGAAAACGGTGCCATTAATCGGCGTTTATACCAGGCCGTCGCAGATTGATTTTTCAGTTCTTCCTGACAAATTCGTCCTTAAGTGCAACCATGACAGCGGCAGCACAATAATATGTACAAACAAAGCGCAATTTAATGAAAAAGAAGCGTGTAAAAAGCTGAGCCTCGCGTTAAAGAAAAATCTTTACTACACCACGCGCGAATGGCAGTACAAAAACATTACGCCGAGTATACTTTGCGAGCCGTTTGTCGATCTCTTCGACGACGCTGACAGGAATACAACGCCCGAAATGCTGAGGATCCATTGTTTTCACGGCGTTGCCCACTATGTAGAAGCGGATTTTACGGATGATAACGGCAAAGGGTTTATCAACGTTTATGACAGGTACTGGAACTTACAACCCTTCCGGATGGAATATCCAAATACTTCAGCAGAACCAGGCGAACCGCTCTTGTTCCGCCAGGCTTTGTTGGCCTCCCAGGAGCTGGCGCATGGAATTGACTACTGTCGCGTTGACCTTATGCTAAAAAAAGATGAAATCTATTTCAGCGAAATAACCTTAAGCCCGAGACGCGGTAAACTGACGATTACCCCCCAGGAATGGGATGCTAAGTTAGGAAAAATATGGCATTTATCGCCGGCAGGCACATTTGACCTGCCGCTGAAGCTCACGAGTCGGGCCAGGTGAGTTTAAATATCGAGTGGTTTTGCGTCGATAAGGTATAGGTAACATCGCCACCATGAGCCAGCATGATGGCTTTTACCACCGACAAGCCCAAACCACAGCCTTCCGGGTTCACATGTCTGGCGCCATTATCGCGCTGAAAGGGCTGAAAGGGCTGAAACAGGAAATCATGAAACTCTTTGGGGATGCCCGGTCCCCCGTCCTGAATAAGGATATAATTGCCTTTATCAGAAACGCCATTTTTCACGATGAGCGTGCGCGAGGTTGAATAGTGTAAGGCATTATCAAATAAAACGGTCAAACACTGATTGATGCGTAATGGATCGAATACGCACTGCTGCTCCCTCAGGTCTGTATTGACGGTAAACGCCTTATGGCTGAACTCGGGCATGAACGTATCGAGTGCGTTCTGTATTGTCCCTTTTAGATCGGTTCTGGACTGGCATAACGTATATCCCGCCCCGCCATCCGAACTGATAACCCGGAGATCTTCAATCAGGCGGGTTAACCCTTCCGTCTGTTTGAGAAGATTATTAAACAGCACCGGATCCGGGGTAAAAACGCCATCTACCAACCCCTGAAGCCGTCCGCGTAAGATCGTGACCGGGGTTCTCAGCTCATGCGCGATAGCGGCATTCCAGGATTTCCTCTGAATATCCAGCGTCTGTAATTTTTCCGCCATTTCATTGAAATCCGTCACCAGGTGATTGATCTCACCCAGCCGGGAACTGCCGCAGAATGCCCGTGCGTCCAGATCGCCCTGAGAAATCTTTTTCAGGCTGGACGCTACCGCGTTTAGCGGGGTGAGGATCCGCGATGAAAGTTTGACCGTGAAAAAGAGGGCAATAATCATACTGATCGTTGTCGCGGTCCCAATCCATACCCAGTCCCACATCGTCATCTGCTCGTCATCGCCCGCAGCAGGGCCGCCCGGGAGGTGATCCAGAATAAAGGAGTAAAAAAACCAGGAGCCGAGTATGGCGATGGCAATGATCGTAAACGTCAGCAACAGCATATACGTTAAGATCTGACGGCTCAGGACAGACTCTTTGTTCATTTCTTTTCCCCAAGCCGGTAGCCCATACCTCTGATGCTCTCGGGAACACCATAGAGGCCGGCAAGCTCCAGTTTTTTACGCAACTTGCTCATGTGGCTGTCGACCGTTCTGTCGAGCGTATCCCCTTCCGGCAGACACGCGTTGAGCAGCTCTTCGCGTGAGCAGACCTTTCGCGGATATCTCACCAGGTATGTGAGCAATTTAAATTCGGTCGTCGTTAATACCGGTGAGACAACCTCTGTGTCCACGGTGACTTCCACGTAGAAGTCATCCGGGTAGACCGTAATAAATGGCGTTCTGAGCGGCTGGGAACCTGCCTGCTGAAGCGCGGGTTTTGTCCTGCGCAGCACCGCTTCAACCCGGGCGACAACTTCAGAAGGGTTGAAGGGTTTGATCACGTAATCATCCGCGCCCAGCCTCAGCCCCATGAGCTTATCGACATCCTGATCGAGAGCGGAAACCATAATGACGGGGACAGCGCTTTCCTGACGAAGCGTGGTAAGTACGCTCCAGCCGTCACATACGGGCAGGTGAATGTCCAGCAATATGAGATCCGGTTTATGGAGGCGATTGAGCGCTATGGCCTGTTCGCCCTGCCTGGCTCGGAGCGTTTTCATTCCCGAACGATCCAGGTAGCTCATCAGTATATCGGCAATTTCGTCTTCATCTTCAACAACAAGGATCAGCGTATTTTTGTGCATTTTATCTCCGCGGGTGAAATCCCTTTGAGCTCGCTATCAGATATCTTTAGCACAATAAGACACAGCCTACGGGAAAAAGTGCCGTAGCTAAGAAAATTTCCCGGCTGATTTACCTGCCCGGTTATTTCTCCATACAGCCTACACATTCCGTCAATAATGACTCGACAATGCCCGTTCAAAATCGCTATTGAGACAAAACTCTTTTTACATTTAGCGTTGCACATTATCCCTGTTACTTAAAGACTTTATGAAGTTGGCTGAAATAACGAACATGGAACTTTCTAAATATTTCTCTCCTAAAAAGCTGGGCATATATTCCCTGTTCCTGCTGCTGTCCTGGGGATTACTTTACACCTGGCTGATGCTGGTACACAAAATGGATGAAAAAGTCGCCTCTACGCTGCTCTCTTCACCCATTATCTATGGCTGCATCGCATTGTCGGTTGTCTCTCTGATAATCCAGAATAAAGCCGGCGCGTTGACTGAGCTACTCGTCGTCGCCTTCTGGCTGTTGGTGATTTTTGTTTATCTCATTATTACGTTCACCGTGCTGTTAAACGCGATGCCCGATATCGAGGATCTGATCTTTTACTACGAGTGTTATTTGATCATTTTTTTTGGCGGAGCCCCGCTGTACCTTATTATGAGAATGATTTGAGCCGTTGCTCCACATAGCCTCCACAAACCGCCCATTTCCGCTAAACAGGCGCGCGGTAGACTCTCCCTCACGCTATTTTGCACAAAAATAACTCACCTAAAAAATCTGATAAAACTTATCCATAATGATGAACCGTAATAATCTTCGTTCTTCTGAACCTGCCGGAGTGATGCACTCGCTAAAAAAACTCGCGATACGGCACCGGAAAAAACTGGTTGTCACTTTTTTCCTGGTGGTGGCCGAAAACGTGACGTTTTTACTTTATCCCGTTCTGGCTGGCATCGCGATAAATGCCATCCTCGCCGGTGAAACGCTTAACGCCGCGCTGTATGGCCTGATGGTGCTTTGCATGTGGTTCATCGGTGCGGCCAGACGAAGCGTAGATACGCGCACCTTTGCACGCATTTATGCCGGACTCGCGGTTTCCGTCGTCCTGGCACAGCGCAAATACCAGCTCAACCATTCGGCGATCGCCGCCAGGGTAACGCTCTCGCGCGAATATGTGGATTTCTTTGAAATGCACCTTCCCCTGCTTATTACCTCGCTGAGCTCACTTTTTGGTGCCGCAATCATGTTGCTGTTTATTGAGTTTTGGGCCGGCGTCATGTGCTTTGCGATTGTATTTATCCTGCTCGGATTTGTCTCAGGATATGCCCGTAAAAATGAATGGCTGTTCATGCGCCTGAATAATCGGCTGGAAAAAGAAGTGGATTATGTTCATAAGGCGGGCACGGCTACCCTTCACCGCCATTACTCCACGCTGGCGCGTTTGCGTATCGCATTATCTGACCGCGAGGCGTGGGGTTATTTGTGGGTCGGCGTGCTTGTTGCCGCGCTTTTTACGCTGACCATCGTCTGGATGACGCGCTCAACCGGCATCACTGCCGGACATATTTACTCGGTGATGACCTACATGTGGATGTTCGCGACGAGCCTCGATGACGCGCCGCAGCTTCTTGAGAAATTTTCACAGCTCAGGGATATCGGCAAGCGCGTATCCACTGATGATGAAATTCACGTAACCGGACGTTAATTTAATGCCGCATTTTTTTATCGAACGCCCCGTTTTCGCCTGGGTAGTGGCGCTTTTTATCGTTCTGGCAGGGCTCCTGTCTATTCCCCGTTTGCCGGTTGCGCAGTATCCGGCGGTGGCGCCGCCTGGAATCATTATTTCCGTCAGTTACCCGGGGGCCAGCCCCGATATCATGAACACGTCGGTGGTATCGTTAATCGAGCGCGAAATCTCCGGCGTAGATAATTTGCTCTACTTTGAATCATCCAGTGACACAACCGGTTCGGCATCGATTACCGTCACCTTTAAACCGGGCACGGACATCAAGCTGGCGCAGATGGATCTGCAGAATCAGATTAAGATCGTCGAGCCTCGTCTGCCTCAGGCGGTAAGGCAAAACGGCATCAACGTCGAGGCCGCTAACTCTGGCTTTTTAATGATGGTGGGGCTGAAGTCGGCGACGGGTCAATTTGAGGAAGCCGATTTAAGCGACTATTTTGCCAGAAACGTCAGTGACGAGCTTCGTCGCGTGCCCGGCGTAGGGAAAGTTCAGCTGTTTGGCGGCGAAAAAGCGCTGCGCATCTGGTTGGATCCCATGAAGCTCCACGGCTACGGGCTTTCGGTAAGCGATGTTCTTACCGCCGTTGGCCAGCAAAATGCCCTGGTTTCGCCCGGCAAAACGGGAGATGAGCCAGCCTCTGCAGGACAAGGGGTGACGTATCCCATCACCGTGAAGGGACAGCTCTCCTCGGTAGAGGCGTTCAGAAATATCACCCTGAAATCTGACGCATCCGGTGCCCGCCTGAAACTGTCCGACATTGCGCGGATTGAATCTGGCCTGCAAAGCTACGCCTTTGGTATCCGTGAAAATGGCGTGCCCGCAACGGCGGCAGCAATCCAGCTCTCGCCTGGCGCGAATGCGATGAGCACGGCTTCCGGCGTACGGGCGCGCATCGACGAACTTTCCCGGGTGTTACCCGAAGGAATGGCGTTTACGGTACCCTTCGACACCGCGCCGTTCGTGAAACTTTCTATCATGAAGGTTGTTCAGACATTTGTGGAAGCGATGGTCCTGGTCTTCCTGGTTATGCTGCTGTTTCTGCACAAGATACGCTGTACGCTTATCCCGGCGATTGTTGCTCCCGTCGCCCTTCTTGGCACCTTCACCGTGATGCTATTGAGCGGCTACTCCATCAATATTCTGACGATGTTCGGCATGGTGCTGGCGATAGGCATTATCGTTGATGATGCCATTGTGGTCGTGGAGAACGTTGAACGACTGATGGAGGAAAAAAGCCTGTCCCCGCGTGACGCCACGCGGCAAGCCATGCAGGAAATCACCCCGGCGATTATTGGCATCACGCTGGTGCTGACCGCCGTCTTTATCCCCATGGGATTTGCGGAAGGATCCGTCGGGATTATCTACCGACAATTTTGTATTTCCATGGCGGTTTCCATACTGCTGTCCGCGTTTCTTGCCCTGACGCTGACGCCTGCCCTGTGCGCAACGTTACTCAAGCCGCATAAGCCAGGAAAGAGAGGCGGAAGGTTCGCGGTCGGGTTTAACGCGCGCTTTCGTTCGCTCACCGCCAGTTACGAAGCCGGGCTGGGTGCCGTTCTGAAGCGAACCGGGCGTATGCTGCTCCTGTACGCTGCGCTTTGTGCTGCGCTGTTTCTGGGATTGTCTTCGTTACCGTCGTCCTTTCTGCCGGATGAAGATCAGGGCTACTTTATGTCCTCAATCCAGCTGCCTTCTGATGCCACGATGCAGCGTACCCTCAACGTGGTTAAAAAATTTGAAGAGGAAATCGCGGCCCGGCCGGATATTGAAAGCAACATTATGATCCTGGGGTTTGGATTTTCAGGTTCAGGACCAAACTCGGCTATGGCCTTCACCACGCTGAAGGACTGGAAAAATCGGCAGGGTTCGACGGCTCAGGGTGAAGCCGACCATATACAGGCCAGCATGGCGAACGTCTCTGATGCCGTCACGATGAGCCTGCTCCCGCCGGCCATTTCGGATATGGGCACCTCGTCGGGCTTCACCTGGTACGTGCAGGACAGAGCGGGACTGGGCTACGAGGCGTTAAAGCGCGCTGCCGACGCTCTGGTCCTGCAGGCCAATCAGCGTCCTGAACTGGGTGACGTGTATATAGACGGTCTGCCGGAAGGAACAAGCCTTGCGCTCCAGGTGGACAGAGAAAAGGCGGAAGCAATGGGCGTCTCATTTGATGAAATCAACCAGACGCTCTCCGTCACCCTGGGCTCAAATTACGTCAACGACTATACGAACAACGGCCGCGTTAAGCAGGTGATCATTCAGGCCGATGCGCCCTACCGAATGCAGCCTGAGCAGATACTGACATTATCAGTGAAAAACCGGATGGGACAGATGGTGCCGGTATCGACGTTTGCCACGCTTTCCTGGAACGTTGCGCCCCAGCAGTTGACGCGTTATCAGGGATATTCGGCTATTCGCATTACCGGAAATGCGGCGCCGGGAGAGTCCAGCGGCACCGCAATGAAGGTTATGGAGGACGTGTCCAGGAGTCTGCCTCAGGGCATGGCTGGCGAGTGGGCCGGCAGTTCATTGCAGGAGAGAAAATCGGAATCTCAGCTTCCGGGCCTTATCGTCCTGTCGATACTGGTCGTGTTTATGGTGCTGGCCGCCCTGTATGAGAGCTGGTCTATTCCATTTGCGGTCATGCTGGTCGTTCCGCTGGGTCTTATTGGCGCGGTGATCGGGGTGTCAGTTGCCGGGATGACGAATGACGTTTTCTTCAAGGTCGGCCTGATTACGCTTATCGGCCTGTCGGCCAAGAACGCCATTCTGATTGTTGAATTTGCGAGGCAACTCCATCGCCAGGGGCAGCCCCTGCTGGCGGCAACCATTCATGCCGCCGGCCAGCGTCTGCGCCCTATTCTGATGACGTCGTTAGCCTTCACCTTAGGGGTTGTTCCGTTGATGCTGGCCCGTGGTGCGAGCGACAGTACGCAGCATGCCATCGGTACCGGCGTATTTGGCGGCATGATTAGCGGTACGCTTCTCGCCATTTTCTTCGTACCGGTTTTCTTTATCGTCATCGCGCGCTTCATCGACAACCTCAGGAAAGCGTGAATACCCTCGCGGGATCGCGCTTCCTCGCTGGTTGGATGAGGTGAACCTGTTGCCGGGTGATATACTGGACGAATGCTGAAATTTTGAGCCCCCGCGAGTCCGCGGCGCATTCTTCGGGACAGGCGTCTACGGAGAACAGCGAGAAATATCGTGACACAAGGGGCTGTGAGTGGGCTATAATTTCGAGCTAATTTCGAATGATTTTGAAATACTGCCTGTAACGCTATGAATTACAAGGCAAAATTAGCAATGAATATAAGGATTAAAGCTATGGGTTTTCTTTCCGGTAAGCGCATTCTGGTGACTGGCGTTGCCAGCAAACTGTCCATCGCATACGGCATCGCACAGGCAATGCATCGCGAAGGCGCTGAGCTGGCGTTCACCTACCAGAACGACAAGCTGAAAGGCCGTGTTGAAGAGTTTGCCGCGCAGCTGGGTTCCAGCATTGTTCTGGAATGTGACGTTGCACAAGACGAAAGCATCGACGGCATGTTTGCTGAACTGGCAAAAGCATGGCCGAAATTCGACGGTTTCGTTCACTCCATTGGCTTCGCTCCTGGCGACCAGCTGGACGGCGACTACGTGAACGCGGTTACCCGTGATGGCTTCAAAATCGCTCACGACATCAGCTCCTACAGCTTCGTTGCGATGGCGAAATCCTGCCGCGCGATGCTGAACCCGGGCGCAGCCCTGCTGACCCTGTCCTATCTGGGCGCTGAGCGTGCTATCCCTAACTACAACGTTATGGGCCTGGCGAAAGCCTCTCTGGAAGCCAACGTACGCTACATGGCGAACGCAATGGGTCCTGAAGGCGTGCGCGTTAACGCCATCTCTGCAGGTCCTATCCGCACCCTGGCAGCTTCCGGTATTAAAGATTTCCGTAAAATGCTGGCACACTGCGAAGCGGTTACCCCGATTCGTCGTACCGTTACCATTGAAGATGTGGGTAACTCTGCAGCATTCCTGTGCTCTGACCTTTCCGCTGGTATCTCCGGTGAAGTGGTTCACGTTGACGGCGGCTTCAACATCGCTGCAATGAACGAGCTGGAAATTAAATAAGCTGTGACTCTCTTCCCGCACGGGAAGAGAGTTTTCCCCCCGCACCACCCCTTCGTTATTCCGTTCTGCTATTTGTTATCACCTAACAATATTTTTCCCTTTATCTGCCTTACGCCAGGATATTGATCGCCATTTTGAGATCAAGGAACGCACATGGAACAACGCCGTTTTTCCGGCAAAGGCCACTGGTATCACGAGACCCAGTCGAACCACGCGCAGACAGATGTTCTGCCTCTGGTGCCCGAAGCCGCTAACGTCGACGATCGTTTTTTGCTCGATTTAGCCCTGCCTGATGAGATTGTCGCCGCCTGTTCTGGCTGGCTTACCCCTGCCAGAGCCCTGTGCCACCAGCTGTTTCCGCTCTCGATTCCCGTGAACCGCCTGCATACGCTCAGCGCCTACGATCGGCTCAGCACCGCGCTAACGGTCGCCCAGGCCTGTGGCGTTCAGCGGCTCTGTAACCATTACGCCGCCCTCCTCGCCCCGCTTCCCGGCCCGGACTCCTCGCGCGAAAGCAACCGACGTCTGGCGCAAATCACGCAGTATGCCCGCCAGCTCGCCAGCTCTCCTGATGTGATTGATGATAAAGCGCAGAACCAGCTTGATGAGGTTGGCCTGTCAATATATGACATTGTGGTGATTAACCAGATTATCGGCTTTATCGGTTTTCAGGCGCGCGTGGTCGCGGTTTTTCAGGCCCTGTTAGGACACCCCGTTCGCTGGTTGCCAGGCCATCATATTCAGCCGCACACGCTGCCCGCGAGCCACGCCGCCTGGGTGCCGCTGTTGCCCGTCGTCGAGCTGCGCTATGCGAGTGCGCATCAGCTTGAGTCGCTGTCCCGCTGGCAGGCAGAACCCGCGCTGGAGGCGCTGACGCCGGTCCTTTGCCATGAGACTTCGCTGCTCGACCTGACCGGAGAAATCCTGTTAAACACCCGCGAAGCGATCCCGCTGACGTCCCCCGCACTTTCGGCGGCGGTCGAACTGCTGACGCGCTCTCCGGACCGCTTCAGCGCCGCGCAGTTTACCCCGCTCACGGATCAGGGACTCCCCGGCGAACATGCCATCACGCTGCTTACCCGGAGCGCGTTTGATGGCTGGCTCAATCGTCTGAAAGTCGCGTTTGGTAAAGAGGAATAACCATACTAATTACCCAAAGAGCGCTTGCTGAGACAGTGAGAATCGCGTAAAACTGTCAGCCGCTCAATGGCTACGAAAATAGAACATTATGTTTCAGGACAACCCGCTGCTAGCGCAGCTTAAACAGCAACTGCATTCCCAGACGCCGCGTGCAGAAGGGGTCGTAAAAGCCACGGAAAAGGGCTTTGGCTTCCTTGAGGTTGACGCGCAGAAAAGCTACTTCATTCCGCCTCCGCAGATGAAGAAAGTGATGCATGGCGATCGCGTCATGGCCGTCATTCATACCGAGAAGGATCGCGAGTCTGCCGAGCCGGAAGAACTGATCGAACCGTTCCTGACCCGCTTTGTGGGCAAGGTGCAGAAAAAAGACGATCGTCTTGCTATCGTGCCGGATCATCCCCTGCTGAAAGATGCTATTCCCTGCCGCGCCGCCCGTGGCGTTGAGCATGATTTTAAAGAAGGTGACTGGGCTGTAGCAGAAATGCGCCGTCATCCTCTGAAAGGCGATCGCGGTTTTTATGCTGAGCTGACCCAGTTCATCACCTTTGGCGCCGACCACTTTGTGCCATGGTGGGTCACGCTGGCACGCCACAATCTTGAAAAAGAAGCGCCGAACGGCGTAGCGACCGAGATGCAGGACGAAGGTCTGACGCGCCGCGATCTCACCGCGCTGGAGTTTGTCACCATCGACAGCGCCAGCACGGAAGATATGGATGACGCGCTGTACGCCGAAGAGAGCGCCGATGGCAAACTGCATCTGACCGTCGCCATTGCCGATCCAACCGCCTGGATTGCCGAAGGCAGCAAGCTTGATGACGCGGCGAAAATCCGTGCGTTCACCAACTACCTGCCGGGCTTCAACATTCCGATGCTGCCGCGCGAATTGTCAGACGATCTCTGCTCGCTGCGTCCAAATGAAGTGCGCCCGGTCCTTGCCTGCCGCATGACTATCGCCGCAGATGGCGCGATTGAAGACGATATCGAGTTCTTTGCCGCTACCATCGAATCGAAAGCCAAGCTGGCCTACGATAACGTCTCCGACTGGCTTGAAAATACCGGTAGCTGGAAACCTGAATCAGACGCCATTGCCGCGCAAATCCGTCTGCTGCATCGCATCTGCCTGAACCGCGGCGAGTGGCGTAAAACCCACGCGCTGGTGTTCAAAGACCGCCCGGATTATCGCTTTGTTCTGGGCGAGAAAGGCGAAGTGCTGGACATCGTGGCCGAACCGCGACGCATTGCGAACCGCATCGTTGAAGAGGCGATGATTTCCGCCAACATCTGTGCCGCACGCGTGCTGCGCGACAGGCTGGGCTTTGGCATTTACAACGTCCACACCGGGTTTGATCCGGCGAATACCGAAGCGCTGGCGGCCCTGCTGAAAAATCACGATGTGCACGTTGATCCGGAAGAAGTGCTGACGCTGCCGGGCTTCTGCAAGCTTCGCCGCGAGCTGGACGCGCAGCCGTCGGGCTTCCTGGACAGCCGCATTCGTCGCTTCCAGTCCTTCGCTGAAATCAGCACCGAGCCTGGCCCGCACTTTGGCCTTGGCCTCGAAGCTTACGCCACCTGGACATCGCCGATCCGTAAGTATGGCGATATGGTTAACCACCGCCTGCTGAAAGCGATTATCAAAGGTGAAACCATTGCCCGTCCTCAGGAGGACACCACGCTGCAGATGGCCGATCGTCGCCGTCTGAACCGCATGGCCGAGCGTGACGTTGGTGACTGGCTGTACGCACGCTTCCTGCAGGATAAAGCCGGTACGGACACCCGTTTCGCCGCAGAGATCATCGATATCAGCCGCGGGGGTATGCGCGTCCGCCTGGTCGATAACGGTGCTGTCGCGTTTATTCCTGCGCCGTTCCTGCATGCGGTTCGTGACGAAATGGTCTGTAGCCAGGAAAACGGTACCGTGCAAATTAAAGGTGAAACAGTTTACAAAGTCACCGACGTGATAGACGTTACTATCGCCGAAGTTCGCATGGAAACCCGCAGTATTATCGCGCGCCCTGTCGCCTGATAACCGGTTCAATTGTCGGCTATTTCCTCTCCGGAAGGGCCGACAATTTTTCTTTTTATCCCCGCCACAAAATCATTATTTTTCCTTACTATTTTCAGTATCCCTTCGCCCAAAACCGCCATAATTATCTACAGTAAAAGAGTGTTGTTATATTCGGTTACGTGAATTTCTATACGCTCGGTATCCTTTTTAACCTGACTCGTTTTATTATAAGAAAGCAGGGAAAACAACAGGTTCACTTCGGTTTTGCCGCTGTTTCTCAACGGAAAAGTCGACAGCAAATGAATAATTTGTGCGCTAATGAACAGCTGCGGGAGAAAACATGATGGACGATCTGGAGCAGAATTTGCTGTTTCGCTACATGGGGACTCACAGCCCGTGGTGGCGCCTGTCAGCTGACAGCAACGCTCTGCACCTTTCCACCAGCGAAAATGCCGATGTCACTCAGGTCGTGGCGCTGGATGATGAACAGGCCGATCTCATCCGTCATTTAACCGTTATTACCTCCAGCATTTCCATGTCGCTCTCCCTGTACGGAGAAGATGTCCCGGTTCATCTTGTGGGCCGTAAAATTACCCGCAACGAGTGGGCAGGCACCGCTTCCGCCTGGAACGATACGCCCTCCGTGGCGCGCGATCTGGCTCAGGGGCTCTCTTTCGCGGAACAGGTTGTCTCAGAGGCTAACTCCGTCATTGTTATTCTCGATCAGCACGGCAATATTCAGCGTTTTAACCGGCTTAGCGAAGAGTACACCGGCCTGAAAGAGCAAGAAGTGATTGGGCAGAACGTGTTTAAGCTGTTTATGAGCCGCAGCGAAGCGGCAGCCTCAAAGCGCAATATTACCGGTTTTTTTCGCAACGGCAGTTCCTACGAAGTCGAACGCTGGATCAAAACGCGTAAAGGGCAGCGCCTGTTTCTGTTCAGAAATAAATTCGTGCACAGCGGCAGCGGTAAAAATGAAATTTTCCTTATCTGTTCCGGGACCGATATTACCGAGGAGCGCCGCGCTCAGGAGCGGCTGCGCGTGCTGGCCAATACCGATACCATCACCGGCCTGCCCAACCGCAATGCGATCCACGATCTGATTTCTGACGCTATCGACAACCGCGGCGACACGCAGGTGGGCGTGGTGTATCTCGATCTGGATAACTTTAAAAAGGTCAATGACGCTTACGGGCATATGTTTGGCGATCAGCTGTTGCAGGCTGTCGCCCTCGCCATTTTGAGCTGTCTGGATGAAGAACAGGTGCTGGCGCGTCTTGGCGGCGATGAGTTTATCGTCATGGCCACCAATACCTCTCAGGGCTCTCTGGAGGCGATGGCGTCGCGCATTTTAACCCGTCTGCGCCAGCCGTTCCGAATTGGTCTGATTGAGATTTATACCGGCTGCTCTCTGGGTATCGCCCTCGCCCCGCAGCACGGGAACGACCGGGAAAGCGTTATTCGCAACGCCGATACCGCCATGTACACCGCCAAAGAGAACGGCCGGGGCAAGTTCTGCGTCTTCTCACCCGAGATGAACCAGCGCGTGTTTGAGTATCTCTGGCTGGATACCAACCTGCGCAAGGCCCTGGATAACGATCAGCTTCTGATCCACTATCAGCCGAAAATAACCTGGCGTGGAGAAGTCAGAAGCCTTGAAGCGCTGGTACGCTGGCAATCGCCAGAACGCGGCCTGATCCCGCCGCTGGAGTTTATCTCTTATGCCGAAGAGTCGGGGTTGATTGTGCCGCTGGGCCGCTGGGTGATGCTCGATGTGGTTCGCCAGGTGGCAAAATGGCGCGATAAGGGAATAAACCTGCGCGTGGCGGTGAACGTCTCTGCACGCCAGCTGGCCGACCAGACCATCTTCAGCGACTTAAAGCAGGCGCTGAAGGATCTGAATTTTGAATACTGCCCGGTCGACGTTGAGTTGACCGAAAGCTGTCTTATCGAAAATGAAGAGCTGGCGCTGTCCGTGATCCAGCAGTTCAGCCGACTCGGGGCGCAAATTCATCTGGATGATTTTGGCACCGGCTACTCTTCCCTTTCTCAGCTGGCCCGCTTCCCTATCGACGCCATTAAGCTCGATCAATCTTTCGTCAGGGATATTCATAAGCAGTCTATTTCCCAGTCACTGGTGCGCGCTATCGTCGCGGTGGCGCAGGCGTTAAATCTGCAGGTGATTGCCGAGGGTGTGGAGAATGCAAAAGAAGACGCCTTTCTGACCAAGAACGGCGTCAACGAACGGCAGGGTTTTCTGTTTGCTAAGCCGATGCCCGCTGCCGCATTCGAGCGATGGCTAAAACGATATCAAGCGCGAAATCAACGTTAACTGGCTTTACGCAGGCCCGCCGCGTGATGGCGGTTTTGCAGCGTGACCAGACGCTCCATGTAGGCGATATCTTTCGGCTCCAGGCAGAAAGCGGCATCAACCCAGTCTTCCGTGATGTCCATCAGTTCACTGCGAGGCAATTGCAGAACGCGAGTACGGGCGCGCAGCATCGCCCTTACGCCATTCAGTTTTGGCCGCAGCGTATCGATGAAGGTTCGTGTAGAGACATAGCTTTGTCCCGGTTCAAACAGGACATCCACCAGCCCGTGCTGTTCGTACCATTCAGCCGTATGGGATTCCCCTTTGTAGATGAGTTCCTCCGCCAGCTTCATGCCTGAACGGCGTGCAACCAGGGAATATCCTCCCATACCCGGAAACAGGTTGAAGGCAATCTCCGGGAAACCTAAACGGGCATCGCGCTGAGCCAGGACGAAATGGTGCGCCAGAGCGGCCTCAAACCCGCCCCCTAACGCACTGCCTTCTACCATTGCCAGAGTGATGGCTCCCGTATCAAACCCCCGTGAGGCCGCATGGACGCAATCAACGCAGGCGCGAGCGTACGCCCGTAACGCTTCCCGACGTCCGTTCTGAATGCACTCGACGAAGAACTGTAAATCTCCGCCCGTATTGTACATCTCGGGAACCAGCGATCCGGTTACCCAAAAATCAACCGCAAACCCAGACTGGCGAACCAGCCATGAAAAGTTCATGATCTCCTCTATTAACGCATGGTTAAAGCAAGGACGTGGCTGAGCCCGCAGCATCATCCAGACCGTGTGACGCTCCGCCTCGTAATATCCTGACAGCTGCGTGAACCGTTCAGTATCGGTAAACAGTGTGCAGGTAGGCTGATTGATAACTGTCATAGTCTAATTCCTCTTATAAAAAAGCGCCTTGCGCGCAGTTTTAGACTAATCCAGTCATTAAGCCTGCTGCATGAGGGGGAATAAATTTATCACTTACGTTTATGTAATTTAGTTATTGCATTTTTTCCCTTCTCTTTTGATCCTATTTTCTGCATCATTGAAAATATTAACTTTTCGCGCCTGGGGTGAGATTATGTCGACTATTGACGCACAAGCTGTAGCACAACGAATTGATACCGTGCTGGATATCCTGGTGGCGGGCGATTATCACTCTGCTATCCGTAATCTCGAGATCCTGAAGTCTGAACTTCTTGCTCAGAATGGTGCTGACAACGCGCCTGAAAACAGACAGCCAAAAGCGCCGTGGGAAGTTTAACCCCACCGTCTCCGACCTCGTTTCGCTTTATTAAATGGATGCTATGAATTCCCGACAACAACTCATTTTGCAGATGGTCATCGATCAGGGACGCGTAAGCGTAGTCGATCTCGCTAAAACCACTGGCGTGTCTGAAGTCACCATCCGCCAGGATCTTAATCTGCTGGAAAAACAGAGCTACCTGCGTCGCGCGCACGGATATGCTGTCCCGCTGGACAGTGACGACGTTGAGACGCGCATGATGAATAACTACGCGCTCAAACGTGAACTGGCGGAATTTGCCGCGTCCCTGGTGAACAACGGCGAGACCGTCTTTATTGAAAACGGCAGCAGCAATGCCCTTCTGGCGCGCACGCTTGCCGATCAAAAAGACGTTACTATCATCACCGTCAGCAGCTATATCGCGCATTTGCTCAAAGAGACGCGCTGCGAGGTGATTCTGCTCGGCGGTATTTACCAGAAAAAAAGTGAAAGCATGGTAGGCCCGCTGACCCGTCAGTATGTCCAGCAGGTTCATTTCAGCAAGGCCTTCATCGGAATTGACGGCTGGCAGCCGGAGACGGGTTTTACCGGACGGGATATGATGCGCTCTGACGTCGTGAATGCCGTGCTGGAAAAAGAGTGTGAAGCCATTGTGCTCACCGACAGTTCTAAATTTGGCGCCGTTCACCCTTATACGATGGGCCCCGTTTCACGCTTTAGCCGCGTGATTACCGACGAAAGATTGAGCGACGTTCACCGTAATAAGCTGGAAGATGACGGACTGATCGTCAATATTATTAAAACGACCGCCTGAGTCCCCTCCGCGCCCGAATTTCGGGCGCATATGCCCTTCTTTCTCTGAGATGATTCCTGGTACTTCTTTAAGAGTTTTTACCTGTTTAACCTGCATTAAAGTCGTAAAATTAATGTTAGCGATATAACAGGAAGTGACTATCACCTGCGTGATTACGTAACGCCTGCGCGACCAGCTTTCACGGAGAACAGAATTAAGTATTCGATTCGTCTATACTTAACGTGTACATCTTTCCGTGAATCGATAATTCAGGAGAAAGTATTATGACCTTAACCAGCAAAAAATTAGCCGCCGCTGTTCTGGCAATCACTGTAGCAATGTCCCTGAGCGCGTGCTCTAACTGGTCTAAACGTGACCGTAACACCGCTATTGGTGCCGGTGCCGGTGCTCTCGGTGGTGCAGTATTAACGGATGGTAGTACGCTGGGTACATTAGGTGGCGCTGCTGTCGGTGGTATTATCGGTCACCAGGTTGGCAAATAATTATTCTCTAAGCCTTCCCCGGTATTGCGATATTTGAACGCATTTCAGGTCTGACATACGCACGTATATAACACGAGCCACGGCATTTGCCGTGGCTCATTTATTTTAACCGCCTGCCAGTTTGACTTTCATACCTTTGGCTTCCAGCAGAGATTTTATTAAATCGCGCTTATCTCCCTGGATTTCAATAATGCCGTCTTTCACGGCGCCGCCGCAGCCACATTTCTTTTTCAACTCGGCCGCCAGCTTTGCCAGTTCAGCATCATCCAGGTCAATACCGGAGATAAGGCAAACCCCTTTCCCTTTTCGTCCACTGATCTGGCGCTGGATCCGAACAATGCCGTCCCCCTTTGGACGTTCCACTTTCGCTTTCGGCTCGTCTATACGCCCACTGTCGGTTGAATAGACCAGTCGGCTGTTGGAATCGGTCATTACGCCCCCTTTTTCAGCGATGCGTTGATAGCCTTAAGCGTCTCAGCCGGGTTGGCAGACTGCGTTACCGGACGTCCGATGACCATGTAGTCAACGCCAGCAGCCAGCGCCTGCTCAGGCGTCATAATACGGCGCTGATCGCCCACTTCGCTGCCTGCAGGACGGATCCCCGGCGTAACCAGTTTAAAATCCTGGCCCAGCGCTGATTTGAAACGTACCGCTTCCTGCGCGGAGCAGACGACGCCATCCAGGCCGCAATGCTGCGTCAGACGCGCGAGACGTTCGGCATGCTCGGCGGGTGACAACGTCACGCCCAGGTCGCGAAGATCGTTTTCGTCCATACTGGTCAGCACCGTGACCGCAATCAGCAACGGTGCATCTTTACCGAACGGCAGGAGCGCCTCACGGGCGGCCGTCATCATTCTTGCCCCACCCGATGCGTGGACGTTGACCATCCATACGCCCAGCTCTGCGGCTGCGGCAACGGCGTGCGCCGTGGTATTCGGGATATCGTGGAATTTCAGGTCGAGGAAAACGTCAAAGCCGCGCTGCTGCAGATCGCGAACGATTTGCGGTCCAAACAGCGTGAACATCTCTTTGCCAACTTTCAGACGGCAGTCGCGAGGGTCGATGCCGTCGACAAACGCCAGTGCAGCGTCACGCTTATTGTAATCAAGCGCAACAACAACAGGAGAATCCGTAATTACGCGGGAAGTGGAGGATGTAACAGACGTCATGACCAGCCCTTTTCGTCTATGGGCGCGCAGCGGCGCGGAACAGATAAACGGCCAGCATTCTACCTGCCGACGCCGCAAATTGACAGGATCCATTTACGCGCCTGCCAGGCCGACAAACCGCACGGAGTTCAGGATATGGGAAAAACGATCAGTATGTTGTAACTAAAGTGGAGTGTTTTAAAAAAATTACTGCCCGTCCAGACCGCGGATTGGCTTGATGGTGGACCAGGCGCGGCAGGAAGGACAGTGCCAGTAGAGCGTATACGCGGTAAAACCACACTTCTGGCAACGATAGCGCGGCTTGCTGCGCACCTGTTCGCCAACCATGTCGCGCAGCACCATCAGGCTCTCTTTGGCGCGCCCTTCTTCAGCATCGTTCAGATGGTAATCCATCAGCTTGTGGAACACCCGCATGGTCGGATGACGCTGCAGCTGACGCGTAATATAAACCTGCGCGGTGTCGCTTCCCTCATACTGCTCAACGACGTCTGAGAGCATCAGTTCAGCGGTGGCGCCGGTATTCTCTTCCACGCAGCGACGCAGGAATGCTACCCACTCTTCCTGCTTGTCGAGCTGTTGATAGCAGGTTTGCAGCATTTCCAGCGTTTCACTGACCAGCTCTTTGTCCTGGTCGATAACCCGCAGCAGGCTTTCAACGGCTTTGGCGTAGTCGCCATTCGCCATAAAGACGCGCCCCATCATGATGGAGATGCGCGCGCTGTTGCGGTCCGCGGCGGCGCCTTTCTTCAGCAGCGCCATGGCTTTATCCATGTCGTCGTTGCCCATCTGCTGAAGAGCAAGCTCACAGTAGAAATGGGCTATCTCAACGCGCTGCTTATCTTTACCCAGCTTCACCAGACGTTCAGCGGTATCAATGGCTTTCTGCCAGTCGCTGGTGGCCTGATAAATCTGCAGGAGCTGCTGCAGCGCGCCGATGCGGAAATCTGTTTCGTCCACCAGCTGCGCGAACATATCTTCAGCGCGATCGTACAACCCCGCGGCCATGTAATCCCGCCCCAGCTGTTGCACCGCAAGGAGACGTTGATCGTAGGTCAGCGAGGCGCTTTCCATCAGGGTCTGGTGAATACGAATGGCGCGATCGACCTCGCCGCGCGAGCGGAACAGGTTGCCCAGGGTGAGATGCGCTTCAACCGTCCCCGTATCCTCTTTCAGCATATCGAGGAACAGGTCTACCGCTTTGTCCTGCTGATTGCTCAGGAGGAAGTTCACCCCCGCAACGTAGTCGCGGGAGAGGCGGTTGGCCTCATCCTGTTTTGTTTGTTGCGCACTTCTGCGGCCCATATACCAGCCATAGGCTGCGGCTACAGGCAAAAGCAGAAACAACAACTCCAGCATAGTCGATTATTCCTTCACGACCGGCACACCAGAGCTTTCCGGGATGTCAGACGCAGGGGCAATGTTATTTTCGAGTCGCTTAATTTTACGTTCAGCGCGCGCAAGAGAAACACGGACTTTCAGCCAGAACAGACCGCAAACCAGCCAGCCAATGGCAAAGCCGGCAGCAAATAAGACCGCCAGCAGGCTCGAGACGCGATACTCACCCTGAGCCAGCAGATAGTTAAACGTCACCTGCTGATCGTTTTGTGCACCCAACGTGACTGAAATGACAAAAATCGCCAATACCAGTAAGAAAATGAGTAAATATTTCACATTACTTCCCGTTATGTGGTTCAAGCGAATAAAGTGTGTTCAATTCACCGCAATCAGCCTTATAAACTACCATTTTAGCGACGAGCGCGAAACGGAAAAAGTGTCGCGCAGGTCATGGATCTATGGGCAAAATACGGAATATCAACCGTCAGGCGTCTGTCTGGTCCCTTTCGGCTATTTCTTCTTTCTCTTCTGGCGGTGGCGTTAGCGGGCCGCAGAATCGTTCAGTGAGCCAGGTCGCCATCATAATCAGCAGCCATGAGATGAGCGTGGCGACGACCAGGTCCCGCGGCCAGTGCATCCCCAGCAGCAGGCGGCTTCCCATAACCCCGGTCGCCCAGATCAGTAAAATCACGATAGTGATCGTTCGACGCCTTGGCCAAAGCAGCCCAACTCCCAGCAACGCCCAGCTGGCCGCAAACATGGTGTGACCGGAAGGAAACGCGAACCCGGTCTCTTTCTGCCAGTGTTTACGCAAGAATTTCGGGATATCCTGCTGTTCCGCAAGCTGTTCTTTCACCAGCGCGCCGCGATCTTTACGCTTTAAATTGTAGAACTCATCTACCGGAACATGATGCGTTTTTTCCAGCCAGACGACAAAAGGACGCGGCTCCTGAACGCGATCTTTAACCCAGGACTTCACGCCCTGACCGACAAGGATAGCGCCCCCGAGGATCGCAAAGAGCATCAGCGCCGCGCGCAGACGAAAGCGCAGGCACCACAGAAACCAGGCGCAGAGGAGTACGTGGGTAATAATCCCCCACGGCTGGGTGACCGTTTCCGTTATCCAGTATAACGTTTTCAGCCACGTGGCGTTCTGCCCGGGCTGCCACATCCAGCCTGAAAGCCATACGGCCAGAGGCATAATCAGTAAAATGGCCGCACCTGCTGCCGTACGTCTGGCGATTGAAAGCATGTCTTCTCCTTTTTCGCTAAGCGTCACAATCATAACTGAAATTAATCATCCGGGTGGATATGTCGGATCGTGCGTTTAACGTTCATATAGCATGGTGCCCATTAGGCGAACCTGCTGAGCTTGTGGCAAAATGAACTGATACAGAAAGCAAAACAGGGCAAAGGCACGAAACGTGTCAGCCTACTCTGGAGAATCACATGCAGCTTAAACGTGTGGCAGAAGCCAAACTGCCAACCCCATGGGGCGATTTCCTGATGGTGGGTTTTGAAGAACTGGCAACCGGACAGGATCATGTCGCGTTGGTTTATGGTGACATTTCAGGGCAGACGCCGGTTCTGTCCCGCGTCCATTCAGAGTGTCTTACCGGCGACGCGCTGTTCAGCCTGCGCTGTGATTGTGGTTTCCAGCTGGAAGCCGCCCTGTCTCATATTGCAGAAGAAGGTCGCGGTGTGCTGCTTTATCACCGTCAGGAGGGTCGTAATATTGGTCTGCTGAATAAAATCCGCGCTTACGCGCTTCAGGACCAGGGCTACGATACGGTTGAAGCAAACCATCAGCTTGGCTTTGCCGCTGACGAACGCGACTTCACCTTGTGCGCCGATATGTTCAAGCTGCTGGGCGTGGACGAAGTTCGCCTGCTGACCAATAATCCGAAAAAAGTGGAGATCCTGACCGAAGCGGGGATCAACATCGTCGAGCGCGTACCGCTGATTGTCGGCCGAAACCCGAAAAACGCCCACTACCTGGATACCAAAGCCGCCAAAATGGGCCATCTGCTGAAAGAGTGAGGCTAAAAAGCCCGGCACGGGTGCCGGGCTCGTTTCATCAGTCCAGCATCTTACGAATCACATAATGTAAAATGCCGTCGTTCTGGTAATAGGTCAGCTCGGTTGCCGTATCAATACGGCACCGGCAATCCAGCACCTCGATTTTCCCGTCTGCCCGCGTTAACTTCACCGGCACCGTTTTACCCGGCTGCAGGTTTTGCAGACCGCTAATCTCGATCTGCTCTTCCCCGGTCAGTCCCAGCGTTTTACGCGTCACGCCCTGCGGAAACTCAAGCGGCAGGATCCCCATACCGATCAGATTCGAGCGGTGAATACGTTCGAACGATTCGGCGATGACCACGCGAACGCCAAGCAGGCGCGGACCTTTCGCCGCCCAGTCGCGGCTGGAGCCGGAACCGTACTCTTTCCCGGCGATCACCGCCAGCGGCGTACCTTCCTGTTGATATTTGACCGCCGCATCATAAATCGAAACCACTTCCGTCCCCGGCAGATGGCGCGTCATGCCCCCTTCCACGCCCGGGACCATTTCGTTACGAATGCGGATGTTGGCAAACGTTCCGCGCATCATGACTTCATGGTTGCCGCGACGCGATCCGTAGGAGTTAAAATCGCGGCGTTCGACGCCCCGGCTCTGCAGATAACGGCCTGCCGGGCTATCGGCTTTGATACTCCCCGCCGGAGAGATATGGTCGGTCGTGACGGAATCTCCCAGCATCGCCAGTATGCGCGCGCCGTGGATATCCTTAAGCGGTGCCGGCTCGGCCAGCATCTCATCAAAGAACGGCGACAGACGAATATAGGTCGAGTCATCCTGCCAGTCGTAGGTATCTGAGCCCACGACGTTGATGGTTTTCCACTCCGGCGTGCCTTCAAAGACCTCCGCATACTCTTTACGGAACATCTCGGTTGAGACCTTTTCAACGGCCAGCGCGATTTCACGCGAAGATGGCCAGATATCTTTCAGGTAGACAGGATCGTTTTTGCGATCGTGACCAATTGGATCGATCGCCAGGTTGATATTCATGTTCCCTGCAAGGGCATACGCCACGACCAGCGGCGGCGAGGCAAGCCAGTTGGTTTTCACCAGCGGGTGAATACGCCCTTCAAAGTTTCGGTTACCGGACAGGACCGCGCCTACCGTCAGGTCACCCTGCTTGATCGCCGTTTCAATCGGTTCAGGCAGCGGACCGGAGTTACCAATACAGGTCGTGCAGCCGTAGCCCACGAGGTTAAAGCCCAGTTCGTCAAGGTACGGCGTCAGTTTGGCCTGCGCCAGGTAATCCGATACCACTTTGGAACCCGGTGCCAGCGAGGCTTTGACCCATGGCTGAGGTTTTAGCCCAAGCTCTACCGCCTTTTTCGCCAGCAGACCGGCCGCCATTAAGACGCTGGGGTTCGAGGTGTTGGTGCAGGAGGTAATGGCCGCAATAACAACCGCGCCATCCGGGAGCTGATACTGATGTCCGTTCAGAACATAGTCGACCGGACGGTGATCTTTCTGCGCCACGTTCACTTCAAGGGCATTGCTGGCGGCAAAGGCTTTTGGCACGTCACTCAGCGCAACCCGATCCTGTGGACGTTTCGGTCCGGCGAGGCTCGCCTCGACGCTTCCCATATCGAGTTCGAGCGTGCTGGTGAAGACCGGTTCATCGCCCGGGTTTCGCCACATGCCCTGCGCTTTGGTATAGGCCTCCACCAGCGCGACCTGCTCTTCGCTGCGCCCGCTAAGGCGCATGTATTCCAGCGTGACGTCATCGATGGGGAAAAAGCCGCAGGTTGCACCGTATTCCGGCGCCATATTGGCAATGGTGGCGCGGTCGGCCAGCGGCAGCGAATCCAGACCATCCCCGTAGAATTCTACAAACTTGCCCACCACACCATGCTTACGCAGCATCTGGGTGACGGTGAGCACCAGATCGGTGGCGGTAATGCCTTCAGACAGCTTGCCGGTGAGCTTGAAGCCCACCACGTCAGGGATAAGCATGGACACCGGCTGGCCGAGCATGGCCGCTTCCGCTTCGATACCCCCGACGCCCCAGCCCAGCACGCCCAGACCGTTGATCATGGTGGTATGGGAGTCCGTGCCCACCAGCGTGTCCGGATAGGCGACCCACTCTTTATCCTGCAATTCACTCCAGACGGCTTTACCCAGATATTCAAGGTTAACCTGGTGACAAATACCGGTACCCGGCGGGACCACGCTAAACCGGCTGAACGCCTGCTGCCCCCACTTCAGGAATACGTAGCGCTCGTGGTTGCGCTCCATCTCCAGACGCACGTTCTCGCCAAAGGCGTCGTCATCACCAAAGCGGTCAACGGTTACGGAGTGGTCAATGACGAGGTCAACAGGGGAAAGCGGATTCACTTTTGCCGTATCTCCGCCGAGACGCTTAACGGCCTCGCGCATCGCGGCTAAATCAACGACGGCAGGAACACCGGTAAAGTCCTGCATCAGCACCCTGGCCGGGCGGTAGGCGATTTCTCTGTCGGCATGGGCATTTTCCAGCCACCCTGCCAGCGCCTGGATATCATCGAGGGTGACAGAGTCACCGTCCTGCCAGCGCAATAGATTTTCCAGTAAAACTTTCAATGACTTGGGTAAACGCGAAATGTCCCCAAGCGTTCTGGCAGCCAGCGGCAGGCTGTAGTAATGCCAGGTTTTATTTTCTGCCTGTAACGTATCCTTACTGGCTTCGCGTAGGGTTAACGACATAAGCTCCTCCTTAATCACAGAGATGCCCCGACAATCATCAGGGCCGTAATTAAAGATAACACAAAGATGTCGTAACGTTTTGATAACAACCCAAATTGATAAATTTAGGATTGGTCCAGAAAGGAAAAACAAAAAACCCCGCCTTAGCGAGGTTTTACAATTTAGTGGAGGGCCAACCAGATGAGCTGACTCCAGAACAGAATCGACACGGTAAAAACGCCGATCCATGACCAGTATTTGTGAGACGTCATGTTATTCATCATAGGGACACCAGGCATTATTTATTAAAAGTTCCGAGGTAAGTCCTCAGTGCTATATTGCTGATGTGTATTTATTAAAGAGTACGAAAGTGCAGAGTCGATATTCAGACTATTTGCATCATTACGCAATTAACTAAATTATTGTTTTTTGGGTTCGTCTTCTGCGAACACATCAATAAACGCTTGCTGCTGCGGCGTCAGTTTCCAGGACGCGGGTACAACAGTCGCAGGTGCTTTACGCCCTCTGTGGCCGTTGTCACGATGCTGACACATCTGTTTTACCGTTTCTGTACGTACCGTCACTGCCATATTTAACCCCAATATTTCCAGGCCAGGAGAGCAACCACCACCCAAAACAGGGTAGAGACGAGAAAGACCGCCAGCCAGGCTTTACGCTTGAGCGCAGGATCCCTTTGCGGTTCTTCACTTCCTGAAGGCATTGCTAACCTCATACAATCGACATCGCTTATCATTTAGGACCAAACAATTGGTACAATTAATCATCTGTTGAGATAAATCCTAAAGAAACTTTAGCCGAAAAGCCAGTGAATTTACGCACCGGAAGGTATGAAATATTCAATCTTTTGACCAGAAATAAATAATTGAAAAGAAAAATTTGCGAAGGCGTAAATTAGTTTCTACTTTTGTCGCCAATTCACGACATTATAACCTTACGAATTAAATGGATAATGACATTATATGACAGGGGATACGCAGATGATGATAATTCTAATTTAGCTTTGAGGCGTTATTTCGGTATCTTTCCCTAAGGGAAAGATACCGGGTGTGATTATTTTTCGGGGAGTTTGATGTCTTTAAACATCTCTTCAATATCTTCATTTGAGCGTAATGCAACGGCGGTATCAACCACGTCACGCGTTAAATGAGGGGCAAAGCGCTGAATAAAATCATACATATAGCTGCGCAGGAAGGTGCTGCGACGGAAGCCAATCTTTGTGGTGCTATGACTGAAAACATCATGCGCATCAAGACGCACCAGGTCAGGGTCTGACACCGGATCCACCGCCATGCTGGCAATAACGCCCACTCCCAGACCAAGCCGCACATAGGTTTTAATCACGTCGGCGTCCGTCGCGGTAAAGACAATGCGCGGCGTTAACCCTGCCCGGTTAAAGGCCGTATCAAGCTCGGACCGTCCGGTAAAGCCAAACGTATACGTTACCAGCGGATATTGCGCCAGCTCTTCGATAGTGACCGACCCTTTGCCCGCCAGGGGGTGATCGGGGGTCACCACGATAGAACGGTTCCAGTGATAGCATGGAAGCATCACCAGATCGTCATACAGGTGAAGCGCTTCGGTGGCGATGGCAAAATCTGCATTCCCCTTGGAAACGGCTTCAGCAATTTGCGTTGGCGAACCCTGATGCATATGCAAAGAGACGCGAGGATAACGCTCGATAAAGCCTTTGATAACGCCGGGTAGCGCATAGCGCGCCTGGGTATGCGTCGTGGCAATATACAGCGAACCTTTATCCGGCCAGGTGTGTTCTCCCGCCACAGACTTAATCGCATCGACTTTGGAGAGGACTTCACGCGCAATGCGGATGATTTCCTGCCCCGCAGGCGTCACCTGGGTGAGATGCTTACCGCTGCGGGCAAATATCTGGATACCTAACTCGTCCTCCAGCATACGAACTTGTTTGCTGATGCCCGGTTGCGAGGTATACAACCCCTCGGCGGTAGAAGAGACGTTAAGGTTATGATTCACCACCTCAACGATATAACGAAGCTGCTGTAATTTCATGCCAGACCATCCGATTTAGCGCATGCGGTCAATCGCTTAAGACGATTTAATAATAAGAAACAGGTTAACTATAACCACTATATCATTTATAGCCTGACTGTATAGTACGGAACAAAAAATAATAACAAGGCAATAAAAAAGGGCCGGAAATCCGGCCCTTTTACAGGTAAGTTACGGTAAGGGAAGATTATTTCTTGCCTTCGACCCATTTGCCATCGACAAAGAAGGCTGACCATCCGGTCGCTTTACCCTCTTTCTCGGCCGCAACATACTGCTGCTTAGTTTTACGGCTAAACCGTACCACGGTTTTGTTGCCTTCCGGATCCTGCTGTGGCGCATCGGCCAGATAACGCAGTTTCTCAGGCAGACGATCGCGGAAGCGATGCAACTCTTCCACCAGCGGCGCGCGCGTTTCACGCGATTTCGGGAAGGTGTTGGCGGCCAGGAAGACACCTGCGGCACCATCACGCAGCACGAAGTACGCGTCGGATTTCTCGCACGGCACTTCTGGCAGCGGAACCGGATCTTCCTTCGGAGGAGCCACTTCGCCGTTACGCAGAATTTTGCGCGTGTTTTTACACTCGTCGTTGGTACAGGCCATGTACTTACCGAAACGCCCCATTTTCAGGTGCATTTCAGAGCCGCACTTCTCGCATTCCACAATCGGGCCGTCATAGCCTTTAATGCGGAACTCGCCCTCTTCGATCTCATACCCGTCACACGTTGGGTTATTACCGCAGACGTGCAGCTTACGTTTTGGATCGATCAGATAGCTGTCCATTGCCGTGCCGCATTTCTTGCAGCGGCGTTTGGCACGCAGAGCGTTAGTTTCCGCATCATCACCCTCCAGCACGTTGAGCACTTCGTTCTCAGGCACCAGGTTGATGGTGGTTTTGCAGCGCTCTTTTGGTGACAGCGCATAGCCGGAGCAGCCAAGGAATACGCCCGTGGTTGCGGTGCGGATCCCCATCTTGCGGCCGCAGGTTGGACAGTCGATGCTGGTCAGAACCATCTGGTTAGGCAGCATGCCGCCCTCTTCAGGGTCTTTCTCCGCTTTTTCAAGCTGGTCGGTAAAGTCGCTGAAGAAGCTGTCGAGTACCTTTTTCCATTCCGCCTGATGGCTGGCAACCTGGTCGAGGCTGTCTTCCATTTGCGCGGTGAAATCGTAGTTCATCAACTCACGGAAGTTTGCTTCCAGACGGTCAGTGACGATCTCACCCATTTTTTCCGCATAGAAACGACGGTTTTCAACGCGCACATAGCCGCGGTCCTGAATCGTCGAGATGATGGACGCGTAGGTCGAAGGACGACCAATACCGCGTTTTTCCAGCTCTTTCACCAGGGACGCCTCACTGAAGCGTGCAGGCGGCTTGGTAAAGTGCTGTGCCGGAACCAGATCGACAAGCGACAACTCGTCACCTTTGTTCACCGCCGGCAGCGTCCGGTCTTCATCACCTTTACGCAGCGCAGGCATCACTTTCGTCCAGCCGTCGAAACGCAGGATACGACCGCGCGCTTTGAGGCGGAACTCGCCCGCGCCAACGGTCAGCGTGGTGGAGTCATACTGCGCTGGCGTCATCTGGCACGCCACGAACTGACGCCAGATCAGCTGATACAGCTTCTGCGCGTCGGCTTCCATGTCTTTCAGCGATTCCGCTAACACCGAGACGTCAGAAGGACGAATCGCTTCGTGTGCTTCCTGAGAGTTCTCTTTGCTGGCGAACTGGTTAGCGCTTTCCGGCAGGTATTTCTTACCGAAATTGTCACTGATGTAGCCGCGCACCATGCTGACCGCGTCCTGGCTCAGGTTGGTTGAGTCGGTACGCATGTAGGTGATGTAACCCGCTTCGTACAAGCGCTGGGCCATCATCATGGTTTTCTTCACGCCATAGCCCAGACGCGTGCTTGCAGCCTGTTGCAGCGTGGAGGTAATAAACGGTGCCCCCGGCTTGCTGCTGGTCGGTTTGTCTTCACGTTCCAGCACCTGATAGCGTGCTTTTTCCAGCAGCGCTACGGCGGCCATAGTCTGGTCGCGGTTTTCTGGACGGAAAGGCTTGTCGTTGTGATGGCTCACCTGCAGCGGCAGAGCGTCACCGCCCGGCGTGGTCACATTGGCATCGACTTCCCAGAACTCTTCCGGCACGAAGGCTTTAATTTCGCGCTCACGCTCAACGACCAGACGCACGGCGACGGATTGCACACGCCCTGCGGACAGGCCACGGGCAATCTTCTTCCACAGCAGTGGAGAGACCATGTAGCCCACAACGCGGTCCATAAAGCGACGTGCCTGCTGTGCGTTTACGCGGTCAATATTCAGTTCGCCCGGCTTCTCAAACGCCTGACGAATCGCATTCTTCGTAATTTCGTTAAACACTACACGGCTGTAGCGTTCGTCATCACCACCAATCACTTCCCGCAGGTGCCACGCAATGGCTTCCCCTTCGCGGTCAAGGTCGGTTGCGAGATAGATGTGGTCTGCTTTTTCAGCAAGCTGCTTCAGCTCGTTAACGACTTTTTCTTTCCCGGGCAGCACTTCATATTGTGCATCCCAGTTATGCCATGGGTTAACACCCATGCGGTTGACAAGCGCGCTACGTTCATCCTTTTTAGGCTTTTTAGCCCCTTTGGTGGAGGTAGAGTCTGCGCTCTTTTTGCTGGCTGAGCCACTGGTCGGCAAATCGCGGATATGACCGACGCTGGACTTAACCACGTAGTCATTACCCAGATACTTATTGATCGTTTTGGCTTTTGCCGGGGACTCAACGATGACGAGAGCTTTACCCATATTCACCTTTACCTAATTTAATTCTTCCAGGAATACGCCGCACGTTGATTTCCCTTCCGCTGACGACGAGCCAATGATATTGCGACTGCGTCAGGAGATATCAACCCCTTTGACTTACCGGACGTTAATGAGAAGACGCCCAGGTGATTGAGTTTTCGGGTATTTTTCTCACATCTCGTGTAATTCGTGACGAATTCCCGGTTGAATGTCAAGCAATTCTGTTGCCAGAATGACGAAAGCGCACACTCTACCTGATAAAATTCGTTACGCAACTTTATTAGCATGCAAAAGCAGATCCCGCCAGCCAGGACCCTGCACCTTATCCCCTCACATTACAGGGAAAATTTGCCCCCAAAGCGCCCTCGGCGTAGACTATTGTCACTGTTTAAGGAGTGGATTATGCAGAATACGACCCAACCTATTGACCGAGCCTCTCTGCTTATCGAAGCAAACAAGCTTATCCGTGACCATGAAGATACGCTGGCGGGCATTGAAGCCACCGGCGTAGAGCAGCGTAATGGCGTGCTGATTTTCAGCGGCGAATACTTCCTTGACGAACAGGGTTTACCGACCCCGAAAAGCACCGCCGTGTTTAACATGTTCAAATACCTGGCGCATACGCTTTCAGAGAAATATCACCTGGTCGATTAATGCAAAACGCGAGGCATATGCCTCGCGTTTTTGTTTACAGCAGCGGTTTCTGTCCGCGCTGTAGCCAGCGCAGCAGCAGACGGTCCGCGCTTTCTGCCGCACTGTTGGTAAAGCGGTCAAGGAGTCGCTTACGCTGGGTAAAGCGCACACCCACCAGTTCCCGGCCTTCCATCAGATTGAGCAGCAGATCGTCGCTGGTTCCGACTTCATCCACCAGCCCTTTCTCCTGCGCCTGGACGCCGTACCAGTGCTCGCCCGTCGCGACCTGTTCAATATCGAGCGTTGGGCGCATACGGTGTACAAAATCTTTAAAGAGATGATGCGTTTCGTTGAGATCTTCGCGGAATTTTTGACGCCCTTCTTCCGTGTTTTCCCCCAGCAGCGTCAGGGTACGTTTGTACTGACCCGCCGTGTGAAGTTCGATATCAATCTCTTTATTTTTCAGGAAGCGGTTAAAGTTCGGAATTTGTGCGACCACGCCGATCGAGCCAATAATGGAGAACGGCGCGGCAACAATTTTGTCCGCCACGCAGGCCATCATGTAGCCACCGCTCGCGGCCACTTTATCCACGGCAACGGTCAGCGGGATCTGTTTTTCACGCAGGCGCTGCAGCTGTGAGGCGGCCAGTCCGTAACCGTGAACCACCCCGCCCGGGCTTTCAAGACGCACGACAACCTGATCCTGCGGTGTCGCCACGGCCAGAACGGCAGTCACTTCTTCCCGCAGAGAAGACACTTCATGCGCATCCATACTGCCTTTAAAATCGAGCACATAGACGCGTGGCGTGGCCTTATCCTGCGGCGCATTGAGCTTTGCTTTTGCCTTTGCCGCTTTGGCTTCCTGTTTATGCTTTTTCTTCTGCGCTTTCTGCCAGAGCTTCTGTTGATGACTATCAAGCAGCGCCAGAGACATCTCTTCCTGCATCTCTTTATACTGCTCGCTCAGGCGGGTGATGCGTAACTCCCCACGCTGACGCTTGCGCTGCGTCAGGTTGGCAATCAGAACGGCAACCACCGCAATGGCAACCACCACCGTCGCGATTTTGGCCAAAAACAACCCATATTGAGAAAGTAATTCCACGCGTTCCACCTTGATTTAACCACGAATCTTTCACGGCAGTGTACAACAGCCCTGCCCATGCGTCTCGCTCGTGACATTACCTCTGCGAGCCGCCTTCAGGAATCCCCGGGCTGGAGTTTAAATATTTGCAAATTGTTAATTTTACAGTAATGCGTCCTGTAGACTGATTGAATTATTAGGCTAATTCGGGCATAAAGCCGAAAAGTCATTATAAAGGCGCCATTGCGTCACCGGTCGCCTGAGGAGTCACCGTGCATTATCAACCGCAAAAAAATCTGCTGCAAAACCGGATTATTCTTGTCACCGGTGCCAGCGACGGGATTGGCCGCGAGGCAGCCCTGACATACGCCGAATATGGCGCGCACGTCATTCTGATCGGGCGCAACGAAGAAAAACTGAAAAACGTCGCTCAGGAGATTGAGGCCGTATGCGGCACGCCGGCCCCGTGGTATACGCTCGATTTACTGACCTGCACGCCTGCGGTGTGCCAGGAATTAGCCCAGCGCATCAGCGCTCACTATCCGAGACTCGACGGCGTGCTGCATAACGCCGGTTTGCTAGGTGAAGTGCGTCCGATGGATGAACAGGATCCAGATATCTGGCAGCAGGTGATGCAGGTCAACGTCAACGGCACGTTTTTCCTCACACAGGCATTGCTTCCTTTATTACTCAAATCCGAGTCCGGGTCCCTGGTCTTTACCTCGTCCAGCGTTGGCCGTGAAGGACGCGCAAACTGGGGAGCCTATGCTGTATCAAAATTCGCGACTGAAGGCATGATGCAGGTGCTGGCGGAGGAGTACCAGAGCCGCCATCTGCGCGTAAACTGCATTAACCCGGGCGGTACGCGCACCAAAATGCGCGCCAGCGCGTTCCCGAGCGAAGATCCGCAGAAGCTGAAAACCCCGGCAGACATTATGCCGCTCTATCTCTGGCTGATGGGCGACGACAGCCGCCGCAAAACCGGGATGACCTTTGACGCCCAGCCGGGACGTAAACCAGGAATTTCGCAATGAGTGAAGAACGTCATCAGCAGCGCCAGCAGCGTCTGAAAGAACAGGTCGATGCGCGCGTCGCGGCAGCCCAGGACGAACGTGGGATCGTCATCGTTTTTACCGGCAACGGAAAAGGGAAAACCACCGCCGCATTCGGCACGGCGACACGCGCCGTTGGACACGGGCAAAAAGTGGGCGTGATCCAGTTTATCAAAGGCGAATGGCCCAACGGCGAGCGGAATTTACTTGAGCCTCACGGCGTTGAGTTTCAGGTGATGGCGACCGGGTTTACGTGGGATACCCAGAACCGGGAAACCGACACCGCCGCCTGTCTCGCCGTCTGGGAGCATGCAAAGAGAATGCTGGCCGATCCCTCGCTGAATATGGTTCTGCTGGATGAGATCACCTATATGGTCGCCTACGACTACCTGCCGCTGGAAGCCGTGCTGGATGCTCTGAAGAATCGTCCTGTACACCAGACGGTTATCGTCACGGGGCGCGGATGTCATCGGGATATTCTGGAGATGGCCGATACCGTCAGCGAGCTGCGTCCGGTCAAACATGCGTTTGATGCAGGCATCAAAGCGCAAATTGGAATTGATTACTAAAGAAAAAAGCCCGGTTCGTTGACCGGGCTTTTATATTAACCGTTGTTGTTACGGCTGCCGGAACGGCGACTGCTGCTCACCTGGCTGTGTCGCTTCACCGCGCGACGGATCTGATTCGCCTTCATGCGACGACGATCTTTTTCCACCGCCACTTTTGAGGTGGTTTCCGGCGTCAGGCCGACCAGCTCGCGCAGGTAGTTGGTTTGGGTCAGATCCAGTTCGGTATACCCACCGCGCGGCAGACCTTTCGGCAGCAGAATGTCGCCGTAACGGACGCGGATCAGGCGGCTAACCTGCACGCCTACCGCTTCCCAGAGACGACGCACCTCGCGGTTACGGCCTTCGGTCAGGGTCACGTTGTACCACTGGTTAATGCCTTCCCCACCGGTAAACTTGATGGTTTTGAACGCCGCAGGACCGTCTTCCAGCTGAACGCCACGCGACAGATCGCGCAGTTTATTTTCGTCAACCTGGCCAAATACGCGCACCGCGTATTCACGTTCCACTTCACGGCTTGGGTGCATCAGACGGTTTGCCAGCTCACCATCGGTGGTGAACAGCAGCAGACCGCAGGTGTTCACGTCCAGACGGCCGACGGCAATCCAGCGAGCGCCACGCAGTTTAGGCAGACGGTCAAACACCGTCGGACGACCTTCCGGGTCGTTGCGGGTGCACAGCTCGCCTTCCGGCTTGTAGTAAGCCAGCACGCGGCAGATCTGTTCCGCGGACTCTTTAACGGAGATAAGATGACCGTCGATGCGGATCTTCAGCCCCGGTACGATTTCTACGCGGTCACCCAGCGTGGCGATTTTACCGTCCACACTCACGCGGCCCGCTTCAATAATGGCTTCGATTTCACGGCGTGAACCGTGGCCGGCACGCGCCAGCACTTTCTGTAACTTCTCGCTCATTGAGCTTCCTCAGGTGTCGCCTTCACAGGCGTCGAATCAGGTCAAAAGAGGGCTGAGCCCTGCTTTGATGGCCGCGTAGTATATCTGCTTATACCTTTACAAGAAAGGCTTTACGTCACCCACGCCTTCACGAATCACTTCCGGTGCATCTTCGGTTAGGTCGACCACGGTTGTCGGCTGCTGGCCGAGATAGCCGCCGTGAATAATCAGCTCGACCACCTTCTCCAGACGATCTTTGATCTCTTCCGGGTCGGACTCGGTAAACTCGCTTCCCGGCAGCATCAGCGAGGTAGAAAGCATCGGTTCGCCGAGAGTTTCCAGCAGCGCCTGGGCAATCGGGTTCGACGGCACGCGCATGCCGATGGTTTTGCGTTTCTCCTGCAGCAGACAACGCGGTACTTCCTTCGTGCCCTTCAGGATGAAGGTGTAGTTGCCCGGCGTGTTGTTCTTAATCAGGCGAAACGCCACGTTATCAACATACGCATAGGTCGACAGCTCAGAGAGATCGCGGCACATCAGGGTAAAGTTGTGGCCGTCCGGCAGCTGGCGAATACGGCAAATGCGTTCCATTGCCCCTTTATCTTCGATTTTGCAGCCCAGCGCGTAGCCTGAATCGGTCGGGTAGACAATCACGCCGCCTTTGCGGACGATCTCCACGGCCTGGTTGATCAGACGTGGCTGCGGGTTATCCGGATGGATATAGAAAAACTGACTCATACTTCCCTCTCTTCAATTTGCTGCGGCTGTTCCCAGAGCTGCCAGACCGGCTCAACGCCAGCGGGCAGCCAGAGCTTGCGCCCCAGTTCGATCCACGCGCAGGGCTGATGGAAATCAGAGCCCTGTGACCCAAGCAGGCCGAACTGGCGGGCATAGGTCGCGAGCTGCGCGCGCTCGTTGGGCGCCTGCTGACACTGGGCGACTTCCATCGCCTCGCCACCGCATTCGGCAAAGTGTGCCAGCAGCCTTTTCAGCCATTTAGCAGAAAGATTATACCGCCCAGGATGGGCCAGCACGGCCTTACCGCCAGAATGATGAATCACATCAATAGCTTGTTTTATTGTACACCACTGTGGCGGAACGTATCCGGTTTTACCGCGCGCCAGATACTTTTTAAAGACGTCCGCCATGGTCGTCGCTTTGCCCGCGTCGACCAGAAAACGGGCGAAATGACCGCGGGTGACCGCCCCGCCGTTCGCCATCTTTTGCGCGCCTTCCAGCGCGCCCGGAATATGCGCCTTTTCCAGACGCTCGCCGATCATCTCTGCGCGCTGATTGCGGCGCGTTTTTTGTTCTTGCAAAAATACCGTAAGTGCCGGATGGTCTATATCGATATTCAGGCCAACAATATGAATCTCATGGTTTTCCCAGACGGTCGAGATCTCGACGCCGGACACCAGATTCAGCGCCAGCCCGCTGCGGGCAATCTCGGCGCGCGCCGCCGGAATGGCATCAGTGGTATCGTGATCGGTTATCGCCAGCGTGCCGACTCGCATTTCAACGGCGCGATGAACCAGGGCTTCGGGTGTCAGCAGGCCGTCAGAGGCCTGAGTATGGCTGTGTAAATCATAAATAATGGCGTAGGTGGTATCGCTCAAAGCACTTCCCATAACAGGTTGGAGACATCCGAAAACACCATGATACCGACTTAACGCGAAATTCTGAAATCAAGGGTTGACAACTTGCCATCGAACTAGTTAACTAGTACGCAAGTTCACACGAGAAAGGTATCTGAAAATGACCGCACATTTCACTCTGCACGGCTGGTGGCGCACTTCCTGATCTTCGGGCAGTGTCACGCGTCTGCGAAATGCAAACAGATACCCGCCCGCTACCCAGCGGGCTTTTTTTTGAACAAAATATGAGAACAACAACATGCAAACAGCCAAACCTCATCTCGAACTGCTGACCTGCGAGGCGGCCTATCGCCACAACCCGACCGCGCTGTTTCATCAGGTGTGCGGGGCACGTCCGGCGACGCTGCTGCTGGAATCGGCGGATATCGACAGCAAGGACGATCTCAAAAGCCTGCTGCTGGTCGATAGCGCGCTGCGCATTACCGCTTTAGGTGACACTGTCACCATCAAAGCATTATCAGACAATGGCGCATCGCTGCTGCCGCTGCTGGATGCCGCCCTGCCGTCAGGCATTGAAAATGAACGCCATCCAGAAATGCGCATTCTGCATTTCCCGCCGGTGAGCCAGCTGCTGGACGAAGACGCGCGCCTCTGCTCCCTGTCCGTTTTCGATGCCTTCCGCCTGCTGCAGAATCTGGTCACCGTGCCGGAAGACGAGCGTGAGGCGATGTTCTTCGGCGGGCTGTTTGCCTACGACCTGGTCGCCGGTTTTGAAGATTTGCCGGAAACCGAGCAGGGTAATCGCTGCCCGGACTATTGCTTCTATCTGGCTGAAACGCTGCTGGTGATCGACCACCAGAAGCAATACACCCGCATCCAGGCAAGCCTGTTCACGCCGTCTGCCGCTGAGAAAAACCGTCTCGAACACCGCATCGCTCAGCTGCAGCATCAGATGACGGAAGCGCCGCCCGCGCTGCCGGTGCAGCGCGTGGAGAAAATGACCTGCGACGTTAACCAGACTGACGATCAGTACGGCGCCGTGGTTCGCCAGATGCAAAAAGCGATTCGCGCCGGGGAAATTTTCCAGGTCGTGCCGTCCCGTCGCTTCTCGCTGCCCTGCCCGTCGCCGCTCGCAGCCTACGACGTGCTGAAAAAGAGTAACCCAAGCCCGTACATGTTCTTCATGCAGGACAACGAATTCACGCTGTTCGGCGCCTCGCCGGAAAGCTCGCTGAAATACGACGCCACCAGCCGTCAGATTGAGATCTACCCGATTGCCGGTACCCGTCCGCGAGGTCGTCGCGCCGATGGCTCGCTGGATCGCGATCTGGACAGCCGCATCGAGCTGGAGATGCGTACCGACCACAAAGAACTCTCCGAGCACCTGATGCTGGTTGACCTGGCGCGTAACGATCTGGCACGCATTTGTACTCCCGGCAGCCGCTACGTGGCGGACCTGACCAAAGTTGACCGCTATTCGTTCGTGATGCACCTGGTCTCCCGCGTGGTCGGCGAGCTGCGCCACGATCTCGACGTGCTGCACGCCTACCGCGCCTGCATGAACATGGGCACCCTGAGCGGCGCGCCGAAAGTACGCGCCATGCAGCTGATTGCCGCCGCCGAAGGACGCCGTCGCGGCAGCTACGGCGGCGCGGTGGGTTACTTCACCGCCCACGGCGATCTCGATACCTGCATCGTAATCCGCTCCGCCTACGTTGAAGACGGTATTGCCACCGTTCAGGCGGGTGCCGGGATTGTTCTTGATTCTGTTCCGCAGTCTGAAGCTGACGAAACGCGCAGTAAAGCCCGTGCGGTCCTTCGCGCCATTGCTACCGCACACCATGCACAGGAGATTTTCTGATGGCTGACATTCTGCTGCTCGATAATATCGACTCCTTTACCTATAACCTGGCAGATCAGCTGCGTGCGAATGGCCACAACGTCGTTATCTACCGCAACCACGTTCCGGCGCAGACCCTGATTGACCGTCTGTCCACTATGCAAAACCCGGTGCTGATGCTATCCCCAGGGCCAGGCGCGCCGAGCGAAGCGGGCTGTATGCCGGAGCTGCTGACCCGCATGCGCGGCAAACTGCCGATCGTCGGCATCTGCCTCGGCCATCAGGCGATTGTTGAAGCCTATGGCGGCTACGTTGGCCAGGCGGGTGAGATCCTGCACGGTAAAGCGTCCAGCATTGAACATGACGGCCAGGCGATGTTTGCCGGGCTGCCGAACCCGCTCCCGGTCGCGCGCTATCACTCGCTGGTTGGCAGCAATATTCCCGCCGGGCTGACGATCAACGCCTCGTATGAAGGCATGGTGATGGCAGTGCGCCACGACGCGGACCGGGTCTGCGGCCTGCAGTTCCACCCGGAATCAATCCTGACCTCCCATGGCGCCCGCCTGCTGGAGCAGACGCTCGACTGGGCGTTACAGAAGCTGGAGCAGACCAATACCCTGCAGCCGATTCTGGAAAAACTGTACCAGGCGCAGACCCTGAGCCAGCAGGAGAGCCATCAGCTCTTCTCCGCCGTGGTTCGCGGTGAGCTGAAGCCTGAGCAGCTGGCAGCCGCGCTGGTGAGCATGAAGGTGCGCGGCGAAAGCCCCCAGGAGATCGCCGGTGCCGCTACGGCCCTGCTGGAAAATGCCGCCCCGTTCCCGCGCCCGGACTATCAGTTTGCGGATATCGTCGGTACCGGCGGTGACGGCAGTAACAGCATCAATATCTCCACCGCCAGCGCCTTCGTGGCGGCGGCGTGCGGTTTGAAGGTCGCGAAGCACGGTAACCGCAGCGTTTCCAGCCGGTCAGGTTCTTCCGATCTGCTCGCCGCATTCGGTATTAACCTCGATATGAACGCCGAGCGTTCCCGTGAAGCGCTGGATGACCTGGGCGTCTGCTTCCTGTTTGCGCCGAAGTACCACACCGGTTTCCGCCACGCGATGCCGGTTCGTCAGCAGCTCAAAACCCGCACGCTGTTTAACGTGCTCGGCCCGCTGATCAACCCGGCCCACCCGCCGCTGGCGCTGATTGGCGTTTACAGCCCTGAGCTGGTTCTGCCGATTGCCGAGACGCTGCGCGTGCTGGGTTATCAGCGTGCCGCCGTGGTGCACAGCGGCGGTATGGATGAGGTTTCTCTTCATGCACCAACGCTGGTGGCCGAACTGCGCGACGGCGAAATTCTGAGCTATCAGCTGGAGGCTGCCGACTTCGGCCTTGCGCCATACCATCAGGAAGCGCTGGCAGGCGGTACGCCGGAAGAAAACCGTGACATTCTGACGCGCTTATTACAAGGTAAAGGAGAGGTCGCCCATGAGGCCGCCGTTGCTGCCAACGTCGCCATGCTGATGCGTTTGCACGGTGAGGAAGACCTGAAGGCCAACGTTCAAAAAGTTCTGGATGTACTGCGCTCCGGTGCAGCTTACGATCGCGTTACCGCACTTGCGGCAAGAGGGTAAAGAATGCAGACCGTTTTAGCGAAAATCGTTGCCGATAAGGCCATCTGGGTGGAAGCCCGCAAGCAACAGCAGCCGCTTGCCAGTTTCCAGAATGACGTCGTCCCGAGCAGCCGTCGTTTCTATGACGCCCTGCGGGGTACGCGCACCGCGTTTATTCTTGAGTGCAAAAAAGCGTCCCCGTCCAAAGGCGTTATTCGTGACGATTTCGACCCGGCGCGTATTGCCGGCATTTATAAGCATCACGCGTCAGCCATCTCCGTGCTGACGGATGAGAAATATTTTCAGGGCAGCTTCGACTTTCTGCCGATCGTCAGCGGCATCGCGCCGCAGCCGATCCTGTGCAAAGACTTTATTATCGACCCGTATCAGATCTGGCTGGCGCGCTTTTACCAGGCCGATGCCTGCCTGCTGATGCTCTCGGTGCTCGACGACGAGCAGTATCGCCAGCTTTCCGCCGTGGCGCACAGCCTGAACATGGGCGTGCTGACCGAAGTGAGCAACGAAGAGGAGCTGGAGCGCGCGATTGCGCTGGAAGCCAAAGTGGTCGGCATTAACAACCGCGATCTGCGTGACCTGTCCATTGACCTTAACCGTACCCGCCAGCTGGCGCCGCGTCTGGGGTCTGGCGTTACGGTGATCAGCGAATCCGGCATTAACAGCTACGCCCAGGTGCGCGAGCTGAGCCACTTCGCCAACGGATTCCTGATTGGCTCCGCCATGATGGAACATGACGATCTCAATGCGGCGGTACGTCGCGTGCTGCTGGGTGAAAACAAAGTCTGCGGCTTAACCCGCGAACAGGATGCCCAGGCCGCGTATGAAGCCGGGGCGATTTATGGCGGGCTGATCTTTGTGGATTCATCTCCTCGCGCGGTCAGTGAAGAGCAGGCGCGTAAGGTCATCGCAGCGGCTCCGCTCGGCTACGTGGGCGTTTTCCGCAATGCAGATATTGCAGACGTTGCGGCAAAAGCCGACGCGTTATCCCTGAGCGCGGTGCAGCTCCACGGCGATGAAGACCAGAGCTACATCGATGCCCTGCGCGCCGCGCTGGCACCACAGGTGCAAATCTGGAAAGCGCAAAGCGTAGGCGATATTTTGCCCTCGCGTAACCTGAACCATGTGGATAAATACGTCCTCGATAACGGCCAGGGCGGTACCGGCCAGCGTTTTGACTGGTCGCTGCTGAACGCCGAAAAGCTGGACAACGTCCTGCTGGCGGGCGGATTAAGCCCGGATAACTGCGTAGAAGCCGCTAAAACCGGCTGCGCAGGCCTCGATTTCAATTCAGGCGTAGAGTCCCAACCGGGTATCAAAGATGCCAGCAAGCTGGCCTCGGTATTTAAAACTCTGCGTGCATATTAAGGAAGAGAAGATGACGACATTACTTAACCCGTATTTTGGTGAGTTCGGCGGGATGTACGTCCCGCAAATCCTGATGCCCGCGCTGCGCCAGCTGGAAGAAGCGTTTGTCAGCGCGCAGAAAGATCCGGCGTTTCAGGCGGAATTTACCGACCTGCTGAAAAATTACGCCGGTCGTCCGACCGCGCTGACCAAATGCCGCAACCTGACGGAAGGCACCAAAACCACGCTGTATCTGAAGCGTGAAGACCTGCTGCACGGCGGCGCGCATAAAACTAACCAGGTGCTGGGCCAGGCGCTGCTCGCGAAACGTATGGGCAAAACCGAAATCATCGCCGAAACCGGTGCAGGTCAGCACGGCGTGGCCTCTGCGCTTGCCAGCGCCCTGCTCGGCCTGAAATGCCGCATCTATATGGGAGCGAAAGACGTTGAGCGTCAGTCTCCGAACGTCTTCCGTATGCGTCTGATGGGAGCGGAAGTGATCCCGGTGCACAGCGGCTCCGCGACGCTGAAGGATGCCTGTAACGAAGCGCTTCGCGACTGGTCTGGCAGCTATGAAACCGCGCACTATATGCTCGGTACCGCGGCGGGCCCGCACCCGTTCCCGACTATCGTGCGCGAATTCCAGCGCATGATCGGTGAAGAGACCAAAGCGCAGATCCTCGAAAAAGAGGGGCGTCTGCCGGATGCGGTGATCGCCTGCGTTGGCGGCGGATCTAACGCCATCGGCATGTTCGCAGACTTTATCGACGACGCCAGCGTCGGTCTGATTGGCGTCGAGCCAGCCGGGCACGGCATTGAATCGGGTGAACACGGCGCGCCGCTGAAGCATGGCCGCGTGGGGATCTACTTCGGGATGAAATCCCCGATGATGCAAACCGATGAGGGCCAGATTGAAGAGTCTTACTCTATTTCTGCCGGCCTCGACTTCCCGTCCGTCGGGCCGCAGCATGCGTTCCTGAACAGTACCGGCCGCGCGGACTATGTCTCCATTACCGATGACGAAGCGCTGGAAGCCTTTAAAACGCTGTGCCGCAGCGAAGGGATCATCCCGGCGCTGGAGTCTTCCCACGCCCTGGCGCACGCGCTGAAAATGATGAAAGAAACCCCGGAAAAAGAGCAGCTGCTGGTGGTGAACCTTTCCGGACGCGGTGACAAAGATATCTTCACCGTTCACGATATTCTGAAAGCACGAGGGGAAATCTGATGGAACGCTACGATAACGTATTTGCAGAGCTGAAATCCCGCCAGGAAGGCGCGTTCGTTCCCTTCGTCACCCTGGGCGATCCGGGTCCGGAACAGTCGCTGAAGATTATCGACACCCTGATTGAAGCCGGCGCCGACGCGCTGGAGCTGGGTATTCCGTTCTCTGATCCGCTGGCGGATGGCCCAACCATCCAGAACGCAACGCTGCGCGCATTTGCCTCCGGCGTGACGCCAACCCAATGCTTCGAGATGCTGGCGGCGATTCGCCAGAAGCACCCGACCATTCCGATCGGCCTGCTGATGTACGCCAACCTGGTCTTTAACCGCGGTATTGATGAGTTCTATGCCGAGTGCGCGCGCGTAGGCGTCGACTCCGTTCTGGTGGCAGACGTGCCGGTTGAGGAGTCTGCGCCATTCCGTCAGGCGGCGATGCGTCATAACGTCGCCCCGATTTTCATCTGCCCGCCGAACGCTGATGACGTACTGCTGCGCCAGATTGCCTCTTACGGACGCGGGTATACCTACCTGCTCTCCCGCGCGGGCGTGACCGGTGCCGAGAATAAAGCGGCGTTGCCTCTGCATCATCTGGTGGAGAAGCTGGCCGAGTACCATGCCGCGCCTCCGCTGCAGGGGTTCGGGATTTCATCCCCGGATCAGGTCACCGCAGCGATTGACGCGAAGGCGGCTGGTGCCATCTCCGGCTCCGCGATTGTGAAGATCATCGAGAAGGACGTGGACAAGCCAGAGCAGATGCTGGCCGAGCTGAAAGCGTTTGTGACCGCAATGAAAGCGGCGACGCGCAAAGCATAACCTCTCTACCGTCTGGCTTCCTGCCAGACGGTTACCCTTCCTTCCCCACCTTCTACAACGGATTACCTCAAAATTGATCCCGTCGATATTTTCGGCGTGAATGGCTTTCCATTCTGGCGTGCAAGCGTATGATCTGGACTCTTTTTTATCTTTAATCCTTCTGAGTTCAGAGGCTTATTCATGTCATGGCAATCCTTTAAACAGGCTTACCTGGTTAAGTTCTGGTCACCTGTTCCGGCCGTTATCGCGGCAGGCATTCTCTCTACCTACTATTTCGGTATTACCGGCACCTTCTGGGCCGTGACCGGCGAGTTCACCCGCTGGGGTGGTCAATTGCTACAGCTCGCTGGCGTGCATACCGAAGAGTGGGGTTACTTTAAACTCATCCATCTGGACGGCACGCCGCTTACCCGCATCGACGGGATGATGATCGTCGGCATGTTCGGCGGCTGTTTCGCGGCTGCGCTGTGGGCAAACAACGTTAAGTTGCGGATGCCCAAAAGCCGTATTCGTATAATGCAGGCGGTGGTCGGCGGTATCATTGCCGGATTTGGCGCCCGTCTGGCGATGGGCTGTAACCTGGCCGCTTTCTTTACGGGTATTCCTCAGTTTTCGCTTCACGCCTGGTTCTTTGCTGTCGCCACGGCCATCGGCTCTTACTTCGGTGCCAAATTTACCCTGCTGCCGCTGTTCCGCATTCCGGTGAAAATGACAAAAGTCAGCGCGGCGTCTCCGTTAACCCAGAAGCCGGACCAGGCGCGTCGTCGTTTCCGCCTCGGTATGCTGGTCTTTATGGCTATGGTCGCCTGGGCGCTTTGCACTGCGATGAATCAGCCCAAACTCGGCCTGGCGATGCTGTTCGGCGTGGGTTTTGGTCTGCTCATTGAACGCGCGCAGATCTGCTTTACCTCTGCGTTTCGCGATATGTGGATCACCGGCCGCACAATGATGGCGAAGGCGATTATCGCCGGGATGGCGGTCAGCGCCATCGGTATCTTCAGCTATGTTCAGCTAGGCGTTGAACCGAAAATCATGTGGGCCGGTCCTAACGCGTTCATTGGCGGCCTGCTGTTCGGCTTCGGTATAGTGCTGGCTGGCGGGTGTGAAACCGGCTGGATGTACCGCGCCGTTGAAGGTCAGGTGCATTACTGGTGGGTGGGCCTGGGAAATGTTATCGGCTCGACGATCCTGGCGTACTTCTGGGACGATCTGTCCCCGGCGCTTGCCACGAGCTGGGACAAGGTCAACCTGCTGAGCACCTTCGGCCCTCTCGGCGGCCTGCTGGTCACCTATGCCCTACTGCTGGTCGCTTTTTTACTGGTTATCGCGCAGGAGAAACGCTTCTTCCGTCGCGCGAGTGTTAAAACAGAAACCCAGGAGAATGCTGCATGAAAGAGATCGTGCCCGATTACCGTCTGGATATGGTCGGTGAACCCTGCCCTTATCCGGCTGTTGCCACGCTTGAAGCCCTACCGCAGCTCAAAAAAGGGGAAATTCTGGAAGTGGTCAGCGACTGTCCGCAGTCCATCAACAACATTCCGCTGGATGCGAAAAACCACGGCTACACGGTGCTGGATATCCAGCAGGATGGCCCGACCATTCGCTATTTGATTCAAAAATGATCGCTAAGGGCCTCGCGAGGGGCCTTTATCGCATTGAATTATAAGACATCTTGATCCACGGCAAAAACGCGATTTTTGACTTAAGTAAAATCTCACTTCCCTTTTGAAGGAGGTTTTCGCGGTTTGATGTATTTACGAGCTTTACTGATTTTCGCCTTATTGATTCCCTTCCATGCGCTGTCCCTGAATTTCTCTTCAACCTTCCTGCGCCTTAATTGTCCGCAAAGAGGACTTGTCGAGATCATTCTGCACGTTTATGACCATACCCAGGAAAGATGGCAAGGTCATTTTGAAACCGGTGCGGGACATAAACGTGCGGGAGATACCGAAATTATCCCGTTTGCCAACGGCGATATTCTTTTCCATTCCCTGTCCAGCGACGCTTTCAGCTATTTATATGATGGGGAAAATATCCTGAGGCACTGCGTAAAGCTTGATGAGCGGCCGGTTTATCCGTCGTTTTGAAGTGAGCAAAGCAAACTGGCCACCCTGTGGCCAGTTTGACGGGCGATCAGAAACGATAACCCGCAGAGAACATAAACACCCACGGATCCAGGCGAGTATCGATACTTTGCTGCTGACCGCCCGCCTTGAAGCGTACGTCCGTATCAATATCCATGTACCAGACCGAGGCGTTAATCAGCCAGTCGCGGTTAATCAGATAGTCCAGACCGACCTGTCCCGCCATACCCCATGAATCTTTCAGGCTGAGGTCAGTCAGACCGGCCTCTTTACCGGTATCGTTAAACTTCTCGTCAAAGAAGGTGGTGTAGTTCACACCGGCGCCAATATAAGGACGCACCTTGCTGCTGGCATCGCCAAAGTACCATTGCGCCATCAGCGTTGGCGGTAAATGGTGAACCGTAGCGATATCACCGGTTGCGCCCAGGCCCACGCGATGACGGAACGGCGTTGCAGCCAGAAGCTCAACACCAACGTTTTCCGTCGCCATATAGGTGAACGTTAACCCTAACTGGGTATTATTACTGACGTTAAAACCGCCCATACCCAGCACGTTATCCGATCCTTCAGTCGGGCGAACCGTAGCCGAACCGGCACGAATAAAGAATTCGCCTGCTTCATGCGCATACGCGCCGCCAGAGAGACTGCTTAATACAAGGGCTGCCACCGCTAATTTTTTCATATCCGCTCCATCGTTGTGGTTTTAATCGCGGATGAGAATATACTCACAAATGAGTAATAAGTGATCTGCTACAGATCACATTAAAACCAGTAACTTAACATTCATTGATCTGGATTAATTTTTTGTTACGCATCCAAAAGCGATAAGTTGTTTCCATGTCAATTTTTGGCATTTCACGGTTACAAAATTTTCCCTTTTTCCCCTCTTGCTCTTCCTCTGACGGCTGGATAATTTATCGCTCTCACAAGTTGATTTGATGCGTTCTTCTTTTGCAGGTGTGCCATGAGTGATATCAACCCGTGCATGACGTGCGGAGCCTGTTGTGCGTATTTTCGAGTCTCTTTCTACTGGGCCGAAGCCAGCGATGGCGGCGGTACCGTTCCGGTTCATCTTACTGAGCCGTTAACGCCCTTTCTGCGCTGCATGAGCGGCACAAACCAAAAGCAGGTGCGCTGCGTCGCGCTACAGGGTGAGCCCGGGGTCTCTACCCGATGTTCTATCTATGAGGATCGGCCCAGCCCGTGCCGGGAATTTGCCATGTCGGGGGAAGATGGGCAGGTCAACGAAGCCTGTAATCGCGCCCGGGCGCGCGTTGGATTACCGCCGCTTTACAAAGATATGCTTTTCCATACAAGCCTTGATGCTGCCACAGCAGGTGCATCCGGTGTACAATTGCCGGCTAATTAACACCTGCAATACTCAAGGAGAGTGCATGTCTATCACGGCGAAGTCTGTCTACCGTGACACGGGAAACTTTTTCCGCAATCAGTTCATAACCTTTTTACTGATCGCGTTGCTATGTGCCTTTATCACGGTGGTGCTGGGCCATGCCTTCTCACCGAGTGAAGAACAGATTGCCAGCCTGAGCCAGGGCGACCATCTTGCCGGAAGCGTGGGGCTGTTTGAACTGGTGCAAAACATGACGCCGGAGCAGCAGCAAATTCTGCTGCGGGCGTCTGCCGCATCCACGTTCTCGGGCCTGATCGGTAATGCGGTTCTGGCGGGCGGCGTTTTGCTGATGATTCAGCTGGTCTCGGCGGGTCACCGGGTCAGCGCCTTACGGGCGATTGGTGCGAGTGCGCCAGTCTTACCTAAGCTGTTTATTCTGATCTTTTTAACCACCATGCTGGTGCAAATGGGGATTATGCTGGTCGTGGTGCCGGGCGTATTACTGGCTATCGTGCTCTCATTTGCGCCTGTGATGGTGGTGCAGGATAAAATGGGGATTTTTACCGCGATGCGCAGCAGCATCAGACTGGCATGGGCTAATATGCGTCTGGTGGCTCCCGCCGTGATCGGCTGGCTGCTCGCCAAAACGCTCCTGCTGTTGTTTGCACCGAATTTTGCGGTATTAACGCCGAACGTTGGCGCGGTAGTGGCGAATACGCTGAGCAATCTGATTTCAGCGGTACTGCTGGTCTATCAGTTCCGCCTGTATATGTTAATTCGTCAGTAATCCTGAGGCGGGTGGCATCGCTGCCTCCCGCCCCGCTCAGAAGATGGAATCACAGAATGAAGCAGTTTCTTGATTTTTTACCGCTCGTGGTCTTTTTTGCTTTTTATAAGCTGTACGATATTTATGCCGCGACCACTGCGCTGATCGTTGCAACGGCTGTTGTTCTGATCTACAGCTGGGTTCGCTATCGTAAAGTCGAAAAAATGGCGCTGGTTACCTTCGTCCTGGTCGCCGTATTCGGCGGGCTGACGCTGTTCTTCCATAACGATGAATTTATTAAGTGGAAAGTGACCGTTATTTACGCGCTGTTTGCGGGCGCATTGTTAATTAGCCAGTGGGTGATGAAAAAGCCGCTGATCCAGCGCATGCTGGGCAAAGAGCTGACGCTGCCTCAGGAAGTCTGGTCCCGTCTGAATATCGCCTGGGCGGTCTTCTTTATTCTCTGTGGTCTTGCCAATATCTATATTGCCTTCTGGCTGCCGCAGAATATCTGGGTCAACTTCAAGGTCTTCGGCCTGACCGCGCTGACGCTTATCTTCACGCTGTTAAGCGGCGTATACATCTATCGCCACATGCCGCAGGACGACAAGCACTGATTAATGACTGACCAGAACGTCTATGACAGGCGTTCTGGTCTATTCTCTCCGCTGTGAAATCATAGTAGCATCCCGCCTGAAGTCTTCCGTTACGAGTTAAAACAATGACAACAACTAACGCCCCGCAGGGCGAACTGGTTTTACGCACACTGGCAATGCCCGCTGACACCAATGCCAATGGCGATATTTTTGGCGGCTGGCTGATGTCGCAGATGGATATGGGCGGCGCAATTCTGGCAAAAGAGATTGCCCACGGGCGCGTGGTGACTGTGCGAGTGGACGGCATGACCTTCCTGCGCCCGGTTGCGGTGGGAGATGTGGTTTGCTGCTACGCGCGCTGCGTCAAACGCGGCAATACCTCTATTTCAATCAACATCGAAGTGTGGGTTAAGAAAGTCTCTTCTGAACCCATTGGGCAGCGTTATAAGGCCACTGAAGCGCTGTTTATTTATGTTGCAGTGGATAGCGAGGGAAAACCTCGTCAACTTCCGCAGGCCTGATTGACAGGCAAAAAAAAAGCCTCCATCAGGAGGCTTTTTTTATTCCATCTGCGCCCCGCCGTTCAGGCGGAAAACAATATTCACAATCAGTCCGCTGCCCGGTTTTCCGGCTTCATAGCGCCATCTGCGCATCGCCGATTTCACTTCGCGCTCAAACATATTGGAAGGCTGAGCGGACAAGATTTCCACGTTATCCACGCGGCCATCGGCAGTGACGTCAAATTTAACCCGTACGCGGCCTTCAATACGTAAGGCCTGCGCTCGCGCCGGATACTGAGGCTGGTTGCGACTCAGCGCGCGCGGGCCCGCAGGGGCACTGACTGTCGGCTTAGGCGCGGTTGCGGTGTTATTCATCACCGGACGCGAAGGCGCCGCATTCTCGACCGTCTGGGTCGCACGTGGTTCAACCGGACGTTCCTCGCGTTTCGGACGCTCCTCGACCTTCTTCACCGGTTTTGGCTTCGGCTTAGGTTTTGGCTTCGGTTCAGGCTTGTGGATCACCACCGGCGCTTCCTTCGGTGGCGGCGGAACAGGCTCGGGCTCTGGCTCAGGTTCAGCCACCGGCTGCGGTGGCGGAGGTGCAGCCTGCGGCGGTTCGAGATCCGCTGGCGATACCATCGTCACCGAAATCGGCTGCGCGGGCGCGGGCATTTCAATAACCTGATGAACCGAGGTATACAGCAAACCCGCCACAACAGCACCGTGAATCACGACAGAAAGCAGCGTCGGCCAGGGGAAGCGGCGAGGTAAATCAAGGGTCATCGAAGTCATAATCATCAACGTTAAAAAACCGAACACTGATTTTAAATGCAAATAGCAATCATATTCAATAAGACACTTTGTTCTGGCGCAACTTTAGCGCATGTGAGGCCAAAAAAGGCGCATTCAGATCAGGGTATTAACATTGTTTTTATTTTACATTGCAGTCGTTTGCCCTTTCACATAACGTAACTGACACTTTTACCGGTTAAGGAGCTTCGCCGTGTTTTACGTGATTTACTCTGAAGATGTTGCTGATTCGCTCGAAAAACGCCAGGCTGTGCGCCCTGCGCATCTGGCACGTTTGCAGCTGCTCCAGGATGAAGGCCGTTTACTGACCGCCGGCCCAATGCCTGCAGTAGACAGCAACGATCCGGGCGCCGCCGGTTTTGCCGGTTCCACAGTGATTGCTGAGTTTGAATCTCAGGAAAGCGCTCAGGCTTGGGCTGACGCAGATCCGTATGTTGCCGCAGGTGTGTATGCGAAAGTGACGGTTCGACCGTATAAGAAAGTGTTCTGAAACCAAAGCGGCTCCGAAAGGAGCCTTTTTTATGGTGGAAGTTACGCGTCTCTGCGCCGGGTAAACTGCTGCTCCGTTATAAGGGTTCCCCACTGATCGCCCTCCCACTCTTTAACGAGCGTAAATCCAAACGATTCGTATAAACGTCGTGCGGCGGTCAGCTTATTGAATGTCCAGAGATGCACGGCAGAGAAACCTACGCTGTCGCAAAAGCGCATCGCTTCGGTCAGCAGTTTTTTCCCCACCCCGTGTCCCCGGCAGCCATCGTCGAGAATAAACCAGCGCAGATGGGCTTCACCCGGGGCTAAATCCTCGCCATCTATCGCCACTGACCCCACTATCCTGCTGTTCATCACCGCCAGCCAGATCTGGTTGCATGGCTTATCCAGGCGGTCACTAAATTCTGCAACCCCTGCGGCCACTTTGGCCTCAAAAAAACGGCCAAAATGGTGCTCGCGCGCGTAATAGACCCCGTGCATCTCCGCGACACGGCCAATCATGCCGGGAATATATCCCTGCACTATCGTGAGCTCGTCGGGGCGCGTGTCGCTGCCTGTCTCACGGCACGCCAGCAGCGCGTTGGCATAAAGGGAAAGTCCCTGAGAAATGGTCTGCTGCTGCGCAGGAGCCAGACTCTTTATTGCTGAGACCACGCGCTCATTGCTAAAGGTATTAATTTTACTGACCGTCTCATGACCTTTCGCGGTCAGCCTGAGACTCTTCGCTCTCGCATCTTCAGGTGAAGTAACTTCCTCGAGTTCGCCCGCGGCAATCAGGCGAGCCAGCATCCGGCTGACGCTGGATTTATCCAGGCCCAGCAGCTGCACCAGCTGACTCGCCGTCATCTCTTTGCGTAGGGCTATTTCGACCAGGGAATGGACGGCCGAAGGTGAGTAATTCGTTGAGGCCAGGGTCGAGGACATAAAGCCTAACTCCCGCACCATCAGGCGCGAGGAACGTCGAATAACACTGACTACCGGGGTTTCGCTGTGCATGTTGTGCCCTCATCATTTAGTTGCACTATACAACTAACCAATGAGGGGTTGTCAAACATAATAAAAAAGGCTCCCTCAGGAGCCTTTCAAACCATCAATGCAGCGACGCCAACCTCGCCGCAAACCCGACAAACAGCAGCCCTATCAGCCCGTTCCCCAGCTTTGCCAGTTTCTTTTTCGTTTTCAGATAACGCGTGACAAACGCGCCTGAGAAGATCAGGAAGCTCATATACATAAAGCTTATTAATTCCAGCGTCGTCGCGAGGATCAGGAAAGAAGTTCCGGTGCTCTGCGCATTCACGTCAATGAACTGAACGAAGAACGATACGTAGAACAGAATCGCTTTGGGGTTAGTCAGGCTTAACACCAGCGAACGTTTCATGATCATACTGGCCGGTTCGGGGCCGCTCTCATGCGCGTTTTTCTGGCGGTTCACCACTGACCAGAGCATTTTGCCCCCCAGCCAGAGCAGATAGAAAGCCCCAAGATAGCGCACGATATTAAACAGTACCGGCGTGGTCTGGATTAATGCCGCGACGCCCGCCCAGGCCAGAAACATCAGCACCGCATCGCCGATAAATACGCCCGTGGCGGCAAGATACCCTTTTTTAACGCCGTGACCGATCCCGGTTTTTAGCACAAACAGGGTATTCGGCCCTGGCACCAGCACGATAAAAAATGCGCCGACAACATACGTCCAGAAATTCAGTACGCCAAACTCCGCAAACACTTCTCCCTCCTTTTGCTAAACACAACAGGAATATCTCTGCAAATACGCTATTCCTAAAAAATCAGACGCTATAAAATCAGCGGGCACCCGTTACGGTGCCCTCATGGTTTCAGATATCCTGGACTGCGAACAGCAACGCATTGCGGTGCCTGGTCAATCCACATTTTCTGATGGCGTGAATACGCATATTGCGGCGGGATTGTGCTTCCAGCCAACGAGCCTTGCGACGACTCACCTGTCGCAACATGCGCCAGCGCCCTACTTCTGTTCTACTGCGCTTCATGTCTACAACTCTTTAACTTACAGAGTCGCCATTATAAACCCAACCCGGCAGCAAACCAGCGCTTTTACCTGGCGTTTTTATTTGCCAGATGAATCCTGATGCGTACACTCATAACAATACGCTTTCAAAAGGATTTTTTTACCTATGACAACCTTCTACACCGTGGTGAGTTGGCTGGTCATTTTGGGATACTGGCTGTTAATCGCGGGTGTGACATTACGCATCCTGATGAAGCGCAGAGCCGTACCCTCTGCCATGGCCTGGCTTCTGATCATTTATATCCTCCCGCTGGTGGGAATTATTGCCTATCTCTCTTTCGGTGAGCTTCATCTGGGTAAACGCCGCGCCGAGCGGGCCCGCGCTATGTGGCCCTCCACCGCGAAGTGGCTGAACGACCTTAAAGCCTGCAAACATATCTTTGCCGAGGAGAACAGCAGCGTCGCCTCCTCACTGTTTAAGCTGTGCGAGCGCCGTCAGGGGATTGGCGGCGTTAAGGGCAATCAACTGCAGCTGCTGACCTCATCCGACGACGTCATGCAGGCGTTAATCCGCGATATTCAGCTGGCCCGTCATAATATCGAGATGGTTTTTTATATCTGGCAGCCCGGCGGGATGGCTGACCAGGTCGCTGAGTCGCTGATGGCCGCCGCACGGCGGGGCATTCACTGCCGCCTGATGCTTGACTCCGCGGGTAGCGTGGCATTTTTCCGTAGCCCCTGGGCGGGCATGATGCGTAATGCCGGGATCGAAGTGGTTGAAGCGCTTAAGGTGAATCTCCTGCGCGTGTTTCTGCGCAGGATGGATCTCCGTCAGCATCGCAAAATGATCATGATCGATAACTATATTGCCTACACCGGCAGCATGAATATGGTTGACCCGCGCTTCTTCAAACAGGACTCGGGCGTAGGTCAATGGGTTGATTTGATGGCGCGAATGGAGGGGCCGATTGCCACCTCGATGGGCATCGTTTATTCCTGCGACTGGGAAATAGAAACCGGCAAGCGTATCCTGCCGCCACCGCCGGACGGCAATATTATGCCGTTTGAAGAGGCCAGCGGTCACACCATTCATACCATTGCTTCCGGGCCGGGCTTCCCGGAGGACTTAATCCATCAGGCGCTGCTGACAGCAACCTACTCGGCGCGTGAATATCTGATCATGACGACGCCCTACTTTGTCCCCAGCGACGACCTCCTGCACGCGATCTGTACCGCCGCGCAGCGCGGTGTCGATGTGAGCATCATTTTGCCACGCAAAAATGACTCCCTACTGGTGGGCTGGGCCAGCCGGGCATTCTTTAGCGAACTGCTGGCCGCAGGGGTAAAAATTTACCAGTTTGAAGGCGGATTGCTCCACACCAAGAGCGTTCTCGTCGACGGTGAGCTGAGCCTGGTGGGAACGGTCAACCTGGATATGCGCAGCCTGTGGCTAAACTTTGAAATCACGCTGGTCATTGATGATGCCGGCTTTGGCGGCGACCTTGCAGCGGTGCAGGATGATTATATCTCCCGCTCGCGGCTGCTGGATGCCAGACTGTGGGTAAAACGTCCGATGTGGCAGAGAATTGCCGAACGACTGTTTTACTTCTTTAGTCCGTTGCTGTAAAACGTGCCCAACGATGTTAAACAGGTAGTCATCATGGAAATGGATCTGAACAATCGCCTGACCGAAGACGAAACGCTCGAGCAGGCCTATGACATTTTTCTCGAACTGGCGGTTGATAATCTCGATCCCGCAGACGTGATCCTCTTCAATCTGCAGTTCGAAGAGCGCGGCGGCGCTGAATTGTTCGACCCTTCAGAAGACTGGGCTGAGCATGTGGATTTCGACCTGAATCCTGACTTCTTTGCCGAAGTGGTGATTGGGCTGGCCGATGAAGACGGCGGCGAAATTAACGATATATTCGCTCGCGTCCTGCTCTGTCGCGAGAAAGACCACAAGCTGTGCCATATTCTCTGGCGCGAATAATAAAAAAGGCTGCGATTGCAGCCTTTTTTATTTACTCCGGCAATTCACTGCCGCAGCGGTGACAAAACCGCGCGTCGTGTTCATGTTCGCCCTGCTGGCAATGAGGACACTTGCGCTGCTGCTTGCGGCTCTGAAACGCGCTGCTCATGTGTGTGGTAATCAGTCCCGTCGGGATCGCAATTACCGAATAGCCAATCAAAATCAGCACGGACGCCACGATGCGCCCCAGTGGCGTATGGGGCGTAATATCTCCGTAGCCCACGGTGGTGACGGTCACAATGGCCCAGTAGACGGACGCATTGAGCGTCGTAAAGCCATATTTGGGCCCTTCTATTAAATACATCAGCGCGCCAAAAACAATCATGACGATGGCAATAAACGAGTAGAACAAAATAAGCTGATGGCGGGCGCTGACGATCGCACTCCAGAACACGCGTAATGACGGCATAAAACGCAGCAATTTCAGAATACGTAATACCCGAATCACGCGCATCGCGCGCCAGGCAAAGACATAGCTCAGGCTAATCTCCGGCCAAAGCCACATGACATAGAGCGGCAGGATGGTGGCTAAATCGATAAATCCCCAGAAGCTGAAAACATATCTGGCCGGGTTGGGCCAGGCTATTACCCGGAGGAGATATTCAGCGGTAAAAACCAGGGTAATCGCCAGCTCAAGCCAGACAAAGATATGCCATTCGTCAAACGTCAGGTGGTATTGCGTCCCGGCACCCGATTCAATAAAGATGACTACCACGCTGAGGAGCGCAAATAAACCGCACAGACCTTCAAAGCGTCGCCCTGAAACCGTTTCAGGGTCGAATAAAAAATGATATAGCCGCCGACGGGCTGACGTGAATATACGCGACACAGTTACCTCGCAAAAAATAAGGGCTGACATCATGTCAGCCCTTGCGATTATAACGGGTCTACTTTCAGGCAGGAAACCGCATGTCGGAAACTGCCTTCCAGAACCGGTCTCGTTTTAGCACATTCCGGCCCGGCCATCGGGCAGCGCGTGCGGAAGACGCAGCCTGACGGTGGGTTAATCGGCGAGGGTAATTCCCCTTCCAGAAGCTGGATGGTTTTATTTTTCTCCAAATCGGGATCGGGGATCGGCACCGCGGACATTAGCGCTCTGGTGTAAGGGTGCAATGGATTGTGGTACACCTCGTCATAGGTGCCCAGCTCCACGGCATGCCCCAGATACATCACCAGCACGCGGTCAGAAATGTGTTTCACCACGGCCAGGTCATGCGCGATGAAGATCAGCGACAGCCCCATTTCGCGCTGCAGCTTCTGCAGCAGGTTAACCACCTGCGCCTGAATGGAGACGTCCAGCGCGGAAACCGGCTCATCGCAGATAATCAGCTTCGGTTCGAGGATCAGCGCACGGGCAATACCAATACGCTGGCACTGACCGCCGGAGAACTCATGCGGATAGCGGTTGATGAGGTTTGGCAACAGGCCGACTTTCATCATCATCGCCTTCACGCGGTCGCGCACTTCCTGACGAGACATCTTTGGATGATAGGTCCGCAGCGGCTCGGCAATAATCTCGCCGATGGTCATACGCGGGTTTAATGATGCCAGCGGATCCTGGAAAATCATCTGGATATCGCTGCGCACCTCACGCCACTCGTCGGGCTTCATGCCCAGCAGATCTTTACCCAGCCAGGCCACTTTACCGTCGGTGGCTTTGACCAGACCGATAATGGCTCGCGCAAAGGTCGATTTACCGCAGCCGGACTCTCCCACCACGCCCAGGGTTTCCCCTTCGTACAGGCGCAGCGTGACGCCGTCCACCGCTTTCAGGGTCTTCGGCGGCTGCCAGAACCACTGTTTGCCGTCTTTGATGTCGAAATGCACTTTAAGATCGGCGATTTCGAGCAGCACGTTGCGTTTTTCATCTAATGCGTTCATACCAGCTCCTCCTGCGGCTTAAAGCAGGCGCGCAGACGGCCTGGTGCAAACTCTTCCAGCGGCGGAGCGCTGTTGCAGATTTCCATCGCGTGCGGGCAGCGCGGCTGGAACGGACAGCCTTTCGGCAGACGCAGCAGGTTTGGCGGGTTGCCCGGAATGGTAAGCAGGGATTCCCCTTCCGCATCAAGACGCGGCACCGCGTTCAGCAGACCAATCGAATACGGGTGCGCAGGCTGATAGAAGACATCGCGCGCTTTGCCGTATTCCATGGTTCGACCGGCGTACATCACCAGCACTTTGTCACAGATGCCCGCCACCACGCCCAGGTCGTGAGTGATCATGATAATCGCCGTGTTGAACTCGCGCTTCAGCTCGTTCAACAGGGTCATGATCTGCGCCTGAACGGTAACGTCCAGCGCGGTGGTAGGTTCATCGGCAATCAGCAGCTTTGGCCGGCACAGCAGCGCCATCGCAATCATCACGCGCTGACGCATACCGCCAGAAAACTCGTGCGGGAACATGCGCATACGCTTGCGCGCTTCCGGCATTTTCACCGCATCCAGCATTTTGACCGACTCTTCAAAGGCCTCCGCTTTGCCCAGGCCTTTGTGCAGCATCAGGACTTCCATCAGCTGCTCGCCTACGCGCATATACGGGTTCAGCGAGGTCATAGGATCCTGGAAAATCATCGAGATCTGCTCAGCGCGCAGCTTGTTCAGCTCGTGTTCCGGCAGGTTGAGGATTTCGCGACCGTTGAATTTAGCGGAGCCGTCAATCACGCCGTTAGCAGCCAGCAGGCCCATCAGCGCAAAAGCGGTCTGGGATTTTCCGGAACCAGATTCCCCCACGATCCCCAGCGTTTCACCCGCGCGCAGGTTGAAGTTGAGATCGTTGACGGCGGTAACATCCCCGTCCGGCGTTTTAAAGGTCACGCGGAGGTCTTTCACATCCAGCAGAAGATTATTCTGCTGTTGCACCTGTGGCGCAGTGGCCGTTTCAATAATTGTCATGACGGCGCTCCTTAACGGTCTTTCGGGTCGAGGGCATCACGCAGGCCATCGCCGATAAAGTTAAAACAAAACAGGGTGACGACCAGGAAACCCGCCGGATAAAGCAGCAGCCACGGTGAAACTTCCATCGAGTTTGCGCCATCGCTCAGCAGCGCGCCCCAGCTGCTCAGTGGCTCTTGTGTACCCAGACCCAGGAAGCTCAGGAAAGATTCGAACAGGATCATGCTTGGTACCAGCAGTGAGGCATAAACCACCACCACGCCCAGCACGTTAGGAACGATATGGCGAACCACGATATTCCCGGTGGACACACCGCCTACCTGCGCGGCTTCGATAAACTCTTTGCGTTTGAGGCTCAGCGTCTGGCCGCGAACAATACGCGCCATATCCAGCCAGGAAACCATCCCGATGGCCACGAAGATCAGCAGGATATTCTGGCCGAAGAAGGTCACCAGCAGGATGACGAAGAACATAAACGGGAAGGAGTTCAGGATTTCCAGCAGACGCATCATTACCGAGTCTATTTTGCCGCCGAGGTAGCCGGAAAGTGAACCGTAGAGCGTACCCACGATCACCGCCACCAGCGCGGCAGCAATACCGACCATCAGCGAGATACGGCCACCGATAGCGACACGCACCAGCAGATCGCGTCCCGAGGAGTCCGTGCCAAAATAGTGGCCTGATTCCATATCCGGCGCGCTGGACATCATGCCCCAGTCGGTGTCGAAATAGGTAAATTGCGACAGCATCGGCGCCAGGGTCACAAACAGCGCGATGATCACCAGAACAACCAGACTGGCAACCGCTGCACGGTTGTGCATAAAGCGACGGCGCGCGTCCTGCCAGAGGCTACGACCTTCTACTTCCAGTTTTTCACTGAAGTTTTCCAGCGCCTCGCTGTTTTTCTTACTCAACATCATGGCGTGCTCCAGCGTTAGTAACGAATTTTCGGATCGATGACGGCATACAGCACATCGACGATAGCGTTAAAGAGAATGGTCAGCGCACCGACGAGAATGGTCAGGCTCAGCACCAGCGAATAGTCGCGGTTGAGCGCGCCGTTAACGAACAGCTGACCAATGCCAGGCAGACCGTAGATTGTTTCGATAACCATAGAGCCAGTGATGATCCCGACGAATGCCGGTCCCATGTAGGAAAGCACGGGCAACAGCGCCGGTTTGAGCGCGTGGCGGAAGATAATCCGACGCATCGGCAGCCCTTTAGCGCGCGCGGTACGAATGAAGTTCGAGTGCAGCACTTCGATCATTGAACCACGGGTGATACGCGCGATACTGGCGATGTACGCCAGCGATAATGCCACCATTGGCAAAATCATGAACTTCAATGCCCCGCCGTTCCAGCCGCCGCCAGGCAGCCACTTCAGCGTGATGGCAAATATCATCACCAGTAATGGCGCGACAACGAAGCTGGGTATCACTACCCCGGTCATTGCCACCCCCATTACGGCATAATCCCATTTGGTATTTTGTCTGAGCGCGGCGATGACACCCGCGGTGACCCCGAAAACGATGGCCAGAATAAATGCCGCAGCACCCAACTTAGCCGAAACCGGGAAGCTGGACGCGACCAGGTCGTTAACGGAATAGTCTTTATATTTAAATGACGGTCCAAAATCGCCGTGGGCCAGCTGCTTCAGGTAATTGAAGTACTGGGTGGAGATAGGATCGTTCAAGTGGTATTTCGCTTCGATATTCGCCATAACTTCAGGCGGTAGCGTACGCTCACCGGTAAATGGACTGCCCGGCGCAAGACGCATCATGAAGAAGGAAATCGTGATGAGAATAAATAGCGTTGGAATCGCTTCAAGACAGCGACGTAGGATAAATTTCAACATTGCCCGTACCTTCTGGCGTGTGCCTATATTATGTGACGTTGGTTAGACACCGTGGGGCGAGCATGCCCGCCCCACTCATTGCCATTAATGCTTGATAATATACAAGTTTTTAACGTAGATATTATCCATCGGGTCTTTACCGGTATATCCACCTACCCACGGTTTCACCAGACGGGCGTTAACGTAGTAGTAAACCGGAACGATCGCGGAATCTTTATCCAGCTGCTGCTCGGCTTTAGAGTACAGTTCTGTACGCTGCGCTTCGTCAGTGGTTTTCAGCGTGTCGCCAATCAGCTTGTCGAACGCCGGGCTCTTATAGTGCGCGGTGTTGTTCGAGCTGTCGCTCAGCATGGTGTTCAGGAAGGAGGTCGGTTCGTTATAGTCCGCACACCAGCCAGCTCGTGCCACATCAAAGGTGCCCTGATGACGGCTGTCGAGGAAGGTTTTCCACTCCTGGTTTTCCAGCTTCACGTTCGCGCCCAGGTTCTTTTTCCAGATTGAGGCAACGGCGATAGCCAGTTTTTTGTGGAGATCGGAAGTGTTGTACAACAGGCTGAAGGTCAGCGGCTTATCTGCGGTGTAGCCCGCTTCGGCCAGCAGTTTCTTCGCTTCTGCGTTACGCTGTTCCTGAGTCTGTTTAAACCACTCTGGCTCGGTCAGTTTTGCGCCATCGGTGTATGGAGGGGTATAGCTGTACGCCGGCAGATCGCCCTGGTTTTTCACTTTGTTCACGATGATATCGCGATCCAGTGCCAGCTTCAGCGCGGTACGAACACGTACGTCGGTAAACGGTGCTTTCTGGTTGTTGATTTCATAGTAATAGGTGCACAGGTACGGATCGACGTGAACTTCTTTAGGGATCTCTTTTTTCAGTTTCTGGAACAGTTCAATCGGCATGTTGTTATAGGTCATGTCGATTTCACCGCTGCGATAGCGGTTAACGTCAGTCACTTCGGACGAAATTGGCAGGTAGGTCACCTGGTCAATAACGGTTTTCGCGTTATCCCAATACTGCGGGTTACGGTCAAGCACCATACGTTCGTTGACCACCCAGTCTTTCAGCTTATAGGCACCGTTGGTCACGATATTGGCAGGCTGCGTCCATTTCTCACCAAATTTTTCCACGGCGGATTTTGGTACCGGGGAGACGGACGGGTGAACCAGCAGCTTATAGAAGTACGGAACAGGTTCGCTCAACGTCACTTCAAAGGTATTGGCATCGATCGCTTTTACGCCCAGGTCGGTAACAGGTTTTTTGCCCGCGATGATGTCATCAATATTGGCGATGTGGCCATATTGCAGGTAGCTCGCATACGGAGAGGCGGTGGTTGGATTCGCCAGACGCTGCCAGCTATAAACGAAATCTTCGGCCGTGACCGGTGTACCGTCGGACCATTTCGCATCTTTACGCAGATGGAAGGTCCAGACTTTGAAATCTTTGTTTTCCCATTTTTCTGCAACACCCGGCGCCGGGTGGCCGTCTACGTCTGTCACCAGCAGGCCTTCGAACAGGTCGCGGTTAACGTTAGACTCAGGAACACCTTCAATTTTGTGCGGGTCAAGAGACTGAACTTCCGCACCGTTGTTACGCACCAGCGTCTGTTTCTCCGCCAGTTGAACACCTGCAGGAACGTCCGCAGCCATTGCAGCGTTGCCCGCGATTAGCGCAGTTAAAATCCCCGCTGCTACCAGATTTTTTTTTGTGATGATGGACATTGTGTTGGTACTCCACTCATTATAATGACTGGCCTTCGCCAGCTGTGTAATCCCCTTTTGGGGCCTGTACAGCGCAGGAGTTTTTTTTGCTGCTGTCAGGTTCTTCTTTTACTGCTTGCTATCACCGACTTTTTTATTACTGACCGCTCGTATGGCCGTCTTGCGTCGATTCTTTACAGGCCTCCCCTGTTTGAGACCTGCACTGGATATCTGAGAAGAGAACCATATGAAAATAATTCTCATCTGCTTGTTTTATGCTGCAAAATATTAGGCCGGAAAGTATCAAATGGCGTAAACGCGCGCCAATACATTTTGCAAATTTGTTAAGCAATTCTCTTTTACGGTGAGTACCGCATCGTTGAGGGCAGCCCTGCCGGACATCGAATACCACTTAAAAATTATGATATTCAATAAGATAGAGAAAATTCTCTCTACACGCGCGTCGCTGCGCTATCATCGAGTGATTTTGTACAAAAATTTAACAACTGGTTATTATTTAGCACATTCATCTAGGGGAATGTTGAATTTACTAATATCATTTCGGTTATCTCTCAGCAAGCCCCAGAGTATCATGTGAGTAAAATAACAGATCGATCGAAGGTTTTCTGCGCAGGCGGGTTTGGCGGGAATTAATAACTCATTGAAATACAAGCAATGAACATTATTAGTAGAATTTATTATGATATGTGAGCATTTCAACTTTAGTTATAGGATTTACTGATAATGACGTAAAAAAACGGAGCCGTGGCTCCGTTCTTTCATACGAAATATCAGTGCAGCAAACCGGGGAAAATGCTTTTAATTCCTGTAACGATGAATTCTATCCCTAACGCCATCAACAGCAGCCCCATAATACGCGTTATGACGTTAATGCCCGTCTGCCCCAGCAGGCGCACCAGCCAGGGCGCCATGCGGAATACTCCCCAACAGCAGAGTGCGAAAAGCGCAATGGCAACGGAAAAGCCAATCAGGTGCATCAGGCTATGGTAACGCGTGCCCCAGACAATGGTTGAACTGATGGCGCCTGGGCCAGCCATGAGCGGTAAGGCCAGCGGCACCACGCCAATACTCTCGCGGATGGCGGTTTCTGACTTCTCCTGCTTATTCTGTTTATCCTCGCCCAGCTTACCGCTGATCATGGACATGGCGATGGTCACGACCAGAATCCCACCCGCTATGCGGAAAGAGTCAATTGAAATACCGAAGAGCTGGAGAATGGCGTCCCCAAGAAAAAGGGAGGTGAGCAATATGATAGCCACTGACAGGTTAGCGGTGAGGTTGGTCTTATTCCTCGCCGCCGCCGTCTGGTAACTCGTCATACTAATAAAGACAGGAATGATCCCCACCGGGTTGACCAGGGCAAACAAACCAATAAAAAATTTAAAATACGTTGGAAAATCAAAGAGCGTTTGGATCACGTTTTGCTCCGCTTATACACTTGCCCGGGACTGACACTTTGTCATGAGAAATCGCGCTGAAGATACCCTTTTTATTAGCATACTTCACTCGAAATCTGTGGCAAAACGTTATCATTTCAGGATGTTAAACATATGTATAATCAATGATAGCGTCGCTTCCATTACTTACGTAATTATTTAACACTTGAAAAATCTCAACGAAATAACCCTGCTGAAAGGTATCAGCTTGGGGGAGAATTGACGCAGATCATGATTTCCGTACTCAGAAGTGAGTAATCTTGGTTACGCCCCCAGGGAGATCACCTGACAAAAAGGGATGATGCTAAGGTAAGGCTCTTTTAGTAAATTAGTGTGCTGACGCAGAAAGTAACTCTTTGTTTTACTTTGCGTTACGCAAGTCGTATCGGCTCTGTCTATACTGTGTGACGTATCGAGCGCTGGTTTACTAAAAGAGTTTAAACATTATCAGGAGAGCATTATGGCTGTTACTAATATCGCTGAACTGAACGCCCTCGTCGAGCGCGTTAAAAAAGCCCAGCGTGAATATGCCAATTTCACCCAAGAACAGGTTGATAAAATCTTCCGCGCGGCCGCACTGGCTGCTGCAGATGCTCGAATCCCTCTCGCTAAAATGGCCGTTGCCGAATCCGGCATGGGTATCGTGGAAGATAAAGTGATCAAAAACCACTTTGCTTCCGAGTATATCTACAACGCCTATAAAGATGAGAAAACCTGTGGCGTGCTGTCCGAAGACGACACCTTCGGTACCATCACCATCGCTGAACCTATCGGCATCATCTGCGGTATTGTTCCGACAACTAACCCAACGTCTACGGCTATCTTCAAATCACTGATTAGCCTGAAGACCCGTAACGCAATCATCTTCTCTCCACACCCACGTGCGAAAGACGCGACCAACAAAGCTGCGGATATCGTCCTGCAGGCGGCGATCGCTGCTGGCGCACCAAAAGATCTGATCGGCTGGATCGACCAACCTTCTGTTGAGCTCTCCAATGCGCTGATGCATCACCCGGACATTAACCTGATCCTGGCGACCGGTGGTCCTGGCATGGTTAAAGCCGCATACAGCTCCGGTAAACCAGCGATCGGTGTGGGCGCCGGTAACACCCCTGTTGTTATCGACGAAACTGCTGACATCAAACGTGCCGTTGCGTCTGTACTGATGTCTAAAACCTTCGATAACGGCGTGATCTGTGCATCTGAACAGTCTGTTGTTGTTGTTGATTCCGTGTACGACGCTGTTCGTGAACGTTTCGCCAGCCACGGCGGCTACCTGCTGCAGGGCAAAGAGCTGAAAGCAGTTCAGGACATTATTCTGAAAAATGGCGCGTTGAACGCTGCTATCGTGGGTCAGCCGGCTTACAAAATTGCTGAACTCGCAGGCTTTACCGTTCCGGCAACAACCAAAATCCTGATCGGTGAAGTGAAAGTTGTTGACGAAAGCGAGCCGTTTGCACATGAAAAACTGTCTCCAACGCTTGCCATGTACCGTGCGAAAGATTTCGAAGACGCGGTAGAGAAAGCCGAGAAACTGGTTGCCATGGGCGGTATCGGTCACACGTCTTGTCTGTACACCGACCAGGACAACCAGCCAGAACGCGTTGCCCACTTCGGTCAGATGATGAAAACTGCACGTATCCTGATTAACACCCCTGCTTCTCAGGGTGGTATCGGTGACCTGTACAACTTTAAACTCGCACCTTCCCTGACTCTGGGTTGTGGTTCCTGGGGTGGTAACTCCATCTCTGAAAACGTTGGTCCAAAACACCTGATCAACAAGAAAACCGTTGCTAAGCGAGCTGAAAACATGTTGTGGCACAAACTTCCGAAATCTATCTACTTCCGCCGTGGCTCTCTGCCAATCGCGCTGGATGAAGTGATTACTGATGGCCACAAACGTGCGCTCATCGTGACTGACCGTTTCCTGTTCAACAACGGCTACGCTGACCAGATCACCTCTGTACTGAAAGCGGCTGGCGTTGAAACTGAAGTGTTCTTTGAAGTTGAAGCTGACCCTACCCTGAGCGTGGTGCGTAAAGGTGCTGAGCTGGCTAACTCCTTCAAACCAGATGTGATTATCGCTCTGGGCGGCGGTTCCCCAATGGACGCCGCGAAAATCATGTGGGTCATGTACGAGCATCCTGAAACCCACTTCGAAGAACTGGCGCTGCGCTTTATGGACATCCGTAAACGTATCTACAAGTTCCCGAAAATGGGCGTAAAAGCGAAAATGATCGCGGTAACCACCACTTCCGGTACCGGTTCAGAAGTTACGCCATTCGCAGTAGTAACGGACGATGCAACAGGTCAGAAATACCCACTGGCTGACTATGCACTGACCCCAGACATGGCTATCGTTGATGCGAACCTGGTCATGGAGATGCCGAAATCACTGTGTGCGTTCGGTGGTCTGGATGCGGTAACTCACGCCCTGGAAGCTTACGTTTCTGTGCTGGCATCTGAGTTCTCTGACGGTCAGGCTCTGCAGGCTCTGAAACTGCTGAAGGAAAACCTGCCAGCGTCCTACAACGAAGGGTCTAAAAACCCGGTAGCACGTGAACGCGTTCACAGTGCAGCTACCATCGCCGGTATCGCGTTTGCGAACGCCTTCCTGGGTGTTTGCCACTCTATGGCGCACAAGCTGGGTTCTCAGTTCCACATTCCTCACGGTCTGGCGAACGCCCTGTTGATCAGCAACGTTATCCGTTATAACGCTAACGACAACCCAACCAAGCAGACTGCTTTCAGCCAGTATGACCGTCCGCAAGCGCGTCGTCGTTACGCTGAAATCGCAGACCACCTTGGTCTGAGCGCACCGGGTGACCGCACAGCTGCGAAGATTGAGAAACTGCTGGCATGGCTGGAAAGCCTGAAAGCTGAGCTGGGTATTCCTAAATCTATCCGTGAAGCAGGCGTTCAGGAAGCTGACTTCCTCGCTCATGTAGATAAGCTGTCTGAAGATGCATTCGATGACCAGTGTACTGGTGCTAACCCGCGCTACCCACTGATCTCCGAGCTGAAACAGATTCTGCTGGATACCTTCTACGGTCGTGAGTTCAAAGAAGGTGACGTTGCCGCTGTGAAAACAGAAGTTCCTGTCATCAAAGCTGATAAGAAAGCGAAGAAAAGCGCTTAATTAGCAGCAGATGAAAAACCCGCCTTTATGGCGGGTTTTTTTATGTCTGTATAACAAGGCCGGCGTTATTTCCTGTTGTCGTGCTGAAGCGCCGTCAGCGAGCCTACAGACAACGCTTCTTTATAATGCTTACGACAGACTGAAACATAGCGTTCATTACCGCCTATAACCACCTGCTCGCCATCTGCATAAGGTTTCCCGGCCTGGTCGAGACGAAGCACCATGCTGGCTTTGCGACCGCAGAAGCAGATTGTTTTCAATTCAACAAGCTTATCCGACCAGGCGAGCAAATACTGGCTACCAGCAAAGAGCTCACCGCGGAAATCCGTACGCAGGCCGTAACACAGCACGGGAATATCGAGCTCATCAACCACCTCTGAAAGGGCATGAACCTGTTCACGCGTCAGAAACTGGCTCTCATCTACCAGAACACAGTGAATGGGCTGCAAAGCATGTTCTGTACGAATGTCCTCAAACAGATCGGTTTTCGGGTTAAACAGTCTGGCAGGCGACGAGAGCCCTATTCTGGAGCTCACCTTCCCTGCGCCAAAGCGATCGTCAATTTCAGCCGTATAAACAACGCTACGCATCCCGCGCTCCTGGTAATTGTACGAGGATTGCAGCAACGCGGTGGATTTCCCGGCATTCATTGCCGAATAGTAGAAATAAAGTTGTGCCATTGGCCGTAAAACCCCAATCAATGTGTAATATTCCCGATGATTCATTGTACCATAATTTGTCTGGTCATCAGCGATGTAGCACACAGAGGAAGCGTTTCAGCGCGGAGTTCACAACCTTCTTTTCATGAAAATAACCCGCTAAAACATGAAGTAAACGCCTTCAGCCTGGCCAATATGTTATATGTTTAGCCAAACATAACACTGCTTTTTATAGTGGAATCGCTGTTCATTAAAATTCACTATTTATTAACTATTTCAGTCTTAACATCACGGTGGGGAACTAATACAAAAGGCTGATATTTCTCCGCCGCAACTATAATTCCTGCGGTAAATGTCACAAAAAAAAGAGGCAATCGACCGGGTCCAGCAGGGTTAGCTGATAACAAACGAGACTGTTGGGTGATGAAATTTAAGTTAGCGTAATTAATAATAGCGGCATTATTTAGTATTTTTTGAATTCCTTACATTCCTGGCTATTGCACAACTGAATTTATGGCTCTATTATTAGGTCAACAAACCACCCCCCATTATAAGTTTGAGATTACTACAATGAGCGAAGCACTTAAAATTCTGAACAACATCCGTACTCTTCGTGCGCAGGCAAGAGAATGCACCCTCGAAACGCTTGAAGAAATGCTGGAAAAATTAGAAGTTGTAGTTAATGAACGTCGTGAAGAAGAAAGCGCAGCTGCCGCTGAAATCGAAGAACGTACTCGTAAACTGCAGCAATATCGTGAAATGCTGATTGCTGATGGTATCGATCCAAATGAATTGCTGAACAGCATGGCTGCAGCTAAAACCGGTACTAAAGCCAAGCGTGCTGCTCGTCCTGCTAAATATAGCTACGTTGACGAGAACGGCGAAACTAAAACCTGGACTGGCCAGGGCCGCACTCCTGCTGTTATCAAGAAAGCCATGGACGAACAAGGTAAACAGCTGGACGACTTCCTGATCAAGGATTAATCCAGCCGTATTCAGAAAAATCCCGCGTAATGCGGGATTTTTTTTAACCTAAATTTGTCGCAAACATCCCCTTACACTCTGTCATAAAGCATTATTTGGCAATTTTAATAACTGTACTTTGAGACAGGTTTTGGAAGTGTTTAGGGCATAAAAAAACCGGTGGGCAGCGCCTCACCGGTTTCGGACATATCTAACCGTGGCTTATTTCTTAATACCTACGCTCTCTTTGAGCCAGGTTTTAAATTCTTCACCAAGAGTATTGTGACGAATACCATATTCAACGAACGCCTGCATATAACCAAGCTTATTACCGCAGTCATGGCTCTTACCTTTCATATGGTAAGCCTCAACGGTCTCTTTCTCGATCAGCATATCAATGGCATCCGTCAGCTGAATCTCATCACCCGCTCCTGGAGGCGTTTTCGCCAGCAGAGGCCAGATTTCAGCGCTCAGAACATAGCGACCTACAACAGCCAGGTTTGAAGGCGCTACGTCGGCTTTAGGCTTCTCTACCACGCCAACCATTGGCACGCTTTCGCCCGGCTCAAGGTTAACGCCTTTGCAGTCAACCACACCGTATGCCGTCACGTCTTCAACAGGCTCAACCATAATCTGGCTGCTACCGGTTTCGTCGAAACGTTTGATCATCTCTGCCAGGTTATCCTGAGAAAGATCGGATTCGTATTCGTCCAGAATTACGTCAGGCAGAATTACCGCTACAGGCTCATCACCTACAACAGGATGTGCACACATCACAGCGTGGCCCAGACCTTTAGCCAGGCCCTGACGAACCTGCATAATGGTAACGTGTGGCGGGCAAATAGACTGAACTTCTTCTAACAGCTGACGCTTAACACGTTTTTCCAGCATGGCTTCAAGTTCAAAGCTTGTATCGAAATGGTTTTCGATAGAGTTTTTTGATGAATGCGTAACCAGCACAATTTCAGTGATGCCGGCTGCGATACATTCATTAACGACATACTGGATTAATGGCTTATCAACCAGAGGCAGCATCTCTTTAGGAATTGCCTTAGTTGCTGGTAACATCCTGGTCCCCAATCCCGCTACCGGGATGACGGCCTTTCTGACTTTCGAATTTAGGGCAGCCATTCAAATTCTCCTGAGCTGTTCAAGTTTTGAACTTTTATGCAATAAATAACGCGTTGAGTATATCAGCCTCACCCCGCAGTCCGGGTCTGAAAAGAACGCGTTGCCGATCAATTAGGACAAATACGCATGAATCTGGGCAGCGATAGTAGCACTCCCCGTAAAACACAGGTAAAGCAATCTTAAAATTAAGATCCAATTGCTTATTCCGTGGACAACATTAAGCGTAGCCGTCCCCCGGCGCCCCAAATTTGGCACTGCCAGGAGGAACAGCGGTGGCTAATTTGATTAAGATACGCCGTACCCAATGTCCCAAGCGGAACACCGTTACTCACCTGAATATGATGTTCACCGGTATTCAGTGAAGCGTTGAGACCTGCTGAAACGAGGATCAGATTCTTTAAACCGCTGTGGTAATAGCCGACCAGCAGCGGGAACTGTCCGGGCAAATTAGCCTGGCGAAAAAGCTGGTTTACCTGTTTGAGCAAACTGCCTAACTCCGGCAGCCGTTGTCCCTGATGCGATAACTGTTCCTGCAGCAAACCATTAAAAAGCGCGCGAAGAAGTAACGCGGCTAATACGCCATTATCCCCTGCCCGGGTGACATCCAGAGAATAAAACGCAAGGTCGGAATCAGATAAAGGTGCGATATCCAGTACCAGTCCCGGCTGGTCAGCCGCTACCAGCTGACGATAATTTACGCGGCAGTGTGAAATAGTTTGCTGTACGGGTGGCTGAAGTTCTTGCAACAGCTTCGCCGCAGCAGGAGGGTCACTCACCAGGGCATCCCAGTCCTGGAAAAGACGCTCCTCTTCCTCTACCCGGGAATTAAACATATTCGGATACAGGCACGCTAAGACCGTTTCTCGCAGCCGGTTCAGATCCTTGACCGGTTTAAGCAGAATATCCTGGACACCGAGTCGCAATGCTTTGGCGATATCCGCCATATTCTCTGTGGCAGAGATCACCAGAATCGGCGTCTGGTTGCCTTCGTTACGCAGATGTTCAACCAGCTTCAGCCCATTCATGCGCGGCATCTCAATGTCGCAAATCATTAAATCGGGCGTAATGCTGATCATTTTTTCCAGGGCGTCGATACCATCTTCAGCCAGTGAAGTGATTGCTCCCAGCGAGGATAACCACGAATCCAGTAGCGATCGGAAAACGGGCTCGTCTTCAACAATCAAAATGTGTTTTCCGGCCAATGGCTGCGTCATGGTTCCTCCCCTGGCTGACAGTAACTAAATAGTGGCATGCGATCGGCACTATCGCCTGTCAGATTTTGCTGAAGTAGTCAAAAAAAGGTGCTTAACGTGCTGTTTGCACAAAAGGCAACAATTCGTCCATTTTCTTTTCGACGGCTAACGAGCCCGCTGCGATGGCGGCCTCAGCCCGATGGAAATCAAGAGTAGAGATTTGCGGACAGTAAGGCTGAATAAGAATATCTGGCGGATCGCCTGCCATACGATTGCGCTTAAGGCGATTCTCCAGTACCTGGATTGACGTGGTCATGATTTCTATCGCCGTCGGCGCGGCAACCGAGCGTCGCGCGGCCATACGCCCGATTCTACCGCGCAGGCGCTCATGCCAGGCCAGTTTCTCGCCCTCGGCATCTTCGCTCTGGAGATTGACCGGCATGAGGTCCTGTTGCATCAGGTGGGCGTCGTGCTGCAGGTCGACGGCAATTACGATATCCGCCCCCATTGCACGGGTCAGAGAGATGGGAACCGGGTTTACAACGCCACCGTCGACAAGCCAGTAACCGTTGTGTGGGACAGGCGCCATAAGCCCCGGCATGCTGCAGGAGGCGCGCACGGCAAGATGGATATCCCCTTCGGTTAGCCAGAGTTCGCGTCCCGTGCTGAGGTTCGTCGCGACGGCGCCAAAGGGCATCTGACAATCAGTGAAGTCTTCGAGAGGCATAACCTGGCGGAACTGGTTAAAGACGCGTTCGCCGCGCAACAGCCCACCACGCTGCCACGAGAGGTCCATCAGACGCAGGACGTCCCAGTAACTGAAGGAACGCACCCAGGTCTCGAGTTCCGGAAGCTTCCCGCACGCGTAGGCGGAGCCGACAAGCGATCCTATTGAACAACCTGCGACAATATCTACGTTAATGCCCATCTTGTTTAAGGCATTAATCACGCCGATGTGTGACCATCCCCGGGCTGCACCTGAGCCCAGCGCCAGTCCAATTTTAACCTTTCTCATTAGCCCTGTTTTACTTCCCCTGGATTCCTGACATAGCGTCAACGCAACAGCTCAGTTAACATAGTGCTACCCGAAGCGTTTTACGCCTTTATTATTTGTTCCAGGAAGAGAATCGTGTCTCAACTCTGCCCTTGTGGTAGCGCTCTGGAGTATAGCCTATGTTGCCAGCGATATCTGTCTGGCGATCAGGTTGCACCAGACCCGTCACACCTCATGCGTTCACGTTACACCGCTTTTGTGATCAAAGACGCAGACTACCTGATTAAAACCTGGCATCCCTCCTGCCACGCTGCCGAATTCAGACAGGACATCGAAGCCGGCTTCGCGAACACGCAGTGGCTCGGCCTTACCGTCTATGAATCCTCAACGGGCAGTCATGTGGATGAAGGTTACGTCAGCTTTGTCGCTCGTTTTACCGAGAATAATAAACCTGGTGCCATTATCGAGCGTTCCCGGTTCTTAAAGGAAAGCGGGCAGTGGTATTATATTGACGGAACGCGCCCACAGTTTGGTCGTAACGATCCCTGCCCGTGTGGTTCAGGTAAAAAATTTAAAAAGTGTTGCGGGCAGTAATGCCTGACAACCCAGACTTCGCAAATACAAACAGGATTTCCCGGCGATGCAATCATTACAACGTAAAGTTCTGCGCACCATCTGTCCCGATCAAAAAGGACTGATCGCACGAATTACCAACATTTGCTACAAACATGAACTGAATATCGTGCAGAACAACGAGTTCGTTGACCACCGTACCGGCCGCTTCTTTATGCGTACCGAACTCGAAGGTATTTTCAACGACACCACCCTGCTTGCCGATCTCGACAGCGCGCTTCCGGAAGGTTCCGTGCGCGAGTTGACCCCAGCCGGTCGACGCCGCATCGTGATCCTGGTAACCAAAGAAGCACACTGTCTGGGCGACCTGCTGATGAAAGCAAACTACGGCGGTCTGGACGTGGAAATAGCTGCCGTTATTGGCAACCATGAGACGCTGCGCACGCTGGTCGAGCGTTTTGATATTCCATTCGAGCTGGTGAGCCACGAAGGCCATACCCGTGAAGAACACGACGATCTGATGGCGCAGGCCATTGAAGCGCATAACCCGGACTACGTGGTGCTGGCGAAATACATGCGCGTGTTAACGCCATCCTTCGTGGCGCGTTTCCCGAACAAGATCATCAACATTCACCACTCGTTCCTGCCGGCCTTTATTGGCGCGCGTCCCTACCACCAGGCCTACGAGCGCGGCGTGAAGATCATCGGTGCGACCGCGCACTATGTGAATGACAACCTGGACGAAGGCCCAATCATCATGCAGGACGTGATTCACGTGGACCACACCTACACGGCCGAGGACATGATGCGTGCAGGGCGTGACGTTGAGAAGAACGTGCTCAGTCGTGCGCTGTATCAGGTGCTGGCGCAGCGTGTCTTTGTCTACGGCAACAGAACCATCATTCTTTAATCTTTCGGAAAATGAATTGATTAGCTTTGCGCCTTTACGGATAAAAAGCAGGCAAACAGCTTCATTTACCTAAAGGAATGCTTTACAGGGGCGCCTCATTTGATATGATGCGCCCCGCTTCCAGCAGGAAGCAGGTAAGTCAAAAAGCATTACCCCGTGGTGGGGTTCCCGAGCGGCCAAAGGGAGCAGACTGTAAATCTGCCGTCATCGACTTCGAAGGTTCGAATCCTTCCCCCACCACCATCTCTCAGCACGACATCAAAATTTGAATTACCCCTGGTGGGGTTCCCGAGCGGCCAAAGGGAGCAGACTGTAAATCTGCCGTCATCGACTTCGAAGGTTCGAATCCTTCCCCCACCACCATCACTTTCAAATAACTCCAAACCTCCTTTTTGCACCAGGCATCATGTATTTCCGTAACGGGGAAGGATGAGAAGCTTCGACTAAGGTTCGATTCGAGCGTAGCGAGAAAGCGTTGCCGCAGGCAACGACCCGAAGGGCGAGGCGCAACGCGCCGAGTAATCCTTCCCCCACCACCATCACTTTCAAATAATCCAAAAAATCATTATAAAACTGAACCGAATCCGCCTTTGTAGGCCGGGTAAGGCGCAGCCGCCACCCGGCGACAGAAGACAGAAGACAGAAGACAGAAGCCTACATCGGCGGCAAACGACGCTTCACCGGCGAACTCTTCACAATCGACGTATTGCACTGGGCATGCTCCGCCAGGCCGTCCAGCAGCACATCCAGCTGCTCTATCGATCGCACCACCAGCCTAATCACAAAGCAATCCTCCCCGGTGACTTTGTCGCTCTCGATACACTCCGGCATCGCCTGAATGTATTTATCCACCTTATGCAACAACCCCGGCAAAGGCCGCACGCGCACCAGCGCCTGCAGCGTATACCCCAGCGCCGCCAGATTCACCCGTGCGCCATACCCCTGAATCACACCGCGCTCTTCCAGCCTCTTCAGGCGTTCTGCCGTGCTGGGGGAAGTCAGACCGATGCGTCCGCTGAGCACCTTCAAAGACATGCGCGCATCTTCGACCAGACAGGCTAAAATTTGACGGTCGATATCATCGAGAAGGTATTCCATCGTTTTCACCTAATTTTAAAAAGCCATCATTGCATTTCACCTTATCTCATCCCTGTAAAACCCGACAGCGATTTTCGACAATAGCGTTATACAATCAGGAGGTGGATGATGCGTGATTTCCATAAAGGCGTCTGGCAAATGAGCCTGGCGATGTTAATTTCCGGCTCTATCGGTGCGTTTGTATTACTCAGCGGTCTGCCGGTGACGGAAGTGGTGTTCTGGCGCTGTCTTATCGGGGCAATAGCGCTTTTTATTTTTATCCGGGCAAGTCAAAAGCCCTTCAGTCCCCTCACCCGCACCACGCTGCTGCTGGCCATTCTCGGCGGCGTAGCGCTCGTGGTGAACTGGCTGCTGCTCTTCGCGGCCTATGAACGGATCTCGATTGGTCTTTCTACCGTGGTCTATAACACCCAGCCGTTTATGCTGGTCCTGATGGGGATGTTTTTAGGTGAACGCGTTAGCCTGGTGAAATGGGGCTGGCTGTTCCTCGCCTTCGGCGGCGTGGTGATCTTGCTCTCCAGCGAGCTGACCGGCGCGCACGGCAGTGAATGGCTCGCCGGAATCGGCCTGGCGATGGCCGCGGCTTTCTTCTATGCGGTCACGGCCATTATTGCCCGCAAGCTCAGATCCGTTGCGCCGCAGCATATTGCCTTTATCCAGGTGCTGACGGGCGTCGTGATGCTTTTGCCGTTTGCCAGCATGCCGTCATTTTCCGGTGATTTTCCCTGGCCGATCCTGCTGACGCTGGGCATCGTCCATACAGGCATTATGTACCAGCTGCTCTACAGCGCGATCCAGAAGCTGCCTACGCCCATTACCGGCTCCCTGTCGTTTATCTATCCGGTGGTGGCGATCGTTGTCGATAATCTGGTGTTTGGACACTCGCTGAACCTGACGCAGCTGGCGGGCGGCGCTCTGATCCTGTTTGCTGCCGCGGGCAATAACCTTGGCTGGGGCGAAAAAAACCCCGCGAGTGCGGGGTTGGTATCAAAACGGCGAATTAGCGACGGGCGCGCACAATCTGGTATTTGCGCGTCAGGTACTCCACCGGCGCGCTCCAGATATGCACCAGACGAGAGAACGGGAACAGCACAAACAGCGTCATCCCCAGCACCAGGTGAACGCGGAAGATAAACGCTACGCCGTCCAGGTGCGCGGAGGCTCCACCGTGGAAGGTCACCACGGACTGCGCCCAGCCGACGAGCTTCATCATTTCGCTCCCGTCCATATGCTGCGCCGAGAACGGAATGGTCAGCAGGCCCAGCGCGCACTGCACCATCAGCAGGGAGAGGATCAGAATATCCGCTGCGGTCGTGGTCGCACGCACGCGCGGGCTGAACAGACGACGTTTCAGCAGCAGCAGGCCCCCCACCAGAGTCATCACGCCGCAGGCACCGCCGGCGATCATCGCCATCTTCTGCTTCACCTCGATCGGTAGCCACGCTTCATACATCCAGTGCGGCGTCAGCATCCCCAGGAAGTGACCGGCAAAAATCCCCAGAATACCGATGTGGAACAGGTTAGAGCCCACATGCATCCCTTTGCGATCCAGCATCTGGCTGGAGGCGGCACGCCAGGTGTACTGGCCGTAGTCGTAACGCAGCCAGCTTCCCACCAGGAACACGGTGCCCGCGATATACGGGTAAATGTCAAAGAAGAACATATTCAGGAAGTGCATTAGTGCCGTCCTCCGTTAGAGATATTCAAATATTGCGGGGCAACCGCGCCGGCAAAACGACGCTGGTGAGCGGAGATTTCAGACTCGCCGCAGTTCTGGTCAGCAAAGAATTTCACCTGCTCTTCTTCCCAGACCGCATCGAGCGCCTGTGGGGTATCGTCGCGGGCTTCATCCGCAATTTTCTCCGCCACTTTTTCACTGTCGACCGAGGCGTTGGCCAGCTTCACCAGCAGATCGAACAGAACAGCATAGCGGCTCTCGCGCTGCTGAAGACGCGCGCCGAGCAGCGCCAGGATCGGCGCGATATCCTGCAGACCGCCCAGCGCCTCTTCTTTCGGCAGCTGCGCCAGGTACTCCAGATACAGCGGCAGATGATCCGGCAGCTCGCGGCTGTCGAGCTGCAGGCCGTGCTGTTCATACTGGGCCATCAGGTCCACCATCGCCTGACCGCGGTCACGGGACTCGCCGTGCACGTGTTCAAACAGCAGCAGCGACGTAGCACGCCCGCGGTCAAACAGCTGGCTGTAGTCCGCCTGCGCGTCCAGGAGATCGCGCGCTAACAGATCGCGGAGGAAAACGCCAAGCCGCTGGGCATCGTCTTTATCCAGGTTTTCAGATGACGCGAGTGCATCAAAGAGTTCCTGCTGATGCTGCGCAAGCGCAGCATCCGGGTACTCGAGCAGACGCGAAACAATGACGAGTTCAATCATTGGTGCGGCTCCGTTTTGCTGGTCACATCCATGGCATCGATGCGGCGGCTGTTGAACAGGTTGAATTTGCTGTCTGACCCGTGGCAACCGTCGCCAAAGGTAAAGCCACAGCCATTTTTTTCCGGGAAGGCTTCACGCGCCAGCTCGCGGTGGCTGCTCGGCACCACGAAACGGTCTTCGTAGTTGGCAATCGCCAGATAGCGGTACATCTCCTGCGCCTGCGCTTCGGTCAGACCAACCTCTTCCAGCGCGCGGGTATCGATCACGCCGTCTACGGTTTCCGCGCGTTTGAAGTGACGCATCGCCAGCATACGCTTCAGCGCGAGCAGTACCGGCTGGGTATCCCCTGCGGTCAACAGGTTCGCCAGGTACTGAACCGGAATACGCAGGCTTTCCACGTCCGGCAGGATGCCGTTGCTGCCCAGTTCGCCCGCGTCAGCCGCGGACTGAATCGGCGACAGCGGCGGCACGTACCAGACCATCGGCAGGGTGCGGTATTCCGGGTGCAGCGGCAGCGCAAGCTTCCAGTCCATCGCCATTTTGTACACCGGTGACTGCTGCGCCGCGTCAATCACGCTCTGCGGCACGCCGTCTTTCAGCGCCTGCTCAATCACCTTCGGATCGTTCGGATCGAGGAACACGTCCAGCTGACGCTGATACAGATCTTTCTCGTGCTCGGTGCTCGCGGCATTTTCAATCGCGTCCGCGTCATACAGCAGCACGCCGAGGTAGCGAATACGGCCTACGCAGCTTTCTGAGCAGACGGTCGGCATTCCGGCTTCGATACGCGGATAGCAGAAGATGCACTTCTCAGACTTGCCGCTCTTCCAGTTGAAGTAGATTTTTTTGTACGGGCAGCCGGTGATGCACATACGCCAGCCGCGGCACTTGTCCTGGTCGATCAGCACGATGCCATCTTCTTCACGCTTGTAGATGGCGCCGCTCGGGCAGGTCGCCACGCACGCCGGGTTGAGGCAGTGCTCGCACAGGCGCGGCAGATACATCATGAAGGTGTTTTCAAACTGACCGTACATCGCCTTCTGCATGTTCTCGAAGTTCTGGTCTTTGGCGCGCTTCTCGAACTCGCCGCCCAGAATCTCTTCCCAGTTTGGACCGCTGGTGATCTTGTCCATGCGCTGACCGGTGATCAGCGAGCGCGGACGGGCGATCGGCTGGTGTTTGCTTTCCGGCGCGTTGTGCAGGTTCTGGTAGTCGTAGTCAAACGGCTCGTAGTAATCGTCGATGCCCGGCAGGTGCGGGTTAGCGAAGATTTTACCCAGCAGCATCGCGCGGTTACCCATGCGCGGCTGCAGCTTGCCGTTGATTTTACGGATCCAGCCGCCCTTCCACTTCTCCTGGTTTTCCCAGTCGGTCGGGAAGCCGGTGCCCGGCTTGCTTTCGACGTTGTTGAACCAGGCATATTCCATACCTTCGCGGCTGGTCCAGACGTTTTTACAGGTGACCGAGCAGGTATGACAGCCGATGCATTTATCCAGATTCAGCACCATGCCGACTTGTGAACGAATTTTCATTTTACGCTCTCCTGTACCTGGTCATTACCTTCGCCGTCTAACCAGTTAATATTCTTCATCTTACGTACCACCACGAACTCATCGCGGTTCGATCCTACGGTGCCGTAGTAGTTAAAGCCGTAGGCCAGCTGCGCATAGCCACCGATCATGTGGGTCGGCTTCGGCGTAATGCGGGTCACGGAGTTGTGGATCCCGCCGCGCTGCTCGGTAATTTCTGACCCCGGCAGGTTAACGATACGTTCCTGCGCGTGGTACATCATGGTCATCCCGGCCGGTACGCGCTGGCTCACGACCGCACGCGCCGTCAGGGCACCGTTGCTGTTGAACACTTCGATCCAGTCGTTATCTTCGATACCCAGATCTTTGGCGTCCGTTTCGCTCATCCAGACAATCGGACCGCCGCGCGACAGGGTCAGCATCAGCAGGTTGTCGCTGTAGGTGGAGTGAATGCCCCACTTCTGGTGCGGCGTCAGGAAGTTCAGCGCCTTCTCTGGGTTACCGTTCGATTTCGCACCCATCACCGCTTTCACGGAGCGGGTGTCGATTGGCGGACGGTAGACCAGCAGGCTTTCACCGAAGTCGCGCATCCACTGGTGATCCTGATACAGCGACTGACGGCCTGACAGGGTGCGCCATGGGATCAGCTCGTGAACGTTGGTGTAGCCCGCGTTATAGGACACGTGCTCATCTTCCAGGCCAGACCAGGTCGGGCTGGAGATAATCTTGCGCGGCTGCGCCTGAATATCGCGGAAGCGGATTTTCTCTTCCTCTTTATTCGTCGCCAGGTGCGTATGGTCGCGGCCGGTGAACTCGCTCAGCGCCGCCCAGGCTTTCACCGCAACGTGGCCGTTGGTTTCCGGGGCCAGGGTCAGGATCATCTCTGCCGCATCAATCGCCGTGTTTAGCATCGGCTGGCCTTTCGCCGGGCCGTCCGCTTTGGTGTAGTTGAGCTTGCGCAGCAGATCCATTTCGCTCTGGGTGTTCCAGGCGATCCCCTTCCCACCGTTACCGATTTTCTCCATCAGCGGGCCGATAGAGGTAAAGCGCTCGTAGGTTGCCGGATAGTCGCGTTCAACCGGAATAATGTGCGGCGCGGTTACGCCCGGGATCAGGTCGCATTCGCCTTTTTTCCAGTCCTTCACGTCCAGCGGCTGCGCCAGTTCGGCGGCGGAGTCGTGCTGGATTGGCAGCGTCACCACGTCGGTCTCTTTGCCGAGGTGCCCTACGCAGACTTCGGAGAATTTCTTCGCGATGTCTTTGTAGATATCCCAGTCGCTTTTCGATTCCCACGCCGGGTCAACGGCCGCAGACAGCGGATGAATAAACGGATGCATATCCGAGGTATTCATGTCGTCTTTTTCGTACCAGGTCGCGGTTGGCAGCACGATGTCGGAGTACAGGCAGGTGCTGGACAGACGGAAGTCGAGCGTCACCACCAGATCCAACTTGCCGTCGAGGCCGTTATCTTTCCATTCCACCTCTTCCGGCTTCACGCCGCCCTGCTTGCCGAGATCTTTCCCCTGGATACCGTTTTCGGTACCGAGCAGGTATTTCAGCATGTACTCGTGGCCTTTACCGGACGAGCCCAGCAGGTTGGAGCGCCAGATGAACAGGTTACGCGGATGGTTTTTACCGTTCTCCGGCTGTTCAGCCGCGAAGCGGATTGAGCCATCCTTCAGGGATTTCACGGTGTAATCCACCGGTGACATGCCCGCCTGCTTCGCCGCTTCCGCAATGCGCAGCGGGTTAGTGCCCAGCTGCGGCGCCGACGGCAGCCAGCCCATGCGTTCAGCACGCACGTTGAAGTCAATCAGGTGGCCGCTGTAGCGGGATTTATCCGCCATCGGCGACAGCAGCTCCTGCGCGGTGACCGTTTCGTAGCGCCACTGGCTGGAGTGGTTATAGAAGTAGGAGGTGCTGTTCATATGGCGTGCCGGACGCTGCCAGTCGAGGGCAAACGCCAGCGGCTGCCAGCCGGTCTGCGGACGCAGTTTTTCCTGGCCGACGTAGTGTGCCCAGCCGCCGCCGCTCTGACCGACGCAGCCGCAGAAGATCAGCATGTTGATCAGACCGCGATAGTTCATATCGAGGTGATACCAGTGGTTCAGACCCGCGCCGACGATGATCATCGAACGGCCGTGCGTTTTGTCCGCGTTTTCAGCGAACTCACGTGCGATACGGGTAATGTGCGCGCGAGGCACGCCGGTAATCTGTTCCGCCCAGGCCGGGGTGTAGGCCTTCACGTCGTCATAGCCGGTTGCGCAGTTTTCATCGCCCAGACCGCGCTCCAGACCGTAGTTCGCCATGGTCAGGTCATAAACGGTGGTGACCAGCGCGGTAGAACCGTCGGCCAGCTGCAGGCGCTTAACCGGCAGTTTGTGCATCAGAATGTTTTTCAGTTCAACCTTGTTGAAGTGCTCTGAACCTTCACCACCGAAGTACGGGAACCCGACTTCAGCGATCTCGTCCTGGCTACCCAGCATGCTCAGGCGCAGCTCCGTCTCTTCGCCGGTGGTGCCGTTGCGTTGCTCAAGGTTCCATTTGCCCTTCTCGCCCCAGCGGAAGCCGATAGAGCCGTTTGGCGCCACCAGCTCGCCGTTGCTGTTATACGCAACGGTTTTCCACTCAGGGTTGTTTTCCTGGCCCAGCGAATCCACCAGATCGGCTGCGCGCAGCGTGCGGCCCGCGGCATAGTAGCCCTCACGCTCTTCCAGCATGACCAGCATCGGCATGTCGGTGTAGCGGCGAACGTAGTCGGTGAAGTACTGGCTTGGCTTATCAAGATGGAATTCACGCAGCATGACGTGGCCCATCGCCATCGCCATCGCCGCGTCGGTACCCTGTTTCGGCGCCAGCCACAGATCGCAAAGCTTGGCGATTTCCGCGTAGTCAGGGGTCACCGCCACGGTTTTGGTGCCTTTGTAACGGACTTCGGTAAAGAAGTGCGCGTCCGGCGTACGCGTCTGAGGAACGTTAGAGCCCCAGGCGATGATGTAGCTGGAGTTATACCAGTCCGCGGATTCCGGCACGTCGGTCTGCTCGCCCCAGGTCTGCGGAGACGCAGGCGGCAGGTCGCAGTACCAGTCGTAGAAGCTCAGGCAGGTACCGCCGATCAGCGAAAGATAGCGCGCCCCGGAGGCGTAAGAGACCATCGACATCGCCGGGATAGGCGAGAAGCCCGCCACGCGGTCAGGACCGTAGGTTTTGACGGTGTAGACGTTGGAGGCGGCAATCAGCTCGTTTACCTCTTTCCACGAGGAGCGAACGAAACCACCGCGACCGCGAGCCTGCTTGAAGCTTTTTGCTTTGTCAGCGTCTTCGATGATGGACGCCCAGGCATCCACCGGATCGCTGTGCTGCACTTTCGCCTCACGCCACATTTTCATCAGGCGCTTGCGCATCAGCGGGTATTTCAGACGGTTGGCGCTGTAGAGATACCAGGAGTAGCTGGCACCGCGCGGGCAACCGCGCGGTTCGTGGTTTGGCATATCCGGGCGGGTGCGCGGATAGTCGGTCTGCTGCATTTCCCAGGTCACCAGACCGTTTTTAACGAAAATCTTCCAGCTGCATGAGCCGGTACAGTTCACGCCGTGGGTCGAACGGACGACTTTGTCATGCTGCCAGCGCTGGCGGTAACCGTCTTCCCAGTCCCGGTTGGTATCCAGAACCTGGCCGTGCCCATCGGCAAAAGTTTCACCCTTCTGTTTGAAGTAGCGAAACCGGTCCAAAAATTTGCTCATCGGGTATCTCCTGTGTGGAGCCTGTGGCTCTCTAAATCGACATTGCTGATTTGCAGCGAAGGTAACGCCCTGAAAGAGGGGGAGAATTGATAACGATCAAGACGAGGAGGGACTTTCAGGGGAGGGGTTACACCAAATACCACCAAAGCGGTATCTTCAAAAATTTCATATCATCATGAAATATAGAGTTATTTTTATTTTATCGTACAAAAAGTCAGTCAACATTTAACATCTCAGGTATTAAGGGGTAGAGCCACCTGCAAAGCGATGGCGATCGCAGTGCCGCCGCAGGCGTCTGCCGTAAAAGCCGTAAGTATGTTGTAACTATTATGCTGGCAAAAAAAACGCGGCCCGAAGGCCGCGTAAACGGATAATCACACTTACTTATTTTTCTTGGTATTTCGGCCATATACCAGCCACGTAATCACAACGCAGGCGATATAGAAGACGAGAAAGACTTTCATGGCACCGGCCGGTGAGCCGGTCAGGTCCAGAGAGATACCGAACGCTTTCGGGATAAAGAAGCCGCCAATCGCGCCGATGGCAGAGATAAAGCCCAGCGCCGCAGCCGTATCCGTCGCCGCTTCGCGCATGGCCTGCTCTTCGCTCCCGCCCTGCGCCTTCACGCGATCCATCGTCAGCTTACGGAAGATCACGGAGATCATCTGGAAGGTAGAGGCACTCCCCAGACCGGCCGTCAGGAACAGCACCATAAACACGCCGAAGAAGGCGATGAAGTTACCGCCCTGCCCGTCGACGGGCAGAGTGAGGAACAGCAGCGCGCAGAAGACCGCCATCACGACGAAGTTCACCAGCGTCACGCGGGTACCGCCGAGACGGTCAGAAACCATGCCGCCCAGCGAACGCGCCAGGGCACCGATAAACGGTCCGAAGAAGGCAAAGTGCAGGATCTGAATCTCCGGGAACTGCGTTTTCGACAGCATCGCGAAGCCCGCAGAGAAGCCGATAAACGAACCGAAGGTGGCCAGATACAGCAGCGCCATCACCCAGAGGTGTCCACGCTTCAGCACCGGCAGCTGTTCGCTCAGCGAAGCCTTCGACGCGGACAGGTCATTCATAAAGAACCAGGCTGCCAGGGTGAAGACCACCAGGAAAGGCACCCAGATCCAGGCGGCGTTTTGCAGATAGAGGGAAGAACCATCCGCCTGCTCAACGCCACCGCCGCCAAAGGCCGCAAAAATGGAGACCGAGATCGCCAGCGGGGCAATGAGCTGCATCACGCTGACGCCCATGTTCCCCAGGCCGCCGTTAATGCCCAGCGCGCCGCCCTGCTTCGCTTTCGGGAAGAAGAAGCTGATGTTCGCCATGCTGGAGGCGAAGTTCGCACCCGCAAAACCGCACAGCAGGGAGATAATCACGAACACGCTGAACGGCGTAGAGGTATCCTGCACCGCGAAGCCGAGCCAGACGCAGGGGACGATCATGATGCCCGTACTGAACGCCGTCCAGCGACGACCACCAAACACCGGCACCATAAACGCGTAAGGTACACGCAGCAGCGCGCCTGACAGCGACGGCAGCGCGGTCAGCATAAACAGCTGATCGGTCGTAAACGTAAACCCGACTTTGGGCAGGTTGACCGCCACCGCGCTAAACAACATCCATACGCAAAACGCTAATAACAAACACGGCACGGAAATCCACAGATTCCGGCTGGCTACACGATGGCCGCGCTGTTGCCAGAACGCCGGATCCTCTGGACGCCAGTCTGTAATAACGGCACCATTTTCCCTTTCGGGAGCGGATGAGTGACTCATAGACACCTCTGATTCTCGAATGATGCTGCAAACATTAGGGTTTTAGGGCGGCGGTAAGTTGATATAAATCAAAGGAAAAGTGGGAGGTTTTGCGGCGCAAAATAAGGCCTCACCCTTAGTGAGTAGGCTAATTCGGTAAAAAAGACGTGGTTTTTCACGGCACTGAGGGTTCCTGGCTACCCCCACCTCCTTCCCTCTACTCCGTTGGCAATTTAGGGGTAATCCTTTATTGGTATGGGTATACTCCAGGGTATGCACCAGAATAGCGCCATTCCTGCAAGCAGGCCACGTCAGGAGCACGCCACCTCTATGTTAAAAAGATGTTTATCTCCGCTGACGCTCGTGAATCAGCTAGCCCTTATCGTTTTGCTGTCCACCGCCATCGGCGTGACCGGCATGGCGATCTCCGGCTGGCTGGTACAGGGAGTACAGGGTAATGCGCATGCCATCAACGAGGCAGGCTCGCTACGCATGCAGAGTTATCGCCTGCTGGCGTCGGTTCCCCTGACGCAGGACGATCGGCCCCTGATTGATGAAATGGAGCGCACGGTCTTCAGCCCCGAACTGGAAAACGCCGCTATCCGCGCCGGTCAGCAATATCAGCTTAAAGCCCTTCAGGGCTACTGGCACACCCAGCTGGAGCCCGGGCTGAAACAGGCGCGCAGCACGGAAACCGTTGCGCAGGACGTGGCGGGGTTCGTCTCACGCATCGATGCGCTGGTCTCCTCTTTCGACCAAACCACCGAACTCCGCATCGATCGGGTGGTGATGGTGCACCGCGCGATGGCGCTGTTTATGGGGCTGCTGCTGATCTTCACCATCGTCTGGCTTCGTGCGCGGCTGCTGAACCCGTGGAAACAGCTGCTGGCAATGGCCCGCGCGGTGACCGCACGTGATTTTACCCAGCGCACGCACATCAGCGGGCGCAACGAGATGGCCATGCTCGGCCAGGCGCTCAACACTATGTCTGCAGAGCTCTCCGAGAGCTACGCGGTGCTGGAACAGCGCGTTCAGGAAAAAACGGCCGGACTGGAGCAGAAAAACGAGATCCTCTCCTTCCTGTGGCAGGCCAACCGGCGTCTGCACATGCAGGTGCCGCTATGCGAACGCCTCTCTCCGGTGCTGAACGGCCTGCAAAATCTGACCCTGCTTCACGACCTTGAGCTGCGCGTCTACGACGTGGAAGACGAAGATAACCATCAGGAATTTACCTGCCAGTCGGATATGTCCTGCGATGACAAAGGCTGCCATCTTTGCCCTCGCGGCCTGCCGCCGCTGACGTCCGGCGGCACTACCCTGAAGTGGCGCCTGACCGACAGCCACACCCAGTACGGTATTCTGCTGGCAACGCTGCCAGCCGGGCGTCACCTGAGCCACGACCAGCAGCAGCTGGTCGATACGCTGGTCGAACAGCTAACGGCCACGCTGGCGCTCGACAGACATCAGGAAAAGCAGCAGCAGCTGATCGTCATGGAAGAGCGCGCGACCATCGCCCGCGAGCTTCACGACTCGATCGCCCAGTCGCTCTCCTGTATGAAAATGCAGGTGAGCTGCCTGCAGATGCAGGATGCGGAGATGCCCGAAAGCAACAAGCAGCTGCTCAGCCAGATCCGCAACGAGCTGAACACCTCCTGGATACAGCTTCGCGAGCTGCTGACCACCTTCCGTCTGCAGCTGACCGAGCCGGGCCTGCGTCCGGCGCTGGAGGCCAGCTGTCACGAATTTAGCGCCCGGCTGGGGTTCCCGGTGAAGCTGGACTACCAGCTGCCGCCGCGGTTTGTCCCCTCCCACCAGGCCATACATGTACTGCAGATCGCCCGTGAAGCGCTGAGCAACGTGCTTAAGCATTCCGGCGCGACGGCGGTAACGGTCACCGTCAGCCAGCACAGCAATCAGGTGAAGCTCACGGTTCACGACAACGGCCGCGGCGTGCCGGAAAATGCCGAACGCACTAACCACTATGGTTTAATTATTATGCGAGACCGCGCCCAAAGCCTGCGCGGTGATTGCCAGGTTCGCCGGAGAGAGACGGGTGGCACGGAAGTCGTGGTCACCTTTATTCCCGAGAAACCGCTTACAACTGCTCAAGGAGAAACCCATGACTAATCAGGAACCGGCATCCATCCTGTTGATCGACGACCATCCGATGCTGCGTACTGGCGTGAAACAGCTGGTCAGCATGGCGCCCGATATCACCGTGGTTGGCGAAGCCAGCAACGGGGAACAGGGCATTGAGCTTGCCGAATCCCTCGATCCCGATCTGATCCTGCTCGATCTGAATATGCCCGGCATGAACGGTCTGGAAACCCTCGACAAGCTGCGGGAAAAATCACTTTCCGGGCGCATCGTCGTCTTTAGCGTATCGAACCATGAAGAGGATGTGGTCACGGCGCTGAAGCGCGGGGCGGATGGTTATCTGCTCAAGGATATGGAGCCGGAAGACTTGCTTAAGGCGCTGCAGCAGGCCGCGGCGGGCGAGATGGTTCTCAGCGAAGCCTTAACGCCGGTTCTCGCCGCCAGCCTCCGCGCCAATCGCGCCACCTCTGACCGCGACGTCAGCCAGTTAACCCCGCGCGAGCGCGATATTCTCAAACTTATTGCCCAGGGGCTGCCGAACAAGATGATCGCCCGCCGCCTGGACATCACCGAAAGCACGGTCAAAGTGCACGTGAAGCATATGCTGAAGAAAATGAAGCTCAAATCCCGCGTTGAAGCCGCGGTGTGGGTGCATCAGGAACGCATTTTTTAAGGATTACTCCTCCGGCAGAAGCTTCCAGCGCGGGTCGTTGTCCGGCAATGCGACCAGCGGCTGCACGACGGTCAGCACGATCTCATTGGACGAGACGCGCTGGCCTTTCTCATCTTCCACCACCGCCGACAGGTGCCAGCGGTTTGTCGCCCCTTCACTGTCATCCCAGGCAGGCATAATTACACTCCAGCCGTCGCTGCTGTTGCTTTTGGACGGCGACGTCAGGCTCAGCGCCTGCGTATCCCCCTGCCAGTGGATCTCACGAATGCCGTGCGCGCTGCGAACCTGAAGCTTCAGCATAACGGTCTCGCCCCCTTTGAGATCCCACGGCGGCGTTGCCAGCCACACGGACAGCGTTTTACGCTGGCGGAACTCCATCACCGGCAGGCTATTGCGCTCCGGCGAGTCGTAGCGGCTTCCGCGCAGGGAGCGCGTGGCGGCGACTTCACCGGCGGAAAGCTGCTTTACCAGCGGCACGCCAAAGCGATAGTTGAGCTTCAGCCCGAGGTTATTCTGGCTCTCGCCGCTTTCGCCCTGCTTGTGCGCGGCGGTCAGGGTGACCAGCGGCACGGGGGTATAGTTAAGCCCCAGATTCACCGCTACGGGATTGTGATAGCCGGTTCCGCTGTTGAAGAGGTCGACGTTATCGCCGAAGTATTGCTCGAAGCTGACGCTGGTATTGAGATGATGGAACCACGGCAGCCAGGCTTTAGCGGTGACGTCATAGCCGCGCGCCATGCGCTGCTCCTGGACGTCGGAGCGATCGCGCCAGCCGGCAAAGGGCTGATAATAGTTGGCTGACAGGCGCAGATTTTCCCCCCACGCTTCCGCGCCCAGCCCGGCACGCTGCAGGTTTTCATCCAGCAGGTTATCGTAAAATGTGTTGTAACCCAGCAGCCATTTCCCGGCGATCCAGCGCTGACCGATTCCTGCGTTACTGACCAGGCCATCCGTCTGCTGGGTCAGGCCAAGCTGGCTCCAGCTCAGATAACGGTTGTTATCGTTCCAGGGGATAAACCAGCTCCCGCTGCTGCCGTTAAATTTGCCATCGTTATCCACCAGTAGGTTCACGCTGGCGTACCCCCAGGGCGAAAGCCAGGACTCAATCTGCTGGTTCACTTCGCCGCTCACCGCGTCGCGCACCTGGCCAAACGCAAACTGACGCGCCTGCTCGCCCGTTGTCAGGCCGTTGTCGGTCATGCTGGCTTCACCGAAGGCTTTCGCCATTTCGGCCAGGTGTTTTTCCCCCTCGCCCGTTGGTGCCGCCATGCCGAGGTCGGGCAAACTATCCCCGTTATTATCAAAGGGATTTTGCGCCTGCTGGATAAAGGAATTCGGCGCACCGTGAACGGCTCCGACCGTAACAAGGGAGAGTAATAACAGCAAACGAATGCGGGACGATACAGCCATCAACGTCGTAAATAAGAACCTGTGTTAATGAATAAACTCTTATTATGTTAACGCGATAAGCCTTGAAATGCAGTCCTGGCGGACATTTCAGGATTATCCTGAAACAGCCCTTTCAGCTCCGGCACGCAGGAGCCACAGTTCGTACCGCAGCGCAGCGTCGCCCCCAGCGCGGTGACGGAATCACACCCGCCGACGATCGCCTCCCGTATCGCATTCTCCCCGACGCTGAAACAGCTGCAGATGATGCGTCCCGGATCCGCCGCCTCCCCGACGCTCTGCCCGTTCAACAAGGCGTGGCGTTCTGCGAGAAGCACGGGTGGGGATTGAAAAGCGGCTTCAATCACCGCATGCGCCAGCGCCGGTAACGCGGTACCCTCCCAGAAGCCCAGCATCAGCTGGCCTTCATGCCAGGCCAGCACGCTGCTGCGTTCGCCGGTTTGCGCAACCTGCAGCTGCCAGCCCCGGTCGCTGGCGTATTCCATTACCCACGGCAGTAGCGGTTGATCGCCCGCCACCGTCAGGCGTGAGGCTTTACGCCACCAGTAAGCCGAAGAGGGCATTTCCGGCCATTCCCGGGCATAGAGTTCCCCCTGCCAGGCGGGCTGCCAGGGCAGGATCCTGACGGCGGTTTGTTTACTCTCCGGCTGGCCCGAAACCGGATCGCAGCGCCCTTCCACCAGCGCATTCACCTTTCCCTGGCGGGCAAACCCGGCGTTCCAGTGCATCGGGGCAAACGCCTCGCCTTCCCGTATCCCGTCGCTGATTCGCACTCTTGCCACCATCACGCCGCGCGGCGAGCTGATGCGCGCCAGCTGGCCGTCGCACAGGGAAAAACGAACGGCGTCTGCCGGGCCAACCTCAACAAACGGTTCGGCGATATGCTGCATCAGCCTCGCCACGTATCCCGTTCGGGTCATGGTATGCCACTGATCGCGGATGCGCCCCGAGTTGAGAATCAGCAGGTATAACGCGCTGACCGTCGCGCCGTGCGACAGAGGGTTAACGGGAACGATGTTTCGGCGCGGAAAACTCCCTGTCGGCCACTGATAAGGCTCAAGCTGATCCCACTCCTCACGGGTTAGCGCAGCCAGTTCATGAAGATTCAATGCCCGCGCGCCGTCATTTTCAAAGGCCGTCAGCGCCGCATGTTCGCAAAAAATCTCGTGCGGATGTTGCCAGGCAAAGGCCTCGCCGTAGCCCAGCCGTTTCGCCATCTGCGCGACGATCCACCAGTCCGGCTTCGCTTCGCCCGGCGCGGGCAGAAACGCGCGCTGGCGCGAAATGCGGCGTTCCGAGTTTGTCACCGTCCCGTCCTTCTCCCCCCAGCCCAGCGCCGGAAAACGGATATGGGCGAACCGGCTGGTATCGGTATCCTTCATCACCTCAGAAACCATCACCAGCGGGCAGCTCGCCAGCGCCTGACACACCGCGTGGCTGTCGGGCAGCGACACGGCAGGGTTAGTGCCCATGATCCACACCGCCTTCACCTCGCCGCGGGCAATGGCGTCAAACAGCTCCACCGCCATCAGGCCCGGCGTCTGCGCCAGCCGTTCCGTTCCCCAGAAACGCGCCACCCGCGAGAGATCGTCCGGCTCAAAGTTCATGTGCGCCGCCAGCTGGTTCGCCAGCCCGCCCACTTCCCTTCCCCCCATCGCGTTTGGCTGTCCGGTCAGCGAAAAAGGGCCGCAGCCCGGACGGTTGAACTTCCCGCTGGCAAGATGAACGTTAATGATGGCGTTACACTTGTCGCTGCCGCAGGTGGACTGGTTTATCCCCATGGTGTAGAGCGTGATGGCCCGGGGCGCCGTCATAAACCAGTCATAAAAGGTGCCTATATCCTGCGGCGAGAGGCCGCAAAACGCCGCCACGCGCTCAACGGGCCACTCATCCGTTCCCTGAATCACATTAAGCAGACCGACAAACAGCCCGGCGTCGCTGCCGGGGGCGAGCGCCAGATGCAGATCGGCAATATCACAGGTGGCGGTTCTGCGGGGATCGATTACCACCACCTTCATCTGCGGGTTGTCGTGCTTCGCCTGCACCAGCCGCTGGTAGAGCACCGGATGCGTCCAGGCCGCGTTCGAACCAGCCAGCACCACCAGATCGCTGTTTTCCATATCCTCGTAGCCGCACGGCACCACGTCTTCGCCAAAGGCGCGCTTGTAGCCCACCACCGCCGAGGACATACAGAGCCGGGAGTTGGTATCGATGTTTGCCGCGCCGATAAACCCTTTCATCAGCTTGTTGGCGGCATAGTAATCCTCGGTCAACAGCTGGCCGGAGGCGTAAAACGCCACCGCCTGCGGCCCCCATTTATCGATAATCTCCCGCAGGCGCTCTCCTGCCGCGCTCAGCGCCTGCGCCCAGTCCACCTCAAGGCCGTCAACGACCGGGCGCAAAAGCCGCCCCTGTAAGCCCGTGGTCTCCCCCAGAGCCGATCCTTTCACGCACAGGCGACCCAGGTTCGCAGGATGGGTTTCATCTCCCCGAACGCTGACCGCTTCACCTTGCACGCGGACGATCACGCCGCAGCCCACCCCGCAGTAGGGGCACGTTGTCCGGGTTTCCGTCATGAGGCCTCCGCACGCATTACCAGGGCGTCGCTGCCAACCCACACCTTGCCGTTTTCAATTTTCACCGGCCAGGCGCGCACCGCGGGTTCGCCGTTCTCTACCTGACAGCCGTCGCGCAGGCGAATGCGCTGCTTGTAGAGCGGTGAAATTACCACAGGCTCGCCCGCCGCATCGCCAAGAATGCCTCGTGAAAGCACGTTCGCATCGCCGCCCGGCTCCCGATCGTCGAGGGCGTAAACGGTTTTGCCAAAGCGGAACAGCGCAATCGGCTTACGTCCAAGCCGCGCGCCGATGCCCGCCTGCTCGGGGATATCGTCGATGCCGCAAATTTCCTGCCAGCGCTTGCTTTCATCCGGCGCGGTCTGGTTCACCGTCGTGCGGAACAGCGCCAGGCGGCTGGGATCGCTGAGCGTGGTTTGCCATTCGCACTGGTAGGTTTCCACCACCCGGGCCATCTCCTGCTCCAGCTCGTGGGCGATGCCGAGGCTGTCGTTGAGGATCACCTCCCGCAGATAGTCGAGGCCGCCTTCCAGGTTGTCCATCCAGGTGCTGGTGCGCTGCAGGCGATCCGCCGTGCGGATGTAAAACATCAGGAAACGGTCGACGGTGCGGATCAGCGTTTCGTCGTCCAGATCGCTGGCGAAGAGATCCGCGTGGCGCGGCTTCATCCCGCCGTTGCCGCACAGATAGAGGTTCCAGCCCTTATCGGTGGCAATCACCCCCACGTCTTTGCTCTGCGCCTCCGCGCACTCGCGGGTGCAGCCTGAGACCGCCATTTTGATTTTGTGCGGCGCGCGCAGGCCCTTGTAGCGGTGCTCCAGCCGGACCGCGAGGCCGGTGGAGTCCTGCACGCCGTAGCGGCACCAGGTCGAGCCGACGCAGGATTTCACCGTGCGCAGGGATTTCCCGTAGGCGTGTCCGGTTTCAAACCCGGCCTCCACCAGCGCCTGCCAGATTGCCGGCAGCTGTTCCAGGGTGGCGCCGAAAAGATCGATACGCTGCCCGCCGGTAATTTTGCTGTACAGGCTGTAGCGTTTCGCAATCTGCCCGATGGCAATCAGCCCGTCGGCAGTCACTTCCCCTGCGGGCATGCGCGGCACGATGGAGTATGTGCCGTCCTTCTGGATGTTGGCGAAGTAGCGGTCGTTGGTATCCTGCAGCGGCAGGTGCGCCGGTTTCAGCAGATACTCGTTCCAGCAGGAGGCGAGCACCGATCCCACCAGCGGCTTGCAGATCTCGCATCCGTGCCCCTGTCCGTAGCGGCTGATAAGCTGGTCAAAGGTGCGGATATGGTTGACGCGCACGAGGTGGTAAATCTCCTGGCGCGAGTACGGGAAGTGCTCGCAGATGTCCTTTTTCACCTCCACGCCCTGCTCCGCCAGCTGGAACTCCATCACCTGCTTCACCAGTGCACTACATCCGCCGCAGCCGGTCGCCGCTTTGGTGCACTGCTTAACGGCGCCGATATCCGCCGCGCCCGCGCTCACCGCCCGGCAAATATCGCCTTTACTGACGTTATGACACGAACAGATCTGCGCGCTTTCCGGCAGCGCCGCCACGCCGAGCGCTTTTGGCGCGCTGCCTGACGACGCGGGTAAAATGAGCGTTTCCGGCTCTTTCGGCAGGCTGATGCCGTTAAGCATCATCTGCACCAGCGTGGCGTATTCGCTGGCATCGCCCACCAGCACGCCGCCGAGCAGCGTTTTGCCGTCGTGGCTGACCACGATTTTCTTGTAGATTTGCTGCGGGCCGTGCGTCCACTGGTAGCTCAGCGCCCCCGGGGTGCGCCCGTGGGCGTCGCCGAACGAGGCCACGTCCACGCCGAGCAGCTTGAGCTTAGTGCTCATATCCGCGCCGGTGAAGGTTTTATCCTCTCCCGCCAGCGCGGCGGCGGCCACGCGCGCCATCTGATAGCCGGGCGCGACCAGACCGAAGATTTTCCCCTCCCACAGGGCGCATTCGCCGATGGCCAGCACGTCCGGATCGGAGGTCTGGCAGCCGTCGTCAATGCAGATCCCGCCGCGTTCGCCGATAGCCAGCCCGCTGCTGCGCGCCAGCGCGTCCTGCGGACGGATGCCCGCCGAAAAGACCACCATGTCCGTTTCCAGCTGTTCGCCATCGGCAAAGCGCAGCACCAGCCCGCCGTCCGCGGTGGCGATCTCCGTCGTGGCTTTACTGGTGTGAACGCCGACGCCCAGCGCCTCGATTTTCTTGCGCAGCATCGCCGCGCCGTCGTTGTCGAGCTGGACCGCCATCAGGTTGGGCGCAAACTCCACCACGTGGGTTTCCAGCCCGAGCTGCTTCAGGGCATTCGCCGCCTCCAGTCCGAGCAGGCCGCCGCCAATCACCACGCCGCGGCGCGAGCCAGCCGCATGTGCAGCAATGTTGTCCAGGTCGTCAAGGGTGCGGTAGACAAAACAGCCCGGCAAATCGTTGCCCGGCACGGGCGGAACGAACGGGTATGAGCCGGTCGCCAGCACCAGCTTGTCCCAGTGGGTCTCATGCCCGCTGGCGGTACGCACCACGCGCGCGTCGCGGTCGATGCCGACGATCTGCTGCGACAGGCGCAGCTCAATGCCGCTGTCGGCAAAGAAATCCCCCTCCACCAGCGAGAGCGACGCCGCGCTGCGGCCGCCAAAATATTCCGACAAATGCACGCGGTCGTAGGCGGCATAGCGCTCCTCGCCAAAGACGACGATCTGATACTGCTGATGCAGATTGCGCTTAACGCAGTCTTCGAGGAAATGATGGCCGACCATACCGTGCCCAACCACCACCAGAGTAGGTTTTGTCATAGCATTCTGTCCTGCAACCTGCGGTTGCGTAGTGAAACGATCGAACAGCCAGTCCGCGTGGGCGGGCGCAGCCGTTGCCAGTAAATCGGTAAACGTTGCCGCGCTGCGGCAGTCGCCCATCAGCAGCGCGCCAGCCAGCGCCCCCTGATGGATCAATAAACGACGATAGTGACGGGTCAGCGGATCCCATGCGCTCCAGACCACGTCGCCCTCCTGCTCCGCCGCACGGCCGAGGCTGAACAGCTCCACGCCGGTGACCTTGAGGCGCATCCCGCTGTCGGTCAGGGTAAACGGCGCGGTGGCGTCCCCGGCCAGCCGCGCGGCCAGGATTTCCGCCTGCCCCAGGCAGGGGGCGACCAGGCCAAACGTCTTCCCGTCAATTTCGCAGCACTCGCCGATGGCGTAGACGTTCGGTTCGGAGGTTTGCATCTGGTGATCCACCACGATGCCGCGCGCGCAGCGAATGCCGCTGGCCTGCGCCAGCGCGACGCTGGGCTGCACGCCGGTCGCCAGCACCACGCGAGCGGCGACGACGCGGCGCCCGTTGAGCAGCGTCACGCTATTCCCGCTCACCGCTGCGATGCCCGAGGCGAGCTCACAGCGCACGCCCCGCGCCGCCAGCGTCTCTTCCAGCAGCATTCCCGCCTGCCGATCCAGCTGCTGCTCCATCAGCCACGGACCGCGATGAACCAACGTGACGTTGTCACCTGAGCGCGCCAGCGCTGCCGCCGTCTCAACCCCGAGCACGCCGCCGCCCAGCACCACCGCCGGACCGGCGATCGTCCGAATGGCACGGGTATCCTCCAGGGTGCGGAACGTGAACACATGCGGCGCATCGCAGCCGGGGATTGGCGGAATAAAGGGCGTTGATCCGGTGGCAAACACCAGCGCGTCCCAGCCCAGCGTGCGGGCGGTGGTTTGCACTTCCCGCGCGTCCACGTTCACGGCGATCGCCTTTTCACCCCGCAGCACCGTCACGCCGCGCGACTGGTACCAGTCGTCATCCTGCAGACAGATGTCTGCAGCCTGCTTTTCACCGCCCAGGACCGGCGAAAGCTGGATGCGGTTATAGGCATGCTCCGGCTCGTCACCGATGACGGTGATAGCGAAACGACCGGCAGCACGCCCGGTGAGCGCGGCAATCAGCCGCGTGGCCGCCATGCCATTTCCGATAATGACCAGTCGCATCAAAGCCCCCTCGTTACGCCGCTTTCGGCTGCTTTTCATAGAGGAAATGGAGGATCTGCTGGCGCATGTGGTGATAGCGGCTGTCGTCGGCCAGCTGCACCCGGTTGCGCGGGCGCGGCAGGTCCACGCGCAGGATCTCCCCGACGGTGGCCGCCGGGCCGTTGGTCATCATCAGCACGCGATCGGAGAGCAGCACCGCCTCGTCCACGTCGTGGGTAATGAGCACGATGGTGGTGTTCAGCGCCTGCTGGATCTGCATCACCGAGTCCTGCAGATGCGCGCGCGTCAGCGCATCGAGGGCGCCGAAGGGTTCATCCATCAGCAGGACTTTCGGCTTCATCGCCAGCGCGCGGGCAATACCGACGCGCTGCTTCATGCCGCCGGAGATCTCCCCCGGTCGCTTGTGCAGGGCGTGCCCCATCTGCACGCGGTCGAGGTTGTGCTCGATCCACTCCCTGCGCTCCGCCTTGCTCATGCTGTGGCGAAACACGTGATCGACCGCCAGGGCCACGTTGTCGAAGCAGGTGAGCCACGGCAGCAGCGAATGGTTCTGGAAGACCACCGCACGTTCCGGACCCGGCCCGGCGATTTCGCGGTTGTCGCAAATCAGCCCGCCTTCCGTCGGCAGGGTAATACCGGCGATGAGGTTCAGCAGCGTCGATTTGCCGCAGCCGGAGTGCCCAATCAGGCTCACGGTTTCGCCCTCGTGGATATCAAACGAGACGTTTTGCAGCGCCAGAAACTCGCCGCTGGCGGTGGAAAAACGCTGGCTCACGGCCTGGACCTGAATTAATGGTTTCATGTTCGCTCCTTATTTTTCCTGCCAGCTAAAGCGACGGGCGATCAGCATCAGCCCCTGCTCCAGCAGCAGCCCGACCACGCCAATGATGACGATGGCGATGAGAATGTTTTCAACGTTGAGGTTGTTCCACTCGTTCCAGATCCAGAAGCCGATCCCTAAACCTCCGGTGAGCATCTCGGCGGCGACGATCACCAGCCAGGCGATGCCGATGGAGAGACGCACCCCGGTCAGCACCGCGGGCAGTACCGCCGGGAAGAGAATGCGGCGCATGATGGTCCACTCGGAAAGCTGCAGCACCCGGGCCACGTTGAGGTAGTCCTGCGGAATGCGGCGTACGCCTTCGGCGGTGTTGATCACCATCGGCCAGATGGAGCAGATGAAAATGGTCCAGCTCGACGCGGGCTCCGCTTTCTGGAATAGCAGCAGGCCGATGGGCAGCCAGGCCAGCGGGCTAACCGGGCGTAACAGCGCGATCAGCGGGCCGAACATGCGAGAGAAAAAGGTGAAGCGACCAATCAGGAAGCCGAGCGGGATCCCGGCGAGCGCGGCCAGGCCAAAGCCCACCGCCACGCGCTGTAATGAGGCGAGCACGTTCCAGCCGATGCCCATATCGTTAGGCCCGTCACGATAAAACGGATCGGCAAACAGGGTGATGGCGGAATCGAGCGTGCTGAGCGGCGTCGGGAAACCTTTGCTGTTAATCGCCGCCAGCTGCCAGAGCACCACCAGCAGTCCCAGACCGAGAAACGCCGGGATGATGCGCTGAAGGATCGCGTTAATCCGACGCGCAAACGTCGGCGTACGGCGGCGAACCTGCACCGGAGGCAGGACAATCACCTCCCCACTCTCCGGCGTCTCGTGTGAATTCGTCTTTTGCAGATGCTGCATAATCAGGCCCCTTTACGGTGAATGGCGAAACGGCTGGCGTATCCTTCCGGGTCGGTACCGTTCCAGACGGTGCCGTCCATCAATGTGCTGCTGCGTAATGGTGAAGTCGGTGTGCTGATGCCCCCCACCGCCGTGGCGGCATCCTGCCAGACCGCGGTCTGGTTAATGCGCTGCGCGATGCCCGCGTAGTCCGGCGCGGATTTGAGCAAGCCCCAGCGGCGGAACTGGGTTAAGAACCACATGCCGTCGGAGAGATACGGGTAGCTGACGGCCCCCTCGTTGAAGAAGCGGATCGGGTGCGCGTCCTGCCAGCGCTGGCCCAGGCCGTTGTCGTACTCGCCGAGCATGCGTCCGGTGAGATACTGTTCTTTGCAGTTGAGCCACGCCCGGCGGGAGAGGATCTGCGCGGTCTCGCGTTTGTTTTCCGGGGAGGCTTCGATCCAGCGCGCCGCCTCCAGTACCGCGCTCACCAGCGCCCGCGCGGTGTGCGGGTTTTTCTCCACCCAGTCGCGGCGCGTACCGAGGATTTTTTCCGGATGATCGGCCCAGATAGACTGCGACGTGGCGGCGGTAAAACCGATGCGGTCGTTGATGGCCCGGGCGTTCCACGGCTCGCCGACGCAAAAGCCGACCATGTTGCCAATGCGCATGTTCATCACCATCTGCGGCGGCGGCACCACCACCGTACGCACGTCGTCAAAGGGGTTAATGCCCGCGCTGGCCAGCCAGTAGTACAGCCACATGGCGTGCGTCCCGGTCGGGAAGGTGTGCGCGAAGGTGTAGGTGCCGGGCGCCTGCTGCCCAATGAGCTTTTTCAGCCCGTCAAGGTCTCGTACTCCCTTCTCCGCCAGATCGCTGGAAAGCGTAATTGCCTGGCCGTTCTGATTGAGCGTCATCAGGTTCGCCATCTGCTGCGGCTTGCCGGCGATGCCCAGCTCCAGGCCGTACAGCAGGCCGTAGAGAATGTGCGCGGCGTCGAGCTCGCCAGCCACCAGCTTGTCGCGCACCGCCGCCCAGCTCGCCTCTTTGGTGGGCACGATGGTAATACCGTATTTTTTATCAAAGCCTTTCAGCGCCGCGATAACCACCGGGGCGCAGTCGGTCAGCGGGATAAACCCGATGCGCACCGTTTCCTGCTCCGGTTTATCCGAGCCTGCCGCCCATGCGGCCTGCATGATACCCGGTAACAGCATTGCGCCACTCGCCAGCACGCTGGCCTGCAAAAAACGCCGTCTCGACAAATCCGCCATGACCAACCACTCCTGAAAAAAAACCAAAAAAAAGCGCCCACGATGCCGAAGCACCAGTGGACGCCTTTATCCCGAAGACGCATGCGCCGCCGTTGGCGCATCGTCAAAAATGGTTAATCCGATAATGCAAAGTGAATGCCAGGTTTTAACCCGCAGTTTCCGGGGCGCTAACCGAACTCCCCTCGCCTGCACGCACCTTAATCAGGCACAAAATGCCCGCTGACCGTGCAGCTACTCCTTTGGTGTTACCTGCCATAAATTCTTCACCATCAGCAGCGCGCGGGCGATATCCACCATCCTTTGGTTCTTGTCCATCGCCATTTTGCGCAGCGCCGTCCAGGCCTGTTCCTCACTCATATTCTGGTGGGTCATCAGCACGCTTTTCGCTTTATCAATGACTTTGCGCTCTTCAAGCGTATCGCGCAGCGATGCAAGCTGGCGCGAGAGCTGTTCTATCTCGCGTGCCTGCTGGCGCACCAGGGTGAGCAACGGTTTTTCCGGATACTGTATCAGCGGGTCGTCCTGCTCATCGGCGGGAGGCACGTACTCATCGTTACGGTAAATACGCTCGTCCACCGCCGTCATCAGATCGGCGATGAGCGTCTCCTCCAGCGTGCGCAGATGCTCAAGGCGCGCGGTTTGCAGAGCAAACCAGGCCAGAGCGGTAAGGCCATCATCCGCGGCAGGCTGGCGGGTACAGGCTACGCGCCGGAGTTGCTCCGTTTCACGATCGGGCTGGCAGTGCAGAGAAAAGGTGGTCTGGACGTCAGCGGAGCTGTGCGAGAGAAAAATTTCAAAGCAGGCCTGCTGCCCGTCGATGCGGTCAACCAGCCTCTGGCGAGTCACATCATCGAAAAAGCCCTGCGTGAAGCCAATCGCCCCCAGGGCCCGTTCCTGTCCCGCCAGCTCTTTCCCCTGCATCAGGCTATAAAGGGCAACAAAACGCCCGGCGATTTGCGGATCGTCAATGCTGTCATTGAGCTGCGGCACGATACTGAGCAGATGGCGGAGCATGCGGGAGTAGTGTTCCATCGCCTGCGGCGCCGTTACCGTTTGCTGAATAACACCGTCGCGCAGCGCGGGAAGCATATCAAGGCACTGAAGCGCGCCGCCGATACGTTCACAGACGGTACTTCCCGGGATCGGCGACTGTTTTTCAAGAATGTCATAAAGTGCAGCGAGGTTTTCATCCACCAGCGCCCGGCTGGCTTTGCATTCGGGGGCGTAGAGCTTACCCTGTGAGCAGAGCCAGACGTTGGACGCCCCACGCTCGCACTGTAACATATGCACCAGTTGGCTAATGCCGTGCACAAGCACGCCAAGCTGTGCCAGCTTGCTGAGCTGCTCCCGGCGCATCATCTTTGCGCGCTCGAGCCATTCGCCAGCGCCTGGCGAAATGCCAGCCATTAATGTCATGCTTACTCTCCAGAACAGCGAAACTCGGGAAAGCTAAGCAATATTCGTGCCTTTATAAGAACAGGAGTCAACATGCAGAAGATTGTGATCGTCGCCAACGGTGCGGCTTACGGCAGCGAATCCCTTTTTAACAGCCTGCGCCTGGCGATTGCGCTGCGTGAAAAAGAGAGCGACCTGGCGTTACGACTCTTTTTAATGTCGGACGCGGTCACCGCGGGGCTGAAGGGTCAAAAACCGGCAGAAGGCTATAACATTCAGCAGATGCTGGAGATCCTCACCGCGCAAAACGTGCCGGTGAAGCTGTGCAAGACCTGCACCGACGGCCGCGGCATTACCGGTCTGCCGCTGATTGATGGCGTAGAGATTGGTACGCTGGTTGAGCTGGCCGAGTGGACGCTGTCCGCCGATAAAGTATTAACTTTTTAATAATAAACCCGTAAAAATATTATTTTCTTATGGACGCGGTTTCAGCATCAAGTTTACCTGCGGGGTTGCCGATAGGCATGGAAACAACACAGCAGGTATTTCACTTATGTTCAGATCGATTCGTGCACGCATCATCGTGGCGACGGCAGGCTGTCTGGTCGTCGCCCTTCTCCTTAACACCGTTATCAACTTCCAGGTCACGCGCCAGGATAACCAGCAGTCCCAGCGCGATATCCTGACCAGCACCAGCGCCAGCCATAACATGGCGATTGCCGACTGGGTCAAAAGCAAGATGACGGTGATTGCCTCCGCGCAGACCGTTGCGCTGAATGACGACCCGGTTCCGGTGTTTAAACAGCTTGCGCAGGCGGGTGGATTCACCAACGTCTATGTTGGCTACGCCAGCAAAACGGCGAAATTCTCTGAACCGGCGGGCGTTCCGGCGGACTATGACCCCACTATTCGCCCGTGGTATCAGCAGGTGGTCAGCACGGACGGTCCGGTTGTCACCGCGCCCTACGTTGACGCGGGGACCGGTAAACTGGTGGTAACCTTCGCCGTGCCGGTGAAAGAAAATGGCACGCTCAAAGCGGTGGTGGCGGGCGATGTGGCGATGGACAGCGTGGTGGCTAACGTGCGCGGGATCCATCCCACCCCGGCCAGCAGCGGGTTGCTTCTGAACAGCGACGGCAGCGTGATTGCCGCTAACGATCCGGCTCTGACGCTGAAACCGTTTGGTGAGACGATCAAGGGCATTGATTTTGCTGCGCTGAAAAGCGGTAACCCCGTCGACGGAACGCTGAACGACGCGGAAAAAACCTTCGTGGCGACAGCCGTGCCGGGCACAAACTGGCTGTTAGTCGTCGCGCTCGACAGCGGTGACGCCACCTCCGGCATGCGTTCCCTGCTTAAAGCCTCGGGGATTTCGCTGGTGATCCTCGCACTCCTGAGCGCGGCGATTGTGCATTTCCTGATTGCCCGCCTGCTCAAGCGTTTGTCCGACATTCGCGACGCGATGCACAACATTGCTAACGGCACTAACGATCTGTCCCAGCGCCTGCCGGATAACGGCGAGGATGAGGTCGCGCAGATTGCCCAGGCCTTTAACGCCTTCAGCGATAAGCTGTCGGTGGTGATGGTGCAGCTCCGTGACGCCAGCGAATCGGTGAAAAACGCCGCGCAGGAGATTGCCGCAGGTAACCAGGATCTTTCCGGACGTACCGAGCAGGCGGCATCCAGCCTGCGCGAGACGGCCAGCGCCGTGGAGCAGATCACCGCCTCCGTGACGCAGTCGAATGAATCGGCGGCAGAAGCGAACGATCAGGCGAGCAAGGCCTCAGCGGCCGCGGCGCGCGGCGGCGAGGTGGTATCGCAGGCGATCAGCACCATGCAGTCCATTGAAGTCGCGTCGGCAAAAATTGGCGATATCACCAGCGTGATTGACGGCATTGCTTTCCAGACCAACATTCTGGCGCTGAACGCCTCCGTCGAGGCGGCGCGTGCGGGTGAGCAGGGGCGCGGGTTTGCCGTCGTAGCAGGTGAAGTGCGTAACCTGGCGAGCCGTAGCGCTCAGGCGGCGAAAGAGATCAAATCGCTGATTGACTCCACTACCGACAGCGTGGCAACCGGCTCCCGCTACGTGCATCTGGCGGGGGAAAGCATGGATGAGATCCGCTCCAGCATCGGCAGCGTCTCTGGCATCATGCGCGAAATCTCCATCGCCACCAGCGAGCAGATGAAAGGGATTCATGAGATCAACCACGCGGTGACCCATCTCGACAGAATGGTTCAGCAGAACGCCGAGCTGGTGGTGGAATCCGCCGCTGCCGCGGGTGCCCTGCAGAGCCAGGCGGGCGACCTTGCTGAAACAGCCGGGCATTTCCGCATTTAATCTTCTTCCGGCGCGCGTTTAGCGGGTAAAACGCGCGCCAGTCTAAATTTTGAGGAATTTTGTCATTTTTGTTTAATCGTTATGCCATTTTTTGATCAAAATCAGCATCCCGCCCCCTCCCCTTTGGTGTTATGCCATGAGTGAATTGTGAACAACATCACGCTCGGATATGGCAGCAGGGAGAGCGTTGTTTAAGACTACGGGGTAAAAAATGGCACTGGTAAAAACAAGTTTGAAACTGTTTGGCGGGGATACGGTAGTGGTGCGTTGCTCAGAACGCTGTCGTATTCATCTGATGAGTTCGAAAGCACAAAAACAGTCCCAGGCGGATATTCTCACCGTACAGGACGATAAGGCCTGGCTTACCGTGCCGTATACCGGCACGTGGGATGTGCTGATCGATAGCCACAGCCAGTCGCTGGAGCATTCCGTCAGCTACGTGGCAGCATAAGTTTAAACGCCCGGCAAGCCGGGCGTATTGTCAGGCAAAACCCGGTCGCAGCGCGCTGTTGAGCGGGTTCCCTTCCAGCAGCGCCTTCACCTTCACCACCAGCTCATTCAGACAATCGTCCTTCATGCCGAGGCGGGTCAGCTCCTGATCGAGAGAGAACAGATACTGCGCGTTGGTGCCCAGAGGCCCGCTGGCAGCGGCAATCAACGGGGCAATCACCTGCGTGCGGGTATCCGCTTCATACAGCGGATGGCGCGGGTCCATAATAAACACCAGCGCATTGACGGTGCGTCCGTCGTCCAGTTCCAGCTTGCACCAGCTCGGCATATAGCAGCCGGTGATCATCTCGCGCTTCCAGAGCAGCGTGAGCTCCTCTTCCAGCGTGGCATCCGGCAGGCGATACGCCACGCCCGTGGTGCGTCCGCCCTCTTTCAGTGCAAGCATGCGCCCGGGCTGGCACGCGCTGCCGCGTCCGGCCGTCAGGCGCAGGCAAAATGCGCGATGCCAGCCAGGCAGCGTTCCCGTTGCCGATTCGACAAATTCCAGAGCCGGGTTCCACATCAGGGAGCCGTAGCCAAAAATCCATACCGGGCCATCATCCGGGCGGCAGGCAAGCGTAGCAGCGAGTGACGCCGCACGTTGTTCAGCTGACCAGAGAAGCGATTCCTCAATAGCACCAAATGCCGTCTTACAATCTGCCTTCATTAAGAAATCACGCGTTAACACTTTCCACCTCCGCCACTGCATGCTTCCTTGCGACATCTGTAATTCGCCTTCCCGGCATTTTATGCTGGTCATTTTGCCAGCAGTTAAATAACGATAAGCAATTAGCGGACCAGTTGCAATACAACGGAAGTTCAACCGCCTGAAAAGTCAAAATGAAGGCAGCGAATCATTTCACGGCTATTTCTTTTTATGCCATTTATCGTCGTCTCCTTTCTCATATTCATGTTTTACTGCGGCCCAGGCGACTTTGTGGGCCGTCTCTTCACGGCTGGCATCATCCCGGCGATCGTCCTTGTCTTTGTACTGATCCCAGGCGCTGTTAAACGCCTCTTTGTAGATATCCTGCGCGTGAGCGGGCAGCACGTTTTGTACGTTATCCGGTAATTCGCGTTTCGCTTTATAGGGCATCACTAACCTCTCTTTTGGTTAAAAAGATAAGTGTGGACGACGATACGCCATCGTGCCACACGGCAATAATTTATGAGTACATTACATTTTTAATTTATTGTTATTTAATGAGTAATCAACAAAGAATCTGCATTATACCCATCATCAATGAAAATAATGGCAAAGGGTAAAATTAAGTAAAAAATAAAGGGTATTTAACAGAGATCTGTTAGTTTAATGACCTCAAAAATCTATCTATAATTACAAGCACCTGCATTGATGGAGAAGCACATGACAGCAACACACGAGGCGGTAAAGACCCGCCACAAGGAGACGTCACTCATTTTCCCGGTTCTGGCACTGGCTGTGCTGCTCTTCTGGGGAAGCAGTCAGTCACTGCCAGTGGTGGTTGGTATCAATATTCTTGCCCTGGTCGGCATCTTAACCAGCGCATTTAGCGTTGTTCGCCATGCGGACGTCCTGGCCCACCGTCTGGGCGAGCCGTACGGATCGTTAATTCTCAGCCTTTCCGTTGTTATTCTCGAAGTCAGCCTGATTTCCGCGCTTATGGCGACCGGCGATGCCGCGCCGACGCTGATGCGCGACACGCTCTATTCGATCATTATGATTGTAACGGGCGGCCTGGTGGGCTTCTCTCTGCTGCTGGGCGGGCGCAAATTTGCGACCCAGTATATGAACCTGTTCGGCATTAAACAGTATCTTATCGCCCTCTTCCCGCTGGCGATTATCGTGCTGGTCTTCCCGATGGCGCTGCCGGGTGCAAACTTTTCCACCGGGCAGGCGCTGCTGGTCGCACTGATTTCCGCCGCCATGTACGGCGTGTTTCTGTTGATTCAGACCAAAACGCACCAGAGCCTGTTTGTGTACGAGCATGAAGATGACGGCGACGATGATGACCCGCACCACGGCAAGCCGTCGGCCCACAGCAGCGCGTGGCATACGGTTTGGCTGATCGTGCATCTGATTGCGGTGATTGCCGTCACCAAGATGAACGCTAACCCGCTGGAGACGCTGTTAACCGAGCTGAACGCGCCGGTGGCGTTTACCGGCTTCCTGGTGGCGCTGCTGATCCTGTCCCCTGAAGGGCTGGGCGCGCTGAAAGCGGTGTTGAATAATCAGGTACAGCGCGCAATGAACCTGTTCTTCGGCTCCGTACTGGCGACGATTTCACTTACCGTACCGGTGGTGACGCTGATTGCCTTTATGACGGGCAACGAGCTGCAGTTTGCGCTGGGCGCGCCGGAGATGATTGTGATGGTCGCCTCGTTGCTGCTGTGCCAGATTTCGTTCTCAACCGGGCGCACCAACGTGCTGAACGGCGCGGCGCATATGGCCTTGTTTATTGCGTATCTGATGACGATATTTGCGTAATTTTATGCGGCGCGGGCTGATGCCCTCATCCCAACCCTCTCCCACAGGAAGAGGGAGAACAAAAAACCCGCCGAAGCGGGTTTTTTTATTAGTTGCTGGTATCCAGCTCGTCGAAGCTCTTCACCAGATCGTCAATCGCTTTGATCTGTTTCAGGAACGGCTCCAGCTTGTCCAGCGGCAGCGCTGATGGGCCGTCGCATTTCGCGTTAGCCGGATCCGGGTGCGCTTCAATGAACAGGCCGGCCAGGCCGGTCGCCATACCGGCGCGCGCCAGCTCGGTCACCTGGGCACGACGGCCGCCGGACGCGGCGCCAAACGGGTCGCGGCACTGCAGAGCGTGCGTCACGTCGAAAATCACCGGAGACTGACCGGAGACGTTCTTCATTACGCTGAAGCCCAGCATATCCACAACCAGGTTGTCGTAGCCGAAGTTTGCGCCGCGGTCGCACAGGATCACCTGATCGTTGCCGCCTTCGATGAACTTATCGACGATATTACCCATCTGACCAGGGCTGACGAACTGTGGTTTCTTCACGTTGATAACGGCGCCGGTTTTCGCCATCGCCGCAACCAGGTCAGTCTGGCGAGCGAGGAACGCCGGAAGCTGAATCACGTCCACCACGTCTGCCACCGGCTGCGCCTGTGAGGCTTCATGCACATCGGTGATCACTTTCACGCCAAAGGTCTGCTTCAGCTCCTGGAAAATTTTCATTCCCTCTTCCAGGCCCGGGCCACGGTAAGAGTTGATGGAGGAGCGGTTGGCTTTGTCAAAAGAGGCCTTAAACACGTACGGGATGCCCAGCTTCTGGGTCACGGTCACGTAGTGTTCGCAGATACGCATGGCGAGATCGCGGGATTCCAGCACGTTCATGCCGCCAAACAGTACGAACGGCAGGTCGTTTGCTACCTTGATATCACCAATGCTAACCACTTTTTGTTTCATAGGATCGCCTTATTCAGGTGTGAATCGGAATTAAGATTAATGCAGTGTAATTTGTTTGTGCGAGATCGCGTTGATCTGCGCACGAATCATTTCGCTAATGGGATCTTCCGGACACTGCTCAACGAAATAATTCAAATCATTCAGCGCCACGTGTTCACAGTCGAGCTGCGCGTAGATCAGCCCACGATCGCGAATTTCGTACGGGTCTTCCGGGTTGAACTGCAGCAGCACTTCGCTGGCGCGCAACGCCAGCTCCATCTGACGCTCTTCCATCAACGCGGACTTCAGCGTATCCAGCAGCTTGCGAATGACCTCGGCGTTATCCGCCTCGTCGAGATCTTCGTTGAAGAGCTCAGCCACCGGGCTGATATTGCCTTTCAGCCACACGTCCAGCGTATGTTCATCCAGCGTGTCGCCGTTGAAGGGATTAATGAGCCACATTTCGCCGTCCAGCCACTCCGCGCGCAGGATCATCTGCGTCGGGAAAATGACCGGGACCAGCGGAATATCCAGACGGTGCGCGACCCACAGCAAAATAGAGCCCAGCGCCACGGCGCTGCCCTGACGATTTTTTAAGACCTGGTCCAGCCATAACGCGTCAGACAGGCGATACACGCCCCGCGTGTCGCAGAAACCCCATTCGCCGTAGAAAAGCTCCAGCAGCTTCTCTAATTGCCAGTCTTGCGGGCGAGCCTGATTAATCTCTTCACGCGCCAGGCTGACCAGATTCTCCAGCTCATCGTAGACAAACTGCGACGTAAAATCGTCGCGAATCATCTCGGAAATCAGGATCATGCCATCGCAAAGCGGCACTTTATTAAATTCGAAATCGGCTAAGGACCTCATGACTTACCCCAGTAACGGTATTCTTGTGGTGGCGAGTTTAATGATGATGTACAGCACCACCAGACCCAGCAGAAAGGCGATAAACCCGACCTGCTGGCTGCGCGGACGACGACGCCCAAGCGCGATAAAACCCAAAACGATGTAGATGATAACGCCAAACAGCTTTTCAGTCAGCCATGCACCTTTATCAGTAAATGGCAGATAGCCGGTCTTCCACATGAGCCCGGCACCGGAAAGGAGCAATAGCGTGTCGATGCAGTGCGGCGCGATACGCACCCAGCGGGCATCCGTCAGTGGATTGTTGCTGTAGCGCCACCAGTAACGGACGATGAAAAAGCTGACTGTCAGCGCAACGGAAATGAGGTGGACGGTAATGAGCACGGTAAACAGGCTCATAGCCACTGCCCCAGCGTCAGGCGTTCGTTGCCGCCATAGTCGCGGCAGGTTTCGACAGCGGCGTAGCCAGCTTGCGTAAACAGTGCCCGAACGGCTTCTCCCTGCGTCCAGCCATGCTCCACGAGCAGCCAGCCGCCGGGAAGTAAATGTTCCCGTGACGTTGTCACAATGTGTTCGAGATCGGCTAATCCCGCGTTGGCGGCCACGAGCGCCGTCAGCGGTTCGAAGCGCACGTCTCCCTGCCCAAGGTGCGGGTCATGTTCGTCGATGTAGGGAGGATTGCTGACAACCATCGCAAATGAGCGATTCTCCAGCGCGGTAAACCAGCTGCTTTGCAGCACCGTCACGTTGCGAAGCCCGAGACGTTCCACGTTATGCTGCGCCAGCGCCACCGCATCGGGCATTACGTCCACCGCCGTCACCGTGCAGTCGGGCCGCTCGGTAGCGAGCGCCAGCGCGATAGCTCCTGTCCCGGTACCGAGATCGAGAATGCTGCAGGCCGCCGCCGGTAAACGCGCCAGCGCCTGCTCCACCAGACACTCGGTGTCCGAACGCGGGATCAGCGTCGCCGCCGAGACGTACAGCGGTAACGACCAGAACTCACGCTCACCGACAAGGTGCGCCACCGGCTCGCCGGTTTTACGGCGGGCAAGCAGCGCGGCGAGCTGCGCTTCCTGTTCCGCGGTCAGTTCGGTTTCGCCAAAAGCCAGCAGATACGTGCGGGCTTTACCCGTCACGTGCTCAAGCAAAATTTCGGCATCGCGTTTCGGGCTTTCGCTTTCTGAAAGCTCTCCGGCCGCCTCGCGTAACCAGCGCTGAAAATCCATTATTCCTGCTCGGACAGCGCCGCCAGCTGGTCGGCCTGGTATTCCTGCACGATAGGCTCGATCAGCATATCCAGCTTCCCTTCCATCACCTCGTCCAGACGGTACAGCGTCAGGTTGATGCGGTGATCGGTTACGCGCCCCTGCGGGAAGTTGTAGGTGCGGTTACGGTCGCTGCGATCGCCGCTGCCCAGCAGGTTACGGCGCGTAGACGCTTCCGCCTGCTGGCGTTTCGCCATTTCAGCTGCGTGGATACGCGCGCCCAGCACGGACAACGCCTTGGCTTTGTTTTTGTGCTGCGAACGCTCGTCCTGACATTCGACGACGATGCCGGTCGGCAGGTGGGTAATACGGATAGCGGAATCGGTGGTGTTAACGTGCTGACCGCCCGCGCCAGAGGAGCGGAACGTATCAATACGCAGGTCCGCCGGATTGATGTCGGGCAGTTCAGCTTCCGGCAGCTCCGGCATCACCGCAACCGTACAGGCGGAGGTGTGAATGCGGCCCTGAGATTCGGTGGCCGGCACGCGCTGCACGCGGTGACCGCCGGATTCAAACTTGAGACGACCGTACACGCCGTCGCCGCTGATCTTGGCGATAACCTCTTTGTAGCCACCATGTTCGCCTTCGTTGGCGCTCATGATCTCCACGCGCCAGCGACGCGATTCGGCGTAGCGGCTGTACATGCGGAACAGATCCCCGGCAAACAGCGCCGCTTCGTCACCGCCGGTACCGGCACGCACTTCCACAAACGCGTTACGCTCGTCGTCCGGATCTTTCGGCAGCAGAAGCACCTGAAGCTGCTGCTCCATCTCTTCAGAACGCGCTTTCGCATCCTGCAACTCTTCCTGCGCCATCTCGCGCATTTCAGGATCGTCGAGCATCATCTGCGCGGTTTCGATATCTTCCTGAACCTGTCGCCAGTCGGTAAAGCATTTAGAAACATCACTTAACTGCGCGTATTCACGCGAGAGCGCGCGAAAACGTTCCTGGTCCGCAATGGTCCCGGCATCCCCGAGCAGCGCCTGTACTTCTTCATGGCGCTCGTGCAGAGCTTCCAGTTTAGCGACGATAGAAGGCTTCATAGGCGTAAGTGCACCTTGTCTTAGAAAATGGGTATAGGGCGCTATTCCAGCCCGAGGCTGTTGCGCAGAATAGTCAGGCGTTCATCATCCCCGTCACGGGCAGCCTGCTGAAGAGATTTGGTTGGTGCATGGATCAGGCGGTTGGTCAGTTTCCACGCCAGATCCTGCATAATCGCATTTGCGTCGCCGCCCTGTTCAAGGGCTGCTAACGCTTTGGCAGTCAGGTCATCACGCACCTGCTCCGCCTGCCCGCGGTACTCGCGGATGGTCTCGCTGACGCTTTGCGCGCGCAGCCAGGCCATAAACTCACTGGTTTCCTGCTCAACGATGGTTTCCGCCTGAACCGCCGCCGCTTTACGCTGGGCAAGGTTGTGCGAAATGATGCTTTGCAGGTCATCCACGCTGTAGAGATAGGCATTAGGCAGCTTTCCCACTTCCGGCTCAACATCGCGCGGGACGGCGATATCCACCAGCAGCATCGGCTGATTACGGCGGGACTTCAGCGCACGCTCCACCATCCCTTTTCCGATAATCGGCAGCGGGCTGGCGGTTGAGCTGATAATAATGTCAGCCTCTTTCAGGCGTTCATCGATGTCGCTCAGGGCAACCACCTCTGCACCCACTTCATCCGCCAGCACCTGCGCGCGTTCGCGGGTGCGGTTAGCGATAATCATCTTTTTCACTTTATGCTCGCGCAGATGGCGCGCCACAAGTTCGATGGTTTCGCCCGCCCCCACCAGCATCACGGTGACGGTAGAAAGGGATTCAAAGATTTGGCGTGCAAGGGTGCAGGCCGCGAAAGCAACAGAAACCGCACTGGCGCCAATGTCGGTTTCGGTTCGCACACGCTTCGCCACGGAGAACGACTTCTGGAACATGCGCTCCAGCTCGCTAGCCTTCAGATGCCCTTTTTGCGAATCCGCAAACGCTTTTTTCACCTGACCCAGAATTTGCGGCTCGCCCAGCACCAGCGAATCCAGCCCGCTGGCGACGCGCATCAGATGGCTGACGGCATCGTTGTCCTGATGCCAGTACAGGCTGTTGCGCAGCTCGTCTTCATTGAGGTTGTGGTAGTCACATAGCCAGCGGATCAGCGCTTCGTGCAGGTTGTCCTGCTCTTCCACGCTTAAATACAGCTCGGTACGGTTGCACGTCGAGAGCACCACGCCACCCTGCACCATAGGCTGTGCAAGCAGGCTGTCCAGCGCCAGGTCAAGCGTATCCGGCGAAAACGTCACGCGTTCTCGCAGCGAAACCGGAGCCGTTTTGTGGTTGATGCCGAGTGCTAATAGGGTCATGTTGAGCGGGAGTAGTACCAGCGTTAATAAGGTTAGCAGAACGCATCATACAGGATGCGCGAGATCAATAAAAGGGACTGCCTCCTTTCGGAGTAATAGGTTACACAACCCTTTGAGATAATTTGAACGTAGACGGTAGCCCCCTTCGACGCTAGCATTAACAGTTATAACTGCAACGTATCTCAAGGATTTGTCCTCATTATGACCCGACTGATTCGCCTGCTGCCGCTGGCAGCACTGGTTCTGACCGCGTGTACCGTCACCCAACCAAAAGGCCCGGGCAAAAGCCCTGATTCACCGCAGTGGCGTCAGCACCAGCAGGACGTCCGTAATTTGAACCAGTACCAGACACGCGGCGCTTTCGCTTATCTCTCTGACGAACAAAAGGTTTATGCCCGCTTCTTCTGGCAGCAGACGGGGCAGGACAACTACCGCCTGCTGCTGCTGAACCCACTGGGCAGCACCGAACTGGAGCTTATCGCCAAGCCTGGCGAAGCGCAGATCACCGATAACAAAGGCCAGCACTATACCGCGACCGATGCCGAAGAGATGATTGGCAAGCTGACCGGGATGCCTATCCCGCTCAACAGCCTGCGCCAGTGGATCCTTGGCCTGCCGGGTGAGGCAACTGACTACACCCTTGACGACCAGTACCGTCTGAGCCAGGTGAACTACACGCAGAACGGCAAAACCTGGAAAGTGGTGTACAGCGCCTATGACAGCAAGAGTAAACCGTCGCTGCCATCAAACATGGAGCTGACCCAGGGCAGCCAGCGTATCAAGCTGAAAATGGACAACTGGATCGTTAAATGATGACCCACTGGCCCTCTCCGGCAAAGCTGAACCTGTTTTTATACATCACCGGCCAGCGTGCTGACGGTTATCACACCCTGCAGACGCTGTTTCAGTTTATTGACTATGGCGACACGATCTCCATTGAACTGCGCCAGGACGGGCAGATTTGCCTGCTAACGCCGGTCGAAGGCGTGGCGCATGAGGACAACCTGATCGTGCGCGCCGCGCGTCTGCTGATGAAAGCTGCGGCGGAATCGGGTCGTCTGCCCGCGGGAAGCGGTGCGGATATCCGTATCGAGAAACGCCTGCCGATGGGCGGCGGTCTGGGCGGTGGATCATCCAACGCCGCCACCGTGCTGGTTGCGCTGAACCACCTCTGGAGCTGCGGGCTGTCGAAGGACGAACTGGCAGCCCTGGGCCTGACGCTGGGGGCGGATGTCCCGGTGTTTGTGCGCGGTCATGCGGCCTTTGCTGAAGGTGTGGGTGAGATCCTCTCCCCGGCTGAACCGCCGGAGAAGTGGTATCTGGTTGCCCATCCTGGCGTGAGCATTCCGACCCCGGTCATCTTTAAAGATCCTGACCTGAAAAGGAATACCCCGGTTCGGTCAATAGAAACGTTATTAAATTGTGAATTCAGCAACGATTGCGAGGATATCGCAAGAAAACGTTTTCGCGAGGTTGATGCGGTGCTTTCCTGGCTGTTAGAATACGCGCCGTCGCGCCTGACTGGTACAGGAGCCTGTGTCTTTGCTGAATTTGACACCGAATCCGCCGCTCGTCAGGTGCTTGAGCAAGCGCCGGTTTGGCTGCATGGTTTTGTAGCACGCGGGATGAACACCTCCCCCCTACAGCAGACCATTCTGGCGCAGACTGAGTTTCGGTGACAACGTCACCCTGTTCCAGACGTTGCATCGCGCTCTTTAATACACCGCCTGGATAGCCTTCGCCTGGCCCGCACAGTTTGCGGCGAACGCTATCCACCACTGGACGCATGCCTGAGGTTCTTCTCGTGCCTGATATGAAGCTTTTTGCTGGTAACGCCACCCCGGAACTAGCACAACGTATTGCCAACCGCCTGTACACTTCCCTCGGCGACGCCGCCGTAGGTCGCTTTAGCGACGGCGAAGTCAGCGTACAAATTAACGAAAATGTACGCGGTGGTGATATTTTCATCATCCAGTCCACCTGTGCTCCAACGAACGACAACCTGATGGAACTGGTTGTTATGGTCGACGCCCTGCGTCGCGCTTCAGCAGGCCGTATCACTGCTGTAATCCCTTACTTCGGCTATGCCCGTCAGGACCGTCGCGTCCGTTCCGCGCGTGTACCAATCACCGCTAAAGTTGTTGCTGACTTCCTGTCCAGCGTCGGCGTTGACCGCGTTCTGACCGTTGATCTGCACGCAGAGCAGATCCAGGGCTTCTTCGACGTTCCGGTTGATAACGTATTCGGCAGCCCAATCCTGCTGGAAGACATGCTGCAGCTGAACCTGGATAACCCAATCGTGGTTTCCCCGGACATCGGCGGCGTGGTACGTGCCCGCGCTATCGCTAAGCTGCTGAACGATACCGACATGGCGATCATCGACAAACGCCGTCCGCGCGCTAACGTTTCTCAGGTGATGCACATCATCGGTGACGTTGCTGGCCGTGACTGCGTGCTGGTTGACGACATGATCGATACCGGCGGCACGCTGTGTAAAGCAGCTGAAGCGCTGAAAGAGCGTGGTGCCAAGCGCGTATTCGCTTACGCGACTCACCCGATCTTCTCTGGTAACGCGGTAAACAACCTGCGCAACTCCGTCATTGACGAAGTTGTGGTATGCGATACCATCCCACTGAGCGACGAGATCAAAGCACTGCCAAACGTGCGCACGTTGACCCTGTCCGGGATGCTGGCCGAAGCGATTCGTCGTATCAGCAACGAAGAATCCATCTCAGCAATGTTCGAACACTAATCGAACACGGCCGAAAAACCCGCTGCGGCGGGTTTTTTTGTCTCCGGGTTTTATTTGTATGATTAATGCCTCCTTCAACTGCCATTCACATGACAGATGATGCGCATACGGATGATAGATAATTGTGAAAAACGTAGCCTCCTCACATGTTCTGCCCTTTCGCGCCCTCATCGACGCCTGCTGGAAAGAGAAGTACACCTCGTCACGCTTTGTCCGTGACCTGATTGCCGGGATCACCGTCGGCATTATCGCCATCCCGCTGGCGATGGCGCTGGCAATTGGCAGCGGCGTTGCGCCGCAGTACGGTCTGTACACCTCGGCCGTTGCCGGGATTGTCATTGCCCTGACGGGCGGCTCGCGCTTCAGCGTTTCCGGCCCTACCGCCGCCTTCGTGGTGATCCTCTACCCGGTTTCGCAGCAGTTTGGTCTGGCAGGCCTGCTGGTCGCCACCCTGATGTCCGGCGTCTTTTTGATTCTGTTTGGTCTGGCCCGCTTTGGGCGCCTGATTGAATATATTCCCCTTTCCGTGACGCTGGGGTTCACCTCGGGGATTGGTATTACCATCGGAACCATGCAGATCAAGGATTTCCTCGGCCTGCAGATGCCCCACGTACCGGAGCACTACCTGCAAAAAGTGGGGGCGCTGTTTATGGCGCTGCCGACAGCCAACCTGGGCGACGCCGCAATCGGGATTGTGACGTTGGGCACGCTGATCGTCTGGCCTCGCCTCGGTATTCGTCTGCCGGGCCATCTGCCCGCGCTGCTGCTGGGCTGCGCGGTAATGGCCATCGTCAATATGTTCGGTGGTCACGTCGCGACTATCGGCTCGCAGTTCCACTATGTTCTGGCGGACGGTTCACAGGGTAGCGGCATTCCGCAACTGCTACCGCAGCTGGTGCTGCCGTGGGACATGCCCGGCTCTAGCTTTACCCTAAGCTGGGATTCCCTGCGCGCCCTGCTTCCCGCCGCGTTCTCTATGGCAATGCTGGGGGCAATTGAATCCCTGCTCTGCGCCGTCGTTCTGGACGGCATGACCGGCACCAAGCACAAAGCCAACAGCGAACTGGTCGGTCAGGGATTAGGCAACCTCGTCGCGCCGTTCTTCGGCGGTATTACCGCAACGGCAGCCATCGCCCGTTCTGCGGCCAACGTGCGCGCGGGTGCAACCTCACCAGTTTCGGCGGTTATCCACTCCGTGCTGGTGATCCTCGCCCTGCTGATCCTCGCCCCGCTGCTCTCCTGGCTACCGCTTTCCGCCATGGCCGCCCTGCTGCTGATGGTGGCCTGGAACATGAGCGAGGCGCACAAGGTGGTGAACCTGCTGCGTCGCGCGCCGAAAGACGACATCATCGTGATGCTGATATGCATGTCGCTGACCGTGCTGTTCGATATGGTTATCGCCATCAGCGTCGGGATCGTGCTTGCTTCCCTGCTGTTTATGCGCCGTATCGCGCAGATGACGCGCCTTTCCCCTGTTAACGTCGAGGTGCCTGACGATGTGCTGGTGCTGCGCGTGATTGGCCCACTGTTCTTCGCGGCGGCGGAAGGTCTGTTTAGCGATCTGGAGTCCCGCATCGCGGGCAAACGGATTGTGGTGCTGAAATGGGATGCCGTACCGGTACTGGATGCAGGCGGCCTGGATGCCTTCCAGCGCTTTGTGAAACGTCTGCCGGAAGGCTGCGAGCTGCGGGTGAGTAACCTGGAGTTTCAGCCGCTGCGCACCATGGCGCGCGCGGGTGTACAGCCGATCCCTGGCCGACTCTCCTTCTACCCTAACCGTGAAGCCGCGTTAGCGGATCTGTGAGTGACCTGATGCAGAGAAACGTCTCTGCATCATCACCCCGATCGCCTGCTGGAGCCACGCAAGCACGGCAGGCGTCATCCAGGTTCCTTTCATCAGGTGCGGCTCCTGCTGCATGGCAGTACGAAACTTTTGCTGAGTTTCCGGGTTCTTGCCCGCGTAAGACTGGAACAATGCCAGCCAGTTTTCAGCCAGCTTTTGCGCCTCCTCCGAGGCAGGATCGATATTATCCCGCTGCGCCTGATGCAGTTTCGCCACCAGCGGCGGCCACTCCATCATGCGGTCAAAGTAGTGTGCCCGGGTAAAGGCCATCTCTTCGGCAGTGAGATACTTCTCCCATATGCAGAGCTTAGACTCAGCAAACGCGCGCGTGATGTAATCCGTCATCTCCGGCGTGATGCCGGTCTGCGCCTGCATCTGCGGTTCAACGCTGTGCATCTCGTTCAGCCGGGTGAGAAACTCCGGCTTGCCCGCCGTGTCCTGCTCAAGGCGCTCCATCCAGCGCGTCGCCAGATCCATCGCCCGGGCGTCAGTAGCGGGTATATGGTGCTCCAGCAGCGTGTTGGCCTCTGCAACCAGCCCTGACCAGATAGCCGCCAGCGCATCCTTCTGCACCGCAAACGGCAGCTGCTGTAACTCTTCTTTGCTAAACCAGCGATCGTACATATTCATTAACTCCAGAGTCTGTAGCCAGGATTCCAGATCCGGCGTCGCATCGTCGAGAAGCCCGGTTCGCAGCTCCACCAGCCTGTCGCGCAGCGTATGTATGCTGCGCAGCTGTTTATCCAGCAGCGTGATTTGCGCATCGAGTAACTCGGTTAACGACAGCGACTCCTGTTCCAGGAAATCCCTGATTTCAGCAAGTTCCAGCCCCGCTTTTGCCAGCGCCTGGATCATATGCAGACGCTGGACATCCGCCAGGTTGTAAAGCCGGTAACCTGCCGCGCTTCTGGCAGAAGGCAGCAACAACCCTGTTTGCTCATAGTGGTGCAATGTCCGCACGGTGATCCCGGCGCGTTTCGCCAGTTCACCCACCTGAATCAACATAACTGCTCCTTTTTCTTTGCCAGTGACGCCACTCTGGAGCCTTACGTTACGTGAGGGTCAACCCTTGATGCAAAAAAAAAACGACTCCCTCGGGAGCCGTTTCGGCGTTCTTTATCGTAGCACTAGCTGTGCTTATGCTGGTCGCGACGACAGCGTTTGTCGTAGTGGCGCACCCACCAGTATTTATCGCAGACTTCCTCATGGCCGCTCACGCGCGCCCCTGCAAGCCACAATACCGCACCAACGAAGATGCTCAATATCGCGCCGTGCGCGAAGTATTGCGGGAGGTCAATCTGAGGTAACTGGTTTAAAATGGAATAACCCACGCCGCCTACCATCACGAACAGCCCCAATCCCATCAGTACGTTACCGAGTAACGAAGCGTTTTTGCGTTTCATGTGTCACCTCCGGAACTTTGGGTTGTCAGGGGAAAAGCCCCTAATCCTTGTGTGTAAAGTATAGACAACGCCCCTTTTATGAGTTGCGTTAATGATCACAATTACAGATAAGTCCCAAACAAAAGTTTACAAATAAGGCTTTGAACAGCTTGAAATTCTAATGGTTCAAATCAGAAATTATTCGTATTTCGCTGGGAAGATCGCAGAATTTTGTCAAGCGGCGCGCCAGACAGTAAACTACGCGCCAGATCTGGAACCCATTAGGAATTGAATCGTGACGATTAAACTGATTGTCGGCCTCGCCAACCCCGGCGCAGAGTATGCGGCCACCCGCCACAACGCCGGGGCATGGTACGTCGATCTGCTGGCCGAGCGGTTACGTGCTCCCCTGCGTGAAGAACCTAAATTCTTCGGGTATACCTCACGTATCAACCTTGCTGGCGCGGATGTTCGTTTACTGGTGCCCACCACCTTTATGAACCTGAGTGGTAAAGCGGTGGCGGCAATGGCAACGTTTTATCGCATCAATCCGGATGAAATCCTGGTCGCACACGATGAGCTGGATCTCCCGCCCGGCGTGGCAAAATTCAAGCTGGGCGGCGGGCACGGCGGCCACAACGGCCTCAAAGACATCATCAGCAAGCTGGGCAATAACCCGAATTTCCACCGTTTGCGCGTTGGAATCGGCCATCCGGGCGATAAAAACAAAGTTGTCGGTTTCGTACTCGGTAAGCCCCCGGTTTCTGAGCAGAAACTGATTGACGAGGCGGTAGACGAAGCGGCGCGCTGCACTGAAATCTGGCTGAAAGATGGGTTAACCAAAGCGACAAACCGCTTACACGCTTTCAAAGCGCAATAATCCGCCCGATTCGGCTTTTTTACCGCGCGTCATGCGGGTTACGTGTATAATAGGCGTAGTTATTTACTTTTCATCAATCGGTTATCGTTAACGGATTGATTATCAAGATATTAAGGTGATTTAGAAATGGGATTCAAATGCGGTATCGTCGGTCTGCCAAACGTGGGCAAATCCACCCTGTTTAACGCGCTTACCAAAGCGGGTATCGAAGCGGCGAACTTCCCGTTCTGTACCATCGAACCTAACACCGGCGTTGTGCCAATGCCGGACCCGCGTCTGGACCAGCTCGCGGAAATCGTTAAGCCGCAGCGCATTCTGCCAACCACCATGGAATTCGTGGACATCGCGGGCCTGGTAAAAGGCGCATCCAAAGGTGAAGGCCTGGGTAACCAGTTCCTGACCAACATTCGTGAAACCGAAGCGATCGGCCACGTTGTGCGCTGCTTCGAGAACGACAACATCATCCACGTTAACAACAAAGTGGATCCGGCTGACGACATCGACGTCATCAACACCGAGCTGGCGCTCTCTGACCTCGACACCTGCGAACGCGCTATTCACCGCGTGCAGAAGAAAGCCAAAGGCGGCGACAAGGACGCGAAAGCGGAACTGGCTGCGCTGGAAAAATGTCTGCCACAGCTTGAAAATGCGGGCATGCTGCGCGCGCTGAAAAACCTGACTGAAGAAGACAAGGCGGCGATCAAATACCTGAGCTTCCTGACCCTGAAGCCAACCATGTACATCGCCAACGTTAACGAAGACGGTTTTGAGAACAACCCGTACCTCGACAAAGTGCGTGAAATCGCGGCGGCTGAAGGTTCTGTGGTTGTGGCGGTTTGCGCTGCCGTTGAATCCGACATCGCTGAGCTGGACGACGCCGACCGTGAAGAGTTCATGGCCGAGCTGGGTCTGGAAGAGCCTGGCCTGAACCGCGTGATCCGCGCGGGCTATGAGCTGCTGAACCTGCAGACCTACTTCACCGCTGGTGTAAAAGAAGTGCGTGCGTGGACGATCCCTGTGGGTGCGACAGCTCCTCAGGCGGCCGGTAAGATCCACACCGACTTCGAGAAAGGCTTCATTCGTGCGCAGACTATCGCGTTTGAAGACTTCATCACCTACAAGGGTGAGCAAGGTGCGAAAGAAGCAGGCAAGATGCGTGCGGAAGGGAAAGACTACATCGTTAAAGATGGCGATGTGATGAACTTCCTGTTTAACGTTTGATTGGTTTTGAATGAAAAAAATCCACGCTTTGGCGTGGATTTTTATTCCGAGATAAATTCCCCGGTTAATACTAAATTTAAAAAATCCCTTCTTTGAGAGGATGATCTTTTATTCCTCCCCAAGGGTCATTTAGCAAAAACTTAGCAGCAATAGCTTCTTTTGCCGGCACAAGAGTGAAATTATAATAAATTTCATCTCCTTCACAAATCTCATAAAAGAGTGAATAAACTTCATCGTTCACATCTATATTTAAATCGAATTTCTCAGTTGCAGAAGCGATTTGCAGCTTATCTTTATCCGTAATGAAAAATGGCACAACAATACAGCGCTGAGCATTTTCATCCGATTTGAAAGCATTCTCTATTTTGATATTGACGTTTGCTCCAAACGCGTCCTCTGGTAATGGATCGAATATAACATAATCCTTGTGTAGAACAGCACCTTGAGAAACATTGCCTTTTCCCCACTGACTCAGCTTTTCGTCATACTCTCGGGATCGTAACACTATTTGACTATGTGAAATCAGTAGATCAACTATTTGTATTTTTTTATCATTCATAACATTACCTCGATTTTTATTATCGTTCTACCGATAATGTGAGGCCAGGCCATCAAAAACAAAATGCCTGTGATATTTTTGAAGGTGTTAATGAGTGGCTGTAATACGAAATCTGACAGGGGAAGCATCCTTCCCCTTGATGCTCAAATATTGGTCAGGATATTATCGACAAGCTCAAACCCTGAAACCCCCATTGTTGTATAATTAGGGTATTCGGCAACAGATAACCGCCTGATTTCGTCCTCTCCATTATACAAACCACCAGCATAATTAAATATTTTCAATTGTTTTTTTTCTTCTGTAAGATCAGTGTGACCAATAATTTTCCAGACGCCTTTGCTGATATTTTGGTTACCTGTAAAGATAATTTTTGTCTCTTTACCAAACTTTTCAAAACTTAGCGGTGCTAATGAACCGCTATCAATAAGTTCTTCAGTCTGCTGTATTGATAATATGCAGAACCCTATTGCTTGCTTAAATTTTTTACTTGGAGCAAAAACAATATGACAAATCGCATATTTCCCATTGCTCAATGGAATGACAAAGATGTCACCCTCTTTGTATTTTACTTTCATAAGCCATTACCTTTCAGAATTGATAACGCATCGTTCAATACTTTTCCACCCCAATCACTGCTATGACCCGCAATATCATATGTGCTAGCATTTGGGTTATTAGGACTATACGATCTGATTTTATTGAGGAGATTTGTTAAGGAATTCGTTGACTTAGCTCCACCATTAAGATCCATAATTCTTTGTTCCAAGTATTTAGCTTCAGCTTTGGTCAAATTATTATCAAATATGGTCAGCTGTTCCAAATGCGATTTACCCGGTGTATTCGCATGGCTATTCAAACGTGTTGGTGCATCCCCACGTCCAACATAGATAATATTTTTTCCATCGTGTAGCACATACAACCCTTGTCCATTTACAGGATCATAATTTTTGCCTGTCCCCCCAGCCCTACGTGTAGAAGGTAAACCCTTACAAGGTGTTAGACCTAAAGGATCTGTCCAGATTATAGGATTAGGAGCATAGCTGTAAAGATTTAACCCGCCATTTAACCCTATCGGGTCCTGCTGCGTAAACCGCCCGCAGTCCGGGTCATAATAACGGAACAGATTGTAGTGCAGCCCTGTCTCACGGTCCAGGTATTGCCCCTGCATGCGCAGGTTCTGAGAATATCCTGATACCTGCGTCTCGATTTCCCGCAGCAGCTTGCCCCAGGCGCTGTTCACCCCTTCCCAGCGCACCTGCCCTTCGATATCCGTCATCCGCTCCGGTGTGCCGTTGGGCTGGCAGTGGAACCAGAAGATCTCCGGAGCATTAATGCCATCAATACGCGCCAGCGGATCGTAGCTGTCCTGATCGCTGTAGACGTAGGTGAGCGGCACATCCCCGTGCACCTCCTGCAGCAGGCGGAACCCTTCCCAGACAAACCGGGTGGTGACCGGCTTGCCGGTTGGCTGTCCGCCCAGAATCTGGCGTCGCGTTTTGCTGATGCGTCGCCCGAGCGGATCGTAGCGGAAGCTGACCTGCGTCTGCGGCTTGTTGCGGTCCCGCGGCTGGCTGATGACCTCCGTCAGGCGATGCTCACCGTCGTAGCGGTAGTGCCAGCGGGTCTGGCCGTTATCTTTTTCCACGGTGCGGCCGTGGATGTCATAGCGCCAGCGAATGCCGTTCAGCTGCGTCAGGCGGTTGTGCGTGACCTTCTCAGCAGCCCCTCCAGCGGGTTACCGGCTGCATCCCAGCGCCACTGCTCCTGTCCGGGCAGCGTGCCGTCCTGAACCAGCAGACGCCCGGTGCTGTCGTACTGCCAGCGGTACCAGCTGAACGGGTTATCGTCCCGCTCTTCCCGCACCTGGTTATTGCGGTAGTCGTAATCCAAGCGGCGGGACCAGCGGCGCGGCGACGGGCGCTGCCGGTAAAGACGTCCAGGCGATGCAGTCGGCCAAGACGATCGTATTCGCTGCGGGTGGTCAGCAGCCACGGGGCTATTCTCAGGGTGGGGATGTTCGTCGCGAATATAACGACCGCTAAGGGTAAGCAAGGTGCAAAAAAGCAAGCAAGATACGTGCGGAAGGGAAAGATTAAATCGTTAAAGATAGCGATGTGATGAACTTCTTGTTTAACGTTTGATTTGTTTTGAATGAAAAAAAATCCGCGCCTTGGCGTAGTTTTTTTTGTGCGTGATCTATCAATAGATAACGAGTTTGCCCACTGGCCAAATACCTGACCATCCACAGGGCATATGCCCAGCTTCATAAACATTAATTAATCCGTCAAAAAAGAATGGCTCTTGAAGAAAAGTGCTATACGCATCTTCAAGCAAGTAATTCACAAGGTCCCATTTTAAGTTCTCAGTCATTGAGCCTTTCTCATACTCCGGGAAGGTTATTTTTGGGATAATATCATTCTCCACAACATTCTTAGCTTCTTTAACTAAAGAATTCCAGCACTGATATTTGTTAGTTTTTTTTGCGAGATAATCCGTTATTTCATTACCAACCGCCAAGGTGGTACTTTCCCATTCATCGCTATTCAATTCTTTTATAAACAAACTAAGGCACTGAGCCTGAATAACACCAGGGAGTGTCGTTGCCACACCAAGACTAACAAACCAATTAATATTATTTAACCTATGTATTGCTAACTGGGATATCTTCATGCTTTAACCTGAATTATTCTACATGGGCTCCTAGGTACTTTCATACCACCAAGCCTGTCATGCTGCTTTATAATAAAACCCTATGGTTTGCGTCACAGAGATTTATTAAAAATATGAATACCGAAATAACAGCAATCGAATTAAATAAATCGATTGATTTTTTAAAAATTCTTTAAGAAAGATCCTCTTCTGCTACTAATCCGTTAACAAAATTGGCAAATGAATTTGTCAGATATCTTTGAAGTTTTCTGTGATTCTCTTGCATAGTCAAATTCTCATCAAAAGAATCCGTAGCAAAATATATAATTGAGTAATTATCTAAATCCAGGCAGAAGAAATTCCCTCCCCAATCATTTGCGAAAGGAAGCAGGTTTTTAGGAATCACTTCCCTATCTACCATGCTGATATAGCAACCGTCAATTAAAGATCCAGGGTCATCATTTGTCTGACCATTATGAAAAAACGGCTTAAACGCAGCCACCTCTACTGGCTCAAAATCTTCATCACCGTCCCACCAACTTTTCTCTGGAGTGCCACCATTAAATTGCAGATAATGTGAAACGAAATCATCCGGAAGAGTAATAGATAATTTCTCTTCCGTTTTAGCAATATCTGCAAGTCCGATATTTTTTTCACAGTTACTGATATTATTCATGCGTATATGTCTTAATAATAATTCTTCTTATGCAATTATGTGGAACACGCTTACTCTAACTGTTTAAGTAACGTAAAAAAGCCAGGTCTTCACGCTCTTTTACATAAATAAAATTCAAGATATTTTTTATGTCTATGCTTAAAAGCACGCTCTTTGCCGTAGTTATAAGCATCGTTGAAATATTTATACGCTTCATCGAATTGATTCAACTCGTAACAGACAATGCCGAGGTCGATTGATGGTGCAGTGTCTATATTCGATCCACGTGTGCGCAACGTCGTCTCTCCCCATTTCTTCGCCTCATCGTAATCCTCAAGATCAAAGTAAGCGCTGTACATGCACGCAGCGATCCAGTTAGCAAATTCCGATTCAAACTTTGGCTCAGGAAGAGCTTGCCAGGCTTTTTGGTATTGTTCTAAAGCTTCGGCGTATTTTTGGTTGTCGTGAAACTCGTTTCCTTTTTCTACAAAAGATGTAACTCTTTTTTCATCGAATTTATAGCATACGTTTTTCATATATTTATTCATTATCATTCGAAAAGAGACCTCCTTGCCTATATAAAAGGGATATAAGCGATAAATGCCTTCAGAAGCATGGAGGTCTCTAAAAGAGTAAGTTTTATTATTAACTAACCAAAAAAGAAATATTTAAAAGCTTCTACCTCAACATCCTTAAGCTTGCTTTTCAGCATTAAATCGATATCTTCCAGAAAGTCCTCTCTGAAATTAAAATCATCATCTGTAGCATCACCATCATATTTACTTTGTTCTATCTCAATGGCAGAACAAAAAGCATCCAAAAAGTCAGCTAACGAATTGGAAATAATGAAATTTCTTTTTTGAATACTACCATAAACAGGAGATGTAATATTTTGGGTATCACAAAAAAGAACATCTCCATTTCTTTCAGCAAAGATTATATATTCATCGCGCCAGGTCGTGTCATTTTGAACTCGCCAGCCTGATAACATTTCATTAAGCTCTTGGGACTCAACAATCTGTATAAAGAAAGTACCATCAAATGTTGGGTGGTCATTTAAAATCAAATGGCTATAGAAAAACCGAATTTCGCCATTTAAATTCACTGGAAAAGAAGTTTCATTTTCATCGTCTGTATAGTCAATCTCTCCCATATTTAAATCATTCATTTTGAATTTGAAAACAAAGTTTTGAACAATACTTTTTATACGCATCATTCCTCTTTCACAGTTAATATTATTGATTACTTTTAAATCACTGTGTTTGATAGTTGAAAAAACACCCCATAACCCAAGGAATTTCTTCGCACCATTTAAAAAAGAAAATAAAGAATCAATAATGGCACGACGCCATCCATTATTGAGGAAACTTATTGCCCTTTCTCATCTTCTGAAAGACTCCACCAATCTGCAACATCATTAATTCTATGATTTAATGACATCAAATCATAAATAACTAATGTAGCAGTATCTGTTTGTATGTTTATAATCCTTCTCATTACATAATAAAAGAGAGTGTTAATTTTAATAATCGGTAAAGTGAAACCACCATCCCGCGCCCGGTCTTTTTAAAATTCGACTTTTGACAAGCCAATCATAACACGTTACGATAAAATAAATAACATCGACCCTCACAGTCAGAAAAAATAAAAGGCCAGAAAACACCTCCCGGCCTAGTAAATATATTAGTTAACTATACTTTCTATAGATTTTATAACGCTTTTATAGAATTGAATCGACTCTTCACCGATTGGTATATTCTCAGTTGGTGAGTCAATTGTTACGCCATGCTCATCATATATTTTATTTCTGACAGGGTTTTTAAAATAATGTTGTGGTAAGATATCCACTTCGCTCGTTTCGATAGTTTTAAATGTTACGAAGTAACCGTTTTTCCAGCATGAATTATCAGTAATGATTGGCGGCAATAGCAAATTATCTTTTGCCAATACAGCATCTTCTTGAAGCGAAGATGTAAAATAGTCATATATATATATAACTATAGCATTTTTGAATGGACCGACATCTATTTTACCCAAGGAGACCATACCATAGCCTAATCGACCATCATTTAACTGAAAGTAAAAAAAATCACCTTGTTTAGGCCATTTTTTTTGCCTTTCATTTCCTGACACTACTGTTAATCTGTCGGCCATTTTACATTAATCCCATTATTTTTAAGCCAATTTTCGCCCCACGAAACAGCATCTGAGTATAACTTCCTTGTCGGACTTATGCTATTTATAGAGTTCTCAAAATGAGGGTTGTTGTGAATAACTGCTTGTTCTATGCTCCGCGCATGACCGCGATTTAACGGTTCTTCAGTAATTCTAACTAATTTGTCGAACCTTTCACCATGCTGCACAGCACGGATATCTACATCCTTACTGATACCTACATAGACAGGTTTACCGTCTCTATATCCTAAATAAACATGGGTGTTATTCCCACCTTTTGCCTTTCTTTTAATCCAGTCAGCAAAAGACATGTTTCTCACTGACCGTTTAGGACTCCCATTTTTGCAAGCGGTTAAACCTATAGGATCCACCCACCCCAGCGCATTTGGCGCATACTGGTAAAGGTTTATCCCCCCCGCCAGCCCTATCGGGTCCTGCTGCGTAAACCGCCCGCAGTCCGGGTCATAATACCGGAACAGATTGTAGTGCAGCCCTGTCTCACGGTCCAGGTATTGCCCCTGCATGCGCAGGTTCTGAGAATATCCTGATACCTGCGTCTCGCTTTCCCGCAGCAGTTTGCCCCAGGCGCTGTTCACCCCTTCCCAGCGCACCTGCCCTTCGATATCCGTCATCCGCTCCGGCGTGCCGTTGGGCTGGCAGTGGAACCAGAAGATCTCCGGGGAATCAACTCCATCAATACGCGCCAGAGGATCGTAGCTGTCCTGATCGCTGTAGACGTAGGTCAGCGGCACATCCCCGTGCACCTCCTGCAGCAGACGGAACCCTTCCCAGACAAACCGGGTGGTCACCGGCTTGCCGGTTGGCTGTCCGCCCAGTATCTGGCGTCGCGTTTTGCTGATGCGTCGCCCGAGCGGATCGTAGCGGAAGCTGACCTGCGTCTGCGGCTTGTTGCGGTCCCGCGGCTGGCTGATGACCTCCGTCAGGCGATGCTCACCGTCGTAGCGGTAGTGCCAGCGGGTCTGGCCGTTATCTTTTTCCACGGTGCGGCCGTGGATGTCATAACGCCAGCGAATGCCGTTCAGCTGCGTCAGGCGGTTGTGCGTGACCTTCTCAGCGGAACCTTCGAGCGGGTTACCGGCAGCGTCCCAGCGCCACTGCTCCTGTCCGGGCAGCGTGCCGTCCTGAACGAGCAGGCGCCCGGCGCTGTCGTACTGCCAGCGGTACCAGCTGAACGGGTTATCGTCCCGCTCTTCCCGCACCAGGTTATTGCGGTAGTCGTAATCCCAGCGGCGGGACCAGCGGCGCGGCGACGGGCGCTGGGCATTGCCGGTAAAGACGTCCCGGCGATGCAGTCGGCCAAGACGATCGTATTCGCTGCGGGTGGTCAGCAGCCCCTGAGTGCGGCTGGTCTCCCGGTGGAGTTCGTCGCGGGTAAAGTCGGAGACCGACAGCTTATCGAGAGCAATGCTGAGCAGATGCCCGCTGCCGTAGTAAAACTGCTTGAGCTCGCGGCCATCGGGAAGCGTGATAGAGGTGCGGTTGCCCAGCGCGTCATACTCCCACGCCAGCTCGCCGTGCTCGCCCGCCTCGCGCGTCACGCGACCAAGCGCGTCATACTCAAAGGCCAGCTCCTGCTCTGCCGCGGTGGTCCACGCGTCGGCTGAAAGCGCAGGATGAAGCCCTATCCGGCTTAACAGCCCGGAGGGAGTGTAGTGGTAGCGTGTCTGCCCTTCCGGCGTGGTACGGGCGACCAGCTGGCCGCTCGCGCTCCAGGCGAAGGCATGGGTGATGGCCTCAGGATGACCGGCGGCAAACGTGCGTGCTATCGTGCGTCCGCAGGCGTCATAGCGATACTGCGAGGCTACGCCATCGAGCCCCACCTCTTCCAGCAGCAGCGAGTCCGCGCCCCAGCGGAACTGATACGCTTCGCCGTTTTCATTTTCCAGGGCAATCAGACGCCCGCGGCTGTCCCAGCGGCGACGGACCTCTTCACCCTGGGTATTACGCGTCGCGGTTAATCGCCCTGCCTCATCGTATCTGAACTCACTTTCCTTACCGTCGGCGCCCGCATGCTTCACCGGCAGGCCGCGTTCGTTCCATTTGAGCGATTCCGTCCAGCCTTCCGGGCGATCGAGCTGCACCGGACGCCCTGCGGCGTCGTAGCGATATCGCGTCTCTTCCCCGTCGGCGCCAGTCTCGGCCACCAGCCAGCCCAGCGGGTGATAGCGGTAGCGGGTAATACGCCCGGAACAGTCCGTCGAACGAACGATCTGCCCGGCCTCGTTGTACTCCTGGTAGCGGCTGTTTCCGGCGGCATCGACCTCTTCAACGACCTGGCCGAACTCGTCCCGGCGCAGCTGCGTGGTCTGCCCCATCGGGTCCACCACGCGTTTCAGCCCGTGATGTTCGTCGTACCAGAACCGGGTGGCGCTGCCGTCGGCTTCGATAATGGCCGCGGGAAGCGCGCGGTGCTCCAGCCAGGCGGTGGTGCGGGTATTGCCGTCGGCGTCGATCTCCTGAACCCGGTTGCCCATGTCGTCGTAGACGAAGGTAACGGCATTGCCGAGCGGATCGATGCGGCGCGTCAGAAGCTCGTTCTCGTTCCACTCGTAGCGCCAGTTTTCACCGCGCTCGTCAACGTAGCGGACGATCAGATTCTGCGCGTTCCAGTAGTGGCGGCGCGTCTGGCCGTCGTAGTGCTCGACGGTCGTCAGCCCGGCGGCTAAATCGTAGTTAAAGCGGCACCCGTCGCCGGTGCTGGTGCGGTTTTCCACCACGCGCCAGTGGTCGAATTTTTTCCAGCGGTATTCGCTCTCCAGACCGCCCGGCATCCGGTGCCAGACCATCAGCCCGTGCTCGTTATAGCGGTATTCACGCGTCACCACGCCGGAGGCATCCGTCGCGCTCGCCAGCTGGCCGCGCGCGTCGTAGCCCCACTGCATCAGCGGCCATGACTGGCTGCCGTCGAAATGGCTGGCTGCGGTAACGCGCTGCGGGAAACGTTCATCTTCGTAGCGCAGGGTGACGTCTATCGCCCGCGGCTCGTCGTGAAGGCCGACCAGCCTGCCGTGCTCGTCCCACTCCGTCAGCAGCGCGTTGCCGTATTCGTCGCTGAGGGAGGCGAGACGCAGGATAGATGGATTCGCCCGGGTCGGTTTATACAGACGCCACACCGCGCCGTCATCATCGGCAATCGCCACGTCGCCGCTCTCATTGCGGCGGATAATGATGCCTTCGCTGATGCTGTAAAACGCGCGGTCGACAGGCGGCAGCTCGAAGCTCAGCTCGCGCCCGGTTTCGTCGAACCAGGTGGCGTTGTTGTCTTCCAGCGCCAGATAGCTGTCAAAGGTGGTTGCCCAGCCCAGACCGAACAGCCCTTCCCGGGTGGTCAGGCTGTTGTAGCTGCGCTGCCAGCGAAGCGGAAAGCGCCCCGGCAGCGAGAAATCGAGCTCGTCGTCGTCATTCAGCACCTTCACGCCGGTGGCGGCGTGAACCGGGTGCGAGGAGCCAAACACGGCATTTACCGCCATATCGGCCAGCATCCCGCCGCCAGCCGCCGCCAGCGCGCATGGCATGTTTTTCAGGATCTTGCCCGGACGCCCGCGCAGCAGGGAGAGCGCAATCATCCCCAGCGCCAGACCCGGCGTTTTACCGCTTTTGATATCGCGAACCGTGAGCGTGTCCCCGCCGATGATCACGTTCGGGGAGACGTCGTCGGAAACGGTGCCTTCGCATGTGGTGCGATCTTTCGCGCGCACCGCGGGCTGCCCGTTGATGAAGACGCTTTTAGAGCCTTCCGCCAGATACTGCGGCCCGGAGTGCTTTTCGCACGCCACCTTGTCCTCTTCCAGCGGTGAGGTTCCCGCGGCGGCAGAGGCCACGCTCGGCTGCCACATTTCGCTGCCAAACTGTCCGGCGGCTGAAAGCAGCATGCCCGCGTAATCGGCAAAGCTGCCCGGCGACTGCGGCTCAGGAGACGGCGTATCGGCGGGCGTCAGCGTGCCTGCCGCGCGCGCGGCGGGGATTGCGTTGGTGAGAACGTTACTGGAACCGGTAGTGATTTTACCCGCGGGCGAAGGCGGGAAAAGCGCATTACCTAATCCTTCCGCGGCGTTGCTGATATCGTCGGTGATCCCCGCCACGTTCGCCAGCACGCCACCGATAATCCCGCTTAACAGACAGCTGGATCCTATTGCCGCCACGCCCGCTGCGGCCGCCCCTGCGCCCAGCAATGGCGCCGCTACGGTTGCAGCTGCGCCTACCGCCGCGCCGATCACCGCATAGGCGGCACCTTCCGCCACAATGCTGGTGATGTCAGCAAAAATGCTGGAGTGAATAATCTCGTCGCCCTTACGGGCCGCGTTGTTATCGCTCATGCCTTACACATTCCGGTTGTCGTTTAGCGTCAGACTCTGCTTAAGCGCGCTCCAGCGCACCTCGTCCTCTTCGGTGAATGCCCTGAGTGCCGAGAGGGTAAAAATCATCAATACCGGTTTACCCGGCGTCTGCACGGCCAGCTGTTTTTGCCACAGGCGCTGCCCGTTACGGTCAAAGGTGGTCTCAACTTCCAGCCCGTTAATTTTTCCGTCAGGCCCGGCTTTTACGTTCCGGAATTCGCTCTGGGCAATTTCGCCCATCTGAGGACGCAGCACATCCCACTGGCGGTGGAACTCTTGTTCATAGTTGCTGCCATCGGGGATAACGCCGCGGCTGACCACCACGGACAGCCCGCTTTCGTCATCGCGAATAATGTTCATGCTGTTATCCTGCCAGGCAGCAGGAAAAAGGGAAAACGAACCTTCCTGGAGGGTGTATTTCATAAGTGAACTCGGGATGATTAATATTGTGAGAAACAAAAAGGCCAATCCATGCTGGCCCTCTGGCTGGCTGTTTTATTATTTACGCCATTGAGCTGACTGTTCGACTAAAACATGGCCGCCTTTGCTGACAACCAATTTCGCGGGTGCATACGTCACGGTGTAAGCGATATCGCCATTCTCGTACGTTGAGCCGATTATTCTACCTGCGGAGTCGTGCAACGTTTTTCCCTTTAAGGAGATCGTACTGTTATCACTTTTGCGCACGCCAAGGTAAACCATCTGGTCACATTTGCTATCAAAATGGCCGCACCTGTTAATCAGAGAAATAGCGAATTTTTCGGTATCCAGTTTTCTGGTTTCAGCGTTATGAACCGAAGCGGCTTTATGTAACATATAACGCTGCGGAGCATAATAATTTCCATTTTGAGGAGGAGTAGCTAAACGCCATTCCATTTCACTCCCCTTTATTTCCAGAACAGCACGGCCCTCTGGGCCGCCAAACGATGAGTTGAATTCAATATTGGCACGATTGCCAGCGATCGTACCGGTAAGATTACGCTCATCATCTTCCGGGCAATCTATGCGGTTTCCTTTCTGGGATATATAGCAATAAGACCCGGTGATACGGTTGCCTGATTCAGCTAACCGCAGGGTTAACGTCGAGTCGTCCCCGAATTCGCCAGACCACTCCCCGTCAAACGCAAGATCTGACTGGCTGTTCGTTGCAAAATGCATCGCATTGAATCTGGCAGCCCACTGCTGAATATCGGCATTAATAACCGGGCTATTATCTGAAGACTGGTAATGAATAACGTCCGACTCCGGAACCACCCAGGCCGCAAAGATTTTGCCGTCAGGATCGATAACCAGCGCTGACGCGTTCTCCAGATAGAGATCTTTTAGCCAGCCTTCAACAAACAATCCGCCACCTGTGGTGGTATGCGGTTCACCGAAGACATCAAAGTTATCAATAAAGGTCTGGTAATGATTTCCCAGCAACGTTCTGAGACTGTCTGTTACTTCTCTGTCGTTAACGATGCGGCTAACCGTTTCGAGCTTATTGTATTGCGATAATTCAAGCGCCGATGACGCTTCAACGACGCCAGCCAATAAAGCTGTGCACAATACGGCTGCCAGATATTTTTTGGTCATAAATCACTCTGAAGAACCATTTTCGTAATTCATGGTTATTTTCACAACCTTACTGTCTTTAACCTCAAAAGAGAGCAATTTCTTACCCAATTCATAGGAAATCCACTGTTCCCCGGAATCATTTTCAACCTGGCCACTACCATAAGTGTTATTCAGTTCATTTATTGTTGAACCAATATGGATCCCTCGGGCTGTTTTGCCATCCGCAGCAGTTAGCGTAATCTGCGACACAATATAATCATCAACACTTCTCTCGGCTTTATCCCACCAAAGATTGGAAGTGAATATTTCTAACCCAGACTTTTGATGCTGGAAGAATTTATAATTTATTCCGTCAAAAGGAACTTCTCCGACAAAATGGCCGTCAATCGGCAACTCAAATTTACGTGCAACGTCATTAGTCCACCTGTCGCCCAATGCGACAGACTGTTTGTTTATTTGTACAGAAAAGTCGGGGTTTGCTAAAAGATTATGGGATGAATTTTCAAGTTTTTTATTGATTTGAGCAGTCGTGGCATTACTGTTCAAGCTGCAGAGCACCAGAACCGAACATAAAACACTCAGAATTTTCTTACTCATAAGTTGATCCATTACTTAAACTTTGGAATATCATATGATAGGTTTGCCCCAGGGAAATTATCAAACATTTTCTTCATGTTTGATGTTTGGGCTACAGCCCAGTTAACATCAGTTGCATACTGATGTGTTCCTGGCGAAGCTGGGTTCCATCGCATCTTATAAAGATTGTTTTGGGCATAATCCGCATTATTGATGTATTTTTCGGAAATCCATTTCGCACCACCATCTATCGCTTTCTCTGGAGAAGTCCATCCCATTTTATATGCGTAATTGGATCCTGTTTTAACAGCATTGCCATCTAAAGCGCCAATACCGTACATATTATAAACTTTTACACCATTGACCTCGACACCTTTCGCCAGTTCACTCGCTCCGTTACCTGTTTCGAGAGCAGAATGTGAGGCCAGGTAAACCTCACTGACATTGTATTTCTTTGCTGCATCAAGATATGTTTTTTCTTGACCTTCAAGTACGCCTTTACCTTTCAGGAAGGAAGCCATATCAGTTTCAGAAACACCTGATGAAGATGAGAGATCAAGGAACTGATATTTATCAGTTCCAGTATTGTAATTATCCGGGTTTGCATATTTCTTAATATCATCTTCAGAGGCGTTAACAAAACCGCGTCGCGTCCACTTTTGAGGTTTAGCCTTTAAATTCTTTTGCTTATCCACCATGTCCTGCAACGAATAATTATATTCACTGGTTTTGTCTGTGCCCGTTGTAGCAGCAGAATTGTTTTGCGCAGGTGCCGCTTTACCCGATCCTCCGGCAAATCCCGCACCGGCAGATTTTTTAGCCTGATCCGGAGAGAAATACGCCTGCACCGCCGCATCAATATCCCCTTTATGCCCCGCCCCCGGTGCCGTTGTGCCCGGCTTGGTGCCAGAAGTATTCAGATGCAGCTTACCGCCCGTGGTGATATACCCATCCCCTTCCACGAAGAAGTTAAACTCTTTGCCGATCAGGTTAATCTTGCCGTTGGCATTCAGCTCAATGGCGCTTTCACCTGAGACCAGCCGCAGCTTCGTCCCGGAAGCAATCACATACTGCTCCACCGCCGCATCCAGCTTGCCTTTCCCCGTCAGGATCTCGGTTCCACCTTTCACGGCCTGAGTCTGGTTCGCTTCCACGCGATGCAGTTCATTTTTCTTCACGTAATGGCTGCGCGCCCCGCCGACGCTGTGCGTTTCATCGTTTTTAACGCTGGTGTCCATGTTGCGCTCGGCCTGGATCCACACCTGCTCTGCGCCCGCTTTATCCTCAAACCGCAGGGCGTTGGCATTGTCGACGGAACCGTCTTTCGTGCGGCTCATAAAGCCCATCTGCGTCGCGGCGGCAGGCAGCGCCCACGGCGGCATGCTCGCGTCGTTGTACACGCGACCGGTAATAATCGGACGGTCCGGATCGCCGTTGATAAAGTCCACCACCACCTCATCGCCGACGCGCGGGATCTGCACCCCGCCGTAGCCCTGGCCCGCCCACGCGCTCGACACGCGCACCCAGCAGGAGCTGGTGTCATCGCCCTTCGCCAGGCGGTCCCAGTGAAACTTCACCTTCACGCGGCCGTATTTGTCCGTCCAGATACTCTCGCCCTTCGGCCCCACCACTTTCGCGGTCTGCGGGCCGTAGGTGCGCGGCCACGCCGTGCTCTGCGCCGGACGGTACACCACCGCCGACGGAATCACCGTGAAATCGGTACGGTGAATGGTTTCACCCTCGCCGCTCGCGTAGCGGTTCTCTTCGAAGTGATAGCCCGCCGCCGTCACCAGATACTCGCCGTTGTCGCTGAAGAACGGCGCGTTGGTTAAGGTGAAGGTGTGCCCGGGAGCAATCCCCGCCGCCGTGGCGGTGGCCTGAATCTGCTGATGCTCCACCTGCCAGCGCTCCTGGCGGATGCGGGCATAGAACTCCCCGTGCCCTTTGTCCACAAAGCGACCCGGCCAGTCGTACACGTCGATGCTGCCCGGCTTCGGCGACGCCGGGTTCTGCTGGGCCTGGAACAGCCACGCGTTCGGCTTGCGGAAGTCATAGTCGTCAAGGCTGTAAATCCCCGGCGTCACGCTGTCCTCCAGCGCCCACTGGCTGATGCCCTCTTCGTCCGTACTGCCGCCGGACGGCGTCTGGTGGTAAGGAATGACCTCATAGCCGCTGAACGGCTGATGCTGCGTGGCGGCGTCGGTGAGCACCAGGGTGTGTTTGTCCGCCTCGTGGCTGAAGTGATAGGCAATCCCCTCCAGCTCCATCAGGCGGCTGATGAAGTCCAGGCTCGACTCCTGATACTGCACGCAGTAGTCCCACACCCGGTAGCTGCCGGTGAGCTTATCCTCAACGTTGACCTGATGCTCGCCAAACAGGGTTTTGACAATCTGCGGCACCGTCTGCCCCTGGAAGATACGCAGGTTACGATCGCGCTTCATCGGCCACAGGTCCGGCTCAACCGTCAGCTGGTACACCGCATAGCGGGTGCCCGTCAGCTCGACGGCGCTGACCGCCACGCGGGTAATTTTGCCGTTAACATAGCGGGACGTCAGCAGGTTCTGCGTCGGAATGGTCACCGTGACCGGCTGGCCCAGCAGCTTGCTGCGGTCAATGCGCGCGTCCGTGCCGAGCACGGTCAGCGTCAGCGCGAACGACTCGGACATCGCCTCGCGGCCCGTCAGTTTCCAGAACAGAAGCCCCTCCACCGGGAGCTGAACGGTAATTCGGTTGAGCATAATCTTTATTCCATCTAGCTTATGCGATTCAGAAAAGAGGTTCGCATCTGTGACTGAGCGTAATTCTAAGGGTTCACCAGCCAGGTGCCCGGCTTGGTGATATCCAGCGTCTGGCCGCGCGTTCTTCCGTTGCCCTGGAGTTCAATCTTCACCTCACCGGCCGGCAGCTTGAGCGAGGCATAGCCGTTGGTCGCCGGACGCAGCGCTTTTGGCTCGCCGTTCACTTTCAGCGTTTCGCCGTCGAGGATGCGGATATAGACCAGCGCAACCGGGCTCTCCACAGGCGGCGGAGTCTGCTGGGCCGTCGCCTGCTCGTTAACCTTCGCCGTTTCCGGCTTCACGTCCGGCGCGTTTGCGGCGGTCTCAGTCGGACGCGTCTCTGCCGGTGCCTGTGCAGCCTGCTCGGGAGCATCGTTACTGCCGCTGAACAGCATCGCCCCGGCGACAATACCCACCAGCACGCCTGCGGCAACCATGCCCGGGATCTTGTAGCGGCGCCAGTCGAGCAGCGAAGCCGGTTTTTCGTCTTCGACCGGAACCAGCATCGTGCCGGGCTTTTTCGCCGTCAGCACGTCGTTGATCCCTGCGACCGGCATCTCAATCAGCGCGGCGAACTCGTCGATTGACTGCGGACGGTCCTCCATGTGCAGCGCCAGCGCGCGGTCGATGGCCTGCAGCAGCGGAATGGAATAGCCCTGCGGCATAATTTCCACCAGCGGTTTGCAGGTATCCTGAATCGAGCGCACCACGCTGACCGGCGGCGGAGAACCCACAATCAGGGTACGCAGCACCGCGCCGAGGGCGTAAATATCCGTCCACGGGCCCTGCTCGCTTTCGTTGTCGTCGGTGTACTGCTCAATCGGCGCAAAGCCCGGACGCAGCATGGTTTCCGTTTCGTCGGAGAGATTACCGATGGTGCGTCGCGCGGAGCCGAAATCGAGCAGCACCGGCAGGCCGTTATCCTGGATCTGAATGTTATCCAGAGAGATGTCGCGGTGCAGGTAGCCTTCGTCGTGGATGGTCTTGATCGCACCGAACAGCATCGGCAGCGTGCGGCGGATCCAGGCCTCGTTGATCAGCTCCGGCTTTTCCTCGCGCAGGCGCGAAAGCGTGGTCCCGCTGTAAAACAGCGTCCCCATGTAGGCCGTGTCGTTTTGCACCCAGAAACGCAGGACGTGCAGCAGGTTCGGGTGGTTAAAGCGCGCCAGCAGACGCGCCTCCTGAATAAAGCTGTTCAGGCCTGCGGAAAACGCTTTGCCAAAACGCTCGCTGCGCAGCACAAGGGTCATGTCGTCGCCGCGCACGGCGAGCGAGGAAGGCATAAATTCTTTGATAGCGATAGTGCGTTCGAGCTGGTGATCCCACGCGCGATAGACGATGCCAAAACCGCCGCCGCCGATCACCGCTTTGATTTCAAACTCGTTGAAGCGGTACCCGACCGGGAGCGCGTTTGGGACAGTCCGATTGTTATCATTATCCGTCATCTTTTACAGTTCTCTTGATGATTATTACGCGGCAAACTGACAGTGAAACTCGCCCTGCTCGCAGGTGACGTGCAGACGTCGGTACTGCTCGTCGCTGCGGCTGGCGGTAAGTAAGATCTGGCTCATCTGAGGCAGCAAGGTGTTGGTCAGAATAGCATCCACCATGCGGCCACCGGACTCCACCTCGGTACAGCGCTGGACAATCTGTTCCACCACGCTGTCGTCAAACTCAGAAATAATGCTGTGATTCTCTTCCAGACGACGCTGAATGCGCTTGAGCTGCAGGCGAACAATCTGCCCCAGCATCTCGTCGCTGAGCGGGTAATACGGCACCACCAGCAGGCGGCCCAGCAGCGCCGGTGGGAAGACCTCCAGCAGCGGCTGGCGCAGGGCGCCGCTTAACGCGTCAGGCTCCGGCATCAGCTCCGGATCGGCGCACATGGCGCTAATCAGGTCGGTGCCGACGTTAGACGTCAGAATAATGATGGTGTTACGGAAATCGATGTGGCGCCCCTCGCCGTCCTCCATCCAGCCTTTATCAAAGACCTGGAAGAAGATCTCGTGGACGTCCGGGTGCGCTTTTTCAATTTCGTCCAGCAGCACCACGCTGTACGGACGGCGGCGCACGGCCTCGGTTAACACGCCGCCTTCACCATACCCTACGTACCCCGGAGGCGCACCTTTTAAGGTGGAAACGGTGTGCGCTTCCTGGAACTCACTCATGTTGATGGTGATAACGTTCTGCTCGCCGCCGTACAGGGATTCCGCAAGCGCCAGCGCGGTTTCGGTTTTACCGACCCCGGACGGGCCGCACAGCATAAAGACGCCCACCGGTTTGTTGGGATCGTCCAGCTTCGCCCGCGAGGTTTTCACGCGGCGGGCAATGAGATCCAGACCGTGACGCTGGCCGATAACGCGCTGGTTGAGCGTGTCGGCGAGGTTCAGCACCGCGTCGATCTCGTTTTTCACCATCCGGCCCAGCGGGATCCCGGTCCAGTCAGAGACCACCGCGGCAACCACGTTTTCATCCACCGCCGCAAACAGCAGCGGCTCATCGCCCTGCAGGGCGTTCAGCGCCTGCTGCTGTTCCGCCAGCTGGCCGCGCAGCTCGGCGCTATCGTCATCGCCCGCCGCGAACAGCGCCGCGCGCAGGCGGATAATCTCCTGCACCAGGCCGCGCTCTTCTTCCCAGCGCCGGGCCAGGGCTTGGCGTTTTGTCTCATACGCGTCGCGTTCGGCGAGTAAAGCGGTCACGCGATCGGCGTCACCAGCTCCCACGCGCGCTTCGCGTTCAGCAATCTCAATCTCCACGTCCAGCGCGGCAAGGTGGCGCAGGCAGTCTTCCAGCTGCGCGGGCGGCGCGCTCTGGCTGACCGCGACGCGGGCGCAGGCGGTGTCGAGCAGCGCAACGGCTTTATCCGGCAGCTGACGCGCCGGGATGTAACGATGCGACAGCTTCACCGCCGCGCTGACCGCTTCGTCGAGCAGCAGCACCTGGTGGTGCGTCTCCAGCGGCGACACGGTGCTGCGCAGCATCAGAATGGCTTTCGCTTCGTCCGGCTCGTGGACCTGCACCGTCTGGAAACGGCGGGTCAGCGCCGGGTCTTTCTCGATGTATTTTTTGTATTCCGCCCAGGTGGTGGCGCCGATGGTGCGCAGCTGACCGCGCGCCAGCGCGGGCTTCAGCAGGTTCGCCGCATCGCCTGTCCCCTGCTGGCCGCCTGCGCCAATCAGGGTGTGGATCTCATCGATAAACAGAATGATTGGCGTGGCGCTGGACTGGACTTCGTTAATGAGCGCCTGCAGCCGGGCTTCAAACTCGCCTTTCATGCCTGCCCCAGCCTGCAGCATGCCGATATCCAGCAGCCACAGCTGAATGTTTTGCAGCGGCTCCGGGACGTCGCCGTCGGCAATACGCAGCGCCAGCCCTTCCACCACCGCCGTTTTCCCGACCCCGGCTTCCCCGGTCAGCAGCGGGTTGTTCTGGCGGCGACGCATCAGGATATCCACCATCTGGCGGATCTCTTCGTCGCGCCCGACAACCGGGTCAATCTTCCCGTCGCGGGCGCGGGCGGTCAGGTCCTGGCCGTACTGGGCCAGCGTCCCCTGCGCCGCCGGTACCGTACCCGCCGGTGCGTCTGCGGCGGCAGCGGCCTGCTGCGTCTCTTTGCTGTTGGCGCAAATCGCGTCGAACTGCTCAATCAGCACCTCGACGTTAAGGCGGGTGAACTGCGACGAGATGCTTTTCAGCACGTTGGCCAGGTTCCAGGTTTTCAGCATGCCGATCAGCAAATGGCCGCCGCGAATACGGCTGACGCCAAACTTCAGCGATCCAAACACCCAGGCGCGCTCCACGGCGCTGTCGATATGCTCGGAGAGATCGGAAACGGAACTGGCGCCACGCGGAAGGACATCCAGCGCGGCCACGATATCGCGGGTCAGCTGCTGTTCATCGAGGGCAAAGTGGCGGATGACCTGCTGCAGATCGCCATCCTGCTGCTGCATCAGCTGATGCAGCCAGTGCACCAGCTCAACGTACGGGTTGCCGCGCAGCTTGCAGAACGCAGTGGCGCTTTCCAGAGAGGTAAATAACAGCGTATCCAGTTTGCCGAAAAGCACGGCACGGCTAATTTCTGACATGTTAGTTTCCATTAACAATGATTCGGTATACGGAAGGATTACCGCTCTGCGCGATACACCAGATCGCCACGCGGGACAGGCTGCGGCTGAAGGCCCAGCCAGGTGTTATAGCCTAATCGCCCATTGCTGCCGAGCGTGGTGCCCTGCACCGCGTCTTCACGCAGGATCACCCGCGTTTCCCATTCAAACTCCACCCCGGCGTACTGACGCACCCAGTCGCGCAGCTCTGTGACCCACGCTTCACCCGGCAGAAAACGGTTGTACTCCTCCGCGCTCAGCGGGCCAATTTCGATGCGAAACTTATGCTGCACGTCGCGGACGGCAACGCCGAGAAAGGCGGATTCCCCCATGCGCGGCATGCGGCGCCCTGCTCCCAGCTGCGCCTGCTCGCGCGTGGAAAGCGGCATCCACTGCGGCACGTTGCTGACCAGCTTAACCGGCGCGTTAAAATAGCTGCGCAGGATCTTCTCCAGCCCCTCCGGATCCCGTCCGTGACGGGTCAGGTGCCCGGCGTGGGTAAAGCGAGCATGCGAGCTCAGGCTGCCTTTGTTCATCTGTCCCGGCTGGCCCATGCCAATCAGCGACGCCAGGTAGCCCTCAAAGCGCCTGTTATCAGCGCGATCGAGGGAGACGGTGGGTTGCGCATCCGCCCAGGCGCGGTAAAACAGCAGCGCCAGGCGATGATGGAACAGGTCGGCAAACGCGCTGAGGCTGGTGTCCTGATGATGATAAATTCGCTCGCGGGCGTATTCGGTCATATGGACCGGCAGCGGGCCGTTCGGGCCAAACAGGCCGAAACTGAGGATAGACACCTCGTGCAGCCCGCTTTCCTCCCGCTGGCGGACCTGAGCCAGCGTCGACGGCGCAAAACTCATCGACGGCTGCTGGCCGATGCGCAGCGGCTCAAATTTCGGCAGCGGCGCGCGTCCCAGCGGGTAGCGTTCGCCGCCCTGGGCATCAATGCGCCTTAACAGCTGAAACAGGTCGTAGCGCCAGGGCGTCTCGCGAACCCCTTGCCAGAACGCGTCCGGCAGCCGGGTCAGGCGATGCACGCGCAGCGGTGCAGTGGCAGCGTCACTCATATCAGCGCCCTTTTACCCATGCGCGGCGCCCAGTAGCCAATCTCGCCGCGCTGCTGGCTTTTCAGGGTGAACTCCGTAAAGCTGTTGATGGACACCAGGCGGGCAAAGAGACGTTCCATCACGCTGCCAAAGAGCCACGGGCTGGCGCCGGAAAAGGCACGCTCATCGACCGTCAGGGTGATGCCGATCCCGCGGGCGAAAACGACCGGGCCGGGTTCAGGCACGCGGCGGTGAACCGGCTCCAGCACGCAGTGGCGTACCCCTTCCACCTGACGCGCAACGGGCGTTTCTGCCAGGTTGGCGTACAGCCCTAACAGCTGGCGCAGCGCGGCCGCGCCGTCTTCGTTTTCGCTGTCCATCAGGCTGAGGTAGTTCATCTGCAGCTGGCTGATGAGCCGCCAGGTGCTGAACCCTTCCGCCAGCGCCGGACGCGGCGGCGTCGGGCCTTTGCGCAGGGTGAGGGATTTCACCGGCATGGAGTCGGCCATAATGAACTGCCCGAGCTCCTGCTGCAGCATCAGCGGCAGATCGCGGCTGGTGCAGAGCACCTCGGCAGAGATATAGCGCAGGTTGTCCTGCCACGGGGCGTGCTGTTCATCCACCAGCGAAACAAACACCTCCGAGCCGATATAGCCGGTGCGGGTGCCGTAGCGCAGGGCGTGCTCGGACAGCACGCGCTGTTCGCGGCGCAGGGAAAAATAGGCCCCGTAGTTGCCCGCATCGCCGCTCCAGGTGCTCCAGAATGGACGAAACGTCTGGTCATCGCGCTGGCCGTCCGCGCTGCCATAGATTTTTTTGACCGCGTAAATTTCATAATCCAGCGGACGAATGTTATCCACCACCAGATGGTATTCATGCTGGCCTTCATTCAGCTTCTGACGCGCCGCGACCTTTGGGAACAGGTTGATGACCGGGGTACAGTGCAGCGCCAGATGGCTGGCATCGACCACGCGCTCCAGCTGTTCATCCGACTTATCCAGCAGAATGAAGATGTCGAAGGCTTTTTCGCCTTCACAGCGCTCGATAAGCTTGCCCAGACCGCTCAGGCTAATGAAGCGGAAGCGGGCCGGAAAGGCGAAATACTCCTGCAGCAGGCGATAGCCGTCAAAGTTGCGCAGATCGTCCGGAAGAAGGGCCTGGTCAGGCTCAAAGCCCTCCTGGCGCAGCGCGTCCGACGCCAGCAGCTGCCGCTGCGGCTGCGGGCTGACCGTCTGGCAGACGATCCCGGCGTGGTGCTCCATCACCAGCTCCAGCAGCTTCAGCGCTTCAATGTCCGGACCGCCGAGGAAAAATTCCAGACGGTCGAAATCCAGGTGCCCGAGGTTTTGCGGGCCGTCGCAGGCGATGCGGATCCTTAAGGCGCTGCCGATCCCCCGCTGGCTCAGCCCCAGCTGCGCGAGCGGCAGATCGGCGGGCACGCCGCCCAGCTCGACCTTGTCGATTTTCAGCGGCAGCAGGTTGACCTCGTGCGCCGTGGTATAGCTGCAGGTCACGCCGGTTTTTTTCAGCGCCAGGCTGTCCATCATGGTACCGCGCGGCACAATGAAGCCCTTGCTCAGGTCGCCCCGGCTGCTGTCGGGCTCAATCTCCGCAATCGCCATCGACGGCGTGGGCGCGAGATAGTTAGGCGCAATCATCTCCAGCAGACGCTGGGAGAAGCGCGGAAACTCCGCGTCCATTTTCATCTGCACGCGTGAGGTCAGGAAGGCGAAGCCCTCCATCAGACGTTCGGTATACGGGTCCGCCACTTCGATGCCGCGCATGCCCAGCCGTCCGGCGACTTTTGGGTAGCGTTCGGCAAACTCGGCCCCCATTTCGCGCAGGTAGGCCAGCTCGCGGTTGTAATATTCGAGCAGTTTACTTTCCATGATTACCCCGCATCTTTCAGTTCAAAATGGCCGTTTTCCAGATCGACATCGGTACGAAACAGAAACTCCAGCGGGTACGGCACACACCATAAACGCCCTTTGATCTCGATGGAGAGCACGTTGTGCAGATCCAGCGAGGAGGTATCCGACACGCAGCGGACCTGCAGCCCCTGCGGTAAAATGCGCGGTTCAAAATTGATGATGGCCTCGGTGAGCTTGCGCTGAATGTCGTGCCATTCGATATCCGACATTCTTTTCCCGGCCAGCGGCGCGACGCCGAAGTTGACCACCGAGCGCTTCACGTGCGGCAAGGCGCTCAAATCGCCGGAGGCATCGTGGTTGATGGTGTTAAACAGCCACTGCAGATCGCGCAGGACGTTGCGGCGCAGGGCGGCGTGGGTGATCAGATTGCTGTTGGCCGACTCGCGCTTTTTTTCCGGCTCATTATCGGTGAGACGATCCAGCAGCGAGGGCTGCATTTTGTCGCGCGCCCCCACCTTCTCCTGCTTGCTGCGGGCTTGCCAGCCGCTGCGCAGCAGATCGCCTTCGCCAGCGGGATTACTCATCGGCTCCATCCGTCGCAAACGTCACGAGGCTTAAGGACAGCAGCGGGTATTCGCTTTGCTCGCTCAGCCAGGCCTTCTGGCCCCTGCCTTCGTAAAGGGTGCCGTCTTCGTCGAGCGGCTGCCATTCGGTGGTGCGGCCCAGCCTGACCGCATCAGTGGCATCGGCAGCAAACGGGTAACGCGCCGGGATCTGACACACCTGCTCCGTACCGTCGGTCAGGCGCACCAGCGCGTGACGCCAGACCAGATCGGTCACGCTGGCGGGCGCCTGGAAACGGATCTCCGCGATGGCGCTGAACGGCAGCCAGAAATAACGGCCGTTCACGATGGTTTCGCAGACCGGGCCGAGACGGGCATCGCCGTCCATCAGCCAGTCAAACGCCTGCGTCTCCTCGTTTTCGAGGATAATCTGGCCGGAGGTGGCCTCAGCCCGATCGAGGGCGTCCAGACGCAGCGCCCGGGCGCGCTCGCCCTCCTCGCTCAGCGCCGCGGCCAGGGTCGTCAGCCACGGCCACTGGGTTTCCGGCATGGCCGGACGCGCCTGTCCCGCCATCACCTGCGCGCGCTGCAGCTCGCCCTGAATGGATTGCTCCAGCAGCGTGACGGTGGGCTTCGCCTGAGGCTTCAGCGCCAGCCAGCTTTTCAGCTGGGTCAGCGCGCGCGTCCAGTTGCCGCTGAGGGTTAAAAACTGCACGAACGCGGCGCGGAGGTCGGCATCCGCCGGACGGGCTTTGATTTCAGCTTCAAGGCGCGCCAGCGCGTCGCTGAGCGACTCGCCCGCCAGGTGTTGATAGAGCGTATTCATAGCCATTCCTTAATTCGCCGCGCGCCATGCGCCGACGGCCGGATCGCGCAGCTGAGGACGCAGGGTGTCAATCAGGACGATATTGAGCGGAGTGCCGGGTGCAACCCAGGCGCTCCAGGTTTTTTTCACCGCCGCAATACGCGCCTGCAGTTTTGCATCGTCGCTGGCGATTTCACGGGAAATCTCCACCGCTACGGTGCCGTTGCTTTTCCAGCTGTTCAGGGCGCTATCGTAAGGCAGGATCATCCAGCTCTGGTCGCTGTTTGGGGTGCTGAACACCATGCGCTCTTTGTTGACGGAGGTGATCAGCGCGTTTTCAGGATCGGCGCTTTGATTCAGACCCGTCACCGGGAAGCCGTGGATGTAGGTCACCGCCATCTCTTTCTGTCCGCCGTTGCGGGACTGCGAAACCACGGTGTGACCACTCAGCCAGCTGCCGTTACCGCAGCGGGTGGTGTCAGAATCCGGAATAAAGAGCGCCGGAGCGGAAGCGCCACCTTCCCAGAAGGTGCGCAGGTGGCAGCCGTCCTGCAGGGTGAATTCCTGCCACGGCGTACGGTCAGCCGCGACGGTGCGGGAAGCCACGTTCTGGTCCGGCGGCAGCAGCGCGCCGCTGGTTGGGGTTGCGGTGACGGTCGCAGCAGGCGCGGCCTGGTCCTGTTTCACCACCAGCGCCCAGTCCTGCGCTTTGCCTGCCGTACCCTGCGCCAGCGTGGTACCCGCCGGATCGTTGAGCGTCCAGCTAAGCTTATTCACTTTGCTGCACTGGTGTTCCAGCAGGGAGCCAAGACGCGGCACAAAGTTCTCCAGCACGGAGACGTCCTTCTTGCCGTTCGCCACAATGCGCAGCGCCACCTCAGGCTTACACCAGCTCTGCGGCGTGTTGTCTTTAATGTTGTCGATCCAGATATCCAGCTTCTGCGCAGGCGACTGCACGATGCGGAAATTCTCAGCCTGCGCGGTGGAGGTGACCGCCAGAAGTGCCAAACCCGATAGCCAAAGTTTCATATCGTTCCTTGTGTGTCTAATCAGTTCCGCAGGGAAGAAATTGTGCTGCGTCAGAGAGGGTGTGCAGCAAAGTGGTGTCCTGAGGGTTGCCCATCCATACCGCCAGGGCAGTATAGTTATCCTGAGCATTCCCCTCCTGTTCGCCATTCTTTTGAATGATTTGGTTCATTAAGGTCAGCCACTCCTGCGGCGTATTGACCATATGCAGCGACTGCTTCATTTGCTCTTCGCTAACGCCGTGCCAGAACCCGTCGGTGCAGAGTAAGAATGCATCGCCGTCTTCAACCTGCACCACGTCGCTGTAGCTCGCTTCCGGCCCGCCGTTTTCAATTCCCAGCGCCAGATAGAGCAAATTGCTGTTCAGGTTGTCGGTCTGGTGCCCGGCGTCTTTCATCTGCTGCACCAGGCTGTGGTCGGTGGTCACATGCCACAGCCATCCCCGGCGAAACAGGTACAGGCGGCTGTCTCCGGCGTGCGCCCAGTAGGCCAGGCCGTAATCACGGTCAATGAACAGGCTGACCAGCGTCGTGCCCATCCGGCGATAGTCCTGAACGGCCTGCTGTTCGCTGAGGATGGTGCGGTTAGCCGTCTGCACGTAGTCGCGGATATGCTGCGCATTAAGATGTTTGTCGCCATCGAAGCGGGAGATAATGCTGTTGCGGGCCAGCTCTGCAGCCACCTCACCGCCCGGCAGGCCCGCGATGCCGTCGCAGACGACAAAGCAGGCTGAACGTTCCCCTATGGTTTCTCCCGTCTGATCCTGGTTGCTGGCGCGCGTCCCCTGGCGGGAGAGAGAAGCCGTTGCGATATTCATTTGTCTTCCGATCCGCTCTGTGAGTCTTTGTACTGATTCACCTCCATGTCGTACGCATGAAGGAAAGCCTCGCCGAACAGGGTGTGGAAGTCATCCTCAATCTCGCCAGCCGTTTCGCCATAGCTGCGCACAAAATAGTCCCACAGGGCGGCTTTGCGGCTGCCCGGCAGCGCCAGACGCGAGGTCATCCCGTTCTGCTTCGCCTGCTCTTCCAGCTGTTCCGGGTTAAAGGACTGCAGCATCGCGGCAATGATGGCGCGGATACCGGAGATCATGCCCAGCTGGTGCGCCTGCAGGTCGATCAGCGCGTCGCGCACGGATTTGGTCGGCGGCATAAAGCCCGGCATCGGAGTGCCGAACATCTGGATCAGCACGGTTTTGCCGGTCGGCAGCAGCTTGAACGGGTTGTTGGCATCGTCCAGCACCATGGTCATATCGGCCTTCACGCCCCGCTTGAGGATGGAGCGCGAGGAGAGCAGCGCCACGGTTCCCTGAGAGAACATGCCGAGGATCTGCCCGAGCTGACGCATATTTTCACGATCAAACTGCGGGACGGGCTGCATTTCGCTCAGCCCCATCCCCTCCAACAGCGCCTCCAGCAGCTCGCCCTGCAGCACTTCGCCCTTCTCACCGCTGTTTGCCGTAGCGCTTGGGGCGGCGGCGTTATTGACCGGGTCAATGCGCAGACGGCCTTTCGGCGCCTGAGCGCTGCTGCGCGCAACGGCCTGCGGCGTTGGCATGGTGAAGCCTGCGTAATCCGGTCGCGCAGGCTCTTCTTCAGCACGCGGTTCTTCCTGAGGCTCAGGGGCGAACAGTGGAGAATCGGCGAGCACGTCCTCTTCCTGCTCGGGTTCCGGCACTGGCGCAGGCTTTTCGGCAAGAATGTCATCCGGATGGGTTAACGGTGCGCCGCCCATCAGCCCGAGCGGGTCGTCATTACGCGCGGCTGGCGCGCTGGCCTTACCGCCAAACAGGGCCAGCGGATCGAGCTCGTCCGTCGCCTCATCTTCTGGCTTAGCGGGGGTCGTCTCGCCCGGCGGCACCAGCGTTGACGGGGTGACGTCGTCAAAAATACTCTCTTTTTTGAACAACGCTTCGTCGCTGAACAGCGTGTCCGGGTCAACGTTCTTACGCTCAAGCTTTGGATCGCTGTCGTTGAACATCGCCAGCGGATCTTCAGCGTTACGCTCCGGAGCCGCAGGCTGGGAGAACGGATCGTGCGATGCAGCAGGCTGCGGTTTTGTACGGTTGCTGGAGATGCTGTCGGAGATGGAGAACTCCTGCATCAGGCTATCCCAGATTTCCGTTGGCACGGCGGTCGGTTCGGCTTTCCCGCGCGGTGCGGCGCTCGCCGGCTTCGGAGCGGGCGCGGGTGCGGCTGCCGGACGCGCCTGCTGATGCATACTGGCCGCCATACGGCTTACGGGTTGCGTATCGTGGATCAGTTCGGTCACTTCGATACGGTAGTCATCAATACCGAGAATGTCGCCATCCTGCAGCTCAACCTGACGCCCTCGCTCCAGCGGAATGTCATTTAATACCACGCGGGTGACGCTGCCACGGTTGGTCACGCGGCATTCGCCCTGGGCGTCAACGTGAACAATGGCCTGCAGCCGAGAGATGGTGCGGTCATTATCCGGCAACACCAGATTGTTATCCGTACCGCGCCCAATGGTGCCGCCCGGGGCGTAAAAATCACAGCTGCTTTGCGGCGGCTGATGACCGGGTTTCGTAGAAATAATCGTGAATCGCATGGCGTATTCCTGCTGGTATGATTAGCGCTCAAACGCTGCCGCTCTCGGGGCGAGAACGGCGGCGTTTGAGAAATTGAATATCAAAAACTATTTAATGAAGATGATAAAATATAATCCAACAATGAGCCATAGAGTGAATATTAACGCCTGTAACTTATAACGGCGATGTAACTTTAGCATCCAACCAATTCTTTCTTCAGGTAACGACTGCACATATTTATAAGCATCTTCCTGAACAAGCCTTTCACGCGTAAATTTCATTTTAACGCCTTTATAAAGGCGAACAAACCAGATTATTTTTTGATAATTGGCCAGCGAACCAAAAAAAGAAGCATAGTCGGTTACGAGATCCAGATCATATCCCTTGCGCCGATAGTCTGAAAGTAACTGATTATAATCAGCCTCGTGTTTTTTGAAATAACGAGAACTGAATAAATCCATAATTACAACAACCAGCAATAAAACCACGATAAGAAATAATGATAAATTCTCTATATTCACCATATTTTATCCATCATATACTCAGTCGCTCCGCCCGCTATCTCGCCACCAACGTATCCTCCTGCAGCAGCCCCGACAATGGAGCAGGCGAGCAGTCCTACGCCCCCCGTCGCAACACCAAGCGCAACGCATACACCAGCACCTGCCATTGCTCCGTATTTACCACCGTAAATACCCCCTGCCAGGCTTGCACCAAAGCTGCTGTATTTTTTCACAGCGACTTTAGAACAACTCTGCTCTCGTCCTACGGTGCAGGCATTGTAAACTTCATTAGTGGTATTTGCACCTGCAAAACCTATTGCAAGCCACCCTCCCGCTTTAAGAAAACGAGCGGCCTTAGAGGCATTATCGATATAAGTTGAATAACCACGAATAGAGGCGACCCCGGCTGTACTCCATTCATGTACAATGGATCTGCTTGACAAGCCTAAGGCATGCTTCAATTCGTTATAGGGCTTCATCTTTAAGGTCAGTCGGGACAATTTGTTTAATAAACCATCCAACTCAGAAAAGAGGCGCTGACGTTCAACAAAAAACTGTTGGCTTATCAATGTCCCTTGTGCTCTGTACTGATTCTGGTAAGCCAATTCAATGGATTTAAGTTTTTTTTCTATTTCACTAAAATATTTTTCACCTGCATCAGCAACGACACCAAGGGACTTATCCATAAAATTAGTAACTGCAGCTATGGTACTAAAATGTTGATTAAAGAAATTCGCCTCACCAGAATTAAGATCGGCCAGAGCACCGTTGACTTTCTTTTTAGCGAGCTGTAATTGCTTAAGCTGCACAGAATTATTACTTCCCGGTGCACCAAGAATCAACATCTGCCCAGGTTTTGACCACTGCACATCACTATTAACCTGCATGAAATAACGTGCAGCATCACTATTTGGATCGTTGAATAAAAGCCTTGTCTGGAAATCCAGGGTTCCGGGTTGCTGAACAATACAATATCCCGGATTAACTAATGATTGGCTAGCCATATTCATTCCCTTTGATTTTTACAAAAACGCTCACAAATAAGCATACCCATTTAAATAAAAACGGAGTTGAATTAATATCCAAAGGTTGACACTTTCTTAAAAACATCAACATTTGAAAACGCTCCTATTCTATTCTAACCAGCGATAATTCGCCTCTGGAATTTATACTGAGAATAAAGCGAGTAGCATATCGAACAATAGTATTATGATTTCTCGATTCTAATACCACATCATACTCCCCTGACTGCCAGTCTACTTTATCCCAGCGTAGGCACTCTTCAGATTTCAAAAAGCGGCTGGAAGGAAATGCTCCTGGAGAGAAGATGCTTTCCCATTCGTTACCTGCACGTCGAGATATCGAGGGTTCATAAACTAGCACAACCTCACCTGGTTTAGTGTCATTCGAAACGCCAAAACAGGGTGCATTTTTTTCCACCTTAACAGTTAAACTCTGAAACTGAGCAGGGTGGGATATGCAGGCGCTACATGATAATACAATGGGTATAACCGTTAACGCTCTTTCCATCGCAAATACGCGCCGAATAGTGAAGCAATCATAATGACCGGGGAAAACTCCCCGGCCACATACGCAATTACGCTTCTTTGTTTTCTTTGATGTTCCAGCCAGCGCTGCTTTCAGCACCTTTACCACCAGACGTGGTCTGCTCCCAGTACTGCTGTTTCACTTTCGCAGCCTGGAATGCATAGGTCACACCAACGGTATCGCCGTTGTCAGCACCGGTGTACTGAACAGAGGTGACCAGCACATCTTCCAGCGTGATGCGGGAGTATTCCACCTGCTGGCCGCCGGCTTTACAGACGGACAGCTCAACTTTGGTCAGGTGTTTGCCGCTGGCGCAGTGTTTCAGGATAGCGGTGGTGGATTTGTCGATCAGCGCGTTAACGTGCAGGTCGTTGAAGTTAACTTTACCGGCACCGCCGCCACCGCCAACGCTCATATTACCTGGCTGGGAAGCGCCCCAGGAGAAGGAGGTAATATCAGTCCAGCCGGTGTGGTTAGAATCTTTAGATTCGCCCGTAACACCCTCGACCTTCAGAAACATATCAATAGCCATAATATCTACTCTTCGTGGATGAACAATATTGCTTTCGAAAAAGCACTTATATGGCAAACAGGAAAGCATGGGGCTGAATAAAACCGTCCATATTTTACCTCTGCCTCATATCAAATGACCCGTGTCATTTGACAGTCTTACATTCCCCCTGAATGAACGGAAAGAATGTGAAGTCTTTTACTACTGCGGGTTATCCTGAATCCAGGTGCGATCAGGATTTCCGATAATTAATTGAGGTACCAGCTTGTTAAGTTCGTCACTATGATAAAGACGCAGGCAATTTAACGTAACGCCTTTTACATCGGGCTTTCGTTCGGCATGAAAGCCGTTAATGTGATCTTTGTATTTTCCAATGAGCGCATCCATTTTCTCAGTGCCATTTTCAGCATCAAAAGGAATCCACTCAATGAATGCACTCGCACTGCGGGCAGCATCAGCAGAAAACTGGCTGCCTTTATCTGCTACCTGCGCCAGGCAGCGCGCCAGAACAAAATCTTTTAAAACCTGCCGGTATGTTTGCTGCTGATAAAAATCAGGATAGTTATTTCCGGAATACACATAAAAAGTCATAAACACGAGGAAAAAACATAAACGTTTCACCTTATATCCTTTGCCATAAGACCCACAGCGCATCAGTCCGCGTAAAATACTAACTTTTCTCTTTCCATTTTTCTGCGACAACGTATATCCCTATCGCTAATGCATTAAGTCCAGTGCATAAGAATCCATGCATTGCAATTCGCGGGACTTCTGCCGGCCAGTCAAAGATAAACAGATAGTAGCCGGATACCGTCACAAACAGCATGAATGAAATTATTAGCAACGTATAAATGGCTAAATAGCTGATGAATTTTCGTATCAACGCTTTCACTGTCAAATTCATTAGCTATCTCGTATTGACCGAAAAGTAGCCGGCCCAATGGGCCGGCTACACTCATCACGCGTCTTTCGTCTTCAGCGACGGCAGTTTAGATACCAGACGCAGGGAAACGGTCAGACCTTCCAGCTGGTAGTGTGGACGCAGGAAGAACTTCGCGGCGTAGTAGCCCGGGTTATCTTCAATCTCCTGCACCTGCACTTCCGCTGCGGCCAGCGGTTTACGGGACTTGGTCTCCTGAGAGGAGTTCGCCGGGTCACCGTCGACGTAGTTCATGACCCAGTCGTTCAGCCAGCGCTCCATCTCTTCGCGCTCGCGGAAGGAGCCGATTTTGTCGCGCACGATGCACTTCAGGTAGTGCGCAAAGCGGCAGCAGGCGAACAGGTACGGCAGACGAGAGGCCAGACGCGCGTTGGCGGTGGCATCCGGGTCGTGGTACTCGGCCGGTTTCTGCAGCGACTGCGCGCCGATGAAGGCGGCAAAGTCGGAGTTTTTGCGGTGAACCAGCGGCATAAAGCCGTTTTTCGCCAGCTCAGCTTCACGACGATCGCTGATGGCGATCTCGGTCGGGCACTTCATGTCCACGCCGCCGTCATCGCTCGGGAAGGTGTGGCATGGCAGGTTTTCCACCGCCCCGCCGGACTCCACGCCGCGAATCGAGGTGCACCAGCCGTACTCTTTGAAGGAGCGGTTGATGTTGGCGGCCATCGCATAGGCGGCGTTCGCCCAGGAGTAGCTGTTGTGGTTCGCGCCGTCGGTCTGCTCTTCAAAGTCAAAGCTGTCGACCGGGTTGGTGCGAATACCGTACGGCAGGCGCGACAGGAAGCGCGGCATCACCAGACCCAGATAGCGGGCATCTTCGGATTCACGCAGCGAACGCCAGGCGGCGTATTCGGTGTTCTGGAAGATCTTGGTCAGGTCGCGCGGGTTGGCCAGCTCCTGCCAGGACTCCATCTGCATCACGCCCGGTGCGGTACCGGTGATAAACGGACAGTGCGCCGCAGAGCCGATGCGCGCCATTTCGCCCAGCAGCTCAACGTCCTGAGGGCTGTGGTCGAAGTAGTAGTCGCCCACGATGCAGCCAAACGGCTCGCCGCCGAACTGACCGTACTCCTGCTCGTAGATTTTCTTGAAGATCGGGCTCTGGTCCCAGCCCACGCCCTTGAAGCGCTTCAGGGTGCGGCCCAGCTCCTGCTTGGAGATGCTCATAAAGCGGATCTTCAGCATCTCGTCAGTTTCAGTGTTGTTCACCAGGTAGCTCAGACCGCGCCAGGCGCTCTCCAGCTTCTGAAACTCTTCGTGGTGAATGATCTGGTTTACCTGCTGCGACAGCTGCTCATCGATACCGGCGATCAGGTTCTGAATGGTGCGGTAGGTGTCGTTGGAGAAAGTGACGGTATTTTCCAGCGCCTGCTGCGCCAGCGTTTTGACCGCGCTTTCGACGGCTGAACGGGCCTGATCGGTTTTCGGGCGGAACTCTTTGTTCAGCAGCGCGCTGAACTCATCCTGGCTGAACGCCTGACCCGCCTGCTGCTCATGTTGTTGAGTCTGGTTGCTCATCGATTATTCCTCGCTACCTTTCGCGCTTTCGTCATTTTTCGGCAACTGGCTCAGGGATTTGAGCAGCGTCGGATCCTGCAGAATTTTAGCGATCAGCTCTTCCGCACCGTTTTTGCCGTCCATATAGGTCAGCAGGTTGGAGAGCTGGGTACGCGCTTCCAGCAGCTTGTTCAGCGGCTCGACCTTGCGGGCCACCGCATCCGGCAGGAAGTCGTCCATGCTGTCGAAGGTCAGATCCACGTTGAGCTTACCTTCGCCGGTCAGGGTGTTATCCACCTGGAACGCCACGCGCGGCTTCAGCGCCTTCATGCGTTCGTCAAAGTTGTCGATGTCGATTTCGAGGAATTTACGCTCGTCGACGGCCGGCAGATTTTCCACCGGTTTGCCGACCAGATCGGCCATGACGCCCATCACAAACGGCAGCTGAATTTTACGTTCTGCACCGTAGATCTCTACGTCGTACTCGATCTGCACGCGGGGGGCACGGTTACGTGCGATGAATTTCTGCCCACTGTTACTCATTGCCATGATGTTCTCCATCAAAGATGCGCGGTGAAGGTGAAACGGCAGGCTCCATGCCTGTCGTCATAATGCCTGGACGCGTTATTCGCGGCGCCCAAAGATGTTTTCAAGTTGGTTAACGCCGTCTGGCGCCAGGTCGCGAATAATGTCCATAAAGTTAAGTTCTGACAGCCGCTGCACCCGTTCAATCATCAGCGGTGCGGGGTGGCTCGGTTCGTACTGCGAAAAATACTGCTTCGCTTTTTCCAGCATCAGCTGCGCGTCGGCGCGGCTGGTGATCTGCACGCTGCGCCAGTCGGTCACCGGCTGAACGGGCTGCGCTGCCGTCGACTGCTGCTCGGCCTGGGGTTCTGCCTGCGCCTCACGGCTCGGCAGCAGCTTGCTGATGTCGGTTACCTGACACGCGCTGGCCACCAGCCCGACGGTTTTCAGCAGCTGTTCCATCTCGGGCACGCCGCTTTCACCGAGATGCCCGGAGAGCAGCTCGCGAATCGCCAGCAAACGTTCGTTAATGACGATAACCGCGGCGGTGCCGGGCTGGTCGCCGCGGGCCAGTTCGTCAATCAGCCGTGGACGGCCGCCGGGATAGTCCGGGCATTCCGTCTTGCTGCCGTCCAGCAGGGCCTGGGCATCCCGGAGCGAAATTTCATCGCCGTTTGAACGCAGAAGCGAGGCGTTTCGCACGGCGACGGTGAGGTCGGATTTATCGCTCAACCCTGCCAGGGCGTTAATGCGGTAGAACGGATCGGTTTCGCCATACTCTTCCAGCAGCGGATAGAGCGTCTCCCAGTAACGGGCGATCGCCTCCTGCACCAGCAATAATCCGTCCGCGTAGCCCGCAAGCCCGCGGCGGCGCGTCCAGGCATGGGTTAACGCCAGCAGTACGCGAAGATCTTTGGTGCGGGTCAGCAGGCTGGTGGCGTATTTTTCCACCGTGTTCCAGTCAGCGGGCTCTGCCGGGATAATGGTGTCGCCAAACTGCTGTTCCGCTTTGCCCTGACTGGCCTGATTCATGATCTGGAAGTCGGCGTCGTACTCCAGGTTTTCGCCGCAGGGTTTTTCGGGGCTTATTGGCGCGAGAAATTCTTCGATATTCATGAGATCCCTGCTTATTCAAACATGGGCGGATAAAGACCGTGACGCCCCGGACGGGCGCCCCCTGCCGGGTCGAACAGCAGGGTGAAAAGCTGCCCGGTAAAGTTACCGCTGTGCACGTGGGTGTACAGCGGGTAGCCGTCGCAGCGGTTGGTCCACCAGTAGCTGGTCTGACGCAGCGGATCAAAGCACTCGGCCGCCTGAGGCCAGCCCAGCGTGCTCTGGCCGTCCTCGTCATAGCCAATCACATCAAGGATGTCGGAACGCTTTTGCGGCTCGACGGGCTGCGGCGCCGGGATGGTCATCAGCATCTCATCCAGCTGCGAGGCGGAAAAACTGTTGCGCACCGCATGCAGCCCCAGGCGCCCAATCTGCTGGTACCAGCTTTCGGCCTGGCTGAGCAGGCTGGTCGACCACTCTGACGGGGCGAAGCTCAGCTGCAGGCAAACCGGGTACTGGCGGCCAACGCTGTCGCGGCCGGGCAGCAGACAGCCCATCTGGATCATCTGGCTGCCAAGCATGGGCGGCACCACAAAATTCCAGACTGGCGCTTTGTTAAACTGGCGCTCGCCGCTGCGCTGCTCTTCCTGCTGCCAGGCCAGCAGGCCGACCTGGAACCAGTGTGACCACTGGCGCTGTAAAGTGTCAGGAAAGCGACGCTGCAAAAAATCTCCGGCGCTGGGTAACTTGCCATACCAGCTGTAGCGGTTCATCGCAGGGGTATTCGTCATACGGCTGTCCTTGCGGTTATGGGCATGAGAAACGGGGAAGCTGGAACGGGTTACGAATGCTGTTTGGCGCAAACTCCAGCGTGACCTGATGTCCGTCGACGCTGAAGGTGGCCTGACGGCTCAGGCTACCCGCGCCCGGGCGGGTGCTCGCTTTATCGAAGAAGCGGTTGAGCGCCCAGGCGCCGTTGGTGACCAGCGTCGCCGTGCTGCCGTTAGCCAGCCCCAGCTGCATGCGTACCTGGTTGGTGCCGCCCGGCCCCGGCCAGTTCATGATCTGCACGGCCTGCGGACCGTGGCTGTAGCGCAGCAGCTGGCCGTCGACGTCGAGCGTCAGGTTCAGAATGGTGTTATCCATTCGCACGGTGCGAACCGTCACCTTGAAGGACGGCGTTGTTGCGCCATTAGCAAAGAAGGCGTCGCGAATCGACTGGGCCTGCTGGAACGGTCTCAGCAGCCCTTCGCTCCCCGGCAGCGTTTTACCGTCGATGCCCGGCATAAAGCGCCAGTTTGCCTGCGTGGTATCCACTTTATTGGTCAGATTGTCGCGGAAGAAAGCGTCCATCAGCCCGGTTCCCGGCGCAAACATGCGCGCGAGATCGTCAGGGGTGACCTCGGTGCTGGCGCTGCGCACCAGCGGGTAGCGACCGGCGATCGCCTGACGGCAGAATCCGCCCACCTCAACGTTAATTCGCTTCCGCACGTTTTCGAGGTCGCGGCGCTGGGTATCACTACTGGCACCCACCGCCATATTGCTGAACATAGTTTGCAGCCCGCCCGGCAGACGACCGGCGCTGGCCTGCAGGCGGCTGATCGCCTCTCCGCCCGGTGCCGGCATGCCGCTGTTGGCCGCGTCCTGGACGGCGGTCAGGTAGCGGTAAAGCTCATCTACCTGCTTGAGAAAATCATCAAACACGATGGTCTTCCCGCCCTTCTCCAGCGGCTGCGCCAGCTCAATCATCGGCGCGTAGTGGTCGGTGACCAGCTGTTCCGGCGCCTGGGTAACCACGGCGGCCTGAGTCGGCGCAGCGTCATTGTTGCTGAACAGCGCTTCCAGCGTGCGGGTGGCGCGGTTGCTCTGCGCCTGCGCTTTATCCGCATCTTCCGGCGCTGGCGCATTGCGTGACAGCGTCAGGACCTGGCTCAGGTTCTGCACCAGGCGGCGCAGCGGCGAGTTTGCGCCCGAGAGCAGGCGCGCGGTGTTGATGCGCTGGGAAAGATCGGCGCTGTTATTGAGCTGGATGTCGGCGAGGAAGCGATCCCAGTTCGCGATAAAATCGCGCATGTAGAGCTGGCGCACGGCGTTATCGATCTGCTGTTTATCCTCCTGCGCCGTCGCGGCCCCCAGCACCCAGGCGTCGTCCTCGTGCAGGGCGGTGGTTACGCTGTCAATCTGGCCGTTAAAGCTTTTCCAGTAGCCGTCCGGCGTATACAGACCCGGCACGCCTTCGCTCACCGGCTTGCCGCTTTTGCGTGAAAACACCAGCTCGCTCTGCGGTCCGCCCAGGTCGGAAAGGGAGACCGGCTTGAGGTTGTCATCATGCTCCAGCAGGCGTTTGAGGCGGCCGTATACGCGCGTGGAGAGCGGCTGCTGATTGATCATCGCTCTTTCGCGGGCCACCAGAGATTCATCCTGCGCGTACGGCGAGGCCTGGATTTTCGGTTCCAGCAGCTGCGTCAGGTGCCATTCAAGCTGCTGCAGCTGCGCCTTCGTGACGTTCTGCGGCAGATTTCGCTGCAGGTTGAGCATCACCCACGAATGCAGGAATTTGCCGTCGTAGTGCTTCGGCTGATACAGCATCTGATAGGCTTTCAGGGCTTCATAGCTGTATTCCACGTCGCTGCCGTTGTCGTTGCGCAGCCAGGTGGTGATGTGCATAGCGACGGCAGGCAACAGCATCTGATCCAGCGCTTTCTGGTACAGCGACTGCGAGGCATCGCTGACGTCATCTCCGCGGTAGAGCCCCATACGGCGGGATAGGGGTGGATCGTTTACATCAAACGCGTCGCTTTTCGGCAGGTCAACCAGACCGTTCAGCAGCGGCAGCAGATCGAACAGGTCACGCTGGGTCTGGTTCTGCAGCGCTTTGCTCTGCTGGTCCAGCAGCGGCACCTTCGCATCCACCTCTTCCAGATAGGCCTTGTTTTTGGCATAGCTGGTCAGCCACAGACCGCCGAGGATGACCAACAGGGCCAGCAGCGCCGCGTAGCCAGACCAGATCACCGCCCGGTTGCGCAGCTCCCACCAGCGGTTTTCGCCCGCGATCCCGGCTTCCTGGAAGATGACGTTTTGCAGCAGGTTCTTAATGAAGAAACTCTGACCTTTTGCCCCCGGGATCGGCGCTTCTTTGCTGACCGAATCCCAGTTATCCGCCTCTCCCCCTTCCGGCAGCGACAGCGCGCGGTTCAGTTCGCCCATCACGCGGTCGAACGGCATGCCTTCCTGCGTCCCGCTGGCGAAGTAGATCCCGCGCGGGGAGAACTCGGTTTCGAAGTTGGAGCGGGCGAAGACCGTGCTCAGGTAGTCCGCCAGCAGCGGACGCAGCGCGGCGAACTCCTGCGGGAAGAGATACGCTTCAGCGCGGGTTTTCGCGTCATGCTCTTTCAGCATGGTTTCCGGCAGCCCGGCATCGAGGCGCTGCTGCAGCAGAGAAAACTCCTGCTGGAAGTTGCCCATCAGGTCGTAATCGGCGTGTTTGGTTTGCTCCCACGGCAGCGTAAAGCCCCAGATCTGGTCGCGCTGCGCTTTGTCGTAGTCAGCAAACCAGGCGCGGAAGCCTTTAAGCAGGTCGGCCTTGGTCACCATCACGTACACCGGGAAGCGTATACCCAGCTGTTCATGCAGCTCGGACAGACGCTGGCGCAGGTTCACCGCCTGCTGGCGGGACGCTTCGGCGGACTGGGTGAGCAGGTCAGAAATGCTGATGGTGATGATAACGCCGTTGATCGGCTGGCGGCGGCGATACTTGCGCAGTAACCCCATGAACTCCAGCCATTCGCCGGCGTCCTGCACCTGCTCGCTCTCCTGAGTGGTGTAGCGGCCCGCCGTGTCCAGCAGTACCGCCTCATTGGTAAACCACCAGTCGCAGTTACGCGTGCCGCCAATGCCCCGCAGCGCGGTCTTACCAAAGCGATCGGCCAGCGGGAACTGCAGCCCCGAGTTAACCAGCGCCGTGGTTTTACCGGAACCCGGCGCGCCGATAATGACGTACCACGGCAGCTGATAGAGATATTGCGTGCTGAAGCGCTGCGTCCACTGGGCGCCCTGGCCCGCTTTGCTGAAGTGCGCTTTTTTCAGCATCTGCGCGGCTTCATCAAAGCGGCTGGCGAGGATCTGCTCCTCGCTGTTCAGCCGCTTCTGCGGATCCGCCGCTTCCGGGCTGGCGGTGTTCTCTTTGAGCTTGTCCATCAGCTTGCGGTTCAGCCAGGCGTTGTACAGGCGCGGCAGAATGTGGCCCTGCGCCCAGAGCAGATAGACCACGGCAATGCTGATAATGCGGTTCTGTTCAGACTCGAGCGGTCGGGTGTCCACGATGGACAGCAGGGGACCAATCATCCAGATCACCGCCGCAAGCGCCGTTACGCCGAGGAAGCTCCACAGAATGCGGTTGGTCAAGATGGAAAGAAGTGTAGTCAGCATCCTTAGTTTCCTTGCGGCAATCCGTTCAGCTCAGCCTGAGTGTTTTCAGGCGACACCAGCAGAGTAATTTCCACACGGCGGTTACGGGCGCGGTTTTCAGGCGTCGTGTTCGGCGCCACCGGGTTAATCTCGCCCCGCCCTTCCGCTTTCACGCGGCCAGGCTGAGAGAGGCTTCCCTGCAGCATTTTCTGTACCGAGCGGGCGCGTTCCAGAGAGAGTTCATAGTTCGAGGCAAAGCGCGCGCTGCGGATCGGCACGTTGTCGCTGTAGCCCACCACCAGAATTTTGCCGCTGACGTTATTCATCGCCTGCGCAATGCGGTTGATGACCGGTTCATAGCGGTCACGCACGACGGTAGAGGCGGAGGCAAACAGCCCGTCGCCCTTCAGGATAACGACGCTGCGATCCGCTTCGTCTTTCACCGCGACCAGGCCAGCCTCGATTTCAGGCTTCAGGAAGCCGCGCAGGTTCAGCACCGCCGGAAGCTGACGGGCCGGTTGCTGAATAGTGGTTTCCGGCAGCTGGGACTGGTAAATCTTCGCCAGCACCGGGTTGGTGTTATCGCCAAGGCGCCAGTTAAGCACGATATAAAACAGGCAGGCGATAAACCCGGCCAGCGCCACGCAGGCCCACAGGGGAACCATCGGCCGCCAGAGCTTGCGCAGCACCGGACGATCTTCCGGATGGGGAGAAAGCGGCGGCGGATAGCTGCCGCGCACGCCGCGGATCATCTGCCACAGCCGCTGCTTGATGGTTTCAAGCTGCGTGCGGCCATTATCCAGCACCCGATAGCGTCCTTCGAAGCCCAGCAGCAGGCAGTAGTTGATCATCTCCAGCAGCAGGATATGCTCGCGCGGGTTCTGCGACAGGCGCGCCAGCAGCTGGAAGAACTTCTCGCCGCCCCAGGTTTCGTTATGGAAGGTCACCAGCAGACCGTTGCTTGACCAGACGCCGCTGCTGCCCCAGGGGGTGAGCGCGGCGGCCTCATCGAGCGCCGTACACAGGCAGTAACGCGCCCCGACGATCACTTCGTAGGGCAGCCCCGCCTGCTGGCAGCGGACTTCGAAACGGCGAATCTCATCGATCAGACGCTGGCGTAACGCCACCTGATCGTCATGGGAGACCGAATGACGGATCTGCGGAATCGCGTTGAGCAGCGGATTGGCGGCCGCCACCAGCTGGTTGTTGCTACTGGCTCCGGTAAACCCGGCATCACTGCCGGTGTCCTGTCGTTCCTGCATATTAAGCGCTCGCTTTATTATTCTGTCGGGCTACGGATGGCCCAAAACTCCATATCCAGCCCCGGGAATTCCCCTGCAAGATGCAGGGCGAATGCGCCGGACTTATCCATCTCGTGCCACAGCTCGCTGCCCTTCTCCAGTTCAAAGTAGCTGTAGCCGGCATGCCACGGGATCTGCGGCGGCGCGACCGGCATGGCGCGCAGCATAATGCCCGGCAGCTGAAGCTGAACCAGATCGCGGATTTTCGACACCGGCGCGACCTTCATCTGCGCCGGGAAATGGGTTTGCAGGTGTTCGCCCGGCACGTTGGCTTTAACCGCCAGCACGAAGCCGAACTCGCGCACCATGCTGGTTTCAGGCACCGTGGCGATGTTCAGGCCGTGAGAGCGTTCGTTAAGCGGCAGCTGAATCGCGTGGTCTTCCATCACCAGCGACAGCCCCTGACGCAGCATCAGCATCAGTTTGCTGAAGCAGTTAGCCAGATCGTCATGATCGTAAATCGGCAGCACGCTTTCGGCGGTACGCTGCGACGTCCAGGTGGCGAGCTCGGTCGCAAAGGGCAGCCAGCTGCGCCAGAGCGTTTCCGGATGCAGCAGCGGGAGGGTTTTTAAATGCGAAACCTCGCCCAGATGACGGTTAACCAGCGACAGCAGCGTGAACTCAATCAGTTCGGAGGTGTTAAAGCGGCCAGGCTGGCGCAGACGACCACCAATTTGCTGGCTGCGCTGGACCAGCAGACCGTGCAGATCGTTGATCATGCTGTAGATCTGCGGGCTGTTGTTGGCGTTGAGCATCGGCGGGATGTAGCTGTTATCGAGCCGCACGTGGTTGTCGTTACGTTTCTCCGTCACAAACGCCACGCCGATGGCGGTCCATTCCGCCGTGAGGTCTTTTTCCAGCATCAGGGTCAGACGCAGGCGGCCAAACTGGACGGTGGCATCGCCCACCGACATGGCGTTGTCGTCTTCCACCTCTTGCTCGAAAGCGATGAAGCGCGCCAGCGAGGCCGGCTCTTCGCTAAAAATCACCTCTTCTCTCTCGCCGCGACGAACCGGCAGCGCGAGCACCACCTTTTCGTTGGTGAGATTGTCAGGAATTTTCAGCGGTGCAGGACCGTTGCGCCCGTTACGCACCTGGAAAAAGGTGCCGTCCGGCAGCAAGCCGCTGCAGTAGCTCAGGGCAATGCATCCCTGACGAAGCATCGCTTCATCCAGTTCCACGTCAAGAAAGCCCCAGAGATATGACCGCTGTAGCGCGCCCCATTCACGAACATGGTTGAGCAGATAGCTTTCAGTCCGCTGAAAATGGTGTGGACGCAGGAACATGCCTTCGGTCCAGACGACCTTTTCTGCTTTCGTCATGATGATGTGTTTCCTGTGTTGAAGCGCGTTACTGGCTGATGACCCGAATGCCGTTCACGTCGAGAAAAACCTTGGCCTGAAGTTCATCTGCGGACCATTTCCAGAACTGGTAGATATGATTTTCGCCAGGCACAGGCAGAGGGAGTGAAACGCGCCATTTTTTGCCATCCAGCACCTGATACTCCGCCATCACGCCGATGTAGCGGGCCTCCGGAGAGCTTTGCCCGCTGAGAGTTTTGGACAGCTGTCCCGGCATCAGGAAGAACACGTCGCTGTTCAGCAGATTCGCGCCAAGCGTGGCTGACGCGTTGTTCTGCAGGGAGTAGAAGTCGCTGGACATGAAATCCGCATCGGATTTCAGCAGCAGCACCCGGACCTTAAGCGGCGCAGATTCGTTGATTTGTGGATGAGCCTGAAACTGCAGATTGTAGCGGGAGGGGTCGCTGTGTGAAGACGACGTACAACCACTGACCAGGGCGAAAATCACCGCGTAAAAGAATAACCACAGCTTATGAAAATTTTTATTATTCATAAAAATGCGCTCATGAAAGCCGTTTAGTTCAGGATCCAGGTACCGTTAGCGCTGTCTTTGCAGGCTTTGCTGTTGCCATCGACGTCGACACAGGTCGCTTTTTTACGCGCCTTCGGACGAATGGCCTGTTTACGCACGGCGGCGTCGTACAGGTCGGCCTTGATCACCGCGCGCATCGGGACGTAACCAATCAGCTGATCGTTACCTTCATCGGCAAGCGCCATCCAGTAGTGTTCAACCTGACCCAGCACCACGTAGGTTTTTCCGGTGTCGAGAGTGCGGATAACTTTGCCGCCGAAGTCAGGACGGCTCATCAGGGAGGCCGGATACATGGCGCGATACGGTTCGTTGACCGGGTTGAACTCCGCCGGCGGCGTCACAGCGTGACGGTGGGTTAAGGTCACGCCGTTGACCTGGCTGGTCTCGATCGTATCGTCGTTGATCACAGGTTTCTGCGGCGCTTTACAGCCCGCCACCGCCATTACAAACAGAAGTGAAAACAGTACGCGCATTTTCATATGCTTTTCCGTAGCGATATTTCGATGATGAAGATAAGGGAGTGAAGTTTGACTTAGGTGCTATTGTTAAAATAGCCAGGATATTTTCGGGGTGTTACTATTTTAAGGGCATAGCTACCGCACGAGCCCTTCAGAATAAGGCCCAGTGTCTTCCTGACATATTTTGACAAACGGTAAACAAGTTTACATGAGCTTCGTCTCAATTCAATATTTACCGGTACGTAACTGTTGGTAAATGAAGCAGTCGGAAAATTATAGGATTAATCCTATGAAAAAACCCGATATGACCTACGCCCTTTTATTTCTTAGCCACACAACATTGCAATCATTTGTTTTATATACAAAAAACACAAAAGAGAACCACTTTCATTAACGCAATACGGCTATTATCGCCACTACCATAATTAGTAGAATTCGCGTATTGGTGAGGTCAGCAGAATATATGAAAGATGAATTATTTGTTGCACTATCAGGGTAACTTTAATATTGAATGCACGCGTTAACGTGAATGTGACTATTTCACTTATGTTGCGCGAAGTTAATTTTACGCCTCAAAATAACTTTATATTTCGCGTTGCGACAATGACCCGGCCAGGCCTGAATTTTATCCTTTAATCATTAAGCCTCAGTTAACCATCCTGACATTATCGCAGCCAAAAATGCTCGCAATAGCCCGCCAGCAGCGCCCCGTGTTTATTGCTGCCGCCCACAGCCTTCATTCGAAATTTTATTGCTGCTACATCCTCTCCTGCTCGCCCCATCTATCTTGCCTACCGTGTGATAGATAAGATTTATTATTAAAATGATAAAATTTCGTTATAATTTCTTTAAATATTTAAACATCAGATCTGATAAATCGCTGTAATAAAACGAATTTAAGATAAAGCATTTTTCTACACCGCATGCGCATAGCCATCCGGCCGTCATTGCTTTCACTTATTGTCCTTTGCAGCGTTTTTATGGGTTCAGACGTTGTGTGACCGAAGAAATCAGGAGTGGGTATGAATAAGAAAAGACGCTCGGTGCCGGGTATCAGACACTATGACGGTCCTGCCGGAGGCTGGGGCGCGTTAAAAGCGACGGCCATCGCGGTACGTACCCAAATGGATACCCTGGACGCTCCCGCCACGCTGCTGCGCACCAACCAGCCTGACGGTTTCGACTGCCCGGGCTGCGCGTGGCCGGATAAAGAACACAAGTCGACGTTCCAGTTCTGCGAGAACGGCGCCAAAGCCGTGACCTGGGAAGCGACCAGCAAACGCGTTACCCCCGCGTTTCTGGCCGAAAACAGCGTCTCCTCGCTGCTGGCAAAATCGGACTTTGAACTGGAAGGCTACGGTCGACTGACGCATCCCCTGCGCTATGACCGGGCAAGCGATACCTTCCGGCCCGTCGACTGGGAAGAGGCGTTTCACCGCATCGGCGCAGTATTGCGCGGGCTCGAACCGGACCAGGTCGAGTTCTATACCTCCGGACGCGCCTCTAACGAAGCGGCGTATCTGTTCCAGCTGTTCGCTCGCGAATACGGCACCAATAACTTCCCCGACTGCTCGAATATGTGCCACGAGGCCACCAGCGTCGGTTTGCCGCGTTCGATTGGCATCGGGAAAGGCACCGTCTCGCTGGACGACTTCGATAAGACCGAGCTGGTGATCTCCATCGGCCACAACCCCGGCACCAACCATCCGCGAATGATGGGGATGCTCCACGAGCTGGCCCGTCGCAACGTGCCGATTATCGTCTTTAACCCGCTGCGCGAGCGCGCCCTCGAACGCTTCGCCGATCCGCAAAGCGTGATTGAAATGGCGACCTACGGCTCAACGGATATCGCCTCGACCTATTTCCAGGTGAAGGCCGGGGGCGATGCCGCCGCGCTGAAAGGCATTGCCAAACATCTGCTGGAAATGGAGGCCGAACGCGGTGACGTGCTCGACCACGCGTTTATTGCCGAACACACCCAGGGCATTGAGGACTTCGCCGCCGATATCGCGCAAACCCGCTGGGACGAGATCGAGCGCGAGTCGGGCCTGAGCCAGGCGGCGCTCAAAAAGGTCGCCGACGCCTATGCGAAATCAAATGCCACCATCATTACCTACGGGATGGGTATTACCCAGCACAATAAAGGTACGGCGAACGTCCGCCTGATCGCTGACCTGCTGCTGCTGCGCGGAAACATCGGCAAGCCCGGCGCGGGAATCTGCCCCCTGCGCGGCCACTCTAACGTTCAGGGTAACCGCACCGTCGGGATCAGCGAGAAACCTACCCCGGCCTTCCTGAACCGTCTGAAGGACGTTTTCGGCTTTGAGCCGCCGTCTCACCACGGACACGATGCGGTGCAGGCCACGCAGGCGATGATCGACGGCCGCGCGAAGGCGCTCATCTGCCTCGGGGGTAATTTTGCCGTCGCGATGCCCGATCACGAGCGGGGTTTTCCGGCGATGGGTAACCTGGATTTGAGCGTGCACGTCGGGACCAAGCTCAACCGTACCCATCTGCTGGTGGGCAAAGAGACCTTTATCTTTCCGTGCCTCGGCCGCACCGAGCTGGATCTCCAGGCCACCGGCCGTCAGTCCATTACCGTCGAAGACTCCATGTCGATGGTGCATGCCTCGTCCGGCAAGCTGAAGCCCGCCTCGCCGTTGCTCCGTTCGGAACCCGCTATCGTCGCCGGCATGGCGAAAGCCACGCTGCCGGAAACCCGCGTTGACTGGCTGACGCTGGTAGAAGATTACGACCGGATCCGCGTTCTGATCGAGCAGACCATTCCGGGCTTTGAGAACTACAACGCGCGGATCCGCGTTCCCGGCGGCTTCCGTATGCCGCTGCCGCCGACGCAACGCATCTGGCCAACGGCGACGGGAAAAGCGATGTTCTCGGTGTTCGACGGCGTTCACGAGAACGCCAGCGGCGAAGGTGAGCACGTTCTGCGGTTAATCACGCTGCGCAGCCACGACCAGTACAACACCACCATTTACGCGCTGGACGACCGCTACCGCGGCGTGTTTGGCCGCCGCGACGTGCTGTTTATGAACGAAGACGATATGGCGCAGTCAGGCCTGGAACACGGCGACCGCGTGGATATCGAAACCGCCCTCCCCGGCAGCGTCCAGCGTTTGAAGGACATTACCGTGGTGGCGTACAGCATCGCGCCGGGCACCGTCGGCGCCTATTACCCGGAGGCCAACGTGCTGGTACCGCTTGATTATCTGGATAAGGACAGCGGTACGCCGTCGTATAAATCCGTTCCGGTTCGCATCACCCTGCGCTCGAAAGAGATCCGCATGCTGTAAGGCTGCTCGCGCAGAGATAATGATGGATATTAAACAGTTAAAATATTTAATCGCACTCGACGAGACCCGGCACTTTGGTAAAGCGGCCTCGCAGTGCAACGTCACCCAGCCGACCCTCTCCATGCGCATCCGCAGCCTGGAAGAGGAGCTGGGGCTGGTGCTGATCGTGCGCGGGCAGCGCTTTGAAGGGTTTACGCCGGAGGGGGAACGCATCCTCGCGTGGGCCCGCGCCCTGCTTGCCGCACACGACGGGTTACAGGCGGAAGCCGCGCTGTGCAAAGGCCAGGTGGTGGGCGAATTACGTCTGGGGATGGTGCCGCTGGCGAGCGTGGATCCGATGATCTTTATTCGCCAGCTAACGCAAAAATACCCGGAGCTGACCTACAGCCTCTATTCCATGTCCTCAGCGCAGATCGCCGACGGCGTCAGCCGCAATCAGCTTGAGCTGGGAATTTGCTACCTCAACAGCATCGACACCAGCCTGTTTGACGTTATCCAGCTGCCAAAAACGAAGATGGGCCTGCTGCACGACACTCGCCATTTCCAGCTCGGCCAGGCAGCGCTGACGTGGCACGACCTGACGGATTTTCCGCTGGGGTTCCTGACTAAAGGGATGCACTACCGGGCGCATATGGAGGCCAGCTTTAAATCTGCAGGCATCGAACCGACGTCCGTTTTCGAAAGCGACTCGACGTTCCAGATCATTCAGGCGGTTCAGAGCGGCGTGTGCTGCGCCGTGATGCCGCTGAACAACGGGCTGGAGGCACTGAACAGCAACTTCAGGATTATCCCCATCGCCGACGCGAACATTGAGGCTCCCGTCGGCCTGATTATGCGCAGGCAGAAGCCCGTCTCCTCGCTGGCGCTGCGCTGTTTTACCGACGCGCAGGAGATTTATCACGCGGACAATGAGGCGTAGGCCTCGCGCGTCACCTCGCTAAAACCGCCGATCAGCACCGCGTCGCGCACCTCCCGGAATTCCGGCGCATCCACCAGCTCGCGGAGCGCATCGCGAATGGCGTTAAGCGTTTCAGGCGAGGTGTTAGGCGAGGTGATCAGGGGCAGTCCCGGCGTCAGCGGGGTGCGGTCAATGACCGCCAGCCCCGCAAGCCGTTCCGGCTCATGGCGCTGCAGCAGTGCCCAGGTCACGCAGTCGATGGCCGCGATATCCCCCGCCCCGCGTTTCACATCAGTCAGCGACTGCCGATGGCTGCCGCTGAAGGACGTTTGCGCGAAAAAGGGACCGCCGCTCGCCAGGGGAGCCACTATTTTTCGCAGCGCATTGTAGCCGGATTGAGAATCCGGGGAGTTACAGACCGCCCGACGTCCGCGAAAATCCGCCAGCGTGAGGTGCCGCTCCTCCTCGCGCACCGCCAGAAAGCTGCGGTACTGGATCCCTTCGCAGCCCGATGCCGCGTAGTGAAAACAGCCGACCACCTGCACGTCCGGGAGCTGCGTGACCAGCGGATAACCGCAGGTCTGGCTGAGGATAAGCGCAGGCTGTTGCCAGTGCCTCAGCAGATCGGACTCCGGCCAGCCGGGGTCACGATCGACGGACACACCGCGCGCGGCCAGCAGCCCCTTTACCGCCAGCCAGAGCGCGCGGATATCGGCGCGATCCACGGCATACATGGGAAACGCCAGCAGGTTACTCATACCCTTCCCCCTGTTGTTTTGCGGGATGAACGGTGACGTCGACGGGTCTCACCCAGAACTGACGCAGCCATTCACCATAGCCCCTGACGAGAAAACCGTGGTTTCGCTGCTGGTACGCCTCCCGGTTTTGCTGGTAGATGGCCTTCAGCCCGTACCAGGGAACGCCCGGCAGATCGTGATGCACTGAATGGTAGTTGAGATTCAAAAACAGTACCCGCCAGAATAACCCGGCCTCGTTAATGACGGAGCGCGCCAGCGGGTCGTCCGCCGCGCGATGTTCGAAAAACGATCTGACCTTGGTCAGCGCCAGCGCCGGATAGCTGACGGCCAGCACGAACCAGACGGGTGAAAAACCGGTATGCGTCATCCAGGCGAAGAGCGCCACCAGCAGCAAAACGTGAATCAGCCACATTGACATTGCCCGCAGCTGAAGGTGACGAAACGCCGCCGCAGCGCTGCCCAGCGCCTGCAGGATATCCAGCAGCGGGGCCAGCACCAGCCGCCCGGCGAAGGTATTCCGCGCCCGAATCATACGTTTCTGCCAGGGGGAAAAGCGCGCCCAGCTCTCGTCGGTAAAATAGTACGACTCCGGGTCATCCACCGGATGGGTCAGGCTATGGTGCCGATGATGGGCGAGATGGGAGTCCCGGTACAGGCCATACGGATACCAGACCGCCAGCGGGAGCGTGCCAAACAGCTGATTGAGCCAGGCGAAACGCGTGGGGTGCCCGTGGATCAGCTCATGCTGCAGGGACATATACCAGGCGGTAAACCCGATGAGCAGCAGCGTGGCGGGCAGCAGGCCGAGCGTTTGCCAGAACGCCAGCGTGGCAAACCAGCCTGCATAAATCGTGATAATCAACAGCCACGTGGGCAGTTCGCTGCGCCATAAAAAACCCGATGCAAGGTGGCGGATTTGTTCGCGTTGTTGCGGATGTAAATAGAGGGAGCTTCGTTGACTCATTCCTTCAGACGCCGTTTCGCCAGAGATAATTCTTTGACGATCGGGGATAACGACTGAAATAACAAAGAACTTAAATCGCTTTGCTTTGCCAGAAACGTGGGGCGCACGCGTCGCTTGACTTATTCTGTGATAAAGGTACTTTTCAGGACATGAAGAAGATCCTGATTATTGTTCCCGACGGCGGCATGCTGTTTGAAGCCGCCGGTATCGCCGACATTCTGATGCAGGCCAACCGGCTGCATCCGGAAGGGCTTGCGAAGCCCCGCTACCGGATTATCATCGCCACCACGCAGCCTCACCAGGTGATCCACGGCCAGTCCGGCCTGAATCTGCTGGCGGACTATCGCCTGCCGGAGCTGGACCCGCGTGAACCGCTGGACACCATTATCATCACCGGACGCGGCATGAACGAGCAGGAGAGCACGGCGGTGGTGGACTGGCTGCACCTCGCTGCGCCGCACGCCCGGCGGGTAGCCTCCATCTGCGGCGGCGCGATGCTGCTGGCCCAGACCGGCCTGCTGGACGGTCGCCGCGCGACCACCCACTGGCGGCTACTGGAGACGATGCAAGCCCAGTATCCCGCTATCCACGTCGAAGGCGGTCCGCTGTATATTCAGGATGGCCCCATCTGGACCTCCGGCGGCGTGAGTTCCGGGTTCGATCTGACCCTGGCGCTGGTGGAAGACGACTACGGATTTACCCTCGCCCGCGACGTGGCGCAGGATATGGTGATGTATCTGCGCCGCCCCGGCGGCCAGCTGCAGTTCAGCCGTTACAGCCTGCAGCAGCCCGGCACATCGGGCCCGATAAGCGAACTGCAAACCTGGATCCTGCAGAACCTCACCGCCGACCTGTGCGTGGAAAATCTGGCCGAGAAAGCGGCGATGAGCCCGCGTAATTTCACCCGCGTGTTTACCCGCGACGCGGGAGTTTCTCCGGCCCGCTACGTGACCGAAGCGCGTCTGGCCGCGGCCCGCCAGCTGCTTGAGCAGACCCATGACTCCCTTGAGCGCGTTGCCGAGCAAAGCGGGTTTGGCACCAGCATTAACCTGCGCCGCATCTTTGAGAAACAGCTCCACCTCACGCCCGGCGAGTACCGCCAGCGCTTTCACTGCCGCAAGATGGCGTAATCTGATCCTTTTTTGTCATTTACGCCAACCGGCCCGACGCCTACAGTGACTCCAGACAACAGAGATAAGGAGTGCACCATGGTTAAGGTCGGTATTAACGGTTTCGGCCGTATCGGACGTAATTTCCTGCGCGCGGCGCTGGGTAACCCGGATCTGCAGATTGTGGCCATTAACGATCTGACGGACAGTAAAACCCTCGCCCACCTGCTGAAACATGATTCCCTTCTGGGCAAGCTTCCCGCCCCGGTTGAAGCGGCAGACGGCGCGCTGCAGGTAGACGGGCAGCGGATCGCCGTATTTAGCGAACGCGATCCGGCGAATATCCCGTGGCGTGACGTCGGCGTTGACGTGGTGATTGAGGCCACCGGCTTCTTTACCGAGCGGGAAAAAGCGGCGGTGCATATCACCCACGGCGGCGCTAAGCGCGTCATCATTTCCGCCCCCGGGAAGAACGACGACCTGACGATTGTGATGGGGGTTAATCACGAGCAGTACGATCCTGCCCGTCACGCGGTGGTGAGTAACGGGAGCTGCACCACGAACGGTCTGGCGCCGGCCGCTCAGGTGCTGCATCAGCAGTTCGGGATTGAGCATGGCCTGATGAATACCACGCATGCCTACACCAACAGCCAGGCGCTGCACGATCAGCCGGAGAAAGATCTGCGCGGCGCGCGCGCGGCGGCGCTGTCGATTGTGCCTTACTCCAGCGGCGCGGCAAAAGCGCTGGGGAAAGTGATCCCTTCTCTGGACGGCAAACTGACCGGGTACTCCCTGCGCGTGCCGGTGCCGGTGGTGTCGATTGTGGATTTAACGGTAACGCTGAGCCGAAACGTGACCGCCGAAGAGGTGAATGAGGCGTTCCGCAACGCGGCCGCCAGCGGGCCTCTGAAAGGCATTCTGGGCTATAGCGATGAACCGCTGGTCTCCAGCGATTACCAGGGCGACCCACGCTCCTCAATTATCGACGGGCTTTCCACGCTGGTGATTGGCGGGAACATGGTGAAGATCCTGGCGTGGTATGACAACGAGTGGGGCTTCTCAAACCGTCTGGTGGATCTGGCGGTGTGGATGGATAAGAAAGGGCTGTAAGTCTTACCGTGATGCCGGGTGGCGCTTGCGCTTACCCGGCAAATAATTCACTCCGCCTTCACTTTTACTCCCATAAACACAATTACCATCGCCGTTACCAGCAGAAGCCCGCTTCCGGCGAATACGCCGCTGGCGCCGTTGAGGTCAAATACCGCGCCGCCCCCGGCCGCACCGGCACTTATCGCCAGCTGAATTGAGGCCACCAGCAGCCCGCCTGCACTTTCGGCTTCATCCGGAACGGTAGTGGCAAGCCAGGTTGACCAGCCCACCGGAACCAGACCAAATGCAAAGCCCCACAGCGCGACCAGGAACCCGTCCAGCATCGCCAGATGACCAAACGCCACCATCGTGAGCGCGAGAACGCCCATCGCGAACGGCACCAGCGCCAGCGTCAGGCGCAGATTTCGTGCCAGCAGATGCCCGGCAACCGAGGTGCCGACAAAGTTGGCCAGCCCAAAGCCCAGCAGGATGAGCGAAATGGTCTCAACGCTCGCCTGCCCCACCGTTTCCAGGAACGGGCGCAGGTAGGTAAAGAAGGCGAAATGGCCGCTGAAAATCAGGATGGTCGCCAGCATGCCGCCAATCATCCCCGGACGACGCAGCACGCGGAACAGCGTACTCAGGCTGCCGCTGCTCTCCGGCTTCATGGACGGCAGGACCCAGAGCTGCCACAGCAGCGCCAGCATGCTCGGCAGAATGCACAGCACAAAGACGTTGCGCCAGCCGATCAGGCTGCCCAGATAGCTGCCGAGCGGCGCCGCGACCACCGTGGCAATCGATACGCTGGAGAAGATTACCGCCAGCGCCTTCGGTACTTTATCCGCCGGAACCAGGCGCATCGTGGTCGCCGTCGACATCGCCCAGAATCCGCCGATGGCGATACCCAGCAGCAGGCGTCCCATCAGCAACACGTGCAGCGTCGGCGCAAAGGCCACCAGCAGGCTGGAGATAATTTGCAGGACCGAGAAAAACATCAGCACCCAGCGGCGGTCGATGCTTTTGGTCGCCGGCGTAATCAGCAGTCCGGTCACCAGCGCCACCAGCGCGGTGGCGGTGACGGCCTGTCCGGCCATTCCCTCACTTACGCCCAGGCTCGCGGCCATCGGCGTTAACAGACTGGCGGGCAGAAATTCTGCCGTAATCAAACCAAACACCCCCAGCCCCAGTGAATAGACGGCCCGCCAGACGGGTTTTGCAGGCGCTACCGCCTCGCTCGCCGCGACACATGAATTCATCTGTTTTTCTCCCGTTATAAAAATGTGACAACTGTCGCAAAAGCATAGAAGGTTCACCCTGGACGATCTATGACATATAATCTCCACTTATTGATTATTCGTCCGGAGTTGCGCCATGACCGTACAGTCACCCGATCTGATCAGCGAACTTTTACGCGGCATGCGTCTGTCAGGTGTGAAATACCGGCGGATCCAGGCCAGCGCGCCGTTTGGCGTCGCCTTCCATCAGGCGCCCGGTAGGGCGCAGTTTCATTTTGTGAGCCACGGTAGCGCCCTGCTGCGAATGGAAAGCGGTGCGACGTTCGAACTGAGCAGCGGCGATGCCCTCTTTATTCCTTGCGGTAATTCTCATGCCCTGCTCTCTGACGAGCGGGCAACCATTACGCCCGTCAATGCCTTTCCCAGCGAGCCCATCTGCAGCTCGGTGTGTGCCATCACCTGCGAACCCTGCCCGGAAAGCGAGAACACCATCATCTTTAGCGGGTGCATGGATTTTGAGCTGGGTGGGATGCAACCGCTGATCAAGGCGATGCCGGAAGTGATGATGGTCAGCCGGCTGATGTCCACCTGGCCGGAGATCCACCCGCTGCTGGCGGCGATGGAGCGGGAATCCGTTTCGCGTCAGGCCGGGTACGCCGGGATCCTTGCGCGTCTGGCCGACGTGGTGGCGGCGTTAATCGTGCGCGGCTGGGTTGAAGGCGGGTGTGGTAAAGCCACCGGCTGGGTGCAGGTTCTGCGCGACCCGCGCCTGAGCCGTGCCATTTACGCCATGCACCAGCAGCCCGGTCTGAACTGGAGCGTGGCGGATCTGGCAAAAGAAGCGGGCACGTCCCGTTCCGTGTTCGCCGAACGGTTTCTGGCCGCGACGGGAACCACCCCGGCAAAATATCTCAGCGAGCTGAGGATGCGGCTGGCCATCCAGTACATTCGCCACGAAAATCAGCCGATTGAAACCGTCGCGCTGCGGCTGGGGTACGGCTCTCTGGCGGCGTTTAGCCGGGCATTTAAGCGCATCATTGGACATGCGCCGGGCACGCTGCGGGAAGCCAGCCAGACCCCGGAAGAGGTCTGACTGACCAGCAATATTTAACGCGAAGCGGGCAATATTCGTCTAAGGTTTTCAGGTGATTGACAACAGCGGTCACGCTGTTTAGTGAAGACAGGAGACGAACTGATGATAAGACCTCGTACACTACGCCCCGCGCTCTTACCCCTTGCGTTAGGAGGCGCGCTGCTCGGCGTCACGACTTGCGGTTATGCCGACGATAGCCCCGCAGCCCAGACAACCTCACCCGATATTTTGCTGGGCCCTCTGTTTAACGATGTGCAAAGCGCCAAACTGTTTCCCGATCAGAAAACCTTCGCGGATGCCGTCCCCAAAAGCGACCCGCTGATGATTCTGGCGGATTACCGGATGCAGCACGCGCAGTCCAGCTTTGACTTACGCCACTTTGTCGAGATGAACTTTACGCTCCCTGCGGAAGGGGAAAAATATGTTCCGCCTGCTGGACAAAGTTTACGTGAGCACATCGACGATCTCTGGCCCGTACTGACGCGCACCACGGATAAAGCCAGCAACAAATGGGATTCCCTTCTGCCGTTACCCAAACCTTACGTTGTGCCCGGCGGCCGTTTCCGCGAGGTCTACTACTGGGACAGCTATTTCACCATGCTGGGCCTGGCGGAGAGCGAACACTGGGACAAAATCAGCGACATGGTGGATAACTTTGCGTATGAGATTGACACCTTCGGCCATATTCCCAACGGCAACCGCAGCTATTACCTGAGCCGCTCCCAGCCGCCGTTTTTCTCAATGATGGTTGAACTGCTGGCGACCCACGACAGCGATGCGCTGAAGAAGTACCGTCCGCAGATGGAGAAAGAGTATGCCTACTGGATGGACGGCGTCGACGCCCTTCAGCCGGGGCAGGCTAACAAACGCGTGGTGAAGCTGGACGACGGCGCTATCCTCAACCGCTACTGGGACGACCGCGATACCCCGCGCCCGGAGTCCTGGCTTGACGACGTGAATACCGCCAAAAGTAACCCTAACCGGCCTGCGACCGAGATCTACCGTGATTTGCGTTCCGCTGCGGCCTCGGGCTGGGACTTTAGCTCCCGCTGGATGGACGATCCGCAAAAGCTCGGCACCATCCGAACCACCAGCATTGTCCCCGTGGACCTGAACGCCCTGATGTTCAAGATGGAAAAACTGCTGGCGCGGGCAAGCCAGGAGAGTGGCGACGCCGCCAGCGCAAGTAAATACGAGGCGCTGGCAACGGCGCGTCAGAAAGCCATCGAGAGCCACCTGTGGAATGATAAAGAGGGCTGGTACGCGGATTACGATCTCAAGAGCAAGAAGGTACGCAATCAGCTCACGGCGGCAGCCCTGTTCCCGCTTTACGTGAAGGCGGCGGCGCAGGACCGGGCCGATAAAGTCGCCGCGGCAACCTCGTCGCGCCTGTTGAAGCCGGGCGGTATTGCGACCACCACCGTCAATAGCGGCCAGCAGTGGGATGCGCCAAACGGCTGGGCCCCGCTGCAGTGGGTGGCCGCGGAAGGGCTGCAGAATTACGGACAGGAGAAGGTCTCGATGGACGTGACCTGGCGCTTCCTGAAGAACGTTCAGCATACTTACGACCGCGAAAAGAAACTGGTCGAGAAGTATGACGTGTCGACAACCGGTACGGGTGGCGGCGGCGGTGAGTATCCGCTGCAGGACGGCTTCGGCTGGAGTAACGGCGTGACGCTGAAAATGCTGGATCGGGTCTGTCCGAAAGCAAAACCGTGCGACAGCGTGCCGGAGAATCAGCCTGCGGCGAATGAGGAGGCTGCGCCGGTGAAAGCTGCGGCGCAGTAAGGGTATTGCCGGGTGGCGGCTACGCCTTACCCGGCCTACGCGTGCTGGCTCTAATCCTCACAAATTAATGCGAGTAGCGAACAATCCCCTCGCCCCTTTGGGGAGAGGGTTAGGGTGAGGGGAACATACGGCTGCGGTGGTCATTCCGTTCACTTTATGTTCCTTGCTATTCTGTAACGACATGGCCTGTGAACGTGCCAGGGTGGCTCAATCGCCACCACCCTGGCGACCCGGGCTCCCGGCGGTAAATCGCCGCTTCGCGGTGCCCTCGTCTTATTCCTTCCGGCTTATCGGGGACGGGCGGAGGTAACGTCCCTGTAAAGCCCGCCCTCTCGGCGCATCCATGCGCCTCGCCCCGGCCTTCAGGAAACGCCTCAGCGATTTACAGCCGGACCATGGCATCGCTGCGAATAAATCGTTTCACTTTAAAAACCAGAATCGCTACTGGTTAAAAATTAACTGGAGATCCCCCAGCACCGGGAAAGGGAAACGATCGTCAGAAGCTATAACTCGCCCCTAACTGATACGTCCTGTCACGCCCAATCCAGCAGTTGGTCGCGTCGTAGCAGGTCAGCGTCTCTTTATTAGTGATATTCTGCGCGCTGGCTTTAAGCGTTAGCCCTGCCAGCGAGGGCAGGATTTCACCCATCCGGTAGGAAGCCGCCAGATCGTACTGCGTAGTGCCGCCCAGTTTACCCGCATCGTTTGCCGGAGAGATTTCCATCGGCCCGGTGTAGCGTGCGCCCGCTCCCAGCATCAGTCCTTTCAGCGGCGTGTTGTCAAAGGTGTAATCCCCCCAGAGGTTGAAGGCATTTTCCGGTACCTGCGTTGGACGTTTGCCTTTGTATTTGTCATCTTCCCGGTTGATCGCGTGGGTGTACGCATAGTTGGCAATCAGCGTCAGGTTGTCCGTCGGACGGCTGATGGCGGAGAGCTCTGCCCCTTTGGATTCCACTTCCCCGGTCTGACGATAGTTCAGGAAGCCCGGATCGGAGGTGACGACATTTTTCTGCCGGATGTTAAACACCGAGGCGGTAAAGGTGGTGGCGTAGTCGGCCAGCAGATATTTCACCCCGCCTTCCACCTGCTTGCTGGTAGTCGGTTTGACGTCTTTCGCCACGAGCGTACCCTGCGGTGACACCGGCGCGAAACCTTCTGAATAGCTGATAAACGGCGAAATCCCGTTATCGAAGGCGTAAAGCGCGCCCAGGCGTTTGGTGACGCGATCCTGCGATACCCAGGCTTTATCACCGTTTTGCAGGTAGTTGGTGGTAACGGAGCGGTAATCGTCGTAGCGCAGGCTGCCCAGCAGGTTGAGGCCGCCAAACTCTACCTGATCCTGTAAGTAATAGCCGTTTTGCTGGTAGCTGAGACGGTTTTTCTGGGCGGTATAGAGCCCCAGCGCGCTTTCCTGGACCTGCGAATAGTCTGGATGACGCATATCGATGCCCGGCGTCGCCGACGCGTAGCGATAATGGAAATGGGAGTTCAGCTTCTGATAGTCAAACCCGGCCAGCAGGTGGTGTTTCCAGTCGCCAAGGGCAACGGTTTTGGTCACCTGGTTGTCGATGTTGAAGCTCTTAAGGTCTTCATCGGTGGTGTAGGCAAAGCGGTTGAGCTGATACGCCTCGCTTCCCGTCCCTGTCGCGTAGACGCTGCGCTGGTGGGTATCGACGTCGAAATAGCGCGCTTTCTGATTAAAGCCCCAGCCGCTGTCAAACTCATGGTCAAAGCTGTAGCCCAGCATCCACTGACGCTGCTTAAACCCGCTCCATTCGTCTCCGGCATAATCGCGCTTGCCCGCATATTTCGAGTGCAGGTAGGCGAGCGGCAGCGGGTTAGACGGCGTCAGGCTCGGGGTGTTTTGCGCCAGCGCGTCCAGGGTGAGGCGGGTTTTGCTGTCGGGCTGCCAGGTGACGGACGGAGCAACCAGGTAGTTTTCATACCGGGTGGTGTGCGGCTGATCGTCGTTTTCCGTCGCTTTGCCCAGCAGACGGTAGTTCCAGTCGCTGTCGGCAATCTGCCCGGTTGAATCGAGGTATCCCTCTTTCAGATTACGGTTTCCGGTGTTAACGCCGATTTCGGTCCGGGCTTCCCGCTGCGGTTTTTTACTTTGAATATTCACCAGCCCGCCCGGCGAACCGCCGCCGTAAAGGACCGATGAGGGGCCTTTCAGGATATCAACGCTGTCGATCAGCAGCGGATCGATGCGCGCTTTGGTATTGCCGGTAACGTTATAGGGCAGCTGCAGCCCGTTGTAGAACTCCTGGTCGACGGTAAAGCCACGAATTTTATATTCGCTCATGTAGGAGGTATTCCCCCGCACCTCGGTTGAGACGCCCGGGGCATAGCGCAGGATTTCATTCACCGAATTCGCGTGACGCTTTTCAATTTCCGGCGCAGAGAGGGTCGTGATGACCTGCGGCGTTTTACTTTCGGCAACGGCCGATTTCGTGGCGCTGTTCGTCCAGGCCGGCAGCGCGCTGCCCTGCTCTGAGCCCGTGACGACGATGGTGGATTCTTCGGCAAACGCCGGGACCTGCAATGCCAGCGTGACGGCCCCTGCCAGAGCGCAAAGCGTAAAACGTGAGGTATTCATAATGTCGTCTTGTTGTTAGATGCAATACGGAACGACAATTATTATCATTTAGATTAACAAATCAATACTCAGGCAAAAAAAACGGCCCTCCGCAGAGAGCCGTTTACGTCAATTTATGCTCGTCGCAGTAACCTGAATATGCCCAGCACCACAATGGCACCCACGACAGCGACCAGAAAACTGTGCAGGTCGAAACCACTTATGTTGCCTCCAAAGCCAAACATCGTCGCCAGCCAGCCGCCCACAACCGCACCAACGACCCCGAGTACACAGGTCAAAATAAAGCCGCCGCCATCGTTTCCCGGCATGATCAGTTTAGCGATAGCGCCAGCAATAAGACCAAAGATAATCCAGGCGATGATACCCATAGCGATGCCCTCTTGCAGGTTTAACGCGTGCGCAGAAAACCTTCTGCACAGCTAACTTAAGTATAGGTCATCGCCGGAAAATCATTTTCATCTCACCGACTTATCTTTGGTTAAACAGGCAAAAAAAACTCACCGGTTTGTATTAAGTTTCATTGCAGATTGCCGATAACGCTAAGACAGTCTGTCATCAATCAAGGAGCCATCCGGCGTGAGTCATTACAGTGAGCAGTTCCTCAAGCAAAATCCGCTGGCTGTATTAGGGGTATTACGCGACCTGCAAAAAGGTGAAGTGCCGCTGCGCATCAGCTGGTCGAATAATCAGTTCATCAGCAAGATCCTTGACGCCTCGCAGGATCGGCTGGTGATTGATTTAGGCAGTCAGGAGTATGAAAACCGCGCGGCGCTGAAAGCAGAGAATATCGCGGTGATGGCAGAAACGCAGGGCGCCAAAGTAGAATTTGTCCTGTCGCGGCTGGAACTGAGCGAATACCAGGGGCTGCCGGCTTTTGTTACCCCGCTTCCGACCAATCTCTGGTTTGTTCAGCGTCGTGAATATTTCCGCATCAGCGCCCCGCTCCATCCCGCCTATTTTTGTAAGGCCAAAATGCCGGACAAAAAAGAGATCCGCTTCCGCCTCTTCGATCTGTCGCTGGGCGGCATGGGCGCGCTGATGGATACGCCGAAACCGGACGGGCTGGTAGAGGGCATGCGGTTTACGCAAATCGAACTGGATATGGGGGGCTGGGGTCGCTTTTATTTCGATGCGCAGCTGATTGCCATCAGCGACCGCACCGTCGTGGACAGCAAGAATGAAACTATCACCACGCCGCGTCTGAGCTTCCGTTTCCTCAACGTCGGGCCTGGAGCAGAACGTGAGCTTCAGCGCATTATCTATTCCCTGGAGCGAGAGGCGCGGGAACGCGCAAATAAGGTCCTGTGAAGAAATCGGGCAGCGTGACCGCCGCCCGTCTGCGGCATTACATGGCATCCATCGCTTTCTGTACTTTCCAGATATAACGAGGCGCCTGTGGTGCCGGGTGATTTTTCGCCACATGTTCAAAGAATTCGTCTTTGTCCATGTCGTTAATCTCTTCTATCGCCTCTTTGCGGTCAGAGGAGAAGGTTCTGAGCAACGCGCCGGCACCGTTAACGTAAGACACCACCAGCGCGTACTGCATCACCTCTGGATCCTTAATCCCCTTCAGCACGCCATGCTCCATGATGCTCAGATAGGCCGTGCCCATTGAAATGTTGCGTTCCGGGTTCTTCAGCTCGCTGGTCGACGGCTGGCCGCTCCAGCCCATGTAGCGATAAACCTCTCTCCCCGCCGTTGACGCTTTAAGCTGCATCAGCCCCACCGCGTTTGATTTGCTGACAAGCGTGGGATTACCGCCTGACTCCACCGCAATAATCGCCGTGATGAGACGCGGGCTGACGCCCCAGGCCTTCCCGGCTTGCTCACTGATCGGCATCCACTGCATGGCCCGTTTCACCGGCACTTCCGGGTTCCAGGGCGGGTTTTGATAATCATGTTTTGAACTACAGCCAGCAAGCAACACAATCAAAAAAGCAAACCATCTCAATTTCACGTCATCTATCCTTATAGCCGGTCATCGCGGTGCGCCGCCTCTTGAAGCAGGCAGCGTATAAGCGGCATGATATAGACAATTAGTTTCTCATTCAGCAAGGAATTGCCATGTCTCAGTTTCATCTCATCGCGCCGTCGGGCTACTGCATTAACCAGGACGCGGCGCAGCGGGGCGTTCAGCGTTTGCTGGAATCTGGTCATCAGGTAGAAAATCAGACGATTATCCCCCGCCGCCAGCAGCGTTTTGCCGGTACCGAAGCGCAGAGGCTGAATGATATCAATAGCCTGGTGAACCTGACGGGCGCAAACCGGATTGTGCTTGCAGTGCGCGGCGGATATGGCGCGAGCCGGCTGCTGGAGAGCATTGACTGGCAGGGGCTGGCGCTGCGCCAGCAGCAGGATCCGCTGCTGATCTGCGGCCACAGCGATTTCACCGTCATCCAGCTTGGGCTGCTGGCCCTGCATAACGTCATCACCTTCAGCGGTCCGATGCTGGCCGGTAACTTCGGCGCACCGGAGCTGGATGCGTTTACCGTGGAACATTTCTGGCGCGCGCTGCGCAATTCCACCTACAGCGTGGAGTGGCAAGGCAATGGACCGCACTGGGAATGTGAAGGCCAGCTCTGGGGCGGCAATCTGGCGATGCTGGTCTCGCTCATCGGCACGCCGTGGATGCCGCAAATCGAGGACGGCATTCTGGTGCTGGAAGATATCAATGAACATCCGTTCCGCGTCGAGCGCATGCTATTGCAGCTTTATCATGCCGGTATTCTTGAACGCCAGTCCGCGATTGTGCTGGGCAGCTTCAGCGGCTCTGCTCCGAATGACTATGACGCGGGTTACTCCCTGGAGACCATGGTCGACTTCGTTCGCTCGCGGCTGGATATTCCGGTCATCACCGGTCTCGATTTCGGCCACGAGCAGCAAACCGTGACCCTGGCGCTGGGGGCGCACGCCACCCTGCTCCACAATGATTCCGGCAGCCGGCTGACCATCAGCGGTCATCCTGTCATAAAGGCATAAAAAAGCCGTTATACCCCCTTAATAAAACGCTGTTGCCGTTGTTAATATGTTAGGGTTTTAGTAACAGCGTTAACATTGAGGTGGGAGTAAGAGAACATTGGATGCCGCAGCGATAATCAGCCTTTTCATTTTGGGTTCCGTCCTTGTAACCAGCAGTATTTTATTAAGTTCATTTTCATCGCGTCTCGGCATACCTATTCTTGTCATTTTCCTCGCCATCGGCATGCTGGCCGGCATTGATGGCATTGGCGGTATCCCATTCGATAACTACCCCTTCGCCTATATGGTGAGTAACCTCGCGCTGGCGGTGATCCTGCTGGACGGCGGGATGCGCACCCAGGCGAGCTCCTTCCGCGTGGCCTTAGGGCCTGCGCTGTCGCTCGCCACGGTCGGCGTGTTGATTACTTCTGGCCTCACCGGAATGATGGCCGCGTGGCTTTTCCATCTCAATATCATGGAAGGTTTACTGATTGGCGCCATCGTGGGCTCAACCGATGCGGCAGCGGTGTTTTCCCTGCTCGGCGGAAAAGGCCTTAACGAACGCGTTGGCTCCACGCTTGAGATTGAATCCGGCAGTAACGATCCGATGGCGGTGTTTCTCACCATTACGCTTATCGAGATGATTCAGCAGCATGAAAGCGGGCTGAGCTGGATGTTTGCGTTACATATCCTGCAGCAGTTCGGTCTGGGGATTGTCATCGGCCTGGCTGGGGGCTATCTGCTACAGCAGACGATCAACCGCATCTCGCTGCCCGCGGGGCTTTACCCTCTGCTGGCGCTGAGCGGCGGCATTCTTATTTTTGCCGTCACCACCGCAGTGGACGGCAGCGGTATTCTCGCGGTCTATCTCTGCGGGTTCCTGATGGGCAACCGCCCTATTCGCAACCGCCATGCCATCTTGCAGAACTTTGACGGCCTGGCGTGGCTGGCGCAAATCGGCATGTTCCTGGTGCTCGGCCTGCTGGTTACGCCATCGGATCTGCTGCCGATCGCCGTTCCGGCGCTGCTGCTGTCCGCGTGGATGATCTTCTTCGCCCGTCCGCTGTCGGTATTTGCAGGCCTGCTGCCGTTTCGCGGCTTCAACCTGCGCGAGCGGGTCTTTATCAGCTGGGTGGGGCTGCGCGGCGCGGTGCCGATTATCCTTGCGGTGTTCCCGATGATGGCCGGTCTGGATAACGCGCGGCTGTTCTTTAACGTGGCGTTCTTCGTGGTGCTGATTTCCCTGCTGTTCCAGGGAACCTCGCTCGGGTGGGCGGCGAAAAAAGCCAAAGTGGTGGTCCCGCCCGTGGGCTGGCCGGTCTCCCGCGTGGGGCTCGATATTCATCCGGAGAACCCGTGGGAACAGTTTGTCTATCAGCTGAGCGCCGACAAATGGTGCGTGGGAGCCTCGCTGCGCGATTTGCACATGCCGACCGAAACGCGCATTGCCGCCCTGTTCCGCGATAATGTCCTGCTGCACCCTACCGGCAGCACCCGCCTGCGCGAGGGAGATATTCTCTGCGTGATTGGTCGCGAGCGCGACCTGCCCGCGCTGGGCAAGCTATTCAGCCAGTCGCCTCCGGTGGCGCTGGACCAACGCTTCTTCGGCGATTTTATTCTGGAAGCCAGCGCCAAATTTGCGGATGTGGCGCTGATTTATGGTCTGGATGAAGGGCTGGAGTACCGCGACAAGCAGCAAACGTTAGGGGAAATCATTCAGCAACTGCTGGGAGCGGCCCCCGTCGTCGGCGACCAGGTAGAGTTCGCCGGGATGATCTGGACGGTTGCGGAGAAAGAAGATAACGCGGTCAGAAAAGTCGGCGTCAGGCCGATGGAAGAGGAAACCGAGTAGTTGTTTTTTTGCCGGGTGGCGCTAACGCTTACCCGGCCTACGTTCGAGGGTTTTGTAGGTCGGGTAAGGCGAAGCCGCCACCCGACATAAATATATGTTACACCGTCACAACCGGCACTCGAGGGGCCAGCGCGCACATCAATTCATACCCCACCGTGCCCGCCGCGGCAGCCACATCATCAATCTTAACTTCGTTACCCCACAGCTCGACGGGTGAGCCAATGCCCGCCTGCGGGCATGGCGTCAGATCAACGGCCAGCATATCCATAGATACGGTGCCCACCGTTCCCGTGCGAACCCCATCGACCCAGACCGGCGTGCCGGTTGGCGCGATGCGCGGGTAGCCGTCGGCATAACCGCCCGCCACGATGCCAATCCGCTGCTCGCCCTTTGCCCGGTAGCGGCTGCCGTAGCCCACCGTGTCCCCTGCCTTCAGCGTCTGCACGCCAATGATTTCACTGCGCAGGGTCATGACCGGCTTCAGGCCGCTGTTGGCGATATCCTGCCACTGGCCTGAGGGAGACGCACCGTACAGAACGACCCCCGGACGCACCCAGTTATAGTGCGCCTCGGGATGCCACAGCGTTGCCGCCGAGTTCGACAGCGAGCGCGGGCAATCCAGCCCTTCTGCCGCCTGCTCAATGCGGACCATGGCATCGGCAATACCGTCGGGTTTTTCCGCGTCGGCAAAATGCGCCATCAGCGTCATTTCGCCCACGTTTTTCATGGCGCGCAGCTGCTGCCAGACCGTATGCACCCGCTCAGGCTGGAAGCCCAGGCGGTTCATGCCGCTGTTCACCTTGAGATAGATATCCAGCGGAGCATGGAGCTTCGCATCCTGGATCGCCTTAATCTGCCAGTTGCTGTGAACGCTGGTGGTCAGCCGGTACTTATCCAGCAGCGGCAGATCGTCCGCATGGAAGAACCCTTCCAGCAGTAGAATCGGCCCTTTCCAGCCGCGCTCGCGCAGCAGAATGGCCTCTTCCAGATTCAGTAGCGCAAAACCGTCGGTCGCGCTCAACGCGCTCCAGATACGATCGATACCGTGGCCGTAGGCATTCGCTTTCACCACCGACCAGACGCGCGACCCCGGAGCCGCCCGACGAACAATTTGCAGATTATCCTTCAGGGCCTGCAGGTTCAGCTGGGCCAGAACAGGACGGGACATGACAACTCCTTAGCTATGCGCGCCGTGCAGGTGCTGTGGACGCGAAGGCGTAAACCCCGATTGATAGCGCGCGGCGCTTAAATCGTCAAACGGAATTGCCGGCGTGCGCCCGGAAATCAGGTCGCTCAGCAGCTGGCCCGATCCGCAGGCCATTGTCCAGCCGAGCGTGCCGTGTCCGGTATTGGTCCACAGGTTTTTAAACGGCGTGCGCCCTACGATCGGCGTGCCGTCAGGGGTCATCGGACGCAGGCCGGTCCAGAACGTCGCCTGCTCAACAAAACCTCCGCGCGGGAAGAGATCGCCCACCACCATCTCCAGCGTTTCACGACGCGGCTGCAGCAGTTCGGTGTTGAAGCCGACAATCTCCGCCATGCCGCCTACGCGAATGCGGTTGTCGAAGCGGGTAATGGCGATTTTGTAGGTTTCGTCCAGAATGGTCGACACCGGGGCGCCGCTCTCTTCTTTCACCGGGATGGTCAGCGAGTAGCCCTTCAGCGGATAAACCGGAATGTCGAGAATGCCTTTCAGCATGGCGGTGGAGTACGAACCAAACGCCATCACGTAGGCATCGGCTTTGATCACCTCGTCGCCGCACTTCACGCCGTAAATTTTTTCCCCTTCCGACAGCAGCTTGTCGACGGAGGTGTTGAAGCGGAACTTCACCCCCGCCTGCTCGCACATTTGCGCCAGACGTTGCGTAAAGAGCTGGCAGTCGCCGGTTTCGTCATTCGGCAGGCGCAGGCCGCCGGTCAGCTTATGCGCCACTTCCGCCAGCGCCGGTTCAACCTGACCAAGCTGGCTGGCTTCCAGCAGCTGGTACGGTACGCCGGCATCTTCCAGCACGGCGATATCGCGAGTGGCATTCTCGTACTGTTGCTCGGTGCGGAACAGCTGCAGCGTCCCGCCCTGGCGGCCTTCGTACTCAATCCCCGTCGACGCGCGCAGCGCTTTCAGACAGTCGCGGCTGTATTCCGCCAGGCGCACCATGCGCCCTTTGTTCTCCATGTAGTGGCGGGTGTCGCAGTTGCGCAGCATCTGCCACATCCACTTCAGCTGGAACTGCGTGCCATCAAGGCTGATGGCCAGCGGCGCATGGCGCTGGAACATCCATTTAATCGCTTTCAGCGGAACGCCCGGCGCAGCCCACGGCGCCGCATACCCCGGAGAGATTTGCCCGGCGTTCGCCGCGCTGGTTTCAAGCGCGGGACCGGATTCACGATCGATAACGGTTACGTCATGTCCCGCCTGACTTAAATACCAGGCGCTGGTTACCCCAACGACACCACTTCCCAGTATGACAACACGCATAGCCACTCCATTATGTGCAAAAGAACAATCTTCTAATTACAGATTGATAACCTAGTTGAAAATATTATTCAACATACGACTTTTTTATGGTGACTTACCTCACACATCCCCCAGCATCAGGGGATAGTGCTAATTTGGGATCTCCTGCTGCGCGTTATTTTTAACCAGCATAATCTGCTGAGACATACCGTTTTTTTGCCGTATCAAAAACGCGAAATCGCAAAGAAAAAATTTCTGCCCCAGCACGCTTTTTAACACGTTGATCTATGCTTGAAAGGAGGCTCTCCAGACAGAGAGAGCACCCACAACGAGGGCGCGCTAATGGCTACTATTGATTCCCTGAACAAGGACAACACACGTCTGAGCGATGGACCCGACTGGACCTTCGAGCTGCTGGATGTTTACCTCGCCGAAATCGACCGGGTCGCAAAGCTATATCGCCTGGATACCTATCCCCATCAGATTGAAGTCATTACGTCCGAACAGATGATGGACGCCTACTCCAGCGTCGGGATGCCGATTAACTATCCGCACTGGTCGTTTGGTAAAAAATTTATTGAAACGGAACGGCTGTATAAGCACGGCCAGCAGGGGCTGGCGTATGAGATTGTGATTAACTCCAATCCGTGTATCGCCTATTTAATGGAAGAGAACACCATTACCATGCAGGCGCTGGTGATGGCGCACGCCTGCTACGGGCACAACTCCTTTTTCAAGAATAACTACCTGTTCCGCAGCTGGACGGATGCCAGCTCCATCGTCGATTACCTGATCTTCGCCCGTAAATACATTACCGACTGCGAAGAGCGCTACGGCGTGGACGAAGTGGAAAAACTGCTCGACTCCTGCCACGCGCTGATGAACTACGGCGTGGACCGCTACAAACGCCCGCAGAAAATCTCCCTGCAGGAGGAGAAAGCCCGGCAGAAGAGCCGCGAAGAGTACCTGCAAAGCCAGGTGAACATGCTGTGGCGAACCCTGCCGAAGCGTGAGGAGGAAAAAACGATTGCCGAAGCGCGTCGCTATCCGTCCGAGCCGCAGGAAAACCTGCTCTATTTTATGGAGAAGAACGCCCCGCTGCTGGAGCCGTGGCAGCGTGAGATCCTGCGCATCGTGCGAAAGGTGAGCCAGTATTTTTACCCGCAAAAGCAGACGCAGGTGATGAACGAAGGCTGGGCGACCTTCTGGCACTACACCATTCTTAACCATCTGTACGACGAGGGAAAAGTGACCGAGCGGTTCATGATGGAATTCCTCCACAGCCATACCAACGTGGTGTTCCAGCCGCCCTACAACAGCCCGTGGTACAGTGGGATTAACCCGTATGCGCTTGGCTTCGCCATGTTCCAGGACATTAAGCGCATCTGCCAGTCGCCGACGGAAGAAGACAAGTACTGGTTCCCGGATATCGCCGGTTCTGACTGGCTGGAAACGCTGCACTTTGCGATGCGCGACTTTAAGGACGAGAGCTTCATCAGCCAGTTTATGTCGCCGAAGATCATGCGTGATTTCCGCTTCTTCACCGTGCTGGACGATGACCGCAACAACTATCTGGAGATCTCCGCAATCCACAACGAAGAGGGATACCGTGAGATCCGCTCTCGACTCTCTTCCCAGTACAACCTGAGCAATCTTGAGCCGAATATTCAGGTATGGAACGTCGATTTGCGCGGAGACCGCTCTCTGACGCTGCGCTATATCCCCCACAATCGCGCGCCGCTGGATAAAGGGCGCAAAGAGGTGCTGAAGCACGTGCATCGCCTGTGGGGCTTTGACGTGCAGCTGGAGCAGCAGAATGAAGACGGGAGCGTCGAGCTGCTGGAACGTTGCCCGGCGCGGTTGAATACGCTGTAGTGACGCTTTTGCTCGGTGGCGCTACGCTTACCGGGCGAAAAAAAAACCTCTCGTATGAGAGGTTTTTTCTTTTAGCGGGTCTGAATCGCTAAATCACCCGGCAGCGTTTTCTGCATACGGTGCCAGATTTCACCGGAATCGTGACCGTAGCGGCGCACCGTCTCATAAACCTGATCGTGCAGACCTTCGGTACAGAGCTTGCTCAGCTTGTGGTAGAAGCCCAGCGCCAGGCTACGCGCTTCCGGATTGGCAAAGTAGTGGCGGCCAATGCGGGTGTAAAGCCCTTTCATACCGTTGAGGATCAGGCCATACACCGGGTTGCCGGAGGCAAACGCCAGGCCGCGGAACACGTTGTAATCGAGGGTGGCAAAAGCATCGGCGTGATCTTCCACCTCGTTCGCGCTGGCCAGCACCGCAAGGGCGTCTTCCGGATGCTGACGGAAAGCGGTACGAATAAAGATCGTCGCGATGTTGGTGCGAACGGAGAGGAGATTATCAATGAGCTGCGGCACGCTTTCATGGTCAAGACGCGCCAGCGTTTCAAGAATGTTCAGCCCGGACGTTTCCCAGAAGTTGTTCACTTTCGTAGGCTTACCGTGCTGGATCGTCAACCAGCCATCGCGCGCCAGCCGCTGAAGCACTTCACGCAGCGTGGTGCGAGTGACGCCAATCAGTTCAGAGAGTTCGCGTTCAGCCGGAAGAATGGACCCCGCAGGGAAACGATTATTCCAGATGCTTTCAATGATGTACTCTTCCGCGAAACCCGCCGGGCTCTGCGCCTTAATGACCATAGTGAGATTTCCATTACACAGCTTTAGCAAATTGGACTCATCATACCAGAGGCACGCAGTGGCAGGTAGCGCGGCAAAGAGAGAAAAGAGGGATCGCCGTTTCATTTTTGTGAAATTTACAATGCAGCCTTACCCGCCTCCAGGCCGCGATTTTTGCGTATACTGATGTTTTGTCTTACTTGACGGGAAGGACGTCTGTTGTGGAAATTTCTTTTGGGCGCGCGCTATGGCGCAATTTTTTAGGTCAGTCTCCTGACTGGTATAAACTGATATTGTTGGTTTTCCTGGTCGTTAATCCCATCATTTTTAGCGTGAATCCCTTTCTCGCCGGCTGGCTGCTGGTGGCGGAGTTTATCTTCACCCTGGCCATGGCGCTGAAATGTTATCCCCTTCTGCCGGGCGGATTGCTGGCGTTTGAAGCCGTCGTCGTCGGTATGACCAGCGCCGAGCATGTCAAAGCAGAGCTGGCGTCTAATCTCGAAGTGCTTCTGCTGCTGATCTTTATGGTGGCCGGCATCTACTTTATGAAACAGCTGCTGCTGTTCATCTTCACGCGCCTGCTGCTCAGCATTCCGTCGAAAATGTTCCTCTCGCTGGCGTTTTGCCTTGCCGCCGCCTTCCTGTCGGCGTTCCTGGATGCGCTGACGGTCGTTGCGGTAGTGATCAGCGTCGCGGTTGGGTTTTACGGAATTTATCACCGCGTGGCCTCCTCTCGCCCAAATGAGGACCTGCAGGATGACAGCCACGTTGAGGCGCATAACCGTGACGTGCTGGAACAATTCCGCGCGTTTCTGCGCAGCCTGATGATGCATGCCGGCGTGGGTACCGCGCTGGGCGGCGTGATGACCATGGTCGGCGAGCCGCAAAACCTGATCATTGCCAAAGCGGCGGGCTGGCACTTCGGTGATTTCTTCCTGAGAATGGCCCCGGTGAGCGTACCGGTGCTGATCTGCGGGCTGGCGACCTGTCTGCTGGTGGAGAAGTTTCGCCTCTTTGGGTACGGGGCGCAGCTCCCGGAGCCGGTTCGTCAGGAGCTGCATAAATTCGATGTGCAGAGCCGAAGCCAGCGGACGCGCCAGGAGACGGTACGACTGATTGCTCAGGGGATCATCGGCGTCTGGCTTATCGCGGCGCTGGCGTTCCATCTTGCCGAAGTGGGGCTGATTGGCCTGTCAGTCATTATTCTCGCCACCACCTTTACCGGCGTGACGGACGAACATGCCATCGGCAAGGCGTTTACCGAAGCCCTGCCGTTTACCGCCCTGCTGGCGGTGTTCTTTGCCGTCGTGGCGGTGATTATCGACCAGCACCTGTTCGCGCCGATTATTGCCTTTGTATTACAGGCGTCACCGGATGCTCAGCTCTCGCTGTTTTACCTGTTTAACGGCCTGCTCTCGTCGATCTCAGATAACGTCTTCGTCGGGACGGTCTACATCAACGAGGCTAAAGCGGCCATGGAGCAAGGCGTTATCAGCGCCGGACAGTTTGAGCTGCTGGCCGTGGCGATCAACACCGGCACCAACCTGCCGTCGGTAGCGACGCCAAATGGCCAGGCCGCCTTCCTGTTCCTGCTGACCTCCGCCCTCGCGCCGCTCATACGTCTTTCTTATGGCAGGATGGTATGGATGGCGCTGCCCTATACGCTGGTGCTCACGATCGTCGGATTGCTTTGCGTCAAAATTACCCTCATTCCCTGTACGCAATGGCTGATACAAGCGGGTATACTTGCGGCGCAGTAAACTATGCATCTCGGGCAGTTCGCTGCCCGTTTGCCTTTTCGCACGATAAACATCCAATTACGTTTTATTTCGCCAGGTACAGGTGGCGCGAAAAACGAATTCGTTTACACTGCGCTTTCTAAGCATGTTCCAGGGAAATGATTATGTTGAGATTTTTAAACCAGTGCTCCCGCGGTCGCGGAGCGTGGTTGTTAATGGCCCTGACCGCCTTTGCGCTGGAAATGGTCGCGCTGTGGTTCCAGCATGTAATGGGACTGAAACCTTGCGTACTGTGTATTTACGAACGCAGCGCGCTGTTCGGCATTATGGGTGCGGGCCTGGTGGGTGCGATTGCCCCAAAATCGCCGCTTCGCTATGCCGGTATTGCCATCTGGCTCTACAGCGCCTGGAAAGGAATTGAACTCTCCTGGCAGCACACCATGATGCAATTGCATCCGTCACCGTTTATGACCTGTGATTTTGCCGCCCGCTTCCCGAGCTGGCTGCCGCTGGACAAATGGCTGCCGCAGGTGTTTGTCGCATCCGGTGACTGCTCCGTTCGCCAGTGGGAATTCCTGACGCTGGAGATGCCGCAGTGGCTGGTGGGCATTTTTGCCGCCTACTTCGTCGTGGCGCTGCTGGTGCTGATTGCCCAGCCGTTCAAACCGAAGAAACGCGATTTGTTCGGAAGGTAAACGCAAAACGGCAACCAAGGTTGCCGTTTTTAGCGTTTGCGCCCTCACCCATGGGAGAGGGTTGAGGTGAGGGCATCAGGCCGCACAAGCACAAAAAAACCCGCCTCGGCGGGTTTTTTAATCTCAACGGGTCGGGTGGTTCATGATGTGATCTTCCCAGTCCTGCACCTCGGACTCTTTCACCGCAATGTGGCGCACAGAAATACGTTCACCGTGCATCGCCGCTTTTGAACCGGTTAACAGCGGATGCCAGTCAGGCAGACCTTTCCCTTCCGCCAGCAGGCGATACGCGCAGGTATGTGGCAGCCATTCAAACGTCGGCAGATTATCCCGGGTTAACTTGATGCAGTCAGGCTCAAATTCAAACCGGCGCTCATAGTTGCGGCACTGGCAGGTTTTAATGTTTAACTGCTTGCAGGCAACGTTGGTGAAGTAGATTTCGTCCGTATCTTCATCCATCAGCTTGTGCAGGCAGCACTGCCCGCAGCCGTCGCACAATGATTCCCATTCCGCGTCAGTCATGTCGTCGAGAGTTTTGCTTTGCCAGAAAGGGATGTCGTTCATCAGGATGTCCACACGTCAAAAGAAAGCGCACCTTATAACGAGTCTGGCACGTTGTTGCAAGTTTTGCCGCCCTCTTCAGGCGGCAAGATGGGGTTACAGCACGCGGGTTTTCAGCGACAGGCCGTTGAAACCGACCTCAAGCTCGTCACCGCTGAGTAGCGGGCCAACGCCTTCTGGGGTTCCGGTCAGGATCACATCGCCTGGTTTAAGGGTAAAGAAGCGGCTCATGTAGGCGATCAGCGGCACAATCTTATGGATCATGTCTGCCGTGGTGCCCTGCTGGCGGACCTCGCCGTTAACCTTGAGGCTGAGCGGCGTGTCCTGCGGATCGCCGGTAAATTCGCTCACCGGCACAAACGCCGAAATCGGGCAGGAATTATCAAACCCTTTGGCTTTTTCCCACGGCTGCCCTGCTTTCTTCATTTTGCCTTGAACGTCACGCAGGGTCAGATCCAGCGCCACGCCGTATCCGGCAATCGCTTTTTTAACATGTTCTTCTGAGGCCTGGCGCAGCGTCGCGCCGATCAGTACGGCAAGTTCAACTTCGTGATGCACCGAACCCAGCCCCTGGGGCAGCGCCAGCGGCTGGCGGATATCGCACAGCGCCGTTTCAGGCTTAATAAACAGGACCGGCTCTTCTGGCGTCGCGCTGCCCATCTCCTGAATATGTTTTGCGTAGTTACTGCCCACGCAAACCACTTTGCTGACGGGATAATCCAGTAATGCACCTTGCCAGTTATGATGTTGATACATGGTCGACCCCTAAACGGTTGATGTGTTGTGCCCAAAAACAGTTGAGACTATTTTTTACCGTTCGCCTCAAGATGCTGTTTTAATAAATTCTCGGGTGGCGGTGGAAGCTGTAAATAATAGCCTTGCTCGGCTAAGGCCGTTTTCACTTTATCCAGATCGGCATTAATCAGTTTCTTACGACCATCGAGCGGCAGCAGCATCGCCAGCTGTGGTCGGCCAAAGTTCTTCATTAATTCTTCAGGCACGCGTGAAAAATCGTCTTTCTTTTCGACATAAAGATAGGTCTGGTCACGGCTTGTACTTCTGTAGATCACACAAAACATGTTTTTACTCTGAATTAATGGGTGGTTGCTTGCCTCAATATACTCCTGACTATAACATGCCTGATACTCTTCGGAATATCGCAGCGAGTGGTTGCGGTTAATAGCAAATTGAGTAAGGCCAGGATGTCAAACACGCCCATCGAGCTTAAAGGCAGTAGCTTCACCTTATCAGTGGTACATTTGCATGATGCAAAACCCGAGGTTATTCGTCAGGCGTTAGAAGACAAAATCGCCCAGGCTCCCGCCTTTCTGAAGCACGCCCCTGTTGTTATCAACGTCAGCGGTCTTGAGGCTCCGGTTAACTGGAAACTTCTCCAGCAGGCCGTCTCCTCGACCGGACTGCGTATCGTGGGCATCAGCGGCTGCAAAGATACTGAGCTGAAAGCGGAAATTGAGCGTGCGGGGCTGCCTCTTCTGAATGAGGGCAAAGAAAAAGCCTCGCGTGCGGCACCCGTTGCCGTGCAAACGCCCCCTCCTGCGGTGCAAAACGTTACTACCGTCACAAAAACGCGAATGATTGATGTGCCGGTTCGTTCCGGTCAGCGCATTTATGCACCAAACTGTGATCTGATTGTTACAAGCCACGTCAGTGCTGGCGCTGAGCTGATTGCAGATGGCAATATTCACGTATACGGTATGATGCGTGGACGTGCGCTCGCAGGTGCAAGTGGCGATCGAGATGCGCAAATATTTTGTACTCACCTGACGGCGGAACTGGTGTCCATCGCAGGTGAATATTGGCTGAGCGACAAGATCCCAGCCGAATTTTATGGCAAAGCGGCTCGCCTGCTTCTGGCAGACGACGCGTTGACCGTTCAACCGTTGAATTGATCCCTTTTTAACAAGGAATTTCTATGGCACGCATTATTGTTGTTACTTCGGGTAAAGGAGGCGTTGGCAAGACCACCTCCAGCGCGGCCATCGCTACTGGTTTGGCCCAGAAGGGAAAGAAAACCATCGTTATCGACTTCGATATCGGTCTGCGTAACCTCGACCTCATCATGGGATGTGAGCGTCGCGTCGTGTATGACTTCGTAAACGTCATTCAGGGCGATGCCACGCTTAACCAGGCGATGATCAAAGACAAGCGCACCGAGAACCTCTACATTCTCCCGGCTTCTCAGACGCGTGACAAAGACGCCCTGACCCGTGAAGGCGTGGAAAAGGTGCTCGACGATCTGAAAAAAATGGATTTCGACTTCATTGTCTGCGACTCCCCTGCGGGCATCGAAACCGGTGCCCTGATGGCGCTCTACTTCGCTGATGAAGCGATCATCACCACCAACCCTGAAGTTTCATCCGTGCGTGACTCAGACCGCATTCTGGGCATCCTCGCTTCTAAATCCCGTCGTGCGGAAAATGGCGAAGACCCGATTAAAGAACACCTGCTGCTCACCCGCTACAATCCGGGCCGCGTGAACAAAGGTGACATGCTGAGCATGGAAGACGTGCTGGAGATCCTGCGCATTAAGCTGGTGGGCGTTATCCCGGAAGATCAGTCCGTGTTACGCGCCTCTAACCAGGGCGAGCCAGTGATCCTTGATACATTGGCAGATGCAGGTAAAGCTTACGCCGATACCGTTGACCGTCTGCTGGGAGAAGAACGTCCTTTCCGCTTCATTGAAGAAGAGAAGAAAGGTTTCCTCAAACGCCTGTTCGGAGGATAAGTTATGGCATTACTGGACTTTTTTCTCTCGCGGAAAAAGAACACCGCCAACATCGCAAAAGAACGTCTGCAAATTATCGTTGCGGAGCGTCGTCGTAGCGACGCCGAGCCTCACTACCTGCCGCAGCTGCGTAAGGACATCCTGGAAGTGATCTGTAAGTATGTGCAGATTGACCCGGAGATGGTCACAGTGCAGCTGGAACAAAAAGACGGGGATATTTCGATTCTGGAGCTGAACGTTACGCTCCCGGAAGCGGAAGAGTCGCGTCCGTAGGTTTGTGTTTTCGCCGCCCCGGTAAGCGCAGCGCCACCGGGGAAATATGCCGGGTATATCGCCCGGCATATTTTTTTATCGCGGGTAACCGTCCAGCAGCGTATTCAGGCGATCGGCCATCAATTCCCCGCGCCATCCCGCCATCATCTCCGGCACGCCATTCTGCGGCTTCAGCTTCCAGTGCCAGTTCAGCAGCTGGTTAATCTGACGACGTGAGGCGAGCAGTTCCGCGCTCAGCTTGCTTTCCGTTGCAACTGCCTGCACCAGCGCTTTGATATCCTTAAACGCTTTGCGATAGCCCGGCATGTCCATCAGGTTCAGCAGCGGTTCCGGCAGCGCATCTTCCGGCAGCTCCTGCGCTTTGGCGACCAGCGCCAGCAGGGTTTTACCGTGGAAGCGGATCTCGCTGCCCGAAAGACCAATGCTGTCCAGCTCGCCCAGGCTGCCCGGCATATAGCGCGCGACTGCCCAGAGATGCTCTTCGCGAACCACAAAGTTAACGGCCAGATCGCGCTCGCGCGCTTTACGCAAGCGCCAGTCTGCCAGCAGCTGCAGGCATGCCAGCTGACGCGTACGCAGCTGCCAGGCGTTGCTGATATCGCGCCAGGCCTCTTTCGGGTCAACCACTTCCTGACGACGCTGCTGGGTCATACGGCACTCGTCCAGCGCAGCAGCGAGCCAGCCGGAGGCTTCTGCCTCTTTCATCAGCTGTCCGGCAATCGGCAACAGGTAAAACACGTCTGCCGCCGCATATTCCAGCTGACGCTCGGTAAGCGGGCGTGCCAGCCAGTCGGTACGGGATTCGCTTTTATCCAGCGTCAGGCCCGTATACTCCTCCACCATGGCAGCAAAGCCCCATGAGAGCGGACGATTGCTGAATGCCGCGAGGATCTGCGTGTCAATCAGCGGCTGGGGCATGATGCCAAAGGTGTTCAGAAAGACTTCCAGATCCTCACTGCCTGCGTGCAGGTATTTCGTCACGGCGGTATCGAGCAGCAGGTCACGCATCGGCGTCCAGTCGGTAATGCCGAGAGGGTCAATCAGCGACACGTGTTTACCGTCGTACATCTGAATCAAACCCAGCTGCGGATAATAGGTCCGGGTACGGACAAACTCGGTATCCAGGGCAATAGCAGGAAAGTCGCGCGTCACTTCGCACAGCGAAGCCAGCTCGTCGTTGGTCGTGATCATCTGGTAATTCAAAACGGGTTCTCTTTTGTTTGCGCCCATAAAAAACGCCGGCTTAACCGGCGTCTGGGCGATTAGCGTGAAGCTCAGGCCTTATTGTCTACTTTGCCACGGGCTTCGTCACGTAATTCTCGTCGTAATATCTTTCCGACGTTGGATTTCGGCAGCTCATCGCGGAATTCAACCAGCTTCGGCACCTTGTAGCCCGTCAGCTGACGACGGCAAAACGTTACCAGCGCCTCCTCCGTCAGGGAAGGATCTTTCTTGACCACAAATATTTTAACCGCTTCACCGCTGCTGCCGGAAGGGACGCCGACAGCCGCCACTTCAAGTACGCCGCTGTGCTGCATAACCACGTCTTCGATCTCATTCGGATAGACGTTGAAGCCGGAGACCAGGATCATATCTTTCTTGCGATCGACGATGCGCAGGAAGCCCTCGTCATCCATTACCGCAATATCACCGGTGTGCAGCCAGCCGTCTTTGATGATTTCGTCGGTCGCATCGGGACGCTGCCAGTAACCCAGCATCACCTGCGGACCTCTGACGCAAAGCTCACCCGGCTCGCCCGGCGCGACTTCTTTATCGTTATCATCGACCAGTTTGGCCTCGGTGGAAGGAACCGGCAGACCAATGCTTCCACTGTGATAGTCGATATCGTGTGGATTCACGCTGACCAGCGGAGCACATTCCGTCAGCCCATAGCCTTCCAGCAAATACTGACCGGTGAGCTTCACCCAGCGCTCGGCGACCGCCTGCTGAACCGGCATGCCGCCGCCCGCAGAGAGATGCAGCGTGGAGAAATCCAGCTGCTGGAACTCTTTGTTATTAAGCAGCGCGTTAAACAGCGTATTAACCCCGGTCATGGCGGTGAACGGGTATTTCGCCAGCTCTTTCACCAGGCCCGGGATATCGCGCGGGTTGGTGATGAGGATGTTCTGACCACCCAGTTCAATAAACAGCAGGCAGTTCATGGTCAGCGCAAAGATGTGATACAGCGGAAGCGCGGTGATCACCACCTCTTTGCCCGGATGCAGAAGCGGCCCGTAGGTGGCGTTCACCTGTTCAAGGTTTGCCAGCATATTGCGGTGGGTAAGCATGGCCCCTTTGGCGACGCCGGTGGTCCCGCCCGTGTATTGCAGAAACGCAAGATCTTCCGCCACCACTTCGGGTTTCACATACTGCATACGGTAGCCCGCATGCAGCGCGCGGCGGAAGGAGATGGCGTCCGGCAGGTGGTATTTTGGCACCAGGCGCTTGACGTATTTAACGACAAAGTTAACCAGCGTGCCTTTGGCAGTGGAGAGTTGATCCCCCATGCGCGTCAGGATAACGTGTTTAACCTGGGTTTTGTCGACCACTTTTTCCAGGGTATGGGCGAAGTTGGACACAATGACAATCGCGGCCGCGCCGCTGTCGTTCAGCTGATGCTCCAGCTCGCGCGGGGTATACAGCGGGTTGACATTGACGACAATCATCCCGGCTCGCAGTATACCGAACAACGCCACCGGGTATTGCAGCAGGTTCGGCATCATCAGCGCGACGCGGTCCCCTTTTTGCAGCCCCAGCCCTTCCTGAAGATACGCCGCAAACGCCCGGCTACGCTCCTCAAGCTTACGGAACGTCATGACCTCGCCCATATTCACGAATGCGGGCTGGTCCGCGTAGCGCCTTACCGAGTGCTCAAATAATTCCACCAGGGATTGATAACGGTCAGGATTGATCTCAGCAGGAACATCTGCGGGATAACGGTTAAGCCAAACCTTCTTCAATGCATCACCTCTGAAATGAGTGTTCGTCGTCATCACAACCCCGATAATAAACAGTTTGTTAACATTATATTAACTCAGCGTACCAGTTTATTAATTGTTCACATTTAAGGTTGCGAAGCGCGTCACTCTTTTTTTTCGTTTTATCCGTAAAAAAACAGAGACAGCGGCTGAGCCACTGTCTCTTTTCTAACAATAACAGTAAGTTACTCAGTAACGATCGTCTGAACCTGTGCAGGACCCGGGTTATACCAGCCCCAGCCCGGGTAGCCGTAACGATAAGGATGTGGACCCCACATCCACGGATCCATCGGCTGAGGCGGCATGATCACCTGCTGTGCCAGCCGCCAGCGTTTATAACCGTTGACCTGCATGGTCATAAATTTATACGGCGTGCTGCCGATTTTGCCCTGCACGGCGCCGGTAATCGGCCCGACGACGGTCACCAGCTGCCCGCGAAAATCGACCGGATCGAGGAAACCGCTGACGTCCGCATAGATACGCCCGCGAGAGGCCTCACCCAGTACCGGCCGCGCGCCGCTGTCCAGCGGAACGGTCGCGATCTCCAGACGGGTTTTCCCCTGCTGGTTTTGTACGTCGATGACCTTACCGCCAAAGCGCGCTTCCTGGCCGACGTAAAGCTCAGGCGCATTCATCACCCGAACCAGATCCTGCTGTGGCGTCGGGCTGCTGCCCTTAATCGCATCAGGAACGGAAACGCATCCGCTCAGTGCTATGGCAACTGCGCCTGCCATAATAAGGCGTACTACTTTAGTTCGAACCGCCATGATGCGACTCCTTTTTCTCAGTTCCTGTTACTGAGATTCACTCGCGGCCCGGAAGTTTCTTCCACGCAACGGTGTTTCGCAAATAAACCGGCTCCGCGTGTTCAACGGCAACGGTTTTTCCTGCCGCGAGCAGCTGGCAGGCAATCGGAAGCATGTCTTCCGCAGCCGGCAGCAGCATGTTGCCGTCCACCAGCGTCACCCCGGTGTCGTTTGCCATGTCAGGCCACGCCGGCCAGCCGGTGCCGACGGTTGCCCACTCGCCGGAGAGCTGCTGCAGCCGCTCAGTGACCGCTTCCGGCTTGAGCACGGCTTCCGTCTCTTCGCCGCGCCACACGCCCTGCTCGTCGCGGGTGTATTCGGCCCAGTAAACTTCGCCCATGCGGGCATCAATCGCGGCCAGCACGCGCGTTGCCCCGGTCATGCGCCATGCGCCCTGGGCCATAGTGGCGAGGGTAGAGACGCCGATCATCGGCAGTTCGGCGCCCAGCGCCAGCCCCTGCGCAATACCAATCCCGATACGTACGCCCGTAAAGCTGCCGGGGCCACGGCCAAAGGCCAGCGCGTCGAGGTCGGTTAAGGAGGTGTTGCCCTGGGTTAAAATGGCTTTTACCAGGGGCAGAATGCGTTGGGTGTGTTCCCGTGGGCACTCTTCGAAATGAGCAGAAACAGCACCGTCGTTCAACAGAGCGACAGAGCAAGCCTCTGTCGCGGTATCAATAGCCAGAATTCGCATCAGTCGTCGCGCTCTCGCAAGGGTCAGTCACAAAATGGCGCGCATCTTAGCACACTCCGGAGTAAATTACTCCGCCGTTGGGTTTGCCAGGAAACGCACCGCGCGTTTTATGTCCCGCGTCCGCGGCGCGGGCGGCAGGCTGGCGAGGAAGGTCGCCCCGTAAGGGCGCATCACCAGCCGATTATCGCAAATGACCAGCACCCCGCGATCGGTAACGTCGCGGATCAATCGCCCTACCCCCTGCTTGAGGGTAATCACCGCATCCGGCAGCTGTACCTCGTCAAACGGATCGCCCCCGCGCAGACGGCAGTCTTCCATGCGCGCCTTCAGCAGCGGGTCGTCCGGAGAGGTAAACGGCAGCTTATCAATAATTACCAGCGAGAGCGTATCGCCCCGCACGTCCACCCCTTCCCAGAAGCTGCTGGTTGCTACCAGCAGGGCATTCCCGGCGCTGACAAACTGCTGTAGCAGCTGACCTTTACTGGTTTCACCCTGCAGCAGCACCGGCAGCGTCATGGTGGCGCGGAACTGCTCGGCGAGATCACGCATCATGGCGTGAGAGGTGCAGAGCATAAAGCAGCGGCCGTTGTTGGCCTCGATCATCGGTTTTAACATCGCGGCCAGGTGGCGCGCCGCGCCCGGCTGGTTCGGCAGCGGCAGATTACGAGGCACGCAGAGCAGCGCCTGTTTTTCGTAATCGAACGGGCTGGGCAGCAGCAGGGATTCCGCCGCCTCAATGCCGAGACGTTCCGTGAAGTGATGCAGATCGTCATTCACCGACAGGGTTGCCGAGGTGAAGATCCAGCTTCCCGGTTTTTGCGCCATCACCTCTTTAAACTTATCCGCCACCGTCAGCGGCGTGAGCGCCAGCGTGAAATGCCGCGAGGTGCACTCATACCAGTAGCTGAACCCCGGCTGGTTAATCTCTTTCAGCCGTTTGAGCCGCCCGCGATAGAGCGTGGCGCGTTCGAAGGCCGCGTCCAGCAGCGCGGAGCGGCCAAGCGACAGTTTTGCCACGTCGTAGCAGAGTTCGAGAGCATCATCGAGCAGCAGCAGCGCGCGCTGGATGTTTTTATCCGCCAGAAGCTCGCGCAGGTTACCGCGATAGCCCGGCTCGCCGAGCTGTAAGCGGAAATCCTGCGCGCTTTGGGCCAGACGGTCGGCGCACTTCTGCAGCTGCTGGGTATCTTTGAGTTCGGTCCGGTAAGCGATGGTGAAATCTTTCGCCAGATCCTGCAGCTGGCGGCTGGAAAGCGACTGGCCGAAGTACTGGCTGGCGATGTCCGGAAGCTGGTGGGCTTCGTCGAAGATCATCACGTCCGCCTCCGGGATCAGCTCGCCGAAACCGCTGTCCTTGACGACCATATCCGCGAGGAACAGATGGTGGTTCACCACCACCACATCCGCATCCATCGCCGTTTTGCGCGCTTTCACCACAAAGCAGTCTTTATACAGCGGACAGTCGCTGCCGAGGCAGTTGTCGTTGGTGCTGGTCACCAGCGGCCAGGCAGGCGAGTCTTCCGGTACGCTCGCGCAGGTGCTGATATCACCCTCTTCGGTCTGGTTCGCCCAGGCGCGAAGGATAATAACGTCGCTGAGGGTTTGCACCGGCAGGTCACCGCCCGCCAGCGCCTGCTGCTCAAGACGTTCCAGGCAGAGATAGTTAGAGCGCCCCTTCAGCAGGGCCAGACGACCTTTGTATTTAAGCGCTTTCGCCACCGTGGGCAAATCGCGGCTATAGAGCTGATCCTGCAGCGCCTTCGAACCGGTGGAAATAATCACTTTCTTTTTCGCGCGCAGCGCCGGAGCAAGGTAAGCATACGTTTTACCCGTGCCGGTTCCGGCTTCGACCACCAGCGGCTGAGCCTTATCGATGGCGCGTGCAACGGCGTGCGCCATCTGGCGCTGAGGCTCACGGGGCTTGAAGCCGGGAATAGCCTGCGCTAATTGACCTTCAGGGGAAAAATCGTCTGCCACGGTGCTCTCTCACTGTATTTTTGCACAGGGATTATGTCAGCCCATCCTCTCCTGTGCCACCCCAAATAGTGACGACAGGAGAACAATATGGCAGTCTTGCCGCCTGACGACGAAAAATAACGAGGAAACGTTTATGACAATTGTGCGCATTGATGCCGAAGCCCGCTGGTCTGATGTGGTGATCCATAACCAGACGCTCTACTACACCGGCGTACCGGCTAACCTGGACGCGGATGCGTTCGAGCAGACGGCTAACACCCTGGCGCAGATTGACGCGGTGCTGGAAAAACAGGGCAGCGACAAATCCCGCATTCTGGATGCGACGATTTTCCTGGCAAACAAAGAGGATTTCGCGGCGATGAACAAAGCCTGGGATGCATGGGTGGTGGCGGGTCACGCGCCTGTACGCTGTACCGTACAGGCCACGCTGATGAAGCCGGAATATAAGGTAGAGATTAAGATTATCGCGGCGGTGTAAGCCCGATTATTCTTCTGGATCTTCATCTTCATCTTCGAAACGCGCCACGATCCGCTCGCCGGAATGACTGGCGCGAATCTCCTCGGCGACAACGGTAATCGCCTGTCCGCTGCTCATCCCCTGGGACATCAGTTCCTGAATTCGCTCAACCGCTTTCTGCTGCTGTTCATGGCTCAGAGAAGGTAAACCTGCAAACATCGTCAACTCCTGCTAAATTATTCGCGCTAATTATTTCACGCTGCCCGGTAGTATGCCACACATGAACATGCGCTTCCCCACTGTTATTACCTTGCCCTGGCGTGCAGACGCCGCTGAATTCTGGTTTGCCCGCCTGAGCCATCTTCCGTTTGCGATGCTGCTGCATTCCGGCCATGCGGACCATCCCTATAGCCGCTTCGATATTCTGGTGGCCGATCCGCTAAAGACGCTGACAACCGATGACCTGTCGTTAACGGACGATCCCCTGAAGCAGCTGCAGCAGGCCATTAACGCGCTGGGCTTAACCGCAACCCCTAACCCAGAGCTGCCTTTCCAGGGCGGCGCGCTGGGCCTGTTTGGGTACGATCTGGGTCGCCGTTTCGAAACGCTGCCGGAGCATGCGCAGGCTGATATTTCCCTGCCAGACATGGCCGTGGGGCTGTATGACTGGGCGTTAATAGTCGATCACCAGAAAAAAACGGTTTCCCTGCTGAGCCATCATGACGTGCAGGCGCGTCTTGCGTGGCTCGAGGCGCAACGGCCTGCACCGGCAGAGACGTTTACCCTTACCTCTGGCTGGCGCTCGAACATGACCGCAGCGGAGTATGCCGAAAAATTCGCGCGCGTTCAGGCGTATCTGCAAAGCGGTGACTGCTACCAGGTTAACCTCGCCCAGCGCTTCCAGTCGACATACCGGGGAGATGAGTGGCAGGCGTTTACCCGTCTTAACGCCAGCAATAAGGCGCCGTTCAGCGCGTTTGTCCGTCTGGAACAGGGTGTAATTCTTAGCCTGTCACCCGAGCGCTTTATCCATCTGGCCGAGGGTACGATTCAAACCCGTCCGATTAAAGGCACGTTACCGCGTCTTGCGGATCCCGATGCCGATCGCCAGCAGGCGGAAAAGCTCGCCGCCTCGTCGAAAGACCGCGCCGAGAACCTGATGATTGTCGACCTGATGCGTAACGACATTGGCCGCGTCGCCGAACCGGGCAGCGTGCGCGTGCCGGAACTGTTTGTCGTCGAGCCTTTCCCGGCGGTGCATCATCTGGTCAGCACCATTACCGCGCGTCTACCCACCTCTCGCACCGCCTGCGATCTGCTCCGCGCCGCGTTTCCGGGCGGCTCCATCACCGGCGCGCCAAAGGTACGGGCGATGGAGATCATTGATGAGCTGGAGCCGCACCGCCGCAACGCCTGGTGCGGCAGCATCGGCTATATCAGCCTGTGCGGCACCATGGATACCAGCATTACCATACGCACGCTGACGGCCTGCGACGGAAACCTTTACTGCTCGGCCGGGGGCGGCATTGTTGCCGATAGCCAGGTCGATGCGGAATATCAGGAAACCTTTGATAAAGTTAACCGTATCCTGAAACAACTGGAGTAATCACGGGTGGAAAAAGAGAACCTGACGCTGGACGATTTTTTATCTCGATTTCAGCTATTACGACCGCAGGTCAACCGCGAAGCGCTCAATCAGCGTCAGGCGGCCGTGCTGATCCCGGTCGTGCGTCGCGCGCAGCCGGGCCTGCTGCTCACCCAGCGTTCTCACCATTTACGCAAGCACGCGGGTCAGGTCGCCTTTCCGGGTGGCGCGGTTGACAGCTCCGACGCCTCGCTGATTGCCGCCGCGCTGCGGGAAGCGCAGGAAGAGGTGGCCATTCCGCCGGAGGCGGTGGAGGTTATCGGCGTGCTGCCGCCCGTCGACAGCGTCACCGGTTTTCAGGTCACGCCGGTGGTGGGCATTATCCCGCCCGGTCTGCAGTATCACGCCAGCGTCGATGAAGTTTCAGCGGTGTTTGAAATGCCGCTCGAAGAGGCGCTCCGGCTCAGCCGCTATCATCCGCTCGATATCCATCGACGGGGGCATGACCATCGGGTCTGGTTGTCCTGGTATCAGCATTATTTTGTCTGGGGCATGACGGCGGGCATCATTCGTGAACTGGCGCTGCAAATCGGCCTGAAACCTTGACTATACTTTACATTCCACCCTTTTTCGCAGGTTTGCGATCCGCGTCGCGCTATTAGCAAAACCCATCGTTAACCATTAGTTTAATTCATGTGAATAGTTAAGCCGAGGTCGGTGTTCCCTCTTACACTATGCGCAGTTATAACATCGTTACTGGAACCCCGGTAACCCTGTCAGGAGTGTGAAAGTGATTAGTATATTCGACATGTTCAAAGTGGGAATTGGCCCTTCGTCTTCCCATACTGTTGGCCCGATGAAGGCCGGTAAACAGTTCGTCGATGATCTGGTCGAAAAAGGATTACTGGAAAGCGTTACCCGTGTCGCCGTGGATGTTTACGGCTCGCTGTCATTAACGGGTAAAGGCCACCACACCGATATCGCCATTATTATGGGTCTGGCAGGCAATATGCCGGATACCGTAGATATTGATGCCATCCCGGCATTCATCCGCGACGTGGAAACACGCGGCCGCCTGCTGCTGGCAAACGGCCAGCAGGAAGTCGATTTCCCGCAGGATGACGGCATGCGTTTCCGTAGCGACAACCTGCCGCTGCATGAAAACGGCATGACCATTCACGCTTACAGCAGTGAAAAAGAGATTTACAGCAAAACGTACTACTCCATCGGCGGTGGCTTCATCGTGGATGAAGAGCATTTTGGCAAAGACAGCGTCGGCGACGTCAGCGTACCTTACCCGTTCAAATCGGCTACAGAAATGCTGGGCTACTGCAAAGAGACCGGTCTTTCACTGTCCGGCATGGTGATGCAGAACGAACTGGCCCTGCACAGCAAAAAAGAGATTGAAGACTATTTTGCGAACGTCTGGCAAACCATGCGCGCCTGTATCGACCGCGGGATGAACACCGAAGGCGTTCTGCCGGGTCCACTGCGCGTACCGCGTCGTGCCTCTGCCCTGCGCCGTATGCTGGTGACCACGGACAAGTTCTCCAACGACCCGATGAACGTGGTCGACTGGGTAAACATGTTTGCCCTGGCGGTTAATGAAGAGAACGCCGCAGGTGGACGCGTCGTGACGGCGCCAACCAACGGCGCCTGCGGTATCGTTCCGGCAGTGCTGGCGTATTACGATCACTTTATTGAGCCCGTGACGCCGGACATCTATATCCGCTATTTCCTGGCGGCAGGGGCCATCGGTGCGCTGTACAAAATGAACGCCTCCATCTCCGGTGCGGAAGTGGGCTGTCAGGGTGAAGTGGGCGTTGCCTGCTCCATGGCGGCGGCAGGTCTGGCAGAGCTGCTGGGCGCAAGCCCTGAGCAGGTCTGCGTGGCGGCGGAAATCGGTATGGAACATAACCTCGGTCTGACCTGTGACCCGGTCGCGGGCCAGGTGCAGGTGCCGTGCATCGAGCGTAACGCGATTGCCTCTGTGAAAGCCATCAACGCCTCACGTATGGCGATGCGCCGTACCAGCGAACCTCGCGTATCGCTGGATAAGGTGATTGAAACCATGTACGAAACCGGCAAGGACATGAACGCGAAATACCGCGAGACGTCCCGCGGTGGCCTGGCCATTAAGGTGCAGTGCGACTAATACTACCTTTCGCCCATCTGCAACGGATGGGCGAATTTCCCTCTTCTTTCTCGTCTCCTTCTGCTTTCCCCACTACACTTTTACTGTTGCGTCCGGCTTTTGTGGCTGGTGGCTTATCAGGCGACCGTTCATGCAAACTGCACAAACGATCATTAAAAACTATCGCCGAAAACGCGTTATCGTCTGTGTGACGGTTGCGCTCCTCACGCTCATCCTGACGTTAGGCATTCGCTTCATTTCACAGCGCAATGTTAACCAACAGCGAATCCTCGATTTTACCAGCCACACCGTTCGCGCCCTTGATAACGTCCTGCTTTCTTTAGAGAACCGCCGCAGCGTGCTGCAGCCCCTGGTAGGGCAGCCCTGCCCGCAGGCGCACCTGGCGCTGCGAAAGCAGGCCGCCATTTTGCAGACGGTACGCTCCATCGCCCTGATTAACGAGGGTATCCTGTATTGCTCAAGTATTTTCGGGAGCCGCAATGTGCCCGTTCGCGACTTCCTGAAAGAATTACCCGCCAGCACGGCGAAGCTGATTTTATCGAGCGATCTGTGGCTGCTTAAGGGTAGCCCGATATTGATCCAGTGGTATCCCGTCTCACAGGACGGTGAAGCTGGCGTAATCGAAATCATCAATATCGACCTGATCGCCAAAATGATCCTCGAGCCCCAGCGCCCGCTCATCAATGACGTGGCGCTGACCGTAGGCGATCGCTTTTTGCGCTACGGACAACGCGTCAGCGACAGCCTGACGTTTGATGAAGAGGGCTCTCTTTTCCAGCAATCATCAACCCGAAATCCTTTTACCATTACGGTCAGCGGGCCAGGCCCTGGAGAATTAGCCTTAAAAAGCCTGCCAGCCCAGCTGCCGCTGGGGCTGATGCTCAGCCTGCTGCTGGGCTATCTCGCCTGGCTGGCAACGGCAAACCGGATGAGCTTTACGTGGGAGATCGATATGGGCATTGCGGCGCGGGAATTTGAGCTTTTCTGCCAGCCGCTGGTGAATGCCCGTACCCAGGCGTGCACCGGCGTGGAGATCCTGCTGCGCTGGAATAACCCCCGTCAGGGTTGGATCACCCCGGAGGTGTTTATCCCGCTGGCAGAAGAACATAACCAGATTGTCCCCCTGACCCGCTATGTCATCGCCGAAACGGTGCGCCAGATAGGCTACTTCCCTTCCAGCGCCGGTTTTCACATTGGTATTAACGTCGCCGCCAGCCATTTTCGTCACGCGGCATTGATACAGGACCTTAACCGCCTCTGGTTCAGCGCCGGTCCGCGCCAGCAGCTGGTGATTGAACTCACGGAACGGGATGCGCTGCTGGATGCGGATTATCGCATCGTGCGCGAACTGCATCGCAAAGGGGTGAAGCTCGCCATCGACGATTTTGGTACCGGGAACAGCTCCCTCTCCTGGCTTGAAAAGCTTCACCCGGACGTGCTGAAAATCGACCAGTCGTTTACCACCGCCATCGGCACCGACGCCGTGAACTCGACGGTGACGGATATGATTATTGCGCTGGGACAGCGGCTGAATATCGAACTGGTTGCTGAAGGAGTCGAGACGGAGGAGCAGGCGCGCTACTTGCGCCGCCATGGCGTACCTGTCCTGCAGGGGTTTTTCTATGCGCGGCCCATGCCGCTACGGGATTTTCCGAAGTGGCTGGCGGGAAGCGCGTCCCCGCCAGCGCATCATAACGGGCACATCGTGCCCTTAATGCCGCTGCGCTAAGCCGGCTTACTCATCTTCGTCGTGGGCTGATTGTTCTTTAACAATACGAACCATATCAACGCGATAGTCGTTGGCTTCAACGATCGTAATGTGCAGCGGCGCCAGCTCGATCACATCGCCGACGCGCGGGATTTGCCCGTTAACGGCGATAACCAGACCGGCAACGGTCGCGATGTCTTCTTCATCGTTGATCACGTTTTCCAGCCCCAGCGTGTGCGAGAGCGCGTGCAAGTCGGTGGTACCTTTAACCAGCCAGCCTTCACCGTCGGCAACGATCTCAGGCGTTTCGTCGGCATCCGGGAATTCACCGGCAATCGCTTCCAGCACGTCCAGCGGCGTGACCAGCCCCTGCACCACGCCAAACTCGTTGGTGACGATAACAAAGCTACCGCGAGCGCGGCGCAGCACCCCGAGCAGGTTGATAGGATCCAGCGTTTCCGGCACGACAATCGCAGGCGACGCAGCAGCAACGGCTTCCACGTTCACGCCCTCTTCCAGGGCCACCAGCATCTCTTTTGCCCGCACGACGCCGATGATCTCATCCAGCTCTCCGCGACACACCGGGAACAGGCTGTGCGGAGAAGAGAGCAGCTGCTGGCGAATTTCATCGACGCTCAGGTTAGCATCAACCCAGCTGATCTCCCCGCGCGGCGTCATGATGCCGCGCAGCGAACGGGAGGCCAGGGAGAGCACGCCGTTAATCATGTAGCGCTCTTGTTCCACAAACGCCCCTTCCGGGACCGGAACCGGGTTATGGTTTTCGGAATCAGACTGGACGTTCACCTGACGACGGCCGCCCATCAGGCGCAGAATCGCGTCTGCGGTACGGGCGCGCAGCGGCTGATTCGACTGCTGCTTAATAAAGTTACGGCGCGCAATCTGGTTGAACAGCTCGATCAGAATCGAGAAGCCAATCGCGGCGTACAGGTAGCCTTTCGGAATATGGAAGCCAAAACCTTCCGCCACCAGGCTCAGACCAATCATCAGCAGGAAGCTCAGACACAGCACGACCACCGTCGGATGCTGGTTGACGAAGCGCGTCAGCGGCTTCGAGGCCAGCAGCATGACCGCCATCGCAATGACAACAGCCGCCATCATTACCGGCAGATGATTCACCATGCCGACCGCCGTGATCACCGCATCCAGCGAGAAGACTGCATCAAGCACCACAATCTGCAGCACCACCACCCAGAAGCTGGCATAGCCTTTACCGTGCCCATCATCGTGCTGACGGTTTTCCAGCCGCTCGTGTAGCTCCGTCGTCGCTTTGAAAAGCAGGAATATCCCCCCGATCAGCATGATTAAATCACGCCCGGAGAAGGTGTAATCCATGACGGAGAACAGCGGTTTGGTCAGCGTGACCATCCAGGAGATGACGGAGAGCAGCCCCAGTCGCATAACCAGCGCCAGCGAGAGACCAATCAGACGCGCTTTATCACGCTGTTTTGGCGGCAGCTTGTCCGCAAGGATGGCGATAAACACCAGGTTATCAATGCCGAGAACAATCTCCAGCACCACCAGCGTGAGCAATCCCACCCAGATTGACGGGTCCATTAAGAATTCCATGACAAGCTCCTGCTAAAGGAATGACGAAACGGTGCCCCACTCAACGTGGGCAAAACAGAGGCAAACAGAGTCGATACGTGGCGAGGTTCGCCGGTGAATAAGGCGCGAAATGGCCTGGTTGATGACTGACGTCGGTGACGGTCCATATAGTGGGCTTTAGCCCTATACTCCTGAACTATTAAACGGAGGCTAAACATATCAGAGACACTGTGTTTTTAGCAAAGATTTACGTTCCTTTGCAAAGTTCTGTAACACAGCGGCTTTACGCTACAGATAAATCTGTAACGCGTGGCTAAATTACGGATCTTCATCACATAAATTATTTTTTCACTATCTAAAATAAATCGCGGAAGTCTTAGTTTTTTTGAACTCTAACCCTTATCTGAATCGATTCGGTTCGCCAATACGATTCTCAGTACGACTGCCTGGCAGACGTATTAATGATAATAAAAGGAGGTAGCAAGTGACCATTGCTATTGTCATAGGCACACATGGTTGGGCTGCTGAGCAGCTACTCAAAACGGCAGAGATGCTGTTGGGCGAGCAGGAAAACGTCGGCTGGATCGATTTCGTTCCCGGTGAAAACGCCGAGACGCTGATAGAGAAGTACAACGCTCAACTCGCGAAGCTGGATACCAGCAAAGGCGTGCTGTTTCTCGTTGATACATGGGGCGGCAGCCCGTTCAATGCCGCCAGCCGCATTGTCGTCGATAAAGAGCACTATGAAGTTGTCGCCGGGGTTAATATTCCCATGCTGGTGGAAACCTTCATGGCGCGCGACGACAATCCGGCGTTCGATGAGCTGGTGGCGCTGGCCGTTGAAACCGGTCGCGAAGGGGTAAAAGCCCTGAAGGCGCAGCCGGTTGAAAAACCTGCCCCTGCTCCCGCAGCGGCACCAAAAGCGGCTGCACCGGCAAAACCGATGGGCCCGAACGATTACATGGTCATCGGCCTTGCGCGTATTGATGACCGCTTAATCCACGGCCAGGTCGCCACGCGCTGGACCAAAGAGACCAACGTTCGACGCATTATCGTGGTCAGCGACGAAGTTGCCGCCGATACCGTTCGTAAAACCCTTCTGACTCAGGTTGCTCCTCCTGGCGTTACCGCGCACGTCGTGGATGTCGCCAAGATGATCCGCGTTTACAACAACCCGAAATACGCGGGTGAACGCGTAATGCTCCTGTTCACTAACCCGACAGACGTTGAGCGCATTGTTGAAGGCGGCGTGAAAATCACCTCCGTGAACATCGGTGGTATGGCATTCCGTCAGGGCAAAACGCAGGTCAACAACGCCATTTCAGTCGATGCGAAAGATATCGAGGCATTCAACAAGCTGAATGCGCGCGGTATTGAACTGGAAGCCCGTAAGGTTTCTACGGATCAAAAACTGAAAATGATGGATTTGATCGGCAAAGTTGGGAAATAAGCCCGCGCCGGTTCTCATATAAAGTTTATGTAATAGGAGAAGTGCAATGGAGATTACCACTCTTCAGATTGTGCTGGTGTTCGTCGTCGCATGTATTGCGGGTATGGAATCCGTACTTGATGAATTTCAGTTCCACCGCCCTCTGGTGGCCTGTACGCTGATTGGGGCCGTTCTGGGTGACATGAAAACCGGTATCATCATCGGTGGTACCCTGGAAATGATCGCCCTGGGCTGGATGAACATCGGCGCGGCGGTTGCGCCCGATGCCGCGCTGGCCTCTATCATTTCGACCGTTCTGGTTATTGCCGGTCACCAGAGTATTGGTGCCGGTATCGCTCTGGCGATCCCGCTGGCTGCAGCTGGCCAGGTTCTGACCATCATCGTTCGTACTATCACCGTTGCCTTCCAGCACGCGGCGGATAAGGCGGCCGAAAACGGCAACCTCACGGCACTGTCGTGGATCCACGTTTCATCCCTGTTCCTGCAGGCGATGCGTATCGCGATCCCGGCGGTTATCGTGGCGATCTCTGTTGGTACCAGTGAAGTGCAGAGCATGCTGAACGCCATTCCAGAAGTGGTCACCGGCGGTCTGAACATCGCGGGCGGCATGATCGTGGTCGTCGGTTATGCGATGGTCATCAACATGATGCGCGCAGGCTATCTGATGCCGTTCTTCTACCTCGGCTTCGTGACCGCTGCCTTCACCAACTTCAACCTGGTTGCACTGGGTGTGATTGGTGCGGTAATGGCGATTCTCTACATCCAGCTCAGCCCGAAATATAACCGCGTCGCGGGTGCCCCAGCGCAGGCTGCTGGTAACAACGATCTCGATAACGAACTGGACTAACAGGTGAGCGAAATGGTTGATATGACAAAAACTACCACCGAGAAAAAACTCACTCCGGGTGATATTCGTGGCGTGTTCATCCGTTCTAACCTGTTTCAGGGTTCATGGAACTTCGAACGTATGCAGGCGCTGGGCTTCTGCTTCTCCATGGTGCCGGCGATCAAGCGCCTGTACCCGGAAAATAACGAAGCGCGCCGTCAGGCGATCAAGCGTCACCTGGAATTCTTTAACACCCATCCTTACGTAGCCGCTCCGGTTCTGGGCGTAACGCTGGCGATGGAAGAACAGCGTGCGAACGGCGCAGAGATTGACGACGGTGCCATCAACGGTATCAAAGTCGGCCTGATGGGTCCGCTGGCCGGTGTCGGTGACCCAATCTTCTGGGGTACCGTGCGTCCGGTCTTCGCAGCGCTGGGTGCCGGTATCGCGATGAGCGGCAGCCTGCTTGGCCCGCTGCTGTTCTTCATCCTGTTCAACGCCGTGCGCCTGCTGACCCGTTACTACGGTGTGGCCTACGGATACCGTAAAGGGGTGGACATCGTTAAGGACATGGGCGGCGGCTTCCTGCAGAAACTGACTGAGGGGGCGTCAATCCTCGGCCTGTTTGTTATGGGGGCGCTGGTTAACAAGTGGACGCACGTGAACATCCCGCTGGTGGTATCGACCATCACCGGTCAGGATGGTCAAACCCGCGTCACCACCGTGCAGACGATTCTGGACCAGCTGATGCCGGGCCTGGTGCCGCTGCTGTTGACCTTCGCCTGCATGTGGCTGCTGCGTAAGAAAGTGAACCCGCTGTGGATTATCGTTGGCTTCTTCGTCATCGGTATCGCGGGCTACGCTGTCGGCCTGCTGGGTCTGTAAGTTTTAATGCTATAGGCCGGGGGCTTGCCCCCGGTTTTTTTATCTGGAGGATGAATGACTGTCACGGACATCGTACTGGTTTTATTTATTGCTGCCCTTCTGGCTTATGCGATCTATGACGAGTTCATCATGCCCCGCCGTCACGGCGAGACGCTGCTCTCCCTTCCCCTTCTGCGACGCGGGCGCGTGGATGCGTTTATCTTCGCGGGTCTCATCGTTATCCTTATTTACAATAACGTCACCAGTCATGGTGCAATATTAACCACATGGTTATTATGTGCGCTGGCATTAATGGCGGTTTATCTGTTCTGGATCCGCACGCCGAAAATCATTTTTAAATCCCGCGGATTTTTCTTCGCCAATGTGTGGATAGAATATAACCGTATTAAAGAGATGAATTTATCCGAAGACGGTGTGCTGGTGATGCAATTAGAACAACGCCGCCTGCTTATTCGGGTGAAGAATATTGACGATCTGGAAAAAATATACAATTTACTTCTTAAAACTCAATGAGTTAAATATATAGCAATGGCTATACTCTGTGTTTATCTTGCGCAAGAAATATAGCCTAAGCTATATCCTTTTCGTTAATTTGCTCTCTATTTTTTAACGATAATTTCACGCTTAAAGACAAATGAAAATCGTTATCAACAAGCATTTTAAATAATGCTTATCCATTGTTGTTTTATATTCTCAAAATATGTTAAGGTTGCGCCCGTCGTTGGGGAGTAGCCGATTTCCTGCTCGCAGGAAATGTACGTGTCAACATACTCGTTGAAAAACGTGGCGCGTACGGATCGCTGACAGCACATCTTATGTGCAGCGCGATCAGGCGAGACCATAGATACATCAACTGCTGTTTACTGGGGGCAGTGATGTGTCATATGGATATCCCCGGTCTGGACGCTGTTATGAATATCTCCGCTACGATCCTCCTCGCTTTTGGCATGTCCATGGACGCTTTTGCGGCTTCCATCGGAAAAGGCGCCACGCTCCACAAACCTAAGTTTTCAGAAGCCCTGCGTACCGGCCTTATTTTTGGCGCTATCGAAACGCTGACGCCGCTTATCGGCTGGGGACTTGGCATGCTTGCCAGCCAGTTCGTGCTGGAGTGGAACCACTGGATTGCCTTCGTACTGCTGGTGTTTCTCGGTGGCCGAATGGTGATTGAAGGTTTTCGCGGCGGTGATGATGAAGACGAAGAGCCGCAGCACCGTCACGGGTTCTGGCTGCTAGTCACCACGGCGATTGCCACCAGCCTTGATGCGATGGCCGTCGGCGTCGGTCTGGCATTCCTGCAGGTCAATATTATCGCCACCGCGCTGGCCATCGGCTGCGCAACGCTGATTATGTCCACGCTGGGCATGATGGTTGGACGGTTTATCGGCCCGCTGCTGGGTAAACGCGCCGAGATCCTGGGTGGAATTGTGCTGATTGGCATTGGTGCCCAGATCCTCTGGGCACACTTCGCCGGTTAATCTTCGCGCTGCCAGACGTGGATACTGAAATCCGTCTGGCAGTCAAATGTAGAGTGTGTAGCTAGCGCTTCCCATACTTCCGGTTTTGCCCGCCATGCGAACGGCGTCATCTGCAGCAGCGCGGTGGCCTCTTCGCCTTTCAGCGTCATTTCATAAGCCACGGTTTGCTCCTGCTTAAGGGTAAAACCGGACAGCTGTTCAGAATGAGGTGCATGCAGACGCACTTCGTCGTAGATCAGCCCTTTCAGCTCCATCAGATGACGCGGGCCCGGCGTTACGGTGACTACCCATCCGCCCGGCTTCACCACGCGAGCCAGCTCTTCCGCCTTGCAGGGCGCGTAAATGCGGATAACCGCATCCATGCTGGCATCGTCAAACGGCAGCCGGTGGCTGGATGCCACGCAGAACGTCACGTCAGCGTAACGCTTTGCCGCCGCGCGAATGGCCACTTTCGACACGTCCAGACCGAATGTCAACGCGCCCTTCTCACGGGCGATCTGGGCAAACCGTGCGGTGTAGTACCCTTCCCCGCAGCCGATATCGAGCATGGCGGTGGCTGAACCCGGCAGGATGTCATTCAGCATCTGCGCGACGGTCTCCCGCAGCGGCAGATAGTGCCCGGCATCCAAAAACGCACGACGCGCCTGCATCATCTCTGCACTGTCGCCTGGATCGCGGGAGCGCTTATGCTGCACGGGCAGAAGATTCACGTAGCCTTCTTTTGCCATATCAAACTGATGCCCCTGCGGACAGGTATAGCTTTTATCTGAATGCGTCAGGGGGGCGTGGCAAAGAGGACAGCTGAAGGACATGGTGACTCCGGAGCATAATCAAAGGGCGAAGTGTACCGCTATTCGCCCTGGTTATAAACGCCCGGTTAACGCATAACGATCAGGCGATCGGAACCCGCCGGTAACCCGTCAGGTTTCACATTCTCCAGACGCAGCACGTTGCCCATAATCTCGCTGAAGACAGGTGCGGAAACGGCACCGCCGTAATAGGCACCATTTTGCGGATCGTTAATCACCACCACCAGGGCAAAGCGCGGATCGCTGGCGGGCGCAACGCCGGCCGTATAGGCAACGTATTTATCGACGTACTTTCCGCTGTCGTCAATTTTCTTCGCCGTACCGGTTTTCACCGCCACCCGGTAATCACGAACGGCGGCCTTAACGCCCCCGCCGCCGGGCAGCGCAACGCTCTCCATCATGTGTTCCACCTCGTGCGCGATCACTTCCGGCATGACGCGGTGCCCGATAACGGGTGGATCGATACGCGTAATCGAGAGAGGTCGCTCAAGCCCGAAGCCGCCGATCGTGGCGTAGACGTGCGCCAGCTGGAGCGGCGTCACCATCAGCCCATAGCCGAAAGCAAAGGTCGCGCGATCGAGCTGGCTCCAGTATTTACGATTTGGCAACAGCCCCGCGCTTTCGCCCGTTAAGCCAAGCCCCGTATTCGTGCCAAACCCAAAGTTTCGATAGGTATCAATAAGATGCTGGACAGGCATTGCCAGGGACAGTCGGGACACGCCGGTGTCGCTCGATTTTTGCAGGATCCCGGTCATCGTCAGTTCAGGATAATAGCCCACGTCGCGGATACGATGCCCGTCAAGGGTATACGGGTGAGTGTCAATCACGCTGTCTGGCTGGACCAGGCCCTGCTGCAGGGCCGTCATCAGCACCAGCGGCTTGACCGTCGAACCGGGCTCGAACGTATCGCTGATGGCGCGATTGCGGAAATCGTTTATCGTCGCGCCTTCCCGATTATTGGGGTTGAAATCCGGATAGCTCGCCATGGCGAGTATTTCCCCGGTTGGAATATTAATTAGCACCGATGCCCCAGACTCGGCCTTGTTCCAGGCCACGGCATTATCGAGCGCATCTTCGGTGATGGTTTGCAGCCGCTCGTCAATACTTAACTGGATGTTATGCGCCGGTGCAGGCGCCACTTCCGTCAGGTTTTCAACCACGCGACCGTAGCGGTCTTCCCTTACCTGCCGCACACCCGGCTTGCCGGTCAGCTGAGCGTTAAAGCTTTTTTCCACGCCTTCAATGCCCTGCCCGTCAATATTGGTGAAGCCAATCAGGTTCGCTGCCACATGGCCGGCAGGATAAAAACGGCGGGACTCGTCGCGTAAATTGATGCCGGGCAGATTCAGCTTATCGATCCACTTCGCCTGTGCGGGATCGACCTGACGGGCAAGATAAATAAAACACCCCTGCGGGTTGGCGTTGATTCGCGCCGAAAGTGTGCCCAGGGAGAGATGCAGCGCATTTGCCAACGCCTGCCAGCGTTCATCAACGCCAACGCCCCCTTTTGCCAGCACCGTTTTAGGATCGGCCCAGACGGCCCGGACGGGCACGCTCACCGCCAGGGGGCGACCTTCGCGATCCATTATCATGCCCCTCGGCGCATCAATCGCCAGCTGGCGGAGGGATCGCATATCTTCCTGCTTCACCAGATTGTCAGGCTTGATGATTTGCAGCCAGGCAACGCGGCCCAGCAAAAAAGCCAGACTACAAAAAATAGCTAAACAGAGCAGCACAAAACGCGCCGGCGTGAAATTGCCAGCGGTCGTTATCAATTTCTTCTTCACCTGAACCCCAGGACTGTTAAACAACGCCCTGATTTAACGGGAAAAGATGGGGTTAAGGTGGCAAAACAGTGCTACTAACCTCGCAGCTTTGCAACAAGTTACTAACAAGACCGCAAATGGTAATATTTTGAAAGATAAAGGACATAAAAAAGCCCCGCGTTATGCGAGGCTTTATGTCTGAGATTGAAGTGCTAAGCGCTTCAGTCAGCAGCGGTTCGATCAGATAGCAGTTACGTTAACTGCAGCTGGGCCTTTCTGGCCGTCCTGAATTTCGAACTCAACGTTCTGGCCTTCAGCCAGAGTTTTGAAGCCGTTACCCTGGATTGCAGAGAAGTGTACGAACACGTCTTTGCTGCCGTCAGCAGGAGTAATGAAACCAAAACCTTTAGACTCGTTGAACCACTTAACTTGACCTTTAATCTTTGCCATTTTGCAAAATTCCTTAGAGTGTTTTCTTAGCCCGCAGGCATTAACTGAGATAAAACTGAGACATTACTGCATGAGGCACTAATATAAGGTTCGGCAGAGAAGCGGTATTCAACGACAACGTGTTTACTCAGGACTTCTTTACTGAAAATGCCACACATAAACAGAACTGTACCTCGTTTGACCCAAAACGTGTTATCACACACTATGTTTAATATGGCAAGCCATTTTTAAACATGTCTCGATCCGCCGCACAAATTCGAACAGTGCCTGTCAGGTTTTGCACAATTATGCGCATCACTTACAGACATCTCTGCTGCGTAACAAAGACCCAGCGTTGCTTTCACAAGCGCTGTAATCTAAGACTTTTTTAACATAGCTCAATCATTACGAAGCGTCCAGCAACCGGGAAAAGAAATCTTACGTCCTGATTGAGTTAGAACAATTTGTGAAAACTTATGCTTAAATCATTGTAACGCGACCAAATTGTTTCAGACAAAAAACACTGTTAATAACCCGCGCCGACCTGTATTAAAATGCACCAACTAATAAACAGTGTTATGCACCAAAATAATGAAATTTTTATGACTCTGCATCAAAAGAAGGCAAGCAAAACGTTTCGATAAAAATAAAACATTCCTGAACGCGTTTACAGACAGAATATATGCACTACGTTATCGCTTCGTTTATAAGGATAAATATTCACCAACTTTCAGTATCCTGAAAGAATGATTAACCGGTGCTAAATTATCTAGCGCGTCAGTTAACTCCCGCACAGGTTCATCCAGGGATTCATCTGCCAGTTCAAACACGCCCCAGTGAATGGGAAACGCCAGAGGGCAGCCCAGCTGCTGCCACAATGCCACCGCAGATTGCGGATCCATATGATGGACAGCCATGAACCAGCGTGGGGCATAGGCTCCAATCGGTAACGCGGCAGCATCTATATGGCCCAGACGTTCAGGTATCAACAGCAGCTCTGGCGAATACCCCGTATCTCCGCTGAACCAGAAACGATGATGTCGACCTTCCATAACCCAGCCGCACCATAATGAGCGATTGCGGTTCCATGGCGTGCGCATACTCCAGTGCTGTGCCGGTACGGCGGTTAGCGTCATCCCCTGCCAGGTGAAGCTCTGCCACCAGTCGAGCTCAACCACGCGTTTTGCCCCCCGGCGGCGAAACCAGCCGGCCAGGCCCAGCGGAACAAAAAAACTGACCTCGGGGAAGCGTTTGAGAATACGGCGAATGGTCGCGTCATCAAGATGATCGTAATGATTATGGGAGATGACGACCGCATCAAGCTGATGGAGTTGATCGACTGACAGCGCGGGGGGCGTTTTGCGCTGTGGTCCCAGGAAAGGGAGTGGAGAAGCGCGCCGTGAAAAAACCGGATCGGTAAGGATGATATTGCCGTCCAGCTGCAGCATCACGCTGGCGTGTCCCAGCCACCATACCCCATCTTCATGAGGTTGCGTAAGCTCAACCGGTTGCCACCACTGTTGGATAAAGTCTTCATAACCCAGCGCGGGTGGCTTCGGTAAACCGGCCTCTTTACGGGCTTTGCGCCAACGGTCAAGGTCGCCGGGTTGATGTCCAACAGGATCGGTATTACGAAAACCATTCGGAGTGTGATGTTTCAGGGAGGGGTCATACCAGGGATTTTTCCAGACCACAGCCACCTCCCGGACAAAAGATTAACGCTCAGCCACCAGGCGGATAAAGTCGTCTTCGTCTTTGTTATCTTCAGCGACCGCGTCTTTCGGCGCGTCTTTCTCTTCCGGTTCGTTAGCCTCACACAGACGGCGCAGCAGCGCATTCTGACGTTTTTGCTGATCGAGAAGCGCTTCCAGCAGTTCAATCTGCTCGTTAGTACGGGAACTGGCGCGGTTCACGAAAAACCAGATGACCAGGCCCACAAGCAGAACAACCAAAGAAATCATCAGGGATGCCATATTCAGCAGCCCTGAATTCAGTAACTCACCCATTTCACCACCTCAATAAAAACGTCTATTTTACCACTGGCGCGAAGGAAGGAAATCACCTTGAGAAAAAATGCGTATTACCACGGAATAAACTTATTGATTGCGCAAACGCCGCTAAAAAACTGTACATCCTGATCGCACATCACGTTGATCGTCTGCGTCCATAACACCACGCACGCTATCAGCACGATAATCAGAATTACCCAGCGTATTTTTTTCACTCCACACTCCGTCTAAAAACCTGATGTAACGAGGTTATCACGCTTATCTTAAACAAGGACTAACTGTACCGCCATCGCGCTTTTTTTCAGAATCCTGCACTTGTTTCATCGTGTAAACCGTTTACGCTAGCTTTATGATAACAACGACAAAAGAGGTTAATGATGCGCTTCATCATTCGAACAATTATTGCGCTGGCCATCGTCTGGATTGGCCTTCTGCTCACGGGTTACGGTGTGCTCGTGGGAAGCACCGAGAACGCAGCCGGGTTAGGGATTCAATGTAAATATTTAACAGCACAGGGCGTGAGCACTGCGCAATATTTGCATACTGACAGCGGGATCGTTGGCTTGACCCACTGTCCGGTCCTGCGTAAGACATCCGTCGTGATTGATAATGGCTAATCGGCCGGTGAAATGACTGGCAAAAAAAACGCCGCAACAGATGCGGCGTTTTTTTATACGAGCAGAGGTTAAAACGGGTAGTCGTGGTAACCCATCTGTTCAGAAATCTTACGTGCGGCAGTGTGCAGAATAGCCACATATTCATGCAGGCGCTCTTCGGAGAAGCGTAAGGTCGGGAAGGAGATACTCAAGCCCGCGATCACAACCCCAAAGCGGTCAAATACCGGAACGCCGATGCAGCGCAGCCCTTCTTCCTGCTCCTCGTTATCTTCGCCATACCCCTGTTCGCGTACGCGATCGAGCACCGTTAACAGCGCGTCCGTGCTGGTAATGGTTCGGGAAGTACTTTGCTTGTATTCCACGCCTTCGAGGATCTGCTTCACTTCTTCACGATCGCGCCACGCCAGCAGAACCTTACCAATCGCGGTACTGTAGAGCGGGTTGCGACGACCAATGCGCGAATACATGCGCAGATTGTACATGGAGTCGATTTTATGGATGTACACAATGCTGTCTTCATCCAACGCGCCGAGATGGATTGTCTCTTTGGTCAGGCGAGAGATTTCACGCATCTGAATATCAGCGCTGCGGATCAGGTCAACATTTTGTAGCGCACGGGCGCCCAGCTCAAACAGCTTCAGCGTCAGAGAGTATTTTTCAGATTCGCCTTCCTGGGCTACGTAGCCCAGCGACTTCATGGTTTGCAAAAAGCGATATACGGTGCTTTTAGACATCATCACGCGCTGCGACAACTCTGTAATACCTATTTCACGCTCTTCCCCCAGCGCCTGTAAGATGCCAAACACCTTCAGCACGGAAGAAACAGAATCTGGCTGTTTATCCAAATCCGCAATAGCCATTTACCACCTCATAGAGAGTGTTTTATAAAAATCAGAACCGGTTTTTATTATAAGTTCCCGTCATGTCACCTGCAATCAATCCGCGTTTACTTCGTTACAAATCTGCGACATATCGCGGCTGTAACAATGCTAAAATAGTTACCCTGAGAATAATTTCACGCTGAGCTTTTTTAATCCTAATGGAAAAGACCCTTTCCGATGGCCTGCCTTTACCCCAGCGGTATGGCGCTATAGCGACCATCATTATTGGTATCTCAATGGCCGTCCTTGACGGCGCAATCGCGAACGTTGCCCTGCCAACCATCGCCAGCGACCTGCATGCCTCTCCCGCCAGTTCGATATGGATCGTTAACGCCTATCAGATTGCGATTGTGGTTTCCCTGCTCTCGTTCTCTTTCCTGGGCGATATGTTCGGTTACCGTCGGGTGTATCAATGCGGTCTGGTGGTTTTCACCTTCACGTCGTTGTTATGCGCCCTTTCAGATTCACTGCATACCCTGACGCTTGCCCGCATTGCGCAGGGTTTTGGCGGCGCGGCGCTCATGAGCGTAAACACGGCGTTGATCCGCTTAATTTATCCGCAGCGTCATCTGGGGCGCGGCATGGGGATTAACTCGTTCATCGTGGCCGTCTCTTCCGCCGCCGGGCCAACCATAGCGGCGGCGATCCTTTCCGTTGCGTCATGGCAATGGCTGTTTGCTATTAACGTGCCGCTGGGCATTGTCGCTATATTCTTTGCCCTGCGCTTTCTTCCCGCTAACGGTCCCAAAAGCACCATGCCGCGCTTCGATGTGGCGAGTGCAGTGATGAATGCCCTGACCTTTGGCCTGCTGATTACGGCGCTGAGCGGCTTTGCGCAGGGGCAGTCTCTGATGCTTACCGCCGCGGAGCTCATCGCCCTGCTGGCGATCGGCTTCTTCTTTGTTCGCCGCCAGCTCACTCTCCCCGTGCCTTTGCTGCCGGTCGATCTGCTGCGTATTCCCCTCTTTTCCCTCTCCATTTGCACGTCCGTCTGCTCGTTCTGCGCCCAGATGCTGGCTCTGGTTTCTCTGCCCTTCTTTCTGCAGAGCGCGATCGGCCGTTCAGAAGTGGAGACCGGCCTGCTGTTAACCCCCTGGCCGCTGGCGACCATGGTGATGGCTCCGCTGGCAGGTTACTTAATTGAACGCGTCCATGCCGGTTTATTGGGAGCGTTGGGGCTGGCGGTGATGGCGACAGGCCTGTTCGCGCTGGCTCTGCTACCGTCATCGCCAACCGATCTGGACATCATCTGGCGCATGATCCTGTGCGGCGCAGGGTTTGGCCTGTTCCAGTCTCCTAACAATCACACCATTATCACCTCCGCGCCGCGCCATCGCAGCGGTGGTGCCAGCGGCATGCTGGGGACCGCGCGCCTTCTGGGGCAAAGCACAGGTGCGGCACTGGTTGCCCTGATGTTTAACCTCGCCGGACAAAACGGCAACCACGTTGCGCTTCTCACCGCGGGAGCCCTTGCTTCCCTCGCGGCGGTCATCAGCGGCCTGCGGGTGACCCAGCCCAAAGTTCAGGCATAAAAAAAACCGGGCGGAGTGTTCTCCTGCCCGGCTTATTAGGGTTCTTAGCGTTACTTCAGGTATTCCCCACTGCGCAGCGCTTCGATACGTTTATCCAGCGGCGGGTGAGACATAAACAGCTCGCTCAGCGATTTGGATTTACCGTTAATGCAGAAGGCCATCATGCTGTTCGCTTCCTGCGGCTCGTAGCTGGTTTTCAGACGCTGCAGCGCGGCAATCATCTTCTCACGACCAACAAGCTTCGCCGAGCCGGCATCCGCGTGGAATTCACGGTGGCGGGAGAACCACATGGTGATGATGCTGGCCAGAATACCGAATACCAGTTCCAGAACCATCGAAACGGCGAAGTAGATCAGCGGGTTGCCGTTGCTCTCTTCACCTTCGTCACGGTTGCCGCCCATAAAGCCTGCCGCGATCTGCGCCAGAATACGGGAGATGAAGATCACGAAGGTGTTCACCACGCCCTGAATCAGGGTCATGGTCACCATGTCACCGTTGGCGATATGGCTGATTTCGTGGGCAATAACCGCTTCGGCTTCGTCACGGCTCATGTTCTGCAGCAATCCGGTGCTGACGGCAACCAGTGACGCATCGCGACGGGCGCCCGTCGCGAAAGCGTTGATGTCCGGGGCATGGTAAATCGCCACCTGCGGCATGGCGATCCCGGCCTGACGGGATTGCTGAGCCACCGTATTCATCAGCCACTGTTCCATATCGTTACGCGGCTGTTCAATAACCTCACCACCCACCGATTTCAGTGCCATCCACTTCGACATCAGCAGGGAGATGAACGAGCCACCAAAACCAAACAGCAGCGCCATAATCAACAGACCCTGAACGCTGCTCGACTGAATTCCTGTCAGGCTTAGCACGAGCCCGAAAACCACCATGACCGCCAGGTTGGTGAGCAGGAAGAGCGCGATTCGCATCATAATTTTCTTTTTACCTCAGTTTAACAAAACGCACTATGCGATTACCCACATCGTATGGGTATTGCGGCTATTTTCAAGCATCCGGCGGGCGTAAGTCACCAGAAAGACACAACTTTACACAATTGGAAATCTGGCTGACGGAAGGATGAAGAACAAAAAGAAACAGGCACAATTCCTTGTGCCTGTTGGGTGATTATTTTGCCGGAGCGGGCTGTACGGCAGGTTTCTCTTTTTCCTGATTCGCCAGGTCGAGAGCGATATGCACCGTCTCGTCCAGATACGGATCCGGCTCCTGGTAATCTTTTGGCAGATCGTCCAGTTTTTTGAGCAGAGGCTTACCTTCGCGCTTGAAGCGATCGTTGATACGCGCCAGGCGGGTTGCATCGTCTTCGTTATTCTCTTTCTCACGCTGTGCGTAGTTCAGAGAAACGATATTCCGCTTATCTTTCAGGGCATTGAATCGTGCAATGTCCTTCATGATGTACTGGAACTCCGGATCTTTCGCGATGCGGTCGTTATGCGCTTTCAGCAGTTCAGGGCCAAATTGCGTCATATCACCCGCTTTCACGTAGGTCGCGGCATTGATGCTGTCCCACGGCAAGGCGTTATCTTCAAACTTCTCGCCGGTTTCGGTCTCTTCCGTGCCTGTCGGCATCATGATGTCCGGCGTTACGCCCTTACGCTGCGTACTGCCGCCGTTCACGCGGTAGAATTTCTGAATGGTGTACTGAACCGAGCCCAGCGCAGGCCATTCCGGACGCAGCATCTGATCGTAAATACGATTCAGAGAGCGATACTGCTGAACGGTGCCTTTCCCGAAGGTTGGCTCACCGACGATCAGCGCGCGGCCATAGTCCTGCATTGCAGCGGCAAAGATTTCAGACGCGGAAGCACTGAAGCGGTCAACCAGGACCACCAGCGGGCCTTTGTAGTAGACCACACCGTCGTTGTCGGCATCTTCACGCACTTTACCGTTGTTATCGCGCACCTGAACCACCGGACCAGATGGAATGAACAGACCGGAGAGTGAAACCGCTTCCGTCAGCGCCCCGCCGCCATTACTGCGCAGGTCGATGATAATGCTGCTGACGTTCTGCTTTTCAAGCTTCTGCAGCTGAACCTTCACATCGTCAGTCAGGCCCACGTAGAAGCCAGGAATATCCAGAACACCCACCTTCTCTTTACCCACGGTTTTCACCGACATTTTCACCGCGCGGTCTTCCAGACGGATACGCTCGCGGGTCAGGGTAACGATACGGGTTTTGGTGCCTTTACCGGCAGGCAGAATTTCCAGACGAACCTTGCTGCCTTTCGGACCTTTGATCAGCGCAACCACGTCATCGAGACGCCAGCCGATCACGTCGACCATGTTCTGGCCTGTTTGTCCTACACCCACAATGCGATCGCCTACGCTAATCGCTTTGCTTTTGGATGCCGGGCCACCCGCGACCATGGAATTGATCACCGTGTAATCATCATCCATCTGCAGCACCGCGCCGATACCTTCCAGAGACAGGCTCATCTCGGTATTGAACTGTTCGGTGTTGCGTGGAGAGAGATAGTTGGTGTGCGGATCGATTTCGTGCGCAAAGGCGGTCATCGCGAGTGAGAAAACATCCTCACTGTTGGTCTGCGCCAGACGACGAATGGCGAATTTGTAACGACGCGTCAGCGTGTCACGGATCTCTTTTTCGTCTTTGCCGGTCAGCTTAAGACTCAGTTCGTCGTATTTAACTTTACCGTCCCACAGCGCATTCAACTCGGCTTCATCTTTCGGCCAGGGTGCTTTACTGCGATCCAGATTAAAGGTGTCAGTACCGGTGAAGTCCATCGGACGTTCCAGCACTTTCAGCGCGTACTGATAGCGTTCAAAGCGGCGCTTTTGCGACAGGTTGTAGAGATCGTAGAACAGATCCAGCTTGCCAGAACGCAACTCGTCACCCACCTCGGATTTGCGCTTAGCGAACTGCTCGACATCGCTGGCGAGCAAAACGTTATGGCTGTAATCCAGCAAGTTCAGATAGCGGTCAAAGATTTTGGCCGAAAAGGCCTGATCGAGATCGAACTGACGATAGTGCGAGCGGGTAAAACGTGAGGTCACGCGCTCGCTCACCGTCGCGTGCTGCGTCTCTTCCTTGAGAACCGGAATTTGATCAACACGCGTGATATCGTCCACTGCAAAAGCGTGACCTGTTATGGCAAACAGGCCCGCCAGCGCGGTGAGCTTAAAAAAAGTGTTCATGCCAGGCTTGGCCTCCGTTTCAGAACAACAAGTGTTCTGCGCGTACAATCATTGACATACCAGAAGTCAGCTGTACACGAACGCCATCTTTGGTGATTTCCAGTACGGTGGCGTCCATAGCATTGTTACCCGCTTTTACCTTCAGCGCCTGACCTACGCTCAGGGCGTTAATGTCAGAAACCGGCGTATGGCGCGGCTCTTCACGAGGGGCACGCGGGGCTTTTGCTGCTGGTTTGTCTGCACGCGGTTTGCGATCGTTATTATCGTGACGGCGCGGCGCAGGGCGTGGTTTACGCTCACGACGAGGCGCTTCTTCCTGGCCGTTTGCCGCTGCGGCTTCGCGTTTTTTCGCCTGCTGTTCTGCACGTTGTGCCTGAACGCGTGCTTTGGCTTCTTCAAGCTGCTTGCGCGCGTGCTCAACGTGCTGCTCGTCCAGCTCACCACACGGGTTGCCGTCGAGATCCACGCGGGTCGCGCCAGGTTTGATACCGTACAGGTAGCGCCAGCTCGAAGTATAAAGACGTAAGGCGGAACGCAGCTGAGTTTTGCTGAGGTTCATTTCCCCTTCAACACGCGCCACCAGATCCTGAAAAATACCGACTTTCAGGGGACGAGCTTCACCTTCCGCGCTGAAGCACTGCGGGAAACGCTCGGCCAGAAATGCGATAACTTCTTTACTGCTATTCAACTTAGGTTGATTTTCCATGAAATTTCCTGATTACAACGGACGTTGCCAACAAGCGCAGGCATGAACAGGCGTCATTATAATGACGCTATCAGTAAATGCTACGTTATCCGTTGATTATCCTGCGACGCTCGCAAAGAATTTTTGATAATCGGTTGCAGCGAGTACGTTTTCCAGATTCGCCACCAGCTCGCGCAGCCCCTGTTCGTCCTCGGTTGTAAAGCGACTGAAGACCGTACTGTCGATATCCAGAACGCCAATAATCTGATTTTTGACCACCAGCGGCAGAACGATTTCAGAATTACTGGCGGCATCACAGGCAATGTGCCCGTCAAACGCATGAACGTCTTCCACACGCTGGACCTGATTTTCGGCCACCGCCGTGCCGCATACGCCACGCCCTACCGGAATACGCACGCAGGCCAGTTTGCCCTGGAACGGGCCGAGCACCAGCGTTTCACCTTCCAGGAGGTAAAAGCCGGCCCAGTTCACGTCAGAGAGACGTTCAAACAGCAATGCGCTAGTATTTGCCAGAGTGGCTAAGAAGCTGGTCTCACCCGCCATCAATGCCTTAAAATCGCGGTTCAGATCCGCGTAGAATTCTGTTTTGTTCATTATTCAATCACTTAGTTGTCTTACAAATTTACCGCATAGCCTATTAAAATAAGCATTAAATGCGCTCATGCTCAAGATGAATCCGTTCATGAGTTATTATAACTTTCAACAATACTTATTTGTGCGCAGCTGATGGCCTTAAAAACAACCAAAATTACGCCGACAAGAAAGATAACTGTCCATACGGTAAGCGAAGCTTTGCCACGTGCACATTATCAGCGTTGCCCCCAGTGCGATACGCTTTTTATGTTGCCGAAGATGAAATCGCACCAAAGTGCCTTTTGTCCCCGCTGCGACGCCAAAATTCGCGATGGCCGCGACTGGTCGCTCACCCGCCTCGCCGCCATGGCCGTCACCATGCTGCTGCTGATGCCCTTCGCCTGGAGCGAACCGCTGCTGAAACTCTACCTGCTTGGCGTACGCATTGACGCCAACGTGCTGCAGGGTATCTGGCAGATGACCCGTCAGGGGGATCCCATCACCGCTGCCATGGTGCTGTTCTGCACCGTTGGCGCGCCGCTGGTGCTGGTCGCCGCCATTGCCTATCTGTGGTTTGGCAATATTCTCGGCATGAACCTTCGCCCGGTGCTGCTGATGCTGGATAAGCTCAAAGAGTGGGTGATGCTGGATATTTATCTGGTCGGCGTGGGCGTTGCGTCAATAAAGGTGCAGGACTACGCCTTTTTGCAGCCCGGCATCGGACTCTTTGCTTTCATCAGCCTGGTATTGCTGAGCATCCTGACGCTGATCCACCTGAACGTTGAACAGCTCTGGGAGCGATTTTACCCTCAGCGCCCCGCCACGCGTCCTGATGAAAATCTGCGCGTCTGTCTGGGATGCCACTATACCGGCTTGCCCGACGCGCGTGGGCGCTGCCCGCGGTGTCACATTCCGTTGAGACTGCGTCGCAACAACAGCCTGCAAAAATGCTGGGCCGCGCTGATCGCCTCCCTGGTGTTTCTGATCCCAGCCAATATGCTGCCGATTTCCATCATTTACGTGAATGGCGGGCGTCAGGAGGATACTATCCTCTCCGGGATTATCTCCCTTGCGCACAGCAACGTCGGGGTGGCGGCGATCGTCTTTATTGCCAGTATCCTGGTTCCCTTTACCAAAGTGGTGGTGATGTTTACCCTGCTCATCAGCATTCACTTTAAGTGTGAACAAGGCTTACGGACCCGCATTCTGCTGCTGCGGTTCGTCACCTGGATTGGCCGCTGGTCAATGTTAGATCTGTTCGTGATTTCGCTGATGATGTCGCTCATCAATCGCGACCAGCTACTTGCTTTTACAATGGGACCCGCGGCTTTTTATTTCGGCTCTGCGGTGATATTGACTATTCTTGCTGTGGAATGGCTGGATAGCCGCTTACTTTGGGATGCACATGAGTCAGGAAACCCCCGCTTCGCCGACTGAAGCGAGAATTAAAACAAAACGCCGCATTTCGCCATTCTGGTTGCTGCCCGTCATCGCCCTGATGATTGCAGGCTGGCTGATCTGGACGAGCTATGAAGATCGCGGGAGTACCGTCACCATTGATTTCCAGACCGCCGACGGCATCGTCGCCGGGCGAACGCCCGTTCGCTTCCAGGGGGTTGAAGTGGGTACGGTTCAGGACATCTCCCTTGGAAAAGGGCTGAACAAGATTCAGGTGCGGGTCAGTATTAAATCTGACATGCAGGATGCCCTGCGCAGCGAAACGCAGTTCTGGCTGGTCACGCCAAAAGCGTCTCTGGCGGGCGTGTCAGGGCTGGATGCGCTCGTGGGCGGTAACTATATAGGCATGATGCCGGGTAAAGGAGAGCCGCAGGATCACTTTGTGGCCCTGGATACACAGCCCAAGTACCGCCTCAACAACGGCGATTTAATGATTCATCTGCAGGCGCCGGATCTCGGTTCTCTGAACAGCGGTTCGCTGGTCTATTTCCGCAAAATCCCGGTTGGCCGCGTGTACGATTACGCGATCAACCCGAATAAACAGGGCGTCACCATCGACGTGCTGATCGAGCGTCGCTTCACCAATCTGGTGAAAAAAGGCAGCCGCTTCTGGAACGTCTCCGGCGTGGATGCGGACCTCAGCCTTAGCGGTGCGAAAGTGAAGCTGGAGAGTCTGGCCGCGCTGGTGAATGGTGCCATTGCCTTTGACTCCCCGGAAAACTCAAGCCCTGCCACCGCGGATGACTCATTTGGGTTGTACGCTGACCTGGCGCACAGCCAGCGCGGCGTGATCGTCAAACTCGCTCTGCCCGATGCTAAGGGGCTAAAAGCAGGTTCAACGCCGCTGATGTATCAGGGGTTGCAGGTTGGTCAGCTCACCAAAATGACGCTCAACCCGGGCGGCTCGGTCACAGGAGAAATGACTGTCGACCCGAGCGTGGTCGACCTCCTGCGCGAGAAAACGCGTATCGAAATGCGCAGTCCAAAGCTCTCCCTGAACGATGCCAGCCTCAGCACGCTGTTGACCGGCAATACGTTTGAACTCATCCCCGGCGAAGGTGAGCCCAGCAATAGCTTCGTGATTGCCCCGGCGGATAAATCCCTGCTGCAAAAGCCGGGCGTAGTGACCGTCACGCTGAATGCGCCAGAAAGTTACGGAATCGAAGCCGGCCAGCCGTTAATTTTACACGGCGTGCAGGTCGGCCAGGTGCTGGAGCGTAAGCTCTCCGCGAATGGCGTGACCTTCTCGGTCGCCATCGATCCGCAGTACAGCGACCTGGTGCACGGTGACAGCAAATTCGTGGTGAACAGTCGCGTCGATGTGAAGGTGGGACTGGACGGCGTGGAATTCCTCGGCGCCAGCGCCAGCGAATGGGTTAACGGCGGCATCCGCATTCTGCCCGGTGATAAAGGCCCCGTTCGCGACAGCTATCCGCTGTATGCCAACCTGGAGAAAGCGGTTGAAAACAGCCTGAGCGATCTCCCTACCACCACGCTGACATTAAGCGCCGAGACGCTGCCGGACGTACAGGCAGGATCCGTGGTGCTGTATCGCAAGTTTGAAGTTGGGGAAGTGATCGCCGTTCGCCCGCGTGCGGACGCGTTTGATATCGAACTGCATATCAAGCCGGAGTACCGCAAGCTGCTGACGCCAAACAGCGTCTTCTGGGCCGAAGGCGGCGCGAAAGTCCAGCTTAACGGCAACGGGCTGACCGTGCAGGCCTCACCGCTCTCTCGCGCGCTGCGCGGGGCAATTAGCTTCGATAATCTTAGCGGCGCGGGCGCGAATCTGCGCAAAGGCGATAAGCGTATTCTCTTCCCGTCCGAAACCGCCGCGCGTGCCGTGGGTGGACAGATTACCCTGCACGCGTTTGATGCCGGCAAACTGGCGGAAGGCATGCCAATCCGCTATCTGGGCATTGATATCGGACAGATCCAGAAGCTGACGCTGATTACCTCGCGCAACGAGGTGCAGGCCACCGCCGTGCTGTACCCGGAATATGTGCAGACCTTCGCCCGGACGGGTTCGCGCTTCTCGGTGGTGACGCCGCAGATCTCGGCCGCAGGCGTTGAGCATCTCGACACCATCCTGCAGCCGTACATCAACGTTGAGCCGGGCCAGGGCAATGCCCGTCGTGATTTCGAGCTGCAGGAAGCCACGATCACCGACTCGCGCTATCTTGGCGGCCTGAGCATCGTGGTGGAAGTGCCGGAAGCGGGCTCGCTGAGCATCGGCACCCCGGTACTGTTCCGCGGCATTGAAGTGGGTACGGTCACGGGCCTGACGCTCGGTACGCTCTCCGACCGCGTGATGGTGGCGTTACGCATCAGCGAACGCTACCAGCACCTGGTCCGTAATAACTCGGTATTCTGGCTGGCATCAGGCTATTCGCTGGACTTTGGCCTGACGGGAGGCGTGGTGAAAACCGGCACCTTCAACCAGTTCATTCGCGGCGGTATCGCGTTTGCCACGCCGCCGGGCACGCCGCTGGCGCCGAAAGCGCAGCCGGGTAAACACTTCCTGCTGCTCGAAAGCGAACCGAAAGAGTGGCGCGAATGGGGAACCGCCCTGCCGCGTTAATCTGACAGGCTCCGGTGTCAACGCACCGGAGCCTTTATGTTACACTGCGCACCTGAACTTTTCCCTGTGGTGTGCCCGTGGCTCAAAACTCCGTATTTCTTCCTGAACAATTCCTGGCGCAGATGCGCGAGGCGCTTCCTTCTCACCTGTCGTTAGACGATTTTATCGCCGCCTGCCAGCGTCCGTTACGCCGAAGTATTCGCGTCAACACGCTGAAAATCAGCGTCGAGGATTTTCTGGCGCTGGTCTCGCCGTACGGCTGGCAGCTTACGCCGGTCCCGTGGTGCGCCGAGGGGTTCTGGATCGAACGCGATGACGAAGCCTCGCTGCCGCTGGGCAGTACCGCTGAACATCTGAGCGGTCTGTTCTATATTCAGGAAGCCAGCTCGATGCTGCCGGTGGTCGCCCTGTTCGCCGATGGCAATGCGCCTGAACGCGTGATGGATGTTGCCGCGGCGCCCGGCTCAAAAACCACGCAAATTGCCGCCCGAATGGGTAACCACGGGGCGATCCTCGCCAACGAGTTTTCCGCCAGCCGCGTGAAGGTGCTGCATGCCAACATCAGCCGCTGCGGTATTCATAATGTTGCCCTGACGCACTTCGACGGACGCGTGTTTGGCGCCGCTTTACCGGAAGCCTTCGATGCCATTCTGCTGGACGCCCCCTGCTCCGGCGAAGGGGTGGTGCGTAAAGATCCCGACGCGTTAAAAAACTGGTCAGTTGAGAGCAACCTTGAGATCGCCGCCACGCAGCGCGAGCTGATCGACAGCGCATTTCACGCGTTGCGCCCTGGCGGCACGCTGGTCTATTCAACGTGCACCTTAAACCGCGATGAAAACGAAGACGTCTGCCTGTGGCTGAAAGCGAACTACCCGGAGGCAGTTGAGTTCCTGCCGCTTAACGGCCTGTTCGCCTCGGCACAGGAGGCGGTCACGCCGGAGGGTTTCCTTCACGTGTTCCCGCAGATTTACGACTGCGAAGGTTTTTTTGTGGCGCGTTTGCGTAAAACGCAGGCAGTTGCTCCCCTGCCCACACCTAAATTCAAGGTCGGCAACTTCCCGTTTTCCCCTCTTAAAGGCCGCGATGCAGCACAGCTTGAAGCCGCCGCCAAAAAGGTTGGGCTGGTCTGGGATGAGAGCCTGCGCCCCTGGATGCGTGATAAAGAGATATGGCTGTTCCCGGCACAGATCGAGCCGCTCATCGGAAAGGTCCGTTTTTCGCGAATCGGGATCCGCCTGGCGGAAGTGCATAATAAAGGGTATCGCTGGCAGCATGAGGCCGTTATCGCCCTTGCCGGACGCGAGAATACCTTTGCCCTGACGCATCAGGAAGCCGAAGAGTGGTACCGTGGCCGCGATGTCTATCCGGACAGCACGCCATCAGGCGATGAAGTGATAGTGACGTATCAGGGATATCCGCTGGGGCTGGCAAAAAAGGTCGGCTCAAGGCTGAAAAACAGCTATCCGCGCGAGCTGGTTCGGGACGGCCGTCTGTTTACCGGTAACGATCGCACAGCCTGAAAAAAAGCGCATTTTTTTACTGGCGATTTTGCTCTCCTTGTCTACGATCAAAAATGGGTGATCGCACTGGTCATACCAGATTTTGACAACCGACCCGGAGAGCACTATGACGAAAACCAGCGTGCGTATTGGCGCTTTTGAGATCGACGACGCAGAGCTGCGCGGCGAAGCACAAGGCGATCGAACGTTAAGTATTCCCTGCAAATCCGACCCGGATTTGTGCATGCAGCTTGATGCATGGGATGCAGACACCAGCGTCCCGGCAATACTTGATGGCGAACATTCTGTCCTTTACCGCGAGCATTACGATAGTAAAACCGATGCCTGGGTCATGCGTCTTGCCTGACCTAAAGAGAACCCGCCCGAAGGCGGGTTATTTATTACTGCAGCTGCGCCAGCGTGAAGTAACCGTCGAAAACAGCCCCCGTATCAATGTAGTGAAGATTATTAAAATCGTATCTTCTGTCGAGAGGCGTATGCCCAAACCAGAAATGATCCGCGCCGCTGATGCCCTCTCCTTTGCCCACCATAAATCCCATCAGCCTGTCGCGGTTCCATAAGACGCGCTGGGCGCTAACCGGTTTTTGCCACCGGTATTCCGCGGCTGGATAATCCGCATGGGCAATCACATTCAGACCGTTCGCACAGGTTATCTCGATGATATGCGGTAAATCGCGACAGGCGTCGAGCAACGACAGGGCCAGCTGTTGCTGGTCGCGTTCAAGATGCGAAAACCATATTCCGCCATTCATCGTCCAGAGTGAAAAATCGTTATTATCCAGACTGTCGAGAGCCATTTGCTCATGGTTTCCCCGCACGGCACGAAACCATTTTTCATGAATTAACTGCAGGCATTTAACGCTATCAGGGCCACGATCGATCACATCCCCGACCGAAATAAGTAAATCCTCATACGGGTTAAAGTGACGGCGTTTAAGCTCATCCATAAGCCACTGGTAACAACCGTGTATATCGCTGACAACCCAGACGTGACGCCACATCCCACCTTCAATTCGCTGATACATAGAACCTCCTTTAAACAGAATAGCCGCCGCAGAAAAGGCGACAGACCGGCGCGGTCGTCACGAAGTGAAACAAACGGTAAACCAAACAGAAATAAAGATCCTCGCGCTATTAATCCCTTTTTATTGGCTCTTTAGAATAAGGGTATAAAAAAAGAGGGGTCTTCACGTGTCTAATACGCACCTGCATAACGATGTTTTCTATCCGCATCGCACAAATATTATTTCCGAGCTGGTGAACGGCAAACGCGTGCCGGGTCCAATCTGGCGTAAACGCGAATATCGCCTGAAGTTCCTTTTACGCTCGCTTCTGTTCTGGTCTTCTACCCATCGCATGCTGGAAGCCCTTTCGGGTCGCGACGATTTCGACAGGCTGCTGGCCTCTCAAATTACGTTGCCCAGCAAGACCCACCGACAGTATCTGATGCGCGGCCTGACGGCTAACGATCGCGCCGACGCTATCGTCAACCATTACTATTGGATTGATAGCCTGAGAGAGAGCGGTCTCGCTCAGGCCCTGAGCAGCCCGCAGGAGCAAACCGTTGTGCAGTTCCACGCCAAAGACGGCGTAACCTATACGGTCAATGCCTCCTCTGCGGGGAAAGCCGAGCGCGAAGGCGAAAGCACGCTGTGGCTACGCGACAACGAGGATACGCTGCTGGCCAGCCTGACCTTTAGCGTCGCGCGCAGTAACGGTCAGCAAGTCATGGTCATCGGCGGGCTTCAGGGGCCCCGCCGCAGCGTATCGCGAGACGTCATTAAGCAGGCCACCCGCGCCTGTCACGGCCTGTTCCCTAAGCGCGTGTTAATGGAAGTTCTTTTTCAGCTGGCTGCACAGTCATCTGTCCGGGCGATTTTTGCCGTCAGCGATGAAGGGCACGTTTTCCGCGCGTTGCGATATCGCCTGAGCAAAGGCCGCCATTTCCACGCCAGCTACGATGAATTTTGGGCGTCTCTGGACGGTAAAAAACTTTCAAGCTTCTGCTGGCAACTGCCGCTGCAGATGGAGCGTAAATCCCTTGAAGAAATTGCCAGTAAAAAACGCGCCGAATACCGCCGTCGCTTTGAGCTACTCGATGAAATAGAGGCATCCGTTAAGTCCCACTTTTAAGCCTGGCCAGCGTCTTCGCTCACTGCATAGCGGATGCATTCCGTTTAAAAAAGAATGATAAAGCAGCCCACTATTGCACAGGGCGAGGGCGCTCAGTTAGCATTGCGCGAAATGAAACCGGCGAATGCGTTGGGAAGAGCGCAATGTGGGCGCAAAAATGAGGGACTTCGGTAATGATCTATGACTGCTTCTTATATTACGATGAAGATATGCTTCTCGAAATCAGGCTAAACACGCTCGCGGACGTTGTCGATCGCTTCGTTATCGTTGAGTCAACGCATACCTTTACCGGTAAAAAGAGGCCGCTGCATTTTGACATTAATAAATACAGCCAGTTTAAAGATAAAATTATCTACGTTGTTCATGATAAAGAACCGATTACGAAAGCCGCTGAAGAATCACACCCTGCTCGGGAGGTGATTCCGGGTCTGCCAGAGGGAATGGTGGTGGATGCGTGGGCAAATGAAGCCGCGCAGAGGAATGCCATCATGCAGGGTTTGACGCATGCCAACGATGATGATTTGATTTTAGTTTCCGATGTCGATGAGATATTTTCACCACAGGTGGTAGCATCGATAAATCCCAAAAAGCTCTGCACCACTATTTATCAGAATTTCTATAATTATCAGTTCAACCTGCAGGTTTTTAATACTGACAACACGCCAAGAAAATGTAAATTACCGAGAGCCACACAATATAAAAATCTCGTTAGTTTCTTTGGCGGCGAACCTGAATCATTCAGGAATCTTAAACGCACCCGAAGCGTTAAAAACTGGTCCTGGCTAAAGTGGAACTGGTTCAAGATTAACAACAGCATTATTGACAATGGTGGCTGGCACTTCTCGTGGGTAATGACACCCGAGCGCATCTCAGAAAAAATGTCGACCATATCCCATACTGAATACGATCTTCCTGAGTTTAACAACCCGGAACACATCATGAAGGTCATTAAAAATGCGGAAGATATCTGGGGGCGGGACAGGACGTTAATCAAGCAAGAGCTAACGGTTGAAAACTTCCCGGAGTACATTGTCCGCCACAAAGACAAATTCAGCGCGTTCATTATTTAGCTTAGGGATGCCCTTTTGCTCGCCAGAGGGCGTTTGCTCAGCGGTCGCTCGGCCACAAAATTTTAACATAGATCCCAAAAAACCCTGGACGCACGCGGTCCTGAGTATGTTATGGTTTAGACAGGATATGGAATGTTCGAGAAAGTTTCGGGTGATTTAGAATCAACACCGAACAACGCTTTGAAAAACATACAGATAAAAAGAGACCGAATACGATTCCTGTATTCGGTCCAGGGAAATGGCTCTTGGGAGAGAGCCGTGCGCTAAAAGTTGGCATTAATGCAGGCTAAGTCGCCTTGCCTTTTAAGAATAGATGACGACGCCAGGTTTTCCAGTCCACAGCAAAAGCGGTCGGAAAAAAAGCGCCAGAGCATCATTAAAAGTGAAAAACCGCAGTGCTTTCGCAAGCATCTGCGGTTTTTTATTGGAAACCCGAACGTTAGCAGAGCTTGTCGGCGCGCTCGATAAACGGTGCCAGACTCATTTTTTGCCCCGGATGCGCCGGGTCATCGATTTGAATAATGCTAATCGGCTGGCCGCTGCTCTTGCCGCTGGCTACCTGCTGCTCTGCGGTATCATTCAGCGGGTATTGCACCAGCGTGCTCGGGTTGATCGCATACAGCGCATGGCCTGGACGGCAGGTCAGCATTACCTCTTCGCGATTGAACGCCCATTTGTCCTTACCCACTTCAAAACGACTCACGGTGATGACCTGCGGTGCGGCAAGCGCGCTCCCCGTACAGGCCAGCAATAAGAGAGAAAATACTGTCTTTTTCATATGATATTTAACCTTGTCAGAAGGGTTCCCAGGTGGCGAACAGACTGACCGTTGCCAGCACCAGCGCTCCCAGCACCACTTCTGCCTGTGTCATCCTGATAAAAATCTGTTGTGCTCGCCCGCTCTCCGGACGAAACCGTGGCACCAGAAAATACCGATTTGCCAGCGCAATTACCACCATCAACGCCACCAGCGCACATTTGAACAACAAAAACCGCACGTAGCCAGCCTGCCAGGGAATATCGAGGCCCAGTATCATGAGCGCATTTATCACCCCGGAGAGCAGGACGCCCGCAACGGCGTAATGCCCCACGCGCGAGAAGCGCATCATGGTAAAGATGGCGGCATTCTGCCAGCGCCCTTTCGCCAGACGCATGCAGAACAGCAGGGGCAGTAATCCGCCAAGCCAGGTGGCGGCACATATCAGGTGAAAAGCATAATTAAGACGCTGCAGCGCCCCCATCGGACCGTCGTTCATCGCCGCATGCCCTACCCCAGCCAGCAGGATAAGCTGGCCCATTGCGAGCAGCAGCAGACGCGAACCTTTCAGCGGCGCGAGCCATGCCGCACTGACCGTCAGCGCAGCGAGAATTATTTGCCACAGCCAGACGCCGCCAAACCGGGTACCCATCACGCTGAACCAGACCTGTGGCGCAAACACATCTCCCCAGCCGTTGCCCATCAATCCACCCTGCAGCACAAACATCAGGACCGCAGCCGCCAGGCTCACTAAGGCCGCCACTTTCTGCTGCGACTGAAAACGCCGGGACAGCAGACGGTGGAGAGACGAAGGCGCAAACCAGACGCTGTAAAGCGCATTGCCAAACACCAGCATCAGCGCCCCGAAATGGATAAAGCGTAGCCCGATATAACACAGCGCCAGCATTCTATTTCACGCTAAAGTGATAGCTGCCTTTGGTTTTATGGCCGTCCACGGAGACCACATGCCAGTCCACCTGGTAAGTCCCTGACGCCAGCGTTTGTTCCAGCGGCACGGTGAGCTGAGCCTTGTTCTTTTCGTCGCGCGTAGCGGTTCCCGTTTTGATGACCTGCTTTTGCGCATCCGTTACCACTACACCGCTAAATCCAGGTTCGATACCTTCCGAAAAATTCAGCGTAAGTGTCTGCGGTGCGGTCACCACGCTGTCTGCTGCCGGGATCTGCTGTTTAAGATGCGCATGTGCCAGCACGGAAGGCGTCATCATTGTCGAGGCCACAAAAACCAGTGCGCAGACCGCGCGGGAAGCGGAGAAACCCATCCTATCATTCCTTTTTGTTATGTCTGTGTGCTAAAGAATAACGCTGTATAATAAACGAGTCGAGGATCATCCTGCCTCAGCTTGTCATCTTCGTGCAATCGCGGTAACGTTGCCGCCGCATAAAAAGGAGAAGGTAATGAAGATCAATCTGGCCGCCCTTCCGCAGGACGAGATGGATAAAGTGAATGTCGATCTCGCTGCCGCTGGCGTCGCGTTCAAAGAGCGTTACAACATGCCCATCGTGGCAGAAGTCGTGGAACGGGAACAGCCCGCCCATCTGCGCGACTGGTTTCGCGAAAGACTCATCGCCCACCGCCTCGCCTCGGTCAACCTCTCCCGTTTACCGTACGAGCCTAAAGTTAAATAAGCTTAACGAGTCGTTACACTTCCTTACGCTGAATCTGGCAGGATAAGAAAACCCTGATTATTTTAGGTGTATTCTTAAATCTCTGCGACTCAGTGTATAAGGAAGTCACGATGTCACATTGGAATATAGCGGCAGCCCAGTATGGCGGGCTGCATCAGACTGTAGATGACCATGTTAAGCACCACCTGCGCTTCATCGCCGAAGCAGCACGGCAGCGGTGCGATCTGCTGGTTTTCCCTGAGCTCTCATTAACGGGCTCTGGCTCGCCGACGTTACCTCCCCCGCCCGATGACGCGCAGCTGGAGCCGCTGCTCAACGCGGCACATCAACACCAGATCACCGTTATTGCCGGGCTCCCCCTGGAGCAGAATGGCCAGCGCCAGAAAGGCCTTGTGCTGTTATCGCCCGCTCGCCATCGCATTTTGCGCTATCCGCAAGGGCGCGGTGCCAGCCTCGTGCCGGGGGATAAACACCTTACCATCCTTGATGCACATCCCGATTCGCCCAATCTCGATCCCCGGGCAACGCTTGTTACCAGCTGCCAGTCGGTGGGGGATAATCGCTGGCGGCAGTCCATCAGTAACCTGCAGCGCTTCGCGCATAAATATGCCATTGCGGTGCTGATGGCGAACGCCTGCGGCGGCAGCGCGCTGTGGGATGAAAAAGGCCAGCTGATCGTGCGCGCGGATAAGGGCGAGCTTCTGGTGACCGGCACGCTCGGCGGAGAGGGTTGGCAAGGCGATATCATTCCTTTAGGCTAGGCGTTTTAAGCTCAGGAGTTTTCAATGCTGCGCGTCATCGATACCGAAACTTGCGATCTTCAGGGCGGAATAGTGGAAGTGGCCTCTGTCGACGTGGTTGATGGTAAAATCGTCAACCCCATGAGCCATCTGGTGCGTCCCGATCGCCCCATCAGCCCACAGGCGATGGCTATCCATCGCATTACCGAATCGATGGTGGCGGATAAGCCGTGGATCGAAGAGATTATTCCGCACTACTACGGTAGCCCGTGGTACGTCGCGCATAACGCCAGCTTTGACCGCCGGGTGTTGCCTGAAATGCCGGGGGAATGGATTTGCACCATGAAGCTGGCGCGTCGTCTGTGGCCGGGGATTAAATACAGCAATATGGCGCTGTACAAGTCCCGCAAGCTCAGCGTTCGTACCCCTGAGGGGCTTCACCATCACCGCGCCCTGTATGACTGCTATATCACCGCCGCGCTGCTGATGGATATTATGAATATCTCTGGCTGGACGCCGGATGACATGGCGACGATCACCGGACGTCCCGCGCTGCTGACCACGTTTACCTTTGGTAAATATCGCGGGAAGCCGGTGTCCGAGGTGGCGGATAAAGACCCGGGCTATTTGCGCTGGCTGTATAACAACCTCGACAGAATGAGCCCGGAGCTGCGCTTAACACTAAAACATTATCTGGGCGACGCTTAACGCTCCGCACGGCCTGGCAGCGTGTCCTGCGCCAGGCCTATTAAAAAGGCATATTCCAGCGCAACCCCTTCGTACGATTTAAATCGCCCCGATTTCCCTCCGTGTCCGGAATCCATATCGGTACACAGCAGCAGCAGATTGTCATCGGTTTTCAGCTCACGCAGTTTTGCCACCCATTTTGCCGGCTCCCAGTATTGCACCTGAGAATCATGCAAACCGGTGGTGACCAGCATATGCGGGTAGGCTTTCGCCTCCACGTTATCGTACGGGCTGTACTCTTTCATATAGCGGTAGTACATCTCATCCTGCGGATTCCCCCACTCCTCAAATTCCCCGGTAGTAAGGGGAATGGATTCATCGAGCATGGTCGTGACCACATCGACAAAGGGAACCTGCGCGACAATCCCCTTAAAACGGTCGGGACGCTGGTTGATTGCCGCCCCCATCAGCATGCCGCCCGCGCTGCCCCCCATCCCAAAGCAGAGCTGCGGATCGCCGTATCCCTGCTCAATCAGCGCATCGCAGACGTCGAGGTAGTCATTGAAGGTGTTTTTCTTCTTCAGGAATTTCCCGTCTTCATACCAGTGCTGGCCCAGCTCACCGCCGCCGCGAATATGGGCGATGGCGAAAACAAAACCGCGATCGAGCAGGCTTAGCCGGCTGCTGCTGAAATCAGCGTCCATGCTTGAGCCATACGAGCCGTACCCGTACACCAGGATCGGGTTTTTGCCTTTCTGGAAATGAGCCCGATGGTAAACGAGAGAGACCGGCACCTCCACGCCATCACGGGCGGTGACCCACAGGTGCTCGCTGCGGTAGTTTTCGGACTCAAACCCTTTTACCTCGGTCTGTTTAATCACCTGGCGCTGCCCGGTATCCATATCCAGCTCAAACAGGGTGTCCGGCGTGGTCATGGAGGAGTAGCCGTAGCGCAACCGCGACGATTCGGGTTCAGGGTTGAACCCAATCCACGTCACGTAGGCCGGGTCATCGAACGCAATCCCCACCACTTCCCGGGTTTTTCGGTTGATTTGCCGGATACTGGTCAGCCCGCGCTGACGCTCTTCCACCACCAGCCAGTCGGTAAAGAGGGTGAACCCTTCCAGCATCACCTGATCCCGCGCGGGGATAAGCACCTCCCACTTTCGCTCATCGCGCACTTTGGTTTTATAGAGACCAAAGTTTTTGCCCTCGCGATTGGAGCGCAAATAAAAGCTGTGCTGGAAGTGATCCAGGCTGTACTCGTGATCCTTGCGGCGCGGCAGGAAACAGAGCGGCTGGGCGTCCGGCAGTTCGGCATCCAGCAGCAGGACTTCCGACGTCGTCGCGCTGGCAAGGAAGATAATCACATAGTGGCGTGAGGAGGTTTTATGCAGGCTGACATAGAACGTTTCGTCTTTCTCTTCATAAACCAGTTCGTCGTCAGCGGAGTCCGTTCCCACGGCATGTCGCCACACCTGGTAAGGCAGCAGCGTCGACGCGTGCTTTTTGACGTAGTAAACCGTCTCGGAATCATTCGCCCAGACAAAATCCGGGGAGACGTTTTCCAGCATTTCCGGATACCAGTTGCCGGTCTCCAGATTACGAAACCGCAGGCCGTACTGGCGGCGGGAGAGATAATCCTCCGCCAGCGCCATCACCGCGTTGTCAGGGGAAATGGACATGCCGCCCAGGGTATAAAACTCGCTGTGGGCGGCGCGCTGGTTGGCATCCAGCAGAATATCCCACTCATCCCATTCGGCGCTTAACACCGACTGACGCTGGTAGATGGGATACTCATTGCCGGGCTCGTAAATATGGCGATAGCGATAGCCGTTTTTGGTCCAGGGCGCGGAGATATCGCGCTGGGGAATACGCTGCACCATTTCATTCAGGAGCTGGTCCTGAAGCGTCTGCTGGCTGGACATGACCTTGCGGCCATAGTCGTTTTCCTCGTGCAGGTAGTCGAGTACCTCTGGCCGGGAGCGCGAATCGTCCCGCAGCCAGTAATAGTTATCTATACGCGTATCGCCATGCGTGGTGATCGCATAAGGAGTACGTCGGGCTTTCGGTGGCATGTCATCATTCTTTTAAGTTTTACACCCTATAAGGTTGGCAAAACCCACGCATGATGCAAGCGAAACAGCGTCGCGACGGCGACGGCTATCCCTGTAACGCCTGTTTTTGTTCCCGGATATCCCGCTCAATGCCCTCGCGCACGTCCTGAGGGATCTTTAACGCATCGCCCAGGGCGTTAAGGTAGCTCCGCTCCATAAAATGATCGATATCGATGGCGGCACAGCTGAGGAAATAGAGCTCCAGCGCCTCTTCCTCATTTTTCACACTTTGCGCAAGACGCTGCGGATCGAGCGGCTGTTCAATCGCCTGCGCCACCAGCACTCTTCCCTTCTCTTCAACACCGGCCTCGCGCAGCTGCTGCTCGATGGCCGATCGTTCCTTATCGTCAATATGCCCGTCGCTTTTCGCGGCAAAAACCAGCGCAAGAATGAGCCGTTCGGTACGCAGATCCAGCGGCGAGGTGTGCTCGCCGTAATGCGGTTCATCGCTGTGCGCGGTCCGTATTCTGTCCTTGTATTTATTCCACAGCACGGTGCCCGCGATGGCGCCGCCGCCGGCCAGCAGCGCGCCTGTACCATACTTTGCCAGCAGCTTGCGTGAGGATTTATTCGCGACCAGCAGGCCTGCCAGCCCGCCGAGCGCTCCGGGTACCAGCAGTTTGCTGAGGTCCCGTTCGCCAGACGATGTTTTCTGCCCTAACAGGGATTGCAATTGATTTAACCAGCCAGACATGATTTCTCTCACTTAACGGTGAACATGTTTCACAGCGTAAGCGAGCGGGCGTCAGGAAATGTCTGGTCGGGCTAAAGAAGCGCAAATTTCTGTCCCCTCGCTTAGCCGTGCACGAGACAGACGCAAACGTTTTCGTTTATACTGCGCGCAACTTTTTGAGGGGGATTGTTATGATTCGTTTAGGAACTGCGCTGCGACCTGCGGCGACGCGAGTGATGCTGTTGGGATCGGGCGAGCTGGGGAAAGAGGTCGCCATTGAGTGCCAGCGTTTAGGTGTGGAAGTCATTGCCGTAGACCGTTACGCCGACGCACCCGCCATGCACGTCGCCCATCGTTCTTATGTGATTAACATGCTGGATGGCGATGCCCTTCGCGAGCTGATTACGCGCGAAAAACCCGATTTTGTCGTGCCGGAAATTGAGGCCATTGCCACCGATACGCTGATCGCCCTGGAGCAGGAAGGCCAGCGCGTGGTGCCCTGTGCGAAAGCCGCAAAGCTGACCATGAACCGCGAAGGCATTCGTCGCCTGGCGGCGGAAGAGCTGGGATTGCCCACCTCGAGCTACCGTTTTGCTGGCGATAAGGCCGCGTTCCTGCAGGCCGTCGAGGAAATTGGCTACCCGTGCATCGTTAAGCCGGTGATGAGCTCCTCCGGAAAAGGACAGAGCTTTATTCGCGACAGCGGTACCCTGGATAACGCGTGGGATTATGCCCAGCAGGGTGGCCGTGCCGGAGCCGGTCGCGTAATCGTCGAAGGCGTCGTGAAGTTTGATTTCGAAATCACCCTGCTGACCGTCAGCGCCGTTGACGGCGTCCATTTCTGCGACCCGATTGGTCACCGTCAGGAAGATGGCGATTACCGCGAATCCTGGCAGCCGCAGCAGATGAGCGCCCTGGCGCTGGAGCGTGCTCAGGAGATCGCCCGTAAAACCGTCCTGGCGCTGGGCGGGTATGGCCTGTTCGGCGTGGAGCTGTTTGTATGCGGTGATGAGGTGATTTTCAGCGAAGTCTCCCCTCGCCCGCATGACACCGGCATGGTCACGCTGATTTCGCAGGATCTCTCCGAGTTCGCCCTGCACGTGCGCGCCTTCCTCGGCCTGCCCGTCGGCGGTGTTCGTCAGTATGGCCCTGCCGCCTCGGCGGTGATCCTGCCGCAGTTAACCAGCCAGAACGTCACGTTTGATAACGTCGACGGGGCGGTGGGCGCAGGATTGCAGGTACGTCTGTTCGGCAAGCCGGAGATCGACGGAACTCGCCGTCTTGGCGTGGCCTTAGCCACCGGGGATAACGTTGACGACGCCGTGGCGAGAGCGAAAGCGGCCGCTGCGAGCGTTAAGGTTGCAGGATAAAAAAACGGGCCAGAAGGCCCGTTTTTCATATGGCGAATGGCTTACTGCTTCGCGCCTTCAACCGCTTCGCGAGCCAGTTTGGTGATGCGATCCCAGTCGCCCGCTTCCAGCGCATCCGCCGGAACCAGCCATGAACCGCCGATGCAAAGCACGCTTTTCAGCGCCAGGTAGTCACGGTAGTTGGCAGGAGAGATACCGCCCGTCGGGCAGAAGCGTACCTGAGAGAAGGGACCCGCAATCGCCTGCAGCGCTTTGGTGCCGCCGTTCGCTTCAGCCGGGAAGAATTTGAACTCTTTCAGACCGTAGTCCATGCCCAGCATCAGTTCAGAGACGGTGCTGATGCCTGGGATCAGCGGAATGGTACCTTCGGTGGCAGCTTTCAGCAGCGGCTCGGTCAGGCCAGGGCTGATGGCGAACTGCGCGCCCGCTTCGGTCACTTCCGCCAGCTGCTGCGCGTTGAGAACGGTGCCCGCACCGATGATGGCGTCCGGCACTTCTTTGGCGATAGCGCGGATAGCATCCATCGCACAGGCGGTGCGCAGGGTCACTTCCAGAACGCGAACGCCGCCCGCAACCAGCGCTTTCGCCATCGGTACAGCGTGCTCCAGCTTGTTTACCACGATAACCGGCACGACAGGGCCAGTGGTCAGGATTGCTTCTGCACTTGTTTTCCAGTTTTTCATCAGAGTTTTCTCTCGCCAGATCGTTAAAATCAAGTCGTCTTAAAACGTAATACAGGTTGCGCCCTGCTCCGCACCGGAGAGTTTCTCACGCAGCGCGCTGAACATTTCGCGTCCGGTCCCCACGCGCGATGCGCTCAGGTCAGGAATATGGGGCTGACGTGCCGCCAGCTCGGCGTCATCCACCAGCAGGGTTAACTCGCCCGTCTGACCGTTCACGCGGATCATGTCACCGTCGCGTACTTTCGCCAGCAGACCACCGTCGTAGGCTTCCGGCGTCACGTGGATGGCTGAAGGCACTTTACCGGATGCCCCGGAGAGGCGTCCATCGGTGACTAGCGCAATTTTGAAACGGCGGTCCAATAATACACCAAGTGGTGGCATAAGTTTATGTAATTCTGGCATCCCGTTGGCTTTAGGCCCCTGGTGACGCACCACCACCACGCAGTCTTTATCAAGCAGACCGGCGTCAAAGGCGGGTAACACGTCGTGCTGGCTTTCAAACACCACCGCCGGCGCTTCGATAACCTGGTTCTCTTCCGGTACGGCAGAGGTCTTCATTACCGCACGACCGAGGTTGCCGCTCAGCACTTTGGTGCCGCCATGAGGAGAAAACGGTTTGTCGATCGTGGCAATCACCTGCGCATCAAGAGACGCGCTCGCCCCTTCACGCCAGTCCAGCTCGCCGTTGTTCAGCCACGGCTCCTGGGTGTAGCGCTGAAGGCCAAAGCCCGCCACGGTATTCACGTCTTCATGCAGCAGTCCGCCTTTCAGCAGCTCGCGCATCAGCAGCGGTACGCCGCCTGCGGCCTGGAAGTGGTTGATATCCGCCGGACCGTTCGGGTACAGGCGCGCCATCAGCGGCACCACGGAAGAGATCTCGGAGAAGTCATCCCAGTTAATCAGAATGCCCGCCGCTCGCGCCATGGCCACCAGGTGCATGGTGTGGTTGGTTGACCCCCCGGTTGCCAGCAGCGCGACAATCCCGTTGACGATGACTTTTTCGTCGACCATTTTGCCCATCGGCATCCATTCGTTGCCGTTGCCGGTCAGACGCGTGACCTGACGGGCCGCGGCCTCGGTCAGCGCCTTGCGCAGCGGCGCATCCGGCTGGATAAAGGACGAGCCCGGAAGCTGCATCCCCATAAATTCCACGACCATCTGGTTAGTGTTAGCCGTACCGTAGAACGTACAGGTCCCCGGCGCATGATAGGACGCGGCTTCCGCCTCCAGCAGCGCCTGACGGTCCGCTTTCCCTTCCGCGTACAGCTGGCGGATACGCACTTTTTCTTTGTTCGGCAGACCGCTCGCCATTGGGCCGGACGGGACGAAAATCGCAGGCAGATGCCCAAACGACAGCGCCGCCATCACCAGGCCCGGGACAATCTTGTCGCACACGCCGAGGTACAGCGCGCCATCGAACATGTTGTGTGACAGGCCCACCGCGGCAGACATCGCAATCACTTCGCGGCTCAGCAGGGACAGCTCCATACCGTCCTGCCCCTGCGTCACGCCGTCGCACATGGCAGGTACGCCGCCCGCCACCTGGCCCACCGCATTCACGCTGTGCAGCGCGTTACGGATGATAGTGGGATAAACCTCATACGGCTGGTGGGCGGAAAGCATATCGTTATAGGAGGTAATGATGGCGATATTGTTACGCAACATGCTTTTCAGCGACGCTTTATCATCAGGCTGGCAGGCGGCGAAGCCGTGCGCCAGGTTCCCGCAGGCCAGCTGAGATCGGTGGACGGTGCTGCTCTTTGCCTGTTCAATCCGGGCGAGGTAGGCCGAACGGGTCTCTTTCGAGCGCTCGATAATGCGCTGTGTTACGCGTAACAATGTCGGATTCATAAAAGCTCCTCTAAATTATCTGTCCGGGCTCGGGAGTTTACAAAGTCGCTGGCAGTTGTTAACAACGCTGAAACGCTTGCTGTCCGGAGCTCAGGGGCAAAATCACTTCCGGCAGTGTAATAAAAAAAGCTCCGCGGGTGAATCCACGCGGAGCTTAAAAGTTGAAAATTGTGCCACTAGCTGTGTTAGATCATGTTACCGGTAAAATAACACTTTCGAGCTAGAGGATTATCTTACTCAAACTCGTTCCAGGAGCGGCCATCGCGGGTGATCATCGCCACCGACGCGACAGGTCCCCAGGTACCCGCCTGATACGGTTTTGGCGCATCCTGATCGGCCGCCCAGGCTTCGGTGATGGAGTCGACCCATTTCCACGCCTCTTCCACTTCGTCGCGGCGCACGAACAGCGCCTGGATACCGCGCATGGTTTCCAGCAGCAGACGCTCGTAAGCATCGGCCAGGTGCGTCTGGTTAAAGGTTTCGGAGTAGCTCAGATCCAGCTTGGTGGTCTGCAGGTTGTGTTTATGATCCAGCCCCGGCACTTTGTTCAGGATCTGGATATCCACGCCCTCGTCCGGCTGCAGACGAATAGTCAGTTTGTTCTGCGGCAGTTCCTGCCAGGACTCTTTGAACAGGTTCAGTTCCGGGTTTTTGAAGTAAACCACCACTTCGGAACATTTGGCCGGCAGACGTTTACCGGTGCGCAGGTAGAACGGAACGCCCGCCCAACGCCAGTCGTCGATATCCACGCGGATCGCCACGAACGTCTCGGTGTTGCTGGACTTGTTCGCGCCCTCTTCTTCCAGGTAGCCCGGCACTTTTTTGCCTTGCGCAAACCCGGCGGTGTACTGGCCGCGGACGGTCTTCTCACGCACGTTGGAGCGATCGATGCGGCGCAATGACTTCAGCACTTTCACTTTTGCGTCACGGATGCTGTCAGCCGTCAGGTCAGACGGTGGAGACATGGCAATCATGCACAGAATTTGCAGCAGGTGGTTCTGGATCATGTCGCGCATCTGACCGGCCTGGTCAAAGTAACCCCAGCGACCTTCAATCCCCACCTCTTCCGCCACGGTGATTTCCACGTGGTCGATAGTGCGGTTGTCCCAGTTATTCACAAACAGGGAGTTAGCGAAACGCAGCGCCAGCAGGTTCAGTACCGTCTCTTTACCGAGGTAGTGGTCGATACGGTAGACCTGGCACTCTTCAAAGAACTCGCCCACCTGGTCGTTGATTTCACGCGAGGTTGCCAGCGACGTACCCAGCGGCTTTTCCATCACGACGCGCGCCGGTTTGGCGTTCAGTTTGGCTTCACCCAGACCTTTGCAGATGGCGCCGAAGGTGCTTGGCGGCATGGCGAAATAGTTAATGGTGACACGGTTTTTCTGATCCAGCATCGCGCCTAAGCGGGTAAACGCGCTGACGTCGTTGACGTCCAGGTTGCAGAAATCGAGGCGTCCACTCAGGGTATCCCACAAACTTTCATCAATTTTTTCCTTCATGAAAGTTTCGAGCGCCTCGCGGACGACTTTGGTATAAGCGTCCTTATCCCAGTCGGCGCGCCCGACACCCAGGATACGGGTATCCGGATGAATTTGGCCCGCTTTCTCCAGTTGATACAGGGAAGGCAGCAATTTTCGGCGTGCAAGGTCGCCTTTCGCGCCGAAAATGACCAGGTCACATGCCTGGGCTGTTTGCGTTACCGCCATGTCATTCTCCTCAGTTGGATCACCTGGTACTTCTGCCAGGTATCGTTGTAATTTTATTACAATGCACTGTACTGCTTTTACGTCATTCCCGAAACCATTAGCGCTTATCGTCGCGTGCGATAACGCGATTTTTCCCTCTCTGGAGGATTACGACGGCGCAATGACGCAACAACCGCCGTTTCTTTGCGCAACAGGGTCACAGCAAAACCCGACACCGATCAAGTAATGAAAAAAAACAACAACATTATCTTGTCGATTGTTACCCTTAATGGAAGCCACAAGGGTAATATCGGCTAAATCGAATCACGATTTCATCAATTTATGAAATCGTTTACACCCATGAGCCTCCTGTTAACATGAACATGCTGGAAAAAATCCAGTTTCAACTGGAACACCTTAGCAAATCCGAGCGAAAAGTGGCCGAGGTCATTCTCGCCTCCCCCGCTCAGGCGATTCATTCGAGCATCGCCGCTCTGGCACAGGAAGCGGGTGTTAGCGAACCGACGGTCAATCGCTTTTGCCGCAGCCTCGAAACGCGCGGCTTTCCTGATTTTAAACTGCATCTGGCACAAAGTCTGGCTAACGGCACCCCATATGTTAATCGTAATGTGGATGAAGACGACAGCGTTGATGCCTATACCGCGAAAATTTTTGAATCGGCTATGGCTTCGCTTGACCACGTGCGCCAGTCGCTGGACATGAGTTCCGTGAATCGCGCGGTGGATTTGCTCACCCAGGCCAAGCGGATTGCATTCTTTGGTCTCGGGTCGTCGGCGGCCGTGGCGCATGACGCCATGAACAAATTTTTCCGCTTTAACGTCCCGGTTATTTATTCCGATGACATTGTGCTGCAACGCATGAGCTGTATGAACTGCAGTGAAGATGACGTCGTGGTACTGATTTCGCACACCGGGCGCACCAAGAGTCAGGTAGAGCTGGCGCAGCTGGCCCGTGAAAACGATGCCATGGTGATTGCCCTCACCACGGCAGGCACGCCGCTGGCGCGTGAAGCGACGCTGGCGATCACCCTCGACGTGCCGGAAGACACCGACATTTATATGCCGATGGTTTCCCGACTGGCGCAGCTCACCGTGATTGACGTGCTGGCAACCGGTTTTACCTTACGTCGGGGCGCAAAATTCCGGGATAACTTGAAGCGGGTCAAGGAAGCGCTGAAGGAATCGCGTTTTGATAAAGAATTGCTTATAAAGAGCGATGTTCCCTGATAGTTGATAACGAAGACGTAACCAATAATTACGATGTAACGATTTACGGCATTCGGTCCCCTCTCCGCTGCCTTGCAGCAGATGAAGGCCGATTCAATGTTCACGCAACACCAAAGTTGTTTCAGTCAACGGAGTATTACATGTCCAGAAGGCTTCGCAGAACCAAGATCGTAACCACCTTAGGCCCGGCCACCGATCGCGATAATAATCTTGAGAAAATTATCGCCGCCGGCGCCAACGTGGTGCGTATGAACTTCTCTCACGGTACGCCAGAAGACCATAAGTTACGTGCCGATAAAGTGCGTGAAATCGCAGCCAAACTGGGCCGCCACGTTGCTATCCTCGGCGATTTGCAGGGTCCAAAAATTCGTGTATCGACCTTTAAAGAGGGTAAGGTTTTCCTCAATATCGGCGACAAATTCCTGCTTGATGCCAACCTGGGCAAAGGCGAAGGCGATAAAGAGAAAGTCGGTATCGACTATAAAGGCCTGCCGGCTGACGTGGTGCCGGGCGATATCCTGCTGCTCGACGACGGTCGCGTACAGCTGAAGGTGCTGGAAGTTCAGGGCATGAAAGTGTTCACCGAAGTCACCGTCGGCGGCCCGCTCTCCAACAATAAAGGCATCAACAAACTGGGCGGCGGCCTCTCTGCAGAAGCGCTTACCGATAAAGACAAAGCGGACATCGTGACGGCTGCGCTGATCGGCGTTGACTACCTGGCGGTCTCCTTCCCGCGCTGCGGTGAAGATCTGAACTATGCGCGTCGTCTGGCGCGTGATGCAGGCTGCGATGCTAAAATCGTCGCGAAAGTTGAACGCGCGGAAGCCGTTTGCGATCAGGATGCCATGGACGATGTGATCCTCGCGTCCGACGTGGTAATGGTTGCGCGTGGTGACCTGGGCGTGGAAATTGGCGACCCTGAGCTGGTAGGGATCCAGAAAGCGCTGATTCGTCGCGCACGTCAGCTGAACCGCGCGGTGATCACCGCCACTCAGATGATGGAATCGATGATCACCAACCCAATGCCAACCCGCGCAGAAGTCATGGACGTGGCTAACGCCGTGCTGGACGGTACCGATGCGGTGATGCTCTCTGCGGAAACCGCTGCGGGCCAGTATCCGGCAGAAACCGTGGCCGCTATGGCGCGCGTCTGCCTGGGCGCTGAAAAGATCCCAAGCATCAACGTTTCTAAACACCGTCTGGACGTGCAGTTTGACAACGTGGAAGAAGCGATTGCGATGTCTGCGATGTATGCGGCAAACCATCTGAAGGGCGTTACCGCGATCATCACCATGACCGAATCTGGCCGCACCGCGCTGATGACCTCTCGTATCAGCTCTGGTCTGCCGATCTTCGCCATGTCCCGTCACGAACGTACCCTGAACCTGACGGCGCTGTACCGCGGCGTGACGCCAGTTCACTTCGACAGCACCAATGACGGCGTAGCTGCGGCGCACGATGCCGTAAACCTGCTGCGCGACAAAGGCTATCTGGTGTCCGGTGATATCGTCATTGTGACCCAGGGCGACGTGATGAGCACCATCGGCTCAACCAACACCACGCGCGTTATGACCGTCGAGTAATAATGTCTGTGTTAAAAAGCCCTCTCCAGATGGAGAGGGCTTTTATTATTTCCGCGGATAAAGCTCTTTGCGTTTATAGGGCTCAGTTTCACCCGGCTTACGCGTTTTAAGCAGCTTCAGGATCCACGTGTACTGTTCGGCATGCGGCCCCACCAGGATTTCCACCTCTTCGTTCATTCGACGCGCAATGGTGTGGTCGTCCGCGGTCAGCAGATCATCCATCGGCGGACGGACCTCAATACTCAGGCGATGCGTTTTGCCGTCATAGACCGGGAACAGCGGGATCACGCGGGCACGACAGACTTTCATCAGGCGACCAATCGCGGGGAGCGTCGCTTTATAGGTCGCAAAGAAATCGACAAACTCGCTGTGCTCTGGGCCGTGGTCCTGATCCGGCAGATAGTAGCCCCAGTACCCCTGACGCACCGACTGAATGAAGGGCTTAATGCCATCGTTACGCGCATGCAAACGTCCGCCAAAACGACGACGCACCGTATTCCAGACAAAATCGTAGATTTTATTTCCCTGGTTATGGAACATCGCCGCCATTTTCTGGCCCTGAGACGCCATCAGCATCGCCGGAATATCAACGCCCCAGCCGTGGGGGACGAGGAAAATGACTTTCTCGTCATTGCGGCGCATCTCCTCGATGATGTCCAGCCCTTTCCAGTCAACGCGATCGACGATTTTATCCGGCCCTTTCAGCGCCAGTTCAGCCATCATCGCCATTGCCTGCGGCGCGGTGGTATACATCTCATCAATGATTGCCTCGCGCTCGGCGTCGCTTTTCTCAGGAAAACAGTAGTAGAGGTTGATCTGCGCGCGGCGGCGGGCGCTCTTGCCTAAACGCCCGGCCAGACGGCCAATTTTCCCCAGAACGGGATCGCGGACGGAAGCCGGCAGCAACGCCATCCCCGCAAAGGCGTAGACACCAAGCCAGGCGCCCCAGTTGCGCGGATGGCGGAAGGATTTTTCAAACTCAGGAATGTATTCAATATTGTTTTTTTTGGTTTCCATGCTGGATCCAGGGTCTGATGACGCAAAATTTTATTCAGATAGTGTAGCGAGGCAGTCGTCCACGCACAAAAGAAAAAGCCGGCGTCAGTGTGCGCCGGCTTTTTTAACAAAAACAGAGGGCTTAGTTTAAGCTCAGCTGCGGCATCACCTCTTTCACCTGCGCCAGATAATCAGTACGATCTTTACCTGTCAGGCCTTCGGTGCGCGGCAGTTTCGCCGTCAGCGGGTTCACGGCCTGCTGGTTGATCCACACTTCATAGTGCAGGTGCGGGCCGGTAGAGCGTCCGGTATTGCCGGAGATCGCGATACGGTCACCACGCTTCACCTTCTGGCCCGGCTTCACCAGCAGCTTACGCAGGTGCATGTAGCGGGTCGTATAAGTACGACCATGACGTACCGCGACATAATATCCGGCGGCACCGCTACGCTTGGCCACCACCACTTCGCCATCTCCAACCGCCAGTACCGGCGTGCCCTGCGGCATGGCAAAGTCAACGCCACGGTGCGGCGCGACGCGCCCGGTTACCGGGTTCAGACGACGCGGGTTAAAGTTAGAGGAGACGCGGAACTGTTTTGCCGTCGGGAAGCGCAGGAAACCTTTTGCAAGGCCCGTACCGCTGCGGTCATAGAACTTACCGTCTTCGGCACGAATTGCGTAGTAATCTTTGCCTTCGGAGCGCAGACGTACGCCCAACAGCTGGCTTTGCTCGCGCTTGCCGTCCAGCATTTCGCGGGACATCAGGACGGAGAACTCATCGCCCTTCTTCAGCTTGCGAAAATCCATCTGCCACTGCATGGCTTTGATCACCGAGCTGATTTCAGCGCTGGTCAGGCCTGCATCTCGCGCGCTGGAGACAAAGCTCGCGCCCACGGTACCTTTCAGAACGCTGTTAACCCAGTCGCCCTTCTGCATTTCGCTGGTCATTTTGAAACCGTTTGCAGTGCGATCGTAGGTGCGGGTTTCGCGGCGGGACATTTCCCAGGTCAGACGCTGGAGATCGCCATCCGCCGTTAAAGTCCAGGAGAGCTGTTGTCCGATTTTCAGGTTACGAAGATCTTTATCCGCAGCCGCCAGCTGGCTGATATTGCCCATGTCGATGCCGTACTGGTTCAGCACGCTGCTCAGCGTATCCCCGGTAGAGACAACATATTCGTGGATACCCGCCTCGTTCTCGGTTTTATCGTCCAGCTCATCCTGCGGGATGGCTTCATCTTCCTGAGCCGCCTGGTCGATAGGCTCACTGGCTTCAGGCAGCAAAGAACGGATTTCGCTCTTTTCAAGCTCAATGGTTTTTATGATAGGGGCAGAACTCGGGTGGTAAACATAGGGCCGCCAGACGGCGACCGCTAAGGTGAGTACTGTAAGCGACCCCAGCATAACGCGGTGGGGTCGTGGCAGATTGTTAAATGCCAGGGCGACAGAGCGGGCTATCTGTTGCACGTATTCACTTCCTCGTTAATCTCCTTTCAGGCAGCTCGCATACTGGTTCGCCAGTTGGCTGAGGAACTGCGAATAGCTCGCTTTGCTCAACTGGATATTCGTACCTAGCGGGTCAAGGGTTCCCATGCGCACGGATGTTCCCCTGGCCACGGCTTCTACGACCGCTGGCCTGAACTGTGGCTCAGCAAAAACGCATGTCGCTTTCTGCTCAACCAACTGTGTTCTGATTTCATGTAAACGCTGCGCACCAGGCTGAATTTCAGGGTTGACGGTGAAGTGGCCCAGTGGGGTCAAACCGTAGTGTTTTTCGTAATAGCCGTAGGCGTCATGAAAAACGAAATACCCTTTACCTTTCAACGGTGCGAGCTCATTACCAACCTGCTTATCGGTTGCGGCTAATTGTGCCTCAAAATCCTTCAGGTTGGCGTCTAGTTTGGCTCGACTTTGCGGCATAAGTTCCACTAATTTGTCGTGGATTGCAACCGCTGAAAGCCGCGCTATGTCTGGGGATAACCAAAGATGCATATTGTACTCGCCGTGATGGTGATCTCCATCACCTTTTTCGCCGTCTGCGGCATGATGGTCATGTCCGTCGCCGTCGTCATCCGCCCCTTTCATGAGCAACGGTTTCACGCCGGAGAGTTCGGCAATCGCGACCTGTTTTTCGCCAGCGACCTGTTTTGCTGACTTTTGCATAAACGCTTCCATTTCAGGACCAATCCAGACGACTAAGTCCGCGTTTTGTAAGCGTTTTACATCTGACGGGCGCAGGGAATAGTCATGCTCAGATGCACCATCAGGGAGCAGAACCTGGGTTTCCGTTACCCCGTCGGCAATGGCCGACGCGATGAATCCGAGTGGTTTAAGCGAAGCGACAACCGCCGCGTTAACATCTTGTGCGGTTGTACCCCAAAGGGCAGCGGATAATGCTGCGAAAAGAAGCGTATTTTTATGTAACATAATGCGACTAATCATCGTAGTGAATGCGTGGAATGTGATATTATAACATTCGTTGACTTCTTCAAGCTTAAAATGACATGACGACATTGGTTTCTCTTGAAAATATTTCGGTCTCATTCGGGCAGCGCCGCGTCCTCTCTGACGTGTCGCTCGATCTGAAGCCCGGCAAAATTCTGACGCTGCTCGGCCCCAATGGCGCAGGCAAATCCACCCTGGTGCGCGTGGTGCTGGGTCTGGTCGCACCCGATGAAGGCGTGATTAAGCGCGAGGAAAAATTGCGTATTGGTTATGTGCCGCAAAAACTTCATCTCGACGCCACGCTGCCGCTGACGGTCAGCCGTTTCCTGCGTCTGCGCCCCGGCACCCGTAAAGCCGATATTCTCCCGGCGCTGAAACGCGTGCAGGCGGGCCATCTTGTCGATGCGCCGCTGCAAAAACTGTCCGGCGGTGAAACTCAGCGTGTTTTGCTTGCCCGCGCGCTGCTGAGCAGCCCGCAGCTGCTGGTACTGGATGAACCAACTCAGGGTGTGGATGTGAATGGTCAGGTTGCGCTTTATGATTTGATCGACCAGCTCCGTCGGGAGCTTGATTGCGCCGTGCTGATGGTGTCGCACGACCTGCATCTGGTGATGGCAAAAACCGACGAAGTGCTGTGCCTCAACCACCATATCTGCTGCTCCGGTACGCCTGAAGTGGTGTCAATGCACCCGGAGTTTATCTCCATGTTCGGCCCACGCGGCGCTGAACAGCTGGGTATTTACCGTCATCATCATAATCATCGCCATGATTTACAGGGACGAATCTTACTGCGTCGGGGAAATGGACACTCATGATTGAACTGTTACTGCCCGGCTGGCTGGCCGGGATTATGCTTGCCTGCGCCGCGGGCCCGCTCGGCTCGTTTGTTGTCTGGCGCAGAATGTCCTATTTTGGCGATACCCTGGCGCATGCGTCTCTGCTGGGCGTTGCCTTTGGTCTGCTGCTGGATGTGAACCCCTTCTACGCGGTGATTGTGGTCACGCTGCTGCTGGCCGCCGGTCTGGTCTGGCTCGAAAAACGCCCTCACCTCGCCATTGATACGCTGCTTGGCATTATGGCGCACAGTGCCCTGTCTCTGGGCTTGGTGGTGGTCAGCCTGATGTCGAACATCCGCGTGGATCTGATGGCCTACCTCTTCGGCGACCTGCTGGCCGTGACGCCGGAAGATCTCATCGCTATCGCCGTTGGCGTGGTGGTAGTGCTCGCTATTCTGCTCTGGCAGTGGCGGAATTTACTGGCCATGACCGTCAGTCCGGATCTGGCATTTGTCGACGGCGTGAAGCTGCAGCGCGTAAAACTGCTACTGATGCTCGTGACGGCGTTAACGATTGGTGTCGCAATGAAGTTTGTCGGCGCGCTGATTATTACGTCGCTGCTGATCATCCCTGCCGCCACGGCGCGTCGTTTTGCCCGTACGCCGGAGCAGATGGCCGGCGTAGCCGTGATTATCGGAATGATTGCGGTAACGGGGGGATTAACCTTCTCGGCGTTCTATGACACGCCAGCGGGGCCGTCAGTGGTGCTCAGTGCGGCGGTGCTGTTTATCTTCAGTATGATGAAAAAGACCGCGAACTAACATGGAGGGCGCTGAGGCCCTCACCCTGCCCCTCTCCCTCAGGGAGAGGGAACACAACATTACGGCATTGCCGGTGGCGTAATGCCGAAATGATTCCACGCCCGCACCGTTGCCATACGTCCACGCGGGGTGCGTTGCAGGAAGCCCTGCTGGATCAGATACGGCTCCAGCACATCTTCAATCGTCTCACGCTCTTCCCCAATAGCCGCAGCCAGGTTATCCAGCCCGACAGGGCCGCCAAAGAACTTGTCCAGCACCGCCAGCAGCAGTTTACGGTCCATATAGTCAAAGCCTTCGGCATCGACGTTAAGCATATCCAGCGCCTGAGCGGCGATCTCCGCGGAAATCGAGCCATCGTGCTTCACCTCGGCAAAGTCACGCACCCGGCGCAACAGGCGGTTGGCGATACGCGGCGTACCGCGGGAACGCTTCGCCACTTCAAACGCGCCCTCTTCGCTCATTTCGAGCCCCATATAGCGGGCGCTACGGCCAACGATGTGCTGGAGGTCCGCCACCTGGTAAAACTCGAGACGCTGCACGATGCCGAAACGGTCGCGCAGCGGAGAGGTCAACGACCCGGCGCGGGTGGTGGCGCCAATCAGGGTAAACGGCGGCAGATCGATTTTGATGGAGCGCGCGGCCGGGCCTTCACCGATCATGATATCCAGCTGGTAATCTTCCATCGCCGGATAGAGCACTTCCTCCACCACCGGTGACAGGCGGTGGATCTCATCGATAAACAGCACGTCATGCGGTTCGAGGTTGGTCAGCATCGCCGCGAGATCGCCCGCCTTCTCCAGCACAGGGCCGGAAGTGGTGCGCAGGTTAACGCCCATTTCATTGGCAACGATATTCGCCAGCGTGGTTTTGCCTAAACCCGGAGGGCCAAAAATGAGCAGGTGATCGAGCGCATCGCCGCGCAGCTTTGCCGCCTGGATGAAAATCTCCATCTGGGAACGAACCTGCGGCTGGCCGATATACTCATCAAGCAGTTTTGGGCGGATCGCGCGATCCACCACGTCATCTGCCTGAATAGTGCCTGCCGACACCAGGCGGTCTGCTTCAATCATCCTTTACCTCACAATGCAGCGCGCAGCGCTTCACGAATCAGGGTTTCACTGCTGGCGTCCGGTTTGGCAATTTTGCTCACCATTCGGCTGGCCTCCTGAGGTTTATAGCCCAGCGCCACCAGCGCGGCAACCGCTTCCTGCTCGGCATCATCATCCGTCGCAGGGCCACCGGGAGAGGTCAGTACCAAATCGGCAGCCGGAGTGAACAGATCGCCATGCAGACCTTTAAAGCGGTCTTTCATTTCGACAATCAGGCGCTCGGCGGTTTTCTTACCAATGCCCGGGAGCTTAATCAGCGCCGCAGGATCTTCGCGCTCAACGGCATTCACGAACTGTGGTGCCGACATGCCGGACAAAATCGCCAGCGCCAGCTTCGGACCGACGCCGTTGGTTTTAATCAGCTCGCGGAACAGGGTGCGTTCCTGCTTGTTATTGAATCCGTACAGCAGTTGGGCATCTTCACGCACCACAAACTGGGTAAAGACAATCGCCTCTTTGCCCGCGTCCGGCAGCTCGTAGAAGCAGGTCATCGGCATATGGACTTCATAGCCCACGCCACCTACTTCCAGCAGCACTAACGGGGGTTGTTTTTCAATGATGATGCCTCTGAGTCTGCCTATCACGTGACGCTCCTGCGTTCTGGGAGAAATTAACTGCCGACATAATAAAAAAAGGCTGGATGTTTATCCAGCCTGATTTCTGATTATCGTAACCTGCCTCGCGCCAGATTGAGCCGCGACTCGCTCATTTGCATCGCGTTCTGGCTGACGTGACAGTGGGTAATCGCAATCGCCAGCGCATCGGCGGCGTCGGCCTGCGGGTTCGCGGGAAGCTTCAGCAGGGTACGCACCATATGCTGCACCTGGCTTTTCTCCGCGCTCCCAATGCCCACCACCGTCTGCTTGACCTGACGTGCCGCATATTCGAATACCGGCAAATCCTGGTTCACGGCAGCGACGATGGCGACACCGCGCGCCTGACCGAGCTTTAGCGCTGAATCGGCGTTTTTCGCCATAAAGACCTGCTCGATGGCGAAATAGTCCGGCTGAAACTGGGTGATGATTTCCGACACGCCCGCATAAATGAGCTTCAGGCGCGAAGGAAGATCGTCCACTTTGGTGCGAATACAGCCGCTGCCCAGGTAGGTTAACTGGCGTCCCACCTGACGGATAACGCCATAACCGGTGACGCGTGAGCCTGGGTCAATCCCGAGAATAATCGACATCACGCGTCTCCCGTAAACGGTTTACAGGCTCTCATCAGAGAGTCGCTGCAACCTCATCAGAGATTTCACCGTTGTGGTACACTTCCTGAACGTCGTCGCAGTCTTCGAGCATGTCGATCAGACGCAGCAGTTTCGGTGCAGTTTCCGCATCCATGTCCGCTTTGGTGGACGGGATCATGGACACTTCAGCGTTGTCCGCTTTCAGGCCAGCCGCTTCCAGCGCATCGCGCACGGCACCCATCTCTTCCCACGCGGTATAAACGTCGATAGCGCCGTCATCGAAGGTCACCACGTCTTCCGCACCGGCTTCGAGCGCCGCTTCCATGATTGCATCTTCGTCGCCTTTCTCGAAGGAGATGACGCCTTTTTTGCTGAACAGGTAAGCAACGGAACCGTCAGTGCCTAGGTTGCCACCGGTTTTGGTGAACGCGTGGCGCACTTCCGCAACGGTACGGTTACGGTTGTCGGACAGACACTCAACCATCACCGCAGTACCGCCAGGGCCGTAACCTTCATAAATGATGGTTTCCATGTTCGCGTCTTCGTCACCGCCCACGCCACGTGCGATTGCACGGTTCAGGGTGTCACGCGTCATGTTGTTTGACAGCGCTTTATCTACCGCCGCGCGCAGACGCGGGTTAGATGCCGGGTCGCCGCCGCCCAGACGCGCTGCTGTCACCAGCTCGCGAATGATTTTGGTAAAGATCTTACCGCGCTTGGCATCCTGTGCCGCTTTGCGGTGTTTGGTGTTGGCCCACTTACTATGACCTGCCATAAAAAGTTCTCCAAAAATCGCGCCTTCTCAGGCTGCGTTAATTACAAATTCTTCAATCGCCTGCCGGTTGCTCCACGACTTGGTCAGTGCGGCGGCATCCGCCGCATTCACCCAGCGGTAGGTCAGGTGTTCGGTAAACACGATCTCCCGTTCATGGGGGAGCGCGAGACAGAACCACGACTCCGTATTGCGCTCGGTACCCGGCGCGTAGCGATGACGTAAATGGCTAAAAATTTCAAACTCCACCGTGCGCTGGCAGTCCTTCAGGGTCAGTTGCTCGCGGGCAACGTCAATGGTGACCTCTTCCTTTACTTCGCGCGCGGCGGCCTGCGACGCGGTTTCCCCCTCTTCCAGACTGCCGGTAACCGACTGCCAGAAATCAGGGTCATCGCGCCGCTGCAACATCAGCACCCGCTTCGTGTCTTCTGCATAAATGACCACCAGGACCGAAACGGGAAGCTTATATGCCATATCAGTTTTTCTCTTCCTTCTTCACCACTTCAATGCCCAGCTCGGCCAGAGAGGCCGGGTTGGCAAAGCTTGGCGCTTCGGTCATCAGACACGCTGCGGCAGTGGTTTTCGGGAAGGCAATAACATCACGAATGTTATCGGTGCCGGTCAGCAGCATGGTCAGTCGGTCAAGACCGAAGGCCAGGCCCGCGTGCGGCGGCGTACCGTATTTCAGGGCGTCCAGCAGGAAGCCAAACTTCTCGCGCTGCTCCTGCTCGTTGATGCCCAGAATGCCGAACACGGTCTGCTGCATTTCGCCGCTGTGAATACGCACGGAACCGCCGCCCACTTCGTAGCCGTTGATCACCATGTCATAAGCGTTCGCGACCGCATCTTCCGGTGCCGCTTTCAGCTCTGCCGCCGTCATGTCTTTTGGCGAGGTGAACGGGTGGTGCATTGCGGTCAGGCCGCCTTCACCGTCGTCTTCAAACATTGGGAAGTCGATAACCCACAGCGGCGCCCATTTGTTTTCGTCGGTCAGGCTCAGGTCTTTGCCAAGCTTCAGACGCAACGCGCCCATCGCATCCGCCACGACTTTCTTGTTGTCTGCGCCGAAGAAGATCATGTCGCCGTCCTGCGCGCCGGTGCGCTCAAGGATCGCTTCCACGATGTCCGCGTTCAGGAATTTCGCTACCGGGCTGGTGATGCCTTCCAGACCTTTCGCACGCTCGGTCACTTTAATATAGGCCAGACCTTTCGCGCCGTAGATCTTGATGAAGTTGCCGTAGTCGTCGATCTGCTTGCGGCTCAGTGCCGCACCGCCCGGTACACGCAGCGCTGCTACGCGGCCTTTAGGATCGTTAGCCGGGCCAGCGAAGACGGCAAACTCAACGCCTTTCACCAGGTCTGCTACGTCCACCAGCTCCATAGGGTTACGCAGGTCGGGTTTGTCGGAGCCGTAACGACGCTCGGCTTCAGCGAAGGTCATAATAGGGAAATCGCCCAGCTCAACGCCTTTCACGTCGTTCCACAGGCTACGCACCAGAGCTTCCATCACTTCACGCACCTGCTCGGCAGTCATGAAGGAGGTTTCCACGTCGATCTGGGTAAATTCTGGCTGGCGGTCAGCGCGCAGGTCTTCGTCGCGGAAGCATTTCACGATCTGATAATAGCGATCGAAGCCGGACATCATCAGCAGCTGTTTGAACAGCTGCGGAGACTGCGGCAGCGCGTAGAATTTGCCTTTATGAACGCGGGATGGGACCAGGTAATCGCGCGCGCCTTCCGGCGTGGCTTTGGTCAGCATCGGGGTTTCGATGTCGAGGAAACCGTGGTCATCCATAAAGCGACGCACCAGGCTGGTGATTTTCGCACGGGTTTTCAGGCGCTGAGCCATTTCCGGACGACGCAGATCCAGGTAGCGGTATTTCAGACGCGCTTCTTCAGTGTTGACGTGGTTGGAGTCCAGCGGCAGCGCTTCTGCACGGTTGATAATCACCAGATCGGACGCAAGCACTTCGATGGCACCCGTCGCCATGTCGGCGTTGACGTTTTTCTCGTCACGCGCACGCACGGTGCCGGTAACCTGAATGCAGAACTCATTACGCAGCTCAGAGGCCAGCTTCAACGCATCTGCGCGATCCGGATCGAAGAACACCTGAACGATACCTTCGCGGTCGCGCATATCGATGAAGATAAGGCTACCAAGATCACGACGACGATTGACCCAACCACACAGGGTGACCTGCTGTCCGACGTGGGACTGACGCAGCTGCCCGCAATATTCTGTACGCATGAGATATCCCTTAATTAGCCGCAGGCTAAATGTCGCCTGGTATGCAGGCTACTATGTCGCAGCTTTCTGTATGTCACAACTGGATGAAAAAAGGCGGCTATTATACTGGAAATTCCGCCGGACGATAAGAGCGAACCACGGCCAGGCGGTCGTTTGGTGCACTCTTATTGCGCATTCTCACAAAAATTAACAAAATTATCCGCCCAGGAACAGGCCATGACGTCGTATGGTGTCCGGAAGTGATTCATTTAACGGGAGTAACGATGTTAACACTTGATGCCAGTAAAACCGCACTTGTCGTGATTGATTTACAGGAAGGCATTCTGCCCTTCGCCGGTGGCCCGCATACCGCGGATGATGTGGTCAGCCGCGCAGCTCGCCTGGCGGAAACATGTCGTGCCAGCGGTGCGCCTGTTGTCATGGTGCGCGTCGGCTGGTCTGCGGATTACGCCGAAGCGTTAAAACAGCCCGTTGATGCAAAGGCTTCCGCACGCGCCCTGCCTGAAAACTGGTGGACGTACCCGGCCGCACTCGGCAAACGCGACAGCGACATCGAAGTGACCAAACGCCAGTGGGGCGCATTTTACGGTACCGATCTCGAGCTGCAGCTCCGCCGTCGCGGCATCGACACCATCATCCTGTGCGGCATTTCCACCAACATCGGCGTGGAGTCTACCGCCCGCAACGCGTGGGAGCTGGGCTTTAACCTGGTGATCGCCGAAGATGCCTGCAGCGCGGCCTCCGCGGAACAGCACCAGGGCAGCATGACCCATATATTCCCGCGCATCGGCCGCGTGCGCAGCACGGATGAGATTGTCAGCGCGCTATGATGTACGTGGGCCTGCCCCAGTGGTCGCACCCGAAATGGGTGCGCCTTGGCATCACCAGCCTTGAGGAATATGCCCGGCACTTCAACTGCGTCGAGGGTAACACCACCCTGTATGCGCTCCCCAAAGCCGAGATTGTTACGCGCTGGCGGGAACAAACGACCGACGACTTCCGCTTCTGCTTTAAGTTTCCGGCCACCATTTCCCATCAGGCCGCGCTGCGCAACTGCGGGGATTTGACCGAAGAGTTTTTTACGCGCATGTCGCCGCTGGCGAACCGCATCGGTCAGTACTGGATCCAGCTGCCCGCCACGTTTGGCCCGCGCGATTTACCTGCGCTCTGGCAGTTCCTGGATGCCCTGCCCCGTGAATTCGCCTACGGCGTTGAAGTCAGGCATCCTGAATTTTTTGCGAAGGGCGAAGCAGAAAAAGCGCTCAATCGCGGCCTGCTTGAGCGTTCCGTTAACCGGGTGATCCTCGATAGCCGGCCGGTGCACAGCGCTGTCCCCCATAGCGAAGCCATCGTTGAAGCTCAGCGTAAAAAACCGAAAGTGCCGGTCCATGCCATCGTGACCGCGCATAACCCAATGGTCAGGTATATCGGCAGCGATAACATGCAGCAAAATCAGGCGATGTTCGCCGTCTGGCTGCAAACGTTAGCGAAGTGGGAACACACCACCACGCCGTATCTCTTTTTGCACACGCCAGATATCGCCCAGGCGCCCGAACTGGTCGATGCTCTGTGGCAGGCCTTGCAGGCTGCGGTGCCGTCCGTGGGCAGCGCCCCTTCCATCCCACAACAATCTTCTCTTTTATGATATCACCCCCTATCATAGTGAAGTGCCATCTGCCAAAAACAGGGAGTTTGTATGGTCAGCGCGCTGTATGCGGTGTTAGGTGCATTACTGCTGATTAAGTTTTCATTTGATGTTGTGCGCCTCAGAACGCTGTACCGCGTCTCTTACGGTGACGGCGGATTTTCCGAGCTACAAAGCGCTATCCGCATTCACGGCAATGCGGTCGAATACATCCCCGCAGCCTTAATCCTGCTGCTTTTTATGGAGATGAATGGCGCAGAAACCTGGATGGTGCACATCTGTGGCCTGCTTCTTATTGCTGGCCGCCTGATGCACTATTACGGTTTTCACCACCGCTTAATCCGCTGGCGTCGTTCCGGCATGAGCGCGACCTGGTGTTCGCTTTTGCTGATGGTGCTGGCTAACCTGTGGTATATGCCGTGGGAGTTGGTTTTCTCCCTCCATTAGCGCACAATACGCCACTTTATTTTTCCCGGATTTTTACGTTATGTCAGATCGCGACACGCTTTTTTCCGCGCCTATCGCCAGCCTGGGCGACTGGACCTTCGATGAACGGGTAGCCGAAGTCTTCCCGGATATGATCCAGCGCTCTGTTCCCGGTTATTCCAATATTATCTCTATGATCGGCATGCTGGCTGAGCGCTTCGTTCAACCCGGCACGCAGGTCTATGACCTGGGCTGCTCGCTCGGCGCGGCAACGCTGTCGGTTCGTCGTAACGTTCACCACGAAGGCTGCCGAATCATTGCCGTCGATAACTCCCCGGCCATGGTTGAGCGCTGCCGTCGCCATATCGACGCGTACAAAGCCCCTGTTCCGGTAGACGTGGTGGAAGGCGATATCCGCGAGATTGAGATCAATAACGCCTCGATGGTGGTGCTGAATTTCACCCTGCAGTTCCTGGTGCCTGAAGACCGCCAGCTGCTGCTGGACAAAATTTATCAGGGGCTGAATCCCGGCGGCGCGCTGGTGCTCTCGGAGAAATTCAGCTTCGAAGATGCCGAGGTTGGCGAACTGCTGTTCAATATGCACCACGATTTCAAACGGGCGAACGGCTACAGCGAGCTGGAGATCAGCCAGAAGCGCAGCATGCTCGAAAACGTGATGCTGACGGATTCCGTAGAAACCCACAAAGCGCGTCTTAGCAAAGCCGGGTTTGAGCACAGCGAACTGTGGTTCCAGTGCTTTAACTTTGGCTCTCTGGTGGCGCTGAAAGCGGGAGAATCCGCATGATCGAATTCAGCAACTTCTATCAGCTGATTGCCAAAAACCAGCTCTCCCACTGGCTGGAAACCTTGCCCGCGCAGATTGCCGCCTGGCAGCGCGATCAGCAGCACGGCCTGTTAAAGCAGTGGTCAAACGCGGTGGAGTATCTGCCCGAACTGACCCCGCATCGTCTGGATCTTCTGCACAGCGTAACCGCCGAGAGTGAAGAGCCGCTCCCGGCCGGGCAGATCAACCGCATCGAAACGCTGATGCGTAACCTGATGCCGTGGCGCAAAGGGCCGTTTTCACTTTACGGCGTGAACATCAATACCGAATGGCGCTCGGACTGGAAATGGGATCGCGTGCTGCCCCACCTTTCCGACCTGACCGGACGTACCATTCTGGACGTAGGCTGCGGCAGCGGTTATCACATGTGGCGCATGATTGGCGCGGGGGCGCATCTGGCGGTAGGTATTGACCCGATGCAGCTGTTCCTGTGCCAGTTTGAAGCGGTGCGCAAGCTGCTGGGTAACGACCAGCGCGCGCACCTGCTGCCGCTGGGCATTGAACAACTCCCTGCCCTGAAAGCCTTTGATACCGTCTTCTCCATGGGCGTGCTGTACCACCGTCGTTCCCCGCTGGAACACCTGTGGCAACTGAAGGATCAGCTGGTCAGCGGCGGCGAGCTGGTGCTGGAAACGCTGGTGATTGAAGGCGATGAACATGCCGTTCTGGTGCCGGGCGATCGCTACGCGCAGATGCGCAACGTTTACTTCATCCCTTCCGCGCTGGCGCTGAAGAACTGGCTGGAGAAGTGCGGGTTTGTGGATGTGCGGATTGCCGACGTCAGCGTGACCTCAATTGAGGAACAGCGCCGCACCGACTGGATGATCACCGAATCGCTGGAGCAGTTCCTCGACCCGGCCGACCACAGCAAAACCATCGAAGGCTATCCGGCCCCGATGCGTGCGGTGTTGATTGCGACTAAGCCGTAGTTTTCCCCTCACCCCGGCCCTCTCCCCTATGGGGAGAGGGTTAGGGTGAGGGGATAAAAAAAGGCCCCTGTTGAAATTGCAGGGGCCTGGTACAAGCAAGCATCATATTGGGCGACATGATGCGCGGTAAAAATCGGTACGTTGCTACACGTGATGGCGCTCAATCAGCGACTTCATTTCCGCAACCGACTCTCCCTCTACGCCATAGCGTGAATACTCATCCGCTTCAGCATCCGTCGACATTGACAATCCTGTATTGCGATAACGCATGGGCGAAGGTATCCATTTACCCGCGGAGCTGTGCAGCTCTTCTACCCCTGCGTTTAAAAACCGTTCCAGATTGCTGGCGCGGACTCCCGCACCCGCCATTATTATTGGAACACCGGAATGTGCTTTTAGTTCCGTAATTAATTGCAGTCCTTTTTCAGCTGACGCCTGCTGACCCGATGTCAGGACGCGCGCCACGCCAAGTTCACCAAGCGTTTCAAAGGCCTGAAGCGGATCTTTACACATATCAAATGCGCGATGAAAAGTGACGGCCAGCCCCTGCGCGGCGCTCATAATCTGACGCATGCGCGGTATATCGATGTTGCCGTCTTCATTCAGCAGGCCGGTCACCAGCCCCGGAAACCCCAGGTCCCGAACGAGTGCGATATCATCAAGCATGGCACTGAACTCGCCCGCCGTGTAACAAAAATCACCGCCGCGCGGACGAATAATCGGGTGTACGGGAATGGTGACGGCCTGACGGGCAGACTTCAACACGCCGTAAGACGGCGTCAGCCCGCCCTCTTTGGGTGCCGCGCACAGTTCAATGCGGTCAGCCCCGTGCTTTTGCGCGGTCACGGCACACTCCACGCTGTAACAACAAATCTCCAGCAGCGCCATTTAATCCTCCTGAAATTCCACTAAACGAAACATCATGCCACGCCGTCCGTTTTCAGTCCCGGCGTGAACTCACATCTCTTACGCTTCGCTGGCAACGATCTGCTCAATGGTCCACGGATGAAACTTCACCGTGACCTGTCCGTCCGTAACGGCCAGCGTCGGGTTTGGTAACCGCTCGCGCTCGCCTTTGGGTGAACTCGTCTTCACAAAAATTCCCGGCTTGCTTAAGCCTTCGTCAGAAAGGAGGGCCAGCGCGCGTGCGTTCAACGTTTCCGGCTCACCCGGCAGGACAATTTCGATATGCTCCCAGCCTTCGTGCGGATAGCGTTTCTCGCCCGGCCACGGCAGTTCAACCACGGTGAATTGCCAGTGCGCCACGTTCACCGGTTCATACAGTTTGAACAGGCAAATGGGGCGGCCATTGATGATGTTCTCGGAGAGCAACTCGCCGCACCGTTCGAACCCGCGACGCCAGCGCTCGGCCGTGGCATTCTGATGACAGCGCAAAGAGATGTGATCGGCCTCAAGCGGCGCGATATCCAGACCAAGACGGGTGGCAAGTTCTGTGAACGCCTGGGTGAAGCGCGGTAAATCTGCGGAAATATCATGCAGTTCGTCAATGGATTGCCAGTTCGCCATAAGTCACTCTCTTTTCATGTCGCAAAGCCGCTAATTTACTCTGTTGCCCTGTTTTGACCAACCGCAGAATCTGGCTTTTTATGACTGCATGATTATGCACACCTTCACCGCCTGGATTCTGAGCAATCTTCAGGCCCCGCAATGCTGACGCCAGAAGGCATTTGCAGTATACTCCCGCCCTAAATTCTTTAACTGGCGCGGGCGGCTGTAAGCCCGCATCAAAAACGTAAGGTATCCAGGTGAATATTCAGGCTCTTCTCTCCGAAAAAGTCAGTCAGGCACTGATTGCCGCAGGCGCGCCTGCGAATTGCGAACCGCAGGTTCGTCAGTCAGCAAAAGTACAGTTTGGCGACTATCAGGCTAATGGCGTGATGGCAGTGGCTAAAAAACTGGGCATGCCGCCGCGACAGCTCGCTGAGCAGGTACTGACGCATCTGGATCTTTCCGGCATTGCCAGCAAAACCGAAATCGCCGGTCCGGGCTTTATCAACATCTTCCTTGAGCCTGCATTCCTGGCAAGCCACGTTGACGCGGCGCTGAAATCTGACCGTCTGGGCGTTTCCCAGCCGGAGGCGCAGACCGTCGTGATCGACTACTCTGCCCCGAACGTGGCGAAAGAGATGCACGTTGGCCACCTTCGCTCCACTATCATCGGTGACGCCGCGGTGCGCACGCTCGAGTTCCTCGGTCACAAGGTGATCCGCGCGAACCACGTGGGCGACTGGGGTACCCAGTTCGGCATGCTGATTGCTTACCTGGAAAAACAGCAGCAGGAAAACGCGGGTGAAATGGCGCTGGCGGACCTGGAAGGGTTCTACCGCGAAGCCAAAAAACACTACGACGAAGACGAAGCCTTTGCCGAGCGCGCGCGCAGCTACGTGGTTAAACTGCAGGGTGGCGACCAATACTTCCTCGAGATGTGGCGCAAGCTTGTCGACATTACCATGTCTCAGAACCAGCTGACCTATAACCGTCTGAACGTCACCCTGACCCGTGACGACGTGATGGGTGAAAGCCTCTATAACCCAATGCTACCCGGCATTGTGGCTGACCTGAAAGCCAAAAACCTGGCGGTAGAGAGCGAAGGCGCAACGGTGGTGTTCCTTGATGAGTATAAAAACAAGGAAGGCGAACCGATGGGCGTAATCATCCAGAAAAAGGATGGCGGCTACCTCTACACCACCACTGACATCGCCTGTGCGAAATACCGTTACGAGACGCTGCATGCTGACCGCGTGCTGTACTACATCGACTCCCGTCAGCACCAGCACCTGATGCAGGCGTGGACCATCGTGCGTAAAGCCGGTTACGTGCCGGATTGCGTGCCGCTGGAACACCACATGTTCGGCATGATGCTGGGCAAAGACGGCAAGCCGTTCAAAACCCGTGCGGGCGGTACCGTGAAGCTGTCCGACCTGCTGGACGAAGCGCTGGAACGCGCCCGCCGTCTGGTGGCCGAGAAGAACCCGGACATGTCTGCCGATGAGCTGGAAAAACTGGCCAACGCCGTGGGTATCGGTGCGGTGAAATACGCGGATCTCTCCAAGAACCGTACCACCGACTATATCTTCGACTGGGATAACATGCTGGCGTTTGAAGGCAACACGGCGCCTTACATGCAGTATGCCTACACTCGCGTGCTCTCGGTGTTCCGTAAGGCGAACATTGATGAAAGCGTACTGGCTAATGCGGCAGTGACCATCACGGAAGATCGTGAAGCGCAGCTGGCGGCGCGCCTGCTGCAGTTTGAAGAGACGCTGACGGTTGTCGCGCGTGACGGCACGCCGCACGTGATGTGTGCTTACCTGTACGATCTGGCGGGTCTGTTCTCCGGCTTCTACGAACACTGCCCTATTCTGTCAGCGGAAAACGAATCGGTCCGCAACAGCCGCCTGAAGCTGGCGCAGCTCACGGCGAAGACCCTGAAGCTGGGTCTGGATACCCTGGGTATCGAAACCGTAGAACGCATGTAATACAAAAAAACCCGGCGCAAGCCGGGTTTTATTTTGTAGCCCCGGTAAGCGCAGCGCCACCGGGGATATCCGCAGGTTCAAAAGTATTTCCGCAAATACTCCGTCAGACACAGTATCGCCATCGCCTGTCCGTACGGCATCGACGTCAGCGGGATCTGGCGATAAAACTCAAGATCGCTGCCCATGCCCGTGCCGAACGACGTTTGCAACAGCTCGCCTTCCGGCGAAATATTTTTGACGATACCGCGAATCGCTTTTTCTGCCACTTCGGCATACTCCGCGCCAACGTAGCGCTTGCGCACGGCTTTCAGAATGCCGTAGGCAAACCCTGCCGTGGCGGACGCCTCAAGATAAGAATGTGGATCGTCGAGCAGCGTATGCCATAGCCCGCTGTCGTCCTGATATTTCGCCAGCGCGGCAATCTGCGCATTCAATATCTGCACCAGGTAGCGGCGCACGGCGCTGTTTTCCGGCAGATCCACAAGCTCAAGGAAGTCCGGGATCGCGATGGTGAGCCAGCTGTTGCCCCGCGCCCAGCGGGCACGGGCGAAGTTATGGTTGCCGTCGTAGCTCCAGCCGTGGAACCACAGCCCGGTCTCCCGGTCCATCAGGTTCTGCACGTGCAGCAGGAACTGATACACCGCCTCTTCAACGTATTCCGGTTTGTTGAGCAGCTTGCCGATTTTCGCCAGCGGCAGCACCGTCATCATCAGCGTGTCATCCCACATCTGTTGATGGTTTTCTTCCGCCAGAGTGATGTGCTGCATCCCGCCGTGTTCCGTGCGCGGCATCTCGGCCATCGCCCATTCCGCCCAGCTTTCCAGCCACGGCCGCCAGGCCTGATTTTTGGTCTCTTCGTAGCGATAAGCCAGCGTCAGGAACGGCGACATGGTATTTACGTTTTTGGTGGTCGCGCCTTGCGCAAAGCGGTCGGCAAACCATCTGTCGATGATGTCTCGCATACCTTCGTCGCCGGTCTGGCAGTAATATTGCCAGATACCGTACAGGCCAACGCCGTGCGTCCACTCCCATCCGGCCCAGCCTTTAGTGTCGATCACGCGCCCGTCGTCCAGCCGCAGCAAAAATTCACCCGTTTTGTCGTGGATATTGACCAGGCTATGCGTCACCTTTTGAATCAGCGATTTCAGTTCGTCCCGGGCGATAAAGCGCTCTGGCTGACGTAATAACGGGCTATGTTTGACAGGCCAAACTTTCATCATCTTAACCTCTGTTGTATGTCGAATTCAGTACCGCGCGATCCTTCAGCGAGGGTGCCGCTGGCTTATTGCGATTCAGATAACCGATGTTGTTATTGCCCCACAGTGACTCATAAGGCATACCGGCCAGCATCTCGACGGTGGCGCGGGCGTGTGGCGTCGCTGACTCAGGCATCGCATGACCACACTCACGCATTTTCGCGGTCTCCTCGCGCAGCGTGCTGTGGGTCTGCAAATTGAGCCTGAAGCGCAGGGAAACGAGGAAGCCGCAGAACAGCACCAGGATGGTGCCCACGCTCAGGATCGTCAAAATGGTGTGGCTCACTTCCGCAGGCTGTACTTTCTGACCGCTGACAAAGCCGGACATCTGCATCACGATACCCACCAGCATCACCGCACCGGCCTGTGACGCCTTACGGGTCAGGGTCATGATGCCCGCGAAGATCCCTTCGCGGCGCTGGCCGGTGATCGCTTCATCCACGTCAGCAATGTAGGTATAGGTGTTCCACGGCACGTAGTTGATACCGCCGCGACCGAGACCGGCAACCGCTGAGATCAGCAACAGCAGAGCGTAGACGTCGCTCAGGCCCGCGTAATAGAGCATGGCGTAAGAGAGAGACGCTAGACCAAACAGCACCACCACCATGCGGTAGGACGGTGCAGGCCCGAAACGGATGCACAGCGGGATCATGGCGATAACCGCAAAGAACTGGAAAATAGCCATCGTGCCCAGCAGATTGGACGCCATTGACACTTCCTGCATCAGCACGAACACCACGTAGTAGGTGAATACCGCATTAAACACGTCCTGCGCGATATAGCCGCCAAGGTACATGCCCAGATGCTGACGGAAAATCTTGATGCGCAGCGTGGAGCTTAACTCAACGATCAGGCGGTTGAGGCTCTGCCCCAGCGTCAGCTTCTTCTTCTCTTCTTCAGCACGCAGCGCCGCTTCTGACCACTCTTCGCGCGGGCGTTCCCAGGTAAAGAACCAGACGAAAGTTAGCATCAGCGCGCAGAGCAAGGAGAAGACCAGGCTTGCGTAGAAGAAGGAGATGGCGTTTTCTTTCCCGAAGTGGGTTAACAGGATCCCCGGCAGGAAGGAGGCCAGAATGGCGGACATCTGCGCCATTGAGATACGCGCCCCGGAGAACTTGGTTTTCTGTTTAAAGTCATCGGTCATTTCCGGTACCAGCGTTTCGTACGGCACCAGAATCATGGTGTAGACAATATCAAACACCAGATAGGTCAGCAGGTAGTACCAGAAGCTCATGTCCCCAACCCACATCAGCGAGTAGCTGAACACGCACGGAATCCCCAGCAGGATAAAAAACTTACGACGGCCGAAGCGCTTACCGAGCCAGGTTGTCCCAAAGTTATCGGTTAAAAAGCCCATTAACGGGCTAACGACGGCATCCAGCACCCTTGCAGCGGCAAAGATAAACGTTGCTTCGATCGGTGAGAGCCCGCAGAAGGTGGTATAAAAATATAAAAGCCAGGCCGCCGTCAGGGCGGTGGTACCCGCCCCGAGGAAATCGCCTGACCCGTAAGCGAGATAATTTGCGAGCCCAATTTTACGTGTTCTCATTGCCGTCACCCCTAATCAGTTTTGGGAGACTCCCTGCAAGCAAGCGTCTTCCGGGAGCTTTTAGACGGCTACAGTAAATGCATCGACCGGTTGATACCTTTCTGTTTCTGCCATCACTAAGAGGGTCAATGGCAATAATGCAAAGAGTACCGTCACACGCGTCACTGATTTATAAAACAGCGTTTCTATTTGAACAAAAGGTGAGGTCAGTTTTGAGAGCCAGCCATCAAAATTGCTGATGGCTGGTGAAAAGGCAGGGTGTTAGCGGTAGTTCACGATGACAGAATTACTCTGTACTTTCAGCGCCGGGATTAAACGTCCCCCGCCCGGCACTTCCCAGATGAAACGCAAAGGTTCAATGGCCGGTACGCCGTTGAACGCCTGTGTCGTGCCATTTTCGCCATCGATTTCCGTGCAGCGCGTCTGAGAACAGAGGCGCACCCGCAGCCCTGCGGGCGTTGGGCCAATCAGCCGGTAATTCCAGACCACAAGGCCCATCTGACCGGAAACGCCTTCAGAAGGCGACAGCGGGTTAGATGACATAGCAACGCCCCGGTTGCTGAGGGTCACTCCCATGCTGCTTGCCTGCCAGGTGCCTTCCCCGGCAGCGTGCGCCGCCAGCGGGAAGAACAAAATCCAGAGCCATTTACGCATTATTTTCCTCCGATCGTCGCGGTCATGCGGATGTGACGGTTATCCGACAGCTCCATATTCGACAGCACGACCAGCTGGTTCAGGCTACGACGCAGGAAGCGCGACAGCAGCGGACGCAGCGCATGGTTCACCAGCAGCACCGGCGGCGCGCCCAGCATCTCCTGGCGCGCCAGCGCCTCCTGCGTTTGCGCCAGCAGACGGTCCGCCAGGCCCGGCTCCAGGCCGCCCCCGCCCTGCAGGGCCTGCAGCAGCAGACGTTCAAGCGGCGTATCGAGGCCAATGACCTGCACTTCTCCGGTTCCCGGGAACCACTGCTGGGTGATCGCACGACCCAGCGCCACGCGTACCACCGCCGTCAGCTCGTGCGGATCGCTTTGTATCGGCGCATGCTCGGCAAGGGTTTCCAGAATAGTGCGCATATCGCGGATCGGCACTTTCTCTTCGAGCAGGTTTTGCAGCACCTTGTGCAGCGTGGTTAAGGTCACCACGCCCGGGACCAGATCTTCCGTCAGCTTCGGCATCTCCTGCGTGACGCGGTCAAGCAGCTGCTGCGCTTCCTGACGGCCAAACAGCTCTGCCGAGAATTGCCCGATCAGGTGATTAAGATGGGTCGCCACCACGGTACTGGCTTCAACAACCGTATATCCCTGGATTTGCGCCTGCTCTTTCAGGGCACTTTCAATCCAGATAGCGGCCAGGCCAAAAGCTGGATCGATGGTTTGCTCGCCCGGCAGCGTGCCCGCGGCGGTACCGGGGTTAATCGCCAGCCAGCGGCCCGGATAGGCATCACCGCTGCCAATTTCGACCCCTTTCATCAGAATGCGATAGCGCGCGGGCGGCAGGTCCATATTGTCGCGGATGTGTACAACCGGCGGCAGGAAGCCCATATCCTGGGCGAATTTTTTACGGATACTGCGGATACGGCCAAGCAGCTCGCCATCCTGCTGGAAATCGACCATCGGAATCAGGCGATAGCCTACTTCCATTCCCAGAGAATCTTCCAGTTGAACGTCGTTCCAGGTCGCTTCGACGGCCTGGGTGTTCTCCGGCATTTTTACCTGAACAGGTTCCGCTGCCGGTTTGATTTCACGGCCACGCATCCACCAGGCAAGCCCCAGCAGACCCGCCGTAAACAGCAGGAACACCAGGTTTGGCATCCCCGGCACCAGGCCGAGCAAACCCAGAACGGCAGCGGCCAGCAGCATAACGCGCGGATTGCTGAAGAGCTGGCCCACCATCTGCTCGCCAACGTCCTGATCGGTACTTACGCGGGTCACAATCACACCCGCCGCAGTAGAGATAACCAGCGCCGGGATCTGCGCAACCAGACCGTCACCAATGGTCAGCAGCGTATAGCTTTCCGCCGCGTGGCCCATGTCCATCCCGTGCTGCAATACCCCCACCAGCAGGCCGCCAACCACGTTAATCACCATGATCAGAATGCCCGCGATGGCGTCACCGCGCACAAACTTGCTCGCACCGTCCATGGAGCCGTAGAAGTCCGCCTCCTGCGTCACTTCCGAACGGCGTTTTTTGGCTTCATCTTCGGCGATAAGGCCGGCGTTCAGGTCGGCGTCGATCGCCATCTGCTTGCCCGGCATCCCGTCCAGCACAAAACGCGCGCCCACTTCCGCGATACGCCCTGCACCTTTGGTGATAACCATAAAGTTGATGATAACGAGGATAACGAACACCACGATACCGATAGCGAAATTGCCGCCTACCAGGAAGTGGCCGAACGCCTCCACCACTTTACCTGCCGCTGCCGCACCGGTGTGGCCTTCCATCAGGATGATACGCGTGGACGCCACGTTCAGCGCCAGTCGGAGCAAGGTGGTAAACAGCAGAATGGTCGGGAATGCGGCGAACTCCAGGGTACGCTGGGTGAACATCGCCACCAGCAGCACCATGATGGACAGCGCAATATTGAAAGTGAATAGCAGATCGAGGATGAACGCCGGGAGCGGCAGTACCATCATCGACAGAATTAGCAGGATCAGAATCGGCCCGGCAAGGATTTGCCATTGGGTCGATTTCAGGTTGCCGGGCAGGCGCAACATTGCCACCAGATTAGCCATCAGTGTCCTTCTCGTTCATAAAATCCAGCGCGGCAGGCACCGGAAGGTTTTCAGGTTTCACAGGCCGCTGACCGCCAGCCAGACGCCAGCGCTTCAACTGCCACACCCAGGCCAGCACTTCCGCCACGGCGGCGTAGAGTTGTCCCGGGATCTGTTGTCCGATATCCGCATGGCGGTACAGGGCACGCGCCAGCGGAGGGGCTTCCAGGATCGGTACGCGGTTTTCCGTGCCAATTTCCCGGATACGCAGTGCGATCAGCCCCGCCCCTTTCGCAACGACTTTCGGCGCGCTCATTTTGTTTTCGTCATAGCGCAGCGCAACGGAATAGTGTGTCGGGTTGGTGACGATGACGTCGGCCTTCGGCACATCGTCCATCATCCGGCGACGGGCGGCGGCACGCTGCATCTGGCGGATGCGCCCTTTCACGTGCGGGTCACCTTCCATCTGCTTATATTCGTCACGGATATCCTGACGCGACATGCGCAGCTTTTTGAAGTGGGTATAAAGCTGGAAGATCACGTCAAAACCCACCATCGGGATAATGCTGAGCACCACCAGCAGCGCGCAAAGCCCAACCAGATTCAGCGCGTTGCTCATCGCGGTGAGCGGCGATTCGCTGATAAGACGCATCATTTCCGGCCAGTGGTACCAGAGGTAAAAGCCTGCGGAACTGCCCATCAGCACCGATTTGAGAACGGCTTTGAGCAGCTCAGCCCCGGTCTGCGCAGAGAACATTTTCGCAATACCCGGCAGCGGGTTCAGTTTGGAAAATTTCGGTTGCAGCGATTTGGCACTGAAAACCAGACCGCCGAGCATCACCGGAGAGACCAGCGCGACCAGCACGACCCCGGTTATCAGGGGCAGCAGCGCGACCATGGCCCCCTTAATAAGCTGAATAATCTGGCTGAGGATCAGATTCGGATCGTTGACCATGCTGTGGTCAAAACGTAAGCCGGTGGACAACATTCCCGCCAGCTTGCGGGCGAGCGACTCCCCGCCCCACCAGATAATGCACACCCCTACGATAAGGATCAGCAGGGAGGTCAATTCTCGGGATCGGGGGATCTGCCCTTCCTCACGCGCTTTTTCTAGTCGGTGGGGTGTGGGGGCTTCCGTTTTGTCGTCGTTCTCTTCTGCCACAGTGCATGCTCAGCCCATTACGTCACGGGTATCATGCCAGCACCGCCTTTGATCAATGGGCTGAAAAACCCCTATAACCGGGTCTTTTTATCCAGTTTAAGCCCCCCCCCCTGCAATTCGGGTGAGTGAAAAGAGGGCAAGAAATGTTCGAACGAACATTCTCCAGCTTTTGTGATGTGTTTCATATTACAAAATGAATTAAGCGCAGTTTTAAAGAACATTTACTCTAAAATATCCCGAAAGAAAATTAACATAATCGTCGATTTTAACCAGACGGTATTGCAGGAATGATATAACCATGTAAATTCAATAATTCAGAGCAATCGATACCATATAAATCATTACCCCGCACAATCCTAAAAAGGATGAATCTGCATAACATTAATCCTGAGACTCCCTTACCCACACAAAATTAAATGTTATAATTTCACGCGACATAATTTACTTTTCACCAGAAAGCAAAATGTATGCCAGATATTTCTTTTTACTTAAAGGGACATTTAATATGGATTTCAAAAAGAATATTATTGCGGGCTTAGCCCTTGCAACACTGTCGATGAATGGTTTCGCCGCAGAAATGAATGCCGGCACTATTCACTTTACGGGTGAAATTATCGAATCAAGCTGTACCATTCAGGGTGACGACGGTACAGACAGTACTATCCCACTGGGTACCTATCCTACATCATTGTTTAATACCGTTGGGAAGGAGACCGCACTTACGGAGTTCTCCATTACGCTGGCGAACTGCCCGTTAACAAGCGCTGGGCTTCCGGCTGTTCAGCTGACCTTTAACGGCCCAACGACCCTGACCAAGACCAAGACGCTGCTGGACGTCAGTAAAATTACCACCACGGGCGAAACCGCGGCCACCGGTATCGGCATTGCCGTCAGCCCGGCGGGTAAAGATGATAAGCTCATCACGATGGATGGCGCTGAAGGGCAGATCTATATCGAACTGGCGACAAAATCCGAAGATACGATTAAAGCTGATTTTAATGCCCGCTATAAATCATTTGCAGATGCGGTTACCGCCGGTCCGGCAGATGCTGATATGACGGTAAATATTCTTTACCGTTAATAATCGTATTACTGATATTCATAATATATATATTTAGGCGTCATGACGTTTAAGGAGTCATGATCTGATAATAGTCCGGACTCGGACTATTATCATTTCCCTTCAACCTCCTTTATTAAAGGTTTCACTATGCGCATTTTACTCCGGGTCTTATTATGCATTCCTGTTATTGCGAGCACCTTTTGTCACGCAGCAGGTATTCAGATCGGTCGCACACGCATAATCTACGATGCCGCGAAAAAGGAAGTTGCCCTGCCCTTACAAAATAATGATAAAGAGCTTCCATGGTTAATACAGTCATGGACGGATACAGGTGATGGTAAAACGCACGGACCGTTTATCGTGACACCGCCTCTCTTTCGGCTCGATCCGCAAAAAGAGCAAAGCCTACGTATTACCTGGAACGGGACAACCTTAGCAGGCGATAAAGAGTCTCTGTTCTATATGAACGTACGAACCGTTCCTGCCACGGCTACGGATGAGGGAGACAAAAACGTCCTGCGGTTAATCTATAAAACGCGTCTGAAACTGTTCTGGCGCCCTGTCGGACTGAGCGGTACGCCCTCTAAATCCTGCAAAAACCTGCGCTTCGCGCGTCATGGTCAGCAGCTCACTGTCATCAACGAGGGGGCGTTCTACAGCGTCTTTGATTCACTTGCGCTGGGAGCGCACAAAGTGGAGAAAGCCGACATGGTTGCCCCTAAATCCCGCGCTGACATTCCTCTCCCTGACAATGCTCAGGGAACGAGCGTCACCTGGCGCTGCATAACCGATTACGGCAATGCTTCCGAAAAATACACCGCCTCCCTGGCGCAGGATTAAAAAACCGCGATGATGACAGGACGTAATGATATGTCATACGAGCGGCTCTTTAGACCGAATCCGCTTCTTCGCTGCCTTGGCGGTGTCTTGCTCATCGCGAGCTTCTCGACGCTGGCCCGTGAGTATCGTTTCTCTCCCTCATCGCTTGAAGGAGACATGCTGGCCCAGCAGGAGATCGACCTTTCACTCTTTTCAAAGTCGAATGCTCAGCTACCCGGCACCTATTCTTCACGAGTGCAGGTGAACGAACACCGTCTGAGCACCACCAACATCGCTTACGTCAGCTCTCCGGAAGGGTCACTGATACCGCAGCTCACACCGGATATGCTGCGGGCATGGGGGGTTGCTATCGACCAGTATCCCGCCTTGCTTGCGTTACCAGGCAATAAGGCTTTACCCAAAGATATCAGCAACTATATCCCCCAGGCCTCCGCGCGGCTTGATTTTTCAACCATGACATTAGCGTTGAGTATTCCTCAGGCCGCGTTAAGAAGTACCGGTCGCGATTACATCGATCCCTCGCGCTGGGACGACGGTGTTCCCGTGTTGTTCAGTGACTACGCTTTCTCAGGATCAAAAAATAAGGAGAGCGGCGACAACAGCGCCACCAGTCAGTATCTGAATTTGCGCACCGGCGCCAACCTGGGTGGCTGGCGAGTGCGCAACTATTCAACGTGGAGCAATTCAGAGAATGAAAACCTGTGGGAAAACATCAATACCTTCCTCCAGCATGACGTTGACGCCCTCAAGGCACAGTTCACGGCGGGAGAAAGCAACACGCGGGGCGAGGTATTTGATAGCTTACAGTACCGGGGCGTTAACCTTGCGTCGGATGAAGAGATGCTTCCCTACAGCCAACGCGGCTATGCCCCTGTCATACGCGGCATCGCCAGTTCAAATGCGGAAGTCTCGGTGCGCCAGAATGGCTACCTCATCTATCAGCAAAATGTCGCGCCGGGCGCGTTCGAAATCGACGATCTCTACTCCACGACCAACAGCGGCGATCTGGACGTTACGGTGAAAGAGGCTGACGGCACCGAGCATCGCTTTACGCAGCCCTACTCCAGTATCGCGGTTATGCTGCGGCCTGGGCGTATGAAGTACGAAATGACAGCAGGCCGTTATCGTGCTGAAAGCGGGAGCGACCAAAAGGAACCCGATTTTTTCCAGGGCAGCATGATTTACGGTTTAAATAACCTTCTCACCTGGTTTGGAGGGCTGACGCTCTCGAAAGACTATAACGCAGCCAATACCGGTGCCGGTCTGGCGCTCGGGCCGCTGGGCTCGCTGTCCGCTGACGTTACCATGGCCGACACCCGGCTAGACGATAACAGCCAGCATACCGGCCAGTCATGGCGTTTGCTTTATACCGGTAAGCTGGATTCGACCGATACCAACTTCAGCCTCGGCAGCTACCGATACTCCAGCCGCGGGTATTACAGCTTTGCCGACGCCAACCAAAAGCATGACGGCCACGAAGACGATCTGCAGTTTCGTTACAATAAACGCAACCGCATTCAGGCCAGCGTTAGCCAAACCGTTGCTGGGGTGAGTCTGTATCTTAACGGTTATCAGCAGGATTACTGGGGCACCTCTAAAAAAGAGCGCAGCCTGTCTCTGGGATTCAATACCGTTGTTGCCGGCACGAGCTATCACATTGCCTATACGTACAGCAAAACCAACGGCGACGAGTCTGACAGGATGGTCTCTTTGGGATTTAGCATTCCTCTCGCCAGATGGCTGCCACGCGCCTGGAGTAGCTATAACATCAGCAACACTAAAAATGGCTATACGCGGCACAACGTGGGCCTCAGCGGCACGCTTCTGGAGGATGAGCGTCTGAGCTACTCGTTGCAGCAGAGCCACTCCAACCACGACGGGGAAGATATCAGCAGCGTCTATGGCAGCTACCGCTCGCAGTACGCCAATCTGACCGCAGGCTATTACGCTTCCACCGATCACTCTCAGCAGCTTAACTACGGCATTAGCGGCGGTATTGTTGCCCATCCTCAGGGCATCACGCTGGCTCAACCTTTAGGAAGCCAGTTTGCTATCGTCAACGCCAACGACGCTTCCGGCGTCCGTTTCCTGAACCAGCGGGGTATTCAGACCGACTGGCAGGGTAACGCAGTCATTCCATCGCTCACTCCGTACCAGGAGAACAATATTCGTATTGATACCTCGAGCCTGCCGGAAAATGTGGACAGCAGCGATACCGCCATCACCGTCATTCCCTCGCGCAACGCGGCAGTGTTGGCCAGATTTGACGCCCACACAGGCTACCGGATGCTGATCACCCTGAAGCGTCCAAACGGTCTCCCCGTTCCGTTCGGCGCCATCGCGACCAGTAGCGACCCGGTGATGAGCGGCATTGTCGATGAAACCGGCACCGTCTATCTGGCAGGCATTGGAGAGACCGCGCAGCTCACCGTGAAATGGGGCAACGGCATGGGCCAACAGTGCCGCGCCAGCATTACGCAACAGTCAGCCAACCAAACCGAAAGCCCTAACGGTATTCGCTCGGTTAGCGAGCTTTGTCAGCAGGAATAAGCACATGACAACTATATTCAAGAAACGGGCCGTCTGGGCTTCATTGGCCTCGGCACTGAGCCTGACCGCAACCAGCCCGAGCAGGGCCGCGACTTTACTTCATGACTGCTTCGGTGCGCCACAAGCCTACACCACGACGTTCGATCATGAGTTTTCGTCCAGCGAAAATATCGCCAATCATGACTATGATGTGCCAAATCATCTGGTCGGCAATGGCCCGGTGATAGTGGCCAACTGCAGCTGTCCCGGAAATATATTTTCTTCGAGCATGGTTTATGAAAAAACCTTCGCCGGAAGCCCGTTGAAACCGGGAACAAGCGGATACGGCTATTTGACCGAAAAGATCGATGCCGATATCACCGCCTACGCTGATGCAATTAACTCTCCGGACGGCACTTCTTTGACCCCGATAGCTGTCAATGAATACCCGACATCCAGAGCTAATATGCGTAACACGACCGAGAATGCACTCGCCAAAACGGAGGGAGATGCCAACGTTTGCAGTAGTGGCACCCAGCCGAGCAACGCCGCTACAGTAAAGCGTAATTTCCGCTGGAACGTCGTTGCGATCCTTCTTCACATTAAAAAACCCATCCTGGGTCAAGAGATGATCCCTTCGACGATCGTCGCGCAAAACTATGCCTGTCTTTATTTCGGCTCGGGGGGAAGCTGCGATTCCGGGCAGGCAGATCAGGTCTCTGATATCTGGTTTAGCGGCACGCTTTCTGCGCCGCTAAGCTGCGTTATCAACGAAGGCAGCACCATTGAGGTTGAGTTCGGCAGCATCGTCAGCAAGCAATTCGTCATCAAGGGGCAACCGCCAAAACGTTATGCCATCAAAAACGTTGATATTGCCTACCACTGTGATGATAACGCGGTGGGAAACACGGACCGGATAAAGCTCACGCTGACCGCAGATCAGGGGGTCGCAGACAGCAGTACGCCGTACATTGCAAAACTTCTGGACAGGGACGACCTCGGGGTGCGTGTATATGATGAAAACAGTCAGAACGTCGCGCTGGACGGGACCTATGAGTTTCCGGTGACGATGGACGCGCAGGGAAACGGTGTGGTCAAAATTCAGGCTGTACCGGTCAGCACGACCAATGCCTCTCCGGCCCCGGGCCGCTTTGAAGGTAACGTGACGGTGAAGATGGATCTTCGCTAACCGAACTACCCTCAGGTTGAGGCCGCAGCCTGAGGGTAATCAGAACAATCAGAAGCCGAGGCTGTCGAGCAGATCGTCTACCTGATCCTGGCTTGCCACAACGCCCGCCTTGCTGGCGTCGAGCTGTGGACCATTGAGCAGGCTTTCGTTCTCGCGTTTTGGACGGGCCGCCGGTTCCGGGATGTTCTCCAGCAGAACCATCAGCAGCTGACGCTCAATCTCCTGAATAACATCCATCATGCGCTTGATCACCTGACCGGTCAGGTCCTGGAAATCCTGCGCCATCATGATGTCCAGCAGCTGGGCGTTGGTGAAGCTGGTGTGGCCCGGCACATCACCCAGGTACTGACGGGTATCCGTCACCAGCTCGCGGGCATCCGCCAGCTCGATAGGGTTCTCAAACCACTCGTCCCAGCGTTTGCTCAGCGCTTTCGCCCCCTTTTCCATCGCATCCTGGTGCGGCTGTGACGCTTCAACGCTGTTCAGCGCACGTTCCGCGGCCTGAGCGGTCATCTGCACAACATAGTCCAGACGATCGCGGGCATCAGGAATGGCTTCCGCCGCTTCGGCAATCGCCTGATCCAGACCCAGCTCGCGCAGGCTGTCACGCAGCATGCGCGTCAGGCTGCCGATGCGGACGATGATATCGCTCGGCGAGTGTTCTTCAACGGGTTTCATAGCAGGTTGCAACATTTCCATCACCTCACATGCCGAGTTTCTCGAAGATCTTACCGAGCTTCTCTTCCAGGGTTGCCGCGGTGAATGGCTTCACCACATAGCCGCTTGCGCCCGCCTGTGCAGCGGCAATGATGTTCTCTTTTTTCGCTTCTGCAGTAACCATCAGAACCGGCATAGACGCCATTCCGGCATCGGCACGAATGGTTTTCAGCAGTTCCAGACCGTCCATGTTTGGCATGTTCCAGTCGGAGATAACAAAACCAAACCCGCCAGCCTGCAGTTTGTTCAGCGCATCAACGCCGTCTTCTGCTTCTTCAACGTTGTTGAAGCCCAGCTCTTTCAGCAGGTTGCGCACGATGCGACGCATGGTGGAAAAGTCATCCACAACCAAAAACTTAAGCTCTTTATCCGCCATAAAATAATACTCCTGAGTCAAATACGTATTGCCTGTCCGGCACTGATTTTCGCCAGCATCTGCTGGCTTACCTGGCTAAGATCGACCACTTCGCTCACGCCACCCATATTGATGGCCTCGCGCGGCATGCCGAACACCACACAACTTGCTTCATTCTGCGCAATCGTCCAGGCGCCAGCCTGGTGCATTGCAAGCATTCCGGCGGCACCATCGTTGCCCATCCCCGTCAGGATCACCCCAACGGCGTTGCGCCCCGCATGTTTCGCCACCGAATGAAACAGCACATCCACCGACGGACGGTGCCGGTTGACCGGCGGTCCGTCATGAATTTTGATTTGATAGTTAGCACCGCTGCGCGACAGCTCCATATGCTTGTCGCCCGGGGCGATATAGGCATGGCCCGGGAGCACGCGCTCGCCGTCTTCCGCCTCCTTCACGCTGATCTGGCACAGCTTGTTCAGGCGTTCGGCGAACGAACGGGTAAAGCCTGGCGGCATATGCTGAGTGATCAGAATACCCGGACTTGAAAGCGGCAATGGCTGGAGTACATGACGAATTGCCTCTGTTCCTCCGGTTGACGCCCCAATAACCAGCAGTTTTTCCGAGCTGAGTAAGGGACCGGCCTTCAGGGTCGCAGGCGCGGCCAATGGCGTATGGGCAGCAAGCTTCGCCCGCGACGCGGTGCGGATCTTCTCCGCGATCATTTCGCTGTAGGCCAGCATCCCTTCGCGAATGCCGAGCTGCGGTTTGGTGACAAAATCCACCGCCCCCAGCTCCAGCGCGCGCAGGGTGATTTCCGATCCTTTTCCGGTCAGGGAGGAGACCATCACCACCGGCATGGGCCGAAGCCGCATTAATTTTTCGAGGAAATCAATGCCATCCATGCGCGGCATCTCGACATCCAGCGTTAGCACGTCGGGGTTATATTTTTTAATTAAATCCCGCGCTACCAGAGGATCGGGCGCAGTGGCCACCATCTCCATGTCGCTGTGGCTATTGATAATTTCAGTCATGATCTGACGCATCAGCGCTGAATCATCGACAGACAACACCCTGATTTTACTCATGCTTTTTCCTTACTCAGCGCATATACCGTTTGCCCACGCAGGCTAAACTCACGCGCGAGGTTGCTGAAGTTTTCCGAGTGCCCGGCAAACAGTAAACCGTCAGGCTTGAGCAACGGAACAAACCGACGCAGGATGTCCTGTTGCGTCGTTTTATCAAAATAGATCATGACGTTACGGCAAAAAATGGCGTCGAACGGCCCCGGCACGTTGTACTGCTTATCCAGCAGGTTAACGGGCGCGAATTCGACGCAGTTCGCCAGCTCCTGGCGTACGCGCACCAGGCCTTCATGCGGGCCCGTGCCGCGCATGAAATAACGCTGCAGCTGCTGCGGCGACAGCGTTTTCAGTTCATCCTGGCGATACACGCCGTTACGCGCCTTCTCCAGCACCTCGGTATCAATATCGCTGGCATAAACTTTCCAGCGTCCGGGCGTCATGCCCAGGGTGTCAGCAAGGGTGATCGCCAGCGAGTACGGCTCTTCACCCGTCGAGGCGGCCGCGCTCCATACGCGATACTCCCCGGTGCGACGGCGGGCGTGCTCGGCCAGGACCGGGAAGTGGTGAGCTTCACGGAAAAACGCCGTCAGGTTGGTGGTTAACGAGTTAATAAAAGCCTGCCACTCTGCGCTGTTCTGGTTCGCCTCGAGCATGCTCAGATAGCGGCCAAAATCATCCAGCCCCAGCGTACGCAAGCGCCGCACCAGACGGTTGTAGACCATGTCCCGCTTATGATCCGCAAGCACGATCCCCGCACGCTGGTAGATTAACTGACATATCCGACGAAAATGCGCGTCGGACAGCGCGAGGCGCTGTGTCATCTGCAACAATAATGACGTTTGCCCAGGGGGCATTGGTGATGTCATAGCGCCTTCTTAATTACATTCAGGATACAACTGGCACGGCCTGCGACCGCCCGACTTCTGTTACTGCTTCAACGTGCTCTTTCACATTAAATACCGCGACCAGTCCGGTCAGACGATCCGCCTGGCTGGCCAGCTGATCGGTTGCCGCTGCCGCTTCCTCAACTAACGAGGCGTTCTGTTGCGTCACCTGATCCATCTGGCTGACGGCCTGGGCAACCTGCTCAATCCCGCGACGCTGTTCATCCGACGCAGAGGCAATCTCGCCCATGATGTCGTTCACCCGCGTCACGGAGGTGACGATCTCGTGCATGGTTTTCGCCGCCGTATCCACCAGCGTTGAGCCCTGCTGAACGCGCGAAACCGACTCTTCGATCAGGACCTTAATTTCTTTCGCCGCGTTGGCGCTGCGGCTCGCCAGGTTACGTACTTCCCCCGCCACCACCGCAAACCCGCGCCCTTGCTCACCGGCGCGCGCCGCTTCCACGGCGGCATTCAGCGCCAGAATGTTGGTCTGGAACGCGATACCGTCAATCACGCTGATGATGTCACCAATTTTCTGCGAGCTGGTGGCAATCTCCTGCATGGTGCTGGCGACATGGGACGCCTGGTCGCCGCCTTTCTTCGCCGTCATCGCCGCCTGTTTTGACAGGTCAGACGCCTGACGCGCGTTATCGGCGTTCTGGCCTACCGTCGCGGTTAACTGCTCCATGCTGGCCGCCGTCTGCGCCAGCGAGGCCGCCTGCTGCTCGGTGCGGGACGAGAGATCGTTGTTGCCCGCCGCAATCTCAGAGATCCCGGTGTGCATGGCATAACTGCCCTGCCGCACGTCGCTCACCGTTTCCCGCAGCGATCCCTGCATCGCCTTCAGGCTCGCAAAGATCGCCGAAATTTCGTTTTTGCCGAACACCGCGACCGGACGCGCCAGGTCCCCTTTCGCAATACTGTCGAAGTGGCTGCTGATAATCGCCAGCGGCTGCACGATCATTCTGCGCGACCAGAGCAGCGCCCCGCCGGTCAGCAGCCCTGCCAGAATCACCACCACGGCAAAGATGACGCCCGACATGTGATAGCTTTGACGGCTCTGGTCACCGGCACGCTGAACAGACTGGTTAATATCCTGCTGCCACGCGTTAAAGCTGCCGTCAAACGCCGCCTGAGACGCCTGAACCGGTGCAGTCATAAAGTCCGAAAGCTGGTTGTTCTCAAGCCACGTCGCCTGGTGGTCCAGATCGCTGTACCACTGCTCAAAGTTCGTCTTCATGGCGGCCTTCAGCGCTTTCTCTTTCTCACTGTCGGCGGCCTGCGCCGTAAAGGCTTTAAACTGTGCGTCAGCCTGCTTCAGACTGTCGCGCGCGGTCGCCATCAGCGCTTTAATGTCATCCGGCGGATAACTCAGCGCGGTTAAGGTTCCCGCCTTGTTCAGCGCAGTGCTTGCCTGCAACAGCACGGCACGCGTTTGTGCCAGTGCGGAGCGCTGCTGATTACTCGCCTCAACTTCCTGCAAATTCTGATAGCCATCGCGAAACGCCCAAAAAGACAACCCGTTACTGCCAACCTGCAACACACCGCAAAGGATCAGAATCAAAAACAGTGTGGTCGAGATACGAATACGATTTAACATCCACGCTCCCATCAAGCGGCAAGCAGCCGCGGTTTAATTGTCAGTCAAAATGTTTCCCAGTTTTCATCTTGTCCGGTCGTCGCGGTGCGCGTACGGTGTGCAGCCGATTCAGCGGCTGGCGCACGATACGTCGCCTGCGGGGTGACCGTATTTCCAGCGAGTGAAGCGAGACGAAACGCCGAGACGGCCATCTTCAGACGGCTCGCCTGGTCTTCCAGAGCAGCGGCCGCCGCAGCGGACTCCTGCACCAGCGCGGCGTTTTGCTGTGTCACGCGATCCATTTCCGATACCGCCAGGGCAACCTGGTCGATACCACGACTCTGCTCATCGGACGCAGAGGCGATTTCACCCATGATGTCCGTCACGCGGGTGACGGCATTCACGATGTCATTCATGGTCTCCCCGGCGCTTTCCACCAGCACGGAGCCGGTATCCACGCGGGAGACGGAATCTTCAATCAGAGACTTGATCTCTTTGGCCGCGTTGGCGCTGCGGCTGGCCAGGTTGCGTACTTCCCCGGCCACCACGGCAAACCCGCGCCCCTGTTCACCCGCGCGCGCCGCTTCCACGGCGGCGTTCAGCGCCAGAATGTTGGTCTGGAAGGCAATGCCGTCGATAACGCTGATGATGTCGGCGATTTTCTTCGAGCTGTCGGCGATTTCGTGCATGGTTTTCACCACGCCATCCACCACGCGGCCGCCGCGCTGCGCCGTCTCGGAGGCGCTTTCCGCCAGCTGAGACGCCTGGCGGGCGTTATCGGCGTTCTGCTTCACGGTCGCGGTGAGCTGCTCCATGCTGGCGGCCGTCTCTTCCAGGGCGGACGCCTGCTGCTCGGTACGAGAAGAGAGGTCGTTATTCCCCATCGCAATTTCGCTGGTGCCGGTGTAGATAGCCTCCGACCCGTTGCGCACGTTCGCGACGGTTTCGATTAACGAACGCTGCATGTGGTCAACGCTGTTTGCCAGCTCGGTGTTCTCATTGCGCCCGGAAACGGTCAGCGTTTTGGTCAGGTCACCGCCGGCAATTTCACGAATGTGGGCAATGACGCGGCCGAGAGGGTTCAGCAGGATATGGCGAATGCCGTACCAGACCGCGACCAGCACAATGACCAGCGCCAGCGCCATCACGGCCATCTGCCATTTTGCAAAGCGGTAGTCATTCTGGCTTGCCGTAAAGGCCGAGTGATAGAGATCGCCACTGACCTTCGCGTATTCCCCCAGCGCCGCGCCGAGTGCGTTTTGCATCCCCTGCGTTGGCTGCGCGAAATAGGCGTCCATATTGCCGCTCTCCAGGAACTGAATCAGCTCTGTCAGGCCGGTATGGTAGGCATTGTATTTTTCATCGATATTCTGGCTCACCTGCTCCATAGCAGGCTGCGGGGCGATCTTTTTGAAGGCGTCGTAGTGTTTCGCGGCGTCAGCGAGGGTGGCACGGGCATTTTTCAACAGATCGGTTTTCGCGCTGCTCTGCTGATTGTTGGGGTCCATCATCATGCGCGCGGACGAGCGGCTCAGGTTGATACGCGTTTGCAGCATCAGATCCCACGTTGAGGTGAGTTCACTCTGCTGCAGGCGGAGATCGTTCGAGGCCGCGAAGCTGTCCTGGTTCTGTTTTAATGACGAGAAAAAAAGCCCGCCGGAGATGAGCTGAAGAAGTGCGAAAATGACCAGCACCATCATGAGCATTGTGACAACGCGGATACGGTTCAACATACAACACCTTCTCATAGATTTATTAACGGTGTTATCGGCACAGCCCACAGGAACTTTACATTTGCGAAAGGGAAAAGCGCGGGGTTAAAACGCCACGTCGACAATCAGCGTGTCGGTGTAGGTTCCGGCGGGCGGCGTGGCCTGATTGGTCAGGACTTTAGCGGTGTAGTTGTAGGTGCGCAGTAAACCGTCGGTACTGACCTGGGACGATACCGCGCTGGACCAGCGCTCGCTGCCGCTGCCGCCCCAGCGGTTACCGGTGGCTTCCTTATAGATGTCGTAGCTCATGGCGTTGCTGCCGCTCACCATCCGCCGCACGTTGTTCAGCGCGTTGGCACCGTTATTAATGCCGATGGTATACGAACTTCCTTTGGTACAGGTGACGGCAATCGCCTGCGAGACGGTGGGGAAACTTTGCACCAGCGGCGCGCTGTTGAAGTTCACATCTGGCGTGGTCATGGCGCTGCAGTCGTTGGTAACGGTCATATCCAGCAGGATGGTGGTTGTCGCGGTTCCCGTCTGATTGATTGTGCAAATGCCAAGCGCGCCCACGGAGCAGACGCTGTAGTTAATGCTGAAGGTTAACTGCACCTGATATGGCCCGGCAGTGACGTTTTGCCCGGCGACGGTGCGGAAATAGAGCGGAATGTTGTACTGCTTTGACCCCAGCAACCCCAGCAGGGTACTCCCGCTCCAGGTATACGATTTACTTATCTGTACCTCGCTGCTGCTCGCGCATCCCGATAACCCGCACAGCCGGGTGGGGATCGCGTCGGTGATGGCCGCATTATCCGTGCGTTTCATCGTGGCCCGGCTGCTGCCCGAAACCGATGCCGCGGTGTAGGTCAGCGTTACCGAGTCGCTGGTCAGCAGATTCAGTACGGCATCGCAGGCCACCACCAGCGTGCCGGTGGTTTGAACTTCTCCGGTTCCGCTAAGCGCGAACGAGGTGACGCTGCCAAACGACGCATTAACCGTACTGACGGTACACGCCGCCCAGCCGCCGCCGGAGAACAGCAGCAGGATGAATAGCAGCAGGCGCGTCATGGCTCCTCCCGGCAAACCAGCGGCCCGTAGGTTTTCAGCTTGTGCTCCGGATTGGCCCCCACGGTCAGGGTAGTCTTACAGCGCCTCCCGTCAGGTGCGATCACCTCCAGCGGGTTCACATCGCTGAGATTTTCCAGCCAGGCGATGCCGTCATACCCCACCACCGCATTGCTGCGCGAGGCGCGTCGAACCTGGCTTCCCACCGGCAACGCCTTCCCGCGCGCGTCATGCAGAATAACGCTTGCCACCCTCTCCTGCTCCATCGGGAAATCGACCAGATAGCCGCTGTGGCGCCGAATCGCGATCCGCCGCTCGGTCTCTTTCAGACGGGTATCCGCCGGCAGATTCAAAGTATCAATCCGGTAGCTTGCCGGGTAATACGCCGACACCCCGCTCACCAGCAGGTAGCCGTTGTTATTGGTTTTACCGACGGGCTGGTTCTCATAGCTGACGGGCACGTCCGGGTGGCCGTCGGTACTGATGACCACAAACGCATCGTTGATCTTATTCGCCGCGAACAGCTCGCCGTCCATCAGCACAACGGCGCCCATCGCCTCGCCCCACCAGGTCATGGCATCCCTTTCGCCATAGCCGCCGCCCTGCAGCTCGATGTTGTTATTGCGCCAGCCCAGCGTACCCTGTTGATAATCACTGGATCTTGACTGGTTGGCCCAGGCCATGTTCCAGCTGAACCCACCGTCAGAAGGCATGGAGTGGTTGTAGTTAATCCGCTGGGTACTGCCTGCATCCGGGGTGTTTTCAACGGTGACGGCAGCGCTGTCGCGCGCACCAAGCGGCACCTGCAGCGACAGCGCGACCGTCCAGTCTCCCCGCTGCCGATCCCGGCTGCCGGCCAGGTAAATACTGCTCGCTCCCCACAGGTTTCGGCTCCAGGAGAGATTGAGCAGCTCGGTTTTTTGGCTGTCAAAACTCTCCACGCCTATCCAGGCCGCACCGATATTGCCGTACCGTCCCAGATTGAAGGTCAGCGAATACTGGTCCGTATTACGGCTAAAGCTGGCGATGGGCTTATCGTTTTCGTCATACACCGTCGGCTGATCGTAAAGGGCCAGATTGCCAAAGCCGCGGTCGCGACGCGTGTGCTGGGTGGCGACGCTAAACTCGCTGGTACTGTACTGATAACCCCAGTTGATTTGCCCGCCCGCATCACCGCGCATGCGGCTTTGCGAGTAAGAGGTATTCACCACGCCGAACTGGCCGAGTTTTATCACCGTCCCCGCGCCGCCCAGCGCCAGCTCCTGCGCCCCTTCCGCGTGGCCCTCGAGGGTTAGCCAGTCCGTCATCCCGTAGCGATACGAGCCGCTGCCGGCTGCCGGACCGTAGTCAAAATTCTTGATGCCGTAATTACGCCGCAGGCTGCCGAGCGTCACGGCGCCGTCGCTCAGCCCTTGTTTGAGCAGGTCGCTGGTGACGTAAAACGGTAGCGTGGTGCTTACCTGGCGCCCCAGCGCATCCGTCGTGACCAGCACCGCATCCCCGGCGCCGTTGATGTAGGGCAGATTAGTCAGGGTGAAGGGGCCCGGCTGAAGCTGGGTTGAGCCGGAGCGATAGCCGTTGATAAAAAGATCGACCGAAGTGGGTACCGCGGCTTCCCCCGCGAACTCGGGCAGCGGCCATGTCACCAGGTCAGGACGCAGGGAGAAATCCCGCCCGACGCTTATCCCCCCCATCCGCACGCTGGAGCTCCAGCTCAGGGCATCGCTGATCACGTCCCCGGCGCTCCAGCTCATCGCGTCATCTTCGTTAGTGAACAGCAGGGTCGTGTCATAGCGGACATAACCTTCCTGCTGGCCGTCGTTACCGGTGAAATTTTCCCGCGCGTAACCGGTCGAGGAAAACGAGCCGTTCTCGTTGAAGTAGCGGAACTCATGCCAGATCGACGCCTGACCGCCGATATGTTCCGTGTGGTTGGTGTAGAGATCGTAATTCAGCAGCGCCCCGCGCCCGTAGTGCGGTTTGGCCTGCGCCGCTTGCGCGCTGAAAGGCGTCACGCGGGCCGTCACCCAGTCGCGGGGAACGTTAAGCAGCAGGCGCTGCGCGGCGCTGTCGTACTCCACCCGAACCTGAACAAGCGAGGAGAGATTTACCTCTCCGGTGGGAACGTGCGCCGGGGGCAGCCCCGCGCGCAGCAAATCGGCGCTGGAGATAAAGAAAGCGCCTTTACGCTGCGTCACGGGCACGACCAGGCCGGTATCGTAATGATTGACCACGATGGCCAGCTGGAAAACCGCTTCATCATTTATCGCCTGTGCCTGGGGAGGCGGCGGTAAACTGTCGTCGCCGGGCCCGGCCAGAGTCGCGGAACTGACGCATAGCAGTATCATCATCGCCGGCTTCAGTTGACGGGCGTCGACTGCCATTGTTCGTCCCTGGCATTAATCTGCGCGCTCATCCGCTCTGGCTGACGAACGCCAGCGGGTATAGGCCAGGTGCGGGTGCTGCCCGGCAGGACGTAACCCAGCAATCCCTCCGCCACCGTGCGTTTCTGACCTCCCTGCTCCAGCGCCACCTGGCTCAGCCTGACGTGAACATCACCCCGATTTTTGACCTCCAGCGCAGGCTTTCCCTCCGCCTGCGTCACCCGCCAGCTCAGGTTTTGGGTCTCCGCCAGCGCGTGATGCGCGCCCTCTTTGATGGTCGGGATCCCCTGTCCATATACGAACAGAGGGATGGAGTAACGCATCTGCAATTTCAGGCCGATGGCGGGTTCAGCTTTGGCATCTGGCTGGGGAATTTCATCGACGATAATGCGATAGGCCTGTTCGACCCCTGCGGGAACTGAAGCCTGTTTGATAAGGCGAATAAGCTGCTTGTTGCCTGTGCCAATCGTGACGATGGGCGGGCTGGCGACCACGTCCTGCTGCGCGGTATAGCGCTCGTGTCCGTCCTCCTGCTTCCAGCGCACGATGCGGACCTGCATCGTCGTGGCGCTGTTTCCTTGGTTCTGGATCCACAGTTCCGTGGCGTTGGCGTCCGCAGCAAGCCAGGGATCGATGGGCCAGAGCAGGATGGTGGCCGCCGCCTGCGCCTGGCCGGTTGCCGCCATTCCCAACGCGCCCGCCAGACATACCGGTCTGAAAAATGGCTTCATCAACACTCTCCCTTTATTACCATGACAAGGTCACGGTGAGCTGATCGGAATAGGTTCCCGCCGGGCTAAACCCGGTCAGTAGCGCCACGCCAAAAAGCGGCAGCGCGATGTTATTACTGTTGGTATAGGTCACCGCTATCGCCTGGTTGACGCCAATTTCGCTGTTTGCGGCCAGCGAGCTGCTGCTGTAAAGCCGGTATGGCACCACGTCGGCGCCGTTCGCGCGCTTCATGCGGCGAACGGATGAATAATTTTGACCGCCATTAATGCTCATGCTCAGCGCCACGCCTGGCGTACAGGCAATAGACAACGCCCCGTTTGGCACAAAGCTGGTGCTGACCGGCGCGCTCTCGACGCCGTTATGGCTGCCAAAATCCAGCGTACCGAGAAGCCCTCCGCTACCGGTAGCCACCGCGCATCCCGGGACAATCGTCGCGCTGACCTTAAACGACTGGGATGTCACCGCATCCGCCGTGGGCATCGTGAGCAATCCGACGATCAGCGCGAAAAAAGGCTGCACGCGTCCCTCTGCGCGTTTGCGCAGACCTGTGAGAGATGCCTTCATGGCGGTTCGGGACTAGTAGGTGACGCTGACGTTAATCGTGTCGGTGTAGGTTCCCGGAACGACCGTCACGCTGTTACCGCCGCCGGTAATCCGTCCGTAGAGGGTGTAACTGTCCACCCCTCCGGCCGTAGACGCGATCGGCAGCGCGGCGTTATTGGCAATCACGGTGTTAAACCCGCTGTCGCTGTACAGGCTGTAAGCCACGCCCTGTGCCGCGTTGGCCGTATTCACCAGATAGCGTTCAGGCGTGCCCGGCGAACCGACAACCGAGCCGGGCGCGGTGGAGTGGGTATTACCGGTGATCGCGACCGTATAGCTGGCGGTCGTACATTGAATGGTGAAGGTGTTTCCGCCGCTGGCGCCGCTCAGCTGCGTCGTAAGCGTGGAAAAGGTTGCCGGATGGGTACCGAAATCGAGCGTACCGAAGTTAATACCACTCTGCGCGGGCGAGCCGTTTATCAGACACCCGTTTGTCAGCGTCAGCGTTGCACCGATGGTGCCGCTGCTGGTGACGGCCAGCGCCTGATGGGCCGTTGTCGCAGCCAGTAAGGTGCCTGCGCAGATCAAAAGAAGTTTTCTTTTCATTTACCCCCCTCCAGAAGACGTCTCCGTTCCCTTGCCACATTTTATTTTTGTCGTTCAAGATGTTAGCCCCGCTTAACGTTCCTCTGAGGGGGTTATTGAGAATTTAGTTTACGGATATCGCTTCGACCACCCGACCCTTAACGCATAAGGCATATGTCTTATTGACTCAACTTTCTTATAAATAACAGAAGGTTAAATTAATTCAGGCAGCGATTTTATTCTATTCGGGGAGAATATATCCATTAAAGTGTGACGGCGATCACAATATATCGTCAGCACATTAACAACAAAATTAATAAAAATTAAAAAGGAGTTGTATCCCCCTACACTTTGCGTCAATTTATGTGCCGAATAATTTCCCGCATCGTAATAAAAAATTTATATGTATCGACGCGGGCCACATCTGAAGCGCATAGAGGATCTTTTTTCGTGGCAAGTGCAAACAAACTCACACTCTTCATCGTGATATTCATGCTGGCGGGTATTCTTTCAGGGGCAGCAATTCATGAGTATGCATCTGCGGATGCCATCAAAGCCTGGTCGGATAATATTACCCTTCTGACCGATATTTTCCTCCGTCTGATCAAAATGGTCATTGCACCCTTGGTCTTCAGCACGCTCACCGTCGGCATTATGAAGCTGGGCGAAACCTCCACCATTGGCCGCGTTGGCGGCAAAGCGATGGTGTGGTTTATCAGCTCATCCGTGCTCTCTATTCTGGTTGGCCTGTTCATCGTCACGCTGGAGCATCCGGGAAGCGGTCTGAACCTGACGGTCCCGACAGAAGCGGTGGATACCGGCCTGGCCGTGGGCGGCATGACGCTGAAAGCGTTCCTGTCACACACCATTCCGACCAGTATCGCGGGGGCGATGTCGAACAATGAGATCCTGCAGATTGTGGTGTTCTCAATGTTCTTCGGCATCGGCGGCGCGTCGCTGGGGCAGAAATTCAACGCGCCGCTGGTGGCCGCGCTGGATGTGGTTTCCCACATTATGCTGAAGGTAACGGGTTACGTGATGTACGTTGCTCCGCTGGCCATTTTCGCGGCGATTTCATCCGTCATTGCCACGCAGGGTCTCGGCATTCTGCTGAACTACGCCTCCTTTATTGGCGGCTACTATGTTGCCATTCTTCTCACCTGCATGGTGCTGCTGGCCGTGGGTTACATGGTGCTGAAAAAAGAGGTGTTTCGCCTGGTCAGCATGCTGAAAGATCCGGTCCTGGTGGCCTTTACCACCAGCAGCTCTGAAGCCGCCTACCCGAAAACGCTGGAACAGCTGGAGCGCTTCGGCTGCTCGCGCAACATCGCCTCTTTCGTTCTGCCGATTGGCTACTCCTTCAACCTGGTGGGTTCGATGGTGTACTGCTCTTTCGCCTCGATGTTTATCGCTCAGGCGTACAACATTCACCTGAGCTTCTCTGAAGTGACGGTGCTGATGCTGACCCTGATGCTGGCGTCGAAAGGGATTGCCGGCGTACCGCGTTCTTCACTGGTGGTGCTGGCAGCAACCATTCCGAGCTTTAATATTCCGGTGGCGGGTATTCTGCTGCTGATGGGGATCGACCACTTCCTGGACATGGGCCGTTCCGCAATTAACGTGCTGGGGAATGGTATTGCGACCGCGATGCTGTCACAGAATGAAGGCGCGCGGGAAGCGGAAGCTGAAGCCGAGCTGGTAAAGCAGGAAGCGTAAGGTGAAAAAAAGGGTGAGGCCTGATTCCCTCACCCCTGCCCTCCCCCACAGGGAGAGGGAGCAAACACAAAAAACGGCAACCTGGGTTGCCGTTTTGCATTTACCTACGCTACGTGACTCGCGGCGATATCCAGCAGCGCCATCTCATCGCTGTTCAGCAGCTTCTCGATGTTCACCAGAATCAGCATACGCTCGCCGAGCGCGCCCAGGCCGGTCAGGTATTCGGTCGACAGCGTGACCGCAAACTCCGGCGCAGGACGAATTTGGTCAGAGGTCAGGGAAAGCACATCAGATACGCCGTCCACCACGATACCTACCACGCGCTGCCCCAGATTCAGAACGATCACCACGGTGTTGTCGTCGTAGTCAACGTCGCCCTGGCTGAACTTCACGCGCAGGTCCACGATTGGCACAATGACGCCACGCAGGTTGGTGACACCTTTAATAAAAGCAGGCGTGTTAGCGATGCGGGTAACCTGGTCGTAACCACGGATTTCCTGCACTTTCAGGATATCGATGCCGTACTCCTCATCGCCTAAAGTGAATACCAGGAATTCCTGCCCTGATGGCTCGCCCGCCAGTTTCGTTACATTACTCATACCGGTCATGTTATTACCTTCTACTTAATCAGGCGGCTGTGTACGCCACACGTTGTTCACGATTTAATCCCTGAAGCGCCGACACATCGACGATCAGCGCCACGCTACCATCACCCAGAATGGTGGCGGCAGAAATACCCGGCACTTTGCGGTAGTTGCTTTCGAGGTTCTTCACTACCACCTGGTGCTGACCAATCAGCTGATCGACCAGCAGCGCGTAGCGACGGCCCGCGCTTTGCAGGATCACAACGATGCCCTGCGTGGCCTCTGTCTTCGCCCCGTCCACTTCGAACACTTTCCACAGCTCAACCAGCGGCAGGTATTCGCCGCGCACTTCGAGGACGCGCTCGCCGCCCGCCAGAGGATGCAGATCTTCTTCACGCGGCTGCAGGGATTCCATGACGGCGTTCAGCGGCAGGATAAAGACTTCGTCCGCCACTTTAACTGACATGCCGTCGAGGATCGCCAGCGTCAGCGGCAGCAGGATGCGAATGGTGGTGCCGGAACCCTGTTTAGACTGGATCTCAACGTGGCCGCCCATCTCCTGGATGTTACGTTTCACCACGTCCATGCCCACACCGCGTCCGGACACGTCGGTCACCTGCTCCGCGGTAGAAAAGCCCGGCGCAAAGATCAGCATGCCCACTTCTTCATCGGTCATGTTTTCATTGACCGCCATCCCCTGCGAAATCGCTTTTGCCAGGATGCGCTCGCGGTTAAGACCCGCGCCATCATCGGTCACTTCGATGCAGATATTCCCGCCCTGGTGTTCCGCAGAGAGGATCAGGTTGCCGACCGGGGATTTCCCGGCGGCAATGCGGTTTTCCGGCAGTTCGATACCGTGGTCGAGGCTGTTACGCACCAGGTGCGTTAACGGGTCGATAATGCGCTCGATCAGGCTCTTATCCAGTTCGGTTGAGCTGCCCATCAGGGTCAGTTCAATCTGTTTATTCAGCTTGCTGGCAAGGTCGCGCACCAGACGCGGGAAGCGGCTGAAGACATATTCCATCGGCATCATACGGATGGACATGACAGATTCCTGCAGGTCGCGGGCGTTACGCTGCAGCTGACCCATGCTGGTGATCAGATCGCCGTGCGTGACCGGGTCCAGTTCGTTAGAACGCTGGGCCAGCATCGACTGGGTGATCACCAGTTCGCCAACCAGGTTAATCAGCTGGTCGACCTTCTCAACGGCAACGCGGATACTGGTTGACTCGCTGGAGCGGGCGGCAGGTTTCTCAGCACGGCCAGGTGCCGCGGCCTCTTTTGGCACTGCCTTCAGCGCCGGAGCCGCAGGAGCCACAGCCGGTGCGGCGGCCTGAGGGACAACGGCCACCTCTTCCGCAGCGGCAGGGGCGTCAACCGCGGCCGTTTCGGTTTCGAAGGCGATCTGGTCAGCTTCAATCACAAAGCACAGTACCGCCACGATATCGTCCTGCCCAATACCGTCATCAAGCGTCGCGGCAAGGCTGTCTTTGCCTTTTACCACGTTGCTTAACTTCGCCAGGTTACCCAGCTCTTCTTCCAGCAGGTTAACTTCACTCTCTTTAAGGCGTGACAGCACAACGCGCAGTTTGCCCGCTTGTGCAGCGGCTGGCGCGGCCTCGTCGGCAGCAACCGCATCGACAACGCTCAGTTTCGCCGCAGGGACAACGGCTGCAGCGACCTCACCTTTTGCTTCCAGGGCGAGCTGGCGCAGCGCATTGCAGATGTATTCAAAGCTGGCGGCATCAGGCTCTGCCGAACTTTTATAGGCGTCGAGCTGTTCCTGCATAATATCTTTGGTTTCCAAAAACAGGTTGATAATGTCGGTATTGAGCTGCATCTCACCGCGTCGTGCTTCATCAAGCAGGTTTTCCATTAAATGGGTCGTTTCCTGCAGGATGGTAAATCCAAACGTTCCGGCTCCGCCTTTAATAGAGTGCGCCGCACGGAAGATGGCATTGAGCTGCTCGGAGTCCGGTGCTTCGGGCACCAAATCGAGCAAGTGTTGCTCCATATCGGCCAACAATTCGTCGGCTTCATCAAAGAATGTCTGGTAAAAATCGCTAATATCCATGCTCACGCTATCACCTCGGATTGGCTGGTGGCGATGTTGGAACGGCAGCCGAAGGAACGGCCCCAGGCTGTTTTAAATCGTCCAGTGACTCATTCTGACTTTCGGCGTTTTCATGCAGGATGGCCTGCTCCGCCTGCTGGTTCAGCACTAAAAGACTGATACGACGGTTGATGGCATCATCCGGCCCGCGATCGGAAACGCGCATGGTTGCGGCCATGCCGACTACGCGCAGTACCTTGCCATCATCAAGCCCACCTACCACCAGCTCGCGACGCGAGGCGTTGGCACGATCGGCAGAAAGCTCCCAGTTGCTGTATCCCTTCTCCCCACTGGCGTACGGGAAATCATCCGTGTGTCCTGACAGGCTGATTCGGTTAGGAATGCCGTTCAGCACCGGTGCAATGGCACGCAGAATGTCGCGCATGTACGGTTCGACTTCCGCACTTCCGGTTTTAAACATTGGGCGGTTCTGGCTGTCGATAATCTGAATACGCAGCCCTTCCTGCACCAGGTCGATCTTCAGATGCGGGCGCAGCGCGCGCAGCTTCGGATCCGCCTCAATCAGCTGATCGAGATCGCCACGCAGTTTCTTCAGACGCGCCTGCTCCATCTTTCTTTTCAGCTCGTCGATGTTCGGCTCTTTTTTCACCTCACCCTTCTGCTGGGTGTAATCATCGCCGCCGCCCGGGATCGGGCTTTCGCTGTTAGAGATACGCGGCCCACCGGCCACCGCCGTTGCCAGCGGCGTACGGAAATATTCGGCAATCTGGATCAGTTCTTTTGGGCTGGAGATGGAGATCAGCCACATCACCAGAAAGAACGCCATCATTGCGGTCATAAAGTCGGCGTACGCAATTTTCCACGAGCCGTGTGCGCCATGCCCGCCGCCCTTGTGCTTGCGTTTTTTTACGATGACGATCGGATGGGACTGGTTTTTCATGCGTCCTCAGTTGTCGTCTGTTGGTTTGGGTTTTTCACCGCACGCACGTGTTCTTCAAGCTCGATAAACGACGGACGCTCGCTGGAGTAAAGCGTTTTACGGCCAAACTCAACCGCGATCGGTGGCGCGTAACCGTTGAGGTTAGAGAGCAGCGTGATCTTCACGCACTGCATCATTTTGGTGGTTTCCGCGCTCTTCTGGCGCAGAACGCTCGCCAGCGGAGAGATGAAGCCGTACGCCAGCAAAATACCGAGGAAAGTCCCCACCATCGCATGGGCAATCAGCGCGCCCAGCTCGGCTGCCGGACGGTCTGCCGAGGCCAGGGCGTGAACCACGCCCATTACCGCGGCAACGATACCGAATGCCGGAAGCGAGTCGCCGACCAGCGCCAGGCTGTTGGCCGGCACTTCAGATTCGCTTTCGTGGGTTTCGATCTCTTCGTCCATCAGCGCTTCGATTTCGAAGGTGTTCATGTTGCCGCTGATGATGAGTCGCAGATAGTCGACGATGAAATCCAGCATCATGGCATCAGCAAGAATTCGCGGATAGCTGGCAAAAATTTCGCTCTCTTTCGGGTTTTCAATATCCCGTTCAAGCGAGAACATGCCCTGCTGACGCGACTTCGCCATCAGGCGATAGAGCAGTGCCAGCAGATCCATATACATGCTTTTGGTGTATTTCGAGCGACGGAACAGCAACGGAATCGCTTTCAGCGTGCCCTTGATCGATTTACCGTTGTTACCAACGATAAAAGCCCCTACCCCTGCACCGCCGATGATAATAAGTTCAGCCGGTTGATAGAGTGCTCCAAGGTGCCCGCCGGTCATCATGTAACCGCCGAAAACTGTACCGAGAACTACCAGGTAACCTAATAAGATAAGCACGACATCATCCTTCCGCTAGTGACTATGGCAAGGACGTCCAGCTCGCAGCGTTTACCGTTTGCGGGGTAAAAAAAAGCAGCGGTAATTGCTTACCGCTGCTGGAATCTTTCCCACACGTTCGGGTTAAACAGCTTGTTCGATCTGTTCATCCAGCAGTTGTGGAATAATATCGGCAGCATCCCGGGAAAGTTTACGTCTTTTTACTGCGCGGGATGGAGGCTGACATAAACTACAGGCGAAGCTGCCTGCAGGTTGATGAGCATGGGTAATAAAATTGCCGTCGCAGCAGTTGCAGCGCGACAGTTCAAGCATTCCGCTCTCAACAAAACGCACCAGCGTCCATGCGCGGGTCAGCGCCAGCAGAGGGCCTTCTTCCTGCTGTGGGCATTGTTCAAGGTAAAGTTTGTACGCTTTGATCACGGCGTCAACGCCGCTACACAAACCGGTTTTGAGAAGATACTGCCAGGCATTACAGAACATGGAAGCATGAATATTCTGCTCCCACGTCATAAACCAGTCGGTAGAAAACGGCAGCATGCCTTTCGGCGGGGGACTACCACGTAACTCTTTGTACAGTTTGATGAGACGACCACGGCTCAGCTGAGTCTCGCTTTCCAGCATTTGTAAACGAGCACCCAGTGTAATCAGCTCCATGGCCAACTGTATGTCACGCGCTTCCTGAACAATGCTTTTCTCGCTCATTGCTAGGCCCTTTTCTTACGGGCTACGTCATCAGGCTGGCTGATTTCGTTAAGCAAGCGAGTGGAAAGAAGAATACCGGTATGGATCTGTTGAAGATCGTCCACACGGGATTCCTGCGTCAGACGCGTTATTGTCTGTGAATCATCGAAACGGAACTGGCAAACCAGTTGATTCGTTTCAGCCAGTTTAACCATCTGCGGGAGGGTTAAGCCGCCCAGCATGGTTGCCATTTCTTCGTTAATACCCAGACGAAACATCGCGGACGCCTTGTCCTGACTAATCAAACGCTGCGCGAGCAGTAAATACGACAAATTGATGTCATAGATATGTTTTAGCAACTCGGATGTATGCATTGTTCCCATCCCGAATAACCAACTATTATTTTTATGCGGAAAGACCGCACCCCGTGATGTCGCCGGGAAATCACCCGGTATAAAAAAGAAAAGGCTAAATGCATAGTTGAATTTAGGTTTGTATTCACTGAAACCGTAAGAGAGAAACCGCGAATGCGTCTCTTACATGATTTATCATTTCTTACAAATAACTAAGATTTTTCCTAATTCGACGCAAACTCTACTCGTCAGTTTTGACACATACAATCCAGCCACCCTCAAATTTAAAAAAAATGTGATCCACGTCACACAATTTAAGTGAATATGACCCATAAATCCATCAGTATGACTTGTAATTTGGTCAAAATTTAGCCAATCGGTACTGTTTTGTATTCTTAATTGACGAATACTCATGCAGAAGGGTGATCCAAACTGGCATGCAACGTGCTTTTCATGCCGTAAGCGCCGCGCGGAAACATTTACATCAGGCCCCTCTCCTGGAAACATTTTTCTTACCGTGAAAAAACATATAGTTATGCAGATAGCACAAAAAAGATGTTTCAGGACGTGATCATTCGAAATGAGTTTGTAAAGGGTCAAAACGATTTAACAGTCAATGCGTGAATTTGTGTGATTTACGTTAAGTTGTTAATTTTTTTCATTTAGGCGCGTTTTTCAGTTATTCTTCTTATAAGAATAATTAATGAATAATTATGATAAGCTTCACACTAATGTCGTAATCTGCTCTTGCAGAACCGGAGATTTCGCGGTAAAGGTGGTTAAACGCTGTCTTTCAGACATCTAAGGAGTGCGCCATGAGTTACTCCCATCTTCTTGTTTCCGTTGCAGTTTCCCCCGAAAGCCATCAGCTCGTCGCCCGGGCAGTTTCCATTGCCAGACCCCACAATGCCCGCATCAGCCTCATCACCCTCGCCGCAGAGCCGGAGATGTATAATCAGCTGGCAGCCCCCATGCTGGAGGATATTCGCGAGGTTCTGCAGGAAGAAACGCAGCAATTTCTGCACGAATTAGTGGAAAAGGCACAATATCCTGTTTATGAAACTGTTATTGCGACCGGGGAACTTAACGCCCATATTCTCGATATGTGTCGCAGACAAAATATAGATTTAGTGATTTGCGGGAACCATAACCACAGCTTTTTATCGCGGGCAGCCTGCGCGGCGAAATCTATTGTCGCGTCGAGCCAGGTCGATGTGCTGCTAGTGCCGCTTGGGGGGCATTAGCCCCCCAGCAGTAAATCAGGCGAGTTTAGGGAAGGTCGCGATCTTTTTTTGCAGATCGCCTTCATGGCTTTGCGGAGCGATATTCCGGAGATCCTGAATAAAACGCGCCTGCCAGTGGTTAATATCGTTCTTTCGGATCGTCTCCATCATGTCAGCATGGCGGGAAATACGTTCCGTGAGCGGCATTGTCAGGGCGCGATTCAGCGCGTTCGCCACGTCATCCCTGTCATAAGGGTTAACGATGAGCGCCGACGTGAGCTCATTTGCGGCTCCGGCAAACTGGGAAAGCACCAGAACACCCGGGTCGGCAGGATCCTGGGCCGCCACATACTCTTTCGCCACCAGATTCATCCCGTCGCGCAGCGGCGTGACCAGCCCAACGTCCGCATAGCGGAAGACCTTCATCAGGATCTTACGGTCAAAGTGTTGATTCAGGTAAAACAGCGGCGTCCAGCCCAGCTGCCCGTAGCGGCCATTAATGCGCCCTGCTTCTGTCTCCAGCTGGTGGCGAATATCCTGATAGGCCTGAACCTCACCGCGCGACGTCGGCGCAATCTGGGTATAGCGAATTTTCCCGTGATGCTGCGGGTATTTATCCAGCAGCGTTTCATACGCCAGGAAGCGTTCCGGCAGCCCTTTGGAATAATCAAGGCGCTCAACCGAGAAGATATTTTTCACGTGCTTGAGTTCATTCTTAAGCTGCGCCAGCTTCGGCGGCAGCGGGCCAGAAGCCTGCTCCGCGATTTCGTCAGGTTCAATCCCTATTGGATAGACCTCGGTGTGGAAAGTTTTCCCCCACGCCGTATGGGTTTTCCCGCCTTTGGTCACCAGACGCGCTTTGCCAGACACGGAGTCAAGGAACGCGAGGCGGTCATTTTCGGTCTGGAAGCCCAGCAAATCGTAATCACACAGCGCCTCCAGCAGCTCTTCATGCGGCGGCAGCGCGGTAAAAATTTCCGGCGTCGGGAAAGGAATGTGCAGGAAGAAGCCAATCCGGTTATTCACCCCCCTCTTTCGCAGCTCTCTCGCGAAGGGCAGCAGGTGATAATCGTGGATCCATAAAATATCGTCTTCCTCTATTAATGGCAGCAGTTTATCCGCCAGCAGCGCATTTACGCGCGAGTAGCCTTCGAAGGATTCACGCTGGAATTTGACCAGGTCAAGACGATAGTGGAACGCAGGCCACAGGACGGCATTTGAGAACTGCGAGTAATACTCGTCATAGTCTTTCTCTTTCAATGCAAATGAAGCCCACGTAATGTTTCCGCGCGTCACCTTATTGAGCGGTTTCTCTTCTTCACTGATTTCTCCACTCCAGCCAAACCACAGCCCGCCAGCGGCTTTTAAGGCACCTAACACCCCTACCGCCAGGCCACCCGCGCTGGCTTTTTTATCATCCGGCGGTGCGATTCGGTTAGAGACGACGACTAAGCGACCCATAATGGTTTCCCCCTTTGCTTTGCGCTATTTGTTGTTGTTGCTGGTTAGCGATGTCAGATATCCACTGCCAGACGCTGGCGACATCCGCCAGTCGCCATTCGGCAACGGTGTCACCAGGCCCCACCTTGACGGCGATCCCTCCGGCCTGATTCACCACGCGAAACCCGGCCTCGTCGGTCAGGTCATCCCCAATGAAAACGGGCGTTCGCCCTTTAAAAGGCGGCGACGCCATAAACGCGGCGATGGCCGCGCCCTTATTAATCCCTTTCGGTTTTAACTCCACGACGCATTTGCCGGGCTGCAACGCCAGCTGTGGATGGGCATCCGCTACCGTCTGAGCCAGCGCAAGCACGGCCTCCTCATGCTGCGGCGCCTGACGATAATGCAGGGCAAAGGCCATGCCTTTGGCTTCCAGCTCGGTGCCAGGCAGCGCTTCCAGCGCAGCAGAAAGCTGCTTCTGGAGCGTTTGCGTGAGTGCGTCAGGGAGTGAAACGATATGCGTGTGATCATGGATGTCGCGGCGCTCCGCTCCGTGTACACCGGCCAGCGGAAAGTGGTAAGGACTGGCGAGCGTATCCAGCTCGGCCATTGAGCGCCCTGATATCAATGCCAGTGCTCCCTCATTCATGAGCGAGAGCTGATGCAAATCCTGTAACACCGCATCCGGAATAGACACCTGGTCAGGGTGCGGTTTTATCCCGGCGAGCGTGCCGTCGAGATCGAAAAAGAAAGCATAGTGTCCGGGCAGTACAGGCGGTGCGGTTAACATGTCAGCCACCCTTTTCCTCCTTACGGTTTACGAGAGGTAAACGCCTTTACCTCTTTCATAGCCATGTAAGTATAGACAGTGTGACGTCGCTCGCCATTTGACAACCGCCCCGCCAGTTTTACTGGCGGGGCGGTTAAGGGGTCAACTATGGTTATAAGTTGAGCAATAAAAGACGGGAAAACGGGTTACAGGGTACGCTTCGCTTTTTGCTTGTAACGGTCGAAAATCACCGCTGCCAGCAGGATCAGACCACGAACCACGTACTGCGAGAACGGCGAAATGTTCAGCAGGTTCATGGCGTTCTCCACCGTGCCTAAAATCAGGATACCGGCCACCACATATGAGATTTTTCCGATGCCGCCCTTGAGGGAAACGCCCCCTAAAACGCAGGCCGAAATGACGATCAGCTCGTAGCCAATAGAGGTCATCGGCTGGCCGCTGGTCATACGCGAAGCCAGGATAATCCCCGCGGCGGCAGAAACCAGCCCTGAGAGCACGAAGATAATAATCTTGGTTCGCACCACCGGTACCCCGGCCAGACGGGCGGCCTCTTCGTTACCGCCAATCGCCAGCGTATTGCGGCCAAAGGTGGTCCGGTTGAGCAGGAAGCCGAACAGGATCAGGCAGGCCACGGTCAGCCAGATTGGCGCAGGCAGCCCCAGCCAGTTGGCGTAACCCAGCGTAAAGAAGCGCTCGTCTTCAATCCCCACCGCTTTACCGTCGGAGATGATATAGGCCAGCCCGCGGACAATTTGCATTGTCGCAAGCGTGGTGATCAGGGCGTTAATCTTCAGGCGTGCGATAACAAAACCGTTCACCAGACCGCTGATGACGCCGAGTAGCAGACCGGCGAGAACGCCAATCCACAGGCTCTCTGTCATGTTGATCACCACTGCCGTCGTGACGCCCGCACAGGCAATCACCGACGCCACCGACAGGTCAAAATCGCCGGAGGCCAGGCAGAACAGCATCCCGCAGGCCACCATCCCGGACATGGAAATGGCCAGCCCCAGCCCCTTCATATTAATGAAGGTGGCAAAGTTAGGAACAAAGATCGCGCAGGCGAGGAACAGCGCGGCAAAGACCACCAGCATGCCGTACTGATCCCAGATACGTCCAAAACTCAGCGCCGACTTCGACTTCGGCGCTCCGGATGTAGTAACAGAGGACATCATTAACTCCTTACTCAGGCGACAGCCTGGCTGACTTTAGGCATGGCGAGGTTCAACGCCTGTTGTTCATTCGCCTGTTCATGAAGTAATTCACCGGCAATTTCGCCTTCACGCATCACCACAATGCGGTCGGCCACGCCAAGCACCTCCGGCAGATCGCTGGAGGCGAAGAGCACCGCCACGCCGCGTTTTGCCAGCTCATAGATCACGTTATAAATCTCGTGTTTTGCCCCCACATCGATACCGCGCGTCGGCTCATCCAGCAAAATGACCTTCATATCTTCCGACAGCCAGCGGCCTAAAATCGCCTTCTGCTGGTTTCCGCCTGACAGATTCATGATCAGCTGTTCCGGACCCGGCGTTTTAATATTCAGCGAGCGAATATGGTGGTCGGCGTTGCTCGACTCCCAGCCATCGTTTATCAGGCAGCCTGCGCGAATAAACTTGCGGCGAGCGGAAATATTGATGTTGTCGCGTACCGAATGTACCGGAATAATCCCCTCGGCTTTACGGTCTTCCGGGCAGAGCATCATGCCCGCCCTGATCGCGTGGGCTGGTTTCTGGATATCGACCCGTTCACCATCAATAGAAACCTGCCCATCGGTAATACGGGTACCGCCGAACAGGCCTTTCATCAATTCACTGCGCCCCGCACCCACCAGACCAAACAGGCCGACAATTTCGCCGCTGCGAACGGATAACGAAATCGGCGTGCGCACGCCCGGCGCTTTGACGCTGTCCAGGCGCAGGCGTTCAGGGCCGTACTGACGCGGCTGCCAGTGATAAATATCACCCAGCTCGCGTCCGACCATCGCCTGAACAAGCTGATCATGGTTAACCTGCTGCATGTCGGTAAAGGTGCGGACATAGCGCCCGTCTTTAAAGACGGTGATGGCGTCGCTCAGGGCAAATATCTCTTCCATGCGGTGCGAGACATACAAAATCGTACGGCCTTCCTGACGCAATTCGCGGATCACGCGGAACAGATTTTCAATTTCACGCGCAGAGAGCGAACTGGTGGGCTCATCGAAGGCGATAATTCTGGCGTTACGCGCCAGCGCCTTGGCAATTTCAACCATCTGCCACTGGCCGATGGAGAGATATTTCAGCGGCGTCTGGGGATCGACGTCCAGACCCAGGTGTTTAAGCTGCAGCCCCGCTTCATAATTAAGTAGCGAACGATTTACCACGCCGCCTTTGTGCGGGAGCTGTCCTAAATAGATGTTTTCCGCCACGGTCATCTCGGGAATGAGATGCAGCTCCTGATAGATGATCGCCACCCCGGCATTGAGCGCCGCCGTGGTATCGGCAAACGCCACCTCTTCGCCGCGAATGGCCAGCGTGCCGGTCGTAGGCGCGTAGTTGCCGCTGAGGATCTTCAACAGCGTGGATTTCCCCGCGCCGTTTTCCCCCATCAGGGCGTGAACCTGGCCGGCATAGCAGTCGAAGCTGATATCGGTCAGCGCGTTAACACCGGGAAAAGTTTTCCCGATGCCGCGAAAAGAGAGATACGGATCAGACTGTCGCATAACGTCTCCGTGATTCCTGTAGTGTGTACGTCTGGCCCCTCACGATGCATGAGGGGCACAATCACAGCGTATTACTTACCGCCCAGCCCTTTTTTCGCCAGCTCCTCTTTGAAGTTGTCGCGGGTAATCAGCACCACGTCGGTCACTTCGGTAAATTTCGGCGGTTCGGCCCCTTTGGTTACCCAGTTGTAGAGCATCTCACTGGATTTGTAGCCGTGAACGTCCGGGCTCGGCAGAAGAGAACCGTAGAAGCCGGTAGCCTGCGCTTTGGACAGCTCGCTGACGGCGTCAACGCCGTTGATGCCAATCCCGATAACGTCAGGCGCTTTGAAGCCCTGGCCTTCCGTCGCGCGCACCCCGCCCAGCACGGTGTTGTCGTTCATGCCGACCACCAGCCAGTGTTTGACCTCCGGATGCTGGACCAGCATAGAGTTCGCGGCGTCGAAAGCGCCCGGGATATCGTTGGATTTGGTTGGGACTTTATAGATCTGTTTTTCCGGGAAGCCGGCCGCTTTCAGCGCATCCATTGAACCGGTAGTACGACGACGAGCGGTGTCCAGCTCGTCAGCCGTGATAGCCATTACCGCGGTCTCTTTGACATCCCAGCCGCGCTTTTGCATCTCTTTATAGAGTTCCTGGCCCTGGCGTTCGCCGATTTTGGTCGCCGCCATCATGACCAGCGGGACGGTGTCCATCGGCTTGCCTTTGGCGTTAACGAACTGATCGTCAACCGCGATGACCTTCATATCGTAACCGCGCGCTTTCGCCGCGATTGCCGATCCCAGCTTTGGATCCGGAGTACAGATAACGAAACCTTTTGCACCGCTGGCCGCCAGGCTGTCGATGGCGTTCAGGGTTTTTTCGCCGTCAGGCACGGCGATTTTAATGACTTCAAAACCTAAATCTTTCCCGGCTTTATCTGCGAATTTCCACTCAGTCTGGAACCAGGGCTCTTCGGGCTGTTTTACCAAAAAACCGAGTTTTAAATTCTCAGCGATAGCGGATTGTGACATAACGGCAGCCAGACCGATGGCCGCCAGCGCTTTAGTAAATTTGTGCATGGTAAACTCCAGCTTTAGCAATCTTTTCTGTAGGGAATAAGTGCGTGCTTCTTATTTAATCGGACTTAAAACAAGGCATTAGCGCTTACCTCGTCATAAGCGTTATTGCTGGTGATAGTTTTAGCGGGAAATTAATCATCCATAAGAGAGCCCCATCACACCGCAGAATTACAGTAATTGCGTACATAAATTCAGCGAAAAATGACATAAAAAAGGCAGGATTTGTCAGACAAATGGGAGAGGACTAAGCAGAATTATCCATAAGATTAGCCAAGATATCCCTGATGCCTCTCAGCGGGCAAAACGGCACCTGGCGTTAAGGGGTTCAACATGTTTTTCATCACGAATGTACAACGCACCTGAAAAAACGTTATTCCGCAGAATTTGATTTAGCGCAATTTTATTGACACATCATATATTCGAAATGATTAATCCGTATTTTTACTTTTCCCGGAGTAATATTCCAGCTTAATATTTTCGAAAGAGTAACAGTGTGTCATCACGATAAAAATCGTTAATTATTAGTCCATTAAGTCACATTAAATTCATGGCGAGCTAATTGTAGTTCTGTACTATATTAAACTTTGTAATGTATGGTAAATATAGTCTGATTAAGAGTTTTCTTAGACCCAATACAAGGGTATGCTTATTTATATCGAACACAGGAAGTGAATTTCGGTCGACTTCGGTCACGGCAGAATGTCTATTTCTGCTCTTCTCTTCGTATTTGCCTGGCGCTCAGGTTACGCAACGGACATCACGTCCCACAGTCAATAAGGATATGAGTATGGCTACCCAAACGATGATGCAAAAACTAAACGCGCAGATGAACCTTGAGTTCTACGCCTCGAATCTGCACCTTCACTTAAGCGCGTGGTGTGCCAAGAATAGTCTTACGGGGTCTGCCACATTCTTTCGCTCTCAGGCGCAAAGTAACGTCACCCACATGATGCGTGTCTTTAACTTCCTGAAAGCCGCAGGGGCAAATCCTGTCGTTAAAGCCCTTGATGGGATCAACGAAAACTACTCTTGCCTGGAAGAACTGTTTCAGAAAACGCTTGAAGAGTACGAGCAACGCTGCAGCACGCTCAGCAAACTTGCCGATGAAGCCAAAGCGCAGCAGGATATTACGACGCTCAAATTCTTACGCGATATGGACAAAGAGCAGCAGCAGGATGGCATGCTGCTGAAGACGCTGGCGGATGAGATCCATAATGCGCAGCAGGCGGGTTTATGTCCTGAGCAAACCGACCGTCATCTGCTCGACATTGTGGCGGTGCAGCACCACTGAGTTTTTGGCCTGCTTCCGTCCCAGGGAGCAGGCCCCCCTCCCATCTCCAACCTTCTGCTTTTGCTGAAATTTAACAAATCAGATCTGGCTCCCAATGATTAACCACACAACGTGTGATGATTTATTTAGTTACATAATCATTGACGAGGGAGCATCATGATCACCATTGAGTTTGTTGTCATTCTCCTCTGCCTGCTGACGGGTACGCGTTTCGGCGGTATGGGGCTTGGGTTAATCAGCGGTATTGGTCTTTTTATTTTATGTTTTGTCTTTGGTCTGCAACCGGGTAAACCGCCGGTTGACGTTATGCTGACCATCCTTGCGGTGATTGGCTGTGCGGCTACGCTGCAGACTGCGGGCGGCCTCAACGTCATGATGCAGTTTGCTGAACGCCTGCTGCGCAAACACCCGCAGCACATCACCCTGCTCGCCCCTTTCACCACCTGGATGCTGACCTTTCTGTGCGGCACCGGCCATGTGGTCTACACCATGTTCCCCATCATCGCGGATATCGCCCTGAAAAAAGGGATCCGCCCCGAGCGCCCCATGGCCGTGGCGTCGGTGGCATCTCAGATGGCGATTACGGCTTCCCCCGTTTCCGTTGCCGTTGTGTCGCTGGTGTCTATCCTGGCGGCCCAGCATGGGATCGGCCACGCGTGGGGGATCCTGGAAATTCTCGCCGTGTCGGTTCCCGCTTCGCTCTTCGGCGTAGCCATTGCGGCCCTGTGGAGTTTACGCCGTGGGAAGGATTTGGCTGACGACATAGAGTTTCAGGAAAAGCTGAAAGATCCTAAGCAGCGCGAGTTTATCTACGGCGGTACGGAGACGTTAATGAATCAGCGTTTCCCTAAACAGGCCTACTGGTCCACGTGGATTTTCTTTGCCGGTATTGCCGTGGTCGTTTTGCTGGGGGCATTCCCGGAATTGCGCCCCGCCTTTGAGGTGAAAGGCAAAATGACGGCGCTGTCGATGAACCTTGTCATTCAGATGATGATGTTAATTGCGGGCGCCGTGATGCTGATGGGCTGTAAGGTCAATGCGTCGGCCATTTCCAACGGCGCGGTGTTCAAGGCCGGTATGGTCGCGATCTTCTCGGTGTTCGGCGTGGCGTGGATGAGCGATACCTTTTTCCAGGCGCATCTCGACGAGTTAAAGCTGGCGCTGGAAGGCGTGGTGAAGAGCCACCCGTGGACGTATGCCATTGTGCTGTTTTTGGTGTCAAAACTGGTGAACAGCCAGGCGGCTGCGCTGACGGCTGTTGCGCCTATGGGCCTCATGCTGGGCATCGACCCGAAAATGCTGATCGCCTTTTTCCCGGCGTCCTACGGCTATTTTGTCCTGCCGACCTATCCCAGTGATTTGGCCTGCATCGGCTTTGACCGTTCAGGCACCACCCGCATCGGCAAATTTATCATCAACCACAGCTTTATTCTGCCTGGGCTGATTGGAGTAAGCTGCGCGTGCGCGGCGAGCTATCTGCTGGTCCAGACGTTTTTCTAACCGCTTCAAAGGGCGACACGTGCCGTCGCCCCTTTCCCTGTTTTAGTGGGACTCACCCTGCGGCGTGAATCGCAGCTCAATCAGCGCGATAGCTTTCTGGATCGCACGAAGCGTAACCGGGTCAGCGGCAGCAGGATGGCTGGCGAAATCGATGTTTTTCAGCTGCGTAGACATCTTCTCGCGCACTTCAACCGGCGCAATCACGTCCAGAACATCAAGGATTTGTTTGATAACCAGCTGACAGGCGACAACGTCAGAGACCAGTTCCTGATCGGCGCTCAGGTTTTGTGACATGGGCTTTCTCCTTATTTAAAGGCCGCCATAGTAGCAAAACACGTCCCCTGACATCTTCCCTTCATCACCTGCAGGTACAAAAAAACCCGCCGAAGCAGGTTTTTTTTATCAGAACATGGCGCCTGGCGGCACGTCTTTGAACGTGCGGCAGTAATTGGCCCACATGCTTTTCAGGATTTTGCGCAGTTTCACGATGATGCTCCATTAACTTGTTATACAACTTTATTGTCAACGTGCTTATAATATGACCATTATCACAAAAATCAATCATTTTGTGATGCCTATCACATTTTTATAAGGGGTTGGCCTGATAGCACTCCCCTCTGACCCGTTGCGAAGAGTGAGGGCAGATTGTCCGGCTATTCCAGGCATTGCAGCGGGCATCTGCGGGTACGATAAGATATTTCCATCCACTCAGAGCGAACCATGAAAAGAGTCATTGTAGCCGGCACAATCCTGCTGCTCGCGGGGTGTAGTATCAACCGCCAGGCTGAAGTCAGCAGCCTCGACGCGCCGAACGGCATCGTCCGCCTCGATTACGGCCAGGCAGCGCTGCAAAATGCGTATTCCGATGAGTATGTGAATAACGGCACGGCGGCAAAAGCGTGTCAGAGCATGGGGTATGCCACCGCCTCAGCCTATGGTCAGCCTATCAAAACCTGTACCCTGACGAGCGGCTCTTTGTGCCTGAACGAGAGCGTGACTATCCAGTATAAATGTATGGGTTACGCCGTTAACCCTAAGTCAAATAATCCCTGGTATTAATCAACGCTGCCAGCGCTTGCTGGCAGTATATTTCATTACGAACAAAAACAATTCTCATTAATAAATTATAAAAATCGCCAATGCGTTTTATTCCCATTCGTATTTTAAATAAATAAAATAAAAATTTTACGTTTTGCAAATAATTAAATAACAAATTATAGTGTCGCTCATTGTGAACCAGAAATAATAATCCGGAGCGTCACCATGCTGAAAACTGAAATGATCGACAAGCTCAACGCACAAATGAACCTTGAGCTTTTTTCATCCCTGCTCTACCAGCAGATGAGCGCCTGGTGCAGCTACCACAGCTTCGAAGGTGCGGCCGCGTTTCTGCGTCGTCACGCTCAGGAAGAGATGACCCACATGCAGCGTCTGTTTGATTATCTTACGGATACGGGCAGCCTGCCGCGCATTGAAACCGTGACGTCCCCCTTTGCCGAGTATAATTCTCTCGATGAACTGTTCCGCGCCACCTACGAGCACGAGCAGCTGATCACGCAGAAAATTAACGAACTGGTTCATGCCGCAATGACCAGCCAGGATTACCCAACCTTTAATTTCCTGCAGTGGTACGTCGCTGAACAACATGAAGAAGAGAAGCTGTTTAAATCCGTGCTGGATAAATTATCTCTGGTGGGTAAATCCGGCGAAGGTCTTTACTTTATTGATAAAGAACTTTCCACTCTCGATACGCAGAATTAATTTTAGCGCGGTGCTGGTTTCCGGCACCGCGTTAATTTACATACACCCGGCGCAGCTGGTGCAGCGCCAGTCATGAGGATTCACCGCCTGGTAAAAATAGCGGTAGCTGGACGTCTCCAGCGGAATACCCACCTCGAAGAACATATCCGTTAACCAGTCGACATTCTCAACGATCCATTCATCTTCCTGTAAGCCTTGCGCAAAGGTTTCGTCTTCAGGATCGATAACCGAATAGATTGCCCAGGTGCCCATATCCTTTTCACGGCGGGACTCGGGAAGTATCAGGGGCTGGTTCTGCCAGCTGATTATCCAGTGGCCATGGCACAACAGGTTGCCTCCCCGGCTCCATGCCGCAGTAAAGGGATTCTCCCCAGCCATAAAACCCTCACTTAATTTGATAATTTATATTTATTGTTTACGTTACGCCGGAATGTCGCCTGGCAACATTGCCCTTATGAAGTAGGCCTGCGCCTAAAAAGGGTCAGAGCGGCAGCAGTGCGTAAATAATTCATTACACTACTTGTAACGGTGATTTGACGAGTTACGGCTTTTCCCTTACTCTGCGCCGCAGATTTTGTCGCGGTTAAGCATCGTTGTAGAGGAAAGCGTGAAAAACAGAACCCTGGGAAGTATTTTTATCGTCGCCGGAACGACGATTGGCGCAGGAATGCTGGCAATGCCCCTGGCAGCTGCGGGCGTGGGATTTGGCATGACCCTGCTGCTGCTGGGTATGCTCTGGGCGCTGATGTGCTACACCGCCCTGCTGCTGCTTGAGGTTTACCAGCACGTGCCCGCCGACACCGGTCTGGGTTCGCTTGCGGCGCGCTATCTGGGACGCTACGGCCAGTGGATAACCGGCTTTAGCATGATGTTCCTGATGTACGCCCTGACCGCCGCCTATATCAGCGGCGCCGGGGAGCTCATCGCCTCAAGCGTCAACGACTGGTTTGGCTCTGACATCACCCCAGCGACGGGGGCTATCTTCTTTGCGCTCATCGGCGGCGGCGTGGTCTGCGTTGGGACATCGCTGGTCGATCTGTTTAACCGTTTTCTGTTCAGCGCCAAAATTCTCTTCCTGATTATCATGCTGGTGCTACTGGCGCCGCACGTGCACAAGGTCAACCTGCTGACGCTGCCGCTGGAAAAAGGGCTGGCGCTCTCCGCGATCCCGGTCATTTTCACCTCGTTTGGCTTCCACGGCAGCGTGCCGAGCATCGTCAGCTATATGAACGGTGATATCCGCAAGCTGCGCCGCGTCTTTGTTATCGGCAGCGCGATCCCGCTGATCGCCTATATTTTCTGGCAGCTGGTGACGCTGGGCAGCATTGACTCTTCAACCTTTATTGGGCTGATGGCGCAACATGCTGGCCTGAACGGTTTTTTGCTGGCGCTGCGCGAGGTCGTCACCTCCCCGCACGTGGAGCTGGCGGTACACCTGTTTGCCGACCTGGCGCTGGCAACCTCGTTCCTGGGCGTGGCGCTCGGCCTGTTTGATTATCTGGCCGACCTGTTCCAGCGTCGCAATACCGCGGCCGGACGGTTACAGACGGGGGCCATCACCTTCCTGCCGCCGCTCGCTTTTGCGCTGTTTTACCCACGCGGGTTTGTGATGGCGCTGGGCTACGCAGGGGTGGCGCTCTCTATCCTGGCCCTGCTGCTCCCTTCCCTGCTGGCGTGGAAGAGCCGCCAGCAGCATCCTCAGCAGGGATATCGCGTGGCGGGAGGAAAACCGCTGCTGAGCGTTGTGTTTGGCTGTGGGGTGGTGATTATTCTGGTGCAGGCGTTGATTGCAGCCGGGATGCTGCCGGAAGTGGGATAAAAAAGGGTTTAAGGGGAAACTACCCGCTTTCATAGGGATCGATTCCCCTTTTAAAAATCCCTTATATCCTGATCATAACCATCCATTATTCTGTCGTTAAAATCATTGGTTCATTCATCATCACATCCCCATGTGCTCATAAGCTTTGTCACCATAATACCAGGTAAACAATGCCCCCATCCCAATGAATAAACCTATTACCAGAACAGCCATTATAGTTATAAACCAGCCGGATAACGTTTTGCCGTCGTCACCAGCGCTGGCAATGCTTAACATCAATCCAAAAAAGAACATCAGACCGCCGATCCCGCCAACTTCCCACGGCAACGTATATCTTTTTTCTTCGGGATAATCTGGTTGGCAGGTTAACCGGGAGGATAGCGCGGCCATGGCAAAATGGTTCTGTTCGGACACGGCCACAAGCTGATCGCCCTGCCCGTACATAACCGCATCAGCGGCCAGCGTCAGCATCAGCCACTGATAACCGGCAGAGCCCTCACCGAGCGATGCTTCAAGCTCCAGCCTGTCAGGCACCACTTTGTACTCATCCAGCACTTCCAGCAGCGGATACTTCTCTGTGCGGGATAACCCGGTATACCAGAGTTGCTTAGGCTTGCTGACGGTTTCTGTCCTCAGGTACACGGGCACTTTGCTTTCTACGTCTGTGACACCCGTCATCGGCTGATAAAAATAAACCGGTTTTTCTCCTTCTGTTTTGACGTAGTCGTTCGTGAAGAGAAGTGCCGTAACATTTTCCATCTGTTTAGACGCTTCTTCGTCAGAATGCAGATCGACACAGATAAGCAGCCGTTCTACGACGTAGCTTTTCGCCAGCTTTATCCATTCCGTGACTTGCGTATAGTCCGGGCATTCAGGTAAAAAAGTGATTTTCTTTGTCGCGATCGCAGAACGTTTAAGCACGCGCCGGAGTTCATCGCTACAGGATTCATCCCCGCCTCGAACCCACACCAGCACTTCAATCTGCTGGTACCGAGAAAGTTTCCCAGCCATGGGCTCCAGAACGAGGGATATTGCCTGCCCGGCTCTCGTGAAATCGAAGGATGCTTCCAGTTCGATTTTCAACGGCATTTTAGCGGCCAGCGGAAACTCTCCCTCCAGTTTCAGCATACTCAGCGCCAGTTCTTTCGTTGCCTTTGGAGGAGTCAGAACGGACCAGCCTGCCAGGGTAATGTTGCCCCTGGCGTAGCTGACAACCTTGTATTCCTGTTCGGCCGCAATCAGCAACCGCGTTTCCATGTAGTGCCTCATGACGTGATACCCGATAGAACACACCTGAACGAACCCCGTCAAAAAAACAACTGGAATAACCACGGACTGGGCAAAAAAATCGAGATCGACATGTTTATTACCCGGCCAGGTGACAGCCCGGACGGCCAGGCAGATAACCAAGACGACCACATATAAGAGACATATCCACCAATAGGGATATTTCTCGTCAAATTCATTCTGTTTTGAGAATAACCACCAGTTCATCAAACAGCCCCCGCAGTGGGGAGCGTGGTGCGGATGGCACAACCGCATGCCGCTTTACAGCCATCCACGACCACGCCGCGGCCGTTCATCGTCCAGGTCGGGTGGCATTCGTTGATAGGGAACGTTCCTTTGTGCTCAGGGCACATAACCAGATCGTTTTTCAGGGCCACAGGTTTTCCCATAAAGTCCGCGCCGGACGCTTTAATCACTTTTCCACCGCTCATCAGCGGGTCATTGAGTCGAATTACGCCATTCATCAGTTTCTCTTCCTTCCTGCGTCCATATCGCAGCGCATGTGATCCCAGCCGGTATAGCCTTTTACATCCGGAACTTTATCGGGCAGACCCTGATATTTTTTCATTTCTTTTAAGCCTGTTTGGTCTAACTCACCATTCGTTATATAGAGCGTTCCCCATGACCAATCGCTGAATGATTTAGGCATTTGTAAAGGCTTATAATTTGTATCTAAACCAATATCGATATAATCTTTGCTTTTAAAGCCGGAATCATCGAATGGCTTAGATGACATATAAATGAAGTTACGTTGATTTTTGTTTCCTCCATCATACGGCTTAATGACCAAATAGCCTTGATTATTAATAACTGTAAATGAAATAGCGTTTTGCTGATCAGGATGAACAGACTGATTAGACCACGCCCTCAATCTGATTTCTAAACTTTCTGGCGCAAACACAGCTATTTGCCAGTTTTTCCCATAGTCTTTTGAAATGATAAATTCCGATACGTTTTTTGTCGGCACGGCAATATATTTTTCTGATGGGTGAATATATGTTTTAGAAAAAATTTGATAAAAGTGACTCACAGGCTTGGTATGAATGCCCCGTTTTGTATCCGTATACCAGAGTTCCCCTTCGCAGTCCCAGCCTTTCAGTTCCAGATAACGATGATCATCAAAACGGTAAACCACCTGTGTTGGCGGTTCTGAAGCCTTACAAGCCGCCGCAAATAAAACAGCAGTAGTAATAATCCCTACACATAATTCTTTCATGAGTTATTTCCCCACGTCCATGTCACAACGCATATGGTCCCAACCGGTGTAGCCTTTCACTTCCGGCACTTTGTCGGGCAGGTCCTGATAATTGGCCTCACGGCGCATAACCTTTCCCTGTAAACCTTCCTTCGTAAAATAAACCATCCCCCAGGACCATCCTGGGGCATCTGGCGTAATTTCATCCATTTCACCATTGTCTAAACGATATTGAATCCCCGGCCCGCCCGGCAAAATTCGCGGATCATCAAACGGTTTTGACGACATATACAGCCGGTGTTTGGTCTCTAAAAATCCCTGATCGTTGATGACGGTGAAGGAATGAACATCATCGTATGGAGGTGAAGAATCACCGTTAGGCTCATTTTCTCCAGGAGAGAATGTTGAAGGAAACCAGGTTTGCCCATAATCTTTCGAAATCATAGAGCCGGGAGAATCCCAAGTGGGAATTGCAATATAACGCTCAGAGGGATGAATAAATTTTCGGGTAAATATCCGATAAAATTGACTCACAGGCTCGGTATGAATGCCCCGTTTTGTATGAGCCTGTCAGTAATTCTGTGTAACTGCCACTGTGTTAAAGGTGATCGCTCAGGCGGTCACCGAACTCGATAATAAAACGACTCATTGCCAGCCGCCAGTTCTGGATCGGCATACTCCATTTTTTTG